>NZ_CAWRFG010000001.1:2374725-2759726 GCF_963900955.1 Aeromonas sp. 9A
GGGGTTGGGGAATAGGGGGCCAGAGTCCACTTCTCCAAAAACAGCTGGCGCTGCTTGGTCAGCACGATGGCGGTAGCGTCGGCCAATACAGCGTGATCTTTCCCACTATTCGGGAGAGCCTCTTTGCTGGTGGGGGCCGGATAGGGGGCAAGCAGCAGTCCCGCCAGGTACTTGGCATCCGGTGAGTGACCTACCAGTGTGATAGTGAGCGGGCCGCCTGGGTGGTTCAGGGTGACATGAACCGGGCCGCCCTGTCGTGCCCCAAACAGCTGCCAGGGATCCGGGTTTGGCAGTGCCTCGCGGGATTGTCCCGCCAGATAGCGCTGCGTTAGCCACTCCTGCGGTTGCCACTGCTCGGCCCAGATGGGCTCGCCATTGACCAGAACGCTGCGCTCGAAGGGGTGGGGCAGATACTCCCACTCGCCGGGGTCATCGAGCCAGAGGGTGAGCTGGTAGCGCCCCTTGGCGACCTCCAACCGTACGCCATCCAGATTGCGCAGCCCATCGCGCACCAGGGCATCGCCGGAGGGGCGCAAGATGGCGGTGGGGTGGCCAATCAGCCGGGGATCCCCCGGGCTCAGGGGCTCAAAGCCGGTAAAGCGGGGCGCAGCCGCCGCCCCCAGATCCAGCGCAATGGTGCCCGCAGGCAGAGTCAGACCGGGCTCCCAGTACCAGCGGTGAATGGTCATTGAGGGGGCGTTATCGGCCATAAAGAGATAGAGCTTGGTGAGTTTGTCCAGCGCCAGCGCTCTGGGCTGGCTGGTGCGCCACTCACTCAAGGCAAAGCGCTGGGTGAAGGGGCCGGGGGCGACAATCCGCTCCAGATTGACCCGGCTGCGGTAGTTGACCGAGGCCTCATCGTCGATACGCAGGATCAGGGTTTGCGGGCGGGCGCTGGGGTTATGGCCCTCGATCACCAGTTCATCATCGCTGCCTATTGGCCAGTTGTGGGTGCTCAGATCGAGCCGCTGGGGGGTCTGGTTACCTGTCAGGGGCAGCGGGGTCTGCCCCTCCAGCCGGGTAGCGCCCATCGCTGCATTGGCGCAGAGCAGGATAACCAGCCAGAGCCTTTTGCTCATCCGGCTAGCCCCTTCAACCAGTTGTTCAGCTCGGCAGCCTTGTGATCCCAGCTTTGCAGGGCCACCTGTTGTTGGCGAGTGTGGCGCCCTTCGCTGCGGGTGAGCCCCTCCCAGCCACTCTCCTGAAACCATCCTGGATTGGATTGATCAAAGGCGGCCCGGTTGATGGCCTGGGCCAGGCTCTCCCCATCGTGGGGGAGCTGGATCTGATCCCGATAGCCATCGAGGGCCGGAAAATCGGTGCTGACGATGGGTCGCCCTGCGGCCAGATATTCACGCAATTTCAACGGATTGCAGGCACGGATCTGGGCGTTGTCGACAAAGGGCAGCAGACTCACCTGCCAGTGCTGGGCATAGGCCGCCAGCGAGTGATGGGGACGGGGCCCCAGCAGATGGATATTGGGGAGCCCCTTGAGGGGGGAGATATCGGTCTGGACCGGGCCAATCAGCACCAGATCCCAGTGGGGCAGGGCGGCAGCCGTCTCTGCCAGCAGGGGGATATCAATCCAGTCGCTCAGGCTGCCGTAAAATCCGGCAATGGGACGGCCGGAGGGGAGATCCGCCGGGCGCTCTCTGGGGGGCATAAACAGCTCGAGATCCACGCCGTGGCTGAGGAGCCGGGTTTTATGGGGCGGAAACCGGCTGGCCAGCGCGGGGCTGGCGGCCAGAATGAGATCGGCTTTTTCCACCAGTCGGGCCTCGCAGTGGGCAATGGCCTGATGATCCACCCCTGCCAGCGCCGAGAAGTCATCGCCGCAGTAGTAGATCACCGCCCGCTCTTCGAGCTTGCCAATCAGATCGACGGCGCTGGGCAGGGAGATCCAGAGCAAGGGGCGATCCAGCTCGGGCAGCTGACGCCGGATCTGCGCCGCCAGCCAGTGGCCATTGATCTTGCCCGCCAGCCGACTGCCCGGCAGCGGCAAGGCGAGCGGCGGCAGAACCCGGGGGCTGCTGGCTTCGGATGGCGCAACCGACTGGCCGCCAGCATGGCGCGCGCCGCGCAGCACCGCCCCCAGTTTGCGGACGATGCGGGTGAGATCATGAAGGGTAAAGCGGGGGCAGCGCATGCCGATGGAGTTGACCCAGAGCACCTGATAATCGGGCAACAGACGCTTGATCAGATGCTGGGTGCTGGAGGGGTGCTGGCCCCAATCCTCGCCCAGCACCACCAGTTGCGGCAGTGAGTGTGGTTTCATGCAAGGGTCTCCGAGGCGTGTGCGGGGTCGCTGTGATCCTGTGGTTGCAACGGGCGCAGTACGGTGGCCGGTACACCCGCTGCCAGCACACCTGCGGGCAGATCCCGGGTCACGACGCTGCCTGCGGCGACAATGGTGCCGGCGCCTATGGTGACACCGGCCATCACCATCACCCCGGTGCCAAGCCAGACATCCTGCTCCAGCACAATGGCTCCCACCTGTTCATCGCGATCCGGCAGGCCCCGGGCGCGATCGCGGGCGTTGATCGGGTGCCCCGGGTAGCCCGCCAGAAAGGCACGCCCTGCAATTCTGACGTTATCCCCCAGCACTATCTTGCTGCCCACCGCCAGGGTGGTTTGCCAGCCAATCCCGACATTGCGGCCAATGACCAGCCTTGGTGTCTGGCTCGATGCCCGGCCGCTGATGGTCATGGCGGCGCTGAGACGGCAGTCGGCGCCGATCTCGATGGTGACCGGACCGCTGATATAGGGGATGCCGCCATAGAGGTAGAGGCGCGGGGCGGGGGCCGTGAGGCGAGATTGAAACAAGGGGGTCCACCAGAGGGTGCGGGTCAGGGTTGCCAGCGCGTTGCTGCCCAGCAGATAGAGCCGATAAAGCAGTCGATGCAGGGGAGGGATCACGGGGAATGACCAGTGGCGGACACTTTTGGCCAGTCGCCATACTCGACGAGCCAGTGGCGTTTCCCCCTGTTTGGCCCAGCTTTTCATCCGGTGCAGGTTGATGGTGTTCATGGCGACCTCTCCCTCTGGTGCAGTCCGTTGCTCGCTAAGCAGAAAGCAGGGATCGGGCCAACAGGACGGCCCCAGCTAGATCGGGCCAAATGGGGCTAAGAGTAGAGTCAGATTGCGCCGGTCGGTGCAATTTGCAGCCAGCGTTGTGCAAAACGCAAATGCCAGTCTCATTCTGGGCTTGTGCAGGCCGGTTAAGCCGCACAGAGGGCTATCGCTTCAGGGCGGGAGTGAGTGGCGTGGGCTTTGCATTAGCGGTAGCTGACCCGGAGCAGGATGCTTCGGGTGGCTGGGAGGCCCTATGAAACTTGGTGTGAACCAGATTGCCATGCTCTATTACGCCGGCGGCTTGCTCCTGATGAAGGGGATCTCCCTGCTGATGCTGCCGGTGCTGACCCATCAGCTGCTGCCTCGTGAATACGGCCAGCTGGAGGTGCTGTTGACCCTCATCAATCTGGGCTCCCTGATCCTTGGCTTCGGGCTGGTGGATGCCCTCTACCGCTTTGCCGGACTGGCGAAAGATGAGCAGGAGCGCCAGCAGGTGGTGGCCCGCATGTTTGGTCTGGTCTGGCTGATCGCTCTCGCCAGTCTGGTGCTGCTCTGGGTGTTGGCACCTGTGGTGCAAGCCTGGCTGCCGGTGGAAACCCGCCTCTCGGATGTGCGCTGGGTGCTCTGCGCCCTGCCGTTTGAAGGGGTGATCGGTGTGCCGCTGGCATGGCTGCGGATGCGCAATCAGGCGCGACTCTTTTTCGTGGCGACCGCAGGAAAGGCGGTGATCCAGTCGGTGCTGACCGGCTGGTGGCTCTGGCTCGGCTGGGGAGTGAGCGGGGTGCTGGCTTCCGGCACCTTGACCTGCGTCGCATTGGCGCTGCTGCTCAGTCTCTGGCAGTGGCGAGATAGCGGGATCCGCTTTGACTGGCAACACTATCGGCCGCTGCTGCGCTATGGGCTGCCACTGGTAGTGAGTGGGCTGGCGGGGTTTGCCCTGAGCGGGCTGGATCGCTGGCTGCTGGCCGATGTGGTGGGGGAGGCATTGCTCGCCTACTACGCGGTGGCGGGCAAGCTGGCGCTGGCGGTGGGACTGTTGCTGCAGCCCTTTGCCCTCTGGTGGTATCCCCGCCGTTTCATGTTGTTGCGCGAGCCGGATGGACTGCGCCTCAATGCCCATTACAGCGTGCTTGGGTCGGTGCTGGGGTTTGTCACCGCGGGCATCGTTGGGCTCACAGCCCCTTTGCTGATCCGCTGGTTGACGCCGGAGAGCTATCACGGGGCGATCGCCTATATTCCGCTGCTGGTGCTGGGGATGGCGGTACGCAACGTCTCGGATTTGCTCAATGTCGGCTGCTTTAGCGGCGAGAAAAGCCATGCCCAGATGGTGATCAATCTGGGCTGCGGCGCCCTCGGCGTGGCGGGCTTTCTGTTCGCCATTCCGCTCTTTGGGGTCGCCGGGGTGATCTGGACCCTGCTGCTGGTCTATCTGGTACGAGCCCTGGCCTTTTATTTGGTGAGCCAGCGGTTGCTGCCGCTGCCCTATCGTCTCTCGACCCTTTGGGCCAGCTCCCTCGGGGCGCTGGCGATGGTCTGTCTTGGTCAATGGTGGGCAGGATCATGGCTCGTCTGACCCCGGCCCTCTGGGCAAGCGCCATTTGTCTTGTGCTGGCCCTGCTCTGGTGGCGGTTGCCCCATCCCTTGCTGCTACCGGTGGTTGGCCTTGCCATTCCCGCCATCTGGTTTGCCCTGCGCTGGCCCTTCTTGATGGTGCTGGGGTTTGTCACCTTCTCCTTCTTTCGGCTGCATGAGGTGTTCCCCCAGCTCTATCCCCTCAAGATCCCGCTGCTCTTTTCGCTGGCCGCCATCGGCGCGCTGGTCTGGCACATTTTGCTGACCGGCCGGATCAATCCTTACTGGAGCCAACCCCTGAGCTGGTTGACGGCCTTCTTTGTGATGGTCTCCATCGGCGTGCTGTTTGCCAGCAACCGGGGCGAGGCGATCGCCACCTGGACCGGCAGTTACAGCAAGATCTACCTTATGACCCTGGCCACCGCCTGGCTGGTGCGCACCCCGGGGGATTTTGCGCTGGCGGTGCGCACTTTTGTGGTGGCGGGCTGTCTGGTGGCGCTGGTGGCTCTCTTCAACAAGGCGAGCGGAATTGGGCTGGTGGAGGGCACCCGGGTAACCATAGGGCGCGAGCTGGGTTCAGTGCTGGGGGATCCCAATGACCTGGCGCTGGTGCTGCTCTTTCCTGCCGGTTTTTCCCTCAGCTTGCTGCTCAATCAGGGCAATGGGGTCGGGGGGCGTTTGCTGGGGGGGCTCGGCTTTGCGTTGACTGCGGCCGCCATTATTGCCACCCAGAGCCGGGGTGGCTTGCTGGGTATCTGTGCAGTCAGCGGCCTGTTTGCCTGGCAGCGGGTGCAGTCGAAAACCCTGTTGATCTCGCTGGGTATGGTCGCGCTGATTGTGCTGTTTGCCGCCGCCGGGATCAGTGACCGGGCCTCTGGCGGCGCCGCCGAGAGCGGGGTCGATGCCTCGGCCATGGGGCGGATCTACGCCTGGCAAGCGGCCTGGGGCATGGCGCTGGGCCATCCGTTGGTGGGGGTGGGCTTGTCCAATTTCTATTACAACTACTTCTTCTACAGCCCCCATTGGGATGGGCTGAATCATGCGGTGCACTCCACCTGGTTCGGGGTGCTGGCTGAAACAGGCTTTGTCGGCCTTGCGCTGTTTATCGGCATGGTGACGGTGACCCTGCGCAGTTGCTGGCGTTGTCAGCTTGCTGGCATGCCTCCTGCTGTGATCACTGCCATACAAGGGGTGATGGCCAGCATGGTGGGGTTTGTGATCTCGGGCTCCTTCCTGACCCAAGGCTTTACCTGGCCCATCTATCTGGAGCTGGCGCTGGCCGTCGCCACCATCAAATACGTGCAACAAGCGGCTGTACAAGCAAATTTCGCCGCAGGTGATCACCAAGAGGTAACCCTGTTGCCGGCAGTGCCACCCAAGGGAGCAAAAGGATGAGTACAACCCCTGTTTTGCTGGTTCACTACGGTGAAGACTGGATCCGCGGCAGCGAACGTTGCCTGCTGGATCTGCTGGCTCACCTCGATCGCAGCCGGTTTACGCCGTTGCTCTGGTGCAATAGCCCGAGTCTGGCGGCAGAGGCGGCCACCCTCGGGGTCGAAACCCTGGTTGAGCCTTTTAGCCTGCTGTTAGGATGGCAGGTGCCCCGTTTTGATTTTGCCGCACATCGGCGCCTGTGTCAGCGGGCCAGCGCGCTGATGACCGGACGGCAGATTGGGCTGGTGCACGCCAACAGCGCGGCCCCTTGTCAGTGGCTGGCGGGGGTCTGTCGGGCGTTGCAGGTGCCGCTGGTGTGCCACCTCCATGCCCGTTACCAGCCCAGAGATAGATTCAGCCTGCGGGTGCATCAGGCAAGCGTGCTGATTGGGGTGAGCGAGCCGGTGTTGACCGGTTGGCGCCAGGATGGATGCGCGGCCGATCGGTTGATCCGGGTACCCAACGGGGTGGATGCCGCCAGACTGAATGCAGGAGCTCACTGGCCTGTCGTCGACATGCTGGGCTTGTCCCCGGGGGAGTTGATCATTGCCACCGTCGGTTCCCTGATCAAGCGCAAGGGGATTGATCTGCTGATCCGCTCGCTGGCTGCCTTGACTGAGTCGGGGGAGGCTGCCCGGTTGTTGATCATTGGCAGCGGCCCGGAGCGGGAGGCGCTGATGGTACTTGCTGCCGAACTCGGGGTGGCTGAGCGGGTGCACTTTCTCGGCGAGCGGCCAGACAGCGCGGCTATATTGCGTGGCGGGGTGGATCTGCTGGTCTCCGGTGCCCGTGAGGAGGTGTTTGGTCTGACGCTGGCGGAGGCGGGCATGTTGGGGCTCGCGGTCAGTGCCTATCGGGTGGGCGGTATTCCCGAAGTAGTGGTAGAGGGCGTGAGCGGTTTGCTTGCGACGCCGGGGGATTGGATCGAGATGGCTGACCACTGGCGGCAATTGAGCAATCAGCAAACCCGATGTGCGATGGGACGGGCCGGTCAGCAGCGTGCCGCACAACTGTTCACTGTGGATCGCTATGTCGAAAAGATAACGGCAGTATGGGGTGATGCCCTGGCTGGCCGCTGGCGCAGCACATCTCAATCATCCTATGGCACGCCTTATGCGTCCATTGTCCGCTGGGCGTGGCAGCGGCTTGTCGCCCAAGGGCGCCGCATGCTGACTAGAGGGTTGGCAAGGGTGGTGGAAAAAGTGCAGGCGGGGTTCGGCCGCAGCAAGTTACCAGAGTAAGGAGCACCACCAGATGACAGCAGAGATGAAAGCAGTGAGCGGCAAGATCCTGGTGGTGGATCCCATCCCCTTTCGGGGGGGATCCAAGGTGGCGACCGAAGTGCTGCTCGATGAGCTGAGCAAGAGGATGCCTGAGCTGACATGTCATGTGTTGACGCAAGATCCCGACTCCTGGCCCCGTTGCCAGCATCACCCCCTTTGGCTACCCCGGATATTGAAGGGGCGGGAATCCGGCATCGGCTATCTCCTCAAACAGGGATGGCAGACCATGGCCATAGTGTTGCTGGCGTGGCGTTTGGGGGCTGTCAAGTGCTTGCTGGCCGCGTCAGGACCCGGGGTGGATCTTTGCTGTTACTGGGCCGCACGCTGGTTTCGGTGCCGGGTGGTGCAGCTGATCCACGGGCCGGTGGGTTGCTCGGGGCTCTCTGCCAGAGCACTGCAACGCGCGAGTTTTGTGTTTTATCTGGAGTCTGCGCGCAGCTCTTTGGCGGCTTTATTGGTGCGGCTTGGAGAGACCGATTTCCCATCACATTGGAAGCCATTTACTAACGGCTTGAGCGAGATTGATTGGCCCACCGCGACTTTGGGTGGCTCCCGTATTTTATGGGCGGCATCTTTGCTGCGGTGGAAGGGGTTGGAAACCATGCTGGCAGCCCATCAAATGATCGCTGACGCTCGCCCGACATTAATGGTTTGTTATCTGCAACCCAAAGGCACTTTGCAACCCAGCAGCCAGCCCCAGCCACACCTACCAGACACCTACTGGTATCCAAACCCGCAGAACCTTGACGAGATAAGGTCTCAATGCGGTATTTTTGTCTCAACCAGCCACCAGGAACCTTTCGGGCTATCCATTCTGGAGGCAATGGCCGCGGGATTATGCGTGGTGATCCCGGCCGATGGTGCTTGGTGGGATCGACACCTCACTGATGGCGTGGATTGCCGCAAATATCAACCGAACGATCCTGGCGATCTGGCGCGGGTGCTGGCAAGCCTCAATGCCATGCCCGATGTGGCCATGAGACTTGGCCACCATGCTCGATTACATGCCAAGGCCCATTACAGCGCGGCGGATACCTACCAAAGCACGCTGGAACAGTGGGAAGAGCTGTTGCGATGGGATGCATTGAGCCGTTCAGTGAATGGTTAGCCCGGAACGATCCCGATCCATTGCAGGGATGATAAGAAGCTCACTCCTACTATGGGGGAGGCTTATGGGCAGGTTGGAAGCGGGAGGCTGGGTGGCTCAGCCAGTCTGATGCAGTTACGGCCGGATGACGTTGCTGTGTAGAGCGCAGAATCAGCGAGTTTGAATGTTATTTCAAAGCATTGAAATGTAAATGTAAATTGAACTTCTGCAGTTTATGACCACGAACTTCTGCATGTTGTGTTTCACATATGAAACAGCTGGACGGGTCTGGCTTGGCTCTATTACGGTAAAAGCGGATGAAGTCCTGACGGTTAAGTTACTCAAATGAAAACTGTTGCTATCTGTAGCAATGGCCCTCAAATTTCATCATGTCCCCATTGTGTACCACGCGCATCTGCATCAGATAAATAAACCCATATAAATCAGGCTATTAAAAAAGACATATTGCAAAACGTGGAAGTAGAAGGTGGGCTCAATGCCGGATTGTGCTGTTTTGCTCATAAGTTCCGAGATAGGGTGTCCGGGATGGCGACGACGCCAAAGTACCTGGGTGAGCGGTGCCCTGCACCACAATTGCCTGCATGGTAAACCATAGCGCAGGCAGAACGAAGGGCAGCTCGTCTGGCTGCTGGTTTATTGGGCAGACTGCCGTGGCGTCATTTGGCTATGTCTCTTACTTTTTGCTCCACCTGATGGGCAATGGCTTGAATATGTGCCAGTTCCAGTGTGCCCACTCTCAACTGGGGCAAGACTTTGGGTAGTGCGGCTGCACTGACGACATAGGGGGCGGTCGTCTTCTGACACAATTCGACATACCAGCCGGGTAGCACCAGGATCCCGCCTACCGGCACATCTGTGCCCGTGGCGCTATTGAGCCAGTTACGCACCGAGGTAACGCTGCGCCTAACCTGATCCAGCGGTTCGGTTTCTACATGATTTGGGAAGTGCAGCACATTGTTTTCCACCCTTACCTTGAACTGCCTAGTACCGTCATTGATTGGTTTGGATCGTCCCTTGGTTTCGACAACGAAGACGCCATTGGGGGAGATTATCAGGTGGTCGATGTTGAACCCATCGAACGGAATATCGTGATAGACCCGATAGGGGTGATCCTTGGGCCTGACTAGGTATTCGAGCTCTTGCCCGACGGCCAGCTCACAGGCATAGCCGAGTTTCAGATGCTGTAGGCGTCGGATGACCTGATAGGTGCGATAGGAGAAGTAGCTAAAGGCGACTGCTGCCATTACCCCGAAAATGACTAGCTGGTTGAGTGATACCCGAGTGCCGTTGAGGGTGTTCTGTAACAATGCCAGCAGGGCGACCATGAGCAGCATCAAGGGGGTCATCAACATGAGGCCGAAGAGATCGATCCTCTGATCATCAATTTGCTCTTGCAGGGTATGGCCTGCCGGTCTGAGTAGATCCCGGGTCAAAGGGCTGGTGTGATGCCGTTTGTACCTCTTCATGATAAACGTCATGGCGCCAATCAGTAAAAACAAGGGACCCAAAAAGAGCAGAGCAATAGCCAGAATCGAGGTGACCACAGAGGGGAGTTCCATTCCATCTCCTTGAAATGCGACAGACAACGAAATTATTACCGAACAATCTCTATGCGGAAGTCTCTTTTTTCGCTTGCACAGAGGGTTGCAAGGGAAGGATAGAGGTCAGAAGACAGATAGTGCTTGTCGCCATTGGTATTAGACCGGGCTCTCTCCCGTCGAGGTGACAGGCGGCCTGCATAAAGGAGGGCAGTTTGCCGCCTTGCCGGCAGAACCCGGGTAAAAGAATGCCAGTCGGTATCGACTGGCATGCAAGGTATGGCCTGACGGATGCCCGGCGTCGGGATCAGAGCAGGTCTTCGAGCTGGTACTTCTTGAGCAAGGTGTCGAAGGTGCCATCGGCCTTGACGCTGTCGATGGCGGCATCGAATTGGCTCTTGAGCTTGTCATCATTCTTGCGCAGGGCCACCGCTACCCCTTCCCCGAGGATCTTGTCCTGGGTGCCGTTGAACTGGGGGCCGACGAAGGCGAACTGCTTGCCCATCTCCTTGTCGAGGAAACCGACCTTCAACTGCACCATGTTGCCGAAGGTGTAGTCGGCGCGGCTGGACTGCAGATCCAGCATGGGGGACTGGGCGTAGACGTAGCGCTTGATCTTGGCCACGTCACCGTAGCGGGCCGTGATGAAGTTGTCCTGGGGCGTGCCCTCCTGCACAGCTATCACCTTGCCCTTGAAGTGCTCAGGGGTGTCGGCAAAGTCGGCCGCCTTGTCGCTGCGACCCACGAAGCGGTTCTGCATCATGTAGTAGACCTGGCTGAAAGCGACCTTCTGGCGCCGCTCGTCCGTGATGTTCATGGAGGACATGATGGCGTCGTACTTGCGCACCTGCAGGCCGGGGAGCAGGGCATCCCAGGGCTGGTTGATCACCTCGCACTCCGTCTTCATGGCCGCGCACAGGGCATAGGCCAGATCCACTTCGAAGCCGCCGAGCTTGCCGCTACTGTCGACCATTTCGAAGGGAGGGTAGGTGGCGTCGGTGGCGATCACCAGGGGTTTGGCGGCGGCCTGGCCGGCGGTGGCCAGGGCCACCAGCATCATCAGTGTGTTGAGTTTCATGGTCAGTCCCTTGAAGTGTGGTGTCATTCCTAGAGTTCTAAATGGTGCCGGCCTCAAGGGCCGACGGCTATCTTGCGATGGGTGAGGGCAGGCAGCTGGCTGCGCACCAGGCGCTGGGCCGCGAGATCCAGGGTGGCGATGGCCATGCCCTGACCCTCCTCTACCTGGGCCAGCACCTGGCCCCAGGGATCGATGATCATGCTGTGGCCGAAGGTACGGCGCCCGCCGGGGTGCTCACCTCCTTGGGCTGAGGCCAGCACGAAGGCCAGATTCTCCACCGCCCGGGCCCGCAGCAGCAGCTCCCAGTGCGCCAGCCCGGTGGTGTGGGTGAAGGCCGCGGGCAGGGCGATGAAATCGGGGGCAGGGCTCAGGCGAAATAGCTCGGGAAAGCGCAGGTCGTAGCAGATCCCGAAGCGCAGCACGCCCCAGGGCAGGGGATGGCTCACCACCTCCCGGCCCGGGCTCATGGTCGCGGCCTCGTCATACTGCTCCTGCCCGGTGCAAAAGCCAAACAGGTGCAGCTTGTCGTAGCGGCTCACGAGCTGCCCTTGCGGGTCGATAAGCAGGCTGCTGTTGTGCATCTTGCCGGGCTCATTGCTTTCAAGGGGCAGGGTGCCCGCCAGCAGCCAGATCCCGAGCTCCCAGGCCAGCCCCTGGGCCCAGGCCAGCAGAGGGTGATCGCTGACGGGGGCGGCCAGGGCCACCCGTGCCCGCTCATCTTCCGGCATCAGGTAGAAGTATTCGGGCAGCAGGGCAAACTCGGCTCCCTCGGCCGCGGCCTGACGCAGCAGGGCCTCGGCCTGGGCCAGGTTGTGGTCAAGGTCATCCCCGGACACCATCTGCAGGACGGCAACGCGCACTGATTCCATGGTGCCTCCTAGACGCCGCACAGGCGCTCGGCGCCCGCCAGCAGGGTGTCCTCATCCTTGGAGAAGGAGAGGCGGATGACCCGTTGATCCGTGCCGTCGTGATAGAAGGCGGAGACCGGAATGGTGGCGACGCCGTGGTCACGAGTGAGCCGCTGCACGAAGAGGCTGTCCGGCTCGTCGCTTACCCGCTCGTAGCTCGCCAGCATGAAGAAGCTGCCCGCCGAGGGGAGCAGGGTAAAGCGCGAATCCCCCAGGGCCGAGACCAGCAGATCCCGCTTGCGCTGATAGAAGGCCGCTAGCCCCTGGTAGTGGGCCGGTTGCTGCAACAGGTGGGCGAAGCCGTACTGCATGGGGGTGTCAGCGGCGAACATGGCGAACTGGTGCACCTTGCGGATCTCCTCCATCAGGGGGCGCGGTGCCACGCAGTAACCTACCCGCCAGCCGGTGACATGGAAGGTCTTGCCGAAGGAGAAGACGGCGACGGAGCGCTCCACCAGCTCCGGATAGCGGATCACGCTCTGGTGCAGGGCGCCGTCGAACACCACGTGCTCGTACACCTCGTCCGAGAGGATCAGGATGTCGGTGCCGCGCACCAGGCGGGCCAGGTGCTCCTGATCCCCCGCCTGCCAGACGGTGCCGGTCGGATTGTGGGGGGTGTTGAGCACTATCATGCGGGTGCGGGGCGTGATGCGGGCCGCGACCTCGTCCCAGGGGATGGCAAAGCTCGGCGCCTTGAGGGCGATCACCACGGGGGTAGCGCCCTGCAGCTGGATCATGGGGCGGTAGCTGTCAAACGCCGGCTCGAACATGATCACCTCGTCCCCGGGGTGCACCAGGGCGGTGATGGCGCAGAACAGGGCCTCGCTGGCGCTGGCGGTGATGGTGACTTCCTCGCCGGCATCATAGTGGTGGCCATAGCTGGCCGCTATCTTGGCCGCCAGTTGCTCGCGCAGGGCGGGCAGCCCGGTCATGGGGGCATACTGGTTCTCCCCGGCCAGCATGGCCTCGTGGGTCACCCGGATGAGCTCGGGATCGCAGGGGAAGCTCGGTGCCCCCTGGGAGAGGTTGATGCTGGGATGGCGGGCGGCCAGATCCCCGATCACGCTGAAGATGGTGGTGCCCACCTGGGGCAGTTTGCTGACAATGCGGGGGGAAGACATGACGTCGTCACCTGAGTGTTTGAAAAATGTCCCTTTTTAGTCCTCGCTCTCTTGCCGGACAACGGATTATTCGGCATGTTATGCATGAGTTTTTCTCAAGCATGGAGGCTTGTATGTTGTCCACCCAACCCCGCAGCCAATTGCCCCTGTATGGCTTGCAGGTTTTCGAGTGTTCTGCCCGCCATCTGAGTTTCACCCTGGCCGCTGACGAGCTGTGCGTGAGTCAGGGGGCGGTGAGCAAGCAGATTGCCCAGCTGGAGGCCCGCCTCGGCCACCTGCTCTTCGTGCGCGGCACCCGCTGCCTGGCCCTGACCCCTGCCGCCGAGCGGCTGTTGCCTTTCGTCCGTGAGGGGTTGGCCCGCATAGGGGAGGGGCTCGGCGCCCTGCAAACCCTGCCCCACGAGCAGGCCATCAGCATCAAGGTCCCTTCCTGCGCCAGCCGCTGGTTGCTGCGACGGTTGCAGGACTTCGAGGGGGAGGCAGTCGAAGTGCGTGGCAGCCACAGCCACGGCATCGATTTTTCCCGGGAGCCATTCGATCTCGCCATCGTCTATCAATCCTGTCAGGCCAGATACCCCCACAGCCAGCCGCTGTTTCAAGAGCAGCTGACCCCCGTCTGTGCCCCCGCCTTTGCCGCCAAGCACCGTTTGTTGGAGCGCACCATTGAGGAGTTGCCCCTGCTGCCCCTGCTTCATGCCAGCGCGGATCGGCGGGATTGGCGCAACTGGTTTGCCGCCTTCATCGCCACCCCCTGGCAGCCCCAGGGAGGCCAGCTGTTCGATACCCTGGATCTGGCGATGAATGCCGCCTTGCAGGGATTCGGCCTCTCCCTCGGGGATCCCACCATAGTGGCCGAGGAGCTGGAGAGCGGCGCCCTGGTAGCCCCCTTTGCCCCGGTGCTCAGCACGGATCACGAGTATGCCCTGGTTGCCCGTCCCAACAGCCAGCGCCAGGGGGTGGCCCGCACCTGTCATTGGTTGCTGGAAAGCCGCGACCATCCCTGATCCCCGTCAGTGCCTCGCCTGACGGGGCGAAATCGGCCCGAGCATTGCACTGCTTCCTCATAAAAACAGCCCCGCTGGCGGGGCTGCTGTCATGCTGGTGGCTGCTGGCCGATTAAGGGATCAGTGGCAGATCTTGTAGTAGACCTCGTTCCAGCGCAGGGTCTCCTTGAGCGCGGGGATACGGGTGTGCTCGTCAATCACCACGAACTCTATGCCCATGATGTCGGCGAAGGTGCGCAGCTGCTCTATGTCTACCGACTGGGTGAACACAGAGTGGTGGGCGGCGCCCGCCAGGATCCAGGCCTCGGCGCTGGTCTGAAGGCTCGGCAGGGGCTTCCACAGGGCGCTCGCCACCGGTAATTTCGGCATGGCTTCTGGCAAGTCCACCACTTCCAGCTGATTGACCACCAGCCGGAAGCGATTGCCCATGTCGATGAGGCTGGCGTTGACCGCCTTGCCGGCTGGCGCAGCGAACAGCAGGCGGGCAGGGTCGGCCTTCTTGCCGATCCCCAGATGCTGGGCATCCAGTACGGGTTTGCCGGCGGCGATGGAGGGGCACACTTCCAGCATGTGGGATCCCAGTACCAGGTTGTTGCCCGCCTCCAGGTGGTAGGTGTAGTCCTCCATGAAGGAGGTGCCACCCGCAAGGCCTGTCCCCATCACCTTGATGGTGCGCAGCAGGGCCGCCGTCTTCCAGTCCCCTTCTGCCCCGAAGCCGAAGCCTTGCTGCATCAGGCGCTGGCAGGCCAGCCCCGGCAGCTGGTGCAGGCCGTAGAGATCCTCGAAGGTGGTGGTGAAGGCGCCAAAACCGCCCTCGGTGAGGAATTTCTTCATCCCCAACTCCTGGCGCGCCGCCTCGTAGAGGGACGCGCGCAGTGGCCCACCTGCTTGCACCGCCTCGGTCAGGATATAGCTCTGTTCGTACTCGGCCAGCAGCGCCTCTATGTCGGCGGCGGGCACGGCATCGATGATCTTCACCAGATCGCCGACCGGGTGGTAGTTGACCTGATAGCCGAACTGGATCTGGGCTTCAATCTTGTCGCCTTCGGTGACGGCCACGTTGCGCATGTTGTCGCCAAAGCGGGCGATCTTCAGGTGGCGGCTGTCGTGAATGGCGGCGGCGATGCGCATCCAGTTGCCGATCTTGCTCCTGGCTTCCTCATCCTGCCAGTGGCCGACCACCACTGTGCGTGGCAGTCGCAGGCGGGCCCCCATGAAACCGAACTCGCGCCCGCCGTGGGCGGTCTGGTTCAGGTTCATGAAGTCCATGTCGATCTCGCTCCAGGGCAGATCCCGGTTGAACTGGGTGTGAAATTGCAGCAGAGGTTTTTGCAGCTGACTCAGGGCCGGGATCCACATCTTGGCGGGGGAGAAGGTGTGCATCCACACCATGAGCCCAATGCATTGCTCGCTGTGGTTGGCATCGCGAGCGACGCTGCTTATTTCATCGAGGGTAGTGCCGGTGGGCTTGAGCACTATCTTGATGGGCAGCCCGGCCCCCTCGTTGAGCTGGCTGGTCATGGTATGGGCATGATCGGCGACCTGCTTCAATGTGGTCGCGCCATACAGGTGCTGGCTGCCGACCAGAAACCACACTTCCAGCTGTTTCATAAATTCCATGATCTTGTCCTCTTGATTGATTAAGTCTCGGTCTGGCCGTAATAGGCGTGCTTGCCATGTTTGCGCTGGTAGTGTTTCTCCAGCAGGTAGTCTGGCAGGGCGTGCGCCTGCGGGTTTATCTGGCCGGTGAGCCACGCCATGCGCGCCACCTCTTCCAGCACCACGGCGTTGTGCACCGCCTCATCCGCATCCTTGCCCCAGCTGAAGGGACCGTGGTTGGCCACCAGCACCCCCGGCATGGTGAGAATGGGGGTCTGTTTGAGGGTCTCGACGATGAGATGACCGGTCAGCCCCTCGTAATCCTCTTCGACCTCCCTTGGGGTGAGCAGACGGGAGCAGGGGATCTCGCCGTTGAAATAGTCGGCCTGGGTGGTACCGAAAATGGGAATGGGGCGCCCCGCCTGGGCCCAGGCGGTGGCATGGGTGGAGTGGGTGTGCACCACGCCGCCGAGTTCAGGGTAAGTGCGATAGAGCACCAGGTGGGTGGCAGTGTCGGAAGAGGGGCGCAAGGATCCTTCCACCTGCTTGCCCGCGAGATCCAGCACCACCATGTCCTCGGCCCGCATCCGCTTGTAGCTGACGCCGCTCGGTTTGATGACCACCAGACCCCGCTCCCTGTCGATGCCGCTCACGTTGCCCCAGGTGAAGGTCACCAGATGATGGCGCGGCAGATCCAGGTTGGCGGTCAGCACCTGCTCTTTGAGCGCTTTGAGGTTCATGCCAGTGCTCCCTGGTTGTAGAGGGGCTCGGCGGCATGGCTCCATTGAAGGTAACGCTGATAGAGCCGCTCATATTCGGCGATCCGTTCAGGTTGTGGCTGGTGGATGCGCTCCACGGCGCTCGCCATGTCCCGCTGGGCATCAGCCACATCGGCGTAGATACCGGCCGCCACGGCGGCAAAGATAGCCGCGCCCAGGGCGCAGCACTGATCCGATGCCACCACCTGGATGGGGCGATTCATCACGTCGGCGCAGGTCTGCATCACAGTCGTTGATTTGCGGGCTATGCCGCCGAGCGCGATCACCTGGTCCACCGGCACCTGTTGGCTAGTCATGCACTCCATGATGCTGCGGGCACCGAAAGCGGTGGAGGCCACCAGAGCGCCGAACAAGTCGGGCGCATCCGTGCCGAGGTTGAGGCCGGTGACAGTGCCCTGCAGGCGCTGGTTGGCGTAAGGGGTGCGGCGTCCGTTGAACCAGTCGAGTACCACCGGCAGGTGGGCCAGATCGCGTTGCTGCTCCCAGGCGGCGGCCAGGCTTAGCAACAGCTGCTGCTTGTGGGCCTCGATGGCGGTATAGAGCTCCGGATACTGGGCGGCGAACCGGTCCAGCGGCCAGCTCAACTGGCGCTGATACCAGGCGTAGATGTCGCCGAACGCCGATTGTCCCGCCTCCAGCCCCACCATCCCCGGTACCACGCTGCCGTCCACCTGGCCGCAGATCCCGGCGATGGCACGCCCGCCTATGGTGGCTTCGTCCGCGATCAGGATGTCGCAGGTGGAGGTGCCTATCACCTTGACCAGCGCATTGTTGCCGGCCCCGGCCCCGACCGCGCCCATGTGGCAATCAAAGGCGCCGCCCGCTATCACCACCTCGCAGGAGAGGTGCAGCCGCTCCGCCCATTCGGGCGTCAGGGTACCGACCGGCAGATCGGCGGTCCAGCTGTCAGTAAAGAGCGGGAAGTCGAGATCCTGGGTCAGCAGCGGATCCAGCGCATTGAGAAAATCGGCAGCTGGCAGGCCGCCCCAGCTCGGGTGCCAGAGGGACTTGTGGCCGGCGGAGCAGCGCCCGCGCTTGATATTGGCAGGGGCCTGGGTGCCGCTCAGGATGGCGGGTACCCAGTCGCACAACTCGACCCAGTTGCAGGCGGCGGCGCGAACCGCAGCATCGCTGCGGGAGACGTGCAGTATCTTGGCCCAGAACCACTCGGAGGAGTAGACACCGCCGATGTAGCGGCTGTAGTCGGGGAACTGGCCGCCGTGGCAGAGCGCCGTGATGGCTTCTGCTTCCTCGATGGCGGTGTGATCTTTCCACAGCACGAACATGGCGTTCGGGTTGTCGGCAAACTCAGGAAGCAGGGCCAGCACCCGGCCCTCTTCATCGATGGGGGCGGGCGTCGAGCCCGTGCTGTCTACCCCTATGCCGCGCACGGCGGCGCGCTGGGCGGGGGATAGCTGGCCCACCACCTGCACCACCGCTTGTTCCATGGACTCCAGATAGTCGAGGGGGTGGTGGCGGAACTGGTTATGGACCGGCTGGCAGTAGTGGCCGGCTTGCCAGCGCGGGTAGTAGACGACATGGGTCGCGAGTTCAGCGCCGTCGTGGCAACGCACGGCGAGTGCCCTGACCGAATCGCTGCCGAAGTCGAGTCCGATGACGATGTGCTCGGACCTGGGGTGCTCAGACATATGTGCTCCTGACCATCAATGAAGGGGTAACAGGGAGGAACCATAGGAGATGCACAGAGCGGACGGTTAGCCATTGGCTGCTGGAAATATGGATTTAAACGCTGTCAGTGCAAGAGGGTGACGACCCTCCGGAATTTGATATGTGACTATTTTGCTAAATATATAGACAAAATGGCTGCAATTTCATGGCGTGATCCTGCTCTCCATTTTTTCATGTGAAAACGATTACAACTTGGTTCGCTCATCTAGCGACAACAATAACGTCATGTTTGAACGTGCTTTTATGCGGCTAACGGAGTGAATCAACTGAACAGCCGCACTTCGTTGATACATGGATTGATAGAACAGTTGGAGACACTCGCATGAACAAAATAGTTAAAAGCATGATTGCAGTAGGGTTTGCCCTCGGTATAGCAAATTCTGCTTTCTCTGCCGAGGCATTGAAGCTGGGCTACCTGGTCAAGCAGCCGGAGGAACCCTGGTTCCAGACCGAATGGACCTTTGCCGACAAGGCCGGCAAGGATCTCGGTTTTGATGTCATCAAGATTGCCGTGCCCGATGGCGAGAAGACCCTCAATGCCATCGACAGCCTGGCGGCCAACGGCGCCAAGGGCTTTGTCATCTGCACCCCTGATCCCAAGCTGGGCTCGGCCATTATGGCCAAGGCCAACAGCATGGGGCTGAAAGTCATCACGGTGGACGATCAGTTCGTCAACGCCAAGGGCAAGCCCATGGAAAATGTGCCGCTGGTGATGATGGCCGCCACCAAGATAGGGGAACGCCAGGGGCAGGAGCTCTACAAGGAGATGCAAAAACGCCAGTGGGACGTGAAGACGACAGGGGTGCTTGCCATCACGGCCGATGAACTGGATACCGCCCGTCGCCGGGTTGAGGGTTCTCTGAGCGCGCTCAAGGCCGCCGGTTTCCCCGATGCCCAGATCTATCGTGCGCCGACCAAGGCCAATGACATTCCGGGAGCACTGGACGCCGCCAACTCCATGCTGGTGCAACATCCCGAGGTGAAGAACTGGCTCATCGTTGGCATGAATGACAACACTGTGCTCGGCGGCGTGCGCGCCACCGAAGGGCAGGGCTTCAAGGCCGGGAACGTCATCGGCATCGGCATCAATGGGGTGGACGCGGTGAACGAGCTGTCCAAGTCCAGCGCCACCGGTTTCCTCGGCTCTCTGCTGCCAAGCCCGGATGTGCACGGCTACAAGAGCATCCAGATGCTCCATGACTGGGTGGTCAATGACGTAGAGCCGGCCAAGTTCACCGAAGTGACCGACGTTGTGCTCATTACCCGCGACAACTTCAAGGTCGAGCTGCAGAAAAAAGGTCTGTGACAGGCGCGGTTTAACCCCTGACATCTCTACAGGCATGGCGCAAAACCGCCCATGCCTGTTACCTGGAGTAAACACATGGATCAGTCAGTTCCTTATCTGGAGTTTTGCGGCATCAGCAAGGAGTTTCCTGGCGTCAAGGCGCTGCAAAACGTCTCCTTTTCCTGTCACAGGGGCACAGTGCATGCGCTGATGGGCGAAAACGGCGCGGGCAAATCCACCCTGCTCAAGATACTGAGCGGCTTTCAGGCCCCCACCACAGGGGTGGTGAAGCTGGATGGTCAGGAGAGGGTGTTTCAAAACACGGTCGATGCGCTGGAGAGCGGGATCGCCATCATTTACCAAGAGTTGCATCTGGTCCCCGAGATGACCATCGCCGAGAACATCTATCTGGGCCAGCTGCCCACTCGGCATGGTGTCATCGATCGGGAAAAACTGTACCTGGATGCGACCAGACAGCTGGCGTGCCTCGGCATGGATGTGTCGCCCGAGACGCCCCTTAAATACCTGTCGCTGGGTCAGTGGCAGATGGTGGAGATCGCCAAGGCCCTGACCCGGGATGCGCATATCATCGCCTTTGACGAGCCGACCAGCAGCTTGTCGTCCCGCGAGATAGAGCAGCTGTTTCGGGTCATTCGCCAGCTGCGCGATGAGGGCAAGGTCATCTTGTATGTCTCCCATCGCATGGACGAGATCTTCGAGTTGTGTGATGCCATCACCGTTTTCAAGGATGGCCAGTTCGTGCGCACCTTTGACGCTATGGCGGAGGTCAGCCGGGATCTGCTGGTCAAGACCATGGTGGGGCGCGAGCTGACAGATATCTATGGCTACAGTCCTCGTCCATTGGGGGAGCTTGGCTTGCAGGTCAGCAACCTGATGGGACCCGGCCTGAAGGCACCCATTTCGTTTGAAGTGAAACGCGGCGAGATTCTCGGCATTTTCGGTCTGGTGGGCGCTGGTCGCAGCGAGCTGATGAAGCTGATTTTTGGTGCCGACAAGATGGTGTCCGGCGAGATTTCGGTGTTCGGCAAGCCGGTACCCATCCGCAACCCCATCGATGCGATTCACAGCGGCATCATGCTCTGTACCGAGGACAGAAAGGCCCTTGGCATCATCCCCATCCACTCTGTGCAGGAAAACATCAATATCAGCGCCCGGCGCCACAAGGCGTGGGGAGGCTTCTGGATCAACCAGAAATGGGAAGACGAGAACGCTCGGCTACGGATCCGCGACATGCGGGTCAAGACCCCGTCTCCTCATCAAGCCATCATGAACCTCTCCGGCGGCAACCAGCAGAAGGCCATTCTGGGCCGCTGGCTCTCCGAAGACATGAAGGTCATCTTGCTCGACGAGCCGACCCGCGGCATCGACGTCGGGGCAAAAAATGAAATCTACAACGTGATTTACGATCTGGCCAAGGTAGGTATTGCCGTCGTGGTGGTCTCGAGCGAGCTGCCGGAGGTACTGGGCATTGCGGATCGGATCATGGTCATGCGGGAAGGGGTGATCGCAGGGGAGCTTTCCCACCATGACGCCAATGAAGTCAAGGCGCTGAACCTGGCCATGCCGGCCCGTTGATAACCCATGACAGCGATGTAACAGCATTCGGAATAATCAGGAGAAATACCATGACAACAACGACTTCTGTCGGTCAGGCCGCGACTGTCTCGGCGGCCACCGGCACCAGAGTGCAACTGGCTCGAGTGTGGGATCAATACGGGATGCTGGTGATCTTTGCCATCCTGTTCCTGCTGGCCTGCGTGCTGATCCCCAACTTTGCTAGCCTGATCAACATGCGTGGCTTGGGCCTTGCGGTCTCCATGTCCGGCATGGTGGCCTGCGGCATGCTGTTCTGCCTCGCCTCCGGTGAATTCGACATGTCGGTCGGCTCGGTCGTCGCCTGTTCCGGCGTGGCCTGCGCTGTGGGGATCAACGCCACCGAGAGCATCACGGTCGGCATCCTGGCCGGCATGTCGGTCGGCGTCCTGTTTGGCCTCATCAACGGCATAGTGGTGGCCAAGTTCAAGATCAATGCCCTGATCACCACGCTGGCAACCATGCAGATGGCGCGCGGGGTGGGCTACATCATCTCGGACGGCAAGGCGGTCGGCATAGTGGAGGAGGGCTTCTTCGAACTTGGCAGCTCAGCCCTGCTGGGGATCCCGACGCCTATCTGGCTGACGGCGCTGTGCTTCGTGTTGTTTGGCCTGCTGCTCAACAAGACCACCTTTGGCCGCAATACCCTGGCGATGGGGGGCAATGAAGAGGCCGCCCGGCTGGCGGGGGTCAACGTGGTGCGCACCAAGATCATCATCTTTACCATGACGGGGCTGATCGCCTCGATTGCGGGGATCATTCTCGCCTCCCGCATGACCTCCGGGCAGCCCATGACCTCCATCGGCTTCGAGCTGGTGGTCATCTCGGCCTGCGTGTTGGGAGGGGTCTCCATGAAGGGGGGCATAGGCAAGATCTCCTACATCATCGCCGGTGTGTTGATCCTGGGCTTGATGGAAAATGCGATGAATTTGCTCAACATATCCCCGTTCGCCCAGTACGTGGTGCGTGGCTTGATCCTGCTCGCCGCCGTCCTGTTCGACCGCTACAAGCAGGTGCGCAAGGCACGAGTCTGACCCTGGTTTTCTCACGCCATCTCAGGCCAGCATTTCGCTGGCCTTGTTGTCTGGTCCTCCCCCTGCGCCCAGCAGACCCGACTGTGAGCCAGTTCAATAAATTCACACTGCGCTGGCCGTCAGATAGCGTGTTCCCAAAGCGAGTCTCTACAATGGCCCATGCCGACTTTTTTACCCAAGCGCTTTTTTGTGCCATGTCATCAATGCAAAAAGAGAAGCCAAAACAACTCAATCCCCTGTTGCCCGGATATGCCTTCGATGTGTTTCTCGTCTCTGGTATGACCCCGATCGAGCAACACAGCCCGCTCGACTTCATCATCGACCGACCTGGTGGCATGAAGGGGTTCATCGTCAACTTGACCATCAAGGGCAAGGGGCAGATCTTTCAGGGTGATCAGGCGTTCACGGTGGAGCCAGGCGACTTGCTGCTCTTTCCGCCCGCGGCCGTGCACTATTACGGCAGGGCACCGGATGCCCGGGAGTGGTATCACCGCTGGGTCTATTTCCGGCCAAGAGCCTATTGGGCCGACTGGCTCAAGTGGCCGCGGGCGGTCGCCAATGTGGGGCGCCTGAATCTGGCAGACGGCCAGTTGCTCGATGAGTTTGATGCGCTGTTTCTCGATATCGAAGAGACCCACAAACAGCTGAGGCCCATGTCGGAGCAACTGGCGATGAACCTGCTGGAGCGGCTGCTCATCCGTTGTTACGAGGCGTCCTCCCTGACGGAATATCCCGCCATTGATCACAGGGTTCACGAGGCGTGCCAGATCCTGAGCGACTCGCTTTCGGCTGAGATATCGGTCGAGGCGCTGGCCGAGCAGGTGTTTTTGTCTCCTTCGCGGCTGGCCCACCTGTTTCGTGAGCAAGTGGGGGTGAGCATAGTGCGTTGGCGCGAAGATCAACGGATCATGCGGGCCAAGCTCCTGTTGCAGACCACGCCCATGTCGGTCGCCGCCATTGGCCAGCAGGTGGGGTATGACGATCAGCTCTACTTCTCACGGGTGTTCAAGAAACGGGTCGGTGTCAGCCCGACCGAATATCGCAAATGCGCCACCCCGCTCTGACAGGGGGATTGCAGACAGGGGCGAGGCGCCCGCCAGGCGTCATCAGTGTTGCAGATGCCGGATCAGGCCAGTTTTTCGAAGGTTGCACTGGCCCCCGAGGAAGAGGGCCAGTGAAGGGACTGACTTGCTCAGCGCTGGCGAGCCTTGAATCTGGGATTGCTCTTGCAGATCACGAACAGCTTGCCGCGGCGGCGGACAATCTGGCAATCCGGGTGGCGCGACTTGGCTGATTTGAGGGAGGAGAGCACTTTCATGACTTGTCTTTTCCTTTGTTGAAGAATTGGCCGAAACGTTGACCAAAGCGGGCGACCTGGCCCTCTTTGCCGATCTGCTTCTGCTTGCCGGTATAGAAGGGGTGAGAGGCACTGGAGACATCCAGCGTCACATAGGGATAGGTATTGCCATCCTCCCACTGCTTGGTGCGGTCTGTCTTGAGGGTGGAACCCACCAGAAAATAGGTGTTGGTGGTCAGATCGTGAAACAGGACCTGACGGTATTCGGGGTGAATGTTGGGGCGCATGATACTCGCTCTATGAATTGATATGTTATCTTATAACAATCAAATCATGCTCCTGTTGAGAATGAATATCAACTATTTTTTAGGGCGCTATCGGGGTAGATGAAGGGAGGCATGGAGCATAAAACGGGCGGGTATGAGCCGCCCGGGAGAAGGAAAACCGGTTATCTGCGACGTCACTGCAACTTTGATTGAAGGCCTGCTTGGGGAAGCAGATAATCCCTCCTTTACTTTTGATTTTTACTGTATAAAAATACAGTTATAAATCATGGAGACTTATCCTATGCGTCTGGAAATCATCATCGACAAGAAACATCAGATCCCCACCACTACCATGGAGGCGCTGCGTCAGGAGCTGCTCAAGCAGTTGGGCGAGAAGTTCCCCGACCTGCATGTGCGGGTCGCGCCGGGCGGCGCCATGGCGATGACGGTCAGCCGTGCCAGCAAGGAAGACAAGGAGCTGGCGGAGGCCATGGTGCAGGAGGTGTGGGAGAACGCCGACAGCTGGATGCCGGAAAACGCCGCCTCCTGAGGCTCGATGGCTACCGCATGAGCGTAAATAAGGCTGGCCAGGCCTGAAACCGGATTATCGGATCACATGAAACGCAGCCCTGGGCTGCGTTTTCTGTATCTGGCTATGTTGCGACTCGCACTGTTCAGCCTCTGCTGAAGACAGATGCGCTTACAATCCGGCCCACCGTTTGAGGCTGTTGACCTGCACTCTCTGATCGGCCTGGGTTATCTCGCCATTGGCGCGAAGTGCCTTGATGGCGACAGGCAGGGCGGTGCGCACCTCGGCGGCCGTCATGCCGGCGTGAAGGGCAGGGTGATAGGCGAGCTTGAGCAGCACATAGTCGAGTCCGGTGGGGAAGCTGTCGATGCTGTTGTCATTGAAGATGGAGGGAAACACCTTGTCCGAGTCGTTGGGCAGCCCCATCACCTGGGTGAGCTCTTCCACCACACAGTCGAGAAAACGTCCCTTGGCGCGGCTGTAATCCACGGGAATGATGATGGTGGCGCGTGCTATCTCGTAACGGGCATTGATGGCAAAGTTGGCCATACAGAGCCCTTCCTTGAGCGCCGTCGTGATGGCCGCACCCTGGCCCATGGTCCGTTTGGCCCAGCTCGCCATCCGGGCACGTTCGGTCATGATGAGTGTGATGTTGGGTTTGTCGCTTACCAGGGTGATGGGGCGGCCTATGATGCCAGCCAGATGTTGGCTCTGGATCTTGACCACTTCGGTTTGCAGCGGTTTGTCGCCAAACTCGTTGATGAGCTTGAGGCGGATGGGTTGTTGCCAGCGGGCAAATCGCACGTTCTGCTCCTTGCCATACTCCCGCTTCATGGCGACTTCGAAAAAACTGTCGATGAGATACGCATCGCTCTGCCAGCGCTCGGCGGCAGTGAGGGGCAGCGCCAGTAGCTGCGCCATCATGAACCACACTCCCGTCAGCCATCCCTTGAACATGACGGAACGGGGGCGGGGCAACAGGGTGCGGCGAAATGGGATCATGTTTCCTCCTTGAAACGGCTATCGATCAGCGAGCGGCACGCTCAAGGTCACGCCAAGTAAGCCAGAGCCTGAGATCAAACTCCAGTTGATGATAGTCCGGCTCCATGTGCTGACAGAGCTGGTAGAAGGCCTTGTTGTGATCCTTCTCTTTCAGGTGGGCCAGCTCGTGTACCACTATCATCTTCAAAAAGGCAGGGTGGGCCTCCTTGAACAGGGCGGCGATGCGGATCTCGTTCTTGGCCTTGAGCTTGTTGCCTTGCACCCGGCTGACGTAGGTGTGCAGACCGAGGGCATCCTTGATCACGTTGATCTTGCCGTCGAAGATCACCTTGGACAGGGGCGCCGAGCTTTTGAGGTAGCGATTCTTCAACTCCATGGTGTAACCCAGCAATGCCTTGTCACTCTGGATCAGGTGACGGTCCGGGTAGCGTTTTTCCAGCATATCCCCAAGCTTGCCTGCCGCGATCAGCTGTTGTACCTGGGCCTTGAGCGGGTCTGGATAGCCCCCGAGATAGGTCAGTTCCACCATGGTTTGTCACTCGTCACATCAAAAAGAGCGTCATTGTAGTCATCCCGCGTCGGCTTGGATAGGGCTTGCGCTTGCCCGAAACGGGTCGTGCGCCCAAACAAAAGGACCGTCACTGCATGCAATGACGGCCCTTTTCGGCGATGGAGCGGGATCAGCGCCTGCGATAGAGGCCCGGATCCACCTCTTCATACTGGCTCACCAGATATTGATAGAAGGCGAGGCTGGATGGAGTGGTCGGTTTTTTCAGCTCGTCTGCAACCCGCTCCGGTTTGGCGATGATGAACTTGGGGCTCTGGCGCTTGATGTCGGCCAGCACCCGCTCACGCACATCGTAGGGCGGATTGACGTTGGCAAAGAAGAGGTAGGCCGACGCTGGCTGGCGATCGGTCCACAGATAGTATTGCGGCTGAATGCCATCGACCCAGATCTTGTCGGTCGGGCCGGTTTCGGCCTTGATCCGGTCGACCCGCACCTGGGCCGGCGGGTTGAACGGCTTGCCCTTCAGGCTGCCCTCCCAGGCGTTGTTGAGCAACAGGGCAAGCATGGCCAGCGAGGCGAGCCAGGGGGTGGCACTGCGCACATCCCAGGCGCGCCACAGGGGCACCAGGATCAGCACGGGCAAGGCCCACAACAGGCTGTTGCCGAGCACTTCCCGTACTCGTTCCAGCGACCACTCTTTGGTGCTCCAGCCATAACCGAGCTGCTGGGCCAGCAGCCAGCTGGCAGTCAGCACCACCAGCGAGATGCAGAGCAGACCGAGACCATCGGCCTGCTGTTCGCTGCGATCCAGCAGACAGGCGAGCGGCAGCAGGGCCAGCGGCAGATAGAGAACGTCGTAGTGATCAAACACATGGCCGGAGACAGAGTTGGCAATCAGGGTAAAGATCACGCCAAACAGGGTGGCGCACAGGGCTGGCAGATACCACTCCTGACGCCGGCCCATCATCAGGACGATGAAGGCGGGCAGCAGCATGATGAGGCCGGTGCGCAGCAGGCCGACGCTGCCCACATCCGGCGAGAAGCCGGTGCCGTAGCTGCCCTCGAAGAAGATGTCGAAGGCGTAATACTTGAATTCGGCCAGCAGGCTGTGGTGCTGGAAGTAGGCGAACAGGGGGCCGCCAATCAGGGCCAGACCCAGCAGGCTGGAAAAGAGCAGGGCGAGGGCGCAGCGCCACTGTTCGCGCAGGCACCAGTGGCAGAACAGCACCAGATACCAGGCCCCCCAGAAGGCGCCGTTGTTGGTGCGCATCCAGGCTACGATGGCAAAGGTCAGCGCCGCCACCAGAGCTGGGCCCCAGCTGAAGCGTTTGTCCAGCAGCATGGTGATGAAGGCCCACTGGGCGATAAGGGCCAGGTGGAATGTCCAGTCCTCTGTCATGTTGCCGTAGTAATAGCGGGTGCTGTAGAGCGCCAGCACCGCCAGCATGGTGCCGAGGCGGGCGCGCAGGGAGAGGCCAAGCTGAGCGAATGCCTGCCAGCTGGCCAGCAGACCGAGCCAGCAGAGCGCCCACTCCAGCAGCCAGATCCCGAAGAAACCGCCCATATGATAACCGAGCGCATCGAGGGCGAAGATCATGGGGCCCTTGATGTCGATCATGTCCCGATAGAGCACGCCTCCCTCGCTCCACATCTTGCCCATCACCGCAAACAATGAGGCATCGAAACCGGGGGCCATGCCATGAAACAGCGGATTGCGCAGACAAAACAGCAATGCCAGCAGACCGGTGAGCAGGATGACTAGCGGCCTTAGGCCCGGATTGACACGAGGAGCGGTAAAACGGATGGCATGATTCATGGGTGACCTGTTCCTGCTGGGAAGTCGCGAAAGCGGGCCTATCTTGCCGAGCCTGACTGCGCTATGCAATGGGCGAGGGTAATGTGCTTGAAATAATTTGCAAAAGTGCCGCTTCCCGGCAAGAAAGCGGCACTTTTTCTGACACAGGAAGGAGAAGCGGTAACATGAGTCCCTTACCCGCCGACTCACGGCATGGCTTGAGGGCCGTGATACTCCACCAGCTCCGGCAGGGGGGCGAGTTCGGGCAGATAACGGGCCCAGCGGATGAAGGCATCCGCCAGCGTAATGCCGAGCTCCTGATTGTGCTGGGTCAGGGTGCGAGCCAACGCCGTGTAGCCCTCTTTGCCGGAGGCGGTATAGGCACTGGATACTCCCCGATAGATGGCGTCTGCCTCGACTGGCTGCCAACAGCCTGGTGCGCTTTCCCACTCCAGACGGGTGATCCTGGCCCCCTTGGGACGATCAGCCTGATAACAGAAGCGCATCCCGGCTGTGTAGGGGAAGCTGCCGTTACCATTGCCCGTCACGCCGTTGTTGGTGGCGTTGTCGATGGCGCCTTCCAGCGCCTCTGCCAGCTCATGGCCATGCACCCGGTAGAGGGTGAGGGGAATGGCAAACGGGAGCAGGCGACCTGCGATGTCTGCTTCGCTCAAGGGACCTGGCTCCAGGGAGCAGCGCACCCCCCCTGCGTTGTGCAGGGCGAAATCCACCTGACCAACCTGTTCGCGGGCACCGATCAGCATGGCGTGGGCCACCAGCGGAGCAACCTGGCTGCCGGCGGGCAGATTGGCATCAGGTAGGCGCTGATGATGGAGCGGCCCGGCGAGATGGGTCACGATGCGCTGGGTCATGGTCTCGAGCTCGGGCCGGTAGCGTTTGGCCAGATGCTGCTCGAGCTCGGGGGCCGGCTCGCAGAAATACAGCCCTGCAGGGGGCTCTGAGGCAAACGGCCAGGGTTGCCAGGGCAACCATTCCAGTTGGCCTTGACTGCGACTCACACGTCCGCTGGCATCAAACTCCAGCTCGCATACCCCCAGGCAGAGCGCGCTGTGGGCGGCATGGAGGATAGCCACGTCGTTCACCATCAACGGATAACTGCCATCGCTCTCGAGCCCCAAAGGCGCGAGATCCCCCAGTTGACTGTGGGTGTGGCCGCCAATGATGAGGCTCAGTTCCGGAAAGCGGGCAGCAAGGCGCTTGTCTTGCTCCAGTCCCAGGTGGCTAAGCAAAATAATGTGGTGGATGCCCGCAGCCTTGATCTCGCCGATCGCGGCTGTCAGGGTGTCATCGATACCATGGAAGCGTGTATGGGGATCCGGATTGGCGATGGCGGCCATCTGCGGCAGCGTGATGCCAAGCAGCGCAAAGGGGACGCCGTCTATGATGCGTTTGTGCCAGGGACGGCTGGCATCATGAAGCATGGGCAGGCCCTGCAGGCGCAGCGGGGTATCGGCCGGCTCCTGGCTGCTGTCGAGGTTGGCCGCCAGCACGGGAAAATCGAGCTGGCGCAAAAATTCCACCAGAGGACCGTTGCCCAGATCGAACTCGTGATTGCCGATCACCATGGCATCGGGTCGCAACAGGCTCAGCAAGTCGGCATTGGCCCGTCCCTTGAAGCGGTTGAAATAGAGTGACCCCTGAAAGGTATCGCCACCGTGCAGGAACAGGCAGGTCTGGCCCGCCGCGTCAGCATGCTGGCGCAGGGCGGTGAGTCTGGTAAGAATGCGGGGATAGCCGCCACACGGGGTGCGCCATTCTGACTCGCCAACAGGGAAGAAGCGCATGGGGGCGCCATCGAAATGGGAGTGGCAGTCACTGAAATGGGCAAGTTGAACCGTAATACTCATCTCGGTCCTCCTTAGAGAAAAAGAGCACCGAGTCTACTCCAACCTCGGGGGAAGATACTAGCCCGGCAGGACGCCGGGCTAGTAAGGGAAGAGAAGGACCAAACGGGAGCCTGCTCAGGGAACCGCGTTGGTCCCACGCAGATCTCAGGCGGGAACCATGATCTGGGTGGCAAGGATCACCACCACCAGGCCGACGGCGACCGGTACCGAGGTGCGTTTGACCACCTCGAACGGGGAGAGGTTGCCCATGCCCGCACAGGCAACCACCACGCCGGAGACGGGCGAGATGGTGCGACCCAGGTTGGAGGCTTGCAGCATGGGGATGACCAGATAGGCGGGATTGACGCCGAGGCTGGTGGCCAGGTGCGGGATCAGCTCTACGAAGGCGTAGAAGGGAGCATTGCCGGAACCTGTGGTAAAGGCGGCCAGGGTGGTGATGACTACCAGTACCAGCATGATGACGATACCGCCGGTGCCAAAGCTCTGGGCCAGATCCAGGAGGTTCGCGATGAAGCCCAGCCCCATCAGACCCTGGGCAAACACACCGGCACCCACCAGCAGCATGACCACGCCGGCGAAGGCATCTGCCATGCTGCGCCAGCATACCTGCAGACCGTCGAGCAGATCCTTGCCATTGCGTTTGCGCACCAGCTCCAGCAAGGCAGCCAGCACCAGACAGATGACGATGATGGTCACTATGTCGAGTTTGGGGCCCACTTTGCCGTCAAACAGCAGCACGCCGATGATGGGGGTAAACGGCAGTATGGCGTAGAAGCCAGGAGCATCCGTGATGAGATCGCTCGGTGCGACAGGCTCGTTGTGCTCGCCCGATTTCTGGTCAAGATAACGCTGCCAGAAGAAGTGGGCGACCGCCATGGCGGCGATGGCCACCAGCGAGATGGGCAGGGTCAGCTTGAAGGCAAAGTCGAGCAGCTCCATGTTGGCGGCCTGGGCGGCCATCACAACGTCACCCGAGGTGGGCGCCAGAATGATGGCGGCAGGAGAAGCACACACAGCGGCTGCGGCGCCACGGGAGATCCCCATATTGACCATCAGCGGGAACAGGGTGGCCATCAAGAGCACGCCCAGACCGGTTGCAGAGCTCACCGCCAGCGACATGGCACAGGCGACCAGATAGGCGGCCACCAGTAGTATGTAGGGGGATTTGATGATACCGAGCGGCTTGCTGGCCAGCTTCACCAAGATTGTGTTGGCACCGATGTGGCTCATGTAGCCGGCAAAACCGCACAGCACCATGATCAGCATGCCCAGGCCACCACCACGATCCACCAGCAAGAAGCGCACATATTCGAAGATATCGGTGGCAACATGGCCGGTGGAGGTGACGCTGGCGGGCAGCACCGTCTTGCCCATCAGGGCGGTAATGGTCAGCAGCAGCAAACCGCCGCTGAGCAGCACCCCGGTGGCCGAGTAGCCCTTGAAGATGTAGCGCCCCACGGTCAGGGTGACCAGGGTACCAATAAGGAGTTCCATCATAGAGTGAGTTCCTGAGTACGAAATGAAGGTGGATGCATTTCATGGGTTAACTTGGCGGTTAATCTGGTCAATTGCGGAAAGCATCAACAGAAAACTCGGCGATTATTATCTAATAAGGGGTAACTCACCATGATGTTGGTCATCACTTGTGATCTCGCTTGCAAATCAATGGGGACGCGGGGTTGCGACTTGTCTGGCTGGCACATAGTCTTTGTGACGGGAGTAGATGACTGCCGACGGGAACGCGGTTAATCTCTTGTTTCGTTTATTAATACGTTGATTGTTAATTAAAATAACACTCCAGTCATCAACGAGGTCAGGGCAGCATAAATGGGCATGGTGAGCAAAGTTTTCATGGTGGCACTCTTGCTCCATGCTGCTACGGTCGGGGCCGAAACGTCGCATTATGCCGGCATCAAGGTGGAGCCGGATATCAAGGTGGATTTCCAGTTTTATCGGGTTTTTGGGCAGGATGTCGCCAGTGTGGCCCGGCAGATAGCAAAACAGGGGCCTGCCCAGGCCAGAGGCCATATCGGCATGGCCAGTTACCAACTTTCCTGGCAACTGCAGACCCGCCCCGGGGTGAGCCGCTGCGAGCTGGAACAGATCAAGGTCATGACCCGCATCAAGGTGATGGTGCCGAACTGGATGGACAAGGCCAGAGCTTCCGCCGCCGAGCGGCAAAAGTGGGACGCGCTGGTGGGCGCCATGTTCGACTACGAGAGCCGCCACAAGGACATACTGCTGGAGAGCGTCAGCCAGCTAGGAATCAAGCTGGTACAACTGCCGGTGGCGCGCGATTGCGCTGCCTTGCAATATCAGGCCTGGCAGCAGGGGCAGGAGGTGCTTGCCAGCTCCCGTGAGCGCTTCACTCTGTTGCAGCAGCAGACCGATCATGGCCGCAAACTTGGGCTGGTCTGGCCCAAAGGCATCTAGCACATCGACATGCATGACAAGCGATAAAACGGGCTCCCATCGGGGAGCCCGTTTTTATTGTATTCAAGCCGTCAGCTGCACCAATGGGTTAATTGAGGGGCTTGCCCTTGAGCAGTTTGCGTATCCAGTAGCGGGCAGGATGAAGCGCTTCCAGCAGGTCGGTGGCCAGTGGCAAGGGATCGCCGCAGATCTCGCTGGCGAGCAGTTCGCCACACAGAGGCGCCGAGCACAGTCCCCGCGAACCGAGTGCCCCCAGCACGTAGAGGCCCGGATGAAGCGGCAGCGGCGCCGGGTTTTGTTGATCACGCTGAAGCTGGGCGTAGTGATCCGCCAACCCTGCCAACCTGGCGATTGGCCCTGCCACCGGCAGGTGATCCCGGCTGGCGCAGCGCACGCCGACCCTGGCCTCATTGCTGCTTACATCCACCTCTGCTGGCCAGGCCTGGTCCGGCAGGCAGGCTTGCAGCCGTGCCTGGTTCTGAGCTTGTTCTTCTGCGCTGAATGCCTGTGTGCTCTGATTGCGGCCATAGCTGGCGCCGATGCAGTGTTCTGCATTATGGGCTGGCGTGAGATAGCCGTCGTAGCAGAGCACCGTCTTGAGCTGGCTCAGGGTTGCAGTGGTCGGCACATGGCTCACCTGACCGCGCACCGGATAGAGCGGCAGCTCGGCAAAGGGGAGCAGGGCTGGCAACTGATGACCGGCAGCCACTACCAGATTGGGGGCCTGCCATTGACGACCCTCACGACTTGCAACCAGCCAGCCATCCACTTGCTCATGAACAGCCGTGATCGGGCAATCGTACTCCACTTGCAGCAGACCGCTTGCCTGCGCCTCCTTTATTGCTGCGCGGGTGAGGTCGGCCGGACAGAGCCAGCCCCCCAACGGATAGCTGACCCCGGCATGACCCGAGGGCAGACCACATTCGTGTTCGGCTTCAGCGGGAGTCAGCGGGCGCATCAGCGCGTGCGGGAAGGGGCCCTGTTGCATCTTGGCCAGCTTGGCGGTGGATTTGTCGTCATAGCCAAGCTGTACCACACCGCATAAATCAAAGGCGATGGGATGGCGCTCGGTCAGGCTCAGCAGCCGTTGGCGTGCATAGCCGAAGGCCAGTGAATAAAAGCGTGACAAGGCATCGTGCTCGCCGTTGAGCAGGGGATAGAGTGCCCCCTGTCGATTGCCGGAGGCACCGGTCGCCAGTTCATGGTCCTCGCAAAGCAGAGTGACCTTGCGGCCCCGCTCTACCAGAGAGAGCGCCGTCATGGCCGAGGCGATGCCGCCGCCGATGATCACTACCTCGCCGTCTCGCCCTGCCAGTCTGGCATACCAGGGGGCAATGGTGCGCTGTGGTCTCTTGTCTACCCGCTCGCCTGCCAGCATTGCCCACTTGCTGCCATGGCCCTTGACCTTCTTCATGGCAAAGCCGGCGGCAATCAGGCCACGACGCACGAAGCCGGCGCTGGTAAAGGTGGAGAGGGTTGCACCGGGACGAGCAAGGCGGGCCAGGCCGTCGAACAAGTCTTGCGTCCACATCTCGGGATTTTTTGCCGGTGCGAATCCATCCAGATACCAGGCATCCACCAGCCCCTGTTCACCATGAGGTACTTGCGGCAGCATCTCCTTGATGTCCCCAAGCCAGAGATCGAGTCGAATGCGGCCGCCCGCAAAGTGCAGACGATGGCAGCCAGGGACGGGCAGTGGCCACTGTGCTATGAGTGCCTGGCTGAAGGGGGCAAGCTCGGGCCAGGCGGCCAGCGCCTTGCCAATATCGTCACGGGTGAGGGGGAATTTTTCGAAACTGATGAAGTGCAGACGGGCGCCGTTACCGGTTTGGGGTGCCTGTTCCATGAAGGCTTTCATTGTCGCCAGAAAGTTAAGGCCTGTGCCGAAACCTGTTTCACCTATCACGAAACTGTCACTATTGTGGTGCGAAAATCGCGCTGGCAACCCATTTTGCTGCAAAAAGACGTAGCGGGTTTCACTTAGACCGTTATCATTGGAAAAGTACACATCCCCGAAGTCACTGGAGACTGGAGTTCCCGCTTCATTCCAGTCCAATCGGGCATGATGTAAGGATGTTTGACTCACGTTTCCCTCTGCTCGCGTCATAAGAACGCGGGCATTCTACGTGAAAGCAGACCAGTTTGGCAGCCGAAAGCGGGTAGACTTGGCGCCAGTTTTTCCAGACGAGATGAATTAATGAGAAGAGCAGTGATCACCGGTATCGGCGTCATCTCCAGTATCGGCAACAACAAGGAAGAAGTGCTGGCCTCCCTGAAAGCAGGTAAATCCGGCATCACCTATTCCGAGCAGTTCGAGCAGTACAACCTGCGCAGCCGTGTCTGGGGTAACATCAAACTCGAGCCGTCTGAACTGATCGACCGTAAAGTCATGCGTTTCATGGGTGACGCTGCGGCCTATGCCTATCTCTCCATGCAACAGGCCATTGATGATGCCGGTCTGCAGGAAGATCAGGTCTCCAACGAGCGTACCGGCCTGGTGGTCGGTTCCGGTGGTGCCTCCGGCAAGAACACCTCTGAGTCCTGCGATATTGCCCGTGAAAAAGGCGTCAAGCGGGTGGGTCCCTACATGGTGCCGCGTACCATGTCTTCCACCACCTCCGCTTGTCTGGCCACTCCGTTCAAGATCAAGGGTGTGAACTACTCCATCAGCTCCGCCTGCGCTACCTCTGCGCACTGCATCGGTCACGCCATGGAACTGATCCAGCTGGGCAAGCAGGATGTGGTCTTCGCCGGCGGCGGTGAAGAGCTGGATTGGTCCTCCACCATACAGTTCGACGCCATGGGCGCCCTGTCCACCAAGTACAACGACACCCCGGAAAAAGCATCCCGTACCTATGACGCCGACCGCGATGGTTTCGTCATTTCCGGTGGCGGCGGCATTCTGGTGGTCGAGGCGCTGGAACACGCCCTGGCCCGTGGTGCTCACATCTATGCCGAGCTGACCGGTTACGGTGCCACTTCCGATGGCTACGACATGGTCGCTCCGAGCGGTGAAGGCGCCGTGCGTTGCATGAAGATGGCGATGCAGGGTGTTGGCAAGGTGGATTACATCAACACCCACGGCACCTCTACCCCGGTCGGTGATACCAAGGAGCTGGAAGCTATCCAGACACTGTTTGGCACCCAGGGCCCCAAAATCTCCGCCACCAAGGCGATGACTGGCCATGCGCTGGGCGCTGCCGGCGTGCACGAGGCTGTCTACTCCCTGCTGATGATGGAACATGGCTTTATCGCCCCCAGCATCAACATCGAGACTCTGGACGAGAAGGCCGAAGGTCTGCCCATAGTACGCGAGTACGAAGCGGCCGATCTCAATACCGTCATGTCCAACAGCTTCGGCTTTGGCGGTACCAACGCATCACTGGTATTCAGCAAGTTCAAGGCTTGATGACTCGATGATGTGAAAAAAGGCGCCGAAAGGCGCCTTTTTTATTGGCTGCGGGGCGACCCTCAAGCAGGGTCTGGCAGGGGCCGCCGCATGTAAACGGCACCTTCACCATATTCGTTAAGTGGTTTGGGTGTAGCGGCAGGGACAAAGCCCTGTTTGTGCCAGAAACGAGCCGCGCCCTGTACCGCTACCAGACCCATATGTTCATAACCTTCCTCACTGGCAAAGGTAAGGGCGGTCTCCAGCAGCAACTGGCCAACGCCCTTGCCGCGCGCCTGCTTTGAGACGGCCAAGTCGTGCAGATAGAACTCGTCGTTTCCCGCCAGGGTCTGCATCCGTACCGACAGGGACGGTGGCTGGTGGGCTTGCCAGGGATGGCAGAGCAGGTAACCCAGCACCTTGCCCTGATATTCTGCCACCCAGCAGCAGTCGGGAGCCAGGTCGGCCTTGTTGCTCATGACCTCGAGGGGCTCAGGATCCAGCTGCTGATAGCACTCGTCCTGAATGGCCATGATAGTGGGCCAGTCGTTGGCCTTAGTGGTACGGATCGTGATCATAGTGAGAGGGCATCGCTGCCTGGGTACGCTGATTAATTAATGTGTGCGTTTGCCAGCCTATCAGAATGCGGCCAGGAACTGAACAATCATTTCCAAACGATGCCTTTGATGGCAAGCCTTTAGCGGGCAGCCTGCTTGCTGACGATCTTGATCAGGCGATAACGCTGGGAGGGGGCATCCGCCGGTACATCGGTGAGCTGCTCCTTGCTGACGGTCAAGTGGTACCGGTAGCCGGGTTCAAACTGAAATCCTTCAATCTGTTGGTAGAAGAGGCTCCAGGCTTGCTGCTCGTCGCTGCGAACCTGCATGCACTGCATGGGACCGACACCGACGCAGTCAACCAGCTGGCTGTTGATGTAGAGGGTTTCCTCCTGTGACGGGGCGGGAGTGGTCTGGCAGGCGGTGAGCAGCAGGGTGGCGCTGAGGAAGAGTGGTCTCATGATGGACTCCTTTTGATCGAAAAGGGGCATTAGAGCGGCAAATAAAAAGGCGGTCAATGACCGCCTTGGTAACAAACCATGTCGATTCAGGGCATCAGCGCTGATCGATAGGAGTGAATTCCCGCAGTGCCTGCCCTGTATAGAGCTGACGCGGACGACCGATCTTCTGATCCGGATCCGAGTGCATTTCGTTCCAGTGGGCAATCCAGCCGATGGTACGGGAGATGGCGAAGATCACGGTGAACATGGACATGGGGATGCCGATGGCCTTCATGATGATGCCGGAGTAGAAGTCCACGTTCGGGTAGAGCTTCTTCTCGATGAAGTAGGGGTCGGACAGCGCAATGCGTTCCAGCTCCATGGCCACTTCCAGCAGCGGATCCTTGATCTGCAGCTCTTCCAGCACTTCGTGGCAGGTCTGACGCATCACCTGGGCACGGGGATCGTGGTTCTTGTAGACACGGTGACCGAAACCCATCAGACGGAAGGGATCGTTCTTGTCCTTGGCCTTGGCGATGTACTCGGGAATGCGTTCCACCGAGCCGATCTCTTCGAGCATCTTGAGGCAAGCTTCGTTGGCACCACCGTGGGCCGGACCCCACAGGGAGGCGATCCCGGCGGCAATACAGGCAAACGGGTTGGCACCGGAGGAGCCGGCCAGACGCACTGTGGAGGTGGAGGCGTTTTGCTCGTGATCCGCATGCAGGGTAAAGATGCGGTCCATGGCGCGTTCGACGATGGGATTGACCTTGTACTCTTCGGTCGGCACGCCAAACATCATGTGCAGGAAGTTGCCGGCATAGGAGAGGGCGTTACGCGGCTGCATGAACGGCTGACCGATGGAGTACTTGTAGCACATGGCGGCCAGGGTCGGCATCTTGGAGAGCAGACGGAAGGCACAGATCTCGCGATGCTCTTCATTGTTGATGTCGAGCGCATCGTGATAGAAGGCAGACAGCGCACTGACCACGCCGCACATGATGGCCATGGGGTGGGAGTCACGACGGAAGCCGCGGAAGAAGAAGGCGATCTGTTCGTGCACCATGGTATGGCGGGTGACCAGACGATCGAATTCCGTGTACTGCGCCTTGGTGGGTGCCTCGCCGTACAGCAGGATATAGCAGACTTCGAGGTAGCTGGCCTGGGTGGCCAACTGGGCGATGGGGTAACCACGGTGCAGCAAGACACCCTGATCGCCGTCGATATAGGTAATGGATGATTTACAAGCACCGGTTGCCATAAATCCGGGGTCAAAGGTGAAGTACCCTTGCGCGCCCAATTTTCTGACGTCAATCACGTCGGGTCCGACAGTCCCTGACAGGATCGGTAGTTCTACCGGGTCTTTACCGGGCAGATGTAGGGTGGCTATCTTATCAGCCATAGCACGTCTCCTTTGCTCTTTTATAATTGGTTCCAGCTCTACTTTATTACGAGTTTGATGACGCTGGCAAAGGTTCTGACCCGTACCAGGGCGGCTGGAGCGCCTTATTTGAAACAGAGTTCAGGGTCGTTGTCAATTTTGCTGGATGATCATTAATGATTTGTTAAATGAGTTGTGAGATCTGGTTTACGGTTTTGAGTTTTCTTTGTAGCTAATTGATTGTCATTGGTTAAGCCCGCCGATATACTGCGCCTCGTGGGTGATGGCTGTCGGTGTTTGAAACGCTTTCGCAAAGCCGGATGTGATATTGAAAATGTTATTTTTGGCTTTCCCGAGTTGTTTTGGTAACAAAAACCTAACAAATGCCACTCCGTGCCCTCATAAGCGTGTAAAAACAATAACTAACGTGCTCAATGGAGCTGAGTGGGCAAAGCCGTGAAAAATAAACAGAGACCTGTAAACCTCGACCTACAGACGATCAGCTTTCCTGTCACCGCCATCGCTTCCATCTTGCATCGTGTCTCAGGGGTGATCACCTTTGTGGCGCTCTCTATCTTGCTGTGGATGCTTGGTACTTCACTCGCCTCTCCCGAAGGATTTGAAACAGTGGTGTCCATCATGGACAACTTCCTGGTCAAATTCGTGTTGTGGGGGATCCTGACTGCGCTGGCTTACCACATTGTGGGCGGTCTGCGTCACCTGGTCATGGACATGGGCTATTGGGAAGAGCTGGAATCCGGTAATCAGAGTGCCCGTGTGGCCTTCGTGATCACCGCGATTTTGGCGGTATTGGCGGGGGTACTGGTATGGTAACCAATTCTGCAACATTCGGGCGCAGCGGTGTTCATGATTACATCCTGATCCGCGCCACCGCCCTCATCATGACGGCTTACGTCCTCTATCTGGTTGGTTTTGTCGCCTTCAATGACATCAGCTACGAGGTATGGACCGGCTTTTTCGCCAAAACTTTCACCAAGGTATTCACCCTGTTGACCCTGCTGTGCGTACTGATCCACGCCTGGATTGGTCTGTGGCAGGTGCTGACTGATTATATCAAGCCGGTGGGACTGCGTGGCGCACTGCAATTTGCGCTGGTCGTGGTGCTGTTTGTCTATCTGATGACTGGTTTCGTCGTGCTGTGGGGTGTGTAAGGTGACTATTCCAACTCGTGAATTTGATGCGGTCGTGATCGGTGCCGGTGGTGCCGGTATGCGCGCCGCGCTGCAGATTGCCCAATCCGGCAAGAGCTGCGCTCTGTTGTCCAAGGTCTTCCCGACCCGTTCTCATACTGTTTCCGCCCAGGGCGGGATCACGGTTGCGCTGGGCAATGCCCACGATGACAACTGGCAATGGCACATGTATGACACCGTCAAAGGCTCCGATTACATCGGTGACCAGGAAGCGATCGAATACATGTGCAAGACAGGCCCCGAGGCCATCTATGAGCTGGAGAACATGGGCTTGCCCTTCTCCCGCTTCGACAACGGCTCCGTTTATCAGCGTCCGTTTGGTGGCCAGTCCAAGAATTTTGGTGGCGAGCAGGCGGCCCGTACCGCGGCGGCTGCTGACCGTACCGGTCACGCCCTGCTGCACACCCTCTATCAACAGAACGTCAAGAGCAAGACCACCGTCTTCTCCGAGTGGTATGCGCTGGATCTGGTGAAAAACCAGGATGGTCACATCGTCGGCTGTACCGCCATCGACATGGAGAGCGGCGAAGTCGTCTACTTCAAGGCCAAGGCCACAGTGCTTGCCACCGGCGGCGCCGGTCGAATCTACCAGTCCACCACCAATGCCCACATTAACACCGGTGACGGTGTCGGCATGGCGCTGCGCGCTGGCGTCGGCGTACAGGACATGGAGTTCTGGCAGTTTCACCCGACCGGCATCGCCGGGGCAGGGGTGCTGGTGACCGAAGGCTGTCGCGGTGAAGGCGGCTATCTGCTGAACAAGGATGGCGAGCGCTTCATGGAGCGTTACGCGCCGAACGCCAAGGACCTGGCCGGTCGCGACGTGGTGGCTCGTTCCATCATGATCGAAATCCGCGAAGGCCGTGGTTGCGACGGTCCCTGGGGCCCGCACATCAAGCTCAAGCTGGATCACCTCGGCAAAGAGGTGCTGGAATCCCGTCTGCCAGGGATCTGCGAGCTCTCTCGCACCTTCGCCCACGTGGATCCGGTCAAAGAGCCCATTCCGATTATCCCGACCTGCCACTACATGATGGGCGGCGTGCCGACCAACGTGAACGGCCAGTGTCTGGCCCAGGATAAAGATGGCAATGACGTTCCTGTGGTCGGTTTGTTTGCGGTAGGGGAGATAGCCTGCGTCTCCGTGCACGGTGCCAACCGCCTCGGCGGCAACTCGCTGCTGGATCTGGTGGTGTTTGGTCGCGCGGCCGGCATGCACCTGGTCAATACCTTGGGCGAGATGGACCACGGTCGGGATGCCAGCGAATCTGACATCGACGCTGCCATGGCCCGCTTCAATCGCTGGGAAAACACCCGCGATGGGGAAGACCCGGTCCAGATCCGCAAGGACCTGCAGACCTGCATGCAGAACAACTTCTCCGTATTCCGTGAAGGTGACGCCATGGCCGAAGGGCTGGCCGAGCTCAAGCTTATCCGCGAGCGTTTGAAGAATGCCCGTCTGGATGACACGTCCAAGGAGTTCAACACCCAGCGCATCGAGTGCCTGGAGCTGGACAACCTGATGGAGACGGCGTTCGCCACCGCGGTGGCGGCCAACTTCCGTACCGAGAGTCGTGGTGCTCACAGCCGCTTCGATTTCCCGGATCGCGACGATGAGGGTTGGCTGTGCCACAGCCTCTATCATCCGGACACAGAGTCCATGACCCGTCGCGCTGTCAACATGTCTCCGAAAACACGCGAGGCATTCCCACCCAAGGTGCGGACTTACTGACCGATGGTGGAGACAAGCACCATGAAGGACACATTATCGGCGTATCGCTACATTCGCCGGTCTGTGAAGAGGTGGGAGGCATTCCCATCTCTCTTCTCCAAGGTGCGGACTTAACGATTGCGGAGCCAAACAACATGAACGTCACATTCTCTGTCTACAGATACAATCCGGATGTTGATAACGTCCCCTATATGAAGGAATATCGTCTTGATATTCCTGAAGGTTCCGACATGATGGTGCTCGATGCACTGATCCAGTTGAAAGAGCTGGATCCCACTCTCGCCTTCCGCCGCTCATGCCGCGAAGGAGTCTGTGGATCAGATGGTCTCAACATGAATGGCAAGAATGGTCTTGCCTGCATCACCCCGCTCTCCGATCTGCTGAAGAAGGGCAATAACGTCGTTATCCGCCCCTTGCCTGGCCTGCCGGTGATACGCGATCTGGTGATCGACATGACCCAGTTCTACACCCAGTGGGAGAAGGTCAAACCCTTCCTCATCAACGATGAAAAATTGCCGCCCGTGCGTGAGCACCTGCAATCCCCCGAAGAGCGCGCCAAGCTGGATGGCCTGTACGAGTGTATTCTCTGTGCTTGCTGCTCCACCTCTTGCCCCTCCTTCTGGTGGAACCCGGACAAGTTCATCGGCCCGGCCGGTCTGCTCGCAGCCTACCGCTGGTTGGCTGACAGCCGCGACACCGCCGCCACCGAACGACTGGGTAACCTGGATGACGCCTTCAGCGTGTTCCGTTGCCACGGCATCATGAACTGCGTGAACGTCTGTCCCAAGGGCTTGAACCCGACCAAGGCCATCGGTCAGATCAAGTCGATGCTGCTCAATCGGGCTGTTTAGTATCAGGGCCAGGGCGTCACGCGCCAGGCCCGACCTCTGGATAGCCATCCGACCCCATGGCTGGATGGCTATTTAAACCCTACAAGCTGCGCTGCAGTGAACAAGATGTACAAGGGATAGAAATGCATAACGGCGTGATGAAGGCCTGGTTGGAGTCATCTCACCTGGCTGGTGCGAATGCAAGCTATATTGAGGATTTGTACGAATCCTTCCTGGAAGACCCTGAATCCGTAGCCGAAGAGTGGCGCAGCCTGTTTAGCGAGCTGCCCCAGGTCAATGGCCACGCGGTTGAACAACCTCACTCCCGAGTCCGCGATTATTTCCGTCGTCTGGCCAAGGACCCCTCCCGTTACAGTGCCCCCGTCTCAGATCCGCAAGTGGATGCGAAACAGGTGCGCGTGCTGCAACTGATCAACGCCTTCCGTTTCCGCGGTCACCAGAATGCCAATCTGGATCCCCTTGGTCTCTGGACCCGTGAAACCGTTGCCGAACTGGATCCTGCTTTCCACAATCTGCAGGGCGCAGACATGGAGGCCACCTTCAATGTCGGCTCCTATGCCATAGGTCGCGAGACCATGGTGCTCTCCGATCTCTACGCCTCGCTCAAGAAAACCTACTGCAGCAGCATAGGTGCCGATTACATGCACCTCACCTCTACCGAGGAGAAACGCTGGCTGCAGGACAGACTCGAATCCATCGAGGCCAAGGGCAACTACAGCCTCGAAGAGAAGACCCGTTTTCTCGAGAGCCTGACCGCGGCCGAAGGGCTGGAAAAATACCTGGGTGCCAAGTTCCCCGGTGCCAAGCGTTTCTCCCTGGAAGGGGGCGATGCCATGGTGCCCATGCTCAAGGAGTTGATCCGTCGCGCCGGTGAGCAGGGTTGCAAAGAGGCCGTCATCGGCATGGCCCACCGTGGCCGCCTGAACGTGCTGATCAACGTGCTTGGCAAGCGGGCACAAGAGCTGTTCGACGAGTTCGCCGGCAAGCATGGCGAGTCCTGGGGCACAGGGGATGTGAAGTACCACATGGGCTTCTCCTCCGATTTCGCCACCCCGGGCGGCAACGTTCACCTGGCGCTCGCCTTCAACCCGTCTCACCTCGAGATCGTCAACCCGGTTGTCATCGGTTCCGTCCGTGCGCGGATGGACAGACGTGGCGACAAGGATGGCTCCAGCGTCCTGCCCATCACCATCCACGGTGATTCGGCCATCGCCGGTCAGGGTGTGGTTGCCGAGACCTTCAACATGTCCCAGACCCGTGCCTATGGCGTGGGCGGGACTGTGCGCATCGTCATCAACAACCAGGTGGGTTTCACCACCTCCAACATGCGTGACGTGCGTTCCACCGAATATTGCACCGACATCGCCAAGGCGGTGCAGGCCCCCGTGCTGCACGTCAACGGTGATGATCCGGAAGCCGTGGTGCTGGTGACCCAGATTGCGCTGGATTACCGCAATACCTTCAAGCGCGACGTGGTGATCGAGCTGGTTTGCTACCGTCGTCACGGTCACAACGAGGCGGACGAGCCGAGCGCGACCCAGCCCTTGATGTACCAGAAGATCAAGCAGCACCCGACTCCGCGCAAGATCTACGCCGATCAGCTGGTAGCCGAAGGCAGCATCAGCCAGGAGCTGGCCACCACCCAGGTCAACGACTATCGCGATGCCCTGGACAAGGGGGAGCGCGTGGTCAAGGAGTGGCGTCCGATGGAGCTGCATTCCGTCGACTGGACCCCGTACCTGGGTCACGACTGGGCCATGCACTATGACAGCACTGTGGCGATGGATCACCTCAAGTCACTGGGTGAGCGCATCAGCCAGTATCCGGCTGCCCATACGCTGCAGCGTCAGGTCGAGAAGATTTACGAAGACCGCCGTCTGATGGCTGCGGGCGAGAAGCTGCTGGATTGGGGCTTTGCCGAGACCCTGGCTTACGCCACCCTGGTGGACAAGGGGGCCCGCATCCGCATCACGGGTCAGGATTCCGGCCGTGGTACTTTCTTCCACCGCCACGCCGTGCTGCACAACCAGAACGATGCCAGCACCTACACGCCGCTGTGCAATATCCACGATGAACAGGGTCCATTCGAAGTCTTCGACTCCGTCTTGTCCGAAGAGGCGGTACTGGCCTTTGAATACGGTTATGCCAGCGCTGAGCCGGCCGGTCTCACCATCTGGGAAGCCCAGTTTGGCGACTTTGCCAACGGCGCCCAGGTGGTGATCGACCAGTTCCTCTCCTCCGGTGAGCAGAAGTGGGGCCGTATGTGCGGTCTGACCATGCTGCTGCCCCACGGTTACGAGGGACAGGGGCCTGAGCACTCCTCCGCGCGGCTGGAACGTTATCTGCAGATGTGTGCAGAGCACAACATGCAGGTGTGCGTACCGTCCAACCCGGCTCAGGTATTCCACATGCTGCGTCGTCAGGTGGTGCGCCCGATGCGCCGTCCGCTGATCGTGATGTCGCCCAAATCCCTGCTGCGCCATCCGCTGGCGGTGAGCAAGCTCGAAGAGCTGGCCGAAGGCACCTTCCAGAATGCCATCGGCGAGATTGATGCCCTGGATCCGAAAGCGGTCAAGCGCGTGGTGTTCTGCTCCGGCAAGGTTTACTACGACCTGCTCGATGCCCGTCGCAAGGCCGAACAGCAGGACGTGGCGCTGGTGCGTATCGAACAGCTCTATCCCTTCCCTGAAGCGGAAGTGCGCGCCATTCTGGCCGATTACGCCCATGTCACCGATTTCGTCTGGTGTCAGGAAGAGCCGCAGAACCAGGGCGCCTGGTACTGCACCCGCCATCACTACGATGGCGTGCTGCCAAGCGGTGCCCGTCTGCGTTATGCCGGTCGCCCGGCCTCGGCTTCACCCGCCGTCGGTTATATGTCGGTCCATACCAAGCAGCAGAAAGCCCTGGTGGAAGACGCCCTTACTCTGGCCTAAGCCCTGAACAAGAAGTAACAAGGAACTGATTACATGACTATCGAGATCAAGGTACCGGACCTGCCGGAATCAGTGGCGGACGCCACCATCGCCACCTGGCACAAGAAACCGGGTGATCTGGTTGCCCGTGACGAAGTACTGGTTGACATCGAAACCGATAAAGTCGTGCTGGAAGTCCCCGCGCCGGAAGCCGGTATTCTGGGTGACATCCTGCAAGCGGAAGGGGCGACCGTGTTGTCCCGCCAGCTGATCGCCATGCTCAAGCCGGCTCCCGTGGCCGGTGAAGAGACCAAGGAGAAGCCGGTGGAAGCGGTTGCCGACGACGGCGCAGATGGCTTGAGCCCCTCCGTTCGCCGTCTGGTGGCCGAACACGCCATCGACGTTGCCAAACTGACCGGCACCGGCAAGGGCGGTCGCGTCACCAAGGAAGACGTGGAAGCCTTCATCAAGGGTGGCAACAAACCTGCCGCCGCGCCGGTCGCTGCTGCGCCCGTGGCAGCGGTAGCGCCGCTGGTGGGTCGCACCGAGAAGCGCGTGCCCATGACTCGTCTGCGCAAGCGTATTGCCGAGCGTCTGCTGGAAGCCAAAAACACCACTGCCATGCTGACCACTTTCAACGAGATCAACATGGCGCCCATCATGAAGCTGCGCAAGCAGTACGGCGAGATCTTCGAGAAGAAGCACGGTATCAAGCTCGGTTTCATGTCCTTCTACGTCAAGGCTGTGGTGGAGTCCCTGAAACGCTACCCGGAAGTGAACGCCGGGCTGGACGGTGACGACATCGTTTACCACAACTATTTCGACGTCAGCATCGCCGTTTCTACCCCCCGCGGGTTGGTGACCCCTGTGCTGCGCGATTGCGACAACATGAGCCTGGCCGACATCGAGAAGGCCATCAAAGACTTGGCTGGCAAGGGCCGTGACGGCAAGCTGACCGTGGATGAACTGACTGGCGGCAACTTCACCATCACCAACGGTGGTGTGTTTGGCTCCCTGATGTCCACCCCCATCATCAACCCGCCCCAGAGCGCCATCTTGGGTATGCACAAGATCCAGGACAGACCCATGGCGGTGGACGGCAAGGTCGAGATCCTGCCCATGATGTACCTGGCCCTCTCTTATGATCACCGCATCGTCGACGGTCGTGAGTCGGTGGGCTTCCTGGTCTCCATCAAGGAGCTGCTGGAAGACCCGACCCGTCTGTTGCTGGATGTCTAGGCAATCAGCAAAATTTTGAGCGAATTAGAAAGATAACAAGGGGCCCTTGAGGCCCCCTTCACAGGGGATTGAGAAACACGAGCCCCGGACGGAAATACCTACAACACGGATAGAGCATCTATGAATCTGCATGAATATCAGGCAAAAAAGCTGTTTGCCGAGTATGGCCTGCCGGTCTCCGAAGGTTATGCCTGTGCAACCCCGCAGGAAGCGGCCGAAGCGGCCGACAAAATTGGCGGCACCACCTGGGTCGTCAAGTGCCAGGTCCACGCTGGTGGCCGCGGTAAAGCGGGCGGCGTCAAGCTGGCCAAGAGCAAGGACGAGATCCGCGCCTTTGCCCAGAACTGGCTCGGCAAGAACCTGGTGACCTATCAGACTGACGCCAACGGTCAGCCGGTGACCAAGATCCTGGTGGAATCCTGCACCGACATCGCCAAGGAGCTCTATCTGGGCGCCGTGGTCGATCGTGGCAGCCGTCGCGTGGTCTTCATGGCCTCTACCGAAGGTGGCGTGGAGATTGAGAAAGTCGCCCACGAAACCCCGGAACTCATTCACAAGGCCGCCATCGATCCGCTGGTGGGCCCGCAGGCCTATCAGGCCCGCGAGCTGGCCTTCAAGCTGGGTCTGGTCGGTGATCAGATCAAGCAGTTCACCAAGATCTTCATGGGTCTGGGCCAGATGTTCCTGGATTGCGACTTCGCGCTGCTGGAAATCAACCCGCTGGTGATCACGGCTCAGGGCAACCTGCACTGCCTGGACGGCAAGATCAACATCGATGCCAACGCCCTGTATCGCCAGCCCAAGCTGCGCGAGATGCACGATCCCTCCCAGGATGACCCCCGCGAAGCGCATGCCGCCCAGTGGGAGCTGAACTATGTGGCGCTCGATGGCAACATCGGCTGCATGGTCAACGGCGCGGGTCTGGCCATGGGCACCATGGACATCGTCAATCTGCACGGCGGCTCACCGGCCAACTTCCTGGACGTCGGCGGCGGCGCTACCAAGGAGCGCGTGACCGAGGCGTTCAAGATCATCCTCTCCGACAGCAAGGTGCAGGCCGTACTGGTCAACATCTTCGGCGGCATAGTGCGTTGCGACATGATCGCGGAAGGCATTATCGGCGCGGTCAAGGAAGTTGGCGTCAAGGTGCCCGTGGTAGTGCGTCTGGAAGGCAACAATGCCGAACTGGGTGCCCGTAAACTGGCCGACAGCGGCCTCAATATCATCGCCGCAACGAGTCTGACTGACGCAGCTCAGCAAGTGGTTAAAGCAGCGGAGGCCAAATAATGAGCGTTCTGATCAACAAAGACACCAAGGTGATCTGCCAGGGCTTCACCGGCGGTCAGGGTACCTTCCACTCCGAACAGGCGATTGCCTACGGTACCCAGATGGTCGGCGGCGTGTCGCCAGGCAAGGGTGGCACCACCCACCTGGGCCTGCCGGTGTTCAACACCGTGCGTGATGCGGTTGAAACCACGGGCGCCACCGCTTCCGTCATCTATGTGCCAGCGCCGTTCTGCAAGGACGCCATCCTGGAAGCCATCGATGCAGGCATCAAGCTCATCGTCACCATCACCGAAGGCATCCCGACCCTGGACATGCTCGAGGTCAAGGTGAAGCTGCAAGAGACGGGCGTGCGCATGATAGGCCCGAACTGCCCGGGTGTGATCACCCCGGGTGAGTGCAAGATCGGCATCATGCCGGGCCACATCCACAAGCCGGGCAAGGTGGGCATCGTCTCCCGCTCCGGCACCCTGACCTATGAAGCGGTCAAGCAGACCACGGACGAGGGCTTCGGCCAGTCCACCTGCGTCGGTATCGGTGGCGACCCCATCCCGGGTTCCAACTTCATCGACATCCTGGAGATGTTCCAGAACGATCCCAAGACCGAAGCAATTGTAATGATCGGCGAGATCGGCGGCAGCGCCGAGGAAGAAGCGGCGGCCTACATCAAGGCCCACGTCACCAAGCCGGTGGTCTCCTACATAGCAGGCGTCACAGCCCCGGCTGGCAAGCGCATGGGTCATGCGGGCGCCATCATCGCCGGTGGCAAGGGCACGGCAGCAGAGAAATTTGCCGCCCTGGAAGATGCCGGCGTGAAAACCGTGCGCTCCCTTGCCGATATCGGCAAGGCCCTGCGTGAAGTAACCGGCTGGTAATGTCTTTAGCCTGTTATCTCTAATAAAAATGCCGCCCAATGGGCGGCATTTTTTATGGAGGTAGATTTTTCATGAACGTCATGAGTGCGTTTTACTATTTAAGCCTGCAAGCTGCTCATATAGTAGAACTAAAATAGATGTAATCCATGGTGGCTATGCTATTTCACATGCAAACACATTCATAATATGCATTCCATTCATGGCATTGAATGTTTTTGCTAAGTGTATTGACAGATATATTTTAATTTAATATGTTATTATGATGGTTTTTTAATATTAAGTCTTATAAAAATACCATTTGTAACAGGCTATGGTTTGTCGATAGCAAGGGAAATATATGTCAGAAACTCGTGGTTTTGAATTTACAATAAATATTCAAACTGTAGGGATCTTTATCGCAGCTTTAGGTACATTGGCTGCTTTAATTTCAGCTTGGTTTCAAGTAGTGCCAGGAAGGCCTGAGTTGGAGGCAAAAGTAACACATGTTGAAGAGTTTTCAGCAAAGCCAAAAATAGAAGGGCTAACTGGAGAGTTTGCATACAAAGGTAGTAAAATAGAAAATCTCATCACACTGTGAGTGAAAATAACCAATACAGGAAATAAAACCATAATAGGTAAGGGGGAGCAGAAAAATATTATTGGTGAAACATTATCCATTGATTCCCAGGATTATATTAGCATAGTTGATGTTACGCTTTTATCTAATGATATCAATGCAAAGATATTAAAGGATGAAAGCAGTGTTTCATTTTCATTCAACCAGTGGCGGCCAAACGAATCAATAGATATATTTGTTTATCTAAATGCAAACAAATCAACTTCATCTAACCTATTGGTGATAAAAAATAGAGAAATAATTGATGGGGATTTTAGAGTGGTTGATGCGAGCACTGGAAAATCAGAACAAAATCCGTTGAGTAACTATATTTCCGCTGGCTATGTGAAAGGTCTAAAAGTATTTGGTTATTTGTCTCTAGCTGTGGTTTTTCCGGTGTTTATGCTACTCATCATAGAACCGTTTAAATCTCGTTACCAGGCATTACGCTGGAAAAAAATGAACAGCGGAAGCTTTGGGTTATTTATAGATGAGAAACTATCTTTTTTGTCTGAAAGTGAGCGGGAGATTATTAAGGGTGATCCTGAACTATTGAGTAAAGTGATGTTGAAGGGGTTCGATGGGGGAGAGTACCCGTCTCCATTTGCTGATACCTGGAGGGAGGGTTTCATTTTAACCTTCATATTTACATCAATAGTTTTAGGGCTCATTCCATTATTTGTAGGCTTGCATTTTATGTATTAAAGAGAAGGGCGTGAGATGTTCGTCTTTTGACAGTGGTCTAAGCCAGCACTTAGCTTGATAAATAAATATTGAGTGGGTGAGCTATGACCATTATTTGTTAACGTTATATCAGCCAGCAAGACACGCCTTATTAGTAGTGGTCCGCGGTTGTGTTTTGTGAGCTTTTTCATGCTGGGAGGATACCCATTTTGGCCAGAGTTACGAGTGTCGGCGACACTGGGGTGACAAGCTGTGGCAGTGTAGTGCCCGTTTGCCATCGGGGGTTGTGTCTATACAGTGACGCATTAAAAAATGGATATCCCAATATCTATCCAATATTCCAATGTAGCCAGTCAATTCAGTCAATTCAGCCAATCTCAACCTTGGCTGGATTTTTGTCGATGGTTCAGGTTGTAAAAGTAGGTAAAACCATCCCCAACCTTGAAAAATTGGGCCATAAGGCGTATAACCACGCGCCTTACTGGTCTATTTAGCGAGCCCCTTCCATGCAGCAAGTTGAGAAAATGCAGCCAACTCCTTTTTGGCAGGAAAAGACCCTGCAACAGATGACAGCTGCCGAGTGGGAGTCCCTGTGCGATGGCTGCGGCAAGTGCTGCCTGAACAAGCTCATTGACGAGGATACCGACGAACTGGTGTTCACCAATGTGGCCTGCGATCTGCTCAACACCAAGACCTGCCAATGTTCCGATTACGGCAACCGCTTCCAGAAAGAGCCTGATTGCCTGCAGATCACATTCGACAAGATTGCCGAGTATGACTGGCTGCCCTCGACCTGTGCCTACCGGTTGCTGGCCGAGGGGCAGACCCTGCCCGAATGGCATCCGCTGATCACTGGCAGTCGCTCCGCCATGCATCAGGCGGGACAGTCGGTGCGCGGCAAGGTGATACACGAAGCCCATGCCGGTGAGTGGATCGATCACATAATCACCTGGGCGAGTTGAACCCAGGCCAGCCAAGCCGTTATCCGGTCCACAGTGCTGTTGATATGCCGCAGGGGCAGGGGAGTCTACTCTTCTGCCCCTGCTGCTATCTGGCGGCTTGCCGCGAGCGATACACAGGCTTTGCCTCACCCTGGTCCTCCCTTACGGGAGAGGGAACCGAGTGCGCTGTGCCTGTGCTCTGGTGGCCAGTCGATGGCGCTCGTTGCGGCTTTTCGCTTCACTGAAAAGAGGGAAGAGACGGGCAGGAGGGTGAGGGGAGAATCTATCCCAGTCACTTCCGGGTGAAGGGGGAAGGCTGCCATATCCCTTTCGCGTTGATGCCTGCTGGCAAGTAGAGATAAAAATCTATGGTCAGCCTGAACTTTGCAAGGCCAGATTGATGATGAGTACTGACAGGGCAGGCTTGCTCTAATCTATCCGGATTCTTGGTGGGCTATCATGCCCGATCCATGATGTGAGCCGCGCCTGAGGGACCTCAAAAAACCGTCAGTCTTGAAGACTGTTTTTTATGTCAGGTTTACCCTCAGGCCGTTGGGCCAGTTGTCGTCATCATTTTCTGAACATNGAGTGCTTGCCGATGTCGAGTCCAAAGAGTGCGATAGTTGCCATGATGCTCTCCTGAAGTAGAAAAGAAACAGCCCAGCAAGCGTAGCCTGCTGGGCTGTGGGTCAGGCTGACCATCACATTAAACCGGCGCCTGGGCGCCGGTTTTTAGTCACTGCGACTCTTGCTTACCAATAAGCGATTACAGAGAAGCGGTGAAGGTACGGGTGATGACGTCTTGCTGTTGCTCTTTGGTCAAAGAGTTGAAGCGAACGGCATAACCGGATACGCGGATGGTCAACTGCGGATATTTCTCCGGGTTTTCCATGGCGTCCAGCAGCATTTCACGGTTCATCACGTTCACGTTCAGGTGCTGACCACCTTCCAGGTTGGACTCGTGATGGAAGTAACCGTCCATCAGGCCAGCCAGGTTGGCTTTCTGGGATTCCATGTCTTTACCCAGGGCGTTCGGCACGATGGAGAAGGTATAGGAGATACCATCTTTGGCGTAAGCGAACGGCAGCTTGGCAACGGAAGTCAGGGAAGCAACGGCACCCTTCTGATCACGACCGTGCATCGGGTTGGCACCCGGGCCAAACGGCGCGCCTGAGCGACGACCATCCGGGGTGTTACCGGTCTTCTTGCCATACACGACGTTGGAGGTGATGGTCAGTACGGACTGGGTCGCCACGGCGCCACGGTAGGTGTTCAGCTTCTGAATTTTCTTCATGAAGCGCTCAACCAGGTCACAGGCGATGTCATCGACGCGAGCGTCGTTGTTACCGAACTGCGGGTATTCGCCGTCGATTTCGAAGTCGATGGCAACGCCATCTTCGTCACGAACCGGCTTGACCTTGGCATACTTGATGGCAGACAGGGAGTCAGCCGCAACAGACAGACCGGCGATGCCGCAAGCCATGGTGCGATAGACATCACGGTCGTGCAGCGCCATCAGGGAGGCTTCGTAGCTGTACTTGTCGTGCATGTAGTGGATGATGTTCAGGGCAGCCACGTACTGCTTGGCCAGCCAGTCCATGAAGTGATCCAGACGATCCATCACGTCGTTGTAGTCGAGGTACTCGCTCTTGACCATTTCGGTCTTGGGACCGATCTGGATTTTGAGTTTCTCGTCCATACCGCCATTGATTGCATACAGCATGGTCTTGGCCAGGTTGGCACGGGCACCGAAGAACTGCATCTGTTTGCCGACGATCATCGGGGACACGCAGCAAGCGATGGCATAGTCATCGTTGTTGAAGTCCGGACGCATCAGATCGTCGTTCTCGTACTGAACGGAAGAGGTCTCGATAGATACCTTGGCGCAGTACTTCTTGAACCCGATTGGCAGCTGCTCGGACCACAGTATGGTCAGGTTCGGCTCAGGGGACGGGCCCATGGTGTACAGGGTGTTCAGCATACGGAAGCTGTTCTTGGTGACCAGGGTACGGCCATCAACGCCCATACCAGCCAGGGTCTCGGTTGCCCACATGGGGTCGCCGGAGAACAGTGAATCGTATTCAGGAGTACGCAGGAAGCGAACCATACGCAGCTTCATGACCATGTGGTCCATCAGCTCCTGGGCTTCTTGCTCGGTGAGCACGCCTTTTTTCAGGTCACGTTCGATGTAGACGTCCAGGAAGCTGGAGGTACGACCGAAGGACATGGCGGCACCGTTCTGGGACTTGACTGCCGCCAGGTAGGCGAAGTAAGTCCACTGTACGGCTTCTTTGGCGTTCTTGGCCGGTACTGAGATATCGCAGCCGTATTTGGCAGCCATGACCTTCATCTGTGCCAGGGCACGGTGCTGCTCGGAGATCTCTTCGCGCAGACGGATGGTGGCTTCCAGGTTGACGCCGTTTTCCAGATCAGCTTGCAGGGACTTGAACTGGGCCAGTTTGTCGGCCATCAGGAAGTCGATGCCGTACAGGGCAACGCGACGGTAGTCACCGATGATACGGCCACGACCGTAGGCATCCGGCAGACCTGTGATGACGCCGGACTTGCGGCAATTCAGGATGTCCTTGGTGTAAACGTCGAACACGCCCTGGTTGTGAGTCTTGCGGTACTCGGTGAAGATCTTCTCGACCATGGGGTCAAGTTGACGACCGTACACTTCGCAAGAGGTCTTGACCATCTTGATACCGCCGTTGGCGATGATGGCGCGCTTGAGCGGCTTGTCGGTCTGCAGACCTACAATTTGCTCCAGGCTCTGATCGATATAGCCGGCATCGTGAGCGGTAATGGTGGAGGGCAGGTCGGTATCAAAATCGACCGGCGCATGGGTGCGGTTCTCGATCTTGATGCCTTCCATGACCTTGTCCCACAGCTTGGTGGTAGCTTCGGTCGCGCCAGCCAGGAAGGACTCGTCACCTTCATACGGGGTGTAGTTCTTCTGGATGAAGTCACGGGTGTTGACAGAGGTCTGCCATTCACCGGCCGCGAAGCCTTCCCATGCTTTTTGGAACTGTTCGTTAAGTTCTGCCATTTTCATTACCTCACACGGTATTGATGTAGTATCCCGCAATCATCCTTAATGATGACGACGGAAGATAAACCAGTAAGTCAGACCAACCATGACGCCACCACCAATGATATTACCTATGGTGACAGGAATGAGGTTGTGTAGGACGAAGTTGGATACGGTCAGATCGGCAAAGGTCGCCGGATCCTGGCCGATGGCCTGCCAAAATTCCGGGCCTGCGACGCTATGGATAGCGATACCGACCGGGATCATAAACATGTTTGCGATGCTGTGCTCGAAACCGGATGCCACGAACATGGCCACCGGGAGCAGCATGACCATCACCTTGTCGGTTGCACTGCGGGCACCGAAGGCCATCCACACGGCGAGACACACCATGAGGTTGCAGAGAATACCGAGGGCGAGGGCCTCGAAGAAGGTGTGGTGGATCTTGTGCTGGGCCACTTTCAGGGCATTGAGGCCCCATTGGCCATTTGCCGCCGTGTACTCGGCCGACATGATGATGAGCGCGACTATGATGAGACCGCCGATGAGGTTGCCGAAGTAGACCAGCCCCCAGTTCTTGAGCAGTTGACCCCAGGTGATGCGGTTGGCGGCCTTGGCCACCAGCGTCAGGGTCGTGGAGGTGAACAGCTCGGCACCGAGCAGCACACACAGAATAAGACCGAGGGAGAAACAGAGGCCGCCGACCAGTTTGCTGAGGCCCCAGGCCACATCGCCGGCACCCGTGGTGACAGTGATGAAAAAGACAAACGCGATGGCGATGAAAGCGCCTGCTGTGATGGCAAGGGGGATGACCTTGTGTGCAGGCTTGGTAGCCTTGGCATAGGTGATGTCTTCTGCCAATGCTGCGATGGCTTCTGGCTTGAGACAATCAAAGGGAGATTCTGCTTTCAATTCTCATGTACCTGCTGTTTTGCCTGTGGAAATCATAACAAAGGGCCAGATCGTCAAAATTGACTCCGATCAAGAATTGCAGATTGTGAATGTAATTTTACTACAAATATTTGAGTCCTCTGGAAGCCGTTCTTTACACCAGGTTTCAGCTGAAACAGAAATGGTGCTTTTTTAATGCAATGATTTTAAAGAATTTCTTTGTCAAGTCATAAAACAGGCACTGGCAAGGCATCTTTGCATCCGTTCCGTATCATGCCCCCTTGGCTGCCAATCCCCTTAGGGGTATTTTTTGTTTTTTATTTCATCTTTGAATAACAAACCCCTCGCCAGGACGCCATATAACAGAAGGGGCCATCAAGGCCCCTTAAACAGACTATCACATCAGGCCCAGCTATGGGCTCGTTTGGCTTTTTGCAGTTTCTCGTAAGCGGCCAGCAGCTTCTGGTGCAGCGGGAACTGGGCGAGTGACAGGTCCGCCGCCTCCAGTCCGTGGAAGCGGGCTTCACCGCGAGCGTTGGCCCAGGCATGGGCCAGGGTCTCTTCCCCGTACATGCGGGTAAAGACGGCGCGGTACTGCTCAGGATCACGCTCCTCGTCGATGAACAGCTCGACACAGGCGCGCAGCGCACGGTAATAGTTGGCGCGATCAGCAGGGAACACGGACTGGTTGAACTCCATGGTCCAGTCGATGAGATCCAGCGCCGTCTCCAGCTCACCGGCGGCCAGCGCCAGCATGGCTTTGAGCTCACCCACCCGCAGGGTGTGCAGGGCTGTGCCCTTGGCGGCGGCGATGCCGAGCAGCTCGCGCACCCGGGTACGCTCGTCATGCCCTTCTTCATCCAGTTGATCGAACAACGCCATGTACTGATCGCTTTCCCACTCCAGGGACGGCAGTGCCAGGATCACTTCCCGCAGGTTGGCACCCATGTTGTTGTTGGCCAGCAGCAAGTCTTCGGCCGGGTAGATGTCGGACATGCCCGGCACCAGGATGCGGCAGGCGTAGACGCCCAGATGCTCATAGTCGGCGATGTAGACCGGCTGCCCCAGCTCGTGGAAGATGCCGATCAGGTGGTCGAACTCCTCCTGGGAAGTACCGCGGAAATCCCAGTCAGCAAACTCGAAGTCCGTATCCTGCTTGAACAGATCCCAGCTGATGAGGCCGGAGGAGTCGATGAAGTGGGTTTCCAGATTATGGTGATCCGCCACCTGCTCATTGTCGAATGACGGCGGCACGAACACGTCCAGATCCTTCAAACCACGGCCTTGCAGCAGCTCGGTGACGGTTCGCTCGAAGGCCACTTCGAAGCGCGGGTGGGCGCCGAAGGAGGCAAAGCAGGTGCCATTGCTCGGATTGAGCAGCACCACGCAGATGACCGGATAACGGCCGCCCAGGGAGGCATCGAAGCTGTAGATGGGGAAACCTTCGGCTTCGAGCGCGGCGATGGAGGCGGCAATCCCGGGGTAACGGGCAATCACCTCGTCCGGGATCAGTGGCAGGCTCAGGGCCTCGGCGATGATCTTGTTCTTCACGTGGCGCTCGAACACCTCGGAGAGTGCCTGAGTGCGGGCCTCGGTGCGGGTGTTGCCGGCGCTCATGCCGTTGGAGACATAGAGGTTGCCGATGATGTTCATCGGGATATAGACGGTCTCGTGGTCAGACTGACGCTCGAAGGGCAGGGCGACGATGCCGCGCTCCTCGTTGTTTGACTGCAGATCCACCAGCATGTCGGCTGTGACTTCACCGTCCGGGTTGTAGAACTTGCGGGTGAAGGGGTCGAGCAGACCGGCCGGGAACTGGTCACCCTCGATGGGGAACCACTTCTCGTTCGGGTAGTGTACGAAATCACCGTTCGCCACCTGCTCGCCCAGATAGAAGTCGGCGAAGAAGTAGTTGGTGGAGAGGCGTTCGAAGTATTCGCCAAGGGCGGAGGCGAGAGCCGCCTTCTTGCTGGCACCCTTGCCGTTGGTGAAACAGAGGGCGCACTCCTTGTCCCGGATGTGCACGGACCAGACATTGGGCACTGGGTTGAGCCAGGAGGCCTCTTCAATATCAAACCCCAGGGCTTGCAGCTTGGTCTGGAAGCGGTCGATGGAGTCTTCCAGTGCCGCGTCCTTGCCGGGAATAAAAGTGTGGTCGGTCATCACAATATCCTGATTTTTATTGGCTCATGTTTGGCCGCAGATAATAGCAGGGGTCAGCCCGTTTGGCAGGCAAAAAACAGGATTGGCACCCGGGAGCCCCAGCGTTGATCCCGCGCCAACCTTGCGCAAGACGCTGGGGGATACCCGCTTGGCGGCCAAGGCTACGGCGGGCTGGCGGATATTGCAGCGAACGGCACAGAATATTGCGCAATTCGACTTGCACCCGCCGTCACAATCCGTAATGTGGACAGACGCATTTTTCGCAACACGTATTTTGTAATCTACTTGTGAACGGCCCGCGTCGGACAAGGGGTTACGGGTTTCAATACACAGTTTCTATAACAGCTATCCAGGGTAGGACATTATGAAAAAAGTAGGTTTGGTCGGTTGGCGTGGCATGGTGGGCTCGGTATTGATGAGCCGGATGCAGGAAGAGAAGGATTTTGCCCGTATTCAACCCACCTTCTTCACCACCTCCCAGGCCGGTGAGGCCGCCCCCAACTTCGGCGTGGATGCCGGTACCTTGCAGGATGCCTTCGATATCGCGGCGCTTGCCAAGCAGGATATCATCATCACGGCGCAAGGTGGCGACTACACCAAGGATGTCTATCCCCGCCTGAAGGCCGCTGGCTGGCAAGGTTACTGGATTGACGCCGCCTCCTCCCTGCGGATGGAAAAAGACGCCGTCATCATACTGGATCCGGTCAACGGTGACGTCATCGAACAGGCGCTGGACAAGGGGCTCAAGACCTTCGTCGGCGGCAACTGCACAGTCAGTCTGATGCTGCTGGCCCTGGGTGGCCTGTTCAAGGCCGATCTGGTGGAGTGGGTCAGTGTGGCGACCTATCAGGCTGCCTCCGGTGGCGGTGCCCGTCACATGCGCGAGCTGGTCACCCAGATGGGCCTGCTGCGCGACGAAGTGGCGGTGGAGCTGGCGGATCCCGCCTCTGCCATCCTGGATATCGAGCGCAAGATCACCGAGAAGACCCGCTCCGGCACCTTGCCGGTGGACAACTTCGGCGTGCCGCTGGCCGGTGGCCTCATCCCCTGGATTGACACCAAGCTCGACAACGGCCAGAGCCGCGAAGAGTGGAAGGGCCAGGCCGAGACCAACAAGATCTTAGGGGTAGAAGATGCCGCCATTCCGGTGGATGGTCTGTGCGTGCGGATCGGTGCCCTGCGTTGCCACAGCCAGGCCTTCACCATCAAACTCAAAAAAGACGTGCCGCTGGCGGAGATCGAAGCCCTGCTGGCCGCCCACAATGACTGGGTGAAAGTGATCCCCAACGATCGCGACATCACCGCCCGCGAGCTGACACCGGCCGCCGTCACCGGTACCCTCAGCATACCGGTGGGGCGTCTGCGCAAGCTCAATATGGGTCCGGAATACCTGGCCGCTTTCACCGTGGGTGACCAGCTGCTGTGGGGCGCCGCCGAGCCCCTGCGCCGCATGCTCAACATACTGCTAGCCCGTGGCTGACGTTGATAGGCAATGGATAACGAAAGGACAGGGGGCTCAGGCTCCCTGTTTTTTTGCCTCTTTTTTATATCGACGCTGTGTGCCAGCCAGGGCAGGGCTATGTCGGCTGTGTTGCCCTTTGTATTGACATCGATAGCTTCGTTATTAAGTGAACGGGTGGCATCACTTCGCAACCCATTATTTTTCTCTGGCTCAATAGCCATGTTTCACTATTTTTCATGCAGTATCCGTTCATGGCCTGAGTTGCCGAAAGCAGGGATGATTCATCTTTATTTGAAATAATGGACGGGCTGGCCGTTATTAAGCTGCGGCCCTTGTCATCTTATGGTTTGTTACAAATGAAGGAGCCTGCAGGATATCCCTCAAGACTCCGATTGATTACACTGGCGGCCTTGGCCCCTCGTGCCCGCCTGTATGCCGATATGTCACCACGAAACTATGCATCAATGTGGCATCCATGCGGCTGTCAGTGAGGCGAGGGCGTGCTGATCAGGCACCATGGCCAGATATCCCTGCGGATAAGCAGATAAATTGCGGCGCAGCTGGCGACTGATATGAATATGAAAAATATGAAATAAGTGCAACAACAGAAAACAATAATAATGTTCAGGCTTGAGAATTGGGACATAACATGAGAGTCGTGTGGAGTGTATTGTATTTCTTCAGTGTTGTTGCCCTGGCTGGCCCAGTGCTGGTCAAGGAGCAGAAAAAGGGCAGCAATCCGCTGATCGTCCCTTATCAGCAATATCGGCTGGATAATGGCCTGACGGTGATCCTGACGCCGGATCACTCCGATCCTCTGGTCTATGTAGAGATGAATTATCGGGTCGGGTTGGCCGAAGAGGCGCCGGGCCAGTCCGGTATGGCCCACCTCTTTGAACACATGATGTTTCAGGGCTCGGCCCACGTGGGGAAGCTGGGGCATACCCGTCTGTTGCAACAGGTGGGGGGGCGCGGCATCAACGGGCTGACGACGCGGGATCAGACCCGCTATTACCAGACGGTGCCGGCCAACCAGTTGGAAAAAGTGCTCTGGCTGGAGTCGGATCGGATGGGATTCCTGCTCGATAACCTCTATCAGCAGAAGTTTGATGCCAAGCGTGACGTCGCCAAAAACGAGCGCGCCGAGTTTGTCGACGGGCCAGCTTATGGTCGGGTGCCGGAGGTGCTGAATCGGACCCTCTATCCACCCAATCACCCCTACTTCAATACGCCATTCGGGCGAGTCGAGGATCTGGATCGTCTCACTCTGGAGGATGTACGCCAGTTCTTCCTGCGCTGGTATGGCCCCAACAACGCCACTCTGGTGATAGGTGGCGATATCCAGCCGGCGCAAACCCTGGCCTGGGTCGAACGGTATTTCGGTACCCTGCCTGCAGGCCCCAAACTGTCCCGTTCAGTGACCCGGCCTGTTACCCTGAAAAAGAGCCGCTACCGCACCCTGGTTGATCAGGTCACTGAGCCCATGCTGGTGCTGGCCTATCCCACCGTCTCGGCCTGGGAACCCGGCTTTGAAGCCCTGGACCTGCTGGCCGACCAATTGGGTGGCTCAGCCAGTGGCGTGCTGCAACAGCAGCTGCAACAAAGTGGCAAGCTGGTATCTGTCTTTGCCAACCATGAGTGCGGCGTGCTCGCCTGCATGCTGGTGATCAAGGCGATCCCCAATCTGGCGCAGGGGGCGGAGCTTGGGCCCATCAAGAACGAAATAGACAGTGTCATCGCCCGTTTTGCTCGGGATGGGGCCTCCAAAGCCCAGATCGACCACTCGGCCAATGCCTTGCGTGCCGATCTCATCTGGTCGCTCGACAGCGTGGCCGGCAAGGCCGAGCAGTTGAGTACCGGGCATAGCCTGTTTCAGGATCCCAATTATTTTCATCGCTATCTCGAGCGAATAGCCAGGGTAACACCTGCCGATCTGCAGCGGGTGCTGCAGCGTTATGTACTGCAAAAACCCAGGGTGGTGCTGAGCGTAGTGCCCGGGGATCACCTCGAATGGCAGGCAGAACCTGCCAATTTTGTCGAGCCGCCCCCCTTGCCACCGACCTTGTCCCACACCCGGCTGGCCCCCCGCCTTGTCGAGGAAACCCTCGACAGGCGCAAGATGCCTGCAAGTGGTGGTGCTCTGGCGGTGTCCATACCGACCCTGTGGCAAGCCAGCCTGGGGGATAGGGTCTCACTGCTCGGTCACTACAGCGACGAGGTGCCGGCCTTTGCCATGAGCATACATTGGCCCGGCGGGCGCAGGGCCGAGCCGGATGGCAAGGCAGGACTGGCGGAGCTGACAGCCGGCATGCTCTTTCAGGGCAGTGAGCGTTGGCAGCTGGCCTCTATAGAGGAGCGAGTTCGTCAGTTGGGCGCCAGACTCAGTTTTGGTCATGATGGTAGCCACAGCACTGTCTGGATACAGGGCGTGACCTCCCACTTTGACGAGACGCTGGCCCTGGTGCGGGAGCTGCTGCTTCAGCCTGCCTTGCGCCCGACGGACTTCCAGCGCATCAAGCTCGAGACCCGGCAATGGCTGAAACAACAGGCAAGGGATCCGCAGTGGCAGGCCGACCAGCAGTTTTATGCGCTGATCGACGGACTGGCCAGGGTGCCGGATCCGCAGGCCCAGTGGCAGACGCTGACCCTGGATGACGTGCGAGCCTTCTATCACTCCGTGTATCGCAGCGGTGAGACCAGGGTCGTAGTGAGCGGCGATCTGGCGCAGGAGAAGGTGATGAGTGCACTCTCTTTTCTGGTTGAGCCAGAGGGGCAGTCGCCCACCTTGCAGCCTCTCGGGTTTACCGGCCAGCAGGCCAGACGCGCCATCTATCTGGTAGACAATCCCGGTGCCAGCCAGAGCCTTGTTCGCATGGGCCGTCGTGCCATGGCGAGCGATGCGGTTGGCGAGCAGTTTCTGGCCCGGTTGATGAATGCTTCCTTGACGGATCGTCTTCATATTCGGTTGCGGGAAGAGCTGGGGTATACCTATGGCATTCACCCTTCATTCAATGGCAACAGCAAGGCGGGTCATTTCTTGCTGGAGAGCAGTGTGCGCACCGACGTCACCCGGGCCGCCTTGCAGCAGATCTTGCAGGAGCTCGATAAATACCAGCGGCAGGGCCCCACCCGGCTGGAGGTGCGAACCCTGCGTGAAGGTGTGCTCAACCGCCAGGCGCTGGATTACGAGACACTGCCCCAGGAGGTGGATTACATGTTGCCCATCTTGCTGGATAAGTGGCCGCAAAATTACGTGGAGCAGCGAGTGCAGGCGGTCAGCCAGCTGTCGGCGTTGACCCTGAGAGACCTTGCCCGGCGCTGGCTCGATCCCGATGACATGGTGATAGTGGTCGTGGGGGATGCCAAGATACTGGCCCCTGAACTGGCGACCTTGGGCTGGCCGGTGAAGCGGGTGGCGCTCAGTTTCTGACATCGACGGTTGGCTCGCCACGCCATCCCCTCGTGCCGGCAGGTAAGGCAGCCATAAAAGAGCCCGCCCCATCACAGCGATGGAGCGGGCTCTTTGTAAGTCAGATTGTCTGCCAGCCGTGTAGGCTAGCCTTTGTCCGTCAGACGAGGGCCAGCGCCGCCGCCAGATCGGCGATCAGATCGTCGGCGTCCTCCACGCCGATGCTGAAGCGGATGAGATCGTCATTCACCCCGGCGGCGAGACGGCTCGCTTCGTCCATGGCGGCGTGGGTGGTGCTGGCCGGATGGCAGGCCAGGCTCTCGAGATCGCCGAGGCTCACCGCCTGCACGAACAGTTGCAGGTTGTCGAGCAGGGTGGCGCAGCGCGCAAAGCCCCCTTCCAGCTCTATGCTCACCATGCCGCCGAAGCCGCTGGCGAAGGCGCCGAGGGCATCGTGGCCCGGGTGGCTGACGAGGCCCGGGTAGATCACCTTCTTCACCGCCGGGTGAACGGCCAGGAACTCGGCCACTTTCTGCGCGTTGTGCAGGTGGGCATCCATGCGCAGCGGCAGGGTCTTGACTCCCCGTTGCAGCAGGTAGGCCTCCTGCGGGCCTATGGGGGAGCCGATGTGCTTGAGCGCCACGGTGCGGATGGATTTCATCAGCGCGTGGGAGCCGGCCACTACCCCGGCGATGATGTCGCCGTGGCCGCCCAGATACTTGGTGCCGCTGTGCATGACGATGTCGATGCCAAGCTCGAGCGGGCGCAAAAGATAGGGAGTGAGGAAGGTGTTGTCACACACGCTGATGGCACCCACCTTGCGGGCCGCTTCCACTACCACCCGCGGATCCACCACCTTGAGGGTGGGGTTGGTCAGAGTTTCGAACAGTACCACCTTGGTGGCGGGACGAATGTTGGCCAGCAGATCCTGATCGCTCTCGTAGGCGGTGACCTTGATGCCGGCGCGGCTGAAGGTCTGTTTCAGGAAGGCATCTGTGCCGCCGTAGAGCGGACCTATGTAGGCCACCTCATCGCCGCTGTCGGCCAGGGCATACATGATGGCGCTCACCGCCGCCATGCCGCTTGCCACCACCAGCGCCTCGTCGGCGCCCTCAAGGGCTGCCAGTTTTTGCTCCAGCTCGGCTGTGGTGGGATTGCCAAAGCGGCTGTAGATAAAGCCGGGGGCCTGACCTGCGAAACGCTCCTTGCCCGCCTGGGCATTGAAGTAGCTGAAGGTGCTGCTCTGGTAAAGCGGTGTGGTGAGGGCGCCGGTCTGGGGATCGATCCGTTGGCCGCTGTGCACGCTCATTGTCTTGAATTTCATTCTATTACTCCGTCATTGCCAGGCTGTGGCTTAACTGCTTGTGTCATCCGGGTGGCGGGACGCCGCGGCGTCCCCCGTCTAATAGGTATGGCAGAGTCAGGCTGGCTGCGGTTCGCGCCGCTCGCTGTTTGTCGTCTGCCCGCTTGCTATCTGTTCGTTGGCTGAAGCCGGGTCGGCGGTATAGTGGCGCGCCGCCACATCCGGGTGGGAGCGCAACCGTCCTTTCAGCACGTTTTCCCCCACCTGATAGAAGAGCGGGTTGGCGGGGTCGCTCTCGGGGCCTTGCGCCTGCGCCGCCAGACTCGGCGACAGGGTCAGCAGCGGCACTGTGGCATCGAGCCGCGCCGCCATAAAGAAGGCGCAGGAGAGGCGCGATACCCCCGGCGGCGGGCTCACTACCCTGTGCAGGGTGGCCTTGAGGTAGCCGTTGGAAGCCAGCTCCAGCAGCTCGCCGATATTGACCACCAGAGCCCCCGGCAGGGGCGGCGCCGGGATCCAGCCGTCGGCTGTCTCCACCTCAAGCCCGGAGTGATCGTCCTGCATCACCAGGGTCAGGTAGCCGGGATCCTTGTGGGCGCCCACTCCCTGGCTGCTGCTACTTGCTTCGCGCCCCGGATAGTGGATGAGCTTCATGTGCTGGTAGGGCTTGCCGCGAATGCTGGCATCGAACACGCCTTGCGGCTGCGCCAGCACCTCGGCGAAGGCGTCGAGCAGGGTGAGGGTGATGTCGCTCAGCCGTTCCTGCCAGGCCAGCAGCTGCGCTTTCATCTCGGGCAGGGCGGCAGGCCACTGGTTGGGGCCTATCAGCCGCTGCCAGGGGGCATGGATCTCGTCTTTTGCCAGCGCAGGTGCCTCATTCATGATGTCGAACTGCTCCCGCCGGTCTGGCCGCTGGCGGGTGAGTTCGGCGCCCACCTGGTTGTAACCGCGAAAATGGGGGGAGTGTACCATCTGCACCGCCCGTTTTTCCTGCTCCGGCAGGGCGAAGAAGCGGGCCGCCAGCGCCAGGGTCTCTTGCTGCTGCACCTCGCTCAGGCCATGGCCTGTCAGATAGAAAAAGCCGATGTCGCGGGCCGCCCGGCCAAGCTTGGCCAGCATGTGGCGACGAGTCGCGGGGTCGCCACCAAGGGCGGCGAGATCGATGATCGGCAGTGGTGAATGTTCCATGTGCACCTCCTCATTTTCTGAGTACCGGGGCATTCCCGACGACTCAGTGCAAACATGACAGCGCGGGTCGGTGGTGACACACCGGGCCGACCGGTAAAGATGGCGCCATTTGGATTGAGGGTGATGCTACTGTTCGGCGTTATAAGACGGAAACAACAAATTATTCTTAGTTATATACAAAAATCGAAATAGAATTCGATGCCCATTCGGGTGGGCGTTTATTGAGCGGTACACGGGGCTGTGTTCCGACTGTCCTATCAGCGCAGCGTGCCCACGGCTATTGCGAGAACACGCTGCTGGCTGGCATAGCGTTCACTGGCGGGATTGAGCCTGGGCTATCGGAGACGCGAAACAAGAAGGGAGGCTGATGCCTCCCTTCTTGTTGTGTGCTTTGAGCGGGGATCAGGCAAGGGCCTGATCGGTGAGCGTGCTCACTCGGTTGCCCACTCAGTAGCCCAGAGTAAAGCGCTGGCGCAGGTGGGCCGGTTTTTCCACCTCGTTCAGCACGCCATCGGCCAGATCGCCGACCGTGATCCCGGCAGGTTTGTCACCGCTAAAGAGCACCTGATCGCCACCGAGGTGATAGCCACCGCGCTTGTCGCCGGGTTCGAGGAACACGGGCGGGGAGACGAAGCGCCAGTCGAGGGTGGTTTCACGGCGCAGGGCGGTGAGACCGTCGCGGGCCGCCAGTGCGCCCTGTTTCCACTCGGCCGGGAAGTCCGGGGTATCCACCAGCTGTACGCCGGGGGCGATTTCCAGGCTGCCGGCACCACCGACCACCAGCAACCAGCTGCGGGCGGTCACGGCCGCCGCGACTATGGCCTTGGCCCCTTTGAGGTACTGGTCGTAGATGTCCGGTGCGGTCCAGCCCGGGTTGTAGGCGCTGATCACCCGGTCGTGCCCCTTGAGCACCTCGGCCAGTGCCTGTGGGTTCTGGGCATCTACCGCCACGGAGGTGACCTGCGGGTGGGCAGCGACTTTGCTGACATCGCGGACGATGGCGGTGACGTGATGGCCGCGGCTGACTGCTTCATTGAGGATGGCTGTACCGACAAAACCGCTGGCACCGATCAGGGCAATTTTCATGGGTGATTCTCCTTCACTGTTGGAATGGGGCTATCCTACTCCGTCAAATGTGATTTAATAATCGACTGTAAAAGTGATTCACTTGTAAGCTGGATTTAATAATGGAACAGCTCAGACGTTACGCCATCTTCGCCGCCGTGGTAGAGGCGGGCAGCATGACGGGCGCCGCCAAGGCCCTTGGCATGACCCCCTCCGCCGTCAGTCAGCATATCAGCCAGCTGGAGAGCCTGCTCGGCCTCACCCTGCTGCACCGTTCCACCCGTCGCCTCAACCTGACCGAGGCGGGGGAAGTGGTGTGGCAGGGGTGCCAGTCGCTGCAACAGACGCTGAACCAGACCGAGCTGCGCCTCTCCGAGGTGCGCGACAGCCTGCTCGGCGAGGTGCGGATCACTGCGCCCGTGGGGATGGCGGGTCAGCCGCTGGCGCGAGCCTTGTCGCCCCTGTTGCAGGCCCATCCCGGCTTGTGCATCCAGATCATCGCCGACGACGAGAAGCGGGATCTCATCGCCGAGCGCATCGACGTGGCGCTGCGGGTCGGTACCCTGTCCGACTCCAGCCTGGTGGCGCGCAAGCTGGGTCAGACCCGGATGCTGCTATGTGCCTCGCCTGCCTATCTGGCGCGCAAAGGCACACCGCGCAGTCCGGCAGATCTGCTGGAACACGACTGGCTGGCGGCGGACATGCTGAGCGGGGGCCTGACCTTCTTCGACGACAAGGGGCAGGGTCACAAGGTCAAACCCAAACCCAGGGTGGTGTGCAACAACGTGCTGCCGCTGCGCCAGTTCACCCTGGCGGGGCAGGGGGTCTCGCTGCAACCCGAGGGGGAAATCGCCGAGGATCTCGCCCAGGGTCGGCTGCTGGAGCTGCTGCCGGGATTTCGGGTGCTGCCCATGGAGATCCATGCCATCACCCCGCAGCGGGAGATACCGGAGAAGGTGCGGCGGGTGATCACGGCCCTGCGCAGCCACTTCGCCGAGCCCTCGGGGGCCGTGCCGGCGCGCCCCTGAGCCGGGTGGCAACCTGCTCGTCCCGACTTGCAAACACAGAGGGCAGCCTGTTGGCTGCCCTCTGTCGTTCGCCTTGATCCCGGCGCTATTTCATATAGAGGCCGCCGTTGATGGCCAGGGTTTCCCCCGTGATATAGGCGCCCGCTTCGCTTGCGAGGAAGGCCACGGCGGCGGCGATCTCCTCCGGCTTGGCGAGGCGACGCATGGGAATGTCGGCCTTGATGCTGTCGAGGATATCGCTGCGGATCGCCTCCACCATGGGGGTGGCTGTGTAACCGGGGGCGATGGCGTTGACCGTGACCCCGAAGCGGGCCCCCTCCGCCGCCAGCGCCTTGGTAAAGCCCAGCATGCCCGCCTTGGCCGCCGAGTAGTTGACCTGACCGAACTGTCCCTTCTGGCCGTTGACCGAGGAGATGTTGATGATGCGGGCATCGCGCTGTTCGCACATGGCGTCGAACAGCGGCTGGGTCACGTTGTAGAGGCTGCACAGATTGGTGTGGATCACCTCGAACCACTGCTCCGGCGCCATGCGCTTGAAGGCGCCATCCCGGGTGATGCCGGCGTTGTTGACCAGCACGTCCACCCGGCCCTCGTCTTGCAACAGGCGACCCAGGGTCTCGCGGCACATGGCGGTGTCGGCCACGTCCAGCGGCAGCAGCCGCACCTGATCCGGCCGATAGCCCTGCTCCCCGTACCAGTCGTGGGCCGCCGCACTGTTGCCGCTGGAGTGGGTGGCGATGATGCGATACCCCTGAGCCAGCAAGGCAGTGGTGATGGCGGATCCGATGCCGCCACGGGCTCCGGTGATCAACGCAATTTTTTTCATCTTGGCTCTCCCTGAAAAAGATTCGAACGAGGACTCTATGGGCTTTCAAATCTAATTGATATATTTATTTTCAAACAATCTGACAGGGAAACGCGTCACTTTTGTGACAGTCTGACAACCTGGCTTGACGGCCTCGTTGAAGGCATAGGTGAGAGCGCGGGGTTGAGCCACAAACAGGGCGTGCGCTGTTCGCCGGTGGCAGCAGACCACTTGCCGCCGGGGCAGCGGCCATGTTTAATGTGGCCACTTGGGCGAGCGTGCCCCTCTGCTGGCAGCGATCCCGACCACCCAATGACACCGACCTTCCCTCTCGCATCTCCTGGCCCTGCGCCACAGGCGAACGCCCATTTCACCCGCATCGAGCGGGTGCTCGACTACATCCACGGGCATCTGGATCAGCCATTGTCGCTGGAGCAGCTGGCCGAGCAGAGCTGCTGGTCGCGCTGGCAGTTGCAGCGGGTCTTCTTGCACGAGACAGGGCTGACGGTGGCCCACTATGTGCGCGAGCTCAAGCTGAGCCTGGCGGCGGAGGCGCTGCTCACGAGCCGCCAGCGGGTGCTGGATCTGGCGCTGAACTACGGATTTGGTTCCGAGGTGAGCTTCAGCCGTGCCTTCAAGCAGCAGTTCGGCTGCTCGCCGCTGGCCTATCGCAAACGGGGTCTGCGGTTGGGATTGCGCACCCAGCTGGTGCGAGCGCCTATGCCGCTTGCCAATACTCCCCGACTGGTGCAGGTAAGGGTCGAGAGCCTGCCGGGTTTCATGCTGCAGGGGGTCAAGGGACTGATCCGCGGGCTCTTTGCCAGCTCACCCGATTTTCAGCAGACGGTGCCCGCCATCTGGCGTGCCTTGCGCAGTGCCGGTGGCCTGGACAGGGCCCGCGATCTGATCGGCGTGGTAGATGTGTCAGGGGCTGGGGAGCAGCTGGCCTACTGGGCGGGCGTGGCGGCAGAGGAGGGGATCGAGCCACCGAGCGGGCTGGCTCGTCTGGCCATTCCGCCCCAGGAGTACGCAGTGCTTACCCACGTCGGCCCCATCAGCCAGCTGGGGCAGACCCTCAACTGGTTCATCTTGCACTGGCTGCCAGTCTCGGGTTATCGGGGGCTGGATGGTTTCGAGCTGGAGCGTTACGCCTTAGGCTTCGATGGTCAGCAACCCGATGCCCACATGGAGTACTGGTTGCCCATAGCCCCCACCCTGTGAGCTGTTTAGCGGCAGGGCGCCCATCGTCCGGCCTGTATCAAGCACAGTTGCACCCCGCCATTGGCCGCCATCTCATTAAAGCCTGCCTTTAGAAAAGATAGCCATTTGAATTCAAGGTCTTTCTCCACCGACATAACAGGTCGTCGAATGGGGCTTTTCTTGTCCCTCTTTTGCCCTTCTTCCTGCCGACATGCCCCAAATTGTTAATTCGAGAGCAAATTTGCACAATAAAATGCAAATGAGATTTGTTACCATTAACTTGTGCCAAGCAATCGAGGATCAGATGCAACTTGTTCACCCCCCATTGACCCTGGTCGCCGTGACCATCTCCGCCCTGTTGGCCGGCCCCGTGCTGGCCGCCCCCATGTCCAATGCGCAAGGCGCGGTGGCCGATGAAACCCTGACGGTACTGGGCCAGACCTATCGCAACACGGCGACCAAGACCCGGCTCGACCCCATGGAGACGCCCCAGGCCATCTCTGTGGTGGACGGCGAGACCCTGGAGCAGCGTGGTGTGAGCTCGGTGAGCGAGGCGCTGCGCTACGTGCCCGGCGTCAATACCGAGCTGCGCGGCGGGGCGGTCAACCGGCTGGACCTGTTCAATATCCGTGGCTTTGACAACTACCAGAACTTCTACGACGGCCTCTTGCTGCAATACAACGACTGGAACCTGCAACCCCAGATAGATCCGGTGGCCATCGAGCAGCTGGAGGTGTTCAAGGGGCCGACCTCGGTGCTCTACGGCAGCATGCCGCCGGGGGGCATGGTCAACCTCATTGCCAAGCGGCCGCAACGTGAGGCCAGACACAGTCTCAGCGTGGCGACGGGCACCGGCACTCTCAAGGAGCTGACCCTCGACAGCACGGGCGCCATCAACGAGCAGCTTGCCTATCGGCTGGTGGGACTGGCCCGCCAGAAGGAGGGGCAGGCGGTGACCTCACAGGAGGAGCGCTATGTATTCGCGCCATCGCTGGACTGGCAGTTGAGTGATCGCACCCTGCTGAACCTGAATCTCTACTACCAGAAAGACCCGCAAGCGGGCATCTACACCACAGTGCCGGCCAGCGGCTCGGTCAAGTCCAATCCCCTGGGCCAGCTTGGCAGTGACAGCTTCCTCGGCGACGAGAACTGGAACCACTACAGCCGGGAGGTGACCCTGCTTGGCTACAAGCTGAGCCACGACTTCAACGACAACTGGCAACTGCTGCAAAATGCCCGCTACATGGACGCCTCGGCCAACCAGCAGAACACCTACAATGCGGCGCTGGCGGCGGACCACCGCACTCTGGCCCGCAATGCCTATCTGACCGATGAAGACTCCAGTGGCTTTGTTATCGACAACCAGCTAGCGGGCAAGGTGATGACCGGCAGCGCCCGGCACAACCTGTTGCTCGGAGTCGATTACCAGTATCTGGATGCCCGCATTCTCTACCGGGACACCCTCGACTATTCCGCCCCCGCCATCGACATCTTCAACCCGAACCACAGCCAGATAGTGCCGGGGGCGCTCACCTTCAACTATCAGGACAGCAAGACCATTCGCCAGTCCCAGACCGGCGTCTATCTGCAGGATCAGGTGCGACTCGACAGGCTTGTGGCCATAGGCGGTGCCCGCTACGACAGCTACCGGATGGACACCGACAGCCAGACCCTCTATCAGGGCGCGGCGAGCCAGTCCCTCGCCAAGATAGATCAGGACAACCTCTCCTTCCGTCTCGGCGCCCTCTATGAGCTGGATGGCGGCTTTTCCCCCTATGTGAGCTATGCCGAGAGCTTCGAGCCGGTAGCGGGGGCGGACAAGAGCGGCAAGGCTTTTGACCCTGCCACAGGCCATCAGTGGGAGGGGGGGCTCAAGTATCTTTCCGAGGACATGAGCAAGACCTTTACCGCCTCGGTCTTCCACATCACCAAGCAAAATGCGCTGGTGACGGATCCGGACAACGTCTATGGGCCCAAGCTGCAGACCGGAGAGATGGTCTCCAGGGGCGTCGAGCTGGAGGGACGAGTCGATCTCACCAGCCAGCTGGATCTGGCGCTGAGTTATACCCGCCAGGACATGGAGATCACCCGCGATACCACCAGCCTGCAGGGCAAGACCCCGGTCTGGGTGCCCAAGCAGATGTCATCCCTCTGGAGCAACTACCAGCTGGATAAGGGTTTACGGCTGGGGGCGGGTCTGCGTTACGTGAGGGAGGCACAGCTTGATGCCGCCAACACGGACACGGTTCCGGATTACCTCCTGATGGACATGGCGGCGTCCTACGATCTGGCCCAACTCAGCCAGCGTCTGAAGGGGGTTGAGGCCTCGGTGAGTGCCAGCAACCTCTTTAACAAGACCTATTACTCCTGCTATGACCAGAACAACTGCTGGTTCGGGGCAGAGCGCAATGTGGAGGCGCGACTCAAATACGTATTCTGACCCTGCGCCCCGGGCCAGTCCCGGGGCCCGCTGCACCACTGGCAGTCAGCGATAATCGCCAGTTCACTGGGGCCGGTGGACTTGAGGAACTGACCACGGATACACAGGCTAGTGCGCTTGCGGATCATGGCGCCCTGTTTGCCGTCGTGGCCGGGGTTATTCCTTCGCTCAAGGGGCGGCTGGCGGGAGTGGGGGACAGGCCTCATCTGCTGGCGGCGCCCCCCGATTCAACCCCTGCCGAGGTGGCGGCGGTACTATATGAACACTGGCGGCTGGCGCACCCTGAGGCGGGGCCAGCCTACTGGCTGACCCGCAGCTGGGGCATGCTCTGCTGGCAATCCCTCTATCTGACCATGGCTGCTGTTTATCGGTTGGGCGCCGTCCCCGCCGTCGATCGCATGGGGCAGGACTATCAGGATGGCGTGGTATCCGGTTTTATCCTGCCGGCCGACCCCATGATCAAGGGGGATGTCAGCCTGTTGATCAAGGTGGCGGGCGAGCGGTTGCAAGCCCACTGGCAGGCGCTGTTCGGGCTGCTGGGCGGGGTGCAGCGACTCAGACCGGGTTTCGTGCGCCCGCTGCTGGCCGATGATCTGCTGGCGGCCCTGGTGCGGGTGCCCGACTTTTTCACCCATGTCAGCCGTGAGCAGGTGAGCGAACATGCGCCGCGCTGGCTCTTCGCCTGTGGCCTGCCGGCCGAGCATCTGGCGGGGTGGCGTCCGGCATCGATCCCGGCCGATACGCTGTCCCCCGGTTATGTGCGCCAGCGCTGCTGCCTGCACTACAAGCGCCGCGATGGCGAGCTCTGCGCCAACTGCCCGAGGCGACATGGCGCCACCCACTGCCAGGACGAACCCTGAGGGGGCTGGCTTCCTGACGCATCGCAAGCCGCCCCGGGGGCGGCTTTTTACGCCTCTTTCTGCTCACCCATCTTGCTGCGAATGCGCTCGAACAGGCTCTGCAAACAGGGCTGGTCCTTGTCGGCGGCGCGCACGGCCCCGTACATATGGCGGCGTACACCGTTGCCGAGTGGCCTGGCCTCAAGCAAGCCCTGGCGCACAAACTCCTCGCTGGCCCAGCGCGGCAGGGCAGCGACCCCGAGCCCGGCGGCGGCCATCTGCAGCATGACGGAGGTATTGTCCACCAGCTTGCAGCGGGCTGGCTCGACCCCAGCCGGTTGCAGGAAGCGGCTGAACACGTCCATGCGGGCCCGCTCCACCGGGTAGACCAGCAGCACCTCCTGCTTGAGATCCTCCGGGGTGATCCGGCCCTGGTGGCATAGAGGGTGATCCGGCGCCATCACCAGGGTGAGATCGAAGGCGAACAGCGGCTCGAAGTGGAGATCCCCGCGGGCCTGTACGTCCGAGGTGAGCAGCAAGTCGAGCTGACCGCCGAGCAGGGCATTGATCGCATCAAAGCCGGGCACCGATTCCACCTCCAGATCCACCCCGGGCCACTGGCGACGAAAATCGGGCAAGAGCGGCAGCAGCCACTGAATGCAGCTGTGGCAGTCCAGCGCCAGATGCAACCGGCCCGCGTCACCGCTGTGCAGGGCCTGCAGCTGTTTCTCGGTCTGTGCCAGGGCGGGCAACACCTGGCGGGCCAGAGCCAGCAACTGCTGGCCCGCTGCAGTCAGCACCAGGGGGCGGCTCTTGCGAAGAAAAAGCTCCAGGCCAAGACGGGTCTCCAGCTCTTTGAGCTGATGGGAGAGGGCCGACTGGGTCAGATTCAGGCTCTGCGCCGCGCCGACCAGCGACCCTTGCTCGGCCAATGCGGTCAGGGTTCTCAAATGTTTGATTTCCAGGCCTGAATTGCTTGGCACTGCCATGACGTGGCTCCTTGTTGCATCAGTTGAAGGCTTTCTTGCATATCCGTTGAACGCTCTTGCACGCTAGTTGCGGATTATTTGAGAGCCAGTTGAAGAGTATTCAATAGCCAAGGCCACCTTATCTTGTCATTTTGGATGTGTAAACATCTGGATGGCCAAATCATCCAGTTTCCCATCAGATGAATGAGCATAAGGAATTGGACCTATGACACGAGCACACACACTGGGCTTCCCCCGTATCGGCGCCAAGCGCGAGCTGAAATTTGCCCTCGAATCCTACTGGCGTGGCGAGACCACTCAGGCCGAGCTGGTCGCTGTGGGCAAGAGCCTGCGTGAGCGCCACTGGCAGGCCCAGCGCACCGCCGGGGTCAACCTGCTGCCGGTGGGGGATTTTGCCTGGTACGACCAAGTGCTCGGCACCAGTTTGCTGGTGGACGCCGTGCCTGCCCGCCACCGCCATGGGGATACCGATCTCGACACCCTGTTCCGGGTGGCCCGTGGCCGTGCGCCGACCGGCCCGTCTGCCGCCGCCGCCGAGATGACCAAGTGGTTCAATACCAACTACCACTACCTGGTACCCGAGTTCAGCCGTGATCAGCGCTTCAAGCTGGGCTGGAGCCAACTGTTTGACGAAGTGGAAGAGGCCAAAGCGCTGGGGCTGCCGGTCAAGGCCGTGCTGCTGGGGCCCGTCTCCTATCTGTGGCTGGGCAAGGAGAAAGAGAGCGGCTTCTCTCGCCTCGAACTGCTCGACCGCCTGCTGATCGTCTATCAGGAGATACTGGCCAAGCTGGCCGCGCAAGGGGTGGAGTGGGTGCAGATCGACGAGCCGGCCCTGGCGCTGGACCTGCCGGACGATTGGCGCCTGGCCTACCTCAACGCCTATGAGCGCCTGAGCGGCCCCTGCAAACTGCTGCTCACCACCTATTTCGGTTCGGTGGCTCATCAGCGCGACATCATCACCAGCCTGAAGGTGGATGGCCTGCACCTGGATCTGGTGGCTGCCCCCGAGCAGCTGGAGACCCTGGTCCCGCACTTGCCGGCCCAGTGGGTCCTCTCAGCCGGTGTGATCAATGGTCGCAACGTCTGGCGTGCCAACCTGGCCAAGCTGGCGCCGACGCTGAATGCATTGAAAGAGAAGCTCGGCGAGCGGCTCTGGGTTGCCTCTTCCTGTTCCCTGCTGCACAGCCCGGTGGACTTGACCCTGGAGCACGAGCTGGATCCCCAGACCCGCAGCTGGTTCGCCTTCGCCCTGCAAAAGTGCTACGAGCTGGGGCTGCTCTCCGACTACCTGGACGGAGGGGATCTGGACAAGATCACCGCTTACAGTCAGCCCATCGTGGATCGGGAGTCCGACAGCCGGGTCCACAAGAAAGCGGTGCAGTCCCGTCTGGCCAGCCTGACCAACAGCGACTTCGATCGCCAGAGCGCCTATCCGGTACGGGTGCAGGCCCAGCGCCATGATCTCAAGTTGCCGCTGCTGCCTACCACCACCATTGGCTCCTTCCCGCAGACCTCGGAAATTCGGGTGCTGCGTCAGGAGTGGCGGGCGGGCCGCATCGATGACAGCGCCTATGAGGCGGGCATCCAGGCTCAAATCAAGGATGCCATCGAGCGCCAGGAGGCCATCGGGCTGGACGTGCTGGTGCATGGCGAGGCCGAGCGCAACGACATGGTGGAGTACTTCGGTGAGTTGCTGGACGGCTTTGCCATCACCCGCTTCGGCTGGGTACAGAGCTATGGCTCCCGCTGCGTCAAGCCGCCGGTGATCACCACGGATATCGACCGCCCGACCCCAATGACCCTTGAGTGGACCAAGTTTGCCCAGAGCCTGACCGACAAGCCGGTCAAGGGGATGCTGACCGGGCCCGTGACCATTCTCTGCTGGTCCTTCCCGCGCGAAGACGTGAGCCGCGAGCAGTCTGCCCTGCAGATTGGTCTGGCCATTCGTGACGAGGTGGCGGATCTGGAAGCCGCCGGCATCAAGATCATCCAGATCGACGAGCCTGCGATCCGTGAAGGGCTGCCCCTGCGCAAGCAGGATCACCAGGCATATCTGGACTGGGCGGTGCGCGCCTTCCGCCTGAGCGCAAGCCCGGTGGTGGACAGCACCCAGATCCACACCCACATGTGTTATAGCGATTTCAACCTCATCATAGAGGCGGTGGCGGCGTTGGATGCGGACGTGATCACCATAGAGACCAGCCGTAGTCAGATGCAGTTGCTTGAAGCGTTCGAGCGCTTCAACTACCCCAACGAGATCGGTCCGGGCGTGTATGACATCCACTCGCCGAACGTGCCGAGCCAGAGCTGGATTGAGGATCTGATCCGCAAGGCAGCCAAGCAGATCCCGGCCGATCGGCTTTGGGTCAACCCGGATTGCGGCCTCAAGACCCGGGGCTGGGAAGAGACGGAAGCCGCACTCAAGGTGATGGTCGATGCCACCAAGGCGCTGCGGACCGAGCTGACCTGATCCCGGCAAGCGTGCAAATCAGAGTAGGAATCTAGAGTGGAAATCTAGAGTGACAATCTAGCGTGCAGACCAAAGAACAGCGCTGCACATAACTAAAGAGAACAGGCATAACGAAAGAGGGAAGGCGCAAGCCTTCCCTCTGTTTTTGTTGCCGCTTGCCCGCACCCGGCCTGCTTGCACTAGGCTCAGGTCAGGCTGATGTCGATGGGGCTGGAAAAGATGAAACCAGGAGTCTGGATCGGGAGTCTATGGGCGCTGTTGCTGACGACCTGCCCGCTGGCAGCGCCTGTTCCTGTGCTCAAAATGGTCTATTTCGATGATTTTGCCCCCTACTCCTGGCGGGACGAGCAGGGCAAGATGCGGGGCATCATGGTGGATGTGATGGACAGGGTTGCCAGCGAACTGGATATCAAGGCGAGCCACGAGGGGTATCCCTGGCTGCGGGCCCAGAAGCGGGTGCGTTCCGGCCAGGCCGACGGCTTTGTCACTGTGCCGACCCTGGAGCGACGGGGTTATACCCGGATAGTCGAGGAGCCTGTCGCCTTCTCTGCACTGACGGTGTTCACCCAGGCAGGACACCCCGGGATGGCGCAGATCCAGCAGGCAAAATCCCTGGCCGATCTCAAGGGGTTTACCATTCTCGACTATATCGGCAATGGTTGGGGCAAGGAGAATCTGGCGGGATTCAAGGTCCATCTGACCATGAATGTGGATAACGTCTTCAAGATGCTCTCGGCCGGTCGGGGCGATCTGATGTTCACCGACTCCATAGTGGCCAACTTCAAGCTCAGCCAGCTGGGGCTGACCGGGCAGATAGTCGAGGTGCCGCTCCAGCTGGGATTGACCCCGCTGACCCTCTGCATCGCCAACACGTCTCCTTTCCACCGCCGGGCCGCCGAGTTCTCCCGCGTCCTGGTCATGCTGCGCCAGAGTGGCCAGCTGGCCCTCATCGAAGCCCGCTATCGATAAGGCATCATAGCGGGGGGATACCCCGCCGAGTCATTGTTTCTCTTCATGTTCTCCGGGTCCTGGCGTTAAAACGGCTGGCTTTGGCCGCCCGTTTTAACGCCAAGGGGCAACCCGGTACCGTCCAGCAAGAGAGCCCTGGATGCTTGCTGGTACTGCACGTGGGAGAGAGGGGCTTGCCGCTCCCTAGGTGTTTGCTGGCGCGCCAGCGTCTCGGCAAGCCAGTGGGCATCGAGGGCAATGGCATTGGGATCGTCGACCACTTGGTTGCGGTGCTGGACCCCGAGGCAGCCGTAGCGCGCGGGATCTGTCTGGGTAAAGAGCCCGAGGCAGGGCACACCGCTGGCGGCAGCCAGATGAAGGGGGCCAGTGTCGCAGCTGACAAAGAGGGTGAGGCCGCCGGTGAAGCGGGTCAGTTCGCTTAAGGTGTGAAGGGATACCTGCATGTCGCCAAGCTGGGGTAGAGGGGAGGCAGGATCCGTGAGCTGGATCAGCAGGGCATCCGGGCTGTGGCGGCGCAGATCCCCGAGCAGTCGCTGCCATTGGGGAAGGGAGAGCCCCTTGCCCTTGCGTGCGCCAGTGAAAAAGCCGATGAGAGGGCGGCCGGGATGAGCCTGTGCCAGCGCGGTCAGGTGGGGGCAGGCGGCATGTAGCTGGCTACCCAGTTCAATCTGGTCGGCCTGGCTGGCCTGCATGCCCAGCAGCTGCAGCGGTTGGTGAGCGTAGTGGCAGTGAGTGTCGGGCGCGATCAGCCGGTCAAACAGCACATCGCCCCTGGCATCGTCAAAACCCACCTTCTCGCTGGCCCGTACCCAGGCGGCGATCAGGTGATCCGTGCTGGAGGCAAAGGGCACATAGACACTGTCATAGCGTTGGCGACGCAGATGCCACAACCGGGGCAGTGCCGGGATAAGGTGCTTGCCCTGCAACCTGACCTGATGGATGCGCTGCAACTGCTTGTCGCCAAGAAAGGGAAGCAGTTGTCCACCGCTGCACACCAGTTCTATCTCGGCAAAAGGATGGGCGCGGCGTACCTGTTGCAAAAACGGCAGCAGGAACAGATTGTTGCCGATCCGGTTGGTGCTGCGGATGATGAGGATCCGTTGGGGTGGCTGGTTTGAGGCCGGCAGCTTGCCTCGTCTGGCAAGCCAGGCGAGGAGGGATCGCTCAAGATCGGCCGTCCAGCAACGGCGCTGACCGTCGAAACGACGCAGGGCATCTCTGAGGGTGCTCATACAGGGTGGCTCCGTTCATGACAATGGCTGCAAGGTGACAGGGGATCCTTAAGCCAGTGTTAAGAGAGGAGGAAAAAGGGCGGTATCTCGCGAGCCAAAGAGAGGTTCATCTGACGCAATAAAAAGAGCAGCCTGGGCTGCTCCTGCTTTCTGCCGTTGGAAAGGCCTGCCGCCTGCATGGTTCACGGCAGGGGTCTTGATGGCTCAGCGAGAGTAGACGGTTTCCCCCTTGAAGACAGTCAGCTCGACCTCGGTCTCGGCTATCTTGGCCGGTGTTCCGGCCTCGACCAGGGCGAATAGGTCCCTGTCCAGCACGATGAAATCGGCGGACTTGCCTGTCTCGATGGATCCTGTGACGGCTTGCTGGCGTACTGCCTTGGCCCCATTGATGGTATAGGCCGCCAGTATTTCGGCGAGGGAAGTGCGCTCATGGGGGCGGTAATCCTCGCCATCGCCTGCCGCTTTGGCGATCCCGGCTGCCATGTTGACGAAGGGGCGAGGGTCCCGGCTGTCCACAGGTGCATCGCTGCCTGCCACCAGGATGGCGCCCGCCTTGCGAGCATTCTCGACCGGATAGAGCGCATCGTGCAGGTAGCCGAGGGGGTCATACAGTGCCTCATTCAAGGATTGTCCTGCTCTGGTCGGCTGGATGAAGGGGGTGACCAGCATGTCATAGGCTATCTGGGGCGTGGTCCAGGCGTAGGTGAAGGTGAGATACAGCCCCAGCTCCCCCAGCCTTTTCTGATCGTCAGGGTGCACCACCTGCAGGTGGGCCAGGGTATGGGGGATCCCCTTGTCACCATTGCTGGTACGGGCGGCCTGCAAGGCATCCAGTCCGACCCGGGTACTGCGATCGCCGATGCTGTGCATATGAATGCTGAAACCCGCGTTATCGAGGGCGGTGACATAGTCCTTGAGGTCGGCATCCCGGTAATTGACGATGCCATTGCTGCCAGCATCTTCGCTGTTGGCGGTGATGGTCACCTGCTCGGTGGCAAGATCCATGGTCAGATGGGGATGCTGGTAGTTTTCCAGCATACCTGCATTGGGCAGAAAGGGCGGTGTGGTGAAGGGATCTCCTTCCAGCACACCATCGAGGAAGATCTTGACCGCATCGGCCTTGATCAGCGGATTGTCGGCAAAGGCGCTCCTGACCTGGCTGGCCTTGGCGAGGTGGCCGGCAATATCCAGCTTGCCGCTGTAGTCATCCTGGTGAAAACAGGTGGCGGCAGTGACGCGCATGTGCAGCAATCCACGTTTCTGCATGTTGAGCAGGCGCTGGCGGATGAAATCGGTGGCGCAGGCATCCTGGATCCCGGTTATGCCACGGGAAGCCATCAAGGAAGAGACCGCAGGCAATATCTTGTCATACTCTGCTGCCGCCTGTTCATCGCTGGCGTTGAGCACAGTGGTTTCCGGCACCGGAATGGCGCTGCGAGCCCCCTCCCTGATCACGCCACTGGTCAGGTCAACGTAGGGCTGAAAATGTGCAAACACGCCCCCCGGTGCCAGGGTCACATCGTTGAAACCCACTGTATTGCCATCCTGATCCTGCGCACTGGCCAGCGCTTGCGAGTTGTAGGCACTGGCATGACCATCGACCCCAAAGAGCACCACCGGATTGTCTGGCGCCGCGACATCCAGCGCGGCCAGCAGGGTTGCATGGGTCGCCGTCGGCGTATTGCCGTCGTAGGGCGACCACTGATTGACCACCAGCCAGCTTCCCTTGCCGGGGGCATAACGGGGCAGACATGTTTTTATCTTGTCCGCCAGCTGATCCAGCGTGACGCTCTGACCATCGAGATCGCACATATCCAGTGCCACTGTGCCGAGCAGATGGATATGGTTGTCGTGCAGACCGGGCAATACCATCCGGCCTTTCAGATCCACCGACTGACTGCCGACCGTCTGATAGGCCTTGGCCCCTTGCAGCGTGCCCACATAGAGAAACTTGCCATCGGCAACCACCATGGCCTCGGCGACCCTGCGTTGCCCATCCTGAGTGTGGATCTTGCCGTTGAGATAGAGGGTTCGTTGCGCTGCTGGGTCTGTGCTCTCCTGGTTGCAGCCGGTCAGCAGTCCGGCCATCAGCAGCAGCGCCGCGTTCAGTGTAAAACCTTGTTGCTTGCCATCCATATGCGATTGCTCTCCCTGGTTAGAATGCAGTTTTTACTGCAAATATGAGCACCTCTGTTTATTGCAGCTTCCGGGATAAATGCCAGCAATTACTGAAAATATTCTTTTTGACTTATATTTTCCTTGTTTCATCATGCAGTTATAAAACCATGCTTGGTGACCAAGGTGAGGGAGTACCCATGTCAGAACCGCCATTGCCCACCGATCTCTGTATGCGGCGTCAGCCCAGACAGCAGCGCAGTCAGGAGACGGTGACCCGGATAGAGCAGGCCACTCTGGCGCTGTTGCAGGAGCAGGGATTTCTGGCAATCAATACCAACGCCATAGCGGCGCGAGCCGGGGTAGGGATCAAATCGCTCTATCATCTCTTTCCCAACAAGGAGGCCATCATCTGCCGGTTGGCCATGGACTGGCTGGCGGCCGTATGCGCGGCGCAGGAAGTGATCCGCCAGGAGGCCAGCAGCTGGCCACAAACCTTGCAACTGCTGGATCAGGCGCTGGATGAGCTGGATACCCGCTTCGTCGGCTATGGCGCCTTGTGGCAGGCGATGGACCTGGTGCCGGCACTGCATGAGCTGGAGTGTGAGCATGAACGAGGTCAGGTGGCATTCTGGTCCGAGCGGCTGCGCCATTTCGGTTGCCGTTGGCCCGAGCCTGAATTGACCGCTCTGGTGCGATACCTCTACCGGACGGCAGATGTGGTGAAGCAGTGCGCCAAGGAGCAGGGCAGAGAGGGGCCGCAGATGTGGCTATTGCATCGCCAGTGGCTGGAACAGCTGGTAGCGGCGGCAATTGCCGAGCCAGATCCCGCCAGGGTGTGGCAGGCCATGCCGGGTTTGATGGTCAAGGCTGCTGACTGATAGTGGCTAAATGCAAAGAGGGAGTGACCATGCACTCCCTCTTTTGTGTGTCTGGCCGACGGTCGTGACGGACGCAGGTTTACCCGTAGCGGGCCAGGGTCAGCCCCTCGTCGCTGATGGCCGTCGAGCTGCCGCTGATCAGATCGCTCAGCAGCTGACCCGAGCCGGCTGCCATGGTCCAGCCCAGGGTGCCGTGGCCTGTGTTGAGCCATAGTCCGGGCACCGGGCTTGGCCCCACAAGGGGAGTGCCGTCCGGTGTCATGGGTCGCAGTCCGGTCCAGAACTCGGCGCGGCTGATATCGCCCCCTTCTGGGAAAAGATCCCCCACCACCATGGCCAGGGTGTCGTAACGTTTGGGATTGAGTGCCAGATTGAAACCCGACAGCTCTGCCATGCCACCGACCCGGATCCGCTCGTTAAAGCGGGTGATGGCCACCTTGTAGGTTTCATCCAGCACTGTACTGCGGGGCGCCGCATCGGCATCTGTCATGGGCAGGGTCAGGGAGTAACCTTTGACCGGATAGACAGGCAGATCGATCCCAAGCGGGCGAAGGAAGCCGGTAGCATAGCTGCCCAGCGCGCAGACGATGGCATCGGCCTTGAAACGCTGCTCACCGGCACGCACCGCCACGGCGCGCCCCAAAGAGAGCTCAATCTCGTCGATGGCGCAGTTGAAGACAAATTCCACCCCGAGTTTTTTCGCCTCGGCGGCCAGTGCCTTGGTGAAGCGGAAACAGTCGCCGGTTTCATCTCCCGGCAGGCGCAGGCCGCCCACTATCTTGCCACGTACCCGTGCCAATGCCGGTTCAACCCCTTCACAACCGCTGGCATCCAGTGACTGATAGGGGACGCCATACTCTTCCAGCACCTCGATATCCCGTTTGCTGGCATCGAGCTGGATCTCGCTTCGAAACAGCTGCAAGGTGCCGAGCTGGCGTCCTTCGTAGTCCAGTGCCAGCTCGTCTCGCAGCGTCTTCATGCAGTCGCGGCTGTATTCGGCGAGGCGCACCATGCGTCCCTTGTTGGTGGCATAGGCTGCCGGGGTGCAGTTGGCGAACATCTTCAGCATCCAGCGCAGCTGGAAAGGATCCGAGGTCGGGCGCACCGTGAAAGGTGCATGTTTTTGCAGCAGCCATTTGGCGGCCTTGAGGGGGATGCCGGGCGCCGCCCAGGGTGCCGCATAGCCGGGGGAGATCTGGCCGGCGTTGGCATGGCTGGTCTCCAGCGCCACCCCGTCCCGTCGCTCCAGCAGGGTCACCTTGTGGCCCGCTTTGGCCAGATACCAGGCGCTGGTCACACCGACCACGCCACCACCGAGTACCACTATGTCCATCTTGTCTCTCCTTGACTGGGGCCATCACCATAATCAGCCGCCACAGGATATTCAACTGGTATAGATATAATCGGAATATACATCTGGTTACAATTATTTAACTGGTTTTCAATGTCGGAATTGGCTGGTTTGATGGCATTAACTGTGGCATCAAAGCTGCTCGATATGGATCAGATGATGGGCCGCGGTTGTCAGGGTTGCCTGCTGCTGCACTTCCGTTTGACCATCCCAGTTGGCATAAGGGAGAGCGAGGCGAGGATTGTTGCCAAGCTTGTCCCGATTGCGCCATAAAAAGTGCCAGTAGAGGCTGTTGAACGGGCAACTGGTGTCACCGCTGCGGGCCTTGACGTCATAGTGACACCCTTTGCAGTAGTGACCCATCCGATCCAGATAAGCGCCGCTGCTGGCGTAGGGTTTGCTGCCCATCAGGCCGCCATCGGCAAACTGGCTCATGCCTCGGGTGTTGGGCAGCTCCACCCACTCGATGGCATCCACGTAGATCCCCAAATACCACTCATCGACCTCGTCCGGATTGATCCCCGCCAGCAGGGCAAAGTTGCCTGTCACCATGAGCCGCTGGATATGATGGGCGTAGCCGTGCTCCAGAGATTGCCGGATAGCGTGCCCCACGCAGGCCATGCGGGTTTCTCCGCTCCAGAAGTAGGCGGGAAGTGGCCGGCTGGCTGCCAGAAAATTGGTGTCGCCAAGCTCGGGCATCCGCTCCCAGTAGAGGGCGCGGACAAACTCGCGCCAGCCGAGGATCTGGCGGATAAACCCTTCGACCTGTGCCAGCGAAATGGTGGCCTGATTGGCCTGCCAGTGGGTTTCGGCTGCACGGATCACCTCGAGGGGATGAAGCATCTTGCTGTTCAGGGAGAACGACAAGCGGCTGTGAAACAGGCTCCAGCCCCGCTCGCTCAGGGCATCCTGATAGCGGCCAAAGTGGGGCAGGCAGTGGGTCAGAAAGTGATCGAGCAGTTCGCGGCTCTGGCGTCGGGTAATGGGCCAGGGCAGGACGCTGGCATCGGCCGAGCCTAGTGTGTTCACCCCGTGATGCAACAGCATGGCATCGATATCCTGCACATCGTTGGCAAACAAGAGCGGGGCCGGGATGGGCTGGCGCTCGGGCAGTTTGGCCCGGTTTTCGCTGTCAAAGTTCCAGCGCCCGCCAAGGGGCTTGCCCCCTTCATCGAGCAACACACCATATTGCTTGCGCAGAGCGCGGTAGAAAAACTCCATCCGGCTGTGGGGATAGCGCTGCCAGCCATCCCTCGGGGTGAGGAAATGTTCGCTGTCGACCTGATGGGCAGGCATGGCGAGCCCCGCAGTCCACTGTTCAAGCTGCGTGGCCAGCCGCCACTCATCCGGGCTCTGCCAGGCAAAGCGGCTGGCCTGGTGGTGGATAATCTGGGCATCGAGCAGGGCCGGCAGGTTCGGCCAGTGCCTGGTTTCATCCAGGGTGAGATAGCAGACTCTGTGACCCGCCTTGGTGAGGGCCGCGGCAAAGGCGCGCATGGCGGCGAAAAAGGCCAGCACCTTCTGACGATGGTGGCGGCAGTAGTCGGTCTCCTGGCGCAGCTCCGCCAGCAGATAGCAGACGTCGGGATCCGGGGTACGAAACCAGCTGTGACTGGCGTTGAGTTGATCGCCGAGGATTAAACGCAGTTCCATCAGGTCCTGGCTCCTTTCTGGTGGCGACAGCGCTCGCTGCAATAGCGAACCTCCTGCCAGTTGCGGGCCCACTTGCGTCGCCAGGCGAAAGGCCGCAGGCAGACGGGGCATATTTTCTCGGGCAGATGGGGTTTGCGATGCATGATGGCTTCCGGGCCTTGGGTAATGACTGATATGGGTTGCACGTACGGAGCTTAACGAACAAGGAGGGTGGGCGGATCATCTACAACCCTGGCTTGCCGCGCACATGCGCACTTTGTGAGCAGGCGCACAGCGTGTCAGCGTACCCGTTGTCTGCGGGTTAACCAGCCGTTAACGTGGTGAGGCTGCCAGTTGGCAGCACTGCTTGGCAATCAAGATGGTTTGCCACCGACACAGTTTGCAACCAATACGGAGGGGAGTGATGCCTGTCATGACTGCTAGGCCCCGGGCAGCTTGCCTGCTCGCCCATTGGTATACCCGAGATCCCATTCTCACCTTCGATTTTCCTCACCGCTGACACCCGGCCATGCCTGGCGCGAGCCCAGCTCGCCTCTGACAACCTCTTGAACTTCAATGTGTCTGCAACACTGGCCTCGCGCCGGTGAGGAGTCTTATATGCGTCGTATACCCGAACCCTTTCGTATCAAGATGGTCGAGCCCATCAAACAGACCACTGGCGCCGAGCGCCGCGCCGCCCTTGAGGCCGCTGGCTGGAATCCCTTCCTGCTGCTGGCCGAAGATGTCTATATCGATCTGCTGACCGACAGCGGCACGGGCGCCATGTCCGATCGTCAGTGGGCCGGCATCATGATGGGGGATGAAGCCTATGCGGGCAGCCGCAACTTCGTTGAGCTGGAGCGTACCGTGCGTGAGTTGTTTGGCTACCAGCATGTGATGCCCACCCACCAGGGGCGCGGGGCTGAGCAGATCCTTTTCCCCGAGCTGGTCAAGCGCTGCAAGGGCAAGGCACCGGTCTTTATCTCCAACTACCACTTCGATACCACCAAGGCCCATGTAGAGTTGGCTGGGGCGCGGGCCATCAACCTGCTCACCCCGAAGGCCCTCGACACCACTGCGCCTTATGCCTGGAAAGGGGATTTCGATCTCGGTCGCCTGACCGACACCATAGAGACGCTGGGGGCCGACAATGTGGCCGGTGTCATCATCACTGTCACCTGCAACAGTGCTGGCGGTCAGCCGGTCTCCATGGGCAATATGCAGGCTGTTTCCGAGCTTGCACGTCGTCACCATATTCCTGTGGTGATCGATGCCGCCCGCTTTGCCGAAAACGCCTGGTTTATCAAGGAACGCGACCCGGATTACGCCAAGAGCAGCATCAAGGAGATAGTGCACCAGATGTTTGACCTGGGGGACATGTTCACCATGTCTGCCAAAAAGGACGGACTGGTCAATATCGGCGGTCTTTGCTGCTTCAAGGAGGATCTCGACCTGTTCCGCTCGGTGCAGGTGCGCTGCGTGGCGATGGAGGGGTTCGTTACCTACGGCGGTCTCGCCGGCCGTGACATGGCGGCGCTGGCCATTGGCCTGCGGGAAGGGATGGACGAGGAGTATCTGACCTATCGCATCGGTCAGGTGGCTTATCTCGGCGAGCGGCTGGCCGAGGCGGGCATCCCCATCCAGACGCCCACCGGCGGTCATGCGGTTTTTGTGGATGCCAAGAAGCTGCTGCCCCATATACCGGGGGAGCAGTTCCCGGCCCATGCCCTGGCCTGCGCGCTTTATCTGGAAGGGGGCGTGCGCGGGGTGGAGATAGGCTCACTGCTGCTGGGGCGCGATCCGGCCACCGGCAAGCAGGAGGCGGCGGACTTCGAGCTCTTGCGTCTCACCATTCCGCGCCGTGTCTATACCCGGGATCACATGGACTATGTGGCTGATTGCCTCATTGCGGTCAAGACGAGGGCCAGCGAGATCCGCGGTCTCACCTTCGACTATGAACCGCCGCTGCTGCGCCACTTCACAGCCCGGCTCAAGCCGGTCTAAACAGGGCCGGTTTCTTGACCGGCACCATTGGCCACGCAACAGCAAAGCCCCCGCACCAGTGGTGCGGGGGCTTTTTACATTTTGGGATGGACGCGGATTACTGGCTGCTGAACAACTTGGTCTGGGGGCTGGATTGAGCCGTCAGGCTGGTGCGACCCGAGCTCTCCAGCCAGGACTTGATACGCTTGGCATCCGCCACCCTGGCATTGGGGGTATCGGCATTGAGCAGCACCAGGATCACCGGTTCGCGGTTGATCTGGGTTGCCATCACCAGACAGCGACCCGCCTCGCGGATGTAGCCCGTCTTGGAGAGGGTGACCAGCCAGCTGCCTTCGCGCACCAGTCGGTTGGAGTTGAGATAGTGCAGCTGGCGCTTGCCATTGCGTACCATGCGCTGCTCTGTGGCGGAGTATTGCCGGATCAGCGGGTAGGCCGAAGCGGCCGCTACCAGCTTGGCCAGGTCATGGGCACTGGAGACATTGCGCGGATTGAGGCCAGTGCTGTCTGCAAACTGGGTGCTCCACATGCCAAGCATGCTGGCCTTGGCATTCATCGCTTCGATAAAGGCGCGTTGCCCCCCCGGGTAGTGTCTTGCCAGGGCCGAGGCGGCGCGGTTTTCCGACGACATCAAGGCAATATGCAGCATGTCGGCGCGGCTGAGGCGTGAACCTACCGCCAACCGTGAACCCGTGCCTTTGAGGCGATCCACGTCGGCCATGGTAACGGTGAGCGTCTCGGAGAGACGCTGATTGGCATCGAGCACTACCAGCGCCGTCATCAATTTGGTGATGGAGGCAATCGGCATCACACGGTTGGCGTTGCGCTCGGAGAGTACCTCGCCGGTGCGCGGGTTTGCGACCACGAAGGAGGCCGAACTCAGGGCCAGATCGCTGCGTTGTTCGAGAAAGCGAGTGGGGGAGGGAGATGCTGCTGAAAACGGGTTGGCCTGGACGCTCTCCATGCTGACGGGAACGAGGAAGGCACCGAGCAACAGGGTAAGAAAAGGGCGAATAATCATGATTTGACGCTTCCGTACGACTGACAGGGGTATTTGGCTAGTTATATGACGGTAATTGACGCTTCACAACGTTTAACGGCCCGATATTTCATTTTTATGGGGCCTTGCGCCTTGATATACCCACGTTCGGGTCTATATGGCGACCAGTTCCATGAAGTATCGAACCATGTATGGGTCTGATGGTCGTCAGAACCCGCTGTCATTGTGACGCGCTATGGTGGCGCACTATATGCCTGTTATGGCCATTCGTTACCACTTTTTTGTGCCCTGGAGGGGGCTGTCGCTCCCGACAGCCTGTTTATCACCCTGGCGCCGGGTAAACGGTACCAGCGGGCAACGCTCAACAGGCAGGCCGCTACTCGGAAAGGGGCGGTATCTCATCGTCGGAGTGGTGTGATGGCGCAGACGAGAAGAGCCCCCTCTGCGGTTACGAAGGGATAGTCACTTACATCAGTGCCGAGGGGCGGTTTTCGACAAAATAGTGCCAGATGTGGTCATAGAGCGCCTTCTGCCCGGGAAAGCTCACCAGCGCCTTGGCTTCGGTGAGCGAACACCAGCGATATTCGGTGTGCTCGTCGTTGAGGGTGACCGCTTGATTGGGTGGGCAATAGACCACAAAGACCGGCACCACCATCACGGTATTCGAGGCCGATTCGTAAAACTGCTCAAGGTATTCGCCGCTGTATAGCGCTGTGACGGCGATGCCTGTCTCTTCACCCATTTCGCGAATAATGGTCTGCCAGCCGGTTTCACCCGCCTCAACCGTGCCCGCCACATGGCACCAGAAGCCGCCCTTGACCCGTTTCATCAGCAGTATTTTAGCCTGGCCGTCGATTTCCGATAACGTCACACCGGAGACGGCGTGACAGCGGATAGGGATCATGGGGAAGGCTCCGGCGGTGGAATAAAGGGGCTCGTATTGTTTGTCCTTGATTGGCGTGATGGCAAGCCATTTCCTGTTGATATTGGCCTGGACAACAGGGTGAAGGATGGCTCCTCCAACCCGTCAGCCCCCCATCATTCTCGCCGTCTGGATCGCCTCAATCAGCGCCGCACGGTTGATACGGGGACGCTCGCTATCCAGCAATTGTTGCCACAGGTCGATGGCCTGGCGGTAGCGGCCGTGCAGGAAGTGATCGGAGGCGAGCAGCATCAGGGCGCTCACTTCCCCTTTATCCTGTTTGAGGGCGCTATCGAGCAAGTGGCGAGCCTCTGGGGTGATCTGCTGGCCTGCCTGGTAGTAGCGCACAGTCGCCTGGGCGGCCAGGGTGGCGGCACTGGCGCCCCCTTCAAGCAGGGCTAGGCGCTGATAGGCGAGCCAGGCGTTCTCGTATTCATCCCGATAGAGATAGAGTTGACCCAGCGCTGCCCAACTGTCGAGGTCTTGCGGGTTGCGCTGCAGGGTTTGATGCAGATCCCCCAGCTCCTTGTCCTGCAGATCCCGCGGACTCAGCCCCGCCAGCGGATCGGGGCGTGACTGATAAGCCTGCCATGCCTGATAGCGGCCGCTGCCGGCATAAAAGGCGGCGAGCCCGCCGACCATCACGATTCCGAGCAGCAGAAGGATGCCCTTGTGCTGCGTGTGGCTGCCGGAGTTGCCAGACCCGTGGGTCAGCCGCTCGCGCAGGGCCAGTTCCGCCGCCGGCGTGGCATTGTCAAGATTGGCTGCGGTCAGCTCCTGATAGAGGGGATGTTCTGGGGGGAGACAGGTCTGCTCCCTGAGCATGATCAGGCGATTCAACTCACTGCGCGGGTTGGCCGCTTGCCTGCTGGCAGAGCCGTTGAGCGGGACGGCCTGATCCCCTTTGGCCTTCAGACGGCGTCCCAGAGTGGTCAGCGCCAGTCCCAGCAGCAGGAAGGGACCGGCCCAGAGCAGCAGGGTGCTGGCCTTGAAGGGGGGATCGTAGCGCACGAAGTCGCCAAATCGGCTGGTCATGCGGGCGATGATCTGCTCGTCGCTTTGCCCCTCGTCCACCCAGCGGTAGACCTCGAGCCGCAGATCCCGGGCGATGGGGGAGTTGGACTCCACCAGGTTCTGGTTCTGGCATTGGGGGCAGCGCAGGGCGCGTGCGAGATCCTGGGCGCGGCTCTGTCGCTCCGGGTGCTGGAACTGATAGGTATCGACCCCGCTGGCCAGGACGCCCACGCTCATACCGAGTACAAGCAGCAGGGTGCAGAGGATGACAGGGGTCTTCATGGTTTGCCCTCCTGCCGGGTGGTCGTTGAGGATGTCAGGGTCGTGGCGCGGGCGGCCTTGAGCTTTGGCACAAACTGGCGCTGCCAGATATCGGCAGTCAGCTCGCCCGTGTGGCGGCTGAGCAGGGTGCCGTCGGCGGCAAACAGATAAGTCTCCGGCGTGCCGTAGACGCCGAGCTCCAGCGCCAACTTGCCGTCCGAGTCCGCCAGCACGGCGCGATAGGGGTTGCCTGCCTCACCAAGCCAGGCACGCGCCGCTTCGCCCTTGTCTCTGTAGTTGAGCCCATAGAGGGGAACCGTGCTGGCCAGCTCGGCGAGCAGCGGGTGCTCGGCGCGGCAGTTGGGGCACCAGCTGGCCCAGACGTTGAGTACAAAGGGCTCTCCCTTGAGCTGGTCGGTGTGGACAACCCCCCCATCCAGCAGGTTTTCGCTCTGCCACTGGGGCAGGGTACGCCCCAGGGTCGCCTCGTCCTGGCGGTAGGGATTGTTGGCAAGCCCCAGCCAAAGCAAGGTGCCGAGGCCCAGGGTCAGCAGCAAGGGGATAAAAAGGCGCAGGCGGGCGCTCATGGTGTCTCCTGTTCGCGCAGGGGCTGCGGGATCTTGGCTGGACGGGATGCCAGCAACGGCTTGCGCCCCAGCAAACGCAGTGCTCCCCCCGCCATCATCAGCATGCCCCCCAGCCAGATCCAGCGCACCAGCGGCTTGTAGTGAAGGCGCATGGCGTAGGCGTTCGGCCCTATCTTCTCGCCGAGCACCACGTAGAGATCCCCAAACAGCCCCCACGCGATGCCCGGTTCATTCATGTTCATGGTGCGCACGCTGTAGTGGCGCCGCTCCGGCATCAGCCGCGCCACCTCCTTGGCGCCTTTGTGCACGCTCAGCGTAATGCGCTCGGCTGTGTAGTTGGGGCCGAGCAGGGGCTCGCTCCCCTCATAGCGAAAGGTATAGGCGCCAAGCTGGTAGGGGCTGCCCGCTTTTAATACTGTGCCCCCCTCCTGGCTGTAGTGGCTCACCTGATTGATGCCAAGGGCACATATGGCGACTCCCAGGTGGGCGAGCAAACTCCCCAGCCGGTTGGCACTCAGGCCATGGGTCTTGAATGAGAAATTGAGCAGCAGGCTTGCCACCAGCCAGAGACTCAGCACGTTGGCGACAAGGCCAACCCAACTGAGGGCGCCAAGATCGCGATACCCCAGGCTGAGCAGGCCGCCCCCGAGCAGGCCGAGCAGAGGCGGCACTATCCGCTTGATGGGGGGGCTGGCCGCAAGACATTGCCAGCGCAGGCGCGGGATCTGGGTCATCAGTGCCATCAGCACCAGGGCCAGCGGCACGAAAACAGTGTTGAAATATGGCGCACCGACCGAGAGCGAGCCCAGGTGCAGGGACTGGAACACCATGGGGTAGAAGGTGCCGAGCAACACGCAGGCGCAGGCCACGCTGAACAACAGGATGGCGGCGCCCAAGAGTCCCTCTTTTGACCAGAAGCCGAAGCGGGCGTAGGGGGCGCGGGTATCTGCCCGCAGCGCAAACAAGGTGAGCGCCGTGGTCAATAACAGGCCGAGCAACAGCAAGAGGGTGAGGCCGCGATTGGGATCCACCGCGAAGGCGTGCACCGAGGTGAGTACGCCGGAGCGCACCACGAAGGTGCCGAGCAGGCTCAGGGCGAAGGTGAAGATGGAGAGCAGCAGCACGCCGTGGCCGTAAGCGCCGCGCTTCTCGCAGACGATGAGGGCATGCAGCAGGGCGGTGCCAAGCAGCCAGGGCAGCAGGGAGGCGTTTTCCACCGGATCCCAGAACCACCAGCCACCCCAGCCGAGCTCGTAATAGGCCCACCAGGAGCCGAGCAGGATACCGGCGGTGAGAAACACCCAGGAGCCCAGTGCCCAGGGTCTGCTCCAGTGGGCCACGGCGCCGTCCAGCTTGCCCGAGTGCAGCGCCGCCATGGCGAAGGCGAAGTTGACTGCAAAGCCCACGTAGCCGAGATAGAGCAGGGGCGGGTGAATGATGAGGCCGATGTCCTGCAACATGGGATTGAGATCGCGTCCCTCCAGGGGCCCAGGGAACTGCCGGTCAAACGGGCTGGAGAAGACAAGGGTATAGAGTCCAAACAGCCCCACTATCAGCCCCATGATGGCGAGCACCCGGGCACGGATCAGCGAGTCGACCCGCTGCGAACAGAGCGCCACCAGGGCGCCCCAGAGCGCCAGCGCAAACACGAAGAAGAGCATGGAGCCTTCATGGCCGCCCCAGACCGCCGCCAGCTTGAAGCCCATGGGCAGGGCGCTGTTGGCGTGCTGAGCCACATAGCTGACGGTAAAATCATCCCGGGCAAAGCAGCTGGCGAGCAGCAGCAGGGCAGCCCCCAGCAGGGCGGCATTGAGCAGTGCCAGCGGCTTGGCACAGCCCAGCAGAGGGGGCGATGCCAGCCTCAGGCCCAGCCAGGGCAAGGTGCCTTGCACCAGAGAGAGCGCCGTTGCCAGCAACAGTGAGAGATAGCCGAACTCCGCCAGCACACAACCTCCGGTTCCATCATGGGTTCATGTTATGCCCCAGCGTCCGCAGCAGGCGGGCGTTGGGGCATAACCAGAACATTCAAACATCCAGCAACAAACAAGCGCCAGTCGCCCAAGGCGGCTGGCGCTTGCGATCAGTTTCTCATACCACCGTCATCTGGCCGGCATACGAGGATGACGCAGCATCAGCCAGCAACCTGCCCATCAGGGTCATGCTGCAAGCCGACGTCGTATGGTCGCTTTTGCTACCCATCATGTATCTCCCTTTATACAACAGTCATTTGACCTGCATAGAGCACGAAGTAGCGCAGCAGCAGTATGCCCATCAGGGTCAGGCTGCACACCAGCACCAGATGACCGTTACGCTGGCGCATTTGTGCTGGTAGCAGGGAGAGCAACTGGGGCAGCAGCATGCCGATACCCACCACACCAAGCCAGAACACCTGGGCCCAGAAGCCGCTGCCGATGGCGGCCCACATGGCCACCTCCTTCTGGCCGCCACCGAAATAAAGACCGGTAAAGAAGCAGATCAGCAGCAGCACCTCCACCGCCAGTACGGGTCGCTCGAAGCGGTGCACAAAGCTCACCCCCTGGCTGTGGTGATCCTCCTTGAACAGGGTGACCGCCAGCAGGATGGTGGAGGCGATGCCTGAGCTGATGCCGGAGACCAGAAACAGCACAGGCAGCACAGGGTTGTTGAGCAGCGGATAGGTTTTGAGCGCCGAGAGCAAAAAGCCGGTATAGGCCCCCAGCAGCACGGCCAGCAGCAACAGCAGTGGCGCCAACAGTGTCTCGAGGCGGGCAAGCCAAGCAATCAGCCCATCGACAAAGGCGAACCTCTCCTTGAGCAGGCGACGGCGCACCGCCTCAATGTCGGCTCTGAACACCACCGCCAGCCAGGCAAACAGCACCGCCATGTAGAGCTGGAACAGCATGACCCCCATCGACATCACTGAGTCGAACTGGTAGTGGAACATCAGCTTCCAGAAGGTCCAGGGACGGGCCAGGTGGAAGATGAGGATCAAGAGCCCCAATATCACGCTTAGCGGCGCCAGAATGGCGGTCGCCTTGATGATGCCGCTCTCGCTGCCCGCCCCTTTGCGGCGCAACAACACCGAGAGGCTGGTGGCCCCGGCCGAGATGCCGAGCAGAAAGAGGTAGATGGCGATGGGCCAGTCCCAGACAAGGGAAGGAAAATGAAATGCGTCATGCCACATGGTCATTCCCTCCCTGGGTTACTGCCGCTTGCATGGTCATGGCGTTATCTCCCCTTTGGGCACGCGATACATCTTGGGCGAGGTGCCGAGCGCCTGCTTGTAGCGATAGGTGGTCTCCTTCACCAGCCGTTTGGCGATGGGGCTGTCCGGATCATCCAGATTGCCGAACACCAGCGCTCTGGTGGGGCAGGACTCCACGCAGGCCGGTTCCTTGCCCGCTGCCAGGTTGGTCTTGCGGCAAAAATCACACTTGTCCGCGACCCGGGTCACAGGGTTGATGAAACGCACCTGATAGGGGCAGGCGGCCAGACAATACATGCAACCGACACAGAGGTTCGGGTCCACATCGACGATGCCATCCTCCTTGCGGATATGGGAGGCGCCGGTCGGGCAGACATGCACGCAGGGGGCGTTGTCGCAGTGCTGGCAAGACTTGCGAAAGAAGTGGTACTCGGCATCGGGGAATGTGCCTATGGGGCCGGAGCGGATGATTTCGAGCCGCGAGACCCCTTCCGGCACCTGGTTCACCTCCCGGCAGGCATCCATGCAGGCGGTACAGCCGATGCAGGCCACCTCGTCATGGATCATGCCGTAGCGTACCCCATCTATGGTCTGGCTGTGGGCTAGGATGGCTGCCCCGGCGCGGGTGTTGGCACGAACAGTCCCCGTCATCATGATCAGCGCCCCCGCGCTCATGCCCGCCACAAAGTCACGACGAGAGCAGCTCATGGTGCCTCCTTGCTCACGCTCGCCTGCTGAGCGGTTGCCTTGGCCTCATGCTGCTTGCTGTGGCAATCGACGCAGAGCTTGATGCGGGACTTTTCCGGTATGCCCACCATGGGCTCCTTGGCCGGGTGCAGCGCATGGCAGCTGGTGCAGGTGAGCTTGGTGGCGTGCACGTCGTGGGCCCAGAGTGCCTCGCGCAATGGCTTGGGTTCGTGGCAGCTCATGCAGACCCCGTTCTGCTCGGCGATGGGGTAAGCCTCATCGCTCTGCTTGTCGTTGAAGCTGTCACTGAACCGCATCACGTCCTTGACCCCTTCCCTGTGCTGGGGGGAGGGCTGGCCGTGGCAGTTGGTGCAGGTGACCGGCGCCAGGTTGTTGGGGTTGGTTGCCTGGCCATGTTTGCCGTGCATGCCGCTTGCCTGCTCCTTGTGGCAGTCGGTGCAGGCCTTGTCGGGGCTGCGTAAAAATTCCACTTCATGCGTCGCGGGCATGGCGGCGGGCGCGCTTGCGGCGTCGCCCGCCTGTCCCTGCAGGCTGGTGAGCAGCATGGCTGCCATCAGCATCAGTCGTAAAAAATCCATTGTTAAATCACCCATAGGAAGCCTCCATCCGCTGCGGGCCCGACTTGGGGCCGGGCCCGCAGGCGCCGTTACTGTGCCAGCCGTCCGGCCGCCTTGGCCTCGGCATCCCAGGCGGGAACTGTGGTCTTGAGGAACTGGGCCTTGTCTGAGTTCATCTGTTTCATATCCATGCCAAGGGCAGCTTGCGCCTTCTCCTTGGTGGAGATGTCCGGCAGGGCGATCTCGTGGCTTATCCCCTTGGTTGCCAAGAGGCGAGCCAGTTTGGTGCGGGCATCGGCGGCTTTATCCAGAGCTGTGCCCAGCATGCGCAGTGCCACTTCCGGGGCGTGCATCTGCACCCCGTGGGAAGCGATGGAGAAGTCCCAGCGCCATTGGGCGTGACGGATGTCTTGCAGTATGTCTTTCATCTGCGCCTCGGTGGCGCCTGCATCCCAGGCCGCCTTGGCTTCGAAGTGGGCGTGCACCAGCTGCTTCTCGACCTTCAACTTGATCTCGGTCACCGCATCCTTGCGCTGCTGGACTATGCCTTGCAGCATCTCCTTGCTCTGGGTATGGCAGTTGCGGCAGGTCTGCTCGAAGCGATCGAAGGGGTTGCCCACCTTGTGATCCGTGTAGACCTTGCCCTGCTCGTTTTGCACCTTGGGCATGTGGCAGTCGACACAGGCGACGTTGTTCTGGCCGTGAATGCCGGCGCGCCAGGTCTCGTATTCGGGGTGCTGGGCTTTCAGCATGGGGGTCTTGGAGAGGGCGTGGGTCCAGTCGGCGAAGCCGATCTCGTCGTAGTACTGCTCCATCTGCTCAACCGTGGTGCCCTTGTCCCAGGGGAATTTCACCGCCTTGGTGGGGCCGCTGAAGTAGTACTCCACGTGGCACTGGCCACAGACCTGGGATTGTTGATCGAAACGACCCTGCTCCTTGAACGGCTTGCCGATGGCGGTCATGGCGCGGTCGGCATAGGGACGGGAGAGGTGCAGGGCGGGTTTGCCCTCCTTGAACTCTTTCGACGCCGTGTCGTGGCAGTCGGCGCAGCCTATGGTGTTGACTATTTCCGGGCCACCCTTGGCCCACATGCCCTTGAAGTAGCCATCTTCGCCTTTTTCATCGATGACGCGGGCCACATCCGGGCCTTTGCAGCTCCAGCAGGCCATGGGCAGGGGGCCATCCTCGGCGGTCTTGGGAGCGCCGGTGCGCAGGGTTTCCCGTACGTCGGTCAGGGCATAGAAATGGCCGCGGGGCTTGTTGTAATCCTTGGAGAAGGGATACCCCCCCCAGAGCACCACCATCTGCGGATCTTCGGCCAGGGCGTCGGTGCGCGTCGCGCTCTCGCTGGTCTCTTTCCAGCTGCTGAACTGGTCGACGTGATCCTTGGCGAACAGCTCGCTGCGTGCCTCTATCTTGCCCTTGGGGGTTGCCTCATCGGCCTGTGCCAAGCCGCTGGCGCCAAAGCAGGTGGTAAGCAGCAGGGCGGCGAGGCCCAGTCTGGTCAGTCTGTTGTGTGAACTCACGATCATCACTCCCGAATCGATCTCATTGCCAAGCCTGACCGTTCCATCCTGGATGTGGGCATCAGCCCCCGCACTAGGCAGGAGCAGGCAGGCCGATTAATTGTTATTAGTGAATAAAACCCATGTAATTATGCGATTGCTCGGGTTGGATATTACCAAATGGGTAAAATGGATGATGATTTATCAGGACTGAGCTTGCGCTAGATCAATTGCCTGGGGGAGCAAGTGCCGGAAATGAGATCCCGGTTAAATAATGAGAAAACTCAACTTATTGACGCGCTTTGCCAGCATGTCGTTGCGCCCTGTTGGCAATGTTGGTTGGTATGCCTGATGTGGCAAGGGTTGGCTTGAAATCGAGCATGTGACTTATCTATTTATGGGTATAGATTCGTCGGTGAATATTTATTCTGTATTTGGGTGGGTTTTGAACCCGGTGAGAGGCACAGGAGAACCAGATTCAATCATCTCGCCTCTGCCTGTCATTCGCGGCAGTTTATTCGCACCGGGTACGTTTGATGAACTTGCTGAAATGAAAGAGCCGGCATGGGCCGGCTCGTTGCGTGTCTGTCTGGGTGATCTGCGATCAGACCAGGGCCTGGGCCAGCAGATGGATGGGATGCTCACAGCGGGAAGTCGGAGTACTCATCTCTATATCCACCTGTCACTGTGCTCTCTTATGCCAGCGCCTGGGCAAGCAAGTGGATGGGATGTTCACAGCGAAACTCTGTGCTCATCTCGATCTGCCACTTGCAGGTCTCGCAGTCGGTGATGACCAGATCAGGCTTGAGGCGGTTTATCTGATCAAACAACCCTTCACCTATGGCCTGGCTGGTCTCGTAGTTCTCGGACTTGAAGCCATAGGTGCCGGCGATGCCACAGCACTGGGACTCCAGTACCGTCACCTTGACCCCGGGAATGGCGCGCAGCAATTCGAGGGTATAGATGACGCCCCCCATCTTCTCCATGTGGCAAGGGGTATGGTAGGCGATGTGCAGGTCCAGCGGCTTCATGGCCGGTTTGTTGCCCTTGTAAAACTCGTTCCACAGGAAGCGGGTCACCAGCGAGATGCGATCGCGCACCTTGTGATTGTCCTGCTCCAGCAGGTGGGGGTATTCGTCCCGCAGGGTGAAGCCGCAGGTGGAGGAGGTGGCCAGCAGCGGCATCTCGTTGCCCAGCAGCGTGTTCTCAAGCTGCCTGATGTTGAAGGCCGCCTGCTGCTTGGCCTTGTCCATGAAGCCGTTGGCAATCAGCGGTACGCCGCAGCACTTCTCCCGCTCCAGTAATTGCACGCCTATGTTCATGGCGTTGAGCACCTGCACCAGCTCCTTGCCGAGCTGCGGGTGGTTGTAGTTGACGTAGCAGCCGTGGAAGTAGGCGATCTGGCGCTCATATTGGGCCTGTGTGGCCTTCTGCTTCTTGTACCAGCCGCGGAAGGTGCCCTGGGAATATTTGGGCAGGTCACGATGGGAGGAAACCCCCAGCGCCTTGTCCAGCACCAGCTTCATGGGCTTGAGGCCGGTAGTGAAGTTGACCACGGGTGCCATCAGGGTGGACATGCTGCCCATCAGGTCGGTGTGTGAGAGCACGAACTCGCGGATCCCGGGTTTGAAGCCGCTGTACTTGTCTTTGGCCTTGGCGATGATGTCGCCGATGCGCACGCCGCTCGGGCAGGCGACTTCACAGCGCTTGCAGTTGGTACAGTATTTGAGGGCGCTGTCGAACAGCTCCGGGCTCTTGATCCGCAGCCGCTCCCCATCCGGGCCCGCCTGTTTGGGGCCGGGGTAGGCAGGATTGGCCTTGGCCACAGGGCAGTAGGCGGTGCAGACGGTGCATTTGATGCACTGATCGAAGGTTTGGTTGGCGTGATCCAGTAGCATGTCAGTTCTCCTCCCGGCGATGATGAAGATACGGGATATGGGACGAAGTAATCATTGGGCCGCGCCCAGAATATGGCCGGCGGCTTGCCAGCCGGTGGCAACGGCGACACCGGAGCCGGAACCTTCACGGGATTGGGCATCGTAGTGGGCCAGCACGTTGTGTTGTGCGAATGAAGGTGTGTGGCTCATCTCACACCCCCGCCAGAATATGGCCGGCTGCTTGCCAGCCGGTGGCAACGGCGACACCGGAGCCGGAGCCTTCGCGGATGGGGTCATAGTGAGCCAGCACGCTGCCCGCGCCATAGAGGTTGGTGAGCGGTTTGCCGCCGCGCATCACTCTGAGCTTGTCGTCGGTCTTGACCCCGAAGCCCATGAAGGGGTGGTGGTCGAACAGGCGGCGACCGGCCCAGGCATCGCGCTCCTCCAGACTCAGTACATCGGCGTCGAAGATGGGCTCGCGAATGCCGCGCAGACGGGATTCGAGGCCGCGGCTGAAGAAGCTGCCGGAGGCGAGCACGAAATGATCTGCTTCAAACAGCTGATCGTCGCCGTTCTGGCTGTGCACACCGAGCACCTTGTCTCCCTCGTAACGGGCGCCAAGCACCCGCTCGCTGGTGAGGAAGGTACCGCCCAGGGCCTGGAAGCGACGCTTGAGCGTCTCTTGCATACGCATGCCGATGAGTGACGGCGGCATGGTCGCCACTTCCTTGATGGTGCAGCCGGTGCGTTTTTCCAGTTCCGCCAGACGGGGGCCGACCAGCCCCAGTGACAGGCAGGCGGGCAGCACCACATGGCGGCAGCCGGGATCGCTGCTCTCGTGCACCATGCGGCAGATTTCGCGGGCCAGATCTGCCAGCAGATCGGGCTGGTCGCCCTTTTGCTTGTCAAACAGGCGGGCTATGTCGGCGGAGCGAAACTCGTGGGGATTGCGGCTGAACTCGGCTAGCTGGGGCAGGCGAATTTCCCCTGTCATGATGCGACAGTGGGCGAAGCGGGGGTGAGTCGCCAGATTGGCGGCCGCGAGCGCCGGGTGAAAGTCGCGAAACCCTTCCAGGGTCGCCAGCAAGATGGCATCGGGAGCCGGCGTATCCGTCTGGCAGGCGCAGGTGTGGGGCGACAGCCAGGTGGATTTCAGGGTGCCGATGGGGGTCAGCCGCTGGTGGTTGGTCTCCTGGCGAAACAGGGGCAGCCCCTGCTCGTGGCAGTGGCGCTGCAGATCCGCAAGGCTCGCCTCTATGTTGGTCAGGCCTACTTTGCTGTAAGGGTGATCCGGGTGCTCCGCCATGAAGGCGGGCAGGGCGGCGCGGGGATCCCCCTCGCTCTCCAGCAGGTCGATGGAGCCGGAAGAGAAGTGCAGGGCACTCTGGCCAGAGGCCATCAGCAGTGTCTTCTGACCCGCTTCGGCGAGGCGCAGCGCCGCCGAGAGACCCGCCATGCCGCCACCTATCACGATACTGTCGAATTTCATGACTGCACTCCTTGAGTCAATGGGGCCTGGTTGTGATCCTCTGTCCTGGTCACAGGGTCGAGGGGAAAGGGGGGCTCGGCCACCAGATGGGGCGCCGTCCACTCTCCCAGACCAAACAGCCCTTCGTAGATCCAGTAGGTAAACTCCGCTTCCCTCAGGGCATCACCCCACAGCACGGGGCGGGTACCCTTGTAACGCTCCTCCAGGAACTGGCGCAACATGACGCAGGCCTCGCGGCCATCGGCCTTGCCATACTCCTGCATCAGGCCGGCGGCCCGGTAGGCGCACAGCTCTCCCTGACAGGGGCCCATGCCGAGGCGCGTGCGGCGGCGCAGATCCACCAGGTTGTCCACGTCCAGCTCCCGCAGGGCGTATTCGATTTCGCCGGCTGTCACCATCTCGCATTCGCAGATGAGGGCGTTTGCCTTGGGGTTGTCACGAAAGAAGGCGATGACCCGCTCGCCGTGGCGATACTGGGCCGAGCCTTCTGCCGGGGCCGACAGACCGGGGGCGGAGACTTTCTCCGGATCCCGCGAGCCGGGCAGGCTGAGTTCGGCGGTGCGGCACGGCTTGGTGATGCCTATCTTCCTGGCGATAAGGTCGGTGGCCCACTCGGCCATCAGCCGGTAGGTCATCAGCTTGCCACCGGTGATGGTGTTGAAGCCCTGTAGCCCGTCGCGCTCGGCGTGATCCAGCAGCACTATGCCGCGGCTGATGTTGCGGCCGGTCTCGTCGCCATCCACCGCCACCAGGGGGCGAACCCCGGCGTAGGCGCGCAGCAGACGGGTGCGGGCCATGATGGGGGCGAGCTTGATCCCCTCACGCAGCAGCACCTCCACCTCGTCCGGATCCACGGTGAGCTGATCAATCTTGTGATAGTCGATGCGGCTTGAGGTGGTGCCGATGAGGGAGATGGTATCGCCAGGCACCAGTATGTCCGCATCCGCAGGTTTGCGAGCGCGGTTGAGCACCATCTGGTTGATGCGGTAATCCATGATGAGCAACGAACCCTTGGCCGGGAACATGCGGATGCCGAGATCGGCGTACTCGCAGATCTGTTGGCCCCAGATCCCGGCAGCGTTCACCACCTCCTGGGCCTCCACTTCGAAGGCTTCACCGGTGCGGGTGTTGATGGCCTTGACGCCATAGACCCTGTCCTGATTGCGCAGCAGCCCCAGCACCTTGCTGTGGGTGAAAATACGCGCGCCGTGTTCCTTGGCATCCAGTACGTTGGCGGCGGCGAGGCGGAAAGGATCCACAGTGCCGTCCGGTACTTGAATAGCCCCTATCAGGGCCGGGTTGACGTTGGGCTCGAGGCGCAGCGCATCGGCCGGATCCAGCTGGCGTGTATCTATACCCGCCAGGGCGCAGGCATCCATAAAGGTTTTTTGAAAATGGATGTCATCTTCCGGCAGGGTGACGAAGAGGCCGCCCGTGTCCTCGACGCAGTGACTGGCTATCCGCTTGAGGATGCGGTTTTCCTGAATGCACTCGCGGGCGGATTCCGGATCCGTCACCGCATAGCGGGCGCCCGAGTGGAGCAGGCCGTGGTTGCGACCCGTGGTGCCGGCGGCGATGTCATCGCGCTCCAGCAGGATGCAGTCGATGCCACGCAGTGCGCAATCGCGCATGATGCCGGCTCCGGTTGCGCCACCCCCTATGATGACGACTTGTGTGGTTATTCTTTTCATTCTTGCCCGTCTCATCTCTTCCAGATGGGAACAGTGTCCCTTACTCATGGGATGAAATGTTTGATATGGGCCAAATTAATGTTCGTAAACGCGCATAAATGACAAGGATATGAGCATTATGTGACCGGAGTCACAAGAGACAGCCGCAGGCGTCACCGGCGAACAAAGAAAAAGGGCGCCGAGCGCCCCAAAAGCTGGATGGTCGAGCTTTTAACCGCAGCACTTCTTGAACTTTTTGCCGCTGCCACAGGGGCAGGGGGCGTTGCGCTCTGCCTGCAGCGGTGCCGGATCCTGCTCGCCATCGGCATAGACCCAGCGCCCCTGATGGCGCACGAAGCGGGAACGCTCATGCAGGCAGTGGCGTTCATCTCCCTCCCGGAACCAGGCCTTGAATTCCACCATGCCGGTGTCGTCCAGCGGACCACCCTGAGCGGCGAGGATATCCAACCCGTCCCAGCGGGTGTCGGTCTGGGAGAGTTGATCTGCCGTCAACCCACCCAGATGATCAGGGTGCCAGCTGTGTACCAGATAGTCGCCCAGCCCCAGCACGAAGGCACTGTAACGGGAGCGCATCAGCTGCTCCGGTGTGCGGGCCTCGGCCCCCTTGTGCAGTGATCCACAGCACAGTTCGAGAGAAAGAGTGGAACCGCAAGGACATTTGTTCATGTGTCAGCCCATCAGGGTCGATAGATAAAGGTGCGGGGATTGTAGCGAAAGCGGGTCCCCGTCGACCAGCGTCCTATACTGGTCAGGTAGGAACGGAACACCAATAAAAACAGCAGCAAGGATGTGAAAAATGACGCTAAAACAGAAAATTCTGTTGTTGGGAGCCGTCCCCGTGCTCCTGATGGCTCTGGTCGTCAACCTCAGCAATTACATGATCTCCAAGAGCGATCTTGAAGCCGATCTGATCGTTGCGCGGGAGAATGCGATCAAGGAGCGCAAGGCGCTGCTCAGCAGCTATCTGATGCTCGCCAAGACGGCTGTTGACACTGTCTACAATCAGCCAGATACCCCGGAAGTGCGCAAGCAGGTCGCCGAAATATTGCGGCCGCTGCGCTACAGCAGCGATGGCTATTTCTTCGTTTACGACTTTCAGGGCAATACCGTCTTGTTGCCGACCCGCCCCGAGATGGAGGGCAAGAACCGTTGGCAGGACAAGGATGCCAAGGGCAAGCTGCTGATCCAGGAGATCGTCAAAGCCGCCCGTCAGGGAGATGGTTTCTCCGAATACTGGACTGCCAAGCCTTCTATCGGGCGGGATGCGCCCAAGCTCTCCTTCAACCTGGTGCTCGACAAATATGAGTGGATTATCGGCACCGGCTTTTATATCGACGACATCGACAACGAGCTGGCGGCGCTGCGCACCGAGCGCGAGAACAACATGCACGGCTCCCTGCAGAGCAGTGTGCTGCTGATCCTGGTGATACTGGGCATCACACTGGTGGCGACAGTGGTGATAGGCAACCGGGTTACCCGGCCGCTGGCAGATGCGGTTCAGGCACTTAATGACATCGCAGACGGTGAAGGGGATTTGACCCAGCGCCTCAAGGTGCAGAGCAATGATGAAATTGGCCAGCTGGCCACGGCGTTCAACCGCTTCGTCGAGCGGATCCAGTCGGTGGTGAGCCAAGTGGGGGAAACCAGCAACCATCTGTTAAGTGCCGTGGAGAAGTTGCACAGCTTGAGCGAACACTATGATCATCAGATGCAGGGCCACAGCAGAGAGACGGATCAGGTGGTCACTGCCGTGACCGAGATGAGCTCCACCGCGCAGGAAGTGGCGGCCAGTGCCTCCAACGCGGCGACGGCCACCAGCGACGCGGCACGGGAGTCCGACGCTGCCCGTGGCGTGGTGGGCACCGCCATCAACAGCATCAACCGGCTGGTGGGGGAAGTGCATACCGCCTCCGGGGTCATCGAGCAGCTAGCCCATGAAACCGGCAAGATTGGCTCTGTGGTGGAGGTCATTCGCGGCATTGCAGAGCAGACCAACCTGCTGGCGCTCAACGCCGCCATCGAAGCGGCCCGGGCCGGTGAGCAGGGGCGCGGCTTTGCGGTCGTTGCGGACGAAGTGCGCTCCCTGGCGGGCCGAACCCAGCAGAGCACCAAGGAGATCAACGAGATGCTTCAACGGCTGCAAAGTGGCGTCAAACAGGCGGTAGACGTGATGCAGGCCAGCGAGGAGCGCAGCCAGGAGACGGTACAGGAGGCAAGCCATATCGCCACCTCTCTCGACAGCATGGTGATGGCGGTCAGCACCATCAACGACATGAATATCCAGATTGCCACCGCCGCCGAGGAGCAGCATGCGGTGTCAGAAGAGATCAACAAGAACCTGGTGGCTATCCAGCAGATCGTCAGCGAGCTGACCGATGCGGCTGTGGAGTCCAACAGCACCACCCGCGACCTGGCCAGCACGGGTGACAAATTGCGTAAACTCGTCTCCCAATTCCGTTATTGATCGCATTTTTGCCGTCTGGACGTCATTTCCAGACGGCAAATTTGGGGATCGGCAGAGAATGTGGGAAAATTGCAGCCATCCGTTCCTTTCGTTAACCCGTACCCTATGAATGAGATCGTGAAAGGCAGTATCGATTTGATCCGTCAGCTCAACTATGGCCTGGTCTACGCCAGCCTGGAGGAGCACAAGGAGCTGTCCCGTACCGATCTGTCCCGTTTGACCGGCCTCTCTCCGGCCAGCATCACCAAGATCACCCGTGAACTGCTTGATGGCGGTCTGGTGGTGACCTGTGGCGAAAGCTCGGTGGGGCGTGGTCGCCGTCAGACCCTGCTGCGCATCAACGAACGCCGCTTCCAGTTTCTCTCCATGCGCCTCGGTCGTGGCTATGTGGACATGGCCCTGTTCGATCTGGCCGGTCGCTCTCTCGCCCGTCATCGTCATACTTTCAGCGAAGCGGAACGCGCTGATCTGCTGGCCAGTCTGGTGCGAGCCATTGAGGGTTTCCTGCCAAAGAAGGCGTTGCGCCTTGCCTGTATCGCCCTCTGTCTGCCCGGGCAGGTGGAGCGTCACTCCGGCATGGTGAAACACTTCCCCTTCTATGATCTGCGCAACTGGCCACTTGGTCCGACCCTGCAACAGGCGTTCGCGGTGCCCGTGCTGGTCAGTGGCGACGTGCGCACCTGGATCCAGGCCGAGCGTGAGTGGGGTGCCGCCAAAAATTGTGCCGATGCTGTGCTGGTGTTCGTCCACAACGACATAGGGGTCGGCATGGTGGTCAATGGTCAGCTCATCGAGAGTGAGTCGGCCCTGCTCGGCGATCTCAGCCACCTGCAGCTCGAACCCTATGGTCAGCGCTGCTACTGCGGCGGCTTTGGCTGCGCCTGTACCCTGGTGACCAATCAGGCGCTGGAGGCGCAATATCGGGAACTGCGCGAGCGCATGCAGGAGTATGACTTGCCGGAAACTGTCACCATCCGCGAGTTGTGCGAACTGGCGCTGGCGGGCAACAGCCTGTGTCAGGACATTCTCCATCAGGCGGCCGGTCGTCTCTCCCGGGTGCTCTCCAACCTCATCTGTCTGCTCAACCCGGGCAAGCTGCTGCTGGGGGGGGAAATAACCCGCGCCGATCGGCTGTTGTTCCCCATGCTGCACCAGTCCCTGGCCAGCCAGTTGCCAGCCGAATACCTGGTGCGGCTGCAGATAGAATCCACCCATTTCTACGAAGATCCCACCAAACCCACCTCGGTACAGGTGCACAAGGCCCTGCGCGATGGCAGTCTGCTGCTCGACTTGTTGCGAGGCGACAAGGAGGCATGACGCTCGGGTTGCAAGGACGCTTCCTGCTCATGCTCTGTCTGGTCAGTCTGCTGCAACTGGTGTTGCTGAGCGGGGCCAGTTACTACTACGTCTCCGAGCAGCGCTACCAGGAGGTAGGTGATCAGGCCCTTGACGTGGCGCGACTGGTGGCCCGTGAGCCCGGCGTCATTGCCGGGGTAAAGCGGGGCGACACCGCCCGGCTCAATGTGCTGGTTGAGCAGATCCGCGCCGAAGTCGGCGCCAGTTATATTGTCATCGGTGACAGCGAGGCGCGGCGGCTGGTGCACCCCAATGCGGATCGTATCGGCAAGCCCATGGTGGGGGACGATCCTGCCCGAGCCCTGCAAGGAGAGGCCTATATTTCCCGTGCCCAGGGGTCGCTCGGTGTCTCGGTGCGTGGCAAGGGGCCGATCCGCAACGAGATGGGACAGGTCATCGGCGTGGTGTCGGTCGGTTATCTGGTGCGCGACATAGATGCAGACCTGCAGGATTTTTTGCGCTTCGGTCTGGGGATGACCCTGATTATCGTCTTGCTCAACAGCGCTGCTGCCGCCTGGCTGGCGCGGCGCTACAAGCGGGCGATTCTCGGGTTCGAACCCGAGCAGATCGGGCGCCTCTATGCCGAGCTGGATTGCACCCTGCGCACCGTACGCGAGGGGATCCTCACCATAGATGAGCAAGGCCGACTTACCTCCCTCAACCCGAACGGCATCCGGCTGCTGCGCCTCGATGAGCAGGCTGCCAGGGCGGCCATCGGCCAACCCGTCACCCAACTGTTGCCTGAAAGCCGCATGCTCTCCCTCATTCAGGATCCGCGCCCCCAGTATGACGAAGAGATAGTGCTCAATGGCCAGCAGCTCATCGTCAACCGGCTGCCGCTGGTGCGGGACGGCAAGCTGATCGGCGCCGTGTCGAGTTTTCGGCGCAAGGATGAGCTGGCCGAGCTCAGCGCCCAGCTCTCCCAGGTACAGGCATACAGTGACCTGTTGCGGGTACAGACCCACGAACACAACAACCAGCTCGGCACCATAGCCGGCATGATAGAACTGGGTGCTACCCAGGAGGCGCTCGCCTTCATCGGGCGGGAAGCCGCTACCGAACAAACCTTGCTCAGCTTCCTGATGGGGGCCATTGCCAAGCCCAAGGTGGCAGGGCTACTGCTTGGCAAGTATCACAGGGCCCATGAGTTGGGGTTGGTACTGGTGGTGGACCCAGACGCCCGTCTGCACGACATTCCCCTTCGTGTGAGCGGCTCCCAGCTGGTGACACTGCTGGGCAATCTCATCGACAATGCCTTCGAGGCGACCCGTCGCCACGGCGCGCCTTACCAGCCGATCCGGGTCTCGTTGAGCGATCTTGGCCAGGATCTCATCCTGGAGGTGGAGGATGGGGCGGGTGGTATAGACCCTGCCCTGGCGGACAGGTTGTTCGAGCGCGGGGTCAGCAGCAAGGTAGAGCCCGGTCACGGTATCGGGCTGGCGCTGGTGCGCAAGACGCTGGATGCCCTGCAGGGGACCATCACCATCGAAGCCACGACGCAGGGAAGTTGCGTCGTTTGTTACATTCCCAAGGAGGTGTGAGTGATAAAGATCCTGATCGTCGAAGATGATCCGGCCATCGCCGAGATCCACCGTCGCTTTGTGCAGCGGCTGGCGGGCTTCGAGGTGTTGGGGGTGGCGCTCACCCTGTTCGATGCCAGAGAGCAGATAGACATTCTCAAACCCGATCTGGTGCTGCTGGATGTGTGGCTGCCCGATGGTGAGGGCTTTACCCTGCTGCGTGAGCTGCGTCAGGCCGGAGCCAGCCTGGATGTCATCCTGCTCACTGCCGCCCGTGAGGCCAACGCCTTGCAGGAGGCGATGCGGCTCGGGGTGGTTGACTTCATCCTCAAACCCGTGGTGTTCGAACGGCTGCGCGATACCCTTGATAACTATTGTCAGAGCCGTGCCGCGCTGGCGGCGCTGGCCGACATCGATCAGCAGGCGGTGGATGCCCTTTTCGGTACTCCGCTGCAGCAGGTGGCGGCCGGCGGCCTGCCCAAGGGGATAGATGCGCTCACCCTGCAACGGGTATTGGCGGTGCTGACGGGGGTGGGAGCCAGTGCCGAGGAGATAGGCAACCGGGTGGGGGTGAGCCGTACCACGGCGCGCCGTTATCTGGAGTTTCTGGTGGGCCAGCAATTGGCGAGCCCTGAGTTGGAATACGGCACCGTCGGGCGGCCGGAGCGGCGCTACCGTCAATGCTGACGCGCCAACACTGACGTGCCAATATCTTGTGTTCGTCCTTGATGTCATAAAAAGAGCGCCTTTTGGCGCTCTCTTTCATTGCGGGTTCATGGAGATCAGGTCAGCTCCGAGTGCAGCGTCTCCACAGGCGCCCTGCGCGCTTGCCACCACCGCCACACCGGCAACAGCAGCATCATCAGGGTCACCAGCGTGAAGCCGAGGGTGATGGGGCGCTCCCACAGAAAACTCAAGGAGCCGTCGTTGATGACCAGGGCGCGGCGCAGGTTGTCTTCCAGCATGCCACCCAGAATGAAGCCGAGCAGCATGGGGGCCATGGGGAAGTTGAGCAGGCGCAGGCCGATGGCGATCAGCGCCACCAGTGCCATCGCATGAATGTCCATGGTATTGAAGGAGACCAGATAGACGCCGGTCAGAGAGAACAGCAGTACCATGGGAATGAGCACGGGGCGCGGCACTGCCAGTACCCTTGCCAGGTAAGGAATAAGCGGCAGGTTGAGCACCAGCAGGACCACGTTGCCCAGATACATGGAGATGATCACCGACCAGAACACCTCTGGGTGTTCCATGAAAAGGCGAGGGCCCGGCTGGATGCCGTAGGCAACCAGGGCCCCCAGGATCAGCGCCGTGGTACCGGACCCCGGGATCCCCAGGGTCAGCAGTGGCACGAAGGAGCCGGTGGAAGCGGCATTGTTGGCGGCTTCCGGTGCTGCCAGGCCGCGCAGACTGCCCTTGCCGAACTGATCCTGATGTTGCTTGCCGGCGATGTTGCGCTCGGCACCATAGGCCATGAAGGCCGCTATGGTGGCACCGGCCCCCGGCAAGACGCCGATCAGGAAACCGAGTACGGAGGAGCGGGCAATGGGCGGTGCTATCTCGCGTATCTCTTCCCGACTCAGCTTAAGGCTGCCCAGATGCTTCATCTGCCGAGCCTCTTCCTCGCTATTGTCCTTGCCCGGACGCAGGACCGTCATCAGTATCTCTGCCAGGGCGAAGGTGGCCATGGCCAGCAGCAGGAAGGAGAAGCCATCGCGCAAATCCGGCAGGCCGAAGGTGAATCTGTCCACCCCGACGCTGCGGTCGATGCCGATGGTGGAGATCATGATGCCAAACAACGCCATGATCAGCGCTTTGAGTACCTGTCCCTTGCCGGCAAAGGCAGCCACGGCCGACAGACCCAGCACCATGAGGGCGAAATAGTCTGCCGACTGGAAGGAGAGGGAGACCTTGGCGAGCAGCGGCGCCGCCACCATCAGCATGATGGCCGACAGAGTGCCACCAGTGAAGGAGGCGTAGGCGGCGATAGCCAGCGCTTTGCCCGCCTGGCCCTTGCACGCAAGGGGGTAGCCGTCAAAGGCGGTCACCACTGTGGCCGAGCAGCCGGGGGCGTTGATCAGGATGGAGGAGGTAGAGCCGCCAAAGATGGCGCCGTAATAGACGCCGGCCATCAATATGATGCCGGAGGCTGGATCCAGCCCGTAGGTGATGGGGATCATCAGGGCGATGGCAGTGACCGGGCCCAGACCCGGCAGCATGCCGATAAAGGTGCCGACGAAGCAGCCGAGCACCACCATCATGAGGTTGACTGGCAGCAGTGCTGTGCCGAGTCCTTGCAAGATTCCGTCTAACATGGTGATTCCTTAAAACCCGAGCAGGGTAAACAGACGACCCGGCTCCAGATAGACATTGAGTCCCTTGGTGAGCAGTGCCCAGAAACCGATGGAAAAGGGGACGCTGATCATCAGGCCATAGCGCAGGCTGGGCTCACCCAATACCCGTATGCCCACGGTCAGGAAGGCGATGGTGGAGAGCACGAAGCCAAACCAGGTCAATCCCAGACCATAGATGACCATGAGTCCGAGCAGGATAAAGACCCGGCGCCAGTCACCGGATTCCCTGCGCAGTGGCTCGCCGCCCGGGGAGAGAACCAGCAGCAGGGAGAACAGGGCACCCAGCCCGGCCAGGGCATAGGGCAGGGTGCTGGCGGTGAAGGGTTCATATTCGTCACCGGGGTAACCGGGGATCTTGGTGGCGTAATAGCCATAGGCGATGGAGAGCAGCAAAAACAGCAGGCCTCCCAGTCGCTCCTTGGTGATATTCATGTCTGTCTCTCCAGCATGGACGGCGGGCGCCAGGCCCGCCTGTGATGTGACAACGAGGATTACTTGATGAAGCCGAGCTCGCGCATCAAGCCGCCGATCTGCTGCTCCTGGCTGTTGAGGAAGGCGGTAAAGTCGGGGCCGGACTGATAGAGATTGGTCCAGCTGTTGCGGGCGCGAACCACTTCCCACTCCGGCTTGTCATACATCTGCTTGAGCAGGGCGGCAAACTCGGCGGATTTCTCCGGGCTGATGTCGGGAGAGGCGAAGTAACCGCGCCAGTTGGCAAACACGGTTGGGTTGCCCTGCTCACTGAAGGTGGGCACCTGATTGGCCCCCGGCATCCGCTCGGCGGCAGTCACGCCCAGGATCCGCATCTGGCCAGATTTGACCGCCTCCATCGCCTCGCCAAACCCGGTGGAGAGCACCTGGGTTTCTCCTGCCAGTACTGCGGCCATGGCGCTGCCGCCCGCATCATAGGCCACATAGCGCAGCTTGCTGGCATCGGCTCCCCCATTCTTGAAGGTCATGGCGGCCACCAGATGGTCCAGGCTGCCACGGGCGGAGCCGCCGGCTATCTTCACCTTGGCCGGGTTGGCTTCATAGGCTGCCAACAGTTGGGACCAATCCTGGTAGGGGGAGTCCAGCGGTACGGCCAGCGCCTGATAATCGGCGATGATGGCGGCGACCGGGGTGAGATCCCGGAAGGACTGTGGCAACTCCTTGGAGAGGGATTTGACGATGATGGGGGTGGAGTTGACCATCAGTGTCTTGTCGGACTGGGCCGACGTTTCGATCAAATGGGCGATGGCTTTGGCGCCGCCACCGGCGGAGATGTTCTGGTAAGAGGCGGTGGTGATGAGGCCGGATTTGGTCAGCGCCTCGCCGGTGCCGCGGGCCGTGTTGTCCCAACCACCGCCGGCACCGCCCGGGATCAGAAAGTGGATGTCATCTATTTTGGCCTGTACGCCGAGGCTGGCGCCAAGCAGGCAGCAGAGCAGGGTGCGCTTGAGGGTTCCTTGCAACATGATGTACTCCTTGTGATTGTTGCAAAGAGGTTAATTAATCATGTCGGATTGGAGAACAATCTGACCGTAATGGCTATTAAGGCTGTTCTGGTCATTTTGTGCATTTTGGTCATGAGCAGACGCTTTGTTGCTGAAAGATGGCTTGATGTCGCGCTGGCCAGGAGCTGGAGGTAAAAAACACCGGGCTCCCCGCTTGAAAAGGGGGAGCCCGGTTCGTGCTGGTAGCGGCTTGGTCGCCACTACGTTTTTGCCGCTGAGGAGACCTTGTCGCCGATGGTCTCCTGCTGTTTGATGGTTTCAGTGGCCTGCTGTTTGCGCTGCAGCTGCTCCATCACCAGCTTGTAGGCGATGTAGTACTTGTAGATGTTGCCCACGTAGGTCACTGTTTCTGGCCCTATTTTCTCGGCCGCCACATACTCGACGTTATGAAACCAGATGTTGGGATCCAGTCCCCGTTTCTTGGCCTCTGTCCGCAGTCGTGCCACCCGGGCGGGGCCGGCATTGTAGGAAGCAAATGAAAACAAGGCCTTGTCGAGGGCCGTCATGGGCTCGTCGGCGTAGTAGTGATCGATCATCCAGCGCATGTATTTGACGCCACCGTGGATGTTGGGTTCGAGCTGGCGAATGTCGCCTACCTTCAGACCTTTGCCGGTGGCGGGCATGATCTGCATGATGCCGATGGCGCCGACCGGGCTGCGCGCCTTGTGGTTGAGTGCCGACTCCTGATAGCCCTGAGCCGCGATCAGCAGCCAGTCAACATCGAAACGATCGCCGTACTGGCGAAACAGGTCTACCAGCTGCAGGAATTTCTTGCGCTCAGTCTCGGCGGCAGCGCTCTTGACGAATTTGTTCTGCTTGAGATAACGGGCCAGGATGTCCTCTCCTGTGGCCTTGCCCCGCTGGGCTGCTATCTGCTCGTTGAGCATGGCGAGCAACTTGGGACTCTCCTTGCGTACGGCCCAGGCGATGACACCCCCTTCACGGAATGCGGGTTGTTCGTGGATCTGGATGGCGGGAAAAATCTTCTTCCAGAAGCGAGCCTTGTGCTCATCCATGACGATGAAGGGCAGCAGGCCGGCATTGACCATCTCCACCAGATCCTCATCTTCCAGGGATTCCGGGGCAGGCTTTATGTCGATGAGGGGCTCACCCGCGGTTTTGCGGGCCTGGTTATAGGCGATGAGGCTCTCGAAGTAACTTGAAGAGGGGCGTACATGGACAGTTTGGCCGCCGAGTCCGGCGACACTCTCCACCCCGGGTGAGTGAGGCCCCGAGATCAGCAGTTCCCGCACGTTTTCCAATAAGGGATTGGTAAACTCCACGCCCTGTTTTTTGCGCTGATCCGTGATGGTGAGGTTGGCTGCCGCTATGTCACCTTTGCCGTCGATCAGGGCTTGCAGCAGGGCTTCACGGGCCACCGGAATGAAGACGAACTGCAGCTTGAGGTGGCGCTTGATGGCCTTCTGTTTGCGCAGCTGATCGTTGAGCCGTTTTTCTACCTGCATGAAAGCATCGTAGGTTACGCCCCGCTGGACCCCTTTGTTGATGAAGTAGCCGGTCTTGTTGTAGGTGGTGAGAACCCGGATGGTGCGTCGTTCCAGCATGTCATCGAGGTCACCAAAGAGGGGGCGGGACAGCTCCTCTGCGCTAAATGCCAGGGACGCCGGCACGTCGTCGGGCGCTGCAGTCGATTCAGCCGCCGTGGCCGGCGCCAGGCAGCACAGCATCCAGCCCAGGATGATCCATAACCTTTTCATGATGAGTACCTCACTCTTTTCATTGAGTGTAAGTGGCAGGCAAGGGGCTACTTAGCTCATTGAGTTTGGTCCAAGGTGTCAGATAGCACCATTGGCTCTATTTTGTGGTGCTGCAGCCGTCTCGTTCGAGATGGTCAAGAATGCCTGTTGGGGCAGAAGTGTGATGCGGATGACTGCGGACACGAGATGTTGCGGTATCTGGCAGAGGACAGGGAATGGGAAAACCGTGAAATGTAGAAGGGGAACCATAACGGCTCCCCTTCTATTGCAGCAAATCCGATGTGGCGTTAGAACCAGAAGCCGATGATGAAGGACCCCGCTAGGGTCAACATGACGTTGGCCACCGCATAGGTACCCGCATAACCGAGCGCCGGAATGGAGCTGTTGGCCGCTTCGTTCACCACGTCCATGGCCGGGGCGCAGGTACGGGCCCCCGTGATGGCACCCAGCAGCAGTGCCGGGTTCATCTTCAGCACCCAGACCCCGAACAGATAGCCCACCAGCACCGGCAAGGTGGTCACCAGCATGCCGGAGAAGAGCACCACCATACCCACTTCACTCAGGTGGTCGAGGATACCGCCACCGGCTTTCAGACCCGTGCTCACCATGAAGACGGCGAGCCCCAGATCCTTGGCCAGACGCAATGCCCCGGGCGGCACATAGCCGACTGTGGGGTGGTTGGCGCGCAGGTAGCCCATCAGGATCCCTGCCAGCAGCAGGCCGACGGCATTGCCCAGACCAAACTCGAGCTGGCCGAATACCAGGGAGACGGAGCCAATCAGCAGGCCCAGCACGAAGAAGGTGGTGAAGGCGACCAGATCCGTGGTCTGGCTGTGGATACTGATAAAGCCGATCTTGTTGGCCAGCAGCTTGACCCGCTGCTTCTCGCCGCTGATCTGCAGCACGTCACCTTTTTGCAGCATGATGTTGCGATCAAACGGCATCTCTATCTGGGACCGTACCACCCGGTTGAGGAAGCAGCCCTTCTCTGTGAGGTTGAGCTCCACCAGATGGCGCCCGACTACCCCGTCGTTTTTCACCACTATCTCTTCGGTAACTATTTGAAGATCCAGCAGGTTACGGTCGAACACCTCTTTACCGTTGCGGTAATTGACGTCGAGTTTCTCGTGGCTTTCCGGATAGCCTACCAGGGCGATCTCGTCTCCTTCCTGGATGACGGCATCACCATCCGGGCTTGCCAGTATGCCGTTGCGGCGGATCCGCTCCACATAGCAGCCGGTGTGGGGATAGATACCGGTTTCCCGCAGGGTACGACCACCAATCCAGGCTGCGAGCTCGGGGCCGACCCGATAGGCACGGATGATGGGGAGGTAGGTTTTGCGGCTTTCGTTGTCCGACAGTCCACGTTCACGGGCGATCTTCTGCGCTTCTGTGCTCAAATCCAGCCTAGCCAGTGAAGGCAGGTAGCGCACCACCAGCATCAGGCCTACCAGGCCGACCAGATAGGTCAACGCATAGCCAATGCCCATGTTGTCGAGTACGGACTGCATGTCTGTCTGGTGAGGCAGGTTGAGCAGGCCGCTGCGCAGGGCATCCTGCGCACCAACCAAGGCCGGGGTTGAGGTGAGCGAGCCTGCCAGGATCCCGGCGGCCATGCCTGGCCCCAGGTTGAAGAACTTGGCCAGCCCCACTGTCAGCAGCAGCGCCGTCAGCAGGATCACCAAAGTGAGGGTGATGTAGTGAATGCCGTCCCGCAGGAAGACGCTGAAAAAGTGCGGCCCCGCCTCTATCCCCACGCAGAAAATGAACAGCATGAAGCCGACGTTCTCCGTGGTGGCGGTGAACTCGAAACCCATCTGGCCGAACAGCAGGGCGGTAAACAGCACGCCTATGGTGTTGCCAATCTGGAAATTGCCGAGCCTGACTTTGCCGAGCAACAGGCCGAAGGCCAGTACCACGAACAGCAGCAGGGAGTCGCTTTGATGTAACAGTGTCACGAAATCTATGGTCATGCCCGGAAAAACCGAGGAAAAAAGTGGGGCCGATATTGTGCCGGATCCCTTACCAATAAAGAAGCGCCAAAGGAGGATTAATCGGTAGCAAGCTGCCTTGCTGCCCCTTGGTTGAGGGAAAACGCGGGGCAACCAGGAAGATCCGCTCTATTTCGCGCTGTCAGCCCCGCTGTCAATTAGTGATTCCTGCTATCTGTGATCCTTGTCCGCATGACCGGCTTGAAAATTTATTCCCTGCTGTTTGGGAGAGTCGTTTCGCGGTTTTTCAGCATATCTGACTGAAGAGCGGGGGAGGAGTCAGGAACCGGTTCAAGGGGCAGGTACGGATGCTGACCCACTGTTCGCGGGATAGCGAAAAGATATCTGGAAAAGGCATCTGATGGCCGGTGTTTCGACCCATTTAGGGGGGCATTCAAAAACAGCAGAAAATGAGGTTGGGAAGAGAAATCGGAGCCGGTCGATGGCAATGGCCTGCCAAGCTAGGCAGTGACTGGGTTTGACTGACTTACCCACAGATTCTGTGGATAACCCTGTGTGTGAAACTTGGCGATCAGGCTGCAGGCCGCGCCAATACTGGGTTGCAAGGACTGTTCAAAAAATACCGGAAGAAAAATGTTTCTATAAAAATCAAATAGTTAGGCGCAACAGAACAAAACGCTGCTGGCATGGACAGGGAGACAAATGGGGGATGTCACCGCAGTGAGCGGCTTGTGCATTAAAATCGGCAGAGGAAAGCACTAAAGTGGATAACTTGCACCGAGATGGTGAGGAATTGGCTCCCCCGACTGGACTTGAACCAGTGACATACGGATTAACAGTCCGCCGTTCTACCGACTGAACTACGGGGGAACATCAGGCAAGGAGGGGCATCATACAGAGGTCGCTTTTTGAGGTCAATAGCCGCTTGGGCAGGAGAGTGGATACCCAGGCCACCCCAACTCGGAGTACACTTCTTCCTTGCCGTTTTTTGCCGGGAGTTGTCATGAGCAAGTTATTTCAGTTGGCCAGCCAGTTTCAACCTGCAGGGGATCAGCCAGAGGCGATCGCCCGTCTGCTTGATGGCATCGAATCCGGCCTGGCCCATCAGACCCTGCTCGGGGTGACAGGTTCGGGCAAGACCTTCACCATGGCCAACGTGATCGCGACCCTGAACCGCCCCACCATGATCATGGCCCCCAACAAGACGCTGGCTGCCCAGCTCTATGGCGAGATGAAGGAGTTTTTCCCCGAGAATGCGGTGGAGTATTTCGTCTCCTACTACGACTACTACCAGCCCGAGGCTTATGTACCGACCACGGACACCTTCATCGAGAAGGATGCTTCCATCAATGATCACATCGAGCAGATGCGGTTGTCGGCCACCAAGGCGTTACTGGAGCGGCGGGATGTCATCATAGTCGCGTCCGTGTCGGCCATCTATGGTCTGGGGGATCCCCAGGCTTACCTCAGCATGATGCTGCACCTCAAAGTCGGGGACGTGATCAACCAGCGGGATATACTGCGTCGTCTCGCCGAGCTGCAATACACCCGCAATGATATGGCATTCCAGCGCGGTACCTTTCGGGTGAGGGGGGAGGTCATCGACATCTATCCCGCCGAGTCGGACAAGCTGGCGCTGCGCGTGGAGCTGTTTGATGAAGAGGTGGAGCGGCTCTCCCAGTTCGATCCCCTGACCGGTGCCATCGAGCAGACGGTGGTGCGCTATACCATCTATCCCAAGACCCACTACGCCACCCCGCGCGAAACCATTCTGGGTGCCATCGAGCATATAAAGGAGGAGTTGAAAAGCCGCCGGGAACAGCTGCTGTCTCTCAACAAGCTGGTGGAGGAGCAGCGCATCAGCCAGCGCACCCAGTTCGACATGGAGATGATGCAGGAGCTGGGCTACTGCTCCGGTATCGAGAACTACAGCCGCTACCTCTCCGGTCGTGCACCGGGGGAGCCGCCGCCCACCCTGTTTGACTACCTGCCAGGGGATGGCCTGCTCATCATCGACGAATCCCACGTGACGGTGCCGCAGATCGGCGCCATGTTCAAAGGGGACAGATCCCGCAAGGAGACGCTGGTGGAGTACGGCTTTCGTCTGCCCTCGGCACTCGACAACCGGCCCCTCAAGTTCGATGAGTTCGAGGCCCTGATGCCGCAGACGGTGTTTGTCTCGGCTACCCCTGGCCCCTACGAGCTGGGCAAATCCGGCGATGACGTGGTGCAGCAGGTGGTTCGCCCAACCGGTTTGCTTGATCCCGAGATAGAAGTGCGCCCGGTGACCACCCAGGTGGACGACCTGCTCTCCGAGATCCGGCTGCGGGTCGCGGTGGAGGAGAGGGTGCTGGTGACGACCCTCACCAAGCGGATGTCGGAGGATTTGACCGAATACCTGGCGGATCATGATGTTAGAGTGCGCTACCTGCACTCGGATATCGATACCGTAGAGCGGGTGGAGATCATTCGCGATCTGCGCCTCGGCAAGTTTGACGTGCTGGTCGGTATCAACCTGCTGCGAGAGGGGCTCGACATGCCGGAGGTCTCTCTGGTGGCCATCCTGGATGCGGATAAAGAGGGCTTCCTGCGCTCCACACGCTCCCTCATTCAGACTATTGGCCGCGCCGCCCGCAACCTCAACGGCAAGGTGATCCTGTACGGGGATTCCATCACCAACTCCATGAGAGTAGCCATTGAGGAGACGGAGCGTCGTCGCACCCTGCAGCATGCCCATAACCTCGAACACGGCATCACCCCCAAAGGGCTCAACAAGTCGGTGGGGGATGTGATGGACATGGGGGGCAGCCGCAGTGCAGGCAAGGCGGGCAGGGGAGGTCGCAAGGCTGCCGAGCCACAAGGGGAGTACCATGTTCGCTCCGCCAGCGAGATCGCCAAAGAGATCAAGCGGATGGAAGAGCAGATGTTCCAGCATGCGCGGGATCTGGAGTTCGAGCAGGCAGCGGCGCTGCGAGATCAGATCCAGCGGCTGCGCCACGAGTTGATCGAGAGTTGAACAACAAGCCGAATGGCAAACGCTGGCTCATCTGGCGGCGCATGCGCCGTCTCTATCAGGGCTTTCGCCATCCTGCCACTCCCTGGTGGGCAAAGGGGCTGGTGATCCTCATACTGCTGTATGGCCTCAGCCCGGTAGATCTCATCCCCGATGTGGTTCCCCTGCTTGGCTGGTGTGATGACCTGACCCTGCTGCTGCTTTTGTTGTGGGGATGGGAGAAGTGCCTGCCCGAACATGTCAGGCTGACACTGGATAAACGAGACTGAACCAGTCTCCCCCTTAATCAGGGGTGAACAGGCGTTGGTTATTTATGATTTTTTGGATAAAAAGGGAATCGATTGAGTTTCGCCTTTCGTTGATTAAAAAGAGCGCAATGGGAAGATTGTGACCCTGAATGCATTGGCGTAGACTCCACGCCGTTCACTTCATGAGTATGAAAAAATGGATCTGATCCTGTTTGCGATTGACTTTATTCTGCACGTTGACGTGCATTTGAGAGAACTTTTTGAAAACTATGGTGTCTGGGTTTATGCCATCCTGTTCCTGATCATCTTCTGCGAGACAGGGCTTGTGGTCACTCCCTTCCTGCCGGGTGACTCACTGCTGTTTGCTGCCGGTGCCCTCACTGTGGGCAGTGTGCTGGATGTTAATACCCTGGCGGCCCTGCTGATCATCGCTGCCGTGCTGGGCAACGTGGTCAACTACACCATTGGTCACTTCTTCGGCGAGCAGCTGTTCCGCAACCCTGACTCCAAAATCTTCCGTCGGGATTATCTGGACAAGACTCACGCCTTTTACGATCGCCATGGTGGCAAGACCATAATCATCACCCGTTTCCTGCCGATCGTGCGCACCTTTGCTCCCTTCGTTGCAGGCATGGGGGCAATGACCTATCCGCGCTTCCTGGTATTCAACCTGGTGGGGGGGCTGCTGTGGGTTATTTCCTTCGTGTATGCCGGCCACTTCTTTGGCAACTTGCCCGTGGTGCGTCAGAACTTTACGCTGCTCATCTTCGGCATCATCTTTATTTCCTTGTTGCCCATGGTCATCGGCATGGCAAAGGCCAGGATGCATGCCAGCAAGGCAGCATCCTGATCGGCGCATCGCTGACGGGCAGGTCATAAAAATGGGAGCCACTGGCTCCCATTTTTATTGTGTGAACACTGGCTCGGCCGCAGTGGTGCACCTTGAGCAGGTTGCCGATGGCCAGGATCACAAACGCCAGAGGCAGGCGGCAAAGATGGTATTCAGCCCCATGAAGAAGGGGTGTAGGAAGCGGGTGAGGTCATAGAAGTTGATTGAAAAAGGGAGCCAATGGCTCCCTTTTTCTGCTTGCTACTCTGGATTAACTGCAGCATCGCCCCTTGACCAGATTGCCGATGGCCACGACCACAAACACCAGCAGGTAGGCGGCGAAGATGGCAACGAGCCACTGAGGCATGGAGAAGCTCAGGAACTGCCAGCTGATCTCGCTGCAATCTCCATCCGGGAAGAATAGCCAGGGCAGCCACTGATCGAGAGGAGCCCAGCTGGGGAAGTCGGCAAAAGGGCTGCAGACGTTGAATGGGGAAGGATTCATCTGATAATCCACGTGCTTCAGTGCCAGCTGAAGGCCACGGAAGGCACTGTAGCCCCAGAGCAAGAGGGCACTCCAGCGGACATACCACTTCTCTGGTGCCACCATGCCGAGCAAGCCTGCCGAGAGTACACCCAGGATGGCGAGGCGCTCGTACACGCACATGACGCACGGGTGCAGACCCAGCACATATTGGAAGAAGAGGGCACTCAACTCAAGGAACAAAGCGGACGCGGCAAGCAGACCCCATGCCAGTCGATGGGCGGCAATACGACGCAGGAACTCAATCATCTGGTTGATCTCACAGAAAAAACAGTGGCTGAATTAGAGCAGAGCAGGGGATAAAAAGAAAGGTGCTGTCCCAATCCCGCATGGTGAGACGAATCCATTGTGTGTTGTAAGGCTTATCTTGGCAGGTGATTGCTTTGAAGACAGCGCGTAACCGCCAAGTTGAGCTGATACCAGATCCAACATGTGAACGAGTATCACCGTCAGTTGAAAGAACGGATTGAGTGGCGACCCATTGCCTGGGAAATTATCCGGCTTGGCGCAGGATGCTGGAACGTTACGGAAGGGGGAAATATCAAAGCGTGTTTGCACGAGGCGCTGGGGCACCCCGTGCAACACGTAATTGGGACATAGCCAAAAAAGAAAGGGCCCGCATGGGCCCTTGGTCTTTAGTGCAGTGCAGGTAGCGCAGCAGGTGCAACGCTGTGAGGCAGGATCCACCCGGCCTGATAGAACCACTCTGTGGTAGGTGCAAGCAGCAGTTCTACCGCGAAGAAACCGACCAGCCCCAGCACCAGGGTGTAAGGCAGCGCCATCCACACCATGCGACCATAGGAGAGTCGCAACAGGGGGGCCAGTGCCGAGGTCAGCATGAACAGGAAGGCAGCCTGACCATTGGGGGTCGCCACTGAGGGCAGGTTGGTACCTGTATTGATGGCAACCGCCAGCAGGTCGAACTGTTCGCGACTGATAGCCTTGTTGAGCAGGGCTGTCTTGACCTCGTTGATGTAGACTGTGCCGACGAAGACGTTGTCACTGACCATGGAGAGCAGGCCGTTAGCGAGATAGAAGAGGGCGAGTTGATCGTCCGGCTCTGCGGCCAGTACCCACTGGATCACCGGTCTGAACAGCTGCTGATCGATGATGACAGCGACCACGCTGAAGAAGACGGCGAGCAGGGCGGTGAAGGGCAGCGCCTCCTGGAATGCCTTGCCCAGCGAGTGCTCATCGGTAATGCCAGTCAGTGAGGTTGCCAGCACTATGACCGACAGCCCGATCAGCCCAACGGCGGCCAAATGCATGGCGAGGCCGATGATCAGCCAGATAGCAATCAGTGCCTGTACCATCAGTTTGGCTTTGTCCTGAGGAGTGCGTTTGGCATCCTCATGACGGTTGTACTCTTCCATGATCATGCGTACCGAGTTGGGTAATTTGGCGCCATAGCCAAACCATCCCATCTTCTCCACCAGCACGCAGGTAAGCAGACCACAGATAAAAACAGGCAGAGAGACGGGGGCCATACGAATAGCGAATTCGCCAAAATACCAACCCGCCTGCTCGCCGATGATGAGGTTTTGCGGTTCACCCACCAGAGTACAAACCCCTCCCAGTGCCGTCCCTATGGCGGCGTGCATCATCAGGCTGCGAAGAAAGGCTCGAAATTGCTCGAGCGCCTGATGGTGATCCTCCTGCACTTCCTGATCATGGGTATGGTCATGTTCATGACCAAAACTCTTGCCAGACGACACCTTGTGGTAGATAGCGTAGAAACCGGTTGCCACACTGATCACCACGGCGATCACGGTCAGTGCGTCAAGGAAGGCTGACAGAAAGGCTGACACCAGACAGAACGCCAGAGAGAGCAGCGTCTTGGAACGGATCCGGATCAGCATCTTGGTGAACACATAGAGCAGTAGTTGCTTCATGAAGTAGATGCCTGCCACCATAAACACCAGCAGCAGCAGCACTTCAATGTTGGCCACCAGTTCATGTTTGACCTGCTCTGCCGAGGTCATGCCGATGAGTACGGCTTCAATGGCCAGCAGGCCGCCGGGCTGCAGTGGGTAGCATTTGAGCGCCATTGCCAGGGTGAAGATAAATTCGACGACCAGCAGCCAGCCGGCAGCAAAGGGATCGAGATAAAAGGCGATCGGGTTGATCACCAGAAATAACAGAATTGCGCTCTTGTACCACTTTGGCGCATGACCCAAAAAGTTCTTGGCAAATGCGTTCCCTAAGCTGATTGGCATAATAATGGATCTCTGTTTCGTTGTTGGTGTCTGCTTCTGTGCAGTCAAGACAGACTCGTCCTTAAATATCCGGATGCTGTCCCATATCAGATTGATTCTTCATGATTTTAATCAAAAAGAGCACTAACTATAAATAACATAGTGCCCCTTGCCCAAGATAATGTCTGTTTTATCGACAGGGGGTGGCGTTGCTTGGCGCCTTTCTCGATATTTAATACATTTATTTAACATCAAGTTCTGCTTATGTGAGCAGAGGACTGACCTTCTGCTTGCCAGCCTTTTTTGCTTTGCTATTATTCGTGGGCCTTTTTACGCACTAAACAGAGTCACTACATGGTCATAAAAGCGCAGAGCCCTGCAGGGTTTGCCGAGGAATACATCATCGAGTCCATCTGGAACAATCGCTTTCCTCCAGGATCCATACTGCCGGCCGAGCGTGAGCTGTCCGAGCTTATCGGGGTGACTCGTACTACCTTGCGCGAAGTGCTTCAGCGTCTGGCCCGCGATGGCTGGCTCACTATCCAGCATGGCAAGCCGACCAAGGTAAACAATTTCTGGGAGACCTCGGGTCTCAACATCCTGGAAACCCTGGCCCGTCTGGATCAGGACAAAGTGCCGGATCTGGTGGCGCAGTTGCTGTCGGCACGAACCAACATCTGCACCATCTTCATTCGTGGTGCCATTCGCAACAACCCGGATCAAGCAGCCGAGATACTGCGCGGTGCCAATGCGGTAGACAGTACCCCGGAAGCGTATGCGGAGTTTGATTATCGTCTGCATCACCAGCTCGCCTTTGCCTCCGGCAATCCTATCTATGCCCTGATCCTCAATGGTTTCAAGGGATTGTATAGCCGGGTCGGGCGTTACTATTTCTCTGACAAGCAGGCTCGTGAAACGGCGGATGCCTACTACAAGGTCTTGTTGGGGTTGGCCGAGACCAAGAATCATGAAGCAGTGTTCATGACGGTACGCCAGTACGGTATCGAGTCTGGCAAGTTGTGGACCCGTCTGCGCCAGGACATGCCGAGCAATCTGTGTGACAACTGATTGTTGATGCAAAGAGAAAACGCGCCTTCTGGCGCGTTTTTTTATGGTTGAATGTGGTCTCAGAGCAGTTTTTTGTCAGGGCAGCGACCTATGATGTCGGCAGGCAAGTCGCCGTTATCCTGCTCCAGCACCACATCGAATCCCCACAGCTGGTGCAGATGCTTGAGCACCTCGTGGCGTGAGTCTCCAAGGGGGATCCGGTTGTGCGGCACATACCGCAGGGTCAATGAGCGATCTCCCTTCACCGCCACGTTATAGACCTGAATATTGGGCTCCAGGTTGCTCAAGTTGTATTGAGCTGACAGGGTATTGCGTACCAGCCGATAACCCTCCTCATTGTGAATGGCAGATACCTTGAGATAGTTCTTCAAGTCATCATCGTCGATGGCGAACAGCTTCATTTCCCGCATCACCTTGGGGCTGAGGAACTGACTGATGAAGCTCTCGTCCTTGAAGTTCTGCATGGCAAAATGCAGGGTATCGACCCAGTTGGTGCCGGCATAATCGGGGAACCAGTACCTGTCCTCCTCGGTCGGGTTTTCGCAAATGCGGCGCAGATCAGTAAACATGGCAAAGCCAAGGGCGTAGGGGTTGATCCCTGAGTAGTAGCGGCTGTTGTAGGGGGGCTGGTATACCACGTTGGTGTGGCTGTGCAGCACCTCTATCATGAAGCGATCGCTGATCTTGCCCTCGTCATACAGGTGGTTGAGGATGGTGTAGTGCCAGAAGGTGGCCCAGCCTTCATTCATCACCTGAGTCTGTTTCTGCGGGTAGAAGTACTGACTGATCTTGCGCACTATGCGCACTATCTCGCGCTGCCAGGGTTCGAGCAGAGGGGCATTCTTCTCGATGAAGTAGAGAATGTTCTCCTGGGGCTCGGCCGGGTAGCGTCTGTCTTCAACGCCGGAGGCTTTGTGCTGCTTGGGCAGGGTGCGCCACAGCTCATTCACCTGAGTCTGCAGATAATCTTCCCGTGCCTTCTGGCGGCGCTTCTCCTCTGCCAGCGAGATCTTCTGGGGCCGCTTGTAACGGTCCACCCCGAAGTTCATCAGGGCATGACAGGAGTCGATCAACTTTTCCACCGCATCAATGCCGTGTTTCTCTTCGCACTCTGTGATGTAGTTTTTGGCAAACAGCAGATAGTCGATGATGGAGGAGGCATCGGTCCAGGTTTTGAACAGATAGTTGTTTTTGAAAAAAGAGTTGTGACCATAACAGGCGTGCGCCATGACCAGCGCCTGCATCGGCATCGTGTTCTCCTCCATCAGGTAAGCGATGCAGGGATCCGAGTTGATGACGATCTCATAGGCCAGCCCCATCTGGCCGCGCTTGTAGTTGCGCTCGGTATGGATGAAGCGTTTGCCAAATGACCAGTGTTGATAGCCGATGGGCATACCGACACTGGAGTAGGCATCCATCATCTGCTCGGCGGTGATCACTTCGATCTGATTGGGGTAGGTATCCAGTCGATAGAACCTGGCGACCCGGGCTATCTCCTGATGATAAGTCTCCAGCAGATCGAAGTTCCAATCCGGGCCATCGTCCAGTGGCGGTATTTTTCTTGCGGTTTCTACCATATGACTTCCCTCACGCCGCTTGCTTCTTGAACAGCTCCCGGAATACCGGATAAATATCCTCGACCTTGCGAATGTGCTCCATCGCGAAGTGGGGGAACTGGCTGGCCACCGACTCGTACTCGTGCCACAGGGTCTGGTGGGCGCGGGTGGTGATCTCTATATAGGAGTAGTACCGCACCCGCGGCATGATATCCCGGGTCAGGATCTCCCGGCATTGCGGCGAATCATCAGCCCAGTTGTCACCATCGGATGCTTGCGCCGCATAGATGTTCCACTGGTTGGCCGGGTAACGCTCGTTGATGATGTCGTTCATCATCTTGAGTGCGCTGGAGACTATGGTGCCGCCCGTCTCCTGGGAATAGAAGAACTCGTGTTCGTCCACTTCCTTGGCTTGGGTGTGATGGCGAATGTAGACCACTTCCACGTTCTTGTAGGTCCGGCTCAGGAACAGGTAGAGCAGGATATAGAAGCGCTTTGCCATCTCCTTGGTGGCCTGATCCATGGAACCCGACACGTCCATCAGGCAGAACATCACCGCCTGGCTGGACGGCACGGGCCGTTTGACAAAGTTGTTGAATTTGAGATCGAAAGTGTCGATGAAGGGCACAGCAGAGATCCGCCGTTTCAGCTCTCGGATCTCCTTCTCAAGCAGGGCGATTTCGGCGAAATGCTCGTTGGGATCGGTGGCCAGCAGGGCCATCCTCTCTTCCAGTTCATGCAACTGGCGTTTCTTGCCGGCTTGCAGCGCCATGCGCCGCGCCAGCGAGTTTTGCAGAGAACGCACCACGTTGATATTGGCTGGCACTCCGTTGGAGGTGTAGCCCGCCCGGTAGGTCTTCATCTCCATCAACTGGTTGAGCTGGGTTTTCTGCAAGCGGGGCAGCTCCAGATCTTCAAACAGCAGATCCAGATACTCATCCTTGGAGATCTGGAACACGAAGTCATCTTCGCCTTCCCCCTGATTGGATGCCTGACCTTCGCCCGCACCCTGACCACCGCCCCCTCCTTTGGGACGGTCAATCTTGTCACCGGAGACGAATTGATCATTGCCGGGATGCACCATTTCCCGCTTACCGCCTTGCCCCTGATGGAAATGGGGTTCGCCGATATCCTTGGTCGGGATGCTGATGCTCTCGCCCTTGTCCACGTCCTGAATGCTGCGCTTGGAGACAGCATCCGAGACCGCTTGTTTTATTTGCTTCTTGTAGCGGCGGATGAAGCGCTGCCGATTGACAGCGCTTTTGTTTTTGCCGTTGAGCCTGCGGTCGATAAAATGCGCCATAACTCCCCCTTGAACCACGGCAGGGTCAGGATGACTTGCGTACCCTGAGATACCATTCGGAGAGCAGTCGCACCTGTTTGCGGGTGTAGCCTTTCTCCATCATCCGTTCGACAAAGTTATCGTGCTTCTTCTGCTCCTCAGCCGAGGTTTTGCTGTTGAAGGAGATAACCGGCAGCAGCTCTTCCGTGTTGGAGAACATCTTCTTCTCGATCACGGTGCGCAGCTTCTCGTAACTGGTCCAGTTGGGGTTACGGCCTGCATTGTTGGCACGGGCTCGCAGCACGAAGTTGACGATTTCGTTGCGGAAATCTTTCGGGTTGCTGATCCCGGCGGGTTTTTCAATCTTCTCCAGCTCGCTGTTGAGCGACGCGCGGTCAAACAGCTGGCCGGTCTCGGGGTCACGGTACTCCTGATCCTGGATCCAGAAGTCGGCATAGGTGACGTAGCGATCGAAGATGTTCTGGCCGTACTCCGAATAGGATTCGAGGTAGGCGGTCTGGATCTCCTTGCCGATGAACTCCACATAGCGCGGAGTCAGATAACCCTTGATGAACTCAAGGTAGCGATCGTGCAGCTCCTGCGGGAACTGTTCGCGCTCTATCTGCTGCTCCAGCACATAGAAAAGGTGTACCGGGTTGGCCGCCACTTCCGCGTGGTCGAAGTTGAAAACGCGAGAGAGGATCTTGAACGCAAAACGGGTGGAGAGACCATTCATGCCCTCATCCACACCGGCGTAGTCACGGTACTCCTGATAGCTCTTGGCCTTGGGATCCGTGTCTTTCAGGCTCTCGCCATCATAGACCCGCATCTTGGAGTAGAGGCTGGAGTTTTCCGGCTCTTTCAGACGCGAGAGGACGGAGAACTGACCCAGCAGTTCCAGTGTGCCCGGGGCACATTTGGCATCGGTCAGTTCGCTGTTGATCAGCAGTTTTTCGTAGATCTTCACCTCTTCCGAGACACGCAGGCAGTAAGGCACCTTGACGATATAGACCCGGTCGAGGAAGGCCTCGTTGTTCTTGTTGTTACGGAACTGCTGCCACTCTGATTCGTTGGAGTGAGCCAGCAATATGCCGTCGAAGGGCAGGGCGGAGAGCCCCTCTGTGCCGTTGTAGTTGCCTTCCTGGGTCGCGGTCAGCAGAGGATGCAGCACCTTGATGGGTGCCTTGAACATCTCCACGAACTCCATGATCCCCTGGTTCGCCTTGCACAGCGCTCCTGAGTAGGAGTAAGCATCTGCATCATCCTGGGCATAATGCTCCAGCATGCGGATGTCGACTTTGCCGACCAGAGAGGAGATATCCTGGTTGTTGTCATCACCGGGTTCTGTCTTGGCGATGGCAATCTGATCGAGGATGGATGGGTTGACCTTCTCTACCTTGAACTTGGAGATGTCGCCACCGAACTCGTGCAGCCGCTTGGCCACCCAGGGTGACATGATGGGGCGTAGATAGCGGCGCGGTATGCCGTACTCTTTTTCCAGCAGCTCGCCATCCTCTTCGATGTCGAACAGACAGAAGGGGTGGTCATTGACCGGTGAGCCCTTGATGCGATAGACAGGCACTTTTTGCATCAAGGATTTGAGCTTCTCAGCCAGAGAGGATTTGCCGCCGCCAACCGGTCCCAGCAGATAGAGGATCTGCTTCTTCTCTTCCAGCCCCTGGGCCGAGTGCTTGAGGTAGGAGACGATCTGCTCGATGGCCTCTTCCATGCCGTAGAAATCTTTGAAGGCGGGATAGCGTGCAACGACGCGGTTGGAAAAAAGGCGACTGAGTCTGGGATTGACCGAAGTATCGATCATTTCCGGCTCGCCGATGGCGACCAGCAAGCGTTCGGCAGCGGAGGCGTAGCAGGCTTTGTCCTGCTTACACATATCCAGAAATTCCTGGATGCTGTACTCCTCTTCCCTGGCTTTCTCGTATCGCTGTTGATAATGCTCGAAGATGCCCATAACTTTGCCCTCGTTATAGTCGCTTACCCTGAAAAGAGTGGATCACTACTTTTGTTCTGTTTACCTCATTAAGCCTAGTCAACAGCACCCAGTAATCCATCACCATCTATTGGTTTAAATTTGCAAGGGTACTTCCCGATCCTGATGCGGGAAGGCGCAATCAGTGACACACCTATGTTACTGACTGTTAAATTATTTTTGCCACGATAGTGAGGTAAATGTCAAAGAGATAAAAAATAAATGTTTGCCAGAAAATGGAAAGGACAACGCATTGTTCGGGTCAGTTGGCTGTAACGCAGACGGGGCAAGGGAAGAAGGAAAATCGAATGGAAATGGTTGTTACGTTTACGTCAGCGGAATGATGCTTGTTTGGTGTTTAAGCTCTAATTTTTACATTGACGCTACATTTTTGCTGCTCTAGATTGGCCCTGTGTCGGCAGCCATCGCTTTAGCAAGAGAGTGATGGCTGCTGATACAAAGCTCTGTTTAAGCACGTTTCCGTTGGCTTGACCCTCGCATATGCGAGGGTCTTATTTTTTTCAGCGGGTTGTAGATGTGCACTGGCATGAATCAGTTGTCAGGGGTGGGGTAGAGCCGTGATACCGCTGCCAGCACCTCAGCGAAGGGATGCGCCGCCAGCTGGCCAAATCCAGCCAGGCTTTTTGCCTTGACCCGGGTGGTCAGTGGCGTGGCGATACCGCACAGAAAACGGGTCAGAATGCGAGGATGGCTGGTGTGGCACAAGGCTATCAGGGGATCGCACCAGGCACGCAACCCCTTTTCGTTGGGCAGGGTGAGGGTCGGCAATGGCGGCAGTATGGCAACCTCGCCACGGCAGACGGAGCAGTGCCCGCATTTGCTGGGTGCCTGCTCGTCGGCAAAATATCGGGCCAGCTCCTGACTCAGGCAGTGGCTTGATGTAAAAAAGGCCAGCAAGGCCTGCAGCCGAGCCAGTTCACTCAACTCCTTCTTTTCGAACAGGGCATAGAGCTCGTCTGCCAATGCATTGATATCAACATCTTGACGCAGCACCCGATAGACATCGGTCATCTGCTTGCTCTCCAGCTCTATCCAGCCCTGTTGTTGCAGATAATCCAGGGCTGCTGCCGCACGGTGCCGTTCCCCCTGATAACCCTGCCAGAGGGCATCAAAGTCCATGGTGCACCAGCTGCGCGCCTGCGGTGCACAGGCAAACAGCTGCTCCAGAAACTGGCGTCGGTCGGGATTGAAACGGGTCAGGATCTCGGCCTTGTCCAGCACGAACTTGAAGCGATATTCGGCGAAGTAGCTGTAGGCTGGCATGATGACACCTGCCATTTCCAGATAGACCAGCAGGGTCTTGAGCGGCAACTGACGTATGTTGGTGTCGTTGGAGAGACGCAGCAGACCAAACTCCCACTCGCTGCCACTTTGCGACAGGATCTCGAGCAGCGTCACTATGGCGGCGCGATCGGGCGTATCCCCGTACACGAAGTTTTCCAGCACGGGGAGCTGTGCGCGATTGGCCAGCACTATGCAGCGGGAAGGGTGTCCATCCCGCCCGGCACGGCCAATTTCCTGACTGTAGTTTTCGATGGATTTGGGCAAGTCATAGTGGATGACCCGGCGAATGTCCGCCTTGTCGATCCCCATGCCAAAGGCGATGGTGGCGACAATGCAGTCCACTTTGCCAGCCATGAAGTCATGCTGGATCTGGCTGCGCAGGGGCGAGTCGAGCCCGGCGTGATAGGCACTTGCCCTGATCCCTGCCCGCAGCAGCAGGTCGGCACAATGCTGCGCCGTGTGTTGCAAGGTGACATAGACGATGGTGGGGGCAGTGGGCTCTCGTCGTACTTCTGCTTGCAGCCAGTCATCACGCGCCTCGGCGGGCAGCGGCACGACCGTCAGATCCAGGTTGGCGCGATAAAAACCGGTGACGACCAGTCCCTCATCCTCGATGTCGAATTTGGCCTGCATGTCGGCCATGACAGCCGGGGTGGCGGTCGCGGTCAGCAGCAATACCTGAGGGATCTTCAGCTCACGGCGATAAGCCGGCAGCTTGAGGTAGTCGGGTCGAAAGTTGTGGCCCCACTCCGAGATACAGTGCGCTTCATCCACCACCAGCATCGACAGCGGCACCTGCTGGATGAAGCGACGAAAGCGTTCGTTCTTGAGCCGCTCCACCGAGATCATCAGGATCTTGAGCTGACCGTCACTGACCTGCTGCATCACGCGGCGGCTCTCCTCCGGCGTCAGGCTCGAATCCAGGGTAGCTGCGGCGATCCCCTTGCTGTGCAAGAAGGCGAGCTGGTCGTGCATCAGCGCGATCAGGGGGGAGATCACCAGGGTCAGGTGGGGCAGGGCGAGTCCTGGCAGTTGATAACAGAGAGACTTGCCGGAGCCGGTGGGGAAGATGGCTGCCGCACTCTGGCCTGCCAGCAACCGGTTGATCACCGCCTCCTGACCGGGCCTTAACTGGTCGAAGCCGAAGTGGCGGGTCAAGAGGGATGAGATCATGGCAAGGACTCCAGCGCAAAACTGCCATGATATCACTGCCGGGGAATGTCTGAACGGCCCTTTAGGGGAAAACAGCATCCATTTGGATGATGTTGATATTGCGTTATCGCATTGTTGTAGTTTTTTTGTGAGGTAAACCGGATATTTTTCAGTGATTATGTGGAAAAAAGCGATTGCAGATGGGATATTCCTTGTCCGTAACCCCGTGTGTTTCCGGACTGGCTCAATAGAAGGCTTGCCGGGGCAGACGACGCCAGCCTGTGACATGGGTGTCGCCTGGTGTAGTGGTTGCCAACAGGACTAATGATTCACGCACTTCGGTGCTCAGGGACTATTTGATGACACAACAACACCCCCTCATGAGACTGGTCAACAGCACCAGTCTGGTAAGCCAGATCCTGGTCGGTCTGGTATTCGGTATCCTCCTTGCCATGTTCATGCCCGAATGGGCCAAAGCAGTCGGTCTGCTCGGCAGCCTGTTTGTCGGTGCACTGAAGGCGGTCGCGCCGCTGCTGGTATTCGTGCTGGTGATGGCGGCGATCATCGGCCACAAGCAGGGCCAGAAAACCAATATTCGCCCGCTGCTGGCCCTCTACCTGTTCGGTACCTTCGCCGCGGCCCTGGTGGCGGTGATTGCCAGCTTCCTGTTCCCCACCACCCTGCATCTGGTGGCCAACACGGCGGACATCACGCCGCCAGGGGGCATCACAGAGGTATTGCAAACCTTGCTGTTCAACATAGTGACCAACCCGGTCAAGGCGCTGATGGATGCGAACTATATTGGCATTCTGGCCTGGGCCATCGGCCTGGGCATCGCCATGCGTCACGCCAATGACAGCAGCAAGGCCCTGATCACCGACCTGTCCCACGGTGTCTCTGCCATCGTCAAGGTAGTGATCCGCTGCGCGCCCCTCGGTATTCTGGGGCTGGTGGCATCCACTCTGGCCGAAACCGGCTTCGATGCCTTGTTCGGTTACGCCCAGTTACTGCTGGTGCTGATTGGTTGCATGCTGTTCATCGCCTTGGTGGTCAACCCGCTCATCGTGTTCTGGAAGATCAGACGCAATCCCTATCCGCTGGTGCTGACCTGCCTCAAAGAGAGCGGCGTGACCGCCTTTTTCACTCGCAGCTCCGCCGCCAACATCCCGGTCAACATGGCGCTGTGTGAAAAACTGCGTCTGCCGGAAGATACCTATGCGGTCTCCATTCCGCTGGGCGCCACCATCAACATGGCCGGCGCCGCTATCACCATTACCGTGCTTGCCATGGCGGCGGTGCACACACTGGGGATGGAAGTGGATCTGGCTACCGCTGTGCTGCTCTCTGTGGTGGCCACCATCAGTGCCTGTGGCGCCTCCGGTGTGGCTGGTGGCTCTTTGCTGCTGATACCGCTGGCGTGCAGCCTGTTTGGCATCGGCAACGACATCGCCATGCAGGTCGTTGCCGTGGGCTTCATCATAGGTGTGTTGCAAGATTCTGCCGAGACAGCCCTCAACAGCTCCACCGACGTGCTGTTCACCGCAGCTGCCTGTATGGCCGAAGATGAAACCCTGCTGGATCCCGCGCCGCTGCCAAGCCGCGAAGCCTGATAGTCAGCTTCATCAAACCATTGAAAACGCCCTCTTGTGAGGGCGTTTTTTTATGTGTGCTATCGCTGGCCGAGTGCATCAGGATATGAGATCCCTTCAATGGGATGGATGCGTGTGGGCTGAAGGTCATGGCGTAAACAGGGGCCAGCTTGCCAACAGACATACCCGCCGGATGGGCTTGCTGTCAGCCGCTTCCCATGTCCGGCCAGCATACGACAACCGGGATCCTGTCATGAAAGGAGCAAGGAGTGTGGCTGGGGTGTTCAAGGGAGACAAGCTGCGTGCCGGCCAGGCAATGCGATGAGAGTTGGCCGAGCCGTGCTTCTCGAAGACGCCGGCTGAGCCGAGTCCCGCATCGCCAAGGGCTGGGTCTATTGCGTTCGTGGATAGCGGCATTGCCGCTGGAGAGTGCGGTTTACCATTGGAGGAATGGGGTATTTGTGCATAAAAAATGCCCGCCATCACTGGCGGGCATTTGCTTTACCGTTATGGTCTGGTGATTAGCCAAACAGCTGGTAAAGGATGGCGGAGATGGCAATGGTACCCATCAGAGCAACAAACGCGTTGCTGATGTGTCCCTGGTATTTCGCCATGGCTGGCACGCGTTTGATGGCGTACATCGGCATGATGAACAGAATGGTGGCGATGATGGGGCCACCCAGAGATTCAATCATGCCAAGGATGGAGGGGTTGGCAATGGCCGTGCCCCACAGGGTGAGGACGAAGAAGGCGATGATGAACATCTCCACCTTCTTGTGGTTCGGCTCTTTGCCGGATTTGCGCATGTTTTGGACGATCATCCCTTTCAGGCCTTCACGGGCACCCAGGTAGTGGCCAAAGAAGGAGGATACGATGGCGACAAACGCAACCAGCGGACCGAAGTAGGAGATGAGGGGGCTTGCGTGCTGGTTCGCCAGATAGGAGAGCACGGCAATGTTCTGTGACTTGGCTTCTGCCAGCTGGGCCGGGGTCAGGCTCATGACGCAGGAGAAGACGAAGAACATCACGAAGCCCAGCAGTATGGTGGCAGTGCGCTTGAGAATGGCATCGGACTTCTCGACCGCATGTTCGCCATGATCACGACGCTGGGCCAAAGAGAAGCTGGAGATGGCAGGGCTGTGGTTGAAGGAGAACACCAGTACCGGGATGGTCAGCCACAAGGTAGTGGCGAAATCCTTGGCAGACGGCACCTGGGACAGGGCGGCACCCGTCCAGTCAGGGATCAGGTAGAAGGAGATACCCACCAGGATGGCGATGAGCGGGTAGACCAGGAACTCGGTGACCTTCAGCATCAGCTTCTCGCCGGCCAGCATCACAGACATCATGCCCATGATCAGCACGATGGAGAGGATCCAGCGCGGAGGGGCAGCCATCTGCAACTGGTTGACCATGAAGCTTTCGACCGTGTTGGTGATACCGACACCGTAGATCAGCACTATGGGGTAGATGGCAAAGAAGTAGAGCAGGGTGATTAATTTACCGGCGCCCACCCCGAAATGCTCTTCCACTACTTCGGTGATGTCGGCATTGGGTCGCTTGGACGAAAGTACAAAACGGGCCAGGCCACGGTGGGCCAGATAGGTCATGGGACCGACCAGCAGCGCCATGACCACCAGTGGCCAGAAGCCACCCATGCCAGCGTTGATGGGCAGAAACAGGATACCCGCGCCGACGGCAGTGCCGAACAGGCTGATAACCCAGGTAGAGTCTTGTTTGCTCCAACCGCGAGATTGGATTGAGCTCGTTCCTTGCTCCTGTGCGCCTGCAACGTCCTGTGCGCCTGTGACTGTATTTGACATGTGTCTCACCCCGAATGTGTGTTTTTTGTTGAGTCGGCGCAAGGATACGGTTTTTTTAATCAAAAATGTTGATCAAATTCACCTTTGCGAGGGATAAACCCTCACACTTTTATAGAAATGTGATCGAAATAATAAAAAATCAATTTTTTTTTAGAAATCTATACGTTAGTTTATTGTTAACGCGCAAATATTGCACTGGAATATGTTTTCAAGATGTTACATAGCAAGTTGGTGGGATAGCTGGCGGATCATGCTGGCAGTCGCCCCCCAGATGAAGTGATCCTGCCAGGGTATCCAGTAGATGGTGTGCAGCTGATTGGCCCTTGGAATGGTCAGGGCTATGTGGTGGCGTGGATCCAGCAGATGATGGAGTGGTACTTCAAAGGCCTGAGCCACTTCATCCTGGCTCAAGGTGAGCTGATAATCGGCGGCAACCAGCCCCAGCACCGGCAACACATCGTATTGGGAAATGGTGTTGAGGGGGGCCAGGGTACCGATGATCTCGACCTGAGCCGGTATGATGCCCAGCTCCTCCCAGGTCTCCCGTAATGCCGTGTGGATCAGGGTGTGATCGCCCGGATCCTGCCGCCCGCCAGGGAAGCTTATCTGCCCCGCGTGATGTCGCAGGTGTGCGCTGCGGCGGGTCAGCAGCAGTTGCAAGCCGTCGGCCCGCTCCACCAGCGGCAGCAAGACGGCAGCAGGTTTGAGCCCTGCCACCGTCAGGCGATGGGCGGGGGCAGGGCGTTGCAGTAAAAAGCGGGTCAGCAGTTCGGCGCGGTCCATCTTGTTTATTCTCTCGAATCGTCTCTCAATCCTGCGCTTGGGCCTCTTTCATGGTCACTCCGTTATCCATTCTGTCAGCTTCTCAGCTTCTCAGCTTCTCAGCTTATCCAGCAACGGCAGTATGCGGGCCACCTTGTCATAGGTTTCCTGATATTCACTGTCCACATCGGAGTCGGCGATGACACCGCCCCCGGCCCAGCAGTGCAGTTGGCCGTCTGCCGCTATCAGAGTGCGAATGCAGATGCTGGTGTCCATCCGGCCATGCTGGCTCAGATAGCCGATGCTGCCACAGTAAGCGTTGCGGCGCTGGGGCTCCAGCTCCTCGATGATCTCCATGGCCCTGATCTTGGGGGCGCCGGTGATGGAACCGCCCGGGAAACAGGCGCGCAGCAGATCCACCGCCTGCCAGCGGTTATCCAGCTCGCCGTGGATGGTGGACACCAGATGATGCACCGCCGGGAACGACTCCACGGCAAACAGGCTGGGCACGCTGACGGAGCCAGGACGGCTCACCCTGCCGATATCGTTACGCAGCAGATCCACGATCATCAGATTCTCTGATCTGTCCTTGTCGGCGCCAGCCAGTTCGAGGGCGCTGGCCTGATCTTGCTGCGGATCGGCGAGTCGGGGGCGGGTACCCTTGATGGGCTTGGTTTCGATATGGCGATCATCAAGCAGCAGAAACCGCTCGGGGGAGAGGCTTAGAATGGCGCTCTGTGGCAGGCGAACAAAGGCCGAAAACGGAGCCCGGTTGGCGCGGGACAACACCTGATAAGCCTGCCACTCATCGCCGCAATAGGCGGCGCTGAAGCGCTGGGTCAGGTTGATTTGATAACAGTCCCCGGCACTCAGGTAAGCCTGTACCCGCGCAAATTTCTCGCCGTACTCGGCGCGGCTCATGTTGCTGCGCCACTCGCTCTGCAGGGCAAATGGCGGTGTTGGCATCTCGTGCTGTGCGGCCAGCCACTGCAGCCGGTGATGGAGGCCTGCTTCATCGCCCCAATGCACCAGCTGCCAGGTGCCGCTTGCTACGTTGCGCAGCAGGGCCCAGTCATAGATGCCGACTGCTATGTCCGGGACGGACACATCCTGTGCGGCCTGTGTCGGCAATCGCTCGAAGCGACGGCCAAGATCATAGCCAAACAGCCCGAGGGCGCCGCCAATAAAGGGCAATTCGTCACAGTGCGGTGCTTTCTCGCCCAGCAGATCCCGTTGCCATTGTGCCAGCAGGGTCAGGGGATCAGTGTCAAACGACAGACACTGTTCGCCCCGGGTTATCCAGGTCAGTGGCCCCTCTGTCTGCAGGGTTGCCAGCGGGTCGGCGCTGATGATGTCAAAGCGGTTGTCCGCTCCCTGCGGGCCGGCCGATTCGAGCAACATGGCCCAGGGCTGATGATGTAGACGGGCAAACAACGCATGCAGCGCTGTCTGGTGATCAAAGTGGTGGATATGAAGAGTTGGTTTCATTTTTTGTTACACAGGCAACAGTTTGCACCCTGCTCCCTAGCCGGTATGGGGGGGCAAGCGTATCATAGGCATCGGAATTTTTAGAACAAACACGCCGTTGTCTATCGGGCCGACAGGCATATCGCCTGACACTATGACACCGAAGCACGGCTCATATGGAAGCCCTTGCTCTGCCACCACGGCGGAGACAAGGACCAGTGAGGATGATATGAGCATCATTAAAAAACAGGATTTTATCGATTCCGTCGCCGACGCCCTGCAGTACATCTCCTACTATCACCCCCTTGATTTCGTCCATGCCGCCAAGGCTGCCTATGACCGTGAGGTCAACCCGGCCGCCAAGGATGCCCTGGCCCAGATCCTGATCAATTCCCGCATGTCAGCCGAAGGGCATCGTCCCCTGTGCCAGGATACCGGTATCGTTACCTGCTTCGTCAAGATAGGCATGCAGGTGCAGTGGGACAGCGACATGACGGTGCAGGAGATGGTGGATGAGGGGACGCGCCGTGCCTACACCAATCCGGACAACCCGCTGCGCGCCTCCGTGCTGGCCGACCCGGCCGGCAGCCGCAAGAACACCAAGGATAACGCCCCTGCTGTCGTGCATATCGACATGATCCCGGGCAACAAGGTGGAAGTGAGCATAGCGGCCAAGGGCGGCGGCTCCGAGAACAAATCCAAGATGGTGATGCTCAACCCATCCGACGATGTCGTCGAGTGGGTACTGAAAACAGTGCCGACCATGGGCGCCGGCTGGTGCCCGCCCGGCATGCTGGGCATCGGCATTGGTGGCACCGCCGAGAAGGCGGCCGTGCTGGCCAAGGAAGCCTTGATGGAGCACATCGACATTCAGGAGCTGATCGCCCGTGGTCCCAAGACCACCGAAGAGAAGCTGCGGGTCGAACTCTATGACAAGGTCAACAAGCTCGGGATCGGTGCCCAGGGTCTGGGCGGCCTCACCACAGTGCTGGACGTGAAGGTCAAGAGTGCCCCGACCCATGCCGCCTCCAAGCCGGTGGTGATGATCCCCAACTGTGCGGCCACCCGCCACGTCCACTTCGAGCTGGATGGCTCGGGGCCGGCCGAGTTGACCCCGCCGAAACTGGCCGATTGGCCGGAGATCACCCGCGAAGCCGGTGCCAATGTGCGCCGTGTCAATGTTGACGGTATCACCAAGGCGGAGCTTGCCAGCTGGAAGAGCGGCGACACAGTACTCCTCTCCGGCAAGATCCTTACCGGTCGCGATGCAGCCCACAAGCGCATTGCCGACATGTTGAAAAATGGCGAGGGTCTGCCGGAAGGGGTCGATTTCACCAACCGTTTCATCTATTACGTTGGTCCGGTCGATGCAGTTCGTGACGAAGTGGTTGGCCCTGCCGGCCCCACGACGTCCACCCGAATGGACAAGTTCACCGACATGATGCTGGGGGAAACCGGTCTCATCGGCATGATCGGCAAGTCAGAGCGTGGCCCCAAAACTGTCGAGAGTATCAAGCAGCATAAAGCCGTTTATCTGATGGCCGTAGGGGGCGCAGCCTACCTGGTCGCCAAGGCGATCAAGAAGTCGCGGGTGGTGGCTTTTGCCGACTTGGGCATGGAAGCCATCTACGAGTTCGAGGTGGAGGATATGCCAGTGACGGTGGCTGTCGATTCTCAAGGCAACAATATCCACGAGACAGGCCCGGCCTACTGGTCGGCCAAGATTGCCGAGCTGGATGGCAAGCTCTTCTGATAGTCGTGTTGAGCCAGGGCCAAGGATACTCGTATCATTCCTGTGGGGTGGCACGAGCAAACGACCAGGCCGTCTGTGACATTGGGTGACAGCGTAAAAAGGCGACCTTAGGGTCGCCTTTTTCTATCGTCCCGCAGGTTGGCGTTGGTACTGGTGTAGGTGCACAGACCAGACGGGTCACTTCTGCTTGGTCACTCTTCTATTGCCCTTTTCTGGCGCTCTTGCCTGATCCCTTATCCCCTTGTTCCATTTCTTCACGGCGCTCTCGAGTCTCCAGGCTGTTCTGGACCATCAGTGGTTGAGATAGACATCCTGTCCGCCGTAGGCCAGCGGGCCGCTGTGCACGGGGAGTAGCGTTCCCGCAGGCTCGAAAAAGCGGGTCAGCACCCCTAAGCGTTGCCCCAGTTTGCTCAGCTTGACGCGATCCAGCGAAACCTGTGCAGGCAGCCAGGTCAAGACGGCTGCGCAGTGACCATTGCCCAGACTCTGCTCCAGCATTCGCTGCCAGTTTTTGATCTTGGGGCTGTGCACCACCAGCACCCGAGCGGGGTTGATCCCCTGAGCCTGCAGCTGTTTGGCCACTGGCAGGCCTGGCGGGGCAATCAGCAGGATCCAGCCCGTGTCGCCATGGCTCAGCCTCACCAGCTCGTCGAGCAATGGCCGCTCATCGCTGGCAGGTGCGGTGTAGCTCGCTTCTTCCACCTTGCTTTGATGGCGGGTTGGCCAGGGATTGCTCATGCTGACAGACGCGGCGAAAGGGAGGTGACTCATGGGCTGGCTCATATGTTCTTCCTGTATGGATAACCATGCTGTATGCGCATACAGTAGTTGCAACTCAGGTCAGTGACAAGCCATTTATGGCCAAAAATGTGATCAAGCTGGCAGGGGCTGAACTCATGTTGTTGATTGTAAGAGATATTTTATTATTACCAGGGTGCTTGTTTTTTAGGCTGTGGACAAAGCGGGAGGTGGCGCCCATGGTTATACAGTATCTGGATGAAGAGGAGAGATGAAGATGGACGTCAGTACCTTGCAACGGCTGGATGCCAATATCCTGCTCGGGATCATCAATGAAAAGCTGCGACTGGAGTGTGATGGCCTGGAGGAGCTACTGGCTTATTACGACATGACGGAGGATCAACTGGCGACCCGGTTAATGCAGATAGGCTATCACTACGACCCCATGAGCAATCAGTTCAAGGCCCATGGTTGAAGGGGAGTCGATCGTCGTCATCGGGGTGCCAATCTTGCTTTATGAACAGCGCACATTGAAATCGTTTTCAATGTGCGCTGAATTTTCAGCTATTTTCATGGATTTTCAGTACTTGGCAATGATTGAAAACCTATTCACGGATTTATATTTTCATTTATTTGTTAAGTTGCTGATTTTAAATGAAATAATCGTCACTGATTAATAAGTTTCAGGAAAGGGTTTTCAAGCTTGAACTGTCATTTCTATACGTTAAAGTGTGACTTGCGTTAACTTTTAAACTATCGGCTTTAGCTAGTATGCCCACGCCGGAACATATTCTGAGATAACAACAGCACCGGTCCCTGATGGGATAACAATTTTATTATTCTGTAACGAAGGAAATGGTTTATGGCTACCAAGAAGAAGACAGACCAGGATCTCCAACTGGATAAAGATCAGCTCAAGGCGAGTATCGTGCGTCACCTGCGTTCTACCTTGGGTACAAGCGAACAGAAAGCCTCGCCAGAAGCGTGGTGGAAAGCAACCGCAGCCGCCGTCAACGAACAGGTGTACGAGCGCCTGACCCGTACTCAGCAGACTCACTTCAAGAAAGATACTCGTGCGATTCACTATCTCTCTGCTGAATTTCTGATGGGGCGTTTGACCTCCAACAACCTGCACAACCTCTCCCTGTACAAAGTGTGTGAAGAGGCGCTGGGTGAACTCGGTCTGGAACTGACCGATTTGTGTGAACAAGAGCCGGACATGGCGCTCGGCAACGGTGGCCTTGGCCGCCTGGCTGCCTGCTTCATCGACTCCCTTGCCACCCTGAACTACCCGGCTGTCGGTTATGGCATCCATTACGAGCACGGCCTGTTCCGTCAGGAGATTAAGGATGGTCGTCAGATCGAACGCCCGGACTCCTGGCGTGAATATGGCAATCCCTGGGAGATCTGCCGCCCGGAATCCGTGCAGGAGATCCCGCTCTACGGCTATGTGGAAACCGTGTTCGGCGACAAGGGTGGCCTGAAGAAGGTATGGCACGCAGGCCGCAAGATCAAAGGGGTGCCTTGGGATATCCCTGTGGTGGGCTTTGGCGGTCACACCGTCAATATCCTGCGTCTGTGGGAATCCCGCGCCTCCGAGTTTTTCGACTGGGACGTGTTCAACGCCGGTGGTTACATCGATTCCCAGGCTGAAAAAGCCCAGGCCGAAACCATCTCCAAGGTGCTCTACCCGAATGATGAAACCGATGCGGGCAAAGAGCTGCGCCTGATCCAGCAGTACTTCTTCTGTGCCTGCTCCATCAAGGACATCATGCGCCGCTACAAGCGGGTGCATGGCAGTGACTTCAGCAATTTTGCCGCGCAAATTGCCATTCAGCTCAACGATACCCACCCGACCGTGGCTATCCCTGAGCTGATGCGGGTGCTGGTGGATGAGGAAGACTTGAACTGGGATGCCGCCTGGGCCATCTGCTATCGGGTCTTCTCCTACACCAACCATACCCTGCTGCCGGAAGCGCTGGAGAAGTGGTCTGTCAGCCTGTTTGAGAAGGTGCTGCCCCGTCACCTGGAAGTCATTTACGAGATCAATGCCCGCTTCCTGAGCGATCTGGTCGAACCCAAGTGGCCAGGCAACGATGCCATCAAGGCCAAGCTCTCCATCATCGAAGAAGGGGATGTACGCAAGGTGCGCATGGGCAACCTGTGCGTGATCGGTTCGTCCAAGGTGAACGGTGTGGCCGAGATCCACTCCAAGCTGGTGAAAGAGGATCTCTTCCCCGAGTTCGCCGAGCTGTGGCCAGAGAAGATGTGCAACGTTACCAACGGCGTGACCCCCCGTCGCTGGCTGCTGGCCTGCAACCCAGAGCTGGCCGAGCTCTATAACGAAGTGGTGGGCAAAGAGTGGCCGCTGCAGCTCGACAAGCTGCGCGCCGTCACCAAGTTTGCCGACGACAAGGCATTCCAGCAGCAGTTCATGACCATCAAGCGTCATAACAAGGAGAAACTGGTCAAGGTCATCAAGGCCGAAACCGGCATCGATGTGAGTGCCGAGGCGATCTTCGACGTCCAGATCAAGCGTCTGCACGAGTACAAGCGCCAACAGCTGAACCTCATCCATATCATGGCGCTCTACCGTCGTCTGCTGGCGAATCCTGACTATGACATGCACCCGCGCGTGTTCATCTTCGGCTCCAAGGCGGCGCCCGGTTACAAGCTGGCCAAGGATATCATCTACGCCATCAACAAGCTGGCGGAGCGGGTCAACAACGATGCTCGCATCCAGGGCAAGCTGAAAGTGGTGTTCATGCCGAACTACCGCGTGAGTCTGGCCGAGAAGCTGATCCCGGCGGCCGATGTCTCCGAGCAGATCTCCACTGCCGGTTACGAAGCCTCCGGTACCGGCAACATGAAGATGGCACTGAACGGCGCCATCACCATAGGCACGCTGGATGGGGCCAATATCGAGATCGCGGAAGAGGCGGGTGCCGAAAACTGCGCCATCTTCGGTCTGAACGTGGATGAGGTGAAGTCTCTGAAGGCGCGCGGCTACAACCCGTACGATTTCTACTATGCCAACTCCGAGCTCAAGGCCGTACTGGATTGGTTCGACACCGACTATTTCACGCCGGGCAAGCCAGGGGAACTCTCCTCCATCAAGCGCTCCTTGCTGGAAGGGGGCGATCCCTACCTGACCCTGGCCGATTTTGCTTCCTACTCCGATGCGCACAAGCTCATCGATACCTGGTACCGGGATCCGGCGCTGTGGGCGAAGAAGGCCATCATCAATTCGGCTACCATGGGCAAGTTCAACTCGGACCGTTCCATCCAGGACTACGTGGATCGGATATGGAACCTGAAGAGCTGCAACATACAAGGTTGATAACTTCTTGATATGAAAAAGCCCTCGCAATGCGAGGGCTTTTTGTTTCAAGGGCCACTTGGGGATCAGAGAATGTCGCCAACAAAGTAGGCCAGGACCGCCAGTAGAATGACGAAGACAATGTTGAGGGCCATCCCGGCCTTCATCATCTCCTTCTGGCGAATATGACCGCTGGCGAAGACGATGGCGTTGGGTGGGGTGGCAACCGGCAGCATGAAAGCGCAGGAAGCACCTATGGCGATCAACACGGCCATGACGACAGGAGAAACCCCCAGCGCTTCGGCAACACCGGCAAACAGCGGGATGAGCAGGGCGGCGGTGGCGGTGTTGGAGACCAGTTCGGTCAGGAACACCACGAATGCCGCCAGCATCAGCAGAATGATGAAGATATTGGCATCGGCCAATACGGCCGACAGGTGACTGGCCAGGAAGGCACTGGTACCGGTTGCCTTGAGAATGGCACTCAGGGTCAGGCCACCACCGAACAGCATCAGCACGCCCCAGTCGGTGTTCTGATTGATGTCATCCCAGCTGGCGACCCGGCTGACGGCGATGGCAATGATGGCACCCATGGCGATCAGGGTGTCAAATTGCGGGATGCCCCCCAGTGCCTTGGCAATGGGTTGAGAGCCGATCCAGAGTACGACCGTAGTCAGGAAGATAGCCAGGGTTACCTTGCGCTCGCGGGTCCAGTTGATGGTGACATCCTGGATCTCCACTCTGTGGTTGAGCTGCGGACGCGTCACCAGATAGAGCAGGGCAATGCCGCAAGGCATCAGGATCAGCACCACAGGCACACCAAACTTCATCCAGTCGGTAAAGCCAATTCCCATCTGGGCGGCGGCGATGGCATTGGGTGGGCTGCCGACCAGGGTGCCGATGCCGCCTATGCTGGCGCTATAGGCGATACCCAGCAGCACGAAGACGAAGGTGGCACGATCCTGCTGGCTGTCGAGACGTGTCAGCATGCCAATGGCCAGCGGCAGCATCATGGCGGTGGTTGCCGTGTTGCTGATCCACATGGACATGGCCGCCGTGATGGTAAACAGCAGTATGACACCCCAACCCAGATGGCCATTGGCCAGGTGCATTACCTTGCCTGCCATCAGGGTATCCAGCCCCTGCTTGGAGAGGGCGGCTGCGAGGGCGAAACCGCCGAAGAACAGGAACAGGATGGGGTTGGCAAAGTCGGTAAGGGATTTGCCCATGTCAAACACCCCGAGCACTGTGGCCAGCAGGGGCACCAGCAGCGCCGTGATGGTGACGTGCAGGGCTTCGGTCAGCCAGAGAATGGCGATGAAGACCAGGATCCCCAGCCCCTTGTTGACCATGGGATCAAACGGCAGCCAGGCCAGCATGGCACAGAGCAACAGCACATCCAGGATGACAATCCCGGATTTGATGTCCAGCCAGCGAGATGGAGTAGTCGAGGGTACAGCCGATGTGTGCATATTGTTCTCTCGGTTAATTTATGGTTGTTGTTGTGTTGCCGAGATTACAATTATTCCCCTGTTTGAAACAGGGGAAAGTCGTCAAACCATGCCGGGACTCACAGAGTCAAATCGGCAAGAAACACTTAAAAAACAAAAATTAAACAATTATTTATCATTCAAGGCTGAATGACGGAGGTCATCCACTCCTTGAACAGGCTCTTGGGCAGAGAGCCGCTGCGTTGTGCCACCATCTTGCCCTGCTTGAATATCATCAGGGTGGGAATGCTGCGGATGGCGTAACGGGCTGCGATGGCAGCTTGTTGTTCCGTGTCGACTTTGACAAAACGGAAGTTGGGCTCAAGCTCGCTGGCAACTTGCTGAAAAATTGGTGAAAATTGTAAGCATGGTCCGCACCAGCTGGCCCAGAAGTCCACCACGACAGGAAGGTCGGATTGGATCAGGGTATCGAATTGATCCTCACGGCCGATGACAGGGGTGGTGCCAAACAGCGAGGACTTGCAGCGGCCACATTTCGCATTTGAATCCATTTTTTCGGCGGGCAGGCGGTTTCTGGTGAAGCAATGGCTACAATAGGTAGTGATAAATGACATAATTGATTCCTGTAAGCATAAGCCCTGCAACATCTTTATTGCACTGACAGGGCAGAGTAACGGTAACATAGCAGTCAGTTATCTTTCACAGCCAGTGGTCCGTTGGCGGATACACGGTCATGACATGAGAATCGAGACGGGATGAATAATGTGACACGGGTCAATCGTGTTGTCCTGAGCCTGATCATCGTCGCGCTGCTGGCGTTTGCCGGCTATTGCTGGCAACTGCTCAGCCAGCAACACAAGGCCTCCGAGCTGAGTGTGGCAGCGGAATTGATCCTCAATCGGGTCAATACCGACACTATTTATCTGCTGGGACGCGAGAAAGCCAATGATGGCAATGTACAGCAGCGCCTCAACCAGTTGTCGAGCAACCTGGACAGCTTCGTGCGCCAGGTGCGCAACGATCCGGATACGGCCGATAGTCCCAACTCCCAATCCCTGCTGCACGATATCGACAGCTACCTGCTGGACCTGGCCAAGCTCTACTCCATGGAGATGGCCATCCAGTATATAGAGCAGCCTTTTCAGAAGCAGCTCAATGCCTTGCTGGCCACCCTGCCGGCCAGCTCTGCGCTGGCCATTGATCTGGTCGAACTGGCGCAGCTCAGCCACTACCTCAAGCGCAGCTGGGACAGGGGCGAGCAACGGCAACTGCAAGCGCTGCAGCAACGACTCAAGACCGCCTATCCCGAGTATCCCCAGGTGGCCGGGCTTGCCCAGTTGAGCGAGGACGTCAGCCGTCAGGTGGTGGATTACCATGTGTTGCGCAACCAGGTCATCGACATGCATGAGCTGGATGGCTTGTCGGTCTGGAAACAAAGCAAAATGGAGCAAGCCTCCTCCCTCAAGAGCCGTTTCTACCTGATGGTGCTCGCGGGTGCCATGGTTTGCTTCGTGCTGGTAGCGGTGACCCTGTGGCGTCGTAACCAGAAGTTGAGCGAGCTGTCACGCCAGACCGGCTTGCTGGCGCAGGCAAAAAGCGATTTTCTGGCCAACATGAGCCACGAGATCCGCACCCCCATGAATGCCATCATAGGTTTCAGTTCCCTGGCGCTGCAAACCGAGCTGGATCAGCAGCAGCGGGATTACCTCAGCAAGATCAAGTCTTCGTCAGATACCTTGCTGCTGCTCATCAACGACATTCTGGACTTGACCAAGGTGGAGTCCGGCAAGCTGACCCTGGAAGAGATCGATTTTGACTTGAGCGAGCAGATAGATTCACTCGCCGGCATGTTTGCCGATCTGGCCGAGCGCAAGCAGGTCGAGGTCATCATCAACAAGTCCCCGGCCGTGCCCGATTTCCTGCGCGGCGATCCGCTGCGCCTGGGCCAGGTACTGGTCAATCTGGTCAACAACGCCATCAAGTTTACCGAGCGGGGCGAGGTGGAAGTGGCCATCACCCTGGTCAACCAGCATCCCATGCGGGTGCGTTTCAGCGTGCGGGATACCGGGATCGGGATCGCCGAGGAGAAGCAGGACCAGCTGTTCCAGCCTTTTACCCAGCTGGAGGCGGGCAACACCCGTAAATATGGCGGCTCAGGCCTTGGCCTCAATATCTCCCAGCGTCTGGTCGAACTGATGGGCGGGCAGATCACTGTGCAGAGCAAGCCGGGGTCCGGCTCTGTGTTCCAGTTCGAGATCCCCATGACCAAGGCGGTGTACGGGGTATCGGGCCGCCGGGTCTTTTTCGAGCATCAGCCGCTCATTCTGGTGATGGATGACAATGAACTGGTGCTGGACCTGGCCAAGGATATTCTCGGCCGGGCCGGTGTCCGGGTCGTGGCCGTCAACAGCCTCTCCCGGGCGCGTCAGGTGCTGCGGGAAGAGGGGCAGAATATCCGTCTGGCCATTCTGGACTGGCGCATGGGACAGGAGGATGGCCTGGATCTGGCCCTCGAGATGTACCAGCACAGCCAGTGGCGGCGACTGCCAATCCTGATGACCAGTGCCTGGGCCAAGGAGGGGCTGCACGGGCGGATGGAGAGCATGGGCCTGACCCACTTTCTGCCCAAGCCCATGACCGAGAATTCCCTGCTGGCCAAGGTGGATGAGTTGCTCAATGGCAGCTCCCATGATCATCAGGTCCGCCAGGCGGAAGCCCAGGGCGATCAGCAGCACTTTCGTGAACTGCTGCAAGGTGTCCGGGTCTTGCTGGCGGAGGACAACAGAGTCAACCAGCAACTCATTATCGAGTATCTGCGCCGGATCGATGCCGTGGTAACCGTGGTAGGTAACGGGCGCGAGGCGGTCGAACGGGTAGCCGAGCAGCCTTTTGACGTCATCCTGATGGATTTGCAGATGCCGGTACTCGATGGGTTGGATGCGACCCGCCAGATCCGCAAGATGGTCGACAAGCATGACGTGCCCATCATAGCGCTGACGGCCAGCGCCATGCCCGGTGACAGGGAGCGTTGCCTCGGTGTCGGTATGAACGGGTATGTCACCAAGCCGGTCAGCAAGCTGGATCTCTACAACAACCTGTTGCAGTGGGTGAAGAGCGCCAGCGGCGAGCGCCGGATCCCGTTGGAGGTGAAACCCCCTGATCTGATGGGAGTACTGGATCTGGAAGATGCCCTCAAACGGCTGGAGCAAGACAAGGAGGCGCTGCAGATCCTGTTCAAGCTGTTCATGTCTGAGCACAAGGATGATCTGTGGGAGATCCGCTCCGCCCTGCGTCGCCAGCAACCCGAAGTGGCCTGTCGTCTGTTGCATACCCTGAAGGGGGTGTCCGCCAATATCTCCGCTGCTCGCCTGCAGATCATGGCCGGTGATTTGGAGTGGCGACTGCGCCAGCAAGAGGAGTTGACCGAGCCGGATCTGGAGCAGCTGCAACAGGTATTCAGCCAGACCCGGGAGGAGGTGTCTCACTTTCTGCTGACCGGAGAGCAGCATGAGTCACCATACAGCCCCGTGGGGCAGCGAGATGATCGCTTATTGTAGGGAGACAAATAGCAATAATTCTCAAGCCAGTCACTTCAGGCTATCATGACCCTCTCGTATCGCCCCCTTCTGGGGGCGATTGCATTACGTTTCCCCGTGACGGGCGGCAGCCTTGGGCTGGCCGCGACAAAGGACATCTACGTGAGCGTATTCTCAAGGCTGGGCTGGTTCTTCAAGGAGCAGTGGCGGCGTTATCTGATCGCCATCTCCTTGCTGATGATGGTGGCACTGTTGACCGTGATCCCGCCCAAAGTGGTTGGTTGGGTGGTGGATGGCATCGCCAAAGGGTCTCTCGACAACGACACCCTGATGGGCTATCTGGCGGGGCTGTTTGTGCTCGGTCTGCTCATTTATCTGCTGCGCTACGTATGGCGGGTCATGTTGTTTGGTGCCTCCTACCGGCTTGCCTATGTGCTGCGCAACCGACTGTTCAGCCACTTCACCCGCATGAGCCCCGATTTTTACCAGCGCCACCGCACCGGCGATCTGATGGCTCACGCCACCAACGATATCCAGGCGGTGGAGATGACAGCCGGGGAAGGGGTGCTGACCCTGGTGGACTCCATCATAGTCGGGGTGCTGGTGCTCTCCATCATGTGCAGCCAGTACTCCTGGCAGCTGACCCTGCTCTCCCTGCTGCCCCTGCCTGTGATGGCATTCTTCATGAACCGCTTCGGCACCCAGATCTACAAGGAGTTCAAGGCGGCGCAGGGGGCCTTCTCCCGTCTCAACAACAAGACCCAGGAGGCACTCTCCGGCGTGCGAGTGCTCAAGTCCTATGCGGTTGAATCCCTGGAAGACCAGGGCTTTGCCGAACTGACCCGACAGGCGGGGGCGTGCAACATGGCGGTGGCCCGCATCGATGCCAAGTTCGACCCCGTCATCTACCTCTGTATCGGGTGCTCCTACTTTCTCGCGGTTGCCGGTGGCAGCGTGCTAGTGGTACGTGACGAGCTGACGCTGGGGGAGCTCACCAGTTTCACCATGTATCTGGGTCAGCTCATCTGGCCCATGTTTGCCATCGCCTGGCTGTTCAACATCATAGAGCGGGGCAGCGCCGCCTATTCACGCATCGAGAGCATGCTGGCCGAGCGCAGCGACATCGAAGAGCCGACGGAGCCGGCGGCGTTTGTCTCTCCCTTCCCGCTCCAGGCCAAGGGGGTGAGCTATCAGCTGGAGCAGCGCACCTTGCTGCGCCATATCGATTTCAATCTCCAAAGCGGCGGCATGCTGGGGATCGTCGGGCGCACCGGGGCTGGCAAGAGCTCGCTGCTCAAGCTGTTGATGCGCCTTGTCAATCCCACGTCTGGTGAGCTCACCATGGGCGCCGTGCCCATAGCGCAGCTGGCCCTTGGCGATCTGCGCGGCCAGTTTGCCTATGTGCCCCAGGAGCCGTTTTTGTTCTCCACCACCATAGCGGCCAACATCGCCCTTGGCCGGCCCGATGCTAGCCAGGAGGAGATAGAGCGGGTGGCGCGCATCGCCTGTGTGCACGATGACATCTGCCGCTTCCCCAAGGGCTATGAGACCGAAGTGGGGGAGAAGGGTGTGACCCTCTCCGGTGGTCAGAAACAGCGACTTTCCATTGCCCGCGCCCTGCTGTTGGCGGCGCCAATCCTGGTGCTGGATGATGCCTTGTCGGCGGTGGATGCTCATACCGAGCAGCAGATACTGCAAGCGCTCAAGGCCCATAGACGCACGCTGATCCTGGTCAGTCATCGCATGACGGCAGTGGAGCAGGCCGACGAAATCCTGGTGCTGGAGCAGGGCCACATCAGTGAGCGGGGCCGCCATGGCGTCCTGATGGCCCACAACGGCTGGTATGCAGACATGGTTCGTTACCAGCGACTGGAACAAGATGTAGAGGAGAGTTTGTGAACCCGACCATTGAATGGCGACTGACTGCCTGGTTGCGCCCGTTACTCGCGTCTGAAACAAGATGTGGGGAGACGCTGTGAATCCAACGATCAAACGCCTGCTCGCTTATTGCGCCCGTTATCCCCGCTGGCTGGTTCAGGCGGGGATCTGCCTGCTGCTGGCCACCGGCGCCGAAGTGGCCGGCCCTCTGCTCATCAAGCTCTTTATCGATGACTATCTGGCACCGCGCCAGCTGGTGTGGCCTCCCATTACCGCCATCGCGGTTGGGTATCTTGGCCTGCAAGTGCTCTCGGCGGCGGGTTTCTATCTGCAATCCCTGCGTTTCAACCGCATCGCCCAGGCTGTGGTGCAGACCTTGCGCGAGCAAGTGTTTGCCACCGCCATCCGGCTGCCGGCCCGCTACTTTGACCAACATCGCTCCGGCTCGCTTATTTCCCGCATCACCAACGACACAGAGGCGATCATGAACCTCTATGTGCAGGTGATCGGCCTGCTGGTACAAAAAGTGGTGCTGCTGTGCGGCATCCTTATCTCCATGGCCCTGCTGGATGTGCGGTTGATGCTGGTGTGCGCCTGCTTGCTGCCGGCAGTGGCGGCTGTGATGTGGCTCTACCAGAAATTGAGCGTGCCCGTGGTACGGGCGACCCGCAGCTTGCTCTCCGACATCAACAGCCGCCTCAATGAGTCGCTGCAGGGAATGCCGGTCATTCAGGCCATGGTACAGGAGCGCCACTTCGCCAACGCCTTTGCCGAGGTGAACCAGCAGCACTGGTCGGCGCGGCTCAAGAGCCTCAAGATCAACGGCATTCTGCTGCGCCCCCTCATCGATTTGTTCTACATGATGGTGCTGATAGGCCTGCTGGCTCTGTTTGCCCGCGAGGGCTTGAGTGCGGGTGGCGCCATCCAGGTGGGGGTGCTCTACGCCTTCATCAGCTATCTGGGGCGCATGATAGAGCCGCTCATCGAGATGACCAACCAGCTCAACCAGCTGCAGCAGGCCATGGTAGCCGGGGAGCGGGTATTTGCTCTGCTCGACGAGTCGCGGGAGAGCACGGATGGCGAGAGTCCTGCGTTGCAGGGGCGGGTCAGCTTCGACAAGGTGAGCTTCTCCTACGATGGCCAGCAGCAGGTGCTGCACGAGGTGAGCTTTGCCGCTCGCCCTGGCCAGATGCTGGCGCTGGTAGGTCACACCGGCAGTGGTAAGTCCACCATCATCAGCCTGTTGATGGGGTTTTATCCGCTGGATCAGGGCACTATCCGTTTCGATGATCACCCCATGGCTGAACTGTCGCTGGCGGCGGTGCGCCGCAGCATAGGTCTGGTGCAGCAGGATCCCTTTATCTTCGTTGGGACTTTGGCGGAAAACCTGCGGCTCGGCCGTGACGGCATCGACGAGGCCCGCCTCTGGCAGGCATTGACCGAGGTACAACTGGCAGATTTCGTGCTGAGCCTGCCAGATGGGCTGGGAACCCTGATGGAGGAGGGGGGCAAGAACCTCTCCGCCGGTCAGCGGCAGTTGCTCTCCTTCGCCCGCGCCCTGGTGGGAGATCCGCGCATCCTCATCCTGGATGAAGCCACCGCCAGTGTGGATTCCCAGACCGAGCTGGCGCTCTCCACTGCGCTGGCAGCAGCCCGCCGTGGCCGCACCACCATCGCCATCGCTCACCGGCTCTCGACCATAGTCGATGCCGACGAGATCCTGCTGCTTTCCCGCGGTCAGGTAAATGAGCGGGGCACCCACGGTGAGCTGATGACGCAGGGAGGACACTACGCCCAGCTGTTCGAGATGCAGAGTCAGGGGGCCTGGCTGGAAGAGAAACGGGCCTGATCGCCAGGCCCGTTGTAAAAAAGAGAGGGAGCCCGAGGGTTCCCTCTTTTTTTTGTGTTCACCGACAAGCAGCAGAAGCGTGATCGGCAACCTTGTAGAGCAGGGTGGTTGCATGGCAACATGCCGTTTACATTAACTCATCGGATCAGTTTGCATATGGACCTGCAACGTTTCAAAGCCAATCTGGCGCTCCGGCTGTTTGCCTGGCGCTACATTCCCGTTATCGGCTTTTGTGCCCCCGTGATCGAACGGATGGATGCGAAGGCACTGCGCATTCGCATTCCCCTTGGCTGGCGTACTCGCAACCATCTGGGCAGCATGTATTTCGGCGCCCTGGCGACCGGTGCCGATCTGGTGGGGGGATTGCTGGTAATGGAGAAGGGACGGACTAGGGGCAAGAAGGTACATTTTGCTTTTAAAGATGTGCAGGGGGAGTTTCTGAAGCGGCCCGAGGCGGATGTGCAGTTTGATTGCGCCGCCGGGGAAGAGATAGATGCCATGATCGACGAATCATTGGCGACGGGGCAGAGAGTCAATCGTCCCATCCAGGTGGTGGCGACTTGCCCGTCACTGAATGGGGATGAGGCGATGGCGCGCTTTGTGCTGACCTTGTCGATCAAGGCCAGCTAGTCAGCAACCGGCTCACTTGCGCCTCCAGGCAGGAGGGAAGCAGCCGGTCTTCTGGCTCGGTTCCGAGTGCATCACGACTGTCATGTTGCGGATGCCAGCTACTGGCTAGGCCACTCTTCTGATCTGCTGGTAGTGCTTGCGGGGATCAGAGGATCTCAGGGCTCACGCCCTCTTTTACCACGACTTTCATGCCGTTGAAGTTGACCACTTGCTCGGCCACTATCTTGCAGCGTTTGCGGGTCTCGACCTGACCGTCCACTTCCACCAGACCGTCGGCGACGAGGGCCTTGGCCGCGCCGCCACAATCGGCCCAACCCTGATGCTTGATAAGGTCACACAAGGCAACGAAGGGGTGGCCTTCGAGCAGAAACGTCTCCATGGGAAATCCTCTAGATGGATGAATGGCTGAAACAGCAGGGCGAGTATTTTAGGCAGTTCGGGCCAGCAATGAAAGGGCGGGGTAGAGAAGGCATCATAAAAGCAGCGTGACAGTGTGAACGACAAGGGTCAGCCCGGCGGGTGCCGGGCTGACTCAGGGAGTGCAAGTATTGATGTCAGCCCACCTTCACCACGGCTTCTCCGGTCACGGCGAGGGCGCCGCCAGCGGCCAGGATGCGGGTGGCCAGGGTGATGATGGGCTTGTCACTGCGCATGGCGATGATCTCCACCTCGGCCGTCACCTCATCTCCCACAAACACCGGCTGCTTGAAGGAGAGACTCTGCCCCAGATAGACGGCGCCCTTGCCTGGCAACTGCTGGCCCAGCAGCCCGGAGAAGAGGCTCGCCAGCAGCATGCCGTGCACTATGGGACGCTCGAATGGCGTGGTAGCGGCAAAAGCCGAGTCCAGGTGCAGGGGATTGAAATCCTCCGACAAGCCGGCGAAGGCCTCGACTTCGGCTGTGCCGAACCGTTTGGTCAGGCTGGCTTTTTGCCCAATTTCAAGGGGGTGTGTGTTCATGCGGGCTCCTCTTCCGGGGTGTTGGCAAAGACAGGGTTAAGCCGCACCTTGACATAACCGCCGGGGGCTGCCTCCAGTCCCTCGCTCGGGATGCGGGCGGGTACGGATGTGGCCTCCTCTTCACGCCCCTTGATGAAGGCCGCCATCTCGGGCCACCAGGAGCCGCTTTGATGGGTTGCCTGCTCAAGCCAGGCGTCCGGGGTGTCACTGCTCGCATCGCTGTGCCAGAAGCCGTACTTGTTGGCCGCTGGCGGATTGATGATGCCGGCAATGTGGCCCGATTCGGCCAGGATGAAGCGCTGCTCGCCGCCAAACAGCTTCATGCCCTGCCAGGTGCCCTGCCAGAGGGCGATGTGATCGTCCATGGCCGAGACCAGCAGCACAGGGGTCTTCACCTTGGCCAGATCGATGCGGGTGTTGCGGATCTTGAGCTCCCCCTTCACCAGCTGGTTCTCCAGATAGAGACGGCGCAGCAGACTGTTGTGGGTCTTGCCCGCTACGTTGGTGCTGTCGCTGTTCCAGTGCAGCAGATCGAACGCCACCGGGCTCTGGCCCTTGAGGTAGCTGTCGATGTAGTAATTCCAGTAGAGGCTGTTTTCCCGCAGCAGGCTGAAGGAGACCGCCAGCTGGCGTCCATCCATGATGCCCTTGGCCTCATTCTGGGCCTCCAGCGCCGCTATGATGGGCTCGTGGATGAAGATGCCAAGCTCCCCCGGCTGGGAGAAATCGAGCAGTGTGGTGAACAGGGTGGCGGATCGCACCCGCTGTTTCTGGCGCCGCGCCGCCAGCCAGCCCATGGCGAGTGACAGGGCGGTACCGCCGATGCAGTAACCGATACCGTGCACCTCACGCTCGCCGGTGGCCGCTTCCACACCGTCCAGCGCAGCGATCACCCCATCGACCACATAGTCGTCGAGATCGATATTGGCCTGCTCCACCCCCGGGTTGCGCCAGGAGATCATGAATACCGTCTGGCCCTGGGCGACCAGCCAGGCGACCAGAGAGTTCTGGGGCCGCATGTCCATGATGTAGTACTTGTTGATGAAGGGCGGCACAATCAGCACCGGCGTCCTGGCCACGGTTTCCGTGGTCGGGCTGTACTGGATAAGCTCGTAGAGCTCGGTGCGTTGCACCACCCGGCCCGGCGTCAAGGCCAGATCCCGCCCCAACTCGAAGGCGGACTCATCAGTCAGGCGGATGTTGAGCTGATCGGCGCTGCGCTCAAGATCCTCGGCCAGCAGGGCCAGTCCGCGTACCAGATTCTGGCCGTCGGATTCCAGAGTGAGCCTGAGCAACTCGGGGTTGGTGGCCAGAAAGTTGCTGGGCGCCATGGCATTGAGGTATTGACGGGTAAAAAAGCGCAATCGCTCCCGGCTCTTCTGGGGAACCCCTTCCAGCGCATCTACCGAGGCCAGCAGGTGTTTGGCGGTCAGCAGATAGGATTGCTTGAGGTAGTCATAAAGTGGCTGGTCACGCCAGGCGTCGTCCTTGAAGCGGCGATCGCTGCGCTCGGGCGTGATCACCGGCTCGCTCTCCTGGCCTGCGCTTTTGAGCAGGGTGTGCTGCATCAGCTTGAGCTGATCCTGCCACCAGTTCATCTGGGCATTGATCAGTTGCCAGGGTTGCTGAGTACCCTGTTCCAGTACCTGGCCCAGATCGTCCAGATTGGTCTGCAACAGCGCCTGCGCCGTGCGCTCCGTCTGTGCCTTGGCCATGTCCAGCAACTTGTCGTTATAGTGGGCCAGGGCCTCGAACAGCGGGCCGTAAGATGATTGGCTCATGTTCTCTCCTTCACCCACACCCGTGACAGGGCGAGCCTGTCGTGTCGGGTCATGGGGAGATGTGGCTGCCCGCATCGGGCAGCCAGGGGGATATCAGGCCTTGCCCGTGCTCTTTTTGATGCCGTCGGCCGCCAGGGTATCCAGCTCTTCCTTGAACTGCAGACCCAGCGCATTGAGCTTCTGGATGTCATCCAGCATCTGGCGGGAGAGCTGGCTTGCTGTTTCCAGCTGCACAGTGCCGAGGGCCGCCAGGCTCTGGGTATCCTGCACCTTGCCAACCGCCTGCAACTGGCTCAATCCCAGTTCGGCATAGGCATTGGCGGAAGCCAGCTGCAACCGGGTCAGTTGTTCAATATTGCTGGCCAGCAGCTGGTTGTAACGGGTGAGGGGGGCAGCAAAGCCTTGCATCTGCTCGGTAAAGGTCTTGATTACGTCCATATTCATCGCGCGTCTCCGTGGTTGACAGCAGGGTATTGCAAAAGGCCGACAGGCCCATTCTTTGGTTACATCCGTTCGACTACATCCTGAAGTCGTTACGTGTCGTTTGCTCTGTTCAAACGCACGTTTGAGTATTGTGTTACCAAATGAGGCTTGATGTAAATAATATAAATGTTAATTTTTGCTTAAATTTTGATTCTGGTCTGGCCAGGTAGCAGAGTGAATTCAGACGGGGAATGACGCAGCCACGCCTGCCCGGTCTCGTTCCTTCCTGCCAGTACTGATAGGCTGGCGCCACTCTCTGACCGTCAAGGAAAGCCCCGATGAAACCTGCCCACCTCTTGCTTGCCTGTGGTTCTTTAGCCCTGAGCGGTGTCTCCCATGCCAGCACCCCGATTCAGGTCTCGCTGCCCAGTGTCAATCTGCCTGCCTCCCATCAGGTTGAAGGCGCCAGAGCCTCCTTTCTCTATGGCCGCACTGGTCAGGTAAAAGGGATAGATCTGCCCATCTTGGCCCTCTCCGACGTGGATCAGTTCAGCGGCCTGCAGCTTGGCGTCTTCCTCGGCGCCGGACGGGTGCGCCATCAGTTCAACGGTGTGGCCATCAATGCCGTCAACTGGCACGAGGGACAGGACAAGGGGGTGAACCTTGGCTTCGTCAACCTGACCAACAATGTGCAGGGCCTGAACTGGGGCGCCGTCAACATCGCCAAGGGCAATGCTCTGGCCAACGTCGGCTTCGTCAACTATGCCGAACGCACCACCTTCCAGTTGGGTTTCATCAATGCCACCAAGCATCTGGACGGGTTGCAGATAGGCCTTGCCAACTACGCCGAGAACGGCATTTTCCCCATACTGCCGCTGATCAATTTCAAGAAATCTTTCTAAGGCGCGCTCCCGGCCTTGCTTTAGGGGCCGCAGCCATTACCCTGTGCTCCATTGATAGCGCGCAGAGGTGACACGGGCATGACAATGGAACACATGGATGCCATCGGTATCGGCTGGGATGTGAGAGGCTGGCAGGGGAACGCCCAGGCGGTGGCCGTGGTGGGTTGGCAGGCGCGCGAGCAGCGCCTGCACTGGTTTGGTGTGTCGCCCCTGTTCCGGTTGAGCTCGCGGGTGGCGCCGGATCTGGATGCCCTGCTGCGCCCGGCGCTGCAAGATGAGATGAGCCTGATGCAGGTGCTGGCTTGCCCGCAGCTGGCGCTGGGTATCGATGCGCCGCTCGCCTTTCCACGTGCCCTGGGCGATCTGCTGGCGGGGAGGGCAACCGAGTGCGCCGTGCCCCAGCGCGAAATTGACAACCCTTATGCCTATCGTGATTGCGAGCGCTGGTTGCACCGGCAATATGGCAAGAAGCCCCTCTCCGCGACCTTCGACCGGCTCGGCAACAACGCCACTCTGGCGCTCTCCATGCTGCCCCGGCTGGGGGATCTGCAACTCGTACCCAAGCTGCAGTCTCAGGCCGATCGCGCCGTGCTGGAGGTCTATCCCGCTTTGGCCAAAGTGGGTGGCAAGGCATCCGCTGTCAGGGCCGAGCTGCAACCCCATCTGCCTGCAGAGTTGGCGACGGGCACGGATCGCTATGACGCTGCCATCTGCGCCCTGATGGCGCTGCAATACGCTGCCAAGGGGACTGTGTCTCTGCTGCCACCCCTGATACAAGCGCCCGCCGACATGGTACTGGATGAAGGCTGGGTCTATCACTTCGCGCGCCCTTGAAAGTAGGGCCGAGTACTGACCTCTCGGCCTTTTTCTGCTTCTTTTCTGCAGGGTGTTATACAGGGTGCCCAGGTTTTTCTTTGCTTTCCTCCGTGCCATCACGCAGCCAGACCCGATGCTGGTTTATTGCTCTCATATGCCATCAAACAAAAGCATGGGATCACCGCGTGAAACTCGGTCAAGCCAGGGGGAACCGTCCCTGGTCTGGCAGGGCAAAAACGGCACTAACAGGGCATGGGGTGGGATTGTGATGACAAATTCATCGTTTGATGGTGATTTTCGGGGCTAAATAGCGGTTTGTGCCGTACAAAAGTAGAAGTGCAATCTCCTCATCCGATATATTGCGCCTTTCCCTGTTCTTCTCTGCGGTGATGTCGATGAAACGCATTCTCTCTATCCAGTCCCACGTGGTGTTTGGCTGTGCCGGTAACAGTGCCGCCGTGTTTCCCATGCGCCGTCTCGGCATGGAGGTGTGGCCCGTCAACACGGTGCAATTCTCCAACCACACCCAGTACGTGGCAGGCTGGCAGGGAATGGCGATGCCTGCCGGTCACATCAGCGCCCTGGTAAAGGGGTTGAGTGATATCGAGGTGCTGGGCCAGTGTGACGCCGTGTTGAGCGGTTATCTCGGCTCGGCCGAGCAGGGGGATGAGATCCTGGCAGTGGTGGCCGCGGTCAAGGCCGCCAATCCCAATGCGATCTATTTCTGCGATCCCGTCATGGGGCACCCGGAGAAGGGGTGCATAGTCGCCCCCGGCGTCACCCGTTTTCTCACCGAGCAGGCGCTGCCGGTGGCCGACATCATGGCACCCAACCTGCTGGAGCTGGAGACACTGTGTGACACCCACCTGGCGGATCTGGCCCAGACCCGGGTGGCTGCCCATCAGCTGCTGGCCAAGGGGGTCAAGATGGTACTGGTCAAGCATCTGGGGCGTGCCGCACAGGAGTCGGGTCGTTTCGAGATGCTGCTGGCCACCCCCGAAGGCGACTATCTGATCGCCCGTCCGCTCTACGCGTTTGCCCGCCAACCAGTGGGGGTAGGGGATCTTATCAGTGCTCTGATGCTGGCCAATCTGCAGACCGGCTACGATGCCGTGACTGCCTTTGAGCGAACCAATGCGGCGGTGGATACTGTGATGCTGCACACCTGGCAGGCAGAGGCTTACGAACTGCAACTGATTTCAGCCCAGGATGCGTTTGCCGAGCCAGTGATCAAGGTGCGCGCCGAGCGGTTGGCCTGATCACCCAGGCTTGCGAGCCCATGATCACACGGCAGGCAGTGCCGCCGTGTTCACTCCCAGCGCGACTGCCTGACAGTGTTCCACTCCTTGATAGTGTTCCACTGTGGGGAAGGGGTCGTAGAAGTGGTGCAGCAGTGCTTTCCATTGCTGGTACTGAGCGGAGCCGCGAAAGCCCTGGGTGTGATCTTCGAGCCGCTGCCAGCTGACCAGCAACAGATAACGGTGAGGATCGGTCAGCGAACGCTGCAACTGGTGCCCGGCGTACCCTGGCATGGCGCTGATGATGGTCTGGGCTTGCCCAAAAGCCTGTTCGAAGGCGGCGGCCTGACCCGGGATAACCTGCAGATGGGCGACTTCCAATATCATGATGACTCCTTGTCTTGAGAGGGGAAGCGCCATTTCAGCAGTTCAGGCCACAACGAACAAGGCCAGCCGTCAGGCTGGCCTTGTTCGTTGTCGATCATCAAGGAGTTTTATCCCGGATCAATCCCGCGGATAACGGGCCCGATAGCGCTCGGCCATGGCGTTGGCCGCTATCATGGCGTTGTAAACATCCTGCTCGCTCACGGCCATCGGCATATTGACCATGGTGTCGAGGGGATCGCAGGCAAGCGCTGCCACCTTGCGCCACTCGCTCTCGATGAAACGGGTCAGCCCCATCTCCTGCAAGGTCATGGGCAGGCCGGCAACCTGGATGATGCGCATTACCTCATCGACCTCGGTCTGGGGCGCGCGCTCCAGCACCAGCTGGGTCAGCAGACCGAATACCACCTTCTCCCCGTGCTGTGCCCGGTGCAAGTCAGGTACTACCGACATGCCGTTGTTGACCGCATGGGCTGCCGCCAGACCACCGGCCTCGGCGCCGACGCCACTCAGGTAGATGGTGGCTTCAATGATCTGCTCGAGCGCCGGTGTGGTGACATGATGGTGAATGGCATCCATCGCCATTTCTATGTTTTCCCCCAGCAGCTCATAGCAGAGTTTTGCCAGGCCAAGTCCGGTACGGGAGGGGCGCTTGCCCACCAGGTTGATGCCATCGGCCCGATAGCAGGCGCGGGCCTCGAAATAGGTGGCCAGGGCATCCCCCACGCCAGCGGCGAAGAAGCGGGCAGGGGCCGCCGCTATGATGGCGGTATCGGCGATCACCACGTCCGGGTTCTGGGGGAGGAACAGGTAGCGCTCGAACTCGCCCGCCTGATTGTAAATCACCGCCAGCGCGGTACAGGGCGCATCGGTGGAGGCAATGGTGGGGAACAGCACAACGGGACGGCGCAGGTAGAAGGCAACCGCCTTGGCCACATCCAGGGTCTTGCCGCCGCCGATACCGACGATCACGTTGGCGCCCTGCTGTTCGGCGAGATCGCAGAGGCGACGGATCTCGATATCGGTGCATTCGTAGTTGAACTTCTCGACCCGTCCTTTCAAGCCTGCTTGCAGCAGACCGGCCAGCGCCTCTTCGCGCACCCGCTCCAGGATGAACTCATCGCTGACGAGCAGGGCGTTGTCGCCAAAATCTTTTACATGATCATGGAGTTGAGGCAGAAGGTCGTGACCTATGATGAACTTTTTGGGGGAGGTGACGGTACGAGGCAGAATAGGCATGCAGGATTCCTCAAGGCAGTGAGTGACACCCGTTAGGTATGCAAACGGGTCTTCCTGCCACACCATACGCCTCGCTCGCCATCAGGTGAAGGGGTAATGGCGCAGGCCCCTTGTCAAAATTAATCAACTGGTGTGTTTGATTGTTTTTTTGCAAAGGGGCGTGCCCTGCTTGAACAAGCGCGCAACGCCGCAGCACAATGCGCCCTCCGGGGAAAGAGTGGCGCCTTGCTTTCCCGGAGGGCATTCATCAGAGCTGCTTGTAGAAGAAGAGGGTGGCGGCCAGGGTACCGTCGGCATTGCGGGCAAAGTCCGGGATCTGGCCAACTTCCTGATAACCGAGCTGGCGATAGAGGCTGGATGCCACGTCGCCGACCCGGGTATCGAGCACCAGCAGGGTGCGTCCCTTATCCCGGGCGCCTTGCTCCATTGCTGCCATCAGGGCGCGGCCGACGCCCTTGCCACGGGCGTGGCTGTGCACCATCAGTTTTTCTACCTCGGCCCGGTGGCGGCCATTTGCCTTGGTGCAAAGCGCCAGTTGCAGGGCCCCGACCAGGTGGTGCTGCTCGAAGGCAACCCAAAGCCGACGCCTGCCTGCTGCCAGCTCAGTCTCGATCCCTTGCCAGTATCCCAGCCCCTGATCTTCTGTCAGTGGCGGCAAAAATCCCACCGAGGCGCCATTGGCCACGCTGTCTTGCAGCAGGGTGATGAGCGCAGGCTTGATGCCCAGGGTGGTATCAACCTCAACTATGTCCATCGAGAGTCCTTGTCAAACGTGGTCGCGACAGCGGGTCTTGCCCGCTGCGGCTGAATGCACAGATACAATCCAGTGTCATCAGCATGGCTGGTCAGACTCGCCTTTTCTGATGCCGATTTCAAGTCGGGCACCTCTGCAGGGTGCGCAGGATCACGCTTGTCCATCAGCTCCACCACGGGTTCATCAGCCGCACGTCTTAGCGGATAAGGTTTTGCTCTGCCAGCCAGGCGAACAGCAGGCGGGACACGGGGGAAATCTGTTCGAGGTGGCGGCTATCGAGCCAGCGCAGTTCGGCGATCTCGGCCGAGGCAACAGGTGTACCGCTGGTTTCACCGGTGTAACAGCGCAATCGGACCTGCACGCCTTCAGGCTTGCCATCGGCCTGGGCGCTGAATTCGCAGGCAAGGCGCAAGGTGCCGGCTTGCAGGATCACGCTCAGCTCTTCCTCGATTTCTCGCATCAGCGCCGCTTCATCGCTCTCTCCCGCCTCGCGTTTGCCGCCGGGAATGTAGTAGATGGCCTTGCCGTGGGAACGGGCGCAGAGCAGTTGCTGATCCTTGAAGGTCAGCCAGGCGAGTTTGTCGATCATGAGGGCAGTCTCTCTGAGTTGAGGGTGAGGCTCTGCTCGCACAGGGTGCGATAGGAGCGGGTTTCGAGTTGCCTGGAGGAGAGGCCGAGCCGTGTGGCTAAATCCTGCAACTGCTGGCGATAGCTGGGCAGCAAGGTCTCGTCATCGGTCATGATGGCCAGCTCGGCAAAGTCGCCGAGCCCGTCCAAGTGATCCAGCGTGACGTGGAAAGGGCCAACAAAGTAGATGCTGCGCCGCTTGCTGATGGCCAGCACCTGCTGATAACCCAGGGTCTGCAGCATGCTCGCAGCCTTGTCGGCGTCCGTGATATTGACCGCCTCGCAGCGATCCCGCTCGGGCCCCTTGACGATCCAGAGCTTTATGCCGGAAGGCTGCATGGTACGGATCACCAGGCTCTTGCCCTCTGTGGCCAGGGTAGGTTCCGGTGTGTCGAAGTAGCTGTCCTGCTCCAGATTGTTTTCCAGCATGACTTCCGGATCCAGCGTCTTGAGCGCGGAGATGAAGGCGGGTCTGTCATCCAGTCGATATTTGAATTCGACTTCATAGCGGCCCTGAAAATGATCCTGTGACATTGAGACTGTCCTTGTAAGCTGCTGGCGTGTGCTGGATGGCAGCCTACCAAAGTTGAGGGGCTGGCCCAAGGGGTCAGCCTTGCTGGAGATGGAAACGCTCTGTTTCCCGTCGGGCTCGTTTGCGCTTTGTGATTTTCCAGCAGAGCGCTTTTCTGCAGGCGTGGCTGATCGGCGGATTGCCTTTGTCAGTGATCCGGCTGGCCGCCAGCCTGTCAGCAAGAGAGGGAATGAAAAACGGGTGTTAACAGGTGGTGAGTCCCTGGTTAGAGAGTCGCCAATGGGCGCCAAAAAGTTCGCGCTGGCGCACAGGATGGGGCGCCCGGACTGGGCGGGAACAGGCCCCTGTGGTTTAATCCTTGCCACTTTCGCGGTAGTTGCACCCGCTTGATGGGGCAGCTACCCCCGCTTTGGCAAGATGCAGGTGATCAGATGCAAGTGACAGCAGAGAGCAAATTTATCGGACTCGGGGTGGCTGGCAACTTCGCCGGCCACCTGGAGCAGGCTGGAGAAGCCTCGGATTTCGTGGCTGTGGTGGTGCGTGATACCACAGCGCCCAAGGCGCTGTTTCCCTTCTATGTGCCGGGTCACCCGGGTCAGCTCGGCGTCTTCCCCCTGAGCGAGAAGGCCATCTTGCTGCCAGAGGCGGCGGTCAGTGGTGACGAGAAGGTGCAGATCGAGCCGGAAGTCGCGCTCTGGTGCGAGCTGGAGTACGCAGGTACCCAGGTAGTTGCCATCCATCCTCGCGCCTTTGGGGCCTATAACGACTGCTCCATTCGTCGTCCCAATGCCAAGAAGATCAGCGAGAAGAAAAACTGGGGGGAAGAGAGCAAGGGGCTGGCAGCCAATCTGCTGCCACTCAGTGGTTTTACCGCGGGTTGCGAGCTTGATGACTATCGCATTGCCTGCTATCTGGAGCGCAATGGCGAGCTGCACGTTTACGGGGTAGACAGCGCCGCCGTTGATTACAGCTATTTTCATCGACAGCTGCTGGACTGGGCCATCGACAAGTTCAACCATCAGCAGGATGAGGGCCCGGCAGAGCATATTCAGGGGCTGCTGGCCCAGGCTGGCTACCCGTCACATGCGCTCATCAGCATAGGCGCCACCCGTTATACCCCCTTTGGCGAGACCCACTTCCTCAAGCCCGGCGATACGTCTTGTGTGCTGGTCTATCCGGCCAGCCGTTATAGCGAAAGTGATATCCGCGAGGCCATTCGCACCCGTCAGTTCGGGCCGGATGTATCAGCCCTGCTGCAAGCGGTCAAAACCCGCTAATTCCACCACCTTCCCCCGTGCTCGTGGGGGAAGGCTCGCCTTCTTACCATTCCAATCCCGTCTCTTTTCGCTGTGCTTACATAACCTGATGATTTATTTTAACATTCAGCCTGTTTAGCAAGGGTGATAGAGACACATCATGGTAGAACTCAAAACGATCGGGCTGTTTCTGATCACTGCGGTGGCCGAAATCGTCGGCTGCTATCTGCCCTATCTCTGGCTGACACAGGGCCGAAGTGTCTGGCTGCTGCTGCCAGCGGGTTTGAGTCTGGTGCTGTTTGCCTGGCTGCTTTCACTGCATCCGACCGCTGCTGGCCGTGTCTATGCCGCCTATGGTGGTGTCTATATCTTTGTCGCCATCCTCTGGCTCTGGCTGGTGGACGGTATCAGACCCACACTCTGGGAGCTGGTGGGTTCGCTGGTGGCGCTGCTCGGCATGGCCATCATCATGTTTGCACCAAGGCCCGCTTAGAGTCCGGGGTGACGCTGCGCCGCGAACAAGATCAGGAGGATCCCCATGGTGGTGATCAGAACGTGCAATCAACAAGACGTAGCGGGTTTGCTGACCCTTTATCGGGAGCTGAGGCCCCATGATCCGCCGCTGGTTGAAGCCGAGGCGACTCTTGCCGCCTTGCTGGCCCAATCCCATGTGCGGCTTATCGTCGCCGAGGTGGAGGGTCAGCTTGCCGCCACCTGCCAGCTGGGGGTGATCCCCACCCTCACCAACGGTGGCAGGCCGTTTGGCATCATAGAGCACGTGATCACTGCGGCCCGATTTCGGCGCCAGGGGCTGAGCCAGCAAGTGCTCGAGCAGGCGCTGGCCATCGCCTGGCAACAGAATTGCTACAAGGTGATGCTGTTGTCAGGGGAGGGGCGTGAGGCGGCCCACCGCCTGTATGAAAAGCTGGGTTTCAAGGCCGGCATCGAGAAGGGATTCGTCATCAAGCAAGTGGATGCCAAAGGCACAGCCGAGCCTCTCCGGTAAGGCTGTTCGTGCCACACAACAAGAGTCATGTCATGAAGATTGAACAAGCAAAGACGCGGGATCACCCGACCCTGATCAGCCTCTGGGAAGCCTCGGTGCGCGCCACTCACCACTTTCTGCCAGAGGCGGAGATTGATGTCCTCAAGCCGCTGATCCTGGAGCACTATTTCGCGGCCGTCGATCTGGTCTGTGCCAGGGACGAGACAGGTATCGCCGGTTTTTGCGGCGTGCACGATGGCAATATCGAGATGCTGTTTCTCGCACCCGAGGCAAGAGGCCGTGGCATCGGACGGCTGCTGGTGGCCCATGCCATCAGCCGCCAAGGGGCAACCAGGGTGGACGTCAACGAGCAGAATGCGCAGGCGCTTGGCTTCTACCAGCGCATGGGGTTCGTCGTGACGGGGCGCTCGCCACTGGATGGCCAGGGCAAACCCTATCCGCTGTTGCATATGGTGCTGGCATCCTGCTAAGTGATTTGGTTGAGGTTGGACCTGTGCCTGACAGGCTTTGATTCAAGGAGGAAAAATGACCCCGATCCAGGAGGCGTTTCTGGATGCTTATCTGGCAACCCTCGATGTGGCGGAGCGAGCAGCTATCCCCCAGATAGTGGTCGAGCACTTCTGCGATGACGAGTTCAATGCCAATGAGTGTGCCCGTTTGATCAACGCGGGGATCAAGCGAGCTTCGTGCAGTCTGAAGGCGGGCTATGAGCAGGAGAACGAGTGCTTGCCCAAGGTCGGTCGTGTGAGTCTGGTGCTGAATTGGGCGCAAGAACCTGTGTGCATCATCAAGCTGACAGACGTGAGCATTTGCCCCTTTCACCTGGTCAGTCCCGAGTTTGCCGAGTCTGAAGGGGAGGGTGATGGCAGTTATGGCTGGTGGCGACAGGCCCATCTTGATTTTTTCAACCGCTATGCAGCCGGGATCGGTATCACTTTTACCGAGCAATCTGAGCTGGTACTGGAGCGCTTCGAAAAGGTCTTTCCGCGTGATCTATCCCGCCAATAAAAAACCGCCGAAAGGCTAATGCCAGTCAATTAAGCACTTTTATGACTGAATATTCGAAACTATTGAATAATAGGGTCAGTGCCATGGTTAGAGCGTCAATTTGGCTGAAACCTTTGCCCTGACTGGTATCCAATAAAAAGAGGGAGGCATCATGCCTCCCTCACTCTGTAGCCCTTATAGCTCGCGGGTTGGGACTCAAACTCTCTTAACTGACTCGCATTACCGCCGAAAGGCGGTTTTTTTGTTTTTCAGTGCAGACCGCTCACGGCTGGCATTACTCCTCGTTGGAGTTGTCCTGATAGCTGTCGCGCAGGGCCCGGGGCAGGCGGCGCATCGGGGTGTGCCCTGCGTCTACGCCACCGCGATCCTTCTGGCGCGCCGGTGCCGGTTGCTTGCTGCCATCGGCTTTGGGTTTGCCGGCTCCCAGCTTGCCTTTGCCCTTGGCGGACGCTTTGGCATTGTGCTTGGCGTTGGCATGGCCGCGATCCCGCGGCGGGTTTTGTACCGGCTTGCTGCCCGGCAGGGTCTGGCGAGTCGGTTTGCCGCTTGGCTCATAACCGGCCAGGATCTCGCTCGGTATGCTGAGGCCGATCAGGGACTCGATGGCCTTGAGCTGATCCTGTTCATCCTGGCTGACCAGGGAGATGGCTTCACCGCCACGACCGGCACGGCCGGTACGACCGATGCGGTGGATATAGTCCTCGGCCACCTGCGGCAGCTCGAAGTTGATCACATGGGGCAGCTGATCGATATCGAGACCACGGGCGGCGATGTCGGTGGCGACCAGCACCCGTACCTTGCCTTCCCGAAAATCCGCCAGCGCCCGGTTGCGGGCACCCTGGCTCTTGTCACCGTGGATGGCGACGGTATTGAGGCCGTCTTTTTCCATCTGGTGGGCGAGGCGGTCGGCGATCTGCTTGGTGCGCACGAACACCAGCACCCGTTGCCAGTTATTGCGGCCGATCATGTGGGAGAGCAGCTCGCGCTTGCGCTCGCGGTCGACCTTGATGATGCGCTGGTTGACCTGCTCGGCCGTGCTGTTGCTCGGGCTCACCTCGATCAGGGTCGGGCTCTTCAGCAGATCGTCGGCCAGCTCCTTGATCTCGTTGGAGAAGGTGGCGGAGAACAGCAGGGTCTGCCGCTCTTCCGGCAGCGCCTTCATGATGCGGCGAATGTCGGTGATGAAGCCCATGTCGAGCATGCGATCCGCCTCATCCAGCACCAGCACTTCCAGCTCGGTCAGGGTGAGGGCGCGCTGGGTCAGCAGATCCAGCAGGCGGCCCGGGGTCGCGACCAGGATGTCGACGCCGAGCTTGATGGCCTCCAGGTTGGGCTTGATGCTGACGCCGCCGTAGGCGATCAGGGTGCGAAACGGCAGGTGATGGGCGTACTTGATGATGCTTTCGCCCACCTGGGCGGCCAGTTCACGGGTCGGGGTCAGCACCAGGGCGCGTACCTGACGACGGCCACCACGGCCATGGTTGGCCATCAGACGGTGCAACATGGGCAGGGTGAAACCGGCCGTTTTACCTGTGCCTGTCTGGGCGCCGCCCAGCACATCCTGGCCTGCCAGCACAGCCGGAATGGCTTGCTGCTGGATGGGGGTTGGCTGTTCGTAACCCAATTCCTTGACGGCCCGCAGAATGTGCGGTGACAGACCCAGTTCGTTAAATGACATGTTCGAGAGAGACTCCTGAGGTGAGCCTTGGGCTCAACGAGTGACGGACAGGCGCTAACGCCTGGCCTGTCACAACATAAGACGCAGCGGACCACCTGGGCAGCCAGCCACGACATAGAAAAGATAATGGGGGCGTAATATAGCAGATGTACGGCCTGCACGCAGCAGCCGTGTCACTTGCCCGGGCCGCTGCGTGGGTCTGGTCCCGTGGCGAGGCTCAGAGCAGTGCGCTTATCTCGTCCAGCAGGCTCTCTGGCTTGGTCTGGGGGGCGAAGCGCTCCACCACCACACCCTCACGGTTGATGAGGAACTTGGTGAAGTTCCATTTGACGTTTTCCAGTCCCAGCAGCCCGGGTTTTTGCTGTTTAAGCCAGCGATAGAAGGGGTGGGCGTGCTCGCCGTTGACTTCGCACTTGGCCATGATGGGGAAACTGACCGGATAATCCAGCGAGCAGAAGCGGGCGATTTCGTCCGCATCCCCCGGTTCCTGATGGCCGAACTGATCGCAGGGGAAGCCCAAGATCACCAGCCCTTTGGGTCCCAGCTGCTGGTAGAGTGCCTCCAGTCCCGTGTATTGGGGGGTAAAACCACAGCGGCTGGCCACGTTGACCACCAGAATGACCTGACCTTGCAGGGCGGTGAGAGAGAATTCGGTACCATCGAGGCGTTGCAGGGGAAGATCGGGCAGAGACATGGTGCACTCCAGAGAGGATGGGGCCCATTCAGGGCAGTGGTTATGCACGTTAACGGGCCCGGGATCCCGAGGCAAGCAGCAAGTGCCGGGTTTGCCTCCCCTAATGCATCCTTTTGTCGAGCCAGATCACAGGGCGGCGAGGCCGGTACGATAAAGGGCGCCTTCTGTGGCGGGATAGCGTATTGATGGTGGGACTTCTCAGGAGAAGCAAACTGGTTTGTGCTCAGGCCAGGAAGTCGCTAAAAAGCGCCCTCTCTCCACTTATTGCGAGCCAATCTTGGACTATCAAGCTGTCATGGATGCCATTTACACCCGGGGATGGGTGATTGTGGATGACTTTTTAACCGCCGTTGAGGTGGATGCCCTCAAAGCCTGTCTGCCCCATGCGTGGCATCCGGCCGGGATTGGACGGGAAAGTCTGCATCAGGGCAATCCCGATATTCGCCGTGATCAGATCCACTGGCTGGAGCCTTCCTTGGGGGCGCCAGTGGCGGACTATCTCGGTCGCATGGAGTCCCTGCGCCTCGCCGCCAACCGCATGCTGATGCTGGGGCTGTTCGATTACGAGGCCCACTTTGCCCGTTATCGCAGCGGGGACTTCTATGCCACCCATCGCGATGCCTTCGCCGGTCGCTCCAACCGTCGCCTCACCTCTGTCTTCTATCTCAATAACGACTGGCAACCTGAGGCAGGTGGTGTGCTCAGGGTCTATGACAACGACGAGCAGCTCTTGATGGATGTCTCTCCCAAGGGAGGGCGGCTGGTATTGTTCCTGTCGGAGGAGTTCCCCCACGAGGTACTGCCCGCCAATCGTGAGCGTTACAGCATAGCCGGCTGGTTTCGGGTCAATGGCAACGGCATGGGGCGCGTGGATCCGCCGCGCTGAGCCCTTTTCGTCCCGTTTTTGACACAAGAGGGGATTTTTACGGGCCGCGGCTGCCTGATGGTGCCCCCATCAGCTGACAAGGCTTTATTTCCCTTGCTACACTGGCTCGCACTTATGTTCGTATCTGGCTTCGTCCATTTTTAGTGCGGTTGAATTATCACATTGTCATGACGAAGCCGCTTCTCCCAAGGGATCACATCTAATGAAGAACATGCATGTCTTGCTGCTGTGCGGCGGCGGCGGTGCCGAGCACGAAGTCTCTCTGCGCAGCGCCAATTTCCTTGAGCAACAACTCGGTTTGGTGCCCGGTGTCGAAGTGACCCGGGTCGAGATGTTTGCCGACCGCTGGCTCTCTGCCGATGGCCGCGAGTGCAAGCTGGGGCTGGACAAGCTGCTCTCGTTTGACAGCGTGGCCCGTCCGGTGGACTACGTGGTGCCTTGCATCCACGGCTACCCGGGTGAGACCGGCGATCTGCAATCCTTCCTCGAGCTGGCGGGCCTGCCTTATCTCGGTTGCGATGCCGAGGCGAGCAAGATCTGCTTCAACAAGATCAGCACCAAGCTGTGGCTTTCCGCCATCGGCATTCCCAACACCCCCTATCTGTTCCTGACCGAACAGAACGACGCCGCCCTGACCGAGGCAAAAGCCGCCCTGGCCAAGTGGGGCAAGGTCTTCATCAAGGCCGCCTCCCAGGGATCCTCAGTGGGCTGCTACTCCGCCAGCAACGAAGCCGATCTGCTGCAGGGGATCAAGGATGCCTTCGGTTACTCCGAGCAGGTGTTGATCGAAAAAGCGGTCAAGCCCCGAGAGCTGGAAGTGGCTGTCTACCAGTACGGTGACGAGCTCATTGCCACCTATCCTGGCGAGATCTGCGTGCCGCAGGACAAGTTCTACACCTATGAAGAGAAGTACAGCAGCGCCAGCCACACGGCGACCAGCCTCAAGGCCGAAGGCCTGACTCAGGCGCAGGCCGATGCAATCCACGAGTATGCCCTCAAGGCGTTCCGTCAGCTGAAACTGACCCATCTGTCGCGCATCGACTTCTTCCTGACGGAAGATGGCGAGTTCTTGCTGAACGAAATCAATACCTTCCCCGGCATGACTTCCATCTCCATGTTCCCGAAACTGCTGGAGCATCACGGTCACAGCTTTGCTCACTACCTCGAGCAGATCCTGCGCAAACCCGCCTGATGGTTTGCCAGCAACAACAGAGGGGCCCATGGGCCCCTCTGTTGTTTGCAGCTTGTCCAGATCACATGGGAGCAGGGGTGAACAGCCAGATATGTGCCCCTTGTGGATCGGCAATCAGGGCCATGCGCCCGACTTCCGGGATATTCAGGGCCGGCACCACCACGGATCCTCCATGCTGGCTGACCTTGGCCACCCTGGCGTCCACGTCATCCACTGCTATGTAGGTTGCCCAGTGGGGCGGTACGCCGGCCATATCGGGATTGTCACGGGTCGTCTGGACCCCGGCTACAGGTCTGCCATTGACGACCAGCATGGGGTAGTTGCCTCCCTCCATGGCCATGGTCTGGCTCTCCCAGCCGAGCACTTCCGTGTAAAAGCGGATCCCGGCCTCGGCGTCCGGAACATAGAGCTCGTGCCAGGTGAAGGCCGTGCCTTCCGCCAGGGCATGTTCTCTTGCCATATCTTGTTCTGCCATCGTCTTCCTCCTGTGTCCCATGCGTGGGCGCATGGGTTGACGACCAAGTATAGAGAGGTGTGGCACCCCGGCTTGCCCCGGATGGGGGGCCTTGCTGCGCGGCGGACGGCTCGTTACAATCTGCCCCCTTTTTTCCCGCAATGTGCACCGCCAGAGCCGCGCCCCCATGAAGCCAATCCCAGATCACGCCGTCAATCGCCTGCGCGTATGGCGCAAGAGCATCTCCACCCGTCCTTTTCTCGCCCGTGGTGGCACTGTGCCCCGCTGCGAGGCATGCCAGTTGCGCTCTGACTGGTGCGCCTGTGAATGGCGGCCAGAGCTCAAGGCCGAGGCCGGCTTCTGCCTGCTGATGTATGACAGCGAGCCCATGAAACCCTCCAACACGGGTCGCCTCATCGCCGACGTCCTGCCGGATACCACCTGGGCCTTTCTCTGGAAGCGCACCCAGCCCCATCCAGAGTTGCTGGCACTGCTGGCCGATCCCGTCTGGCAGCCCTATGTGGTGTTTCCCGCGTGCGAGAAAAACCCGGCGCGAGTGACCGAACAGGTCATGCTCGCCCCCGGCAAGAAGCCGCTCTTCATCCTGCTGGATGGCACCTGGCCCGAGGCGCGCAAGATGTTCAACATGAGCCCTTATCTGGATGGCTTTCCCGTGCTGGCGGTAAAGCCGGATGCACTCTCCACCTATGGCATGCGGGTCGCCAATTGCGACGAACACCTCTGTACTGCGGAAGTGGCGGCCTGTGTGCTGGAGGTGGCCGGTCAGCTGCAAGCCGGACAGGCGTTGCAGCTCTGGTTCAATCTGTTCAGCCGTCGCTACATGGCGGGCCGTGTCAGCCGCACACCCGGTGAGGATGAAGTGCAGCTGCAACAGGCGTTGGTTGCGATAAAGGGCGGCGTACCAGCTGAGGCGCTGGCTGATAGCGCCGCCTGATAGCGCCGCCTGATGGCGGGGAAGGGGAAAACAGGGTGAGACGAATAAAACTGATGAAAATATGGAATCAATTGGCTGCCACTGTTTCGTTAGCCTCATGAGCCCATGGCCTTTAGGATAGCGGCCAAGTCAGCTTGTCCGGCTTGTTTACACAGCAAATTCAACAAGGGCCCCTCTTTTGCGGGCAACCCTGTCTCGCGAGGTCTATGGATGGAATTGGAACTGTTTACCCTGCTCGCTCTGTTCGGGGTGGCGCTGATTGCCGGCTTTATCGATGCCATTGCCGGCGGCGGTGGTCTCTTGACCGTCCCCGCCCTGCTGGCGACCGGCATGTCGCCGGCGCTGGTACTGGGCACCAACAAACTGCAGAGCAGTTTTGGCTCCTTCTCGGCCACCTGGTTTTATGCCCGCAAGGGGCTGCTGGAGTGGGCCATGATCTGGCCTGCGGTGATCTGCACCTTTATCGGTGCCGCCATTGGCACCCTGGCGGTGCAGACCATAGACGCCGCCATTCTGGAACGGCTCTTGCCCTTCCTGCTGATGGCGTTTGCCTGCTACTTCTTTTTCTCCCCCAGAGTGAGTGATGCAGAGAGCGCACGCCGCCTGACCCCCATGGTGTTTGCGCTGCTGGTGGGGGGCGGAGTGGGCTTTTATGACGGCTTCTTCGGCCCGGGCACAGGGTCGTTTTTTGCCATCGGCTTTGTGGCGCTGGCGGGTTTTGGCATGGCGCGGGCCACAGCACACACCAAGCTCCTGAACTTAACTTCCAACCTTGCCTCCCTGCTGTTTTTTGCCCTGGGTGGCAAGGTGGTGTGGAGCGTTGGTTTCTGCATGGCGCTGGGGCAGTTTATCGGTGCCCGTGTTGGCTCCAGACTGGTGCTGAAGAAAGGGGTCAAGCTCATCAAGCCCCTGCTGGTAACCGTCTCTGTGCTGATGTCAGCCAAATTGATGTGGAGCCAGTATCCCGAGCTGTTTGCCTGGATCCAGTGAAACGGCAGATCTGCTTATCAACCCGTGCTCTCTACTGCTTGCACGGGGTTATTGACTCGGCCCGCTGAAATGATGAAAGTGCCTGCGCAGCGCACTCACCAGCTGCGCAATGCGTTCCCGCTTCAGACTGCTCTGGCGATAGACCAGATGCAAAGGGCGCCCCAGCCCAGGCAAGGGGCGAGCCGTTTCCCCCTGTTCTCCCACCAGTGCCAGCAGACCTGCCGGCAGCAGCACCGGGCCTATGCCTGCCTTGGCGAGTTCTATCAGCGCCAGATAGGAGTCCAGCTCCATGGCTGGCACCAACCCCAATTGCGCCAGCGGCTCGCGCAGGTAGCGGTTGGAGGGGTTCTCCAGATCCATGGTCAGGATCTTGCGCTGATCTGCCGAAGGCGCCTCATGCTGATCGTCCCCCACCAGATAGAAGGGCTCCTCCAGCAATAGCTCGGCTCCCAGACCATGGCCGGGAGGCAGGCGTCCGGCACAGATGCCGAGCAGGGCGTCGCCACTGCGCACCCGCGCCAGGATCACCGGGGTGTGATGGGTGGAGAGGGCAATATGGGGATCGCGGCCCAGATAGTCGTGCATGAAGCGGGCGAGGTAGCCCGCCAGCAGGGTTTCGGAGCAGGCGATCGGCAGGGGAGTAAGATCGGTGAGGGTCAGGCTGTCGGCCAGCACCCCCTTCATCTCGGCGAGACTCGGGGCCACCCGGTCGAGCAGCTCCCGCGCCTGGGGAGTGAGCCGGATCTGGCGGCCATCCGGCTCGATCAGCTTCTTGCCAAGGCGCAGCTCCAGCTGGGCAATGCGCTTGCTCACCGCCGACTGGCTGATGTAGAGGCGGCTGGCCACCTTGGCCATGGTGCCCTCGCTTGCCAGCAGGCTGAGTGTCTCCAATCCTTCCAGTAACATTAGGGCCCCTGGTGTCTCACCGTATATCGAATGGCGTTACCTTAGGGGCTGATGGCGTCAGGAGCAAGTGTCGTTCACCGCCTTGGCAGGCCGCCAGCGCCACTCCCGCACGGGTGGGGCGAAGATCACTAGATTGCCGAGCAAGCTGATCACAACGCCCACCACTGAGACCGTCTGCCAGACAAACCCCTCATAAAACGTCGAGAGCGTGAGCGCGACCAGCGGGAACAGTACTGTGGCGTAGGAGGCCTTGCTGGCGCCAATCCTGCCCACCAGTGTGAGGTAGGCAGTGAAGGCGATGACAGAGCCGAACAGGGCGAGATAGACCATGGCCGCCAGATAATGGCCGTCGGTCGGTATGGTCAGGGATTGGCCGAGCAGGGTGACCCAGCCCAGCAACAGCACGACGCCGTATACCATGCCCCAGGGCACCAGTTGCAGCACGTGATAGCCGTGACGCTGGCCGCGGGCAGAGACCAGGTTGCCCAGCGAGAAGCAGAGGGTGCCGCCACAGGCCAGCAGCAACCCCTTCCAGCCGTTTGCACCCAGTTGCGCATCCGCCAGCACGGGCCAGAACAGCAACAGTGTGCCCAACAATCCCAGCAAGGATCCTTGCAGCCAGCGCAAGTTGGGGCGTTTGCCCTCGAACAGCCAGAGATTGAGGCCGTTGAAGATGCTGGCACTGGCGAAGATCACCGCCGACAGGCCACTCGGTATGTAGAGGGTGGCGTGATAGAAGCAGAGAAAGTTGGTGGAAAAGAGCAGGGCGCCGAGCAGGGCCGCGTAGCGCTGGCCCGCCCAGGGCAGGCGGGGGAAACGGCCGCTGACGGTGAGCAGGGCAAACAGCGCCAGCGCAGCCAGCAGGAAGCGATAGAGCACGGACACCTCGATGGGAATGGGGCCGAGCTGCCAGGCGATAGCGATCCAGGTGCTGCCCCAGATAAGGACGGTGGCAAGATAGAGCAGGAGATTCATAACACATCCGGTGAAGTGGGAATGGGATGAACCACAGCATGGGGCGGGCCGGAGCGACTGGCTTGCACCATCTTGCGGTTATTTCAGCCGGGCCGCAGCGTTTGGCCCAGCGGCGCGGTAAGATGGCCGTAAGGCATGATGGGCGAGGCAGCAAGGTGCAACAGATAAGACAGGCGGGCGTATTCGATGCACTGGTCAGCACGGGAGCGCGGCTGGAAGACTCCTGCTGGCTGGAGCCTGGCCTTGGGGTGGCCAGCTGGCGCAACTGCTACGATCAGACCCGCTATCACAAGCCGGGTCACCATACCCTGAGCGTCTATTTGCAAGGGGGCGAGCAGACTGAGCGCCTCGATGGTCCCGGCGGCCATGGTGGCACCGGCAAGGTGTGCATCATGCCGGATCACCACAGATCCGAGTGGCTGGTGCGCGAAGAGTTCCGCTTTTTCCACCTCTACTTCACGCCGGCCCACCTCACCCGCATCGCCGAACAGGCCTGCGACAAGGAGGGGCGCCATCTGCTGCTGGAAGACAAGACTTTCATCGATGACCCCCAGGCATCCGTGCTGGTACAGACACAGCTGATGAAGCTGGAGTGGCAGCACTGCGTCGACCGTATGGCGCTCTCCCACGGCGCTTGGATGCTGATGCTGCACGCCTACCGCCACCATACACGGGAGGCGCCGAGCCTGCCCGAGGTGCGTGGCGGCCTGGCACCCGGGGTGATCCGGCGGGTGCAGGAGTACCTGCAAGCCCATCTGGCCGAGCCGGTTACCCTGGCTGAGCTGGCACAGCAGGCGAGCCTCAGCGAATATCACTTCGCCCGCATGTTTGGCCAGAGTCTGGGGTGTCCGCCCCATCGCTATCTGCTTGGGCTGCGGCTCAAACGGGCCAAGCAGTTGCTGGCAGGATCCGACTCCCTGGCCAGCATTGCCATCCTGTGCGGTTTCTCCTCCCAGGCGCATTTTGGCAATCGTTTTCGCGAGGCGTTTGGTCTCACCCCAGGACAGTGGCGTACACAATTGTCATCTTCTCGTCACAGATAACGCTGAGACTCTGGGCAAAAGAGGTGTACCATCTGCCACTTACCCATTGAAAGGAATGCCCATTGAATTATCGCAAACGCCAGACCCGTACTCGTCACCTTTGGTTCAGCCACTGGAATGCTCCCCAAGATCGCACCTGTATTCCCACCCCTCCCGAACCCGTAGTGCCTCACAGTTCCCGCTGAAAATCGATACGACCCGATAGGTTTTTTCCGGCAACTTTGCCACTATTGCGCCATCTGAATGGATTGGATATGGCTGCATGTTTCTGGAACGCATTGAAGTCAAAGGTTTTCGCGGGATAAATCGCCTCTCGCTCGGGCTGGATAACACCACGGTTCTCATCGGTGAGAACGCCTGGGGCAAATCCAGCCTGCTGCGCGCCCTCTGGTGTCTGTTGGGGCAGGATGCCGAACCCTATCAGTTCAGCAGCGATGATTTTCACCAACCGGAAGATCCCGAGCTCGCACCCGCCCGTCATCTGCAACTGGTGCTCACCTTCAGTGAACACAGACCCCAGATGTGTCTGCACTCCCATCGCCTTGCCCGTCTTGGCGCCTCCTGGGTCAAGCACAAAGACAAATTCCACCGCATTCACTACCGAGCCAGTGCCGAATTGCAGGCCGATGGTTCCGTGCTCACCACCCATGATTTTCTCGACGGCATAGGCAAGAGCCTGCCCATCGACAATGCCCATGAACTGGTCTGCCTGCTGATCACCATGAACCCTGTGTTCCGGCTGCGGGATGCCCGCACCGCACGCAACGGGGTCGAGATGTTGCAGTGGGGGGATTTGTCACAGAACCGGTTAAGCCAGCTCGCCGACAAGCTCATCGACGAACCCCAGCGCATCGGTGAGGCTGAGCTGAAAGAGGCGCTGCAGGCCGTGCGCCAGCTGATGGATCACTACTTCAACGCCCTTGCCCCCATGAAGCACAAGCCTCGCAGCCAGCGGGACATCGTCAATCGCCCCATGACACTGCGCAATCCCGGCAATCTGCAGACGCTGCTGCGCAATGCCGACAACCGGGCGCTGCAACTGGCGATGGCAGGCATGGCAGCCACCCTGCTCAACGCCCGTGGCAACCGCGAGCTGGAACAGGGGGCGCGGCCCATCATGATCCTGGAAGACCCCGAGAGTCGCCTGCACCCCACCATGATGGCGCTGGCCTGGGGACTGCTGGAGCACCTGCCGGGCCAGAAGCTGCTGACCACCAATTCGGGTGACCTGCTCTCCTCCCTGCCTCTGAATCAGGTGCGCCGTCTGGTGCGCCGCCAGCAGGACATCGTCTGTCATCAGCTGGGGGGCGAGCGTTACAGCAGCGATGACTTGCGCAAGATTGCCTTCCATGTGCGCATCAACCGCCCCATGTCGATGTTTGCCCGTTGCTGGCTGTTGGTGGAGGGAGAGACCGAGATCTGGCTGCTCTCCGAGCTGGCCCAGATCTGTGGTTACAGCCTGCGGGCGGAAGGGGTACGCATCATCGAATTTGCCCAGTGCGGTCAGTCGCCTCTCATCAAGGTGGCGCGCGACTTTGGCATCGAGTGGCATCTGCTCACCGACGGTGACGAGGCGGGGATCAAATACGCCACCTCGGCCCGGGCGCTGCTCAAGGGGGAGCGGGAGCGAGACCGGCTGACCCAGTTGCCGGCGGCTGATATCGAGCACTACCTCTATCACAACGGCTTCGAAGCTGTGTTTCGGCGCGAGGCCGGGGTCGGTGGCCGCTCGACCCTCAATGCCGGGCGCATCATCAACAAGGCCATTCATCATCGCAGCAAGCCTGGCATGGCGCTGGCGGTGGTGGAGGAGGCTGAGCGCCTGGGGGGCGAGCATATACCGCCTGTGATCCGGCAGATGTTTGCCAAGGTGGTGGCACTGGCGCGCGGTCAGGGCTGATGGTCTGTGCTGGCCGGCGTCCAATGATGCCGGCCAAGTGTGATCCCGCCTTGTCATCCCGATGGCGCTGAGCGTCAAATCCCTCGCAAGGCGCTTGCAGAGATTGGGGACGGGGCTGGGTTTGGGTATACTCGGCCCCTTCTCTTCTGGCGCCCCACAGGCGCATCCCGAATCTTTGCTGCTGGAGGCGTCATGTTCGTCCAACTCCCTTTTTGGCTTTTTCCCCTGACAGGTTTGATGGCGCTGGGGGCCCTCATTGCCCTCGGCATAGTGTTGTGGCGCGGTGATCTCTGCCCGGGCCAGCGCTCGCGGATCACGGCCCAGCTCTTCTCCATCTGGGTGATCACCGGGCTCTCACTGATGCTGGCGGTGGAGGCCAAGGTGGCGAGCTGGCTCGTCTGGAGCGGTGGCGCCGCCCTGATCCTGGGGATAGTGCTGTCCCTTGCCCAGTCACGGCTGGAGGGCAAGCGTGCCATCCCGTCCACCCTGCTCTGGCTGCCTGCCATGCCGCTGCTGGTCTATGGGGTCGGCCTGCTGCAAATCCAGGGCTGGCTGAGCGGCCTGCTGCAGATGACCTTGCTGGGGGCGGCCTTCGCGCACCTGATGCTGCTGCGGGCCCGCCACCGTCTGCAGGCGTTCAATCTGTTGCTGCCACTGGCGGGGCTGGTGGCTGCCATGCTGAGCCTGCTCTGGCTGGCCGTGCTGGTGGGCTGGCAGGGCAATGGTGCCGCGCTTGATGCCCTGATCCCCGGTGTGTTGACCCAGGCCATCTTGCTGATTGCAGCCCTGCTGCTCTGGTTCAGTCCCATCTACCTGCAAAAAGAGACGGCGCCCGTTGTGGTCTCCACCGCCCTGTGCGGCCTCGTCATTGCCCAGATAGCGGCGACCAGCGTGCTGCACCAGCTGACCTGATAGCGTACCGCACTGCATGAATAGAAAAGCCCACCCCGAGTCACTCAGGGTGGGCTTTTTGATGGCCGCAATAGTGCAATCCGTGCCTAGTAGAAGTCATCCGCCCCGCAGATAAAGAGGCAACTGCTGCGCGGCTGGGCCAGATACTCCCGGGTCAGTCCCTCCAGCGGCATGCCGAAGGTGCAGATGTCGTGGGGTGAGGGCAGGGCGGTATCCAGGATCCGGCGCCAGTAGCCACCCACCCCCTTGGGGGGGCTTGGCAGATTGAAGGTGAGCGGCTCCCAGTAGGCATTGAACAGCACATAGAGTGCCAGCTTGGTTTCGCTGGAGAGTGCCGACATGGCGATAGCGTGGGAGTGGGGGCTGAAGTCCGGCTGGGCGGCATTGATGCCGTGCCAGCAGATCTCGCTGTGACGCAGGATCTCGGTCAGCGACAGCGGCATGCTCTCCTGCTCAGGTCGCTGGAACAGGTGCTTGCGATACTGGATCAGCTCCTTCATGAAGCGGAACATCTCCTGTCCCATGGTACTGGTTTGCCAGTTCATCCAGCAGGTTTCGTTGTCCTGACAGTAACCGTTGTTGTTGCCATGCTGGGTGCGCAGCACCTCGTCCCCCATCAGCAGCATGGGGGAGCCCACCGACAACAGGGTGGCCACCATCATGTTCTTGGCCTGGCGTATGCGCAGCGCATTGACGTGAGGATCCTCAGTGACCCCTTCATGGCCATGATTCCAGCTGAAGTTGTGATCGCACCCGTCCCGGTTCTGCTCGCCGTTGGCCTCGTTGTGCTTGTGGTCATAACTGGCCCAGTCCCACAGGGTGAAACCGTCATGACAGGTGACGAAGTTGATGCTTTTCTCCGGATCGGCGTGGTGATAGTGATAGATATCCGGGCTGCCGCACAGTCGCTCCACGAAGGGGGTGACGGCGTTGTCATCCCCGCGCAGAAAGTGGCGCACGTCATCCCTGAACTGGCCGTTCCACTCACGCCAGCGCGCGCCGGCCAGGCTGCCCACCTGATAAAGTCCACCCGCATCCCAGGCCTCGGCGATGAGCTTGATGTCGGCGATGCGGGGATCCGTGTCTATGGTGCGCAGGGTCGGCGCATTGGCCTGCGGCATGCCGGACTCGTCCCGCGACAGTATGGCGGCCAGATCGAATCGAAAGCCATCCACGTGCATCTCCTGGCGCCAGAAGTGGAGGCTGTCCATGATCATGCGCAGCACCACTGGGTGGGCACCGTTGAAGGTATTGCCGCAGCCCGAATAGTTGGTGTCCTTCTGATTGCTGTCGAGGATGTAGTAGGCCTCGTTGTCTATGCCGCGAAACGAGAAGATGGGGCCGTCGTCCCCCCCTTCGGCCGTGTGGTTGTAAACCACGTCCAGGATCACCTCTATATTGGCTCTGTGCAAGGCCTTGACCATGTCCCTGAACTCGGTGAGCGGATCGCCGCCACTGGCATATTGAGCGTGGGGGGCAAAGAACGACATCGGGCTGTAGCCCCAGTAGTTGGAGAGCCCCTTGGGGGCATCCTGGGGATCGAACTGGAACACCGGCAGCAGCTCGACGGCTGTGATGCCGAGGGATTGCAGATAGGGGATCTTCTCGATGAGGCCAAGATAGGTGCCGCGCAGGGCAGGCTCCACCCCCGAGCTCGGCGACTTGGTAAATCCCCCCAGATGCAGCTCGTAGATCACGGAGCGGGAGAGGGAGTGAGCGGGGAGCTTGTCCCCTTCCCAGTCATAGTCGCGGGTATCCACCACCCGGTTCTTGGCACACACAGCCAGGTTGCTGCCGGGACGGGCCGCAGCCCAGCGGTCGTAGGTCGGCCCCAGCTCAATGCTGCGACCATAGGGGTCCAGCAGTACCTTGTCTGCATCGAAGCGGGTACCGTAGTAGGGACGCCAGGGACCCTGGATGCGATAGGCATAGCGCTGGCCCAGTGGAATGCCTTCGATATGGATGTGCCAGTAGTAGGCGGTGCGGTTGAGGCGGGGGGAGAGCACTATCACCTCAGGGGTGTCATCATCGGCACGGGTGAAGAGCAGCAGTTCAACCCGACTGGCCAGGCGGGCCCAGATGGCAAAATTGACGCCGTCGTTCTCGGGTGTGGCCCCCAATTGACGGCAATGACCGGCGGATATGCGCATGATAAGGCTACCTAAAAAGAGGAGTGACAAGCCTTTTGAGTGTAGTGCGCCAAGCTGGCCTCAAACCTGCTTGTCTGAAAAAACAGCGTCCTGTTGCAAATTCCTTCAATTTGTGCCGCTTTAACCTTCGAATGAAGTTTTTTTAGGATATTTACTTGCAATCTGAGCGCTGGCGCCTATTATTGGCGACCTCAGACGCGGGGTGGAGCAGCTCGGTAGCTCGTCGGGCTCATAACCCGAAGGTCGTCGGTTCAAATCCGGCCCCCGCAACCATCTGGGTATCAGAGTCGAAAACGCTGATTAACGCATTGAAGACAAAGATAATTCGAACTGGCTACTGCTCGGCCAATTCGGAAAAATATGGACGCGGGGTGGAGCAGCTCGGTAGCTCGTCGGGCTCATAACCCGAAGGTCGTCAGTTCAAATCTGGCCCCCGCAACCAACTATTTGTGCTCATGGCGTGGCTGATGCCACGCGGTGAACGTAAAGACAGCGAACTACTTCTGCTCGGTAGTGTGCGGTGATAAGGCAATACAATTCGGACGCGGGGTGGAGCAGCTCGGTAGCTCGTCGGGCTCATAACCCGAAGGTCGTCAGTTCAAATCTGGCCCCCGCAACCAACTATTTGTGCTCATGGCGAGGCTGATGCCACGCGGTGAACGTAAAGACAGCGAACTACTTCTGCTCGGTAGTACGCGGTGATAAAGGCAATACAATTCGGACGCGGGGTGGAGCAGCTCGGTAGCTCGTCGGGCTCATAACCCGAAGGTCGTCAGTTCAAATCTGGCCCCCGCAACCAACTATTTGTGCTCATGGCGAGGCTGATGCCACGCGGTGAACGTAAAGACAGCGAACTACTTCTGCTCGGTAGTACGCGGTGATAAAGGCAATACAATTCGGACGCGGGGTGGAGCAGCTCGGTAGCTCGTCGGGCTCATAACCCGAAGGTCGTCAGTTCAAATCTGGCCCCCGCAACCAACTATTTGTGCTCATGGCGAGGCTGATGCCACGCGGTGAACGTAAAGACAGCGAACTACTTCTGCTCGGTAGTACGCGGTGATAAAGGCAGTACAATTCGGACGCGGGGTGGAGTAGCTCGTCGGGCTCATAACCCGAAGGTCGTCAGTTCAAATCTGGCCCCCGCAACCAACTATTTGTGCTCATGGCGTGGCTGATGCCAAGCGGTGAACGTAAAGACAGCAAGCTACTTCTGCTCGGTAGTGCGCGGTGATAAGGCAGTACAATTCGGACGCGGGGTGGAGCAGCTCGGTAGCTCGTCGGGCTCATAACCCGAAGGTCGTCAGTTCAAATCTGGCCCCCGCAACCAACTATTTGTGTTCATGGCGAGGCTGATGCCAAGCGGCGAACGTAAAGACAGCGAACTACTTCTGCTCGGTAGTACGCGGTGATAAAGGCAATACAATTAGGACGCGGGGTGGAGCAGCTCGGTAGCTCGTCGGGCTCATAACCCGAAGGTCGTCAGTTCAAATCTGGCCCCCGCAACCAACTTTCCGTTATTTCCCTCTTTCTGTATTACCCCCTCCTTATATTTCCCTGTGTGTCCAGCCGTTCGTCACCTCAGTGCATCATGACGCTTGATATTGATTTTCAAGTGTAAATCTAGTCGTCTTCGCGTTTTGTTGGGTATCATCAGTGATATCTCTTCATGGACGAGGGCCTTGCCCAATGATGCAAAATTTCACTTATCTTCCCCCTCAAATCGATATTCACGATGCCACCCTGAGTCAGGCCATGACCAACGGGCTCTCGGCCAACTTGTTGCTGATCGCGGAAGAGTTGCGTGATCCTGTTCTTGCCATGCCCGAATTTGCCCCCGTGGCGACCCAGATAGCGCTGGGCCAGAAGGCTCCCTACAGCCTGGTGCAGCATAACAGCCTGCAACTGGTGGTCTTCATGGGCAGCCATCCTGTACGTGATCACGCCCTCTACAAGCAAGCCAGATCCTGGGTAGTCCCCTTGGCGGGCCTCAAGATCGAGCGGATGGGGGTGCACCTTGAAGGGTTTGACGAAGGGGACAGGGCGCTGCTGGCCGAGCTGGCACTGGCTTGTTTGCTGGCGGCGAACGTGCCCATGCCCAGTCACAAGCACTGTGTCGAGGACGAGTGGCGCTATCAGCAGATTGCAGTGTCACCGCGCTGTGTGCTGGATCTGGCGCGGATCTACGCCGAAGCCGAAGGCAACGGCATGGCTCGACATCTGGCGGTATCGCCAGCCTCCGATCTCACCGCGCGCAGCTATCGGGAGTGGGTACGTCAGTTGGCTCAGGTCGAAGGGTGGCAGTGGTTCGAGTACGATCAGGCCCAGCTGGCCGAGCGGGGCGCCGGCGCCTTCATCGCAGTGGCGAGAGGTTCAGAAGACAACCAGGCCGCCATGGTCAAGCTCAGCTACTGCCCGCCCAATCCGGTGCGCCGGGTGGCACTGGTGGGCAAGGGGATCTGCCACGACTCGGGTGGCTACAACCTCAAGGTCGCCGGCAGCATGTATGGCATGCACCTGGACATGGGCGGCAGTGCCGTGGCGCTGGGTGCTCTCTATGCGATCAGCCGGGCCAGTCTGCCCTATGAGGTGCACTGCTGGCTCGCCATCGCAGAGAACCACATAGGCCCGCTGGCTTACCGGCCGGGGGAGGTGGTAACCGCGCTCAACGGCACCACCATAGAGGTGGTGGATACCGATGCCGAAGGGCGCATGGTGCTGGCGGATACCCTCTGTATGGCGGTACAGGACAATCCGGATCTGCTGATCGATTACGCCACCCTGACCGGTGCCTGCAAACGGGCGCTGGGCAGCCGCTACAGCGGTGCCTTTACCAACCGGCCCCAGTGGCTCTGTGACTTGATAAGTCTTGGCCAGCGCAGCGGCGAGCGGATCTGGCCCTTCCCGCTTGATGAGGACTACGACGACAACCTCGATAGCGAGTGGGCCGATCTGCTACAATGTGCGCCGGGCGCGTCGCCGGATCACATCGATGCCGCCCGTTTTCTCAACCGCTTTGTGCCCCAGCAGACCCCCTGGTTGCACCTCGATTTGAGCGGTTTTCGCAGCAAGGGGGGCAATGGCGTGGTCAGCAGCGAAGTGACCGGATTCGGGGTCCGGTTGACGCTGGACTTGTTAGGCAGCCCGTTGGGCCGCCGCCATGAACTCGATGAACAAGAAAATTAAGGAATAACGTGAAAGTACCAAGTTATGACTGGGTGTTGTTCGATCTGGACGAAACACTGCTCGATTTCCCGGTCGCCCAGGCCCTGGAGCAGACCCTGCAGATCTACGGTGTGGCGCCCACTCCCCCCAAGATGGCGGAGTATCACGCGCTCAACCACCGGCTGTGGCAACAGTACAATTCGGGCGAAATTGATGCAGCGCACCTGCAGCAGACCCGTTTCTCCCTGTTCGCCGAGCAGGTGGACGTGGCGCCCATGGCGATGAACGACACCTTCTTGCAGCAGATCATTGCCCTGAGCGTGCCCCTTGAAGGGGTCGTCGAGACACTGGAGGCCCTCAAGGGCCAGGTTAGGATGGGGATCATTACCAACGGCTTCAGCCTGCCGCAGCGCGGCCGCCTCAGCAAACTGGGCTGGAGCGAGTGGTTCGAGCCGCTGGTCATTTCTGACGAAGTGCAGGTGACCAAGCCGGCCGCCGCCATTTTCCAGCATACCCTTGCCTTGATGGGGCAGCCGAGCCCTGCACGGGTGTTGATGGTGGGGGACAACCCCAAGACCGACATCGCCGGTGCGGCGGCCCAGGGGCTGGCCACCTGCTGGTACAATCCGGCACGTCACGACACCGCGTGCGAGGCGACCCACGAGATCCACCACTTCGCCCATCTCTCCAGCATAGTGCTGGGGCAGTAAGCACCAGGGCAGCTCGCGGATCGCCAGACACACAACAGGCAGCCATCAAGGCTGCCTTTTGTGATCTTGAGGGGATCAGGTACCGAGGCGGCTGAGCAGCCAGGACTCGAGCAGGGCAACACCGTGTTCCAGCACGGCTTCGTCGAAGTCGAACTCCGGATGGTGGTGAGGCGCGGCCAGATTGGCTCCCAGGATCAGGTAGGCGGCTTCGCCACCGTTACGCTGCACCCGCTCGATGAGAAAGCCCGCATCCTCGCTGGCGCCAAAGCGGCGGGTGTGGATGGTCTCAAGTTTGAGTGCCTGAGCAAGCGGCACTATCTCTTCGAGCAGGGCCGGGCTGTTCTCGATACCGATGGCTTCTCCCTGCTTGCGAATGAGGTAGGTGGCCCCCTGCATCATGGCGGCCCCTTCCACTACCTGCTGCACCTGGCCGAACATGTAGTCGTTGAGCGCCGGGGTGGCACCACGGGTCTCTCCCTGCAGGCGGGCATGGCCCGGGATCACGTTGCGACCGCTGCCACCACTGAGCTGGCCCACGTTGATGCGGGTCATGCCATCGCGATGTCGGGCAATGCCGAGCATGGCTGTGGTCGCCGTACAGGCTGCCGCCAGCGCGTTGCTGCCCGCGTTGGGCTCAAGACCCGCGTGGGCGGCGCGCCCCATAAACTCCACATCGAATTTGGTTGAGCAGAGAAACTCGGTGGGATTGACCACCAGCTCGCCACTGGCCGCATGAATGCCGATGTGCAGTGCCAGCAGGGCATCCACATCGTCGAGCTGACCACCGGCTGCCAGTGCCTTGCCACCACGGCACCCCTCTTCGGCTGGCTGGAAGAACAGCTTGATGCGGCCGCTGAGTCGCTCTGCCAGGGCTGCTATCCGCTCGGCCAGCACCAAACCAATGGCGGTGTGGCCGTCGTGGGCACAGGCGTGCATCCAGCCGGCGTTGCGAGACTGCCACCCCTCCTGGCTGGGGGGATGCAGCTCATCCTGGCTCTCGTCCACTTCCACCGCATCGATATCGAAGCGAAAGGCCAGGGTCGGGCCGGGACGACCGCTGTCCCATACTCCCATCACACCCGTTATCTCTTCGATGCGCGCCAGCCAGTCGGGATGCGCCCCCTGACGCAGGGCGCGCTCCTTCTGGGCTTGTACGTCTACCTCCCGTCCCATGATGAGGTTGCTGGCCAGCAGCTTGTCCCCCAGCATGACTTCAAATCCGAGTTTTGAGAGGTGGTGAGCAATGAGGGAGCTGGTGCGAAATTCACACCAGGCCGCTTCGGGCAGACGATGAAGATCACGACGCCAATGGCGAAGAGCATCTTGTGTCATGGTAATTCCTGCGTGGCGAGTTCAGCGGATATTGTGACGGGCAGGGGAGCAAGAGTAAATCCCGTTGACAAAATGCAACAAGGGGAGCGATGAGGCTCCCCTTGTTGGTGATGGCGGTGACGTCCAGCTTGTTTAGTGTGCATCAACCCGTTCTAAATTCCGTTTCAGGCATCATCTCGAATGAGGCAGTTAAAAAAGACAGAAAGCGGTGGAATAGTCAGCGCCAAAGTGATGGTTGTCATTCAGTAATAGAGGATTCTGGATAATTAACCGGCTCAGAGCTGTGACAGCGACGGCAGAGAGACGGCAACCAGAGTGAAAAACACGGTAAAAACGGCAGTAACAACAAACTCTTTCATATTTTGTCTCCCTTGGCTGACTCTTGATGGGACCAAGATACCATAACTGTGCAGTAACACAACGACAAAATGTAATTATATGGCTTATTGTCGCACTGGTGGTCGCTAAGCCTTGTTTTTGTATTTTTGAGGGTGTTTTATCACCACTCCGTTCATTTCTATGGAGGGAGACGTGCTGTTTTTTAGTTTTTGTATATAAATTCAAATGCTTATATTCTTTTGTTGTGATGTTTTCGGTGGGTTTTATATGGAGCTTTTGTTGGGTTTGACCAGTTTTATACGCAAAAATGGCTTCCTGTTGCGCCTGAAAGTGTCGCCACAAGCAGGGTTGGCGGTCTCGACGAGAGATAGGGTGTTGATATCCAGTTTTTGGTTCAGTGAAAGGACGCAGGCCATGGGGGGCGTCACTTGCAGGGGATTGTCACTCTTCTTGTTTTTCAGTCAGAGGGATAAAAAGGATGAAAAAGGTGGGCTTTCACTGGGATAAAGAGCCGCCGGGGCCAGCGGGAAGGGATTTCACATTTTCCCGATACCATGCGCCTGTGAATGCGGGTTGAGTGACATTGCGGGTCGGTATTTTTGGCGTTTGCAGGTGCCTATTGGCCGTTGATCAGTAACTCGCTGCCCAATCACGGCGCTGCCATCAGCTTCTTCCCCGAGCGGTTTGTGGCGTTTTCAAGACAGCTTGAGAGTGTGATGGGGGAGAATAGGAGGAAAGAGCCTGAAAAATACGGGAGAAGGGCGGGGGCGAGTGGTGACAAGGGTTGGCGTTGCAGGGGGGCGCTGAGGCACTTCCCAATCACCCAGTATGGCCACCGACAGCGGAAGGCTTGCTACCCCCTGGCTTCGTACAGCGAGTCAGCGGACCCTGGTGACAGTCTTGAGTGGCCGAGTGAGCCAATCAGTCTTGTGTGAGTGGTGCGGGCGAACGAGAAGAGTGAGATGAAGAGTAAAGCGGAGTGCCAGTAAAACCTGGCATGCAATGCCGCTGTTTACTGCTGACGCTGCGGTAAACAAGGCGGATTAAAAAACCCTCCAGCGGAGGGTTTTTGTCACAACAACCTGATGCAAGCCATGCGGCTTAGAACAGGGTGGTGGAGAGATCGTACAGCTCCTGATCGAACGGGCGCTTCAGGTTCTCGATGCAGTCGATGATGTCGTGGTGCACCATCTCGTTGCCCTGGATCCCGACGCAGCGGCCACCCTGGCCCGCCAGCAGCTGTTCGACGGCGAAGGCACCCATGCGGCTGGACATGATGCGATCGCGTGCAGTCGGTGAGCCGCCACGCTGGATGTGACCCAGTATGGTGGCGCGGGTTTCGCGGCCAGTCATGGCTTCGATGTCCTTGGCCAGCGCATTCACGTCGGTGACGTGTTCACAGATTGTGATGATGGCGTGTTTTTTGCCTTTGGCTTCGCCTTCCTTGATCTGTTGCAGCAGCTTCTCTTTGTCAAAGGCCACTTCCGGCACTATCACGTACTCGGCACCGCCAGCAACGGCGGCAGACATGGCCAGATCGCCGCAGTGGCGACCCATGATCTCGACCACTGAAATACGGTGGTGGGAGCTGCAGGTGTCGCGCAGACGGTCGATGGCGTCAACCACCACGTTCAGGGCGGTATCAAAGCCGATGGTGAAGTCGGTACCGGCGATGTCGTTGTCGATGGTGCCCGGCAGGCCGATGCAAGGGAAACCCTCTTCGGTCAGCTTCTTGGCACCCATGTAGGAGCCGTCACCGCCGATCACCACCAAGGCATCGATGCCGTGCTTTTTCAGGTTTTCGATCGCTTCGGCACGGACGGCCGGATCTTTGAAGGCGGGGAAACGGGCAGAACCCAGGAAGGTACCGCCACGGTTCACCACGTCGGAGACGCTGTGACGCTCCAGCTTGACGATCCTGTCCTGATGCAGACCGAGGTAGCCATCATAGATGCCATAAACTTCCAGGCCATGATGCAGACCGGCGCGCACCACGGCGCGAATGGCTGCGTTCATACCCGGTGCGTCACCACCACTGGTCAAAACACCAATACGTTTGAGTTGTTTGGTCATGAGTGCCTCTGGATCTGAGTTGTCGAATACGAAGTTTTACAAATGAGACAAGCCATTTTTACTATATCGGCTTTCGTATGGGATGCGGGGGCCGCCATAGGAAAAGCGATATGCAAGAGGGGGCCAAGCCCCCTCTTGGGCAACAGCTTACTTGGCTGCGCCAGCGATGATCTGGGAGAAGTCGTCCACTTTCAGGGACGCACCACCCACCAGGCCACCGTCGATGTCCGGCTGACCGAACAGGTCGGCAGCGGTTGCACCAGTGACGGAACCGCCGTACAGGATCTGTACTTTGGCAGCCACGGCGCCATCAAAACCGGCCAGGTACTGACGGATGTGAGCGTGAACGGATTGAGCGATTTCCGGGGTGGCAGTCTTGCCGGTACCGATGGCCCATACAGGCTCATAGGCAACCACGGCGTTGCTGAAGGAGGCGATGCCGCAACGATCGATGACAGCTTTCAGCTGGGTCTCAACCACAGTCTTGGTCACGCCGGCTTCGAACTGCTCCAGGGTCTCACCGATGCACAGTACGGGGATCAGGCCCGCTTTCTGGATGGCTTCGTACTTGGCGGCTACCACGTCGTCGTTCTCTGCGTGAAGGGTACGGCGCTCGCTGTGACCGACCAGGGAGTAGGTGCAACCGAAGGCTTTGAGCATGGAGGGGGCGTTCTCGCCGGTGAAGGCGCCGGACTCGTGAACGTCGGCATTCTGGGCACCGTAGGCAATCTTGCTGCCTGCGGTCAGCTGCTCAACCAGACCCAAAAAGATAACCGGCGGGCAGACGGCGACTTGCACGGAAGGATGAGCGGCAGCAGCCGGGGTCAGTCCTTTGATCAGAGCTTCGACAGAAGCTTTGGTGCCGTTCAGTTTCCAGTTACCCATTACCAGGTGCTGTCTCATCTTGTAACTCTCCTAGGCATTTGATTGCGCGACATTATATGAATTGAACCGAGCCCAAGATAGCTGACCCGGCGGCAAATGACGTAATTTTTTTTCGCTTTCCTGATCCAAATCAGGAATGAAAGGCTCGATTGCTCAATCGTTAACCTGCCCTCGCAAACGGGCCCACCATACCCCAATCCATTCGTGAATGGCAGCCTCGGAATACATCAGATAACGTCCCTTCGGCAGGTAGCTGTAAAGGGGTTGCGTCACCTGACTCTGCTTGGCTGTGTAGTCGGTGGGGGCCGGCACTGCATCGAGTCCCTGCCCTTGGTACAGCGCCATGGCCCGCGGCAGGTGGGTGGCCGAACTGACCAGCGCCACCCGCTTGCCCTTGAGATAACGGCTGATGCTGACGGCCTCGTCATGGGTGTCTTTGTTGTTTTCAAACAACGTCATTCGGGATCTCTCTATCCCCAGGCTGGCCGCCATGCGGGCATTGACCTCGGCGTTGGAGAGGGGATCCCCCGATACATAGCCGGAGAAGACCAGTGTGGCCCGGGGGTAAGCCTGGGCGAGGCGTACGCCTTCCAGGGTTCTTGCGAGGGCGATATTGTTCTGCCAGGCGCGCTCAGGGATCGCCGGATCGCTCACATGGCCGTTGCCCAGCACCACGATAGCCTCTATATCCGGGTGTTGGCTTATGTCGAACGGCGGGAAGGTCTGCTCCAGCCCTCTGGCCAGCTCATAGCTCACCGGCCGCATCCCCATCAGAGCAACAATGACCAGGGAGCAGGTCGCCAGCAGCTTGCCGGTTTTCTGAAAGCGGGTGAACCAGAGCAGCAAAAGCGCCAGCAGCAATAAGGAGAGGGAAAAGGGCAGTGGCATCAGCAATTGGCCTAGCCATTTCTTGATAACAAACAAGTTGGCGGCAAACAGGTTGAGCTCAAACACTGGGATGTCGTCCTTGAGTTTTCAGCAAATTCGGGATGTGACAGAATACCCCTCTTTTTTCGTCAGGCCCAATGCTGCGGCCAAAAGTTGAGTGAGTCTTGAAGCAAGATCAGAGTTTTGACGGGCGTGCCGACAAGTTTGCTCGCAACATTTATGACTCCACCAAGGGGCGTATTCGCACCACTGTGGTCTGGAGCGACATTGAAGCCTGCCTGGCTCGCCTTGGCAACCGGCCCCTGCGCATCCTGGATGCGGGGGGCGGATTTGGCTATTTTGCCCAGAAGCTGGCGGCCATGGGTCATCAGGTGGAGCTGTGCGATCTCTCCGCCGAAATGCTTGAACTTGCACGGGTCCAGATCGCTGAAAAGGGGCTGGAAGACAGAATTCGTCTCATCCATTGCCCCATTCAGGATCTCAAGGCCCACGTGACCGGCACCTTTGATCTGGTGCTCTGCCACGCCGTGCTGGAGTGGCTCGCCGAGCCGCGTCAGACCCTGCTCGGTCTGTTCCCTTTCGTCAATGCAGGGGGCATACTGTCGCTGCTTTTTTACAACCGTCATGGTCTGTTGTTTCAGAGTCTGGTGGTGGGCAATTTCGATTATGTGCGCCTTGGCCTGCGCAAGAAGCGCCAGACCGCCCTGACCCCCACCAATCCGCAGTTGCCTGAGCAGGTCTACGACTGGATTGGGCGAGGGGGCCTCAAGATCATCGGCAAGACGGGGGTGCGGGTCATTCACGACTACATGCGCCACAAGCAGGATCAGGTCGAGAAGTTCGATGATCTGCTGGCCATGGAGCAGCAATATTGTCGCCAGGAGCCGTTTATCTCCCTGGGTCGCTATATCCATGTGATGGCGCAAAAGCCAGTCAGCTGATGGGTCGGAGAGTGGGTCGACTGGGGGATAATCACTTCGGTGCTCTTTGCCGTCCCTGGGTCAATGCATCCATGTGATGGCGCAGAAACCGTCAAGCTGACAAGCAGTCTGTCTGGCAGCCTTGTAATAACAACGAGATGGTCAGTTTTATATGATGAGACCGTCCCACGGATAACAACGAGATGACAACGTCATGATGAGTACATCCCGTACCCTGCCCGAGCGTTCTGTGCCGGAGATAGTAGGGTGGGTCAGGCAGGAGGGGTTGGCGCTGAGCCTGCCTACCGACCGGCTGGCCTTTCTGATTGCAATCAAGACCCTGTCCGAAGATGAATCGGACCTGTCGGAAGCGGCGCTGCACGATGCCTTTGGCTATGTCAGCAACGCCTTTGGCCAGATGGACGAGACCCTCACCGGTCGTGCCAACAACGCCATCAACGATCTCATTCGCCAGCAACTGCTGTCGCGCTTCAACACCGACATGGTGGCGGGGGAGAGTCTCTATCGCCTGTCGCGGCTGGGGATGGGAATCGTCGACTTCTTTATGGATCAGCGTCAGGTTGACTCCATCAAGCTCTCCATCCTGCTCGAACACCTGGCGGCCGAGCTCGATACCGCCCGCAAGGCGGCGCTTGAGACCAACACCCGCGAGCAGTGGGATGCCGAAGTGTTGCCACGGCTCACTTTCTCGCTGGAAGAGACCCTTGGGCGCATCGATCTGACCCAGCGCGCCATGGATGAGCAGCAGAATCAGGTCAAGAGCGAGATAGCGGCCCTGCTGACCCAGAACTGGGTCGATGCCATTCACAGCTGTGAAAAGCTGCTGCACGAGACAGGCCAGACCCTGCGCGAGCTGCAAGATACCCTGGACGCTGCCGGCCACCGCCTGCAGGCGGGGCTGCTCAATATTCAGGAAGCGGCCCAGGGGCGCGACGATCTGTTTCACGTCGAGGAGCTGACCCATGCCTTGCAGGGACGGCTTGATGTGATCACCAGCTGGGGCCAGCAGTGCATCGAGCTATGGTCCCGTTACGATCGCCACGTCCACAAATTTATCCGCAACGCCATCGACATGGACAAGAACCGCGCCTTCAGCCAGCGGTTGCGCGACTCCATTCGCAATTTCGAGCAGCACAACTGGCAGCTGCGCATCGCCGAGGAGCCCCGTCTGCTGGAGCTGCGGGATGAAACCATTGCCATCCACGACGAGGAGGTGACCGGCGAGGTTCCCCTCGAGATGGAGTACATGGAGATGGTGGACATCAATCAGGCGCTGGCGGAGCGCATCGAGCGCTACCTCGCCCGCTATCCCGAGCAGGGCCATCAGCTGGATGTGGCCGATGTGCTGCGGGAATACCTGCTGGATTACCCGGCTCACGCCCATTTCGATGTGGCGCGTCTTCTGATCGACCAGGCCGTGCGCCTGGGCCATGCCAGCGGTGAGCGCGAGCTGCACCGCCAACCCGCATGGAAACCCATTAACCAAGCTGGATCCAAGGTTCAGGCCTATGTCATTGATCAATACTGAGTTTCCCTTGCCGCTGCGGCTCGCAGAGGCGATTGCCAACCCCTTGTTTCCGCGCATCGACACCGCCTTGCGCTCCGGCCGTCACATCAGTGCCGACGATTTCGAACAGCACTCGGCGCTGGTGGAGTACCACAACGAGCTGGAGATCTTCTACGGCCGCTATCAGGTGGAGCTGATCAAGGCGCCGGAAGGCTTCTTCTACCTGCGCCCGCGCCCCAGCGCCGACATCGGCACGACCGTGCTCTCCGAGCTCGATATGCTGGTGGGCAAGGTGCTCTGCTACCTGTTCTTGAGCCCGGACCGCCTCGCCTCGGAAGGGGTGTTCGCCATGGGCGAGCTGCAAGAAGAGGTGCTGAGCCTGGCCGATGAGAAGCAGCTGCTGCGGATGGTCAACAGCCGCTCCGGCGGCACCGATCTCGACAAGAAGAAGCTCTTGGAGAAAATCCGCACCTCCATGCGGCGATTGCGTCGCCTTGGCATGATCACTGCCCTTGGCAACAGCGACAAATTCCGGGTCAACGAATCCGTGTTCCGCTTTGCCGCCGACGTGCGCTCCGATGAAGATCCCCGCGCCGTTCAGCTGCGGATGATCCAGGAGGGGGAGGCCATCTTCCACGATGACGAGATGCCGAGCAGCGATTCGCTGTTTGAAGATATTGAAGCGGATCTTGATGAAGAACAGCTTGAACTGGAGGTCGAAGATGATCTGCAGCGTTAAATACAAGGCCCTGATGGAGCCCTTTGCTTTGATGGAGAGTGTGTCGTGAGAGGCAAATTCAAATCCCTGACCATGGTCAACTGGAACGGCTTCTTCGCCCGCACCTTCGATCTCGACCAACTGGTCACCACCCTCTCTGGCGGCAACGGGGCGGGCAAGTCCACCACAATGGCGGCCTTTATCGCGGCACTGATCCCCGATCAATCCCTGCTCCATTTCCGCAACACCACGGAAGCGGGCTCATCCAGTGCTTCCCGTGACAAGGGGCTCTACGGCAAGCTGCAGCGCGGCCACTGCTATTCGGTACTCGAGGTGATGAACAGCCGCGAACAGCGGATCTGGGTCGGCGTCCATTTGGAGCAGGTGGCCAACCGTGACAACAAGGTCAACATCACCCCGTTCGCGCTGGTGGATGTGCCCGAGCAACTGCAACCCACCGATCTGCTGCTGGAAAAGCTCGACGACGGCAAGGGCCGGGTGCGCGCCTTTACCGATCTGAAAGGGGCTGCGGCGGAGCTGGGGGCCATGAAGGTCGCCAAGTTCAATACGGTGACCGACTATCACAACTTCATGTTCGAGTTCGGCATCACGCCGAAGAAGTTGCGCGACCAGAAGGATCGCGGCAAGTTCTACCGCCTGATCGAAGCCTCCCTCTACGGCGGCATCTCCTCGTCCATCAGCCGTTCCTTGCGTGAATACCTGCTGCCGGAGAACTCCGGTGTGCGCAAGGCATTCCAGGACATGGAGGCGGCCATCTACGAGAACCGCCGCACCCTGGAAGCAATCAAAGAGACGCAAGGCCAGCGGGATCTGTTCAAGAATCTCATTACCGAGACCACCCACTATGTGGCGGCGGACTATGTGCGCAACGCCGCCGAAAAGAACCGTCTCTCCGAGCTGGCCCTCAAGGCGCGGCAGGAGCTGGCGGGCAAACGCCGCTTGCTGGCTGAAGAGAAACAGCGCGCCATCTATCTGGCTGACGAGGTGGATCAGCTCACCAACCGTGAGAAATTGCTGACCGACGAGCTGGAATCCGCCGCCGAGCATCTGGCCAAGGTAATGGCCGCCGTTGCTTTGCAAAAGAAGATAGAGATGTATCGCGCCGATCTGGCGGAGCTCGTCGACAAGCTGGAGCAGCAGCAAGCCGTGGTGGAAGAGATCCATTGCCAGTTGCTGGAAGTAGAAGAGCGCAAGGAACTGGCGCAGGCAGAGGTAGACAGCCTCAAGACCCAGCTGGCCGACTACCAGCAGGCGCTGGACATTCAGCAGACCCGCGCCATCCAGTACCGTCAGGCGGTGCAGGCGCTGGAAAATGCCCGCGCGCAGTGTGAACTGCCGGGGCTGACCGCTGAACAGGCGAGCGACACCCTGCATCAGTTTCGTGCCGCCGAGCAGAGTCTTACCAGCCGCGTATTGGGCGCCGAGCAGCAGCTGGCGCTGGCCAAGGCGGCGGTGGCCGAGCACGAAGCGGCGTTGGCGCTGCTTTTGAGCATCGCACCCGAAACAGTGCGCGAGGCCGCCTGGCCTACGGCGCAGGCGCTGCTCAAGCGTCACATCGAAGACAAGGCCCGCATCGCGCAGGGGCAGGGGCTGCGCGCCGCCCTGGCTCGCCTCGAGAAAGAGAGCGAAAGTCAGCAGGCGCTGTTCAAACTGCGCGACGAGTTACAGCAGGCTTCCGGCCAGCTGATCGCGAGCCAAGACGAGCTGGAGATCTTCCTCGAAGCCCAGCGTACTCGTCAGGAAGAGCTGAGTGATCAGCAGGCGGAAGTCAACCAGCGACGTGCCAGCCTGGAGCATCAAGGTGCCCAGCTGGGCCGTGATATCAGCGAGCTGACCAAGCTGGCCCCGCGCTGGCTCAAATCCTTTGAAAAGCTTGAGCAGTTGCGCGAGCAGAGCGGATTGCCGCTCGCCACCGCCGAAGCGCTCTCTGCCGGCATGCAGACCGTGCTCGACAAGGAGCGGGAGTTCGAGCAGGAGAGCAATCGCATCGCGGCGCAGAAACAGGCGCTGGAGCTGCAAATTCGCAACCTGCAACTGGGGGCCGGCGAGGCGGATCCGCGCCTTGCCCGCATTGCCGAGCAGGTGGGGGGCGTGCTGCTCTCCGATGTTTATGACGACATCTCCATCGATGATGCCCCTTACTACTCCGCTCTCTATGGCCCGGCCCGCAGCGCCCTGGTGGTACTCGACCTTGAGGGCGCTATCGAGCGGCTGAAAAAGCTGGAAGATTGCCCGGAAGATATCTACCTCATTCAGGGCAACCCCGACTCTTTTGACGAGGATCTGGTGGAAGCGGACGAGCTGGGGGACGCCGTGCTGGTGCGCACCAGCAAGCGTCAGGTGCGCTTCTCCCGCTATCCCGAGCTGCCGCTGTTCGGCCGCGCTGCCCGGGAAAAACGCATCGAGCAGCTCGATCTCGAGCGGGAAAACCTGATTGAAGGCTACGCCAAGGCCGCCTTCGAGCAGCAGAAGTATCACCGCCTCTACGGCCACTTCCGTGACTTTATCGGCCAGCATCTGGATATCGCTTTCCGTCCCGACCCTGAAGCCGAAGTGCAGGCCAAGCAGGCCGAGCAGCGCAAGCTGCAGGGAACCATAGCCGAGTGCGACAAGCAGCTGAGCGAGGCCAAAGCGGCCGCCGCCCAGCTGACTCGCCATATCCAGCTGGTGCAGGGGATGTTGCCCTTTGCCCACCTGTTTGCCGAGGCAGATCTGGCGGCCCGTCTCGAGGCGGCTCACGCCGATGTGGAAGCGCTGAAACAGGCCGAAGCCTTTATCGCCAAACACGGCAAGGCGCTCGAGAAGCTCGAAACCCAGGTGCAGGTGCTGCGCCAGGATCCGCAGGATCTTGCTGCCCTGCAGGCTGCATATGATGAGGTGAGCGACCTGCTGGCCGAGCAGAAGCGCCGTTGCTATGCGCTTGATCAGCTGGTGGCCCGTCTGCCGCACTTTGCCTATCAGGACGCACAAGACCTTCTTGGCAAAGCCTCCGAGATGAGCGAGCGGCTCAAAGAGAAGCTCAAGGCTGCCGAGCTGGCGGCCCGCACCGCAGGTGAGCAGCACAAGCAGATTGCCCAGCGTCACACAGAAGCGCTGCAACTGCGCACCGCGCTCGATTCCAGCGCCTCGGCCAAGCGCCAGACCCTGAACGAGTTCGAGCAGGAGCTGGCGGCTATGGGGCTGACGCTGTCGGAGGACATGGAAGAGAAGTCCCGCGCTCACAAGAAAGAGATCGAAGAGCTGCTCATCCGCACCCGTTCCCGTCGCACCAGTGCCGAGGCCCAGTTGCAGGTGACCAAGCGCGAGATTGAATCTTTGGGCGGTCGCCTCAAGCTGGAGGGCAAAGATTACTTCACGGCTCGTAAATCTCTGGTGGGTCACAAGGCGAGCTGGTCGCGGGTGGTGCGTCTGGCACGGGACACCGACGTCGAGAAGCGCCTCAACAAGCGCGAACTGGCTTACTTGGACAGCGACGAGCTGCGTTCCATGTCTGACAAGGCCCTCGGTGCCCTGCGGGTTGCCGTGGCCCATGACGAGGCCTTGCGCGATGCGCTGCGCCTGTCGGAGGGCAATCGCAGCACCGAGCAGAAGGTCGCCTTCTACGTGCAGGTCTACCGTTACCTCAAAGATCGCATCCGCAACGACATCATCCGCTCAGATGATCCGGTGGAGGCGATCGAAGAGATGGAGATCGAGCTGGCGCGCCTCGCCGATGAGCTCAAGCAGCGGGAAACCCATCTGTCCCTCTCCTCCCACGAGGTGGCGGCCAAGATCACTAACATCATCCGCCGCGAGCAGAACCGCATCCGGGTGCTCAACCAGGGCTTGCAGAACATCGCCTTCGGTCTGGTGCGCGGGGTGCGCCTCAACGTCAATATCCGCGAGGCCCATACCCGCCTTCTCACTGCGCTGGCTGATCAAACCGCCATGCACAACGATCTGTTCGCCGACAAGGAGCTCAGCTTCTCCGAGGCGATGGCCAAGCTGTTCCAGCGTCTCAACCCGCAAACCGAGCAGGGGGATCGCAGCTATCAGGTAATGGGCGACGTGCTGCTCGACTATCGCAACTATCTGGAGCTGGAGATAGAGGTACAGCGCGGGGCCGATGGCTGGCTGCGGGCCGAGAGCGGCGCCCTCTCCACCGGCGAGGCGATCGGTACCGGTCAGGCCATCCTCTTGATGGTGCTGATCAGCTGGGAGGAGGAGTCCCGCCGCCTGCGCGGCAAGGATATCGCCCCCTGCCGCCTCTTGTTCCTCGACGAAGCGGCCCGTCTGGATGGCAAGTCCATCGCCACCTTGTTCGAGCTGTGCGAGCGACAGGATATGCAGCTGCTTATCGCGGCGCCCGAGAACATCAGCCCCGAGAAGGGCACCACCTACAAGCTCATCCGCAAGGTACAGGGCAAGCACGAACATGTGCATGTGGTGGGGCTGCGCGGCTTTGGCTTTAGCGACGACAAGCTCATCGCCTGACCTGCGTCTGGCTCATCCCGACATGGGATGACGGGTAAATAAATGAACGGGAGGCTTGGCCTCCCGTTTTAGTTGCAAAATAGGACAAAGTAGCCGCGTTGCCCTCGGGGGTGGAACCGCGAGGCAGTTTATGAACCTTTTACTGGCCATCCTGATCTGGCCGTTTTACGTGACGACAACAAGACCGGCCATACCGGCAAGGGGATCAAGGATAAAGCGCATGGCGGATATGAAGGGAAAGATGCAATACATACAAAAAGGCCTGTTGTTATCTCTTTGCATGTTGCTGGCAGCCTGTAGCAGCCGATACGACGACAGCCACGGCGGCAGTTGGCGCGGTTATACCGAAACCGGGCTCGCCTCTTATTACGCTGACCGCTATCACAATAAAAAGACCGCCAGCGGCGAGCCTTATCGCACTCACCTCAATACGGCTGCCCATATGACGTTACCCTTTGGCTCTCTGGTCAGGGTCACCAATATTGCCAACGGCAAGAGCGTCGTGGTCAAGGTCAATGACCGCGGTGCTTTTAAACGCGGGCGGATCATCGATCTCTCCAGGTCTGCCTTCAGCACCATTGGCAACATAAGGTCCGGCCTTATCAGGGTCAAGGTCGAGGTGTTGTAGCGGGCAAGAGGCGCTGAGTTGGACATGCATTGGTTGCAAGGCAGGCAGCGGCTTGGATCATCAGTTGCAAAGCAGTTTCGCGGCCGATGCCGCCTGTCTTGAAATCCACCGATATCATCGAATGCCCAGATGACGACCTGGCCCTGATCTGCTTTGTATAAAAACGGTTCGCACTATCAGAAACGGAATAAATCATAACTGGCGGCGTCCACATCACCACAATGATGGGATACCGCCAGCAAGAGCCGAGGTTCGGCCTAACCATGAGTCCGGATTTAGTTTTACCACTACAAACCGCATCTATTTAGGAAACAAGGCTACTAGTATTAGGCGTGGGTTGCAGATTACCTGGCAACGAATATTTTCCAAACCAAGCAGATAAAATAAATACAGAACAGGACCTTGTAAGGCGTTTTAAGCGTGGTTGCCACTTAAGACCCTGTATATGGATCTTATTTTAGCAGCAGGAATGCCACTAACTGATTGAACTGCTCCTGTGAACGAACGGACTCAAGCTTAATAACGTACTTACCATTTATTAGGAAAGTCGGCGCAGCACGAATGTTGTATTTTTCAGTGTTGTGATCAAACTGGGACACCATACCGATGGCAGCAAAGCTATCAACAATGCCATCAAATTTGTCAGCCGGAACACCACTCTCTACGAATATTTGTCTCACATCAGCACGACTTTTGGGATACTGGCGTTGTTGCATTTTGTGAAAAATTGCCACGGTTATTTTCTCTTCCACATTAAGCAGGTTAGCTACCGCATAAGCTCGCTGCATTTGCGGACCCATGTCTCGGCCTAAAAAGGCCACATGATTTTTCTTTAGCTGTACACCTTCAGGTAGCGTTTTCTTCAAATCTTCGAGAATGGGTTCAAAATTTGCACAACTTGGACAGAAGTAGGAGAAAAACTCCAGTACTTCCGGTTGAGCACTGCCGGTATTGGAGAGTGTCTCATAGTTGATACCCTCCTTAAATTGTGGCGAGGCATAAGACATGGGGAGTATTAACATGGTGGCGAAGAATAATATGATTTTTTTCATGTTTTTTCCTTATGGGGATCCTTTGTGGGGTATGCCCGGTGAAATGAAGGTGGGCGAGTTTATAGTTTTATTGGCGTAAACTCAATAACAAAAAATGATGAAAGTGTGGCTGAACTTCTCGAAATAAATACATTCAGTAGCTTCAATATCTAATAGATAGATGACATCTAACCCCATTCATGTCGCAAGGTGGCTGCTGTTCTGTATAGGCGAGAAGTGCTGGGGTAATGGGATAGAGGAATGGGTTAACAATTAAATTAATCGATTTAAATTAATCTATGAGAGATTTGTAGGTTTTTTCCTACCTTTATTGTGGTGATTGGATGATGGTGTGTAAGGGGGGCGGGATGTATTATTTCCGCCGTCAGACAAACTGACATTTGTGTTCAACATGGTTCATTAGAGAAACATTACAATGAAAAAAAATATTCTTGCATTAACTGCCTTGATGGCCCTTTGCGCTACCGCTCACGCTGAATTGAAAGACTCTGAAAATACACTCCATATCAATGGCAAAGTGGTGCTGAGTGGGTGTGCCTTCGAGGACGGCACAGTAGAAGGTAAAACTGTTAATCTGTCGCTGGGAGAGATAAGTCTTGCCAGTGTCCAGAAGGCTCCGACCGATGTCTTCGCTACTGTTGGTGGCGATAGCAGTACTGCGCTGGTCTGCCCGCCGGGTATTACCACTGTCAAGATGGCGTTCACGCCAGCTGCTGATTCCTACAAAGGCGATGTATTGCTGAACATCAAAGAAGCTGCCGAAGGTGGTGCTGCCGGTGTTGGTTTTAAGGTAAAGGCTGCGCTGGGCACTGATTTGAGCGGTGCTGACTGGATCGATTTTTCCAACACAGAGAGCAAACAGGTTGCTGTTAGCGAAAATGGCAAAGTCGATATGATTTTTGGTGCCAACTATGCCCTGAGTGACGAGATCTCCAATAGCAAGCCGGGTGATGTAGAAGCCAATCTGCCATTTGTATTGAGTTATATGTAACTATATTTATCATATAAAATAATACAGCCCTCACATATATTATGTGGGGGCTTGGAGTAAATATGAGAATCCATAATAAATTTGCAACCTTTACTTTTATCATCATTTCACCAATGGCTTTTGCAAATGACACAGGGACTGTGGATATTACGGTTTCAGGTATGGTTGAAGCTGAAACTTGTAAGTTAATAGAATCTGAAATTCCAGAGTTACATGTTGACATAGGAACTTTTCCTTTAAAGAAAATTCAGGATATGCGTGACGGTAAATCCGTTTATGGTACACTTTCACCCAGGAAAAAAATATCTTTTATATGTGATGGTACAGGGAGTGGAGTAAACTTTTCACTTAATTCTAACGCTGGTTTTTGCAAGACGGTATCGGGAGGGGGTAATGTTACATTTTTATGTAACGAAGATCCTGATGGTGCTAGTGTTGGCATCGGTTACGACTTCTCATGGAAGAATGAAAAGGGGGTTAATGATAATGCTACTATTTATGGAAGTTATAAGTTAGGCAGTGTCCACTCAGGGTTAATAGAGGATGGTAAGTTTGATTTGACGCTGAGGACCATATTTTACGCCCCCTATGAAAGTGCTCCACAGGTGAAGCCTGGCAAGATACAGAATCATCTTTCTGTTACCGTTTGGAATCCATAGTTTATCATTTTTATTCTGAGGCCTCATTATTTTTTAGATAAATACATAAATATATTAAAGGTTTTTATATGTGGAAGACGTTAATAAGGTGTTTGTTTATTGTCATTTTGACAGTTAATGGCACTACAGCTATGGCATCAATTCAACTAAGCAGTACTCGGCTGATTTTCGAAGAGGGAACCCGTGAGGTTTCTGTCACCGTTCGCAATAAAGGCGATGTGCGTTTGGTACAAAGTTGGCTAGACAAGCATCAGCCAACAGATCCTGTGCCGCCTTTTGCGGTGACGCCGCCACTTGCCAAATTGGAACGTGATAGTCAGCAATTGTTACGGGTCCACTATGCCGGCAGCGGCTTGCCAGCTGATCGCGAATCCATGTACTGGTTGGCGGTGCAGGAGATCCCGCAAAAAGCCGAGGGGCAGAATGTGATCCAGTTGGCCGTGCAACAACGGATCAAGGTGTTCTATCGCCCTGCGGGCTTGGCTGGCAAGGCAATGGAGGCACCTAAAGCCCTGACGTTCTCGTTAAAAGATAGCAAGCTGACCATCAACAATCCGACCCCTTATTTCATCAATGTGTCTTCCGTCGCACAGGGCGAGCATGACCTTGGTGGCGATACGATAGCCCCCTTTGGCGCTCTGGTGTTGCCTGCCAGTGACTTGGCTTCCAACGCTGCGTTGTCACTGACGATAGTCAACGACTTCGGGGCGCATATGCCATGGCAAGTTCAATTGAATCAAGGCATAGGACAAGGGTTGACCCTGGTCTCTCCTTAATAAAGAAAGAAACTCTGATCCAGTAGTAATGCCGGTCATCAGAACCCATATGAAGGTGTATATGCAGTCTCTTTACATATCGGGGCCAGTGATCATGCTTTCGCTGTTCTCTGGTGGGGGCGTGTTGGCTGCCTCAGGCATGCCAGTGAACGACAAACTGACATTTAATGCCGGCTTTATGCAGGGGTTGAAGATCGATCTCGACAAGTTTCTTGCCCAAGGTGCCATCCTGCCGGGTAGTTATCGGGTTGATCTGTTTCTGAACCAGCAACTTGTTGCTCGAGAACTGGTCACATTTATTCAGGAAGGCGTCAAGGTTTCCCCCTGCTTGTCTTCCGATTTATTGCAGCGTATCGGCGTTGATATGCCGACATTAGCCAAGACACTGGGCGTACCTAACGAGGCTTGGCCAACCTGTATCGATCCAAGAAACATTGAGTATGGTAACTGGCAGTATGATGGAAGCAACCAGCGGCTGGATATCAGTTTGCCGCTGGAACTGGTGCCCAAGATGGCACGAGATGAAGTCTCTCCTGCATTGTGGGACCAGGGGATTATGGCGGCCTTTATTAACTACCGCCTGAACAGTCATTGGAATCAACGTAGTGGCCAAGGTATTACCGAGCGCCATGATGGCAGCTTCACCTCCGGGCTTAATGTAGGTCCTTGGCGGCTGCGCAATCATGGATCAGCCAGCTATAGTGAGGGTCAGGTGACGTGGCGTAGCGAGCAGAGTTATGCCGAGCGTGATATCACCCGCTGGAGTAGTCAGTTGGCTTTGGGTGAAGTCTATGCCAAATCACAATTGCTCAGTGCGCCGCGCTTGCGTGGTCTCACACTGGGTACCGATGAGCAGATGCTGCCTGCGCACATGCGTGGCTATTCCCCCGTGATAAGTGGTGTTGCACAAACCAATGCGACTGTGGAAATTCGTCAGGGAGGAGAGGTGTTACTGCGCACTGCTGTACCACCTGGCCCTTTTACGTTGCGGGATATTCCGACGCGAGGCAGCAATGGTGAATTGGAAATCACCATCATTGAAGCGGATGGCAGTCAACGGACTCAAACTCAAGGTTTCGGGATGGACGCCATCATGGTACCCAAGGGGGCAACACGTTATCGCTTTAATCTGGGTGAGCTTGATGATAGTGAATTGTTGGGGGATCGCTGGTTTGGTAGTGGTGAAGTTATTCATGGCTTGACCTCTAACGTTACCCTTGGGGGAGGCGTACAGGGCAAAAAAGATTATTTTGCCCTCAATATGGCGGTCGGGTTGGGGACATCGTTTGGTGCCATGTCTTTTGATGTCACTCACTCAGATAGTCTTGCCCGTCATGGTGAACATGTGCGAGGCCAGAGCTATAGAGCTCGTTTCTCACGCCAGTTTATGGAGACGGGAACGACAGTAGGAGTGACGGCAATGCGTTACTCTGATAAAAGCTATCGCACTTTGAACGATCATATAGCGGATAGTAAAGAACAGGCACGAGAACAGTCTTCCCGCAGCAAGGCTCAATTGTCTGCTGCCATCAGCCAGTCATTACCGGATCGCTATGGTAGCCTGAATCTATCCTTTAATTATGACGAGTTTTGGGGAACGGAAAAAAGCCGAACCAGTCTGTCAGCTGGCTATAGTAATAGCTGGCAGCGTTTGAACTATAACGTCAATGTAGAGAAAAGCAGAGCAGCTAATGGTGGTGACGACACTCGCTTGTGGGTTAATTTTTCTATGCCATTACAGTGGGGGGAGGCTCGTAACTGGCTCTCAATAGGCTCCAGCCATACACACGACAGTAGCTACAGTAATATTGGGGTAGGTGGCTCATATGAACAATTCAGTTATGGTTTACGCGCCAATACAGACCATGCTGATAATCAAAGCTGGTCCGCTAGCGGCAGTGGCCGTGGCAGATACGGTGATGGCTCCCTTGGTTACAGCCAAGGCAAAAATTATCGTGCACTTCATGCCAGTTGGAATGGCTCGCTCGTGGTACATGAGGGGGGCATCAACTTGGCTCCCGGTTTTATGGATGGTTTTATCTTGGCTGAAGTCGAGGACTCCGAAGGAGTCGGTTTTACCGGGCAGAATGCCAAAACGGGTAATAACGGTTATGCCGTATTAAGTACCTTCACCCCCTATAAGCGAAATTGGGTCAAGATAGATAGTAATACCTTGCCTGATGATGTCGAAATCGATGGGAATGATAGTCAGGTAGTGCCACGTAAGGGTGCAATAACCAAAGTGGCATTTCCTGCCAGGCAAGTCATTAGAGCCCAGTTTGAACTACGTAGTGCGAGCGGAAAAGTACTTCCATTTGGCACTCAGCTTGAAAGTAAAGATGGTGAGTTATTGGCGATGTCAGACCCGCATGGTAGAGCGCTGGCGTTATTGAATAAGCCTACTGGGTCGCTTGTTATCAAAGGAGACAAGATGCAATGTGTTGTACCTTATAGTCTTCCGAGTGCACTGACCGCAGGACAAAGCTATCATCAGGCAGTGTTACAGTGCAGTAACAGTGATGATGTAAATACAGACCAAAATAGGTAGCTAGATGATGCTAACCAAGCATGAGTTAATATGGGTGTTTCTGTTTATTGCGGCTTTTGCTTTGCCATGGCAAGCTCGCGCTGAGTGTAGGGTGATAAGTGGTCCAGCAATGAGTTTAAACTACGATTATCAACGTGATCGTTCGCTAGGCAGCCCGGATCCGATAGCAACAGTTCAGTTCGAGACAATTCTGAGCTGTGATGATGTGTCAGAGGGAGAGCAGTTGCCGCTACTCGTTATGAGCCACACAGGATCTGGTTATTCGACACAATCGACCCCTAATATAGGGATGGTGAACTTGCTGAAGGGTATGCAGGATTCTGTTGGCTTCGTATGGCGCAATAGTGTGGATGGCAATCAAAAGCGTATGTCTTATAGTCACTCTAAAAATATGGAACGTTCTTTAACTAAGTCTGGAAATACAATAAGAGTACATGACGATTTTTATTTTTATTACATTACGGGGATGCTGCAACCTGGTCGTGATATTTCACCTTCGCCTATCAATGTAAGCTATAAAAATAAAAATGGATCTTATCCTCTATATTCATTAGAGTTTCCATCTATCCCTTTGTTTGCTCGCTCGTGTATGCTCAACACTGCACGTATGGCAATTGATTATGAGACCATACATGCGGACGATCTTAGAAGCCCAGATAAGGAGCCATTACCTCAGTTAGTGCGCAGTCAAGACCTTGAGTTGGTTTGTGACCTTGGCACAAATGTGGGATTTCGCGTAACCCCGGCAAAACAACAGATGAATAACATCATGCTTATGTCTGATACCCTTGATAGCTCAGCCAAGGGAGTGGGTGTTAAAATGCGTTATAAAAATATGGCGCGTAGTCAACATGAAGTCCGTTTTGGGGAAACGCTATATTGGGGAAGAACACCTGAGACAGGAGCTGTTTCATCACAAAAAATAAACATCCCACTTGAATTCTATCTGGTGAAAACGGCGCGGGAAGTTAATCCAGGGGAATTTGAGGCGACAGCAACACTTGAAATGCGATATGAGTAATGGTAACTCCGGCATCAAAGTTTTAGTGGGTATTGATATATACCATAGAATGGATCTTCTAAATTACTCTAGGAACTGATTACTTGAGTTATATAGTTGAGATTATCAGATGAGTAAATCGACATGGGGAGTCAGTAACTGTACGTAATATACAGCGGGTCCGTGAATCAATATATTAAGTGCAATACATTATCTCGCTGTTAGTAAATACTAAATTTACCTGCCATTGTAGTCTGGGGAAGTTGCTGCCTGATAGCTGGTTAGGGGAGCAACGCCAAGCATCACAACACATGGTCTCTTTCTCTGCGAAAGGTGACCGTGTGACTCCGCGTTGTACAGAATTGATGATAATGTGTGCCAGCATTCCCCCTCAAATGCCTGTTGCTTATTGAAATAAAAGACTCATATGATTTTGGATGAATCGCTTGGGTTTTTTATATCAATAAACCCAACCATGTTGGCTATGTGTGCCAATAAAATGCCTTTTAACCCTATTTTATGTATTGTTATTGCGCATCTGGCGCGGTAGCCTGTGTGGCCTTTTTCAGCCATCCGTCAGTGTTCATTCTCTGCATACGATCGAAATGGAGTTTGACACATCGGCATCAATGAATACTTTCACTATATGACTGTTGGATGGCTGTAGAGAAGAGCCACAGATAATGAGGTGTAATATGAACGAGAATTTCCGTTGCTTGGTCGTTGATGATCATCCTGCCATCCGCTTTGCTCTAACCGATACATTGCGTCGTGCAGGGGCGGAGGTAGTGGCCGAGACCGGCTGTGGCCAAGAGGCGCTGCGACTAATCCGTTCTTTGAGCTTGGATATTGTTCTGCTCGACCTGGATATTCCGGGGATGGATGGTCTGACGTTGTTGGAGCAAATCCGTCCATATAAGTACCCATGCAAGGTGATCGTACTCTCAGGCTCTGATAGCCAGTACCTTGCGGCGAGAGTACGAGCTGCTGGCGGCTGTGGGTATATTCATAAGTCTGAGTCGCTGGAGTTACTCCCCATGGTGATAAAGCTCGTTCAATCGGGCTATCCCTATTTCACTGAGGCTGCGATTAGCCTTTGTGATGGTAATGCTTGCGACCTCGATACATTGAGCTCCCTTTCAGTAAGAGAGTTTTCTGTTTTTCAAGCTTTGGCTAAAGGTGATAGTAATTGTAAAATATCTGCAGACCTCAACCTAAGCCCAAAAACAATCAGTACATATAAGAAGCGAATTTTTGAAAAGCTACAGATAAGTAATATTGCTGAATTGATTGAAATAGCTAGAGCTAAAGTAAACAAGACCAATGATGACGCTTAAATAGCGTTATGATGCAATAGCCATAGCGGTGTCAATTTCTGAGTTCATTTATTGTATCTTGATAAGAATATAAAATGGAGGGAGGATGAAAAAATACAAATATATCACCATCTTGTTATGTATGCTTTCCACATTTTATGTCAATGCGGAGATATTGGCATTGAGTCAAAGAACCATTTCAGAAACAAATGAACCTGGCTTTGAACTTGATTATATAAAGAATTTTAAAAAAAACCTTTCCCAACGTGAGTTAGCTTGGTTAGCGCAGCGTGAGAGCATAGTTGTCGGTATTGTCAAACCTTTCACCCCTCCTTTTGAAGTGATTACATCAGATAACAAATTGGAAGGTATAAGCGCGGATATATTAAGTGTCCTTGCAAAGTTAACCGGAAAAAATGTAACCATTAAAATATTTGAGTCGCAGCAACAAGCGTTATCAGCGATTGAAAATAGAAGTTTTGATATCCTTAATATTTCATCATTATTACCTGATGCTAGCACTAAAACAGTTGGACTGTTCAGTTCAAATGTCATGTTGGATAATTGTGCGTATCTTGCAAGCATAAAGTCTATTAGTGCCAATATTAACGAGCCAAAAATAGCTTATGAGTCAGGTGGAATGGATGTTGATTCATTAGCTTCTGCATATCCAAAGGCAGTGTTGATACCATTCGAAAATATTACTGATGCTTATGATGCTGTTGTTTTTGGCAAGGCTGATGCAGTTGTTGGTAGTATCAGCTCACTTACATATCTCAATAAAAGCCGCCTCAATGGCCTCCCTGTAAAGGAGCGCACTAAAATAAGTTGTGCACCGCTTCAGTTTTTTATAGCAGGTCACAATCCACCATTGAAAAAAATCATTGACAGGCTAATATCTGAAATGCAAAAAAGCTCTCTCATGGGCTTGACTGCACTGAGGTGGCGTGGTGGGAGCTATAAAGTTTCTGACAAATTATTAAAGAAATTAAGCCCAGTAGCTGATGCATGGTTAACTAGTGAGCCGGTTGTTCGTGTTGGTTTGATACCGAATGATTTTCCATATTCATTTATTGATCCAACAAGGCAGTGGCAGGGCATCATTATAGATGTGCTGAATAATGTGAGATATGCAAGTGGCTTGTCATTTGATTTCATATCATATGACAGCTATGAAGCGCTAGATAAAGCAATGTCGTCAAGTCATATAGATATGATAGGTAATACCCTGTCAGATATACATTCAGCTGACACTCTGCACTCTATTTACTACAATAAAGATGATTTCTTGGTGTTGCTTTCAACTGTAGGTGAAATAAAAAAAACAAACAGAGTGGTTATATCTAAAAAATATTTAGAGATACTGAATTCATGGTCAGGCATTCAATATGAAAATGTTGATGTGCTTAATAATGACAGGGAGGTAATGCAATACTTTGAGGGTGGATATAGTGATTTTGCGATTGTGCCTCAGTATTTGTCTGACTATTATATTTCTTTGAGTCAACGACCATATAAAGTAATTGAGCGAGTGGGGCCACCGACTCTGCAGCGCGCTTTTTCTATGAAAGAAAATGACAAACCGCTGTTGGAAGTCATGAATTCAGCAATGGCCTCTATTTCACCATCAGCATTATCTGATATTGCTTACTTTTGGAGGGTAACTCCGCTTCCAAAGATAGGGTTTTATGCTCAGTATGCAGACAAGATTAAAATGTTAGCAGGCATAGTACTGCCCATTTTATTTGCATATATATTATACTCCTACCGAATACATCATGAACTAAGTACCAGAAAAAAATTGGAAAAAGTGCTGCTAGGTCAACTTGATTTGATGCAAAGTCTGTTGGATGGGTTACCTCATCCAGTGACCTTGATCAATGCTGATGGTACTGTGATATATAGTAATAAAGCGTTTTTAACGGCAGTGGGATATGCAAAAGAGTGTACGAAAGGGGCTAATTTATTCAATTTCTTTAGTGATGATGATGATTTTTTAAATGTAGTAGGTAAAGTTGTCAAGGATATGGAGATTGTGGTAAGAGACAATAAGGTAAATATAACAGGCTCTCTTATCGATATTCAAGAATGGTTTATTCCTTATCATAATATATATGACGACTCTACGGGGGTGCTTTGGGGGTGGTTTGATGTCACTTGGCGCAATGAGATATGCCGGCAACTGGAGATCTCTAAACATGAAGCTGATCTAGCCAATCAAGCCAAGTCTGAATTCATTGCAACCATTAGCCATGAAATACGTACCCCAATAAATATTATCAATGGATTTTTGACGCTGGTGCTTGAGCGTACATCACTGTGTGATATTGACAGAGAAGAGTTGGAATACACAAAATCTGCTGCCGATGGTCTATTATGTCTGGTGGGTGATGTGTTGGATGTAACAAAAATTGAGGCTGGATTATTATCGTTAGAGTTATCGCCAATAAACATTGGCGATCTCGTACGTGACGTTGTTTCCATGTTCTCAACCATGACCAAAGAAAAGGGTTTAAATCTAGTCTTGAAGAGTGAGCTGGATAACAGTCTGATTCAACTTGATCCACTCAGGACCAAACAGATACTGTTTAACTTGATTGGAAATGCAGTTAAGTTTACCCATGAAGGCACTATCATGGTTTCTGCCTGGAAGGCTGGTAATAAAATCAATATAAGTGTTCAGGATTCTGGTATTGGAATTGATAGTGATAAGTTAGCCGATCTATTTAAACCTTTTGTTCAGGTTCATGGTGAATCTAGCTACCAAGGCTCCGGCTTGGGGTTGAATATTACCAAGCGACTTTGTGAATTGATGGGGGGGGATGTTGCTATCTCGAGTGAAATAGGCAAAGGTACCGAGGTTAACATTGTTTTGCCTTATCAGCCCGTTGACATGGCAGCGCTGCCAGTCAAGCACCATGTGCCAGAAAAATCAGGAAGTATCATTTTGCCTGCTGGCGTACAGTTGTTGATTATTGATGATCACCCTGTAAATCTAATTCTACTGCGACGTAGACTGACATCTTTAGGATTTGAGAACATTCATGAGGCCGACAATGGTTGGCAAGCGTTAGAAATTGTAAAATCAGAGAAGATTCATATTATTATAACCGATTGTCAGATGTTGGGCATGGATGGCTTCACTCTGGTTAAAGCGTTGAGACAATACGAGGTTGATTCTGGCTGTACTCGACATATTATTTTGGGTTTGACGGCCTCTGGTATTATTCAGGACAGAGAGAAAGGAATGGCGGCAGGAATGGATGCCTGTATGTTCAAGCCCATAGATAATAACGCGCTATATGGTGAGATAATGGCACACCTTGATCGCCTGGAATTTGCAGAGTTAAAAAGTACGAGTGCCGATAATAATCATCTGCTTAAGAGCGCTTCATTTGTTGAAATGCTGCAAGAGCTAACAGCGGCAGATCTTGTCTTGGCTCGCAACGCTTATGTGGACAATGAAATTGATATGTTTTCTATGTTGATTCATAGAATTAAGGGGGTTTTCTTGATGGTCAGACATGATGAAATAGTTAATTGCTGTAAAGAAATCGAGGATCATCTGATGGACGGCACTCATAAACAGCAGATAATAGACGGTCTGGACCATATTAAAGCATTGATGAAGCATATAGAAAATGAAAGTTAATTATAGTTTTTGGCTTTGTTATATATTTTATTTCATGTCATTTGGTGTTGGTTCAGTACTTGCTAATGATGGCACTTTATCTATTCAAAGCTATGATCAGGAGAATAAACTATTACTACTCAACGTGGTAGCCCCACAGGGGAAAGGTCAACTCTTTTTACAATCAAATGGGCTTTTGACCGAGTTGGATAGATTTACCAAGGTCGGCGATTTTCTTCTGAAAATTTATCTTCCCTGTGATGATACTCATTACGGCGATTCGATATATTATCGGGTTGGTAATACACCTCCGTTGCATGTATCTCTTGATAGCATCAAGTGCTCAAACAATAAAAACTCGTATGTTATGCCGAGAATATTGCATCAACAAGGACAGTGTTTTGTTGACCATAAAGGAACAACCCTATGGCGTGTTGGTACTGTATTAAATGAGATGAATGGATTTACTATTTACCAAAATATGTATGGGGTATATCTAACTAATAAAAGTAGTTTTATTAAAGGGGAACTATCTAAAATGACGTCAGATGTTCTCCGATGTCCATCAGTGGCATTGCTTTCAACTATCGATGCGCAGCATGCAAAGGCGATGTTTCATGAGTACGAAGACTTTCGAAAAAGTAGTCAGTAATAGCATGCCGCTGCTCGTACGTGTCTAGTTATAACCAGGTTCTGGGGGGAGCCTCACCCCCTTATCGAGATAGAGGCTGCTGTAGTGGGCGCGGTGGGTGACAAACATCACCTGATGGCGGCTGCCATCGGAGAGAATAATAAAGTCCCCCGCCTGGGCCGGGCTCTGCAGGCGGATCTCCTGCTCGGGGGCCGTCAACTTGTCGACCTCCTCCTTGAAGGTGAGGGTGTAAGAATACATAGGGTTCTCCACGGCAAGACCTATACAGACACGTATCTCAAGGCTAGTTGCCAGCACCCGGATCCGCGGCGCCCAAGCGACACCTGTCCGCCATTTAATTTAACGGGTAAGCTTGGCGTGTTTCTCTTGTGAATGGGGTCGTTGGTCAGGTTTGCAAGAGGCTCTGTCTTGGGGCTGCGTAAATGGTCAAGCATGGGTGCTGACCTTTCGGCATGAAAGCAGCCAGTATGAAGCCGTCACTATGTAAACAAGCAGCATGAGAACAAGGAGTGATCATGAAGGAGCTAGCCTCCCCGTTGGAGCCCGAGTTGGTGCGTATCGCCGCCTTTTCTGATGGGCTGCAAGGGGGCAACCCTGCCGGTGTCTGGATTGGCGCCAGCTTGCCCGGCGCACACGAGATGCAGCATATTGCCGCCGAAGTGGGATTTTCGGAAACCGCTTTCGCCGCGCCCATGTCAACGCCCTTGCCCCAAGGCGCACAGGCAGTTGAGCCAACCGCCGAGCTGTGGGAATGGCGGGTACGGTATTTTTCTCCCGAGGCCGAGGTGCCATTCTGTGGCCATGCCACCATAGCCCTTGGCGTGGCATTGGCGCGGTGCTTTGGGGAAGGGGAGTATGGATTGCACCTCAATCAGGCGGTGATCAAGGTATCGGGCTGGCTGGATGGGGAAGGGCACTGGCAGGCCGCCCTGCAATCGCCGCCGACTCACAGCAAACCGGCCCCGGCCGAACTGGTGGCCGCCGCACTGGATCTCTTCGGTTACACGCCCGCGGATCTGGATCCCCGTATTCCCCCCGCGCTCATTCATGGCGGCGCCGATCATCTGGTGCTGGCCCTGAACAGCCGTGCCGCCCTTGCGGCCATGGAGTATGAGCTGGAGCAGGGGCGCACCTTGATGCGAAGGGAAGGGCTGGTGACCATACTGTTGGCCCATGCTGCCCGTGAGCAGCTGTTTCACACCCGTAATCCCTTTGCTTATGGCGGCGTCTATGAAGATCCAGCCACCGGCGCGGCGACGGCTGCCTTTGCCGGTTATCTGCGTGATATCCATTGGCCCCATGGCGGCATCATAGACCTCTTTCAGGGAGAGGATATGGGCATGGCGTCACACCTGCACGCCGAGATCCCGGCCGAACCCGGCAGCTCAATCAGGGTCTTCGGCCGTGCCCGCTTGATGTGACCGACACGCAATGGACAATCCGCCAGCTGGCGGATTTTTCATTATGGGGGGCGGATGTCAGCTTATTGAGCAAGGGGAACTGCTTGTGCATTTTCCTCTGACGGGCAGCCATCCCCTGCTTGTTGGTGAAGAGACGTGAGCCAGTGCAGCAGCTGACGAGTTACCTGGGGGCTGCCGAGCAGGGCCATATGGCTGGTGCGATAGGCAATCCAGCAGTGGGATGACGGAAATGCCAGCTGGTGGCGGGCTTCCTTGTGCTGCCCAAGGGCACTGCGCAGGGGGACCAGGCCATCGCCAATCAATCTATCTGCCAACAGATTGCGTTTGGCTGCCGTCGTGGCGGCTATCGCAAAGCAGGCGACGCCTGCTGGCAGGGGCAAAGGCGGGCGCGGATCCGTTGACGCTGTATCGAGGGTATGGTCTTGGTCGTCGAGCAGGGTGCCGTGGCGCAGATCCTTGATACCCGCACTGCGCAGCCGTGCCAGCTTGACAAACGGCTCAGTGTAGGTGGTGGCAGGCAGCAGTTGTTCCAGCCAGTGACCCGCGTGTTCAAGGGGGGCCCCATGATGGGGGGTCCCCAGAAACACCAGGTTTTTCAGGACGTCAGGCCAGCTTGCCTCGCTCTGACTGGCATAGTGACAGGCGCTACGGATAACCAGCCCGCCCATGCTGTAGGCCAGCACGCTTATCTCGCTGATGTGGCCGGGCCAGTGAGTCACCAGCTGCGCCAGCTGGCTCGCCAGTTCCCGCCCGTTTTGCGAAATCGGCAGCCCTGAGTTGTAGCGCAGATAGACGGGTACATAACCCAGGGTGCTGGCCAGTATCTCCCCATGGTTGAGCGTCTGCTCTTTGTCCTTCCCCTTGGTTTGGGTTTGCCACTGCAGATCATTCATGCACAGGCCATGCACCATCAGCAGCACCCGGCTTTGACCCGCAAGTTCAGGGGGCATGGCGTGCCAGTTCAGGGGCGCCCCCTGATAGTGCAGTGTCATGGGGGTGGCGAGGGCATTGTGGCTGGCGACCAGCTTGTCTCCCATCACGCCGTTGAGGGTGGCGAGCAGGGCGGCGCGTTTGGGGGTTTCGGGGATGGCTTCCTGAGCGAGCGGCACTGGCACGCGGGCGAGTACGGCATTGATGCCACTGCCGAGCTGGTCGGCCGCCCTGTGGATCCCCCGGTAGACAAAACCAGTAATGCCCCGGGTTTTCCCCTCACCCTTGCCCTTTATGCCCATGCCACTCAATACCGCCTGGTGGACAGCCTCCGTGATCTGTATGGCGGCGGGCAGAGCTTGTGTGAGCAATCTGGCCAGCTCGCGGATGTCCGACACATGCCAGGATGAAACCGGCTGCTTTTCTGTCGACTGGTTCATGGGGTGCCCTCGGGAATAGGGTGTCAGCAAGGCATGCATCCCCACAGAGGCACGCGTCTGGCCAACACAGACACATCCAGCTTGCCGTGTTTGCCTCGGGTTTGCCAGTTACTCTGTGGTCGGCTCTGGTCAACCTGGCCTGTCTTGCTGTCCCAAGTAGGTGTGCGATACGGCGCCACTACCATTGCTCATGACCATTGCGCATGACCATTGCTCATGTGCGAAACCGATCACGGTAATGGACAGTGAAATCACCTCTAATTTCTCATATGACGCGTAACAAGGAGCCGTGATGTCACTGTTTGATGAGGGCCGGGTACAGGATCTTTGTGCCCGCTTGCTGGACAAGCAAAACGAGAGGGGGTGCTCATTCGATAGTCAGCATGGCCGCGCCTTGCTGACCCTGTTGCAGGCGGTCGGCGGTGTTAAACCGCTCGGGCTCAGCGCCCGCTATATCCTGACTGACCCGGGCATTGACTATCTCACCAGGCAGCTGGCGCAAGCGATGCCACAAACGCTGGACAAACACGACAGCGTGCAGGCCCTCGGGTTGACGCTGCCGTCACTCCTCAATCAGGCCAGTTTTAATGCCCTCTGGCACGGGGATAGCAAACACCCGCGCAGTGACACGGTTCCCGACCAGGTGCCCATCGAGATTTTGCTGACGCAGGATGAGGTGATCCGCATGCGCACCCTGACCCCGCTGTCACTCATCGATCTGCACGGCCAACCGCAGGACATGACGCCGCTGATGATCCTTTTGGGGGAGCTGGCCTTGCCGGAGCGCTGCTTGTCCAGGCTGCAGGGCATAGCGTGGCAAGGGCGGCAGATAGTGACAGTGGAGAACAAGGGGGCTTTCGTGGATTACCCGCTGCAAGCCGGGGAGTTACTCATCTATGTGCCTGGCCGTAACACGTCTTTGGCAAGGCAACTGCTCCCGCTGCTGCCTTCGACCATTCCCTGGGCTCACTTTGGCGATCTGGATCAGCGGGGCCTGGATATTGCCGCCGAACTGGCCAATGCGGTCAACCGTCCCCTGGCACTCTGGTTGCCTTGCAATCTGATGGAGTACGTCCACCACTATGCTCGCCCTCTGACGCGTCGGCTGGAAGGCCAAAAGGGCAGCAGGGGAAAGACACCCTGGCGCGGCAGTCTTGCGATGGCTCAGCCAGACCAAGTGCTGGCCGCGGTATTTATGCATCTGATTGAAAGCCACTTGTGGCTGGAGCAAGAGGTATTGGTGACGTCCCCCTGCTGGCAGGCATGGCCATCGGGTGCGGCACAGTTATGACGCGGAAATAAAAAAACCGCCAGATAACAATCAGGCGGTTTTTTTATCGTGCCGACCCTTATTTCAGGGCTTTTTTCAGCTTCTTGATCTTGCCTTCGTGCTTGGCAATTTTCTCGAGGCGAGCGGCGATTTTCTTCTTGATATCTTTCTTGCTGGCTTTGGCCATCTGTGTTGCTCCTTTTGCAGTGGTGACACCCGAGGTGTCTGTGAGTCTGTCCATTGACGTCCCAGAGTGCCACAAGGTTGCCGTCTGGGCCAAGCTCTTGTTACATAAAAGTGTGAGTGTCAGCGGTAAAATAGGTCAATACTGCCCGGTTTCTGTCGGTGTATTGCTGTCGAGAAAGGCCCATTTTCGAGATGATTTCTGGCACGTTCCTCCACTCCCAGGAGTACAAACTGGCAGTGAATCCAGTGATCCAAGGTGATCTTCACGGCAGATGTTTGATCCGAACGCCTGCTGCCGGAGCCCTTTTTCCCACTTTTCCTGCTCTGGTATGGGGGCGCACGCTGACAATGGATGGAATTGTGACCATATTTCCCTTGGGCAAGGGCCAAATAATTGATCCAGCGCAAACTTGCCCCCTATTTATTACTTTGGTGGCATAGGACTCAGGCAACTGTTGGGTTCAAATAGCATTATCAGGAACGGGGAGATAACTCCGTCACGAAAGGGACACCCATTTCACTGGATGAAGGACACACAATGAGTCTGCTTGAACAAACCATCTGGACTGTATTGGGATACGGGGCCATGCCCTTTATCTTCCTGAGCGGGTTTGTGGCAGTGGCAGTGACCTGCTGCTTGCTGCTCAATGCCTTCGGGGTCAAGTCCGCCGAGAAGTGATCCGCTTCTTTCGTTCATACCGCCAAATGCCAGTCTTCGGACTGGCATTTGTTTTTCAAGGGGTTTCCCCTTGCCAGACGGCTCAGCCTGCCATCTGGCAAGGTTGTACGAATGCCATGGGCCGGTTGCTGTTTTTTAACGCTTTTTCGGCAGTGAACCGCGGAATATCGGCCAAATGCATGGCCAAGGTGGTCGAACCTGGCGCGGATTTTGATTACACTGGCGCGCAGTTTTTCCACTCTGGTTTGATCCGGTCCGGATTGACCACTTCAAGGTATCCAAGATTTTCTATGGCTCTCAAGGCAACCGTATTCAAGGCTCAACTCAGCCTGTCCGACATGGACCGCCACCAGTATCAGGACGTCTCCCTGACACTGGCCCGTCATCCCTCAGAGACCGATGAGCGCATGATGATCCGGCTGGCGGCCTTCGCCTGGCATGCTGCCGAGCGTCTGGAGTTCACCAAGGGTCTCTCTGCCGATGACGAGCCCGAGCTGTGGCGCAAGAACTATTCCGATGAGATTGAGCTCTGGATTGAGCTGGGTCAGCCGGACGAGCGTCGCCTGAAAAAAGCATGCAACCGCTCCCGTCACGTCGTGCTCTACCTCTACGGGGGCCGTGGCACCAGCGTCTGGTGGAAGCAGAATCAGGGCAAGCTCAGCCAGCACGAAAACCTCACAGTGATCGAGCTTTCCGACACACAGACACTGCCGCTCACCGCCATGGTGGCGCGCACCATGCACCTCACCTGCACCATCTCCGACTGTCAGCTCTGGGTCAGCAACGGCGAGCTGGAAGTGACGCTGGACCCCATACTGCTGATGGGGCCACCCGCCCGCGAATTGTAAACGGACCCGCTCATGTTCAGTGCGCTGCTCAATATTGTCATACCGGTGTTTGCCGTGGTGGGGCTCGGTGCCCTCTATGGTCGGTTGCGACCGGGCGGGGCCCTGGGTTACGTCAATCGGGCCAATATAGAGTTGTTCACACCGGCGCTGGTGTTTTCGGCGCTGGTCAAATATCCGCTGGCCTTGATGGCCCATCTGCCACTGATCGCGGCGGGGGTACTGGTGATCCTGTTGCCCGGACTCTTGCTCTCCCTGCTCAGGTTAAAGGAGATCAGCAGGCCGGCACTGATCCTGCCCGCCATGTTTCGAAACACAGGCAACCTCGGCATTCCGCTGATGGTGCTGGCCTTTGGCGAGCAGCAGCTCGGCGCCATCATCATATTGTTCGTGCTCTCCAACCTGCTTCACTTCTCGGTGGGCATGTTTATCCTCTCGGCCAACACTTCCCGCTGGCTCTGGCTGCGCAGCCCTGTGCTGTGGGCGGCCTTCGCCGGTTTGCTGGTGGCCAACTTGCAGATACCGTTGCCGGAATACCTGGTGACCAGCGCGACTCTGCTAGGCCAGATCTCGGTGCCGCTGATGCTGTTTGCCTTAGGTGTTCGGCTGATGGAGGGGGAGCTGGACCACCTTGGCCTGGCACTCAAATGCAACCTGCTTTACCTGCTGGCTGGCGGTTTGTCATTCGGGCTGGTGGTTTGGTTGTTGCCGCTACAGGCGGAGTGGTTACCCTTGCTGATGCTGTCGGTGGCGCTGCCCCCGGCGGTGTTGAATTACATGCTGTGCGAGCAGTACCAGTGCCAGCCGGAAAAAGTGGCCAGCATAGTGCTCGGCGGCAATGCACTCTCGGTGGTGGTGATCCCCCTGGCAGTCTGGCTGGCGTTGCATCTGAACAGTTGAACACCAGTCGTTAACATGGCCCGCAGTATCTACCACCTCTGTCATTCGGGCAGAGGCGAGCAGCCATGCTTGCCGGAGTGCAACTGAGAGTTGAGTCCGAATCCTGCCAGCACCCCCGTCAATGCCAGCAAGAGCCAGATGGCGGTGGCGGGACGGGTCCCCGCATCCCCCAGCATAAAACCGATCAGCAGGTTGCCAAAGAGCGCCATGCAGCCACCCGCACTGGCATAGAAGCCGTAGTAGCTGGCGAGCTGGTCGGGGGGCGCGTAGCGGGGCAACTGGGCGGCAAAGAGCGGGAAGCAGAGAATGGAGCCGAGCGAGAGCAGGGCTACCTGCGCCAATACCCCCACCGTCGGCCAGGGGGCCAGCAGAGGCAGGGCCAGATAGCTCAGCCCCATCAGTCCGATACCCAGCCCCATGGCCAGCGGCACACCAAGGTGGCGCTCCACCAAGCGAGATGCTGGCAGCTGGAGCATGACGCCGATCACCGCCGAGAGGGTGAAGACGCCGCCGAGCAGGTGAGTGGCGTCCGGCAGGCTCTGGATATGGGCGGGCAGGGCAAGATAGAGCTGATGGAACAGGATCTGATAGCTGCCCGCCAGCAGAGTGAACCGCATAAAGGGGCGCTGGCGTAGGATGTCCCGCCATTGGCGAAAAATGGCGCCGTGCGGGGTCTGGTTATCCACCGGGCGCTTGGGCAGCACCCGATACTGCAGCATCCCCAACAGAGCAAACAGGCTCGCCGCCAAGAGCCCGGTCAGGGCATAGCTCTGCTGGGTCAAGGTCAGGCCGACCAGGGGGCCGAGCAGCATGCCCGCCTGGCTGGCCAGATTGTGCAGGGCAAAAGCGCGCTGGCGCTGGCTCGGGGTGCTGCATTCGCTGGCCAGATAGGCCTGGGCGCAGGGGGTGAAGAGGGCCCCGGCAAAGCCGGTGAGGGCGGCCGCCAGCAGCAGTATGGGCAGGGACTCGGCCCAGCCCAGCAGCAGGAAGCCTAATGATCGCACCAGGCAACCCCAGACGATGGCGGTGTGATAGCCGATACGATCCCCGAGGGTCCCCCCCAGCAGAAACAGACCCTGCTGGCTGAATACCCGCATCCCCATGACCAGGCCACAGGCCCAGCCAGCGAGGCCAAGCCCGCTGCCCATGTGCTGGGCCAGGAAGGGCATCATCATGTAGAAGCCGAGATTGAACGCCAGGCCATTGATGATGAGCAGGCGGGCGGCCGGACTCATGCCCTGCCAGTCCCGCCAGTAGGAGGTGCGGCTCATGCGCTGTTCACCCAAGCGCCGGTTACGGGCAGTTGCCAGCATGCCGCAGGCGGTATCATGGTCGATCGCGTCATGATTGCCTGCGCAGGGTACGAAGGAAGGGGATGCCGCTCTGATCGTGGCTTATCTGCACCGGCACCTGATAAAGCCGCTCAATCAAGGCCGCATCGAGCACCCGGGCCGGTGGGCCGAAGGCTTGCAAGTCGCCATCCGCCAGCACGATAAGCTGATCGGCAAACTGGGCCGCCAGGTTGAGATCGTGCAGCACCACCAGGGTGATCCACTGCTGCTCCCGGGTCTGCTGGCACAGGTGCTCCATCAGTTGCATCTGGTGATGAAGGTCAAGGGCGCTGACCGGCTCGTCCAGCATCATGATGCGGGGATCCCGCAGCAGTACCTGGGCAAACAGCACCATCTGCCGCTGGCCGCCGCTTAAGGAGTAAAGAGGGCGATCCGCCAGATGGGCGATGCCAAGGGCCTGCAGGGCGCGGCCGGCCGCCAGTATGTCCTCGTCCGCCAGCCGCATGGAGAGGCTGTCGAGGCGTCCCAGTACCACCACCTCGATGACGCTCAAGTCCAGCTCCAGCTGGATGTTCTGGGGCATGTAACCAAATTGCTGGCGCCATTTGGCCTGTGTCATCTGGCGGGCGCTCTGGCCCCCCAGGCGGATGTCGCCGCCGGCTGGGGTCAGTTCCCCAAAGAGAGCGCGCATCAGGGAAGTTTTGCCGGTCCCGTTCGGGCCGATGATCACATGAACCTGCCCCGGGTGCAGAGTCAGGCTCAGATCCCGCAGCAGGGTTTGCTGCCCAAGGGAGAGGGAGAGTCGGGATATTTCAAGCACGTTTACGCCCCTTGCCGAGGATCAGCCAGATGAAGAAGGGCACGCCAATCAGGGCGGTGACGATGCCGATGGGAAAGAGGGAGCCGGGTACGATGGATTTGGAGAGCACCGAGGCTGCCGATAGCATGCAGGCGCCGCACAGGGCCGATAGCGGGATCAGGAAGCGCTGATCTTCCCCCACCAGCATGCGGGCTATGTGGGGGGCCACCAGTCCGACGAAGCCGATGACGCCGACGAAGCTGGTGGCGGTGGCGGTGAGCAGGGCGACCAGGATCAGGGTCTTCATGCGCAGCCTGTCCACGTTGACCCCCAGGCTCCGTGCCCTGGCCTCCCCGAGGCGCAGGCTGGTGAGGGCCCAGGCATCCCGGTAGATGAGCAGGGTGCAGATCAGGGTGACGCTGGCCGTGATGATCAGGGCATCCCAGGTGGTGCGCATCAGGCTGCCAAACAGCCAGAACATGATCTGCTGGTTGAGCTCGGGGGAGGAGAGAAACTGCAGCAGGGAGAGCAGGGACTGGAACAGGAACAGCAGGGCTATACCCGCCAGGATCAGGGTCTGGCTGCTGATGTTGCGCATCATGGCGAGGCCAAACAAGAGGCTGGCGGCAAACATGCACAGAATGAAGGCCCCGGCCGGAATGGCAATCAAGGGAGGGAGCCCGAGACCGCCGGTATAGAGCGCCAGTGCCGCGCCAAGCCCGGCCGCGGCCGCGAGCCCTAACGTGTAGGGGCTGGCCAGGGGGTTGTCCAGCAGGGTCTGCATCTGGACGCCGCCAAGCCCGAGCGAGGCGCCGACCACCAGGGCCATCAGGGCGATGGGCAGGCGCATATCAAAGACGATGGTGCGGGTCATGGAGTCCGCCTGGGCGGGAGAGAGCAGGGCATCGATCACCTCACCAAGGGGCAGCAAGGAAGGACCGGTGGCGATGTCGAGCACCAGGGTAATGCACAGTACCAGGGCGAGCAGCGCCAGCCAGTGCCAGCGACGGCGCTCTCGTTGCCGCTGACGGGTGAGTGTCTGCTGCAGGGCAGCCAAATCATTCATGATAACAATCCTGAAGCGGGCGCTCTCAGGGAGCGCCCGCAAGGGTTAAAGAGGGATGACGAAGAGGGACTTCCCCGACTCGGGTTGGGAAAGTCCGGCCCGTCAGGTTCAACCTGCCATTACTTGATACCCAGCATAAAAGTGCCCTGCGGGCGAATGGGCAGATAGGCGTGGTAGAAGCCCTGATAGGTGGCCAGGGGGTCGAGATCTTCGAACAAGTCGGGGTAGAACGCCTTGGCCATGAACTCGATGAGGGCGGCATCCATGATGCTGCGGGTGGCGCCGTGATAGACCGCATAGAGACGGCCCTGTTGTATGGCAGGCAGATCGCGCCAGCCCGGGCGGGCGGCAAATCCCTGCAGGCGGGCACGCACTGTCTGGGCCGAAATATCCTGACCGACCTGCATGGCCTGCTCGCTGCTCACGCTCTCGTAGCCTGCCATCAGAATGACCTCGGGTTTGCTCGCCAGCAGTTGCTCCGGGTGGATGGGGCCCCAGCGTTCGACAAAGGGGGCCGCGACGTTGTCACCCCCGGCCAGCAGGGCCATGGCGCCCCACATGTCCTTGCCATAGGTGTAACTGTACTCGACCGGTCCCTTGTCACCCAGCTCGATGTAAACACGGGGTGGCTGGCGTTTCGCCTTGGTGATGCGGGAGGTGATGGTCTCAATCTTGGCCTTGTACTCGTCGGCCATCTTGCGGGCGCGGGCCTCCTGGCCGGTCACCTTGCCAAGCAGCAGGGTGCTTGCCATGTGGCGTGAAAGGGTCTGGGCGTTGTAGTCGACCACCACCACTGGGATCCCCGCCTGCTCGAGGCGCGGCAGATCAGGGGCCAGGGCCTCGTATTGCCACTGGGCCAGGATCACAACATCAGGCCTGACGGCCAGGGTCTTCTCGATGGAGAAGCTCTGATCCTGCACGTTGCCAAGGTCGGGCACCTGGGCCAGTTGCGGCAGGCTGGTGACATAGAGGGACCAGATGGCGGGACGGGACTTGACGAACCAGCCACGAGACATGCCCACCAAGCGATCGGCACCACCTTCTCCGGCCACGGCCAGGTAATCCTCGGGATAGAAACCGAGCACGATGCGGCTGGCGGGCAAGTTAAGGGAGACCTTGCGGCCCATCACATCTTCCACTTCAACGGGGGCGGTTGCTTGTACCATCCAGCTCATCAGGGTGAGCTGACCAAGCAGAAGCAGCTTTGCCATGGGGTGACGAAACATCTTTGATAACCTCGGAGGGGGTGAACACCACAAAAAGAAGTGAGAACTATTGCTATTCACAATTCAAAAAGCAATGGGCTTTTGCATGGTCGGTCCTCTTTTTATGAGGGCTGTGTCCGCCAGGATAAAATACTGTTTCAATAGGCTCTCTTCTTCTCTGGTTAGATCATATTGTCAGCCATTTTCAGCTGGTTCGAACCAGCCCTTTTCCCGTTTTGGCGAGTGTTGATAAGGACGCAGCATGGTGGATCTTCCGTTCTGCAATCAAAGGAGGAGGGCATAGGTGTGGGTCGAGGAGGGGGGGGGCTATAAATCTGTTCATCATTAATAGAGCGATATTTTCCCTCGGCAAGCAGCCTATATATCAGATGCGGTCATGAGCCTCTGCATAGCCGTGTTTTTGTCATGGTGGTTGCTATTTCCTGCCAGATTTCCCTGTTCGCTCCCGGGTGATCCCCGGCGCGAGGGTATGAAAGCCGTGATGGCACCCTGTCTTCAAGCTGCTGTTTTTGCTTCTTATGTCAGCCTGTGTCGCCATGTTCTGCGCCGCAACGAGATATTGACGGCAGCAAATGCCACAACTTGTGCGATGGCAGTCAGATGATCCGATTATCCTTTTTATCCCATTATTTCCCGTCACCAGTTCGCAACAATTTTCTGTAATTGTTAGCCAGCTCGCGGCGGTGGTGCGGCCAAACGGGCAGAGTAGGCGCGATATTTGGCCAAGGGCCTATATCCGTTGTTTTTATACGTGCAATAAGGTGCTGCGGCCCGCATAACGCGGGGCGCCAATAACATATCTGCTAATAAGAAAAGGAACATTGGCTATGTCAGGAAGACACTCTCTGGTGGCGCTCGCGGTCGGGCTGGCGCTGTCAGGACAGGTACAGGCACAACTGCTGATCAGCGAATATCTGGAAGGATCCAGTAACAACAAGGCGGTGGAGCTGAGCAATCTGGGCGCGACGCCCGTCGACCTCTCTCAATACCGGCTGGCGCTCTATGCCAACGGCAAACCTCTCACCGATGCCCCCACCAATAGCCTGGCGCTGCAAGGCACCCTGGCCCCGGGCGCCAGCCTGGTGCTGGCCAATCCTTCCGCCAACGCCGAGATCCTGGCCAAGGCCAATCAGACCAGCAGCAACCTGGTGTTCAACGGTGACGATGCTCTGGTGCTCTATCGCGGCAGCGAGATAGTGGACAGCTTCGGGCAAGTGGGGGTGGATCCGGGCACGGCTTGGGTCTCCGGCAGCGTCTCGACCCTGGACATGACACTGCGTCGCAAAGCCACTGTCAATCAGGGCCGGACTGATGCTGCTGGCCCCTTCAATCCGGCGCTTGAATACGTGGCTGCCCCTAAGGATGACGCCAGTGGCCTGGGTTGCAGTGGCGATGGCCCCTGCGATGGCACTCTGCCCCCGGCCTTCGTCTGCCCGGTTGATCAGCTGATACCCGTGCCCGCCATTCAGGGCACCGGCAGCAGCAGCCCGTTGGTGCCGGCCGGCAAGTTTGAATCCGAGCAGGCCCATGCCACCCGTGGTGTTGTCACTCAGGTGGTAAGCGGCCTCTACAAGGGCTTCTTCATCCAGGACCCGCAAGGGGACGGGGACCCGGCCAGCTCTGACGGCCTCTTCGTCTACAGCACCCAGGCCAACAGCGCCATAGTACCGGGCGCCGAGGTGTGCGTCTCGGGCAAGGTGAAGGAGTACTTCAACCAGACCCAGATCAATGCCGATGAACTGGTGGTGACCCAGCCCATGGTGGCTTTGCTGCCGGCGGTGGATCTGGTGCCGGTGGCGGGTGAGACCCTGAACCAGCTGCTGGAGCGCCACGAGGGGATGCAGGTGCGGCTGGTACCCGAGTCCAGCCTGGTGGTGACCCGCAACTTCAGTTTCGATTACGACGGCAAGCGCAACAACCTGGTGCTCTCTTATGGCGCCCCCCTCATCAAGTCGACCCAGAAGTTTGCCGCCCTGAGCGAGGAGGCGAGCCAGTGGGCCCTGCGCAACCAGCAAAACCAGCTGGTGGTGGAGACGGACGCCAAGGCGCCGGATGGGGTGCTGCCCTGGTATCCCGCCTTCAATGCCGAAGATGGCTACCTGCGCATTGGCGACAAACTCAATGGGCTGGAGGGGGCGTTGGGTTACTCCTACAACCTGTTCCGGCTGGTGGCGAGCAACCGCATCGACAGCAGTGACATAGACCACAGCGGCTGGGACAGGGTAGAGACCCCCGAACTCGCTGAGGCGGGGGATCTGCGGGTCGCCAGCTTCAACGTGCTCAACTTCTTCACCACAGTGGTGGGCGGGGATGCCAACCCCACAGGGACCAATCGTGGCGCCCTGACAGTGGGTGAGTTCGAGAAGCAGCGCACCAAGATCGTCAGCGCCATCACCCGCCTCAATGCCGATGTGGTGGGACTGATGGAGATAGAGAACAACGGCTACGGCGACAACTCCGCCATCGCCAATCTGGTCGAGGCCCTCAACGCCGCACAGCCGGATGAAGCGGATCACTACCGCTGGATTGCCTCGCCCGATGGCCAGCCCATAGGTACCGATGCCATTACGGTGGGACTCATCTACCGGCCCGCCAGCGTGACGCCGCAAGGTGCCGCCAGCCTCATAGTGCTGCCGGTGCAGCAGGCCGAGGCGGTGGACGCCAGCGGCAAGCCGGTTGCCATCAATCAGGGCATGCGCGAATCCCTGTTGCAGCAATTCAGCTCGCCCAAGGGGGATGCGCCCCTGACGCTGGTGGTCAACCACCTCAAGTCCAAGGGGTCCGCCTGCTTTGAGGATTACCCCGACTACGCCAGCGCCGATCCGCTGGATGGTCAGGGCCACTGCAACGCGCTGCGGGTCTCCGCCGCCAAGGTGTTGGGGGAGAGCCTCAAGGACATGAGTGGGGATCTGCTGATCATCGGCGACCTGAACGCCTATGGCATGGAGGACCCCATCCGGGTGCTGACCAGCTATGATCCGGCGGCCCAGCCGCGCCAGATCATGAGTGCCTCCTTCACCACGCTGGCGGGCCAGCCTTTCGAAGAGAGCGGCAGCGCCCTTGGCAAGGGGTATGGTTTTGTGAACCTCAATACCCGCTTCCATGGTACCGACACCTACTCCTACAGCTATGAAGGTGAGCTTGGCAATCTGGATCACGCCCTGGCCAACCCCAGCCTGGCAGGCAAGGTGATCGGTATCGAGGATTGGCACATCAACTCCGCCGAGAGCAACTTCTTTGAGTACGGCAGCAAGTACACAGGCCAGCTGGCCAAATCGGACGGCCCCTTCAGCGCCTCGGATCACGATCCCGTGCTGGTGGCTATCCAGTATCCGCTGCCGCCTGCCGGGGTGATCAGTCTGGACAGCGCAGCCGCCAGCGTGGAGGAGGGCAGCGCCCTGAGCCTCACCGTCAGCCGCCGCGATGGCAGCCATGGCGAGGCCAGCGTGCACTACCGCATCGTCTTTGGCAGCGCCGATGCCAATGATGTGGCGCCACTGACCGGCACCCTGAATTGGGCAGCCGGCCAGAGTGACAGCCAGACCATCACTATTCCGGTGAAGAGCGACACCCTGCGCGAGGGGGATGAGACCTTCACCCTGGAATTGTTCGATGCGAGCGGCGCTGCGCTGGGTGAGCAGCGCCAGACCCTGGTGACCATCAAGGACAAGTTGGCGCCGTCCACCATTGCGCTGGCCCGCGCCAGCATGACGGTGAACGAGGGGCAGTGGTTTGCCGAAATCCCAGTGGTGCGCAGCGGCGATCTGAGCAAGCCGGCCCGTGCCCAGTTGGGCCTTGAGGGGATCACGGCGCGCTGGGGACTGGATTTCCTGCCCTGGTTCAGCCAGTCGGTGAGCTGGGCCGCCGGTGAGGGGGGCAACAAGTCCATCAAGGTGCTGATCCTGGATGACTGGTTTGTCGAGTCCACAGAGCAGTTCAAGGTGAGTCTGCGGCAGGTGCAGGGGGGCAAACCGGGCGCAGTGCAGGAGACCCTGGTCGATATCAAGGACAACGACAAGTCCTGGTGGCCGTTTGGTCGCCATTGATTGAAAAAGGATGAGCAAGGGGCCTGCGGGCCCCTTTTTGCTGGCCTTTTGACTGGCAAGGATGCGTGCAAGACGATCCTTGCCGGCAGTTGCCACCCTCTGAATTCAGGCTGCTGGCGTGTCCGATGCCTTGCTGGTGAGCAGCGCAGGAGCGTGCGCAATAAAAAGGCCCATCGCTATGATGGGCCTTCGTTTGGCGCAGGAGCCTGTTGGGTAAGGATCAGCCTTGAGTGCTGTCGATCACCAGCTTGCCATCCTTGACCGGTATGGTGGCGCCGGGGGCCTTGTCCATGCGGATGACCCCTTCCTGACCGGCGAGGCGGTAGGTGACGTCGTAGCCAAGAGTACGGGTACTGCTATCCTGCACCGTCTTGCAGCGCTGCTGCGTGGTGGTGTAGGTATCACCCGCCTGCATATTGCCCTGCACCTGATTGCCTGCGTAACCACCGGCCACGGCCCCCGCGGCTGTGGCTACCTTCTTGCCACTGCCACCGCCAAACTGGTTGCCAAGCACGCCCCCGAGCGCGGCGCCAACCACTGTACCCAGGATCTTGTTCTCATCCTGCACGGGTTTGCGGTGGGTCACAGTGACGTTGTGGCACTCCTGACGGGGTGTCTTGATGGTCTCGGTCACCGGCTTGCTGGCCAGTACCTCGGCAAATTGGGGCTTGGATGAAAACAGGGATCCGCTGGCTGCGGCCGACAATGCCAGCGCAGAGGCCACACCGATCCCGACACCTGCCAACATGGATTTGTTCATTTTGCGTTCTCCTGAAATGCATCACCTGATGCGGCTGTTGCTTGCCGCGATCTTGGCACAACCCAGGGGATGAACAAGGCGCGCACCGCTCAGGCACGACAGCCTCTGACTGCACCGAAAAGTCCCTCGTCAAAAAGGTGTCGGGCTTTAGCGACAAAGGCCGTGGAGGTCTGGCTGGGACGTGGGCATGTTGCTCTGGATCGGGTGGCGACGTTGCATTTTGCGATTCATATGGGCTCTTTTTATCCATTTTGCGTCAAGCCACTGCCGCGCCTGTCCCCTGACGCGGGCTTGAGCGGCTTGTCCGCGTGCACCAATTTGCGCGGCAACTGCTTGATAAATCGCTGTGATAAAGCGCTCCCCTTGCCGATAAGAGATCACGGCAAGCATTATGCTTGGTCTTTTGGCAAGAGAGTGAAAGGACGGTGATGAAGTGACACCGTCGTCATCGCGTAGCGAATGAAAGAGACAATCGGCAAGGGGGACTTATGTCGATGTTGCCAAGATGGATACAGCCGGCCGTACAGGCCCGGATTATCACCCAGCAGCAGGCTCAATTGCTGTTGGCATCCCTTTATCAACCCCTCTCCGAAGTAGCGCAGGAGCTGCCCGCCGACATAGTCGACATCAGCCTCAAGCTCTACTGTTTTCGCCAACAGGGCAGGGTGCGCCATTGATGCGCGAGTGAGAGGGCGTTTCTCCGAGCCGCTGGAGCCTGGCCGCATAGAGATCGCCCGCCACTGTGGGCCGGGCGCTCTCTGGTGAGGTCCGCCTCAGATCATCATCACCTGCACCACCAGCATCAGGGCGCCAAAGCCCAGCACGAAGCCCACCATGGGCAGTACGAACCTGACCCACTGGTTGAACTGGATGCCGAGCATCTGCAGGGTGACCAGCACCAGCCCGGTGGGGGCCAGGAACAGCATGGCGTATTGCCCCCAGTTGTAGGCCGACACCACTATGTAGCGGGGGATCATCACTGTATCCGCCAGCGGCGCCATGATGGGCATGGAGAGCACCGCCAGCCCCGAGGAGGAGGGCACCACCAGCCCCAGCAGGGTGAACACCAGCATCTGGGCCACTGCAAACACGGCGCCGTGCATGCCGGAGACCAGATCGGAGGCGTAAGCCAGTATGGTGTCCGAGATCATCCCCTGATCCAGCACCAGATTGACCCCGCGTGCCAGCCCGATAATCAGCGACACCGCCACCAGTTCGGAGGCGCCCTGAGTGAAGGCCTCGACCGCCTCTTTCTCCTTCAGTCCCGAGATAAACATGATGATGATGGCGACGGCGAGGAAGGAGGCCGCCATCTGCGGGAACCACCAGCCGGCCATGGAGACGCCCCACACCATGAGCGGAAAGGCGAGGATGAACAGGGTCAGAATGATCTTGCGGCGCAGGGTGAAGGGGATCCCTTCATCCAGAGCGCCCTCTTTGAGAAAACGGGCGCGGAAGCTGTCTCTGTCCTCATAGGTGTAGGAGAAAGCCGGGTTGGCCTTGATCTTCTTGCAGTACCAGTGGAGATAGCCAATGACCACCAGGGTGCCCACCAGACAGCCGACGGCGCGAAAGATCAGCCCCTCGGTGAAGGGAATGCCGGCGGCGTTGGAGGCGATCACCACAGAGAAGGGGTTGATGGTGGAGAAAGTGGTGCCCATGGAGGCGGCGAGGAAGATGGCACCCACGCAGACGATGGCGTCATAGCCGAGCGCCAGAAAGATGGGTACCAGTATGGGGTAGAAGGCGACCGCCTCTTCCTCCAGCCCGCAGGTGGTGCCCCCCAGCGCCATGACGACGCAAACCAGCGCCACGAACATGAATTCGTTGCCCCGGGTCTTGCGCGACAGCGCCACCAGGCCTGCGCTGAAGGCGCCGGTCTTGTTGATGACGCCGATGAGCCCGCCCAGCACCAGGATGAAGACTATGATGTCAGCCCCCTCTATGGTGCCCTTGACCATGCTGACCGCCACGTCGGCGAGTCCCTTGGGGGCCTGCGCCAGCCGCTCATAGGTGCCGGGAATGGCGATGGGCTTGCGGATGGTGCCGCTGGTGAACTGTTCCACCCCGATATTGATATTGAGTTTTTCAAGCTCGGCCTGGGTAGCGGGCACCCGGCTTATTTCTCCCTGCGGGCTATTGACCATCAGAGTGTCGTTGGCCGGGTTATAGGAGAGCTTGGAATAGGCCCCTGCCGGAATGATCCAGGTCAGGGCAATAGCCAGCAACATAATAAGAAACAAAATGGTAAAGGCAGTGGGAAATTGTCTGCGTGGCTGGGTATTCGGCTCGGCACACATAAATGCTCCTCGATAAAGCAGGTTCGGGCTCGGCGGAATATCGGGTCGACAGGGTTCCTTCGTCATGGGCAGGTGTGCGCAGGTCTACTGGTAATGGCGCACTCGTTGGCGAGAAGTCTGGCCTGATATTGGGTATGCGGTAGATTGTTTCACCATGTAACCATAACCTGCTGGTGTCGGGATGAATACGAAGCGCCGCTCGCTTTATGGGCTGGCTCACAGAATATATTGGCTGATGAAATTGTCGTGAATTGCAATGCCATGCCCATACGGAGTTATTATATTCAATAATTATCTCGATTCATTTGGTGGATATAATTGGCAACAATGCCATTGGCTGCAAATAAACATGTAAATAATGCATGGCAGCCCATGCCGGTTTGATAATGGATACATATTATTCAAGGCTGGCAATGCCCGGCATCATGACAGGCCTGACAGGGTGAAAACTCAGGCAGCGCCATCGCCTAAGACGTTTTGCTAATACCTGCCGCCATGGCCCTGCTGCTAGGCTGTCAGCCCCATAAGAGATCTGCGCAAGGGCATGATGCCGGCGAGATCTCCCACCCAATTCGATCCAGCCGCTTTGTGCCACCTGCGAGGAAGGAACCCGATGACAGAGCAGAACATCTACGAGGCCGGCCTTGATAAAAGCCCCGCCAATTTTGAGGCGCTGACCCCCATCAGCTTCCTGGCCCGGGCGGCGCGGGTTTACCCCGACTACCCGGCGCTGATCCATGGGGCTTTGCGTCAAAACTGGGCCCAGACCGAGCGGCGCTGCCGCCAGCTCGCCTCGGCCCTGCGTCGGCATGGCATAGGTGAGGGGGATACAGTCTCCATCGTCGCCCCCAATACCCCGGCGATGTTCGAAGCCCACTTCGGGGTGTCCATGAGCGGCGCCGTGCTCAACACGCTCAATACCCGGCTCGATGCCGAGTCCATGGCCTTCATCTTCCAGCATGCCCAGAGCAGAGTGGTGCTGGTGGACAGGGAGTTTGGCGCCCTGGTGCGCAAGGCGCTAGCCCTTGTCAAGACGCAGCCACTGCTCATCGCCATCGACGATCCCCTCTATCGGGAGGGGGAGCTGATAACCGAGCTCGACTATGAACAGTTTCTTGCCCAGGGAAACGGGGAGGAGCCCGGTTGGCTGCCGGATGACGAGTGGCAGGCGATTTCCCTGAACTACACCTCGGGTACCACGGGCAACCCCAAGGGGGTGGTCTATCACCACCGCGGTGCCCACCTGAATGCAATCAACAATGTGCTCTCCTGGGAGCTGCCCAAGCACAGCGTCTATCTCTGGACCCTGCCGATGTTTCACTGCAACGGCTGGTGCTTCCCCTGGACCCTGGCGGCCACCGCCGGGGTGAGTGTCTGCCTGCGCCATGTGCAGGCGGGGGCCATCTTTGATGCGCTGCGCGAGCACAAGGCGAGCCACTTCTGCGCCGCGCCCATCGTCCTCAACATGCTCAACAACGCCGACCCTGCGCTTAAATATGGGCTCAATCACCCCATCAAGGTGATGACGGCGGGGGCGGCGCCGCCCGCGACCGTGATCGCCGGCATGGAGGCGATGGGGATAGCCGTGACCCATGTCTATGGCCTCACCGAAACCTATGGTCCCTGCGTGCTGTGTGAACCCCAGCGAAGCTGGCGGGGGCAGGATGCCACTGCGCTCTCCCGCCTCAAGGCGCGCCAGGGGGTGGCATCCCCGCTGCAGGGGGAGATGCGGGTCATCAACCCGGTTAGCGGCGAGCCTGTGCCCCAGGATGGCAAGACCCTGGGGGAGATAGTGCTGCGCGGCAACCTGGTGATGAAGGGCTATCTCAAGAACCCGGATGCCAGCGCCGAGGCGATGGCGGAGGGCTGGTTTCGTAGCGGCGATCTGGCGGTCTGGCATCCGGACGGTTATGTGGAGATCAAGGACAGATCCAAGGACATCATCATTTCGGGCGGGGAGAACATCTCCAGCCTGGAGGTGGAGGACGTGCTCTATCGCCATCCCGATGTGGACGAGGTGGCGGTGATCGCCATGCCGGACGAGAAGTGGGGGGAGGTGCCCTGCGCCTTCGTGAAACTCAAGGAGGGCAGGGAGCTGGGCCAGGCCGAGCTGATTGCGTTTTGCCGTGAGCAGATGGCTCACTTCAAGGCCCCCAAGCGGATCATCTTCACCCCGCTGCCGAAAACCTCTACCGGCAAGGTACAAAAATACATGCTGCGCCAGCAGCTGGGGTAAGGGCTGGCGGTCACTGTCATGTGAACGTTTGAGTTGGCGTCATATTGCCCTGAGGGTGATATGGCGCCAAATTTGTATGTTCATCAAACTCTTTCGGAACTCACTCTGGTAATATCCTGCTCAATATCGAGACAGGGAAACATTATGACGCTTGCAGCATTTAATTGGGGTGAGCCACTTCCATGGGATGGCCCAGGAGCCATTGAAGGGATGGCGGAAACTCTCGCGGGAGATCGACTGGACCGCGCTAGCTATGCCGAGTTTCTGACCAACTATCTGGCGGCCGAGGGCAAACAGCGCAACTATGTGCTGAACCTAAATGCCGAGTGGGGGGCGGGCAAGACCTGGTTTATCAAGCGCTGGTATATGGAGCTTAAAGCGCACTATCCCACTGTCTATATCGATGCCTGGCAGCAGGACTTTTCCGATGATCCCTTGTTGACGGTGATCTCATCGATTATTGACCAGCTAAAGCATATTGCAGGTAAAGAGAACCCTATTCCCGAGGGTATGCGTCAGCGGCTACTGGGATTGTTTAAGGTAGGCGGCAAACTGGCCCTGAAAGCGGCCATCAAGAAAGCTGGACTGGAAGAAGACGATTTCTCTCTGGAAGGGGAGGATGCCAATCAGTTGGTCGATGCCCTTTGCAGCAATCAGAAAGAGCGTTATGAATCTATCCAGTATCTCAAAAAAGAGATAAGGCAATGGGTTGAGGGGGCTGTTGGTTTAAGTGAGAAGAAACTGGATTACCCAGCATTTATCTTGATTGATGAGCTGGACCGTTGTCGCCCTTCCTATGCAGTAGAAATGCTGGAAACGATCAAGCATATATTCGATATCCTTGGAGTGGTGTTTGTACTGGCAACGGATACTGAGCAGTTACAGCATGCAATCAAAGTAATTTATGGTGAAGGCTTTGATGCAGAAAGCTATCTTGGGCGATTCTTCCATCGACGATTTACGCTAGGCAGTATCTCTCGGCGCGATTTTATTCAACAGGCAATAGTAGATAAAAAATTACAATGCACGAAAATTAATGTATGGCCAGAGGTAACTGATAACCACGTATTGGTAAATATATTTACAGCTGTTTGTGATTATTTTTCATTGAGTTTAAGAAAAACAGAGCAAGTATTGGATAGGACGATCGCTTCAATCTTTAATTATGATGGAGGTACATTGAACTTGATTTTTCTTGTTTATTTATTTTCTCTGCGTGAACAAAGCCATGAAGATTATAGAGCTGTAGCAGATGGTAAAATGTCTGCAGCACATAGTATTCCTAAGCTAAAAGGTTTCATTGACCTAATGAATGAGTATGAGGATCATCATTTCTCATGCCTTATAAAAGTTAAAAGTTCTATGGGGGAAAAGATCGAAATAATAAATGATGGGTTATATAAGAATCACTTTGAAGATAAAGAATGTACTCTTTCTTTAAGGAGTGTTTTAGCTGCTTCATATCAAAACATGTTAAGACCAAATTTAAATTATAATTACTCGTACCCCCTTATAAAACTAGTGAAAGAATTTTCTAATAGGGTCCGGGAGTTAACAATAGAAGAAAATTCAATTTTGGCAGAAAAGGAATTATTTCAATTGGAACCTTATCTAATAACATATAAGAATTTAGTAGAGCTAGCAGTTCATCTTGATTAAATAAAGCCGGGATAACCCGGCTTTATAATCAGATTATTTATTGTGCCGCTCATACAGGCGCTGCACCACGTCTTTGAGGCCAAGCCCCTCGTTTTGCAGCAGGACTGTGAGGTGGTAGAGCAGGTCGGCGGATTCGTTGATGAGCTCCTCCCGATCCTTGGCCATGGCGGCCAGTGCCACTTCAACACCTTCTTCACCCACCTTCTGGGCGATGCGCTTGGTGCCCTTGCCGTACAGGCTGGCGGTGTAGCTGGTGGCCGGGTCTGCGCCCTTGCGCGATGCCAAGATCTGCTCAAGCTCTGCCAGGAAGCCGAGCGGCGGCACAGGGTGGCCGTCGAAGCAGGAGGGCGTGCCCAGATGGCAGGTGGGGCCGACCGGATTAGCGGCGATCAGCAGAGAGTCCTGATCGCAGTCGGTGCTGATGGCGACCAGCTTGAGCACATGGCCCGAGCTTTCGCCCTTGGTCCAGAGACGCTGCTTGCTGCGGCTGAAGAAGGTGACCTGACCTGTGGTTTGGGTTTTTGCCAGCGCTTCGCGGGTCATGAAACCCTGCATCAACACTTCGCCGCTGGCGGCATGCTGGACGATGGCGGGGATCATGCCATCACACTTTGCCCAGTCCAGGCGTTCAATCAGCGGTGCCTGGTTTACAACATCTTGATTACTCACGGATGGCGACTCCTTCATTTTTCAGCCAGCGTTTCAATTCGGGAATGGGGATAAGGCCCTTGTGGAACACGGAGGCGGCCAGGGCCCCGTCCACGTCGGCGAGGGTGAAGGCATCACGAAAGTGTTCCATGGCTCCGGCGCCGCCGGAAGCGATGAGAGGCACCTTGCAGACGGCGCGGACCAGCTTGAGCTGCTCGAGGTCGTAGCCCTGACGCATGCCATCCTGGTTCATCACGTTGAGCACGATTTCACCGGCGCCGCGTTTTTGCGCCTCCTGCACCCAATCCAGGGTATGCCAGGCCGTGGTGCGGGTGCGGCTCTCGTCACCGGTAAACTGCTTGACCTGATAGTGACCTGTGTCGGCATCGAAGTAGGAGTCGATCCCCACCACCACACACTGCACGCCAAAGCGCTCCGCCAGACGGGTGATGAGGCCGGGATCCGCCAGGGCCGGTGAGTTGATGGAGACCTTGTCGGCGCCAAATTCCAGGATCTGGCGGGCATCATCAACGCTTTTGATGCCACCGGCGACGCAGAAGGGGATGTCGATGACTTCCGCCACCCGGCTCACCCAGCTCTTGTCAACGACCCGGGCATCGCTTGAGGCTGTGATGTCATAGAACACCAGCTCGTCGGCCCCTTCTTCTGCGTAGCGGCGGGCGAGTTCGACGATACCGCCCATCACTTCATGATTTCGAAATTGCACTCCCTTGACCACGACGCCATCTTTGACGTCCAGACAGGGGATAATACGCTTTGACAACATGCTCGTTGCTCCATGTAACGCACGGTTAAAAACATCGTTATTGCCGGATGACGCGGGCGTCAGACGGCCAATGAGTGAAGATCGTCGGCATGCTTCAACAGGTGGTGCCCAGCCGGGCGAAAACGTGGCCGCAAGGGAACGTGTTCGACAGGGGAACCAACACTATATGCATGACTTTATTCAGTGATTCAACCCTTTATCTTGATTCGTCGCCCCCTGATGCCGGCTTGATGCATCGGGGGCTACCGGTGAGTGCCCCTCTTCTGCTTGCAGGCTGCGGATGGTGATGAGGGCGCCGTCAAAATCGAACATTTTCAGCTGCCGCGCCAGCGTGTCCCCTTTGGGCCCAAGACTGATGAGCAGGGGGCCGGCATATTGTTCGAACAGGGGGATGGCAGCGGTGTCGCTTTGCAGCAGCAGGCCCTCAATCTGGCGCAGCAACTGCTGCTGCCAATGGCTGGTGAGGGGGGCTGGCATGGTTGCGGGGGCAGGATCTTCCTCCCCCAGTTGTTCGAGCAGGGTGGCAAGCACGTCGGTAATGGCGGACATCTGGTCGGTCAGTTCACGGCCATCCCCAGAGAGCGTTTGCTCCAGTTGCAGGCTCTGCTCTGCCAGACTCACCAATCCCAGTGTGCTGGCGACACCCCGTAGTGTGTGGGCCAGTCGGGTAGCACTGGTCTGATCGCCTGCTTGCAGATGGCTGGTCAGCAGTGCCATGTCCTGGCTGTGTTCGCTGGCGAAATGGCGCAACAGGGCGACGTATTTGGTCTGGTTGCCCTGCAGCGTGGCCAACCCCTGTTGCAGATCCAGTCCCGGCAGGTTTTGCAACCGGACGAGAGGGGCGATCAGGGTGTCGCTGGCCCGGCGCTGGTATTTGGGCTGTACAGGTGTGCTGGTGGGCAACCATTGTTGCAGCGCCTCGAACAGCTTGGCCGGGGTGACGGGTTTGGCGATGAAGTCGTTCATGCCCGCAGCCTTGCACGCCTTTCTGTCCTCTTCAAAGGCGCTGGCCGTCAGCGCCAGGATAGGCGTCTGCTCCCAACCCGGCAGGGTGCGGATGGCGCGAGTGGCTGTGTAGCCATCCATCAGCGGCATCTGTATGTCCATCAAGATGAGATCGAAGGGATGCTGACTGACCCTCTCCAGCGCTTCCTGGCCATTGACGGCAGTTTCGATGATGAGGCCGCTGTTGTTGAGCAGCTCCAGTACCACCTCGCGGTTGATGGCATTGTCCTCCACCAGCAGCACCCTGGCATGGTTGGAGAAAAAGAGCGCCTGCTGCACTGCCTGTTCGAGCTGTCCTGCTTGCTGCGGTTCGCCCTGGCCCAGTGAAAGCAGGGCGGTGAACCAGAAGCAGCTGCCTTTGCCCTGGGTGCTCTCCACGCCGACTTCTCCCCCCATCAGGGTGGCAAGCCGACTGGTGATTGCGAGGCCCAGCCCGGTGCCGCCGTATTTTCGGGTGGTAGAGGCGTCGGCCTGCTCAAAGGCCTGGAACAGTTTCTCGCGCTGCTCCGGGCTGATGCCGATGCCTGTGTCTTCCACCTCGAAGCGCAGCAGATACCCATTGGAGAGCGGCCGTTCGACCCGTACCCGCAAGGTGACTGAGCCCTGCTCGGTGAACTTGATGGCGTTGGCCGCATAGTTGAGCAGTGCCTGACGCAATCGGGTGATGTCGCCATGGACCCAGGCGGGGGAATCCCCGATATCGACAATGATGGTGAGCCCCTTGGCGCGGGCTTGTTCACTCATCAGGGCACTGACGTTGTTCAGCATGGCGGTGAGGGAGAAGTCGCCTTGCTCCAGTACCATCTTGCCCGCATCGATTTTGGAAAGGTCCAGAATGTCGTTGATGATGGTGAGCAGATGCTGGGCGGCATTGTCGATCTTTTCCAACCGTTCATGCTGGGTGTGATCCGGTGTGTCGCGCTTGAGCAGATAGGTCAGCCCCAGAATGGCATTCATGGGGGTGCGGATCTCGTGGCTCATGTTGGCGAGGAAGGCACTCTTGGCCCGGTTGGCACTCTCCGCCCTTTGGTGGGCCTGGGCCAGTTGCAGGGTGCGTTCGTTGACCATCTCCTCCAGGTGGTAGCGGTATTGATCCAGCTCCTCGCCGAGCTGCTTCTTCTCCGTGATGTCGGCTTGTACCGTCACATAGTGGGTGACCTCGCCGTTCTCCTGACGGATGGGGGAGACGGTGGCCAGCACCTGATAGTGTGAGCCATCCTTGCGCCGGTTGATGAACTCCCCATGCCAGCGCTGGCCTTGATGAATCGCATCCCACAAAGCGACATAGGTGGCATCCGGGGTGAGCCCCGAGCGTAGCAAAGAGGGGGGCTGGCCAATCACATCATGTTTCTGGTAGCCGCTGGCGGCCAGGAAGGCGGCGTTGACGTACTCGATGCGGGACTGGATATCGGTGATAAAGACCCCGTCCGGGCTCTGTTCCAGCGCCAGTGACAACTGGCGCAACTGCTGCTCAGCCTGCTTGCGTTCCGTAATGTCCAGATTGATGCCGAGCAGGCGCACCGGGCGCTGCTGGGCATCCCGATAGACGCTGCCCTTGCTCACCAGCCAGCGTACCTCGCCAGTGGGTAGAAGGATGCGAAACTCGATGTCGAGCGGCGCGCCCGTATGTGGCAGCTCGGACAGCAGTTGGTCGATGCGGGTCCTGTCGTCCGGGTGCAGGCAGCCTTGCCAGACGTGAAATTCGCAGAGTTGCTCCACGCTGCGGCCATAGAGGCGGGCACATTCGGGGGAGAAGAAGAGGCGGCCACTGAGTATGTCCCACTCCCAGATGCCGACGTGGGCCCCTTCCTGGGCCATCAACAGGCGTTGCTCGCTGTCGCGCAAGGCCGTGCTGGTGGTTTCGGCGCGAATACGGGCGCTGATGGCATCGTCCATCAGATTCAGTGCCGCCAGCCTGGCGCGGCGCTGGGTATCGAGCGCCACCTGCTGGTTGTGCAGCAGTTGCTGTTCGGCCAGCTTGCGCTCGGTGATGTCCTGCACTGTGCCATAGAGCTCGACGATTGCCCCACTGCTGTCGCGCAAGGCGGCGCCACGGGCGATGACCCAGACAGGGTCCCCCTGTTCGTGGATCACCTCCGCATCGCACTCGTAGGGCTGGCCGTTTTGCAGGCAATGTTCCACGGCCTGGGCGATGGCGCGCCACCCCTCCTGGGTAAAGTACTTTTTCACTTCGGGATAGACGGCAGGGGGCAAGCCCGGGTCACGGCCATAGATGCGGTAGATCTCTGGCGACCAGAAGTGGCTGTTGTTGGCGATGTGCCAGCGCCAGTTGCCGATCTTGGCCAGATGCTGGGATTCATGCAGTATCACCTCGTTGCGCCGCAGGGCTGCTTCTGTCTCCTTGCGTTGCTGATTATCCTCGATGATCGAGATGAAGTAGTCGGGTTCCCCCTTGAGATCACGGACCAGCGCCACTGTGAGGGTGATCCAGAGCACCTCACCATTCTTGCGCAGATAGCGTTTCTCCAGGGTGTAGTGAGGCCGCTCCCCTGCCAGCATCTGGGCAACGAAAGTTTGATCGATAAAGAGATCGTCCGGGTGGGTGATCTGCTGAAAGCTCATGCCCATCAACTCGTCAGCCTGATAACCCACCATGTCGCACAGTCGCTGGTTGACCCTTAACCAGTTGCCGTCAGGGGCGACCAGGGCGATGCCCACAGCGGCCTGCTCGAAGGTGGCCTGGAAGCGGGTTTCGCTCTGTTGCAGACGGGACTGGATATTCATCAGCTCCTGCCAACGTTGGCTTTCCATGGCACGGGATCTGTGCATGGCGGCGCTGAGCAAACTGATCAGGATGCCATTGGCATTCAAAATCCCCCATTGCACCAGATCCTGACCGGCGGCAATGGTGAGAGAGTGGAGGGGTGGCAACATAAAAAATGCCGTTGCCAATGCACTCACCAGGGTACTGAGCAAGCCAGGTAGCAGACCACCCAGTAGTGCACAGATGATGATGGGCAACATGAAGAGCACCAGCAGCGGTCGCTCACCAAAGGCGATGGGCAGTTGTACCCGGATCTGCAACATGAGGATGGGTAGCAGAACAGCCAGCAGGCAAGCCCCCCACTGCTGCCAGGGCTGGCGGACATGCAACAGCTGAGACCAGCTCATCATAGGAGTTCCTCCGGCGGTGTGGGGGCCTGGGGATAAGGCGGCTGTTTTCCCAGCTGGACTGACAGCGTATTGATCTGGTGCTTGAGGGCCAGCATGGTCAGCTCCCTGTCCACCATCACCTTGTTGAACCGTTCCAGCTCGTTGTTTTGCTGACGCAGCTCAGTGGCCTGACGGGTCAGGGCCTGTTCGACCTGTTCCCGCTCGGTGACGTCCAGCAACAGACCCAGTACTGCAGGCTTGCCGCGATAATCGACGCGTCGCCCGTACAGCTCTACCTCTATGTTCTGATGGTCGTGGTGCAAGGCGGTGAAGCGGGTGTGTATCTCGGTGTCCTCCTCTTCGCTGCGCTGCAACTGTTCCGCGACCCTGGCGCTGTCTTTCGGGCTGGCCAGCCCATGCAGGGTGCCCACCTTCAGCAAGGTGGCGGTTGAGCTGTGGCCGAACAGACGGGCGAAGCCCGGGTTGATGTAACAGAGCTGGCCCTGCTGGATGATGTAGATGCCGGCGAGGGATTGCTCGACCAGGGCGCGAAACAGCCCTTCTCGTTCCCGCAAGCCGGCTTCTGCACGTTTGATGTCCGTGATATCGCGGGAGATCCCGAAGATGCCGATCACCTGACCATCGTTGTCTTGCAAGGGACCCTTGGTGGCGAGGAATACCCGCTCCCCGCAAGGCAGGGTCAGATGTTCTTCCTGGGTTTGCACCTTGTTGCTTGCGATCACCTGCCGGCCCAGCTCCATCAGCATCTGGGCCTGGTCAGGGGGAAAGATAGCCTGATCATCCAGGCCCAGCATTTCATCGGCTGATTTGCCGACGAACTGGCTGGCGGCGCGATTGAAGAGGATGTATTTGCCCTCCATGTCCTTGGCAAAGATGGCATCTTCCGAGCTGTCGGCAATGGCGGAGAGCAGTTGCAACGCCTGCAGGCGACCCGCCTGGGATTGCTGGATCTGTGCCGCCATATAGAGTTGGGTATGCTGTCGCACCATTATGATGCCCGCATTGGCGATAAACAGTACCAGCAGGCCGATGAGCACTATCCAGACGCTCTCCCTGACGGCAGCTTTGTTCAGTTCTACCTTGTCTATCTTGGCCAGCAGATACCAGTCGGTTCCCACGACAGGGTAGACGGTGCCAAAGACATCTACATTACGGTAGTCCCTGCCAAAGAAGAGTTGTCTATGACTATCTGTGGCACTGCCATTGATAAACTGGGCTGCCAACAGTGCTTTGCTGTCGAGGGGGAGTTGCAGTGTGAGTGCAGAACCAGGGCGATAGCGCACATCGTTGAGAAATTGCACTTGCCCACCTTGCTTGCGAAACAAGAGTGCTTCACCACTACTGTCCGGGACGGGCCATAACCTGAGAATATTGTTGAGCCAGTCGCTGGAGTGGATCTGCAAGACGACAAAGGGAGATTGCCCTCCCTTGCCAGGTAGTGCTGCGATGAAGTCGAGTTGGGGCTGACCTTTCTCATTGAGGTAGGGGCCAGTTCGCATGACAGTGCCCGCCTGCAGCTTGGTAATGGCATCACGTTGTGCTGCGCTGATACCGCCAGCCCCGGGGGTTTGCTGCAAGATTGCACCTGTGGGGCTTAACAGGGTGGCAGCACTGAAACCGCGCAGAGAGATAAAATCAGCCAAACGGGTTATCAGTGGTTCATTCCCACGACTCAGGTTATCCGTCAGCCCCTGACCATAGAGCGCAGCATAGCGGGGGTTGTCGACCAGCTGCATTGCATTGCGTTGACGGGCATTGAGCCACTCTGTGATGCGCTGGCTCTTGAGATCGGCAATTGCCTCGAGTCGGGCCGCTTCTTTGTTCTGGATATGGCCGATATTCTGGGCGATGGCCATGCCGGTCAGCGCCAGGATGAGACTGTTGATCAGGATAAAAGGCAGCAGTTGACGACGGGAAGGCGCTGCGGTTGCCGTCGGCATGTCGATGCGGCGGCGCAGCATGGTGTAGAGCATGAGCGCCGTGATGAGGATAAACAGCCAGCCCTTGATGGTGCTGGCCAGCGCGAACTGACTGGGTGTGCTGAACAGCCACTCCACCGCCTTGTCGGATAGCAGGATCCACAGGCTTGCTACGGCGGCATAGGTGAGGACGACATTGAGAACATAGGCGCGGGTGAGTGGCGGCTGATCAGCCATGCGGGGCCTCGTTTTCATCCGTGTAGCGCTCTGCGATGGCAACGAACTGGTCGAAATGGTTGTCAAACGCCGTCACCACGTCCGGATCGAAATGCTGGCCTGTGCCACTGAGGATCAGGGCTCTCGCCTCGTCATAGGGCATGGCGGCCTTGTAGACCCGTACATTGATGAGGGCATCAAACACATCGGCCAATGCCATCAAGCGGGCTGAGAGAGGAATTTCATCACCACGCAGGCCGTCAGGATAGCCACTGCCATCCCACTTTTCGTGGTGCCAGTGGGCGATCTCCTTGGCCAGGGTGAGAAACGCCAGCGGTTGTTCAATATCCCGTTCGGCCTCCTCGATGGCATCGCTACCGAGTTTGGCGTGGGTACGCATGACCTCCCACTCCTCTACTGTCAGCTTGGCGGGCTTGAGCAGCACATGGTCGGGAATACCCACCTTGCCGATATCGTGCAAGGGGGCGGAGCGGCTCAGCAGATCGATGTAGCGGGGGGTCAGGGTATCGATAAAGCGGGGATGGCTGGCGAGGGCATTCGCCAGCAGTCGAACATAGCCCTGGGTGCGCAAGATGTGATTGCCGGTTTCGGGATCTCGAATCTCCGCCAGGTGAGCGAGTGCGCGGATGGAGACCTGCTGGATCAGATCGTTCTCTGTCATTCGCCGCGCCACTTCGGCCTCCAGTGCCGTATTCTGGCTCTGCAGGCCGTCGCGGGCCTGCTTGGCCTCCAGCTGGGTGCGTACCCGTGCCTGAACGATGGCCGGCTTGATGGGCTTGGTAATGTAGTCGGCCGCGCCCAGCGACAGTCCGTACTCTTCACTCTGGCTGTCGGCGAGGGCGGTGAGCAGCACCACAGGGATGCGGCTGGTTTCAGGGTTTGTACGCAGCTGTTTGAGCACTTCATAACCATCCATGCCCGGCATCATCACATCCAGCAAAATGAGATCCGGCAGTGTCTTACCAGTGGCAATTCGCAGGCACTTCTCTCCGCTCTGGGCGGCCAGCACCCGGTAGGTGGGCGAGAGCAGGTCGGTCAGCACCATCAAATTCTCGGGCGAGTCATCGACGATCAGTATGGTGGCGGCGTGAGATGTGAACATAAGTCCTCCATGACTTGTTTCAATCAGTCGAGTATAGAGTCAATTGTTACCGAGTAATAAGGACTTACCTCGACCTACCCCTTGATGGAGAGACGTTTGTCCAACCTCTGTGCTGTCACGCCTGCTGGCCAGGCCGTCAGCCTGGCGTGCCATTGGCCCAGCAGGCGATGGCATCGCCCACCGAGAACTTGCCCTCCAGCAGGGCGCGACCGAGGATGATCCCCTTGACCCCTGTGCCCTTGAGCGCCTCTATATCCGCGATGCCACCGATACCGCCGGAGGCCTGGAAGCCCACGCTCGGGTAGCGGGCACAGAGATCCCGATAGAGCTCGACGTTGGTGCCGGAAAGGGTGCCGTCGCGGCTGATGTCGGTGCAGAGCACATGCTTGAGGCCGGCAGGGAGGAAACGCTCGATCAGCGCCTCTATGGTCACGCCGCTGTTCTCTTGCCAGCCTGCCACTGCGATATGGCGATTGCCCTGGGCATCGATATTGACGTCCAGCGCCAGCACTATCTGCTCGGGGCCATATTTCTCCATCCAGCTTGCCACCAGATCCGGCGATTTGACGGCAGTGGAGCCTATCACCACCCGGCTGGCACCGGCGGCCAATAGGTCTGCCACATCCTGCTCGGTGCGTACGCCGCCACCGACCTGCACAGGCGCTTCAGTAGCCGACAGCAGCTGGGTCAGCAGGGGCAACTGGCGGGCTTGTGTCTCTTTGGCGCCGTCCAGATCCACCAGATGCAGCTGCACCGCGCCCTGGGAGACATATTCGTCGAAGCGGGCCTGGGGGCTGCTGCTGTATTCGGTCTTTTGGTCATAGTCCCCCTGATAGAGACGTACGACCTGACCATTTATCAAATCGATGGCGGGAATAATCATCCTTGTTACAGCTCCAGAAAGTTTTTCAGTAAACGGGCACCGGCTGCGCCTGAGCGCTCCGGGTGGAATTGGGCGCCAAAGAAGTTGTCCCGGCTCACGATGGCGGTAAAGGGCTGGCCATAATCGCAGGTGGCGAGTGTCGCCTCCGTCACCTCCAAAGCGTAGGAGTGGACGAAGTAGAAGTAGCTGCCGCTTGGAATGCCGCTCAGCAGCGGGTGCGTTTCGTCGTGCTCAATCTGGTTCCAGCCCATGTGGGGCAGGCGCAAATTGCCCACCTCCATCAGCCGGATCCTGCCAGGCACTATGCCAAGGCAGTCGATGAGCTGGCCTTCACTGCCATCAGCGATCATGTTCTCTTCGGAGGCTTCCGCCAGCATCTGCATGCCGAGGCAAAAGCCCAGCAGCGGCTGTGTGGCGGCGCGAATAAGGGGCACCAGCCCCCGTTCGTTGAGGTTCTTCATGGCGGCCACCGCCGTGCCGACGCCGGGCAGGATCAGCTTGTCCGCGCCCTCGATATCGGCCGCCTTGCTGGAAACCAGCGGTTGCACGCCGAGGCGCTCGAACGCCATTCTTACCGAAGCCAGATTCGCGCAGCCGGTGTCGATGATGACCAGTTTCTGATTGTTCATCGTGCCTTACCTATGTCGATTGGCGAGATTTTCACCATCACGGCTGTGCCGATAATGCCCCGCTTCTGCTTGCTCATATCCATCACAATACCCCTTTGCTGGAGGGGAGCTCGCTCCCTTCCACCCGGATGGCCTGACGCAGGGCGCGGCCAAAGCCCTTGAACAGTGCTTCCACCTGGTGGTGGGTGTTACCGCTGCCCACCTTCATCTGCAGGGTGATGGCCATGGCGTCCGAGAGCGAGCGGAAGAAATGGGGCACCATTTCGGTGGCCATTTCGCCCACGCTGTCGCGGCCAAAGCCGCTCGGGCAGTCAAACACGAAGTAGGGGCGACCGCTGAGATCCAGAGCCGTACTCACCTCCTGCTCGGTCAGCGGGCGCGCATCGATCACCGCCTGCACCTCGTCCATCGCCAGCACGAAGCCGAAACGGCCTATGCCGCGCTTGTTGCCAAGGGCCTGGCGCATGGCCTGACCCAGCGCCAGTCCCACATCTTCCACCGTGTGGTGATCGTCGATGTGCAGATCACCGCTGACGTTCAGCTTGAGCCTGAAACCGGCGTGGGTCGCTATCTGATCCAGCATGTGATCAAAAAAGCCGATACCGGTGGCGATCTGGTTGCCGCCGCTCTTGTTTGTGGCAGAAGGGTCCAAATCAACCGCCACCTGAATACGGGTCTCCTTGGTGTAGCGTTCCACCTCGGCAGTGCGGCCCTTGGACAGTAGCTGATCACGAATGGCGAGCCAGTTGTGATCCTGCGGGTGGTAGCGAATGCCACCAATGCCCATGTTCTCGGCAAGCTGCAGATCGGTCTGGCGATCGCCAATCACGAAGGAGTTGGCAAAGTCGATGCGACCCGAGGCGAGATACTCCTTCACCAGCCCGAGGTGGGGTTTGCGGCAGCTGCAGCCGTCAGTGGGGAAGTGCGGGCAGATCAGCACCTGCTCCCAGTTCACCCCTTGGGATTCAAAGAGATGCATCATCAGGTCGTGAGGGGGCTGGAAGTTCTCCTGCGGCAGGCTGGCGGTGCCCAGTCCATCCTGGTTGGTCACCATCACCAGCACGTAGCCGGCAGCCTGCAGCTCGCGCAGTACTGGTATCACCATGGGCTCGAAGCGCAGCTTGGCGAGGCTGTCCACCTGCTTGTCGGTCACCGGCTCCTCGATCAGGGTACCGTCGCGGTCGATAAACAAAAACGGGGTCTTCATAAATTACATCCTTATAAACTGACTGGCTGATCACGCAGGACTGCAAGCACGGCATCCATTTCGTTCTGATAGCCGATGGTAATGCGAATGCTGTTTTCAAGGCCCGGTTTGGTGGAGAAATCCCGCAATATGATGCCGGCAGCTTTCATGGCGGCAAACACGGCGGCGCTGTCAACGAAGCGCACCAGTATGAAGTTGCCCTTGTCCTCGAATACTTCTCTCACACAAGGCAGCGCTGTCAGTGCTGTCTTGATAAGCGCCTTCTGCTTGTTGATCTCGGCGACCCGCTCCTGCATCAGCTCCAGCCCCATGGGGGAGAGCGCCTGCGCCGCTATCTGGGCGATGGGATCCGGGATGGGATAGGGGGCAATCACCTTGGCCAGCATGGCGATGACCTCAGGGCTTGCCAGCGTAAAGCCGCAGCGGATCCCGGCCAGGGCAAAGGCCTTGGAGAGGGTACGAGTCACCACCAGATTGGGGAAGCGGGCCAGCAAGTCCACCACGGACGCCTTGGGGCAAAATTCGATGTAGGCCTCATCCACCACGATAATGGCGCGATTGCGTGCTTTCTCCAGCAGGGCGATGAGGCCGTCTCGGCCCACCAGATCCCCTGTGGGGTTGTTGGGGGAGCAGAGGAACACCAGCTTCACATCAGACAGACGGTTCGCGATGGCGGGCCAGTCCGGCTGACGACAGGCAGTAAGCGGCTGTTCGACAATGCCCACGCCACAGGTCTCGGCACTGATGGCGTACATGCCGTAAGTAGGCGGGCAGATGAGGATCTGATCTTCCCCGGCTTCGCAGAAGGTGCGGATCAGAAGCTCGATTGCCTCGTCGGCGCCACGGCTGACCAGCACCTGGTCGGGGTTGACCCCCGCATAGGCGGCGTAGCCGTTGACTACCTCGGCCGGTTGGCACTCGGGATAGCGGTTGAGACGATTTCCCTCAATGGTGAAGGGATAGGCCTGCGGCGCCTCGTTGGCGTTGAGCCAGACATGGCCCTTGCCGCCGATGCGGCGAGCGGATTGATAGGGGGTGAGAGCCCGCACCACGCGGCGAGCCAGATTGGCGATGCTCATGACAAATCCTTCTGCTGTGCGTTTTGCTGTGACTCAATGGCTAGGGCGTTCAACCTGAGGGTGACGGCATTTTTGTGTCCATCGAGCCCCTCGGCCTGTGCGATGCGCTGGACTATGGGGCCAAGCCCCTGAATGCCCTCAACGCTGAGTTCCTGCACAGTGTAACGGCGCTGGTAATCGGCCAGCCCCAGGCTCGAGCAGGTACGGGCATAGCCGTAGGTGGGCAGGGTGTGGTTGGTGCCGCTGGCATAATCCCCCACCGACTCCGGCGTCCATTGGCCCAGAAAGATGGAACCGGCGTTCTCGAGCTGGTCCAGCAGCTCGCGGGGCGCTTGGGTCTGCACGATAAGGTGCTCCGGGGCGTAGGCATTGGAGATAGCGCAGGCCTCATCCAGCGTGTCGCAAAGGATCACCAGGCTTGAACCCAGCGCTTTGGCGGCGATCTCGCGGCGGCTGAGCTGTGCCAACTGGCGCTTGATCTCGCCCGCAATGGCATCGGCCAGCAGCGGCGATGTGGTGACCAGCACTACCTGGCTGTCGGGGCCGTGCTCGGCCTGAGAAAGTAAATCTGCCGCCACGAAGGCGGGATTGGCGCTCTCGTCGGCAATCACCAGCACCTCGGAGGGGCCGGCGGGCATATCGATGGCGGCGCCGCGCCAGTCGCGGGAAACCTGCCCCTTGGCCTCGGTCACATAGGCGTTGCCCGGGCCAAAGATCTTGTCCACCTTGGGGATCGTCTGCGTGCCATAAGCCATGGCGGCGATGGCCTGCGCGCCACCGATGGCGAATACCTTCTCGACACCGCAGGCGCGGGCGGCAAACAGTATCTCGTCGCTGGCAGGAGACGGGGTACAGAGCACCACTTCACGGCAACCGGCCAGGTCTGCCGGAATGGCCAGCATCATGACGGTGGAGGGGAGCGGCGCGCTGCCCCCCGGCACATAGAGACCGACCCGGCTGATGGGTTGGGTGCGCAGCTCGCACACCACGCCGGGTTGGGTCTCTACCCGCACCACGGGCTGTGCTTGCGCGGCATGGAAGGTGCGAATATTGGCAATGGAAGCCTTGATGGCGTCTTTGATGTCGTCATCCAGACGCCCGCAGGCGGCCTCGATTTCGGCTTCGCTGACCCGCAGTTGTTCACGGGGGGCGCGCTCGAAGCGCAGGCTCAGCTCGCGCAGGGCCTCGTCGCCACGGCTGCGCACCGCTGCGATGATCTCTTTGACCACTGCGCCGATATCGGCCTCGTCATTGAGGGCAGGGCGGGTCAGCACATCGGCCTGCTGGGCAGGGGAGAGGGTTTTCCAGATCAGGGTCTGCATGATGTCCCTTCCTTATTCCATCATTTTTTCGATGGGCAGCACCAGAATGGAGCTGGCGCCGAGGGCCTTGAGCTGCTCCATGGTCTCCCAGAACAGGGTCTCGCTGGATACCACGTGCAGGGCCACCTGATTGGTGTCACCGGCCAGCTGCATGATGGTGGGGCGCTCGGCGCCCGGCAGCAGATCCGTGATGGCATCGAGCTTGTCTTTCGGGGCGTGCAGCATGATGTACTTGCTCTCGCGTGCCTGCTGCATCCCCTGGATGCGGGGCAGCAACTTGTCGATGAGCTTCTGTTTGGCCTCATTCAAGGGGTTGGGGGCCTGCACCAGCACCGCCTTGGAGCGGTAGATCACTTCCACCTCTTTGAGACCATTGGCTTCCAGGGTGGCACCGGTGGAGACCAGATCGCAGATGGCATCGGCCAGACCCGCGCGCGGTGCCACTTCCACCGAGCCGCCCAGCATGACGCTCTTGAAATTGAGTCCCTTCTCATCGAAGAAGCGTTTGAGCAGACCCGGGTAAGAGGTGGCGATGCGTTTGCCTGCCAGACTTTCGGGCCCTGTGTAGGCCACATCGTCCGGTACTGCCAGCGACAGACGGCAACCCCCGAAATCCAGCTGCTTGAGGGTTTTCACTTGTGCAGGCAGCCCCTGGGAGGCGCGAATGAGCTGCGCTTCTTCCAGCACGTTTTCACCTATGATGCCAAGGTCAACCACCCCTTCCATCACCAGACCGGGGATGTCGTCATCACGCACCCGCAGTATGTCGATGGGCATGTTTTCCACATGGGCAATGAGGCGCTGCTCCCGCAGGTTTATCTTGAGGCCGCAGCTCTTGAACAGGGCTTGGGAGTCTTGGCTCAGACGACCGGACTTTTGCATGGCGATACGCAGGCGTTGTGTTTCCATTTGCTCGATTTCCTTCTAGTCAAAAACGAAAAAACCCTCGGAAGTATGTGCTTCCGAGGGTTTATGAATCTTGCGGTCCTTTTGGAAGTCACCAGTTAAGTGTCTTCCAGCAGTCAACCTCCTGAAAGACTAGTCGGGATGATGATGGTGGTGATGAGTCTTCAGCAGGGTGAACTTCATGTAATCAATCCTTTACAAAGAAGATGTCGTAGTTGACGCCCGATTTAAACTACCTTCCTTGACAGAAAAAGCAACCCGAAATTGTGATTTCATCGATTAAAGTGAAGAAAACGGTTTTCTGGTCGATAACTAGACAAGATGCCCCAGAGGAGTCGAGATCATGCCAAGCCAGGACCTGTTATTCCCCATTTTGCCCAGAGCGCCTGCAGCCCCGAATCCTGACGACATCAAGCGGGAAGTGACCCAGATCAGCAAGAAACACCAGTTGCGCAAAACCAGTACGGACAACGGCGAATCCCAGCAGCGCCAGCAAGCCTATCCCGATGCCAAGCGTGATCAGCCAAAGGTTGAAGAGGATGATCATAAGCCGGACCCCGACCATCAGATCGATCTCTTCGTCTGAACGCATTATCAGTCCCGCTTTCGCCACGCTTTTGGCATAATGCCCGCTTTTGCAGCGGGACGCCCCTTTGACCATCCAGACCCTGTTCAAGCCAGATGGCCCTCTGGCCAGCCACATCGACGGCTTTGTTGCCCGCGCCCCGCAGCTGGCCATGGCCGAGGCTGTTTCCAGCGCCATCAAGAGTGGTGGCCGCCTGCTGGTGGAGGCGGGCACGGGCACCGGCAAGACCTACGCCTATCTGGTGCCAGCGCTGGAATCCGGCAAGCGGGTGGTGATCAGCACCGGATCCAAGAACCTGCAAGAGCAACTCTTCTACCGGGATCTCCCGACCATCACAGGCGCGCTCTCCTACACCCCACCAGTGGCCCTGCTCAAGGGGCGCAGCAACTATCTGTGCATAGAGCGGATGAACCGGCTCTTGAGCGAATCCCATCTGCAAAAGCCTGACATCCTCAATGATCTGGTGAAGGTCAAATCCTGGTCTACCGCCACCGACAATGGCGATGTGGGCGACATTCCGGGATTGCAGGAGAACGCCGAGATCCTCGCCCACGTCACCAGCACCAACGACAACTGCCTCGGTCGCGACTGCCCCTATTACGACGACTGCCATCTGGTGGTGGCCCGTCGCCGCGCCATGGATGCCCAGGTAGTGGTGATCAATCATCACCTCTTCTTCGCCGATATGGCGGTGAAAGACACGGGATTTGGCGAGCTGGTGCCCGAAGCACAGGTGTATGTGTTCGACGAGGCGCACCAGTTGGCGGAGATCGCCACCAACTACTTCGGCAAGTCGGTGGGCAGTCGCACCATCCAGGATCTGGCGCAGGATATCCAGCTGGCCTATCGGGCCGAGGCGCACGATATGGGGCAGCTTGGCAAGGCGGCGGACCGGCTCTCCATCGCCAGTCAGGACTTGCGTCTCGCCTTCGGGGTGGATGGCGGGCGCGGCAATACCCGCGACATGTTGCGCCATCCGCTCTGGGCCCAGGCACTGGCCCGCCTCAACGACGCCCTCGGGCTCTGTTACGAGGTGCTTAAACTGGCGCTGGGGCGTGGTGAGCAGCTGGATCATGCCTTCGAGCGGATCTGCGAACTGCGCACCCGTTTGGGGGAGGTGCTGGCCATCAACCAGACCGGTTTCTCCTACTGGTATGACTGCTCGCGGCTTCACTTTTCCCTCAATATCACCCCGCTGTCGGTGGCCGAGCGGTTTGGCGCCGAGGTGCTGCGGCCCGAGGTGGCCTGGATCTTTACCTCTGCCACCCTGACGGTGGATATGCGCTTTGATCACTTCAAAGCCGAGCTGGGACTGGCCGGCAGCGCCGAGCTTATTCTCGACAGCCCGTTTGACTACGCCGAGCAGGCGCGGCTGTGCGTGCCCCGTTTTCTGCCCGAGCCCAATGCCTTCGGGCGGGGCGAACAGCTGGCCCAGTTGATGATCCCCCTTATCAACAAAACGCCGGGGGGCTGTTTTTTCCTTTGCACCAGCCATCAGGTGATGCGTCAGGTGGCCGAGGTGCTGCGCCGTGAAATTGGCCGCACCGTCTTGCTGCAGGGGGAGGATAACAAGCAGCGACTGCTCAAGGAGTTTGTGGAGAATGGCCGCGCTGTGCTGGTGGCCACCAGCAGTTTCTGGGAAGGGATAGACGTGCGGGGGGCTGCGTTGTCGTGTGTTATCATCGACAAGCTGCCGTTTGCCAGTCCCGACGATCCCTTGCTCAAGGCGCGGGTCGATGACTGCAAGCTCAAAGGGGGCGATCCCTTCGCCGATATACAGCTGCCCAAGGCGGTGATTGCCTTGAAACAGGGGGTTGGGCGGCTCATTCGTGATCGCAGTGATCACGGCGTACTGGTCATATGTGATCCACGCATGGTCAACAAACCCTACGGTGCCACCTTTATCAAGAGTTTGCCAGCCATTCCCCGTACGCGGGCGTTGGGGACGCTGGGTAACTTCTTCGATCGCTGTGAGTGAGCCTGCCGGTGCGCCTTCTTCAGCCTGCCCTGAACGGATTGCGCTGAAAAAATACACTGATTTGAACAGCCAGTGAGTTCGTCCTGGACTTGCCGGTTATGTAATTGACTGATGTTATAGAGATTGGAAAGCATGAACGAGTTGAAGATCCTGGCCGTTGATACCGCCACCGAAGCCTGCTCTGCCGCCTTGCTGGTGGGTGACACGCTGTTCTCCCGCTGGGAAGAGGCGCCGCGGGATCACACCCGTAAAATTTTGCCCATGGTTCAGGCTGTGTTGGACGATGCCAGGATAACCTTGGGCGAGCTTGATGCCATCGCCTTCGGCCGTGGCCCGGGTTCCTTTACTGGCGTGCGGATCGGGATCAGTGTGGCTCAGGGGCTGGCCTTCGGCGTTGGCGTGCCGCTCATCGGTATCTCCACACTGGCTGCCATGGCGCAGGGGGCTCACCGGCTGGAGGGCGCTGAGCGGGTGTTGACCGCCATCGATGCGCGCATGGGGGAGGTTTACTTCGGTCAGTACGAGCTGAAGGATGGCCGCATGCAGCTGGTAGGGGACGAAGTGGTGAGCGATCCGGTCACTCTGGTGGCTGACCGTACGCTGGTACATGGCAAGATGACTGGCAGCTGGAGCCGGGTTGGCACCGGTTTTGAAACTTATGGCGAAGCCCTTGCTGAGCTTGCTGCAGAGCTGGCAGTGAGCCAGGTGCGCTTCCCGGCCGCGGTTGACATGCTGCCGCTGGCACGCGCCGCCTGGCTGGCGGGTGAGGCGGTGCCGGTGGAGCAGGCCACGCCCGTCTATTTGCGAGACAAGGTGACCTGGAAAAAACTGCCGGGCCGCGAATAACGGCGAAAAGCCGTGGCATTGATGGTGCTCTTGCTGCATACCAACAGGGCTGGTAACGCGCCCGGTATCTGTATCCCAAAAAGGAGAGTGACATGATCAAGCGTGCGATGGTGATAGGGTTGGCAGGCTTGCTGCTCGGTGCGTGCAGCTCGGTACCCAAGGAGCTGGCGTATGAGCCGGCAAACCAGCTGGTGGCTTATCAGCCCGGCTTGGTTGGTCAGGAAGGCAAGCCTGCCCGCTGGAGCGGGGTCATTTCTGCGGTACACAACAAGGCGGATCAGAGTGTCGTCGAGGTGGTCTATCTGCCGCTCAAGTCCAACGGCGTGCCGGAGCAGACCGAGCAGAGCCCGGGCCGATTTCTGGCCATCATGAAGGGATTTGTCGATCCGACCCTCTACGCCAAGGGACGCAGCCTGACGGTGCTGGGTACCATAGACAAACCGGTAGACAGCCAGATTGGCGAGCACAAATATCGCTTCTCCGTGCTCAATGCCAACTCCAGCAAGCTGTGGCCGCCGGTGAAGGAGGTGGAGATCCGCTACATGGACCCTTACTTCTACGACCCCTTCTATGATCCCTTCTGGCCGAGACGGCCGCTGCGCCGCTAAGGTTGCTCATGACTGTCACCATGCAGGAGAACATGGTCACCCTGGCCGATGGTCGGCGGGTGGCCTTGCTTGAGAACGAACAACCGGCCCCTGGTCAGCGGGGCAAGCCGCTGCTGATCGCGCTGCACGGCTGGCTCGACAACGGTGCCAGCTTTCTGCCTCTGGCACCCTATCTGGCAGATTTTCACCTGGTCTGTGTCGATCTGCCGGGTCATGGTCATTCAGATCACAAGGCTACCCCTTATGTTTTTGTCGACTGGCTCGATGATCTCTATCAGATCGTTCAGGCGGCAGGCTGGTCCCGTTTTATCCTGCTCGGTCACTCCCTCGGTGCTCTGATCGCCTCTGCTTATGCCGGTGTCTTTCCCGAGCAGGTTGAGCGACTCATCATGCTGGAGGGGCTGGGACCACTGACCCAGCCCGATGACACAGTGCCGGAGCAACTGCGTAAAGCGATCTTGAATCGCAGCCGTACTCGCGAGCGAGCCCCCAATGGTTTCGCCTCCATCGACGAAGCGGTAATGGCCCGTTGCAAGGTGGCGGATATAGCCCCATCGGCCGCCCGCCTTATCTGCGAACGGCAGCTGGTTGAACGGGCAGGGCGCTGGTATTGGCGCAGCGATCCCCGCCTGCGGGATCTCTCACCGATACGCATGAGCGAAGGCCAGGCCCAGGCGCTGATCCGTGCCATCCGTTGTCCTGTGCTCTTTATCCGGGGTGAGCTGGGCTTTGCCAGTCTGCTGGCGCAGTGGCAGCTGCGTCATGGTGCATTCGAGCGGATAGAAAGGGTCGTTTTGGCGGGAAACCACCATTTTCATATGGAAAATTCGGCCGATACCGCCGTTTGTATCGAAAAATTTTGTCAAATTCGTTAGAATCACCGGCTTTGAATCATTCTAGGTTTGTCTTCCTCCTCACATTTTCTGTTGTTAATTTGCTGTTAATTGATGTTGCCCTATGTAAGTATGTGCGGCATTAGAGCATGAGCTTAAAACAACCAATTGAAATGGATGTGAACAGGGACGGAGGCAACACAGTGAGCGCACAGGTGCTAGTTATGCAGGAGAAGTTCGTGGAAAAAGTCTGGCTGAAGCGTTATCCGGAAGGGGTCCCCGCCGAGATCAATCCAGACCAATACAGCTCCCTGGTCGAAATGTTTGAAGAGTCGGTGACCGAGTTCGCCGATCAACCTGCCTTCGTCAACATGGGGCAGACCATCACCTACCGCCGGCTGGAAGAGCAGTCCCGCGCCTTTGCCGCCTACCTGCAAAACGAGCTCAAGCTCAGTCAGGGTGATCGGGTAGCTGTCATGATGCCGAACCTGCTGCAATATCCCATTGCCGTGTTCGGCATACTGCGCGCCGGCATGATAGTGGTGAACGTCAACCCCCTCTATACCCCCCGTGAGCTGGAACATCAGCTCAAGGACTCCGGCGCCAAGGCCATCGTCATCGTCTCCAACTTTGCCCATACATTGGAAAAAGTGGTCTACGACACCCCGATCAAGCACGTCATCCTGACCCGCATGGGTGACAACCTGGGGCTGGCCAAGGGCACACTCGTCAACTTCGTGGTGAAATACGTCAAGAAGCTGGTGCCCAAATACAACCTGCCCCACGCCAGCACCATGCGCCAGGCGCTCGCCAAGGGTCGCTACCTGCAGTATATCAAGCCCGAGATCACCAACGACGATCTCGCTTTCCTGCAGTACACAGGTGGCACCACGGGTCTCTCCAAGGGCGCCATGCTGACCCACCGCAACATGATTGCCAACGTCGAGCAGTGCCTTGGCGTCTACGGCCCCATGCTGGAGCGTGGCAAGGAGTTCGTGGTCACGGCACTGCCGCTCTACCACGTCTTCGCCCTCACAGTGAATTGTCTGCTGTTCATGCGCATGGGCGGGTACAACCTGCTTATCAGCAACCCGCGCGACATACCGGGCTTTGTCAAAGAGATCAGAAAATACCCCTTCACCTGCATCACGGGGGTCAACACTCTGTTCAATGCCCTGGTCAACAACGGTGAGTTCCAGTCGATGGATTTCAGCAAGCTCAAGTTGACCATAGGGGGTGGCATGGCGGTGCAACGGGCGGTCGCCGAACAGTGGAAGGGGCTGACCGACACCCCGCTGCTGGAAGGCTATGGGCTGACCGAGTGCTCCCCTCTGGTGAGCGTCTGCCCCTACGACCTGCTCGATTACAACGGCTCCATCGGTCTGCCTGTCTGCTCTACCGATATCCGGTTGGTGGATGACGCAGGTCAGGTGATCACCGAGCTCGGCAAGCCGGGCGAGATGCAGGTGCGCGGCCCGCAAGTGATGGTGGGTTACTGGCAGCGACCGGAAGCCACCGCCGAGGTGATGCAGGATGGCTGGCTCTGTACCGGTGATATCGCCGTGTGCGACGAGCAGGGTTTTTTCAAGATTGTTGATCGCAAGAAGGACATGATCCTGGTCTCGGGTTTCAACGTCTATCCGAACGAGATCGAGGATGTAGTGGCGCTTCATCCCAAGGTGCTGGAAGTGGCCGCCGTCGGCGTGCCGCACAAGGTATCCGGCGAGTTGGTGAAGATCTTCGTGGTCAAGAAAGATGCAAAGTTGCAGGAGGACGAGATAATTGCCCACTGCCGCACACATCTGACTGCCTATAAGGTGCCGAAACTGGTAGAATTTCGCGACGAACTTCCCAAGACCAATGTGGGCAAGATCCTGCGGCGCGTGCTGCGCGACGAGGAAATTGCCAAGCAATAACGGGCGATCCGCCGCTGTCATGCAAAACCGTGGGTCAATCCACGGTTTTTTCTTTTGGCCCTGATCAACGCGCAGGCAACGATGCACTATCAACTTATCACTCAGCAAGCCGAACTGGAGCAGTATCTCGCCTCCCTGGCCGACGTTCCCCTGGCCATCGATACTGAATTCGTTCGCACCCGCACCTATTACCCCCAGCTGGGCCTGTTCCAGATCTATGATGGTGAGCATCTGGCGTTGCTGGATCCACTCACCCTGGATCTCGCCCCCCTTTGGCAACGGCTCGGTCGGGCAGGGCAGATCGCCATACTGCACGCTTCCGGCGAAGACCTTGAGCTGATCCAGCATGAAGCCGGTCACCTGCCCAATCAGATGCACGACACCCAGCTGGCAACGGCTTTCCTGGGCTATGGTGTCTCTGTGGGTTTTGGTGCGCTGGCCAAGGAGTTTCTCGGGGTGGATCTGGTCAAGGATCAGGCGCGTACCGACTGGCTAGCCCGCCCGCTCACCGAACGTCAACTCGAATACGCAGCCGCCGATGTGCTCTACCTGATGCCCCTCTACGAGAAGGTGATGGCCAAACTGCACGAAAGCGGCAAATTCGCCTGGTTCGAGCAGGAGTGCCAGAACCACTCGGCTCGCAAGACCCAGGGCAGTGATCCCTATCAAGCCTATCTCGACATTATCAACGCCTGGCAACTGGGCCGCCGCGAACTGGCCATACTGCGCGAGCTGGCTGCTTGGCGTCAGCAGGAAGCGGTGCGCCGGGATCTGGCTCTCAACTTCGTGGTCAAGGAGCTGCACCTGTTCAAGGTGGCCGAGCGTCGTCCGGCCTCCCTGCGCGACCTCAACGAATTGGGTCTGGCTCCCATCGAAATCAAGATCCATGGCAAGCGGATGCTGGACATAGTGGCCCAGGCCCAGCGCAGCGAGCCGGATAGCTGGCCCGAGCCGATCCGCCGACTGGTGGATTATCCCCAGTACAAGGCTGAACTCAAGCGCATCAAGGGGATGGTGGAAGAGAAGGCCAAGGCCTGCAATATTCCGCCTGAACTGGTGGCGAGCAAGAAGATCATTCACCAGTACTTCACCTGGAGCTGGCGCATGAGCGATGAAGAGCGCGCCCGCAGCGATAAGCCCATGTTGCTGCAAGGGTGGCGTCATGAGCTGGTAGGTCATTTGCTGGCCCAATAACAGATACCAAAAGAGAGATGGGCCGCTGGGCCCATTTTTTATATCTGCCTCAGTGCAGCGGGTAGTGATAACGGGCAAGGATCCGGGCGTATTGCGGGCTTTGCATCAGCGCCCGTATGGCCTCATCGAGGCGCTGCAACTGCGGCTCTGTGGTAGTGCGGCGATTTAGCATCAAATGCACGGGGTTTTGCTGGATATCGAGCAAGGTGGTCAGTTTATCGAGGGATATGCCCGCGAGGGCCAGCTCCTGCATGCCCATGGGATCCATGACCACCCCCTGAATGCGCCCCGCCAGTAGCAGCTTGATCAATTGCTCCATCCGCAACCTGACGATCAGGCGATCCGTCACCTGTGGTGCCTGCATGAAGGTGCGAAAATCCGCCCCATAATCAAAATCGCGCAGCACGCCTATGGTGAATTGGGTGAGGGGCAGCAGCTCGGATAGCTGGTCGACCCCTTGCCAGCGTGCTTTGTCCTGGCGTCGGATGATCAGCACTGTGCTTTCATGGCGATAGGGGATGGAGAAGCGGGCAAACTGTTCCCGCTGAACTGTCTTGTTGGCCGTCATCGTCATCTGGAGGGAGCCGAACTCGAGCTCGCGCAGGGTCCGGGCCCAGGGCATTTCGATGTAGCGGGCCTCGAAGTCGGCCCGGTTGAAGATGGCCTCCAGCAGTTCTATGTCCAGCCCCTGCAACTGCTGTTGTTCATCGCGAAAGCTGAACGGGTGCCAGCTTGACCAGCCCACGCTCAGTGACTCCTGTGCCCAGGCGGTGAAACACAAACACCATAACAACAAGACTCTGTACACGGAAACATCCCTGTTCAGCACGGTTGTTGTTGATTATTGGATAGAAGCGACAGCCTGACCAGCCGGGAAGAGAGGATGCACGAATGTGCATCCCTTAGAGTTCGTGAGCGTGGAACCCCTTGTCATAACGGGTTTCGCAGCGCGGACAGCGTTGCAGGGTCGGATCCTGCTCGAGTTGCTCGATGGAGAGCGGCTCCTCGCAATCGGAGCAAAGACCATAAAGGCCCAGATCCATTTGACAGAGAGCCGCATCGATCCGCTTGAGGCTCGCCACACTCTGCTCCACCTTGGGCAAATCGAGACGACTGGTCAGATCAACCAGCTGATCCCGCTCGCAGTGATCCACTTTTTCCGCCCACTCGTCACGCCGGCAGGCTTTGAGCTGATCGATCAGCTCTCCTCTTACTTGCGCCCAGTCAGCCAGCAGGCGTTCACGCCACACGGCCAACCGGGCTTGCGTCATTTCACACACACTAGCCCCCAACAGACGAATTACGAATCCAGGGCAGTATAGGGAAGCGACAGGATTATCAAGATGATATGCGTCAAGTAAAGGACGGTTAGATCACAGTTTTCGTGGCTTGCAACAGGGCCTCGCGAATGGGATCCGTCTCCTTGAACAGGCGGATATCACGAAACAACAGGTCGGCTTGCGGGTATTCCCGCTTGAGGTAACTGAACCACTGTTTGATGCGGCTGGGATAGTAATCCGCCTTCTCGCTCGCCAGATCCTGCTCCGTGTAGCTCACCATCAGCTGCAACACTGCTGCCCAGCTCATGTGAGCGCAGCCGGTCTTCATCACGTTGGCCAGATTGGGGAGGGAGATGGCGCCACGGCCCACCATGAGGGCGTCGCAACCGGAGACACTGGCGCAGGTCAGGGCATCCTGGTGATCCCAGATCTCGCCATTGGCGGTGACGGGGATGGGCAGGGCGCGGCGGATGGCGTCCACATACTCCCAATGAGCCGGCGCTTTGTAGCCTTCGCGCTTGGTGCGGGCATGGACCGCCAGCTCGTTGGCGCCAGCCTGATAGACAGCCTGAGCATTCTCCAGATAGAGATCCTTGTCATCGTAACCAAGACGGATCTTGGCACTGACCGGCAGATGGGCTGGCACCGCCTCACGCACCGCCTTGACGATGCGGTAGACGGCCTCGGGCTCCTTGAGCAAGATGGCGCCTCCCTTGCTCTTGTTCACTGTGGGGGCAGGGCAGCCAAAGTTGAGATCGACCCCCGGTGAGCCGAGCTCGATGGCACGCACAGCATTTTCTGCCAGCCATTCCGGGTGCTGCCCCAGCAGTTGTACTCGCACCGGTGTGCCGGCGCGGGTCTTGCCGCCCTGCTTGAGTTCGGGCGCGATCCGATAAAACACCTTGGCAGGCAGCAGCTGATCGACCACACGTATAAATTCGCTCACGCAGAGGTCGTAATCGTTGACGGAGGTGAGGACCTCCCGCATCAGGTGATCCAGCACCCCCTGCATGGGGGCCAAAATAACGCGCATAACCGGTTCCGAAGACAAGGGGAGAAAAAAGAGCGCAGATTGTAGTGGCAATGGCCGGCGTTGTCAGCCGCCAGCCCACACGTCGGGATGAATCATCCATCTAGTGCAAGGGGATGAACATGATAACGCGCATAACCGGTTCCGAAGGCAAGGGATTGCAGAGACGATAGCCGTTGGCAGCTTCATTGAGTCTGATGAGCCGCAGATTGCTGCAGAGATAGCCGACGTTGTCGGCTTTTGGGCCAATTCTGTTAGGCTAAGTAGAGGTGCATTGTAAAGGAGCGGCCATGAAACGTTGGTGTCTGATGGGGTTGGGCTGGCTGGCCTTCGTGACCGGCATTGTCGGGATAGTGCTGCCACTGCTGCCAACCACTCCCTTCATGTTGCTGGCGGCGGCGCTGTTTGCCCGTTCTTCTCCCCGCTTTCACCGCTGGCTGCTGGCTCACCCCTGGTTCGGGCCGCCCATCGTCGACTGGCAGCAGCACCGCGGCATTCGCCGTCATGCCCGCCGCCGCGCCGTCGTCTTTATCCTGCTCTCTTTCTCTGTGTCCCTGGCGGTGGTGCCTCTGCTCTGGGTCAGATTGCTGCTCATTGCCATAATGGTGATCCTGCTCACCTGGTTAATACGTTTGCCAGTACTGGAGCCAGTTGCAATGGAGAAGTGAAGTCCCTAAGCTATTGCGGCAATAATGCTATGGAGTCGGCCTGTCATGTTGCGTGATGGGCCTTTTTATTTCCCGCTGGCGGGAAGATGAGATAAACGGCCATCTGGGTCGAAAAACAAACGGTCAAACCATGAATCCGGAAACCCTGAAATTTATCGAAGCGAGCATCAAGACCATTCCCGACTATCCGAAGCCGGGCATTCTGTTTCGTGACATCACCAGCCTGATAGAGAATGCGGAGGCCTTCAAGGCCACCATCGATCTGCTGGCCGAGCATTATCGTGATCAAGGGATCACCAAGATCGTCGGTACGGAAGCCCGCGGCTTCATCTTCGGTGCGCCGGTCGCCTTCGCCATGGGCTTGGGGTTTGTGCCTGTACGCAAGCCAGGCAAACTGCCCCGCGCTGTGATTGAAGAGTCCTATGCCCTCGAGTACGGCACCGACACCCTGCAACTGCACACCGATGCCATAGTGCCGGGTGACAAGGTGCTGGTGGTTGACGATCTGCTGGCGACCGGCGGTACCGTCGATGCTACCGTCAAGCTTATCCGCCGTGCCGGTGGTGAGGTGGCAGATGCGGCCTTCATCATCTCACTGCCGTCCCTGGGTGGTGATGCCCGCCTGACTGCCGCCGGCATCAAGGTCGTCTCACTGGTCGAACTGGCCGGCGAATAATCCCCCAGTATGCAAAGCAGGCCTCGTCAGCCTGTTGCGCGTCTTGAAACCGGTGCCCGTCCGGGCATCGGTTTGAAATTCAAGCGATCCCTCCCGACCTCGCCGATAGCCGATACAGCCCAACATCCATTTGTGTTAGCATTCTGCCTCAATGCCTTGTTATCCCTGCATCGAGATTTATGAGCTATCAGGTTCTGGCGCGTAAATGGCGCCCCCATACGTTTGAACAAGTGGTAGGCCAGCATCATGTGCTGACCGCCTTGACCAACGCCCTGGATCAGGGGAGGTTGCATCATGCCTATCTGCTCAGCGGTACCCGAGGGGTCGGCAAGACCACCATAGCCCGCATTCTGGCCAAGAGTCTCAATTGCGAGCAGGGGATCAGCAGTCACCCGTGCGGCGTATGCGATACCTGCCGCGAGATCGATCAGGGCAACTTTGTCGATCTGCTGGAGATTGACGCCGCCTCCCGCACCAAGGTAGAAGATACCCGCGAGCTGCTCGATAACGTGCAGTACCGCCCGGCCCGCGGCCGCTTCAAGGTGTATCTCATCGATGAGGTACACATGTTGTCGCGTCACAGCTTCAACGCCCTGCTCAAAACCCTGGAAGAGCCGCCTCCCTATGTGAAGTTTCTGCTGGCCACCACGGATCCGCAGAAGCTGCCCATTACCATTCTCTCCCGTTGCTTGCAGTTTCATCTCAAGAGTCTGGATCAGACCCAGATTGCCAAGCAGCTGGAGTGGGTGCTGGATCAGGAAGCTCAACCGTTCGAACCGCGTGCCTTGCTGGCCCTGGCCAAGGCGGCCGATGGCAGTATGCGCGATGCCCTGAGTCTGACCGATCAGGCGCTGGCTCATGGCAATGGCAGCGTGCGCCTTGAAAGCGTGCTGGCCATGTTGGGCACCCTGGACCATCGTCACCTGCACCAGTTGCTGGAAGCGGTCCTGCGCCAGGATGCGGCGGCCACCATGGCCAAGATCACTGAAATCGCTACCCTGGGCCCCGATTTTGATCAGCTCCATGCCGAGCTGGAAGGTCTGCTGCACCGCATTGCCATGGCACAGCTGTTGCCTGCCACAGTGCAAGAGCAGGGGGCGGATGCCGAGTCTCTGCTGCAACTTGCCCAGGCCATGAGCCCGGAAGAGGTGCAGCTTTGCTACCAAATCGTGCTGGGGGGACGAAAAGATCTGCCCTGGGCACCGGACGGTCGCACCTCGCTGGAGATGACGTGCTTGCGCATGCTGGCTTTCTCCCCGCGTCGTGAGGCCGTGCATCCTGCCAATCTCACGGTTCTGCCACCCTCCATGGCGGGAGGGATGGGAGCCGCGCCGGCCCAGCTGGGAAAGTCCCGCGGGGCTGACTCCGCCCCGACGCTGGCCACTGCGATTGTGGCTCCCCTTGCTGCCCCCGGATCCGTGTCGGTAGAACATACCGCCACCCAGATGGTGCCCCTTGTTGCGCATGCCGTGCTCGAGACGGATGAGCAGGAGACGGCCAGCGATGCGCTGAGCGCGCCGCTCTTTGTCGAACAGGACGAGTTGCTGCGCGAAGCGCAGCAGATGGGCTACGAGGCACAGCCTGCCATGGATGCGCCGAGCGCCCCGATCAGCACCGTTGTGGTTGCCGATAAGGCGATGCAGCACCTTCCTTCAGACATGGCAGTGGCAGCTGAGCAACCCACCGAGGTGCCGGCTGAGACAGCCGCCGAGTCGGTGGTTGAGCCTGAAGCCGCGCCGTCTGCCGCGTCCAGCATGCAGAGCCTGCTTGGCAAGCGCAATCTGCTGCGCAGCCGATTGCGCAGCGAGCCTGCGACAGCCCAGGCCCCGCGTGTTGCACCCATCAAACCGGTGGCTGTGCCCGAGGGGCGCCCTGTCGCGCAGCCAGCCGTCACGCCATCATCAGCTCCCTGGCAAGGGGCGGCTGTGGCGCCTGTCCATCATTCAGCCCCTGTGACGGCATATGACGAATTGCCGCCGCTGGATGCGTATGATGAGGGGGGCAGCGACTATGAAGAGTATCTGAATCAAGGCTTTGGCGAGTCTGCTGCCAGTACGTCAATGGCGAATGTGGCACAGACGGCGGCTTCGGGAGCCAGTGCAATGCCTGCCTATGATCAGGCTGCCCCGGCTCAGGCGCCCACCAGGGCTCGCCCCAACCCCGATGATCTGCCGCCCTGGGATCTGGACGGTACGCCGGCCGCGAGGGCGCAGGTAGCGCCTGCCGTGTCCAGCGCCGCCCCCGTGATGCCCCAAGCGGTTGTTACCAGCGAGCCAGCGCCCATGGTTGCCTCCGTAATGGAGACCATAGACTGGGATGAGCTGGAGAGCGACAACCAACCCGAGGAGGGGGAAGAGGTCGCCAGACTGATCCCGTCTTCCTTGCTGGTCAATTGCGGCGATCCCTGGGCTGAGTTGATTGCCCGTACTGGCGTCGGTGGCCGGCTGCGCCAGCTTGCGATCAACTCTGTTATGACCCGGCAGGGAGACAAGGTGTTGTTGACCCTGAAACCCGAACAGCGTCATCTGGTCAGCGACAGGGCCCGTGTCGATCTGGCCGAGATCATAGGCCCCGAGCTTGGCCAAGCCGTGCAGGTGGAGGTGACACTGGGGACTGTGCCGGATCAGGAAACCCCCCTTGAGATCGAGCATCGCCTCTATCTGGGGGTGCGCGAGCAGGTGAGCCGGGATCTGGAGCAGGATCCCAATGTGCAATTTCTTAGACAAAGGTTTGGCGCCGTGCTCCACCAGGAGAGCATAGAGCCGCTGAGCAGTTGAATACGATTCGTTAAAACCCATGCCGGGCCCAGTGCCCGGTTGAAAAGGGGTTTGCCTGTCCCCATTTAGGACAGAACAAGCCCACAGCCCGGCGCTGGATGCCGGATTTCAAGACGAGAGACGACATATGTTTGGTAAAGGTGGAATGGGGAACCTGATGAAACAGGCCCAACAGATGCAAGAGCGCATGCAAAAGATGCAAGAGCAGCTTGCCGAGATGGAAGTAGTCGGCGAAGCCGGTGCTGGTATGGTCAAGGTCACCATGGCTGGCAGTCACAGCGTGCGTCGCATCGAGATCGATCAGAGCCTGATGGAAGATGACAAAGAGATGATCGAAGATCTGGTTGCTGCTGCCGTCAACGATGCCGTACGTCGTGTGGAAGAGCAGAGCAAGAGCAAGATGGGCGAGCTGACCGGTGGCATGCAACTGCCCCCAGGCATGAAGCTGCCCTTCTAAGGATGCTGACGTAAATCCAATGCGTCGATAGGGGCGCGGGCTCAGGGCCAGATCGGTCTGATGCTCCTTGCGATGTGGCGCAGAGTGAGTGTTTCATTCGTTCCTCATCTGGCATCGCAAGCCCTATCAAGCGTGACCAGGACGCAGCTGATACAGGGATCTGTGTCAGCTGCGTTTTTTATGGCGCTTTTTCCGATGAAGCGCCCCGGTGCCGGGCTGGTGTAATGGCTGTCCCTAAGCCAAAAGAAGGCGCCCTCGGGCGCCTTCTTGGTTTGTGCACGCGCTTGTGCTTCATCACTAGGGTGTTGCCACCTTGCTTAACTCAGCCAGCCTGCTGCCATGGCAAGCTTGCCGCACAGTGCGGCAAGCACTATGCCAAGCAGGGTGCGCAGCAGCCAGATCACCACCAGCTGGCCCACACTCACCGGGATCCGGGTGGCCAGGATGCAGGGTATGGAAGCGGAGAAAAAGAGAACCGAGCTGACCGATACCACTGCGGTGACATAGCGCACCAGCAGGTCGGCATCTTTGAGCAAAATGGCGGGCAAGAACATCTCTGCCAGCCCGGCTGAAAGTGCCCTGGCAGTTTCCAGCGGTTCGCCCAGTTCCAGCAGCCAGGTGAGCGGCCACAGCAGCCAGCCCAGCAGGTCGAACAGCGGTGTGTGTTGCGCCAGCAACAGACCGAGCAGACCGACCGACAATATGGTGGGCACCACGGCAGCCGCCATCAGCAGGCCATCCTTGAGGTTGTCCTGCAACTGGCGCAGTACGGGTTGCGCCATGCTGGATTGGGTCAACCCGGATGCCAGTGCGGCTTGCCAGCGGTTCTTGCCGGCGGGCAATGGTTCGTCGGTTTCCCCATGATGGGCCATGTTGGAGATGGGGGGCACGCGCGCCAGGATGGCGGTGATGACAAAGGTGATCACCAGGGTGGACCAGAAATAGAAGTTCCAGTGTTCCATCAGGTTGAGGGTCTTGGCGACTATGATCATGAACGCGGCCGATACGGTGGAGAACCCGGTCGCAATGATGACCGCTTCCCGCACAGTGTATTTACCCGCGAGAAAGACCCGGTTGGTGATGAGCAGTCCTACCGAATAGCTGCCGACGAAAGAGGCGACCGCATCAATGGCAGAGTGCCCCGGCGTGCGCCACAGCGGCCGCATCACGGGCTGCATCAGTACGCCTATCAGCTCCAGCAGACCGAAGCCGAGCAAGAAAGTAAGAGCCATGGCACCAATGGGCACGATAAGACCGACCGACATGGCCAGCTTGTCAAACAGGAAGGGCAGACGATCCGGTGTCATCAGCCAGGCCGGTCCCAGATTGGCAACATACATGAGTGCCAGTACCAGGCCGATCAGCTTGAACAGGCTCAGAAGCCGGTCGATGGGACGGGCGCGCCAGCGACCATCCAGCAAGGGTGTGATGGCACCATAGCCAATCAGCAACAGGATCAACCCCACCGCCAGTGGGCGCTGCGCTATCAGAAAACCGGCCAGGTGGTCCACCATGATGGTGCTGCGGCCTGCCAGTTCAAAGGGGATGAAGAAGATGGCGATACCAAACAGGCTGGCTAGCAGCAGCTTGATCCCCGCCGCTGATCGGGTGGGCGCTATCAATACATTTTCCGGTTCCATACACTCTCCTTGTGGTTGATACCTGTCCGATATCCATCTAACGAATTGTATATACAATGCCCGTCTGAGTTCACAAATAAAGCACAAAATTAACCTCCTGGAAACAATCTCAACTTGAGTCTTTTATGAGGGGACCCAGACAACTAACGGCTTGCCCGGCTCTTTGGGATGAGGGTTTTTGGTTCAGGCGCCAGCACGATGGAATAGATAACCTGTGGCTTGTCTGCGTAGACCCGGTATCGCAGCGTCGCGGGGTTGCAGGGGGGCGCGCTTTTATCCGGGCTGGACCCGCTGTCATGGCAAAAGGGATAAAATGTGAGGCCTGTCGGGTAATCAGGATGTCACAGAGACAGGAATCTTTAGACCGACAAAAAAATCCATAGCGACAAAAAGCATAAAAAACATTAACTTGGATTTTAAATTTTCGCTTTCGCTCACCCTTATGTCGTTTCATCATTACTATTTACGGAACAGTTATAAAACCTTTGTTCATTTGACTACTTTTCGCGTTTCTCATTGCAGAGTAAGATGCCTCCTCAATAAAAATAAGAATTAGGAGTTCGGGTGTGAAGGCATTAGTAAAGGAAAGGGTATCGCCCTATATAAGCCAGTTATATGAGTGCGGTATTAATGATTCTGACATTAAGTTGGTGGTGGATCAGTTCCGCACCGATGTGTCGGGGAGTTCCTCGCTATTTTTGTTACGGGATGATGACAAAAGCGACGGGATAAAACTCTTCTCAAGCGGCCTGACCGAGGCTCAGCAGCAGTTCTATGTGCAACACCATCGCCAGGATGTGTGGTTCAATCATTATCTGGACAAGGGCTGCCAGGGCATAGTCAATGCCACCACCCTGTCCAATTCGGCAGGATTGCTGGCCAGCTTCGGCGCCCAGTTTGCGGCGGGTGGCGTCTGCCGGGTGAAGGGGCGGGGCCTTAGCAGCCTGTGTACCTATCGTGGTGCCAGCCAGGATGATTTCAGCGCTCAGGATATCTCCTCACTGGGAGAGGTTTATTCCGGCCTGGCTGCCTGGAGCCACCATTATTGGAATCTGCTGGCCCTGGAGACCCAGAACTACCAGCTGCAGCAGCTGGTTAAAAATCATAATAAGCCCAGCGCCATCGTCGATGACAAAGGCCATATCCATTATTCCAATGTGGCCTTCAACCGTATCTCAGATGAAAATGTGGAGCTGCGGGCCATCAATGGTATCTTCTCGCTGCAAAATAAGGAGCAGCAACGCCAGTTCAAAGAGATATTGAATGGCTTTGCTTACCTGTTGCCGGGAGCGAGCGCTTATATGTCCATTCCCCGTCAGGCCAATTTAAGGCCCTTGCTGATCCAGTGCACCCTGATGAGCGGCCTCAGCCGGTTTGAGCGTTATGTGGAAGTGGTGCTGCGGGATCCCGAACACTCATTCAATCCTGATATCGAGGCACTTGCGAGCCTTTACCCCCTCACCATCGGCGAGAAAGAGTTGTTGGTGCTGATGAGCAAGGGTTATAGCAGCAACGACATCGCCGAGCTGCGCGGTGTCAAGGTGGAAACAGTCCGCTCGACCCTCAAAGGGGTCTTCAAGAAGACCGACTGCCACAGCCAGAACGAGTTGCTGTTGCTGCTGCAATCCATCTCCTGATATTGGGCGAGCTATGCTTGGTGTGGGTCGGACATAGTGTCTGACTTGCGCCTCCCGCCCGGGAGGCTGGTTGGGGGAAGCACAATGGAATCACTAAAAGCAAAGGATTACATGCAGCACCGGCCCATCACGTTCAGCGCTGACATGATGGTGCAATCTGCGGTGGAAAAGTTTCTCAATAGCCGCCAGCTCGGTGGCCCGGTAGTGGATGCACTGGGTCATCTCATTGGTTGGGTGTCCGAGCAGGACTGTATTGCCGTCATGCTCAAAGAGGCCTATCACTGCGAGCAGGTGGCTCAGGTCAAGAATGTGATGCGCAATGAGGTGCTGGCCGTCGGGCCTGATACCAGCATTCTGGAGCTGGCCGAGATGATGATGGGGCAAAAGCCCAAGATCTATCCGGTGGTGGAGGAGGGGCGCCTGCTCGGGGTGATCAGCCGTCACGATGTGATGCAGGCGATCCATGCCCAGCTGGGTACCTGCTTCGTGCACAAGGCCCGGGTCTGATCAGGTTGAGTGGAAGGCGTCATCAGGAGCAGGCCGGGTGCCTGCTCTTTTTATTCAGGCATTCTCTTCATACCGGATCTATTCCGGCTTTCATCGCTACCCCAATCGCTTTAAGGCTTGCACCGCTCCCGCCCGCTCTTTAGGATCTGCCGAAGCTTGTCGATATGGCCCCATGCTGGGCTCTCTATTAAGGAATTTGTACCTTGTCTCTCTCTATCGAGGCGCTGCGCCGCCGTCTATCAGCCTGCATGAATCTTGATGCCCGTCGTCTTTCCAGTCGTCTGAACGGGATCAAGAAGCTGCCCGAGGGCAAGCAGATCACAGTGCTGGAGACCATTGCCGCCGATCTGGACGCAGCGCAGGCGCGTTATCAGTCCCGTCTGGCCGGTGTCCCCAAGGTCACGTATCCGGACAACTTGCCTGTCAGCCAGAAGCAGGCAGAGATCGCCAAGGCGATCAGTGAGCATCAGGTGGTGATCATCGCCGGTGAAACCGGCTCGGGCAAAACGACCCAGATCCCCAAGATCTGCCTGGCGCTGGGGCGCGGGGTGAAGGGCTTCATCGGCCACACCCAGCCGCGCCGTCTGGCTGCCCGTACTGTGGCTGCTCGTATCGCAGAGGAGATGGAGTCAGAACTCGGCCAGTACGTGGGTTACAAGGTGCGCTTTACCGATCAGGTGAGCGAGCAGACCCACATCAAGCTGATGACAGACGGTATCTTGCTGGCGGAGATCCAGAATGACCGTATGTTGACCCAGTACGACACCATCATCATCGATGAGGCCCATGAGCGCAGCCTCAACATCGACTTCATTCTGGGTTATCTCAAGCAGCTGCTGCCAAGGCGCCCCGATCTCAAGGTGATCATCACCTCGGCCACCATAGATCCCCAGCGCTTCTCCCGCCATTTCAACAAGGCGCCGGTGATCGAGGTCTCCGGCCGCACTTATCCCGTCGATGTGCGCTATCGGCCGCTGCTGGAGGGGAGTGACGATCGCGACCAGTTGCAGGGTATCTTCGATGCTGTGCAGGAGCTGGCCGAGGAAGGACTGGGGGACATTCTCATCTTCATGAACGGCGAGCGGGAGATCCGCGATACCGCCGATGCCTTGAACAAACTGGGCCTGCGAGATACCGAAGTGCTGCCGCTCTATGCGCGCCTCTCCAATACAGAGCAGAACCGGGTGTTCCAGCAACACGCCGGGCGGCGCATCGTGCTCGCCACCAACGTGGCGGAAACCTCTCTCACAGTGCCGGGCATCCGTTATGTGATAGACCCGGGCACTGCCCGCATCAGTCGCTACTCCTGGCGTACCAAGGTGCAGCGCCTGCCTATAGAGCCGGTCTCCCAGGCCAGTGCCAACCAGCGCAAAGGGCGTTGTGGCCGGGTGGCGGACGGTATCTGTATTCGCCTCTACTCCGAGGAGGACTTCAACAATCGTCCCGCTTTTACCGATCCCGAGATCCTGCGTACCAACCTGGCCTCCGTCATTTTGCAGATGCTGGCACTCGGCCTTGGCAACATGGAGGCCTTTCCCTTCGTCGAGCCGCCCGAGTCGCGCCACATCAAGGATGGCCTGAGCCTGCTCAAGGAGCTGGAGGCAGTTAGAGAGCTGCCTAGCACCCGGGATCAGGAACCCAAACTGCAGTTGACCGACATAGGTCGTCAGCTGTCGCGCATTCCCCTTGATCCCCGTTTGGCGAAGATGGTGATCTCGGCGGCGCAAACCGGTTGCCTGAGCGAGGTCATGGTGATCACCGCCGGCCTCAGCATCCAGGATCCCCGTGAGCGGCCCATGGAGAAGAAGCAGGCCGCCGACGAGCAGCACAAGCGCTTTGAAGACAAGGATTCTGACTTTCTTGCCTTCGTCAATCTGTGGAATTACCTCAAAGAGCAGCAGGATGCACTGGGCAGCAACCCGTTCCGCCGCATGTGCCAGAAGGAGTTTCTCTCCTACCTGCGAGTGCGCGAGTGGCAGGATATTCACTTCCAGTTGCGCCAGACGGTGAAAGAGCTGGGCTTTAAAGCCAATCATGAACCGGCGGATTTCAAGACGGTGCATTGCGCCTTGCTGACCGGCCTCCTGAGCCATATCGGCAACAAGGATCTGGAGAAGCCCGAGTTTCTCGGTGCCCGCAACGGCCGCTTCCACATTTTCCCGGCCTCGGGTCTGTTCAAGAAGCCGCCCAAGTGGGTGATGGCCGCCGAACTGGTGGAAACCTCCCGCCTCTACGCCCGGGTCAATGCCAAGATTGAGCCGGAGTGGGTGGAACCGCTGGCGGCTCACCTCATCAAGCTGCACCACAGCGATCCCCACTGGTCGAAGAAGAATGGCGCCGTCATGGCCAAGGAGAAAGTGACCCTGTTTGGTCTGACGCTGGTCAATGAGCGCACCATCAACTTCAGTCGCCTCGATCCTGTGCTGTGTCGAGAGCTCTTTATCCGTCGTGCCCTGGTGGAGGGGGATTTCGAGACCCGTCACCGCTTCTTTGGCGACAACCGCAAGCTTTTAGCCGAGGTGGAGGCGCTGGAGCACAAGTCCCGCCGTCGCGACATTCTGGTGGAGGATGAGGACTTGTTCCGCTTCTACGACGCCCGTTTGCCGGAAGAGGTGATATCAAGTCGCCACTTCGACAACTGGTGGAAAGAGGCGCAAAAGCAGGACCCAGAGCTGCTCAACTTCGAGCGGGAGATGCTGATGAAGGGGGATGCGGCCCACATCAGTGATCTCGACTATCCCAACTTCTGGCAGCAGGGGCGACTCAAACTTAAATTGAGCTACCAGTTTGAACCAGGGGATGCGGCCGATGGCGTCACCCTGCATATTCCGCTGCCATTGCTCAATCAGGTGGAGGTAAAGGGGTTCGAGTGGCTGATCCCCGGGCTGCGTCATGAGTTGTTGGTGGCGCTGATAAAATCCATGCCAAAGCCGATGCGCAAGAATTTCGTACCGGCCCCCAACTACGCCGATGCGCTGCTTGCCAGCCTCAACCCCGAGCAGGGACCGCTCCTCGATGAGATGGAGCGTCAACTGCGGCGCATGACGGGGGTGACTGTGCCCCGCGAGGCGTGGGACTGGGCTGCTGTGCCCGATCACCTGAAACTCACCTTCCGGGTGGTGGACGATAGGCACAAGCTTATTGCGGAAGGCAAGGATCTGGAGGCGCTGAAAGAATCCTTGCGTGGGCGTGTGCAGGAGACGCTGTCCCAGGTGGCGGATGACGACATAGAGCAATCAGGCCTGACGCTGTGGAGCTTTGGCGAGTTGCCGCAGGAATACAGCCAGAAGCGCGGCGGCTTCGAGGTGAAGGCTTATCCGGCCTTGGTGGATGAGAAGGACTCTGTCTCCATCCAGCTGGTGGAGAGCGCTGTGGCCCAGCAGCAGCTGATGTGGGCGGGCCAGCGCCGGCTGGTGTTGCTCAATGTGCCATCTCCCATCAAGTACCTGCAGGAGAAGCTGCCCAACAAGGCCAAGTTGGGGCTCTACTTCAACCCCTTTGGCAAGGTGGCCGAGCTTATCGATGACTGTATTGCCTGCGGTTGCGACAAGCTCATTGCACAGCATGGCGGCTTGGCCTGGGATGAGGCCGGTTTTGAGGGGCTCAAAGAGTTTGTCCGAGCCGAGCTCAACGATGCCGTGGTGGAAGTGGCCAGCCAGGTGGAAGCCGTGCTGACGCTTTCTCACGAAATCAAGAAGCGGCTCAAGGGCAAGATGCAGCTCGACACCGCCTTTGCCATGTCGGATATCCAGCTTCAGCTGGGCAACCTCATTCACAAGGGGTTCGTGACCGAGACTGGCTGGCAGCGGCTGCCGGACTTGCTGCGCTACCTGCGTGCCATCGAGCGCCGGATGGAAAAGCTGGCCATCGATCCCAACCGGGATCGGGTTTACATGCTCAAGGTGCAGAGCGTTGAAGCCGAGTACAAGGCTCTCTTGGCCAAGATCCCCAAATCCCAGTTGATCCCGACCGAAGTGGCCAATATCCGCTGGATGATCGAGGAGTTGCGGGTCTCCTTCTTCGCCCAGAATCTGGGGACCCCCTATCCGGTGTCAGATAAACGGGTGCTCAACGCCATCGCCCAGTGCTAATCTGCTGTAGGAGACAGGCAGGTCTTCGTGTCGGTGGCCCTTGCCGCCGACCAGGAAAAGGCTAACGGAGGAGCAAGGATGCTTGGATTCTGGTTAAGCGTGGCAATGGTCAACATCAGTGGCTATCAACCCATAGCCGAGCAAACCTGGGTACAACTGAACCCGGAGTATTACCCGCTACACCGTACTCCGCCGGCCATGTTCGTGGCCTGGCGGGGCAATCAATTTCCCCCCCTTGAGCTCAAGAAAAAAAAGGGCAGCTGGCAGGTGCTGTTTCCGGCCCGGCTGGTGCCCCCCTTTGACCTGTTCGAGGGGGAGGCTCAACTCTCCAAGGCGTATCTGGCCCGGCTCAGGCGTATCGATGAGGCCGCCTACGGGCTTGCACCCCTGCTGCCTGCCTTGGATCAGAGGCAGAGCCAACAGGCTGCGATCCCTGGTCAGGTACCCTTTATGGCGGAATTTTCTTCGCCTGTGATGCCCGGTCAGCCAAGAGCCATCCGTGATGGAGCCGAGCCGCTGCTGGTGAGTCTCAATCTGCGCGCAACCTGGCTGGCGCCGGAGGCCATGCTGGCGAGTGTCGCCCGAGACGGGGCCAAGAGAGAATCGCAACCCGTTGTCACACCGACATCCGTCAACACGACCTTGACGCTGGCGGCTCCCGCTGCCGGTGGTGGCAAGCAGGTCTGTCATAGGGTGGCATCGGGAGAAACCCTGTGGCGCATTGCTGCGACCCTGGCTCAGAACGGCACTGTCACGGGCATAGCGGGGGACACTTACAGCTATCTGCTGGCCATTGTCGATGACAATCGCCCGCTGATGGGCAACGGCATCCGGGTGAAGACGGGGGATACCCTCTACTGCCCTGCGCCGCAGACGCTGGCGCGCTTCGATGCCCTGAGTCCGGCACAGCGGCAACAGCGTTTTGCCCGGCTGGAGCAGGGGCGTTAAGGTATCTTGTCACTGTTCAGGGCCCATGCTAGTATGCGCCCTCGTTTTGCGAGGTGCTGACCGGTCGCAGTCAGCACCATAAATTCATCTATATGAGATAACCACTATGTCTTTCGTATTCCAAGCTGAAGTCCGTTCTGACCTGGGGAAAGGTGCGAGCCGCCGCCTGCGTCACGCTGACCAAGTTCCTGCCATCATCTACGGTGCCGGCAAAGAAGCTCAGTCCATCACTGTTGACCACAAAAAATTCATCATTGCCCAAGAGAAGCCGGAATTCTACGAATCCGTGCTGACCCTGGTCATCAACGGTGAAGAAGTCAACGTTAAAGTGAAGGCCATCCAGCGTCACCCGGTTAAGCCGAAGCTGGTTCACCTGGATTTCGTTCGCGTTTAATAGCGAGCCAATCTGGTTGAAGAAAAAGCCACTCTCAGGAGTGGCTTTTTGCTGTCTGGCGTTTGATGAAGCTTGCAGCAAGCCATGGAAGAGGGCGACCCCGGGGTCGCCCTCTTGGCGTCAGTGGCAAGCCTGCTTGCTGTTACCAGACGGCTTGGGTCAGGTAAGGATTGCTTGCCTTTTCTCGGCCAAAGGTGGAGTTGGGGCCATGGCCCGGGATAAAGACAATCTCGTCACCCAGCGGCAGCAGGGTTTCAGTGATCGACTTTATCAAGATGGCGTGATCACCGCGTGGGAAGTCGGTGCGGCCTATGCTGCCGGCGAACAGCACGTCACCGACCCAGGCGAGTTTTTCGGCCTGGCTGAGCAGGATGACGTGGCCCGGAGTGTGGCCCGGACAGAAATAGACCTCCAGCTCGCAGTTGCCCACTCGCACCTTGTCACCCTGCTCAAGCCAGCTGTCCGGCGTGAAAGCAGGAGTATGGGCGAAGCCAAACATCTGGCTCTGCCGAGGCAGCATGTCGAGCCAGAAGGCATCTTCTTTGTGGGGGCCTGTGATGGCTACGCCGGTTGTTTCGCTCAGCTCTGCGGCGGCGCCCACGTGATCCAGATGGCCATGGGTCAGCAGGATGTGGGTCAGGGTAAGCCCGCGCTGGGTGATGGCTGCGAGCAGCTTGTCGGCCTCGCCACCCGGGTCAATCAGCGCCGCCTGGTGGGTCTCGTCACACCAGATGAGGGAGCAGTTCTGGGCGAATTGGGTGACCGGGATCACCTCGAATTTCAACATAGGAGGTCCTCTTGTTTGACGGGGGTGAGTCAGCCTTGCTGCCGGGCTGCGTGTTGCTCGGCAAAGAAGTCCAGACAGGCCTGCTTCTCACCCCGGAACACGATGCGCTCACGCTTGTTGCCCAGTTGATAGAGATACATGGGGTCGTAGTAGCGGGTCAGCAGCAGGGTGATCCAGGCCAGATGGCGCTCGGTGGTGCCGCTGTTGGCTTGCTCGGCGAGGGCGATTTGCATCAGCTGGTCCAGCTCGCGGTGTGCTTGATCGCCAAGGCGGCGCTTGAGGCGGGCCAGCGCATCGGTGAGATAGGCCGCAAACAGTGGCCAGCCTTCTTCGGCGCCAAACATGGCCTGATAACGTAGCCAGAGATCGTGCACATAGTCCTGGCGGATCTGTTCGGCACGCTCGCTCTGCGGTACATCCACCACCACCAGCGGTGCCTCGCACATGGCATCAAACAGGGGGTTGGGCAGGCAGCAGCGACCGATGAGCCGGCTCTCGTCCTCCACCACGAAGGCATGTTCACCCTGGTGGCGGCGCTTGAGCAGTTCGATGGCCAGCTTGTTTTCAAAATTGATGTTGCTGGGCTGGCCCCCTGGAAGCTGACCAAATGACGAGCCCCTGTGATGGGCATGCCCCTCCAGATCCACCGCCTGAGTCACGTGCTCCAGCATATGGGTCTTGCCGGAGCCGGTCATGCCGGTCAGCACTGTCCAGTGACATTCGGCCGCGGCCTTGTCCAGGGTATCGATGAGGAAACGGCGCATCTCCTTGTAGCCACCGGCTACCCGGGGGCGGGTGACCCCGGCCTCATGCAACCAGAGTTGCACGGTTTGTGAGCGCAGGCCGCCACGAAAGCAGTACAGCAGGGCATCGGGCTGTTTTCGCAACTGTGCCAGCCAGCCGTCGAGCCGTTCGGCACGCACGGCGCCCCCCACCAGTTGGTGACCCAGTTCAATCGCCGCCGCCTGGCCTCGCTGCTTGAAGCAGGTGCCCACCTGGGCACGCTCATCGTCAGTCATCAGGGGCAGACTGGTCGAGCAGGGGAAGGCCCCTTCCTTGAACTCGATTGGGGCACGCAAGTCGATAAGCGGGACATCATCCAGAAAAATCCGGGCCAGATCCGAGGTGAGTGGCAGTTGGCTCATCGCAGGACCTCCAGAGACGTCCGAGCCAGATCCGTATCAATAGCAAGCAGCTGCTGACTCATTGGATAACCTCGATAAACTGGTTTCCGGTATAGGCTTTCAGCTGGCCTATGGGGGAAAGGGTCAGCCCCGCTTGTGTCGCGATGGCAAGGAGCTCGGCTTCACTTTCTTTACCGACGGCAACCAGCAAGCCGCCGCTGGTCTGCGGATCGCACATGATGTTGCGGGTGCGTTCATCCATGGCACCGAGCTTGGCGCCATAGGAATCGAAGTTGCGCAGGGTACCGCCCGGTACGCAGCCCTCGGACAGGTAGTAATCTACTTCGTCGAGCAGTGGCAGCGCCTTGAAATCGAGGGTGGCACACACACCTGAGCCTTCGCACATCTCAAGCAGGTGTCCCGCCAGGCCAAACCCGGTCACATCCGTCATGGCGTGCACGCCGGGCAGTTCGGCAAAGCGCTGGCCAATCTTGTTGAGGGTGCACATGGCGTTGGGGGCCAGCTGCTCATGCTCTGGCTTCAATTTGCCCTTCTTCTGGGCCGTGGTGAGGATGCCGATACCAAGGGGCTTGGTCAGGTAGAGGATGTCACCCGCCTGGGCCGTGTCGTTCTGCTTGATGGCATTGAGCGGCACTATACCGGTCACGGCAAGACCGAAGATGGGCTCGGGGGCATCGATACTGTGGCCGCCAGCCAAGGATATGCCCGCTTCATGGCACACCTGGCGGCCACCATCTATCACCTGCTGGGCCACTTCCGGGGCTAGGGTATTGATGGGCCATCCAAGGATGGCAATGGCAACGATGGGCTTGCCGCCCATGGCGTAGATGTCGCTGATGGCGTTGGTGGCCGCGATGCGGCCAAAGGTAAAGGGATCATCGACGATGGGCATGAAGAAGTCGGTGGTGGAAACAATGCCCTGACCGTTGCCGATATTGACCACTGCCGCGTCATCCTTGCTGCTGTTGCCAACCACTAGGGTCGGGTCGTCAAAGCCCGGGATCTGGCTCTTGAGAATGGTGTCGAGCACCTTGGGAGAAATTTTGCAGCCGCAGCCAGCCCCGTGGCTGTATTGGGTCAGACGAATGGAAGACATGATTACCCCTTGTTTGGCTGTTTCTCAAGATGAAACAGCGTATATCAGGCAAAAGGAGATGACCCTGAGCGGGCCATTGGACAGGGCATTATGCCACAAGGACTCTGCGGGTTCGAATCACAATAGCCTGTCGTCTCTGCTGCCTTGACAAAGTGTCCTTCGCTCCTCTTATCTCAAAGGGTTTCCCCACACAGGCAAGAGGTATGAGATGAAATCATGGATGATAGGATTACTGCTGGCGCTGTCGACCTTTGGGGCGCATGCCGCCAGTGTGACGGCTGCGCAAGATCCCTGGCCGCCCTTTGTCATTGATGCCAACAAAGGCATCTCGGTAGAGCTGGTCAAACGTGCACTTGCCACCCAGGGTTATGAGCTCGACATGCGGATCATGCCTTGGGCCAGGGCGTTGTCGGAAGTTGAGGAAGGGAATATCGACATTCTGGTAGGGGCATGGTTCACCGAGGCGCGCACCAAGTCACTGCGTTTCAGTGACGAGTATCTGAAGAATCAGGTCAAATTTATCCAGTTGGCTGGCGGCAGTTTCGAGTTGAATGGCTTGGCCAGCCTCAAAGGCAAGAGCATTGGCATAGTGCGGGGTTATGGCTACGGTGACGACTTCATGCAGGCTGAGCTAAACCGCCAGGAGGCCGGTGACTTGCCGACCAATCTGAAGAAGCTGCTTGATGGGCGTATCGACTTGACGTTGGAAGATGAAGTTGTTGCCCGGGCCATCATGGCTCAGCAGGGAATGGATGCCAGCAAGTTTGCCTTCACGGCCAATGCGCTCTCTACCAACCCGCTCCATATCGCCAGCGGCGTGAAAAACCCGCGCGGCCAGGAGTTGATCGAGGCTTTCAACAAGGGATTGGCAATCATCAGTGCAGACGGGACCATGGATCAGATCCTGACCAGTTACGGCGTTAAATAAACCGACTGCGGTGAGCCATATCATGACTAAACCCGGTATCAAGGGGCCACCTTCTTAAGGTGGCGCCTTTTTCAGGTTATTGGGGGGGGGTACTGGTAACCATGGTTCCATGCACAACAGCATCGTTTTTAGCTAGCATCCGAGTCGTCTGAGCAAACCTGGAGACGCTGACCGATAGGTTATCCAGGCTTGGTCACTGCTTGTTTAACTGACTCGCTCCATCGCCGCCGGTTGCCGCGACTTGCCAAAGCGGCGCAGACGCCGTTGCAGTGGTCGCTCTAGCAGGTTGTAGCTTAAAGAAGAGAGGCCGATCAGCACTGCCAGCATCAACAGGGTCGCCACTACCCCCAGCAGCGGGCTGGTCTGGGCATACCACCACTCGGTGAACCCCGGCGCCAGATAGTGAATAAGCTCGCAGCCGGTGAGCAGTACCAGCACATGGAGCAGGTAGATGGAGTAGGAGAGATCCCCCAGCCCGTTGGTGAGGCGGTTGTCCAGCAGGCGCAGCAGCGGGCTCTGGCGCTCCCCCTGAGCGGCGGCAATCCAGATCAGCAACACGTAGGCGCCGATCAGCAACAGGGTCAGCTGCGGCGTCATGGTGAATTGCATCAGCACGAAGGGCAGGAAAAAGGCGATCAGCAACGGCAGATCCCGTTGCATCATGGGCAAGCCTTTCGCGGCCTTGACCCTGGGCAGCAGCCAGAGTCCGAGCACGAATTCACTCACCCCGCGTCCCACCGCCAGCGCCCCGCTGGTGACATCCAGGGTGCCCCGGCTGTGCACGATATAAGCCAGCACCGTCAGCGCCAGCAGCGGCGCGAGATGGCCCCAGCGACTGCGGGTCACGGCGAGCGGGATCAGCAGCGGGAACAGCAGCGGGAACAGCAGATAACTTATCCACTCCACGCTGAGGGACCAGGCGGCGAAGTTCCAGGTCAGCCCGTGATCGGTTACCACCTGCAGCAGCAGGAAGGCGCTTGGCAGCGCCTCGGCCGGGGTGAAGGGGGAGCCGAAGGGCAGCATCCCCTCCCACTCCCACATCTTGAACAGGGGGCCGGCATAGAAGCCAATCCCGTGCCGGGCCTTGTAAAGCTCCCAGCCCACCAGCAGCACCAGGGTGACAAGGTAGAGGGGGTAGACCCGGGTCAGCCGCAGCCAGAGGAAGCGGCCATAGCCGATGGTGCGGGGCCTGTGGCTGAAAGCCTCCCCATAGACATGGGCCAGCACCACTCCGCTCAAAATAAAGAAGAGATCGACCCAGAGGTAGCCGTTCTCGATGAGTTGGGTGTGGCCTGCGATCGACTCCATCCACTGGGGAAAGAGCAGCAATCGGGCATGGAACAGCACCACCATCAGGGCAGCGATGCCCCGCAGCGGCGTCAACAGCGGCAATGATTGATTCATGATGGTATCCCTTACGATGTTCAGCTTGGCCTGACATCGATTTTGTTGTTGTGCAGGGGCATCAAACCTGATGACTCCGCAGCCTTGACTCATGCTGGTCACTGGCGGGACCACACTACCCAAAAGAGAGTCATACGGGTGTGATTAAAGTCATAAAGTGTGCACGGATTGTGTACAACAACAGTTCAAGCAGTGAAATAAAGACAGGGAAAAATAACAGGCGGAAGAAGAATGAGGGGGGCAAGGGAGCCGCGTCTGGCTCGGGCATTATACGCAGCGATGCCTAAACATCAGGCCCGCAATGCGGGCCTGTTTGATCAAAGGGAACGGGTATTGACGATCAGCGGGCGCGTACCACCAGCCCCTTGAGGTAGAAGCCTTCCGGATAGGCGGTGCCAATGGGGTGATCGGAGGCTTGTGACAACAGCTCCAGGATCTGGGCATCGCGACCGGCGTCGAGCGCCGCATCGGCAACGATCTTCTGGAACAGGCTCTGCTCCATCAGGCCGGAGCAGGAGTAGGTCAAGAGCACGCCACCCGGCGCCAGCAGCTGGAACGCCAGCATGTTGATGTCCTTGTAGCCGCGGCAGGCACCCAGCAGCTGGGCCTTGCTCTCGGCAAACTTGGGCGGATCCAGCACGATAACATCGAACTTCTCACCCTTCTCACGGTATTCACGCAGCAGCTTGAACACATCGTGACGGATGAACTGGGTGTTGGAGATATCCAGTCCGTTCAGCTCGGCGTTCTGGCGGGCCATATCCAGCGCAGTCTGGGAGAGATCCACGTTGACCACTTCGTTGGCGCCACCCTTGAGGGCATAGATGCCAAAGCCACCGGTGTAGCTGAAGCAGTTGAGCACCCGCTTGCCCTCGGTGTACTTGGAGACAGCCTGGCGGTTGTCGCGCTGATCCAGATAGAAGCCGGTTTTGTGACCGTTGCGGATGTCCACCAGGATCTTGACGCCGTTCTCTTCGATCACCACAGGCTCGGTCGGGGTCTCGCCATGGATGACGCCGGTACGCTCTTTCAATCCTTCCTTCTTGCGCACTGCCACGTCGGAGCGCTCATAGATGCTGCACTCGGGGTAGAGGGTACGCAGCGCCTGGGTGATCAGCTCGCGCTGGAACTCGGCACCGGCGGAGAGGATCTGGCACACCAGAAAATCGGCATAACGGTCTATGGTCAGACCCGGCAGACCATCGGATTCGGCGGCGCACAGGCGATAGCCGGTGAGGCCCTGACGCTTGATCAGCGGATCGCGGGACTCCTGGGCATATTTAAGGCGACGCAGGAAGAAGTCGAGATCGACTCTCTCCTCTTTATCGAAGGTCCAGACCCGGGCGCGGATCTGGGAGCTGCCTGACCAGGCACCACGGGCGAGCCACCGGCCATCGTTGGCGTAGATCTCGACGGTATCGCCGTCAACGGGGTTGCCTTCAACCCGCTCAATCCCCTTGGAGAAGATCCAGGGGTGACGGCGCAGCAGGGATTTTTCGCGGCCTTTGACGAGATAGATGAAAACGCTCATGGGTGTTTGCCGATGGTAAAAAGAAAAGGGGCCACATTCTATGTGGCCCGCTGGTAAAACTCAAACAACCTTGGCAAGAGAGCCCGGCTTGTCTGATCTGGCATCTGCTTCAGATCAGATCTTGAGCCCCTTCAATGCCTGGGCCAGCTCGGTTGCCGTGCCTTTGAGACCGGCAGTGCCGGCCACAGAAGCGCTGGCGGATTCCTCCACCTGACCCGCTTCGTGGCGAACCTGGTCCAGGTTGCGGGTTATCTCCTCGGCGACCGAGCTCTGCTCCTCGCTGGAGGTGGCTATCTGGGTGCTCATCTCCAGCACGGCATCGCTGTGGTTGCTGAGCTTGTCGATGTCGAGCCCCACTTCACTGATCAGCGCCTGGCTGCTGGCGGCGCGGCCGACTGTCTTCTCCATGATGTCGTTGAGGGCGCCGGTGCCGGCCTGCAGCTCTTCGATCATCTGCTGGATCTCCACAGTGGCCTGCTGGGTGCGGCTGGCGAGGGTGCGCACCTCGTCCGCCACCACCGCAAAGCCACGACCCTGCTCACCCGCGCGGGCGGCTTCGATGGCGGCATTGAGGGCCAGCAGATTGGTCTGCTGGGAGATGGCATTGATGACGTTGACCACCTCGTTGATGCGATTGGCGTTGTGGGTCAGTCGCTCCACCGCGCCTGAGGCGTTGCCTATCTCGTCGGCCAGGGTGCGGATGGCTGCTATGGTACGCGATACCCGGGCGGCGCCGTTGGCCGCCTCTTCGCTCGATTGGCGAGTCTGCTGCAGAGTGTCGTTGGCGTTGCGGGCAACTTCCCGAATGGCGGCCGACATCTGCTCCATGGCGGCAGCCAGGGAGTCCATGTGCTGGCGCTGGGAGCGGGCCATGGTTTCTCCTTCGCTGGCGTGGTCACGAAACTCGTCGGCGGCCATGGTAAGTGCCTCGGCAGACTCTTCCACCAGCTGCACTATCTTGTGCTGGCGGTCAGTGAATCTGTCTATGCTGCCCGCCAGGATGGAGAACTCGTCCCGCACCGGGAAGAAGTTGAGACGGAAGGTGAGATCCCCGTCAGCCACTGTCTGCAACGCTTTGTTGGTGGAGTAGAGGGCGCCGGAGACAAAGGTCATCAGGTAGTGGGTGATGAGGGCCAGCAAGGCCGCCAGCACGGCGATGATGGTGAGGGTGGTGCCCTGTCCGTCCCACATGGAGTAGCGGCCGGCATCCAGGCTGCCGGTCACGAAGCCGGCCTGGCCTGCGCTGGCACTGAAGCGGTAGTTGTCTCCCTGTTGGGTCAGGCCGGCACTGCCGGTCGGGCTCAGGGTGAGATCCGCAGGCAGAGTGAGGGTCGGTTGCTGGCTCACCAGCTGGGCGCTGGTGTCGACCCTCTGTTGCAACTGACTCAGCCGCATTTGTATTTGCTGACTATGGCTGTCAGCCAGCAGATACCAGGTGAGGAAGGCGATAAACAGCAGAGGGCACCAGAAGGTAATGAGAAATTTTTCACTGATCGTGAGATGAATGAGATAGCGGTCAACCCACCGGAATTTTACTTCTTTCATAATGGTATTGCGTCCTGCAAGGGGGAAGAGAGTGTCGCGCTCATTATCGCCTTGGAGAGAAATTTCTTAAGGGAAAGGTGTGAGAAATGGGAGAGCAATCGTTTGTCGTGCGCGTCTGGGGTCAGGTGCAAGGGGTGGGGTTTCGCTACTTCACCCGGGAGCGGGCGCTGCAACTGGGGCTGCGCGGCTACGCCTACAACCTGGAGGACGGGTCGGTGGAGATCCTGATCTGTGGTCCCGAGCAGGGGGTGCAGATGATGCTGGGCTGGCTGGAGCGAGGCCCGCGTACCGCCGAGGTGACCCGGATGGAGTATGAAGAGGCACCGCCACCACAGAAGGGGGGATTTCACACCAATTGAGCGGAGGTAAACCGCCATACCACGCATAAAAACGGGAGCCATCGGGGCTCCCGTTTGCCTATTTTGGCGTCAGCTGGCCTGGGCGGCGTCGGCGATGGCCTGGGTCTTGGCCAGCACGGCTTGCAGGGCGGGGCGTTTGGCCAGGCGATCCCGATAGGCGGCCAGCTTGGGGGGAATGGACTGCTCGAAACGGGTGGCCCACATCAGGGTATGGGTCAGCAGCAGATCCGCTATGGTGATCTGCTCCCCCAGCAGGTAGCCCTGCTCGGGCACCCAGGACTCGGCGATGGCCGCCGCCTTGTCAAACTCCCACTTGGCGGTGGGGAAGATGGCTGGCAGGCGCTGGGGTTCCGGCAGGGCAAACTTGTGCTTGCCGATGGTCCACAAGGGTTGCTCCAGCTCACAGGTAATAAAGCTGACCCACTGGGCATGCAACGCCGATGCCTGCGTCCCTCTGGCTGGCAGCCAATCCGAGCCATAGACTTCGGCCAGGTACTGCATGATGGCGGCGGATTCGGTCAGAACGAAATCCCCATCTTTGAGCACCGGCATCTTGCCGCTCGGGTTCAGCGCCAGAAACCACTCGCTGCGATTCTCGCCCTTGGCGAAGTCGAGAAACTGAAATTGCCACGCCACGCCCAACTCTTCCAGTAACCAGGATATGCGCAGTGCCCGGCTGACCGGGGTTCCGTATAAGGTGATCATGTTTGCTCCTTGTCTGATGAGTGACGGGCCCATGTGCGCCCCTTGGTGAAAAGGCAGTCTAGGCAAATTGTGCCGCGGCAACAACCGCCTATGTGTGGGGGATAGGGGACGAGTCTGCCCATGCTGTGGGAAAATGGCATAAAAAAGAGAGGCCAGATGGCCTCTCTTCTCATGGGGGGCAGCAAGCGTGCTTACTTGACGCGCATGCCTGGCTGGGCGCCTTCCTGCGGCTCCAGGATCCAGAGGTCCTTGCCGCCCGGGCCTGCGGCCAGCACCATGCCTTCGGACATGCCAAAGCGCATCTTGCGTGGCGCCAGGTTGGCCACCATCACGGTCAGCTTGCCTTCCAGATCTTCCGGGTTGTAGGCAGACTTGATGCCGGCAAACACCTGACGGGTTTCACCGCCCAGATCCAGTTGCAGCTTGAGCAGCTTGTCCGCTTCCGGTACCGCTTCCGCCTTTTTGATCAGCGCCACGCGCAGATCAAGCTTGGCGAAATCCTCATAGGAGATGGTTGGGCTTATGGGGTCATCTGCCAGCAGGCCTGTCACTTTCGGTGCCTGCTCCTTGGCCAGATCTTCCTTGGAGGCCTCGATCATGGCTTCAATCTTGGCGGGCTCGATGCGGGAGAACAGCGCCTTGAAGGGGGCCAGCTGGTGGTTGGTTAGCGGCTGGGCCACGCCATCCCAGGTGAGGGTTTCACCCAGGAAGGCTTCGGCACGCTCGGCCAAGAGCGGCATGACCGGCTTGAGGTAGGCCATCAGCACGCGGAACAGGTTGATGCCCACGGAGCAGACCGCCTGCAGCTCGGCGTCTGCGCCTTCCTGCTTGGCCAGCACCCAGGGCGCCTTCTCGTCCACATAGCGGTTGGCCTTGTCGGCCAGCGCCATGATCTCGCGGATGGCGCGGCTGAATTCGCGCGCTTCATAGGCCTCGCTGATGGAGGCGCTGGCGTTGGCGAACTCGGCATAGAGCTCGGGCTCTGCACAGGTAGTGGCCAGCTTGCCGTCGAAACGCTTGGCGATAAAGCCTGCATTGCGGGAGGCGAGGTTGACCAGCTTGTTGACCACGTCAGCGTTGACGCGAGCGACGAAGTCATCGAGGTTCAGGTCCAGATCGTCGATGCGGCTGTTGAGCTTGGCGGCGTAGTAGTAACGCAGGCACTCAGGATCCAGGTGGTTCAGGTAGGTGGATGCCTTGATGAAGGTGCCCTTGGACTTGGACATCTTGGCACCGTTGACGGTCACATAGCCGTGTACGTTGACCTTGGTCGGTTTGCGGAAACCCGCCCCTTCCAGCATGGATGGCCAGAACAGGCAGTGGAAGTAGGCGATGTCCTTGCCGATGAAGTGATAGAGCTCGGCCTCGGAGTCCGCCTTCCAGTAGCTGTCAAAGTCGATATCGCCGCGCTTGTTGCACAGGTTCTTGAACGACGCCATATAGCCGATGGGAGCATCCAGCCAGACGTAGAAGTACTTGCCAGGGGCGCCCGGGATTTCGAAACCGAAGTAGGGGGCATCGCGGGTGATGTCCCACTGCTGCAGGCCGCTCTCGAACCACTCCTGCATCTTGTTGGCCATCTCTTCCTGAATGGCGCCGGAGCCGCGTACCCAGCCGGCCAGCCAGGTTTCGAACTGTGGCAGGTCGAAGAAGAAGTGCTCGGAGTCCTTCATCACAGGGGTCGCACCGGAGACGGCGGATTTCGGATCGATGAGCTCGGTCGGACTGTAGGTGGCACCGCAGCTGTCGCAGTTGTCGCCGTATTGCTCCGGAGACTTGCACTTGGGGCAGGTGCCCTTGACGAAGCGATCCGGCAGGAACATGGATTTTTCCGGATCGAACAGCTGAGTGATGGTGCGGCCCTTGATAAAGCCACCGTCTTTCAGACGGCCGTAGATCAGCTCCGCCAGTTCGCGGTTCTCATCGCTGTGGGTGGAGTGATAGTTGTCGAAGCTGATATTGAAACCGGCGAAGTCGGTCTGGTGCTCTTTGGAGACAGCCGCGATCATCTCTTCCGGGGTGATCCCCATCTGTTGCGCCTTGAGCATGATGGGGGTGCCATGGGCATCATCGGCACAGATGAAGTGCACCTGATGGCCGCGCATTCGCTGATAACGAACCCAGATATCGGCCTGGATGTGTTCCAGCATGTGGCCAAGATGGATGGAGCCATTGGCGTAGGGGAGGGCGCAGGTTACCAGCATTGTACGAGGATCAGTTGCCATATAGTCGTTCTTGATGTGCTTGTTGGGATGATACAGTGCCGTGCATGTTACCCGAATTGGGGGTCGCCTGCCTAGGGTGGCGGCGCTGTCCGCCCTGGTGCTCGCGCAGGTTGGCAAGCAGGCAAGCCACTGATTTGTGTGCGGTAACAGTTCACCTCAAGATAATGACAAGATAATGAGGAGTTACTGGTGATTGATTCAGTAAAACAGATCCTGGCCGAATTTAAGCCGACAGGGTGGGACAAGGATCTGGTTGCGGCCGGGTTTGCGCGCAGCATAGCGCAGCAAGGGCAAGGCCTGGTCATCAAACTGGTGTTGCCCTTTGCCGGATCTTCCCTGTTTGAGCAGATCAAGCAGGAGTTCGATGCTCGCCTGCGTACCGCTACCGGTGCGACCCGCATCGACTGGACCTGTGACATAGAGGTGGCCAGCATGCCGCGGGCGCAAGGGCTGGCCGCGGTGCAGGGCATTCGCAACATCCTGGTGATCGCCTCCGGCAAGGGCGGGGTCGGCAAGTCCACCACCGCCGTCAACCTGGCGCTGGCGCTGCAAAAAGAGGGGGCGCGGGTCGCCATTCTGGATGCGGACATCTATGGCCCCTCTATTCCGACCATGATGGGTACCCTCAAGGAGCGTCCCAGCAGCCTTGACGGCAAGTTGATGGAGCCGGTGATCGCCTGTGGCCTCAAGAGCAACAGCATTGGTTATCTGGTGGCCGAGCAGGATGCCACCATCTGGCGCGGCCCCATGGCGAGCAAGGCGCTGGCCCAGATCCTCCATGAGACCCGTTGGGGAGAGGTGGACTATCTGGTGGTGGACATGCCGCCAGGCACGGGGGACATACAACTCACCATGGCCCAGCAGGTACCCACGTCGGCAGCCGTGATCGTCACTACGCCGCAAGATGTGGCGCTGGCCGATGCCCGCAAGGGGGTCGCCATGTTCAACAAGGTCAATGTGCCCGTGCTCGGCATCATAGAAAACATGAGCTATCACGTTTGCAGTGCCTGCGGCCATCACGAGTCCTTGTTCGGGACAGGTGGCGGCCAGAAGATGGCAGAGCAGTATCAAGTGGCGCTGCTGGGTCAGCTGCCGCTGCACATTAATATCCGTCAACACATGGATGATGGCTGCCCAACCGTGTTCGGTGCACCGGAAGGAAGCCTGGCCCAGGCCTATCTGAAGCTGGCTCGTCGGGTGGGTGCTGAACTCTATTTCAGCGGTAAACCGATTGCGACCCCTCTCTATACCATGGCGCTGGATGAATAATCGGCTGTCGGCTGTTTGAGGTGGATTTGAGGGTGGGCATGGCTCACCCTTTTTTATATAATGGATCGGTTTAAACAATCCCCACTGCTCTTCTCTTTAGGTATTTTCAATGTCTGATACTCAACATTCGTGTGTGATCATCGGTATTGCTGGCGCATCCGCGTCTGGCAAGAGTCTTATCGCTCAAACCATTTATGAAGAGCTGGTGGCCGAACTGGGCGCAGGTCAGATTGGTGTGATCACCGAAGATTGCTACTACCGTGATCAGACCCACCTGACCATGGAAGAGCGGGTCAAAACCAACTATGACCACCCCAATGCCCTGGATCACGATCTGCTGGTGCAGCATCTGAGCCAGCTGGTGAAAGGGGATGCGGTCAATATCCCCCAGTACTCTTATACAGAGCACACCCGCATGAACGAGGTGACACCGTTCGCCCCGCGTCGAGTGATCATTCTGGAAGGGATCCTGCTGCTGACCGACAGTCGCTTGCGGGATCTGATGGATGCCTCCATCTTCATGGATACCCCGCTGGATATCTGCCTGCTGCGCCGTTTGGTGCGTGACGTACAGGAGCGTGGTCGTACCATGGATTCCGTACTCAAGCAGTATCAGAAAACCGTGCGCCCCATGTTTTTGCAGTTTATCGAGCCTTCCAAGCAGTACGCGGACGTGATCGTGCCCCGCGGTGGCAAGAACCGCATCGCCATCGACATGCTCAAGGCGCGTATTCGCCACATGTTGATTGGTTAAGATGAAACAAGCCGGGTGATGCCCGGCTTTTTTAAATGAACATTTTGTCAGGAGAGTCGCCCAATGCGTCTTTGTGATACCGATATTGAACGTCATCTGGATGAGGGCAAGATCGTCATTGAGCCAAGGCCTGGTGTTGAGCGGATCAGCGGCGTCAGCGTCGATGTGCTGCTGGGCAACGAGTTTCGGGTATTTCGTGATCATACCGCTCCCTATATTGATTTGAGCGGCCCGAACAGCGAGATGGCCGACGCCATCGATCGGGTGATGAGCGACGAGATCCACATTCCGGATGGCGAAGCCTTTTATCTGCACCCGGGCCAGCTGGCGCTGGCGGTGACCTATGAATCCGTCACCTTGCCTGCGGATATTGTCGGCTGGCTGGATGGCCGCTCCTCCCTGGCCCGTCTCGGTCTGATGGTGCACGTCACGGCGCACCGGATTGATCCGGGCTGGTCTGGTCGTATCGTGCTGGAGTTCTACAACGGTGGCAAACTGCCGCTGGCGCTGCGCCCCAAGATGAAGATCGGTGCCTTGAACTTCGAGATGCTCTCCGGCCCAGCCGCTCGCCCTTACAACAAGCGGGAAAACGCCAAGTACAAGAGCCAGCAGGGCGCCGTTGCCAGCCGCATCAACCAGGATTGATATCCCCTGATGTGATCCACTTGCTGAGTGTTGAAAGAGGGGCGCCCATGGCGCCCCTTGCTGTTGGGCTTGCGATTGTGCCCAGTGACAGCGTGCAGGAGACCCAAGTGGTTGGGGCAGGGGAGCGGGCTGATTGCTTGCCCTTATGTCTCCATTATCAGGTGTCGGTCGGCCGAAAATTGACGCTGGAACCGATAGGAAATCTGTCTTGCGCTGCCTGAATGTGATGAATTGTCCCCGTTTGGGAACTTTTTTTGTCAGCTCAAGTTTGTTTAATTAATCAAAGACAAGCCGCGTGGAGACTGGCTCTAAGCTATTTCCCTACTGAATGCCCTTTTTTTTTCTTACTGAAATATTTCAACAACGGGTATGGCACCGCCAGCCTTCTGGCATAATCCGCCGCAACTCATAAACAGGTTCGTTTTTTATGTTTGAAATGTTTAGTGGTTTGGGTTTGTTGTGGTCAATCGGTTTGGTATTGGCCGTTTTTTTTGTGCTTGCCTATGAATTTATCAATGGCTTTCACGATACCGCCAACGCGGTAGCAACGGTTATCTACACCAAAGCGATGCCGGCTCACTTGGCGGTAGTCGCATCCGGGATCTTCAACTTTTTTGGCGTCATGTTCGGCGGGCTGGGCGTGGCCTATGCCATTGTCCATTTGCTGCCGATTGATTTGCTGTTGGGCATGGATTCCACCCAGGGTTTGATCATGGTGTTCTCCCTGCTGTTTTCCGCCATTGTCTGGAATCTGGGGACCTGGTTCCTGGGCATTCCAGCCTCCAGTTCTCACACACTGATCGGTTCCATTCTGGGGGTAGGCGGTGCCTATGCCTGGCTCAACCATCAGCCGCTGACTCAGGGCATCAACGTCGCCAAAGCCATCGACATCATGCTTTCCCTGATCATCTCGCCGACCGTGGGCTTCATTGTGGCCGCCCTGTTGCTATTTGCCATGAAGCGAGTCTGGCTGGGCAGCAAGATCCACAAGACTCCTGAAGAGCGGTTGCTGGTGGATGGCAAGAAGCACCCGCCGTTCTGGGCGCGTCTCACCCTGGTGGCCTCTGCCATGGGGGTAAGCTTCGTGCACGGCTCCAACGATGGTCAGAAGGGCATTGGTCTGGTGATGCTGGTGCTGATCTGCATGGCCCCCGCCTATTTTGCACTGGACATGAACAGCCGTTCCTACGAGCTGGATCGGACCCAGGATGCCAACCAGCGCATCATGGAGATCTATCAGCGCAACCACGAGCTGGTGTCTCAGGTCGTGGACTTCAAGGTGCCTGCCCAGGCTCAGGAAGAGCTGATGACCCATTGCTCTGCGGACGCTACGCTGCAAAACATGGCAACCCTGGATGCCCGTCTGGGCGCTGTGCGTACCTATGAAGAGATGGACCTGACCAATCGTCGGGAAGTGCGTCGCCTGCTGCTGTGTATTGACGACACAGCCCGCAAGGTGTCCAAGCTGCCGCTGCCGGCCAAAGAGCTGACTGACCTTGCCAAATGGCGCAAGGATCTGACCGCGACCGCCGAATATGCACCGACCTGGGTCATCGTCTCCATCGCCTTGGCACTGGGTTGCGGCACCATGGTAGGCTGGCGTCGTATCGTCTACACGGTGGGTGAGAAGATAGGCACCACCGGCATGACATACAGCCAGGGCATTGCTGCCCAGATCACTGCGGCTGCTTCCATCGGTGTTGCCAGTTTGACCGGTATGCCTGTGTCTACCACCCATATCCTCTCTTCTGCGGTAGCGGGGACCATGGTAGCGAACAAATCCGGCCTGCAGAGCCAGACCATCAAGACCATATTGATGGCCTGGGTGCTGACCCTGCCGCTGACCATGTTGCTCTCGGGTGGTCTGTTCCTTATCAGCCACCATTTGTTCGGCGGCTGATAACAGCGAAATCTTGTTGATTGACGAAGGGCCTGCGGGCCCTTTTTTCATTGCTGTGGATCAGAGTCCGTCTGCTTCGTCTCGAAGCAATACAAAGCGTTGACCAAACAGGATGGGCTTCCTGGTTACATTATGTATGCCATCAAACTGGGAACGTTGTTCACCCAATAACACAGCCTATCCAACATGCATATCCCTATCCCCGCAACACATGCCAACAGTAACCCTGTGCATTGCAGACGTCACTCAGGGGGCTGCTACTCTGTACTGTCTATTATCAAGGACATGCCCAGGGCGCAAGAGGGGCATCTGTGCTCATCATCTGGGACTACCGCAGATATCACCCTGACTGAACACGGGAGAAGATGTCACAGAGGATCCATCCTGGCTAAGCAGAGTATCTGCTTGCTCGCCCCAAGACAGACACGAGTAGACAAGGGTGAGCAAGGCATGTGCAGGGCTCTTGCTCAACCAGCGCATTTGTCAGAGAGAGGGGTGATGCAAGCATCAATCATAAGCGCGATGCCAGGCATCATTGTCTAATGAAGCGAACTGGCAGGAGAGGCAATAAGGGCTTGCTAGCGTTGCCAAAGGGATGACACCAGCTGACTGGTGCGAGGCAGGGTTATATACCGGCAGAGCAGGGGATGTTGCGGTGCGAACCCCCTCAACCCGAATTGAGGATAAAAAAGAGCCACACACTGTGTGGCTCTTTTTCTATCAGGCTAGTTAGCCAGCAATCAAGGACGACCAGCCGGGCTGGTTGCCACATTGACGGCAGCAGTACTGCCCGCATGACGGCCAGAGCTTGCCACTTCGCTGCGAACCAGCGGTGCTTGCTCTACCGGCTCACGCTCCGGCTGGGCTGGCGCCACAGCAGGCGTTGCCATAGGGGCTGAAGCCTTGCGAGCGCTGGCCAGCAGACCGGCACCCTTGTTGACCTGCTTGGTCACAGGGGCTGCAACCGCTGCCTTGGCAACAGGCTGTTCAGCCGCAGGCTCAGCGACCGGTTCAACCATAGCAACGTCAGCAGTCACGACCGGCGCAGTTTCGATGACAGCAGGAGCTGCCTCAATGGGCGCAGTTTCGACAACCGGGGTTGCTTCGGCAACAACAGGGGCCTCAACAGCAGGCGTTGTTGCAACGACTTCAGCAGTCTTGACATCGACAGGTGCTGCTTCAATGACGGGGGTCACTTCGGCAACGACTGGCGCAGTCACGGCCTCTGCCACAACCGGCTCGGCAGCAACAGGGGCTACGTCAGCTTCAGCAACGGCGGCAACAGTGTCGGTCACGACAGGTGCTGCGACCAGGGCTTCTGCTTGCTCACGTGCTTCTTCGGCAACGGCTTCTGCCACTACGTGCTCGGTCAGAGCGGAAGAGGCTTGTACGGCCGCGGCAATGGCAGCGGCACTCGGGATGGTGACGACAGGCACAGCCGGCTCTTCCACCTTCACCTGAGCAGCATCCGCCTGGGCGGCTGTGGTCATGGTTGCGGTGTCTGCCTGCGACTCTTCATCATCACGCTGGCTACGGGTATCTTCGTTGATGCGCTTGCGGCGTTGACCCTCGATACGCTGAGTGCGCGGGGTGCGACGGGAGCGACGCTGGCCGTCGGCCTGCTCGTCACTCTGCTCAACGGCATCCGCCACGACAGCAACGGGAGCCTCGGTCTGCACAACAGCAACATCGCTGGCCGGTACGTCGGCACGGATCTGCTTGCGTAGTTGACGACGTTCACGGCGCTCGGCGACTTTCTGCTCTTTTTCCTGCTGCGGCTCGGCGCTGACAACGGCGGTTTCAACGGCTTCTACCGCTTCAACGACCACCTCGGCACGGGGCTCGCGCGGTGCACGGGGCTCACGAGCCGGACGCGGGGCGCGCGGTTCACGTTCCTGACGGGGTTCGCGGGGCTCACGTTCCACACGCTGCTCGCTGCGTACTTCAGTGCGAGTTTCACGTTCCTGACGGGGCTCACGCTCTTTGCGCGGACGACGGTTGCGGCTCTCGCCACCCTCTCGACTGGCGGCGCCTTCGCGCTTCTCACCCGCTTCAGCTGTGTTGCGGCTGTTGCGGTTGTCGTCACGACGGGGACGCTGACCACGGCCACGGGTGTCATCACGCTGATGACGATGAGCCTCGTCCTTGCGTGCTTCCCGTTGCACTGCCGGTTTCTCGGCTGGTGCCTTGACATCGGCAGGGGCTGCGTCGGAACCGAACAGACCTGAAATGGCCTTGAACAGTTTGCCAAACAGACCAGCTTCCGCTTTGGCGGCAACGGGGGCTGGCGCCGCGACGGGGGCAGCAACTGCAGCCGGCGCAGCCGGTTGAGGTGCCTGGACGAAGCCTTGCAGCAGCGGTTGCTCACGCTCGATCACCTGAGTCTGCTTTGGCTGGTAGACCGGCTTGGCAATCTCGGTTTTCAGCTCGTAGCTGGCCGCTTCCGGGATTTCGTTCTGACGGATGCGGGTCACTTCGTAGTGCGGGGTTTCCAGGTGCTGGTTAGGAATGATGTACAGACGTACTTCATTACGCTGTTCCAGACTGGCGATGGAGGCGCGCTTCTCGTTGAGCAGATAGGCGGCAACATCGACCGGCACCTGAGCATGAACCTGCTCTGTGTTGTCCTTCATGGCCTCTTCTTCGATGAGACGCAGGATGGACAAGGCCAGTGATTCGTTGTCACGGATGACCCCCTGGCCCTGGCAACGGGGGCAGATATGACTGCTTGACTCGTTGAGGGAGGGGCGCAGACGCTGACGGGACATTTCCAGCAGACCGAAACGGGAGATACGGCCCAGCTGGATGCGGGCGCGGTCCTGATGTACCGCTTCACGCAGACGGTTTTCCACTTCGCGCTGATGGCGAACCGGCGTCATGTCGATGAAGTCGATGACGATCAGGCCACCCAGGTCGCGCAGACGTAATTGACGGGCAATTTCATCGGCCGCTTCCAGGTTGGTTTGCAGCGCCGTCTCTTCGATATCGCCGCCCTTGGTGGCGCGGGAGGAGTTGATATCGATGGAGGTCAGTGCTTCGGTCGGGTCTATGACTATGCTGCCGCCGGAGGGCAGGCGCACTTCGCGCTGGAAGGCCGACTCGATTTGGCTCTCAATCTGGAAGTGGTTGAACAGGGCAACTTCACCCTTGTAGAGCTTCACGCGGTTGAGGAAATCGGGACGAACCAGCTCGATGTGAGCACGGGCACGTTCAAAGATGACAGGGTCGTCGATCAGGATCTCGCCGACATCGCGACGCAGGTAGTCACGAATGGCACGTACTATCACGTTGCTTTCCTGGTGGATAAGCACGGGTGCAGTTCGGTCCTGTGACGCCTTGTGGATGGAATCCCAGTGGTTGAGCAGAACGTTGAGATCCCATTCCAGCTCTTCCGGGGATTTGCCCACACCGGCGGTACGCACGATGAGGCCCATGCCGTCCGGTACTGTCAGTCCGCTCAGGGCTTCTTTCAGTTCTGTCCGTTCATCGCCCTCAATGCGGCGGGAGATACCGCCTGCACGGGGGTTGTTTGGCATCAGCACCAGGTAGCTACCGGCCAGGCTGATAAAGGTGGTGAGGGCTGCACCCTTGGTGCCACGCTCTTCTTTATCGATCTGGACGATCACTTCCTGGCCTTCGCGGACCACTTCTTTGATGTTGGGACGACCCTGATAGGAATAACCGGAGGGGAAGTAATTGCGGGCGATTTCCTTTAACGGCAGGAAACCGTGGCGTTCAGCGCCGTAGTCGACAAAAGCAGCTTCGAGACTGGGTTCTACGCGGGTGATCTTACCCTTGTAGATGTTCGCTTTCTTCTGCTCATGGCCCGGACTTTCAATATCCAAATCGTAGAGCTGTTGTCCGTCAACCAGCGCTACGCGCAACTCCTCTTCCTGAGTCGCGTTGATTAGCATTCTTTTCATTGAGTTCTCGTTATTTTGTCATTTTGATTTCCTCCACAGGATCCTGCCGGCGCCGGCCTCGGGTCTTCAGCATACTTGGGCAACCTCCCGGTTGGGGTATGCATGAGGCGCAAACTAAGGGCGCTCTGGTTCGGCCTTCTCGAGAAGGCATGAATTAAGGATGCCGATGTGGAGACAAATAATCGGTTCTGCTTGTGTTCTCCATGCGTTGTACCTCGCACCCGGGAACCGTCATGTTCTTGTATACACGGTGTTTTGGGATTGGGTGGCATAAATATTGGCCACTTAGTACAAGGCTTGAACACAATGACAAAACCTTGTTTATTATCCCATTTAAACCACTTTTATAGCAAGGCGCCATTTTTCAACAAAGCATGCAGCCAAGGGGCGCTGGCAGTGTTAAAATCCGCGCCATGACACAGATACAACAACAAGTGCAGCTGCTCACCATCGAAGCTGAGCATGAAGGGCAGCGCATCGACAATTTTCTCAAGACTCAGCTAAAGGGCGTCCCCAAGAGCCTGATCTATCGCATCCTTCGAAAAGGGGAAGTGCGCGTCAATAAAAAGCGCATCAAACCGGAATACAAACTCTGCCCGGGCGACGAGGTACGGGTTCCTCCCGTGCGGGTTGCTGAGAAAAACGAACTGCCCTCGGCCAACCTCGGCAGCATCCAGCGTCTGGAGAGCCAGATCCTGTTTGAAGACGACGCCATGATAGTGCTCAACAAACCGTCCGGCATGGCCGTGCATGGCGGCAGTGGTCTGAGCTTTGGCGTCATAGAGGGACTGCGAGCCCTGCGCCCGGACGCCCGCTTCCTGGAGCTGGTGCACCGACTCGACCGCGACACCTCTGGCGTGCTGCTGGTTGCCAAGAAGCGCAGTGCGCTGCGCAGCCTCCATGAGCAGCTGCGGGTCAAAACCATGCGCAAGCAGTATCTGGCATTGGTGCGCGGCCAGTGGCAGCCCCACGTCAAGGTGGTCAATGCGCCACTGCGCAAGAATGACCTGCAATCCGGTGAACGGGTGGTGCGGGTCAGCAGTGATGGCAAGCCATCCGAAACCCGTTTCCGGATTGCCCGTCAATTTGCCGAGGCGACCCTGGTCGAGTGCAGCCCGATCACGGGGCGTACCCACCAGATCCGGGTCCATACCCAGCATGCAGGTCATCCCATTGCCTGTGATGACAAGTATGGGGAAGCCGCCTTTGACGAGAAAATGCGCAGCCAAGGGCTGAAACGGCTATTTTTGCACGCCTGGAAGCTGACATTCACTCATCCGGTTGATGGCCGCGAGGTGCTGATCGAGGCACCGCTCGCGCCTGAACTCGACAATTTCCTCAACAAGTTGGCACGCTGATGAAGGCTATCCGACTCGCTATTTTCGACTGGGACGGTACCCTGATGGACTCGGTGGGGCGGATAGTTGCCTGCGTCGCGGGGGCGGCGCGCGATTGCAGCGAGCCGGTGCCCACTGCGGTGCAGACACATCAGATAATAGGGCTCAGCCTGGAGGTCGGCATTCCACTGCTGTTTGACCTGGCGCCGGGGGGCGAGCGGGCCAATGCCCTGATCGCCCGTTATCGTCATCACTATCTGCATGACGGTACACCGAGTCCGTTGTTTGCCGGGGCGAGTGCGCTGCTGCATCACTGGCACGGGCAGGGAATTGCATTGGCGGTGGCGACGGGCAAGTCTCGCCGCGGCCTGGATCGGGTGCTGGATGATACCGGCCTGCGGCCGTTGTTTGCTGCCACCCGTGGCGCGGATGAGGCCAACTCCAAACCCGATCCTCTGATGTTGACGCAAATTCTGGATGAGCTGGGCTTTGCTCCCCATCAGGCAGTAATGATCGGTGACTCCATCCACGACATGGCGATGGCAGAAGCGCTCGCCATGCCGCGGATCGGCGTAAGCTGGGGTGTGCACGACAAGAAGCGCTTGCAGACACATGATCCGCTTGCGGTCGTCGATACCATGGACGAGTTGAAGCTGCTGCTGGGTTAGTCTTGCCATATGCCAGTTGAATAGATGACGAAACGGGAGCCTGGGTTCCCGTTTTTCGTTTGGCTCGTCGTGATAGGCCATTCCCGTCAGGGCAGGGCGAGGCCGTGGCGTTCCAGCAGCTCGATCAGACCGATCAGGGGCAGGCCGATCAGAGCGTTGGGATCGCGCCCCTCCAGCCCCTTGAACAGCACTATCCCCATACCTTCACATTTGAAACTGCCCGCGCAATCAAGGGGCATCTCCGCTGCCACGTAGCGGCGAATGGCGGTCTCATCCAGAGTGCGGAAGTGCACAGTGAAGGGCTCCACCAGCTGTTCTGCTTTGCCGCTGGCGGCATCCAGTACGCACAGGCCGGTATAAAAGGTGATGCTGCGGCCCCGTGCGGCCATCAGTTGTGCCACCGCCTTCTCCACAGTGCCCGGCTTGCCCAGGATCTGACCGTCGCAGACACACACCTGATCGGACCCTATGATCAGTCCCTGATCACGCTGGTTGGCAATGGCATTCGCCTTGGCATAGGCCAGCCGCGCCACCAGCGTCTCGGCAGACTCGCCGGGCAGGGTGGATTCATCCACCTCGGGTGCTGCACATTCAAAGGGAAGGCCGAGTTTTTCCAACAGGGTTTTGCGATAGCGGGACGTGGAGGCGAGGATAAGCTGTGTTGGCATTGTGTTGTGATGTCCTGATTCGATGCAGTCAGGTGCCGATGGTATCGCCACGCTGTGAGCTGGGCAAATCTCCGATGAGGTTTTCATGCTGGACCAGCAATGATGTGGATGGCACTTGGGTTGTCATTCTGAGTGAGCAGTAAATCCGGACAGGATCCTGTGTAGGATCCTCAGGTTTATGGCATAATCAGCCACCGATGAGAACAAGTCCCGGCATCTCAGGGACTTGTATGGTTAAAATCATCGGCGGTAAGGACTTTTTCCTTTGACTATCAGTTGTTGGACCTATAATATTCGCGCCCTATGCAAAAGGTGAAGTTGCCCGTTAAGGTTGATCCAGTCCGTAATGCCTTGAAGCTGCTCGACTATGTCGGGATAGTGGAAAAGTCGCAGATGCCCAGGCTGGAGGAATCAACCGCAGGCTTGCAGAGTGATGTTGATGTATCACTGCACTTTGGCAAAGATGTCCAGAAGTTGACCGTTATGAAAGGCACTGCCCATGCCAAGGTTGACCTGGTTTGCCAGCGTTGTGGAGAGACATTCGAGCACCTTTGTGAAGCTGATTTTATCTACACTCCGCTGTTTGAAAAAACAAACGAGGAAGAACTGCCGGAAGCTTATGAGCCCATTGAGTTGGACGAAAACGGCGAGATAGATCTTCATCAAGTTCTGGAGGATGAACTCATCCTCTCGTTGCCTCAGGTGGCAATGCATCCAATGGATGCGTGCCCTCGCGGTAACATGGACATGACTTGGGGTGATATCGAACCTGCTGATGAGCGGCCGAATCCCTTTGCAGTTCTTGAAGAGCTTAAACGTAAGTGAATCTAGGAGTTAGCCTACAATGGCCGTACAACAGAACCGTAAAACCCGTGCCAAGCGTGGCATGCGTCGTTCACACGATGCGCTGACCAGTGCAGCTCTGACTGTTGATCAGACCAGTGGTGAAATTCATCGTCGTCACCATGTGACTGCCGATGGTTTCTACCGCGGTAAAAAGGTAATCGCTTAAGGATTGCCTTTGTCTACGCAAACTGTCGCGCTAGACATAATGGGGGGAGATATTGGCCCCTCGGAAACAGTGCCTGCCGTTGTGCAGGCACTGTCTCTTTTGCCCCAGCTAAAACTCATTCTGGTTGGTGATCAACACCAGACCACTGCCTTATTGCAGCAACATGGCTTGCTGACTCATCCTCGCGTTCGTTTCGTACATGCATCCCAAGTGGTTGGCATGGGCGACAAGCCGATCGTGGCGCTGAGAACTCTGAAAGACTCCTCCATGCGGGTTGTGCTCAATCTGGTGAAAGCCGGTGAGGCCGATGCCTGCGTCAGTGCCGGTAATACCGGTGCCCTGATGGCCATGGCCAAGTGTGTACTCAAATCCTTGCCCGGTGTCGACAGACCTGCGCTCATCAAGGCGCTGCCGACCTTGAGCGGCAAGCGTACCGTGATGCTGGATCTCGGCGCCAATGTCAGCTGCGATGCCGACACCCTGTTGCAGTTCGCTGTGATGGGGTCGGTGGTAGCCGAAAAGGTTGAAGGCATTACGTCGCCCCGGGTTGCCTTGCTCAACGTGGGGGAGGAGGAGATAAAGGGCAATGACCTGGTGCGTCACAGCGCAGAGCTGCTCCGTCAGTGCAGCGCACTCAATTTCGTTGGCTTTGTCGAGGGGGATCGCATCTTCAGCGGCGAGTGTGATGTTATTGTCTGCGATGGTTTTGTTGGCAATGTCGCCCTCAAAACGGCGGAAGGGGTAGTGCGGATGATGGCCCAGCTGGCCGGATATCCCCGCAAAAAACGCAGTTTTCTTGGCCGACTCGCCGGATTTATGTTCAAACGACGTTTTTCTTACCTGAACCCCGACCAGTATAACGGTGCAAGTCTGTTAGGATTGCGCGGCATTGTGGTAAAAAGCCATGGGCGAGCCGAACGGCACGCTCTGTGTAATGCGATCCTGCTGGCCGCACAAGAGGCCAAGCATCAACTTCCATTGCAAATAGCAGATCGCCTTGAATCTGTCTTTTCCGACAGGGATCTATAAGAAATCTATGCATAGCAAAATTCTGGGTACTGGCAGTTATCTGCCGAGTTCAGTGCGTACCAACGCCGATCTCGAGCAAATGGTTGAAACCAGTGATGAGTGGATCGTGGAACGTACCGGGATCCGTGAACGCCGTATTGCCGGTGCCGACGAAACTGTCGCCACCCTGTCTCACCAGGCCGCCCTGCGCGCCCTGGAAGCTGCGGGTCTGACCGCTGCCGATCTCGACATGATAGTGCTGGCCACCACCAGCGCCGAAAACGCCTTCCCGGCTGCCGCCTGCGAGCTGCAGGGATTACTCGGTGTGCCAGGCATTCCTGCATTTGACGTGGCCGCCGCCTGCGCCGGTTTCACCTATGCGCTCTCCATTGCCGATCAGTTCGTCAAGTCCGGGGCCGCCCGCCATGTGCTGGTTGTTGGTGCCGATGTGCTGTCCCGCATGTGTGACCCGCAAGATCGTGGCACCATCATACTGTTTGGTGACGGGGCCGGGGCTGTGATTGTTGGTGCAAGCGAGACGCCTGGGATCCTTTCAACGCACCTCCATGCCGATGGCCGTTATGGCGATCTGCTCAAGCTGCCGCACCCTCGTCGCGGCATGCCGGGCGCCGAGCTCGAAGCCTACATGTATATGAAGGGCAACGATGTGTTCAAGGTGGCGGTGACGCGGCTGAGCGAGATCGTGACCGAGACGCTGGCAGCCGCTGGCATAGCGCCGAGCGAACTCGACTGGCTGGTACCGCACCAGGCCAACTTCCGCATCATCAGCGCGACCGCCAAGAAGCTCGGCATGAGCCTCGATAAAGTGGTGCTGACCCTCGACAAACACGGCAACACCTCTGCTGCCTCCGTGCCCATTGCCTTTGATGAAGGGGTGCGTGACGGCCGGATCAAACCGGGCCAGCTGGTACTGCTGGAGGCCTTCGGCGGTGGTTTCGCCTGGGGTTCGGCGCTGATCCGCCTCTGATCTTCAGCGGGATGGCGCCCAAGCATCATCCCGTGACCGATTTCGTTTTGTCTTACCTTAAAGGAATCAATGATGACCCAATTTGCCATTGCCTTCCCGGGACAAGGCTCCCAAGCCGTTGGCATGCTGGCCGAGCTGGCCGAGCAACACGCCGTGATCAAGGAAACCTTCGCCGAGGCGAGCCAGGTGCTGGGTTATGACCTGTTTGCCCTGGTCATGGATGGTCCGGTTGAAGATCTGAACAAAACCTGGCGTACCCAGCCAGCGTTGCTGACGGCATCCGTCGCCCTGTGGCGTCTGTGGCAACAGCAGGGTGGGGCGACCCCCGCCATGATGGCCGGCCACAGTCTGGGTGAGTACTCTGCACTGGTGTGCAGTGGCTCGCTGGATTTCGCCGATGCGGTCAAACTGGTTGAACTGCGTGGTTTGGCCATGCAGGAAGCCGTACCGGAAGGGACCGGTGCCATGGCGGCCATCATAGGTCTGGATAACGAAGCCATCGCCGCCAACTGCGAAAAAGCGGCGCAAGGTCAGGTGGTCTCTCCGGTCAACTTCAACTCCCCGGGCCAGGTGGTGATCGCCGGTCACAAGGAAGCGGTTGAGCGCGCAAACGTACTGATGAAAGAGTCTGGCGCCAAGCGGGCATTGCCGCTGCCGGTCTCGGTGCCATCCCACTGTGCACTGATGAAACCTGCCGCAGAAAAACTGGCGGCTGCGCTGGACGGGATCGAGATCAAGGTTCCAACCATCGCAGTCATCAATAATGTCGACGTATCCTGTGAACAGGATCCGGCCGCCATCAAGCAAGCGCTGGTGCGTCAGCTGTTCAGTCCGGTCCGTTGGACCGAGACGGTGGAGCGGATGGCCAATGAAGGTGTCACCCTCGAGATCGAGATGGGGCCGGGCAAGGTATTGACCGGGCTGGCCAAGCGCATCGACAAGCGCGTGGAAGGTATCCATGCCAACGATGTAGCCTCTTTCGAGCTGGCGCTGGCCCAGTTCAAGTAAACAGGAGCAGATAATGAGTTTTACCAATAAGGTTGTGTTGGTGACCGGTGCCAGTCGTGGTATCGGCCGTGCGATTGCCGAGACATTTGCGGCCCGTGGCGCAAAAGTCGTCGGCACAGCGACCAGCGACAGCGGCGCAGAGGCTATCAGCGCCTATCTGGGTGAGCAGGGTTGTGGCATGGCACTGAACGTGACCAGTCCTGAATCCATCGAGACTGTTTTCGCGGCCATCAAGGCGCGTTTCGGCGACATCGATATCCTGATCAACAATGCCGGCATCACCCGCGACAACCTGTTGATGCGTATGAAAGATGACGAGTGGAATGAAATCATCGACACCAACCTGACTTCCCTCTATCGTCTGAGCAAGCCAGTATTGCGCGCCATGATGAAGAAGCGTCATGGCCGGATTATCAGCATCGGCTCCGTGGTCGGAACCATGGGCAATGCAGGCCAGGTCAACTATGCAGCCGCCAAGGCGGGTCTGGTTGGCTTTACCAAATCGTTGGCTCGGGAAGTGGCATCCCGTGGCATTACAGTGAATGCGGTTGCGCCCGGTTTTATCGAGACCGACATGACCCGGGCACTGAATGACGAACAACGTGCCGGCATCATGAATCAGGTGCCAGCAGCCCGTTTGGGTGATCCAAAAGAAATTGCCGCAGCTGTGGTATTCTTGGCGTCTGATGATGCCGCCTATATCACTGGCGAAACCCTGCATGTTAACGGCGGGATGTACATGGTGTAATCAATTTGTCGTGAGATCTGTTCAAATTTGCGATAGTACGCCGAAGTTTGGCGAATTTCGTGGTTTGACCAGAGGCAAGCTACTTGCAAACTGACGTTAATTGAATAAACTACCCCAACCAGACGCAATAGCGTATTTTTAAAGGAAAATTCAGGTCATGAGCAACATCGAAGAACGCGTAAAGAAAATCATCATCGAACAACTGGGTGTTAAAGAGGAAGACGTCAAGAACGCTGCCTCCTTCGTCGACGACCTGGGCGCTGACTCTTTGGATACCGTTGAACTGGTAATGGCGCTGGAAGAAGAATTCGATACCGAAATTCCTGATGAAGAAGCCGAAAAGATCACTACTGTTCAAGCGGCTATCGATTACATCACCGCTAATCAGGAATAAGTTCCTGTTCTGAAAGAAGCGGCCCAAGGGCCGCTTCTTTTATGTTTACTCCCTTTCAAAATACCTCTCGGAGACTACCTCAGTGTCAAAACGCAGAGTCGTGGTGACCGGCTTGGGGATGCTTTCCCCGGTGGGCAACACTGCTGAATCCAGCTGGCAAGCCCTGCTCAACGGGCAGAGCGGCATTTCTCCTATCGAACATTTTGATGCCAGCGAGTTTGCGACCCGTTTCGCAGGCCAGGTCAAAGAGTTTGATCCCGAACAGTACGGTATCAACCGCAAAGAAGCCCGCAAGATGGATCTCTTCATCCAGTACGGCGTGGCGGCGGGGATCCAGGCGCTCGATGATGCGGGTCTGGTTGTCAATGAAGACAATGCAGAGCGGGTCGGTGTGGCCATAGGTTCCGGTATCGGCGGTCTGGGTCTTATCGAACAGAACCATACCAGCCTGATCAACGGTGGCCCGCGCAAGCTGAGCCCCTTCTTCGTGCCTTCTACCATCATCAATATGGTGTCCGGTCATCTCTCCATCATGAAGGGACTGCAAGGCCCCAACATAGCGGTGACTACTGCTTGTACCACAGGCACCCATGCCATCGGCATGGCTGGCCGCATGATCGCCTACGGTGATGCGGACGTGATGGTAGCCGGCGGTACCGAAAAGGCTTCTACCCCCATGGGAATGGGCGGTTTTGCGGCTGCCAAGGCACTCTCTACCCGCAACGACGAGCCCCAGAAGGCGAGTCGCCCGTGGGACAAGGATCGTGACGGTTTTGTGCTGGGTGATGGCGCGGGTGTGCTGGTACTGGAAGAGTATGAACACGCCAAGGCCCGTGGCGCCAAGATCTATGCCGAGCTGGTTGGCTTTGGCATGAGTGGCGATGCATATCATATGACGGCACCTCCCTCTGACGGCAGCGGTGGCGCGCGCGCCATGAAAAATGCCATCAAGGATGCCGGTATCGCTCCCGAGCAGATTGGTTACATCAATGCTCACGGCACTTCTACTCCCTTGGGTGATGTGGCCGAGCTGCGTGGCATGAAGCAGGTGTTTGGCGAGCATGCCAGCGCCCTGATGATCAGCTCCACCAAGTCCATGACCGGCCATCTGCTGGGGGCGGCGGGTGCTATCGAAGCCATCATCACAGTGCTGGCGCTGCGTGATCAGGTGGCTCCACCCACCATCAATCTGGACAATCCGGATGAAGAGTGCGATCTGGATCTGGTGCCCCACGTAGCCAAACCTGGTCACTTTGAGTATGCCTTGTCCAACTCGTTCGGTTTTGGCGGCACCAATGGCTCACTGATCTTCAAACGCGTATAATTCGCCCCAGGGCGGATGACTCGGGCCCGATACTGCCGGTATCGGGCCTTTTTTATCGGAGGGATCCTTTTGCTTATCAATGGAATGCAGACAGATACTGTGTCCGCCAGGGATCGTGGGCTGGCCTATGGGGATGGTCATTTCACCACCATGCTGGTCAGAAACGGTCAGGTCGTCTGGTGGCCTGCCCATCTGGCACGGCTGCAGCAGGCCAGTGCCAGACTCGGATTTACCGGAATGGACTGGTCAACCTTGACCCAGGAGGCGGCGCAATTGGCTGCCGGCCAGACGCAGGCTGTCGCCAAGGTGATGCTGACCCGGGGAACGGGCGGGCGCGGTTATGACGGCAGTGCCTGCGAGGCGCCTACCCGTATCGTCTCCCTTGCCGATTACCCGAGCCATTATCAGGGTTGGCAGCAAAACGGCATTCCCCTGCTGGTTTGCCAGCAACGGCTCGGCGACGCCCCCATGCTGGCGGGACTCAAGACCCTGAACCGGCTGGAACAGGTTTTGCTGAAAAGCGAACTTGCGACGCGTTCGGGAGTCGAAGGTATAGTCTTGAACAGTCGGGGATTTCTGGTAGAAGGTGTCAGTGCCAATCTGTTTTGGCGCCGTGGCAAGACGGTGTTTACACCGGATCTTTCCCACTGCGGTATTGATGGCATCATGCGGCGCCATGTGATGGCGATGCTAAAACAGATGAGTATTGAACTGCGTGTCGTGGAGGCTCCGCTGGAGTCACTGTGGCAGGCCGAAGAGGTGTGGCTGACCAATACCCTGATGGGCATAGTGCCGGTGACCGGCATTGGGGATACTCAGTATCCGAGCCCGGTATTGATCCGCCGTTTACAGGAGCGTTTGGTCATTGAAGTTTAATCGGCTTTACACCCTGCTCGCGGGCGCGGCGCTGACAGTTGCCGTGGCCGGGGGCTATGTATATCACAAGTGGCAGCAGGTGGAGACGCTCACCAACAAGGGGCCGACTCGCCTCTTTACCGTCGAGAAAGGGGCCCATGCGGCGCGCCTGATCGCCGAGCTGGGGGAGGGGGAAACCAGTCCCTGGGCCGTGCGGCTTTGGCTGCGCGGTCACCCCGAGCTGGTTGCCATCAAATCCGGTACCTACGAGATCAAGGAAGGGGCGCCACTTAAAGAGACCCTTTCTCTGTTTGCATCGGGCAAGGAGTTTCACTTCAGCCTCACCTTCGTCGAGGGGTCCCGTTTTGAGGACTGGCTGAAGCAGCTCTCCGGCGCGCCCTATCTGGAGCGGCTGACCGTGGAGCAATCTGAAGCTGATCTGGCTCACGAGCTTGGCATCGACAATGGCAAGCTGGAGGGTTGGTTCCTGCCGGAGACCTACGCCTATACCACCCATGCTAGCGACATCTCCATACTGCGTCGCGCTTATCAGGACATGAAAGCCTTCCTGCAACAGAGCTGGGACAAGCGCCAGGCCAATCTGCCCTACAAGACCCCTTATGAAGCGCTGATCATGGCTTCCATCATCGAAAAAGAGACGGGCCAGCCGGACGAGCGGGCGCAGATCGCCTCCGTGTTCGTCAACCGCTTGCGTCTAGGCATGAAGCTGCAGACAGATCCTACCGTCATCTACGGGGTCAAGGATCGTTACGATGGCAATATCCGCCGCAGCGATTTGACGGACGTGAATCCGTACAACACCTATGTGATCGATGGCCTGCCGCCTACGCCCATCGCCATGCCCGGCAAGGCTTCCATCGAAGCGGCCCTCAACCCCAAGTCGACCGACTATCTCTATTTCGTCGCCAAAGGGGGCGGTGCCCACTATTTCTCCAAGACCCTCGATGAACACAATCGGGCGGTTCGCGAATACATATTGAAGAAACCCTAATGTCTAAATTTATCGTGATTGAAGGACTGGAAGGGGCAGGGAAGAGCTCCGCGGTACGTTATGTTACCGATTATCTGCAACGCCACGGCATCGACCAGATCGAATGCACCCGTGAGCCCGGGGGAACCCCGCTGGCCGAGCGGATGCGCGCCATCGTCAAGGAGGTGCACGACGAGCGCCTTACCATCGAAGCCGAGCTGTTGCTGATGTATGCCTCCCGGGTGCAGCTGGTCGAGACCCGGATCAAGCCAGCTCTGGCTGAGGGTCGCTGGGTGGTGGGGGATCGTCACGATCTCTCCTCCCAGGCCTATCAGGGCGGTGGCCGTGGCATCGATGCGGGGCTCATCGGCGCCATCAAGCAGGCGGTGCTCGGTGACTTCAAACCGGATCTCACCCTCTATCTCGATATCGATCCTGCCCTTGGTTTGCAGCGAGCCCGTCATCGTGGCGAGCTGGACAGGATCGAACTGGAGCAGCTCAGCTTCTTCGAGCGCACTCGCAGCCGTTATCTCGAACTGGCCGCCAAGGATGATTCCATCCGGGTGATCGATGCCGGACAAACTCCGGATCAGGTCAAAACGGCCATCGAGGCCGCACTGGATCACTACCTGTCGAACGAGCACGTATGTATCCCTGGCTGATCCCGGATTGGCATGCCCTGAGTCAGACGGCCCAGGCCGGTCGGCTGGGTCATGCCTGGTTGTTGCTCGGCGATCCTGGTCTTGGCAAGGAACAGCTTGCAGAACGATTGGCGCGCTTGCACCTCTGCCAGCAACCGGATCGCGGAGAGCCCTGTGGCCAGTGCCACTCGTGCCAGCTGTTTGACAAGGGACATCACCCGGATCTTGGTACCGTTACAGTCGACAGCAAGACCATAGGGGTCGAAGCTATTCGCGAGATCTGCGCTCGCTTGCAGAACTCGGCCCAGCTTGGCCGGGGCAAAGTGGTGATCATTTCGGATGCGGAGCGCATGACGGAGTCCGCTGCCAACGCCTTGCTGAAGACATTGGAAGAGCCGGCCGGCGATAGTCTCTTGCTGCTGATTGCCTCCCAGGTTTCCCGTCTGTTGCCCACTATCCTGAGCCGCTGTCACAAGCACGTCTGCCAGTTGCCGACGGAAGGGGAGACGGTGCGCTGGCTGGCCGAACAGGGTCACCAGGCCACATTGGCTCAGGTGCGGATCTGCCAGGGAGCCCCGCTGCGGGTGCTACGTTACATCGAAGAGCAGCAGGATGGCAAACGCCGGGAGTTGCTGGAGAGTTTCGTCTCCCTGTCACTGACCCCGACTCGGGCCACCCATGTCTGCAGCCAGCTGGCGGATGAAACTCAGGTCAGGCTGCACTGGTTGCAGCTGTTTTTGTGCGATGCACTCAAGACTCAGGCCGGCTGTGGTCATCATCAGCTGGCGATGCCGGATCTGGCGGCCCTCAGCCAGCAGTTGGCCGAGGGCAACTCCAGCGAAAAGTTGCTGGAGGCGGAGCAGCAGCTCGTGGCGCTCAAGGCCGCCTGCCAACCTGGCCAGCTCTCCAATGCCACCATTCATCTGATGAACTGGCTCAGCCGCTGGTTATAAATCTGACAAGACGCAAAGGTTCTTTATGTTACTCGTTGATTCCCATTGCCACCTCGATCGCCTCAGCTATGGCAGCAAGCAGACCGACATGGCCGACGTGTTGGCCAAGGCTGCGCAGCAGGACGTGGGATACTTTCTGTGTGTAAGTGTCACCCAGGAACAGTTTCCGACCATGCTGGCGGCGATCGCCCCTTATCCCCAGGTGTTTGCTTCCTGTGGCGTGCATCCGCTCAATCAGGAACCCGGTGTCGATGCCGAGCTGTTGCTGACGCAGGCCAGCGATGAAAGAGTGGTGGCCATAGGGGAAACCGGGCTCGACTACTTCTACTCGCCGGAAAACAAGGAGGTGCAGCAAGCTTCCTTCCGCGAACACATCCGGGTCGCTCGTGCCTTGAACAAGCCGCTGATCATTCACACCCGTGATGCCCAGCAAGATACCCTGCAGATCATGCGTGAAGAGGGGGCCGACCAGGTGGGCGGTGTGTTGCACTGTTTCACCGAATCCCTGGAGATGGCCCAGGCCGCGATGGAGATGGGTTTTTATATTTCCATTTCCGGCATAGCGACCTTCAAGAATGCATCCGCGCTGCAAGCCGTGGTCAAGGCGTTGCCGCTGGAACGCTTGCTGGTTGAAACAGACTCTCCTTATCTCGCCCCTGTGCCTCATAGGGGGAGGGAGAACGAACCTGCCTTTGTGCGAGATGTTGCCCAGTTTATTGCCGACCTTCGTCAGATGCCGCTGACCGAGTTGGCAGAGGTGACCAGCCGAAACTTCTTTGAACTGTTCAAGTTGGCAAAAAAATAGACGACGAGGCCCCGGATAAAGGGGCCTCTTTATTTAAAATTATCCGCACACTTCCCCTCGTTATCACTGTCCATGCCACTTGTTATCTCTCACAACGCATTTAATGTCAGCGCGATGAGGTCGCTGATAAACCGGTTCATTACAGATGATATTGCTGCAGGCGAGCATCGAGGTTCAGGGGGGGGTTTAATTAGCAGTTCTATAAGTATCGATAATATTCATTATCGATACTTGATGTATATGAAGAATCCTGTAAGATCCTCCCAAACCCCGCATTGAATCATAGACTTACGTGGCTTACCCAACCGTCTCACCCCCTGTTTATCAGTCATTGCAGGCTGTGTTCGATCCTCAGCTCAATAGTCGGGCGAGACGCTTCTTGCGCAGTGCCAAAGCGGATTCCACCCTCAATGCCTATCAGGCCGATACACGTATTTTCGTATTCTGGTGCCAGCTCCACGGGCTTGACCCGCTGCAAACCACTCATCACGACATCATGAATTTTCTGGCGGATCAGGCCGATGGCATATTGGCGGACTGGGTGTGGCTGGATAAAGAGGAAGGGAAAGGGGAGCTGCGCAACGGTGAACCACGTAAACCTGCGACCCTGGTCAGGCGACTGGCCGGGATCCGCTACGCCTTCAAGCAGAAAGGCATTCATCCCATGCCGACCGAGCATGCCGAAATCAAGGAGATGATGCGTGGCATAGTGCGTCTTGGCGATAACCGCAAGCGCAAGACGGGGGCGCTAACCCTGCAACCGCTGGCCAGGGTACTCGATGAAATCGACACCTCCAACCTAGCCGGTTTACGGGATCACACCCTGCTGCTGCTGATGTTCAGTGGTGCCTTGCGCCGCTCGGAGGCGGCCAAAATCGAGGTCAGCGATCTCGATTTTGTGGGGCAGGGGATCCGGCTTCGCCTCAAGCCGAGCAAACATCAGCTCCATGAAACCGAGATAGCGCTCATACCCGGCAAGCAATATTGCCCCGTCTCGGCGCTGCACACCTGGCTTAAAAAAAGTCGGATCGGCGAGGGTGCGCTGTTTCGTCGCATGAACCGCTGGGGTCAGCTTATGTCGGAACCCCTCGGCCCCCAGGGGATAAACCTGATGATCAAGCGGCGCACCGGCCAGGCCATCGACGATCTTTATGTCAGTGGCCACAGCCTGCGACGGGGATTCATCACCTCGGCCGTCACCGCCGGCAAGCCCATGAACAAGATCATTGAGGTGACTCGCCACAAGGACATGCGTACCCTGCAGGAGTATTTCGACGATGCCCACAAGTTCTCCGATCACGCACTGGATGGCTTGTTGTGACACTCCGCGTCACTGCATTTTTTATGTTAAATTATATCTTATTGATCTGATGATATATTTATCGCGCTTTGCCAAAGTGCCTGATGGGAGGGGAGAGCTTTCTTGTTCAGGCAACAATGCACCGCATGTTAGAGATAACAAACATTAAAACAGAACATTGCAAGGTCATATGAGCCAGGAAATAAATGTTAATGAGCCCCAAGCGGCAGCCCCACACAACAATGCCGAACGACAGCGCCAGCATGTGAAACGCAAGCAGGAAACCCATAGCCGGTTGCAGTGCTGGATAAGCAATCGCCACGCCGAGCGGTTACAGGAATTGGGGATGCACCTTGAAGACAGCCAGGCTTCGCTCATCGAGCAGGCGATCGATCTGCTCTATCAGCATGAGCTGTCATCCCAGCCCCAGATTGAGAAAGAGATAGCGGATGTGCTTGAGTGAAAGGCAGAAAACAGAAAGTCCGGACATAAAAAAAGCCAGGTACGAATTCCTTGTACCTGGCATAGGGGAATTGGCTCCTTGCAGAGCCGTGCGCTAACTGGTGTTCGGATAGCCTTAAGCTTAGACAAGGCTCAAGGCTTTTCAAGATCCGAATAAAAGTTCAACCGAAGTGTGGGTTTCCAGACTCGATCAGGCGCGGCGCTTATGCACCGAACAGATTGTTGTCGCGCACCAGCTCACGGGGCAGGGCGTTCTTGACCCGGCTACCGACCCACTTCCCCATGCCCAGGGTATGCCCCTGATAACGAACGATCACCTCGCCAGTGCCGGCCTCCTGCTCGGGCCAGACGTCCCGCCCCATCATGAATTCTCGCGCATTGGCACTGTCGAGTTCGACAACCCCTTGTGTCGCCTTGTCGCCATAGGCCAGCGCCCACTCATGGGTAAGGCGATAGCCCTTCTTGAAGGTCTCCGCCAGCTTGATGCCGATGCGATCGAAACGCAGCTTGCCCTGCACCTGCCCAAACAGGTGAGGGAAGAGCCAGATCTCGTCATTGCGACCAAACAGCTGACCTTGGGGCACCACACCAAAATTGGCTTCAATCTCGCGCAACATGGGCTCAGCCTCTTTGGCCGGCAGTGGCGAGAAGGGGAACTTGCCGAGTTTGCCCGGCTTGAACATGGTGTTGGGCACTGAGTGATGCTTGCGCAATCTGGCGACGAAAAAGCCTTCACTGTCGAAGATCTGGGGCCAAACGTGCAGATATCCTTCGGGCGTACAGGCCTGCTCCGCATTGGGGAACAGGTCGGCCAGCGAATCTACGGTCAGGGCATCGCCGAACTTGTCCAGCAGGGACTGACAGACCGCCTGGTTCTCCTGCTGGCTCAAGGTGCAAGTGGAGTAGACCAGCACGCCGCCGGGTTTGAGGGCGTGAAAGGCGCTCTCCAACAACCCTTGCTGCACCGCCGCAATCTCGTCGATGCTCTCGATACTCCAGTTGCGCAAGGCATCTTCATCTTTGCGCACCGTCCCTTCACCGGAGCAGGGTGCATCGAGCAAGATGGCATCGAAGGTCTCCGGCAACCACTGGCCAAACACCTTGGCATCGAAGTGAGTCATGCCCACATTGGTAACGCCACAGCGCTGGATGTTGGCACTCAGCACCTTGAGCCGACTGCTGGAATATTCATTGGCAACCAGCATGCCCTGGTTGTTCATCAAGGCCGCGATCTGGGTGGTCTTGGAACCAGGGGCGGCCGCCGCATCCAGCAGCATGCCATCTCGCTTGACCTGATCGCTGGCAAATAGCGCCGTCACCGGCAACATGGAGCTCGCTTCCTGAATATAAAAGAGGCCGCTCAGGTGCTCTGCCGTATTGCCAAGGGGCACGGACTCATCGGCCCGGGTCAACCAGAAACCGGTCTCGCACCAGGGAACGGCATCGAATTGCCAGTCAAGTGGCTGCATCTGCATCACAAAGTCGGAGACAGATATCTTCAGCGTGTTGACCCGGATGCTGCGCCGCAGCGGCCGCCGACAACTGGCTACGAATTCATCCATGGAGAGATGAGCCGGCATGATGGCCGCAATATGGTGCAAGAAGTGATCGGGAAGATAGGTATTGTCGTGCACGGCGCCGTCTCGTTGACCCAAAATAAGGGGCGATATCCTATCACAAGGCTAGGAATTTTCTTAACAGTGCCGACCGGCAACATAAAAAAGCCCGGCGTCATGGCCGGGCTAGTGTAATAGGAAAGAGACGATCAGGGCAGAATGCGAGGGCTCCACTCCAGCCACTCTTTCTCTGCCTTGCCATGCAAGGGGTAACGATGGCCCGCCTTGACGGTCGGCCCCATCTCCCGCTCTGGGGTATTGAAGGCAATGCCGCCCGCCAGCAGGCTCTGCACGGTTTCCACTTCGATGGTGCCCCCGGTCAAACCTATGTCGGCCTTGACGCCGGAGACGTTCCAGAAGCGCGAATTAGCCCGAACCAGGTGGGCATACTCCTGATCAACGCTCACATCGATCAACACTTCGCTGCCATCACGCGCCAACGCCACGCCTGTGACGCTACCAACAACCAGTTTGCGAAACAGCAAGGGGCTGCCAACACTCAAGCCGCTGACTGACGGGCTCTTGAGGGTCAAGGCCAGCCCAACCGGGCCCGTCTGACTCAAGGGAAAACGGTCCTTGCCCGCCCCCTGACCTGGCTGAGCCTCCACGAAGGCTCCCTTGATCAGGGTATCGAGGTGAGCTATGCCGCCCAATCCCAGCTTGGCTTGTACCAGGGTAAAGCGGGCACCGGATTGCATAAAGCGCTCCGCATACTGACCATCCAGCTCGGCCTTGAAGATCACCTGACCCAGCGATGGCTCCAGCTCGATTTGCTCAATCTTGCCGATGTCGACACCGCGATAGCGGATCGGGCTGCCGACCCCCAGACCCGGATTGTTGTCGGCCACCAGGGAGAGGGCGCGCACTTTCGCCCGCGCCTGCTCTTTGCTATCAAACAGTTGATGGCTGCTGCGGCCGGTTCCCAGCCGGTCAAACTCGATGGCACCGCGCAGCAGGGTAGCAAGATTGCCCACCTTGACGTGTACGCCATCGACGCGCACCCGGGTATCCAGGGCCGGTTTTTTCCAGAACTGCGGCTGCCGGGAGAGCAGGGGGGCATAAACGCCGTCAATCTCCAGCTCGATCTCCACCCCTTCTTTGGCCGCGCGCAGTTGCTTAACCTTGCCCGCCTCAAGCCCCAGATAGAGCACGGGTGAGCCGATGCCGATACCATCTGCCTGTTCTGCCTTGAGCAACCAGCGCTGAGGCTTGGCGTCCCGGGTACCGAGCAATGCCAGCTCCTGGCTCGGGTAGAGGCGGTTGATGCGCTCACCGGTGACGGCCTGCACCAGCTTGATACCGCCGCCAATCCAGACGCTGGCCGGGCTGGTTTCCACCTTGATACCGCTGAGATCGGCATCGATCTGCAGCGGCGAGGCACGATAGAAGCGGGCCCGTTTCAGCAAGTGCTGATATTGCGTATTGACCACCAGAGCGACGCTGGCATTGCCGTTTGCATCCAGGCTCAGCTGGTTTATCTGACCAATCTGCAACCCCTTGTACCAGAGCGGAGCCCCTTCATTGAGGCCCGCCAGATCATCGGCCAACAGTGTGAGTCGGGTGCCGCTGACCTGATCCTGGCCGCTCAAGGTGATGGCTTTGACCCTTTCCCCCGCCACATAGTCGAGGCGAATGGCAGGCCCTGCCAGCAGGCGATCAGCGTGCTTGAGACCACTGGCGCCGAGGGAAACCGTCTCCCAGACCAGTCGGCTTTCGCCGGTGATCCGAAATGCTTGTTCCGGGTTGATCAAAGCCGTCACGATCCGGCCCTTGTTAGTCAGGCGAATGGGGTCAATACGGCCAATCTCGATCCCCTCATAGAGGATGGGCATTCCCTCCTTGATGGGAAGATCCCCCGCGGCTATGTCGATACGCTCACCACGAGCGGCCTCGGCCAGTCCCTTGTAGAGGGTGAAGGTCTGACCCTTTTGTGGCTCTGGCGATGCTTTGGGAGAGTCAAATGCTATGCCGCCGCTGAGGATGGAGGTGAGGCTGCCCGCCTCCACACTGACGCCGGCCAGACTGAAGGACCCCTTGATGCCGCTGATGTTCCAGAAACGGGTATCAGCCTTGACGAGGTGCTCGAAGCGCGGCTCAATCACCAGATCCAGGATCACGTTCTGGTTGTCCTGGCCCAAGCGGGTATTGATGACGCTGCCCACCTCGATACCACGGAAATAAAGCCTGGCGCCAATCCCGACCGACCCCAGCGAGTCAGCAGTCAGGTGCAACATGCGCCCTTGAGCCTGATAACCCGGGGGAGGGCCATCCAGTGCATCAAACTCCTCTTCCAGCGGATTGTTGTCCCGGCCGGGCTGCAGGTTGATGTAGTTGCCGGAGACCAGGGTATCGAGGCCGGAAATTTCGGTCAGCGATGCCTTGGGGCTCACCAGCCAGAAGTCGGATCCTTTGCGGATCAGCGAACGGGCTCGGCTGTCTATCTTGGCCAGTACCGTTATCTTGTGGCCATCTTCAGCCAGCTCCAGATCCTGCACCACCCCTATGGCCACCCCCTGATAGCGCAGCTGGGTCTTGCCCGGCAGAATGCCGTTGCCCTGGGCAAAATTGATGCGAATAAGTTGTCCACTGCTCGCAAACTGCTGATAGATGAACCCGACCGCCAGCAAGAGGGCAATGAAGGGCAACAACCAGACTGGCGATAACCAGCGACGCTTCTCAATGACGGGTTCAGCCCCGATCATACCGACTCCTTAATTGGCTGATGTGAACAGCACTTCAGATACAAACAAATCATCAACAAGTCACCTTGTCCAAAAACAGAAAGGGAGATTATCCAAGGGGTATCAGCGGGCCGCTTTGTCCCACAGCAGCCGGGTATCCAGCATCCTGGCCGACATCATGGTCAGCACCACTACGCAGGCAAACGCCGTGGCGCCGGGGCCCGCCCGCACATTGAGCAGCACGCCGCGATCAACCAACGCCACCATCAGCGAGATGACAAACAAATCCAACATGGACCAGCGGCCGATAAAATCAATGATGCGATACATGATGAGCTGACGCTTGCGCCGCACCGGCTTGGTGCGCTGCAACTGCCAGCAGATCCAGCCCAGCCCCAAAATTTTGCCCACCGGCACTATGATGCTGGCAGTCAGCACTATGGTGGCGATCCCCGACATCTTGCTGCGATAGAGCATCATGATACCGCTGAAGATGGTATCGGACTGCAATAATCCCTTGTTATAGAAGTGGGTGATGGGCAGCAGATTGGCGGGCAGCAACATGAAGGTGGCCAGTGCCAGCAAGCCCCATGACCAGGCCAGCGAATGGGGGATGCGCAACTGCAACTTGCTGTGGCAGCGGGGGCAGACTGCGCCGGCCTGATGGCGAACCAGCAAACCGCAGCTGTGACAGCGGCAGAGCCCCAGCTCACGTGCGCTGGTCTGGGTCATGTTCCGGCTCCTCCAGTGGCACCCGCTCCCAGTAAGGTGCGGGATCAAACAGGGTCAGCAGTGTCATGTTGAGCAGCATCAGAATACCCAGACTCAACAAGCCGCCCCCCAGGCGCACATCGGCGATATCGATCAGTTTGAACAGCGCGACCAGCAGGCTGACGATGTAGACCTCCAGCATGGCCCAGTGACGAAACACCTCCACCGCTTTCAGGGTCGGGGCCAGTATGTACCAACGCTTGGCCAGACCACAGGACAGCAAAAAGATACCGAGCAGCAGGCCCACCGGTGCCAGCACGGCGCACCAGAGCACCAGTCCCGCCACCCAGAATTCGTGTTCGACCATCAGCACCAGGATGCCCTTGAGCAAGTTGGCATCCGAGTTCACCCCGGCCAGACGCAGGTAGATAAGCGGTTCGAAGAAGGCGGAGGGCAGCAGCAGAAAACCTGTGATGGTCAGGGCCATCAACTGGGAGGGGCGAAAGGCGTATCGTCCATACAGATGCTGATGGCAACGAGGACAGTGAGCGTGGCGTCGCATTGGCAATAACTTGCGTTCGATCAGCAAGTCGCAAGCCGGGCAGACGATCACGGGATTGGGATCCGACATACGATTCAACCTGTTGAAGGAATTGGTGAAATTTACCCTAAAACCCGCGCCCTGTCTTGCCTGGCACCGTTCTGCCACGAAAGTATGATTGACGTTAACGTAAACGTGATATTAGATAGTCAGACCAGACAAATGAAAGGAGTCATGATGTCCAGCCTTACCCCTTCGGCAGGCCTGCGTTTTCGCACCGCCCTTGCCAACGAACGGCCACTGCAGATCGTCGGCACCATCAATGCCTACATGGCCCTGATGGCCGAACGTAGCGGCTTTGCGGCTATCTATCTCTCCGGTGCCGGTGTGGCCAATGCCTCCCATGGCCTGCCGGATCTCGGCATGACCTCCCTCAATGACGTACTGATCGACGCAGAAAGGATCACCGCAGCCACCAAGGTGCCACTGCTGGTCGACATCGACACCGGCTGGGGCGGCGCCTTCAATATCGCCCGCACCATTCGCGCTTTCGAGCGGGCAGGGGTGGGGGCTGTACACATGGAAGATCAGGTCGCCCAGAAACGCTGCGGCCACAGACCCAACAAGGCGGTTGTATCCCTCAATGAGATGTGCGATCGCATCAAGGCGGCGGTAGATGCCCGTGAGGATCATGACTTCGTCATCATGGCGCGTACCGATGCACTGGCAGTGGAGGGGATTGGTTCTGCGCTGGAGCGCGCCGCCGCTTATGTGGCCGCCGGGGCCGACATGATCTTCGCCGAGGCGGTGACCGAGCTCGGTCAATATGATCGCTTCAAGCAGGCGGCTGGGGTGCCCATCCTCGCCAACATGACAGAGTTCGGCCAGACCGAGTTGTTTGATAAAGAGGCGCTCGCCAAGCATGGGGTCGACATGGTGCTCTATCCCCTGAGTGCCAACCGTGCGGCCAATCAGGCCGCGCTCAACGTCTATCAGCACATTCGCCAGGATGGCCACCAAAGAGCCGTCGTGGACACAATGCAGACCCGGGAAGCCCTGTATGACTTCCTCGGCTATCACCATTACGAGCAGACACTGGATCGTCTGTTCACATCCAGGGATTAGGAGGCAAGGTTATGGGACAACAGAAGCCATTGGGCGGCGCCGGCCTGCGGGGTCAGAGCGCGGGGGAAACCAGCATTTGCACCGTGGGCAAGAGCGGTACCGGGCTCACCTATCGCGGCTATGACATCAAGGAGCTGGCAGAGGGCGCCCAGTTTGAAGAGGTTGCCTATCTGCTGCTCAAGGGAGCCTTGCCCAGTGAACAACAGCTGGTGGACTACAAGCGCGAGCTGCGTCGCCTGCGCACCTTGCCCACCGCCCTGCTGGAGGTGCTTGAGCGCATCCCTGCCACTGCCCATCCCATGGATGTGTTGCGTACCGGTTGTTCCATGCTCGGCGATCTGGAGCCGGAAGATGGCTTCGAGCACGAGCATGAAGTGGCTGATCGGCTGCTGGCGGCCTTCCCTGGCATACTGCTCTACTGGTACAAGTTCAGCCACGAAGGGCTGCGCATTGCGCTCGATACCGATGAGGAGTGCATCGGTGGCCACTTCCTGGCCCTGCTGCACCAGAAAGCCCCGAGCGAGCTGGCGCGCCGCGTCATGCATGTCTCCCTCATTCTCTATGCCGAGCATGAGTTCAACGCCTCTACCTTCGCAGCCCGGGTCTGTGCCTCCACGCTTTCCGATATGTTCTCCTGTATTACCGCCGCCATCGGTACCCTGCGCGGGCCGCTGCACGGTGGTGCCAACGAGGCCGCCATGGCGATGATCGAGCCATGGCAGGATGAAGCCCAGGCCCGGCGCGAGCTGCAGGCGAAACTCATCGCCAAGGAGAAGATCATGGGCTTTGGCCACGCCGTCTATCGCACCTCGGATCCCCGCAACGTCATCATCAAGGAGTGGTCGGAAAAACTTGCCGAGGCGGTGGGAGACTCACGTCTTTATCGCGTTTCCTGCGAGGCGGAGAAGGTGATGTGGGAGGAGAAAGCCTTGTTCCCCAATGCCGATTTCTTCCACGCCAGCGCTTACCACTACATGGGGATCCCGACCAAGCTGTTCACGCCTATCTTCGTCTGCTCACGGGTCACCGGCTGGTGTGCCCACGTGATGGAGCAGCGGGAACACAACAGGATCATTCGCCCGAGCGCCGATTACGTCGGCCCGGCCCCCCGTCATTTCGTCTCTTTGCAACAACGATAAGGAAATCACGATGTCCGCCAACGTCGACGTCAACCACAGACCTTCTCCCGATCAGGTGCTGGTCGATATTGCCGATTATGTCTGCAACCACCCCATTACCAGCCAGGCGGCGCTCGATACAGCCCGCTACTGCCTGATGGATACCCTGGGCTGCGGCCTGCTGGCGCTGCGTTTTCCCGAGTGCACCAAGCATCTGGGGCCCATCGTGCCGGGCACGGTCGTGCCCTTTGGTGCCCGGGTGCCCGGCACCCAGCTCTGTCTCGATCCGGTCAAGGCGGCCTGGGACATAGGCGCCATCATTCGCTGGCTCGACTACAACGACACCTGGCTGGCCGCCGAGTGGGGCCATCCTTCCGACAACCTGGGGGGTATTCTGGCTACCGCTGACTGGCTGTCGCGCACTCGCGTCGCCGAGGGCAAAGCGCCGCTCACCATGGCCGATGTGCTGACCGCCATGGTCAAGGCTCACGAGATCCAGGGCGTGCTGGCGCTGGAGAACTCCTTCAACCGGGTTGGCCTGGATCACGTTGTGCTGGTGAAGGTCGCCAGTAGCGCCGTGGTGACCCATATGCTGGGGGGCAATCGCGATCAGGTGATCGATGCCATCTCCCAGGCCTGGGTCGATGGCCAGAGCCTGCGCACCTATCGCCACGCCCCTAACGCGGGGTCACGCAAGAGCTGGGCGGCCGGGGATGCGACATCGCGCGCCGTGCGTCTGGCGCTCATCACCATGAGCGGCGAGATGGGCTATCCCGGCGTACTGAGCGCACCCAAGTGGGGCTTCTACGATGTGCTGTTCAAGGGCAACCAGTTCGCCCTGCATCAGGGCTATGGCAGCTATGTGATGGAGAACGTGTTGTTCAAGATCGCCTATCCGGCCGAGTTCCATGCCCAGACAGCCGTCGAGTGCGCCATGAAGTTGCATGAGGAGGTGAAGGCACGACTGGATGAGATCGACCGCATCGAGCTCACCACCCATGAGTCGGCCATTCGCATCATCAGCAAGGTGGGGGCACTCAACAACCCGGCGGACCGGGATCACTGCCTGCAATACATGGTAGCCGTGCCGCTCATTTTCGGGCGCCTGATAGCCGAGGACTATGAAGATAACGTGGCCGCCAATCCCCGTATCGATGCCCTGCGCGCCAAGATGGTGGTACAGGAAGACAAGCGCTACAGCCGCGAATACCTGGAGGCAGACAAGCGCTCTATCGCCAATGCCATCCAGGTATTCTTCAAGGATGGCAGCCACAGCGCCAAGGTCGAGGTGGAATATCCGGTTGGCCATCGTCGTCGTCGGGAGGAGGGGATACCCCTGCTGGTGGAAAAATTCCAGCACAATCTGGCGACACGCTTCCCGGCCAAACGGGTGCACGATATTCTCGCCCTCTGCCAGGATGGCCAGCAACTGGCCGCTACACCGGTCCACGCCTTTATGGATCTGCTGGTGATCTGATCCGCAGGTTTCCCCACCAGAAATAGACGCGGGCCGCAGGGGCCCGCTTCTTATTGGAGCGTCATGCGCCGCCAGTCAGGCCAGCACGCTGGCATCCCCGTCAAACAGCGCCGTCATGATGGCTGTTTCCCGGCTGGCGATGGTTTCCAGAAACTCGTTGGCCCGCCCCATCTGATGGCAGACCCGGTAGCCGCGCTCGACAAAAGAGAAAAGCTCGCCGAGCCCCGCCAGATGAGCCGGCCCAGAGACAAGTTTGAGGGTGGTGCCAAGGAAAGGCTTGCGGGCCAACCTGTCAAGCGTCATTCCCAGCTCTGTGACCAGGGTTATCTGATGGGCGCGCCGCTCGGGTTCGCCCACCTCCCGATAGGCGAGGGCATACGCCGCTGCCGTCAACCGGCCTATGGCACCACTGCGACGCAGCGCCACCACCATCAGGTAGTCGAGCTCCTCGGAGAGGGCGTCAAGCTCAATCGCCTGGGCCAGCACCTTGAGGCCCGATTCCGGCAACAATCGCTCGGCGGTCGGCATGACGCGCATCACGTCCGCATCGCGCCGGGCACAATCCACGGGGCCATAGAGATCAGTCAGGAAAAATTCGGCGGCCGGGCCATAGCGTTCGCTCTCCAGCAGATCCCTGTGGGTACGCCCCAAGCGATCTGCCTGCCATTGACGCAATCTGTCTCTGTCTTGCTGATCTTCCGGATGGTTACGCATCTGCTCGCGCAGGGAGGCGACCCGATTGAGCTGACGATAGAGCCGCCCCAGTGTGCTCTCGTCTTCGGACTGCGGATCATCGGATAGGCGTGTCTCTTGGGTCATATTCAGCTCTCTGGTGACCTGCAACGAATGGCCTGGTGGACGGATAAAAACAGGGAACATGATAAGTGGATAGTGAGACGGATAGTAGCGTGCACTACCGCGCCGATACATCCTTCCTCCTTGAGTGTAACTCGCGGGCGGGCAGGGGATAAATGCGTGGAGCCCTTGCTCAAGCGGCTTTGTTAAGTGAGTCCCAATTATGTTGCAAATGGCTTTCACTTGTTTGATTCATGTGTTTAATATCAATAAATGTTGTCATCGCTCAGAGAGTTAGCATGTTCCTATACGATCCCCTTGTCGGCAGCAGCCTGTCGACCATCCAGGTCAATCGCCAGCACCCCCTGGGGCTGGCCGGTGTGCGGCTCGCCGCCGAAGCCATTGCACAAGACATGAGCGAGGAGTACCAACTCGACTGTGAATGGGAAGATGAGGAAGAGACCCGGTTGCTGTTTCGCGGTGCCGGGGTCAATGGCTTTCTCTGCCTGACCGACACAAACCTGCAACTGGAGGTGCGTCTCGGCCTGATGCTGCTGCCGGTACGCAGCGTGCTGGAGCAGGAGATCCTCGAATATGTCGATAACCGCCTGCCTTGTCCCAGTCAGGGATAAGCCGCACAGGAACATCAACACTCGCTCTGTCTGTCGCCGAAAATAGATGCCAGACAGCACATCTGTATATTAAATGAACGATGCGAAGACCTCCGAATAACAAATAAACCGGAGGCAAGACGAGCGGAACAATTATTTTTTTACGATGCCATGTTCACGTCGCCACGTTTCATTCTGCCCAGGCAGAAATAATTAATCGAAGCGTATTGGCACCAACATATACGACTCCTGTTTGTTCGCCATCGATATTGCAGTCTTCATGGGAAGATGGCGGACAAATAAGCGAAACGGTAGGAAAAAACCATGTCACCGTGTGAACTTATCTCCTGTGTCGATACCGCCTGGCTGCGGATGGACAGACCCAACAATTTGATGCAAATCGTCGGTGTGCTGATGTTTGACGGTCAGCTCGACGAGGCCCAGCTGCGTACCAGTCTCGAGTACACCATACGGGTACAGCCCAGATTTCACCAAAAGGCCAGCCTGGAGGGGGGTGAGTACTACTGGCGTGACGATCCCGATTTCGATCTCGATTTGCACCTCAAGCGGGTGATCCTGCCGGGCAAGGCTGGCAAGGCCGAGCTGGAGCGGCTGGTGGCCGACTTTGCCTCCACCCCGCTCAACCATCAGCGCCCCCTGTGGGAGATGCACCTTGTGGATACCTCCCTCGGTGGTCAGGCGCTGGTGGTTCGCTTTCATCATGCCATGGGAGATGGATTCTCCCTGGTGCGCGCTCTGCTCACCATGATGGATGAGAGCCCTGTGTCCGCGCCGCGCCCACAGCCCGAGCCCCTGGCCAGCGACCATGATGACGACCACGACGCTCATCAGGGCAGTCGCCTGCTGCGAGCCGGTCTCAAGCTGACCGGCACCCTCTGGTCCAAGTATGTCGAAGTACTGACCCATCCCACCAAGGCGATGGACTACCTCAAGATAAGTCGGGATGTGACCGCCGAGCTCTACACCATCGCCACCCTCTCCGACGATGCAAAGACCCGGCTGAAAGGGGAGACAGGCTGCACCAAGCGGGTGGCCTGGTCTGAACAGATACCGCTACCGGATGTGAAGGCGGTAGGACGGGTGCTCGGCTGTTCGGTCAACGATCTGCTGATTGCCGCCACAGCAGGAGCGCTTCGCCACTATCTGATTGAGAAAGGGGATGACGCCGATGGCGTCGCAATACGGGCACTGGTGCCGGTCAACATGCGCGCCCCCGACGACAACGGTGCTCTTGGCAACCGGTTCGGGCTGGTGGCCCTGGACTTGCCTCTGGATATCGAACACCCGCTGCAACGGCTGCATGCGGTGCGAGAGCGGATGCAGGCGCTCAAGTCCTCCCTGCAACCAGCCGTGGTGCTGAACCTGCTGGAGGTAATGGGTATGGCCCCCAAGGCCTTGCAACAGCAGACCATCGATATTCTCTCGGCCAAGGCCAGCGCCGTCATCACCAATGTGCCCGGTCCCCAGCAAACCCTTTATCTGGCCGGTGCCCGTCTGCGCCAGCCCCTGTTCTGGGTGCCCCAGGCGGGTGACATAGGTGTCGGTGTCTCCATCCTCTCCTATGACAACAAGGTGCAACTTGGCCTCATCACCGACAAGAAGCGGGTGCCGGATCCCGATCTTATCGTCGACCGCTTTGCCCTGGAGTTTGAACAACTGCTGTTGCTGGTGCTGATGGAACCGGATCTGATCTATGACCCTGAGGTACTCGAGCAACTGCTGCAAGGAGGCTAAGGCGTACCGAGCAAGCTGTCTTACCGGAAAACAAAGAGGCCAACCCTTGGGTTGGCCTCTTTCATGGCCACAAGGCGGCGTTATTCGTCCTCCAGCTCCTCACGGGCTGCTTCCACATCGAGCCGCTCCATGGCATCCATGGGCTCACACTCGGCAGCCTCGGCATAGAGCGCTTCGGCCGCCGCCATCTTGCTCTTGCCATGCATCATCACCATGGCATTGGCGTACTCCATGCGGGCGATGGCGGAGTGGGGCAGTATGGCCAACGCAGCCTTGAAGTGACGCTCAGCTTCGTCTTTTTTGGCACCATAGGTGATCCCGCCGATCATGGCGCCCAGCTTGTCGATGATCTCCGCATGCCAGGCACCGAAGGCGATGTGGGCCTCGGCATGCTCGGGGGCCAGTGTCAGTGCTTTTTCCAGACTGGTTTTTATCTTGTCACCTATCCCTTGTGACAGGGCCTTGGAGACCGAGATCACCTGGCTATAGCGACCCAGCGCCAGGGCGTGAAAATACCAGGCGTTGACGTTGTCGGGCTGACGCTTTTGCAACTGTTCGGCGTTGCTGGCGGCCAGCTCGAATGCCGCCCGCTTGGCATACTTGTCATCCAGCAGGTAGCTGGCGTGGATCACCAGCGCCTTGTTCACCACGTTGAGGCCAGCGTCCCCCGCCGCATTCCCCAATGCCACCGCCTGACCGAAGTCGCCGGCATGGTAGGCACGCCAGGCCGCCTGCACCTGAGCGTCTTGAGGCCAGGGTTCGGCATCCCCCTGATGCAGGCGAGCCCAGTTCTGCTCAAGGCGCTCCCCGGCATAGTCATAGGCCGCCTCCGGCCAGGGGAAGGGGGTGAAGTCGGACAAGTTGGGTTGTGAAGTGGTCATATGATTCTCCCTGTTAAAAACACAATCAAAAACACAGTTCTGTTAACCCGCCGTCGTGGCGGGCTGGTAATGGGTGGCGATGGCATCCAGATGGGCACGGGCATTGGGCCGAAGACGGGGGGCCACCAGCTGCATTACCTGAAACACCCCGAGGGCGATGTCGGCATCGGCCCGCGGGTGCAGTGCGCGCTGATATGAGATCCAGAAGGTGCCCACCAGCGCGATATTGGCCGCCAGGGCAGCGATCTGGGCATCGCTGCCCTGCAGCAAGCCACTGCCGGACAGGCTGTGACAAATGGCAGCAGCGGTCTGTTCCTTGCGCCGAAGCAGAGCAGAGAAGCGCAGCTCCACCTTGTGATTGCCGCTCATCAGGGTGCTGATGTCATAGTAGAAGAAGCGATATTTCCAGATGAGTTCGAACATCAGGTGCAAGAAGAACCAGATATCTTCTGTTTCATCCAGCGGAGGGGTGACGGTGTCGAGCAGATGAGCCATCTCCTGTTCGAATTCGCCGAACAGGGCGTTGACTATCTCTTCCTTGTTGTGAAAGTGGTAATAGAGATTGCCCGGACTCATCTCCAGCTCGGCCGCGATGGCGGAGGTGGTGACGGTCGGCTCACCCAGCAGGTTGAACTGGGTGAGGGCGGTGGCCAGGATCCGCTCCCGCGTTCGCCGCTTTGGTTTGCTGTCCATGCTACTCCTTCGGTTGCCGGCGGCCCTTGCCGCCATAACGGTGGGTCAACCAATGTTGCAATTGGGTCAGGGAGGCATCCAGTGCCGCTACCGAGCCAGTTCCCGGAGTGAGCAGGGAGCGCTGCTGATCGGCCAGCGCCCCCAGATTGAGCTCAAGCCCATGTTTGGCGAGGATGGGGCCAAGTTCGGCCCGGCGCTGCCACAGATCACGACGGGTATGCTGGAAGGCGTGCTCGCACAGGTGGCGGCGGTCCCGATAGCTGAACACATTGGCAAAAAACATTTCGCCATCAGCCTGGGAGGGCTCGAACAGCAAGGCGTCGGCATCCGGGTACTGATGCTTGTAGCGATCCATTCCCACGTGCATGCGCGAATGTATGATGGCGCGAAAGGTCTGGGCCAGTACCACAGGCAAACCACTGTCCACCAGATTGGCAGGGCGCTCGCTGGCGATCCCCGCATCGAACGGCACCAGCGGATTGATGCAAAACACCAGATCGGCTCCCTCCTGCAGCGCCACAGAGGCATGCAGCGTCTTGATCAGCGCACCGTCCACATAGTGACGGCCATTGATCAATGACGGTGGAAACAGGCCGGGCAGGGCAGCAGAAGCTTGTACCGCCGCCGAAATGGGCACGTCATCAAGCCCCGGGCTGCCAAATGCCACGGCGCGGCCTGTGTCGAGCTCGGTGGCGATGACGAACAGGCGGCTCTTGAGTTTGCGAAAGTCATTGCTGCGGCCACGGCGAGAGAAAAATTGGGTCAAGAAGCGATCCACCCCGCGGCTGTCAAACAAACCGGTCGGAATCGCTTTGGACATGCCTTGCAAGGAGCCGAGCAAGCTTTTGTTCCAGGGGGCGGAGAGGTAATCGGCCAGACACTCCCACGCCAATGGCGGCAGTGAGGTCAGTCGGTCAAGGTATTCACCGAAAGCGGGGCGCAGCAGGGTAGAGGGGTCGAAAAACTCGCTGCTGTCATCGCTGAGCAGGATCCGCACCAGCTTGTCGGGGGAAATTCCATTGGCCAGCGCCGAGGCAACGACGGCTCCTGAACTGACCCCCACATAAATATCAGCCTGTTCGAAACGCAGCCCCTTGATACTGTCAGCCAGGGCGGCGCAGGCTCCGATCTCGTAAATCCCCCCCAGAGGACCCCCTCCGGCGAGGGCAATCGCAATCGTGCTCATGACACAGCCTCCCTTCTCAAGCAAAACCGGCCCAGCAAGAGGGCATGGGCCGGTCAATCACTATGCCAGGCCAAGCAGGTCTGGCCGGTCAGATCAGGAGAGGGTGGTCTCGCCCTTCTCCTTGATATCCTTGGCGACTTTCTCTACCTCGGACGCCAACGCCTTGACCTCTTCTTTCACCTTGGCGATGGGGGCTGCAGCCTTTTTCACCGGTGGCTTCCTGGCCGCCGGTTTCTTGGCGACAGTGGCGGCGGCAGGTTTGGCTTCGGCAGCCGGTGCAACCGTGTCATCCTGTGCATCGACCAGTTGCTGTACTACTTCGGTCAGCTCGGCCATGCGCTTGGAGAGCTTGTCGATATCCTTGCGGGTCGGGATACCGAGGCTGGCAACGGCGCGGGCCACGCGATCCTCGAACACTTGTTCCAGACGGCCCCAGGTACCTGTGGTCTTGTCAGTGATGGCCGCGATCTTTTCGTCGGCACTCTGACGGGTGCGGGTCTGCAATGCTTCGCCTTCCTGCACCAGGGCTTCGAAGATCTTGCCCCCTTCCTCTTGTGCCTTGGCATAGGCACCCAAGCCCGCCAGCCAGATCTGCTGGGTGGATTCTTTGATAGTCGAGGTGAGCTGGTTGTCGGTCACCGAGCTTGCCAGCGATTTCAATTTCTTGGCCATGATTGTTTCCTTACTGGAGAGTGGGATGAGGTAATGACAACAACCTTGGAACATTCGTTGTGGCATTACTGAGCTTTCATTCTCAGTCTATGGGGAAAAAATAGAGGGTTCTACCTAATAACGGAACAGGCAGTCGTGGTAATTTTGGTCTCGGTCACGAAGATGATGTTCGAATGCATATTTCCAATTGAAGCGTGATATATCTAACGACAACTAACAGCCCAATCAGTAAGGGAATAAATATCATGGACTATTTCATCACGGGGGGCAGCGGTTTTATCGGCCGCCGACTGATAAAAAAACTGCTGCAGCGCCCGAATAGCCGGGTGCATTTCTTGATGCGCGCAGCCCATCTTGAGCGGGTACCCGAATTGCTGGCTTACTGGGGAGTCGACGAGCAAAGGGCCATCCCGATCGTCGGAGACATGACCCATCCCCAACTCGGAGTGAGCGCCACCGAGCAGGAACCTCTCGTCGGCAATATCGATCACTTCCTCCATCTCGCTGCCATCTATGACCTCAACGCCAAGGCGGGCATTCAGCAGCAGGTCAACACTGAGGGCACCCGTCAGGCACTGCAACTGGCTGAACGACTCGGTGCTCGCTGCTTCCATCATTGCAGCTCCATCGCAGTGGCCGGTCTGTTCGACGGCCTGTTTCGTGAAGACATGTTCGATGAGGCAGAACACCTCGACATGCCCTATTTCCAGACCAAGCACGAGGCCGAGGGCATAGTGCGCAAGGAGAGCACCATCCCCTGGCGCATCTACCGACCCGGTATAGTGGTGGGGGATGCCAACACAGGCGAGATGGACAAGGTGGATGGCCCCTATTACTTCTTCAAGACCATCCAGAAGCTGCGGCGCCTGCTGCCGCCCTGGATGCCCGCCATCGGCGTCGAAGGGGGTCGCATCAACCTGGTGCCGGTCAACTTCGTGGTGGATGCCATCGATCACATCGCCCATCTGGACGGAGAGGACAACAAGGCATTTCACCTGACCGACTCCCATCCGATGCGGGTTGGCGACATGCTGAGCACCTTCTCCCGCGCTGCCCACGCGCCCGAGCCCGCCATTCGCATCAATGCGGCCCTGTTCAGCTTTATTCCCCGCCACCTGATGGCCATGCTGATGGCACTGACTCCGGTGCGCCGCATTCGCGATGCAGCCATCGCCGATCTCGGTCTGCCCAAGGATATTTTCCGGCTCATCAACTATCCCACCCGCTTTGACAACCGCGAAGCCCAGCGAGTACTGAAAGGAACCGGCATTGAAGTGCCGCCGCTGCACAGCTACGCCTGGCGGTTGTGGGACTACTGGGAGCGTCACCTCGACCCCGAGCTGTTCATCGACCGCACTCTGCGCGGCCGCGTCGAGGGCAAGGTGGTGCTGATCACTGGCGCCACCTCCGGCATCGGCAAGGCCACCGCAAGAAAGTTGGCCGAGGCGGGCGCAACAGTGCTGACCATTGCCCGGGACGAGCACAAGATTGCACAGACCCAGGCCGAGTTTGCCGAGCAAGGCTTGACCCTGCAGGTCTATCAGGGGGACATGGCGGACCTCGCCCAAGGGGAGGCTATTACCAAACAGATAGTGGCCGAACACGGCGGGGTGGATATCCTCATCAACAATGCCGGCCGCTCCATCCGTCGCGCCATCGAGGACTCCTTCGATCGTTTCCACGATCTGGAGCGCACCATGCAACTCAACTACTTCGGCACCCTCAAGGTAATCATGGGGGTGCTGCCCACCATGATCGAGAAGAAGAAGGGTCACATCATCAATATCTCCTCCATCGGGGTGTTGACCAATGCGCCGCGCTTCTCCGCCTACGTCGCCTCCAAGTCGGCGCTCGACGCCTGGGTGCGTACCGCGGCGTCCGAGTTTGCCGACAAGGGAGTCAACTTCTCCATCATCAACATGCCGCTGGTGAAAACCCCCATGGTGGCGCCGACCAAGGTGTATGAACAGGTGCCCATGATGACGCCGGAAGAGGCTGCCGATCTGGTGTGCGACACCATCATCAACAAGCATGTGCGACTGGCCACCCGTCTCGGGGTGTTCGGTCAGGTGATCCATGCCCTGGCACCACGGGTGGCCCAGGTGATCATGAACACCAGCTTCCGCACCTTCTCGGATCCCAAAGAGGGCGGCGAGTCCAAGGCCTCTGCGGATCAGATGGCGGTATCTACCCTGATCAAGGGCATTCACTTCTGATTTGAGGAAGCATTCGATAAAGCGGGGCCTGAGCAATCAGGCCCTTTTCGTTTGTGGCTGGGAGCGGGCAAGCAGGGTCAGCAGCAGGGCCGTGGTACGGCGCGAGTAGATGAGGGAGAGGTGGCCAAGGGCGGCGAGCTCAATATCTTCCATGCCCTCCATCCGCTGACGGGACTGGGGCAACACAAAGTTGTCATGACTGGTGCGCACCGAAATCCCGGACACACACAGCGGCACAGCGGCGAAGCGTTGCAGCCAACCGGAGCCTGGCTCCATCTCCCGCGCGTTGTCACCCAGTGCAATGGTCGCCAGCTGGCTGCCCTGATGGGGCGTCGCCAGGGTAATAAGCTGCGCCACCTTGCCGCCGCCTGCCAGGGCAAGATAGTCACGGCACACCAGCCCCCCCATGCTATGGCCAATCAACACCAGCTGAGCCGCCCCCGTGGAAGCCAGCACTTCATCGATACGCTTGGCCAGCAGGGGTACCATGTCATCGAGATGACCGAAAGGAGGAGTCAGGGTAACGGTGGCGACCACGTGACCGGCCGCTTCCAGACGGGCTCTTTGTACCCGCCAGATCCCGCGACTGCAACCGTAACCGTGAACCAGCAGCAAGGGCAGGGGGGAGGGGGGAAGCCTGTCCGGCGCCATCAGCAGCCGCTCAAATGGCAGCAGCCAGGTGAAGGTAAACAGATAGGCGAGCATCTCCCAAACCACCATGCGTAACCAGGCTCGCAGGCCGATGGCCGGTGCCGGATAGAAGCGGGAGAACCCCCAGGTCAGCAATACCACCAGGCAGCGCAGCCCCAATAGCGTCAACACCACAAACAGCAGGGAGAGCAGGGGGGAGAGGCCAATGACCAGATGCGCGATGCCCCCAAGGAGCATCACCTCAACCAGCAGCAGTATGAGCAGTTGTCTTGTGATCGTCATGAGCCCATCATCCAGCTTGCTTAAAGCGGATGTCAAATGACCCTTTCATCAATGTGATAATGGCCGCGTAATCGGCCACAGCCTCTCATCATCACCCGCTTTATCTGGATATTTGCAATACTGTATATCCGTACATATACTTGTGTTCACTATCATGAGGAGGACGCCATTATGGCTGTTGAAATCAAATATGTTGTCGTGCGTGGGGGAGTGGAAAAGATGACCTTTGCCAGCAAGAAAGAGGCGGATGCCTATGACAAGCTGCTGGATACCGCCGACGAGTTGATGACCTTGCTGGCGGGGGCACCTGTCAATCTGGAACCCGAACAGCAAGAGACCCTGGCCTTCTACCTGGCCGAACAGCGTGACGTACTGCAAAACGTACTGCGCGGTGGCAAGGCGCAGGGGAGTACCAAAGAGGATCCCCAACCAATGGAAGAGAAGGCTGACGCTGACAAACCCAAGGGAAAATCCCTCAAGAGCGTGGCGTGAAGGCAAGGGGAGTAGGGCGCCAGGTTGAAACAGTGAAACAGCAAGCTCAGACACCCCAAGATATTCACAATTTAAGAATTTACAGTCAATTTTACGGATATTTACCCCGAGAAATTTCGAACAAGGGTGCATATCCATTGAATAAACATAAAAAGTCGCCCAAACGGGTTACAACAGCCGATGCGGCATCGCACACAGCTGGATTTTTTGTCACATCATGATGCCGATAACCCCATTTATCGGCATCAGCTTTTGAACAGAGCACACGGCTCCCATCCTATAGACCAAGCAAGTGCCACCATGACCTCAATGTTACTTCCACCCGCCATGCCGCTGTTTGACGGCCTGGCTCACCTGGAGGCGGGCAATCCCCAGGTCAATCAGTATCTGGCCAACCTCAGCCTGAACGACATGCCCGATGCAGGCCTCGTCTACGAACTGGCGGTCGACTGGCTGCTGGAGCAACGCCATAACGAGAACAACTACAAAACGTACCGTAGCGAGCTGACGACATTTCTGCACTGGTGTTTCAGCGAGCTGGTCATCAGCCCGAAAGACCTGACCCGGCGCATCATGATGCGCTATCTCGACTATTGCCAGGCGCCACCAGACCAGCTGATTGCCTACCGCAATGTGGCGCAGTTCATCCTCGACAAGGAGTGGGGAGAACGGCTGCCCAATCCGCTGTGGCGGCCGTTCCTCGGCAAACGGGAGCTGGGACGTGAACTGCCGTATCGCCTGAGTGAGCAGGCAATGAAGACCAAACTCGCCATTTTGTCGGCCTTCTTCCAGTTTCTTATCCAGGAAGAGTACATGGACAGGAATCCGGCGTTGCTGTTGCAACGAGTCAAGCGACCGGTCCAGCAGGAACCAGATGATCAGGGCCAGGCCTTCACCGAGCTGCAGTGGTCCTATGTCATGCAAGCGGCCGAGCGACTGGCAACCGAATCACCGGATCATCACGAGCGCAGCCGCTTCCTGATAAGCCTGATGTACGCCTGTTATCTGCGCATCTCGGAGGTGGCGGCCAGGCCGGGTTTTACGCCCGTCATGGGCCAGTTTCGCCGTGACGGTAAAACCGGCGTCTGGGGCTATTACATTCCACGCAGCAAGGGCGGCAAACGGCGTACTGTGGCGGTGTCTCAGGCCTTGCTGGAAGCGCTCAAGCGCTATCGCACTTTTTTGGGGCTAGCGCCATTGCCAGCCCCCAATGAACAAACACCACTCTTTGTACGCCATAAAGCAGCCGCGCATGGCCGTGAACAGGGAGAGCTCAATGCCAATCTCGGTATCCGTCAACTACGTGAACTGGTGATGACGGTGATCCAGACTGCCGCCAATCTGGCCGAACAGGATGGTTTTACCCAGGACGCCGCCGAGATGTGCAATCTGACGCCGCACTCCATTCGCCACACCGGCATTACCCATGACATCAATCTCAATGGTCGACCCTTATCCCATGTTCAAGCTGACGCGGGTCATGACAGCATCGACACCACCTCCAAATATCTGCACACCGGCAACAGTGAACGACACGAAAGCGCCAACCATAAACCGCTTGATAGGTTGCATGAATGAACGTGTGTTGGTATGTCGATGAAGAGTGAGAGATAACAAATCAATGTGAGTGATACAGTGGCCAACCGAACACGCGCGCAGATAGGAACAAGAGCTGACGTCATGAACCATGATGAGCACCAACTCGGTAGCGTGTTTCATCTTTTAAACAAAACCGCGCATAATGTATATTATGTTAAATTGAATATCTTGTTTCCTGTTCCCATAAATTGAACTGTGTATAATGGAAACAAATGATCCTATCTCCGACCGGATATCTTAAGTGGCTGAATTAACATCAGAACAACTAAAACCCGCTTTCGCGATTGAACAGTTCCCTACACTTAGTGAGCTAGAACCCATTCCCTTCGCCGCCTTGCAACCCAGAGTGATTTCCGGCATCAAGCGCCTCGCCAGTTTTGATGGTGATTGCCCGGTCATGCTGCTCAATGGTTTCCCCGGCGCTGACTATGAAGGTGTGTGCCAGACATTGATCGCCGCCTCCAATGGCAAGGATGGTGACCTGTTTGATCTCTGCTATACGGAAAACCTGAACAACCCGTTCAAACCGATCTGGTTGCGTCTGCAACCTGGTACCGGTATCGAGTTTTGCGAAATGGTGGGTGAACTGCTCAAACTGATGAGCCACCATCTGGATGCCGAGCGTCTGGTCACTCGCATCATGCGCAAGCAGAACAACGATCCCAAGATCGATGACTTTCTTTCCGATCTGGCGGCCCATGTGGCCCAAGGACTCGAATTCCAGCACCCCGTGCTCATCAACCTGCTGATCCACCATGAAGACCAGGAAGCTCCGGTGGTTTATGGCCGGGATTTGAACTGGGATACCCTGTTCGGATCCATCAACTATCAAACTGAACAAGGCTCTGTTTATGCCAACCAGCATCTGTTGGAGCCTGGTCTGTTGCGTCAGGCCAACGGCGGCTATCTGATATTGCAACTCGACGAGCTGCTGGATCAGCCACACCTCTGGTTTAAGCTCAAGAATGCCATTCAGAAAAGTGAGCTGGACTGGAACGCCTATCAGGAAGGCAAGACACTGACCCCCTTCTTTACCCCGGAAGCGACTCCCATCAAGCTTAAGCTGATCCTGGTCGGTGACCGCCTCGAGGTATCCGAGTTCCAGATGCTGGACAGGGACATGTCCGAACGCATCTTCCTTCGTGCGGATCTGGTATCAGAGGTCAACATTGATGAAGACCTGTCCGAATTTCTGCAGTATCTGGCATGGTTACGTGAGCGTTGGACACTGCTGGACTTCACCCCGGCCGCCCTCGCCGCCCTCTGTCGCCATGCCAGTCGCCTGTGTGACCATCAGGAGTGGCTCTCTCTGTCCGAGATACAGCTCGGTGCCATCATGCGCATGGCGGACAGCCTGGCCCGCGAAATGGAAGCCGAAACCGTGACTGATGAGCATATCCGGTTGGCCCTTGAAGAGCAGGACTACCGACTAAATTATCTGGTTGAACAGTCTGATCAGGGCGTCATTGACGGCCAGATCCTGTTGCAAACCGATGGTGAGGAGATCGGCCAGATCAATGGCCTGTCCGTCATTCAGGTCTCGGGTCATCCCTATGATTTTGGCGAACCTGTGCGTCTCACCGCGACCGTGCATCTGGGCGATGGCGACATTGCGGATGTCGAACGAAAAGCTGAGCTGGCTGGCCATATCCACGCCAAGGCGATGATGATCATTCATGGTTATCTCTCCAACAAATTTGGTGCAGAGACCCCCTCGCCGCTCTCTGCCAATCTGGTGTTCGAGCAGTCCTATCATGAGATCGATGGTGACAGCGCCTCTCTGACTGGCCTGTGCGCCCTCCTCTCTGCCCTCGCCCGCCAGCCCATCTATCAACACTTTGCCGTCACCGGCGCGGTCGATCAGTTCGGCAATGTGCAGGCGGTAGGTGGTGTGAACGAGAAGATTGAAGGCTTCTTCCGGGTGTGCAAGATCCATGGCATCACAGGTAAGCAAGGCATCATTCTGCCGGGCACCAACATCCAGCAGTTGAACCTCTCAGACGAGGTGATTGCCGCCGTCGAAGCAGGTCAGTTCCACATTCATCCTGTGGACCATGTGGAAGAGGCCATCGAGCTGCTGACTGGCTGTGTAGCGGGTGAGCCGGACATGCCGGATACCCTGTTTGGCCGGATCCAGCAGCGACTGGACGAACTGAATGGCACCGCGTTCAAGGGGGGCTTGATCCGCCGCCTGCTGGGCCGGTTGTTCAGCCTGTAATAAAGAAGAGATCGGAGTTGTTTAGCGCACAAGTGTACGCTAAATTGGCCCGGCTTTGACCCATATGAAGGATAAACAGCGTGACCGTAGACAATACCACCATTGATCCCCGCCTTTCCCTGTGTGAACAAGGCAAAGACTCGTTTACCCGTGAAGAGCTGCTCGCCTGCAGCCGTGGCGAATTATTTGGTGAGGGTAACAGTCAGCTGCCCGCCCCCAACATGTTGATGATGGATCGCATCGTCAAGATCAACGACAACGGTGGTGAGCATGGCAAGGGCGAGATCCTGGCAGAGCTCGACATTACGCCGGACCTCTGGTTCTTTGACTGCCATTTCCCGGGCGACCCCGTTATGCCAGGCTGTCTGGGTCTGGATGCAATGTGGCAACTGGTCGGCTTCTTCCTCGGCTGGAAAGGCGGTCCGGGTAAAGGCCGTGCACTGGGTGTGGGTGAAGTGAAATTCACTGGCCAGATCCTGCCGACCGCCAAGAAAGTGACCTACAAGATCACGTTCAAGCGCGTCATCAACCGCAAGCTGGTCATGGGGATCGCCGATGGCGTCGTGGAAGTCGATGGCCGTCCTATCTATAGCGCCAGCGATCTGAAAGTGGGCCTGTTCAAAGATACCACTGCATTCTGATCGACTGATTTAGTGGTAACGCAGAGATAACGTAAAGGGGCCTCAATGGCCCCTTTCCTTTTGTAATGAGTGATGAAGTACCAATTACTTCATGAAGAGGCCTGAACCCCGCCCTTCCATGGCGTCTCGCCAACCACCAAGCCAATGCCCTCGGGCATCCAGGCATTGGTACGGACACGCTTCTTTCTGTTTGCCGACCACGCCAGCCTGATAACCACGAGCGCGAGCTCTTTCCAGACGGTCCCGTTTTTGTCTCTTCATCATCTACGACCCTCTTCGTGGAACAAAAAAAGCGACCAATTTTTCATCGGTCGCTTTCATCTTTACCCCACGAGGTGGGCAGGGTCAAACAAAAAATGTCATGCTATCCGGTCATTGTGACACAAGACACTGAACCACATTAATTTTTAGTGACATCCCATTTTATCGTTGGTAACGGCGCAGCCAGGTAAACGGCAGGGCCAGCAGCGTCAGCCAGAACAGGCTGCCACCACCACTGCCACCATCCTGACCGGTCTGGTTATTGACCGGCGCATTGGCGACCACATAGCTTGCAGGCTCGTCGTTCTTGTAATCGGCAACGGCTGGCGTCAGCTTCACGCTGACGATGGTTGAATTGGTACGATTGTTGAGATCGCTCTCGCTGTTATAGCGGAAAGCCGTCGCAGCGACAGTACCATTCGTGCTGATGCCGCTGGCATACGCGATGTGGTAGTAGTAGCCGTTCTGGGCGCATTTTTTGGCGCCAGCATCGTCGAGACCACAAATCAGATCGTTCAGATACCAATTTTTACCGGTCGCGGCGTTGAGCAGGAAACCTTCCTGCATGCGGTTGGTGCCATTGACCACAGGTTGGGTCTGGTGACGAGAATCACGCCAGCCCACGACCATGTTGTGGTTGTTGATGGCGGCAGCTTCCGAGCCTGCACCGCTGATTGGGCTGTCTTGCAACGGTACACTCGCCGTCTGTTTGGTGTTCAAGTTGAACACAAACATCTCGACCGGGCGGTTTTGACCCTTGTTGATGCGATAGCGCTGGTTGCCAATCACATAACCGTTGTCATTGACCCCCACAGCCCAGCTGTGTTGCAGCTTGGCGTCATCCTTGCCCGGCTCGCCTTCGGCCAGCGGTATGGTCTGGGTGGTACCGACCTTGCCACCGGCCAGATCCAGCGTCCAGTATGCCGCCAGGTTGCGGCCATCCAGGTAGTTGCTGCCAATTTCACCGGTGGAGGAGTAACCCACACCGAACAAACTGCCATTGACGTTAGCGACCCCGAGGGCAGACGCCGTCTGGATCACTTCGTTACGGCCACGGGAATACTCGTTGGCCTGGATCAGCTTGTTGAAGGTGCCTGTGCTGTTGAGCAACCAGAAGCTGGCCTGGGTGTTGAGGCCCGGGCAGTAGCGGTAGTCGCCATACTGGCCGTCGTTACCGGAGAAGCACCAGTTGTAGGTCTCGGAATTGACGGCGATGTTCTTGCCGGTGGCAGCGGTGCCGGTCACCAGGTACTGGCCGTTATCCAGCTTTTTGATGCTGGTCGGCACGCTCAGGCTGTGGGTGCTGGCGCCATCCTTGAGGTTGACGGCGTTGCCTTCCTCGACGATAGCAAATGCGGTGCGCAGCTTGCCATCCATCTTGTAGCCCACGCGAGTGCCCGCTACGTCACCCAAAGCGGTAACCAAGCCATCAGTTTCGTTGCTGACTTGGTCACCGACGTTGCTGCGCTGATCGGTTTTGGCCAGAAAGTCGACACGCCACTGATACGCAAAGTTGCTCTTGTCGTTCCAGAAGGCGTTGCAAACCGAGTTGGAGAGCATGCAGCCCTGCTCAAAACGGAAACGATCGACCAGGAAGTCAGCAAACCGCACAGTCGAGAAGTGCTCGGCCATGTCGTTTTTGGTGTTGATCCCGACTAGCCCGTTGCCATCGGCACTGATCGCGCTGGCATATCCCTTGTCAGACCCGTCGACAATGGTGAAAAAGGGGCTTTGTGCCGCCTGGGCGTGCAGGCTGGTGCTGACCAGAATGGCCAGCATGGATAATTGCTTTTTCATCTACTTCCTTAGTCCTGATGTTTCAACGCTTCCAACTCCTCCCAACGGGAGAAGGCTTGTTCCAATGCAGCCTCTGCTGCATTCAGGGCATCCAGTTTGAGCTGGGTTTGATCGCTCGGCAACGCGAAGAAACCGGGATGGTTTACCTCCGCCTGCAGAGCATTCAGCTCAGTCTCCAGTTGTTCCAGTCGGGCTGGTAGATTATCCAGCTCCAGCTGCAACTTGTAAGAGAGTTTTTTGACTTTAGAGGCAGCAGGGCTTGCCACAGCGACAGGCTCTGGCGTTTTGACCTGAGCCGCTTTTGCCGCCAGCTGAGTGCTCTGCTGGGCCCGCGTCGCCATCATGTCGGCATAACCGCCCACGTAATCGCTGATACGTCCATCTCCTTCAAACAACCAGCAACCTGTCACTGTATTGTCGATAAAGCGTCGATCGTGACTGACCAGCAACAGGGTGCCAGGATAGTCCGCCAGCAGCTCTTCCAGCAATTCCAGCGTTTCGACATCCAGGTCGTTGGTTGGTTCATCGAGGATCAGTAAATTACTGGGCTTCAAGAACAATTTGGCCAACAGTAAACGGTTTTTTTCGCCCCCTGACAAGGCTTTCACAGGGGTACGTGCCCGCTTGGGTTCAAACAGGAAGTCCTGCAGGTAACCCAGAATGTGACGGGAGCGGCCGCGCACCATCACTTCCTGCTTGCCCTCCCCCACGTTGTCCATCACCGTTTGCTCGGGATCGAGCTGATCGCGATACTGGTCAAAGTAGGCCACTTCCAGCTTGGTGCCCCCCTTGACCAGACCACGGCTGGGCTCGAGTTGGCCCAGCAACAGCTTGATGAGGGTGGATTTGCCGCAACCGTTGGGACCCACCAGGGCGATCTTGTCGCCACGCAGCACCTGCAGATCCAGCCCCTGGAACAGGGTACGATCGCCAAAGTCCAGCCCCAGCCCTTCGGTTTCGAACACCAGCTTGCCGGAACGGTTCACATCGTCCATTTGCAGCTTGGCCTTGCCCTGCAGCTCGCGACGCTGGGAACGCTCCATCCGCATCGCCTCAAGGGCACGTACCCGGCCTTCGTTGCGGGTACGGCGCGCCTTGATGCCCTGACGTACCCACACCTCTTCCTGGGCCAGCTTGCGATCGAACTCGGCATGTTGCAGCTCTTCAACCCGCAGTGCCTCTTCCTTGCCTTGCAGATATTCGTCGTAGTTGCCAGGCCAGGAGGTGATCACGCCGCGGTCGAGATCGATGATCCGGGTCGCCAGCTTGTGGATGAACTCCCGATCGTGGGAGATGAAGACGATGGCGCCGCGAAAATCCTTGAGGAAATCTTCCAGCCAGTTGATGGCTTCGATATCCAGGTGGTTGGTCGGCTCATCGAGCAGCAGCAGGTCCGGATCGCAGGCCAGCGCACGGGCCAGGGCCACTTTACGCAACCAGCCACCGGACAGACTGTCCAGGGTTGCGTCGGGATCGAGGTTCAGCAGGGTCAGCACCTGGCTGATGCGGGTCTCGAACTGCCAGCCATTTTGATAGTCGAGCTGTTCTTGCAGATCGCTCATGATGCGTATGTTGGCATCGCTCGGATCGTGGGCCAGCTCCATGGAGATATGGTGATACTGCTTGAGCAGCTCGCCGACACCGGCCAGCCCTTCGGCCGTGTAGTCAAACACAGTGAGGTCACTCGATGCAGGCGGATCCTGCTCGAGGCGAGTCACTTTCAGATCCTGCTGCTGTACCATGCGCCCGTCATCGAGCGGCAGTTCGCCAGCAATGATCTTCATCAGGGTGGACTTGCCCGCCCCGTTGCGCCCGACCAGACAGAGACGCTCACCACGCTCAATACTGAGCTCGGCATTGTCGAGCAGCGGGAAATCACTGAACGACAGACAAGCGCCGTGCAATGTTAATAAAGCCATGTTTCTTCCTTATTACCTGATGAAAAAAGCGGGGCCAGATACTCTCTGCCCCCCTTTTTCTCTATTCGTGCTCAGCCGTGACTGGCCTGCGCAGTTACCCAGACACCGAGCTCTGCCAACGTAAAGGGCCAGCCAAGTTCGCGACCGGCCTCATCGCGCAGCACCGGAATGCGTACCCGATAAGCGGCGAGCCATTCGGCATCATTGATGATGTCGCACTGGCGGGTCTGGCTGGCCAATCCGGCCTCTTCCACCAGCTGCCATGCCTGTTCGCACAGGTGGCAGCCGTCGGTGTGAAACAGGGTCAGCATCAAGCCTCCGCTGGCACGTCGGCGTGGGTGATGATCCAGCAGTTATGGATATGCTGGTTGCGCTCGAAGTCCTTCGGACGCGTCTTGCTCGTGATGTTCTGCGCCTTGAGGCCCGCGGCCTCGAGCCCGGCCAGATCCATCTTGAAGTGACGCTTGTTGTTGGAGAACACCAGGGTGCCATCGGCCGCCAGCAGACGCTTCAAGTGCTGCATCAGCAGCAGGTGATCGCGCTGCACATCGAAGCTCTCGTCCATCCGCTTGGAGTTGGAGAAGGTGGGCGGATCGATGAAGATAAGATCGTACTGATCATCCGCTTCCGACAGCCACTTCAGGCAATCAGCCTGCACAAACTTGTGCTGACGGCCCACCAGCGAGTTGAGACGCATGTTGTCCTGCGCCCAGTTCAGATAGGTGTGAGACATGTCGACCGTGGTGGTCTCGCTGGCACCGCCCAGACCCGCATGCACTGTGGCACTGCCGGTATAGGCAAACAGGTTCAGGAAGCGCTTGCCCTTGGCCATCTGGCCCAGCATGCGGCGAGTCTGACGGTGGTCAAGGAACAGGCCGGTATCCAGGTAGTCGTAGAGGTTGACCCAAAGACGGGCACCGTACTCCTGCACTTCCATCCGGTGCTGCTCTGCGGCGAGCTTCTGATATTGCTGCTTGCCCTCTTGACGCTCACGCACCTTAAGGATCACCTTCTCGCCGTCCATGCCGGTTACCTTGATGGCTGCCTGCACCATGTCAAGCAGACGCTGGCGGGTCTTCTGGGCGGGGATGTCTTTGGGCGCGGCGTACTCCTGCACCACCAGGTAATCCTGATAGCGGTCGATGGCGGCGTTGTATTCAGGCAAGTCCGCATCGTAGAGGCGGTAGCAGTCGATGCCCTCTTTGCTCGCCCATTTCTCGAGGGTTTTAAGATTCTTGCGCAGACGGTTGGCAAAGTCCTGCGCCACCTCTTTCTGGGAGGCCACGGAGTCCAGCGCAATCTGGTAGTTGCGCAGCTGACATTCAAGCGCCCCGTTGAACAGACGATATTGCTTGTCGGCACGCAGACGCAGACAGCTCAGCAGCTCGGGCGAGGCAGAGAGAATAGAGACGCGCCAGCCCTGGAAGCCACGACGCAAGGCATCGCCGAGTGCCTGATGCACTTCGAGCAGGGCCGGAAACTCGCCGAGACGCTCGCCATAGGGCGGGTTGGAGATAAGCATGCCGACTTGACGGGCTTCCTCCTGACTCGCTTCCCCTTCAACAACGGCCGGCATCGGCAGCGGATTTTCAAGCTGGGTCACATCGGCTTGCTTGAAGGTGATGAGGTGGGCCACACCGGCCGCCTTGGCGTTGTCGCGGGCTTTCATCAGCACACGGGGGTCGGCATCGCAGCCAAACAGCTTCACTTCACAACGCTGCATGCCACGCTTGGCGCGCACCTGGGCTTCCATCATCAGGCTCTGCCAGAGTTCGCTGTCGTGTTGCAGCCAGCGATCGAAACCAAAGCGCTCGCGGCGCAGCGCCGGCGCCATGTCGGCAGCGATAAAGGCCGCTTCGATCAGCAAGGTGCCGGAGCCACACATGGGGTCCATCATGGGCTCACCGGCCCAGCCGCTACGGGCAATCATGGCACAGGCCAGGTTCTCTTTGAGCGGTGCTTCACCTGTGCCCTGACGATAGAAACGTTGGTGCAGCGCCGGGCCTGACAAGTCCAGCGTGATATTGGCCTTGCCTTTGCCCAGATGCGCCATGATGCGAATATCCGGCGCCTTTTTGTCCACATCCGGGCGCACATGACCACGTTTGGTGAAGCGATCAACGATGGCATCCTTGATCTTCAGCGCACCGTACTGGGTATTGCGAATGGCGGGGTTGGTACCGGTAAAGTCCACCGCTATGGTGGAGGTGCCGGAGAAGTGCTCTTCCCAGGGGATGGTGTGGGCGCCCAGATAGAGATCCAGATCGTCGTTCATCTGGAATTCGGACAGCACCAACACGATGCGGGAAGCAAAACGGCTCCACAGACAGGCCTTGTAACCAATGGCCAGTTCGCCTTTGAAGTGAACGCCGGCGACAGTCTCACGGACCTGCTCTGCGCCCAGGGTGGTCAGCTCGTCGGCCAACAGGTTTTCCAGCCCCTTGGGGCAGGTTGCAAAAAATTCTTTCATCACGCTCACGGGGATGCCATAAAAATAGTGCCGCATTATACCTTAAGAGCCGATCCGGAGCAGCAAAAGCTTCGCGCTGGCGCGACAGACAGGTACAGGCAAGCCTGCTCCCCACTCCCCATTTATCTGACATACGCAAGAAGGCTTGGCCAATTGACATATAGGGACCTGATGGAGATGTGATGCTCATGTGGGTCAGCTATAGACGAGCGGTAATCAGATGGTCCCGGATATTCATTGCCTCGTCAGAGCAAGACGCTAGGTAATGGCGTCTATATCCGGGTATGAATGGCCTACCGTTCTTCACAGGGATTGCCATATCTGACAGGCGTCAAACAAAACTCATTGCGTTATTATCTTTCCGACAGAGCAAGTCCTTTCTGTAACCCCGTGTTTTGCCCTCCCGTTATCGTCCGTAAACCGGGAGGGCTATTTTTGGGGCGCTGGCTAGCGATAGCCTATTTATGCCGGACTGTCATATCTATCAGGTTTCAGAAGAAACAATTCCCTCTAACATGACCCGGCTGTTGAAACAAACCATCCATTCCTTCTGTCGTGTGTGTTTTACGCCCTCTTATCATGTTTGGTAGGAGGGCTTTTTTGTGGGCATAACATGAGAGGCAAAAAGTACTATGGCGCGACAGAAAAGGGCTATTCACCAAATAGGAGGGGCATTGAGTAGGAGGGGCATTGAGGAGCAACAACAAAGGGGCAAAAAATATCGGACGAGCAAAAAAAGACTAAATATTGAGCACATTTGCTTGGATGGGTATCAGCTCACCTGACGATATTGTGTCTGGGTTGCAACTCTGGCGGTCATGCGGTTGTTCATCACCTTGATCACACCAAAGCGCGGCAGGATCTTGCTGGTAGTCAGTATCAGATCCTCGGTCAGATTGAGGCACACGCTGGCCTGTTCACCTGCTTCGATCACCATGAACTCCCCCTTGCCATGAGGTGTATTCATGCACACCAAGGATCCAGTTTCAGGAATAATAAAAGGGTGGACCTCACCAAAGAACCAGCTTTGTGGCATCAGTGGTTTATAAAAGCGACTGACAGCGATGGCATTGAGTACCAGCTGGACCTGATGTGGCGTACTCCAGTCGAGTTCGACAGCCTTGTCCATCAATTGATAATAGAGGGCGGCATCATCCACACAAAAAGGCTGGGTGGTGAAGGAGCTGGGCACCAATTGTCGCCCTTTATATTCAGTAGCGAATATCATGCGATCGGATAAATCCAGCATCAGACGATCATCATGAGCATCATAATGCCACTGCCAATTGTCATTGGGTTGGATACACATGGGGGTGCCCTTACTGAAAGTCGTTACTCGACTTTATTCCATGTCGAGAATTTCAGCAACTTTAAATAAAGGGCACCCGTTTATTTCTTAAATATGAGTCACAATTTCTTTGACCAGACTCGGGCCCTTATAAATAAAGCCGCTATAAATCTGGACCAGACTGGCACCCGCAGCGAGCTTCTCCCGCGCAGCCATGGCGCTGTCGATACCCCCTACCCCTATGATGGGCAGTGCACCGTCCAGTGCCTTGGCCAGCTGGCGAATAACCTCTGTGCTCTTGTGCTGCAACGGACGCCCACTGAGGCCACCGGCTTCACCGGCATGGGGCATGTCATAGATCATCTCCCGATCCAGGGTGGTATTGGTAGCAATAACGCCATCGATCCCGTTTTTGATCAAGGATGCCGCGACCTGATTAATTTCATCCAGACTCAAGTCCGGTGCAATTTTAACGGCGAGCGGCACGTACTTTTTATATTGGGCGGCCAGCTCTTGCTGACGCACTTTGAGGGCTGCAAGCAACTCATCGAGGGCATCACCGTATTGGAGCGAACGCAGGCCCGGAGTGTTGGGGGAAGAGATATTGACAGCAATATAGCCGGCATGATCATAGACCTTGTCCATGCAGATCAGATAATCGTCCTTGCCCTGCTCTATGGGAGTGTCCTTGTTCTTGCCGATATTGATGCCGATGACACCCTGGTATTTGGCTTTCTTGACCTGCGCCACCAGATGATCGACACCCTTGTTGTTGAATCCCATGCGGTTGATGATCCCCTCTGCCGGAATAACCCGGAACAGACGGGGCTTGTCATTACCACTCTGGGGTTTGGGAGTGACGGTACCGACTTCTATAAAGCCAAACCCCATGGCCCCAAATGCATCGATGCACTCCCCGTCTTTATCCAGCCCGGCTGCCAATCCGACCGGATTGGCAAAATAAAGCCCCATGACAGTGACGGGGCGTTTGGGCAATGAATGGCGGAAGAAACAATCAAGTGGCGTACCGAGAAGGCGGGGCAAATATTTGATGGAGAGATCGTGGGCCTGTTCGGGATTGAACTTGAACAAGAAATGCCTGGCGAGGGGGTACAACATTTTTGCTCCTTAAAAAAGCCCCGGCAACTGGCCGGGGCTTTCGGGGTTATGCCGAGGTTCGGCAATTCAACTGGAGCAGGTTCAACTCTCGCAAGGCCACCGAGAACTTGGCGAACTCGTGGGTACTCGTGGTCTTGAAGTCGGCCAACATATGGGTCCAACGGGACAAGAGTTGCTCATGCTCCGAAATCCAGTCGGCCAGTATGGTAGCGCATTCTCCCTGCTCTTTGCACCCTTCCAGTACCACAGATGTGAGACTGCGTTGCTGCCAGTCCAGATCTTCACGGAACGATGCCCGTGCCATTGCCTGCCAGTGGTTACCCACCGGCTGATGGTTGACCTGCTCAAGGAACCAGTGCAGATCGAGCTTGGCACCGAGACGATAGTAGACATTGGCGGCACGCAGTATGTCGGTCTTGTGCTCAGCGGCAATCTGCGCCAGATCCAGGCTGGAGAAGAGACTGCTCATATGGGCCACCTGACGGGCGATGGACTCGGGCACTTGTCTGGCCACCAGGGCTGCTACGGCCTGGCTGTGCTCTACCACTTCACTCTCGTCCATCACCTCGTAGAGGTGCGAGCCCAATGTCTCGAACGCCGGACGGAAGAAGGCGATGTTCTCAGCGATGCTCCAGCTGCGATTGCGGGCACGCAGGAACCAGCGAGTAGCACGACGCACAATGCGGCGGCTGTAGAACATCAGCTCGAGCTGGGTCTGGGCATCCACCAGGTTGTCACACGCTTCGATGTCACGCCACAGGGCCCCCAGGCCAAATACCTTACGGGCCATGGCGAAGCAGCAAGCCACTTCCGCCACAGAGGCACCGGTCTCGTCCTTCATCCGGCTGGCGAAGTTGAGCCCCATGTCGTTGACCAGCATGTTGGCCACCCGGGTCGCAATGATTTCGCCACGCAGCGGGTGCTGGGCAAGCGCTGCACCAAACTGCTGCTGCAACTTGGCCGGGAAGCTGGTGACCAGCATGTTGGCCAGGAAAGGCTCCTCGGTGATCTCAGGACAGTTGAGCTGCTCCTTGAGCACCATCTTGCCATAAGCCACCAGCACCGCCAGCTCGGGACGGGTCAAGCCCTGCCCTGCCGCCATCCGCTCGGACAACTCCTCATCGGAGGGCAGGAACTCCAGCCCCCGATCCAGCTTGCCTTCGCGCTCCAGCCCCTGGATGAAACGTTGCTGCTCTTTCAGTTGCTCGGTGCCACGGAAACTGGTGACCGAGATGGACTGGGACTGGCGGTAGGCGTTGGTAATGACAATTTGTGCCACATCGTCGGTCATCTCATACAGCATCTGGTTGCGCTGCTTGAGGGTCATATCACCGGCAGCCACCAGCTGGTTAAGCAGGATCTTGATGTTGACCTCGTTGTCGGAGCAATCCACCCCGCCCACGTTGTCGGTGAAGTCGGTGTTGATGCGCCCACCCTGGCTGGCGTATTCCACCCGACCGAGCTGGGTAAAGCCCAGGTTGCCACCCTCACCGACGATGCGTGCACGCAGGTCGCGACCATTGACCCGCAGCACATCATTGCTGCGATCCCCCACTTCAGCGTCGCTCTCGCGGGCGCTCTTCACATAGGTGCCGATACCGCCGTTCCAGAGCAGGTCCACATTCAGGCAGAGCAGCGCCTTGATCAGCTCGTTCGGGGCCATGCTGGCCTTGTCGGTACCAAGCAGTGTCTGGATCTGCGGGCTCAGCTTGATGGACTTGGCCGAGCGCAGGAAGATGCCCCCCCCTGCCGAGATGAGGTCACGGTTGTAGTCATCCCAGCTGGAGCCAGGCAGTTCGAACAGGCGCTTGCGTTCGACGAAGCTCTTGGCGGCATCGGGGGTCGGGTCGATGAAGATGTGCATGTGGTTGAACGCACCCACCAGCTGGGTGTGCTCGGAGAGCAGCATGCCGTTGCCGAACACGTCGCCGGCCATGTCACCCACCCCTACGCAGGTGAAGTCGGTGGTCTGGCAATTGATGCCGATTTCACGGAAGTGACGCTTGACCGATTCCCAGGCACCACGGGCCGTGATCCCCATCTTCTTGTGGTCATAACCGACCGAGCCGCCGGAGGCGAAGGCATCGCCCAGCCAGTGGCCATACTCCTGGCTTATCTCGTTGGCGATGTCAGAGAAGGTGGCCGTCCCCTTGTCAGCCGCCACCACCAGGTAGTAGTCATCCTCGTCGTGACGCACCACGGATTTGGGCGGGATCACCTCGCCCTGAATAATGTTGTCGGTCACATCGAGCAGACCGCGGATGAAGAGGCGATAGCAGGCCTTGCCCTCTTCCTGGATAAGGGCACGGGCGGCCCCCACCGGCATCTGCTTGCAGTAGAAGCCGCCCTTGGCGCCCACCGGCACTATGACGGTGTTCTTCACCTGCTGCGCCTTGACCAGACCCAGCACCTCGGTGCGGAAATCTTCCTTGCGATCGGACCAGCGCAGGCCACCACGGGCCACCTTGCCCCAGCGCAGATGCACCCCTTCCACCCGCGGCGAGTAGACGAAGATTTCGAATTTGGGCAGCGGCAACGGCATGTCGGTAATGCTGGCCGGTGCAAGCTTGAAGGAGATGTAGGGCTTGATCTGCCCAGCCTTGTCCAGCTGGTAGTAGTTGGTACGCAGGGTGGCGTCGATCATCTCCACAAAGCGGCGGATGATGCGATCGTCGTCCAGGTTCGCGACCTGATCCAGTTTGGCTGCCAGTTGATCATGGAGCTTGGCCTGTACCTTGGCATCTTGCTTGCTGGCAGGATCGAGGCGCTGCTCGAACAGGGTAAACAGCAGTTGGGCGATGTCAGGATAACGGGTGAGGGTCTCTTCGATATAGGACTGGCTGAAGGAGACACCGGTCTGGCGCATGTATTTTGCATAGGCACGCAGCACAGAAACCTGACGACCCGTGAGGCCGGCCCCCAGTACCAGACGGTTGAAGCCGTCATCTTCCAGCCCCTTGTTCCAGACGGCGGCGAAGGCTTCCTGGAAGCGCTGCTGGCTCTGCTCCAGATCAAAGGGCTGTTCACCGCGCAGCAGCATGGAGAAGTCGAGGATCCAGAATATATCCCCTGAAGGGGTACGCACCTGATACGGGGTCTCACCGATCACCCGCAGCCCCATGTTTTCCAGCATGGGCAGCACATCGGAGAGGTGAATGGGCTCGGTGCGATGGAACAGCTTGAGGCGAACCCGGCGATCGTTCTCTTCTTCCTGAGCGCGGTAAAACAGCATGCCCAGCGGTTCGGCTTCGCTCAGATTGTCCAGCGCCATGATGTCGGCCACGGCGGAGCCCGGCAGCACATCTTCCTTGTAGGCACGGGGGAAGGCGCTGCTGAAACGGCCACGCAAGGCATTGCCACGGGCCTCGCCATAATGGGAGAGCAGCACGGAGTCGAGTCGGTCGTCCCAGCTGCGGGCCGCTTCAATCAGGTTGTTCTGTACTTCGTTCACGTCCACATCCACGTTGTTATTGTTGACCCGCACTATGTATTGGGTCCGCGCCAGCACACCTTCGGAGAAGTAGACGTTGAACTCCACCTCTTCGCTGCTGCCGAAATATTTCTGCAAAATCTGCTGGGTCTTGACTCGCAGCGCCGTGTTGTAGCGCTCCTTGGTGACATAGACCATGCAGGAGAAGAAACGACCGTAGACGTCGCGGCGCACAAACAAGCGCAACATGTCCCGCTCCTGCATCTCCAGCACACCGAGACCGGTGGCCAGCAGCTCCTCTTCACGAGCCTGGATCAACTCGTCGCGGGGGTAGGTTTCCAGCACGTTGAGCAGCGCCTTGTAGGCGTGTGAACCCTTCTCGTGACCGGAGGAGGCCATGATGCGTTCCAGCCGGTGGCTGATAAGCGGGATCTGGGTAGCACTGGTGTTGTAGATGGAAGAAGCGTAGAGACCGATGAAACGATCTTCCCCTACTACCTTGCCGTGCTCGTCAAAGCGCTTGATGCCGATGTAATCCACATAGGCAGGGCGGTGGACGCGGGACTTGCTGTTTGATTTGGTGAGAATAAGTAGATCGGAGCTCAACGCAGCATGGCGGGCGCTGGCCGGCATATTGCCAAGGCGCTGCCCCTCATCCTTGATGGAGTTCTTCATCAGGCCCAGGCTGGATTCCGGCAGCGGCAGAATCTCGTGATCGCCCTCCACCGCCTTGACGTCATAGCGGCGATATCCCATCAGGGTGAAGTTGTGGGCAGCGACCCACTTGAGGAAAGCTACACAGGAGTTGACCTCCTCCTTGCTGACCGGGTTCTTGCGCTTGGGCAGCTCGTCGATGATCTCGTTCAGGCGACCCAGCATGGGTTGCCAGTCCCCCACCGCCAGTGCCACTTCCCCGGCAACCGAGTTGAGCTCGGCAGCCAGCGCATCCATCTGCTCATCACCGGTCAGGTGATCGATCTCGATGAGGAAGGCGGTTTCGACCGAGGTTTGTCCGGCCGTATTGTCGAGATCCAGAATGGCGCGGATCTTGCCTTCGTTGCCACGAATAAGGTGCAGCGGCTGGTGCAGCATCATGTGCGCCGTGATGTTCAAACGCTTGAGTGCCATCCGGATGGAGTCCACCAGGAAGGGAGAATCCTGCAGTATGATCTCGACTATGGTGTGGGGAGATTGCCAACCGTGGCGGGTCAGCTCGGGGTTGTAGACCCGGATGTAGGGTTGTGTGCTGGTACGCTGGTTGAGCGCATTCCACAGGCTGAGCGCGGCGCCGTAGAGATCGCTGTCATTGCGATCGTGCAGATCGGTGCTGGCCATGTTGCCATAGAACTTGGCAACGAAGCATTCGACCAGGGAGGCACTCTTCTTGGGCAACTTCTGATGGATCAGGCTGAGAACGTTTTCGAGCAGAACTGAGGTAGGGGCGTCTTTCAATGCCATTGCTATATTCCTTATCGGACGACATGAACCACCGACGGAAAGACATCCACCCTGGATGCCCACCGGTACAGAGTTGCTGCGAAGTGTAATGTCTTGGATCAAGGAAGGCGAGCAAAGGTGATAACGACTTGTTAAAAACAAGGGGCAGATCACGGCTTGAGCTGTGAAATATTTTGCCAATTTGGCAAAAAACAGAAAATCCCACTGGGTGATTACGGATTTACCGGATAGATAGTGACTGAAAGCAGATAATTACTCGGGATCCTGTTCGAATTTTGTTAACTTATGCGTTCCAGGCTGATAAAGCGATAATCATCCTGTGTTTTCAGCCGAAAATAGCCGTATACCCCACTGATAGTGACAAATGGCCGGATTTTTTCCAAGGCCAGCTCTATGGTGAGCCCCTGTTCGGTACGTACCACCAGCCGCCTGGCGTGCCCCTGATACATCAACAGTATGTCATCGCTACTGAGTGACAGCCGAAAGGTAAACTGCTTCAACACTGACTCCTTCTCGATAGCGCCCGACCATGATGCGGTCACTGCGGCGCCTTGCTCGATGGTGTTTTCAACAAAAAGGGCAGGAGAGCCAGGCTCCCCTGCCCCGTCAACACTTACTGCTGTAGCGCCTTGCTCACCTTCTCGAACAGATCCCGTGCCAGTCCGTCCAGGCTGAACAGCCGGAGCAGCTCTGCGCGGATCAGGGCCTTGCGCCCTTCATCCAGTCGCTTGAACTGAATGAGCGGTGTGATGAGGCGAGAAGCAACCTGGGGATTGACCTCGTTGAGCTCGATGAGGATATCGGTCAGGAAACGGTAACCACTGCCATCGATGGCATGGAACTGCACCTGATTGCTCATGGCAAAACTGCCGATCAGTGCTCGCAGCCGGTTCGGGTTGCGAATGCTGAAGGTGGGATGAGCCATCGCCTGACGAACCTCACTGAGGACATCGGTCGCCGGTTTGCTGCCCACCAGTCGCAGCCAGTTGTCCAGTACCAGCCCATCCCTGGCCCATTTTCCTTCAAAATCGGCCAGCAGTTCGGAACGGCACGGCAGCAGATAGCCGTTGGCCACCTGCAGCGCCGCCAGGGTATCGGTCATGTTGTCGGCATTGGCGTATTGCTGGCGCACCAGCGCATCAGCGTGCGCGGCATCCAGGGCCGCCAGATAACCGAGCACAACCCCTTTGAGCGCACGCTTTGCCATATCGGCATGCACCACCTGATAGCCTTGCAGTTGCAGGCTCGCATAGGTGGTTGCCAATCGAGCGCCGAACGCGGCGGCAAGACGAGCATGAATAGCATCCCGCACCTGATGGATGGCATCGATATCGGCTACCTCGAACAGCTCGGCCAGGGTAGCTTCCCCCGGCAGGGCAAGGATCTCGGCCTTGAGTGCCGGATCCAGCGAGGCGTCATCCAGGATGGCGACAAAGGCTGCCAGCAGGGTCTCGGAGACGTCGACTCCCTGTCCGTGCTGCACCTGCACAACCCCTGCCATCACCGCCTTGTTGATCAACATCTGGGCCGCATCCCAACGGGCAAATTCGTTGCGGGCATGGCACATCAGGAAGGCCAGTGCCTCGTCGCTGTAGTCATAATGCAGCTTGACCGGCGCGCTGAAGTCCCGCAGCAAAGAGGGAACCGGCTTGACTGGCACCTTATCGAAGATAAAGGTCTGCTCTGCTTCGAGCACGTCAAGCACCTGGCCTATTTCCTTGCCCTGATATTGCAGCGGGATGACGGCGCCATTTTGGTCATACAGCTCGATGTCGAGGGGGATGTGCAGCGGCAGTTTCTGCGGCTGATCCTGAGTCGGCGGCGTGTGCTGGCTCACATGCAGGCGATAGACGCCGCTGGCAGCATCGTACTCATCCGTCACTGTCAGCTCAGGGGTACCGGACTGGCTATACCAGCGGCGGAACCGACCGAGATCTCGGCCTCCGGCATCTTCCATCGCCTGCACGAAATCATCACAGGTCACCGCCTGACCGTCAAAGCGCTCGAAATAGAGGCGCATACCCGCCTGGAAATTGTCTTCTCCCAACAGGGTATGCAGCATGCGGATCACTTCCGACCCTTTCTCGTAGACGGTCAGGGTGTAGAAGTTGTTCATCTCGATCACCACATCCGGGCGGATGGGGTGGGCCATGGGGCCGGCATCTTCGGCAAACTGCGGACCGCGCACGGTACGCACATTGTTGATGCGGTTGACACCACGGGATCCCAGATCGGAAGAGAACTCCTGATCCCGAAACACCGTCAGCCCCTCTTTGAGGCTGAGCTGGAACCAGTCGCGGCAAGTGACCCGGTTGCCGGTCCAGTTATGGAAGTATTCGTGACCTATGACCCGCTCGATACCGTGGTAATCGCTGTCGGTGGCGGTGGCCGGGTTGGCCAGCACGAACTTGGAGTTGAAGACGTTCAGCCCCTTGTTCTCCATGGCGCCCATGTTGAAGAAGTCCACCGCGACGATCATATAGATGTCGAGGTCGTACTCGAGGCCAAAGCGCTGCTCGTCCCAGCGCATGGAGTTAATCAAGCTCTCCATGGCGAAACCGGCTCTGTCCAGGTTGCCCTTGTCAACGAAGATCTCGAGGGCCACCTTGCGGCCGCTCTTGGTTGTGTAGTGGCTGCGCTCTACATCAAAGTCACCGGCCACCAGGGCAAACAGGTAACTGGGTTTTGGGAAGGGATCCTGCCACTGCACGAAGTGGCGACCGCCATCCAGCTCACCGCTGTCGACCTTGTTGCCGTTGGAAAGCAGGAAGGGATACTTGGCCTTGTCGGCAGTGATCCTTGTGCTGTAACGGGCCAGTATGTCGGGGCGGTCCAGATAATAGGTGATGCGGCGAAAACCTTCGGCCTCGCACTGGGTGCAGTAGGCATCACCTGACTTGTAGAGTCCTTCCAGCGCCGTGTTGGCGACAGGATCCAGCAGGGTGACTATGGTCAGCACACATTCAGCCGGCAGGTTGAACAGGGTCAGGGTATTCTCCCCCTGTTCGTGCTCTTGATAAGGCACGCCATCCACGCTGACACTGTGCAGGGAGAGCCCCTCACCATCCAGTACCAGCGGCTCATTATGTTCACCGTTACGGCGCAGACGGGAGATGGCGGTGACCTGGGTCAGCGGCTCCTGCAGTTGAAAATCCAGATCGATGCTGTCGATCCAGTAGAGCGGAGCCTGATAATCCTGGCGATATTTGGCCGTCATGGCCTGGGAGTGATCGGTCATTATTGTTTGCTTCCACGCTTGTAATTGACGTGTCAGAGGCTGTCACAACCGGTTGGCAGGGTCAAATAGTTTGCATTCAGGCAAAAGAAAGGGCGACCTGAGTCGCCCTTGTGTACCTGTTATTGCCAAGCCAACGTCAGCCTTGTTTGCTGAGTTTGGCCAGATCCGCCGTGATATTGGCCGCTTCGATCAGATACTCGTCGGGGGCTTCAAAATCCGCCGGCAATTCGTCGAGACTCTTCACCGCAGGTTTGCCAAGGCGTGCCAGACGTTCGTTGGTGCGCAACAGCGCCTTCTCGTCCTGCTTGGCCTGCTCTGCCAGACGTTCCGCCTCATTGAGGGAGACAGACTTTTTGTCCTGCTCCACCTTGTAGTCGGCGATGTCCTGCATCACATAGGCAAATTCGGGATCCTTGGCGATCCGTGCCTCGTGGGCCGTTTTCAGCTTGGGCAAGAGGCTGGCGAAGTTACCGAGTTTTTCGTAACTGGCCGAGGCAATCTTGTCCCAGGGCAAGGCGTTGAACTCGCGACTTTCACCCGTCTCATCCGGTGCTACCGCAGTGGGGAAACCGATGTCGGGAGCGACGCCCTTGTTCTGGGTGCTGCCACCGTTGATCCGGTAGAACTTGGCAATGGTGTATTGCACGTGACCCAGGGGCTGCTCGTAGAAGTCATAGACCTTGGCGAGGCTGCGATGCTGCTGCACTGTGCCTTTGCCAAACGAGTTTTCGCCGAGGATCAGGGCGCGGCCATAATCTTGCATGGCTGCGGCAAAGATCTCGGATGCAGACGCGCTGTACCTGTCGATCATCACCGACATGGGGCCACCGTAATAGATGTTGCCATCGTCATCGCCATTGACCGTGATACGGCCCATGTGATCACGAATTTGCACCACGGGCCCGCCAGCAAAGAAGAGACCGCTCAGGGCAGAGGCTTCGGTCAACGCACCGCCGCCGTTGCCGCGCAGATCGACGATCAGGCCTTCGATCTTCTGCTTGTTGAGGCTGGAGATCTCCTTGATCACATCATCGTGCAGGTTGACGTAGAAACTCGGGATTTCGAGCACCCCAATTTTCTTGCCTTCCGCTGTGATCACTTTGGACTTGGCGGCCCTGTCTTCCAGGCGCACCTTGTCGCGGGTCAGCTCGATCTGCTCGGTCTTGACGCCGGCGCCCTTGCCGCGCTGGATCTCCAGCTTGACCTTGCTGCCTTTGGGTCCCTTGATGAGCTCGACCACGTCATCAAGACGCCAGCCAATCACATCGACAATCTTGCCGTCGTCCTGCCCTACCCCGGTGATCTTGTCATCGGGTTTGAGGTGGTTGGACTTGGCAGCCGGGCCACCCGGCACCAGGGAGCGAATGACGGTAAAGTCATCCTCTGCCTGCAACACGGCTCCGATGCCTTCCAGCGAGAGGTTCATCTCGGTGTTGAAGCGATCGGCGCTGCGCGGGGAGAGATAACTGGTGTGCGGTTCGATGGCACGGGCGAAGGAGTTCATGAAGAGCTGGAACACATCCTCGCTCTCGGTCTGGGACATCCGCTTGATGGCGTTGTTGTAACGCTTGCCAAGCAGCTCCTTGATCTCGGGCCACTCCTTGCCGCTGAGCTTGAGGCTCAGGGCATCGAACTTGACCCGCTGGCGCCACAACTCGTTGAGTTCGCCTTCATCTTTGGGCCAAGCCGCCCCTTCCCGATCAAAGAGGTAATTGTCGGGCTGGGTAAAATCGAAAGGGGTATCGAGCAGTTTGAGGGCGTATTCGAACCGCTCATAACGCCGCTGCTGACTCAGATTGAACATCTCGTAAGCAGGCGCCAGCCGTCCTCTTTCGAGATCGGTGTCAAAGCCGTTACGGTACTTTTCAAAGCGGCTGATATCAGAGGCCAAAAACAGGTTTCGGCTGTAGTCCAGATTCTCCAGATACTTGTCGTAAATCACGGAGGAAAAGGCATCGTCCAGCTTGAACTGCTTGTAATGCGAGCGGGTAAACAGATTGGCAATTCGCTTGCTAGCCGTAGCATGTTGGCTCTCTTGAGCCAACACAGGCAAATCACTTTCCTTGAGCACCGGCTCGATGGCCTGTGCAAGCCCGGCAAGCGCCAGGCTACAGGCAACGAGGGAAAAACGAATTACGCCATGCTTCAACATTTGTCTCCTTAGAGAACCAGATGCTCAAATTTGACCCGCAGCATCATGCCGGTCTGCAGTTGGACCTGAACGTCATCCTTGGTCACTTCCTTGATGGTCGCCGGCACCGGAGACTTGCCCAGCACGACCCTGACACCCTGATCCACTTTCAGATTGGCGGCATCGACCTTCACCAGAGGCGCATCGGCAACGACTGCCTTGGGTGCGGCCTTGGGCTTGTCAGATTTGGCGGCAGCATCAGCCTTGCGCGGGGCAGGACGACGGGGCTGCTTGGCCTTCTCTTCTTTATTGTTGGTGCGACGGCTGGCAAAGACACGCTCTTTGCTCTCTTTCAGCGCTTGCTTGGCGTGTTCGATGTGCTCTTCGGTGAGCAGCTCGCCCGGGTTGCCGTCCAGATCGACACGGGCCTGGCCGGCTTTGAGGCCATGCAGGTAACGCCAGCTGGAGGTGTATTGACGCAGTGCAGAGCGCAGCATGGTCTTGGAGACTCTGGCATCGTCAGCGAGACGCTCGGCCAAATCCTGGAAGATGCCAATCTTGAGCGGCTTGGCCTCTCCTTCAGCGATGAAGCAGGCCGGGAACTTCTCGACCAGGTAGGCAACGATCTCTTTACTGTTCTTCAGCTTTTCAGTGTTTTCCATGTATAACCTTGGCTTTCATATAAACGCGCGGGTACGCCCGAGCACAACACAACAAAGGCCCCATTATAGAGAGCTTGGGGCCTTTTGCGAACCATCTAGCAATGACTTAGAGCATGCTTTCCAATATTTGCACCGTTTCTTCGAGCCCAATCCGGTCTTTCTCATCAAAACGGTTAAAAATTGGACTGTCGATATCGAGCACGCCGATGATCTCGCCACCACGGCGCACCGGGATCACGATTTCGGCATTGCTGGCACCATCGCAAGCGATATGCCCTTCAAATTGATGCACATCGTCAATGAGCTGGGTTTTACCCTCAGCAACCGCAGTGCCGCATACCCCACGCCCGACCGGAATACGCACGCAGGCCGGTTTGCCCTGGAAGGGCCCGAGTACCAGAGTATCCCCCTGCAACAGGTAGAAACCCACCCAGTTGATGTCGGTCAGCTCCAGTGCCAACAAGGCGGAGAGATTGGCCAGATTGGCAATGAGGTCCGGCTCCCCTTCCAGCAGCGCCTGCGCTTGCTGGTTGAGTCCGCGATAAAATGCTTGTTTTTCAATCATGATTAAATGAACTTCACTCCTTGATAATCTGTGCAAGGTAACGCCCTGCCTGAAAATTTCAAATCAATTTTCACTTCAACCCCATCCTCTTCTTATTAAAGAAGAGGATTTAGCGGGCAACCGAGAGCGCCAGCTGCTGGCGCTGGCCATTGCTCCACTCGATATTGAGCAGCCAGACCATCATCGCCGAGGTACAGGATCCCACCATGGTCGTCACCTGCCAGCCAGTGTCTGTGGACTCGAAACTGAGCGGTATAGTCCCCATGAACATGTCCCGCCCCTCCAGCCAGGCTTTTACCGGTTTGATCCCCGGATCCCCGCCCTGAAGCAGTATCATGAAGTCATGTTCGGCCTGTACCGGCAACGACGAGATACTGACGGTCAAGGGTTTGTCACCCAGAACCATGCTGCATGAGGTGTGAGACAGATCGCAGATTTGATCTTTTTCTGATCCCGCCACCTGGGCCTGCCCCCCGCCAAACCAGGTTCGATAGGCAACCAATCCGAGCAAAATAGCCAGGACGATCGCCAAGTGCACAATTTTGCGTGAAGTGAGTCTCTCTTTCATGAAAAAACAACCTTTTAAGATGCCTGAAAAATGACATTTTCGTGATCTCGCGCAAGGTAATTTATTAAGCAGGCGGGACCCGACGGAGCCAAATATATCACTGTTTATACTGTTATTTTACCTGTCGGTTCAGTATCATTCCCATTGAATTTTCATTTAGCTACTTTTTGCTTTTCCTTTCATTAACAGTTGTTAACAAGAGGCAGGGCAGTAGCCAATGATGTCGGTCCATGTCACTGGACACAAAAATCAAACAACAGCAGCATCGGAAGCGGAATACAACGATGAGCCATATAACTAACCATCCTGAGTACAACTACACCGTTGTTCGCCAGTTCACCGTCATGACAATTGTCTGGGGAATTGTCGGCATGTCGGTTGGCGTACTGATCGCAGCCCAGTTGATCTGGCCCGCCCTCAACTTCGAAACACCCTGGCTGACTTACAGCCGCCTGCGCCCTCTGCACACCAATGCGGTTATCTTCGCATTTGGCTGTAGCGCCCTGATGGCGACCTCCTTCTATGTGGTGCAACGCACCTGTCAGGTCAGACTGTTTGGAGGCAAGCTTGCCTCCTTCGTGTTCTGGGGCTGGCAGGCGATTATCCTCTCTGCCGCCATTTCGCTGCCGATGGGATTCACCTCCGCCAAGGAGTACGCAGAGCTGGAATGGCCTATCGACATCGCCATCACAGTGGTCTGGGTTGCCTATGCCGTTGTCTTCTTCGGCACCCTGGTCAAGCGCACCACCTCCCATATCTATGTGGCGAACTGGTTCTTCGGCGCCTTCATCATCACGGTTGCCGTGCTGCACATCGTCAATAACATGGAAGTGCCACTTTCCGGCATGAAGTCCTACTCCATGTATTCCGGTGCCATGGACGCCATGGTGCAGTGGTGGTATGGCCACAACGCGGTAGGCTTCCTGCTGACAGCCGGTTTCCTTGGGATGATGTACTACTTCGTGCCCAAGCAGGCCGGTCGTCCGGTTTACTCCTACCGCCTCTCCATAGTGCACTTCTGGGCGCTGATCTCCCTCTATATCTGGGCCGGTCCTCACCACCTGCACTATACCGCCCTGCCTGACTGGGCTCAGTCGCTGGGTATGGTGATGTCCCTGATCCTGTTCGTTCCCTCCTGGGGTGGCATGATCAACGGCATCATGACCCTGTCCGGTGCCTGGCACAAACTGCGTTATGACCCCATTCTGCGCTTCCTGATCGTGTCCCTGTCGTTCTACGGCATGTCCACCTTCGAAGGCCCCATGATGGCGATCAAGACAGTCAATGCCCTCTCCCACTACACCGACTGGACAGTGGGCCACGTCCACTCAGGTGCCCTGGGCTGGGTTGCCATGGTATCTATCGGTGCCATATATCACCTGATCCCGAACCTGTTCGATCAGGGCCGCATGTACAGCATTCGCCTGATCAACGTTCACTTCTGGCTGGCGACCGTGGGGACAGTACTCTACATCGTTGCCATGTGGATTTCCGGTGTGATGCAGGGTCTGATGTGGCGTGCAGTCAACGATGACGGCACCCTGACCTACAGCTTCGTGGAAGCGTTGCAGGCCTCTTATCCCTTCTACTTCGTGCGCTTCCTGGGTGGCTGCTTCTTTGTCACCGGTATGTTGCTGATGGCCTACAACGCCTACCGCACCATCTCTGCGCCCAAGGGTTCCCTGGAACCTGTCGCCCAGCCCGCATGATTGAAGAGGTCAAAGCATGAGCAACAATAACCGTCACGAGATATTTGAAAAAAGCGTACCCATGCTGGTGGTCGGCATCATCTTTGCCATCAGCCTGGGGGGCCTGGTTGAAATCACCCCGCTGTTCTTCCAAAAGCAGACCACTGAGCCGGTGGAGGGTCTCAAACCTTACACTGCCCTGCAGATGGAAGGACGCGACATCTTCATTCGCGAAGGCTGTACCAACTGCCACAGCCAGATGATCCGTCCGTTCCGGGCCGAAACCGAGCGTTACGGTCACTACTCGGTCGCTGGTGAAAGTGTGTGGGAGCACCCCTTCCTGTGGGGCTCCAAGCGTACGGGTCCGGACCTGGCCCGTGTGGGCGGTCGTTACTCTGACGACTGGCACCGTGCTCACCTCATCAACCCGCGCGATGTGGTGCCTGAGTCCAACATGCCTGGCTACCCCTGGCTCGATACCACTGTGATGACAGGTGAACTGACCGGCAAAAAGTTGGCCCTGTTCCGTGATCACTTTGGCGTGCCCTACACAGAGGCCGACGTGCAAGGTGCAGGCGACGCCGTGAAGGGCAAGACAGAGCTCGATGCGCTGGTAGCCTATCTGCAATCACTGGGTCATGCCCTGAAATAAGGAGTCAGGATATGGATTACGGCACATTTCGCGGCCTATATACCCTGCTGTTGATGGCCATCATGATCGGCATCATCGTCTGGGCATACAGCAAACGCCGCAAGGCCTCTTTCGACGAGGCAGCCAACCTGGTTTTTGCCGATGACGAGCAACCCGGTGCTGATAACAAGAACGCAGGAGCGAAACAATAATGAGCACTTTGTTTAGCATTTTTGTGACCGTCATAAGTCTGGGAACCATTCTCGGCTGCTTCTTGCTGCTGGTGTGGTGCCTGCGGGACAAGATGGGTGTAGAGGAAGGAAAGTCCATGGGACACGCCTTCGACGGCATCGAAGAGATCAACAATCCGCTGCCGAAGTGGTGGACCTATATGTTCATCTTCTTCATCGTCACCGGCCTGGTCTACCTGCTGGCCTTCCCGGGTCTGGGCAACTGGAAGGGTCTGCTGGGCTGGCAGAGCTCCAATCAGGATGTTCGCTCCCTGGCAGAGTCCAAGGCGGCGGCAGCCTCTGCCAAGGCTGAAGGGCGTGCGGTGGAATACGACCGTGAGCTGCTCAAGGCTGACGAGATCTACGGCGCCAAGTTCCGCGAGCTGACCTATCAGACAGACGGCAAGACTTACAAAGATATCACCGAGATAGCCAAGGATCCGGAAGCACTGAAAGTCGGACAACGCCTGTTTCTGCAGAACTGCTCCCAGTGCCACGGCTCCGATGCCCGCGGCGGTCGCGGTTTCCCGAACCTGACCGACAGCGAATGGCAATGGGGCGGAGAGCCTGCCCAGATCAAGACCACCATCATGGGCGGTCGTCAGGGTGTGATGGCTGCCTGGGGCGAGATCCTGGGCAAGGACGGCGTCAAGGAAGTGACCTCCTACGTGCTGGGTCTGTCCGGTCGCAAGGTTGACCTGGTGGAAGCCAAGAAAGGGGAAGCCCGCTTTGCCGTCTGCGCCGCTTGTCACGGTCCGGATGCCAAGGGAGGGATCGCCTTCGGTGCCCCGGACTTGACCAACAACATCTGGCTGTACGGCGGTTCCCGTCAGGTGGTCGAGCAGACCATCACCCACGGTCGTCACGGTGTGATGCCAGCCTGGCAGGATATTCTGGGTGAAGACAAGGTGCACCTGCTTGCCTCCTACGTTTACAGCTTGTCCCACACGGACAAGTAAAATCAGCAGTAACATGTGATAAGCACGTGATTACTCAGCAAAAAGCCTCGACTCTTCGAGGCTTTTTGTTATCTTGTGTTGGCTAAATCCCCTCTATTTCGTTAATCACAGGTTTCACGGTAGTAGCACTATGTCCCAACCCTGGTATCGCCAATTTTGGCCCTGGTTTATCATCGCCCTCCCGGCCGCCGCCGTGATTGCCGGCATCAGCACGGCAATCATCGCCAGCAAGGATGGTGTCAATCTGGTCGCAGAAGACTATTACAAACAAGGCAAAGAGATTAATCAGGACTTGAGCAAGTTCGATCGATCCGAAGCGCTCAATATCCGCATAGCGCTGGAAGTGAACGGCAACGAGCTGACTCTCAAGCCCCTCTCGGGAGAGATCCCACCCCGTCAGGCCCTCTACCTCTCCCTGTTCCACCCGACCCTGGCCGGCATGGACAGCGAGCACATGGTGACTGCTGACGCCAGCGGCGTTTATCGTCTGTTGCTCGACCAGCCCTTGAGTGGCAAGTGGCATATACGGGTCGATGCCTTCGACCATGAGTGGCGGTTGCAAGAGACAGTCCAGCTCCCGACCACAGCCCCCGTCGAACTCGATCCCAAAGGGCGTTAAGTCATGACAGGCGGTTTTTACTGTGGCGAGCCGGTTGCCGCCAACAGTCCAGGGGCCCTGCTTGCCATCCCCCGGGGTAACACACCATGAAGGCTTGCTTTCATTGTGGCGAGCCGGTTCCCGCCGCCAGCCACTATGCCCTCGAGATAAAAGGCATAGTGCAGCCCATGTGCTGCCCGGGCTGTCAGGCCGTGGCAGAAACCATCATGGAGTGCGGTCTCTCCAGCTATTACGATCACCGCACAGCGCCCGGTACCAGAGGAGAACTGGTGCCCGAAGAGCTGGCGGCCCTCACCCATTATGATCTTGCCGAAGTGCAACAGGATTTTGTCACCAACAGCGGCACGGGCAGCCACAGGGTGCGAGAAATCCAGCTCAGCGTTGAGGGGCTTACGTGCGCCGCCTGTGCCTGGCTTATCGAACGCCATCTGACCGGCCTTGCCGGTCTGCACTACATCAACGTCAACACCACTACTCACCGCGCCCGTATCAAGTGGGATCCGGACCAGCTTTCGTTGAGCGACATTCTCAAGGGATTCGCCAAGATAGGCTACCGTGCCTACCCCTTCCAGACCCACAGCCAAGAGGCTATTTACGCCAAAGAAGTGCGCAACTACATGTTCCGGCTGGCGCTGGCGGGCCTGGGGTCCATGCAGGTGATGATGTGCGCCGTGGCGCTCTACATGGATCTCTTCATCAGTGTCGAGGATGAGTTCATGGTCTACTTCAAGTGGATCAGCCTCTTGCTCTCGACCCCCATCATGATCTATTCGGCCCAGCCCTTTTACGTGGGGGCATGGCGCAGCCTGAAACAGGGCCACCTCTCCATGGACGTGTCGGTGTCGCTGGCACTGATCGGCGCCTTCGTCGCCTCCATGTGGGCCACCGTCTTCAACACGGGTGAGGTCTATTACGACTCCATCACTATGTTTGTCTTCTTCTTGCTGCTGGGCCGTTTTCTGGAGTTGAGAGCCCGGCGCAAGGCGTCCGAGTCCAGCTCCAACCTGGCACGGCTAGTGCCCATCATGGCCACCCGCATTGATGAGGAGGGTGAGCACGAGGTAGCGGCCAAGACCTTGCAGGTGGGGGATAGAGTACGGGTGCTGGCCGGTGCAACCCTGCCGGCGGACGGCATCATTGTCGAGGGACAGGCCAGCCTCAACGAATCCATGCTGACCGGCGAGCAACTGCCACTGCTCAAGCAGGTGGGCGACAGCGTCTATGCCGGCACCATCAACACGGATTCACCGCTTCAGATCAGGGTCAGCCATCGCATCGAAGAGTCGCGCATCGCCCAGATCATGCGGCTGCAGGATCACGCCCTCGATGACAAGCCGGCCATCGCCCAGATGGCGGATGTGCTCTCCCGTCACTTCATTCTGGTGCTGTTGATCATTGCCGCAGCCGTGTGGACTTTCTGGCACTTCCATCAACCGGAGCAAGCCTTCTGGGTCACCCTGGCCGTGCTGGTCGCCACCTGCCCCTGCGCCCTGTCTCTGGCCACGCCGACCGCCCTCACCTCGGCCACCGCACGCCTCACTCGCTCCGGTATTTTGTTGCGTCGCGGCCATGTGCTGGACGTGCTGACCAAGGCCAACCGGATAGTGATGGACAAGACCGGCACCCTGACCACGGGCAATATCAGCCTGACCAGCACAACGGCGCTGGCGGAGCTGAGCGAAGATCAATGCCTCGCCATCGCCCGGGCACTGGAGGCCTATTCCGAGCACCCCATCGCCCGCGCGTTTAAAAGCACGGCAGCCAACGACGTCTTGCTGCCTGCAAGCGAGGTGGTCCCAGTCATCGGCCACGGTATTGAGGGGGGTGTGGCAGGCAAGCATTATCGCATCGGTAGCGCCCGCTGGCTGGCTCTGCCCACAGAGCACACCGCCAGCCAGGGCCTTGCCATCTATCTGGCGGATGAATCCCGAGTGCTGGCCCGCTTTATCCTGGCCGATACACTGCGCCCGGATGCCAGGGCCTTGATCCAGGCCTTCAAGGCCGCCGGTTTGCAGACCACCATTCTCACCGGTGACAGCTCTGCCCAGGCCGACGAAGTGGCCCGCGAGCTTGGAGTGGATGAGCTGGTAAAAGGTGTCACCCCGGATGGCAAGCTGGCCTACCTCAAGGCGCGCGAAGCCCAAGGTGATATCAGCATCATGGTGGGTGACGGCATCAACGATGCCCCCGTACTGGCTGGAGCCCACGCCTCTTTTGCCATGGCGGGCGGCACGGATCTTGCGAAAAACAGCGCAGATGCCATCCTGTTGGCCGATGACCTGTCGCGCCTGCTGGACGCCCGCACCCTGGCCATCCGCACTCGCAAGATCATCAAGGAGAACTTCGCCTGGTCCATCGGCTACAACCTGCTGGTGTTGCCGCTGGCGGCCAGCGGCTGGTTACCCCCCTATCTGGCGGCAGCTGGCATGTCCTTGAGCTCCCTCATCGTGGTCACCAACTCCATGAGGCTCAATCGCTGAACCGTGAAGACGGCGTGCTCATGCGAATATGAGCGCGCCAACACATATTGAATGAAGAGGGATCCTGGCCGGTAACTGGTTTACCATGACCACTCTCATAGCAAGGCTTGCATCATGAACATCATCTTCGTCCTGATCCCCATCGCCATCCTGTTTGTCATCATCGCAGGCGCCGTCTTCTTTTGGGCCATTCGCTCCGAGCAGTTTGAAGATCTCGACCGCCAGGGATCCAACATACTGTTTGATGAAGACAAACCTGCCCAGAAACCCATCGAGTCCAAGTCCGATGACCGCCAGCCTTGATCTGGTAGGGGCCCTGCTGGTGGGGCTTGCAGGATCTGGCCACTGCATCGGCATGTGTGGTGGCGTCTCGGCCGCCCTCTCCATGGCCATTCCCCCCGAGAAACAGCACTTTTGGGGCCGACTTGGCTATCTCCTCAACTACAACCTGGGGCGGATCCTCAGCTATGTCATCGCTGGCGCTCTGGTAGGCGGGCTGCTGGCCACCACCAGCGAGCTCGGTGCAGGCAAACATGCCATCGCCGGATTGCGGCTGATGGCGGCGCTCTTGATGATAGCGCTCGGCCTGTACCTTGCCGGCTGGTGGCAAGGCATACTGCTGCTCGAGCGGATCGGTGCCCGACTCTGGCCACGGATCAAGCCGCTGGCAGGCAAGTTTCTTCCCTTCACCTCGGCCTGGCAGGCGTTCCCTTTCGGCATGATATGGGGCTGGCTGCCCTGCGGTCTGGTTTACTCCATGCTGACCTGGAGTGCCGCAGCTGGCTCTGCCAGTGGCGGGGCACTGATCATGCTCTGCTTTGGCATGGGGACACTGCCGACACTCTTTGCACTGGGGGGACTGGCGGACCGGCTGCGCTACTGGCTGACCTTGCGCAGTTTGCGTCAAGGCGGGGCTGTTTTGCTCATTGCATATGGGCTGCATACCCTCTGGGTCGGGATAGCGTCCTTTTGAAACCCTATCCAAAACGGATGAGTTGATGGTAAACTTGTTTGATATAAATCAATTATTCGTATGAGCCTATGATCCCGGAAAAGAAACCTGGCAGACGTATTCAGAGCGGTGGCTGTGCAATTCATTGCCAGGATTGCAGCATCAGCCAGCTCTGCATTCCCTTCACTCTGAACGACAGTGAACTCGATCAGCTCGACAGCATCATTGAGCGCAAGAAGCCGATCCAGAAGGGTGAGGAGCTGTTCAAAGCCGGCGATGAGCTGAAGTCGCTCTATGCGATCCGTTCCGGGACCATCAAGTCATACACCATCACAGAACAAGGGGATGAGCAGATCACCGCTTTTCACCTCGCAGGGGACTTGGTTGGCTTTGATGCCATTCACAAGCATGCGCATCCGTCCTTTGCCCAGGCGCTGGAAACGGCCATGGTGTGCGAGATCCCGTTCGACGTACTCGACGATCTCTCCGGCAAGATGCCCAAGTTGCGCCAGCAAATCATGCGACTGATGAGCAACGAAATCATGGGCGATCAGGAGATGATACTGCTGCTCTCCAAGAAAAATGCGGAAGAGCGCCTTGCAGCCTTCCTGCACAATCTGTCGGTGCGTTTCTCCGAGCGCGGCTTCTCCGCCAAGGAATTCCGCCTCTCCATGACCCGGGGTGATATCGGCAACTATCTCGGCCTCACGGTGGAGACCATCAGCCGTCTGCTTGGCCGTTTTCAGAAGTCCGGCCTCATCAGCGTCAAAGGCAAGTACATTACCGTGCTGGATCAGATGGCCCTCGGCGTCATGGCTGGCGCCCCCCGTCCTGCCTGCGGTTAATTTCCCCTCTGTCTGCCCTCGTTGCCGGATCGGTTCAGTCTGAAATTTGATCCGGCACATGTCCCCCTGCCTCCTCCTGAGCTAAGCTGTAATGGCTAAAGGTCTGTCATCATTGGTATTTTTGCCAAGGAGGAAGAGAACATGGTCAAGTACCGAAAAATTCTGGTTGTTATCAACCCGGAAGAAGAGCGGCAAGTTGCCCTCGAACGTGCGGTCAAAGTAGCTGAGCTCGATGAAGGCGCTCAACTGACCCTGTTACTCACTATTTATGACTTCTCGTACGAAATGACCGCCATGCTGTCGGTGGATGAACGGGAAGAGATGCGCCACGGCGTGATCGCCCAGCGTCGTGAATGGCTAGACGACATTCTCAAACCCTACCGTGCCAAGGGACTGGACTACGAAGTCAAGGTGGTCTGGCACAATCGCCCCTTCGAGTGTGTCATTCAGGAAGTACTGGAGAATCGCCACGATCTGGTGGTCAAAGCGACCCATCATCACTCCTTCCTGCAAACCTTCATCTTTACTCCAACCGACTGGCATCTGCTGCGCAAGTGCCCCTGCCCTGTCCTGCTGGTCAAGGAGGGCCACTGGCAACGGGGTGGCAACATCATTGCGGCCATCAACTGCTCCAGCGACGATCAGGATCAGAAAGTGCTGAACGAACGGATCACGGAGGAAGGCATTGGCATCGCCGAGTTGCTCGGCTCCAACCTTTATCTGGTCAATACCTATCCCGGTACCCCGGTCAATGTGGCCATAGAGTTGCCGGAGTTCGACCCCAATGCTTACAACGAGGCTATTCGCAAACACCATGAGAGCCTGCTGCTGAGCCATGCCGACAAATATGGCATAGGCCATCTGTGGACCCGGGTGGCGGAAGGATTGCCGGAAGAGGTGTTGCCCGACCTGGCTGACGACCTGCAAGCCACCCTGATGATCATGGGGTGTGTCGGTCGCACCGGCCTCTCTGCCGCCCTGCTCGGCAATACCGCCGAACACGTGGTAGACAGGCTCTCCTGCGACATCCTGATCCTCAAACCCGACGATTACAGCTGCCCGGTAGACAGCCGGCGTCGTCAATCATAAGGCGCCTTTCATCCTGGCACCTTGCCCTCCCCCGGGACATGGCTATAATAACGCGCTTATTTGTGTCCCGGGTTTTACGAGCATGCTAGAAGAGCTGAACGCCAAAGATAAATACAGTTTCAACAAACTGCAAAAGCGCCTGCGGCGCAACGTAGGTCAGGCCATCGCCGACTTCAACATGATTGAAGAGGGCGACAAGATCATGGTGTGCCTGTCCGGCGGCAAAGACAGCTTTGCCATGCTCGACATCCTGATGAGCCTGAAGGCAAGCGCCCCCATCCATTTTGATCTGGTGGCCGTCAACCTGGATCAGAAGCAACCTGGCTTCCCCGAGCATGTGCTGCCTGAGTACCTGGCGACCCTGGGCGTTGACTTCAAGATCGTCGAAGAAGATACCTATTCCATCGTCAAGGACAAGGTACCGGAAGGCAAAACCACCTGCGCCCTCTGCTCTCGCCTGCGCCGAGGTATTCTCTATCGCACGGCGCAAGAGCTGGGGTGCACCAAGATTGCCCTCGGCCATCACAGGGATGACATCCTTGAGACCCTGTTCCTCAACATGTTCTACGGCGGCAAGCTCAAGTCCATGCCGCCCAAACTGGTGAGCGACGATGGCAAGAACGTGGTGATCCGCCCGTTGGCCTACTGCAAGGAGAAAGACCTGGTGCGTTACGCCGAGGTCAAGGCCTTCCCCATCATCCCCTGCAACCTGTGCGGCTCGCAGGAGAACCTGCAGCGTCAGGCTATCAAGCAGATGATGCAGGATTGGGATCGCCGCTTCCCGGGTCGTATCGAAACCATGTTCACCGCCATTCAGGACGTGATCCCGAGCCACCTGCTCGATCACAAGCTGTTCGACTTCAAGAGCATCAACCGAGACTCCGGCATCATAGATGGCGGCGACAAGGCATTTGATCCGCCCGAACTGCCGACAGCCCCCTTGCTGAACATCGACGAGATGGACATGCTGGATGTGATTGAAGTGCGCTAGGCACTGCACAATCGGTAACGAAATCTGCAACGAAAAAGGAGCGCCTGGCGCTCCTTTTTATCTTTCTGGCGTGACGCTTGCTCAGCCCTTGTGCAACCAGGGAGTCAGTCGCAGTATGTCCCCCTTCAGTTGCAGCTTGCCCGCGGCGAAGTCTGCCAGTTGTGCGTTGCTCAGCAGCAACTGCCCCTCTTGCCAGGAGAGTGGCAGTTGGCGGGCGCCATCAACCAGATAGGCAGTGCCAGTCGGTTGCGCCAGTGTCACCCGCACACCCGCCATCTTGGGCAGGAAATACTTGCCGACCATGCCGGCCAGCTTGCTCAGCAGGGCCTGCATATCCTGCTGGCGCTTGACCACCTCAGCCACCTTGAGCTCCCACTGGCTGCCTGACACGGGCGGGGCATCGGCCATCACCTGCACCGAAAGATCGCAGGCAGCGTGCGCCTCGGTCAAGCCCACCACTACGGTCGCCTTGTCCAGATTGAGATCATCGTCGTAGGGCAGCCGCAGCTCGCTGTCTACCGTCACCTCGGCAGCCACGTCCCGATCCAGGGTAGAAACCCGGGCTGAGGTAAGCAGGCAACGCTGTCCATTTTGTTGATCGGTCAGATAAAACCCCAATCTGGCATGGCCAAACTCCCCCTTGGCAAAGGTCTTCATCTGGCTGTAGAAAGTACTGTATTGCAGATCCAGTGAAGGCTGTGCCAACCCCAGGGTGGGCAACAGCAGCAAGCTTGCCGCTACACCATGTCGAGCCATCTTCATGTGCCATCCTTTTGCATCACGCACTCGTCATGCGTTGAAATCTTGGTGTGCCATCTCTTGGCACTGCATACGCCGGTCAAGCGCTGAAATGATCGGGACCTTCGCTCACTTCGGTCACTTCTACCGCGACCCCGCACAGATCCCGATAGAGGATCCCCTTGCAGTTGAAGTAGAGAGGAGCCACCCAGATAAGCCCCAGACCCATGGGGATTAGCGCCAGGAAAAACAGCGCCAGCATGACACCGTGCAGCAGCACTATGCTGGGCCAGCCGCGAACAAACAACTTGAGCGACACCAGAATGGCCTGCACCGGTGACAAGCCGCGTTCCAGCACCAGCGGCACGGTAAACACCAGCCCCATGCCGATCAGCGCAGACGGTATGAACGCCAGCATCACCGGCAACCCCACCAGTTCAAACAGGGGACCGAACAGGCTGGTGATCATGCTGCCCAGCAGGCTCAGGCTGCCGAGGCGCAGGAAGTGGCGAAAGAAATCGAATACCTGGCTCGGACGGGCACGGACGCCGACCGATTGCTGCAATCCCAGCATGTCGAGGGACGAGGTCATGGGGGCCATCATGATGGTGATGAGCAGACTCAACACCAGGGCAATATCCATCCCCCCTTCCTGATTGACGTAAGGCGCCAGCAGGGTATTGCTCAGCAACATCCAGATGGAGGTAACCCCTACTATGGCCAGCAGCAGGCCAAAACCGGTACGGCGCGTCTGTTGCCAACTCTCTTGCAGTACCCCCTTGAGGTCGAGGCGATATCCCTGACTCAGGGATTGCTCGAGGGAACCACCGATCCGCATTTTATTACTCAATGGACTATCCAACATCAGAAAAACACTATTCAGGGGGCACATTATAGCGATTTGACCCGGTATGCGTAGCCGTTTTTCCCCTTATCTGCTGGTGGGAAAGCCTTTGATTTCATAAGCGCAGGCCGGTTCACCTCCTTCCTTTCCCGCCTTGGCCCGCCGTTGTGATGGGCGTAGGATGCCAACAGATATACCGCATTTGCTGACTGCCTCCGCCCTTCCCCATCCGGGCGACGCGAGGAAGACACACTTTACAAGGAGACATGCATGTCTGATTTGACCCTGTATCTCGCCCCTGGCACTTGCGCCATGGCCGTACACATAGCGCTGACCGAGGCCCGGGCCCACCATCAGGTCAAGCGACTCGATCTGGCGGCGGGGGAGCAGCGCTCTGCCGCCTATCTCGCCATCAATCCCAAAGGCCGGGTGCCGGCGCTTGTTACCGAGCGCGGCGTGCTGACTGAAACCTCGGCACTGCTGCTCTATGTGGCGCAGCGCTTTCCCGATGCCCTGCTTGCCCCGTTGGATGACCCTTTCCTGCTGGCCCGCATGCAGGAGGTCAACAGCTTCCTCGCCTCCACCGTGCATGTCTCCCATGCCCACGGACGCCGCGGCAGCCGTTGGGCCGATGATGAGCAGGCTGTCGCCGCCATGCAGGCCAAGGTGCCGCAAAACATGCGCGATGGTTTTGCCGAAATTGAACGCCACTATCTGGTCGGCCCCTGGGTGCTGGGGGAGCGCTTCAGCCTTGCCGACATTTACCTGTTCGTGGTCGCCGGCTGGCTCGAGAGCGATGGGGTGGCCATCAGCGAGTTCCCCAGGGTAGCAGCCCACTATCAACAGATGCTCACACGCCCCGGCGTGCAGCAGGCCCTCGCCCTCTGACCCCTCTCTCCTTCAATCCTCTGCATATGGGTGCCTGTACGCTGTCTGGCACCTCTTTTTATTCTTTTCCCCCAGCATTGGGATCGTTTTCACATTTCTGCCATCTCCCTGTAGATCAAGCGTGCCTTAGCGCCTATCGTTTACCTCATGACGCAACCGGTTGCGTAATCGGTTGCCTTGATAAACATCAGATACGCAGACGCAAGTCTGCCGAGGTGCTGTTATGAAACGAGGCGTACTGCTCAATGCTCCCTTGAGTGCCCTGGTGGCACAGATGGGCCACACCGACGAGATCACAGTGTGCGATGCGGGATTACCCATTCCGGCGGGGCCGGTGCGCATCGATCTGGCGCTGATGGCGGGCACCCCCAACCTGCAGACAGTGCTGAAAGCGCTACTGACGGATCTTGTGGTGGAAAAAGTGATCATGGCCAGCGAGATAAAGCTGATCAGCCCTGACACCCATCAAGCCCTGCTCGATCAGATCGAGACCCACTCGCTCGAGCAAGGCAAACCCATTGCCATCGAATATTGCCTGCATGAGGAGTTCAAGACCCGCTCCCGCCAGAGCAAGGCGATAGTACGCAGCGGCGAAGTAACGCCCTATGCCAACCTCATTCTCTGCGCCGGCGTGGCGTTTTAAGCCTCTTCAAGGAAGCTGCAATGAGCACAACTCCCTCCCCCCTTTCGAGGCTCACCGGGAGCGTTGACACGCCCCCCTCGCCCATTCTGGAGCTGACCGGGATCGTCAAGACCTTTCCCGGTGTCCGCGCCCTCGATGAGGCAGGACTCAAGGTTTACCCGGGCCAGGTGATGGCCTTGCTCGGCGAGAATGGCGCCGGCAAATCCACCCTGATGAAGGTGCTGACCGGCATCTATCAAGCCGATGCGGGCAGCGTCAGTTACCGCGGCCAGCCTGTGCACTTCAAGGGTCCCCGCGACTCCCAGGATCAGGGCATCAGCATCATCCACCAGGAGCTGAACCTGCTGCCGGAGCTCTCCATTGCCGCCAACATCTTCCTTGGCCGCGAACCGCGTACCCGTTTTGGCAGCATTGACCACAAGCAGTTGCGCGAGCGCGCCAGCAGCCTGCTCGGTCGTCTCGGCGTCAAGCATGGTCCGGATACCCGGCTCGGAGAGCTGTCGATTGGTGAACAGCAGATGGTGGAAATTGCCAAGGCCCTCTCGTTCGATGCCAGCGTCATCATCATGGATGAGCCCACAGATGCCCTGACCGACACCGAAACAGAGCAGTTGTTCACCGTGATCCGCGAACTGCGCCAGCAGGGCTGTGGCATCGTCTATATCTCCCATCGCCTCAAGGAGATCTTCCAAATCTGCGACCGGGTTACCGTGCTGCGTGACGGCAAGTGGATCGGCGAGAAAGCAGTGAGCGATCTCGATGAAGACAGGATCATCGAGATGATGGTCGGTCGGCGGCTGGAAGAGCAGTACCCGCGCCTGCATCGGGAACTGGGTCCTGTCAGCCTGCAAGTCAAAGATCTGGCTGGCCCGGGTGTGCGCGGGGTGAGCTTCTCACTGCGTCAGGGGGAGATACTGGGCTTCAGTGGCCTGATGGGCTCAGGCCGTACCGAGCTGATGAAACTTATCTACGGGGCCAGTCCCATCAGCGCCGGCGCTGTCGAGGTCGATGGCAAGGTCATGGTGCCACGCACCCCTGCCGATGGGCTGGCCGTCGGCATCGCCTATATCTCCGAAGATCGCAAGGGGGATGGGCTGGTGCTGGAACTCTCGGTGCGGGAAAACATGAGTCTGTGCGCCCTCGATGAGTTCATCCGTGGCGGCAAGATAGACGGCAAGGCCGAGCGCCAGGCAGTGAGTGACTATGTGCGCCTGTTCAACATCAAGACCCCGAGTCAGGAGCAGCTGATAAAGCTGCTCTCCGGTGGCAACCAGCAGAAGGTGGCCATCGCCAAGGGGCTGCTGACCAAGCCCAAGGTATTGATCCTGGATGAGCCGACCCGCGGCGTCGACGTGGGTGCCAAGAAAGAGATCTACCAGCTCATCAACCAGTTCAAGCAGGAGGGGATGAGCATCATTCTGGTCTCCTCCGAGATGCCGGAAGTGCTCGGCATGAGCGATCGCATCATGGTGATGCACGAAGGGCGCATCAGCGCAGAATTCATGTCCGCGGACGCCAATCAGGAGAAACTGATGGCGGCGGCAGTCGGTAAACAGTGGCAATCAGAGCAAGAGGCCTTTCAATGACAACCCAAACCCTTTCCCGCCGCGGCATCATGAGCAAGGCCTGGTGGATTGAGAACAAATCCCTGGTCGCCCTGCTGGTGTTGATAGGCGTGGTCTCCTTCCTGAGCCCCAACTTCTTCACCGCCGACAACCTGCTCAACATACTGCGCCAGACGTCGGTCAACGCCATCATGGCGGTCGGCATGACGCTGGTCATCCTCACCGCCGGCATCGATCTGTCTGTCGGCTCTGTGCTCGCCCTGTGCGGCGCCCTGGCAGCCACCATGGTAGCGATGGAGCTGCCCATAGCGCTGGTAGTGCCACTGACCTTGGGGGCCGGTGCCCTGCTCGGCGGCATCAGCGGCCTCATCATTGCCAAGGGCAAGGTGCAGGCATTCATCGCCACCCTGGTCACCATGACAGCCCTGCGCGGCGTGACCATGGTCTATACCGAGGGGCGCCCCATCTCCACCGGTTTTAGCGAGGGATCCGATCACTTCGCCTGGCTCGGTACCGGTTACCTGCTTGGTCTGCCTGTGCCCATCTGGCTGATGGCCATCGTCTTCCTGCTGGCCTGGTACCTGCTCAACCACACTCGTCTGGGCCGTTACATCTATGCCCTGGGCGGCAACGAATCTGCCACCCGCCTCTCCGGCATCAATGTGGCCAGGGTCAAACTCGCCGTATATGGTCTGTGTGGCATGCTGTCGGCGCTGGCTGGCCTCATTGTCACCTCCCGCCTCTCCTCTGCCCAGCCGACTGCCGGCATGGGCTACGAGCTGGACGCCATCGCCGCCGTTGTGCTGGGTGGTACCAGCCTGATGGGGGGCAAGGGTCGCATCATGGGGACCTTGATAGGGGCCCTCATCATCGGCTTCCTGAACAACGCCCTCAACCTGCTCGACGTCTCGTCCTATTACCAGATGATCGCCAAGGCCAGCGTCATTTTGCTCGCCGTGATGGTCGATAACAAAAGCAATCGATAACAACCTAAGCCATGCCACACACACAAGGAATGAAATGATGAAAAAGCTCAATACCCTGCTCGCTGCCGCCATCATGTCTGTGCTGGGCACCGCCCAGGCCGCCGATCAGACCCTGGCGATGGTGGTCTCCACCCTCAACAACCCTTTCTTCGTCACCATGAAAGAGGGGGCTGAAGCCAAAGCCAAGGAGCTTGGTTATGAACTGGTGGTACTGGACTCCCAGAATGACCCGGCCAAGGAGCTCTCCAACGTGGAAGATCTCACCGTGCGCAAGGTCAACGCCATCCTGATCAACCCGACCGACTCCGAGGCCGTTGGCAATGCCATCCGCCTGGCTAACAAGGCCAACATCCCTGTGCTGACCCTGGATCGCGGTGCCGCACAAGGTGAGGTCAAAGCCCACATTGCCTCCGACAACGTGGCTGGCGGCAAGCTGGCTGGCGACTTCATCACCCAGAAACTGGGCGCTGGCGCCAAGGTGATCCAGCTAGAGGGGATCGCAGGTACCTCCGCCGCCCGTGACCGTGGCGAAGGTTTTGCCCTGGCCGTGGCTGCCAACAAGCTGGAAGTGCTGGCCTCCCAGCCTGCCGACTTTGACCGCACCAAGGGGCTGAACGTCATGGAAAACCTGCTGGCCGCGCACCCGGGCGTGCAAGCCGTGTTTGCCCAGAACGACGAAATGGCGCTGGGTGCCATCCGCGCCGTACAGGCGGCCGGCAAAGAGGTGATGATAGTCGGCTTCGACGGCACTGATGATGGCAAGGCCGCCGTTTCCCGTGGCAAACTGGCCGCCACAGTAGCGCAACAACCGGCCCTGATCGGTGCCATCGGCGTGGAAACCGCCGACAAGGTACTCAAGGGTCAGCCGGTAGAAAAATCCATCCCGGTACCGCTGCAAATCGTCAGCAAGTAATGTGACAGGGGGGAGCTTGGCCTCCCCCTTTGTTTCTTGAGTTTCCATCAGCTGTGCATCTTGGCTTGGGCCCACTCAAACCAAGATGTTCCAAATCAAGGGTGATAAGAATGAATCGTCTCGTTGTTCTGGGCAGTGTCAATGCGGACCATGTATTGCGCGTCCCTCATTTTCCTCGCCCCGGTGAAACCCTGACCGGCCACAGCTATCAGGTGGTACCGGGTGGCAAGGGGGCCAATCAGGCGGTGGCTGCCGCACGTCTCGGCGCCCTTGTTTCCTTTATTGCCCGCATCGGTGATGACGCCATCGGCCAGCAGATGCGCCAGGGTTTCGAGCAAGATGGCATAGACGTCAGTGCAGTAGAACTCGATGAGACCTTGCCCACCGGCATCGCCATCATCTATGTAAGCGACGAGGGGGAAAACAGCATAGGCATCTCCGCCGAGGCCAACGGCGCCCTCTCTCCTGCCATGGTCAAACGGCATGAAGCCATGATTGCCGATGCCCATACCCTGCTGCTGCAGCTGGAAGTGCCGCTTGAAAGCGTGTTTGAAGCCGCCAAGCTGGCTAGATCCCACGGTACCCGGGTGGTACTCAATCCGGCGCCTGCCCGCCCGCTCCCGGCCGAGCTGTTGGCGCTGGTGGATCTCATCACCCCCAACCAGACCGAAGCCGAGCTGTTGACCGGCGTCAAGGTGAGCGACGAGGCCAGCGCGGCTCTGGCGGCCGACCGCTTCCACCAGATGGGAATAAGCGATGTGATGATCACCCTGGGCTCCCAAGGGGTCTATTGCAGCAACGCCCGACAGCAACAGCTCATCCCGGGGTTTCGGGTTGAGGCAGTAGACACCACGGCCGCGGGCGATACCTTCAACGGCGCCCTGCTGGCCGCCGAGCTTGCCGGTGCAGACTTCAACGCCGCGGTGCGCTTTGCCCACGGCGCGGCGGCGCTTTCTGTCACCAAGTTCGGCGCCCAGAGCTCGATCCCAAGCAAGGTTGAGGTCGACGCCTTCCTGCTTGCCCAGACTGCGCAGGGGCACTGATGGCCAACATCAAGGAGGTGGCGGCGCGGGCAGAGGTCTCCACCACTACCGTCTCCCATGTCATCAACGAGACCCGCTTCGTGGCACAAGAGACCCGTGAGCGGGTCTTTGCCGCCATGCGCGAACTCAATTATGCCCCCAGCCTGGTGGCCCGCAGCCTCAAGGTGAAGGAGACCAACAGTATCGGCATGCTGGTCACCACCTCCAGCAACCCCTTCTTTGCCGAGGTAGTGCGCGGGGTGGAGCGCTACTGCTTCGAGCAGGGCTACAACCTGATGCTGGGCAACACCGAAGGTCAGGCCGAGACGGCGCTCTCCTACCTCAAGATGATGTTGCGCAAGCGGGTCGACGGCCTGCTCATCATGTGCAGCGAGGGGCAACAGGAGGTGTTCAACCAGCTCGACTGGCTCAAGAGCCTGCCCGTTGTGGTGATGGACTGGGGTATGGAGAGCAAGGACGTGGACCTCATCGCCGACAACTCCCATCGCGGCGGTTATCTGGCCACCCGCCATCTGCTGGCGCTCGGTCACACCGATGTCGGTTGCATCACGGGCCCCCACAGCCGAGCCCCCGCCAATCAGCGACAGGCTGGCTTTGAGCAGGCGATGCAGGAAGCGGGTCTGACCGTCAATCCGACCTGGATCCAGGAGGGAGATTTCGACTGTGCCAGTGGTTTCAATGCCATGCAGCGCCTGCTGGCCCAGCCCAAACGGCCAAGCGCCCTGTTTATCTTCAACGACATGATGGCCATGGGGGCCATCAGTGCCGCCCATCAGGCGGGGTTGAACATACCGCAGGACATCTCCATTGTCGGTTATGACAATGTCGCGCTGGCGCAGTATCTGTCGCCGCCACTCACCACCATCAATCAACCCAAGGAGGAGCTGGGTCGCCTCGCCGTTACCCGGCTGCTGGCACGTATCAATGGGGTGACAGTGGATAACCACCTGATCACCGTTGATCCAGACCTGGTGATCAGACAATCCTGCGCGCCCCTCTTCCCTCGCCCATGATCCAAAGCAACAAAAGGCAACACCTTGGTGTCGCCTTTTGTTTCAAACAACGGCTCGGATCCCAGCCGCCGGATTAAGGCTCACGCATCTCCATCCAGTTGTGACCCTCTATCTGTTTGGGTTGATGCACGCCGCAGCGCTCCAGCAACTCGTCAACGAAAGCGGGTACCAGCAGGGAGGCCGGTCCATAGCGCTTCTCGTCAAACTGGCTGCCCACCTCGCTCGGTTCCAGGTTGAGCTCTATGGTATGGGCACCGTTCAGCCCGGCCTCATGCACGAAGCCGGCAGCAGGGTAGACGGCCCCCGAGGTCCCGATGGAGATGAAAAGGTCGCACTGGGCCAAGGCGCCATAGATGCGATCCAGCCCCAGCGGCATCTCGCCAAACCAGACCACGTGCGGGCGCAGCGGCTGGGGGAACTGGCAACAGGAGCAGAGTTCATCCTGATGGAGATCGCCGCGCCATTCGATCACCTGGCCCGACTCGGGACAGCGGGCCTTGAGCAGCTCTCCGTGCATGTGGATGAGGTTTTTGCTGCCCGCACTCTCGTGCAGGTTGTCGATATTCTGGGTCACCAGGGTGACAGTGCCAGGCAACAGGCGCTCGAGGCGGGCCAGGGCATAGTGGGCAGGATTGGGATGGATCTGCGGTTGTTGCAGCTGATGACGGCGCGAGTTGTAGAACCCCTGCACCATGGCGGGATCCCGGGCGTACCCTTCCGGGGTCGCCACATCCTCCACCCTGTGCTCTTCCCACAAACCGTCACAGGCACGGAAGGTCTTGATGCCGGATTCGGCAGAAATACCGGCGCCGGTAAGAATGACGATGTGTTTCGCTGATTGCACCATGACTGCTTCCCTCTGATCCCATACAAGGCTGACCTTAGCACAGGCTGAAAAGGCAGCCTATTCACCCTTGGTCTTATGAGGATACCCGCTTCACAGGGAATCGAGCACGCTCAGATCGAGCCGGACAAACACCAGCTCCCGCCCCGTCACCAGGGTGAGCGGCAGCCCCAACCCACGCAGGAGCGCCAGCATGGGGCGATTCTGGGCCAATACTTCTGCGGTCCACTCCCGAATGCCCTCGGCGCGCGCCAGCAGTGCCAGCGCCAGCAGAATGCGTCTGCCCGCCCCCCTGTGCTGGAAGTGATCGGCAACCAGACAGGAGAACTCGGCCCGATCCGGGTGCAGCCGCCGACGTATGGACTGGGCCTGGGCCAGCGGCCGCCCCTGACCATCGGTCAGCAGCAGCGCTATCTGGGGGGCTCTGGGATAGTCGAGAAAGAAGGCCAGTTGATCATCGGTAGCCGGCTGTTTTGCCCGCATGAAGCGCAGGTAAATGCTCTGCTCGCTCAACGCCTCGTAGGCGGCTCTGATCGATTCCGGATCGGCGCCAGCCAGCTCCTGCAAGCGGCAGGGGACCCCGCCTACTTCCATCATCAGGGGCAAGGAGGCCCGTGACGTCGGATGCAGCCAGCCAGTCAGGCTACGTCGCAAACGCGCCTCATCGGGGGGCCAGCAGAGGTAACGGGGCACGGGTTACCAGCGCCCCGTCATGCCGCGATCGCGCCACAGGGTACTGTCGAGCAGGTTGAAGGGATCATCCAGATAGAGGGCAATGCCAAGCTCTCTGGCCCTATGGATGAAGCGGCCCAGCAGGGAGTCCGCCGTCATGGCCTCGAGCCCCGGGAGCAGGCTCTGCCCCAGCAGCAGGTGCTGCAATGGCACCCTCTCCAGCAAATCAAACGGCATATGCTGGTCATTGTCGAGCAGCAGCGCAAGCTTGACGCCAGCCAGACTGGCTTGCAGCACCAGTGCGAACCGCTCGGCCTGGCTGAGCAGGTGATCACGGCGGTGAATGACCAGGGTCAGTTCAGTGGCATCTCGCCCCTGTCTGCCCAGCCAATCCCGCACCAGCTCCCACCGTGGCGGCAAACCTGTCACCGCCAGCCAGATGGGCAGCGGAGATGGCGGGTCGGACAAGAGCCCGAGCAGCCCCTTCTCGTCCCCCTGCCAGCTGCGGACGGTACGGCGCAAGCCACTAAGCCGCTGTTGCCGCTGTGGCCCCAGATAGAGCGCCTTGAGCAGCCGCAGCAGATCATCGCTCAACAGCGGTTTGGCCAGGGCGGCCACCACATTGAAACCCGCATCGTGCAACAGCCGGCGGGCCCCGTCGATCAGGGTCTGATCGTGGGCCGACAGCAGTATGATAGGCAGGCCGCTTTGCTGATATTGAGGCTGGCTCATCAGCAGACCGATGGCATCCTGCTCCACCAGGCTGAGATCGCTGATGAGTAGCTTGACGCCTCCCTGTTCCAGGGCCTGGATACAGGCATCGCCATCCTGCACCCATTGGCAGGACAGACCCAATCCCTGGATCTCCTGCTGGATATGGGCGCCTTGAAACGGGTGATCCTCCAGCAACAAGATCTGCATCTGTGCCAGCCACTGCAGCCACTGCTGGTACCTGTCATGGACCCCTGTCAGCCAGTCATCCGAGAGGCGATAGATGCCATCGCTCTGGTTCATCAACTGCGGCAAATAGTCGGCACCGGCGTGTGAGGCGGGATCAAACAGGGCGATGGCACCGGCAGCGAACAACCCCTCCCACGGCCAGCGGGCATCGGGTTGCGTGCGACGCAAGGTGGCAAATTCGGGCAAGGTAACGGCTTTTGCCGCCTGATAGGCCACTCCGTCCAGTGCATAGAGGGTCACCGGGTAAAAAAAACGCTCCTGGGTCTCTTCCGAGTTCAGCAACGCCAATAACTCTTCATCTGTGATGATCATGTCAGACTCTCTCACCTAATCGCCGGCAGACTTCATCCAGAGCGTGCCGCAGCGGGGACATCAGGGGTTGTTGTGGATCCCGTTTCCACTGTTCGATCACCTGGATCAGCGGGGTGGCGCCCACCATTTTGGCCGCCCCCTTCATCTTGTGTAAAGCCGCATCAAGCGCTTCAGCATCTCCTTGTGTGATGCACTGTTCAATGTCAGCCAGATCTTGACGAGTTGCCTCCAGATAGAGGTTTATCAACTCGCGGCTCAGAGGAGGCAGTGCCGGCTCATGCCACCCGGCCCCCATTTCCTCGCCTGCGGTGCTGGGAGAGGGTACGGACAAAAAGACATTCGTGTCCGCAAGCCTTGGCACGCTGCGCAGTAAAGTGGCCAGATCTTTAAGCAGCAGGGGCTTGTCCAGATGTCCTCGACAACCGCAGCTGGCCAGTCGCTGCGCCGCCTGCTCGCTGAGATCGGCGGTGATAACGTAGGCAGGCAGATGATGCCAGCGCGCAGAATCCCGCAACTGCTGGCACAGCTGGGCACCATCCATCACTGGCATCTGCAGATCGGTCAGCACCAGATCCACGGTTTCGTGCTGCAGGATATCGAGCGCCAGCCGACCATTGGCCGCACTCAGTACCTCGGCCCCCAGCTGGGTCAACTGCATGCTGATCAACACCCGATTCACTTCGTGATCTTCAACCAGCAACACCCGCATCCCCTGCCCCGGCAGACTCATCTCCTCCAGGGCAGAGGACACCAGCCTGGGCTGCAACAGGCTGACCACAGAGCCTGGCACCCAGGGCTCACCCTGCCAGTCCCAGTAACGCAGACCCTGATCATCTTCGGCGGCGCGCAGCAATGGGCCAGCGGGATCCTCGGTCAAGCCGAGCTCGCCAAGCCAGGGCACGAGATAGGCACGCTCCGCATCGTTCAGCTGGATATTGACGCTGGCCACTCTCGGTTGCCAGCGCGGCATCTCGTGCAGCAGCACCAAGGGCAAGCTGCAGGTGAAACGGCTGCCCCCGAGAGGACGCGGTTCGACCCGGATCTCGCCACCCATCTGCTCCATCAGCTGGCGGCTGATGGCCAGCCCCAATCCTGTGCCCTGAGCCCTGGGCTGACCCTCCTCTCCTCCCTGCTCGAATGGCAGGAACAGGCGAGGCAACAGATCGTCGCTGATACCCGGCCCGTCATCATCCACGCCGCACAGCAGACGATTGCCTTGACGGCGTGCCCACAGCACGACTTCACCTGCACAACTGAACTTGATGGCATTGGCGAGCAGATTGTGCAGCACCTGCTGCACTCTATGGGGATCCAGCTCCACCTGGGCGGGCAGGTGATGGTCAATATCCAGTCGCAGCTGCAACCGCTTGGAGCGGGCCTTGGACCAGTGCACCGCCGCCACATGCTCACACAAATCAACTAGGTCGGTTGGCTGGGGAGAGAGCGCCAGCTGCCGGTTCTCGTTGCGGCTGAAATCGAGCACATCGTTGAGCAGACCGAGCAGCTCGTCCCCAGCCTGTCTGACATGGGAGAGCGCTGAGTGCTGCTCCGCTGACAAGGGGGTGTGATTGAGCCACTCCAGCAGCCCCAGAATGGCATTCATGGGAGTACGAATTTCATGGCTCACCGCAGCGAGGAAGCGCCCCTTGGCCAGGACGGCCTGTTCGGCCCGCTCATGAGATGCCTGCAAGGCACGCTCCTGCTCGACCCTGGCGGTCACATCCTGCACCACACCGTAAACCCGCCACCCCCCTTCCTGCTGGCTGCGGCCACGACCATAACATTGCAGCCAGCGCGTGCCCTTGACCGGATGTTCATAGCGCAGCGCGTAGGAAAAAGGTTGGCCGGCATGCAACATGGCCAGCATGGGCGCCCGCATCTCGCGCCTGTCCTGATGTACAAGACGACTGAGTGCGCTGTCGGGATGGCGGCGGATCTGCTGGCTGGCCAGGCCCAGCAGCTCGTAACTGCCACGGCTGATAAATTCGACCCGGGTTATTTTCCCCTGCAGCAAGAGGAACTGGATGACGACGCCGGGCACCGTATTGGTGAGGGCGCGCAGACGTCGCTCGGCCTGATGCAGCAAACGCGTACGCTCGCGCAGGGCGCTGATGTCGGAGAGCGCGATCAGATCCCCCGCCAGATCCCCCGCCGGCGCCTGTTTGCCCAGTCGCAGCGGGATCTGGGCATAGGAGAACACCTGATCGCCGAGGGTCATTTCCCCTTCGGTTCCCTGCAACTGGGACGGCGGCAGGCTGAGTTCGGCCAGATAGCGGGCTTCCAGCCGTTTGGCCTGCTTGTTGCGCTTGATGATCTCCCCCTGATCATTTCGCAGGAAGACGGGCACAGGCAGTGCCTGGAACAGGGACTCCCTGAACTGACTCTCCATTGCCAGCGTCTGCTCCATCTCCTGACGCCGGCTCACTTCTCGCGCCAGCTGCTGGCGGGAACGCCAGATCAACCAGATGACACCAGCACTGATCAGCAATGCAAGCAACACGGATCCCAGCCAGATGCCATAGCTGACGCCACTTTGCTGGGTCAGCACCAGCTGACGCCAGCGCTGGTTGAGATCAGCGTTCTGCTGGCTTGTGATGGTCATCAGACTCTGCTCCATCACACCGGCCAGCCTGGGGCTGTGGTGACTGATGGCAAACCCTAGCCCGAAACGATCCGGCAGCTCCTTGATATCCAGTCCAGCCAGCAGATTGTTGCGAAGCGGATATTGCAACTGATACAGCTCGGCCAGCATGGCCTCCGCCCTGCCCGCCTGTACCTCTGCAATGCCTGACTCAAGGGTCTGGCTCTTGCGCCACGCATGCTTGCCAAGACGGGCCAGCATGTCGGGATCATAGAGGCTGGCGGGCACGACTACCTCACCCTTGATCTCCTCAAGTCGATCGAAAGACCGCAACTTGCGGCTGACCAGGGCATAACGACTGGCTACCACGATGCGAGTGAAATCAAACTCGCCAGTCAAGGCAGGTGTCTCCAGCAGACCCGCCATCATGTCTGCCTCGCCACTGCGCAGCCTGGCCAGGGCGTCTTCGGTGTCCTTGACTGGCACCACATGAAAAATCATCCCGGTCTGCTGGCTCACCCGGCGCAGCACATCGGCACTCCAGCCCCTGAGCTGCCCCTGCTTGTCGATGCCGCTATAAGGCATCAATGCAGGGTTCACCACCAACTTGACGGCACGGGAGGTACCGACCAGCCAGGCCTGCTCCTTGTCGGTAAAGTGCAAGGGGTTGATGTCCTGCTCTCCCTGCTCCAGATAGCGCTCGAGATCCTTGTAGACGCCCCCGGGCGGCATATAGCGGATCGCCATGTCGACCAGCTCCCTGAGCTCTGGCTTGTCGCGCATCATCAGCCGATAGCTGAGCACCAGCTCATCACTGCGCAAACGGCGCAGACGCAGTCCCACATCCGGGTATTCGCGCATCAGGTAACGCAGTTGCAGGTAGTCGCCGAGATAGGCCGTTCCCTTGCCCGCCACCAGTGACGAGTACCAGTTGACGGCATCGGTCAGGACCAGCTGGGTCGAATGGGGATAGAGCGTTTTGAGCACCTCGCTCGCCTGCCAAAGGGGTGACACCAGGAAGGTGGCACGCTCCAGCTCACCCTTGTACAGAATGGCGGACTCGGCTTCCAGCAGGGCGCGACTGAGCGCCATGCCAGGCAATGCCTGCCGTGAAGGGCCTATGTCAGGAATGAGATCGCAGCGCCCCGCCAGCAGGGCCTGCTGAACCGCGGGCCAGTTTGGCAGCTTCTCGTGCAGCAAGGGCACCGGCAGCTGTTCGGCCAGCCGATCCAACTGGTCGATGAGCAGCCCCCCCGACTCCTCGAGATAGGGCGGCCGGATCAGGGCGGGGTAACAGATGGTCAGCGAGGTGAGAGTGTCGGCATACGCCTGGGTTGCGGGGGACAGAGGCAGCGTCATGGCCTGCACCGGCATGGCCAGCAACAAACCGAACAATAGGTTGGATTTCATCATGAAAAAGTAAAAGCCAGGCGTTTGCCTGGCTTTTGGTCACTCGTTGGGTTCAACATTTTCTACCCTGGCCTTGAGTTTCTGGCCAGGCCGGAAGGTCACCACACGACGGGCACTGATAGGAATATCCTCTCCTGTCTTGGGGTTGCGTCCGGGACGCTGATTCTTCTCACGAAGGTCAAAGTTACCGAAGCCTGAAATCTTGACTTGTTCACCACGCTCAAGCGCCTGTCTGATTTCCTCAAAGAAGGCTTCCACCATATCTTTGGCTTCACGCTTGCTCATCCCGAGTTGGGTGAACAGGTGCTCTGCAATGTCGGCTTTGGTAAGCGCCATAGATCAATCCCTCAAGGATGCATTCAACTCTTCACCAAGGGCCCGCACGACATTGTCTACGGTCTCGGCAATCTCTTTCTCCTCCAGAGTGCGCTGGGTGTCTTGCAATACAAGACTGATGGCCAGGCTCTTCTTGTCCTCGGCCATACCAGCACCCTGGTATACGTCAAACAAGTTTATTCCAACTACCTGATTTCCGCCAACTTTTTTAATTACTGCGAGGACATCACCGGCCAGAACCTGACGGTCTACCACCACGGCGATATCACGACGGTTGGCTGGGAAGCGAGAAACCTCGGCAGCAACCGGCACCTTGGCAGGGATCAGCTTGTTCAGTTCCAGCTCGAACATGATGGCCCGGGTCTTGAGACCCAGCTTCTTCTCGAGGCTCGGGTGGATCACGCCGATATGGCCGAACACCTCGCCATTGCGCAAAATGGCTGCGCTCTGGCCCGGGTGCAGGGCACTGTGCTCGGTACGCTCGAAGCTGAAAGTAGCTCCTTCGGCGGTCAAGTCCAGCACAGCCTCCAGATCCCCTTTCAAATCAAAGAAGTCAGCTGCACGGCTCTTGATGTCCCAGTGCTCGTCGCTCTGGTTGCCGGTGATGATACCGGCCAGCATCGGCTCCTGACGGATGCCGTTCTCGGCGCTCGCGTCCTTGATGAAACGCAGACCCTGCTCGAACAGACGTACCCGCGGCTGCTGACGATTCTGGTTGTAGACCACCGCCTGCACCAGACCTGGGAACAGAGAGACACGCATGGCGGACATCTCGACCGAAATCGGGTTCGGCAGCACTATGGCATCGCTTTGCGGATAGAGCAGTTGCTGCGCTTTGGGATCGACGAAGCTGTAGGTGATCGCTTCCTGGAAGCCGCGGTCAACCAGCAGGTCACGCACCCGCTTGAGGGTCACCTGCCCTTCTGCCTGCTCCACCATCGCCAGAGAGGCAGCGGGTTTCAGGTTCGGGATATTGTTGTAGCCGTAGATGCGAGCCACTTCCTCGATGAGGTCTTCCTCGATGGCGATATCGAAACGCCAGGAGGGTGCCAGCGCAGTCCAACCGTCAGCATCCACAGTCACTTGCATGCCGAGGCGAGTCAGGATCTCGACCACCTGAGCATCAGCCACGCTGATACCGATCACTTTGTCGAGCTTGGTGCGACGCAGCTTGATGGGGGCCGCTTTGGGCAGATGGGCATCGGATTTGACCTCGATGACCGGACCGGCTTCGCCGCCGCACTCTCCGCCACAAATGTCCAGCAGCAGACGGGTGGCTCTGTCCATCACCTTGGCTTGCAGTTGTGGATCGACCCCGCGCTCGAAGCGATGGGAGGAGTCGGTGTGCAAACCGTAAGCGCGAGCACGACCTGTGATGGAGAGCGGCGCGAAGAAGGCGCACTCCAGCAGGATATCAGTAGTGGTCTCGGAAACACCGGTGCGATTGCCACCGAAGATACCGGCCATGCAGGCAGGACCTTTGGCATCGGCAATCACCAAAGTGCTCTCTTTGAGCTTCACTTCGTTGCCGTCGAGCAGGGTCATCGGCTCATCAGCACAGGCGCGACGCACCACCAGTTCCCCTTCCAGGGTAGCCAGATCGAAGGCGTGCATCGGCTGACCGTATTCCAGCAGCAGGTAGTTGGTGATGTCGACGATGGCGTCGATGGAGCGAATGCCGCCACGGCGCAGCTTCTCTTGCATCCAGAGCGGGCTCTTGGCTTGCAGGTTCAGCCCTTTGATGACGCGGCCCAGATAACGGGGGCAATCGGCTGGCGCCTCGACCCGGATCGGGAAGGTCGCATCACAGGTGGCAGCAGCAGGCGCCCAGGTCGGCTCAACCACGTCCACGCTGTTGAGCACGCCGATTTCACGGGCGAGCCCCGCGATACCGAGGCAATCGGCACGGTTCGGAGTCAGGTCCACATCGATGGAGACGTCGTTCAGATTGAGATAGTCGCGGATATCGGTGCCGATGGGAGCATCGCCCGGCAGCTCGATAATACCGTCCGCTTCCACGTCAATGCCCAACTCACTAAAGGAGCAGAGCATGCCGTGGGACGGCTGACCGCGCAGTTTGGCTTTCTTGATGGTGAAATCACCCGGCAGAGTCGCCCCTACTTTGGCCACGCACACTTTCAAGCCGGCGCGGCAGTTCGGCGCGCCGCAGACGATGTCCAGCAGCTCGGCCTCGCCCACGTTGACTTTGGTCACCCGCAGCTTGTCGGCGTCCGGATGCTGGGCGCATTCGACCACTTCACCCACGACCACATTGTTGAACTGGCCAGCCACCGCTTCCACGGCGTCCACTTCCAGACCAGCCATGGTGATCTGCTCGGCCAGTGCATTGTCACTCAACTCGGTGCGGACCCACTCCATCACCCAGGATTTACTGAATTTCATGTTCTCTCGCCCTTACTTGAACTGCTTGAGGAAGCGCAGGTCGTTTTCGAAGAAGGCACGCAGGTCGTTGACCCCGTAACGCAGCATGGTCAGGCGCTCAACGCCCATGCCGAAGGCAAAGCCGGAGTATTTTTCCGGGTCGATACCGACCGAACGCAGTACGTTCGGGTGCACCATGCCGCAACCCAGCACTTCCAGCCACTTGCCGTTCTTACCCATCACGTCTACTTCGGCACTCGGCTCGGTGAACGGGAAATAAGAAGGACGGAAGCGAATGGTGAGATCTTCCTCGAAGTAGTTGCGCAGGAAGTCGTGCAGTATGCCTTTGAGCTCGGTAAAGCTGGCATGCTCGTCAACCAGCAGGCCTTCAACCTGGTGGAACATTGGCGTGTGGGTCATGTCGTAGTCGTTACGATAGACGCGGCCCGGCGCTATGATGCGGATCGGCGGTTGCTGATGTTCCATGGTGCGGATCTGCACACCCGAGGTGTGGGTACGCAGCATCAGATCGGGATTGAAGTAGAAGGTGTCGTGATCGGTACGTGCCGGGTGATGAGCCGGAATGTTCAACGCATCGAAGTTGTGGAAGCCATCTTCAATTTCGGGACCGCGTTCCACCTTGAACCCCATCTCGCCAAACAGGCGCTCGATGCGTTCAATGGTGCGGGTTACCGGGTGCAGACCGCCATTCTCGATGCGACGGCCCGGCAGGCTGACGTCGATGGTCTCGGCGGCCAGCTTCTGGTTCAGCACGGCGACTTCGAGCGCTTCACGACGCTCGTTCAGCGCATCCTGAACCTGCTGCTTGGCCTGGTTGATCACGGCGCCCGCTGCGGGACGCTCTTCGGCGGACAAGGCGCCCAATGTCTTCATCTGCTCGGTAAAAAAGCCTTTTTTACCCAGATATTTGACCCGGATTTCGTCGAGGGTCGCAACGTCGTTGACGCCCTCAATATCGGCCTTGGCCTGGCCGACTACTTCTTCAAGCTGTTGCATGTCTTCCTCGTCACCACTCCCGAAACAGGAGCCTGTTAGGCTAAATAAGGTCAAGAGGGGAATAATACAAAAAAAGCCCCTTCGCTGACCATAGTTAAGGTGGCCTTTTCTCCCTAGAAATCATTTTGTTATCGGGGAAGAGGCTGACCTTATCCCCTCTCCCCGTTAAATATGGGGAAACAATACTAGTTTGTTGGCATATGATGAAATCATGTTGCAGATACACAGAGGTAACAGTCGGGTCTGACAACAGAACAGGATAAATTGCAGACAACAAAAAAGGAGGCCTGAGCCGCCTTGATATACCACAATAAAAACAATCACTTAGATAATAATCAATGAGTTGGGTACTACAGGGGGTGACGCTTGGTCACCCCAGATGACCCTGTTTGGGGCAATTTGTGGACATTTTGTCATGTGGTGGGCAGCGGATTTTCCAGCGGGTTGAAGCGCACAGCATCGCTCAGGTAGTCCGGTGCGAAGTGGGCATAGGTCATTGTCTGCTGAATGTTGTGATGGCCCAAAATTTTTTGCAGCGCGAGGATGTTTCCCCCCGACATCATGAAATGTGATGCAAAAGTGTGCCGAAACACATGCACCGCCTGCCCTGCTGGTAGATCCGGTGCCACTGACTTGATCACCTCACGCACCAACATATAGTCGAGGCCACGGAACAACAGGCCCCGGTTTACACCGTTTGTTATCTCTTTGGTCAACTCGGCAGAGATCGGCACGGTGCGGTTCTTGCCATTCTTGGTATTGATGTAGGTCACCCGACTAGCCAGCACATCCTCGCGGCGCAGATTGGCCGCCTCACTCCAACGCGCCCCCGTGGCCAGGCAGAGCTTAACCACCTTCAGGTTATCCCCCGATAGCGCGGCCAAGACTTCGCTGATCTCTTCCTGGGTCAGGTAGCCCATCGACCGCTCAACCAGTTTGACCTTCTTCATCTCTTTGAGCGGATGTTCATGGTGGTAATGGCCGAGATCAATGAGTACCGAGAACACCCCACCCAGCATCTCTTGCTCACGGTTGACCGTCTTGGGCTGACGGCCAACATGCAGTCGCTGCGCCCGATACTCGGAGAACAGCGCCCGGGTCAATTGCCTTGCCAGCGGATGGCGCAAAGCAGCATCTATATTGTGGAGTTTTTTTCGCACCGCCTCCCCTGCTTTCAGGGTCTGGCCGTGGTAACGCCACCAGAGCTCGATAAGCTCAGAGAGCGGCCTGTTGTCTGCCGGGCGATCAACCCACTCTTTATTATGCTCGGTGGCGATCACCCAGCGCTCGAACTGCTGGGCCTCGGACTTGGTTTTGAAGCGCTTGCGGATCCGCTTACCCCCCCTCCCCTGCGGGCGGATGTCAACCAGGTAGCCCTCGGGCGTGGACTTGATGCTCATCGCCCCTCCTTATATAGGAAGGTGCTCACGCATCCCCGCGGCCCACACATCGACACCGCCTCCAACCACTGCATTCTCACGTTCATTACACCTCCATCAAAACACTGTGATTTTATACAGCATTACGAGATAAATTTCAGTGTTTGACTTAGGTTTAGGCATACATGGAGAATTGAAAATGACAAGACATATAGGGGAACAAAGGAAATTTTAAAAAGATCTGGTTCAATAAATCGATGCCATGGAAGTGTTAGCCAACTGTTAGTTAACTATCCTGCCCTTCTAATCAAGCATTGGGTTTGTTCATATCTTAAGAATAGCTAGTGAAAAAACTCATCTTAAATAGTATGTTTATTGAGATAGTAGAAGTTCAACAACAAATTGTAGATTCCAAACTATTATAGAAAGCACTGTGTACACAATCGCAGTGAATGCACCGACAATAAATAATGTGATCAATCGTGATGTTAACGGCTCTATAAAGCGCTGTATTCTATCTTCACTTGATGAGTATTGCTGTAATACTGTCAGCCATGTTCGACTTTCTTTATACGAAAGAGTCGCGTCACGCCAATGAATAAAAAGTGTAACGAAACACGTGATGGCTAGATATATGGAAATACATTTCAGCATTAAACCTGCTTCATTGCTTGACAGCAATTCATGTATCTGTTTTCGGTCAAACTTACCAATAAAAGACATAGAGATGAATAGTAAAACACCTAATGTATCCCTAGCTAAAGAACCAATCAAATCTCTTACTTTTGCAGCATATAAATCCGCTTGTGATTTCATATCCTTCATTATTTCACGCAGTTCTTTATAATATGAGTCCTTGCGTTCCAATATTACAAAAGCATAACTTTCTCTAGCTTGCTGTAGAGAAAAATCAATATTTTCACAAACATTTGTCAAAAAACATTTTTCTAAGTTTGCGTCAATTGACAAGCGATCAGTAATTAGCTGCAGTCGTGTTTCCGCTCGCTCTGAATAAATCCACCTTATGGCATTCATAATATAATTAAAGCAATCTATTGAAATTAAAGCATTCTTAGAACATAGCTTTAATGTTACCTTTTTTGCCCCTCGAATGGTAACAAAGTAATTTCCATTCTCTTTTTTTATTTCTTGAGCAAGACATGCCAGCATAACTTCAGATAGCTTTTTTATTAGAGGTATAATGTCATCACCACGGTAATTCCCCCATGTTAAGGAGAATAGTTCAGGACATACTCTGATGCCGTCAGAACTGTTTGTACGAATAAGACCACTAATATCACTACTGTTTGGAAAGTCAGCAATAGAGAAATCTAATATTTCTTCTTGACCATATGGAACATACCAGACTTCATTATTCCCGAATGCTGTTTCGAGCCCAACAATAACAATTGTTGTTTTCTTATCTAACTTAAAGGAAGATGGTGAGTCGAATCTGAAGGGATCATAATCAGTAATTATTTCATTAAATGAGGGAAGAGATAAGAAAATATATTTACTCTCATTCTCTCGGTAACTTACATCAGAAACAAGCGCGGCTTTACTGAAAAACAGAATCCATTCTTTTCCATCCAAGTGATCATCATCAAAATCATCTTCATAGAAATAATCATTTGCGCATCTTATGTTTGGCACAGGGATTTGCATTTCTTTGCAGACTTCATAAAACGCAGAGAAACAAAGACGAATTGACTCACTAAGATTATCACCAGAAATCCGCACTCGAACAGACTCCTCACAATAGCTCTGTGATAATGATTTAAATCTCTGTAATATTTCCAGTAATTTAGTTAAGTCTCTCACGCCAATTCACCATTACCTAATTGTTAGCTTACTCGTTTTTATTGTTATAGTTGATGAGCCATCCTCTAATGTTTTCACATCTATATTAGCAGCATCTGCAGGACCTTCATAATATATAGTAACCCCTTCTTCTGTCAGATAAACCTGCTTTCTATCTTTAAGGGTAATTGCCTTTGGCTGAATTGCAAAGCTTTGGCCAGCAATCCCCTCTTCAACCAGAGTGTTTCTTAATGATGAAGCTGCACGTTCTCTTCTTGCGGGATCAGAATCACGGATAATAGTTTCAATAAATCTATCCGTATCAAAAATAAGGTTGTCGAGTAGATAATTAAGAGAACGACCGGCCAAGGTATTTGCATCTTCCCCATCAGCTAAAAACTCAAGTGGTAATGCTTTAGCCCAACGTCTAGCTACACGGTGTGCTTTCTGGGTTAGAAGTGTATTAGTCAGCCGAGGATCAACACTTAAAAATTCTCTAAAGTAGTCACTTAACTCTGGTTTTTTCGTTCTGTCGTATGCCAGAACATGCCAGGCAAATTGATTTGACACATCAATGAGTGCACTTTTTTGTATTGTATCCTTTCTTTCACCTAAACTATTCTCGTTTTCGTCAATTTTTGCGATCCGTCGTCCATCACGTTCAACAAAACTATATTTGAACGATGATTGTTTATCCATTTTAACTAAGAAAATAAATTTACCAACCTCACTTTCTGAAATATTATAATCAACTTTACACACAACAAATATACCAGATGACATATTCCCGCTGTGATGCTTAGAAAAATCAGCCGTCACCTCTTGAGAAAACTGATTAAATGCTAGTGCATGCTCTGGGTCTTCTAAGTTGCCGATTCGTTTTTTAAGAGAAACTAAAGAACTAGTAAAAACATATTGAGTGCCTGACGTAGCATCTTTTATTCTATCAAGAAAAAACTGCTTTTGCCGTTCATTTAGCAAAATTTCGTCGAGATAGACAACGCCATCATTTTCTTGCTGGGTTTCCACATCAATTATATGAAAAATAAAATCTGTAATTCTAAAGCTGTTTTTTTTATTATCAGAAATACTCGATTCTATTTGCTGTGTCATATGTGACGCTCTCTAATTTATGTATTTATTGCTAAGCTAGTCGCTAGCTCCCAAAAAAATCTAGGGCGCATTAGCGCCCTGTTTGTCTTTTTCTATATGATCTGTGTTCAACCATCACGCCGATGATCTGAATGTTTTGCCGGTCGGAATGCATGGTGGGGAAATCGTCGTTGAGGGGAACCAGTTCAAACACCTCTTGCCCCTTCTCGTCGATGCCCCGGGGCCGATACTTCTTGAAGGTGGCCTCTTCGCTGCCGTTATTGGCAACGACGAAATCCCCTGGTTGGGGCGCTTCGTCAGGGTCGACGATGATGAGGTCACCTTCTTTGAAGAAGGGTTCCATCGACTTGCCACGTAACCAGAGGCCGAAACCACAAGGGCCGACATCCACCCCCGCCGTCACATACTCGACGTTGCCATCGAAGGCAGTGGCCTGCTCGCACATCTCGTGCCAGTGGCCGGCCTGGACATAACTCAACACAGGCACGCGCGTTCCTTGCGGGATCACGGCCAGTTCAACGTTGTGATAACCAGGTATCTGCGGCTCTCCTGACGAACTGTGAGCATCCCCCTCGCCTGTCAAAAGCCAGTCAACCGTTACTCCCAACGCGGCGGCTAACTCATTGAGGTAGCGACCATTAGGCGTGTTTTCTCCCCGCTCCCATTGGCTAATGGAAACGCGTGATACACCAACCCGTGAGCCGAGAATCTCTTGGCTATACCCGAGTCTCTTACGTGTCTGCTTGATGCGTTCGTTTATTTTCATGTAAGCAATCTTACAAGTTGCTTTCGTAGGATTTCTTGTCTTTTTTGTAAGTTTTTCCTTGCATTTATACTTCACCTAGCTTTACATTTGCTTTCGAAAGTAAACCTTACAAGGTGGAGTGTGATGAAGAAAAAAGACGCAATTGACCACTTCGGTGGGGCTAACAAATTGGCACAGGCATTGGGTTGCAAGCCTCAAGCCATTTCTCAGTGGAGTGACCTTGTTCCCCAAGGCCGCGCTTACCAAATCGAGGTCCTGACCGGCGGCAAGTTAAAGGCCGACTCACGCAGTACCTCGCAACAACCCACCCCTTGTGTTTGAACCCCCTGAGAAGGATTCACCATGGTTACTCGAATCAAAACCATCCGTATCCCCAGCGACGTAAGCCAGTTGCCGCTTGATTACCCCTTTGGCAATCGCGTCAGCGAAAGCCTGGAGGAGTACGCCAAGCGCCAAGGCATGAGCATTGGGGCTATCAAGAAACGCGCCGACCGCGGCCAGTTGCCCATCTTGCAAGACGGTCCGGGCGCACCTCGCGAGGTCAACCTTTACGCCCTGTTCCTGCAGGCCCGTTATCAGGCCGAGCGCTACGTCACCATGACGCTCGCATGAACCTGCAGACACCATAACGGGTCAAGGAGAACCTCGCATGTTTACCGAATACGCCAGCAAACATCCGCACTGGATCAGCGCCTGCCAACGCTTTGCGGCCAGTCACAACATGGCCGAGATCGCCCAACGGGTCGGCATGAACCCGCAGCTCCTGCGCAACAAGTTAAACCCCGATCAGCCCCACGAACTCACTGTGGCCGAGCTGATTGCCATCACCCAGGCAAGTGACGGCGATGAAACCCTGTTCGATGGCGCCCTGTTTGGCTGTGGCTTGACGGCCGTTGCCATCCCCCAGGCAGAACGGGCCCCTTCCCTGCCCCATCAGGCGATCGACCTGAACGCCAAGATCGCCAGTATTGGCCAGCGGGCGCTGGAGCTGACCGAACGCGGCCGGATCACCCGCTCTGAACGCAACACCTTGGTGAGCGTGGCCACCTCGGCCATGGGGTCACTGGCCATCTTGATCCATGACGTAGAAGCCCGCTTTCAAGCGATACCTGCCCTGGCCTGCGCATCAGACATTCTGATGCAGGCCGCGACCATGTAAGGGGGAACCCATGCAACAACAAATCAACCACGACGAACGTAACCTCGCCGGCCTAACCCCGCAGGAACAGGTCGCCATGAACACCGCGGGCTGCATGCTGCTTCGCGAGATTTTCGGCAAGACCCGCTCCTGCTTGGATACCGACTGGCTGGCTATCAGCGCCGCCAAGAAGGCCGCCATCTGCACCATCGCCCGTCAGTCACGCGGCCAGCTGATGACTGCGACCCTTTCCACCCTGCCACATTCGCAGCGCGAGGCAATCCGCTTGGCGGTACTGGCGCTGGATTATCAAGGGGAATTTCGTGGCGGCTGTGACAGCAAAGTATGGCACCCGGCACCGGTGAGAAAACCGGTTAGCGATATCGAGAGATTGAAGAGGGAGAGAACGAAAAGACTGGAACTGAAACAAGCCGTTCTGGCCGCAAACCAGATGACACAACAAGGCCCGCGACCCATCGGGCAATAAAAAGCCCGCTTAACGGAGCAGCAACTCCAAGCGGGCCTTCATCAACCACCAACGAGGAAGTCGACATGACAACTTTAGCGATCCCCTGCGCCCTGCGCAACCTTCGCATCCAGCAACGCAAGCTGACGGGCCGGTATGGCGCCCGTCTGAGCCAACACCCGGACGGCGTGGCGCTTATCGAACGCTCCACTGCCCTGGCTTGGGCCTCTCTGTTTCACCGCATCAACCCCTGCACCGCTCAACAAGGAGCCTGACCATGACCGCACAACCGACCCAAATCAACCTGCTCAACCATCATGCCGCCAAGCGCCTGCGCCAGTTGCGGGAGCGGTTGGCACTGAGCCGTCCCAAGTTTGCCGCGCTGCTGGATATCCCCCCGACCACGCTCAAGAACTACGAGCTGGGATACCGCGAGATTGGCGGCGGCCTGTTCCTGCTCATTGCCAACCATGCAGACCTGAAACAACACCTCGACTGGCTGCTGACCGGGCAGGCCCCCAACCAGATAGCGGAGGCCTGACCATGGCCGCCGTTACCACTCGTCACACCGAACCCACTATCAAGGCCGCCAGTGCCTACTTAGCCAGTCGCGGTTACATCAACTGCGGCACCACCTGGCTGCGCGGCCAGCACGGATACGCCCGCATGGAGCGTCTGACGTCTGGCGCTATCCGCATCGTGGAGGGGATCGCATGAAAGGTCTGTTTAACCACATCCATCCGCAGGCGGCCATCGCCGCCCTGCATGAGCTGTCGACCCGGCTGCAGGGCCATACCCGGCATTCTTATCTCTACCGTGGCTCGGAAGGGAACTCCCTTCGAGCTCAAGCCCAACAAAACCTGCGCTGGCATCAGCTGTTTCGCGCGCTGAATCAAAGGGAGCTGGCATGAGCATTGACGCCATTCATATCGCCCAACGGGCCGAACTGGCCGTGTTGCCGCTGTTGACCGAGCTATTGGCCAGCGGCGAACAGGAGAACCGTATCGCCCTGGGGGATCTCTACTCGGGCGACCAATACATCCAGGTGCAATTGATCGTGACCAGTAAACAAGAGGATTTGCTGGATGACGACTCCGTGATGGGGGACGAGGCATGACAGCTGACCTGTTTGAACTGGAGGCCCCAGTTGATGACGTGGGCGGCGGTGAAGCAGGCCCAGCCCATATGCAGCCACCGGCATCGGTCAGTCAGCTGACCAAGCACTGGCAAGCGACGATGGACGAGTACCTCATCGCCCCGGAGAACGGCGAGGTGGCGGAGCTGCTGGCACTGGGTGCGATCCGCGCCTTGTACTGGCTGGCGCTGGGCTGTGGTGAAGCCGCCCTGGCGACCACCATCGCGAACTGGTGGGCCGATGTATCGCCCATGCATGGCCTGGGAGAAACCATCAAATGAACTACCGCCTGATGTCTGAAATGGCAATGAGCATGGGTGCTTGGTGGGAAGACCTGCGGGGCGCCAGTGCGCGCCTGCGTGGGTACCAGCGCCTGCTCATTGAATGCCGCCA
>NZ_CAWRFG010000001.1:2759750-3443431 GCF_963900955.1 Aeromonas sp. 9A
CATGGCCGCGAACTCTACAGCCGGGCCATGTTTGGCGAGTTTGGTCCCATTGAGGTGATCACCCCGCCACCGCCGACCGAGGCCCAGCAACAGGCCATCCTGACGGATAAGCTGCAACAGGCGGCCCGCGCCATGGCGCCGCTGGAGGATGCAGACGCCCTTGGCATCATCAGCGACGCTGAGCGCGAACGGCTCACCGCCTGGCAGCGCTACCGGGTCACCCTCTACCGTCTGCCACAAAGCGATGACTGGCCCACCGAGGTCAGCTGGCCAGAGGCGCCGCAATGAGTTGGACGCAAGGGCCGCTACAGTGGCCGGCCAGTGCCGCCAGCCTGCACCGCCGCGCCCTGGGCGTACTCGGCCAACTGCCCACCACCCAATCCAGCGCCATGGGTCGACTGCAGGGGCTTGCGGCACGCGCCCAGTACCGGCGCCACCCGTTAAGCGAGGCAGCAGCCGCACTGGCGGGCCTGCGCAGTGATCTCGACCGGCTGCTGGTGACCGGCCGCTGCCTCACCGTCACCCCTTACCAACACGGGGTGGGCGAGCAGCAGGGCAACCAGTACCACCTCTCTGCCCCCAAGGCGGTGGCCACCCTGACCGCCAAGCTGCAAGACGGGGCCGACCCGCGCCTGCCCAGCGGCCAGCTGCACGCCCTCGCCTGGCTGGTGACTGGTAACAGCGCCGATGGCCTGGCCCAGCAGCTGGCAATCCTTTGTGCCTTGCTGCCACTGCCCGAGTGGTGCGCGGCTTTGCGCCGCCTCACCGCCAACAACGACACCATGAGCCAGCCCACGGCGGCCAAGGTGCCACGCTGGCGCGCCGATGAGCCGCTGACCTGGTCACCGCTGCGCACGGCCCGCATGGCGCTGGGGGCCGAGCTGGTCCAGCTGGAAAGCCTCGCCCGCGACAGCAAGACCCCGATTGCCAGATTGCAGGCCCTGGCCACCCGCCGCACTGCCCGCCTGGAAACGCTCGCCGAGGCACTGGCCCAGCTGTCCGCACTGTCCGGCATGCTCTGGCACTGGCAGGGCCGGGGGGATGCGGCCAACCTGGCCACCCAGCTCGGCCAAAGTGCGCCCCCTGACCACAGCCAGAGCATGACGGTTGGCGCCCTGCTGCTCTCCCCTTCCCCGCTCACTTTCTGGCAGGAGTTAACCCCATGAGCCAAGCCATGCTGACCCTCGATGGCGAGCCCATCATCATGAAGTCGATGCGGGTGTCTGCATCGATGCAGTTTCAGGACAAGGACCAAAGCGGCCAGACCAGCTCGACCAGCAGCGCCGAACAAGGTGCCAAGGGCAAAGAGATCGACGTCTCCGGCCTGATCCCGTTCAAGGAAGAGCGCATGCTGAGCCGGCTGTTTGAGCTGGCCGATGCCAAGGGGAACGGCGGCAAGCGCCACGTCTACCGGGTCGGGTCGCTCTTGGCCAAATCGGTGAAGGTGCGCCAGGCCAAGTTTGCCGGGCGCATCACCGCGAGCGAACAAGAGGGGCTGCTGGCCTGGCAGGTGCAGTTCACCTTGAAGGAGTTCAACTCGGTACCGGAGAAGCGCGAACAGCGCCTGCCAAAGGCAGCCCCGACCGTGGGCCAGGGCACCGACAACACCAGCGCCGCCAAGGGCGGTGGTGGCAAGGGGGATGGCGAGCCGGATCTCAGCAGCTTCGAGCGCTATGTGCTCAAACCGATGGATGATGTACTGGCATGAAGCTATCGACTTCCCTGACCCTCGCCGGCCAGCCGGTGCACCTGGTCGATCACGATCTGGTGCTGGACCTCAACGCCGGCGGCCGCGCTGCCCTGACCATTGAGGGGACGGCCAGCAAGGGACAGATCTTTACCCTGGACACTGGCTACAACGGCGACCTGCGCCGCTGGTTCACCGGTTATGTGTACGACGTACAGCCCGCAGCCAATGGCGCCAGCAAGCTGCTGTGCCGCGAGCTGGCCGGCGCCTTGGGCACTCGGCTGCCGGTCAGCCAACAACACGCCACCCTGCGCGGCCTGTTGGCCTGGCTGACCGACCAGACCGGGCTGACCTTTCTGCTGCCCCAGGGCTGCGACTACACCGACCGGCCGATCCCCAATTTCACCAGCGCCGGCACCGGCTATCAGCTGCTCGACAACGCCGGCCGCGCCTTTGAGGTGCCGGACTTTGTCTGGTACCAGCAACCCGATGGCGCCATCTTTGTGGGGAGCCACGCCCACAGCCGCTGGGCGGGCAAGGAGGTGACACTCGATCCGGCCTGGTCAGGCCGCCAGGCAGGCGACACCCTGACCCTGTCGCCGGTGCCAGCCATCCGCCCCGGCACCATCATCAACGGCAAGCGGGTGATGCGGGTGCGGCTCAAGGGTGACGAGATGACCCTGACCACCGCCACCCAGGGCAAGACCAGTAAGTCGCCAGAGCGGCGCAAGATAGAGGGAGAGTTCCCGGAGCTGGCGGACAAGATGCACCTGCCCAAGTTCGGGCGGGTCGAGGCCATCAGCGACCAAGCAAGCGCTGGCCAGCTCAATGACCCGTTTCGTCCCCGCTATGCGGTGGACGTGCAACTGCTGGGCGAGGATGGCCAGCCGGACAAGGCCGCGCCCCTTTATCGAGCGGTGCCGCTGCCGGTACAGTTCGGCGGGCAGGAACAGGGCCTGCTGCAGTTCCCCCTCGAAGGGACCTTGGTTGAGCTGGGCTTTGCCTTTGGACGGGCTGACCGCCCCTTTATCCGCACAGTGCTTGGCAGTGGCTGGGCCCTGCCGGACATCACCCCGGGGGAGCAACTGCAGCAACAGCGGGCCGAGGTATTCAGCCGCACCGATACCGTGGGCAACCAGAGCCGCCACACTGACCGGCGCCTGCATGACCGCGCCCTGCTGATGCACCACCAGAGTGACGACTACCTGGGGGAACATGGCCAGCATCGGCTGCAGGTGGACCAACACAGCATTGAGGAGGTGGGCGGGTTAAAGCTCATTGAGGCGCTGGGGGCCATCGAGCTGCTGACCGGTGATGATCTCACCCTGGCGAGTCTCGGCAACATGAGCCTGACCACAGCGGGGGATCTGGTCGAGGTGGTCGGCCAGCTGCGCCGAAGCGTTGCCGGCGAACTGCAACACCTGGAGGCGCCCCGTTCGTGGATGGGCACAGATGGTGTGAACATCTTCCGGCTGCTGCTGCAGCTGATGAACGTGGTGGAGCAGCTCGCCGCTGCCACTGCCAGCCACACCCACGGCAGTGGGCCGGTCCCTGGTAACAGCGGGGCCATGACAGGGCATGGCCAGCAGGCCAAGCAGCTGTCCAGCCAGCTATCCCCCATCATCGAGTAAGTCACCAAGCGAAGAAGGCCCCACAATGTGGGGCCTTCTTCTATCTGCCTGACAGCGCCTGAGCATGGCCAGGGAATGGCGCCGCATGAAGAGGCAACCATCTGGCAGCGCTGCATCATACGTGAATCCTGCACGAGCTCACAGCCTGCCAGCGCATCGCGACGACGCCCACCGCCGCGTCTGCGTCACGGAAACCGCGCTCTTCCGCTCCCGCCTGCGCGCCGCATCAATAAAATTTTTTGCAAAAGTGGATTACCGCAAAACCATACGCCCAGACCGCGCCAGATAAAGGATCTGAGGCAAGGTTAGGATCTGCAAAGAAGGATCCTTTTTGCGGTTTTTTACAGTCTGGAGGGGCTCTGGATAGCCGTGCTGAAAACGTAACCTATTGAATATATTGGGATGATCGTACTTTCCGTGGGAATTTGAATGATCGGGAAGGATCTCGTTTGCTGCTGAAAATAGCGATAAGGCGTTTTATTTCAGATAGTTACGTGTTGCAAGAGCTAATCTGATAACTGAAATTTTGAAAATGCAACACTACCTTGATGCACTAGTTGGCTTACCCTGCGGGAAATAAGCTTTTTCTGTCAACCAGCTTGAGTTTTGTTCTCATCCGAACCTGTGGCAGACTGCCGGCTCACAAAAAGAACTGACTAAAAATCGGGGGAGCCATGGCGGCCAAGAACATCAATGAGCTGAATCTAGACGAGTTTGTCAGGATACAGGGCCCAGATAAAGGAAGCACCAGAGACGGCAGTCGTGTCACGGTAGGAAGAGCTGGCGATCGCGACAGCTGCGTGAAACTGGTAGACGGCAAACTACAGGTAACAGGTTCTGACGAATTTCGTCGCACCATTGAGGAAGCCTACAAAGCCAAGCAAACCCCATCGAGCGGGTTTGGCCACTCCCCTACACCGTCACCTAAACCAGAACCTGAGCCAACAGTGAGTAAGCTGATGCCCAAGACTCAGGAACCGCCACTCGAAGTCTTTGATGTCGGGTACTACTGGAATGAATTCCACCAAAGCAAAGATGCTATCTATAAGATGCTGTATGGCTCAGGTATGAACTTTCAGCAACAGTCGCTGTTTAAGCGACACAACGAACACCTGCAAGACATGGTACTGCCAGGAGAAATTGTAATTCTGGCTAATAACCCTAAAACATTGGCAGAGAAAGACAGGCTGATCCTACTTAAGACACAAGCTAAAGCAGCAAGCAAAGCCCTGCAGAAATTAACCCCAGAAGAAGCGGCAACTCTCAAGCGACACTTTGACATATTTGACTGGATTGCAGCTCATGACCTGAGCACCACATCAGCAACATTTGGAGCCATTAGCACTGCGGCATCCAAAAAGTTGGAGCAAGTACAAAATGTTCTCAAAGAACTCAACACCCTGTATGTCGTTCATGCCGGTAGTAGCAAAGGGAAGCCATTCCCACCTGAGTTTTTCCTACAAAGACAAATACTATTCAGTAAGCTAGATGGCTACCTTTCGAAACTAGCCATATCTGGGGTCAGTATTTCAGATTACAGCACACTAAAAGGGCGCTTAGGACTGTCCACAAAATCGGTGCTTCATAACTGGCGCACCGTATCACGCAATGGAGAGGTCCCCGCTCTTGGTGATCGAATTGCCCATATGAGTAAGTTTGTTGCAGGTGCAAACCGGATTGGATATGTCAGTATCGGGCTTGATGCAGCGACAGGATTAACCAAAATTCATCACGCATGTACTGAAGGCATTCAGTGCCAAAAGACAACAGCTCGTGAAATTGGCCGTTTCAGTGGTGCTATTGGGGGGGGTATCTGGGGAGCAGAGGTAGGAGGGACGATCGCAATCGGCGTTGCTAGCGGTGTTGCCATCGCCTTTGGCGTTGTTCTATCTGCCCCTGTTATCGCAGTAATTGGTATCGGTGGTGCAGTAGCTGGCGGATTTTATGCTGGCGATAAATTCAGTGAAATGGGAGCTCAGGTTGGCGAAGTGCTTTCTGATACCGCAGATAAAGGCGCGGAAAAAGTTGTGGATGTCTTTTACAAAATGAAAGGTAGCTTTTGATGACTGAAACACTGGAGTTAATCGGGGCGATAAGCAGCCTAATTTTGTTAGGCGTTTTTTTTACTTTACCATTCACACTGTTACTGATGATTTTTATGACCCCAAAGCTAGACCAGTTTATGTCTGATAACCCAAAGTTTGAAAGTCAGTGGTTCGTTAATCGCTTTACAAGATTTCATCGGTATGGGGTCGCACTGATGTTCGATTCAAAACGTTACAAGTGCCCTACCGGACTGCGCTGGCTTGTTGTCCTATCAACCCTGATGAGTTTTGTTTTCTTGGCGGCCTGCCTCGCAACACTCCTTCTTTGAGTCAGTCGTGGTCCAGAACGCAGCCCCAGCAATGTCGGGGCTTTTTAGTTTCTCAATGTGGTCATTTGCGTGAAACCCGTTTGAACAGGGACAGAATGTGGACACTATCAATTTAAAGCCCATTAAAAACAGTGACTTACGAATACAAAAAAGGAGGCCTGAGCCTCCTTTTATCTTTCATAACAGAACCGGATTAAACCAGTGCTGCTTTAGCCTTTTCAACCAGGGCGGTGAAAGCCAACTTGTCGTGAACAGCGATATCGGACAGGATCTTGCGATCGATCTCGATAGAAGCCTTCTTCAGACCGTTGATCAGACGGCTGTAGGACAGACCGTTCTGACGGGCTGCAGCGTTGATACGCGCAATCCACAGCTGACGGAACTGACGCTTTTTCTGGCGACGGTCACGGTAGGCATACTGACCAGCTTTGGTTACCGCTTGTACCGCTACGCGGTAAACACGGGAACGGGCGCCGTAGTAACCTTTGGCGGCTTTCATTACTTTCTTGTGACGAGCTCGAGCAGTCACACCACGTTTAACTCTTGGCATTTTTTACATCCCCCCTTATGCGTACGGCAGACAAGCGACAACACGTTTGTGGTCGGCAGCGGAAACCATGAACTTCGGTCCCAGCTTGCGCTTACGCTTGCTGCTCTTCTTGGTCAGGATGTGACGCAGGTGGTTATGCTTGCACTTGAAGCGACCCGAGCCAGTCTTTTTGAAGCGCTTTGCAGCACCCCGGTTGGTTTTCATCTTCGGCATTTCATACTCCGCATTGTGAGTGACAACAAAATCGCAAGGCGAACCGAATCATGGGCGCGAACCCATGAGTCAATTTCTTGTGGGCCTTAAGATTTCTTCTTGGGTGCGAGGACCATCACAGCTTGACGGCCTTCGACTTTCGGGAACGACTCCACTACGGCCAACTCTTCCAGATCGTTCTTGACGCGCTCCAGCACCTTGATACCAAGATCCTGGTGAGCCATTTCACGACCACGGAAGCGCAGGGTGACCTTAGCCTTGTCCCCGTCTTCTAGAAAGCGAACCAGGTTGCGTAGTTTTACCTGATAGTCGCCTTCGTCAGTACCAGGACGGAATTTGATTTCCTTGACCTGGACGACTTTCTGCTTTTTCTTCTGTTCTTTGGTTGTTTTGCTCTTTTCGTAGAGGAATTTGCCGTAATCCATGATGCGGCAAACGGGCGGTTCAGCGTTAGGACTGATCTCGACCAGATCTACTCCAGCCTCAAGGGCCAAGTTCAGTGCATCATGGATCTCGACGACACCCAAAGGCTCTCCGTCAATACCAGTGAGACGAACTTCTTTCAGACGAATCTCGGTATTGATCCGGTGAGCGCGGGCTTGCGGTTGCTTGCCCAGTTTTTTTCCGCCTTTTATAGCTTATTCCTCCACTTTCTTTTGTCCGCGGGTCTGAACTTCCTGGGTCAACAGAGCAACTAGCTCTTCAACAGGATAAGTGCCCAGGTCAGCCCCTTTACGAGTCCGTACTGCAATCTTACCGGCTTCAACTTCTTTATCGCCGCAGACCAGCATGAAAGGTACTCGCTTCAAAGTATGCTCGCGGATTTTAAAGCCAATCTTCTCATTTCTCAAGTCCGCTTTTGCGCGAAGACCCGCATCATTCAATGCTTTGGCTACTTTTACCGCATAATCGGCCTGATTATCTGTGATATTCATGACCACAGCCTGAGTCGGAGCCAACCAAGTCGGGAACAGTCCGGCGTACTCTTCGGTCAGAATACCGATGAAACGCTCGAGTGAACCCAGAATGGCCCGGTGGATCATCACCGGTACGTGGCGTTCGTTGTCTTCACCCACATACGTGGCACCCAGACGTCCAGGCAGGGCAAAGTCGAGCTGCACGGTACCACACTGCCAAGCACGATCAAGGCAATCATGCAGGGTAAATTCGATTTTGGGACCGTAGAAAGCCCCCTCGCCCGGCTGCAGATCGTATTTCAGACCGTTCAGCACCAGGGCTTCGGCCAAGGCGGCCTCGGCGCGATCCCAGGCTTCATCGGAACCGATACGTTGCTCAGGACGGGTTGAGAGCTTGACCACGATATTTTCAAAACCAAAGGTACCGTAGACGTCATAGACCATACGGATACAGGCAGACACCTCTTCCATGATCTGCTCTTCGGTACAGAAGATGTGGGCGTCATCCTGAGTAAAACCACGCACCCGCATCAGACCATGCAGGGAACCGGACGGCTCGTTGCGGTGGCAGGAGCCGAACTCGGCCATGCGCAGCGGCAGATCGCGGTAGGACTTCAGACCTTGGTTGAAGATCTGCACGTGACCCGGGCAGTTCATCGGCTTGATGGCGTATTCGCGGTTTTCGGACTGGGTGGTGAACATGGCCTGGGCATACTTCTCCCAGTGGCCTGAACGCTCCCACAGCACCCTGTCCATCATGAAGGGACCCTTCACTTCCTGATAGTCGTACTCTTTGAGCTTGCCACGGATGAAGGTTTCCAGCTCACGGAAGATGGTCCAGCCATCGTTGTGCCAGAACACCATGCCAGGCGCTTCTTCCTGCATGTGATACAGGTCGAGCTGCTTGCCTATCTTGCGGTGGTCGCGCTTGGACGCCTCTTCCAGACGCTGCAGGTAGCCTTTGAGCTGCTTCTTGTCAGCCCAGGCAGTGCCGTAAATGCGCTGCAGCATCTTGTTGTTGGAATCGCCACGCCAGTAGGCGCCAGACATTTTCTGCAATTTGAAGTGGTGGCAGTGACGCATGTTGGGCACGTGCGGGCCACGACACATATCGACGTACTCTTCGTGATGATACAGACCTGGCTGGTCATCACGGGCAATATTCTGATCCAGGATCTCGACCTTGTAAGTCTCGCCACGGGCTTCGAACACGTCGCGCGCTTCCTGCCAGGAGACTTTTTTCTTGATGACGTCGTAATCCTTGGCGGCCAGCGCCAGCATGCGCTCTTCCAGGGCAGCCAGATCGTCGTCGGTCAGGGTGCGATCCAGATCGATGTCGTAGTAGAAACCGTTATCGATGACAGGACCGATGGCCATCTTGGTCTGGGGCCAGAGTTGCTTGATGGCATGACCCAGCAGGTGAGCACAGGAGTGGCGCAGTATGTCCAGACCTTCTTCGTCTTTGGCGGTGATGATGGCCAGGGAGGCATCGGCTTCAATGAGCTCGCAGGCATCCACCAGTTCACCGTTTACCCGACCGGCAATGCACGCCTTGGCGAGACCCGGACCTATGTCCGCGGCCACGTCCATGACGGAAACGGAGTGGGCAAATTGACGTTGGCTGCCGTCAGGCAGAGTAATGATTGGCATTGTGTGTTTCCTTATACAGTGGTGCCCCCTACCAAAGGGCACATGCGGGATGGAAAAAATCATTCAAAAAGGGTGATGTTCTGGCTCTCTACAGCACTTTGCAGAGGTGCACTGCGACGCAAACAGCTTGCTTAACGGCACAAGGCAAACCAAAAACCGGACCATGCTACCAGAAGTAGGCGGGGCTGTATCGAGTTTGGTGAGATTTTCTACAACCAAATGAATCGCTTGCCAGTCACTCACCCAGCAGGGGTTGCCAGTTGAAATCGAAGGTACTGCTCCCCTCCTCGGCCAGGGCGAGCTCCTCCAACACCTTCAATGCAAGCTTGTTGCCCTTCTGCGAAGCCTGATAGAGCCACTGCTTGGCCTGGGGCAGATCGACCCGACCACTCACCCCCATCAGGTGCAGCACACCGACTTTGAGCATGGCGGGCACGTCACCGTTGCGGGCCGCCAGCTCCATCCAGTGAAATGCCTCCCGCAGGTCCCGCTTCACCCCGGCGCCGCGCAGATAGACCTCCGCCAGCCGGTATTGGCCAAAAGCGTCTCCGGCCTGCGCCGACTGGCGATAAAGGCTGATGGCTTGCTCCATGTCCTGCGCTGTGCCCTGCCCCACCTCGTGGCTCCAACCCATCATCGCCTGAGCCCGGGGGATCCCCTCCTCGGCCAGCGGTTGCCAGATCTTTATCGCCGTCTCGAACTGGCCGCTACGCCAGGCTCGATTGGCCGATGCCAGCTCCTGATCGGTGGAGAGCGGGATCAGCCGCCAGATGACCAGGCCAAGTACACCGATAAACAGCCAGCGGGAGACAATGGGTTTCATGATGATTTCCGTGATCCAGTTCGCATTTTGTCTATGTAAACGAAATGTATCAGGGGGATCAAGCAAGAGATCCATTTGTCATGCTGTTTTAAGCAAGGAAGCGATGGCGAGAGCTTGTATTTTGGCACTGAGGCTTGCAAGATAACTGTATATATGAACAGTGTTAGTGTGACGCTATGGCAGGACGAGGCAGTTTCCACAATGTTGATCACCGCTTCAGCGGCCAGCGGGTCGACGCAGTCGATGACGGCTGGGCTCAACCCGAGTGGGAAGCGGCATTTGCCGCCAGTGATCCCCGCACCGAGGTGAAGGAGATAACCGCCCGCAGCATCATCAGTTACAACCGCTCGCCGGATGTGCCCTTTGGTCGCTCCATCAACCCCTATCAGGGCTGCGAACATGGCTGCATCTACTGCTATGCCAGACCGAGTCACGCCTATCTGGAGCTATCCCCCGGTCTCGACTTCGAGACCAGGCTGTTTGCCAAGCTCAATGCCGCCGAGCTGTTGCGCCGGGAGTTTGCCAAACCCGGCTACCAGCCGGACACTATCGTGCTGGGGGCAAATACCGATCCTTACCAGCCCATCGAGCATCACTATCGCCTCACCCGCAAATTGCTGGAAGTGATGCAGGCCCATCGCCATCCGGTCGGTATCATCACCAAGAGCGCCATGATATTGCGCGACCTCGATCTGCTGGCCGAACTGGCTCGGGAGGGACTCTGTCAGGTGATGGTGTCGGTGACGACATTAAATGAAACCTTGCGCCGTCAGCTGGAACCCAGGGCCAGCACAGGCACGGGTCGGCTCAAGGTGATTGAAAAGCTGGCACAGGCAGGAGTACCGGTCGGCGTGCTGGCGGCGCCCATGATCCCGCGCCTCAACGAACCTGAGCTCGAGCAGATCATCAAGGCGGCAGCCGAAGCCGGTGCCCAGAGCGCCGACTACATACTGCTGCGATTGCCCCACGAGCTAACCACACTGTTCAGCGACTGGCTGGAAGAGCACTACCCCGGCCAGAAGGAGGCCATCCTGAACCAGCTGCGAGCCAGTCGGGATGGCAGGCTCAACAGCCCCGCCTTTGGCGCCCGCATGCGCGGTGAGGGCCAGTTTGCGGACTTGCTCGCCCAGCGCTTTCGGCTCATCAACAAGCGTTTGGGCTTGGGCAAGCGCCATCTTCAGCTGCAGCGGGACGGCTTTATCCGCCCGGGTGAACAACTGCGGCTCTTCTGATCACCCCGACAGCATCAGCAAGGATCACAACGCCTCCCCTTAATCGGCGCACCACAAGGTGAACCATGCCGACAAGCAGGGCATCAACCCCTTGGCCGAGGCGCGTACGTGCCCTTACCCTGTGCAGTCAATTCGGCGGGCAGTCGTGCAGGCTCATGGGCCACTTCATCCTCATGCGCCTCTGTCAGCGATCCTTGCTGATGTTCGCCCCATACCCGGCTCCACCAGATCTCCCACATTACCCAGCTAGTCATAAGATGCTCCTGTTGATGGATGCAGGCGCCAGGCCCGCTTGGCATGCTTGTTGAGTACAAGGGGCAGCTTGGCCCCGCCCAATGACAGCGAGATGACACCAGCATGAAGGATTTGGGGTAAATTGAGGGAGTGCGGTAATGCAGAGGAATCAAAGCGGGCCCAATCAGCTGGCTCCCAGAGGCGGATGTAAAAGCAGCAGCAAGGCACAAAACAGCAATAAAAAGAGCGACCCAAGGGTCGCTCTTTTAACACTTCAGTTATCAGGAATAATCAGGGGGGGGTGGCAAAGGTTGATTGTAACCTGAGCACTCGCAATGGCGATATCGCCTTTCCTTTTTCCCATCAATAGCAGTTTCAGTGCCTTCAGACACCTCACCGTCAATGGCCATGACGTCGTTCTCTTCCTCATCGCTCTCGGCAATGCGCTGCAGGCCAACCACGGTTTCATCTTCACCGGTACGGATCAGACGAACACCACCTGTGTTGCGGCCTATGATGCTCACTTCGGAGACACGAGTACGTACCAGGGTGCCGCCATTGGTGATAAGCATGATCTGGTCGGTATCGTCGACCTGGATCGCATCGATCACCTTGCCGTTACGCTCGTCCACCTTGATGGAGCGAACGCCCTGAGTACCACGGCTCTTGGTCGGGTACTCGGTCAGCGCGGTACGCTTGCCGTAACCGTTCTCGGTCGCTGTCAGGATGGCGCCCTCGCCACGGGGGACGATCAGGGAAACCACCTTGTCGCCGTTGAGCAGACGGATACCGCGTACCCCACCGGCGGTACGGCCCATGGGACGCACACCCTTGAAGGTACCCTTGCTTTCGGTACTCTCGCTGCCATCATCGTCGTTGCCAGCGTCAATGACACTCTCGTCATACCCGTCGACATCATCGCTGACATCAGCATCGGCTGCATCGGCGCGGCCGCTACCTTCATTGAAGCGAACCACCTTGCCCGCATCGGAGAACAGCATGATCTCGTTGCTGCCATCTGTGATGTCCACCCCGATCAACTCATCACCCTCTTTGAGGTTGATGGCACGAATACCGGAGGAAAGCGGACGGCTGAACGCAGACAGGCTGGTTTTCTTCACGGTACCATCAGCGGTAGCGAAGAAGACGTACTTGTCGTCGGCATACTCTTTGACCGGCAGGATGGCGGTGATACGTTCACCCTCTTCCAGCGGCAGCAAGTTGATGATCGGACGACCACGGGCGCCACGGGACGCCTCCGGCAGCTGATACACCTTCAGCCAGTAGACCTTGCCACGGGTGGAGAAGCACAGAATGGTGTCATGGGTGTTGGCCACCAGCAGACGTTCCACAAAGTCCTCTTCCTTGATCCGGGTGGCCGACTTGCCACGACCACCGCGGCGCTGGGCCTCGTAGTCGGTGATCGGCTGGTATTTCACGTAACCCTGGTGAGACAGGGTAACCACCACGTCTTCCGGCGTGATCAAATCTTCGATGTTGATCTCGGCGCTGGAGGCGCTGATCTCGGTGCGACGTTCGTCGCCATACTGCTCGCGCACGGCCAGCAGTTCATCGCGGATCACTTCCATCAACCGTTCCGGGCTTGCCAGGATGAACAGCAGCTCGGCAATCAGATCCAGCAGAGATTGATACTCTTCCAGGATCTTGCCGTGCTCGAGGCCGGTCAACTTGTGCAGACGCAGGTCAAGGATGGCCTGGGCTTGCTGCTCGGTCAGGAAATATTGACCTTCACGGATGCCGAATTCCGGCTCCAGCCACTCGGGGCGGGCCGCGTCGTCGCCTGCTTTTTCCAGCATGGCGGCCACGTTGCCGAGCTCCCAACCGCGGGCAACCAGTTTGGCTTTGGCGTCTGCGGGCGTATCGGAGTGACGGATCAGCTCTATGATGGGGTCGATGTTGGCCAGCGCGACGGCCAGACCTTCAAGGATGTGAGCCCGATCCCGCGCCTTGCGCAGCTCGAACACGGTCCGGCGGGTCACGACCTCACGGCGGTGCAGCAGGAACGCATCCAGAATGTCTTTAAGGTTCATCACCTTGGGCTGGTTGTTATCGAGCGCCACCATGTTGATGCCGAACGTGGTCTGCAGCTGGGTGTGCTTGTAGAGATTGTTCAGCACAATCTCGCCAGACTCGCCACGTTTGATCTCGATAACGATGCGCATGCCGTCTTTATCAGACTCATCGCGCAGGGCACTGATGCCCTCGACCTTCTTCTCTTTGACCAGCTCGGCGATCTTCTCGATCAACCGCGCCTTGTTCACCTGATAAGGCAGCTCGTGAACGATGATGGTCTCGCGACTGGTCTTGTCGTCCACTTCCACTTCGGCTTTGGCACGCACATAGACGGAGCCACGACCGGTACGGTAGGCCTGCACTATGCCAGCACGACCGTTGATGATAGCGCCGGTGGGGAAATCAGGCCCTGTGATGTAGGTCATCAACTCATCGATGGTGAGATTGCCATTCTCGATAAGCGCCAGACAACCGTTCACTATCTCGGTGAGGTTGTGAGGAGGAATGTTGGTCGCCATGCCCACCGCGATACCGGATGAACCGTTGACCAGCAGGTTGGGCACCTTGGTGGGCATGACAGCCGGGATCATCTCGGTGCCATCATAGTTGGGCACCCAATCCACGGTTTCTTTGTCCAGATCGGCCAGCAGCTCGTGGGAGATGCGGGCCATCCGCACTTCGGTGTAACGCATGGCGGCGGCGCTGTCGCCGTCGACCGAACCGAAGTTGCCCTGACCATCGACCAGCATGTAACGCATGGAGAAATCCTGCGCCAAGCGGACAATGGTGTCATACACGGCACTGTCGCCGTGCGGGTGGTATTTACCAATTACGTCACCGACCACACGGGCCGATTTTTTATAGGGCTTGTTCCAGTCGTTCCCCAACTCGTTCATAGCAAACAGAACGCGGCGGTGAACCGGTTTCAAGCCATCACGCACATCCGGCAGAGCTCGTCCTACGATCACGCTCATGGCGTAATCAAGATAGGAACTCTTGAGCTCTTCTTCGATGTTGATCGGCGTGATCTCTCTGGCCAGATCGCTCATAGAAAGCCTTAATCCCTAATTAGTTGTTCTTTGGCTTAAACAGCGCGCCATGGTAACACACTGAGCCAAATACCTTAAGCCACAAATCCGGCTAACAAGTCGGGCTGGTGTGACAAAGTGTCTCCGTTATAATGCCCGCCAGGACAATAGATTGCGCCCGAGTCTTGCTACCTGCGCGCCCTGCCACAGGATCCACAAAATATGAATAGTGATGCCAATGTCGATCTGACAGAAATCGCCAAATTTGAAGCTATTGCCTCCCGCTGGTGGGACATGGAGGGCGAATTCAAGCCACTGCATCAAATCAATCCGGTGCGCCTTGACTGGATCACCGACAAGAGCGGCGGCCTGTTTGGCAAACGCATCCTCGACATCGGCTGCGGTGGCGGCATTCTCTCCGAGAGCATGGCCCGTCGGGGGGCTCACGTCACCGGCATCGACATGGGCAAGGAACCGCTCGGGGTCGCCCGCCTGCACGCCCTGGAACAAGGGGTGGAACTCCAATACCAGCAGATGACGGCGGAGGAGCACGCAGACCAGGCCCCTGGCCAGTATGACGTGGTTACTTGCATGGAGATGCTGGAGCATGTGCCGGATCCGGCTTCGGTGCTGCGCGCCATCGCCACCCTGGTGCGCCCAGGCGGACGGGTGTTCGTCTCCACCATCAACCGCAATCCGAAAGCCTATCTGATGATGATCATCGGCGCCGAATACCTGATGAAGATGGTTCCCAAAGGGACCCACGATCACAAGAAGTTCATTACCCCCGCCGAGCTGTGTCGCATGGGTGAAGCAGCGGGCCTCTTGGTACGGGACATGAGCGGGGTGCACTACGCGCCGCTCTCCAACCAGTTCAAGCTTGGCAAAAATGTCGACGTCAACTACATGGTGGAGTTCATCCGCCCGGAGCATGGCTGATGATCGATAACAAGCCGGTACCGCTGCGCTGTGTGCTGTTTGACCTGGATGGCACCTTGCTCGATACGGCGCCGGACTTGGGCGCCGCCGTCAACCATGTGCTGGTGAGCGAAGGCTTTGCGCCGCTCTCTGACGTCATTATCCGCCAGACCACCTCCCACGGAGCGCTCGGCTTGCTCAAAGCCGGGCTTGGCGACGAGCTGCTCGAGGAGCTGGGGGCCACTCGCCTGCGCACCGCCCTGCTCGACTACTACGCGGCGAACCTCTGTGTCGGCACTCGACCCTATGAGGGGATGGTGAATCTCATCGAGTGGCTGGACGAGAAAAAACTGCCCTGGGGCATAGTCACCAACAAGCCGGGCTTTCTCACCGAACCGCTGCTGGCCGCCTTGCCCGAGCTTGCCAGTTGCGGCGTGACTGTGAGTGCCGACACCCTGCCGGTGCGCAAGCCCGACCCTGCCCCCATGTACTTTGCCTGTGAACAGTTGGGGGTCGACGCCGCCCACTGCCTCTATGTGGGGGATCATGTGCGTGACATAGAGGCGGGCCGCAATGCGGGCATGCGCACCGCCGTCGCGGGCTGGGGTTATCTGAGTGATGACGAGGATCCCGCCGACTGGGGCGCGGATCTGCACTTCGATACCGTGCAGGCTCTGCACCACTGGCTGCGTTACGAGCTGAGCTAATCCTGTTTGCCGCCAGACAGCCAGATTGATGGATAATAAAGGCAGCTTTATCGCCAATCGGTGGCCAGATGAGCACGATTGGCGACCGTTGCAGGCACAAGGATGAGACCAGGGGAGGTCCGGATTGATCTCCCTTTTTTACGGTTTGGCAACCGCCAACAGACTGGGACAGGACACCTTTTGACCCTTGCTGCACAAGGGATAACCAGACTGAATTTGCTAGTAAAAACACCCCGTTTTCGCAAGCAAAAAAAGTTATTTAAATTTTCCATGTTCGATCATCAGACTTGCATTTACCGGATCGGACGCATGAAAACCCACTCACTGTGAGCGTCCACTAACATGGGTCTCGACACCCACAATTTATCCACAGCTAATGCCTTATCCACAGATTGCAAAGCGGGGGCGACCTCACTATCTTGTAGCTCGAACTCAAAATAACACTATATCTTGTGATTCATCGTACAATACGCCCCCACCTCCCGCAGCCATTCACGGCGCCGAGGCCAGCGCAGTGCGATGGTTTTTCGGGAATCAACTGAAGGTCATCAGCCAATGAACTTGTTTGTGACGAAGCGTAACGGCCACAAAGAACCCATCGATCTGGATAAAATTCACCGCGTGCTGGATTGGGCCGCCGAAGGGCTCGACAACGTGTCGGTCTCCCAGGTGGAACTCAAGTCCCACATCCAGTTCTATGACGGTATCCGTACCGCCGATATCCACGAAACCGTCATCAAGGCCACTGCTGACCTGATCTCCGAGCAAAGTCCGGATTACCAGTACATGGCTGCCCGTCTGGCCATCTTCCACCTGCGCAAGAAAGCCTACGGCCAGTTCGAGCCGCCCCACCTCTACCAGCACGTCGCCCGTCTGGTAGACATGGGCAAATATGACAAGCACCTGCTGACCGACTACACCCAGGCCGAATTCGAGGAGCTCAACGAGCACCTGGATCACTGGCGTGACATGAACTTCTCCTACGCCGCCGTCAAGCAGCTGGAAGGCAAGTACCTGGTGCAGAACCGCGTCACCGGCGAGATCTACGAGAGCCCGCAGTTTCTCTACATACTGGTAGCGGCCTGCCTCTTCTCCAAGTATCCGAAAGATACCCGTCTGAGCTACATCAAGCGTTTCTATGATGCGGTTTCGACCTTCAAAATTTCGCTGCCGACCCCCATCATGAGCGGTGTGCGTACCCCGACCCGTCAGTTCAGCTCCTGCGTGCTGATCGAATGCGATGACAGCCTGGATTCCATCAATGCCACCGCCAGCGCCATCGTCCGTTATGTCTCCCAGCGCGCCGGCATCGGCATCAACGCCGGTCGCATCCGTGGTCTGGGCAGCCCCATCCGTGGCGGCGAAGCCTTCCACACCGGCTGCATCCCCTTCTACAAGTACTTCCAGACTGCGGTCAAATGCTGCTCCCAAGGCGGCGTACGCGGTGGTGCGGCCACCCTCTTCTACCCGCTGTGGCACACCGAAGTGGAAAGCCTGCTGGTCCTGAAAAACAACCGCGGCGTGGAAGAGAACCGGGTCCGTCACATGGACTACGGCGTGCAGATCAACAAGCTGATGTACCAGCGCCTGATCAAGGGCGGCGACATCACCCTGTTCTCCCCGTCCGATGCCCCTGGCCTGTACGATGCTTTCTTTGCGGATCAGGACAAGTTCGAGGCGCTGTACGTCAAATACGAGCAGGATCCGGCCATTCGCAAGAAGACCATCAAGGCGGTCGACCTCTTCTCGCTGATGATGCAGGAGCGCGCAGGCACCGGTCGCATCTACATCCAGAACGTGGATCACTGCAACACCCACAGCCCGTTCGATCCAAGCGTGGCGCCGGTACGCCAGTCCAACCTCTGCCTCGAGATTGCACTGCCCACCAAGCCGCTCAACAACGTGGATGACGAAGAGGGCGAAATTGCCCTGTGCACCCTGTCTGCCTTCAACCTCGGCGCCATCGAGAAGCTGGAAGATCTGGAAGAGATGGCGGATCTGGCCGTGCGCGCCCTGGATGCCCTGCTCGACTATCAGGACTACCCGCTCAAGGCCGCCCAGAAAGGCAGCATGAACCGTCGCACCCTGGGCATTGGCGTCATCAACTACGCCTACTACCTGGCCAAGAACGGCGCCCGCTACTCCGACGGCTCCGGTCTGGCGCTGACCCACCGCACCTTCGAGGCGATCCAGTTCTACCTGCTGAAAGCCTCCGTGCAGCTGGCCCGCGAATTCGGCCCCTGCCCGGCGTTCAACGAGACCACCTATGCCCAGGGCATTTTGCCCATCGATACCTATAAAAAGGATCTCGACAACCTGTGCAACGAGCCGCTGCACCTGGACTGGGAAACCTTGCGTGAAGAGATAAAGACAGTGGGTCTGCGCAACTCCACCCTGACCGCCCTGATGCCGAGCGAGACTTCCAGCCAGATCTCCAACGCCACCAACGGCATAGAGCCGCCGCGCGGCCTGGTCTCGGTCAAGGCCTCCAAGGATGGCATTCTCAAACAGGTGGTGCCCGAGTATCATCGCCTGAAAGATCAATACGAATTGCTCTGGAAGCAACCGAGCGTCGATGGCTATCTGCAGCTGGTCGGTATCATGCAGAAGTTTGTGGATCAGGCGATCTCCGCCAACACCAACTACGACCCCGCCCGTTTCGAAGGCAACAAGGTACCGATGAAGCAGTTGCTCAAGGATCTGCTGACCGCTTACAAATACGGCCTCAAGACCCTCTACTATCACAACACCCGTGATGGGGCAGATGACGCACAAGCCGATATGCAAGATGACGGTTGTGCCGGTGGGGCTTGTAAAATATAAGCCATTGCAAGATCTGACAACCGGGCGGGAGCGACAAGCTCCCGCTCTCCTGTTTATCCATTCAATACATTCTGGTAATCATGGCCTATTCAACTTTCTGCCAAACCCAAAACGACCAGCTCAAAGAGCCGATGTTTTTTGGCCAATCGGTCAATGTGGCCCGTTATGATCAACAAAAACACGAAGTCTTTGAACGGCTGATCGAGAAGCAGCTCTCCTTCTTCTGGCGCCCGGAAGAGGTGGATGTCTCCCACGACCGCATCGACTATCAGGCGCTGCCGCCCCACGAGCAGCACATCTTCATCTCCAACCTGAAGTACCAGACCCTGCTGGATTCCATCCAGGGTCGCAGCCCGAACGTGGCGCTGCTGCCGCTGGTCTCCATTCCGGAGCTGGAAACCTGGATCGAGACCTGGGCCTTCTCGGAGACCATCCACTCTCGCTCCTACACCCACATCATTCGCAATATCGTCAACAACCCGGGGCAGGTGTTTGACGACATAGTGACCAACGAGCAGATCCTCAAACGCGCAGGCTCCATCAGCTGCTTCTACGATGACCTGATTGAAGCGACCGCGCTCTACAACCTGCACGGTGAAGGGACCCACAGCGTCGCCGGACAGATGCGCACCATCACACTGCGCGAGCTGAAGAAGAAGCTCTATCTGTGCCTGATGAGCGTCAATGCCCTGGAGGCAATTCGCTTCTACGTCAGCTTCGCCTGCTCCTTTGCCTTCGCCGAGCGCGAATTGATGGAAGGCAACGCCAAGATCATCAAGATGATCGCCCGTGACGAAGCGCTGCACCTGACCGGCACCCAGCACATGCTGAATCTGATGCGCACCGGCCAGGATGACCCCGAGATGGCCGAGATTGCCGCCGAGTGCGAGCAGGCCTGCTTCGAGATCTTCAAGGAAGCCGCCATTCAGGAGAAAGAGTGGGCCGAGTACCTGTTCCAGGACGGCTCCATGATCGGCCTGAACAAAGACATCCTCTGTCAGTACGTGGAGTACATCACCAACCTGCGCATGAACGCGGTCGGTCTGCAGCCAGCCTTTGCCGGCGCAAAGCAAAACCCGATCCCCTGGATCAACACCTGGCTGTCGTCTGACAACGTGCAGGTCGCCCCGCAGGAAGTGGAAGTGAGCTCTTATCTGGTCGGCCAGATCGACAGCGAAGTACACGCAGACGACTTGGGCGATTTCGAGCTGTAAGTCAGCGACCCGATATGCTGCTCGGTCAGACCGGCAGAAACCTAGATGCAGACAATTTATCAGGTGACGTTGAACTGTGAGTGACGCAACCAACACCTTGGCCCCTGCCCTGCAGCCTGCAACGCAGCAGGAGGCACCACAGGCGCCGCTGGTACATACCTGTGACGGCACCCTGCTCGCCCATCCCGGCGAGAGCGTGTTGGAGACCCTGGAGCGCCACGGCCATCAGCTGGAATTCCAGTGCCGCAGCGGTTATTGCGGCGCCTGCCGCACGCCCTTGCTGGCAGGCTCGGTGCACTACCCCAATGTGCCGCTGGCGTTTGTCTCCCCGGGTGAATGTCTGCCCTGTTGCTGCAAACCGGTCGGTGCCATCCGGCTGGACCTGACGAAGGGTTGAGCCTCCTCGGCAGACTGGGCATAAGCACATACAAAAAAGCCGCCGGATTGCCTCCGGCGGCTTTTTTCTTTGGCGCCGCCCCTCGAAGGAGGAGCAGGGAAAGGGTCATCAGCGTCTTGTGTGGGTTAGCTGCAAAGTGGCATCCCCCACCACAATCGCCTTATTCCATTACAAGCCCTGTTTCGCTTATAACCAAGGCGCAGCGGTCGGCCCATGGTGCAGACCCAGCTTCCAGACCCGGCCAAAGTGCTTGTAGTGACCGGCCGCCACACCCGCCTTCTCACCCATGCCGTGGTAAAGATCCAGGTGCCCCTTCTTCACGGCGCCACCCACATCCAGCGCGATCAAGAGCCGCAACTGGTGCTTGCCGGTCCAGTTGCCGGCCTTGTCGAGCAAAGGCACTTCCGCCAGGATGGGGGTGCCCATCGGCAGCAAACTCTTGTCGGCCGCAACGGCCGCCAGCGGCAACAGCGGAATACCGGCGGCACCAATCACGTCATTGGTGGGGCGACGCTCGAAGAAGACATAAGAGGGATTCTGCTCAACCAGCTCCTTGACGCGCTCCTCCGGTTGGGCGTTGGCCCAATCCTTGATGGCCTTCATCGACATCTTCTCTTTGGGTACCTCGCCCCGGTCGATCAGCACCCGGCCTATGCTCACATAGCCGTGACCGTTCTTGCCGCTGTAACCCAGGTATTGCAACCGATCGTCATCCCCATAATGCACAAAGCCCGAGCCCTGCACATCCATCAGGAAGTTGTCGATAAGAGACTTGCTGTAGCCCAGCTCCAGCCCACGGTTGGCCAACGCCCCCCGATGGATATCGGCCCGGCTTGGGCAGCGGCCCCCACATTTTGGCATGGCATAGATGGGGTACTTGTACTTGGCATCCGGGCGATGGCGCACCTCCAGCACAGGCGAGTAATAACCGGTGAACAGCACGTTGCCCATGCGATCGGCGCCGCCAAGCTGGGCCAGACTGATGCCGTACTGGGTGATATGGGCCGGATTGCCACCATTGGCAACCCAGCGGGAGAGCTGATGATAGAGCTCGCCATAACGGCGGGTCATCTTGCCGGAACGCTCCAGCACCAGCCGGCTCTGGGGGCCGAACTTGCTGAAATCAGAACGCTGGCGGCTGTTGATGCGCTCTACCCGCACCAGATCGCCCGGCAGGGCACCGTCCAGATACTGCTTGCCCAGGTTTTCCGGCACCTCGCAGTTGAGAAAACATCCGGCATCGGGTTTCTTTTTGGGCACCTGCGCCTGCTCTGGATTGCCTGCACAACCGGCCAGCCCCAGCACGGCAGCGGTCAGCCAGTACGCGTGTTTGTTCATATGTCCTCATATAACACCAAGCCTCATGCTTGGCGGGGAAGATGCCAAATTTGCTGGGGGAAAGCAAACGCCTTCACCCCCTTGGCGACGGATTTCTCCAAAGGGGATCTTCTGGGTTATAACAAGGTAACAAGGTGTGAGAGGCCATGGATGGAACAGCTCGAGATCTTCCCGCTACAGAGCCCCTGTATCGGGGTATGCGAAGTGAACAACAAGGGCTACTGCAAGGGCTGCCTGCGCAATCGGGAGGAGCGTTTCAACTGGCTCACCATGACACAGACCCAGCAGCAGGAGGTGATGCGTCTTTGCCGTGGCCGCAAGGCGCGGGTTGAGGCCGCGCGCCGCAAGGCACAAGAGGCTGAGCAAGCCAACCAGCCAGCGCAGTCCGGCTGGGATTTTTAACTTGCCCACGGGCTAGCCCTCTTCTTCCGCTTGTTTACCCCCATCAGAAACAGACAAGGCGACCCGCAGGTCGCCTTGTCATTTACACCATTGACGTTGTCAGGTCGTCGCCAGTTTGGCCTGCTCTTCGCCGCGCTTGAGCATGGCGTAGCCAACCCCTGTCACCAGGGAACCGGCGGCGATTGCCAGTATGTACATGAACACATGGCTGATGGCGTTAGGAATGAAGAGCACGAACAGACCACCGTGAGGTGCAACCAGCTCGCAGCCGAACAGCATGGAGAGCGCGCCAGTCAGGGCACCACCCGCCATGCAGGCCGGGATGACGCGCATCGGATCCTTGGCGGCAAACGGAATGGCCCCCTCGGAGATGAAGCACAGACCCAGTACGAAGGAAGCCTTGCCTGCTTCCTGCTCCGTCTTGATGAACTTGGCGCGCGCCAGGAAGGTGGCGATCCCCATCCCCAGTGCCGGTACCATACCGGCGGCCATCACGGCAGCCATGGGGGCATAGGTTTTGGAGGCGAGCAAGCCGACACCGAAGGCGTAGGCCGCCTTGTTGACCGGACCACCCATGTCGAAGCACATCATGGCACCTATGATGACACCCAGCAGCACGGCGTTGGCAGAGCCCATGTTGTTGAGGAACTCTGTCATGGCACTCATGATGCCTGCAACCGGACCACCCACCACGTAGATCATCACCAGACCGGTAAACAGGCTGGCAAACAACGGGATGATGAGGATGGGTTTGAGCGCTTCCAGAGTCACTGGCAGGCGCACCTTGTCGCTCAGGTACTTGGCACTGTAACCGGCCAGGAAACCGGCAACGATACCGCCGAGGAAACCGGCGCCCAGGGAGCTTGCCAGCATACCGCCAATCATGCCTGGTGCCAGACCCGGACGATCGGCGATGGAGTAGGCAATGTAACCGGCCAGCACAGGGATCATCAGGGCGAAGGCTGAGGCACCACCGATCGTCATCAAGGCGGCGGCCAGGCTGCCTTCCACCTTGAACGCTTCGATACCAAAGATGAAGGAGATGGCAATGATGAGACCACCGGCCACCACCATGGGCAACATGAAGGAGACACCGGTCAGCAGGTGCTTGTAGGGGCCCGCCTTCTCCTCCTTCTTGGGCTGACTGGCGCCGCTGTGGCGATAGACTTTGGCTTCCAGCCACGCCTTGTCGAGCTCGGCGCGGGTCTTCTTCAGCGCAGCACCGGTACTGGTGCGATACACCTGCTTGCCATCAAAGCGGGTCATGTCCACTTCGATGTCGGTGGCTAGGAACACCAGATCGGCAGCGGCGATTTCATCGGCGGTCAGGGCATTCTGGGCACCGACCGAGCCTTGAGTCTCGACACGGATCTGGTAACCCAGCTGCTTGGCCATGGTCTCGAGCGCTTCGGCGGACATGAAGGTGTGGGCCACCCCGGTCGGACAGGCGGTGACTGCGACTATGCGTTTGGCCGAGGCCGGCTGGACGGTGGCGACCGGCGCAGCCTGATGATGATAGACACTGGCACCACTGGCGGCAGCGTCGAGCACGGCAGCCGGATCCTGCAAGGCAAGATCCATGCTCCCCTGATAGAGACGCTTGCCATCGTAGGCGGCGAGATCCACGGGGGCACTTGCCACCACCAGGATCAGATCGGCGGCGGCAATCTGCTCTTTTGAGGGGATCTGGCGCGGTTGTACGCTGGAGCCAACATCGAGTGTGAGCTCCCAACCCGCCAGTTTGGCCTGTTGTTCTATCCGTTTAGCAACGAGAAAGCTGGTGGCAATGCCCGCCGGGCAAGCCGTGACCAAGATTGCTTTCATTGGGCATCTCCTGAGTTTTCCATTGAAGGGGAATGGGTATTGAGTTGAGCGGGGGCAAGGTCATCCAGACGTTGCACGCGCACTTGCTCGAGTAAGGGTGTCAACACGTTCATATCGCTAAAACCGACTGCCACCTGACTGACTGCCAGCGCCGAAACGGCGGTGGCCAGACGCAAGGTCTGCTCCGGCGCCCAGCCGAGACTGAGGCCATGGGCCAGCCCCGCCACCAGGGAGTCGCCAGCACCGACGGTACTGACGACCTGCATACGGGGTGGTATGGCCTGCCAGGTGGCATCCGGACCAAACCAGACGAGGCCATCGGCACCGTTGGAGATAACCACATGGGGGATCCCGGCGGCCTGCAGGGCGCGGGCACAGTCGGCCTGCTCATTCAAGGTCTTGATGGGACGACCGGCCCACTGGCTCAGCTCTTCCAGATTGGGCTTGATCAGGGTCGGTGCAGCCTTGATGCCCTCTTTCAGAGCCACGCCGCTGCAATCGAAGATCACCTGCTTGCCTTTGGCCTTGAGCAAGGTAATGAGGCGGGCGCAATAATCAGGCGCCACCCCTTTGGGCAGACTGCCCGCCAGCACAAACCAGTTTGCCTGTGGTGCCAACTCGTCAATCGCGGCCTCAAGGGCCTTAACCTCACGCTCGTCAATGATGAGCCCCGGCAAGTTGAGATCGGTGACCCTGCCAGATTGCTCGGAGATCTTGACGTTGATGCGGGTATTGCCCGCCACGCGCACGAAGTGATCACCCAGGGCCCGCTCGGCAAACAGCGAGACAAAGCTCTGCTGATTGTCAGCGCCGAGCCAACCGGTCAGCCCGACGTCGCGGCCCAAGTCTTTGAGCACCATGGCAACGTTGATCCCCTTGCCTGCGGCGCGCAAATTGGCTTCGCTCACCAGGTTCACCTCGCCAAGGGCCATGGCGGCCAGGCGGGTGGTGAGATCCAGCGCCGGGTTGAGGGTGATGGTGACGATATCCATCAGTGCGCCCCCTCACCCAGGCCTGCGGCGATGGCGGCGCCAATGCCCTTGAGGGCCGCTTCGGCATCCGCCCCTTCTGCGCGAAATGCCAGGCGATGACCGCACTTGACCCCAAGGCCGATCACCTTCATCAGGCTCTTGGCGGAGACGGCTTCACCGCTGCCATCGAGGTTGGCAACACGAATGTCGGATTCGAACTCCTTGGCCACCTTGACCAGCATGGCGCCCGGACGGGCGTGCAAGCCATGGGGGTTGATGATGGTGAAGGTATCAGACAGGCCGCTCGCCGGCCCTGCTTGCAACATGGCAAGACCCTCGGCGCCAGCCAGCGTCGCAAGTTGGCCTGCGGCGGCCAGCTTGGCCAGATTGTCCAGCTGTGGCAGATGGCTCGCATCGCTGGCGCACAGCAGCAGCAAGGTGCTGACCGGCAGTTCACCCATGGTGAGTGCGCTACTCGGGGTTGCCAGCACCCAGCCGGTCTGGGCCGCTTGCGTACGGGCCAGCCAGACGCCCTCCCCCAGATAGGCAGGGTCACTTGCCAGCAGGGAGCTGACCATGGCGGCCTCCCCCCAACCGGCGGATTTGGCGCGGGCGGCGGCGCCCAGCAGCAGCTGGTCGCGATCGTCTGCAGGGAAGTCGGCCAGGGTCAGGAACTGCACTTCTTTCGCCGCGCTGGCCCCGGTCAGAATAGCGATGATGGTGTCGGCATCTGTGGCATTTTTCAGCGCAGCTGCCGCCTGCTCGTCACCCAGCACATGGGTAAGCTGGCGCAAAATGCCCAGATGCTCGTCGGATTTGGCGGCGATGCCGATGGCCACATAGGTGATCTGCCCCTCGTCCCATTCGATTCCCTTGGGGAACTGAGCCACCATGACACCCGTGCTCTTGACCAGATGGCGGGTATCCGTGGTGCCGTGGGGAATGGCGATGCCGCTGCCAAGGTAGGTGGCGTGCTGCGCTTCCCGCGCCAGCATGCCGTCCACATAACCCGCTTCCACCAGACCGGCCTCGGTCAGTTTGCTTGCCAGCAGAGCGATGGCATCCGCCTTGGTCGCCACCGACTGCCCCAGCAAAATCTGCTGCTGTGCCAACTTCAACATAGATATTCTCCATCAGGTTCCGGGCTGGCCGTGCGGCTCACCGGATCAATACAATTGAAAACTCGGGTAATTTGCCTGCTGACAATAGACCGGATTGCATCCCGCCGGAGCGATATCGCATTTTTATACCCGGACATCGATTGCCTGCTGACAAGCTGAATCCTTTCACTTACACTCAGACTGAATCGTTTCAGCCAATTGATCAAGTACCCGCAAAGAGTGCTTTTCAATGATATGATCCCGCGCACACTTTTCGGTGCCCTCACCTGGCAGTGACCGTGGGCCTTGCAACTCAAACAGAGCCGATATGATGAAACTGGATGAAATCGCCGCCCTCGCCGGTGTCTCGCGCACCACGGCCAGCTATGTGATCAATGGCAAGGCCGATCAATACCGCATCAGTCAGGCAACACGTGACAAAGTGATGGCGGTGGTGACCGCCCACAACTACCAACCTGACAGCCGCGCCGCCTCCCTGCGCGGCGGCCAGACCAAGACCCTCGGCTTTATTCTGCCCGACCTCGAGAACGCCAGTTATGCCAAACTCGCCAAGCGCCTCGAACAGGGGGCCCGAGCCCAGGGTTATCAGCTGCTGATCGTCTGCTCGGAAGATGAACCCGCCACCGAGAAAGAACTGGCCGAGATGCTGGCCAGTCGCCATGTGGATGCCCTGCTGGTGGCCAGTTGCCTGCCGCCGGACGATCCCTTCTATCCACGCCAGCAGGCGCGCGGCATCCATGTGCTGGCCATCGACCGGGCCATGGCCGCCGACAAGTTCGTGACCGTCGCCAGTGAAAACCAGAAGGCGAGCTTTGATCTCACCGCCTCCCTGCTCACCCCGGCGCTCAAGCACATCGCCTTGATCACCGCGCTGCCAGAACTCACGATCAGTCAGGAACGAAAAGCGGGCTTCGAGCAGGCTGTCGCCAGCCACACCACGGCCCGCCACCTGTGCGAAGGAGCACATTTCTCCCGCATCGAGGGCTATCGCCTGCTCAAGGAACTTCATCATCAACTCGGCCAGCTGCCCGAAGCGCTGGTTGCCACCTCCTACATATTGATGGAGGGGGTACTGGATTATTTGCTGGAACAAGAGACCGACATGAGCCAGCTCGCCATGGCCACCTTCGGCGACGATCGCCTGCTCGATTTCCTCCCCTTTGGCATCAACTCCCTGCCCCAGCAACACGATGCACTGGCCAGCCAGGCGCTGGAGCTCGCCCTCAAGGCCATCAATGGCGAGTACCAATGCGGGCTGCACTACATAAGCCGGACCCTCAAGCGTCGTCGCTAAGCAGCCCCCCTCACGCGCTGGCGGCGACCGCCATCTTCGCCAGCGCGTTTTACATCCATTGGCTTGCCAGCCCTTTTCACTCCCCGGCACATAGTGCTGTCATCTTTTATTTCCACCTATTGCGCCCTTTCAGTACAAAATCCGACTTTACAGGCTTGTTTCCACTATTTTGATCCGTTAACTTGGCAACCAACTTTTACAACCAACGGGTTTTTCGTAACGATGCGTCCACTCCGATATTGCTAGCCTCCGGTTTCAACCCCGGAGGCGTCTTGATGACACCGCCACTTTCACTCTTTTTGAACACGCAGTTTCTCGATCCGGATGGACACAATGAACACCAAAACCCTGGGTTGTACCCTGTTGATTGCCGGCACCACCATAGGCGCCGGCATGCTGGCCCTGCCGCTGGCCTCCTCATCTCTGGGCGGCCCTGCCACTTTGCTGCTGATGATAGGGCTCTGGGCCCTGATGGCCTTCACCGCCATGTTGCAGGTCGAAGCCAGCCTCAACACCGGCAAATGGTACCTGCACCAGCTGGCGGATCACCTGCTCGGCCCCTGGGGCAAGGGCATCGCCTCTTTTTGTATCCTGATGCTGTTTTACTCCCTGGCCTCCGCCTACATCAGTGGCGGCAGCAGCCTGCTGGCCCAGGCGCTGGCCGATGCGGGCATGACCATTAGCCAGGAGCAGGCTGCCTGGGCCTTTACCTTGCTGTTCGGTGGCATGGTCTGCGTCGGTACCCGCTCGGTGGATTACCTCAATCGACTGATGTTCGCCGTCAAACTGGTGATCATGGTGGCGGTACTGGGGCTGCTGCTGCCCCGCGCAGAAGGGCAGCACCTGCTCTCCCTGCCGCTCGGCCAGGGGTTGCTGCTGGCAGGCTTGCCCGTCATCTTCACCTCGTTCGGCTTTCACGGCTCCATCCCGAGCGTCATGCTCTATCTGGGGGATTGCCCCAAGCAGCTGCGCCGGGTCTTTGTGTGGGGCTCCGCCCTGCCGCTCATCCTCTATGTGCTGTGGCAAGTGGCCATTTTGGGGCTGCTCGGTCAGCAGACCCTGATCCAGAGCGGCGGGGCGCTGGATAGCCTCCTGGCCAGCGTCGGCAATCTGGTGAGCTGGCCTGCGTTCAATCAGGCAATGCACCTGTTTGCCGATCTGGCGTTGGCGACCTCTTTCCTCGGCGTGACCCTTGGGCTGTTTGATTTCATGGCCAAAGTGACTCGTCGCAAGGACAACTGGCAGGGCCGCAGCCAGACCGGACTTATCACCTTCGTGCCGCCCCTGTTGTTTGCCCTCTACTTCCCGCAAGGCTTCATAATGGCGCTGGGCTACGCCGCCATTGCACTGGCGATCCTCGCGGTACTGCTGCCGGTCACCCTGGTGTGGCAGAGCCGCAAGCAGGCAGAGGCGCACCACTACCGCGCCCCGGGTGGCGTACTGGCCCTGGGCCTTGCCGGTGCCATGGGGGTGCTGATCGTCGGTGTACAGGTGAGTGTCAGCCTGGGATTACTGCCAGCTCTGTAACCCTCACCCATGATGGATAACGAAAGCCCTGCCAACCCCGTTGGCGGGGCTTTTTGCCAGCAGGAGTACAGTAAAACCCAATGATGACTCCTTATCGTGGTCGGTATCACTTAGCCCCGTCATGCCGCTCTCTTCAGCACAGACATCGATGTACATATTCATCACTAGTCACGCAAGCGTGTACATATATGTACAAGTCTTCTACACTGAGTGCAGATTAACCCTCCACGCCCTCTTATCCGGCGTGAACAATACAAGGAGGAGATATGGCCGCAACAGCACAAAAAGCAATGAAAGACGGCGCCATAGACCCCAGCAAGGCGCTGCCTGTGGTATTCCGCATCCTGGACAAGTGGCAGTGCAACACAGATGAACAACTGACACTGCTCGGCATTTCATCTCGTTCAACATTGAACAAATACAAGGAGTCAAACGGCGGGATCCGCCTCAGCGTGGATATGCAGGAGCGAATGAGCTACCTCCTCAACATCCACAAGAGCCTGAGGGTACTGTTCAGCGCCGATGACAGCATCTATGGCTGGGTACGCAAGCCCAACAGCCACCCCTTCTTTGCCGGTCGCAGCGCGATGGAAATCATGAAGGGTGGCCGGGTGGCCGATCTCTATGAAGTGGCGACCCGATTGCACGCCTGGCGCGGGGGTATGGCCTGATGCAGGAGCCGCCACTGATCTCATTCAAGGGAGAGCGGGCCTACCGGATCATTCCGAGCCGCTACCCCACTATCTGTGTCTATGAAGATGTGGCCAATGCGGACGAACTGGAGGCGGTATGGGCCATGGAGGCACTGACCAACGACAGGTTGCGGGAGGAGGCGGGAGACTTGTCTCGCGTCCCCAGGGCCGATTGGCTGGTGGGCTTGCACGGGGGCAGCTATGTGATGGCCGCCTTTACCCATGTCAATCCGGAAGGGGCCCGTTTTACCACGGGCGATTTCGGTGGCTATTACTGTGCACCTCTGCTCGATACCGCCGTCAAGGAGACTGTCTACCATCAGGAGCGGATCTTCGGCTACACCGGAGAACCTGCCCAGAAAGTGCAGATGCGGGTGCTCTGTGCCGAGTTCAGTGCCAACCTGGTCGATATCACAGGGGACGCATTTCTCTCCACCCCTCTCTATCACGCCACCAGCTATAGCCAGTCTCAAGTCTTTGCCCTGGAGCAGAAAACCCGGGGGGTGGATGGCATCCACTACCGCTCGGTGCGTCACAGCGGCCACAATTGCCATGTACTCTACCGCCCCTGTCTCATTACCCGGATCCATCAGGCCCAGCATCTGGAGTACCACTGGAATGGCAGTGCCATCGCCAATGTGCTGGAGATCAAGCTGTATGGGGAGTGATATCGAGACGAAACGCGGCAATAAACTGCCCGCCAGAAATGACAAAAGCCCTGCCGGATTGGCAGGGCTTTTTACATCAACCGATGCAGCGTGAGGGTATCCCCTCACCTGCTTACTGGTTGTGGGTAGCGCGACGGGGGCGACGAGCCTGGGCCGGTTTGCCAGCAGCATCAACCGGACGCTGCGCACCTTGCGGTTTGGGCTTGCCACTGTTGCCGGTGCGAGCACCACCAGCGTTGCCACCATTGGCAGAGCGACCTGCGCCCTGACGCTGGCCTTGACCTTGCGGACGTGGCGCAGCACGGCGCGGCTCGCTCGGGTCACGAGGCTCTTTGCGCAGGGGCGCGCCGATACCACGGGCAATGTTGTCCAGGGTTTCGCGGGAGGCTTCAAAACCGGCCACCTGCTCGCACGGTATGTTCTGCTTGGTCAGACGCTCGATCGCCTTGATAAGCTTGCCTTCATCGGCAGCAACCAGGGAGATGGCATGACCGGCAGCACCGGCACGACCGGTACGGCCGATACGGTGAACATAGTCTTCCGCCACGTTGGGCAGCTCGAAGTTGACCACTTGCGGCAACTTGTCGATGTCCAGACCGCGGGCAGCGATGTCGGTCGCCACCAGCACCTTGACGTTGCCATCCTTGAAACCGGCCAGGGCACGGGTACGGGCACCCTGGCTCTTGTTGCCGTGGATGGCGGCGGCGCTGACGCCGTTCTTGTCGAGGGTCTCGGCAACACGGTTGGCCATGTGCTTGGTACGGGTGAAGACCAGTACCTGCTGCCAGTCATTGCTGGTGACCAGATGGCTCAGCAGACCTATCTTGTTGGCCTTGTCACACGGATGTACCAGCTGCTCGATACGCTCGGCCGTGCTGTTGCGCGGCGCCACTTCGATCACGGCCGGATTGTTGAGCAGGCCGGTGGCCAGCTCGCGGATCTCTTCAGCGAAGGTGGCGGAGAAGAGCAGGTTCTGACGCTGCTTGGGCATCAGGGCCAAGATCTTGCGGATATCGCGGATAAAGCCCATGTCGAGCATGCGATCCGCTTCGTCCAGCACCAGTATTTCGACTTCGTCGAACTTGACGGCATTCTGGTTGTAGAGGTCCATCAGGCGGCCCGGGCAGGCCACCAGCACGTCCAGACCACGGCGAGTCGCCATCATCTGCGGATTGATGCTGACGCCGCCAAACACCACATGGCTGCGCATCGGCAAATGCTTGCCGTAATTGCGCACGCTCTCGCCCACCTGGGCAGCCAGCTCACGGGTCGGGGTCAGTACCAGAGCGCGAATACGGTTCGGAGAAACCTTGCGCTTGCTCTCCATCAGACGCTGCAGCATCGGCAGGGTAAAGCCTGCGGTCTTGCCAGTCCCTGTTTGGGCCGCCGCCATCAGGTCGCGGCCAGCCAGAACGGCGGGGATCGCTTGCAGCTGAATGGGAGACGGGGTGTCGTAGCCTTGCTCGGCAACGGCACGCAACAAGGGTTCGGCCAGACCGAGGGAAGAAAAACTCATAATTACCTGCTAGGGATAGTGGCGCCGGGGATTTGTGGTGGGGCTCCTCTGCTGAGCCGATGCCATCTCACAAGAACTGGGCCTATTGAGAAAACAACGATTTCCCCGGGGAGCAGAGCAAAGGGGAAAAAATAGAGGCGCAGTCTAACGGAGTTGCTGTGGATAAACGAGAAAAATGTGATATTCATCCCAGCACAAACCCAAAAAGTGGGTCAGCGTCCTATTCAGCCCGCCCACCTCAGAACTCATTCGAATCAAGCTATGCTGGATGCCAGATAAGATGCGACCATCATCTCAGTCCCGGAACAAGGAGGTTCAGGCTCATGGCAGTTCATATCACACGCATCCACAGGACATGGCGACCCGCTGCCCTGCTGATCATCGCGCTGGGGGCAAGTCTGCCCCTTGGCGCCAAGCCCACTTTGACGGTCGCCTGGAATCATTGGCCCCCTTTTAGTTACATCAATCCACAAGGCACTCTGGATGGGCTGGACGTCACCCTGACCCGCCAGATCCTCAGGCAAGCGGGGCTGGAGACGCGTTTTCGCAATCTGCCCTGGGCCCGCGCCCTGCATCTCATCGAGCTGCAACAGCTGGACTTGGCCATGGGAGCACTCGATACGCCGGAGCGACGCCAGTTCGCGCGTTTCTCTGTCCCCTACCGGCGCAGCACCTTCGTGCTCTTGAGCAACAACCCCATACCGGGCCATGCCAATCCCTGGCTGCGTATCCAAAGCCTCCCCGACTTGTGCCAGCAGACAGCACTACGCCTGGGCAAGCTGCGCGGCACACGCCCAACCCAGCAGATGGAGGACTGCCCAGCCCTCAAGAGCGCCACCGAATACAACGCCGACGACAGGTTGATCGATCTGTTGCTGGCCCGCCGTCTGGACGGGGTCATCATGGAGTGGCAATACGCACGCTATCGCCTGACACAGCTGGGGGCCGAAAAGGTTATCAGCTGTCAGTTGTTGCTGCACCACCAGCCAGTCAGCCTGATGTTTGCCAAAGAGGCAGTAAGCGAGGCCGAGATAGCTCGAGTCAATGAGGCCATCGCCACCCTGCCCCCGCCAAACATTCGCTTTGCCCCGCCTCCCTGTCGCTTTGGCAATCCAGAGGGTGAGGTAATGTCTCGACCAGCATCTGCACAACCCCAGCCAGGCTGACAGTCCCGAAGCATTAAACGCAAACCAATAAAGAAGGCGACCTTGAGGTCGCCTTCTTGCTCTGTTATTGACAGTGCTTCTTGATCGTGCACCGGGATCAGCCGGGCATTCGAAAAATCGATCAGCGCAGTTGCGGCGTCTGGGTCAGCACACCCTGATTCTGGGCACGATGGCGCAGCAGGTGATCCATCAACACCAGCGCCAGCATGGCTTCGGCGATGGGCACGGCGCGAATGCCAACACAGGGATCGTGGCGCCCCTTGGTGATCATCTCGATGGCTTCACCTTCGGTATTGATGGTCTTGCCCGGCACTGTAATGCTGGAGGTAGGCTTGAGCGCCATGCTCACCACGATATCCTGACCCGACGAGATACCGCCCAGAATGCCACCCGCATGGTTGCTGGCAAAGCCGGCCGGGGTCATCTCGTCGCGATGTTCGGAGCCTTTTTGCTCCACCACCGCGAAACCGTCGCCTATCTCCACCCCTTTCACCGCATTGATGCCCATCATGGCGTGGGCGATGTCGGCGTCAAGGCGATCGAAGACTGGCTCGCCGAGGCCCACAGGCACCTTGGTCGCAATGACCTGGACCTTGGCACCGACACTGTTGCCCTCTTTTTTCAGATCGCGCATGTACTGATCGAGCGCCTCCAGCTTGCCCGCATCGGGGAAGAAGAAGGGGTTCTGCTCAATTTGCGCCGCGTCAAAGCCTTCCGCCTTGATGGGACCGAGCTGGGAGAGAAAGCCGGTGATCTCGATGCCATGCATCTGCTTGAGGTACTTCTTGGCAATGGCACCCGCCGCCACCCGCATGGCGGTTTCACGGGCGGAGGAGCGACCGCCCCCCCGATAATCCCGCTGGCCATATTTCTGGTGATAGGTGTAATCCGCATGGCCCGGACGAAATACGTCCTTGATGTCGGAGTAATCCTTGGAACGCTGATCGGTATTCTCGATAAGCAGCCCGATGGAGGTTCCCGTGGTCCTTCCCTCGAACACACCGGAGAGGATCTTCACCTCATCCGGCTCGCGCCGCGGCGTGGTGTAGCGGGAAGTACCCGGCTTGCGCCGATCCAGGTCTATCTGCAGATCCGCTTCGCTTATCTCGAGTCCGGGCGGGCAACCATCGACCACGGCGCCCAGCGCCAGGCCATGGCTCTCGCCAAAGGTAGTGACCCGAAAGAGTTGGCCAAAACTGTTCCCTGCCATGAGTGCTCCTGCTTAGCTCTTGTAAATCGCGAAATGATCCTGGTACTGCTCCAGTTCCGCCTTGGTCATCACGAACACGCCGTGACCGCCGTTCTCGAACTCGACCCAGGTAAAGGGTACTTCCGGGAACTGGGCTTCCAGGTGGATCATGCTGTTGCCCACCTCGACCACCAGCACACCGTCATCCTTGAGGAAGTCGGCGGCATTGGCCAGCAGACGCTTGGTGAGCTTGAGGCCGTCGGAACCTGAAGCCAGCGCCAGTTCCGGCTCGTGACGAAACTCCTGTGGCAAGTCCGACATGTCTTCGGAGTCCACATAGGGCGGGTTGGAGACGATGAGATCGTATTTGTCACCCGCCGGCAGATCGCGCATCAAATCGGAGCGGATCGGAATGACCTGCTGCTCCAGACCGTGATCGGTGATGTTGCGCTCGGCCACGTTCAGCGCATCCACGCTGATGTCGATGGCGTCCACTTCCGCATCCGGAAATTCGTGGGCCATGATGATGGCGATGCAACCTGAACCGGTACAGAGATCCATGATCCGGGTCGGTTCATGCTTGAGGAAGGGGGCGAAGCGGTTGGCCACCATCTCGGCAATCGGCGAACGGGGAATGAGTACCCGCTCGTCCACGTAGAACTCCCAACCGGCATACCAGGCCTTGTTGGTCAGGTAGGCGGCTGGCACGCGTTCTTGCACGCGGCGAATGATGAGTTCGGCGATGCGATGGCGCTCGCTGGTGGTCAGACGGGAGTGGCGCATGCCCGGATCCACGTCAGGCGGCAGATGTAGCGCGGGCAGTACCAGCTGCACGGCCTCATCCCAGGCGTTGTCCGTACCATGTCCGTAGAAGATCCCGGCGTCGTTGAAACGACTCATGGCCCAGCGCAACATGTCCTGGATGGTGTGCATCTCGGCAACCACCTCATCGATAAATATCTTGTCCAAATCCACCTCCAAGTCGAGTAATATCCGGCCCGAGCACCCACTGTATAGCGGGCAAGACGCATACCTGACAAATGAGCCTCTGATGAAAAAAACGCCCTCACCGACGATCGAGGAAAGCCTGCTGTTTCGCGATGCTGTCAAAGGTACCCGGAAAATTAAGCAAGATACCATAAGGGCCGACCTGCGCCCGGTCAAGCAGAAACGCGAACTGCGGGAAAGCCGCGAAAAGCTTGGGATTGGCCACTTTTTCAGCGACGAGTACCAGCCCCATCTCGACGAGGATGGCCCGACCCGTTACGTGCGTGACGATGTGTCAAAATTCGAGCTGAAAAAGCTCAAACGCGGCATCTATCCGCCGGAGATTTATCTGGATCTGCACGGCATGAACCAGAATCAGGCAAAACAGGAGCTGGCCGCCCTGCTCACCCTCTGCCAGAAAGAGAACATCCATGTCGCCTCCGTGATGCACGGCATCGGCAAACACATCCTCAAGCAGCGGATCCCGAGCTGGCTGGCCCAGCACCCCAATGTGCGCGCCTTCCATCAGGCCCCCCGTGAATGGGGCGGCGACAGCGCCATCCTGGTGCTGCTGGACATAGAGGAATAGCGCTCGCTTCTCGACGAGCTGCCGTTGCCGTCTTGGTGACGTCAGCAAGGCACCCGGCCTCCACCTTCACATCAAAGCTCCATATGCCTCCCGCAACGAGTAAATCGGCAGCACTATACTGAATATCAATGTGTTATTCGTCATGGAGGTTGCATGTTTACAAAGGGTTCTCATGCCGAGATCAAATCATCTCTCGATGCCATCGGTGCGGCGGTGGCGGTATTTTCCCTGGATGCGGATGATCGCTTCATCCTGGTCTCGGCCAACGATACCTTTGCCCAGGCATTCGAGCTGGATGTGCCGAGCACCATAGGCAAACGACTCAACGAGATGTTTCCCCGCTACATCACCGGCAGCATAGAGCAGCCGATGCATGACTGTGTCAGCCAGCAAACCGGGCTGGAGAGCGAGCTTCCCATCGATACTCTGTCGCGTACCAGCTGGTGGCGTTTCATCCTCTCCCCCATCATCATTCCCGAACAGTCCCGGATCACCCGCATCATAGTCACCGCCATCGACATCACGGCCAAAAAGCAGTTGGAAGATGCACTCAAAATGAGTCGAAAGCGTTTTGAAGCCGTGGTGAACTCGGCCTATGACGGCATCATCAGCGTCAGCAGCGAATCCCGTATCGAGCTCATCAATACCGCCGCCTGCGAGATGTTCGGGGTTGATGAGAGCTATGTGGGCAAACGGCTGGAAACCCTGTTGCCCCTGCGCTTTCGCTCCAACCACGAGAGCTATTTCAGAGCCTTCAGCAACTCCCCCATCAACTCGCGCCCCATGCACGCCCGCGCCTCCGTCATGGGTCTGCGCAGCGATGGCAGCGAATTTCCGCTGGAAGTGACCATCGCCAAGATCAATCTGGGCCAAACCACTGAGATGACCGCCATACTGCGGGACATTTCGGAGCGGGCCCGTCTGGTGGAAGAGCTGAAAGTAGCGGCCACCACGGATCCCCTGACCGGGATCGCCAACCGGCGCCGCTTCGACGAGCTGGTCAAGCAGGAAGTGCAGCGCTGCCAGCGTTTCGGCCATACCATGAGTCTGCTGCTGCTCGACATCGATCACTTCAAGCAGGTCAACGACACGCACGGCCATCAGCAAGGGGATCAGGCGATCCTCAGTCTGGTGAGGCGTATTGCCAAGCAACTGCGGGAGGTGGACATACTGGGCCGCTGGGGCGGCGAGGAGTTCATCATCTTGCTGCCGGAAACCTCGCTGGATCTGGCCTGGGCCAGCGCAGAGCGGATCCGGCTAGCCATAGCGTCAGAGAGCCACCCATTGGGCGCCGACATCGAGATCCCGCTTACCGTCAGTATCGGCATCAGCGCCAGTCAAGGCCCACAAGATAACGTCGACAACATGGTGCGCCGGGCCGATACAGCGCTCTATCTGGCCAAAAAACAGGGGCGAAACTGCTGCATCAAAGAGGCAACTGAACAGCCGTAAGCCGGAATGTGACCACACCAAAGACTCCCCGCATGCGTCAGACCTGAATGATGTTGAATTCAGGTCTGACGCAGCACCACAGCTAACCGGACCTTGTCCCGCCCACCACTGGAGAGGATACGCCCACCTGCACCTGCCAGCACCTCACACGCTTTTTGCAACAAGGGTTGATGCGCAGCTCTTGGCAGATGAAACAGTGAATTCCAGATAACCACCCCATCGAAAGGCCCTGCGGGTTGATCATTTTCAATAGCTGCCTCGCTCTAGACCTGCTCAGGGAAGTCCTGCCGAGCCTGCACCAATGAGGTGGCTGAGTGATCCGCACCCGGCACGTCATAGCACATGAGCTGATCAAGAAGGCGACATCATGGCTTGGGCGCAAACTGCTCGAACACCTGCTGGCCGGTCAGGGTGGGCGTCTCGTTCTTCAACTCGTAGAAGTCAGGCTTCTCATCGATAAAGATCTGGCTCGCCAGCTGAAAATCGTTCCGCTGGAAGAGGCCGGCCGGCACTATGTACTCATCCGTCGGCAGCAGATGATAGAAGAGGTGAGTGCCGCAGGTGGGGCAAAATCCGCGCTCCGCCCACTCCGATGATCGATAGGCGACAGGGGCGATCCCGGTGAAGCGCACGTCCGCACCGCAATGCACCGCAAACAGCGGCCCACCCGACCAGCGCCGGCAGGTGGTGCAGTGGCAGAGATTGACCTCCTGATGATCTCCGGTCGACACAACGATGCCGCCGCACAAACAATGTCCTTGCATAACGCCTCCCTAACAAGATGGGTCCAAGCCGTTCTTCGGCCAGATTTCGCATCAGATGAGTACCATGCCTGTCACGTCCTCGCCATTAACTGCCTCACAAAACACCAATGAAACATGGTTATACCAACGACCTCGGCGACATGATAATAAATAGCGTATTGCCATCTGCCATCATGGCCATAAATGGGGCGCAGATATCGCACGACAAATATCCAAGCAACAGGGGATCACTATTGAAAAAGTTTGAGTCAGCGGCCTTGCTTCTGATCGGTGCCGTGATGGGGGCAGGTATAGTGTGGCGATATGATCATATGTCAAATCCAATACGGGATACCTTGCCAATCAGCCTTGAGCAGGTGTTTCGACACGCCAATACAGACATCATGGTTGAGCGTTTTTCTTGTGAGGGAGATACGGCAGCCAATGTTGGCGCAGTGATTGCGTCTATCTATGAACGTAATGCGCTGAATCGCCTTAATCAAACCAGTTACCTTTGCTCAGGTAATGAGTGCATGTTATCCGTCAGCAATTGCAAGCCGTGGCAGTCATCTGAATGCAGTTCCAGAATATTGAAGTTCGGGCTGCTTAGCCAAGAAGAGATTGATGCATCTTCGTTTACTTGCATCGATGTACCTTAGCCGCAGGTGTATATAAAAACCGCCAATCCATTAAATGGGTTGATACTAAAAACCACAATAGAAGGGAGGCAAGATGCCTCCCTTCTCATTATTTCGTCACATGCAAGACTGATGACGTCAGTACAGTGAAAAATACACGTATCTCACTTGGCCGGCACCAGCGCCCAGGGATCGCCCTTGCCGGGTTCATTACCCTGAGTCCACCATTTGGCCTGATAAACAGCCCCCTTATGACTGACCTTGGCCCCCGCCGTATAAACCTTGGTGATATCCCAGGCAGCATGCCCGTCAACGGGCGGATCAACCGGATCGATCGGTGCGGGATCGAGCTTGGCGACAATACGCACTTTCGGCCAGTTGGCATGGGAGCCGTAAAAGTTGGTCACACACTTTTCGTAGTCTCCCGGCACCAGGGCCGAATAGGCAGTCTGAAAACCCACCAGCTCACATTCGAAGGAGTAACCGCCGGGTCTGTCCGGGTAGTACTTCCAGTTGCCATCCCAGTTGGTATAAAGCACATCGGTGGCACCGTTCAGATTCAGGCTGCCGTAGGGGGTCTGCTGCCAGCAGGTGTTCTTCTCGTCGGCCTTGACGGGGATCTGGTAATGCTCGGCCAACCCCTCCCAATAACGGATCCGGTTGACCGGCTGGCCCTTGTCTTTGTTCTGTTCACCACACTCTATGCCGCCATTGATGACGTTGATGGTGGTGCCAAAGCCATAGCCGATGCCGGCCGCTATCTCGCGCTGGGAGGGCACCCAGGTGCGGTCAATCACATGCAACATGGCGGGTTTGGGTGCCTGGGGGGTGAGGAAAAACCAGATGGCGGACGCCAGGTTCAACCAGGAGTCGGCCACCAGCCCCGGGTTGTTGAGCAGCACAGAGGCATCGCCGTCAAACATCGCCTCGGAGAAGGCGCCGTAATTGAAGTGATAAGAGAGCTGCTTGGCGCCGCGACCGAAATAGCCCTGCCCCGTACTGCAGGGCCACTTCTTGTTCTGCCAGTCATTTTGCCCACACCCAGTGGTGTAACCCGCCTGCCCCTCTGACCAGCCCATTTCACGCACATGCACCAGTGCCTGTTGCCACTCCTCCAGCGCCAGCGGATTATCAGAAATATTGTCTTTGCTGATGTGACCCCCCGTCTCCTGGGAAAAATGGGCAAAGGCGGTCACTATGGATTTTTTGCAGATGGCATCCGAATCCCGACCATCGGTATATTCACCACAAAAAGCCGGGAATTTACCTATGGCCCGCAAGAAGCGTTCATAGGTATATTCCGGCGCTGCCATCTGGGTTAAATATTCCCAGTCAGACTCCGTGAACACCCGCTCGACCCGCTTGACGTTATCCGGGTTGCTGGCCGCTCTTGGCATGATGGCATCGACAATATTATTGGGCCGAGTCGCCAATGCTTTTGACCAGACGCCATACATGGGATTGGCAGTTTTGCTTTTTTCAACGACGGCCAACTCTGGTGCAGCAATCACATATCCACCGGCATTTTTTGGATCGGGCTGAATATTCATGACGGCATAACTTGGCAATGCACAGGCAGCAGCAACTAACCAGGCAGAGTGCTTGGGTTTGAACATGGGGTACAGTCCTTGTCTCGGAGAAGTTCATCCCGAGAATAGGCCTTTTTATAACTAAATTCTCATCAAAAATTAAGAAATACAACGATTCTGTGAGCCATTTCACTTAGTGGCCGTGGGCCATGAAAAGCATATAAAAAGAGAGACTGAATGTCGGCCTGATACGTGGGCATACCACAGGGATGTCGAAACAGGATAGAGAAAGACAAGAGCGGCATGATAATCGCCCTGCCTCACCCTCTTATCCTGGCCCCTGGCCATGACAATGACTTGTCTGATGATCCCCGGATTGCCCCGCTGGCAGCAGGGTAATCCGGGGCAGGCTACTCACAGGTTCATGCGAGCGAGGATCGCACGGCTCGGATCAAAACATTGCGCGGCGTCATGGGCTTGTCGCAAAACTCGCCCACTTCCACCCGGTAGCCATGCTCTTGCAGGAAGAGCGCCCGATCGAGCACCAACCAGATCTCGAGCGGACGACGAAACAGATGACGCACCAGCTCCATGCGGGCGACATCGCCATAACGCGCCTCCCCCTTCGCCAGAAAAGCGGCAAGATCCATCCCCACAGGCAGGGCTATCCCCTTGCGCTCGGCCGCCCATTCACAAAACGCCTCGAAGCTGCCGGTGAGCAGGCTTTTTTGCATATTGGGTACCGGCAGGTATTCGTTCACCCCACGCACCTGGCGTTGCAGGCAGTCAAACCCGAGCCGCCATACCACCTCCTGCTCGCGCAAGCGGGAGATGCGCGCGCCGGCCGTGACCGTTTCCTGCAGTGGCAGCCGCAGATCCGCCTTGGCAAGCGCAAGCGCGCTGGCCTTGGCAGCAGCAGACAAGGGGCGATAGTGGGTGCCGCGGATCAGGTGATAGCAACAAGGGGAGATGGTCACTCCCTGGGCACCACGTTCTGCCACCAGCGACAACAGATGGGTGTGCAGCTCGCCACAGGCGTGCAGCGCCATGGCGTGATGATCCGTGACGAGCAACTGGCTGGCATCGGCCGCAAAGGCATCTGCCTGCACGAAATGCATGCGAGCTCCGTCGCGGGCCGCCAGTCGACGTCCCTCTTCACAAAGCGGACCTTGCAGCTCCAGGCTCAGGATCTCTGCCTGCCGATGCAGGGAGACCAGCCGCCCCAGATGGCCCTTGCCTGCGCACCACTCCAGATAGGGGCCTTGATGGGGTGGCAGGCAGCCGGTAAAGGCTTCTATCTGCGCCTGCTTGCGACCCGGCATGTGCAGCGCCATCTCCTTGGCGCACTGGATGGGCTCCGGGGTAAATAGCGCAAGTTCACTCAAGGCGTGCAGCGTCTTCCCCGCCGGGATCCAGGGGGTGAGCAGGTCGCACAGAGCCCCCATGTCACCATCGAGCCGATTGATCTGTTCGAGAGGCATGGCGTTGAGCTGTGCGGCCAGCGCAGGAGCCTCGTCGGCAAAAGCCAGATTCAGGTGATGATAGGGTTGATATTGCCACCAGCGCCGGGTCTCGGTCAGCAATCTATCCAGTTGTTGAAAACGTTGAGCCAGCACGCTTGCCCCTGCCTTGCAGTCAAAAAAGAGGCTCATTTTAGCGATCCCTTCCCAAAAAGCACTCGCCAATGCGGGTCGACCGCCATGAGGCCGGGCTTGGGCCTGACCGGCGGTCATTAACCCTGGCCTTGCCCCGGCAGGCAACTGTAAGCACAGGCGTCAACCAGGCAAACAACCCGGAGCCCGGGCCTTGGCCTGACAAAGAGAGGGGTTTTATGCTATATTCCGCCCCCTCTTTACCCTGGTTCGCTCAAGGCGGGCCATTTTACCAACATGAATGGAACCAAAACATGACCATCAATGCCATCCTGCAAGCGCGCGCAGGCGCCAAGTGTGAACTGTGCGGCGCCGAACAGGCACTGACTGCCTTCGCTGTGCCCCACTCACCGGCCAGCGATGATGATCACAGCCTTGCCCTGTGTGACACCTGCCGTGGTCAGCTGGATCAGCCGGACACCACAGTGGTCAATCACTGGCGTTGCCTGGGCGACAGCATGTGGAGCCAGGTTCCCGCCGTGCAGGTCATGGCGTGGCGTCAGCTGAAAGCCCTGTCCGGCCAGGGCGAAGTGTGGGCTCAGGACATGCTGGACATGATGTACATGGAAGACGAGACCAAGGCCTGGGCCGAAGCTGGCCAGGCTGGCGACGATGACGACAGCGTACCGACCCTGGATTCCAACGGCGCAGTGCTGGTCGAAGGGGACTCTGTTACCTTGATCAAGGATCTTGACGTCAAGGGCGGCGGCTTCACCGCCAAACGCGGCACTCTGGTCAAGGGCATCCGCCTGACCAACAACCCGCTGCATATCGAAGGCAAGGTCAACGGCGTGCAGATAGTGCTGGTGGCCGCCTACCTGAAAAAGGCCTGACTCCTCGGCTTGATGATCTAGCCGATCGCAGTCACATCCCGTGCAAGCCCCCCTAATGGGATAGCAATACAAAAAGACCCCCCTCATGTCATTGAGGGGGGTCTTTTGTTATCCGGGGCAACAGGCCAGCACTTTCATCCTGCTCGGGCCATTAGGCAGAGCATGATTCAGGTTTCCGACAAGCGTTACCCGTAGAAACGCTGCTGCTCCGCAGCCATTGCCTTGAGGCGAACGCAGGGGGCAAATCGGTCGCCATAGCGTTTCTGGTAGTGCTCGAGACGCTCCACCAGATGGTCGATGCCGAGGGTGTCCATGTAACGGAACGGGCCACCGAGGAAGGGTGGGAAGCCGATGCCAAAGATGGCGCCTATGTCGCCATCTCGCGCCGATGCTACCACACCGCTGTCCAGCGCCATGGCTGCTTCATTGAGCATCATCAGCACGCAGCGCTCGGCAATTTCCATCCTGGATTGCTTGGGCGCAGGCTTGACCCCGAGCACGGCGTAAACGCTCTCATCGACCTTTTTCTTGCCCTCTTTGCCGGTAAGCCGATTACGTGGTGCAGCCTTGCCATAGAGGTAGAAACCCTTGCCGTTCTTGCGGCCCTTGCGATCGTCTTGCAGCAGCTTGTCGAACGCCTTGGGTGCCTGGAACTGCTCGCCACCCAGCTCTTTCTCGAGGATGGGGGAGATCTTGGCCCCCACATCGATCCCCACCTCATCGAGCAGGGTAATGGGGCCGACCGGGAAGCCGAAGTCCAGCAGGGCACTGTCGAGCACCTCCACCGGCTCCCCTTCCAGCACAAGGCGGGCCGCCTCGTTCATGTAGGGCGCCAGGATGCGGTTGACGTAGAAACCGGCCTCGTCTTTCACCACTATCGGGGTCTTGCCCTGGGCACGGGCAAACGCCAGCGTGGTGGCCACCGTCTCGGCGCTGGTGCCGGCGTGGGGAATGATCTCGGCCAGCGGCATTTTGTCCACCGGACTGAAATAGTGCAGCCCCACGATCCGCTCCGGGTGCACCGCTTCTGCCGCTATCTGATGGATGGGCAGGGAGGAGGTGTTGGAGGCAAACACAGTGTGTTCACCGCATTCGCGCTCCACCTCTTTCACCATCTGGTGTTTGAGGGCGAGATCTTCAAACACTGCCTCCACCACCATGTCTACCCGATGGAACCCGGAGTAATCCAGGGTGCCTGAGAGCAGGCTCATCTGTTTTTCCAGCTCGCTGCGCAGAATGTGACGACGCTTGAGCTTCTTGGCCAGAATGTCGTAGCTATAGCGCATGGCATTGCCAATGCCGGCGCTCGCCACATCCTTGATCCGCACCGGCACCCCCGCCTTGGTGGCGGTGACGAAGGCGATACCGCCCCCCATCAGGCCCCCGCCCAGCACGGCGGCATGGGTAACCTTGCGTGGCTCGGCACCCTGATAGGTGACCTCTTTCTTCATCTCGGTAGTGGCAAAGAAGAGGGAGCGCAGGGCGGCGGATTCTGCCGTCATCACCAGCTCGCCAAAGTGGCGGGATTCAGCGGCAAGACCGGCCTGCATCCCCTCTTCCACGCCGATGCGCACCACCTCCAGGATCCGCTCCGGCGCCGGATAGTTGCCGCGGGTTTTGCTCATGACGCCTTTGCGTGCCTGATCGAACAGCACCTTGCGACCCAGCGCATTGGTCTCCAGCACCTTGCCTTGCAGATCCCGTTTCAACTGATGGCGGGGCTTGCCCTGCTTGGCCAACTTGATGGCAGCATCCAGCAGGATAGAGGGTGGCACCACATCGTCCACCAGCCCCAATTTCTTGGCTTGTTTGGCCCGCACCTGCTTGCCGGTCAGCATCAGATCCAGTGCCTTGGCCACGCCGATGAGGCGCGGCAAACGCTGGGTCCCGCCAGAGCCCGGCAGCAGGCCGAGCTGTACTTCCGGCAATCCCAGCACGGTTTTGCCGTGGTCGGTCACCACACGGCCATGGCAGGCCAGTGCCAGCTCCAGCCCGCCACCGAGGCAGGGGCCGTGAATGGCTGCGATCACCGGAATGGCCAGCGACTCGATCTCGGCGAAGATGATCTGCCCTTCGCGAGAGAGGGTCTGGGCATCCTCGGCACTGGTACAGGCCGCCAGCATGCTGATGTCGGCACCGGCGATGAAGGAGTCCTTCTTGCCGGAGACCACCACCAACCCGATCAGCTCCTTGTTGGCCTTCACCTCGGCCAGCACGGCACGGATCTCGTCCACGAAGGCGGCCTTCAGGGTATTCATGCTCTCGCCCGGTACGTCCATGGTGAGGATACCGATGCCATCCTGACGTACCGTCAGGGAAAAAGTCTTCGCACTCATCATTCCACCTCCAACACCATGGCCACACCGAGCCCGCCCGCCGCACAGGCGGTATTGAGCCCCAATCCCCCACCCCGACGACGCAACTCATGAAGCGTCTGGGTGATCATGCGCGCACCGGTCGCGGCAAAAGGATGACCATAGGCCAGGGAGCCACCGAGGACGTTGAACTTGTCCATGTCCACTTCACCTATGGCGTGGCTGCGCCCCAACTTGTCACGGGCAAACTCGGCGCTCGCAAACATCTTGAGGTTGGCCAGGGTCTGGGCGGCAAAGGCTTCGTGCATGTCGATCAGGGTCAGATCCGCGAGTGTGATACCGGCGCGCTCCAGCGCCAGCGGCGTTGCATAGGAGGGACCCATCAGCATGTCTTGCCATACGTCGATGGCGGAAAACGCGAAGCTGCGAATATAACCAAGCGGCTCCAGCCCCAGCTCTTTTGCTCGCCCTTCCCGCATCAACAGCACGGCGGCGGCACCGTCGGTCAGCGGGGTGGCGTTGGCGGCAGTGACTGTGCCATGCACCCGGTCAAACACGGGTTTGAGCTTGGCGTAGCTCGCCAAATCCGAGCTCTCGCGAATGTTGTTGTCCCGCTCCAGCGGCGACTTGTAGGGGGGCACGTGGGCGGTGAACACCTCGCCGCTCAGCTTGCCATCGGCCCAGGCTTGCGCCGCCAGTGTGTGGGAGCGATGGGCCAGCGCATCTTGCGCCTCGCGGCTGATCTGGTGGCTCTTGGCCATCTGCTCGGCGGTCTGTCCCATGGAGAGGCCGGTGGAGTATTCAGCCACGGCAGGGGGAACCGGCATCAGGTCCTTGAGTCGCAGTGCACGCAGAATATTGAAGCGCTGCTGCAGATTGCGCGCCTTGTTGAGATCCACCAGGGTGCGGGCCAGCTTCTTGCTGACCCCGATGGGCAGCACGGAAGAGGAGTCGGCACCACCGGCAATGGCGATGTCGACCGTGCCGGCCATGATGGATTCAGTGACGTTGGCCACTGCCTGGAAACTGGTGGCGCAGGCACGGGACACGCTATAGGCATCCGTGGTGACGCTCATGCCGGTACCAAGCACGATTTCGCGGGCTATGTTGGGCGCTTCCGGCATCTGCACCACCTGGCCGAACACCAGCTGGTCGATAAGCTTGGGATCGAGGCTGGTACGGGCGAGCAGTTCACTCACCACCAGCTTGCCAAGATCCACCGCAGGCACGCCGTGAAAGGCGGTGGCCTGTTTGGCAAAAGGGGTACGCAGACCCGCCACGACGGCAATCCGTTCGCCCTGGCGAGTCGTCAGTTTCAATGGCTGTTTCATCCTGGCTCCTTGGTTAAACGAGAAGATTAAAAGGAAGAGGTCTGACCTCCATTGGGCCACATCTTAACAATCCACTCACAAATTTCATACGGCTGATTGAAACTAAATTGCCGTCATCTTGGCCCCCTCCCTCGCCCTCTTGGAACAACTGGAGTATAAAAAGAACAACGTCCATAAAAACAACGGGTTCATCCCATGGCAGCGGCCGAGTTCAGACAACTGAGAGACTATCTGGCAAGCCAGATCCTGGGACAGGGCGCCCTCATCGAGGGGCTGCTGATCGCCCTGCTATGTGAAGGACATGTGTTAATCGAGGGGGCGCCCGGTCTTGCTAAAACCCGCGCCGTCAAGGCACTGGCCAGTGCGGTGGAGGGGCGCTTCGCCCGTATCCAGTTTACCCCCGATCTGCTGCCTGCCGATCTCACCGGCAGCGAGGTGTTTCACCCGCAAGATGCCAGCTTCGTGTTCCAGCCCGGCCCCCTGTTCAATCACCTGGTGCTGGCCGATGAAATCAACCGGGCTCCCGCCAAGGTGCAATCCGCGTTGCTGGAGGCGATGGCCGAGCACCAGATAACGGTAGGCAAGAAGAGCTGGCGCCTGCCGCCGCTGTTCATGGTCGCAGCGACCCAGAACCCCATCGAACAGGAGGGGACCTATCCGTTGCCGGAGGCCCAGCTCGACCGCTTCTTGCTTAAATTGATGGTGGATTACCCGAGCCCCGCCATGGAGCTCGCCATCTTGCAGCTCAACGCCCGGGGCGAGCAGCTAGCCCCCCCGCCAGTGACCCTGAGCCAGGCCGATCTGCTGGCGGCCCGCACCGGCGTTCAAGAGGTACAGATGCAGGGGCGGCTCGAGCACTATCTGGTGCAACTGGTGTGCGCCACCCGCCCGGGTAGCGGCCTGTGCCCCGAGCTTGAACCCTTCATTGCGGTCGGTGCCAGCCCCAGGGCCAGCATAGGCCTGGCCCGCGCCGCCCGCGCCCAGGCCTGGCTCGCCGGACGGGATTTCGTGCTGCCGGAGGACATACAGCAACTGGCCCCCGCCATACTGCGCCACCGCCTCATTCCCAGTTATCAGGCACTGGCCGACAATCTTGATAACGACACCCTGATAGCCCGGCTACTGGACGCGATACCATGCCCCTAGCAACCCCATGCCCATGACCAGACCGGACGAGCCCCGCGCACACCCAGATATTGCCCTCACCCTGGCCCAGTTGCTGGCCATCAGGCTGTGGGCGAGACAGGGGCCGAGGGCTCGCGTCCAACCGGCCCAGCAGGGCAGGCTTGGCCGCATGCCGGGGCTCACCTTTCGCGAGCTGCGCGCCTATCAGGCGGGGGATGAGGTGCGCCACATCGACTGGCGGGTCACTGCCCGGCTGGGGCGCCCCTACACCCGACTCTACAGCGAGGAGCAAGATCAGGCTCACTGGCTGCTGATTGATCTCTCCCCTGCCATGTACTTTGGCTCAAGGATGCAACTCAAGGCCCGGCTGGGCTGTGAGCTGGCCGCGGCCCTGCTGTGGCAGGGAGAGAAACAGGCCAACACCCTGATCTGCCACGGCGCCGAGCTTCATATCCATCCCCAGCGCGGCTCTCTGGTGCCCTTGCTGGAAGCCCTTTGCCATCACTATGACGAGGGGCTGGATCGCACGCCGTTGCAATCGCAATCCCTGGCCCGGACGCTGGCGCGACTCAGCCTGCCTCACGGCGCCAGATTGACACTGGTCACCGACCACCAACCCTGCGATGAGTCGCTCAGCCAGCAGTTGCAACTGCTCGGGCGGCGCCACGACATCCACTGCTGGCAGATCCGGGATCCGCTGGAGGCGAGCCTGCCAAGCCAGGGACGGCTGGCCGTGCAAGCAGGCAGACAGAACGGCTGGCTCGATGCCACTGAGCCTGGCTTTGCTCATCGCTACCAACTGGCTGCCGAACGTCTGGCCCGCCAGAGCCACCAACAATTACTGCCGCTGGTACAACGCCTCTACCGGCTCGACAACGGCCAGTCGCTGCAACAGCAGTGGCAGGAGGGCGCATGTCGTCTGTTTTAAGCATGCTGCTCGCCAGCGCATCCACTGCCGTGGCCACAATCTCGCCCCTCTCACCTCTGGCGGCGCAACTACGTGACATACACCCGGGCCCCATGCTGGTCGCAGCATCAGATCCCCGTATTCAGGGCTGGTGGGAGTTGCTGATCACTCTTCTGATTGCCGTGCTGATCGGCATGACGCTGAAAAACCTTGGACGCTATCGCCGCTGGCAGCGACAAATTGACTGGGAGGCGCCGGATCTGGTGCCCCGATTGCAAACCGTGCTGCGCGAGGCAGCCCTGCGCCGCTGGCCCGAGGTGCGCACCTTGCAAGGGGATGCCTGGCTCGCGTTTCTGGACAGCAAAGGGAGCTGCCGCTTCAGGGAATTTGCCCTCCAGTGGCCCCAATGGCTCTATGGTCAGGGGGCGCCAAACGCTAGGCAACTCGAGGCACTGCGCCGCGCCTACCTGAGTTGGGGGCGAGCCTGCATCTGGCTGCCATCCGGGATGGCCGCATTGGTCAGCCGCTGGCAACAGGGCCGCAGACACCTGCGTGACCGGAGGCCATCATGATCCTCGCCTGGCCCTGGTTTGCGCTGGCGTTGGTGCTGCCATTGCTGGTGCGCTTCGGCCTGCCGCCACTCTCTGCTGACAAGCAAAACCGAACAGTGCTGCTGCACGACGGCTTTCCCCTGCTGCGGCCCCATGCCGGCCAGCCACTCTGGCGGATGACGCTGTGCTGGTGCGCCCTGGTGCTGGCCCTGTGCCGTCCTCAATGGCAGGAGCCCCCCCTGGTCACTTACCAGAGCAGCCGGGATCTCATTTTGGCGGTAGACCTTTCCGACAGCATGCGCACCCAGGACATGCTGGATGAGGGGGAGCAGCGGGACAGGCTCAGCGCGGTACGCCAGCAGATAAGCCGACTGATCGAGACGCGCCCCGGCGATCGCATCGCCCTTGTTGTGTTCGCCGATCACGCTTACCTGCTCTCCCCCCTGACCCAGGAGACCAAGGCCCTGCTGACCTTGACCCGTGAGCTCGATTTTGATCTGGTTGGCCGCACCACTGCGCTGGGAGAAGCCATACTGCTGGCTCGCCAGCATGCAGATCCCAAACGCCCCACCGCCCTGCTGCTGGTCACAGATGGCCGCAACACGGCGGGCAGCGCCGATCCCCTGAGTGAGGCCCGGCGGGCTGCCGCCAGCGGCATGACCCTCTACACCCTGGGGGTGGGTGCCGACCCCGATACCTTCGTCGACGCGCTGCAACCGGCACAAAGCGACCCCAGTGCAGAGCTGGACGAGGCCCTGCTGCAACAGCTGGCCAAGGTGGGTCAGGGCCGCTATTTCCGCGCCAGGACCCAGGGCGATCTCGATGCCATCAACCAGACACTGGATACCCTGGAGCCTGCCGCCACGGCCCGGACCCGCTATCTGCCGAACCGGGAGCTCTATCCCTGGCCCTTGGCACTCGCCTGGCTGTTGCTGATGTGGCCTGACCGTCTGCACTGGCCACGCCTGCTGCGCTTGCGCCCCCAACTGCAACGGGGAGACGCCCATGATTGATCGCCATGGCCCCGGATGGCTGTCATGGAGCTGATACTGCTACGCCCGCTCTGGCTGCTGGCCCTGTTGCCCTGGTTGTGGCACGGCTGGCGTCATCGCAAACAGGCCCCTCTGCTCGCCCCCGCCATGCAAGCCTACCTGCTGCCGGGACGCCACCGCCCCCGTCCCTGGCTCTGGCTGGCCTGTCTGCCCGTCATACTGGCTTTGAGTGGCCCCGCCCTGCGCCAGCAGAGCCAGTCCATTGCATCCCCCGCCCTCGACATCTGGTTGCTGGATCTCTCCCGCTCCATGCTGTCCACCGATCTGCTGCCGGACCGGGCAACCCGGGTGCGCCTGCTGCTGCAAGATATGCTGGCCGAGGCCCTCCCGAACAAAGAGGGACGCCCCATCGCCCTTATTCTGTTTGCCGGTGATGCCTACCTCGCCATGCCTGCCACCCGGGATCATCAGGCCATAGCGCTGCTGTTGCCCGACCTGCGTCCGGCCATCATGCCCAAACAGGGGAGTGCCCCTGAGCGCGCCGTGGCGCTGGCCCTCAGCCAGATAGCCCCAGGCCAGCGTGCACGACTGCTGCTGATCAGCGACGGCCTCTCGGCAAGACAGGCTGACCGGATCCGCGCACTCTGGCCCTGCCAGGACGAGCTGTTTTGCCATGAAGGTATAGCGCCACGCCTGGATATATTGCTCGCCAGCGGCGGCAAGGCCAGCCGGTTGCCCCCCGTCTCCGGCGAAGTGCAGGGCTTTGGTGCTGCGCTCGCCCGCGAGCTGCCAGCCCCCGATGTGACGATCATGCAACAGCTTGCCCGCGAGCTGGGTGGCCAGTTGCAGTGGTTGCAGGCGGGGCTTCCACGCTTTGCACCGCTCCCCATGACCCAGACATTTACGGCCAATCAGTCGCAGGATCTCGGCCTCTGGTTGTTGCTGCCCCTGCTGCCATTGGCTCTGCTGGCCCGCGTCGGCACACTCTGGCTGCTGTTGCTGGGGACCGGATTTGGGATCCTCAACCCTCAGCCCTTGCAGGCAGCTCCCACTGCCTCTTTATCCGTGCAGGAGAGCCAGGCCTGGCACGCCTATCAACAGGGACGCTATCTGGCTGCAGCACGCGACTTCAAGGATCCGATCTGGCGTGGCAATGCCTGGTACAGAGCCGGCGACTATGCCCAGGCCGCCGCCGCCTATGCGAGTGCAACCAGTGCCACTGCTCACTACAACCGGGGCAACGCACTGGTGCAACTCGGTAACCTTGTCGCTGCCGAGCAAGCCTATCTGGCTGCGTTGGCGAAGGAGCCCAATCACGAGGATGCACGCTACAACCTTGCTCTGCTGCGGGCTCAGCCACCGCAAGCGACCCCACAGGCGCAGGATCCCGACCCCATAGACGCTCCCGAGCAAGCAGCCTCGCCGGACAGCCAGCTCCCCCCCTCTCCACCAGTGTTGCTGCTGGAGCAGCGGCTGCGCAAAGAGGCTCAGCGCCGTCAGTTGCTCAAGACAGAATGGGGCCAGGAGTACAAAGGAGAAGAGCCTTGGTAAAGAGCGCGCCTCTTCTTCGCTTCTTACTCCCTTGCTGGCTGCTGCTCTGGCTGTTTGCACACCCAGTGCTGGCAGCGCCGCCACGGGCCGAGCTGCTGCCGGGTGCCGACAGCCGCGACTGGTTGCTTATCGTAGAAGCGGACGGTGAGCGTCAGAGCAACGAGCTCATCATCACCCCCCTGCTGCGCCAGTTCGCTGTGGGCAAGGTGACCATCCGCCGGGTCACAACGCCAGTCCACAGCCTGACCCGCTGGCAGATCCCGCTGCATACCCTGGATGCCGGTCCCCATATTGTTCCCGCACTGTCACTGGGATCGGAACAGACCCCTGAGGTGCCGTTGCCAAAACGCAGCCAGACCGGGACTCTTGTATCCGCACCCAGCCAAGCAGCCCTCTCTCCCATCGAATTGCAGGCCAGGGTGCTGCATCAGGGGCCCCTCTATCCCGGTCAGCCCTTCATCTATGAGCTCAGCCTCTGGCTGCCAGCCAACATGGAAGCCCCCAATCTCACCGAACCCGACAGTGACGCTTTTACCATACGTCGACTCGGGGATGATCAATGGCAAGCCCCGGCAGGACCGGGATTACCGGGTCGGCTGACCCGCAGCTGGCTGTTGCAAGCCCGAGCCCCCGGACTTCACCCACTGGCCTCGCCGCGTTTTCAGGGCCGTTTGCCGCAGGATAACGGCACCAGCGACCCCCTCTCGGCCAGAGCCGCTACCCTGTTTGTGAAGATTGACAAGGCGCCGGTGCAACCCGTGGCAAGCCAGCTGACCCTGAGCCAGCAGCTGAGTCCGGCTTCGGGCGCCAGGGCCGGCGAGCCGGTGATCCGCACGCTGACGCTGATAATGGAAGGGGGTGATGGCACGCGAGCCTTATCCCAACTGGCGGGGATCTCTGCGAATATGCCTGCTGGCATGCAGGCAAGGCCGGACGGAGAGCAACAACAGGAGCGCTTTCTGGCCAAAGGGGCGCTGCGTTTCGAGCGCCAGTGGCGTCAGGCCCTCACTGCCACCGAGCCTGGCGACTATCTGCTGCCAGTCATAGAAGTGCCCTGGTTCAACACCCAAAACGGGCGCATCGAACATGCTCGTCTACCTGCCATATCGGTGCACATGGATGCGACCACGCCCGCAGAACGCGGACCTGTTGGCCCCAGTGATGAGAGCCTCTACTGGGTTATCTGGGCCCTGCTGCTGCGCGCACTCTGGCAAGGGTGGCCACGTTGGCACGCCTTCTACCGCTTGCAACAAACGCTGCAGCGCGCAGATGCAAACCATGCCAGACAGGCTCTGCTAAAGTGGGCCGGTCTGCGCTGGCACCGGCGTCATGCCCACCTCACCACCCTGCCCTGTCGCCAGGATCCCCACCTGGCAGCCAGACTTGCCGCGCTGGAACGGGCCTGTTTCACCGCCTATGGGACATCACTTGACAACCTGGCTTGTTGGCAAGGGCTCGCCGGCCCGCTGTGCGCGTACGAGACATTTGCGATAACCTATGGCCTCCGGCAGCTGGCCCGACGAGGCCACTGATCCCTCAGGATCCCCCATTTAAAAGGAAGCCCAGCGATGGCGTTAGGTTTTTTCAGAAAAAAAGGTGCCACGGTCGGAAAGGATCCAACGGCTTCTCCGGTCTATGAAGGCATGGCAGACAAACAAACCAAATACGAGGCTCTGGTGCATGCCCTGCACGGGGACATCTACCGCTACGCCTACTGGCTGTGCAGAGATCCCCAGGTGGCGGAAGATCTGGTGCAAGAGACCTTCCTGCGCGCCTGGAAGGCCATTGATACGCTGGTCGATGACAAAGCCGCCAAGGCCTGGCTCATCACCATATTGCGGCGGGAGAACGCCCGCCGTTTCGAGCGCAGGCAATTTGATCTCATCGATCTCGACGAGCATCCCCAGAGCGATCCGGATGCCTTGCACAGCGAGCAGGAGATGGAGCACGAATGGCTTAGACGCCATATCGCCCGTTTGCCCGCCGAATATCAGGAACCCTTGCTGCTGCAGGTGCTGGGGGGATTCAGCGGCGACGAGATAGCGACGCAGCTGGGATTGAACAAAAATACCGTCATGACTCGCCTGTTTCGGGCCCGCAACCAGATCAAAGAGGCCATGGAGTCAAAGACACAACAAAGAGGACATACCCATGGATGAGCTGGAATTTCGCCGTCGGGCCATCACCCATCCACTGGAACAGACTCCCGAGTTTCTCGAGGCGGCGCAGGCTTCCCCTGCCAATCGCAAGCACATGGACGAGATGAAACAGCTGGATCGCCACCTGCACCAGGCCATGGAAGTCGAGGTGCCGGCAGGGTTGGCCGAGCGTATTTTGCTCAGGCAGGCGCTGGAGGCAGAGCCAGAAACGGTTGTTCCGCTGCCATCTCGCCCACGCAGCAGCTGGCGTATGCTGGCCATGGCCGCGTCGGTCGCCTTCCTGCTTGGCATGAGTACCCGCTGGTTAAGCTGGCCACTGACAACACCGGGAGAGCTTTCACTCGGTCAGGTCGCCATGGCTCACGTCTATGGGGAGGAGCCCTTCATCAAGGATGTGGATGAGAAGGTGAGCCTGCGTACCATCAACGCCAAGATGGAAAAATATGGCGCCACCCTGATGGGCATGGACGGCATGAAAGTAACCTATGTCAATCACTGTGCTTTCTACCAGGGGCCGGCGCTGCACATGGTGATCCAGGGCAAGATGGGGCCTGTCACCCTGTTTCTGGTACCCAAACACGTGCCACTCACTCTTGAGCCTAATTTCGATGACGGTCAACTCAAGGGAGAGATAGTGCAGCTCAAGGGAGCCAACATGGTGTTGATCGGGGATATGCAGGAGACATTGAACCCGGTGGCGCAGGAACTGGAGTCCCGTTTGCACTGGTCGATTTAACCGGATTTAACGTGATCCTGACTCAGGCGGCATAGTGTCCGTTATACGAGCGGACAATCCGGTTGTCTGCTCGTTCTTCTCCTTTAACGCCACAATCCTCACCCATTAGCGCCCAATCACCACAAATAGCCAAAATTATTTTTGTGATGCAGATCAGCATCAACGTTCAATTTTCACTCAATAACTGGCAAAAGAGACTGTTTAAACGCCAAGTTAAAACAAATGATTAACACAATAGACACTTTTATGTATTCTGCTGTCACTGGTCTGATTTCTTACCTCCTACCAGATCCATAGAATCACGCCAGAATTGAATGGGAAGAAGCTGAAATAACAACAGATCTTGTCGTATACGGTGGCAAAAAAGCCCTGATGCTGACAGAAAATCTGCCTACAAGAGAGAACACTATGACAACTGCCTTTTTCAAAAAAAGCCTGATCGCGGCCGCCGTTACCCTGGCCAGTACCCAAACCTTCGCTGCCGCGTTCCAGCTGAACGAACACTCGGCCTCCGGTCTGGGTCGTGCGTATGCAGGGGAAGCCGCCATTGCCGACAACGCAGCCGTGTTGTCACGCAACCCGGCAGCCATGACCCGTTTTGACAAGATGGCACTCTCCGTTTCCGGTACTTACATCAAGCCGGATGTGGATGTTGAAGGTGATATCTATGCAGGCCCCGCTAAAATGGCCAGCGCCAGCCAATCTGATATCGCACCGGATGCCTTCGTCCCTGCTACCTACTTTATCCAGCCACTGAACGATCAGTGGGCCTGGGGTATCGGCATGTTCTCCAACTACGGTCTGGCGACCGAGTACTCCAAGAACTTCGCTGCCGGTGCAGGTGCCGGTGATACCGAGCTGCTGACCTTCAACATCAACCCGAACATCGCCTATCGCATCAACTCAAACTTCAGCATCGGTGCCGGCATCAACGCAGTCTACGCCAAGGCCGAGCTAAACCGTTATGCCGGTGCCCTCGCCCCGGCCCTGACCGCCAAGACAGGTATAGTCCATAACAGCGACACCGCCATAGCGCACCTGAAAGGCGACACTTGGGGCTTTGGTTGGAACGTCGGCACCATGTACGAGGTAAACGAGGATCATCGTTTCGCTCTCACCTATCGCTCCCAAGTGGATTTGAGCTTTGACGGTGACTTCAAGGGTTTGAGCTCAGGCTACAACACTGTTGATGGCAATCTGAAACTGGATCTGCCGGCCCAGGCCGAGTTCGCCGGTTACCACCGTCTGAATCCGCAGTTCGCCGTGCACTACTCCGTCAACTGGACTGACTGGAGCGCCTTCCAGGAGCTCAAGGCCACCAGCAACTCCTGCGCCGGCGGCGTCTGTCTGCAAAAAGACGAGAAGTTCAAGGACTCCACCCGTTACGCTCTGGGCGGAACCTGGTACATCAATCCGTCCTGGGAAGCCCGCATCGGTTTCGCCTATGACAAGACCGCGATCGAGGCTGAATATCGCAGCCTGAGCATTCCGGACTCCGACCGCGTCTGGTATAGCGCTGGTGCCACCTACAACATCGACAAGGACATGAGTGTCGATTTCGGCATGGCCTATCTGGATGGCAAGAAAGTGGACGTGAACGAAGGCCTTACCAGCCACTCCGATCCGGTACGCTGGAAGGGTACCTCTAGCGGTACTGCTTTGCTGGCCTCCGCTCAGTTCAACATGAAATTCTGATTATCTGCAGAACCAAAAGAGCGCCTACGGGCGCTCTTTTTTTATTAAACATCCTGTTTTCAGCGTACAGCTGTAGCAAACACCTGTTCACATTTCCTTTTTTATCAAGCCATTAGCCCCCTACTTCTCAGCATTTAATCTTGTTTTACACCCTACAGGGCTGAGCCCGTTGCCTTACTGGTCATACCATATAAAATCCTGCACCCGACCATAAGACCGATTGAACCCAGCGTTCATTTTCAAGGACAACGCAATGCACTCCTTTATGAAGCCATCTCTTGTCGCCCTGCTGGTACTGTCAAGCCAGGCCCAGGGAGCAGGTTTCCAGCTGGCCGAACAATCCGCTACCGGCATGGGCCGCGCCTTCGCAGGCGAGGCAGCCATCGCTGACAACGCCAGCGTGCTCTCCCGCAATGCGGCCGCCATGACTCGTTTCGATACAGTGGCTTTCTCTGGTGGTTTCATCTATGTCCGCCCCGACGTCAACATAGAGGGGACCACCCGGGTGCCTACCGCCATGGGTCCGGTCAATCTGGATGCAGCAGCCCACGATATTGCTGGCGATGCCTGGGTCCCGAACGCTTATCTGATAGTGCCGCTCAATGAGCAGTGGCGACTGGGGCTGGCAGCCACCTCCTACTACGGCCTCGGCGTCGAGATGCCGGATAATTACAATGCCGGTCACTTCGGCAATATCTCGGACATCAAGACCCTGGATTTGAGTGCTTCGCTGGCCTATCGCATCAATCAGATGTGGTCTGTCGGCGGCGGCCTTTCCGCCATTCAGGGTGAGGGAGAAGTGGGTGGCACCTTCCCTTCCAACAACAAGATAGCCAAACACCTGAAAGGGGATGGCTGGGCCATGGGCTGGCACCTTGGCACTCTGCTGGCGCTGTCAGAAACAACCCGCCTGGGTCTCTCCTACCGGCATGATGTGACCCTGACGCTCTCCGGCGATGCCATCGGCATCGAGCAAAATGGTCAGGCGTTTACCGACACCGGCAGCCTGGATCTGCCCCTGCCCGCCACGGCCGAGCTGGCTCTGTTCCATCAGTTGACCCCGACCCTGGCGCTGCACTCAAGCATCAACTGGACCAACTGGAGCAAATTCGTGCAGCTCGAATCCGAGCTCGACAATCACGGCATCATGCACATCAAGGATGAGCACTGGGAAGACAGCTGGCGCTATGCGCTGGGCCTGACCTATCAGCTGGCACCACAATGGCAACTGCGCTCAGGTATTGCCTACGATCGCAGCCCGGTCCCGGCCGATCGCCGCACCATCTCCATCCCTGACTCGGACCGGGTCTGGTACAGCGCCGGTGTAGGCTATCAGTTTGATCGCAACCTCTCGCTGGATCTGGGCCTGACGCTGATCGACGGCAAGAAAGTGGATGTATCCGAGACCATGGAGCTCAAGCCCGGGATCCCGCAAACCACCTCTACCTTCCAGGGCACCTCGGAAGGGGATGCCTGGCTGGCTGGCCTGCAGCTGAACTATCTCTTCTAACCCCGCTCTTCTAACCCGGCTCTTCCAACCCGGCTCTTCCAACCCCGGCCCTTCCATTCAAGCACTATGCCAGTTATTGACTGTTTCCGGTCCCGCCGCGCTGGCATAGTGCTCATCTTCACAATAAAATCAATCCAGTACTCACGCTGGAGAGATGCATGTATTCATACGTAGCAAGGCAGCCCATTCTGGATCGGGAATTGAACACCTATGCCTATGAGCTGCTGTTTCGCGACAGTCTGGATAATGTGTTTCCGGTGATCTCCTCCCAGCAGGCCACGGCCAGACTGGTGGTCGAGCAGTTTTTGCAACAGAACATCGATCAGTTGCTTGGCGGGCGGCCCTGCTTTATCAACTTTCCCCACTCCCTTCTGCTCGAAGGGCTGGCGGAATGTCTGCCACAAGAGAAGGTCGTCATCGAAATCCTGGAAGATGCAGATCCTGACGATGCTTTGCTGGCCAAAGTGCAGCAGTTGCATGAGCTTGGTTATCAGCTGGCGCTGGACGACTTCACCATGTCGGACGAATGGGAGCGCTTCCTGCCCTATATTCACATCATCAAGTTCGATCTGCGCGCCACCTCGCTGTTGCGGATCAAGGTGTTCATCCAGCAACATCAGCATCTCAAGCTCACTTATCTGGCGGAGAAAGTCGAAGACAAGGCGGAGTTTGAACGGGTGAAGCGGCTCGGTATCGATCTGTTCCAGGGGTTCTTCTTCAGCCGTCCCGAGATGGTGAGGCAGACCACAATGCAGCCCGCCCAGGTGGTGGTGATGCAACTGCTCAATGTAGTCAACCAGGAGGAGCCGGATCTCAATCGTATCGAACAGCTGCTGAGTCAGGATATCTCGCTATCCCTCAAGTTGTTGCGTTACGTCAATCACCTGAAGAGCCACGCCAACCCCATCTCCTCGTTTCGCCAGGCGGCCGTTTATCTGGGGCACACCCAGCTCAAGCGCTTCGTGACCCTGGTCGCCGCCACCAGCGCGGGCCATGGCAAGAGTGCCGAGCTCTATCAGATGTCCATGATCCGGGCCCGCTTTTGCGAGCTGCTGGCGCACACCCATGCCCCGACCCAGGAGGCGCAGCAAGCCTTTATCACGGGTCTGTTCTCTTTGCTGGATGTCTTGATGGAGCAGCCGATGGACAGGCTGCTCGGCACTATCCCCCTGATCGAGGAGATCCGGGTCGCCCTGCTGGAACGCAAGGGCAACCTGGGTTTCTATCTCTCGTTTTGTGAAGATTATGAGAGTGCGAACTGGCAGCGCATTACCGCCAGAACGGCCCGACTCGGGCTCAATGAAGAGAAGGTCAGCCAGCTCTATCTGGCCGCCACCGCCTGGGTCAATCAGCAATTCCAGGCCATGGCGGAAACAGATTAGCTCAACTCGATGGCGACGGCAGTCGCCTCCCCTCCACCGATACACAGGCTTGCCACACCCCGTTTCAGACTGCGCGCATGCAGTGCATGAATGAGCGTAACCAGAATACGGGCACCACTCGCCCCCAGTGGATGCCCCAGTGCGCAGGCCCCGCCGTTCACGTTCACCTTGTCATGAGGCAGGTTGCAACCCGCCATGGCCAGCATGCTGACCATGGCAAACGCCTCATTGATTTCGAATAGATCGACCTCATCCGCCCGCCAGTCGATCTTGGATAGCAAGGCATTGATGGCGCCGATGGGCGCATTGGTAAACTCGGCAGGCGCAGCGGCATGACTTTGATAACCCACCAGATGGGCCAGCACAGGCAGGCCCAGCTGCGCCGCCGTCTCGGCTCGCATCAGGATGAGCGCCGCCGCTCCGTCCGAGATGGAGCTGGCATTGGCAGCCGTTATGGTGCCCTGCTTGCTGAATGCCGGTTTCAGATGGGGGATCTTGTCGGGCCTGGCCTTGGCAGGCTGCTCATCCTCGGCGAGCAGCAGGGTGTCACCGACAGTAACCTGGGCCAGCTCGGCCTTGAAAGCACCGCTCTGCTGGGCCGCCAGCGCACGCGTCAGGGAAGCAATGGCAAAAGCGTCCATGTCGGAGCGGGCCAGACCGGCGCGATCCGCACTCAACTGGGCATAATGCCCCATCAACTGGCCTTCGTAAGCATCCTGCAAGCCGTCGAGGAACATGTGATCCAGCACGCTCTGATGCCCCATGCGAAAACCGCTGCGCGCCTTGTCGAGCAGGTAAGGCGCCCGGCTCATGCTCTCCATGCCGCCGGCGATCACTATGTCGGTGTCACCCAGACGCAAGCTGTCTGCCGCCAGCATCACCGCCTTCATGCCGGAACCACACACCTTGTTGACAGTGGTGCATGGCACACTCTCCGGCAAACCTGCCTTCAACACAGCCTGACGGGCGGGTGCCTGCCCCACCCCGGCACTGAGCACATTGCCCATGTAGGCTTCATCGATCTGCTCTCCCTTGAGCCCGGCTTGTGCCATGGCGGAAGCAATGGCACAAGCGCCGAGCTCGGGAGCGGTCAAGTTGGCCAAGGCTCCCTGGAAGGCCCCCATGGGGGTACGCTTGGCCGCAACAATCACAATATCCATCAATTGCACTCTCCTTGTTACATGGACATAACATATGCTGCTCCCGCTGTTGGAACAAGACTTGCGGGGCAGTTGACGTTTGGGTAAGGTGCCAGCCTGCATTGACAACAAAATGACAGTCAAGATAGCGCCATGAACCGAACCAAGGATGACTCACGGACCTACAGCATCAGCGAACTGGCCCGTGAATTTGATGTTACGACCCGAAGTATTCGTTTTTATGAAGATCAGGGACTGTTGAACCCTGCCCGTCAGGGACAGACCCGGATTTACAGCAAGCAGGACAGGGTGCGCCTCAAACTGACCTTGCGCGGCAAGCGGCTGGGCTTCAGCCTGGCGGATATCCGGGATCTGTTTGATCTCTATGATGCAGACAAGAGCAGCCGTACCCAGCTGCAAACCATGCTGGGACTGGTAGCCGACAAGCGGGAAACGCTGCAACAGCAGCTGGAAGACATCAAGATGGTGTTGCTGGAGCTCGACGCCGCCGAGCAGCGCTGCCAGCAGGCATTGGCCCAGTTGCAGCGAAACACGGGTGAGACACCATAAAGAAAGGGGCCGGCAGGCCCCTTTGTCATTGACTCGTTTGTGTAGCTGTTATTTTGACCAGCGGTCCGGGTCGTAATCCGGGCTGTAACGGTCAACGATGACGGCGCAGGCCGCATCCCCTGTGATGTTCAGCGCGGTACGGATCATGTCGAACAGACGATCCAGAGCGAACAACAGCGGCAGACCCTCGATGGGGATACCGGCAGCCAGCAACACGGCCACCACCAGGAAGCTCGGGCCCGGTACACCGGCCTGACCAATCGCCCCCAGAGTAGAGGTAAGGATGATGGCCACCCAAGCCCCCACGCCGAGGTCAACGTTGAACACCTGGGCAAAGAAGATGGCAACCAGACCGTAATAGATGGCGTTGCCACTCATGTTGATGGTGGCGCCAAGTGGCAGTACGAAAGAGGCGGTGGCATTGCTCACCTTGAGATCTTTTTCGCAGGTCTGCAGCGTCACCGGCAGGGTCGCCATGGAAGAGGCGGTGGAGAAAGCCACGATCTGCGGCTTCTTCATGGCGGAGAAGTACTTGCGCACCGGTGTGTTGGAGAAGAGCACAACCAGCAGCGGGTAGACCACGAACCCGAAGATCAGGATGGCAGCCACATAGACCACGAACAACTTGAGCACCAGAGTCAACACGTCGAAGCCGTAGGTCCCAATGGCCTCGGCCATCAGGCCGAACACACCGAGCGGTGCAATCAGCATCACCTTGTTGATCATCCAGACGAAAGCGTCCACCAGGGTGTTGAGCCCATCTATCAGCGGTTTGGCTCGCTCACGGGGCTGCTTGGCCAATGCGATGCCAAGGAACATGCAGAACACCAGGATCTGCAGTATGTTGGCTTCGTTCAATGACTGGAAGACGTTGGTCGGGATCATGCCAAGCAAGGTAGATACCGCATCCGGCAGGGCGCCCTTGTCGGCGTAGTCGCCGGAGAACATGGAGGCCATGGAGCCAAATTCGACGCCGACACCGGGTTTGAAGACTTGCCCCATCACCAGCGCCAGCAGCACGGCCAGTGCCGACGTGCCGAGGAAGAAAGCCAGGGTGGTGACGCCTATCTTGCCCGCAGCCGGGCTGGCGCCCAGATTGGCGGCCCCCGACAGAATGGCAACTGCCACCAGCGGGATCACCAGCATCTTGATCAGCTGGATAAAGAGGGTACCAAGCGGTGCAAAGATGCTGGCTTGTTCACCCATGAACGCCCCCACCAATGCGCCCAGCACCATGGCAACCACAACCTGGAAGCCAATGTTCTTAATGAGTCCTTTTGTTAACACAGAATGTTCCTTTATTTAGCAAAAATTCACACTTTCCCAGTGCAATTAACCAGACAGGGGAAAAACACCTGTTTATTCCCCTGAGCGCGCGTTTTATCTCATATTTATCTGCTGTTTTAAATCGACAAATCGTTAACGGAACTTATTGATAACTTTGCGACAAAGTGAAGATTCAAAAGGAACATGACGATTTTCCCAGCTTTATTCATGACAACTGACAAAACATTGTGCTACTTTTGCTGGGCAAACGTGCATACAGGGATGAAAACATGCTGAAAGTTAACGAATATTTTGACGGAAATGTAAAATCCATCGGTTTCGAGCAAAAAAGTGACAAAGCGACCGTTGGTGTGATGGAAGCCGGTGACTACCAGTTCAATACTGCCGCCCCCGAGCGAATGACGGTGGTCAAGGGTGCTCTCACCATACAGCTGGCCGATGAGGACGAATGGCACACCTACAGTCAGGGCCAATCCTTCGAGGTGGCCGGCCACTCTTCTTTCAAGCTGGAAGTGAAAACGCCCACCGCCTATCTGTGCGAATTCCTCGACTGAGTGACCGAATGCAGATGAGTGACTGAACAGTGCAAAGGAGCGGGCCCGGGTCTCGCTCCTTCTCTTTGATGCCAGTGCGCTCATTCCAACCTTCTTTGCCCGCTGCCAGCCACTCATTTGTATGCCGCCATCACACGCCTCAGCTTCCCCGCTTTCCATCGACTACAAAAAATTTACAATGTTTAGACGAAACCCATCATCGGAGTGGTGTCATGATCAGTGTCTTCGACCTGTTTTCCATCGGGATCGGCCCTTCTTCTTCCCATACGGTGGGGCCGATGCGGGCCTCTTACGCCTTTGTTAACGCGCTCAAGCAGCAAGGTCTGCTGCCTGGCACAGAACGGGTGGAAGTCGAGTGCTACGGATCTCTTGGCCAGACCGGCAAGGGTCACGGCACAGGCAAGGCCATCATTCTGGGGTTAGCTGGCTTTGAACCGGAATCGGTGGATATCGAAGCCATTCCCGCCTTCTTGAGCGAAGTGGATCGCAGCCAGTCCTTGCTGCTGGCGGGTGAGCAGCCGAGCCAGTTCGCCCGGGTCGGTGCCATCATCTTCAATCGCCGCAAGACCCTGGCCGCTCACTCCAACGGCATGACGCTGCGCGCATTCGCAGGCAATGCCCTGCTGCTTGAGCAGACCTACTACTCCATCGGCGGTGGCTTCATCATAGAGGAGAGCCATTTTGCCAACGCCAAGGAAGAGGCAGCCCGCTTCGATGCAGCCCACCCCGTCCCCTACCCGTTCGAGAGCGGCGCCCAGCTGCTGGCCCATTGCCAGGAGAGCGGTCTCTCCATCTCGGGTCTGATGCTGGCCAACGAGAAGGTATTTCGGAGCGAAGAGGAAATCAAAGCCGGTCTGCGCAAGATCTGGCAGGCGATGCAGGCCTGTGTCGAACGCGGCTGTCGCAGCGAAGGAGTGTTGCCGGGCGGCCTCAAAGTGAAGCGCCGGGCCCCGGCCCTCCATCGCCAGCTCAACTGCGAGACCAACTTCAACAAGGATCCCCTGATGGTGATCGAGTGGGTGGACTTGTTTGCGCTGGCAGTCAACGAGGAGAACGCCGCCGGTGGCCGTGTGGTCACAGCCCCTACCAACGGCGCCGCCGGCATCATTCCCGCCGTGTTGCACTACTACGATCGCTTTGTGCGCAAGGTGGATGACGAGCTGCTGCTGAGCTACTTCCTCACCGCCGCCGCCATCGGCATCCTGTACAAGAAAAACGCCTCGCTGTCGGGAGCCGAAGTGGGCTGTCAGGGAGAAGTGGGCGTCGCCTGCTCCATGGCCGCCGGTGCCCTGACCGAGATCCTGGGCGGCAGCCCCGCCATCGTCGAAAACGCCGCCGAGATCGGCATGGAACACAACCTGGGTCTCACCTGCGATCCGGTGGGAGGGCTGGTGCAGGTGCCCTGTATAGAACGCAACGCCATGGGCGCAGTCAAGGCCATCAATGCCGCCCGCCTCGCCCTGCGTGGCACAGGTGAACACAAGGTGTCGCTGGACAAAGTGATCAAAACCATGTGGGAAACCGGCAACGACATGAAGACCAAGTACAAGGAGACAGCCCGCGGCGGCCTGGCTGTTAACATTACAGAATGTTAAAAACAGCCAATTGACTCCACTTTTTCCCGCAATACCCGGCCTGGCCGGGTATTTTTTTGCAAAACGTTTGCCAAGTGCTTAACAAAATGGATAAGCATCAAAATAAATTTTATACTCGCGCCTCTGATTCAACAAAAATAGATCTATTTCAACTTTTTTTAGGCTTTGAATCGTTACACTAGGGTTATCTGGTTCATTGACCTCGGCGACGACGCCCTCGTCCCATGGATCATCCCGTTTCTGCGAGTGGGCATGGCGCCCCCTTCTATCCTGAGGTAATTGTTACATGATCAGCGTTTTTGATATCTTCAAAATCGGTGTTGGCCCCTCCTCTTCCCACACTGTCGGCCCGATGAAAGCTGCCAAACAGTTCGTGGATGAACTGCGTGCTGGCGGCAAGATCCGTGACATCACCCGGATCCAGGTCGATGTCTATGGCTCGCTCTCCTGGACCGGCAAAGGTCATCACACCGATACCGCTATCATCATGGGTCTGGCGGGCAACCTGCCGGAAAATGTCGACATCGACGGCATCCCCGAATTCATCTCCCGTGTCGAGCAGACCGGCCGCCTGCCGATCGGCCTGCACTGCCACACTGTCAGCTTCCCCAAAGGCGCCATGGTGTTCCATGACGAGGCGCTGCCGCTGCACGAAAACGGCATGAAGCTGACCGCCTTTATCGAAGATGAGGCTATCTACAGCAAGACCTACTACTCCATCGGTGGTGGCTTCATCGTTGACGAAGAGAACTTCGGCAAGGCCGACAGTGGCGACATGTCGGTGAGCTACCCGTTCAAGAGCGCAGCTGAACTGATTGCACATTGCAGCCAGACCGGTCTCTCCATCTCCGCCCTGATGCTGGAAAACGAGAAGTGCTTCAACACCCCGGAAGAGATCTACAAGAAACTTGGCAAGATCTGGACCACTATGCGAGAGGGGATCGAACGCGGCTGCCGTACCGAAGGGATCCTGGCCGGTCCGCTGCGCGTGCCCCGTCGTGCCGCCCCGCTCTACCGTCAGCTGACCACCAATGAACATCTCTCCAACGATCCGATGAGCATCGTCGACTGGGTCAACATGTTTGCCCTGGCGGTGAGTGAAGAGAACGCGGCCGGCGGCCGCGTGGTGACCGCGCCGACCAACGGCGCCGCGGGCATCATACCGGCCGTGCTGGCCTACTACGACAAGTTCATCCAGCCGGTCGGCCGTGACGAATACACCCGCTTCTATCTGGCCTCCGCCGCCGTCGGCATGCTCTACAAGATGAACGCCTCCATCTCCGGCGCCGAAGTGGGCTGCCAGGGTGAAGTGGGTGTCTCCTGCTCCATGGCCGCCGCCGGCCTGACCGAACTGATGGGTGGCAGCCCGGAACAGGTGTGTGAAGCAGCCGAGATCGGCATGGAGCATAACCTGGGTCTGACCTGTGATCCTGTGGCCGGTCAGGTGCAAGTCCCCTGCATCGAGCGCAACGCCATCGCCGCCATGAAGGCGGTCAACGCCTCCCGCATGGCCCTGCGTCGCACCTCCAAGCCGCGCGTGTCATTGGACAAAGTCATCGAGACCATGTACATCACCGGCAAGGACATGGACTCCAAGTACCGTGAAACCTCCCGTGGTGGTCTGGCCATCAAGGTGATGCAGGTTGCCTGCGAATAAGCAGTGTTTGCCAAAAACACAAAAAGGCGGGAATTCCCGCCTTTTTTTTGCCTGCTATTTGGAGACGCCCGCCCTCTGGATTACCGCTGCGATTTATTCACTCTGCAATCGCATCCCTTGTTTATCGTATGAAATGCCCAATCAGAGGAAGTGCCAGGATCTGAGCCAGCTACTCCACGATGCGATCGGCCAGGGTTCCCACCGCCACAACGAAATAGTGGGAGCGATTCCAGTGGCGCAGCACCAGATAGTTGGGATAAGCCAGATAGGCACGCCCTTCCACATCATCGGGGCGAACCAGGGAGGCCTGCATCTCGGCGCGGGGCAAGGCTGTGCCATCGAGCTGCCTCACACCCAGTGCCTGCCACGCCGATAACGGCCTGGACTGTTCCAGCCCGAGCAAGGCAGGATCCAGCGTCTTGGGCACCTTGACCTGACGGCCCCAGGTTTCATCCCCGTGCCAGCCATTCTGATGCAGATAATTGGCTGCCGAACCAAACACATCCGCGAGATTGCCCCACAAATCCTTCTTGCCGTCACCATCCTGATCCACCGCGTATTTGAGGAAGGAAGATGGCATGAACTGCACCTGCCCCATGGCGCCGGCCCAGGAGCCCTTGAAGGCCGCAGGGGTCACATGTCCCTGCTCTATGATATGCAGGGCATCAAACAGCTGCCCTTTGAAAAAGGCCTCACGTCGACCATCCCAGGCCAGCGTGGCCAGTGAAGAAATGAGCGGGAATTTACCGGTCAATTTACCGAAATTGGTTTCGACGCCCCACAAGGCGACAATAAAGCGCGGTTGTACGTCATATTCTGCCCCTATTTTTGTGAGCAGCGGCAAATGCTGACGATATAGGGCCCTGGCCTGATTGACTTTCCACTGCGGGACCGCACGGGGAATATAAGTGTCCAGCGTCACTTTAAATTCCGGCTGGTTTTTATCGTGCTTGATGGCAGGTTCGATGACCCGAATATCGGCAAACGCAGCCGCCACTGTCTCGGCCTTGATACCGGCCGCCAGTGCTTCCTGTTTGAGGCCAATCACGTAACGCTCAAAATCGGGACTGGCCTGCAACTGAGAACTTAACAGTCCCCCCAGTAATAACAGTGCCAGCTGACCCTTCATCAGCGGCTGACCTTTAATTGTGCCTTGTGCTGTTCCAGCAGATTTTCGGGCGGCGGTGGCACCTGCAGGTAGAAGCCCTGACTGCCGAGCGCCTCCATGACCCGGCTGGTCGAGGCAATCCCCAGGGGCTTGGCTGGATCCAGCTTGGTCATCAATACCAGCTCTGGACGACCAAATGTACTCATCAGCACCTCGGGTACGCGGGAGAAATCCTCTCTTCTTTCAACAAAAAGATAGGTCTCGGCTTTTTTACGACTTTTATAGACTGCACATAACATGGAAGTTGATATAATCCGACGGGTTTATTGCCTCTGATGGTGGCAAACTATAACATCAGGAATTGAATAACAATAACGGATTACCGTCTCTGTCTCGGGGAAGATCATGGTTGAGCGCGATAACGAATTGAAAGGGACTACCTTCACTATTTCTGTGTTGCATATCAGCGATGGCAAGCCTGAGCGGATCCGTCAGTTACTGGCGGCAAAAGTCGCCCAGGCGCCTCAGTTTTTTAATTGTGCCCCCCTCGTCATCAATGTGGAACGACTCGCGGATATCCCCGATTTTGGCCAGCTCAAAGGGCTGGTCGAATCAGAGGACTTCGTGCTGGTCGGGATCACGGGCGCCAGGGATGAGGCGATGAAGACGGCAGCCAAGGCCGCGGGGCTGGCGGTAATGGCCTCTGGCAAGAGCCGCAAGGTCGAGCCGCTGCCACTACCGGAACCCACCCCGTCTCCGGTGGCCGAGGTGAAGGCCGCGCCGGCGCCTCTGGTGCCGAGCAAGGTGCACGTGGGCCCCGTGCGTTCCGGCCAACAGCTCTACGCCGCCGGCACCTCGCTGGTGATACTGGGCTCGGTGAGCCAGGGGGCCGAAGTCATCGCCGACGACAGCATACATATTTATGGCGCCCTGCGTGGCAGGGCCATTGCCGGAGCCAAGGGCAACACCCAGGCGCGGATCTATTGCCAGCAATTGCAGGCCGAGCTGCTATCCATCGCAGGCACGTTCCAACTGAGCGATGCACTGCCGGCAGGCCTGATACAACAGCCGGTGCATGTCCGGCTGGATAACGAACAACTCCGAATAGACCATATCAAATAGAGTTACAAGGAAGCGAGAATGGCGCGAATCATAGTCGTTACATCGGGTAAAGGTGGCGTTGGCAAGACCACAACCAGCGCGGCCCTGAGTACAGGTTTGGCTCAGCGTGGCCACAAGACTGTGGTCATCGATTTTGACATCGGTCTGAGAAACCTGGATCTCATCATGGGCTGCGAGCGGCGTGTGGTGTATGACTTCGTCAATGTGATCAACGGTGAGGCCAACCTCAATCAGGCCCTCATCAAGGACAAACGCTGCGAAAATCTGTTCATCCTGCCTGCGTCCCAGACCCGGGACAAGGACGCCCTGACCCATGAAGGGGTCGAGAAAATCCTGGATCAGCTGGCGGAAATGAAGTTTGATTACATCGTCTGCGACTCGCCAGCCGGGATCGAAGCGGGTGCCCTGATGGCGCTCTACTTCGCCGACGAGGCCATCGTCACCACCAACCCGGAAGTCTCTTCCGTGCGTGACTCGGATCGCATCCTTGGCATCCTGGCCTCCAAGTCCCGTCGTGCTGAGCGCGGCGAAGACCCAATCAAGGAACACCTGCTGCTCACCCGCTACTGCCCGACCCGCGTCAACCGTGGCGACATGCTGAGCGTACAGGATGTACAGGATATCCTGGCCATCAAGCTGCTCGGGGTGATCCCGGAGTCCCAGGCTGTGCTGCGCGCCTCCAACTCGGGGGAGCCGGTCATTCTGGACAAGGAGTCCGATGCCGGTCAGGCCTATGAGGATGCCGTTGCCCGCCTGTTGGGCGACACCAAGGATTTTCGTTTTCTGGAAGAAGAAAAGAAGGGCTTCTTTAGCCGACTGTTCGGGAGTTAAACATGTCATTATTGGATTATTTTCGTTCCAACAAGAAACAAAACACCGCACAACTGGCCAAAGAGCGGTTGCAGATCATAGTCGCGCACGAGCGTTCATCCAGAGGAGGGCCGGATTACCTGCCCCAGCTCAAGCAGGACCTGCTGGATGTGATCCGCAAGTATGTGCAGATCGACCCTGACAAGATCACGGTCCAGCTGGACAAGAAGAGTGATGAGCTGTCTGTGCTGGAGCTCAACATCACCTTCGCCGATGACAAAAAGGGATGAGCTGACGCCCCATGCGTGACCCCTTCCCCCAATGAAGACCGGATCCTGTACCAGGATCCGGTTTTTTATTGCCGCAAACAGGGCGGGCCGCACGCCTGATCTCGCCAAGGAAGAGGGGGCCAGCTAGAATACCGCGCCACTGTTCGGCTTCGCCGACGGGGCGTCTCATTTTTATTATCTGGAACGGACGATCTATGTCTTTGAACGATGAAATGCACAGCGTCGAGGAACTGCTCGACACCGCACTCGAACTTTTCATGGAGCTGGCCTCCGACAACTTGCCGGAGCAGGAGATTGCCGTCTTCAACCGGGAGTTCAACAGCCGCGGCCTGCTGGCGGAAACCGATCCGGCCGATGACTGGGAAGCGGACGTGGGATTTGCCGTAAGCGATACCGAGTATGCCGAAATCTGGATCGGGCTTGGTAATGCCGAACAAGAATATGAGCACCTGTTTGCCCGCATGCTGCTCTCCCGCCGTGTTGACGAGAAGTTCTGCCACATCGAATGGTTGCCCCAATAATTCCGGATCCCGATGATCTGCGTCCCCGCTATTATGCCCCCGAGCCGGCACGTCCGGCTCTGGGACGGCGCATGCTGAGCTGGCTCGGCAAGCTGCTGGCGGCAGTCCTGCTCGGCTCCATCGTCTCGGTGGTGCTGCTGCGCTTCATCGATCCCCCCATGTGGACCTGGCGCATCGAACGGGCCCTGTTTCCGCCCGCCAAGATAGCCGTGGTCAAGCATGACTGGGTGCCCATAGATCGTATTTCGCGGGAACTGCAACTGGCGGTGATCGCCGCAGAGGATCAGCGCTTTGCCGACCATAGCGGCTTTGACATGGATGCCATCAGCTCGGCACTCAAGCACAACCAGCGCAGCAAGCGGGTACGTGGCGCCAGCACGCTGAGCCAGCAGACGGCCAAGAATCTCTTCATGTGGAGCGATCGCAGCTTCCTGCGCAAGGGGATCGAGGCCTGGTTTACCCTGCTGATGGAGCTGGGCTGGGACAAATCCCGCATCCTCGAGGTCTATCTCAATATCGTGGAGTTCGGCCCCGGCATCTATGGCGCCGAGGCCGCCGCCAAGCACTATTTTGGCAAATCGGCCGCCCGCTTGACTCGTTACGAGGCTTCTCTGCTGGCTGCCGCCCTGCCCAATCCCTGGCGCTATCGGGTCCAGCCTCCCTCCCCCTATGTTCAGCAACGCTCGGCCTGGATCCGTCGCCAGATGGGTCAACTTGGCCAGGCTACCCTCAACAAGGTATACAAGGACGATTGAGGATCGGGCACAGAGCATGCCCGGATAGCCGTACATCGCCCCTGAGCACATCAGCGTCATCTATCAGGGATCGGGGTCAGCAGGCAATGTCTCTGCCGGCGGGCCCAGATGACCGCCCACCGTGCTCTGGTGCAGCGGCAGATAGTGCCACCACCAGGCCTCCCGTCGTCGCTTGATCTGCTGTCTCCGCACTCGTCGCTTCATGACACCCCTCCAGTGGATCCCCCTTCAACCATACCTTCTACCCGCGCCGTTGGACAGGTGGCGGATCGGTATCCGCACCGGTCTGGCCGCCACCGCCAATACTTGCTACAGTAGCGAACCTCGATGTATCTGGAGTGATTTCATGGAACAACGTACCCCGGATCAGCTGGTCGAATGGGCCTATGATCAGTTTCTTGAGCAGGCCGCAGACATGCTGGCCCCCGAACAAATCGTCGACATCACACTGGAGTTCGAACAGCGTGGCGCCGTCGAGGCGACCCTGCCCAATGGAGACTGGTCAACCGAACTCGGTGTACCGGTCGACATGGAGTCCTGGGTCGAGGTGTGGGTTGGCTTGCTGGACCATCAGGATGAGTTTGAGGTGATCTACGCCACCTTCCTGCTGCCCCGCTTTCTCAACGAGCACGATGTCCATGTGCGCTGGCATCGCCAGCAACAGGCATAAAAAAGGCGCCCTCGGCGCCTTTCTCTTTTCTGGTATGCCCCCGCTCAGGGCTGCGCTGCAATGGCCTTGGCCAGACAGCGGCGACACCAGCAGGCGCTGGCCTCGCTCATGGGCAGAGCAGGCAACTGGCTGCACCAGCACTGTGCGATTGTTGCACCGGCCGACACGGCGCAAAATGCCGGCTCGCCGCAACCAGGGCACGCATGGGTGCTTTTCGAGCCGTCCAGCTCTGCCATCACCGCCAGCTGGGCGTCGCTCTCCATGGCCGACCAGTGACCAATCTCGGTCAGGGTACGGCCACAGCCGAGGCAGAGCCCGCCCTTGGCCTGACAGTGGCCGATACAGGGACTCGGCACTTACTCGCTGTCCACTGCCGAGTCGGTATCTGTGGCAACCAGGGTGATGCAGTTGTCTTCGATGACGATTTTGCCCTGCTTGTAGAGGCCGCCGATGGCCTTCTTGAAGGTGCCCTTGCTCATGTTGAACAGCTTGTAGATCAGCTCGGGTTCGCTCTTGTCACCCACCGCCAGACTGCCACCCTGCTTCATCAGCCGGGTCAGGATCCGGCCACCGGCATCGTCCATCCGATCCATGCCCGGCTTTTGCAGGGTCAAGTCCAGTTTGCCGTCGTCACGTACCTGCTTGACCCAGGCGGTCAGCGGTCGACCCGTCATCACCCGGCCAAATACCTCGTTCTTGAACAGCATGCCGGAATATTCACCGTTGACGATCGCCTTGATGCCAAGCGGCGTATGCTCACCCGGCAGTGCTGTTACCTCGTCACCAGCCTTGAAGGGGGGGTTATCGGTGCGCAGGAACCGCTCCAGCCGGCTGGTGCCTACCATGCGGCCTTCGTTGTCGAGCATCAGATGCACCAGATAGACGTGGCCCACCTGCATCGGCTTGTTCTGCTCACGGGTCGGCACAAACAGATCTTTTTTCATGCCCCAGTCGAGGAAGGCACCGATCTTGTTGGCATTGACCACCTTGAGCCCGACTATGTCGCCCACCATGGCAAACGGCTTGTCGGTGGTGATCACAGGCTCACAGTCGGCATCCAGATAGAGGAAGACCTCCACACCGTCACCTTCAGCCACCCCTTCAGGCAGCTGACGCTTGGGCAGCAGCAGCTCGCCATATTCGTCGGCCGCCAGCCAAGCGCCCCTGTCTTCAAGCTCGATTACGGTGAGGGTGTTCATCTTGCCAATCTGTAACATGCTGATCTCTTCTTTCATTATCCGGATGGTCAATTTTTCATTGCCCGTATGGGCGCGCATGTTACCCCAAGAGCGGCAACAGGGCCTAGCCCCTTGCCCTGCTCCCGCATGATTTTCGAGGCCGTTTTCACGGTTTATGGCGATATAATCGTCATTCGGCCGGTGCTTTACTGCAAATACCCCCACTTTTGGGTAGACTGCGCCGCTGTTCAAATCCAGAGGAACTGTCGATGAATCCATCCACTCGTACCCGTCATCTCAATCAATGGATCCAGACCCACAGTGGGCAGGACATGACCTACCCGGCGCTGCACGGTTTTCTGTGCGCCCGTCTGGTGCGGCCGGATGCCCCTGACTGGCAGGCCCCGCTGGCCGGTCTGTTGCCACATGACACCGAACTGGATGAGAAGAGCAGCGACGCGCTGCACCATCTGATCGCCGAGCTGGAAGCTCAGGCCGACGAGGCCCAGCTGGCCTTGCCAAGCCAGTGCCGCCTCTCTACCGACAGCCCGGAGCAAGTGTTCGAGCAGAGTCACCCCCTCGGTCAGTGGTGCTACGGTTTCAGTCAGGGATTTGCCAGCTGGCCCAAGCCCAAGGATCTGAACGATCCCACCACCCAGTACCGTTTCAGTCTGGCCGCCGAACTCAGCCTGTTTCGCGACAAGCCCATGGCCCAGATGCTGCACGCGGCCGCCGGCAGTGAGCTGCCCTTTATGGAATTTTGCAAACGTCAACGTCAGAACATGAAGACTGCGCTCAACCAGCTGCTGCAGCTGGATGAGTATCAGGGAGTGCCCGGCACTCAGGCCGCCCTCGATAGCGAGCAGGCCGAACAGTGGCAGCAGTGGTTCGAGCTGGCCGATGCTTGCCGCGATCCCCTGGCTCGTCTTGGCTGGTTTGACAAGGTGATTGACGATGCCGAGCCGCTGTTCGATGCCGCTTTCTGGCAGCAGATGGCTGGCCACGGCTGGAGTGCCCACGAGGCACGTCCGCTGCTCGCCGCCAGGGCTGGCCGCGCCGATTGCCTGCTGCGTATCGGCCAGCTGGAGCAGGCTCGCCAGGAATATCTGGCGCTGCTCGACCTGTGCATCGCCGACGAGCTGGGCTGCCGTTATCCTCTTTCCAGTCTCTATGCGCTGCAAGGGGATTGGGCCGCCCTGCGCGCCTTGCTGATGCGCTTCGACGAGGCTTCCAGCTGGCTACTTTACAACAGGGCCTTGATGGTATTTGCCTGTGACGGCCCCGAAGCGGCTCAGCCGCAGCTGGACGCCGCCATCAAGGCCAATGCCCATATTCCGGCCTGTCTGCTGGGCCAGCGCAAACTCCCCAAACAGGAGCCCCAGAGCTGGCAGGCGGGTAGTCGCGATGAAGCAGCGCTCTACACACTGCAGAGCCGCGAGGCTTGGCTCAAGCACAACGCCTTGATCTGGTTGCGTAAAGGCTGAGCAGCCAGTCGTATAAATCAGCTTCGAACAGACCCGGTTGCGGCGTATGACGTGCGCAACCGCACATTTCTCTGGTGCATGTTCAGACAAACGCCCTTGTGTTACGTATCATCAAGGTCAAAGTATCAAGAGAAACTGCACCCGATGCAGCCGTCACAGCAGGATGTCATATGTCAAAAATCATAGAGCTGCTTGCGCACTACCCCCCCTATCAGCTGGTTCACGCCGCCGAGATGGTGCGCGATACCTTTGAGCAGTTTTACCAGCAGCGTTATCAGCTGACGGTGCCCCAATGGCGCCTCATGATGGTGCTCGGCCCCAACTACCCCATCAGCCAGAAAGAGCTGGTGGAGGCGAGCGGGATGGACAAGGTGCGGATCTCCCGCGAAATCCACCGACTGGTGGAGAAGGGGATACTGTTTACCGAGAGCAGCGAACAGGACAAGCGGGTCAGCCTGGTCTCTCTCACCCATGCCGGGCTCACCCTGTTCCAGCAGCTCAAGACCGAAGCGGGCAGCTGGCAGCATACCCTCACCGATTACCTCCCTGCCGAGGCGCGCCAGTCCATTCGTCTGCACCTGCAAAGTGTCAGCGACGCCATCGAACAACTGCACCTGCTGGATAGCGAGCACAAGTCATGAACCTGAACAATTTCGCCACCATGGATGTCAACATGCTGCTGAGCCTGGTCAATATGCAGTTGCGTGATCGTTTTGATGATCTGGACGATCTCTGCAAGGCACAGGATCTCGACCAGGAGGCCCTGGTCGCCAGGCTTGCCAGCGGCGATTTCCACTACCTGCCGGATCAGAAACAGTTCAGATAGGGATCCGGATCACAACCCGGCCAACGGCACTGGCCCCGGCGCTAAAAGCTGATATGGTGATGATGACACCGTGGAATGACACCCAGCGACATGTATGGATACATCAAGCTGTCATACACGGCCGTTAGCCTCTGACCCGTGACACGCCAGCCAAGGACGACCCATGATGATCCTGACCCGACAGACCACCCTGATCACCCTCTGCGCCATTCTCATGATCAGTTTGTTTTCCCCCAGCCTGCCTGACAGCGCCGAGCAGTGGCTCAGCACCCTGTTGCTGGGCTCTCTGGTTGCCGTGTGCCTGATGGTGGGCAGCGGCTGTCGTCACTTCATTCAGGATTGACCCGCCCCGACTGGCCACTGTCGTTATACCTGCACAGAAACAACAACGCAGCCCAAGGGCTGCGTTGTTTTGTTTGGTACAGCATGGCCAGTCTCTTGATCAGAGTGCCAGGGTTTCCAGCTGGCCTTTGGCCTGCTCAATGCCTTTGGCTTGCGCATCCGGACCCATGCCCATGCCTTCGGCGTAGATGAAGTCCACGTCCTTGATGCCGATGAAACCCAGCACGGTACGCATGTAGGGGGTCACCAGATCGGTGGCGCTGCCGACGTGCATGCCGCCACGGGGGCTGATCACCAGGGCGCGGGTGTTTTCCACCAGACCGACCGGACCTGTCTCTGTGTAACGGAAGGTCACGCCGGCACGGGCAATCAGGTCAATCCAGTTTTTCAGCTGTGTCGGAATATTGAAGTTGTACATGGGGGCGGCAATCACCACCAGATCGCTCGCCTTGAGTTCGGCGATCAGCTCGTCGGATTGTGCCATGACGGCCAGCTGACGTTCGTTCAGGTTGTCACCACCGCGCAGACCCGAGGCCAGCTCGCCGTCCAGCACCGGCAGGTTCAGGGTCGCCAGATCACGCACCGTGACTGTGTCGGACTGGTGGTCAGCCAGGAAGCCGTCTATCAGAGCGTTGGATTGGGAATATTGGCCCAGGATGCTGGACTTTAGTACGAGGATATTGGCCATGGTGAAACTCCATTTGGTTGTCGGTTGAACAGCTTGGCTGTCGATGGAGGTCACTCTAAACATTGAGCTTCTCTGCGGATAGCGAAAATAGATGCTCAACTTATTCAAAAATTTTGACCTTAGTTCATTCTATCGCCAACGGCCCCATGGCCAACCGCCCAATGCTTGGCAGAACAAACGATTGCCGTTATGATCCGCCGCACTTTTTTCCAGCGACCCGGATCCCATGGCACCCTCGCGCAGGCACTCTCCTTTTGCCGGTGCAGTCTGGATGATGGTGGCAGGCCTCTGCTTTGCCGCCGTCAACAGTCTGAGCCAATATGTCAGCTTCAAGCTCGGCCTCCCCTCGACCCAGGTTGCCTTTCATCAATACCTGATCGCCCTGGTATGTCTGCTGCCCTGGCTGGTGCGCCACGGCCTGCGTCAATCCCTGATGACCAACCAATTGCGTCTGCACCTGCTGCGAGTCGCCCTGGCCGTGGTCGGCATCCAGTTCTGGCTGTGGGCGCTGGCGGTGCCAGTGCCCATCTGGCAGGGGATAGCGCTCTTGATGACCTCCCCTTTGTTCGCAACCCTGGGTTCTGCCCTGCTGCTCAAGGAGCAGGTGAGCCGGGCCCGCATTCTGGCAACCCTGGCGGGCTTTGTCGGCGCCATGGTGATCCTGGCCCCCTGGACCGATGATTTCAGCTGGGCCTCGCTGCTGCCGGTGGCGGCCGCCCTGTTCTGGGCCGGTTACTCCCTGCTGGTGCGCTATCAGGCGGCAAGCGAGTCATCCCACACCATAGTGGTCTATCTGCTCATCTTCAGTACCCCCTTCAACGCCATGTTGGCCCTGCCGGAGTGGCAGTGGCCGAGCGAAACCCAGTGGCTGCTGGTGGCGGTGTCAGGGGTACTGTCGGCACTGGCACAGATGTCCATCGCCCGCGCCTACAGCGTGGCCGAGGCTTCGTTCGTACAACCCTTTGATTTTGCCAAGCTGCCCATGAACGTGCTGGCAGGCTGGCTGGTGTTTGGCTGGGCGCCCCCCGGCCGATTGTGGCTCGGCGCTGCCATCATCATTGGCGCCATCACGCTGCTTACCCATCTGGAGCAGCGCGCCCATCAATCTGTTTCCTGAGGTACGCCATGCGTGCCTCTTTTTTTGCCTGCTATTGCTGCCAATAGCGACAGCGACATTGTGACCATCGACATCAGGAGAGATCGTATGTTTGGAACCGCCACCCGCCCCAGCGCCACCCGCGCCCTGCTGCTTGGCTCGGGAGAACTCGGCAAGGAAGTCGCCATCGAGTTGCAACGGTTCGGGATCGAGGTGATCGCCGCCGACCGTTACCCCAATGCCCCCGCCATGCAGGTGGCGCACAAAGCCCACGTGCTGGACATGCTCGATGGCAATGCTCTGCGCGCCCTGGTCACCTTGGTCAAACCCGATCTCATCATTCCTGAAATCGAGGCCATCGCCACCGATACCCTGGCACAGCTTGAACAAGAGGGGGTCAAGGTAGTGCCGAACGCCCGCGCCACCCAGCTCACCATGAATCGGGAAGGGATCCGCCGCCTCGCCGCCGAAGAGTTGGATCTGCCCACCTCCCCCTACCGTTTTGCCCAGAGCAAAGAGGCGTTCATCGCCGCCGTCGAAGCCATCGGCCTGCCCTGCGTGGTAAAACCCGTGATGAGTTCGTCGGGCAAGGGTCAGAGCGTGCTGCGGGACCTCGCCAAGGTGGACGAGAGCTGGACCTACGCCCAGGAGGGTGGCCGCGCCGGTCGTGGCAAGGTGATTGTCGAAGGCTTCGTCCCCTTCGAGTACGAGATCACCCTGCTCACGGTGCGGGCCGTCGATGGCATTCATTTTTGCGACCCCATAGGCCACCGCCAGGAAGATGGCGACTACCGCGAATCCTGGCAGCCACAGGCGATGAGCACCCTGGCGCTGGCCCGCTCCAAGGAGGTCGCCGCCAAGGTGGTCGAGGCGCTTGGCGGTTATGGCCTGTTCGGGGTCGAGCTCTTCATCAGGGGCGACGAGGTGTGGTTCAGCGAAGTCTCTCCCCGCCCCCACGACACCGGCATGGTGACCCTGATCTCTCAGGATCTCTCCGAATTTGCCCTCCATGTGCGCGCCATCCTGGGGCTGCCGGTCGGCACCATCACCCAGTATGGGCCGAGCGCTTCGGCCGTGGTGCTGCGGGATGGTCACAGTCAGGACATCCGCTATCAGGGCATTGGGGAGGCGCTGGCCTTGGTATCGGGCGCCCAGCTGCGGTTGTTTGGCAAGCCCGAGATCGCCGGTCGCCGCCGGCTCGGGGTCGCCCTGGCCCGTGGGCAGCAGTGTGAAGAGGCGGTGGAAAAAGCCAAGGCGGTCGCCGCCCGGGTCGAGGTGATTTATTGACCAAAACCGGTTGCTGACGTGATCAGGCGCAAGGGGCATGGCAATGCCCCTTTTGCATTTGCCCGTCAGGCTTATAATCCCCCTTCAAATTTGTCAGGAGTACAAGATGTTAGCTGCCGTGATCTTCGATATGGATGGTGTTCTGATCGACTCGGAACCCTTTTGGCAACGGGCCCAGATGGCCGTGTTCTCCGGGCTGGGTCATCCCCACAGCGAGGAGGATTGCAACTCCACCATAGGCGTGCGCATCGACCAGCTGGTGGCGCACTGGTATCGGCTGCGCCCCTGGGTGGGCCCCAGCCAGGAAGAGGTGATGCAACGCATCCTGGATCAGGTCATTGCCCTGATCCTGAGTGAAGGCCAACCCAAGGAGGGAGTGCTGGAGGCGCTGGCACTGATGGAGGCACAAGGGCTCAAGATTGGGCTGGCGACCTCCTCGCCCTTCACCATGGTCGAGGCGGTGCTCGGCAAGCTCGGCATTCGCGATCGCTTTCTGGCGGTGCACTCCGCCGAGGTGGAGCGCTTCGGTAAACCGCATCCGGACGTTTACATACACGCGGCGGAAAAACTCGGGGTAGAACCGGTACACTGTCTGGCCATTGAAGACAGCTTCACCGGCCTGCTGGCGGCCAAGGCGGCTTCCATGAAGGCGCTCATAGTACCGGACCCGGCATTGGTCGGCGATCCCCGTCTGGCCATTGCCGATCACCAGCTCAGATCCCTCGGTGAGTTGAATGCCGCCACGCTGGCCAGCTGGGCGGCATAGACTCCCGCAGACAACAATGGTGCTAAAGGAGCCAGAACGCCGTATCCCCCTGACCACTGTCATAAACGTGCGCTTGCTCGCGGTTAACTCCCTCCCGGCCAACTAGAATCAGGGAAGATAGGCGCCCCGAGGGCCCGAGGAGGTCACCATGATCGAGTACACCAGCAAGCGCATCGTCTGCCCCCACTGTGGCCACCATACCCGGGTCGAGCTGGATGCCAGCCAGGGGGATCAGGAGTTCTACGAAGATTGCATGGCCTGTTGCAACCCTATCCACCTGCGGCTGCATCTGGACGAAGCCCGTGACTGCCTGCAACTGTTTGTGGATGCAGACGACGAGCAGATGTTCTGATTGCTAGTCATCAAAATTCGAGCAATCAAAAGGGCCTGCAATGCAGGCCCTTTTCCATGGCATGTCGGAAACTTTCGCCCAGATCAGCCCAACTGTCGCGCAGCCAGTACCCGCTCCACCGTATCGACGATGGCCTGGGTTTGGGGATCGATCTCGATATTGGTGTGCCAACCGGCTTTGACCCAACCCAGGTTGGTACGAGCCAGGGTCTCCGGGATCAGATTGACGCAAAATTCACTCTCTCGCACCTCACCCACTGTCAGGCTGATGCCGTCGATGCCGATGTAGCCTTTGGTCAACACGTACTTCATGAGCGTGGGGGCAAGGCGATACCACACCTGACGATTGTTGGGGGTGTCTATGACCGAGATCACTTCCGCCGTGCCCATGATATGACCAGACATGGTATGACCGCCGATCTCGTCACCAAAGCGGGCAGCCCGCTCCACGTTGACCTTGTCCCCCGCCTGCAGCGTGCCAAGGTTGGTCAGGCGCAGGGTTTCCTGGATCAGATCGAAGCTGACCAGATCGCCTTCCACCCGGGTGACCGTCAGGCAGCAGCCGTTATGGGCCACGGAGGCCCCCAACGCCAATCCCTCGCCCCAGGCCAGACTTGGCATGCGGATCACGTGGGTGCGAAAGTTGGGAAGCGCTTTGATGGCCACCAGTTCGGCGGTCCCCTGCACTATGCCGGTGAACATGTCTCTTCTCCTGCTACGAAAAAAGGCAGGTTAACCCCGGCCCGCCACCCAGACAAGCACGCCTGCTGACAAGCTTGCCCCCGATCGCTATAGTGACGGCGTTCACATTCGGGTTAATGAGGAAGAAATAATGCAAGTATATCAATGTTGTGAGGCCATTCGCATCGCCTATAACCAGATTGGCTCAGGTGAGCAGGGTTATGTGCCGCAGGCCATAGCGGCGACCATCAGAGCCCTCAATGCTGTGGCCTCCGACGAGCGGGTGCCGGCCGAACTGCGCCAGGAAGCCGCCTATGCCGCCGCCAATCTGCTGATCAGCGATCATCAGGACGCCTGAGCCGGGCAGAAAGCCTGCCGCCAACCGTTTCGCGGCGGGCGACTTTCAGGCTAGAATGGCACCCCCGCATTTTGTCTCCTCCCGGTGAGGGGGCAAAAGTCCATCTTGTTATCCGTTCTTGCTCTTTTTATCTGATCCACTCGGAGGTGTCAGTGCAACGTTATTGGTCCGAGGCGAGGCAGCTCGTTAGTTTAGCCAGCCCCATTCTGGTCGCCCAAGTGGCCCAGATCGCCATGAACTTTGTCGATACCGTGATGGCGGGGCAAGTCAGCGCCGTGGATCTGGCGGCCGTGTCGGTCGCCACCAGCTTCTGGTTGCCGATCATCTTGCTGGTGCAGGGCATCATAATGGCGCTCACCCCCATCGTCTCCCAGCTCAACGGGGCTCGCAAACGGGACGAGATCCGCCCGGCCGTGCATCAGGGCTTCTGGCTGGCGCTCATGGTCACTCCCATCGCCATGATAGCGCTCTATTTCAGCCCGCTGACCCTGCAATTCATGGACGTGGACGCCGTCATGGCCACCAAGACTGCCGGCTATCTGCATGCCATCTTGTGGGGGCTGCCCGCCTTCGTGCTGTTCCAGGTGCTGCGCAACTTCAGTGAGGGACTCTCCCACACCATGCCCACCATGGTGATAGGTTTCGTCGGGCTGGCGGTCAATATTCCCGCCAACTACATCTTCATCCACGGCCATTTGGGCATGCCAAAACTCGGCGGTGTCGGTTGTGGGGTGGCCACCGCCATCGTGCTGTGGGCCATGCTGCTGGCGATGATCATCTATGTGAAACTCTCCCCTCACTTCACGAAGATCAACCTGTTTGCCCAGCTAGCACGCCCCAATGGCAGCCGGATCTGGCGCCTGTTCCGACTCGGCTTTCCCATTGCCATGGCCATCTTCTGCGAGGTGACCCTGTTTACCGTGGTGGCCCTGATGCTGGCCCCGTTCGGAGCAGAGACGGTAGCAAGCCACCAGATAGCGCTGAACTTCTCCAGCCTGGTGTTCATGCTGCCGCTCTCCATTGGTGTGGGGGTGACTATCCGGGTCGGCCACAGCATAGGGGAAGGCTTGCCGGACCACGCCCGGGTCGCGGCCCGTACCGGCCTCATGCTGGGCATGGCGGTCGCGGCCTGCACCGCCGCCCTGACAGTACTGCTGCGTGAACAGATAGCGACCATCTACACAGATGACATGCAGGTGATCACGCTGGCGGCTACCTTGCTGTTCTTCGCCGCCATCTATCAGGTCTCCGACTCGGTACAGGTGGTAGCGGCCGCGGCGCTGCGTGGATACAAGGACACCAAGGCGATTTTCTACGTCACCATAGTCGCCTACTGGGGTCTGGGCCTGCCCACCGGCATGCTGCTGGGACTGACCGACTGGGTCGTTCCTCGCATGGGGCCGCAGGGCTTCTGGGTCGGTTTTATCGTCGGCCTGACCGGCGCAGCCCTGATGCTGGGGGCCCGTCTCAAGGTGATCTATGGCCGTTTCGGCGCCCATCCGTAACGGACTGATCTGGCTGTGGGGGATGCAGCTGGCAGGCTGTACCCCCACCATAGAGGATCAATTTGCCACCTATCAAACCAGGGTGGCCCATGTACTGAGTCTCCCGTCCACTCCCTCTCCCGTCATTACGCTGGTGCCCTTCCCCGCCCAGCGGGAACTGCAGCGTCCGCTGCCAGATCTGCGCATTGGCCTGCTCGATATATTGCCCCTCAACCAGTGTGGCCTCGGCACCCTGGTGGCCGAACGCAACGGCCCTGTCGGGCGCAGCACGGACAACTTCAGCCAGCTGGCCTATGAGTGGCAACTGGTGCAGGGGCTGGCGCGCTGCAAGACACAGGACCCCGAGGTAGCACAGTGGCTGACCAGCCTTCGACAACAAAAAACGGCCATGTTGCCGGATCGCTTCTGGAATGCGCTGGTCAGCACCCCGGAGCTGCGCCGGGTACTGACCCCCAGACGAACCCCCTTGTCGCTGACCAGTACTCTGCAGGAGACCCGCCAGGCACTGGGTCAGTTGCAGCGCTGGCAAGAGGCGGTGGCCCGTCCCGACCATGTGACGGCATCCCTGCCTCCGTTGACGGATGCGCTGGAGAGCCTCTACCGATCGGATGCCCTGCCCCGGCTGCTCTATTCACTGCCGCTGGCCACGGCCTGGCTCAATCAGATCAGTGCACAACTGGAGCCCTTGCCCATCACCACACTCTGCCCGGCCACGGATCCACAGCGACAAGATCGTCTGCGGGGTGCAATGACGCACTACTATGCCAGGGGGCTGCAACCCTGGCTGGCTCAGCTTGATCGTCAGTTCCGCCAGATTTCCCCTTCCCTGGCCGCCCTGTTTGACAATGCATCCCCGCCAGCCCTGCAGGCATGGCAGACAAGCTACGCCAGCGGGCTGGAGAGCCGCGTCTGGCTGGATTTTCGCGCCGCCACAGTGCGCCATGCCAAGGCCTGGCAAGGGGTCTTTTTGCGCTGTGAAGCACCCGGCGGCAAGCCCCCCCCTGCTACCCAAGTCCGGATAGGGTGTGCCTGTAAAATCAACAGGCTGCGCAAGAACTCGGCAAACGGTCTCCTTTGTGCATACCGCCTGTTGACAGCCTTTGGGGGCATGGGTAGTATGCCGACCACGTCAGCAGTGCTGGTGTCATGAAGCGGTCATTACCGATTCTTGCAGTGGGTTTATAGCTCAGTTGGTTAGAGCACTACCTTGACATGGTAGGGGTCGTTGGTTCGAATCCAATTAAACCCACCACTTTTTCTGTGATGCGTCCTTAGCTCAGCTGGTTAGAGCACCACCTTGACATGGTGGGGGTCGGTGGTTCGAATCCACTAGGACGCACCATCACAGAATACCGAGTATGCGTCCTTAGCTCAGCTGGTTAGAGCATCACCTTGACATGGTGGGGGTCGGTGGTTCGAATCCACTAGGACGCACCATAATAGATTGCAGATTTATGGGTTTATAACTCGGCAGGTTGGAACACTATATTGACATGGCACAGGCGATGTCGTTGGTTCGAACCAGTTTGAGTGCAGATGTGGGTTTATAGCTCAGTTGGTTAGAGCACTACCTTGACATGGTAGGGGTCGTTGGTTCGAATCCAATTAAACCCACCACTCCCCTGCAAAAAGAAGTCGCATTGCGCACCCTGCGTCCTTAGCTCAGCTGGTTAGAGCATCACCTTGACATGGTGGGGGTCGGTGGTTCGAATCCACTAGGACGCACCAGATTAAAAAAGCCCGCTCCATGAGCGGGCTTTTTGCATGTCAGGGCCACCTGCATCGCTACGGGATCAAAAGGCCGGGCCCGTGCGCCCTCCCCTTGATGCTGTACTGAATAAGCCGCCTCACTACCCAGCTTGCTGGCCTCTCTGCTTCCCCTTCGTTACCCTGTCACAACACACTGTCTGATGGGACTAGAACAGATCCAGCTGCTGGCCGCAGATCCGCTCGAATGACTCGCCGATAAACGGCAGTATGGCATCCGCTATAGGTCTGATCTGCTTGTCGATGTAGTGCTCGTAGTCGATGGCGCTACGCCTGTATTCCAGCGGCTCAGGCCCATTGAGGGTCATCAGATAGGAAATCGTGCCCCTGTGCTGGTAGCGCTGGGGCTGACCGCGGCGCAGGTTCTCTTCATCGGCCAGTCGCGCCGCCCGTACATGGGGCGGGACGTTCTTCTGGTACTCCTCCAGCTTCTGGCGCAGCCGTTTGCGGTAGATGAGCAGATCATCGTGCAAGCCGGCCCGGGTCTCATCCACCATGGTGCGCACATAGCCGCTGGGATCTTCATCGTGAAACACCAGCTCATAGAGCCGGGTCTGGAACTGTTTGGCCAGCATGGTCCAGTCGGTGCGCACCGACTCGAGCCCCTTGAACACCAGTTGTTCCGTCCCCTCGCTCGCCTTGCCAACCAGACCGGCATACCGCTTCTTGCTGCCCTTCTCCAGCCCGCGAATGGTCGGCATCAGAAAGCGGCGGTAGTGGGTCTCGTACTGGATCTCCAGATGACTGGGCAGGTCGAACTCGCGCTTGATCAGTGCCGTCCAGTTGTCGTTGATCATCCGCGCCAAGCCATGACCAATCTCATCGGCCTGCTGCGAGCTTGTCTCCCTGGCCAGGTGGACGAAAGTGGAGTCAGTGTCGCCGTAGATCACCTCGAAACCTTGCGCCTCAATCCACTCCCGGGTCTGTTGCATAATGCTGTGACCGCGCAGGGTGATGGAAGAAGCAAGCCTGGGGTCGTAGAAACGGCACCCCCCAGAGCCCAGCACGCCGTAGAAGGAGTTCATGATGATCTTGATGGCCTGGGAAAGCGCCTTGTTGCTGGCCGCCTTGGCCCTGTCCCGCGCCGCCCACAGGGTGGCGATGAGATCCGGCAGAAAGTGGCGAGTGCGGGAGAAGAGGGCGCCGCGAAAGCCGGGGATCGCCTCATCCGGATGCTGCAACCCCTCCACCAGCCCCATGGGATCAATACAGAAAGTGCGGATGATGCTGGGATAGAGACTCTTGAAATCGAGTACCAACACATGGCGATAGAGACCGGGTTTGGAGTCCATCACATAGCCGCCGGGGCTTGCCAGCCCGCCGTCGGCAGGCAGATTGGGGGCCACATAGCCGCCGCGATGAAGCCGCGGCAGATAGAGGTTGGTAAACGCCGCCACAGAGCCACCGACCCGGTCGAGCTCAAGACCAGTGAGGGAGGCCCGCTCGATGGCAAAGGGAATGAGGTGGCAGTAATCGAAGATCTCCCATACCAGCCTGCAATCTTCCAGGTTGTAGCGGGCCAGCGCCTCCTTGTCGGAATGGAACAGCTCGGTGATCTTCTCCCCCCGATTGGCCACATCCTCGATATCCTTGCCGCGGCCGAGCAGCTCGCTTGCTACAGCATCCAGGCTGTAACTGGCAAACTGCCAGGTGGCGCTTTTCAGGGTATCGATGCCGTCGAGCACCATGCGCCCCGGTATGATGACGTTGCCGGTCTGGGGATCGTTGCGTGATGAGCGCCAGAAACAGAGCTCCCGCCCCCGCCCGAGCCGCAGCCGCCGCTTGTTGAGCTCGGCGCGGCGCAGCAGCAGCCGAAAGTCAAAATTCACCACGTTCCAGCCGATCACCAGGTCTGGATCATGCTGGCTGAACCACTGCTCCAGCGCCCCGAGCAAGGCATTCTCGTCCGCCACCCACTCCAGGGTTGTGCTCCACTCATCCGCGCCGACCTCGGGGGAGCCTATCATGATGACGCGGGCATCCTGCTCGCTGTAGAGTCCCACCGAGAAGAGGGCCCCGTCCATGGCACACTCCACATCCAGAGATACCCAGGAGAGCGTCGGCGTCACCGCCTGCGGCGCACAGCGCGCCTCGTTCACCTCCCAGTAACCGTGCTTGCCCCCCTTGCGCGCCGTTTTGCCGCCAAAGCGGACTCCGGCTGTGATGAAGCGCTCCATCAGAAACCGCTCCGGCAGCCGGATATCCGCCTCGAAGTGCTCCAGCCCGCGGATCAGCAACAACTCGATGGCGCGGTGAAAAGCGCTCAAGGTGGAGAAATAGCAAGCCACCACGGCACGCCCATCGAAGGTGTGCATGGGCAGGCGCCGAAACCGCCCGCTCACTCCTGAGCCCTTGAACAGCTCGGCCGCCTCCTGCATGTGGCTCTGTGGCAGGAAGAACACAGGCTCCTGCCCGGGCACCACCAGCCGTACCGGCCCTTGCTCGCTCCAGAGCCACATCACTATCTCTGTGCGTCCGCGCACGTCCCGACCATGGCGGGTCAGGATGAAGCCGTCCAGGGGCGCGGTTGCAGGAGAGGTCGTCATCACGGTGGGCTGGGTCGCAATCATTCAGGATAAAGGGGCCGGTTTTGGGATGGGAGTATTGTACGTTCATACAGTGCTTGCCCGCAATCGTCATGCCAGGCTGCACCGCAAGGCTCATGCTGGTAAGCTCGAAGACGCGCACGCGTGGGCGAGCGTGCTGTCACTGGCATACCTGCTTGCACCGGTTCACCCCATACAAGGAATCCATAGTGGCACTCTATTCCCTGCTGGATCGGCTGGCCATTCCCTACCAGCGATTCGATCACCCTCCCGTCTTTACCTGTGAGGAGGCGAGTCGGCTGTTGCCTGACTTGCCCGCCGCCAGGACCAAGAACCTGTTCTTACGCGATTCCAAAAGCGAGCGGCTGTTTCTGGTGGTCACGCCACAGGAAAGCCGAGTCGATCTCAAGGCGCTGGCTGCCAAGCTTGGAGTCAAGCGACTGAGCTTTGGCTCCCCGGAGCGGTTGCATGCCGCGCTCGGTCTAACCCCGGGTGCCGTCACCCTGCTCGCCATGGTGCGTGATACGGAGCAGGCGGTGGAACTGGTGGTGGATGAGCAAGTCTGGCAGGCCGAGCAGGTGCAGTGCCATCCGCTGGTCAATACCGCCACCCTGCTCATCAGGCTGGACGATGTACGCCGCCTGCTGACCCATCTGGGCCGAAAAGCCACCGTCATGATCCTGCCAGTACTGGCTGAGTGACGGGCAGCGGATCAGGGGCTGCTTTTCCCCACATACGCGTCAGCGGCTGCCAGGGCGGCCGCGTCGCAGTGATGCATGGCTGGATGCTTAAGCCATTGATAATGGGTTGGATTCATGCTGTGATCCAGCACTGCCAGCTATCGACCTCATAGGTCGGGACGCGGTTAACAGGTGGAAGAGCCCTGAGAGACCCTTGATGCATAATCTGTTTTCCTCCGCACAATTGCTGAGTCTGGTACTGTTTGTCACGCTGTCCCATGTCGGGGTCGCAGTCATTTTTGCCTATGTGTGGCATACCCAGCGCCGCATCAGGGGCCTGCTCTACTGGTCTGCCAGCGAACTGGCCATCGCCGCTTCGTTCTGCGGCCTGCTGCTCCGGCCGCTCGAGGGGGATATCTCCCTTGCCAACATACTGCTGACCAACCTGCTGCTGCTTGCCGCGCCCCTGCTGTATGAGCGGGGCTTGCGCCACTTCTTTCGACGCGAGGCAGACCAGCTTGGCTGGCTCTGCCCTGCCATAGCGCTCATCGGATTTGTGCTGTTTGCCCTGACCGCCAGCCTGCGCCCCCTGTCTGACGTACACAGCCGGATCATGGTCCTCTCCGCCGTGCTCTCCCTGCAATTCGCGGTACTGATCTGGCAGCTCTGGCGTTATCAACGTCTGGCCCCCCTCTATCGGGTATTGCGCTTTGCCATACTGCTGCTCGGTCTGCAGTTGCTGCTGCAGCTGCTCCGGATAGCCAAGCACCTCTGGCAGCCGGAACTCAACGCCAGTACCTTTACCGACCCCTTGCTCGGCCCCGTGATCCTGCTCAGCCTGCTCTTTACCATAGCCCGCAGCTATCTGTTGCTCAGCCTTGTTCATACCCGCCAGCAACAGGCACTATTGGCGACCCAGCGCGAGCTGGAGCGGCGGGCCAATCAGGATGAGCTGACCGGTCTGCTGAGCCGCCACTATTTTCAGCAACTGTTGCAGGCGCAAGTCAGTGCAGGGGCCAACCCCTGTCAGCTGTTGCTGATCGACCTGGATGACTTCAAGCAGATCAATGACCAGCACGGTCATCCCGCCGGGGATGCCATGTTGCGACTGGTAGGTCAGGTGATACGCACTACCCTGCCACGGCAGGGGATAGCGGGGCGACTGGGGGGAGATGAGCTGGTTATTTTCTTGATGGAAAATCCGCAAACGCTGCCACATTACTGCCACACCCTGCAGCAACGGATCGCCCAGGCCACCTCGCAGCTCGCTGGCGGTCCCATCAGCATGAGCATAGGCCTGACGTCGCTGCAGCCAGGAGAGCGCTTCGAGCAGGCATACCCCAGAGCGGACAGGGCGCTTTATGCGGCCAAGCAAGGGGGTCGGCAACGAACCTGCGTACAGGAGTCCCACCACAGCGAGCCGCAACTGCTACAACCCCTGGTCACTGGCTCGTGAGCAGGCTGTCGACCATAAAGTGCCGCCCGGCGCAACCTGACGATGTCCCCGCCTATCGCCGCTATGTGACCGAGTGCGGCGAAGCCGGTCTGCCGCTCTATCAGGTGGCGCAATTTGACCCTGACGGCTGGCTGCAAAGCCTGCTCGATCACGCAGAGGGCCGTCATCTGCCCATGGGGTATCTGCCCACCACTACCTACTTTGCACTTGAGGAGGGGGAGATACTCGGTACACTGCGGCTACGCCACGGTGACAACCCGGCCACGGCGCAATGGCTTGGCCACATAGGTTATGATACCCGCCCCTCCCGCCGCGGTGAGGGCGTTGCCCGCACCCTGCTGCGCTGGTTGCAACAACATGTATTGACCGGCCCCGTCCTCATCAGCTGCGACGAAACGAATACAACCTCCCTCAAGATCATTGAAGCTGCCAACGGACAGTGGCTGGATCGTCGCTACCATGCAGGGGATGACTGCTGGGTACGGTTTTACCGCCTCCCGCCCCTGCGTTGAGCCGCCAGCCAGATGCCGCGTCAAACGGCAGCCATAAACAACATGAGCGCCCGAAGGCGCTCATGTTGTGACTGATGACGTGATGATGAGTGGCGATCAGTAGCTGTCTTCCTGCTCGGCGTTCATTCGGGCCAGACGGGCATGGGCTTCCTCTTCGGCACTCTCGATCTCGTGCAGCACGGAATCGATATCGATGGCCTCTGTGCTCTCCTCGAACAGGCCGGTCAACTCGCTCTCCGGGGTCAGCTTGCCATCTTCGAACAGGGCCCACATCTCCTTGGCGTAACGGGTATTGAGCAGCTCGGGGGCATACATGCCGTAATAGTTGCGCATGTTGTTGACGTCCCGCTCCAGCATCGCCTTGGCCTGGTTGTTGGCGGCGGCATCCACCACCTGGGGCAGGTCTATGATGACGGGGCCCTGGGCATCCACCAGCACGTTGAACTCGGAAAGATCCCCGTGGATAAGGCCTGCGCAGAGCATGCGCACCACATAGCGGATCACCTTGTCGTGATCGATGACAGCCTGCTCGGGTGAGAGTGCCACGTCATTGAGACGGGGGGCCACATTGCCATCCTCGTCGGTGATAAGCTCCATCAAGAGCACACCGTCGAGACAGACATAGGGCTGCGGAACCCGCACGCCAGCTGCCGCCAGCTTGAACAGGGCATCCACTTCTGTGTTCTGCCACACCTCTTCGTGCTGTTTGCGACCGTACTTGGAGCCTTTCTCCATGGCGCGGGCGCTGCGACTGTTACGCACCTTGCGCCCTTCCTGATACACCACTGCCTGCTTGAAGCTGCGCTTGGACGCCTCTTTATAGACCTTGGCGCAGCGTATCTCGTCGCCGCAGCGCACCACATAGACGTCGGCCTCTTTGCCGCTCATCAGCCGGCTGATGACGTCATCGACCAGGCCGTCATCAACCAGAGGTTGGATTCGATTTGGAATTTTCATGGCCGCCCTTTTACCCTATTTGCGCCTCAGAAGATAGCCCCTATGAGGCCAGCTTGCATATCCCTGTTCCTTGACACCTTTCGATGCCCCATTTGCCGCTGTTTTACTCACCAAACTGCTTAAAGGACAAGCGCTTGTCACCGCTGTCATCTCAGGTCGCCAACCAGTGTCTTTCCCTTCATGGTTCGGGTGGCAGACCGCTGCGGATCCGCTTAATCCCCTCTTCGTAGAGACCATCCTCCCCTTCTTGATGTTCCTGGGTTTCGAAGATCTTGAGAAACCACATGTACTGCTCTGGATACTGGCTCAGCTGCTGCTCCACCATGCGGTTCATGGCATTGACGTCGGCGGTCAAATCGTCCGTGGGATATGGATCAAACGGGGGTTCAATCTCAAGCCGGTAGCACTCTTCATCCTCGTCATAGCAGGCGAGGATGGGCACAGCACGGGCACCGGTCAGCTTCACCAGCTTGGGCAGGGCTGGCAGAGTCGCCTTGGGGTGACCGAAGAAAGGGATGAAGATGCTCTTCTCACGACCATGATCCTGATCCGGCAGATAGAAGAAGTTGTAGCCGCTGCGGATGGCCTTGATGGCCGGTTTGATGCCGACACTGCGCTCATACACCTTGCCGGCTTTGGATCGCTCGCGGTTGATATACCAGTCAAACACCTGATCTTTCGGGCTCTTCATCATGGTACAGAGCGCAAGCCCCTCATCGGTCAGGTAGCGGCCAATCATGTCCACCGCCCAGGTGTGAGGCACGACCAGTATCATGGTGCGCCCGGCGGCCAGCTCCGCCTCTATATGCTCCCAGCCCCGTACCTTGATGCGGCTTTTGAGATGCGCGGAGCTGCGCAGGGTCAGCTCGCCAAAGCCCATGAATGCCTTGAGACCGGTCCGGATCGCCTTGAGCAGCAGCGCCTTACGGCCCGCTTCATCCAGCTTGGGAAAACAGATCTTGAGATTGGTCTCGGCAATGTAGGCCTGCTTTTTGGAAAGTCGCAGCAAAGCCGGGGCCACGGCATTGGCAAAACGCCCGCGCACGCCGTGAGGCACCCATGCCAGCAGACACAAAAAGCCAAGCGCCAGCCAACTGCCCCACCAGCGCGGATGGAGCAGACGGGCATGAAATGAGGTATCAAAAACCGGATCGTGTGAAGACATCGCCGCCATCAAGTCATAGAAAATAAACGGTTATTTTAATTATCCTGACAATTTTTTCCACTTTGGGGTGCAGTGGTCTTACCAACACACAGACTCGTACCCAATAAAAATGGCCCCGCAGGGCCATGATCACGATGACAGGTCAGGCGCCGGGAGGAAGATCACCACGGATACGCTTGATCCCTTCTTCATAGAGGCCGTCCGACCCTTCCTGCTCTTCACGGGTATCGAAAATCTTGAGGAACCACATGTATTGGCCCGGATCGCGAGTCAGTTGCTGCTCAATCATCTTGTTCATGCGGCAGGTGTCCGCCATCAGATCGCCGCTGGGGTAATCAGCAAACGGCGCCTCTATCTCCAGACGGTAGCAGTACTTGGCCTCATCGTAGCAGGCCAGCATGGGCACTGCCTTGGCACCACTGACCTGCACCAACCGCGGCAGAGCCGGCAGGGTTGCCTTGGGATAGCCGAAGAAGGGCGCAAAGATGCTCGCCTCACGGCCATGATCCTGGTCCGGCAGATAGAAGAAACTGTGTCCACGCTTGACGGTTCTGATCACCGACTTGATGCCGGCACTGCGCTCATAGACAAGGCAACCATTCTTGGCTCGTTCCCGATTGATGTGCCAGTCAAATACCGGATTGCGGGCACTCTTCATCATGGCGCACATGGGCACGCCACGCTGGGTGAAGTAGTAACCGGCAGCATCGACCGGCCAGCTATGGGGCACCACCAGTATCATGGGGCGGCCGGCGGCCTGCTCCGCCTCGATATGCTCCCAGCCACTCACCTGGATACGTTTCATCAGGTAGGCGGGACTGCGCACGGTAAATTCACCAAATCCAAGCAGGGTCTTGAGACCGATGCGGATGGAGGTCATCAGGATGGCATCACGCTCGGCTTGGCTCTTGTTGGCAAAGCAGATATCGAGGTTGGTTTTGGCGATGTAGATCTGTTTCTTGGAGACCCTGACCACCAACGGCGCCAGCCATTCTGCCAGCTTGTCACGCCAGCGCGGCGGCACGAAGGCGAGCACACAGAGTGCGCCGAGTGCCAACCAGCTTGGCCAGTAACGCGGTCGCAATAAACGGGTCTGAAAAGAGGAATCAAACACAGGATCTTGGGAAGACATGAATGAGGTCAAACGAAGAAAATGGGGTTGCATTGTATTCGTCCTGACAGGTAATACCAGTGAAATTCATCGTGAGCACCTCAGGGTGAGCGCTGGTTCAAAAAATGGATTTCCCAGCGGCAAAAACAGTCTCCTTCAACACTTAACCGCAGACAAAAAAGCGCTCCACCCATGGCGGAGCGCTCTCACTACTTCTGGCCAGTGGAGCATGTCGTGCACGCATGCCCTTCTCGTTGACTGACCCCTTACCCCGAGTCTCTCCTGGAGAGTCGTGCCTAGCGGCGGGCGCCGTGTCGGGCGATGCCGTGATCCATGTTGATTTCCCTTAATGGCAGGAAGAACATCAGATAGCGCAAGGCCACATAGCCGACGATCAGGGTGGCGGCACCCAGTTCGAAGTGGGCCAGCAGATTGACCTGCTCCACATAGTGGGTTGCTTGTGGCCACTGCGCCAGCAGGTGGCTTACCTTGAACAGGGCGGTGGCACCTATCACCAGCGGGAAGGTGAAGGCGGCATACCCCGGTGAAAACGGCAGGCGCAACAACTTGATAAACGCCAGATAGATGATGCAGGTCATCAGAATGGCGATCCCCAGCAGCACGGCCACCAGCAACAAGGAAGGATCCTCGGTCACGGTCAGATAACCGGCGAGTGACAGACTGGCAGGGGCCGCCAGAATGGCGATGGTCGGCTTGGCGGCATCCGGTACTTCATGACTGAAGATGAGGCGATAGAGCATCAGCGGCAACATCAGGCCGTAGCAGAGCATGCCAAACCAGAGCAGGCCGTCGGCCAGCGCGGCAAACTGGCCACCCGGAAAGGCCACGTCAGCCACTATGATGCCCACCGGCGGCACAAACCAGCTCGGCACCATGTGATGGATCTCGAACTGCTTGACCCTGTGCCAGACAAACGTGGCCAGAAACAGCAGATGCAGCACAACGGCAAACAACCAGAGCCCCTCGCCCAGACCGGGGGCCAGCATGCCGACCGCCTTGGAGACCACCATGGTGGCCATGGCATAGGTAGGCACAACGCTGCCCACCACAGGGTGAGCCAGATCCTGCCACAGCAGGCGTGGATGAAGCAGAAACTTGAAGGTGAGGATCACCAGCAGCACGGCGGCAACGGCGGCGCCCAGCAGTTGCAGGCGACCATCGAACTGGCCGGCGTTTTCCCAGCACCAACCGAGACTGGCGATCCCGAGTGCCAGGCCCGCCATGGGGGTCGGTGCCGCGGCTAGGGATTGACGAGTTCTTGCGATCATGGCTGAAACCTCTTGTGAGAGACGATGAGCATAGGATAAAGCGCAGCTATCGTTTACGATATCTAAATGAATTGAATCAATTGTTCAGGTAAACCAAACATGAAACTGACCCTGCAACAACTCAAGGTCTTCGCCACCATAGCCCGCTACGGCAATCTGGGGCTGGCCGCCAACGAGCTCTGCCTGAGCAAGGGCGCCGTGTCCCAGTCATTGCAGGAGCTGGAGCGTCAGCTCGCCACTCCCTTGTTTGATCGCATTCACCCCAGATTGCAGCTCAACAACGAGGGGCGCCTGCTGCAACCGGCCGCCGAAGAGCTGCTGACCCGGATGCAGGATATTGAAACCCTGTTCAGCCCGGATGCAGAGCCAAGCGGCCAGCTGCGCCTGGGAGCGAGCCAGACCATAGGCAACTACCTGCTCCCAACCCTGCTGGCCAGCAGCAAGCAGGAGCTGGGGTTGCCACCCAGAGTCACCATCACCAACACCCACCAGCTGTGCCATTTGCTGGCCAACTTCGAGCTGGATCTGGCCTTGATAGAGGGGCAGAACCACCATGCTGATCTGGTGAGTGAACCCTGGCTCAATGACGAGATGCTGATCGTGGCTCATCCCGATCATCCCCTCGCCCGGCGCAGTCGCCTGTCGCTCAGCCAGCTGAGCGATGAAACCTGGGTACTGCGCGAGCCACAGTCAGGCAGCCGCGAGCAATTCGAGCAACAGATCCAGCCCGGGCTGCCTCGCTGGCAGGCAGGGCTGGAGCTCAACACCCTGGAGGCCGTCATGCTGGCGGTTGAAAAGGGGCTGGGGATCTCTTTCATTTCCCGCCTGGCGGTATCGGATCGGTTGCAGGCCGGTCGTCTGGTGGCCTTCTCCCTTGCCCGGCGTTTTCCCCGCCAACTCTCCCTCATCTGGCACCGGCAGAAATACCACTCCGCCACCCTGCGCCGCTTTCTGCAGTTTTGCCGCGCGCAAGAGGGGGCCCTGCCTCAAGCCCTGGCGGACATAACCACTCGGACAAAAGCGCAATAAGATGATCGGACTCGATGATCGCGCCCGATCATCTGGCTTCCCCTTGCCCAGACAAAAAAAGAGAGGGCGCCCAGGCGCCCTCTCTCTCTATCCGTTATTAGGGTGCGGTTGCAAACTGCGCTCTACCCACCCCAGCACTTGTCTGGTCAGGGCCTGCGGCGCCCAGGGAGAATCCCTCAATCCCTGCCTGACACAGGCGGCGAAATGATCCGCCTCGTGCTGCATGCCACCGCCCGCTACCTGCGCCTCTATGTCTCCCGGCCAGGCAGGCAAGGGATCCCCCGTAACCCAGCGTACCTGCTGGGGGTTCCACCACTTGCCGACCAGTTGCAGGGCCCAGCCCTCGCCGCCCAGACAGGCCGCCTTGTCGAGATCCTGGACGATGGAGGCATCCAGCTCGGCCGCGAGGGGACCGGCAAAGCGGAAGCTGGCGGCCACGTCCACCTCACCCGTCTGGCGGGAAAGAGCGACCTGCGGCTCACCCGCAGCCAGCCCCAGCTGGTGACAGATGGCAGCGTAGAGCCAGAGCGGATAGACACCCACATCCCAGGCAGCGCCTCCGGCCAAGGCGGGATCAAACAGTTTGCCGGATCTCTCCTGCACCGAGCCGAAGGCCGCCTGCAGCCGATTGGGGGCAGGCAAGGCGCCGAGTCGCCGCAGCAATTCGCGCATGGCGGGGAAGCACATCACCTTCATGGCCTCCATCAGCAGCAGGCCACGGGCCTGGGCGAGCTGCACCAGCGCATCCCAATCTGCTACTTGAGTCACCGCCGGCTTTTCCACCAGCACGTGCTTGCCCGCCAGCAACATCTGCTTGATCAGGTCGGCGTGCTCCGGGTGGATCACCGCCACATAGACGGCCTCCACCTCGGTGCTTGCCGCCAGCGCTTGGTAGCTGCCATAGGCAAGGGGCAATCCCTGCTCCTCGGCAAAGTCCCGGGCCCGCGTCTGATCACGGGCGGCGATCGCCACCACCTGCCCCAAGCTCGCGTGCTCATTCACATCCTTGCAAAAGCGACGGGCAATGGCCCCCGCCCCGGCAATGCCCCAGCGCAGTGGCCGCGCGTGTGGATCTTCTTGCATCATCATTGCTCCTTATGCGGTGGCCGCGGCGCTTTACGCCTTTGCCAGACTGCGTAGCCAACTGATCTCGTCGCCCCAGATCGTCTCGTCTATGGTCTCCAGGATCAGCGGAATGCCATCGAAACGGTCGTCATTCATGATGTGGTGGAATACCGCCTCCCCCAGATTGCCTTCACGCAAGCTGTGGTGGCGATCGACCCGGCTGCCGAAGGTGCACTTGGCGCCGTTGATGTGCATACCCTTGAGATACTGGAAGCCGACGATCCGATCGAAATCGGCAAACACCTGAGCGCAGGACTCAGGGGTGCGCAAGTCATAACCGGCGGCGAAGGCGTGGCAAGTATCGAAGCAGATACCGACCCGACTCTTGTCCTCCACCCCGTCGATGAGGGTGGCCAGGTGTTCGAACGACCAGCCGAGGTTGGTGCCCTGCCCGGCTGTGTTCTCTATCACGGCCGTCACCCCTTGGCTGCGCTCCAGCGCCCAGTTGATGGATTCGCTCACCAGTCTAAGGCTGGCCGCTTCCGGGATCTGTTTGAGGTGGCTGCCGGGGTGGAAGTTGAGGTAGCAAAGTCCCAGCTGCTCGCAGCGCTTTATCTCATCGAGAAACGCATCGCGAGACTTGGCCAGGCCGTCGGGATCGGGATGGCCCAGATTGATGAGGTAACTGTCGTGGGGCAGGATCTGCTCCGGGCGAAAACCGGCTTTCTCGCACGCCAGTTTGAAGGCTCGGATACTGGCCTCGGACAGCGGCGCCGCCTGCCACTGGCGCTGGTTCTTGGTAAACAGGGCGAAGGCATTGGCACCGATGGCCTGGGCGCGAGCTATGGTGTTCTCCACCCCGCCGGCGGCACTGACGTGGGCTCCGATATATTTCATGAGATCTCCTCTGCTCTGTGAGAGCGCCATTATGCCTATCTGCCCCGCCCGCGCCAAACCGGGATCTTCGATTACCACTATAGAGAGCCAGACCAGAGTATCTGACCACCGATGTCGTGCATGACAGAGGGAGGCGCCCCGTCACTGGCCGCTCGACAATGCCGGGGCAAGTTCACTGGCGAGCGCCGTCTCCAGCACGCCGCCCAGCCAGTGGATGAAGGCCCGCACCCTGGGCGAAAGCTGACGACGATGGGCATAGAGGGCATGAATGGGCAAGGGAGGCGCCTGCCACTGGGGCAACACCATGACCAGTTCCCCACTGGCGAGCAATGCCTCTATCCCGACTCGCGGCATCTGGATGATCCCGAACCCCGCCAGCGCCGCGGCCAGATAGGTTTCGCTGTCGCTCACAGTAAGGGCGCCGGCCATCGCCAGCACGGCGCGGGTGCCATCGGCCTGCAAGTACTCGAACCCGGCTTCTTTATCCCCCGGCACGGCGCCATAGTGGACCAGTCGGTGCCCCGCCAGGTCGGTCAAGGTCTGTGGAATGCCATGGCGGGCCAGATAGGTGGCGCTGGCGCAGTTGATCTGGCGGTAGTGGCCCAGGGGGCGAGCGACCAGGCTGGAAGACTCCAGCGCCCCCACCCGCACTACACAGTCGAAGCCTTCGCGCACCAGATCGACCCGCCGATCCGTGCTGCTCAACATCAGTTGCAAGTCAGGGTGAGCCGCCAGAAAGGCGGGCAGCGCCGGTATGACCAGATGACGCGCCATCCGGCTTGGCATGTCCACCCGCAGCTGGCCGCTGAGTTGCCCATGCGGCCGAAACAGCCCATTGAACTCCTCCATGTCGGCCAGCAACGCCTGACAGCGGGCGTAGCAGAGCTGGCCATCCGTGGTCAGTTGCACCCGCCTGGTAGTGCGATGAAGCAAGCGGGCTCCCAGCTGCTCCTCCAGCCGTCGAATGGCCGCGGAGAGCGTCGCCTTGGGCATGCTCATCTGCTCGGCGCTGCGGGTGAAGCTCTCAAGCTCGGCCACCCGCATAAACATTCTCATCGCATCCAGTTGATCCATGGCGTCATTGTCACTTTAAACGGAACAGTGCATCTATTATTACCCTCTTTATCCATAATGTACGTACCAATAGAGTGGCACTACCGGCTCGTCTCGAGCCCGTATCCACCCCATTGACAGGAGTCGTACCATGACCCGTTCCATCGCTCTCATCACAGGCGCCAGCCGTGGCCTCGGCAAACACTCGGCCCTGGCCCTCGCCGCCAAAGGCGTCGATCTCATCATCACCTATCGCAGTCAGGCCGAAGAGGCGGCCACCGTGGTGGCGCAGGCCAATGCGCTCGGCGTGAAGGCTCATGCCCTGCCGCTCGATGTGGCCGACAGCGCCTCCTTTGCCGCCTTCGCGGCTGAGGTGCGCCAGTTGCTGCAGCGGGAGTGGCGACGCGAACGGTTCGACTTTCTGGTCAATAATGCCGGCATCGGCATCCACACCAGCTTCGAGCAAACGACGGAACAGCAGTTCGACACCCTCATGAACATTCACCTCAAGGGGACCTTCTTCCTGACCCAGCAGTTGTTGCCCCTGATCCGAGATGGCGGGCGCATCATCAACCTCTCGACCGGTCTCACCCGTTTCGCGCTGCCCGGTTACGCCGCCTACGCCGCCATGAAGGGAGGAATCGAGGTGCTGACCCGCTATCTGGCCAAGGAGCTGGGCCCGCGCGGGATCGCCGTCAACGTGGTGGCGCCCGGTGCCATCGAGACTGATTTTGGCGGGGGTGTGGTGCGGGACAACCAGGCGGTCAACGACTTCATCGCCAGCCAGACCGCGCTCGGGCGCGTCGGCCAGCCCGACGACATAGGCGGCGTAATAGCGGCCCTGCTCTCGGATGACAATCGCTGGGTCAATGCCCAGCGCATCGAAGCCTCGGGGGGCATGTTCATCTAACGAACCATCCCATCACTGGGCAGGAAAACGGCCATGCAAAAGGCCCTGCCTCACGGCAGGGCCTTTTCGTATGACAAGGCCAGGGGATGCGTTAAAGCGCCTTGCCACCCGAACTGATGACTGACTGATACCAGTAGAAGCTGTCTTTCTTGATGCGGCGCAAGGAGTTGACGTGCTGCTCATCCCTGTCGATATAGACGAAGCCGTAACGCTTCTGGTAGCCATTGAGCCAGCTCAGGATATCGGTGAACGACCAGGCGCAGTAACCAATCAGCTCAACCCCGTCCTGCAGCGCCTGCTGACAGGCAATAAGATGGCTCTTGAGGTAGGCGATGCGATAGGCATCGTGCACGCTGTCATCCGCTTCCAGCTGGTCAAACTCCCCCAGCCCGTTCTCGGTGATCATCAGCGGCAGCCCGTAGCGGGACGAGAGGCGGCGCAGGGCGATGCGCATCCCGGTCGGGTCTATGGCCCAATCCCAGTTGCTGGTCTCAAGATGCGGATTGGGCGCCGTCTTGTAGAGGCCGGGAATGCCGCTCGAGGGGGTGGTGCCCTTCTGCCCCGTGGTATTGATGCGCTGCAAGGTCTGACCGCCCAAGGGGTTATCTGTGTAAGTCAGGGTGTAGTAGTAGTTGACGCCGATGTAATCCGGTGTGCCTTCCCGCAGCAGCTCCAGATCCCCTGGCAGTATCTCGGGCGCCTCGCCGTTTTCCCGCAAGTAAGCGAGCGCCGCCTGGGGGTAGCGGCCGAAGCAGTAAGCATCCAGCCACCAGTAGTTGGTGAACTCCTCGGCATTTTCAAACGCCAGCATGTCTTTGGGATCGCACGACGCCGGATAGGCGGGCGAGTAGGCAAAGCTCGGGCCGATCAGGCCGTTTGGCACGTGCTGACGAAACGCCTTGATCACCCTGGCATTGGCCAGAAAAGCGATGTGGTTGGCGGCGAAGAAGCGCTTTCTGTCCTGCACTGCAGGCGGATGGGTGCCGAGCTGGTAGGCGTTGGTCAGGTTGTAGTTCTGCTCATTGAGGGACACCCAGTACTTCACCTTGCCCGCAAAGCGCTGATACAGGGTCACGCAGTAGCGTTCGAAATCCTCGATGACGCGCCTGTCTTCCCAGCCGCCGTATTCATCCTGCAGCGCCTGGGGCAAGTCCCAGTGATAGAGGGTCAGCACAGGCTCTATCTGGTGGGCCAGCAGGGTATCGATCAGCTTCTCGTAAAATGCCAGACCCGCCTCGTTCACCTCACCCCGGCCGGTCGGATAGATGCGCGGCCAGCTCACCGAGAAGCGGTAGGCCTTGAGCCCCATCTCGGCCATCAGTGCCACGTCCTCTTCGATGCGATGGTAGTGATCGACGGCCACGTCACCGTTGCTGCCCTCAAAGGTCTTGCCCGGCAACTTGGTGAAGAGGTCCCACACCGAGGGTCCTTTGCCATCCGTGTTCCAGGCCCCTTCTACCTGATAGGCGGCAGAGGCGGCGCCCCACAGGAAATCCTTGGGGAAATCGTTGAACTTGTGGTGATGCATCTGGTGTTGCTCCTTCTGCGCGGATGGTGTCAGCCATCTCTGATAAGTCGGCACCCCATTCAAGGCGCCCCAAATAAATTGGCATAAGCATCGAACAGTTCTAAAATTCCGTCCAATGACAAATTTAACCACTCAACATTCCTGACAGGAATGAAAGGAGTCAGGATGGAGCTCAGAGATCTGAAAGCCTTCGTTACCCTGGGGGAAGTGCTGCACTTCGGTCAGGCAGCGGTGCGCCAGCACGTCACCCAGTCTGCCCTGAGCAAGCAGATAAAGCGGCTGGAGGAGGAGCTTGGCGGCGAGCTGTTCGAGCGCAATGCCAGTACCACCCGGCTCACAGTGCTGGGGCGGGCGCTCTATGCAGATGCCAGCGCCCTGGTGGCCTCCAGCGAGCAGCTGGCTCGCACCGCCCGTGACGTGCTGGCAGGCAACAGCGGCACCTTGCGCATCGGCTTTGGCGTTGCCACCAAGATACTGGTGCCCGCCGCCATCGCCCGTTTTCGCGCCGAGCGTCCCCAGGTGACCATAGAGCTCAATGATCTCTCCACCCATCACCAGCTGCTGGCCCTGAGCGAAGGGCGACTGGATCTCGGTTTCTGCCGCCTGCCCGCCCCCAAGGGGTGGCACTGCCTGCCCGTGGTGCAGGCCCACTTTGTCGCCGTGCTGCCCGCCAGTTACAGCGGCGTGAGCGAGCTGGCGGATCTGGTGGACAAACCGCTGGCAATCCTGCGCCGGGACAAGGCGCCCTCGTTTTACGATCACCTGATGAACTACCTGGCCCAGAGCGGATTGCGGTTTCGCGATATCCAGTATGTGAACGACTTCGCCGCCGGGGTGGCCACCGCCGCTGCCGGCATCGCCTGGACCCTGGTGCCCTCCTCCACCACCATAGAGCACCCGGATGTGCTCACCCTGCCTCTCACCGAGCGCGAAGCGAGCTGGACCATAGGCCTTATCCGCCCGCCCCACAGCAAGGGCCCGCTCATCGACGCCTTCTGGCAGGTTGTCTCCCCCATGAGCGAGCTGAAGTCAGAGCCGTACTAGTCCTGCGCCTGCGGCACTGACAGCACGGCTGTTGACGGCCCCTCATCCGCCGTCTTCAATCTGTGAACAACCTGGTGGGTTTACACACCTAGACACCTCACAGCCTTAAAATGAGGCAACTATTGGAGGTGTTATGACCCGTCAGCGTTATCCAGAAACATTCAAAATCGAAGCGGTTAAACAAGTCACCGAGCGCGGGCGGCCTGTGGCTGATATTGCACGAGCCCTCGGGGTATCCAACCACAGTCTGTATGCCTGGCTCAAGCAGTACGGTAAGCCCGCTGACCAGCAGCACGAAGAGTCTGCCTTGCAAGCCGAGATACGCCGTCTGAAAGCCGAACTGCGCCAAGTCACCGAGGAGCGCAACATTTTAAAGGCCGCCGCCGCGTACTTTGCCAGCGAGTCAAGGAAAGGTACGCGTTCATAACCTCCCGACTCGACCGGTACAGTGTCGTTACCCTGTGCCAGACCCTGGGGGTTCACCGAAGTGGCTTCTTTCTATGCGTGGTTGAAACAGCCCGCGTCGCCACGGCAGCAGGAGGACTAACGACTGACCGGATTGGTCAAGCAATCCTGGCTGGAAAGTGGTGCTGTCTATGGTTATCGCAAGATCCATCGCGATCTTCGTGACTTGGGGGAAGCCTGCGGCAAGCACCGTGTGGCCAAATTAATGAAGCGGGAGGGGCTGCGTTCACAAACGGGCTATCAACGCCGTAAGGGGCATTATGGAGGCAAGAGCCCACAGGCGGCCCCAAACACGCTGGCACGTCAGTTTAAGGTGCCAGCCCCCAACATCTCCTGGGTGACTGACATTACCTACATCCGCACTCAAGAAGGGTGGCTGTATCTGGCGGTGGTGCTCGACCTGTTCTCTCGCCAGATCATCGGTTGGGCGATGCGGCCACGTATGACGGCAGGCTTGGCGGTGGATGCGTTATTGATGGCCGTCTGGCGGCGCAAGCCCAAGCAGGTGGTACTGGTGCATTCGGATCAGGGCAGCCAGTTTACCGGTGGGGAATGGCAGGACTTTCTGAAGGCCCACAACCTGAGTTGCAGTATGAGCCGACGTGGCAACTGTCACGACAACGCTGTCGCCGAGAGCTTCTTTCAGTTGCTCAAACGGGAGCGGCTCAAGCGCCGGATTTACGCGACAAGAGACGAAGCCCGCAGCGACGTATTTGATTATATCGAAATGTTTTACAACCCGATCAGGCGCCATGGTTCCAATGATGGGCTGTCGCCGGTAGAGTTTGAAAAGCAGTTCAATGTTCAACAACAGAGTGTCTAGAAAACCCGGGGCGATTCAACTCAGTTTTTGAATGTACTTATTGATTGTGGTCGGAGACTTGCCAGAACCCAACAGCCAAGTTTTGAACGATACAGCATCGGCCTTTGTGTACTCAGACAGACACTTATCACCAACGTGTTCAATAAATGTACTGATGTAGTTTTGTTGATTTTTGGTCTCTTTGGGAGCCCATGACAATTGCTTTTCAGCAATGTATGACTCTACGTGACCGGAAAGCTTGTCTTCTTGGTCTGGTGATGTGTTTTCGGAAGGTACAGCAGTACAGGGGGACTCGACCCCAGAGGGGCTGCCGGTGCAAGCAGGGATGTGAACGTGCCCGTTTAGCGGGGGATGTTGTGTCGTTGATGCTTCAGCTTCAAACCCAACGGGTTTAGACATGACATCACGGCAAGCAGCATCGGAGATGCATACAGCTTGCTGCACATCAGGGCTGGAATGATTGAAGTGAATTTGAAGTGCCAAGAGCTGGGCTTGTGCCTTGTCTCTTGTTTTGAGGGATTTACGGAAGGTCTGACGACGACCATTACACATGGTCACTCGTTGGTAGTAGTAAATTCCGTTTCTATTCAGTAAGTACATGGCACCTCCTATAAGGATTGTGTGCCAGTTTGTGTGACAGTGATACACAAACAGCTTGCCTTCAACAAGCTAAGTTACTGATCTTAAACGGGAATTTATATGGAAGGTGGTGGCCCCACCAGCCACATCCCGGCACTCGAGTCCCCCGCCTTGGCTGCTACCTTCCGGTCCTGACCAGGTTGACGAGTTATCAATGCGAGCCCAAATAAATCAGGCATTTAGGATAGTCTGGTTGACCCCGACCGTACTCTGAAACCTCAACAAGCGACAACACGCCAGAAGCTCGGTCATCCACATCAAGTGGATATGCTTAAATGGGTAACAAACACGGTTATCCTACCTGCCCTCCCCTATAAACCGCAAGCTCCTCATTGCAGGTCCCCACATCGAAATCGATCAATAAGCGACCGGATATTGAGCAACAAGAAATCTAGTGGTAACTTTGGGTCTCACTTAAACCCGAGGTGACATATGGCTACGAATACTGGCAAAGGATATCGACAAGGATCCGTCAACGACCGCTCTCAAGTGCAGAACCCGGTTAATGGAAACTGGACGAAGAGAGATACAGATACCGGCAAGTTTATCGATCAGAAACAAGGTGGGGAGCCCTTCAAGGGCGTGGCAAAAGAAGTAGATGACCGCCGCAAGTGAGCTAGCAGATGACCGACCAGTGTTCTTGTGGCCAGCCCCTCAATCATTCCGTTGTACTTCATCAGAACGGGCAGAAGCTAAAAAGCTGCCCTAACTGCTCAGAACAAGCTGGCTTCCATGTGTTCTATCGAGCAGGAGAGTTCGGGTTCAGGCGGATGGCAGGAGTGACCCGAATACAATCATGGTGCCGTGGCTGCCGGGCCAAGCATCGATACCGACTAGATCCCGTCCGAACCTGCTGACTAAAAAGGAGCCTGATTGTGGGCTCCTTTAAGATAACGATTAGGCTAGGATAGCCACTGCAGGAAACAGCAAGAGCAAATGGAACAATAACAGTATTGGGGTGGGGTAGCCCTTCACCTTGCTAAGATCCCCTTTTACATCAACTGGTAGAGTGTCACTGTTGCGATAACAGGGCAGCAGGAGAATCAGGGCCAAACCGACATAGATCATAACCGACCCAGGTATGCTCAACCAGTCATACCGAGACATCAGCCAATCGAATATTTCAGGTGGGTGCCTCGCCAAACCATCACGTTTGAACCGGATAAACCATCCTATCATAAGGCCAACAGTAGTGATGCCAACGCCTCCCACAGCCAAGGTCCATGACTTCTTTTGAGCCATTCCCATTGCCCTCAGTCGTTTTTCAAGACCGATAAAGCAGATCAACGCCCAGTGGAAGGAGCCGAAGGCTGCGACTAGCAGCATAGTCGGGAGACCAGGTATAAGGTGCGACCTCAGACCCAGCATCCCCAACCCGAAGTAGAACAGGATGACAGCCATAGCAGTCAACCACAGTCCCCAGAGGTGGGCCCTCAGCATACCTGATAGATACGTGTTATAGCTGCAGATACCGCCTCGCAGATAGGGGCTGTTGTTGATCTCGTCTGGTCTGAACTGCAACTCTCCCTTTAGGGATTGTTTTAGCCAGTGCCGATAGCTCGCCCACTTGCCCACCAGTTGTGCGGACGCTGTTTCCCGCTGCTTGAAGAACCGTGATGGCTCTTGCTTTATTTTATCTAGTTCCATGTTGTTTTCCTTGTTGTCACATCCATTCAATCGCCCGATGGCCCACGCAAGATCCGCTGCACGCTAGAGAGGCTGATCCCCATTCGACGTGCAATCTCGGCCTTGGCTATCCCTCGTTCGGCAAGAACCAACACCTCTTCCCCTTTGGCCATAGCAGTCGGCTTGCGGCCCTTGTAGACCCCTCGCTGTTTTGCCATAGCAATCCCTTCTGCTTGACGCTCCAACATCAGTTCCCGCTCAAACGTGGCGATAGCACCGATCATGGTCAGCATCAGTTTTCCAGTCGGTGTCGAGGTATCGATACCCAGATTCAAAATCCGCAGAGCAACCCGCTTAGCGTGCAGGTACTCCGAGATCTCCAAGAGGTGGCGGGTGTTGCGAGCCAAACGATCCAGCTTGGTCACCATCACCACGTCTCCTTCACGAACAAAATCCAGCATCAACGAGAGCTGAGGACGGTCATCCTTGGCCCCGCTCACTTTCTCCTGGAATATCTTGCTGCACTCAGCCAGAGCCTGAAGCTGGGCATCCAGGCTCTGCCCCACAGTGCTGACACGTGCGTATCCCACCAGTGCCATGGTCTCCTCCTGGTCAATAGGGCAAGGTACACTGACGCGACCTGTCAAAAGGTCCAAAGGAACCCATGTGACCGGCAAAAAGTCCTGCTTTCGCTCGCGTCACATGGCCTTGGTCTATTGACCTGTGCCAGTGATAGAAATGAAAACGGGCCGATCCGTTATGGAGGGCCCGTTACAGGGGTCAGCCAGTTGACCTAGCTGAGTTTACAGATGGCCAGCTCAATGCTGACCTGGGGGGATCTCAATGACGCGTCGCACCGCCCGGCATCCGCAATACCTTTGCCAAAGCTGCTTGTTTGGCCTTGCGTTGCTGGTGAACCAGAAGGGTGCCGCCGGTCAACACGGCCAGGGCTAGGGAACTCAGGATCATCTTGTTCATGGATATTCTTCTCCGTTCATGTTGTAGAAGTGTGGCGGCATGTAGCGGGCCATCATCGCGTTGACGATGACCGACGCGAACGCCGTCAATGCTGCTTTCAGGGCATCCAGCAGCAGGGTTTTCATGAAGTCGTTCATGGCGATTACTCAGGGGTGATGTCGAGTCGGTAGACCTCCATCCGGTGATAGGCAAGAAAGTTCCTCTCCCAGAGCCGGTAGAGGTCCATGGTGGTGGCCAGCGGCCGTTCTCCACACCAGAGCTGGGAGGCCCGCCCGGCGTTGAAGTCGAAATCGAGATCCTTGACCAGTTCACCCCCGAGGTAAGTGAACTCGGTGACGTAGGCCATCCCCCAGTTCCCGGCCCGTTTCTCCAAACGGATTTCGACCGGGCGGTAACCGCCAGTGTCAGCGGAGTAATCGGGACTGCGGAAGTTGAGGGTCAGGTCGGTAGCATCGGGGTAGCTGTCGATAACATTGTCGAACAGAGCCTGTAGCGGTTTGGATGGGGTCATAGCAGCCCCCTATCGGCAAACGAGACGATGTCGTGCTGTCCCACCACAAAGTGGTCGAGCACTCGCACGTCGAGCACTTCCAGCAGTTCCTTGAGACGGGTCGTTATCGCTTTATCAGAGTCAGAGGGCTCGACCATACCGGAGGGATGGTTGTGGGCCAGAATGACCGCAGCGGCGTTCCTGTTGAGGGCGGCCTTGACCACCTCACGGGGGTGAACTGTGCCCGCATTGATGGTGCCGAAGAACAGCTCCTGGTAATCGAGCAGCCGATGCTGGTTGTCGAGCAGCATGACGGCGAACACTTCCCGCTCGTACTCCCCCATCTTGAGCCGAAGAAAGTCTGCTGCCGCTTTGGGCTGGGTGAAGGCTTGTCCCAGGTGCCGCTGTCGGCTCTCCAGAATAGCCAACGCCTGATTGATGATGTGATCGCCCTGTCCTGAGTGATCGTCGTAGTGGTGTGACATAATATTAACCTCGCGTCGTTTGGGTACACGAGTTACTTATGCCAATATGTTCCCCCGTTATTGATCTCGAATGAAACCGGTATAAGTCAGACAGTAAAGGGAATATATTTAGAGCCCCCTTTAAGTTTTTAGATCTCAATCACGGAATTCATCAATACAAAGTGATAGTTTTAAGTCTCTCTCAACAACTGTGTGAGAGAACAAGCAGAATATAATGAATGCATGAAATTTTTTATAATAACCATAAGTTAATAAATATATAAGTGTTTAATCTACAAACGAACCCCATATATTTATCCTGGCTTTTTGTAACAAAAAGCATCTTTATAAAAATTCATTTGACTGCTCCCCTGTTATTTAACACATCGGAGAACTGTCATGGAAATTACTCATTTTAGCCCAGCTCAGCATGGAGAATTTGGTTATATAATTGGAAAGGCCAATGCTAACCACGAAGTCACTCTCGCACGGTCCCCGATCATAGGATACTGTTCGTATTTTTCTGAGACTAAGAATGAAGAGGTCATGGTATTTACCTTACCTGTCTGTTCTGTCGGGGAGAATCGCGATCCTGTGTTCATCCAGCGATATGACGGAACATTCACAGACGTCAATGGAGAGCATCAGTTCTATTCGTTGGTTGAGATGATGGATCATTATGGCTACGAGCCGAATGATCCAGATGCTCTACCTCCAACCAATCCGAAAGAGCTGTCTCTGTATGTCTGGCGCCCACTGCGTAATCCTGCGGATTAACAGAGCGAATCACATCTGCTGATTTTGAACCCGGCCCTTTCCCCACCACCAATGGGAAAGGGCCTTTTTCGTTGAGTGATCCTGCCGAAACTTCATCTACTTATAGAACTTTTTCTGTGTGAGATTTGGAAAAAGAAAGTTCTTAAAAACGCTAAAATTTCAGCAGAATGAGAGTTCTAACTCGACTCCACCCATGACTCCGCACCTCCCCTTGTCCGGGCGACAGAGGCAGCAGGAACATCTCTGGTTTAAAGTGTCATCCCTGCCCCATTGTGCTTCAGCCAGGAGACCTGCTTCTGGTAATCCGGCAGCACCTTATCCACAACATCCCAGAATGCAGCGTTATGGTGGCGGTGCAGCCGATGGGCCAGTTCATGCACCACGATGTAATCCAGCACAGACAGCGGAGCCATCAGGCAACGCCAGTGGAAATTCAGATCCCCCTGAGTCGAACAGGAGGCCCAGTGGTGCTGTAGCTCCATCACCCTGACGGTCCGGTAGTCCACACCAAGCTTAGGAGCGTAATAGGCAACCCGCTTCGTTATCCTGGCCAATCCCTTGTTACGGTAGAAGTGCTTGAATAGCTCCATCCCCCGTTCGGCCCTGTCACGCCTCATCAAGAAGTAACCATTCTTGAGGGTCAGGTCTTCCTGCTGATCATCCACCAGCTTGAGGCGGTAGTTACTACCCAGATAGGGAAAACCCTCTCCACTGACAAACTGACGCTCGACATGGGTGCGGTTAAGGTCTTCCCACTCGGCGAGATTGCGATAGATCCAGCTTCGTTTCTGCTCCAGGATCTGCTCGACTTTCTCGACATCATAGCCCTCAGGAGCCAGCACGGCCACACTGCCATCTCGCTCGATCAAGATACTGGTGGTCTTGCGTTTGCTTTGCTTGAGCGTGTACTGGATGTCTTTGTAACAGGGCATCAGGCTGGCTCGCTACTGTCTGCCATCCGGCTAATTCCCAGAACCTCGGCACTACGGCGACGTGCCAAAGCAACTATCTCAACCGCTAGCTGTTCACGCAGGTCTCTCAGCTGGGGCACTTTACTCAGCACCAGCTGCCGCTTGATGTGGCCCTTGAGATTTGACACCAGATCGGCCCGCTCCCAAAAATCCAGGTTGCCGATGTTCTCGTTCAGTAGTTCCATCACCTTGTCGACGCACTCTTTCACCTGTTCCACATGGGCAGCCAGATTGCCCCCCGTAAAGGCAATGCTGACGATCAGGTCAAAGAAGGGATCTTCTACTCCAGCATCAGGGCCACGGCCAGCCAGCACCTCTTTACGCAAGACAGCCAGCTCGAGCATCATCTGCTCCCAGTTGCCAGCATGTTTCTTGATGATCTCCTCGAGCTTCTCGCTCATTTTTTTGAAGAAGACAGGGTCATCTTCCGCATTCACCTTGCAGTGTTTACGGATGGCGTGCTCCATCTCGCTGGCCTGAGCCTTCAGATCCGGTTCCTTGGCGGTATGGCTCATAAAGCTGTCGCTAAACAGCTCCATCGGCTTGATCTTGGGGTTGATACCCAAGCTGATCAAGTGCTCATCGATCAGCTTGCGGATCTTCTCGCCCACCCCGTTAAAGCTCATGGTGTCGTCTTTGTAACGCTCTTTCGCCTTTGCCTGGATGTGGACAAACTGGTACATAGGGATCTTGTACGGATTGGCCAGAGCGTTGGGCATGACGATATCCATGCTCTGCAAAAACTTTTTCAGAAAGACATTGAAGCTATCCCGACGCCGATGGTCTTCCAGCGCCTCGATTGCCTGCAACTGTACGTGATAGTGATCGTCAGCATTGAGCTTTTGCATCACCAGCGCTTCTATTTGCTGCACGCCCGCATCTGTGAATAGCTGTAGCAGACGACGACAGCGGCTCTCCAGTACCGGTAGCTCACTGTCGATACTCCGTAAACTGTTCAGGATGTCATCCTGATCATCCTGGGAATACATGGAGAGGGCTTCGTGCAGATGGTGGGCCAAACCGATATAGTCGACGATGTAGCCTCGAGTCTTCTCCTTGGCGGTCCTGTTTACCCTGGCAATGGTCTGCAACAGGTTGTGCTCCCGCAGCTTCTTGTCAAGGTACATCACCTGCTCAATGGGGGCATCGAAGCCGGTAAGTAGCATGTCACAAACTATCAGGAAGGCTACGCCAGTATTGGGATTGGCATCGTCAAATTTTTTCTTGAAACTCTCAACCGCATTGAGTTCGTTGGCCTGCTTACGAGCCTGAATGAACGCAGCCGATTCGTTGGTGCCATCCGAAGAGATAACCACTGCCGTCTTGAGGAACTTGAGACGAGCCAGCCACTCTGGGTTAACCGACGATGGCGGCTGCTTTTCGTAGGCGTCAATCTCTTCAGCAAGCGCCTTGTCAATGGCCGCCTGATAGCGAATAGCAGCTAACTTGGAAGAGCAGACCACCTGAGCCTTGAAGCCGGATGGCAATATGTTGCGAAGGTAGTGCTTGACCAAATCGCTAGCGATAGCCTCGATACGTGCCTCGGCCTCCAGAACGTCCCCTTCCGCCCCGTACTTGCGGCGAATGGCCAAGAGCTCAGCTTCAGTGCGGTCTTTGAACAGGTCTTCAAACTTGGCGTCGAAGCCCGATTTATCATTGATGGCACTGTCGGCAGTTTTCCCCTCGTAGAGGATCTGCAGGGTCGCCCCATCATCGACAGCATCTTGCAGCTTGTACTTGTCGATATAGGCGTGCCCTTCACTGGTGCCAAATCGCTTCCAGGTCGGGGCTGTGTGATGATCGGCAATCAGTGGTGTGCCGGTAAAAGCGATTCGGGTGGCCTTCGGGAAGGCGTCGAACAGATTATCTGAAAGGCTGGCCCTGTCCTTCCCGCTGCGTTGAGTGCGGTGGGCCTCATCAATCAGGATCAGCACCTCTTCCCGATTGCTGATCACGCCAAAGGGCTGATGGCGGACAATCTCGGCCTGATAATCGGCACTGACCTCTTCGATCTTGTTGTCATCACCACTGGCCTGGGCGGCAGCATACTCAAGGTCGAGCTTCTTTTTCACTGACTCCGGCAAAAAGCGGCTGTCTTGCTCCCGAAACTTGTGGATCATCACCATGTTGAGATTAGAGCTGTCATTGGCCAACTGGCTCTGGGCTGCCTCGGTGCTAGCAATCTCGGTTACCGTCTCATCGGTCAGCGCTGCTGTTTCCGTCAACTGCTCTTCAAGATCGGTGCGGTCGTTGACCATCAGCACCTTGTAACGCTTCAACTGGGAGCAACGGCGTAACCTTCGCACCAGGAAGACCATGGTGAGGCTCTTGCCACTACCCTGGGTATGCCATACCACCCCGGAACGTCGCAGGCCAGTTTCCCCTTGCCGCATCCGCTCGATGATCTTGAGCACAGCCCGATACTGCTGATAGCGGCAGATCACCTTCACTCGGGCACCACCCGCATCCATAAACAGAGTAAAGCTGCGGGTAATGTCGAGCAGTCGCTCTGGCTTTAGCATCCCCTGCACCAACTGCTCTTGAGGGCGATGGCGGCCAACCTCTAGAGCAACATAGGGCTCTTCATCCGGATAGATGCTCTTCCAGTTGAAGTAGTACTCCTCGGTCGAGGTGATACTGCCGAAACGGCAGTCGTCACCGTAGGAACTGATCATCAGCTGGTTGGTGTAAAAGAGGGCTGGCTCGCCTTCCCGCAGCTTGCTGTGCTCAGGCTCTCGCAGATCGGCGAATCGACGTAGCTGATTAATCCCCTCGGCCATCGGGTCGGAACAATATTCAGCCCGCAGCTTGCACTCGATAACTACTAGGGGCATACCGTTGACGAACAGAACGATATCAGGGCGGATATGCTCTTTGCTGTGACTTGGGGTGTCGACACGGAATTGATTGATGGCGGTGAAGGTGTTGTTCTGCCAATTGTCGAAGTCGATCAACTTGACCACAGGGTCGGCCTCGCTGGTCACTTCATTGCAATCGAGCTGCCATTTGTAGAGACGCTGCAAGAAGGTTTCGTTGGCTTCCAGAAGCTTATGAGTGCCGAAATCGGTGACATCACCGAGCAGGGTCTCAAGCTGTCTATCGGTCAGCCAGTGCTGGCCATCCTCGGTGGCGTTGATTCGATCCACCGCTTTTTTAAAGATATCGGGGAGAATCACCTGCCGAAACGAGGTGCGAAAGCTGGTGGCCGGATCCTTAGGTACCCCTTGCCCCAGGTCATGCACCTCCCAACCCATCGCCGCCAACTGAACCAGCAGCGGTTTTTCAACCTCCAGATACTCCGACATCCGCACTCTCCCCTTAAACGGGGCCGACACTGAGCCCCAGATCGCTATCTTATTGTTATTGCTAAGCTACGACTGGCACCTTACCGGTTAACAGGTCTCTCATCAAGCCAGTTTTTTGAGCCTGAAGCTTCATTAGGTTCGCCGATTCAGCAGCGATGTTGTCATCCAGAGCGTCGATTCGTTCAACTATCAGATCTTGTTCGTGAGGATCACCTGGACAGCAGATTTCAACCCGTTGCAGATTTGTCGGATTGATATTCACTTGTTGAACTGCTGGTGTGGCGAAGGCTCGAAGCGCGTTCTGAGAAGACACTTGGCTCATCCAATGTGCAAAGTATGCTGGCCTTAGCTGGTCTTCATGTAAGTTGAGGCGAACCAAATATGATGCAAATGAACACTCCCCCAGCTCTCCTCGCCATAAAGCGGTTTTACCAACATGCTCCATTGAATTGGTTCGATTGTAGAGCACATCGCCTTTCCTGAGCTTCAATCGATACGCATCAGGATCTTTCGTGTACTTTAAATCACTTACATCAAAGCGGTTGCTTTGTATGTTATTCATACGAAGCACAGGAATACCGGTCATATCCTCGTCCAAACTTGTCGAGATGCCATATTCTGCAGCCCGAACAAACCTTTTGAGTAAACCATGCACCCACCCCTTAGGGGCTGGCCCCAATGGAGTGTGATAGTAAAATTCCGGGGCATCTTGAAAACTTGGGCGAAGATGACCAGTGGCAGTATCAATCCCGCGACTAAACAAATCTGCCATCATCCCCTGCTTGATTGCATTCAACTTATCAATAGATGCAATGGCAATTTGAATATATCTATCTAAGTCCCCTAAAATCTCTGCGATCTTAGCTCGTTTTTCCTTGGGGGCAATTGGCAATATAATTGATTCAATATCACTATTTTTAAGGTTATTAATTGCGCTACCAGCGAGCAGAATGTCAATTGAATGCTGATACTCCAGAGATTGAAAAAGATACCTGACATAACCAACATCATCTTCACAAAAACAACGAAATATAGAGCAGAAAGCACCAACTGTTAACGTTGTTGGATAACTACCATCGTATACTCCACTTTTGCCAACAAGCTGACGGCTACCATTCGACATACATACAGCGATGTCACCTTTATTTAGAACTTGTTGCTCCGAAACAATAGATGTAGGCACAATCTGGATATCTTCAAAGTTTAAGTAACTTCCTTGAATATTATTTGAACGAAGAAGTACAACAGAGTATTCATCCACTGTGGTTCGTAAGTCGTCTGGTTTGTATGAAACACCACGAAAACCACGGACTAACTCACCTAGTCGACCTAATGGATACGTTTGACCACACTGATTACTCATACCCTAGCTCCTGCAAATATTCAGCCAGTTGTAAAGCGGCTACATTACGCTGGTCAGTGATAGTCTTGGCCGTCATCTGATATTTACGATGCAGATTTTCAATGGCGGCAATCCTCCCCAACAGCAGGGAACGCACATAACCCTGATAGTTAGAATCCAACTCGCTCTTAAAGCGAACCAGGATAAGACTCTTGGCCTCGTCTGGAGTAATGGACTCGCGAGCTGCCTGCAAGAGCTGATCCCGTAACCGTTCGGTCTCTTTGATCTCTGCCTTAAGGGTTTTGAGCTCAACTTCCACCGACTTGTCGGCAACCAGAGCTTGCTCAATTTCGGTCAATCGTTGCACTGCTTGCTGGCCTTGGGTAGCAAGGTTGGTGATCAACGTCTGGTTGCTCAGGGTCAGACCATGCTGGGCAGCCAACGCCAGGATCTCTGAATAGACGACAAAGTTCAGCTCCTTGGCAGTCAGCCCTTGATGGTAGTCACTGGCCTTGCTGCTCTTGGGAATGGAGACTACAGCGGCAAGCTCGGAAAAGGCATCCTTGATCTGGTACTTCAGGGTCTGCAGGCAGGTCGTGACAACAGACTTATGCTCTTTCAGCTCATCTTTCAGCTGGCTGGCATAGGCAGCAGGGAGTACTGGGTTATCTTCAGAGGGCTCGTAATCGTCCTCTGCTGCGGCATCAAGCCACCCTTGTAACTCGTTGATCCGTGCCTGCTTGTCAGCCAACTCTTCCACTATGTCGCTACACTGGCTGGCAAACAGCACTTCATCCGGGATCAATTCGGCATTCCAACCGCTGGCTGCCACTGACTTGAGATCGGCTTCTAGCGTCTTGAACCAGTCAGCCAGCGCCCCCCGTACCTTATAGGTATCCAGCAGGTTCACCGGTAACAGATGCTGCTCAATGGCGTTGAGGGTATGGCGACGCAGTGAGAAGACGCCACTCTCCCCCAACTTGTGATCACCCAGGGCGGCAAAGGCGGGCAACTCGTTCTGCCACCAGCGGTCCACTGCCTGTTGGAACTGCTGGTGCTTAGCCAATACAGTGGGGAACTGTTCAATATGGGGCTTGATGGCTGACAGCGACGCGAATTGCTCAGAAAAATCGAGATAACGCTGACAGTTAGTTCGAGGCACAAACAGGCTTTCTTGCAAACCGGGATAATCCAACCAAGTGGTTGCTAATCCGCCAACTTCATCGGCCGGGATGCCGCCGTTTAGATGAGCCCGCACGTCTTGCGGCTCAGGAGCCGGGCTATTGTCCACATAACGGCGGATATTGAAGTTGAAATCCTCTTCGGCCAGCTTAGTCACGCTGACTCGCTGGGCATATCCCTTGATATCAGCCGCGTCAGGGTCTGCTAGCATAGAGCGATAGACACGGGTGATCTTCTCGATATCTTCCGGTCGCAGGCTATTCTGGGCTTTACCCTCGCGATATTCCCGATCGGCGTTAATAAAGAGCACCGAATCTCGTTCGGCTGCCCCTGCCTTGTTGATCACCAGTACACAGGCCGGAATGCCGGTGCCATAGAATAGCCCAGCAGGCAGACCAATGACCGCCTCCAGAATGCCTTTCTCGACAAAGTGCTTGCGGCATGCTCGTTCCTCCGCGCCTCGGAACAGTACCCCATGGGGCATGACCACCGCCATTTTGCCGTTGGCCTTGAGTGATGCCACCATATGCTGAACGAACATCAGATCGGCCTTCTTGCCCCCTTCCGGCATAAAAACATCAAACCGACTCTTGAGCTTCATGCCGGTCTTTTTGTAGTTCTGGGAGAAGGGAGGGTTGGCAATCACCCGATCGAACGTTCGTACCTCGCCTGCCTCGGTGAGATGCAGTGGATTAGCCAGGGTGTCCCCATTCTCGATATCCGCCCCGCCCGAGCTGTGCAAGATCATGTTCATCTTGCAGATAGACCAGGTGCCACCGTTGTCTTCCTGACCGAACAGGTGAAGATTGCGGACATTGCCGCCAGACTCCTGCACATAGTTGCGGCTCTGGATCAGCATGCCGCCCGAGCCACAGGTGGGGTCGTAGATCTCCATCCCTTCCTGAGGTTCCAGGATTTCGACCAGCAGGCGAACCACTTCGGCCGGGGTGTAGAACTCGCCCCCTTTCTTACCTGCACTGTCAGCGAAGTACTTGATCAGGTATTCGTAAGCGGCCCCCAACAGATCGGGGAACTCGAAGTCATCGTTGGAGAGCGGGATCTGGTCAAAGTGCTGGATAAAATCGATCAGCCGGGCATCTGGTATCGGCTTGTTACCAACTGGACGGTCAAAGTGGATGTGTTTGAGTACCCCCTGCAGGCCTTTGCTGGTGTTCTCCTCCTCCAACGCTGCCAGCGCCTTGTTGAGGCCCGAACCGACGTTCTCCTTCAGGTGTTTTAGGCTATCCCAGTGGGCCGCCTTGGGCACAAAAAAGTCAAACTGGTCGGGGTCGCTAAGCAGCGCCTCGATATCGTCAGCATCCAGCCCTTCAGCCTTGAGCTGCTTGACTTTGTCGGCGTAATCCTTGTCGAATTGGTCTGACATCCGCTTGAGGAACAAGATGCCGAAGATGTACTCCTTGTACTCGGAGGCATCCATCTTGCCACGCAGGATGTCGCAAGCCTTGAACAGCTCGCGGGAGAGTTTTGAGAGGGTAAGTTTAGCCATGATACAGGGGTCCATAGGCCAGCATCAGACGGCACCAAAGTGGCCTGACTGGCGGTAACTGCAGAGAATGGCGTTAACCTACCACGATGATGAGATTGAGGAAAATCGAATCTGCCGCGATTGGTGCTTGACGTGGAAATCGACGCTGAATGGATCTTTTCTCCACCTTTGCCTTGCGGGGATACTGAAAAATTTATTGGGCTGAAATCGCGATTTAGGTGGCCGTTATAGGCTATGCCAATGGGCTTGGAGTTGGCTCATTGTGAAAGAGGACTTTGATTCAGACTGAAACAGAGCTAGCTGTATAGCTCTGCTAATTTTGGAACGAGCCCTTTTTCCCGCCATCAAAAGGAAAGGGCTCGTTTTGTATGGTTAATCTGCTAAAACTTCTGTTTTTTAAAGAACTTTTCTATGTAAATTTTTCTGTAGAAAAGCTCTTATAAATACCAATATTTCAGCAGTTCCGGCATGCCTACTCGACCTGTCCCAGATGGCTTTCCCATACCGGCTCCCATTTCTTTTGTTCGGGGGCATTGTCGCGAGCCTGCCAGAACTGGCTGATAGAGTGAGCCAGGTTGGCGGCCACGGCGTGATCACCGTCTCGGCGGCACACCAGATAGTGGGCCAGCCAGTTTTGATACTGCTTCACGCTGCGGCCTCCTCATCCGCTTCCACCGTCTCAATGCCACGGGGGACGAAGAAGTTGTTGCTGCGGAGCATGGTGTTGGCCTGAGCGTGGAGCGTGGCGTGCTTGAGCTCCTTCGAGCTGAAATCATGCATGAAATAGTTGAAGAACGCGTCAACAACTCGTGGAACCCGCATCGACTCATCGAAATATTTGACCCGCTTGGCGGCTTGAACAGTCTTGCTGTTATAACGCTGCCACATCACGATGTCATCAGCATCCTTGCCCACCTGCTCAAGCCAGCTCCACCGCTCCTTGAGCTCATCGCGTTCACTACCACGAGCAACCTCGAGACGAACCCCGTAGTCAAACAGCTTTTCTCCCAGCCAGATGCAGTAACAGTTCATATGCCGTTCGAAACCTGCCGGAGTCGGGTCGACCCAACCGGCCCACTTTTGGTAATAGTCGCTGAAATCCTGCACTGAGCGTCCCGCCAAGTTGTCCAGCATAACGAAGTAGCTCGCCACATATGGGTCTTTCTTGTTCAGAGTTCGGAAGTTGGGGAACGGCACCTGAGCTTGACGAGCGGTATCAAACATCTTTCTAAGCGGCACCCGACAAAGCTCGGCACTGGGCCGCTGTTCGTTGGGCAGCAAGCCCCCAGTAACATCTTCGCTGATGCCAGGACAGAGTTCCTCCCGCCAACCAGATTTGAGCGGCCCAAGGGGCAGCAGTGGGCGATAGTCTCGCCGCTCGTGGGCAGCCACCAGATGCAGGGCTCGCTTGACGGCTGGGTGAAGGGGCTTGTTATAGTCAATTACCTTGGCGCCCGCCACCACGCCCAACGGCACAGCAGCCGGGTTTTTGGTCACCAGACCTGCCCAGTCAGATACCTCCGCAACGGTGTCCCCCATATCGAGCAGGCTACGCCGTGAACTGTCGAAGAAGCCCGCGAAGATCACCTCGACCTTGCTCTCCTCGTAACGGTTCTCGTTGCCCACCTTGGTACAGACTGACTCCAGCAGCTCCTCAATAAAGCGGCGGGCCAGAGCCGCCCCCAGATCGGCCCCGAAAACTGACACCTGGATCAACTTGATGGGAAGCTGGTTAAGCTTCTTCACATCAGAAACGGCCAGTTTGAAATTGTTCTTGGCATAATCGACCCTGGCATCCACCCCGGTCATCAGCAGGTCAGCGACCAACGGATTATCCCGGATGGGAGCTACGGCTTCGACCAGTGCTCGCTTTGCCGCATTTTTGGCCGTTGAGACGGATGCCTCGAAACTGCTTTTCAGGGTCAGCATGTCGCCGAGCTTATTGGTCAAGACCTTGCTCCAATCCCCCTTGACGGCATCAACCACGGTTTCTTTGCCCTGCTCAATCAAGGCGTCACCATAGTCCCCTGCCAACGCCTTCTGCCTTGCATCCAGAATGCTGTCCAGTCGCTCAGAGGTCGTATCGTTGAGCTCTGTGCCCAAGCCGGGAATGTAAACCTTGGCGTATGAATAAGACGATGTGAGTGGAGCCTTTACCTCTAGCGGATGGGCTCGAAACAGACGTCCCACATTGGTCAGCCGCCGGATCTCTTCATCTGTGTAGATATTCCGCTTGGTTCCATCGAAGAAGAAACCAATCTGCAACGCCAGCGAGCAGGTGCCGATCCCCGCCTGATGCAGGCTCTCTTCCCGATCAATACGACACTTCTGGTCATCCCTATCCACCATCACTATTTCCTCGTCCGATAGGTATCAACAATGCTATCCAGCTCAACCGGGCAGCTATGGGCCCAACGAATCATCGGGGTATTGTCAGGCAGCATCAGTACACAGAAATCATCTTGCCCCTTCTCCCGCTTGGGCATGGGCAGGGTGACCGAGTGTTTTTCTGGCCGCAGCCCTTCCTTGTCCAATTGGTCCCGCGTGGTGCTCAGCAACCAGTCAATTTTTACAGTATCACCATCGATCTTATAGGGGCCTGCACGTCCACCCCCGCCAGCACCGAATCCATCAAACGCAAATGTGTTGCTACCCATCTTGCCATTGACATAGACGTAACTGATTGGGCGATCAATCACCGACATGAGCACGATAGAGGCCCCGCCATGTCGCTCCTGCACCAGAAACGTCCATCCCAGCCAAAGCACCAGCATAATGGCACTCAGCCAGCGTCCCCAGCGGGGCATCAAGTCCCACGCGGCTGTGGCCATCGTGGAGATGAATCGTGTCAGACTTCTTTCTACTGTCATGCTTGTCTCTTCTGTTCTTCCAGGGCTGAACGCCCACCTTCCAGATAGGCCAATCCCCAGTGCACGAGCTGGGCGTCGGTTGCCCCTGCCTGCTTGGCCTTGTCGAGTGCTTTACGCACCATGGCCATCCGCTCACAAGGAGGAAACTGAGCGATGTTCTCCCCTGACAGCCAAAGGGCCAGCAGACGATGGGCTTGCGGTGAGCCCTCCAGCGCCTGATAGAGTGCCGGGGTCAGTTGTACCAGCTCAGGCGCTGCCGGAGGGATAGAGAGGGCCAGCTCACGCCAATCGCCATTGCACTCTCGCAACCACCAGCGATTGATGTCGCCAAATAGGCCACCAAGCCAGGGGGCATCCTGCTGATCAAGCAACAACGGCAAGGCGTCAGGGGTATAGAACCGCAGCAGCATACTGTACTTGCCGCTTGGTTCTATCACTCTTGCCCCAAGCGCCAACTGCTCTTGCAGGGCTTCCACAGTTCGATCGCTGTCAATCAGCCCGACCACATGCCGTTGCTCGGCGAGGTCGGCAAGCAAGCCTTCATCCTGTTGTGAGCACTGCCAGAGCCAAGGGCCAAGATTGACCAGCTCAAACAGGTCATCGTGCAGATAGAGCGGCAAAAACCGCCCCACACTCAGTCTCTCTCGTTGCTCGGCACTGAGGTGGGCGGCTTCGAGAAGTGCTACCGTCTTTCCTTCACGCCAGATTGATCCAGGTAGCATCTTACTCTCCCTTCACCACGGCATCGCCCTGAGCCATGGCTCTGAGCATGCAAGGAATGCAGACCGGTTTTTCAAGGGGCGGCATGGCCTTAAACAACGGTGGCTTGGGTGGGGCTACGACCTCCACCACACCGGGCAGGCTCGGCATTTGACCCGCCCAACCAGAGCCAGATCCCGGACTGCCGCCAGAGTTCATCTTGATGCTGGGACCAACCAGCGTCACCCCACTGGGGTCCACCTTCACAAAGCTGCTGCCAACCTTGAGAGTCAGCTCGGCACCGGCCTCCAGCACAATTTTGTTACCTGATTTCAGGTGCACCTCTTGCCCGGCCTCAACCAGCAGGGATTGGCCCAGTTTCTGATGCAGGGAAGCATCTACGGTCAGCGAATAGTCCGCCTTGATGTGGTCCCGCTTCTCACCCTCGACTGTCAGGTGGTCGTTGGCCTTAATGCGGGTGACTCGCTCATTGTCGATGTCCCGATGCTCGTCATGCTTGATGTGCCAGGCGGCATCATTTTCGATGAGTACGTTCAGGTCTTTCTGACCGTGGATGTAGATCTCTTCCTGTCCCGCTTGGTCTTCGAAACGCAACTCGTTGAAGCCCTCGCCCTGATGGGTCTCGGTACGCAGCACGGTACGGGTCTTGTTGGCGGGTAGCTCGTAAGGTGGCCGGTTGGTGGCGTGATAAGTACGGCCCGTGACGATGGGCTGGTCGGGGTCTCCTTCCAGGAACTCGACAATCACCTCATGGCCGATACGTGGGATAGCCATCATACCGTATTGACCACCGGCCCACCCCTGACTGACCCGAACCCAGCAGGAGCTTTGGTCGTTGCCATCACTGTAGCGGTCCCACGGGAACTGCAGCTTCACCCGGCCATGTTCGTCGCAGTATATCTCCTCGCCGTCGGGACCTACCACGCGAGCAATTTGGGGACCATCCACCATGGGTTTGTGAGGCATCAGGGCTCGCCAGGGACGGTCAGCCTTGACCACCTGAAAATCGTTGGAGTAGACCGTCGGCTCACTCCCCCCCTCTTCTTCAAGAGCCTGAGGCTGCTTGCCAGTGTGGGTAATCTTCACCACCTGCCAACCGGTGTTGAGCGCCGGATTTCGGTGCTCGCTCAAGGTAAATGTCTGACCGGGCATCAGTGCCGCCGAATTGGAGCGACCCTGCCCACGGGCAGCATCAGCCCGAAGGGCATCCAACCGATGTTGGGTAAACGCCTTGCCACCCGGATCCTGCTTGAAACGACCGGGATAATCGAAGTGTTGGTAGGTATCCCGCTGGTGCGTCAAGTCATTGCCCTGTTTCTGATGATCCAAGGCATATGCGGGGGTTTTGAAGCTGTAATCCTTGAGCATGACATCACTGGGGCGAACCGCTTCCTGATAGCGGAAGCTGCGAACAAAAGCCCCCTCAGACAGGGTCTGATTGGCCGTATTGAAGAACAGCTCAGGCCCCTTGAGCAGAGCGGCAGGGTCGTCCGCAAACACCACCCTGTGCTTACCTTGCTCGAACTCGTGGAAGTAGAACAGCCCCTCTTCAGCGGCAAGCCGGTTGATGAAGTCGAGGTCGGTTTCGCGGTACTGGACGCAGTATTCCCGCTGGGCATGCTCGCTCTTGAGAGCAAAGGCATAGTCGGTGATGCCGTGCTCTTGCAGCAAGATACTGAGGATTTCATCTGGCTTCTGTGCCTGGAAGATGCGGGAGTTTTGACGAAGGCCCAGTCGCCATAGGGCCGGTTTAACCTCAAGACTGTAGCGAGTACGGCGAAAGCCGCTGTCCCCTTGAGCAAACTCGCTCACAACCCCACAGATCCGACGCTGTAGCTCACCGTTGTACCACACCAGCAGCTCGCACGGCTGGTCCAGCACATCAGCGAAATCGATGTCTGGCTGGTAGCTAGCCAGCTCAAGGGAGAGAGAGAAAGGGGCGTTCAGTTGTTCGTCGAGCTCAAACGCCGCGACCACAAACGTGTTGTCAGGGAGAGCCCCCACGGTTGCGGTAAATTGAAGTCCGGTTTGATTTGCCATCAGCAACTCCTTTGTGCTTTGCAATCAAGCCACGAGTAGCCGGATGGCAAAGCATAAAGTGGATACTCTCAAAAAACGACTCGATTGTACCTATGCGGAAGCGGCCAAAACAATCTCTCTTGGCCAAATGCGACATTTTCTGTCAAGAAATCAGCATAATCTGGCACGCTAAACTGCATATTCTTTTTGTACGGTTCATGGCGCCATAGTTATGAATATATTTCATATTTATGGATTTTGCGTTGTTCACAACGAAAACGCTAAATGGGCTCTTGGGGATGAAAAAAGAGGGGTTGTATTGCTTCTGCCGATCCGTATAGTCGGGGTTGTCGGCGGGCAGAAGCCCCCGCACACTGCACCTTGGCTCAACGTCAACAGCCTACGGGGGCCCCAATACCCGACCTGATTACCGCTGCTTGGAACACACTCACCTGATTTTAGTTCCAACAGCGGTCATCGAAGGATAGACACCATGTCTCAAACCCAACAAGTTGACCTTGAATTTGCCCTGGCCGATGCTGGCCACTCCCTGAATATCGACTTTGCTGCCATTAAAGAGCAGTTCCCCATTGTGAATGTCGCCTCAGCCCTGACCGGGCAAGATGTCAAGAAAGTCGGCTCCAACACCTATCGACTGGACGATGCCAGTTGCCCACTGTGCGGCCATAACGACTGCTTCACCCTCTATCCTGACGACGATAGCTTCCACTGCTTCAGTTGTGAGGAGAACGGAGATGTGTTCGACCTGATCGTCAAGTACGGTCAAGCCGACAAGGCGTCTGACGCCGCCCGTTTACTCCTGCTGGGCAAACTGTCAGTCACCCCAACCATCCGCAAGGTGGTGAAGCTGGAGCTGCCCGTCTACACGGCCCCACCCGCTCGCCTGCAGGAGCTCTTCAATCTGGCAGCCCGCCACTATCAGTCTCGTCTGGATGTAGATGAACTGATGGAACTTCGTGATCATTCTGAGGAGGTACTGGTGGAGCTGGATATCGGCTTCTCAGGTGGCCTGAACAAGGCACTGAGGGATGCCGGGTTCAGCCAAGAGGAACGGCTGGCCTCCGGTCTGGTCAAGCCCCGCAAGGATGCCCCTGACCAGCTTCGCGACTTCTTCCCGAGTGGCGTCTATGTGTTTCCGCACTTCGACCGCAACGGACAAGTCAGTCGCTTCACCTTCAAAGACCCGAGCAAGCAGCACCAATACCAACTGCCGAGCGCCTGCTGGCTTAACGGGGTTCAGTTCTATGGGGAGGAAAGCCTCAATGCTTCCGGCCCAGTTGCCCTGGTAGAGGGCGAGAATGACCGCCTATCGCTGGTGGATGCCGGGTGGCTGGGCCCTGTGCTGGCCACCATCGGGACGCTGTCACAAACCCAGTTGGAGTGGCTGGAGCGTGAGCTGGCTGACCGAGACGTCGTGACCTTCTTCGACACCGACGAAGCTGGCGACAAGTACCGCTCCAAGGTGGCTCGGCTCGGCCTCAAGCTGACTCAGGTCAAGCTGCCGGATAGCGTGAAGGACATTGACGAGTATCTGCACGGCGATAACCCGTTGCCCCTGCCGGAACTGGTGGCGGTATTCACCCAGGTTGAGCCTGTGGCTGAGCCCGAAGCCGTTCAGGACGACGATCAGCAGCCTGAAGTCGTCAAGGTCATGCCTCGTACAGCCATCTTTGAAAACGAGCTCAACGATTCGGCCAACGCCGAACGGTTTGTACAGATGCACGGACATAACCTGAAGTTCGTCCCTGAGTTAGGTGGCTTTATCCACTTTGATGGTACGCACTGGACCCAGAATGACTTGACGCCCATGACCCTTGCTCAAACCGTGGGCAAAGAGATCCAGGACATCGGGCAGGCGCTGATCAAGCAGGCGTGCAAGAAAGAGGAGCTGTCTTGGGCGTATACGGTGCTCAGACACGGTTCTAGCAGCCTTAACCGGGCAGGCATTCAGAACATGCTGGAGCTGGCCAAGCCGATGATGACGGCAAGACTGCACGAGCTGAATGCCAATCCGATGCTATTGGGCACGGCTAATGGTGTCATCGACCTTAAGACGGGTCGCCTGTTGGCACCGAGGCGGGCATTCATGATGACTCACCATAGCCCGGTAGCATATGATCCGGCGGCTACCTGCCCGCGATGGGAGCAGTTCATCAGTGAAATCACCTGCGGGGATAGCGAGTACGCCACCTACCTGCAACGCTGTGTCGGCTACTGGATCACCGGTCGAACTGACGAACAGCTGCTGTTCTTCCTCCACGGAGGCGGCTGCAACGGTAAGAGTACCTTCATGTCGGTCATTCAGCAGTTGCTGGGGGAGTTCAGTCGGCAGATCAGCAGTAACGTCTTGCTGTTCAACCGCAACGGTAGCAATGGGCCGAACCCGTCTCTGACCAAGCTGGTGGATGCCCGCCTCGTGGTTGCCAACGAGCTGCCAGAGGGGTCTCGTATGGATGAGAACCTGGTGAAAGCCATGACGGGGGATGATGTGATTGTTGCTCGTGCACCCTACGCCAAAAAGGAGATGGAGTTCCGTCCATGCTTCTCCCTGGTGATGGTGGGTAACCACAAGCCAGAGATCCGTGATACCAGCAATGGCATGTGGCGTCGGATGCTGATGTTGCCCTTCAACGCCTCTTTCACAAAGGCACAATTGGACCCGATGCTGATGGAGAAGCTGCGAGCCGAGATGCCTGGCATCCTGAATTGGGCCATCAAAGGCTGCCAGATGTGGCAGGAGCAGAGACTCAAGGCGTCAACGCCTGCTCGCCTCAAGGCTGACGTTGAAAGCTACCGTGCCGAGTCTGACCTGGTGGGTTGCTTCCTGGAAGAGTGCACTCATGCCAGAGAAGGAGCCCGAGTGCCGATGAGTGAGGTCTACGCGGCTTACGGCCGCTGGGCCCAGCAGAATGGCGAGTGGGTCATGAAGCAGCTCGCCCTCAAGAAGAAGCTGACGGAGAAGGGCTTTGTCACCACTCGTCACAACAACAAGGTCTCCCTTGTAGGATTGGTTCTGACCGACAACGAGATGGACAATCTGGCGGTCTCACCCCTCCAGGAACCACAATCAGAACCGGAAGCTAACTACATCGTGTAACCCAATGGGGGGGCCTGCGGGCCCCTCTGCTGTTTTTGATTTCCCTGCTTGCCCCGCCAACAAGAGGAAATGGCTCATTTCGAGTAGCCAATCTGCTGAAACTTAAGGATAAATAAGAACTTTTCTATATGAATTTCTTCCTAGAAAAATTTCTTAATATGCCAAAAAATCGGCAGAAACAGCAGATCCCATCCTTTCCTTTATCCGGCATAAGCAGACAACTACAGAGCCGCTTCAATCACCTCTTTGAGCTTTTCAACCGAGATGCCGCCACCATAACGGTCATAGCTGATCGCCCCGTTGGTATGCCCCAAGATGGCGGCGGCATACTGCAGCGGCACCCCGTGGTCTTTCAGGATTGTCGCCACGGTATGCCTCAGACTGTGGAAGTCCTTCGCGACCGGACGATGGCGGCTAAACCACTGTCCCCATAGGTGGCTGTATCCGTCCTGACGATGAGGTAACTCGGTGAAGAGTCGTCCACCTGCCCTGCCCGTCACAAACTCGATAAAACCAGCCTGGAGCAGGTGTCGGTGAAGGGGAATGAGACGAGCACTGTTGCATGTCTTGAGCTTCTGGTCTGGTCGTCCGCTGCGAATATTCAGGCACCATAGGCCGTCAACCTGCTGCACATCGTCAGCATAGAGCTGGCAGATCTCGTTGGCTCTGGCCCCTGTGAACAGGCCCAGCAGGGCTATCCACCTTCGGTGGGGCTCCTGCTGCTCAGCCCACCCGATAAACTGGCGTCGTTCTTCAGCAGTGTATCCACTTCGAGAGTTCACCTCCTTGACCCGCTGTAGCTTGAGCCCGGCGAAGTGGTTGACAACCCCCTCCTGATGATTAGCCAGCCAGCTAAACAACAGGGAGAGCTTCTGGAGGTACTTGTTGATGGTGGTCGGGCTCTTGCCGGAGTTCAGTAGCCCATCCTTGAACTTGACCACGTCGGCCTTACTGTAGCCAGCCACAGGGCGATCCCCTAGTGCCTCGATGAAGGAGCCGAGATAGTGCTTCTGATTCTTCCGCTCCTTGGGTGCCCAGGATAGGGCCTTCTCCTTCTGGTAGCGGTCACTCAAGACTGACAGGAGTGGAGCAAGCGGTTTAGCCGCCCGAGCCACCGGCTTGGTGCTCGACTGGCTTACTGGCGCCTCTGGGGCACCAACAGACGGCACGGTAGACGTCGGTCTGGACCGTACACAGGCAAGCAGCTGGGCAACTTTGTGGCGAGCACATAGTTTGTCGCGGGTACGCAGGGATTGTTTGATCTCTTTACGACGACCACAGGGGAGCGTGGTGACTTTCCGGTAGTACCAGATGCCGTGGGGACTGAGCCAGAGATTCATCGATAAGCTCCTTGTCGTCCACACAAAGTGGATGACCAAGGGCTCTTGGAGGCTAACTTATTGAATTGCAGAAACAGGTGGTGGCCCCACCAGCCACATCCCGGCACTCGAGTCCCCCACCTTGGCTGCTTCCTTCCGGATCTGACCAGGTCGACGGGTTATCAATGCGAGAGGACCAATGGGACCACCGGCGAGGAGAATAGCAAAGTCCCATTTCATTGCAATGGCTTTCTGCCAGCAGGCGTACCGTTTGCCTTATTTTTCAACAATCTGCCGAATGAGTCAGCTAAACAGCATGAATTTCGCCCCGACCAGCAACATCAGCAGGGCGAAGGCCTGCTTGAGCCGCTTGGGAGAAAGTCGATGTGCCAGCCTGGCGCCCACCCGAGCAAACTGGGTGCTGGTGAGCACTATGCCGAGCAGGGCGGGCAGATAGATGAAACCGACACTCCACTCGGGCAAGTCCGCATGGCCCCAACCGGCGTAGAGATAGCTGAGGCTGCCCGCCAGCGCTATGGGCATGCTGCAGGCCGCAGAGGCCGCAACCGCGTTGCGCATCGGTACACTGTTCCAGCAGAGATAAGGCACTGTCAGCGAGCCACCGCCTATGCCGAACAGTGCCGACATCCAGCCGATGAGGGTGCCCGCTATGCCGGTTCCCACTGGGCCGGGCAGATGGCGATCCGCCTTTGGCCTGAGGTTGAGCCCCATCTGCAATGCCATAGCCCAGGCGAAACAGCCGATGATGACATTGAGGGTGCTGGCACTGAGCTGGTTGGCGGTCATGCCACCGAGCCAGGCGCCAATCAGCATGCCGACCCCGAGGCGCCGTATCATCACCCAGTCAACCGCACCTGCCTCTTGGTGAGCCCGCAGCGAGCTGAAACCGGTGAAAATCATGGTGGGCAACGAGGTGCCAAGCGCCAGATGGGTGATGATGTCGGGCTCAAATCCCATGGCCCTGAAGCTCACCACCAGCACGGGCACTATGACAAGACCGCCGCCAATGCCGAACAGTCCCGCCAGCATGCCAGCAAACGCGCCCAGCAACAGATAACCCATAAACAGCATAAACATTCCTTCCCGAGGCAGCGCCATGGCCCCAAGGCCAACACGCGCATAAAAAAAGAGATGGCCCTTGGGCCATCTCTTCATTGTGCCGGTTAACTCAAGGGAATGGTACCGTCCATCACCTTGTAGAAGGCCAGCACAGCGCACCCGAGCAGGGCCGCCGTCATCCCCTGCTCCAGTCGGTTGAGGCCGCGCAGCCCGTGGTGTTGACGCGCCTTCCAGTAGATGAAGATGCCCGGGCTGTAGAGCAGCGCTACCAGCAGCAGATACTCCACACCGGCGGCATAGACCAGCCAGCAGCCATAAGTCGTGGCCACAAGTGCCAGCAGCAGGTCACGCTTGCGCTGATGGGGTTGACCCTCGTAGGTCTCTCCCTTCATTGCCAGCTTGAGGCCATAGGCACCGGAGAAGACGTAGGGCACCAGCGCCGCCGAGGTGGCGATGTTGACCAGCGCCAGATAGGTGCTGCTCTGGAAGTAGATGATGATCAGGAAGATCTGCACCAGACAGGTGGAACACCAGAGCGACACCTGCGGCGAGCCGTTCTTGTTCTCCTTGGCAAACCAGCTGGGGAAGACACCTGTCTTGCCGGCTATGTAAGGTACTTCCGCTGCCAGCACTGTCCAGCTAAGCAAGGCCCCCATCACGGAGATCACCAGACCTATGTTGATGAGCCAGGCGCCCCAGGGACCCAGCACTTTTTCAAGGATCATGGCGGTGGAGGGATTCTTGAGCTGGGCCAGTTCCGGCTGACTCATGACCCCCAGGGAGAACAGGGTCACCATGACATAGAGCGTCAGGGCGCCGAGCAGCGCCAGCACGGTGGCTCGGCCCACGTCCTTGCGGTGACGGGCACGGGCAGAGACCACCACAGCCCCTTCGATACCGATGAAGACCCAGAGCGTCACCTTCATGGTGGACTTGACCTGATCCATCACGGATCCCAGCGCCACGTTGTCGTGGCCCCAGATATCCAAGGTGAAAGTCTGCATGTTGAAGGCGAGCAGTATGGCGACGCAGAACACGATGAGCGGCACCATCTTGGCGATGGTGGTGATGATGTTCACCAGAGCGGCGACCTGGATCCCGCGCAGCACCAGCGCATGCACCGACCAGATCAGGATGGAGGCCAGTATGATGGCCACCGGCGTGTTGCCGTCACCGAAGATGACGTTGTCCGGCGTGTCAAAGAAGTAGCTCAGGGCGCTGAACACGACGATGGCATAGGAGACGTTGGCCAGCAGCTGACAGAGCCAGTAACCCCAGGCGGCGTTGAAACCGATGAAATCGCCGAAACCGGCCTTGGCGTAACTGAAGATACCGCCATCGAGATCCGGGCGGCGCATGGAAAGATTCTGGTAAACCAGCGCGAGGCAGATCATGCCCAGACCCGTGATGGCCCAACCCAGGGCAACGGCCCCGGCACTGGCATGAGCGGCAATATTTTGTGGCAGACTGAAGACCCCGGCGCCGACCATGGAGCCGATCACCAGCGAGATGAGGGCGCCAAGCCCTAGTTTCTTGTCCATCTCAATCCTGTTTGATTAGGCGGCGGCAGAGCGTCCGTATTCATACTGCGCGCAATATGGGAGGGGCGAAAAATCCGTACCCCGTGAAAAAGGCGGCAACTATATTGCATGACTATTCCGACCGCAATCCCTCGTACCGTCAATCATGCCCCGTCTTGACCGCGCGCAATTTTACAGTACTGACCCCGAGTGCCTGTGAGCTGGTTCAAATTAAGAAAGACCCGTTGATATTTCACATTTTTCCATGACCTGGCCCCCGTTTTTCCGGATCAGACCTGCATGGGCATGCAGATTGCAGCCTGGGTCGGCAGCATCGACTGCTGACAAACGTTTCAATAAAAATGCCCCTGTACCAGGGGCCAGGGGCATCTGCAAAAGGCAACCGGAATTTAGAGTCGCAAGCCGCCATCCAGCTCTATCATGCGCCCGGACAGATAGTCATTGGCGAGAATAAAATGCACGGTTTCGGCCAGCTGGTGCACCTGCCCCAGACTGCCGACCGGGATGGCCTGCTGCATGCGCGCCATCGCCTCCGGTTTCATCGCCGCCGTCATGTCGGTGGCAAACACGCCGGGGGCTATGCCCATGACCCGAATGCCGTGGCGAGCCAGCTCCCGCGCCCAGGTCACAACCAGCGAGGCCACCCCCGCCTTGCTGGCGGCATAGTTGCTCTGGCCTATGTTGCCCGCACGGGCGATGGAGGAGATGTTGACGATGACGCCCCCCTGCCCGCCCCTGGCCATCAGGGCCGCCCCTTCGCGACCACAGAGGAAGGTGCCGGTGAGGTTGACGTCGATGACGGCCTGCCACTGGGCCAGACTCATCTTCTCCACCAGTTCGCCCTCTTTCACCTTGATCAGCATGCCGTCCCGCAAGATCCCCGCGCAGTTGACGAGGCCATGCAGGGCGCCACATTGCTCTTTAATCGCGGCAAAGGTCGCCTCCACCTCGGCTTCGCTCGCCACGTTGCAGACGAACAGTGTGCATTGACCATCGCGACTGCGCACCTCGGCTTCGGTCACCTCCAAATCCGCACGATTCACATCGATCAACGCCAGTACGGCGCCCTGACTGGCCAGACTGAGGGCAATGGCCCGGCCGAGCCCCCGCCCCGCGCCCGTGACGGCGATGATCTTCTGCTTGATATCCATGGGTACTCCTTGCCAGTTTGTCTGGCCATACATGATTGAGTGAATGAGTTGAGAGCAGAGCACCCGAGATCAACCGGCTTTGGACTGATCCCGCATTTTATCCAGATAGAGCTCGACGATGCTGGAGAAATCCTTGCTCTCCTGGCCCTGACTTGCGTGCAGGTTGAACAGGTTGCGAGCCAGCGCCCCCATGGGGACGGCGCTGTGGGCATGTTCGGCCAGCGCCATGGCCAGTCCCAAATCTTTGACCATCAATCGGGTCATAAAGCCCCCCTGATAGTTGCGGGCGGCGGGCACGTTCTCCATCACACCAGGCCAGGGGTTGTAACGCTCCAGGCTCCAGTTGTTGCCCGAGCTCTTGCCCATGATGGTGGAGAGCACACTCGGATCCAGCCCCTCCTTCACCCCGAGCGCCAGCGCCTCGGCCGTGCCCGCCATGTGGATGGCGAGCAGCATGTTGTTGCACATCTTGGCGATCTGTCCCGCCCCCAGCGCCCCGGCATGGAACAGGTTCTGCCCCATGTGGGCCAGGATGGGGCTGGCCGCTTCGAAATCCGCCAGTTCACCCCCGACGATAAAGGTGAGGGTCCCTGCGCTCGCCCCCGCCACGCCACCCGAGACGGGGGCATCGACAAAGCGAATGCCCCGCACCTTCGCCGCTTCCCCCACCTGGCGGGCCGACGCCACATCTATGGTGGAGCAGTCGATCACCAGGGCTCCCGTTGGCAAGGCCGCCAGCAGATCCTGTCCGCCCCTCTCTCCAGCACTCTCGCCGAGCCAGAGCGCGCGTACATGCTCACCGGCGGGCAGCATGCTGATGACCACCTCGCAATCGGCCACCGCCTCGCGGGCATCCCCGGCGGCGATACAGCCAGCTGCAATCGCCTTGGCGACACTCTCCGGCATCAAGTCAAATACCCGGACCCCGTGCCCCGCCCTGGCCAAATTGGCGGCCATGGGCCCCCCCATGTTGCCCAGCCCGATAAATCCAATCCTTGTCATCTCGTTTGCTCCTTGCCGTGCTGGCTCTCCAGCAACCTGTGTCCGTTCATCCACCCTTACGCCTTCCCGTCGAAGACTCAAGGCGCCAGGGGATTATTCCCTTCGGGCCAGCGATAGAAGGCATCCAGCCAGTCAGTGCCGGCTTGCGGCGCCTGCCAGCGGGGGGACTTGTCCTTGTCGATGAGCAGTGCCCGTGCCCCTTCCACAAAATCCCCTTTCAACACGCAATTGACCGACAGCGCCAGCTCATCGGCAAACACCTCGGCCAGCGACTGGCGACGCGCCTGCCAATACTGGCGCCACAGAATGGCGCGGCTGATGGGACTGCCACCGCGACATGTTTCGCGGGCCTGCGCCAGGCTCCCTTCACCCAGATCGGGATCGAAGCTGGCATCAAACACGCTGTCCAGCACCCCTTGCAGGGTGCGCCCGACCAGCAGGGCGTCAATTGTGGTCCTGTGGGGCAAAAGCACAGGCGCCGGCAACTCTTTGTCTGCCTCTGCCTGCAAGCCCCTCAACAGCTGATCGATCTGCTCGCGGGGCGCCTGGCTGCAGCACCAGTCCAACCCGGCCAGGCGAGGCAACAAGGCTGCACGCTCACTGCTGGCGATGGCGTGATCCGCCAGCCCAAGGCCAATGGCATCCGCGCCGTTGAAACGGGCGCCGGTCAGACCGAGCCAGAGCCCGAGTCGCCCCGGCATCCGGCTTAAAAACCAGCTGGCCCCCACATCCGGATAGAGACCGATCGTCACCTCCGGCATGGCGAACAGGCTCTTCTCGGTCACCACCCGAAAATCGGCGCCGGCGAACAGGCCTATGCCCCCCCCCATGCAGATGCCATCCGCCACACAGATGAGGGGCTTGCCGTAGCGGTGGATATGGTGATCGAGCCGATACTCCTGCTCAAAGAAATCCCGCGCATAGCCAAACAGCGCCTGCTCGCTCTCCTCCTGTCTGCGGTAATAGAAGGAGCGGATGTCACCACCGGCGCAAAATGCCTTCTCGCCGGCCCCTTGCAATATCACGCAGACCACGCAGGGATCCTGCTCCCAACGCGTGAGCTCGCGCTGCAGAGCCTGGATCATCGGCAGGCTCAGGGCATTGAGAGACGCAGGGCTGTCCAGGGTCAAGACGCCGATATGATGGCCGTCCGCCGTGGGATGGGTCTCTATGCGTACCGATTCACTCATTCGTCACTCCATTGGATTTTTCATACTGCCAGCGGGGCGGGCGCTTCTCCAGGAAGGCCGCCACCCCTTCACGCTGGTTGGCGTCTGCAAACAGCTCGAGGAACAGGCTGCGCTCCAGCGGCAAGGCGGCATCACGAGGGCCGCTGCGCCCCTGATTGATAAGGGTCTTGCAGGCGCGCAGGGCGCTCGGGCTCTGACGCTCCACCAGCTGGGCCATCTGGTGCGCCGCGTCCCAGGCGTGACCTTCTTTGACCACCTCCTCCACCAGCCCCATCTCGTAGGCCAGGGTGGCACTGACTTTCTCGCCGCACAAGATCATGCGCTTGGCCCAGCCAGGCCCCACCAGCTCTGTGAGCCGCTGGGTGCCACCGGCGCAGGGCAGCAAGCCCACGGACGCTTCCGGCAACCCAAGCTTGGCTTGCAGCTCGGCGATGCGGATGTCGCAGGCCAGCGCCACTTCCAGCCCGCCGCCCATGGCGTAACCATTGATGGCGGCTATGCTGACGCCATGAAAACGGGCCAGCGCCTCGAAGGCATGACCAAAGGCCTCGGCTACCTCGCGAGCATGGTCCAGATCGCCATCGGCAAACATCTTGAGATCGGCGCCGGCGCAGAAGAACTTGTCCCCTGCCCCGCGGATCACCAAGGCCACCACATCGGGGCGACTGTCGAGCTCCACCATCATCTGCAAGAAGGCCTGCAAGCTGGCCAGGGTCCAGGTGTTGGCGGGCGGATGGTCGAGGGTGATATAGGCCACGTGACCGTGGTATTCGAGCCTGATCCTTGTCATTGCATTGTCCTTGTGAATGAGACTGCCCCATGATGACAGGGTTGAATGGAGCCAACCTTCGGCTGGCTCACAAAGCCTGATGACGTCTCGGAGGCAGATAATATGTTACGCCAGCCACAGGCCGGGCTTCGCCAGCAAGCGGCAGACGATGCACAATCCCATCACCTGCCTTGGCGCTCTCCAGGAAAAGCGGCGCCCCCCTTACTACAGTGACAGACCAGGATCCGCCAGCAGGCGACGGGCGATGATCAACCTCATCACCTCGTTGGTGCCTTCCAGAATGCGATGTACCCGGGTATCGCGCAGGTAGCGCTCAAGCGGATACTCGCGGATATAACCATAGCCGCCAAAGAGTTGCAGAGCCTCGTCACAGACGCGATAACCCACATCGGTGGCAAAACGCTTGGCCATGGCACACCAGGCGCTCTTGTCCGGACTGCCTCTGTCCAGCTTGTCGGCAGCCTGGCGTACCATCAACCGAGCCGCCGCCAGCTCGGTGGCCATGTCGGCGAGGCGAAACTGCACGCTCTGGAATTCGCTGATGGGGTGGCCAAACTGCTGGCGCTGCTGCACATAGCGCAGTGCATCGTCCAGCGCCTGCTGGGCGGTACCCACAGAGCAGGTAGCGATGTTGATGCGCCCACCATCCAGCGCCTGCATGGCGAACTTGAAGCCTTCCCCCTCCTGCCCCAACCGATAGTTGGCGGGAATGCGCACCCCGTTGAAGGCCACCTCCCGGGTCGGCTGACTGTTCCAGCCCATCTTCTCCTCCGCCTTGCCGTAGACAATCCCCTCACTATCGGCGGGCACCATGAAGGCGGAGATCCCCTTGGCCCCGTCGCCCCCGGTGCGAGCCATCACCACCAGCACATCCGTGCTGCCCGCCCCCGAGATGAACACCTTGCTGCCGTCGATGAGGTAGTCCTCGCCGTCACGCACCGCACAAGTCTTGAGGGCCGCCGCATCTGAGCCAGCACCGGGCTCGGTCAGGCAATAAGAGCCCAGCAGTTCGCCGCTGGCGAGTCTGGGCACCCACTCCTCGGCAACCGCGGCAGGCAGCCAGCTGCCCAGCATCCAGCTCACCATGTTGTGGATGGTCAGATAAGCCGTGGTGGAGGTGCAGCCCATGGCGAGACGCTCAAAAATCAGGCTGGCATCGAGCCGGGGCAGACCGAGCCCGCCGTACTGTTCCGGGGTATAGAGGCCGCAAAAGCCGAGCGCCGCCGCCTGCTTGATGGTGGGGATGGGAAACTCGTGATCTCTGTCCCAGCGGGCGGCATGGGGTTTGAACGCCTCATTGGCAAAGGCGGTGGCCGCCTCGACATAAGCCTGTTGATCCTCGGTCAGGGTAAAATCCATCTTGTCCGCTTCCTTGTATCCTTTGTCTGTTGTCTCTGTGGCCCGCGCTCAACGCAGGCTGATGTCAGGTTCGCGCCGGTCGGCATTGCCAAGTCCTGTGTCTTTTCGCCCCCCTTAACGCAGGCTAATGGTCATATTGGGGCCTGTGGGGATATCCTCGTCGAACCAGCGCTCAGTCACCGTTTTGGTCTCGGTATAGAAGCGCACCGCCTGCTTGCCGTAGGCGTGCAGATCTCCGTAAAAAGAGCCACGCCAGCCGGTGAAGGAGAAAAATGGCAGCGGCACCGGAATGGGCACGTTGATCCCCACCTGACCCACGGCCACCTCGTGGCGAAACTTGCGGGCCGCCGCGCCGCAGCCGGTGAAGATGGCGGTGCCGTTACCGTAGGGGTTGGTGTTGATGAGGGTCAGCGCTTCGTCCAGATTGTCTACTTCCAGGCAGGCGAGTACGGGGCCGAAGATCTCCTCTTTATAGATTCGCATCTCGGGCGTCACGCCGCGAAACAGGGTCGGCCCCACCCAGTTGCCCACCGGATAGCCCGCCACATCGCAGAAGCGGCCATCGAGCAGACACTCAGCCCCCTCCTTGATCCCCGCCTCGATGAGGCCCTCTACCCTGACTTTCGCCTCCGGGCTGATGAGGGGACCATAGGCCGCCTCCGGATCGTGCCAGACCCCGGGCCTTACCTTGGCAAACTCGGCGGCAAGCTCGGGGATCCAGTCGCGGGCACTGCCGACAAACACAGCCACACTGATGGCCATGCAGCGTTGACCGGCCGCGCCAACGCCGGCCCCCACCAGGTTGCTCAGCACCTGTCCCTTGTTGGCATCCGGCATGATCACCATGTGGTTCTTGGCACCGACAAAGCACTGGGCCCGTTTGAGGTGTTCGGTGGCGGTGCGATAGACGTGAGCCCCGACCCGGGCAGAGCCGACGAAGCTGACCGCCTTCACATCGGGATGACACAGCAGCGCATCCACCTGCTCGGCGCCGCCGTGCACAACGGAGAGGATGCCTTTGGGGGCTCCCGCCTCGGTGAACAGCTCGGCCAGCCGCATGGGGGTAAGCGGATCCTGCTCGGAAGGCTTGAGCACGAAGCCGTTTCCGCAAGCCACCGCCAGCGGGAACATCCACAGGGGGATCATGGCAGGGAAGTTGAACGGCGTGATGCCGACACAGACCCCCAGCGGCTGCACCCAGGAGTGGCCATCGACCCTGCGCGCCACGTTGCCCATTGTCTCCCCCATGGTCTGGCTGGCGATGCCACAGGCCTGCTCCACCACCTCGATGCCGCGCCACACATCCCCCCTGGCGTCCGCCAGATTCTTGCCGGTCTCCTGGGCCAGCAGGGAGGCCAGCTCATCGTGATGGGCTTTGAGCAGATGCTGGTAGTTGAACATGACCCGCGCCCGCTCGGGGGCGGGCACATCCCGCCACAGCAGATAGGCGTCGTGAGCGCTGCGCACCGCACGCTCCACCTCGGCCGGGGTCGCTTTGGGCACGCGTGCCAGCAGGCTCTGATCCGCCGGATTGGTCACCTCGATCCACGCCTCGCTCGTAGAAGCACAGGCCTCGCCACCGATATAAAGCGGCACATCGCCGTACTGGGTCTGATGGTTGCTCATGCCCTGCTCTCCTTGCTGGCAGGCTGCAATGGATATTGGCTTGTCATGCCGCTCACTCCTTGAGGTCGGTTGATGGAGGGGGACGAGCCACCTTGCAGCCGCCGCCCGACAAATTTACCTTAGACTAACAATCAATTTACGTTTACGCTAACGTAAACTTAACTCACAAATGGACTGACCAGTTTGACACCCTGTTTACGACCATAGGGGCGGTCAGATGGGTGAGAACCAACCATTCAAAGGAGAGCAAGGATGCACGCAGTGATGGATGAGACCCTCAGCGCCCTGACCGAGCAGGTCGAGGCCTTCTGCCAGAAAGTGATAGCGCCGCGCGCCAGCGAGATCGATCACAGCAACGTCTTTCCGCGGGATCTCTGGCCCCAAATGGGTGAACTCGGGCTGCACGGCATCACGGTGGCGGAAGAGTATGACGGCGTGAGCCTCGGTTATCTGGCCCACGTGCTGGTGATGGAGCAGGTGAGCCGCGCCAGCGCCTCGGTCGGCCTCTCCTACGGCGCCCACTCCAACCTCTGCATCAACCAGATCCACCGCCACGGCACCCCTGATCAGAAGGCGCGTTATCTGCCCTCCCTCGTCAGTGGCGAGCACGTGGGCGCACTGGCCATGAGCGAGACGGGAGCAGGCTCCGATGTTGTCAGCATGCGGCTTACCGCCAAGCACGATGGCGATCATTTCGTGCTGAACGGCAACAAGATGTGGATCACCAATGGCCCGGATGCCGACACCTTTGTCATCTATGCCAAAACCGATACCAGCGCCGGACCCAAGGGGATTTCGGCCTTTATCGTCGAGGCGGGTACACAAGGTTTCACCACGGCCCAGAAGCTCGACAAGCTCGGCATGCGTGGCTCCAGCACCTGCGAGCTGGTATTTGACAACTGCCGCATCCCCCGGGAGAACCTGCTCGGCACCTTGCACGGCGGGGCCCGGGTACTGATGAGCGGTCTCGATTACGAACGGGTGGTGCTGGCCGCCGGCCCCCTTGGCATCATGCAGGCCTGCATGGACGTTGTGCTGCCCTATGTGCGCGAGCGCAAGCAGTTCGGCCAGGCCATAGGTGAGTTCCAGCTGGTACAGGGCAAGCTGGCGGACATGTATACCCGTCTGGCCAGCAGCCGGGCCCTGGTCTACTCGGTGGCGAGCGCCTGCGATCAGGGCCGCACCAGTCGCAAGGATTGCGCCGCCGCCATTTTGTTTGCCGCCGAGAATGCCACCCAGATGGCGCTGGATGCCATTCAGCTGTTGGGAGGCAATGGCTACATCAATGAGTATCCCACCGGTCGGCTGCTGCGGGACGCCAAGCTCTACGAGATAGGCGCCGGCACCTCGGAGATCCGCCGCTGGCTCATCGGTCGGGAGCTGATGGGAGAGAACGCATGAGTCAGATACACTCCCGTCTCGACACGGCCAGCCCGGAATTTGCCGCCAACAAAGCGGCGATGCAGGCGCTGGTCGAGGATCTCAATGCTCGGCTCGCCGAGATAGCCCAGGGCGGGGGCGCAGCCAACAACGCCCGCCATCAGGCCCGTGGCAAACTGCTGCCCCGAGAGCGCATCAACCAGCTGCTTGACCCGGGTTCGCCTTTTCTCGAACTCTCAGCGTTGGCTGCCTGGCAGGTCTATGACGAGCCTGTGCCCGCCGCCGGCATCATAACAGGGCTAGGCCAGATTGCGGGCAGGCTCTGCCTGCTGGTGGTGAACGATGCCACCGTCAAGGGAGGCACCTACTACCCGCTGACGGTGAAAAAGCACCTGCGGGCCCAGGCCATCGCCGAGCGGCTGCGCCTGCCCTGCCTCTATCTGGTGGATTCCGGCGGCGCCTTCTTGCCCATGCAGGACGAGGTGTTCCCCGACCGGGAGCACTTCGGTCGCATCTTCTACAACCAGGCCCGCATGTCCGCCCAAAACATTCCCCAGCTGGCGGTGGTGATGGGGCTCTGTACCGCCGGGGGCGCCTATGTGCCCGCCATGGCGGATGAATCCATCATGGTCAAGGAACAAGCCACCATCTTTCTGGCGGGGCCCCCACTGGTCAAAGCGGCCACCGGCGAGGAGATCAGCGCCGAGGCCCTGGGCGGCGCCGAGGTGCACTGCGCTCACTCAGGCGTGGCGGATCACATGGCGCGAGACGATGCCCATGCCCTGGCCATAGCCCGCACCTTGGTTGGAAATCTGGGGGAAAATACCATTCCGGCGTCGGGTTTCGCTTCGCGCGACCCGGGCTATGACGAACCCCGGTACCCCATTGAGGAGCTCTACGGTCTGGTGGGCACCAGCCTCAAGCGCCCTTACGATGCCCGAGAGCTCATCGCCCGTCTGGTGGATGGCTCCGAATTTGACGAATTCAAGGCACTGTTCGGCACTACCCTGGTGACGGGGTTTGCCCGCATCTGTGGCATGCAGGTGGGGATCCTTGCCAACAACGGCGTGTTGCACAGCGACAGCGCCCAGAAAGGCGCCCACTTTATCCAGCTCTGCAACAAGCGCTCCATTCCCCTGCTGTTCCTGCAAAATATCACCGGCTTTATGGTGGGCAGTACCGCAGAGCGGGAAGGCATCGCCAAACATGGGGCCAAACTGGTCACTGCCGTGGCCTGCAGCCGGGTACCCAAGATAACCCTGATCGTCGGCGGCAGCTTCGGCGCGGGCAACTACGGCATGTGTGGCCGCGCCTATGAGCCCGACTTTCTGTTCAGCTGGCCCAACAGTCGCATCTCTGTCATGGGCGGCGAGCAGGCTGCCGGTGTGCTGGTACAGGTGCGCCGGGACAAGCTGGCCGTTGAGGGCAAGGTATTGAGCGAGCAGGAAGCCGCCGCCATCCGCGCGCCCGTGATCGAGCAGTATGAACAGCAGGGTCACCCCTATTACGCCAGCGCGCGGTTATGGGATGACGGCGTCATAGACCCGGCGCAAAGCCGCACAGTGCTGGCGCTGGCGCTGGCCGCCTGCCGGGGTGCTGAGCCGGGACCCGAGCAATACGGCATCTTCCGGATGTAAGGAGTTCGTCATGTCCGATCCACTTTTCAATGATCCTCCGGCGGGATTTCGCCTGGAGCGCCATGGGCCACTGGCCGAACTGGTGCTGTCACGCCCCGCTCGTCACAACGCTTTTGATGCCGACCTCATGCTGGGGCTGCTCGATTGCCTCGACGAACTGGCCCATCTTCATGGTCAATCGCTCGCCGAACGCCCCCATGCCTTGCTGCTGCGCGCCGAGGGCAGGCACTTTTGTGCCGGCGCCGATCTCAACTGGATGCGCAATCTCGCTCACGCCGACTTTGAACACAACAGGGAAGACGCCCGGGTACTGGCGAGGCTGATGCAAACCCTGGATGAGCTCCCTTTCCCCACCCTGGCGCTGGTGCAGGGAGCCGCCTATGGCGGCGCATTGGGCCTTGTCTGTGCCTGCGATCTGGTGCTGGCCAGCGAAGATGCACGCTTCTGCCTCTCCGAGGTGAGCCTGGGGCTGGTACCGGCGGTGATCAGCCCCTATGTGGTGCGCACCATGGGCATGCGCCAGGCACGTCGTTACATGCTGAGCGCCGAACCCTTTGATGCCATCACCGCCTGCCGGCTCAATGTGGCGCACCAGCTGGCCAAGCCGGAGCAGCTGCTGGCCGAAGGGCGCGCGCTGGCCATGCGCCTGTGTCGCAACGGCCCGGAGGCGATGAAGGAGACCAAGCGACTACTGGCCGCCATCGAGAGCCATGGCGCCCGTCTCCATGAAGAGAAAACCGTCGAGACCATAGCCCGGGTGCGGGTCGGGCTCGAGGCTCAGGAGGGGATGCAGGCCTTTTTTGATAAACGCCCCCCCAGCTGGCGCCCCCGTTTCAAGGATGAAGCATGACTCACAGCAACACCGTCAAGCGACTGCAGATCGCCAGCCACGGCGAGGAAACCCGCCGCGCATCATCCCATTCTGCCTTTTCAGCGCAATGTGAGGAGCCGTCATGACCAACCAGACGCCGATTAGACGACTGTTGATTGCCAACCGCGGCGAAATCGCCGTGCGCATCATCAAGACAGCCCGTCGGCTCGGCATCCACACCATAGCCCTCTACTCGGATGCAGACCAAAATGCCATGCATGTGCGGGAAGCGGACGAAGCCTGGCATCTGGGACCTGCCCCCGCGCGGGAGAGCTATCTCGATGCGGCCAAGGTACTGCGTATCGCCCAGCAGGCAAGCGCCGATGCCATCCATCCCGGTTACGGCTTTTTATCGGAAAACAGCGACTTTGCCACCGCCTGCGAGCAGCGTGGTGTGCGTTTTATCGGCCCCAGTGGCGCGGCTATCCTCGCCATGGGGGACAAGTCCGGCGCCAAGTCGCTGATGCAGGCAGCAGGCGTTCCCGTCCTGCCCGGCTATCACGGCACGGATCAGCGCCTCGAGCTGCTGCGCGAGCAGGCATTGCTGACAGGCTTGCCGCTGCTGATCAAGGCGGCCAGCGGGGGCGGTGGCAAGGGGATGCGTCTGGTCGAACAGATCGACGAATTTGACGAGGCGCTGGCGGCCGTGAAACGCGAAGCGCTGGGCGCCTTTGGCGATGACAGCGTCTTGCTGGAGCGCTACTTGCCCAAGGCCCGTCATGTGGAGGTGCAGGTGTTTGCCGACAGCCTCGGCAACGCCATCTATCTGGGGGACAGGGATTGCTCCTTGCAGCGACGCCACCAGAAGGTGATTGAAGAGGCCCCTGCCCCCGACATCCCCCCGTCACTGCGCCAAGCCATGGGGCAAGCCGCCGTCGCCGCTGCCAAAGCCATCGATTATCGAGGGGCTGGTACCATCGAATTTTTGCTGTGCGGGGACGAATTCTTCTTTATGGAGATGAACACTCGCCTGCAGGTGGAACACCCTGTCACCGAGTTTGTCACCGGCCAGGATCTGGTGGCCTGGCAGTTGGCAGTCGCCGAAGGCAAGCCCCTGCCCCTGACCCAGGAGGAGGTAGTCCTGCACGGCCATGCGGTAGAAGCGCGCCTTTATGCCGAGGATGTGGCAGCCGGTTTTCTGCCCGCCAGCGGCCCCATAGAGTGGCTGCACTGGCCGGACGGGGTGCGCATCGACACAGGTGTGACTGCCGGAGATGACGTCAGCCCCTATTACGATCCCATGATTGCCAAGCTGATTGCCCACGGCCAGAGCCGAGCAGAAGCCTTTGCCAGACTGGCCGATGCGCTGGGTGCGCTGGAACTCGGCCCCCTGGTGCACAACGGCCCCTTGTTGCTGCGCCTGTGTCAGGAGCCGGACGTGCTGGCCATGCGCCATCACACCCAATGGCCCATCCCCACAGAACCATTGACAGTGCCCGAGCTTGCCTGGCCGCTGGCCACCCTCTGGCTCGCCAGCCGCAGTGCAGGCAGCGCCCCTTGGCAACAGGCATCCGGCTTTCGTCTGGGTCAACGCAAAAGCTGGACGGCGGCGGTGCAGATCGGCGAGGAGGCACGGGTACTGAGCCTCACCGAATGTGCAGGCAAGCTTGAGTGGCAGGGAGAGCAAATTCCCTATGCGCTGGGCGCTGATCATATCCGCCTGCAACATGCAGGGCGCTGGCAGCGCTACCCCATACAGGCTGTTGGGGCGAGGGATTTCATGGTGCAACTGGATGGGCAACGCATTCGCTTTTGCCCCCATGATCACGCGCACCAGACCCATCATGATCACACCAGTACCACCATGCAGGGCGCCATAGCCCCCATGCATGGCATCGTAGTGGCACTGCTGGTCGAGGTCGGGCAACGCGTCAGCAAAGGGCAACCCCTGCTGGTACTGGAGGCAATGAAGATGGAGCACGTCTTGAAAGCCGAACAAGACGGTGTGATCGATACCCTGCAATGCAAAGCAGGGGAACAGGTAAGTCAGGGCGCCGTGCTGGTACGTTTTACCGATGCCGGCCTGGCCGATGAAAGCACGCTGAAGACGCAAGAGAGCAGTACATGAAAAGAGAATCTGGCATGCAGGACGACAAGGTCAGCCTGGTGGAGATGGGCCCGCGCGATGGCCTGCAAAACGAAGCAAATGCCCTGCCCCTTATCCAGCGGCTTGAGCTGATAGCCCGTCTCGTCGAGAGCGGCTTACAGCGCATCGAGGTGGGGGCCTTCGTCTCCCCCAGGCGAGTGCCGCAGATGGCCGACTCTGCCGAACTGTTCAAGGCCCTGCCGCGCAAGGGGCCTACCCGCTACGGTGCCTTGGTGCCCAACTTGCAAGGCCTGCAGGCTGCCATTGCCGCCCGGGCTGACGAGATTGGTCTGTTCACCGCCTGTTCTGACGGTTTTACCCGCGCCAATATCGGCATCGGTGTGGAGGAGTCGCTGGTGCGCTTCGCCCCTCTGGTGCAGGAGGCACGCCGCCTCGGCATCAAGGTGCGCGGTTATCTCTCCACCGTCATCGCCTGCCCCTTCGATGGCCCGACCCGCCCGAAACGGGTAGCGGCCATGGCCGAGCGACTCCTTGATCTCGGTTGTCATGAGATCTCGCTGGGGGACACCATAGGAGTCGGTACCCCTGGCACGGTCGCCCCCATGCTGGATGCTGTGCTGCACGAGATCCCGGCAGGACGGCTCGCGGTCCATTTTCACGACACCTACGGCCAGGGCTTGGCCAATTTGCTGCCGGCGCTGGAGCGCGGCATCCGCACCATAGACTGCTCGGTAGCCGGACTCGGCGGTTGCCCCTACGCACCGGGTGCCTCCGGCAACATCGCCTCGGAGGAGGTGATCTATCTGCTGCACGGCCTTGGCATGAGCACAGGGGTGGATCTGGACAAGCTGGCGGCCACCGGCCAATGGGTAAGCGAACGGCTCGGCCGTCCCAACGGCTCCCGGGTAGGCCAGGCCCTCCACGCCAATGCAGAGCGGCTGCGGATGCGCCTTTGCCAGTCATCCTCACACTAGCGCTAACAGGAGTCACTACCATGCCACCGCCCCTGCCCGGCAAGGAGATCACCTACAGCATCTCGGAACTGGCCCATGAATTTGATATCACGCCAAGGACCATCCGCTACTACGAGGATGAGGGACTGATCACCCCGACCCGGGAGGGACAGACCCGCATCTACAGCCACAAGGACAAGATCCGCCTCAAGCTGACACTCCGCGGCAAACGGCTCGGCTTCAGCTTGGCGGAAATCCGCGAGCTGTTCGACATGTATGACACGGATCGCTCGAGCAAGACTCAGCTCCACTCCATGATCCAGCTCATCAATGCCAAGCGCCAATCCCTGCACCAGCAACTGGAGGATATCCAGATGGTGATGGCAGAGCTGGAAGCCGCCGAGCAGCGCTGTGCAAATTCCCTTAACAGCTTGAAAACCAGCGCAGATTAACCGAATCTGGGATCATCTCACCATCTTGGTGCTCCCGATGAAATGCTGGTGCTGGTTGTTACTCTTGTTCTGCTCCACCGCCTGGAGCCACCCCCTGATCCGGGTCGGGGGTTACCCCTATGCCCCCTTCGTGGTCAAGGAGAGTGACAACCGCTATCGGGGACTGACGCTGGATCTCATCTCGGCGCTCAACGAAGTTCAGCAAGAAGTGCGTTTCGTCTTTGTCCCCACCTCGGCCACCTATCGCTATCAGGCGCTGGCTGTCGGCCGCTTCTCCCTCATGCTGTTCGAGGATATCCGCTGGAATTGGGATGCGGAACAAGTTCACATGACCCCACCTTTACTGCTGGGGGGCGAAATATATGTTGCCCTCAAGGTGCCAGGGCGTGATCAAACCTTCTTCGAACACATTGATCAGCGCAAGCTTATCGGCGTCACCGGTTATCACTATGGATTTGCCGACTTCAATGCCAATGCGGACGCGCTCAAGCAGCGCTTTCGCATCACGCTGGTGAAAGACAATGCCACCGCCATACAGGGATTGTTCAAGGGGCGCGGCGAGGTGGCCATCCTCAACCTCGCTTACCTCAACCAGTTCAGCCAACAGTATCCCGAGCTAGCAGCCCAGTTGCTGCGGTCAGACAAGTGGGATCAGCAGTATGAGCTGAGAGCACTGCTCAGCCCGACGGCAGACATCTCGACCCGCCAGTTGGAAACCTGGCTGGCCGAGTTGAAGAAAAGCGGAGCCCTGACACGCCTGTGGACAAAGTACGGCGTACAGCATCAAGCGGCACCATGATTATGTCCTGAAAACTTGCTACCCTGTGCGCATCAATTGGAGACCTTCATGCCCAAACCCCTGCGTGTCCGCCTGCTGCGCTATACCCTTTATCTCTTCGCCGCACTGCTCATCTCCCTGTTGGTCCTGTTATGGCAAGCGCCGACTCTCACCCAGCGCCACCTGCCCGCCTGGCTGGCCAAACACTATGGTATGAACCTGACGCTGGGGGAGATCCATGTCAACCTGCGCCATCCCTCCCTTGCCATCGGTCCCTCGGCGCTGCTCGATGAAAAACAGCAACCCATCATCGCCTTCGAGCAGTTGCAGCTTGTCCCCGAGCTTGGCCAGAGCTGGCGGCAGAAGGCCATTATTCTGAGTAACACCACCCTCACCAAGCCGATGGTGAATATCATCCGTCGGGCCGACAGCAAAGGTGAGGTACGTTTCAATCTGACCGATGCCCTGGCCAGCGTGCTGACGCCCTCGCAGACGCCCGTCACGACCAGCAGCGAGCCCCTTCTGGTACAGATAGCCAAACTGGCCGCCGTACAGGGTCACGTCAGCTATCAGGACAGTCGCAAGAAAAACAGTGCGGGTTGGATACCCCCGCTCACCCTGAGCGGGCTCGATCTGCAACTGCCGGATTTCTCCACTGCGGCGAAAAATACCAACCACTTCCAGTTGACCGCCCGGATCAACAAGCAGAGCTCGCTCAAGGCTAGCGGCCAGCTCGATATCATGACGGGGGCTGGCAAGGGCCAGCTCAGTCTCGGCAAGCTTGCGCTCTCGCCCTTCGCGCCGCTCTGGGCCCCCTACCTTAAGGTCCATCTGGTCAAGGGCGAGGCCAGCGCCGAACTGAACTACCAGCTCAGTCAGGGCAAGCATGGGCTGGATTGGCAGTTGTCAAAGGGCAAGCTGACTTTGAGCGACTGGCAACTCAAGCAGAACAAGGGCGCCGAGTTTGCCCGCTTCAAACAGCTGGCATTGGCAGGCATAGCCCTGGATGGCAACAAGCAGTCGGTCAGGATCGACAAGATCGCACTCAAGGCCCCGGCGGTCACGGCAACCCTCGACGCCGCACAGCAGCTGGACCTGACAGCACTGCTTGTCCCCCAGCCTGCGGATAAACCCTCGGGCAAAAAGCCGGCCCCGGGCAACCCCTGGCGCTGGTCGCTCAAAGAGACGCGCATCAGCCAGGGGGAGTTCAAGCTGACCGAGTCGAGCAGCGGCAAGCCGCTGCTGCGCGAGATCTCCGGACTGAACCTCTCGCTGGGTCCCCTTGGCAGTCAGTCTGATCAGCCCAGCCCGCTCAACCTCAATGCCACCCTCAACACCCAGAGTACGCTGGGGTTTGACGGCGACCTCACCCTGGCCCCTTTCACCCTCAAGGGCGAGTTCAAGCAGCAGGGGCTGCCCCTCAAATGGGCCCAACCCTACCTGCAGGATCTGCTGCGCATCACGGTGCGCGACGGACAGCTTGCCAGCCGTACCAGACTGGCCTTGACCACCAACGCCGAGGGGGCGCTGAGCACACTCGAGGTCACAGGGGGGCTCGACATAGACCAGTTGTTCGTGCTGGATCGGGCCGACAATCAACGCCTGCTGCAGATAGATCGTCTGGAGCTGAGCGGGTTGCACTATGACGGCATCAGCCAGCAGGTGAAGATTGGCGACATACTGCTGCGCAAACCCTTCGCCCGCATCGAGATCAACGAAGACGGGATCACCAACCTCCAGCAACTGGTGCTGCCACAAGCCGCCAGCACAGAGCCCGCCAACGGGCCCGTCCCCCGCATTACCATCGATCAGGTCCGCACCGAACAGGGCAACCTGCGCTTTGCCGATCGCAGCCTGAGCCCGGAATTCGTGGTGGACATTGCCTCCCTCAGCGGCCAGAGCCGCCATATCAGCAATATTCCCGGCCAACGTTCGGATCTCGCCTTCAACGGCAAGGTTGACCGCTATGCCCCCGTGACCATTCGCGGCAACACCAATCTGCTGATCGAGCAGCCCGTGCTCGATGTGGCAGTCACCTTCAGCAACCTGGAACTCACCACTTTTACCCCCTACTCCGGTACCTACGCCGGGTATGCCATCGACAAGGGACAGCTCTCCATGAAGCTGAACTACAAGCTGCAGGGCAATCGACTGGAGGGGGATAACGACATCACCATCAAGAAGCTGCAACTGGGAGAGAAGATCAAGAGCGAGCAGGCCAAGGACATGCCGCTGGGGCTGGCTATCGCCCTGCTCAGCGATGCCAACGGCGTCATCCAGATGAACCTGAAGGTAAAAGGCAATCTGGATCAGCCAGATTTCAGCCTCGGCAATATCTTCTGGGATGTACTGGGCAATACCCTCAGAAAGGCCATTACGTCCCCCTTCTCTCTGCTGGCCTCGTTGACCGGAGGCACTGAGGATCTGGATGAGCTGCCCTTCCTGCTGGGTGAGCCTGCCCTCACTCCAACCCTGCAGATCAGGCTGACCAAGCTGGCGCAAGCGCTCAAGGAGAGACCCAAGATCAGCATGAACATTCGCGGCAAGGTCAACTTCAACGAAGAGCGCCCCATTTTGCAGCGCCAGAAGCTGGAGCGAGCATTGACCAAGATCACGGGCATGCCGGTTGACCTCGATCTGCTGGAGCAGGATCCCATACTTCAAGCCGCGCTGGCCGAAGCCTATGAGGCGCGCTTCAACGAAGAGCTGGGGGACTTGGCCGACAGGTTGAAACTGGATGAAGAGAGCCCAGCCCTGCGAAGCCAGGCGGTGATCCTGCTGCGGGATCAACAGCTGATCACCGCCAAGTCCCTGCGCAATCTGGCCATGCGCCGTGCCCAGAACACCAAGGAGTATCTGGTGGATACCCAGGGGATAGCGCCGGAACGGCTGTTCGTACTCGACAGCCAGGTAAAGGAGGCGGACAAGGAAGCCAAGGTCGTTCTGACACTGGATAACTGACCGCTGCCGGGGAGCAGAAACGGCTCTCCGGCGTTTTCACCTCAGCTCTCCTTGATTGTTCGTGCCTGCCGCCTTGCGTCCACGTCTTCCTTGAGGCCATAGCCGCTAACGGCTCATCATTGAGTGCGCAGAGCATAGAGGGTATACCCCCCTCATTCCCAGCGCCCTTTAAGACTGTGCTCTGCCCTCCTCTGGCGACCCGTTATCGCGTTATCCACATAATGCGTCCAATGTGAGCGCCCCTGCTCGACCGGTTTTCCTCTGAATTTGGGCAAGTGTCTCCTGCGCTTCAAACGGTGACTCCCTCTTTTTGTTTGATGGCATATATGGTGATTTTTGCCTCTGACAAATGCCAGGCATCTGGCTGCAACAGACAAGAGCCCAGTGGCACGAAACAGGCTCGAAAACCAGAGGACGAAAGCACTGCTGCTATCTGTTATTCACTTTCATATCCGGCGTGGCTCACACAAAAAATCAACCTTGCCACCGCTATTCATTCACCTGTTATCTACCTGAATGGCACGAATAATGACGTGGATAAAATTTCGTGTAGTTTTTTTACCATTTTTTGTACTCCCCTCTTGCGAGGGACCCGTTGCCTGCCTAAAATCGCGCGTCTTTTATCAACCCCCACCTCTATTTTTGGAGAACACCACGTGAGCGAAAAATTGGCCAACCCTGCCCCTCTGGGTCTGATGGGTTTCGGTATGACCACCATTCTGCTGAACATCCATAACGCAGGTTTCTTCCCCATCAGCGCCATGATCCTGGCCATGGGCCTGTGCTATGGCGGTCTGGCCCAGATCATCGCCGGTATCATGGAGTTCAAGCGTGGCAACACCTTCGGTGTCACCGCCTTCATCTCCTACGGCACCTTCTGGTGGAGCCTGGTGTTCCTGCTGGTGATGCCAACCATGGGTCTGGCCGAAGCCACTCCCCACGCTTACATGGGCTGGTATCTGCTGATGTGGGGCATGTTCACTCTCTTCATGCTGGTCGGCACCGTCAACTTCCCCCGTGTGAAGCAGTTCGTATTTGCCTCCCTGACAGTGCTGTTCTTCCTGCTGGCCGCCCGTGATTTCACCGGCAGCCCCCTGATCGGCACCATCGCCGGTTTCGAAGGCATCATCTGTGGCGCCAGCGCCATCTACCTGGCCATGGCTACCGTGATCAACGAACAGTTTGGCCGCACTGTGCTGCCGATTGGCGATCACAAGAAAGCCGCTGCAGTACAGCTGAAAGCTGCTGCCTGATAGGTAAACAATTCAGATTGTGAAAAAGGCACCTCCGGGTGCCTTTTTGCTATTTCGAATGAGCAATCTGCAGATCGGTTATCAGACAAGTGACCCCGTTTGCGCCTCTCCCGCCAGCAAGCGGGTCGCCGGAAAACGCAGGGCAGGATCCTGGCTGAAGAACTGGCTCAGTTGCCGGTATACAGCGGGATAGACCTGCCGCAAGCGCAACGGATCGGTAAAGAAGCTCTCGCAGCACACAGCAAAAAACTCGGCCGGATGCTCGGCGGCATAGGGATCGATAGCGGTGACCTCGTCGCGGGCCAGCTGGGCATTCATGGCATCGAACGCCTCCTGCAGGGCCAGGGTCCACTGGCGTGTATCCATGCCACTTGGCAGCGGCGGCGCACCGTCGGCATCCCCCCCCAGCATGTCGAGTTTATGAGCCAGTTCGTGGATCACCAGGTTGAAGCCATCCCAATCCCCGTCCTGCTGCAACTCGCTCCAGGCCAGCACCAGCGGCCCCTGAGGCCAGGACTCACCAGCGTTCTCTTCTTCCCACTCGCTCACCAGACCGAATTCATCCTGCACCTCCTGACGACGGACAACGGGTTCCGGGATCAATATGATTTCGTGAAAGCCACGATACCAGTCGAGACCAAGATGCAAAATGGGCAGCACCGCCTGCAAGGCCAATACCGCCTGCTGGCGGGAAGTCAGCTCAACCCCGAGTTGGGTCAGGGTCTTGCGGGCCAGAAATTGCTGCGCCAGAGCAATCAGCCGCAGCTGTTCGTCTTTGGAAAATCCCTGCAAGATGGGCACCACAGCCAGGGCCTGCTGCCACTCCAGCACTCGTGGGGCGCTCTCTTCCTGTCGGGACATACCACCAAACAGACTCCATAACCGGGACCAGAACACGCAGACTCCTCTTGCCAATCAAAATACTTTTACGAACCGCTTCGGACGCTCGAGGTAACCCTGAGACAGGTAGAAACGATGGGCATCTTGCCGTTTGAGACTGCTGGACAACTCCAGCTGGCTGCAGCCTTGCGTCAGAGCGCGATCTTCTGCCGTCGCCAGCAAGGCAGCTCCTACACCAGCGCCTCTTGCACCTTCATCGACGACCAGTGCCGAGATCAGGCCCCAGTCTGGTGCAACATGCAAGGGCCGTAGGCGATGCCACACCAGTACTCCCACTGCCTCGACCTCGTGACAGGCGAGCAGCACCTCACGATCAGGAGCTGGCTGCAACCAGCGTTCAGCCACCTCGACCGGGCTGGCGGGATAGCCAAGCTGCCCGAACAGGCGGGCCATGGCGACCGCATCCCCCTGCCCGGCGAGGCGGATCACATTGAGATGGTTTTCTATTTTCATCCTTGGCCTCAAATTTGCTGTGTCTCTGTTACCACCAATCCAAGTAGACGAGAGAGGAGGTCATGGCGGGGATGCCAGCACATCCCGACTAAAAGGACCATTTGTTAACGCCAACTCACAAATTAACAACATGACAACATATTTCGCTGGGAAGCCCTTGAACAAACCGATATGTTAAAACCCACGGACTTGGTAGTTGAAAGTCCCGCTCAAGATTGAGTGACCCCCTTGGTCACTCACCATTTTAAGGGAGCGAGGCAAAGACCTCGCCAAGACAGCACAACAAAGGAGTTGTTGTACATGAATGAAATCGTCAATGCTATCAATGGTGTGATTTGGAGCCCTGCGCTCATCTATCTGTGCCTGGGGGTAGGCCTCTACTTCTCCCTGCGCAGCCGTTTTTTACAACTGCGTCACCTGAAAGGCATGGTACGCCTGATGTTCAAAGGCAAAGCCAACGAAGCGGGGGTCTCTTCCTTCCAGGCACTTTCCATGACATTGGCGGGCCGGGTCGGTACCGGTAACATTGCCGGCGTCGCCACTGCCATCACCTTCGGTGGCCCGGGCGCCCTGTTCTGGATGTGGATGGTGGCCTTCCTCGGTGCCAGCTCTGCCTTCGTGGAGTCTACCCTGGGTCAGGTCTACAAGGAGAAGATCAACGGTGAGTACCGCGGTGGCCCGGCCTTTTATATCGAGAAAGGACTAGGCATGACTTGGTACGCCTGGATCTTTGCCATCGCCACCATCTTCGCCTGCGGCGTGCTGCTGCCGGGGGTACAAGCCAACTCCATCGGCTCCAGCCTCAACACCGCCTTCGGTCTTAGTCCCAACGTGACCGCGGCCGTGCTGGCTCTGCTGCTGGGCTTTATCATCTTCGGTGGCGTGAAGCGGATCGCCAGCTTTGCCAGTACCGTAGTGCCCTTCATGGCGCTCGGCTACATCATAGTGGCCTGCGTCATCATCGCCCTCAATATTGGCCAGTTGCCAGGCATCATCTTGCTGATCTGGAAGAGCGCCTTTGGTCTGGACGCAGGCTTTGGTGCCATTCTGGGCCTGGCCATCATGTGGGGCGTGAAACGCGGGGTTTACTCCAACGAAGCAGCCCAGGGAACCGGCCCCCACGCCTCCTCTGCCGCCGCTGTGAGCCACCCGGCCAAACAGGGTCTGGTGCAGGCGTTCTCCGTCTACATCGACACCCTGTTTGTCTGCTCCGCCACCGGCTTCATGCTGCTGATCACCGGCCTTTACAACGTGCAAGGACCGGATGGCGCAGCCATTTACACAGGTATCGCCGGCATTGCTGCAGGTCCTGGCTATGTGCAGACCGCCATGGAGAGCATGATGCCCGGCTTTGGTAACTACTTTGTTGCTATCGCGCTGTTCTTCTTCGCGTTTACCACCATAGTGGCCTACTACTACATCGCCGAAACCAACATCGCCTTCATCAACCGCAAGATCAACCGCCCCTGGCTCACCTTCTTGCTGAAGATTGCCCTGATGGCGGCGACTGTCTACGGCACCGTCAAGACGGCGGATCTCGCCTGGGGTCTGGGGGACATAGGGGTCGGTCTGATGGCCTGGCTCAACATAGTCGCCATCCTGCTGCTGCAAAAAACCGCCTTCGTCTGCCTGAAGGACTATGAAGCACAGCTGGCACAAGGGGTCGACCCAGTATTCCACCCGGAAAAACTCGGTATCAAGAACGCCGACTACTGGATCGACAACCGCGCCGAGGTCAACCTGATGCGCGAAAAAACCGGTCATGCCTTCGAGGCAGATCCGGATACCGTCATCAAATAAGTGCAACGACACAACGAAAAATGGCAGCCTCGGCTGCCATTTTCTTCTGCTGTATCTTTTACCGCTTCCCTTTACCACTTCAGAGGGCGTTGCGCCTCGGCCCGAACGGCAAGCGCCAGCGAAACAGGCTGTTGAAGGTGGCGCGCCACTGATTGGGCCGGCCCAGGATCTGCTTTTGCAAACGGGTCTCTTCCTTGAGCATCACCTCATCACTGCGAGCCCAGGCCTGCTGGTAGAGCTGCTTGATCCCCGCCAGCGCATCCGGCGACTTGGTGATGAGGGTACGGGCAAACTCCCGCGCCTCTGTCAGCGGATCCTCACATACCCGGCTCACCAACCCGAGGGACTTGGCCTCCAGCGCATCGCACTCGCGCCCGCTCATGGCGAGCTCCATGGCGGTATCCACCCCCATCAGGTTACGCAGGATAACACTGCCACTCATGTCGGGAATGATGCCCCACTTGATCTCCATCACGGAGAAGCGACAATCCGGGGTGCTGAACCGAAAGTCGGCGCCGAGGGCAATCTGCAAGCCACCGCCAAAGCAAACCCCCTGGGTCACGGCAATCACAGGCACCGGTAGCTGGTGCCAGCCATAGGCGACCCGCTGAGCCAGATTGGTCGCCTCATCCGCCTCGCGCTTGAGGATGTCCAGGGCCGCCACCGGCTGCTTGAGCATGGATTTCACATCCAGCCCGGCGCAGAAGGCACGCCCTTCCCCATACAAGATCACGGCCCGCAGTCCCTTGTGTTGCTCCAACTCGGCGAGCGTCTGATCGATGGCGCCAAACATGCTTCTATCCAACGCATTGAGCTTGTCCCCCCGCGCCAGCATCACCTCGGCGATACCGTCCCGGATCTCGCACTTGACCCTTGGTTTTTCCATTTCCCCTTACCCTCTCCTGGCGCCTTTACTGGTCATACCACCGAGCATAACCATCCCCCGATCCCGAGACAAGAGGCAGGTTACAGAACTGTTAGGCGCCGCATTAGCGCGAAAGGGAGAGCAGATGAGCCAGAGGGGTATCGGGGCGAGTTTGAGCCAGCAGCAGCAAGGCACAGCCATACGCATCTTCCAGCGCATGATGCTGGGGGCAAGGGGGCAAGCGGTGACGAGCCAGACAACGTGCCAGGGTGAGGCCATCATCATTGGGCTCCCCACCCCTTTGCCTTATTTGATGCAGTTCCAGGCGCAAGGTATCGATAAATCGCCAGGGCGCCCGCTTGCCCAGCACCTGATGACATGCACGGTCGAGAAAGGCGCGCTCGATCGCGCTGTGATGGGCCACCAGCACGGCGCCTTCGGCAGCCTGCTGCAGTGCCAGCAATGCCTCTTCCAGCGTGCTGGCCTCGGCCAGATCCCTATCGTGCACCCCGTGGTAAATGGCACTCTGGCCGATGCTGATCGGCGGACGCACCAACAGATAGCGAGCGTCAGCCAAAAGGATCTCGCGCCCCACAATGGGCACCCACCCCATGCTGACGATGTGATCTCGACGGGGATCGAGCCCGGTCAACTCCAAATCGATGGCAAGACAAGGCTGGGCTGCCAGCGCTAACCCTCTGTTTCCCTGCTCAAGATTCAGCCAGCGCCTTGCCAGGGCAAGGGAGGTATCAAACCAGCCCCCCATTTTCAGAGCCCCCGGCAGAAACGGTATTTGAGCAAGGATTGCCCTTCGTTGATCACCATGAAGCAATCCTTGAGCTGATGACGCTGAAGCCCCGAAAGGGTGGCAGGGTCCAGGTGATTGGAAACCTGCCCCTCCCCCTCTGTTGCCATTTTATCCTGACAGGCAAGGTGATGCTCCCAGCGCAATTGGGCCAGCAAGTCGAAGGCGTCGCACAAATTGCGGCTTTGGGTACTATCCATTCCCCCTTCCTGCACCAGTCGCTGCAAACGCTGGCGCGTATTGACCTCAGCGACCCCGCTGGCCAGGGCATAGACACGCACCAGGTCGGTGATAACGCTTATTCCGCGCACTTTGAGATCCAGCCCCTTTTGCTGCTGGCCATCCCGCTCGAGGATAAAGTGGCGAAACAGCCCAAGGGGCGCAGTTCTCTCCAGCGCGCTCTGGGCCAGGTGCAGCAAAAACAGCGGCTGCGCACGGGCCTCGGCCAGCATCTGTCGATGCAGCCCCTCGAACAACTCGCCGCTGCCCGCCACCATCCTCAGGTCAAAAAAGACGGTGGCATTGAGCAGCGCCTGTGGCGTCGGGGTGTGGATCCAGCCGTGGAAACGGGCCAGCCAACCGGCCTGATCAAGACAGAGATCCGGATTGGTCGCCATGATATTGCCGCTGCAGTAAGGCAAACCACAGCGGGCCAGACCATCGCAGACATAGCGAGCCAAGACGGCAAAATACCGCCCTACCTCTCCCACCGGAGGGGCTGCCAGCAGCAGACCGTTGTCTTGATCTGCATTGAGCCCTTGATCCCGGCGGGCAAAGGAGCCAAACACCAGCCAGCTGAACGAACAAGGGGCAGGACCAAGCTCGGCCAGCGCCAGCTCAATCAAGCGCTGGGTCAAACCATCGGCCACTGTGGCCAGTATGTGGCTGGCTTCGTGGGCCGGTACGCCCTGACGTCCCAGTATATGGGCCAGTTTCAGCGTCTGTTCACTGGCCTCGATGAGGTGAGCCAGATCCGGCTGACGGTGGATATCGGTCATCAGATAGACAGGGTGTTCCTGCTGGGCTCGCACCAGATCAGTGACAGTGATCATGCCATCCACCCGCCCCTGGCTCAGCACCGGCAGATGGTGGACCCGCCACTGCCCCATCTGCTGGAGCGCCTCGAACAGATAGGCATCACGCTCTATGGTTTTCGGCTGTTGGGTCATCGCCTCCGCGATGAGCGTGGAGGCAGGCAAGCCATGGGCCAGGATCCGGCTGCGCAAGTCCCTGTCGGTAATGATGCCAAGCAGGATACCGTCTCGCTCCACCAGCAGGGAGGAGACCCGCCGTTCGCTCATCAACTGCGCTGCCTGTTGCACCGTCTGATCGGGGGCGATGACTATCTTGTTAGGACGCACCAAATCACCCACCTTGAGGGTGAAATATCCTTCATCGGGCAGGGAGTGCTGGTGCAAGGTGCGGGCGGCAAGATGTCTGAAGAAATGGTCCAGCTCGGAGTAATGCTGGCGCGCTCTGGCAAAAGGCTCTGCCGCCAGCCAGTAGACCAGGCCGTCCTCTTCACAGGTCAACCGCTCGCCAGACGGCAAGGGCTGGTAACCATAAAAGTCCCCCTCCTGTAATTTTTCCAGCAACTGCTGCTGGGCACCCATGCGGGTGAACAGGCCTGTGCGGACGATGAGCAAGCGTCCATCCCCTGCATTGACCTGTTCACCGGCACGAAAATAATAAACCGAGATGGCGCGAGCCAGCTCGGTTTGCAGGGCAGTGCCCTGTTGGCTAAACGGGGTGGTCTGTGCCAGAAATCGGGTTACATCAGCCACATCCATCAGTTGCTCCTCGGGAGGGGCAAGCCCCTCCCTTCTTCACTGGATTAATGGTCGTGAGCCTCGCCCGCCCCTTTCGGGAAGCGGATGCTCTCTACTATCTCCTGTACTTCCAGGGGAACCGTCGCCGTAAAACGGCTCACCACAAAGGCCACCACGAAGTTGATCACCATACCCACGCTGCCAATCCCTTCCGGCGAGATGCCAAACAGCCAGTTTTCCGGCACGTTGGCCGCCATCGGCGTGATGAAGATCCCTTTGAAGTAGATGATATAACCCACAGTGAACACCATACCCGCCAGCATGCCGGAAATGGCGCCCTCCTTGTTCATCTTCTTGTAGAAGATCCCCATTATGATGGCCGGGAAGAAGCTGGCCGCCGCCAATCCGAAGGCAAAGGCGACCACCTCCGCCACGAAGCCGGGTGGGTTGATGCCAAGATAGCCTGCCACCAGAATCGCCACTGCCGCCGCACCGCGAGCATAACGCAGCTCCATCTTGTCACTGATGTTGGGCATCAGGTTGCGCTTGAGCAAGTCGTGGGAAATAGACGTCGAGATCACCAGCAGCAGACCCGCCGCCGTAGAGAGCGCCGCAGCAATACCACCGGCGGCCACCAGGGCGATCACCCAGTTGGGCAAGTTGGCGATTTCGGGGTTGGCCAGCACTATGATGTCCCGGTCAACTTTCATCTCATTGCGATCATCATTTGAGTAGAACATGCGACCGTCGCCGTTCTTGTCATCGTGAGCGATAAGGCCTGTCTTCTCCCAGTTCTTTATCCACTGGGGAGCCTGGGCGTATTCGGTGCCCTTGCCATCGCTGCCATTGATGGTATCCACCATGTTGACCCGCGCAAAGCTGGCAACCGCAGGCGCCGTGGTATAGAGGAAGGAGATGAACAGCAATGCCCAACCGGCAGAGATGCGCGCATCACGCACTTTCGGCACTGTGAAGAAGCGCACTATCACATGGGGCAGACCCGCAGTCCCCACCATCAGGGCGCACGTGATGGCAATCACGTCAATTTTGGATTTCACCCCCTCTGTGTAGGCTGCAAAACCCAGATCCACCGAAATTTGATCCAGCTTGTCCAGCAGATAGACATTGGGCTCGCTAAGCAGGGTGGCACCAAACCCGGTCTGGGGCAGGACATGACCCGTCATCATGATGGAGACAAAAAAGGCGGGCACCATGTAGGCAAAGATCAGCACGCAGTACTGGGCAACCTGGGTGTAGGTGATCCCTTTCATACCGCCTAGCACCGCATAGAAGAACACCACCGCCATGCCGATAACGACCCCTGTGGTGATATCCACCTCGAGAAAACGGGAGAAGACCACCCCGACCCCGCGCATCTGGCCCGCCACATAGGTGAACGAAACCAGGATGGCACAGATGACGGCAACCGTACGCGCCATCTGGGAGTAGTAACGATCCCCGATAAAGTCGGGCACGGTAAATTTGCCAAACTTGCGCAGGTAGGGGGCCAGGCACAGTGCCAACAGCACATAGCCACCCGTCCAGCCCAACAGATAGACGGCGCCGTCATATCCCATAAAGGAGATAAGACCCGCCATGGAAATAAAAGAGGCGGCAGACATCCAGTCGGCCGCGGTGGCCATGCCGTTGGCGACTGGGTGTACCCCGCCCCCAGCCACGTAAAACTCCTTGGTTGACCCTGCCCGGGCCCAGATCGCGATGCCGATGTAAAGGGCAAAGGTCAGGCCAACGACTACATACGTCAGTGTTTGCAAATCCATATCAGACCTCACCCTTCATGCACATCGTATTTGCGATCCAGTTTGTTCATCTGGTGAACGTAAACAAAGATCAACAGGACAAACACATAGATGGCCCCTTGCTGGGCGAACCAGAACCCCAGCTTGAAACCAAAAAACTGGAACTGGTTGAGCCAGTCGGCAAAAATGATCCCCGCGCCATAAGAGACAGAGAACCAGACCACCAGCAATTTCAGCATCAGGGAAACATTCTCCCTCCAGTAGGCTTTTGCCTTCTCGTCGCTTTCGAATGCCATTTCCCAACTCCCTTTGTTAATGAAATGTTTCGCAATCAATCTAGCAGTACTTTTCTTCCACGAAATCACGACTTTAGTCTTAAACTGACGAAAAAGGCCCATTCGGAAACGAGTGAAAGCCGTGAACGCCCAGAGCGAGCTGCGCCATTTGACAGACCAACCGGGACACTTACTTTAATAACATCATCGTATGAGCTGAAACCGCCTGTAAGGCCCGCCAAGCCTGTGATTCCTCTGATTTTTCACAACGTGTCTTAGGGTCTATATTCCCCCATTTTCCCGTATTTTCCCTCTCGTTTTGCCCAAATTGCCCCAAGCCCCCCCCAGTTTACAGGCATAGAAAAGCCCGCTCAGTGGCGGGCCAATCCGGATCCTTCAGCGTTTTAACGCAGCGACTCCATCGCGAAGTCTTTCAAGAATACGCTCGAATCTTTCCTCCTCCTGGGGTGTTAGATCCAATATCTCGATAAATTCTTCTAGTTCACCTAGTGGCGATTCCATCTACTGTCTCCCTGTAGTGGCCAACTAAATCCGGACACTTGGTTAGGCCGAGTCTCGGCTTTTGCTGGCGGCATCCCGTCATTGTGTTGATGTGGACGCCGCCAGTTGTAGTAATCCATCAGTTAATAACTGATATCCCGCGTTGCTTCCCGCAGGCTCATGTATTCCGTTGCCGGAACCCACTCCGTTTTAAGACTTCTGAACAACCGCTCCATCGGGGCGTTATCCCAGCGGTTACCACGCCGACTCATACTCTGGGTCATGCGATAGCGCCACAGTCGTTGCCGAAATGCCCTGCTGCCATATTGGCTGCCCTGGTCGGAGTGAAACAACACACCAGATGGGCAACCCCGCTGCTGATAGGCCATCTCCAGTGCTTTGATTGCCAGCTCTGCATCAGGCTTGTCAGACATTGCCCAGCCCACGACTCGGCGAGTATGGAGGTCAAGAACCACAGCCAGGTAATGCCAACGAGTACCTGCCCAGACGTAGGTGATATCGCCACACCACACTTGATTGGGTTGCGGAACATCAAATTCGCGGGCCAGCAGATTCGGAATATCCGGTCGTTCAGACCGTGCAACCTTATAACGATGTGTGCCCGGCTGTTTGGATGCCAACCCGGCTTCCTTCATCAGGTCACGGACTTTGAATCGGCTAATCTGATACCCCAACTCCCGCATCATCGACATCAAGGCGCGGCTGCCTGCCGAGCACCTGCTCTCTTTGAACAACCGGCGCAACTCGCTGCGTTGCTGTATCCGCTCACGGTTAATCGTCCACCTGCGAGCCAGATAATCGTAAAAACAGGAGGTGGGAACATCGAAAGCGCAGCAGACCAGAGTAATGGGGGCTTGCTCCCTTAATCGGTCTATCAGCGCGTACGTGTGAACTCGTCCGCCATCAAGAGAGCAGTAGCCTTTTTTAGAATGTCTTTCTCACGTTCGAGCTGGTTGATACGGGCTTCCAGCTCCTGAATTTTCTGCTGCTCCGGAGTCAGCGCTTTGCTGATTGGGGTTGTGCCACTGCGTTCGGATTGCAGTTGCTGAACTCAGCGACGGAGCACGGTTTCACCGACAGCCAGTGAACGGCTTGCTTCGGGAACAGAATACCCCTGGTCAAGCACCAGGGATGCAGCTTCGAGTTTGAATTCGGCAGTAAATGAGCGACGTAATCTTGTCATTGAACACCTCAGGTCATGGTGGCGACTGTACCACCTAAAATGGTGTCCGGGATGATTAGACCACTACAGTAACCAACAAGGTCCTGCTGATTGCCAGCCACATCAAACCCTGGTGTGAGTGTGATAACGCCGAACGCCTAGATGGGAACAACGGCCTACTGCTATCCCCCACATCGACAAGCTGTTCGACGGCGGCTGGATTACCTTCATGACGCTGGCGACCTGCTGTATGCCGAGCACAGCATCGAGCAGGCTCTGCTGCAGTGGGGTATTGCCCTACCAAGTAATGTCGGCATCTTCAGCCCCAAGCAGGCTATTTCGACGGTTCCGGCTTACCCCCCTGTTCGATGAATCAAGCGTAAGTGCATAGCACATTGATTTCACATCAATTTTATTGTGTAGCGGAACATTCGCCACCACGCAATTGGCACATTTGTCAGTTTGTTTTTTTGAGTCAATTTACATAGGTTGATTCGGCGTAGTAATTACGTCGGCTTTCTGGCTGCACACACAGAACTTGTACTAGTCCTTATAATTTGGGAGAAATATTCAAAATGGTTGTTGAAAGTTCCGTACCCATTGAGTCTAAACCTATTAAGGCTGGACAGGTTCCATCTGTGACGCTGAAGCTGCTTACAGGCAGCGAAACTGAGGGCGGTCGCGCAGCTGGCATCTTTACTGCCGACGATCTAATCAAAATCTTGCTGTATGTCCGTTCTGCCAGGAAGCTACCGCAGAACCTCGCTGAGTTCACGAAAGAAATTGGCAGCGACAGCACAGGTATTCCTGGGCTTGAGCCTAAAGAAATCATTGATTTGTATCAAAAGATCACTGGCCATGCTAACCGCTGGACACCAGTCGAAAGTCTGGTGAAGGAGCAAGCCGCCAGCCTCAAAGTCGCATCGGATGACATCGTTAGAATTGGTGGCCAAGTCATCAAGACCATCAACCAGATGGATATCTTGGAGCAGCTGAAAACCATCAAAGACTCGACTGTAACAATCCCAATTTCTAGTGACAAGGACACTAAAATTCAAAAGGCGCTGCCAGAAGTCATCGAAAGGTTAAAGGAAACCTGCATCAAACAGCAGGAAAAGACGCTCAAGGTGCTTAGGGCAGTGCGTGACTACAAGACCGAGATATCTGGTGGCACTCTGTCAGACAACAAAACAGTGACGGGTCTTGAGCCAGCGATCGCAGACAAGAAAGAGCGGGCAAAGAAAGCCAATTTGGATGGTCAGATCAAAGAACTCCAAGACAGTATTGATGCCCTTCAAAAGGATATCGATCAACTGAAGAAAGACTACGACAAGTATGTCGGGCTTGCATTCACTGGTGCCGCAGGTGGAATTATTGGTCTCGCCATTACAGGCGGCATTTTTGGCGACAAGGCTGAGAAGGCTCGGAAAGAGAGGAACTCAAAAATCCAGGAAAAGGATAACAAGTCCACAGATCTCAAGCGGAAACAGCAGGTACAGGGAATACTCAATCAGTTTGCAACCCAATTTACAGATATTGGAATGCGTCTATTGGATGCTCAGCAGTCCCTAGAACACCTCGACTTCTTGTGGACCGACATCATCGTAAGAATTGATCAATCGGTTGATAAATGGAAGCAAGTCAAGGACAGCGATATGTTGCTGTCCTTTATTACTGACCTCGAAGGCATCGTCAAACCGTGGAGTGAAGTGGGCGACATGAGTACCGGGCTTGTGAACGTCTTTGACAAGGCTTATGAAGAGTTCAGAAAAACCTACGGCTCCTAGTGAAAGCTCGCCTCGATAAATTTACGAGCACAAGCCACGCTTTCCAAGCACTTTTCAAACATAGGATAAGGTCATCAGTACTATGCAGCTTTCCAATTCTAAAGCTATTATCCCGAACTTTGAGTCTGTGGCACAGTCTGTCACAACTATTAAGCGAAGCGTTCCTGCGACAAGCGATGGAGCATATTCCTACTTTATAGATCGTCTTAAGCTCGCTGCTACTGTGGCAGACAACCTTAATCAAGAGATCAGCAACGCTCTTACCTTGCTGCCAACCTCGTTGAACAGCATGAAAGCAGTCCAACCACTGCAACATAAAATTGGTGAGATTGACGAAGCCCAACGCACGGGCAAAATTCCTACTGAGCAGGCCAACACCGCACGGGCACAGTTGCAAGGCAAGCTGAGTAATGCAGTCTCATCCACCCTCACAGACTTTGACAATGCTGCGACAAAGCTTTCTGAGTCTGCCGATCGCCTCTCAACATTTGGAAAAGAAACCGAGGTGCGACTTAAGGATGCCATAGCCACCGAGACAGCAAACCATGAACGCCTAAAGCAGGACGTTGATCGTGAGTCTGCTCGTCTCAAAACCCTCAAAGAGCGCTACGATACCTTAGCTGCCGCTGTTGATGAAGCGCGGGGTGGGCCTACTGAAGACCTTGTTGGACTCTTGCCAGATGAAAAGGAGCTGTCGAGCCTTCTTGATGCTGGCCCGGAGGATGCCGCTGCTCCGGAGGTTGGAGCCGCGAAGAAGGCAATCGAGCTAGCCGTAAAGCAAATTAAGAAAATACTGGCGGTTGTTGACAAGACCATTAAGTTCGAGCAACTCACCCAAATGCGCGATGAAGTCTCCAAGGCGGCAACGAAGCAGGCCAGTGTGGTAGAGGCCTTTCAAGAAAGTCTGCGGGCGGAGAACGCGACACTAGCACTGCTAGACACTATTGGAACGGCGGGAACGTCCATGACAGCGCTTGCTACGGAAACTACTAAGCTGTCCACAGAATTCTTTAGTTTCGCGGCAACGCTTCGGGATTTACACAATCAAGCCGTCACGGCGGATACCTTAATGGAAATCATTAACGACATGGAGTTTTATTTGAAACAAGCTCGCGATGCTCGTAACAAAGTAATCCTCTCTTAAATGGTTGTTCCGAACACGATCGCTCATTGTATAAATGCGATCGCCGTAAGGTGCATTCTTCAATGTGTACAGATCTAGTTATCACCCGACACCGGCATCAGGCCGGTGTCTTACCCCCTACCCCCGCTTGAACTACCCAGCCCCACCTCAGGGGTGCTCCTAACCCACACAGCATTCCGAATATGACCCGGCTCCCCATCTCTGAAGAATCGGCGCCATATCAATAAAATCAATCAGATAAGTCTGAAACCTCACTGGGTTTTCTGACAGGTACGTAATGTTGCACTGGGTGGTATTGTCTCTCGGGAACAAGTCATTCCGTCAGCTTCAACCTGAGTAGACCTCTTGCCCCGCCCGTGGGGCTTTTTTTTAGCTATTCATCTGCAAAGTGACCGCCAATATCAGTACCATTAGGTTCGCGCCAACGATGCTCATCGTTATGAACCTTGGCACTATCATTCCGCCGCCCTCCAAGCTCACCGAGGGGTTAACCTGGATGACCACAGGCTGCCGAGCTGGCGGCAGAAGCCTCCTAAGGGCCTGCTCAGCTAGTTACGTCACCCCGCCAGTACAACCCTCCCCCTGGGCAAGAGAGTGTCTCCTTGCCCGCTTGATCGAGTTCTAGCCCCGACCCTCCCTCCAGAAACCTGACCAACCTCAAAAAACCACACGATTCTAGTTAGTTAACTAACAAAGTCCTCACCAATCCCTGCTTGGATGAGTATCATCTCCAGCTGGTTCCTATGTCTCACGCAGGGCCTACCGATGGCGGCACATTCAGCCACGAGACCACAGGTCAAAAGCAGCATCTGGGGGCTGTAACCTAGGGGCGGTAGCTAATGCGTTTGCCGACCCTAAACATAATCGGATATCTATGTAGCCCACATATACAGGATCTTTTTTTCGTGGCAGTTATCAGGGCTGAGCGGAGTTAGATGGAAGGCACTAGTAACGTGTTAGTACCACCTTCCATCTAATCACTGTTATGTCTCAATTCAATTAAAGGTGAAATTTTGACTTGCATCTCAAATTGTAAACTATGTGGTGACACAAACGTTGAACTATTAGGCTCTCATATTATTCCAGAGTTTTTATATAAAAACGTATATACAAGTAAGCATAAGTTCATGCCAATTGAAGCAAATGAAATTGGTGGTAAAATTCACCAAAAAGGTTTCCGAGAGAATTTGTTATGCCAAAAGTGTGAAACAAAGCTTTCATTGTGGGAACGAGAATTAAGCCTGTTTATACGCTTTTTGTCTGTCGAAGAAAGTAAAGTCATGTCATTAACTTACTTTGGGGATAATGCTCTAGTTAATGGTGTTAATTATGATCTAGTAAAAAAAGCGTTAATGTCCATTTTATGGCGTATGAGTATTTCAAAGTTACCATTCTTTTCTGATTACAACATTGAATCTTATGCAGATAAAATTCGCGATTGGTTAGATCAAGATTTATCCTTCAGCGTTCAGGATTTTCCTATTTTGGTTTCTAAAGGTTATATTTCAGGGAAGTTTCAAACAGGACTGCTGATGCCATTTTCACAAGGTTCTTATGGTAATAGCATTAAAATGGAATCAGTAGTTCTCGATGGTGTTATTTTTGATTTTCTATTGACTCATGGAAATAACATCCCAAGTGAAATTGAGCTATTTTGCTTGCATCCTGAAGGTAAAGTGATCATTAGAAATAAGGAATATTCTGAGTATGGGGTTGATTTGAGTTCATTCTCTAGCCGAGTAAAAGATAAAGATGTATTGGATTTCTTCTCAAAGCATGATTAGCGCTTAAAGACATAAAAAACTGTTCAAGATGGATTCGCAACGCGTGGCATTTCCACTATGCGTTGCGTTTAGTGTTTAAGCTGGTATGCGGCGGCTTCGGTATTGCGTTGCTCACCCCTTAACTGGGCGTTAGGTTTTTCGAGGAAATAAATTAATTGAGTAGTATCTGGACAGAGTATAAAGAGGTTTTTCCTGTAGTAACGTTTGCATTAGGCTACGTATTGAATGAAGTCATCGGGGCTGTAAAAAGTAGGGGGAACCTGCGAAAAATCAAAAAGGTTTTAGACTATGAAGTTAACAGAAACCTTGAAATGTTGGCTATGACATTAGAGAAAATGCCTCAAGAAGAAGCTGAGGAAATTCATTTATTTAATATGGCAAAGGTAATTGCTCGAACTTCTGAGTCCATGATGCTCAATGTTTTTGATACGCATATTTCTGACTTGTCGAAAATGAAAGATAATGAAATAGATCATTACTTCTCATTTTACTCTGCTGTTAGTACGTTGAAGTTGCATTCAAATGAGCTAATTAAATATGTACAGATCGAAAAAAGAAGTGAGGCTCAAAGTAAGCAAATGCTGGCTAGGGTTGTAGCTGTTACAACTTTGGCGAAGTCAATGCTTAAACGGAGAAGTGCAAAAAGTTAAGTACAAACCTAACAAACTGTTTAAGAGTGATTCGCAACGCGTGGCATTTTTACTATGCGTTGCGTTTAGTGTTTAAGGCTGCATTCGGCGGCATCGGTATTGCGTTGCTCACACCTTAACAGGGCGTTATATGCAAGGAGCATTCAATGAAGGGCCGTAGGTTGGGCTGAATTTATGAAGCCCAACTTGTATCGTGTGCTGTAACTCATATGTTGAGCTTCGCGGCATCAGCCAAAACCACCGAGCTTTATATACTTTGAAGGATAGTTATGTGTAATGCATCAAATCACCGCCCTGGCTGCCAATGTGGATGGGGAGGAGGTTATTCTGGCGGAGTTCTCTCTTCAAGCTTTCAAATTTATGCTGGAGTACCAAAAATCGTAGCTAGGTATGAAAGTTTTGTGAATCCAAACGCATCATGCCCTGTTTGTGGAGAAAATGTTTATTTCTATCAAAGTCCATTAGGAGGGAGAGTTTTTTTTGATAATCTAGGACCACCTTGGCCAAAACATGGCTGCACTAATAATACAAGCATACCTAAACAAATTGCACCTAGTCAAAAACCTAGTCAAAAAAATATTCATGGCAAAAAAATGGCTGGCACCCTTTACTCATATCACATATACATAATCGTGATAAACATCATTTATGCATTGAATGTGAGCATGAACAGAAAACAATCAATCTTTTTATTAAAAAAGACTCCGTGAGTCTCGGCGAGGAACCAGTCATATCAACAAGCACAATTGCCCATATAAAGAAAATTAATGACGATGAATATAAATTATCGTTTCTATTCGGATTAGGTGATAATAAAACCATTATTGCTTATCGGCGCCTTCCTTGGTAAGGAATGGTTTATTCTCCCATCATTCTATGATGATATCTTTCAATAAAAGAGCCATCTATTTAAATCGAGATCAGAGAGTCATATTTTGACATTCAATCTGTGTCCTTTTAATTATCCCCCAGACACCGGCCTCAGGCCGGTGCCTCTCCTCTACTCCTCCGGAACAACGCATCGAGGCTAGCAGCTACCCGTCTCCTAGTAGAGATCCGGACAATGCTTGCCCCGTTCCCGAGCCGGTAATCCCTTAAGCACGGGTTATACTGTGCATGCTGAAATAATTTTAACATCAATGATTATATTTAATCATCAAGGATGAAGTATATGTTGTCACCTCGAGAGGTTTTAATTGAAAAACTCAATGCTAGCGGCTACCAAGATATTGTACAGGCCGTCAATAAGGGGGACTCTAATTCACTCACAGCCGAGAGAAAAAAAGTCCTCATAGAGTATGCTAATCAAGTCAGACGCACCTTCGACTTGAATAGTAAAATGCTCGAACAGAGTCTTATAGAAGTGACTACCTCTGGCTGGGGTAATGAACCTGAGAGTACAACTCCTGGGGCTATACAACCCATAATGGCATTATCATCTAAACCTGATTGAAGTCCCCATCACTTCTATACTTTGATGACACCTCTCTGCAATTACCTGCTGCAGTTCCTTGGCCACTGCGCTCACAGGCACAGATCGATCCCGCATAAACACCCGCACCTCCGCTTCCATCTCACATACCCGTAGAGACACTTGGTGGCCAACTGGCGCAGCACGGGAGACAGGATTATTACGCACTGCACCTCCGCCGGCCTCGTAGCGTTATGCCGCTCTCCTTCCTCCAATGCTACGCCCCCACAAAATCTGTGATCCCCTCCTGATTCAGTGCTCATTATACTCAACAAACAGAACCATTTGAGGTACGATTCCCGCACGGTACCCAAGCTCCATGCAAGGCCAACCCATGACAAGGAACTGTCATCAGAACACAGGTCAAAAGCAGCAATCCGGGAGCTCGAACTCTTTCAAAGCTCCGACCGAGCCCCTACAAATCAATGCGCGCTAATCCAAGATAGATGAGCGAATAATAAAATAAAAGGAATGCTATGAGCATTTACAAATTTCGAAAGAACGCAAACATAGGAAATCTAGATGCTGAGACGGACTCATTACTATCTGAGTGTTTCTTTACATCTGAGATATATAACACCCTAATGAAGTTTGATGATGACAATGATTTTTCCAAGAGGATAATAATTGGTAGAACCGGTTCAGGTAAAACTGCCTTAATAAAACAAATGTCCAAAGATTCAAAAATAAAAAAGCATGATACAATAGAGGCAGAGTCTACTGTTTTTGAACATATAAAAAACAATGTTTTCATCTCCAACCTTATGGATAACAAAATTGATTTACGTGTTTTCTATAAATCTCTGTGGCAGCATGTGCTGCTGGTAAAGGTTATCGAGTTATTATATCCAAGTAGCACTTCATTTTTAGACAGCATTGCAAACTTTACCGTTTCGAATAAAAAAAGATATAATCTAGAATTAGCAAGGCAGTATATAGATAGCTATGGCGATTGCTTTTTTAATGAAAATATAGTTACCGAGATCACTGATAAAATGCAAGATGTATTGTCAGGGGAAATTAAAATAGGTCCGGCAAAAGTAAATGGCTCGACAACAAATGAATTAACAGAAAAGATTCAACGTGCCACAGCAAAATATGTCAGCAATGAATTACTTAGAAAGCAAAAAGAACTAATCAAATTAATTAAGGAAGAATCAATTAGTGACAAGCAAATCCGAATAATCATTAGCATAGATGACCTAGATAAATCTTGGCTTAGTTCCAGTGCAATAAGATATGACTTTATCAATGCTCTACTTGATGCATTCAAAGAGCTTATTGATATAAAGTCAGTTAAAATATTAATTTCCATTAGAACTGATATTATAATGGGCATTTATCAAAACAATCTTCGCCAAGAAGAAAAAGATCGCTCACTTATCATTCCGATAAGCTGGAATCAGAATGAGATCCGAAGCATTTTAGATTACAGGATTGACTACCTAATTCAAAACCAATATTCAGGTAAGGAAAAGGTTTTATTCTCAGACATATTTAACTTCAGTGTAAATGGCCAGCCTGTTGATGAATACATCATCAATAGGACTATGTTAAGACCCCGTGACGCCATTGACTTTGTCAATTATTGTCTAGCTGAGAGCGATGGTTCAACAGCACTTTCTGAAGACTTAATTATCGCTGCAGAAGAAAAGTTCTATCATTCAAGAAAACAAGCAATATGTAAAGAATGGGTAAGTTTATATCCACATATAGCTGACTATATTGACAGTATAGCACTATTAACGAGCTGTTGTTTCAAGATAGATGAACTCGGTGATGAGAGAGAGATAACTCTAAATCACATAATATCAAAATCTAATAGTTCAGATGATGATAGACATGACAGTATAGCATTAGACTTCAAATTACTTTTAAACGTTTGGTTCGTCATTGGGATTATTGGTATTAAAAAATCCAATACCCTTACTATTTATTCGTCATTTGACAAGCCGAAACTTGATATAACGGACTATAATAAACAGTTTCAGATTCATCCTCTTTTTTATCGATACAACTGACCATATATGGCTCTATCTAAGTGTACAGATCTAGTTATCACCTGACACCGGCCTCAGGCCGGTGTCCCCTTACCTCCCCTTCTGAACAGCACCTTGAGGCTCGCAACCCCCCGCTGCCCAACCTCTTGGTAGAACTCAGGGCTGTGCCGCTTCGTACCAGGTCCCTCAAGTTACGTTCCCATCACACTTACACCCTGTCGGGCTTTCTCAGCCAGCACCCTCTGCAACTCGGCAGCAACGACCTCTGCCGGCACGCTAGGGTCGCGAAGATAGACCCGCACCTCCGCCTCCATCTCACATACCCGTAGAGACACCTGGCGGCCAACTGGCGCTCTACGGGGGAAAGGATTATTCCGCAGAATGACGCCCCTCACCTCAGCCGGCCGCGGCGCATACTGCCGATCTACATCCTCTCCGAGCAGCAGCACCGCCTCGCGGATCTGCTGCGCATTGAACCCCTTGAGTAAACTTCCCCAGGCCAGCGCTACGCCGCGGGCATTGCCGTCCAGCTGGTTTGAACTGGCTGGCCAGAGCCCGGCCATCAGTGGCAGCAGCTCCTCGGCCAAGAATACCGACATGCGGGCGCTGACCTGCAGCGCGTCCCCTGGCGCGCTCAGAGCGGTTGTCTGGTTAGAGCGGAGTGCTGTCGTCATAGTCACCCCTCCCCGACTCTCTCAAAGCTTGTGCGGCCTGCTGGGCCGCCTGGATGTTGGCCAATGGCTTGCGCTGTGCAGCGGTTCGGAACGAGCTGGCTGCCCGGCGTATCCAGTTGCGCCAGGTCTTCTCCCAGTCCAGCTTGACGGCTTTGGCGCCGGGCAGAGCCTGCCAGTAATCGGCGAACGTTGCTGCCTCCATCAAGATCCGCTCCCTGGGGAGCCCTGTCTCCTGGATAGCCCACCTCCCCCACTCGCCAGGAAGCACCCAGTCGTTCGGCAAACGGGTACCTCGTCGCGGAGTTTCGCTTGCGGGGCGTTTTTCCCCCAGGGGGGATACAGGGGGGATCTTTGGATCAATGACTGGTTCTAAAGAGTGACTGATTCTATGTGCATCTCCTGCACCATCTAACGTGAGTACATAGACATTGGATCGCTTTCCTTTGGGGCCGACTCGGGACTCCTTTGTCAAAAGCCCCACTTCACACATTGCGTCGATATGATTGATCACGGAGCGCCGGGAGATCTCGCACTGATCTGCAATATGTTGGTATGACGGCCAGCACTCACCGGTATCGCTGGCGTTGTCCGCCAGCTTGATCAGCACCAACTTCCGCAATGGGTTCCCCACCTTGATGCTCATGGCCTTTGCCATCAGTAGCATGCTCATGCTGCCATCTCCTGCTCGGTGTACTCACAAGCGGGGCACTCAAATATGCTGTCGTCGATACCAGATTGCAGCTCAGCGACTGCAAACCAAGATCCGTAAAGACTTACCTAGCACATGTGGGGAACTTACTACACTGGGCTGCTAGGAATGAACTTATCGAGAGAAAGTTTGATGTACGTGTCAATGCAGCAAAGTTAAGTACAGGAAAGAGCGCAGACCCTTTTGAACACTGGGAGTTTCAAAAGCTGCGGGAAGTAACCTCCAACAAGCAATTCAAGAACATATTGTTGGTATTGGCCTACACCGGGATCCGCCCTGGCGAGTTACGTGCCCTCAGTTGGGAGGATGTCGATATGGAGAGACGGGAACTGCACATTCGGCGCAGCATCACACAACAGAAGATGCAGTTCAAACTGCCAAAGACGAATCGCACTCGGATTGTGCATCTGATGCCACCGGCGCTGGCCGCATTGCAGGAACAATTTAAGATAACTGGATCACTTTCAGACGCAAAGATTGACATGCACCTACCAGGTGGCATGATCGTGCGCCAAACATTGCGCCCAGTCTTCCGACCAACCAAAGTTGTGCCGGACAGACCGCCTTTTTACTCAGGTGTGTTCCTGGTTGCACCATGGCAAGCAGCAATCAAAAAGTCTGGGGTTCGATATCGCCGTGCCTACCAACTCAGGCATACCTTTGCCAGTTGGAACATTACTGCTCACGGAAATCTTGCGTTCATAGCTGAACAGATGGGCCACAACTCCACAAGGATGTTGCAAGAGGTCTATGGAAAATGGATCGAATCCGCCAGCCGCAGTGAGGCCGACTTGATCTGGGGTGCTATGCAAAAGAATGGGCATTTGCCCCAATAGCGCCCCCTGATTTTTAACCAATGCACTAACGCATTGATAATTAAGGAATTATTTAAAAAACTATGTTAAGCAGCAATAACATCACCATGCAATTCGGCGCCAAGCCGCTGTTTGAGAACATCAACGTCAAGTTTGGCGGCGGCAACCGCTATGGCCTCATTGGCGCCAACGGCTGTGGCAAGTCCACCTTTATGAAGATCCTCGGCGGCGACCTTGAGCCGAGCGGCGGTAATGTGAGCCTGGACGTCAACGAGCGGATCGGTAAGCTGCGCCAGGACCAGTTCGCCTATGAAGAGATGCGCGTGCTGGACGTGGTCATGATGGGTCACGGCGAGTTGTGGGCCGCCATCGCCGAACGCGATGCCATCTACGCCAACCTGGACGCCACCGACGACGACTACATGAAGGCCGCCGAGCTGGAAGGCATGGTTGCCGAGTACGATGGCTATACCGCTGAATCCCGTGCAGGCGAACTGCTGCTGGGTGCAGGTATCCCCATCGAACAGCACAATGGTCCCATGAGCGAAGTGGCTCCAGGCTGGAAACTGCGGGTGCTGCTGGCCCAGGCCCTCTTCTCCAACCCCGACATCCTGTTGCTGGACGAACCGACCAACAACCTGGATATCAATACCATCCGCTGGCTGGAGCAGGTGCTGAACGAACGTGAAAGCACCATGATCATCATCTCTCACGATCGTCACTTCCTGAACTCCGTCTGCACCCACATGGCGGATCTGGACTACGGCGAGCTGCGCGTCTACCCGGGCAACTACGACGAGTACATGACGGCGGCCACCCAGGCCCGCGAGCGTCTGCTCTCCGACAACGCCAAGAAGAAGGCCCAGATCGCCGATCTGCAATCCTTCGTCTCCCGTTTCAGCGCCAACGCCTCCAAATCCAGCCAGGCCACCTCTCGACTCAAGCAGATCGACAAGATCAAGATTGAGGAAGTGAAGGTGTCTAGCCGTCAGAACCCCTTCATCCGCTTCGAGCAGGAGAAGAAGCTCTACCGCAACATCCTGGAAATGGAAAACGTTGCCAAAGGCTATGGCGATGCGCCCCTGTTCAAGGATCTGGGCATGATGCTGGAAGTGGGCGAGAAGGTCGCCATTCTGGGTACCAACGGCATCGGTAAATCCACCCTGATCAAGACCCTCGTTGGCGATCTGACCCCGGACACCGGTACCATCAAATGGTCCGAGAATGCCCAGATCGGTTACTACGCTCAGGATCATGCCGAAGATTTCGACACCGACCTCAATGTGTTCGACTGGATGGCACAGTGGAAACAGGAGAATGAAGATGAGCAGGCGGTACGCTCCATTCTCGGTCGTCTGTTGTTCACCCAGGATGACATCAAGAAGCCAGTCAAGGTGCTCTCCGGTGGTGAACAGGGTCGCATGCTGTTCGGCAAGCTGATGATGCAACGCCCCAACATCCTCATCATGGATGAACCGACCAACCACCTGGACATGGAATCTATCGAATCCTTGAACATGGCGCTGGAAATGTATCAGGGCACCCTGATCTTCGTCTCCCACGACCGCGAGTTCGTCTCCTCATTGGCGACCCGCATCCTGGAACTGAGCGAGAACGGCATCCGTGACTTCGGTGGCACCTACGAGGAGTACCTGCGCACTCAGGGCGTGGTGTAACCCCTCGCCTGCCAGGGCGCTTGAATAGAAAAAACCGGCCACTTGGCCGGTTTAATGTGATGGTCAGCCTGACCCACAGCCCAGCAGGCTACGCTTGCTGGGCTGTTTCTTTTCTACTTCAGGAGAGCATCATGGCAACTATCGCACTCTTTGGACTCGACATCGGCAAGCACTCCTTTCATCTCGTCGGACAGGATGCCAACGGCAAACCCGTCTTCAAACGCCAGTTCACTCGTTCTAGCCTCATTCATTACCTCGCTCAGCACCCCGCTNCGCGGCTCACATCATGGATCGGGCATGATAGCCCACCAAGAATCCGGATAGATTAGAGCAAGCCTGCCCTGTCAGTACTCATCATCAATCTGGCCTTGCAAAGTTCAGGCTGACCATAGATTTTTATTGCCGCCGCGCTCTGGTCCGTCCCCTGCGGGCAACCAACACATATCCGCATTTCTACGCTGCGCATAACGTATCACGCAGGTCACGCAGGTCACGCAGGTCACGCAGGTCACGCAGGTCACGCAGCCAGCATAGCGACCTCAACCCCACTTCGCAGATAAAAAACGGCCCCATTACGGGGCCGTTTTCAATGGGTTGCAACCGGTCGGGTTTATTCGACTGTGGCTTCCACATCGGTGAAGTACTCGATCTTGGCGGCTTTGCGCAGCTCGTCAATCAGGGACTTGTAGCTCACCTGGGCCTTGCCCTGGCCAAGCTGGCCTTGCAGCAGGCTGACCATCTGGGACGGCTCTTTGGCTACTACCACCTTGTCCAGTGCGACCACCACGCGATCACCATTGGCTTCGGCGACCAGCTCGACACTCGGCTTGCCATCCTTCGGATGAGGCATGCGGAACACCTGGGCAACCAGGTTCTGATCCATGTCCTGAGCGAAACGGGCAACCCCTTTGTGGGTCTCCATCTTCAAGCCCAGCACAGTCAGATCGGCCTGGATGTTCTCACCGGCCTTCAGCTTGTCCAGCAGGCCCTGCGCCTTGCCACGAGCCACTTCACTGGCCTTGTCATGCTTGATGGCCGCGATCACCTGCTCCTTGATCTCCGCCAGCGGTTTGGCCGCTTTCGGTTGATAACCTGTGATGTGCAGGACCAGCGCCTTGCCATCAGCCAGTTCGATCACATCCGAGTTGGTGTTGTCATCGCGCAGCTGTTCGGAGAACGCCACCGAGAGTACCTTGGGATCATTGAGGGGTGCCGGTGCATCCGCCTGACTGAAGAAGTCCACGGACTGCACCTTGAGGCCCATGGTATCGGCGGTCAGATCCAGCGAGTCCGGGTTCTCGAAGCTGCTGTCAGCCATTTTCTGCTGCTCGGCAAAGAACAGCTCCTTGGCCTTGTCAGCCTGCAGACGTCGGATGGTTTCACCCATGACATCCACAAACGGTTTAGTCTGAGCCGCTTCAACACCCAGCAACTTGATGACGTGGAAACCGAACGGGCTCTTCACCAGGTTGGAGAGATCCCCTACCTTGTTCAGGGCAAAGGCGGCCTGCTCGAAGGCCGGATCCATCACCCCTTTCTCGAACCAGTCCAGTTCGCCGCCCTTCTTGGCAGAGAAAGTATCAGAGGAGTTGGCCTTGGCCAGCGCAGCAAAATCATCGCCGCCCTTGGCCTTGGTCAGGAGTTCGCCAGCCAGCTTCTCGGCCGCCTTCTCATCCTTGCCAAACGGGATCAGGATATGCGCTACATGACGACGCTCGGCACGCTGGAACAGGTCCTGGTGCTGATCGTAGTAATCCTTGGCATCCTGCTCGGTGACCTTGATATCTTTGCCGAGGTTGGCCGCATCCAGCAGCAGATAGTCGACCTTCACCTTCTCGTCGTTCATGAAACGCGCGCTGTTGGTCTTGTAGTACTGCTCCACTTCCTGATCGGAAACCTGGACATCGCCCAGATAAGCGGCGGCAGCAAGACGCACCAGACGCAGATCCCGGGTCTGGTTGTAGAGCTTGTCGAGTTGCTCCGCTTCACCCTTGAGCGCGAACTCGGTACCGAGCAGGGCGCCCATCAGCTGCTGACGCACCATGTCCTGGCGCAGTGAGTCACGGAACATCTCCGGTGTCATACCGGCACGACGAATGAGCTGCAGGTAGCGGTCATTGTTGAATTTGCCATCTTCGGCAAACTCCGGCATGGCGATGATGGTCTGTTTGATCTGCTCGTCACTGACCCGCAGACCCAGTTCACGGGCCTTGCTGTCGAACAGGGCCTGATCGATCAGCCTGTCCAGCACACCGCGGCGGAACTGCTTCATGTAATCAGGGTTGGCGGCTAACTGGCTGAAAGATTCCCCCATTTGGGATTCCATGCGGGCCCGCTCGTTGCGATAGGCATTTTCCAGCGCAGCGGAGCTGATGTCATTGCCGTTGACGGTAGCGGGGGCGGTACGTGCCGGGCCATTGAGGTAACTGCCTACACCGGCCAAGGCAAAGGAGAGGATGATCAGGCCCAAGATAACCTTGGCTACCTTGCCCTGCGCCCCTTCGCGTAGTTTATCCAACATCATGTTTGTACTTATGCTCCCGAACTCGATGGGCGTAAATAATGAAAAGGCGCACCGATTGCGATGCGCCTTGGTCAATCAGTATGAGGGAGAGCCCTCTCACTTGTCTGGTCTGTGACCAAGGACGGTGGCCGATGTAATATCAGCGCCCGGCTTAGTTGACAGCGTCTTTCAGGGCCTTGCCGGCTTTGAAAGCAGGAACTTTACCAGCTGCGATTTCGATGGTCGCGCCAGTTTGCGGGTTACGACCAGAACGGGCAGCACGCTCGCGCACGGCGAAAGTACCGAAACCCACCAGAGCAACCTGGTCACCCTCTTTCAGAGCTTCACCGACGGCGTCAATGAAAGCATCCAGCGCACGGCCAGCAGCGGCTTTGGAGATATCAGCACCGTCTGCAATCTTGTCAATCAGTTGAGATTTATTCACTCTTATATTCCCCTTTTATCGAACATCGCTGCGGCGCCGATTTCCCTGGCCACAACAAGTGGAGGTTTTATAGCAAGCCTCCTGATCAGTTGCAAGTGACAATCTGGCGCAAACCCGCGCCACATCACGCCTTGCGACTCATCATGAGTTCCCGATCGGTGGTCAAGGCTACTTCCGTTACCCGGCGCATGCAAGCCTTAACCACCCCCCGAATGCGCCAAATTTGCGGCGCATCAACATTTACACGACAGAAACGCGCTCAAACCCTTGCGGATTGTCCTGCAACGCCAGTTCCAGCACTTCATCAATCCAGCGAACCGGATAGATTTCAAGGTCTTGTTTGACGTTGTCCGGGATCTCTTCGAGGTCTCGTTCGTTCTCTTTCGGGATAAGCACACGCTTGATGCCACCACGATGAGCCGCCAGCAGCTTCTCTTTGAGACCGCCGATGGGCAGCACTTCGCCGCGCAAGGTGATTTCCCCCGTCATGGCCACATCAGCACGAACCGGATTACCGGTCAAGCTGGAGACCAGGGCGGTACACATGGCGATACCGGCACTCGGACCGTCTTTCGGGGTCGCCCCTTCCGGCACGTGCACATGGATATCGCGCTTCTCGTAGAAGTCGGCATTGATGCGCAGCTTGTCGGCTCGGGCCCGTACTACCGTCATGGCAGCCTGAATGGACTCTTGCATCACATCACCGAGTGAACCGGTGTAGGTGAGCTTGCCCTTGCCCGGCATGTTGGTGGTTTCGATGGTGAGCAGATCGCCGCCCACTTCGGTCCACGCCAAACCACAGACCTGACCAACCTGGTTCTGGTCGGTGGCCTTGCCGTAGTCGAAACGCTGTACCCCGAGAAACTCCTTGAGGTTGGCCTGATTGACCTGAACATGCTTGATGCTCTTGTCCAGCAGGATGCGTTTGACCGCCTTGCGACAAATCTTGGAGATCTCCCGCTCCAGATTCCGCACCCCCGCCTCGCGGGTGTAGTAGCGGATCACACCGACCAGGGCAGAATCTTCGATGGTGATCTCGGATTCTTTCAGGCCGTTGCGCTGGATCTGCTTGGAGACCAGATGCTGTTTGGCAATATTGAGCTTCTCATCTTCGGTATAACCGGAGAGGCGGATCACTTCCATCCGGTCCAGCAGCGGACCCGGGATGTTCATGGAGTTGGAGGTGGCCACGAACATGACGTCCGACAGGTCATAATCCACTTCCAGATAGTGATCGTTGAAGCTGTTGTTCTGCTCGGGATCCAGCACTTCCAGCAAGGCAGAAGCGGGATCGCCACGCATGTCCGAGCTCATCTTGTCGATTTCATCGAGCAGGAACAGCGGGTTCTTCACCCCCACCTTCGCCATCTTCTGGATGAGCTTGCCGGGCATGGAACCGATATAGGTTCGACGGTGACCGCGGATTTCCGCTTCGTCACGCACCCCACCCAGGGCCATGCGCACATACTTGCGACCTGTTGCCTTGGCGATGGACTGGCCCAGCGAGGTCTTGCCGACACCGGGAGGACCAACCAGACAGAGGATCGGACCTTTAAGCTTGTTCACCCGCGCCTGTACCGCCAGATACTCGAGGATGCGCTCCTTGACCTTCTCCAGACCAAAGTGATCCGAATCCAGCACCTCCTGCGCCTTGCCAAGGTCTTTCTTGACCTTGGAGCGCGCCTTCCAAGGCACCTGCACCATCCAGTCCACATAGCTGCGCACGACTGTGGCTTCGGCAGACATGGGAGACATCATCTTCAGCTTGGCGAGCTCGGCATGGGCCTTTTCACGGGCATCTTCCGGCATGCCTGCCTCTTCAATCTTGCGATTGAGGGCTTCAAATTCATCAGGGCTGTCTTCCAGCTCACCCAGCTCTTTCTGGATGGCCTTCATCTGCTCGTTGAGATAGTACTCCCGCTGGCTCTTCTCCATCTGCTTCTTGACCCGGGTACGGATGCGTTTCTCGACCTGCAGCAGGTCAATCTCCGACTCCATCATGGCCATCAGAAACTCGATGCGCTCGGACACAGAGGCGATTTCCAGCACCTTCTGCTTGTCTTCGAGCTTGAGCGGCATGTGCGCGGCCATGGTATCGGCCAGGCGAGCAGCATCATCGATCGCCGAAATCGAGGTCAATACCTCGGGCGGGATCTTCTTGTTGAGCTTGATATAGCCTTCAAACTGACCGATGGCGGAGCGCACCAGCACGTCCTGGTCCTTCTCCTCGATGGCGGTAGACGCGATGTACTGCGCCTCACCGACGAAGAAGTCCTTGTCATCGATTATCCGCTCAAGACGGGCACGCTGGCCCCCTTCCACCAGCACCTTGACGGTGCCATCCGGCAGCTTGAGCATCTGTAGAATATTGGCCACTGTCCCGACGGAGAAAATCTCCTCCACCGTCGGCTCATCGGTTGACGCATCCTTCTGGGCCACCAGCAGAACTTTTTTGTCCTGCTCCATGGCCGCTTCCAGACAGCGAATGGATTTTTCCCGCCCCACAAAGAGTGGAATGACCATGTGGGGGTAAACCACCACGTCACGAAGAGGCAGGACGGGAATCTCGATGCGTTCTGAACGCTCTAGGTTCATATATGTCCTCTCGGCTTGTTATACCGTTGGCAAAGCGCTTGGCTGAGTATATGGGGGCGCAGAGATGAGATTCAATCGCCGAATCGGTAAAAAGCATGAAAGGGGCAAAAAGCCCCTTTCATTTGATTAAAAATCAGACTGTTACTCTGATACAGCAGCCTGGGTCTCGGGATTTTCGTAGATCATCAAGGGCGCGGAGTCCCCTTTGATCACCGTCTCATCGATCACCACCTTGCTGACACCCTCCAGGGATGGCAGGTCATACATGGTATCGAGCAACACGGCTTCCACGATGGATCTCAGACCACGGGCACCGGTTTTCCGCTCCATCGCCTTGTGTGCAATGGCGTTCAAGGCGTCGTCACGGAACTCCAGCTCAACCCCTTCGAGATCGAACAAGGCGGCATATTGCTTGGTCAGCGCATTTTTCGGCTCTTTCAGGATCTGGATGAGGGCAGCCTCGTCCAGCTCGGTCAAGGTCGCGACCACAGGCAAACGGCCGATGAACTCGGGGATGAGACCATATTTGATCAGATCTTCCGGCTCCACCTTGGCAAAGTTCTCGCTCAAGGTCGCTCTGGCATTCTTGGATTTGACCTCAGCGCCAAAACCGATGCCTGTGCCCTTGACGGAACGCTGCTCGATCACCTTGTCCAGACCAGCAAAGGCGCCACCACAGATGAAGAGGATCTTGGAGGTATCGACCTGCAAGAACTCCTGCTGCGGATGCTTGCGACCACCTTGCGGCGGCACGGAAGCAATGGTGCCTTCGATCAGCTTGAGCAGGGCCTGCTGCACCCCTTCCCCGGACACGTCGCGGGTAATGGAGGGATTGTCTGACTTGCGGGAGATCTTGTCGATCTCGTCGATATAGACGATGCCACGCTGGGCCTTCTCTACGTCGTAGTCACACTTTTGCAACAGCTTCTGGATGATGTTCTCCACGTCTTCACCCACATAACCGGCTTCGGTCAGTGTGGTGGCGTCGGCCATGGTGAACGGCACATCCAGCAGACGAGCAAGTGTTTCGGCCAGCAGCGTCTTGCCGCTACCGGTCGGGCCAATCAACAGAATGTTGGACTTGCCCAGCTCCACACCACCGGCTTCGCTGCTGTTACGCAGACGCTTGTAGTGGTTGTAGACGGCCACGGCCAACACCTTCTTGGCATATTCCTGCCCGATCACATAGTCATCCAGGTGAGCACGGATTTCATGAGGGGTCGGCAGCTCGCTACCATCGCGCTTGGGAGAGATCTCGCGGATCTCTTCGCGGATGATGTCGTTGCACAGCTCGACACACTCATCACATATGTAGACGGAAGGGCCAGCGATCAGCTTGCGCACTTCATGCTGGCTTTTGCCGCAAAAAGAGCAGTAGAGCAGCTTATCACCCTCACCCTTGCGTTTTTCTGTCATTCAGCAACCTCGTTTTATCAATAGAGGATGGGTCGTCCCGTTGAGTTTACAACAGTCCGCGACACCCTGCTCAAGCATGCTAGTTCAGGACACAGTCACTCAGGCCATGTCCAGAACGATACCGGAGCTCAGCCGCGCTGGCTCAGGATACCGTCAACCAGGCCATAAGCCACGGCTTGATCGGCCGACATGAAGTTGTCACGGTCGGTATCACGCTCTATGGTGGCCATCTCCTGACCGGTATGGAAGGCCAGACGCTCGTTCAGGGTATTCTTGATTTTCAGGATCTCCTGGGCATGGATCTGAATGTCAGATGCCTGTCCCTGGAAACCGCCCAACGGCTGATGGATCATCACGCGGGCACTGGGCAGGCAGAAACGCTTGCCCTTGGCACCACCGGCCAGCAGGAAGGCACCCATGGAGCAGGCCTGCCCCATACAGACGGTACTCACATCCGGCTTGATGAACTGCATGGTGTCATAAATGGACATGCCGGCCGTGACGGCACCACCCGGGGAGTTGATGTAGATGCTGATGTCCTGATCCGGATTTTCGGACTCCAGAAACAGCAGCTGGGCTACAACCAGATTCGCCATATGATCTTCAACCTGACCAGTCAGGAAGATCACCCGCTCCTTCAACAGACGAGAATAAATGTCGTAGGAACGCTCCCCTTTTGCAGTCTGCTCTACCACCATGGGGATGAGCGCATTGCGTGGGGATTCAGTCACATCGTTATAGTTCTTGTACATAAGGCATTGTCCCTAAAATAAAATGGCCCGAGTGGAGATCACACGAGCCATTATACTTAACAGTCTTGACCTTAAGTCAAATGTTCTTAGGCAGCGGCACCGGACTTGTTGATCACTTCGTCAAAGGCAACTTCTTTCTCGGTCACTTGCGCTTTGGACAGGATCAGGTCGATGGCTTGATCTTCAACCGCCAGATTGCGCACGCCATTCAGCATTTGCTCATTCTTCTGGTAGTACTCGATCACTTCCTTCGGATCTTCGTAGGCAGTAGCCATGGACTCGATGATGCTGGTCACGCGGGCATCGTCAGCCTTGATCTCGTTGGTACGGATCACGTCGCCCAGCAGCAGACCTACACGGACGCGACGCTCTGCCTGAGCCTGGAACAGCTCAGCTGGCAGCTCAGGTGCGTTGCCGCCCTGGAAACCGCCAAAACGCTGCAGAGCCTGTTGACGCAGGGTATCGATCTCCTGAGCAACGGCAGCCTTCGGCAGATCGATCTGGTTGGCTTCAACCAGACCGTTCAGAACCTGCTCTTTCACGCTGTTTTTCAGGGCTTGAGCCAGTTCGCGCTCCATGTTCTTGCGCACTTCAGCTTTCAGCTCTTCAACGTTGCCGCTCTCGATACCGAAACGCTTGACGAACTCTTCAGTCAGCTCAGGCAGGATCTGCTCTTCAACCTTGATCAACTTGGAGGCGAACTTGGCCGCTTTGCCTTTCAGGTTTTCAGCGTGGTAGTCAGCCGGGAAAGTCACTTCGATAGTGAACTCTTCGCCCGCTTTCTTGCCCATGATGGCGTCTTCGAAGCCAGGGATCATACGACCGGCACCCAGTACCAGGTTGAAGCCTTCGGCTTTGCCGCCGTCGAACTCTTCACCGTCGATGGAACCGATGAAGTCCATGGTCACACGCATGCCATCGGCAGCGGCGGCATCGACATCAGCCCAGGTGGCGTGCTGCTTGCGCAGGGTGTCGATCATGTTGGCCAGATCTTCATCCTTGACGGTCGCAACCGGCTTCTCGACCTTGATGGTCTCCAGGCCAGCCACTTCAAACTCGGGATAAACTTCAAAGGTCGCGGTGAATTCGAAATCCTGACCTTCCTGGATCTCTTTCGGATCCATGGTCGGGGCACCGGCCGGGCTCAGTTTGTTTTCGATGATGGCCTTGATGAAGTTGTTCTGCATCATTTCATCAGCAACACGAGCGTGAGCCATGGCGCCGAACATCTTCTTGATGATGGCAACCGGGGCCTTGCCAGGACGGAAACCGTCGATACGACGGGTTTTGGCCAGGCCGTTCAATTCTTTACGCACGGCAGCGTCAACGGTAGCAGCCGGTACAGTGATGGTAAGACGGCGTTCCAGACCCTGGGTTGTCTCTACAGAAACTTGCATTCTTTTACCTCGTTCAACTCAGCACTGTGTGCTGACCCTTATTGCCCCTGGGCAAAGCCCGGAGTCTTCCTGTTTATAAAGACAACGACTGTCTTTGTGATGAGAAAATATGACGCGACATTATAGCGGCGCACTTTGGTCGAGTCGAGCCACACATCCCCCAACGGGGGTGGCGATAGCACAATTCGCGCAAAACTGACCCTTATATGGGGAACTCCCGAGCAGACTTCAAGCGCACAACACGCAAGAATTTGCACTTGCTCACCTTTTTTCGCGCAAAGGCCTACTTTTTCACCTCATTTTCTGCCAAAAAGCCAGCCTGTTCAGGGGTTGCGACCCAAATTGTCCACCCTGTCACATCAACCATTGCGTCTATGGCAGCTGCTCGCTATGGTGACAGCCAAATTTATGAGTCTGGAGTGACCAACATGGCCTTTTTCCACTTCTTGTTTAACCTGCTCTGGTTTGTTCTGGGGGGCGTCTTCATGGGGCTGGCCTGGTGGCTGGCCGGGCTGCTCTGCTTTGTCTCGCTGATCGGGATCCCCTGGGGTCGCGCCTGCTTCGTCATCGGCACCTTTACCTTCTTCCCGTTTGGCAAGCAGGCGGTGAGCCGCAAGAGCATGACTGGGCAAAGCGACATCGGCACCGGTACTCTGGGGCTGATTGGCAACATCCTCTGGTTCCTGGTGATCGGGATCTGGCTGGCAATCGGTCACATTGCCTCGGCGCTGGCCTGCTTCGTGACCATCATAGGCATTCCGTTTGGCATCCAGCACCTCAAGCTGGCGCTAATTGCCTTGGCCCCCATAGGGCAGATGGTGGTGACCAACCACGAAGCCGAATCCGGTCGCTACATTCGCTGATCACCACGCAAAATTGCACGGGCAAGCTGCCTGCGCAGCAAAAAAAGGGCAGACTAGGGTCTGCCCTTTTTCATTGCCACTGCCCGAGGCCCTCCATGCTTCCCAGCCATTTTTTTGCCAATCTCGCCCGCATGAAACTCATTTACCGCTGGCCGCTGATGCGCAACATACAACCTGAAAACATCGCCGAGCACAGTCTGCAAGTGGCCATGGTGGCCCACGCACTGGGGCTTATCCAGAATCGTCTTTTTGGTGGCCAGGTCGATGCGGATCGCGCCGCCGTGATGGCGCTCTACCACGACAGCAGCGAAGTGCTGACCGGCGATCTGCCCACACCGGTCAAGTATTTCAATCCCGAAATTGCGAGGGAGTACAAGAAGATAGAGCTGGCCGCCGAGCAGCGCCTGCTGGGGATGCTACCCGCCGAACTGGTGGAGGATTTTCGCCCTCTGCTGGACTCGGGTGCCCAGGACGCCGGGCTGGTTCGTCTGGTGAAAGACGCCGATACCCTCTGCGCCTACACCAAGTGTCTGGAGGAGATAAACGCCGGCAACCGGGAGTTCGAACCGGCCAGGAAACGCCTCGAAGCCATGCTGGAAGCGCGCATGAGCCCGCAGATGCATTACTTCATCGATGTCTTCGTGGCCAGCTTCTCCCTGCCGCTCGATGAGCTGAACGCCCACTAGCAGCCCAAACCACCTGAAAACAGAAGAGCCCGCCTGTTTGCTCCGGCGGGCCCTTCGCTACTTATCGGCAGGTCAGATACAGTGCATCAGTGCCCCAACTCCCGCGATGGCACCAGACCGCTCGCCCGCCAGGCAGGATAGAGGGTCGCCAACAGGCTCATCAGTATGGCTGCACCAGTCACGATAGCCAGATCCTGCATGTGCAATTCGGTCGGCAGGAAGTCGATAAAGTAGATGTCAGGGTTGAGGAAGCGATGGCCTATCACCCCTTCGATAAAGCCCAGGATCTGGGTCAGCTTGCTGGAGAGCAGGCCGCCGAGCAGGGCACCAAGCAGCGCCCCCGCCACCCCGTTAACCATGCCCTGAATGACGAAGGTAAGACGGATCTGACCGGGGCTCGCCCCCATGGTCTTCAAGATGGCAATCTCGCTGCGCTTCTCGTTCACCGCCATCACCAAGGTGGAGACGATGTTGAAGCAGGCCACTGCCACCACCATCAGCATCACCACATACATGACGGTACGCACCATCTGTATGTCCTGATAGAGGTAGCCCTGCCGGCTCATCCAGCTGCTGATGTAGACGTAATGCGGAAATTTCTGGGCAGCAGCGACCGTGATGGATTGCGCCTTGAGCACATCGCTGACCTTGAGGCTGAATCCTTCCACCGTATTGCCCATGCCGGTCATGATCTGGGCATCGGCCAGGTGCATGAAGCCGAGCATGCCATCGAGCTGACCGCCAATCTCAAGCAGGCCCACTACCTTGAGGGATTCCCGCTTCGGGTTCTTGATGCCGGCGGCATCCCCCCCTTGCGGCAGCAAGAGGGCAACCGAGTCACCTATCTTGACCCCCAGCTTGTCGGCAATGGTCTTGCCGAGAATAAGCCCATGTTCGCCCGCCTGCAGTTCACGCAGACCACGGCCAGTCATGTACTTGCCCGCATCCGACAGATTCGCTTCGAGCTCCGGCAACACTGCACGCACCTGCAAGCCCTTGAGGGCATTGCCGTGCTCAAGCAACCCATTGAGAGTGATCACAGGCGCGGCAGCTTCCACTCCTGGCTGGGCCAGCAGGTAATCCCGCAACTTGGGCCAGTCAGACAATGGCGCCTCCATCCCCATCAGCTCACCGTGAGGCACCACTGAGAGCACCCTGTCTTTGAGCTCCCGCTCGAACCCGTTCATGGCAGAGAGACCCAGAATGAGGGCCATCACACCGAGGGCGATGCCGATGAGGGACGAGGCGGAAATAAACGCGATGAAGCCGTTGCGACGACGGGAGCGGCTGTAACGCAGGCCCAGAAAAAGGGGCAGCGGTTTGAACATCAGGCGACCTCCGCCATGATGCCGCTCACCAGGGTGACCCGCCGATGGAGCTTGGCGGCCAGACTCAGGTCATGGGTGACCACCACGAAGGCAGTGCCCAGCTCACGATTGAGCTCACAGAGCAGCTCGTAAACAGCGGTTGCACTGGCATGATCCAGGTTGCCGGTGGGCTCGTCCGCCAGTACCAGGCTGGGCTCGTTGACCAGGGCGCGGGCAATGGCCACCCGCTGGCGTTCGCCACCGGACAGCTCGGATGGCCTGTGGTTGAGGCGATGGGAAAGCCCCACCCGACCCAGCATGCGAGTCGCCTTGTCGGTGGCGACGGCTACCGACTCACCGGCAATAAGCAGCGGCATGGCGGTGTTCTCCAGCGCGGTAAACTCGGCGAGCAGGTGGTGAAACTGATAGACAAATCCCAGCTCCTGGTTGCGGAATCTCGCCTGGGTACGGCTATCCCAGTGGTGGATATCCTGCCCCTTGAACAGCACGGCACCGCTTGACGGGTTGTCGAGCGCCCCCATCAGATGCAGCAAGGTGGTCTTGCCCGATCCCGAGCTGCCCACCACCGCCAGCATCTCGCCGGGGGCGACACTCAGATCAATCCCCTTGAGGACCTGGGTCTCCAGCTCACCCTCTTGATAAACATGATTCAGGGCCTGACAACGCAGCAGAGGTTCACTGGACAAGGGTTCATTCATAAAGGGAGCTCCACTTACGCCGGCAATCGCACCGGAGGTAACAACAGAAGATGAGTTATTCACAGTGCTATTCATAACGTAATGCCTCGGCCGGTTTCACCCGGGCCGCACGGGCCGCAGGGTAGAGGGTGGCACTGAAGCTGAGCAGCACGGCGCCCAGCAAGATGGTAATGACCTGGGTTGGCTCCACTATCACGGGCAAGCCACTGCCGCCCGCCGTCATATAGAGGTTGAGCCCCACCGCATCGAGCATGGGATTGAGTCCGAGCGAGAGTGCGAGCCCGGTCAGGCCGCCAAGCAGGGCACCAATCACACCGCTGGAAGCGCCGAGCACCATGAATATCTTGACTATCCCTGCCTCGTTCATGCCCATGGTGCGCAGTATGGCCACCTCCCCCTCCTTGTCGGTGACTACCATCACCAGGGCGGAGAGAATATTGAAGGTGGCGACCGCGATGATCAGCACCAGCATCAGCCCCATCATGCGTTTCTCCATGGCGACCGCCTGGAACAGCTCACCGCGCTCGCGGCGCCAGTCCTGCCATTCCAACCCATCCGGCAATGCCGTCTTTATCACCTGATCGGCGGCGAAGGGATCGTCCAGCCAGAGCCTTATGCCACCGACGGTTTCTGTCGGCAGGCGCAGCAGGCGCTGGGCATCCCCCAACGCAACCAGGGCAACCTGGCTATCCACGTCGGCGCCGACCCCGAAGATACCGGAAACGGTAAACAGGCGCTGGGCAGGGACCCGACCAAAGGGCGTGAAACGGGTGCCCTCGGTCAGAAGCAGACGAACCTGATCTCCCATGGAGACCTTGAGACGGCTTGCCACCCCCTGCCCCAGCACTATGTGGTATTCACCCTGCTGCAGGCTGTCGAGGCGACCCATCTGCATCTGGGCGTGCAGTATGTCGTCCTTTGGCCACTGGGCCGGGTCTATCCCCTGTACGCTGACCCCGATGAGCTGCCCCGGACTCTGCAACATCCCTTCGCTATCAAGCATGGGGGCGCTGGCAATCACATGGGGCAGCTTGGCAAGGTCGGGCAAACCGTCGGGATGGGCATCGATGCGGCCAGTCTGGTTGGTCACCACCACATGGGGGATCACGCCCAGGATCCGCCCCTTGAGCTGCCCTTCGAAGCCGTTCATCACGGATATGACCACCATCAGGGCCGCGACCCCGATGGCGATACCAAAGGTGGAGAACAGTGAGATGAATGAAACGAAGCGATTACTGCGTCGTGAGCCTGCGTAGCGAAGGCCAATGGCCAGCGACAGCGGCTGAAAAAGTCCAGTCTTCAAGGAGTTCTACGTTGCCAACAAAATAAGATACCGGATAATAAAGGGAAACCGTCTATGACAACAAGGGATAGCCTCCATGCAGGAACAGTTCTTCAGCGTCACCCATGCCACCCCGGTCAATGTGATCCCCATGCCCGATGACTTTCCTCTGCCGACGCTGGAGGCACTGGAGGCCGAACTGCCCGAACCCTTTCGCATCGCCTCGGCCATCACCTCCATCGATCTGGTGACCAGTCGTCTGATCCGCAACCAGAACGAGCCTATGCACGATCTGGTGGAGATCATCAACCAGCAGTCACGCAAGATCGACATGATCATGGGCTATGTGCTGTCGGTGCAGGATAGGCCCGAGCATCGCTTCCAGACCCTGCGTTTCAGCGCAGGCCAGCTCACCTATCTGCATCCGCGCCAGGGTCATGGCGAGCCGCCGCTCCTGCACCAGATAGTGCGGCTCAAGATCTTCCTGCGGGAAGAGGCCTCCGCCATCTACTGCTATGCCGAGGTCAAGAGACTGGAACCGGGCGAGCATGGCACTCAGGTAGGACTCGATTATGCCCGAATCCGTGAGGATGACCGCGAACTGCTGGTCCGTGCCAGCCTGCATGTCCAATCCAAGCAACTCAAATTGCGTGCTCAAGACCGTCAACGTTAAAAGAATCAAATGATGCCAATGAAGCTTCCCGCCTTGCCCGCCAAGGCGGGCCAAAAGTTAACGCTCGGCCAGTTGACCGGCAGCAGCCTTTCACTGGTTGCCGCCCGCCTTACCACCCAGGCGAACCGCCCGGTCCTGCTGGTGACCGCCGATACCCCGAGTGCCCTGCGCCTCGAGCAGGAATTGCAGTTCCTGCTGGCCGGTCAAGGTTGCCCTGTGCTGATGTTCCCGGATTGGGAAACTCTGCCCTACGACACCTTTTCCCCCCATCAGGACATCATCTCCCAACGACTGGAGTCCCTCTACAAACTGCCGCAGATGAGCGCCGGCGTGCTGATCGTGCCCATCTCGACCTTGATGCTGCGCTGCGCTCCCCAGGTCTACCTCGACAAGTACAGCCTGATGGTGAAGGCCGGTCAGCGCCTCAACCTGCAACAACTGCGAGGGCGTCTAGCCGAAGCCGGTTATGTGGCGGTGGATCAGGTGCTGGAGCACGGCGAGTTTGCCGCCCGCGGCTCACTGCTCGACCTGTTCCCCATGGGCAGCAACAGCCCCTATCGCATCGACTTTTTCGATGACGAAGTGGACTCCATCCGTCCGTTCGATCCCGAGACCCAGCGTTCCAGCGAACCGGTCAAGACGGTCAGCCTGTTGCCCGCCCGGGAGTTTCCCACCGACGAGGCCGCCATCGAGCTGTTTCGCGGGCAATTTCGCGAACAGTTCGAGCTGTCGCGCGCGGAAGGCTCCGTCTATCAGGAAGTGAGCAAGGGGCGCTGGCCCGCCGGCATCGAATACTATCTGCCGCTCTTCTTCCATCAGACCGCCAGCCTGTTCGACTACCTGCCGGATAACACCCTGCTGCTCACAGTGGGGGATATCTATCCCGCGGCCCAACGCTTCTGGAACGACATAGGCCAGCGCTATGAGGGCAGACGCTGGGACAACACCCGCCCCTTGTTGCCACCCCAGCAGATCTACCTGCCGGTGGAGCAATTGTTCGCCGCACTCGGTCACTATGGCGCCGTGCGGCTGCAGGAAGCCGCCACCGACGGCGGAGCCGGCCAGCATGATCTCCCCATAGCCGCACTGCCGGAGCTGCAACTGGATCACAGCAAAGAGCAGCCCATGCTGGCGCTGAACCAGTTTCTGGACAGCTTCACGGGCCGCACCTTGTTCGTGGTGGAATCCGAAGGGCGGCGGGAAGTGCTCGGCGATCTGCTGGCGCGCATATCCTTGCAACCCAAGGAGTTCCCCTCCCTCGAGGCCTTCATGGCGGGCAAGGCGCGCCACGGTCTGCTGGTTGCACCGCTGGAGCGGGGCTTTTTGCTACGAGAGCTGCTGCAAGAGGCCGGGCATGATGAACTCGCCCTTATCACGGAGACAGAGCTGCTGGGCGGTAAAGTCCGCAGCAAACGAGCCCGGGAAAAGAGCAAGAACTTAAGCTCGGATGCGGTGATCCGAAACCTCGGCGAGTTGACCCAGGGCCAGCCTGTGGTTCACCTGGATCACGGCGTCGGCCGTTATCTGGGGCTCGAAACCATCGATGCCGGTGGCCTGCCCACCGAGTTCCTGACCCTCGAGTATGCCGGTGGCGACAAGCTGTTCGTGCCGGTCACCAACCTGCACCTCATCAGCCGCTACACAGGCTCCGACAACCCGCCCAGCCACAAACTCGGTGGCGAGGCCTGGGTCAAGGCGCGGCGCAAGGCGGCAGAGAAGGTGCGCGACGTGGCAGCCGAGCTGCTGGATGTCTATGCCCTGCGCGCGGCGCGCCACGGTTTTGCCTTCCAGCACGACAGGGAGGCCTATCGCCAGTTCGCCGCCGGTTTCCCGTTCGAGGAGACGGAGGATCAGCTTAACGCCATCAATGCGGTACTGGGGGACATGTGCCAGGCCAAGAGCATGGACCGGCTGGTGTGCGGCGACGTGGGCTTTGGCAAGACTGAGGTCGCGATGCGGGCCGCCTTCGTGGCCGTCCATGACGGCAAGCAGGTCGCCGTGCTGGTGCCCACCACCTTGCTGGCACAGCAGCACTACGACAACTTCCGCGATCGCTTCGCCAACTGGCCGGTGCGGGTAGAGGTGCTGAGCCGCTTTCGTACCGCCAGGGAGCAGACCAGCGTGATGAAGGAGCTGGCCGATGGCAAGGTCGACATCATCATAGGTACCCACAAACTCTTGGGCTCAGATCTGACCTTCAAGGATTTGGGGCTGCTCATCGTCGATGAGGAGCACAGATTCGGGGTGCGCCAGAAGGAGAAGATCAAGGCGCTGCGGGCCGACGTGGATATCCTTACCCTCACGGCGACGCCTATCCCGCGCACCCTCAACATGGCGATGGCCGGCATGCGGGATCTCTCCATCATCGCCACCCCACCCGCCAAGCGGCTCGCCATCAAGACCTTTGTGCGCCAGCAGGATCCTGCGGTCACCCGCGAGGCGGTACTGCGAGAGCTCAAGCGGGGCGGTCAGGTCTACTACCTGCACAATGACGTGGAGAGCATAGAAAAATGCGCCAGCGATCTCGCCGAGCTGGTGCCGGAGGCCCGTATCGGCATCGCCCACGGCCAGATGCGCGAACGCGATCTTGAGCGAGTCATGTCGGACTTCTACCACCAGCGCTTCAACCTGCTGGTCTGCACCACCATCATAGAAACCGGCATAGACGTCCCCAGCGCCAACACCATCATCATGGACCGCGCCGATCATCTGGGGCTGGCCCAGTTGCACCAGCTGCGAGGCCGGGTTGGCCGCTCCCACCACCAGGCCTATGCCTACCTGCTCACCCCTCATCCCAAGTTGATGAGCAAGGATGCGCTCAAGCGGCTCGAGGCCATCGCATCGCTCGAAGATCTCGGCGCCGGTTTTGCGCTGGCGACCCACGATCTGGAGATCCGGGGTGCAGGCGAGCTCTTGGGCGACGATCAGAGCGGCCAGATCGAATCGGTCGGCTTCACCCTCTACATGGAGATGCTGGAGCAGGCGGTCGAGGCGCTGAAAAATGGCAAGGAGCCATCACTGGAGCAGCTGATGAGCCAGCACACCGAGGTCGAGCTTCGCCTGCCCGCCCTGTTACCGGAGGAGTACATACCGGACGTCAACATGCGTCTGTCCATGTACAAGCGCATCGCCAGCGCGGCCGACGAGCAGGAGCTGCGCGAATTGAAGGTTGAGCTGATCGACCGCTTCGGCCTGCTGCCGGAGGCAACCAAGACACTCATGGAGATTGCCGCCTTCCGCCAGCGTGCCACCGCCCTTGGCATTCGCCGGGTGGAGATGAGCGAGCGCGGCGGTTACCTGGACTTCACTCAGGAGACTCGCGTCAACCCTGGCTATCTGGTCAAGCTGCTCTCCGAGCAGCCACGCATCTACAAGATGGATGGGCCCACCCGATTGCGCTTCCAGGTACCGACCCCGGACCGCGCCATGCGTCTGAAACTGGTGGACGGCCTGCTGGCGGATCTCGCCAACCACGCCAGCCACTGATGCGAGCAACGCAACTCGCCCATAAAAAACGGGAGCCATATCGGCTCCCGTTTTTTATGCGCTCATCGCAGACGCTGGATCAGTGCATCAACCCTGATTGGCCGGATCTTCGTGGGCGGAGAACTCCCGCATGAAGGCCTCGGCCCGCTCCACCATCTTGGTGGAACCGACGAAGTAAGGGGAGCGCTGGTGCAAGGCAGTGGGCTGGATGTCCATGATGCGGCCAAAGCCGTCGGACGCCTTGCCACCGGCCTGCTCTACCAGAAATGCCATGGGGTTGCACTCATAGAGCAGGCGCAGCTTGCCGTTCGGAGAGTTGGTGCCTGACGGATAGATATAGATGCCGCCCTTGAGCAGGTTGCGATGGAAATCGGAGACCAGGGAGCCGATATAGCGGGAGGTGTAGGGTCTGTGAGTCGCCTCGTCCCGCTCCTGGCAATATTTGAGGTACTTCTTCACCCCGTCCGGGAACTTGATGTAGTTGCCCTCGTTGATGGAGTAGATCTTGCCCTCCTCCGGGATGCGGATGTTCTCGTGGGAGAGGCAGAAGCAACCGATGGAAGGATCGTAGGTGAAGCCGTTGACGCCAAAGCCGGTGGTGTATACCAGCATGGTGGAAGAGCCGTAGACCACGTAACCGGCAGCGACCTGACGGTTGCCAGGTTGCAGGAAGTCTTCCAGGGTGACGCCCGTCCCCGGGGCGCTGAGACGGCGGTAAATGGAGAAGATGGTCCCGACCGAGACGTTGACATCAATGTTGGAAGAGCCGTCGAGGGGATCGATCAGCACCACGTATTTGGAGTGACGGGAGAGCTCGGAATCAAAGGAGACGAAGTCCTCTTCTTCTTCGGATGCAATACCGCACACTTCACCACGGGCTTCCAGCGCGGCTTTAAACCGCTCATTGGCATACACATCCAGCTTCTGCTGCACCTCGCCCTGCACGTTTTCAGCACCCATGGAGCCGATGATATCTGCCAGCCCCGCCTTGTTGATCTCCCGGTTCACCACCTTGGCGGCCAGACGGATGGAACTGAGCAGTGAGGTCAGCTCGCCGGTCGCGGTGGGATAATCCGCCTGCTTTTTGACGATGAACTCGCCCATGGTGATCATGTTTCGCATTATTGTTCCTTTAAGAGCGTTTCCGTTGGCTTTGAAAACGTTTGCACACATCGACAAAAAAAGTGCCGATCCTCGGCAGCCTTGTTTTGTAACCTAATGTAACGCCTGTTTTTTGTTTTTGCAGCGAATTAAGCCGCTGGATAAACGTGCGATTTACACCTCGCCACCCCATCAAAAGGGCATAAAACCAGTGCCAATTGGTGACTTTCATCATGTTAATTCGCAGCAAAAAATCACGAACAGGCAGCCATGATGGGTGCAACGGCCCACTTGGCCCCCCTATCTGGGTAGCTGATGGCAAGGCCGGTGCCCACCTCTTGAGATCTCCAGATCAATCCAGCACACTGACCAGGCTTTGGAAGCAAAAAAACATAAGGATATTCAATGAAAAGGACACTCATTGCCGGCACGGTTGCCGCCCTGTTCGCGTTACCGACTCTGGCGGCTAACGTACCTGTCGGCACCCAGCTGCTACCCGGCGATCAACAAATCTTCGTGCGCAACATAGGTTCAGAGCCCGCCTCCATCGATCCCCAGATGGTGGAAGAGAGCTCGGGCAGCGACATCGTCAACGACCTGTTCGAGGGGCTCTATACCCTGGATGGCGACGGCAAGCTGCAAGCCGCCGGGGCGCTTGGCTATGAACTCGACACCACAGGCACCGTCTACACCTTCAAGCTGAGACCCGAGGCCAAATGGTCCAACGGCGAGCCGGTGACTGCGGCAGATTATGTCTATGGCTGGCAACGGGCGGCGGATCCCAGAAACGCCTCCAACTATGCCTGGTTCATCGAGCTGACCGGCGTCACCAACGCCAGCGACGTGGTACAGGGTAAAAAAAGCCCGGATGCCCTCGGCATCAAGGCCCTCGATACGCACACCCTGCAGATCACCCTGAACAACCCTGTGCCCTTCTTTCTGAAGACGCTCTCCCACTACACCACCTTCCCCGCGCCCAAGGCGACCATAGAGAAGTTCGGTCATGAGTGGGTAAAGCCGGGCAACATCGTCTCCAACGGCGCTTTTATGCTCAAGGAGTGGACCCCCAACGAGCGCCTCATCGCAGAGCGCAATCCCCTCTACTGGGATAACGAGAACACAGTGCTCAACAAGGTGCTCTATCTGGAGATAGTCTCTGACACCGCCGCCTACAACCGCTATCGCGCAGGGGAACTGCACTACACGCCCTATCCGCTGGAGCAGTACAAGCAGCTCAAGACCCAAAGCCCGGAGGAGCTTGTCAACGCCCCCATGCTCGCCACCTATTACTATGTGTTCAACACCCAGCGCAAACCGTTCGACAACCCCAAAGTGCGCAAGGCGCTCTCGCTTGCCATCGACAGAGACACCATCACCGAGAAGATCCTGGGACAAGGTCAGCTCTCCGCCTTCAGCCTGACCCCGCCGAGCGTAGACGGCTTCGAGCTCAAGCGCCCTGCCAGCCAGTTGCTGAGCAAGGAGGAGAGGATCAAACAGGCGAAAGCATTGCTGAGCGAGGCAGGATACGGCCCGGGCAAGCCGCTGGATGTGGACATCCTCTACAACACCAACGAGAGCCACAAGAAGATAGCCCTGGCCATCTCCTCCATGTGGAAGCGCAACTTGGGGGTTACCGCCAAGCTCAACAACATGGAGTGGAAGACCATGGTGTCCGCGCTCAATGAGGGGGATTTTACCGTCAGTCGCTACTCGTGGAACGGGGATTACAACGATGCCTCGACCTTCCTCGACATCATGACCTCCAGCAGCAGCGCCAACAGCGGCAAGTGGTTCAACAAGCAGTATGATGCCCTGCTGGCGAAGGCTCATGACTCCAAGGATCCAGCCGAGCGCAACCGCCTCTATCAAGAGGCCGAGGCGCTGATCGACCAAGAGGCCCCCATCGCCCCCGTCTACTTCTATGTCAAGTCACGGCTGCTCAAGCCCAATATCAAGGGCTATCCCTATCAGAACCCGCAAGACGTAGTTTATTCGAAAGACCTCTATCTCACCGCGCAGTAACGCCCTGACCTCCTAAACAGAAAGACCGCCTCGAAGGCTAATGCCAGTCAGTTAAGCCTGACTGGCATTGTTTTTATTGGCTTTTTTTACACTGTATTTCTGTGGCCTTGGCTTCACGCAGCGGGGGTAGCTTCGTTCCCTTCGTGCCGGCAGCACAAACTGCCGAAATAGCCGCTCAATGCTCTTGTGGCCAAGCTTTTGGCGAGCTTGCAGGAAGGCGCTGGGGGCGACAAAGGGGCGGTCACCGGGCAAGAGGATATCGAGCTGATTGACCAGCTGGGTCATGGGGACATGGCGGAAGATGGCCATGCCGATGATGGCCCAGACCAAACGCTCCATGGGCATGCGGCGACGGCGCAGGGTAGCGACGCCCTCTTCGGCGAGCAGAGTGGTGATGAGCTCGTTGGGAATGAGGTCGGAGAGTGACTCAAACTGGGCAGCATTGCTGGCGTGAAGGAAGTCGAGGGCCTGTTCAATACGCATAAAAAATCCGAAACCAAATCAACAGGTTTCGGATTTTTACACATCAGCAGGATCGGTCAATGGATCCTTAACTGATCGGCATTAGCCTCGAAGGCGGTCTTTTTTCAATCTTCCCGACAGCTCGCCAGTGCCACCCTGGCCCGACTACGCAGCACCACAGGCTGCACCAGCAGTTGCGCCAGCAATACCCCAAGCAGGGTCATGCCACCCCCTATCAGGTGATAGCTGGTCAGCGTTTCCCCCAGCCAACTGATGGCCAGTGCCGCCGTCATCACTGGCAGCAGATTCATGAAGATGGTGGTGCGGCTTGCCCCCAGCAGGGCTATGCCCTGCATCCAGAGCCAAGGCGACAGTGCCGAAGTGGGGATCCCCGCATACAGGATGAGCCAGAGCGCGCGGCCATCTGGCCACTGCCCGTCCACCAGCAGGTAGAACGGGGTGAGAAACAGCAGGCTGCACAGCACCTGGCCGTAGAGCATGGACCAGTTGTCCAGCCCCAGATCCCACTTTTTGAGCAGGACGCTATAGAGGGCATAGGTGCCTGCCGAGAGCAGCATGTAGACAGAGCCGATATGAATGCCCTGGGTAAACAGACGGGACGGATCCCCCTGTCCCAGCAAGATGGTCAGCCCCAGAATGGAGATAAGCCCACCGAGTAGAGCTCCCCAGGTGGGGCGCTCACGCAGCAGCCAGATACTGAGCAGTACCGTCATCAGCGGTGTCAGCCCCATCATCAGACCTATCTCAGTGGCTCCCAGGGTTTGCGCTGCGTAGTGCCCCAGGGTCTGGTTCAGCACCATGCCGAGCAGGGCCAGCGTCGCCAGCTGATAGAAGCCGGCCCGCAGTTTGGCGCGATCCCGCCAGGCCCTGTGTGCGAGGAAAGGCGTCAAGATGATGGCGGCCACCATCCAGCGCGACCAGGCCAGTGCCGCGGGTGAAAGCAATCCAACCGCCAGCTTGCTGACAATGGCATTGCCAGACCAGATGGCCATGCAGGAGAAGGGAAACAAAAAGGCAAGAGGCATAGCGCTGTCCACAGAAACGATCCGGTATTTCAGGCGGGAGTATAAGGGGGCAAACAAGATTCGCAAGCACAGGCCGGCCTTGAGAATGCGGGTGACGTTGAACCGAGATCGAGCTGAGCCAATTCGGCCATGTCAGGGCTGAAAACAATCATGCCCGCACAGTGGCGGGCATGAAGCGGCTGGATGGGATGGCACAGAACTTATGCCGTATCCATGTGCAGTCTGGAGATCATCTCATTGACCTCGACCACGGTCTGGCGGTGGGGTATGTCAGCTGGTGTTGGCATCATCAGCAAGCCTGACTGGAAATCAAAACGCCCCCTGCCGTGGATATAAATCCGCCCCTTGAAGAAGGTTTTGACATGTTTTGCCACCATCAGTGGCAGGTACTTCTTGAACACTCTCATCGTTTGCAACCTCTTGCAGTTGTATCCGTATGACAGCAGCTTCTGCGAAATAATTCCGTAAACTCTTTATAAAAATCCGGAAAAATCGCAACTCTCTTCCCCAAAAAACCAATCTATAACTTTTTATTAACTTTTAACGTATTGTATGTGGTCCTTCCAGCCAGAGCAATACCCCCTTGCCATCTTGCCATTCGATACAGGCCATGCCTGACGTGGCAAACATGGGGGCACCTGCCGCTGGGCAGAGGCTCTGCACCAGATAACCTACCAGTGGCAGGTGGCTGACCATCAAAATATGGTCATGTGTTGCCGCCAACGCAGTGAGATAGCTTGCGACAAAAGCAGGATCCCCATAGGGAGTGATCTCCTTGCTCTCTTCGACCCTGGTGGCCTTGGGCAATTCACTGCATATGCTCTGCCAAGTTTGTCTGGCGCGCAGATAATTGCTGTGGACAACCAAATCCAGCACCCCGTCCAGTTGGGGCGCCAGCCAACTGGCCATGTGAATGGACTCTTCAATTCCCTGCTCGGTCAGTGGACGCTGTTCATCTGTTTTCGCATTCATGCCAGCCTGGCCATGACGCATGATGTAGATTTTCATTACAACCTCGCCCAACGGGCCTGTTTTGATAGCGGGGGGATCTTACCCCGCCATGCTGGGGGAAACAATTGCGCTACCTCTCAGAAAAGGGTTTGCCTCACTGGATAGCGGGGTCGATAATCATGTTTAAATTCAAATAAATCCAACACGAGTCACGCGCCAATGAGCCCATATGCCAGCCCTAATGACCATCGGCAATACCACTATCTGGAGCTGGCAAACCGGCTCAGGGTCTTGTTGATCTGCGATCCCGACACCGACAAGTCTGCCGCTTCCCTGGCCGTCAACACCGGTCATTTCGACGATCCGGCTGATCGGCAGGGGATGGCTCATTTCCTTGAGCATATGCTGTTCCTTGGTACCCGTACTTATCCCAAGCCTGGTGAGTACCAGCAATTTATGAGCCGTCATGGCGGCAGCAACAATGCCTGGACCGGTACCGAGTTCACCAACTTCTTTTTCGAGATAGACACCGGCTTCTTCGAGGCCGGTCTCGACCGTTTTTCCCAGTTCTTCATCTGCCCCACTTTCACCCCCGAGTGGGTAGATAAAGAGCGCAACGCGGTCGACTCCGAGTACCGCCTCAAGCTGCAGGACGATGTGCGCCGCAGCTACCAGGTACATAAAGAGACGGTCAACCCGGCCCACCCCTTCTCCAAGTTCTCGGTCGGCAACCTGGATACCCTGGCGGATCTGCCCGGCCGGGATCTGCGCGCCGATCTCATCCGGTTCTACGAATCTCACTACAGCGCGGATCGCATGGCGCTGGTGATGATCTCGCCTGAATCCATCGAGACCCAGATTGAGTGGTGCGATCGCTTTTTCGCTCCCATTTTGAATCGCAATTTGGGAATACCGGCCCTGACTGTTCCACTCTATCGCATCGATGACCTCGGCATCCGCATCCGGATCAATCCGGTCAAGGAGACCCGCAAGCTGGCGCTGACCTTTCCGCTGCCCAATGTGGATGAGTTTTATGACAAAAAACCCCTCACCTTCCTGAGCCACCTCATTGGCTATGAAGGGGATGGCAGCCTGCTCTCCTTGCTGAAAGCAAAAGGCTGGGTCAACCAGCTCTCCGCCGGAGGCGGCATCAGCGGTGCCAACTTCAAGGATTTCGGGGTGAGCTTTGGCCTCACGCCGCTCGGGCTCGAACACGTCAACGAGATAGTGGCCGCCCTGTTCGGCTATCTGAAACTCATCGAGCGTGGCGGGGTAGAAAGCTGGCGCTACGAAGAGAAGCGTACCGTGCTCGAGTCGGCGTTCCGCTTTCAGGAGAGGGGCCGGGCCCTCGACACCGTTTCCGGCCTGGTGTTGAACCTGTTCAGCTACACGCCCGAGGATCTGCTCTACGGCGATTACATGATGCGCGAATACGACGAGGCGCTGATCCGCCGCCTGCTCGCCAAGCTCACGCCACACAACCTGCGCATGACCATCACGGCGCCTGAGCTGGCCACGGATCGCCTGGCCCGCTGGTATCAGACCCCCTATGGCGTCGACATCATCACGGAGGCGGAAAAGATCCACTGGCAGCAGAGCGAACCTGATCCGGCCCTCACCCTGCCCTTGCCGAACCCCTTTATCAGCAACAGGCTCGATCCGCGCCAGCCAGCACTGCAAGCCGACATGCCCGCCTGCATCATAGACAGGCCTGGGTTTCGGCTCTGGCATCTGCACGAGCATCAGTTCAGCGTGCCCAAGGGCAACCTCTATATCTCGATCGACAGCGAGCACGCGGTCAAAAGCCCGCGCCACATCGCCATGGCACGGCTCGCGGTGGAGCTGCTCACGGATCACCTCAACGCCCTCACTTACCCGGCGGAGCTGGCGGGGCTGGGCTACCAGATCTATGCCCACCAAGGCGGCTTTACCATCAACCTGAGCGGCTTTGCCGACAAGCAGCCACTACTGCTCGACATGATCCTCGGCAACCGCACCCTGGGCTATCCGGATCCGGGACGCTTCGCCGAGATAAAAGAGCAGCTCATCCGCAACTGGGACAACCAGTCCAAGGCGCGGCCCATCTCCCAGCTGTTCAACCAGCTCACCAGTTTGCTGCAACCAAACAACCCGCCGTTCGAGCAGTTGCTGCGCCATCTGCGCACCGTGGAACTTGGCGAGATGCCGGCGTTTGTCGCCCAGCTGTTCGGGGAGGTACACATAGAAACGCTGGTTCACGGTGACTGGAATGCCGCCGAGGCGCTCGAACTGGCCGCCCTGCTGGAGCGCCACCTCGGCACCCACAGCCAGCCCAGTGCCGAGACCCGCCGCCCGCTCATCTCCATTCAAAACAGGGGTACCCTCATTCGTGAGCAGGGCTGTGAGCACGAAGACTCGGCGCTGCTGCTCTACTACCAGTCCCGCACCACCCGGGCGCGGGATCTCGCCTGCTTCACCCTGGCAAACCACATAATGTCGTCCACCTTCTTCCACGAGCTGCGCACGCGCCAGCAGCTGGGGTACGTGGTCGGTGCCGGCAACCTGCCCCTCAACCGTCACCCCGGCCTCATCTTCTATATCCAGTCGCCAGTGGCAGGGCCCCAGCACTTGCTGGATGCAGTGGAGGAGTTCATCGACCTCTTCCCGCTGGCCATGCTGGAGCTGACCGAGCAACAGTGGCAAGACAGCAAGGTGGGCCTGCAAGCCCAGCTGAGCGAACGGGACGCCAACCTGCGCAGTCGCGGCCAGCGGCTCTGGGTCAGCATAGGCAACAAGGATCTGGGGTTTGATCAGCGGGAAAGGGTCTGCGAGGAGGTGGGCAAGCTGAGCCGTGCCGATCTGGTGCGCTTCATCATACAGCTGCGCTCACGCACCTCGGACAGGCTGATCCTCTGCAGTTATGGCCAGGGCCACGAACATGACGAGCGCATCACGGGCCAGTTTATCGACGACCCCAAGGCGTTCAGGCTCGCCGCCAACACCTTCGAGGCCTGAAGCAGGCATTCCCGCCCATCAGCCAATCCCGCCCAATAAAAAGCCGACCCCTTGGGGTCGGCTGGAAAAACCATAACAATTGCGACCAAAGCCGCCAAAAGTGAACATGAGCGTGAAAATCAGACACTGCGTTGATGGTCGGCCGGATGGTTCAAACCAGAGCGCACCTGCCAATATCAACAGTGATTGAGAAACAGGCTCATCTTAGGCACTCCCCTCCCTTGTCACGTTGATCTATGTCAAAGGAGGTAGCAAAGAGTCGGTGACCTGCCGGTTTGTCGGCCTGGATCACGCTTTCACTTTTTAGCCCCGGCGGATCAGGCGATAGGCCACTTCATCAAAATAGGAAAGCTGACCGGAGAGTACCCTGGGGTGATCCACTTCTGCGGCACGGCCAAGCACCTCCACCCGAAAATCGCGCTCGAACAGGGTGCGCACTTCCATCTCCCCCACCGAGAAGGGCGGCTGTTTCTGCTGCTCCGGCTGATACTCCAGAGTCACCAGCAGGATCTGGCCACCGGTTTCCATCAGGCGACTCATCAGCTCCGCATACTGGCGGCGCATCTCCGTCGGCAAGGCGATCAGCGCCGCCCTGTCATAGGCCAGCCGGTAGCGCCGCCCCAGTTCGGGGGCGGCAAAGAAATCCCCCTGATGGATGCGCAAGGAGCTGTGCTGATGGCACTGATAAGGGCCCAGCTCGCTGAGGGTCTCGGTGAGCTGGTTTTCACTGAAAAACTGTTCGATGGCGAGCGCAGAAAGCTCGAAACCATCGATGGGGTGCCCCAGGCCATTGAGCCAGAGCATGTCGCGGGACTTGCCGCACAGGGGCACCAGCACGGGTTCATCCTGTTGCTGGGCAGACCACCAGGATTGCAGCCAGCGATTGAAGTCTGCCTGATGAAAGCCAATCCGGTTCTCTTCCCAACGCTGATGCCAAAACGCAGCTTCCATCCTAATACCCCTGTTACCTAAAGATGCCTCAATATCACAACTTAACCCGGCGCACGCAAGCCTTGCGCCGGGCCGATGGGTGATTTTTGCCAGGCAAACGATTGCAAAACCAAAAAGGACCGCCAGGCCCCTTTTCTGACATCTTTATGTCATGGATATGTGATGGGTGATCGGCAGCCTCACCAACATAACGTGCGCTGACATGCAAACTGGTCGCGCGGACTCAGGCACAGACGGACTCGGCGACCATCATGGCAGCCACTGCCGCTATCCTGGCCGAGATCTGTGCAAACGAGGGACGCTGCGACACCTGTTCGCAGAGGCATGCCCGGGCCAGCAGAGCGAGATCCTGCAGCGCCTCGCTCTGCGGCTGGCAGCGCGCCAACAGCTCGTCGAGCAGACACCCAAAGGCCCTTACCTCTATCCGCTCCAGCCCCTCGGCCAGCACGCATTCCGTGCGGTCGTAGCAAGAGGCAGCGCCAAAATCGCCGAGCAGCACCCGGCCCTTCCCTTGTAAGGAGTGCAGTATGTTATGGCCATAGAGATCGCCGTGCATGATGCCTCGCTCATGCAGATGCCCTGCGGCAGCCGCTATGCCCTGCGCCATGGCGAGCACGGCAGTCGGAGTGAACAACAACCCTGCCGGATAGACGTCGCGGGGGCAGGAGTCCAGACTCGGCGGCCCCGCCAGATTGGCAAACTTGGGATCTATCAGCTCCATCACCAGCGCCGGCATGCCGGAGGGGTGATCCGCCACCTTCCCCAGCACCCTGATCAGGTTGGGATGAGTGCCGGCCGCCAGCGACGCCGCCATCTCGCAGTGGGGCAAGCCATCGCTGGTCACAGCCCCCTTGAATAGCTTGACCGCCACCGCCTGCGGCCCATCCCCCTGTAATCCGTCGCAAGTGATGCGGGTGGCACTATGGATCACGCCAGAGGCCCCCTGCCCCAGCAACTCACCCAACTCAAGCGCCCGCCAAGGCACTGTGGCGATATGAGCCACATGATCCACATCGATGGCCCGCGCCTCCTCCCCCTCACTAAAGGGGTTGCCGGAATAGGCAAGCCAGGCAAGGCGCGGCAGCGTGAGCAACCAGCCGGGGAAGCGTTCGATCCGGTTGGCGGCGATGCGCAGCAGTTCGAGTCGATGGCAATTGGCCAATGTCTCTGGCAAGGCGGTCAAGCGGTTGCCCGCCAGCATCAACTTTTGCAGGGCGTCGCACTGACCCAATTCGTCCGGCAGCACCTCAATCGCGTTATCGGTCAGGATCAGCCAGCGCAAGCCCGCCGGCAGCGACGCAGCAGGAACCGTGGCGATCCGGTTGGCCTTGAAGCCCACCATGGTGAGTGCCGGGCAGCGCCCCAGCACCTCGGGCAGCTCGGTAAAGCGGTTCTCGGAGCAGAAAATGATGCGCAGTTTGCTGAAACCGGACAGCTCGTCAGGAAGCTCACTTAACTGGTTGCCGGTGAGATCCAGCACCTCCAGCGTCTCTTTAAGGCTCAGGATCTCGGGTGGGAACTCCGTTAGATTTTCACAAAGCTTCAAATGGCGGGCGCCGCATAGTTCACCCGCGCGCAGCTGTTCCAGAGTATGCATAACCGTTTCTCAATCCTGATCATCTGCCTGATGGCGTAGCCAGCCATCAGCGCGCGCTGAACCTGCGTCCGGCGGTTTTAAAGGGGGGCATTATAAAGAATTCGGGGCGCAGATCGCCCCTTTTGTTGCCACTAAGGCCTGCATCGACGTGTAGCAAAGCGACATGGGAACAAAGAGAGCAAGATCCGGGTCGTCCCAGCGAGGGCTGGTTGCCATAGTGGGGTCAAACCCGAGTGGGTTCGAACCTATTGAGGTTCCAACCCACAGCCAACCCTGTGCACCACTCATTTGGCGCACAACACACTCAGCGAGGGAACTGCCATGTCATTACTGTCCAACAAGGTCGCCATCATCACGGGAGCCAGCTCCGGCATCGGCCGCGCCAGTGCCATCCTGTTTGCCCGGGAAGGGGCCAGCGTCGTCGTTGGTGCTCGCCGCCAGCCAGCGCTGGATCTGCTGGTGGAGGAGATCCGCCATGAGGGTGGCCAGGCGGTAAGTCTGGCGGGGGACGTCAGAAGCGAGGCTTACGCCCGCGATCTGGTGGATCTCGCGCTAACCCGTTTCGGCGGGCTCGATATCGCCTTCAACAACGCCGGTAGCACGGGAACGCCGGGCAGCGTGCAGGAACTTGAACTGGCGCAGTGGCAGGAGACTCTGAATACCAACCTCACCAGCGCCTTTGTGGGGGCCAAGTACCAGATCCCCGCCATGTTGGCGCGCGGGGGCGGCTCCCTTATCTTTACCTCCACCTTCGTCGGCCATACCCTGGGGCTGCCCGGCATGGCGGCCTATGCCGCGAGCAAGGCGGGCCTCATCGGCCTGACCCAGGTGCTGGCCGCCGAGTATGGGGCGCAAGGGGTGCGGGTCAACGCCCTGCTGCCGGGGGGCACCGACACCCCCATGGGGCAGGCCTTTACCAATACACCGGAGAGTCTCGCCTTTGTGCAGAATATGCATGCCCTCAAACGGCTGGCCCAACCGGAGGAGATCGCCCGCTCGGCACTCTATCTGGCGTCCGATGCATCGAGCTTTACCACCGGCATTGCCCTGCTGGCCGATGGTGGGGTATCTATTTGTCGCACATGACCTTGTCGCACCCAAGATCCTGTGGCTACACACCCATCGTGAGAGCGCCTTATGTCTGATTACGCCCGCATCGCCGATGCCATCCGTTTTATCGCAAGCCAGGTGGAGCGCCAACCCACCCTGGACGAGATAGCGGCGCACGTTCACTTAAGTCCCTTTCACTTCCAGCGGCTGTTCAGCCGCTGGGCCGGAGTGACGCCCAAGCGCTACTTGCAGGTGCTGACCCTGGATCGGGCCAAGGCGCTGCTGCAGGAGTCGCGCCCGCTGTTGGAGGTGGCCGATACCCTGGGCCTTAGCAGCGGCTCGCGGCTCTACGATCACTTCGTGCAGCTCGAAGCCGTGACGCCGGGGGAGTACAAACAGCGCGGGTCCGGGCTGGTCATCGATCACGGGGTGCACGACACCCCCTTCGGCCAGGCGTTCGTCGCCCTGACCCCGCGAGGGGTATGCAACTTCTCGTTTCTCGATGACAAGGCCCCACAGGCACCGCTGGCCGCCCTCACCCAACACTGGCCCGAGGCGGAGCTGCGAGAATCGCCATCACGCACCCAGGGGGTCATCAACACCATGTTCGATGGCAGCAAGAAGGCGGATCGCCCCATCTCGCTGCACGTGAGCGGCACCAACTTTCAGATCAGCGTCTGGCGGGCGCTGCTGCAGATCCCGCCAGCCAAGGTGGTGAGCTACGCCCAGGTGGCGAGCGCCGTCGGCAACCCCAAGGCCGCCCGCGCCGTGGGGCTGGCGGTGGGGGCCAACCCCGTCGCCTTGATGATCCCCTGTCACAGGGTCATCCAGCAAAACGGCAAACTCGGCGGCTATCACTGGGGCGAAACCCGCAAACAGGCGATACACGCCTGGGAAGCGGCGAGGTATGAGTGAGCGTGGCCTTATTCTGCTCGGCCTGATGAGGAAAACAGGAATCTTGGTAGTGAGTCAGCAGACTATCAGGCAGCACCCGACAGCGTATGGCGATATAAAGCGAGGAGATCAGAAGAATCGGGGCGCAGATCGCCCCTTTGGTTGCCTTGGCAAGACATGGCGCTCAGCCCCCCCAGCGAATTGACGAAGAGACGTAGGGTGCAATAAGCGCAGCGCATTGCACCGTTTGCAAACCGGCTTTTGAGCAAAACCGCAGAAACCAAATTAGCGGTTCAATTTCATTGCTCCCTATGGTACTAATAGCCACGCACAACGAAAAAGAAAATGCAAATAACCAACATAACTAGAAGATAGAAAATTAATGGACCAAGATTACCATTTTTTGCCTCTGACGCTAAGTAAGCATTAAATTCTTTCTTACTCTGCCTTTTTCCGTATTTTGTAGCGTAATTATGTTCACCGGTAGGCGTTGTTCCATCAGATACATATTGCTTTGCTGCCGCCAGTGTTGGCAATGGACCGAAATCATGCTTACCGTCGTTGTTTAACACATACCAACTAGAACCATCTTTAACGATAGTTCTTCCATCTGAAACAGAATATTGTCCTGCTTGAATCCTTTTTACAGTCACGATATTTTCCTCTGGTGCCTAGCTCCGCTATATGGGGCGAAAAAAGCTCGACTAAAATTGGAGATCGAATACACACAACCAAGTTTTCGTACCTTTCATGATGGCTTTGCTAGAGCTTACTTTTCGCCCAAAAATTTATGTTTGATATTACTGTAACACCGACTAAAAACAGTAATGCGTAAGAGGTCAACCCTACAAACTCAAGGCTTTTTATTGTATGCGGCTCAGTGAACTTCCATATAATTGGAATCGCAAATAAGAGCCCTGAAGTAAGACGATAGATACCCAATGTACTATCACCGACCTCTCCTATATAAATAATTTTTTGCTTTGCCTCTTTCTGCTTTTCAGGACTAAACCTATATCCATATAACCAACAAAAGATTGTCAACAATAAATGCAGAACAAAAAACGATAAGAAATAATAAAAAATATAATTAGGCACTATAGCGCCAGACACAAAATCCTTAAGTTTGCCGACACCATCGTTATATTGAATTAATAATGCAGGAAAGCAACCTGTCAAAGCTACCAATATTATTTCTTTAATGGCTATTTTCATAACACCCCATGTAAGCTCTAACGCCACGTTAAATATTTAGCTACACTACCACCAAACCTCAATCACCTAAAAAATACGAAACACAACTCTGGAATGAAAAATGACAAGCGTTGGGAACCACTCTTAAATGCTTTTTATAATTATTTTTTTATAAAGCTAAATTTGGTTTTTCCAGCTGCACTGCCTAATTTCAGCATACTATCGAAACTGCTATCTTCATTAATTTTAAGTTGCATCTCTTGCTGTCTTATCTCTAAGTATTTTCCGAGGTATTCTATAGAAAATCGAATAATTTTAGTCAAAAACTTTTGAAACCTCGTGTTATCAGGCGGGTAACTCAAACTTGTTTCAGTCTCAAATATCTTATGCTTTTCCTCACCATCAACGTATGTGTTAATCGCAGTTTCCAAAATAAGTAGGTTTACTAAATATGCAGAGATAGGGTCATCCATGTTAGTAATAAGCATCCGAATCTCGGGGTTCCACTCAAGAGCCTTGTTAACTAATTCTTGCTTTAAGTGACCTACAAATTTGTTTCTTAAGTACTTCGCAAAGTCACACTCTTTGGAGAATGATTTATAGTACTCACTCAACTCCGGGTGTTTTTTATACACTTGACGAACTGTAACTTCAAAATCGACGAAATTCGCTACTGATATCAGACTTTGTTTCAACAAAATCATAGTAGACATATCACCTATGCCCTTTTCCGTAAACTGAGCATCAATAGTTACTAAATCTGCTTTTAGTACATTTGCTTGTAAAAATTGGTCCACTGAATTATCTCTATAGTTATAACAGTGATTAGATGAAAGTCGGTATAAAAACCATCCATACAACTCCGCCTCATCATCATGATCGCCATAATAAATCATGTTAATTCATAACATTACCAACCAGTTTAGTGCTTTTGATCAATGCGATATCTCTGGTCTGATTCATTGGTGACTACAAGGAGGCCATATCCAGACGGATATACTAACGAGCAAGTCAGAGAAGAAAAAGAGTGAGATGGCAGTTTCCTGAGCAAGATCAAGAAATTAAATAAGAAGTATCAATGCTGGACATATATCTGCGGTGCCAGATCATAGATAAAGAAAAGACGCCCTAAGGCGTCTTTCTTATTTTCAGGACTTGGAGCAAAAAGCTTGGAGGTTATTCTCCCTCCCCGCCATGCCCCACCACCCAATCAGATCGGGGTGATGGAGGTGATATGGGCCGAGCCATCCAGGGATTGGAAGATCTGCACCACGGCTTCGCCATGGATCGGTTTGGCAAGCGGCACTGTGCTCTTGCACTTGAAGCGGTAGTTGGTGCCGGCCACCACCTGGGTGCAGACTTCAAAGGGTACGTACTGCACCCCGACAAATCCTTTCAGCGCCTGGTCAAATACCGCCTGATCCTCGGCGGTCAGCTTGTGATATGCGGTCCATCCACCCACCAACACTGCTTGTTCTGACATAACAAAGCCTCCGTGATCTCTTGTCCCTACTCGTATGGCTGTTCGGGTTCCGCCCCGTTGATTCAAGTGGTTGCTGGTCTCCACCGGGGTGACATACCGAGAAAGTTCAATGGTATGACGATGGGCCATCTTGCGCTGGTTAACGTGCCTGTTGGCCCTCCCCTCTTGCCACGACCGCCACCTCACAGCAACGGTCTCAATTGGCATGGCAGAGCCTAGTACCGGATCCGCAAAGCGCCTCTGTCATATCTGACAGGGGCGAAGAGGCCAAAAAGCGGCTAATGAGCAGAAAATTGCGGCGCAAACGATTGGAAAAAGAAAAGACGCCGCAAGGGCGTCTTTTTTGCATTTTTATGCTCGAAGGGCAGAAGGGCGCGAGCCGCTTATTCCCATTCGATAGTTGCGGGCGGCTTACCGGAGACGTCGTACACCACGCGGGAGATGCCATTGATCTCGTTGATGATGCGATTCGACACATTCCCTAAGAAGTCGTACGGCAGGTGGGCCCAGTGGGCGGTCATGAAGTCGATGGTTTCGACGGCGCGCAGGGCAATCACCCAGTCGTACTTGCGGCCATCGCCCATGACGCCAACGGAGCGCACCGGCAAGAAGACGGCGAACGCCTGGCTGACCTGGTTGTAGAGGTCGGCCTTGCGCAGCTCTTCGATAAAGACGGCGTCGGCGCGGCGCAAGATATCGCAGTACTCTTTCTTCACTTCGCCAAGGACGCGCACGCCCAGACCCGGGCCCGGGAAGGGGTGACGGTAGAGCATGTCGTAGGGCAGACCCAGCTCCAGACCGACACGGCGCACTTCGTCCTTGAACAGCTCGCGCAGCGGCTCCACCAGACCCATCTTCATCTCGGCCGGCAGGCCGCCGACGTTGTGGTGGGACTTGATGACGTGGGCCTTGCCGGTCGTGCTGGCAGCCGATTCGATCACATCCGGATAGATGGTGCCTTGTGCCAGCCAGCGGGCATTTTTCAGCTTCTTGGCTTCGTCGTCGAACACTTCGACGAAGACGCGGCCTATGATCTTGCGCTTGGCTTCCGGCTCAGCTTCACCTGCCAGGGCCGAGAGGAAGCGTTCTTCGGCTTCGACCTTGATGATGTTCAGACCGAAATGATCGCCAAACATCTCCATCACCTGCTCACCCTCGTTCAGACGCAGCAGACCATTGTCGACGAAGACGCAGGTCAGGCGATCGCCGATGGCACGGTGTACCAGCATGGCAACCACGGAGGAGTCCACGCCGCCGGATAGACCCAGGATCACTTCATCATCACCCACCTGCTCGCGGATGCGGGCAACGGCGTCGTCGATGATGGTGGCCGGGGTCCACAGGCATTCGCAGCCGCAGATGTCCTTGACGAAGTGCTCCAGCATGCGGGCACCCTGACGGGTGTGGGTCACTTCCGGGTGGAACTGCACGCCGTAGAAGTGCTTGGCCTCGCACGCCATGGCGGCATGGGGGCAGGTGGCAGTCTGGGCTATGGTGGTGAAGTCGGCCGGGATGGCGGTGACCTTGTCGCCGTGGCTCATCCAGACGTCCAGCAGCGCATTGCCGTTGGGGGCGATGGCATCTTCGATGCTGCGCAGCAGGGCATTGGTCTGGCCCAGCACTTCCACCTGGGCATAACCGAATTCACGTTCGGTGGAGGATTGCACCTTGCCACCCAGCTGCTCGGCCATGGTCTGCATGCCGTAGCAGATGCCGAACACAGGCACACCGGCGTTGAACACATACTCGGGGGCACGGGGGCTGCCAGCCTCGGTCACGGACTCGGGGCCGCCGGAGAGGATGATGCCGCTCGGATTGAATTCGCGGATCTGCTCTTCGGTCACGTCCCAGGCCCACAGTTCGCAGTAGACGCCGATTTCACGGACACGGCGGGCGATAAGCTGGGTGTACTGGGAACCGAAATCCAGGATCAGGATACGGTGCTGGTGAATGTCTTTAGTCATTTTATTCCTGCATCAGGCTGATGTTGTAACAAAAGGCTCGGGGATAAAAACTGGTGGAGAAACGGGGCCGCAGCCCCGTTTTATCAGCCCATCCGATAGTTGGGGGCTTCTTTGGTAATGGTCACATCGTGGACGTGGGACTCTTTCATCCCGGCGCCGGAGATGCGCACGAACTCGGCCTTGGTGCGCATGTCATCGATGGTGGCGCAGCCGGTCAAGCCCATGGAGGAGCGCAGGCCGCCCATCTGCTGGTGAATGATCTCTTTGAGGCGGCCCTTGTACGGCACGCGCCCTTCGATCCCTTCCGGCACCAGTTTGTCAGCGGCGTTGTCGGTCTGGAAGTAACGGTCGCTGGAGCCCTTGGACATGGCGCCCAGAGAACCCATGCCACGGTAGGACTTGAAGGAGCGGCCCTGATAGAGCTCGATTTCGCCCGGCGCTTCTTCAGTACCGGCAAACATGGAGCCCACCATGACGCAGCTGGCGCCAGCGGCGATGGCCTTGGCCACGTCGCCGGAGAAGCGGATGCCACCATCGGCAATCACGGGCACGCCAGTGCCTTCCAGCGCGTCAACGGCGTCGGAGATGGCGGTAATTTGGGGGACACCGACACCGGTCACGATGCGGGTAGTACAGATGGAGCCAGGGCCGATACCAACCTTGACGGCATTGACGCCAGCGGCGACCAGCGCCAGGGCACCAGCGGCAGTGGCCACGTTGCCACCTATGATTTGCAGCTCAGGATAGGCATCGCGGGTCGCCTTGATGCGATCCAGCACACCCTGGGAGTGGCCATGGGAGGAGTCAATCAGCAGCACATCCACACCGGCTTCCACCAGGGCGGCAACGCGCTCTTCGTTGCCGGCACCGGCACCGACGGCAGCACCGACGCGCAGGCGACCGCGCTCGTCTTTACAGGCGTTCGGCTTGCGTTCGGCTTTCTGGAAGTCTTTGACGGTGATCATGCCCTTGAGTTTGAAATCGGCGTTGACCACCAGCACCTTCTCGATACGGTGCTTTTGCATCAGGGCAACCACCTCTTCACGAGGAGCCCCTTCACGCACTGTCACCAGACGATCTTTCTGGGTCATGATCTGTTCGACTGTCTGGGAGAGATCGATCACGAAGCGCACGTCGCGGCCGGTGATAATACCGACCAGCAGGTTGCCCTCGGTCACGACCGGGTAACCGGCGAAGCCGTTCTTGTGGCTCAGCTCCTTGACCTGGGCAATGGTCATGTCAGGGCGTACTGTGACGGGGTCAGTGACCACGCCACTCTCGTACTTCTTGACCTTGCGCACTTCTGCAGCCTGCTGCTCGATGGACATGTTCTTGTGGATAAAGCCAATGCCCCCTTCCTGGGCCAGTGCGATAGCCAGACGGGCTTCGGTCACTGTGTCCATGGCAGCGGAAATCATGGGGATATTCAAGCTGATAGAGGATGTCAGCTGGGTACGCAGATCGGCAGTATTGGGAAGAACATCGGAGTGGGCGGGAACCAACAGTACATCGTCGAAGGTTAACGCTTCTTTGGCAATCCTGAGCATGGCAATATCTCACCGTTGAGGAAGTGGGGGTGTAAAATATTGCCGACGAAGTTTACTCACCGATTGGTCACTGGTAAAGAAGTTTTTTGAATTTTTTATGGCGTAGCCCGTGTTTGACGTGCCAAGGGGCCAAAAAACCAAGATTATCAGTCCTAAAAGGGCACTTTGGGGGCAGAAGAGTTGCCAGACTGCTGTTTTATGCAAAAAGCGCCCGACGACTTTTTCTTGCCAACGGCTGCGCCCCCTTCCCCACTCCAGTCCCTCAACGGCATCCCTCCCCTCGCAAACCGGAGCATGAGCCGACAACACAAGATCCTCATCGTCCATACCTGAATACGGATGTGAATATATTGCTCAATATCCACTTAAAATAATGACCATCAGCTGTCGCTATATATTGCCGGCCCCTCACTGCTTGCCTTTGATAAGATAAAATAAACGCTATTTTTAATGTTCAAAAAGCCATCAAATAAACAAATCTAAAAATCCTCACCAGAATATTTAAGCGCCTTGACTTGCTCATGAAGAATCGAACTAAAAATAGAGGGTTTTAATTTATTTTATAATTTCACCTGATCCCTCTCGCGTCTTTTCATTCCAGCATTCGCTCTGAACAGGCCCCCTGATCGACGCTGAAACGTGCACCAGATGATTAAAACGCGATTGATAATAGTTATTGTTTGAGGTGCTGAGTATGGGGCATGCTGCCACCATTGGGGCCTGCTTTCATGGCTTAACGCACACTTTTGAGTATCAATATCCGGAGGATAGAGAAGTGATGGAGGCATGTAATCCGAGGCCAGCGCTGACCACTGACAACCCTGGTTCGGTCCGCCTGTGTTGCCTTGCCATCACTGTCGTCTTGCACCTGGCTGTTTTGTGGCTGATATATGAAAACCGCCCCGCAGCCATCACGCCCCCCCTGCCGCTGACCCTGTCTGCCCGCTGGGTCGGCGATGCCAGCGCCAACGACGCACCGGCCAAAGCGGCAGCGGCGACAATCCCAGCTCAAGCTGTCGTTAAAAAACCGGTGCCCGCCCAAAAGCGGGCAGTTCAAAAGCCGGCCAGCAAGCTCATTCCCAAACCAGCACCCAGAGTACCCAGGCCGCCAACCCCCAAGGCCACCCCAATTGCCAAGGCAGAACCGGTCACGGAGAGAGTAGCCCCTGTCACGCCGATGGCGGCCGATACCCGACAGGGCGACAGTGCCGCCACCCCGGTCAAGTCCCGGCAGAGCGGCAGCGGGGCTGGCAGCAGCGCCCCCATCGCCCGCGATCCGCGGCTGAACAACCCTGAGCCACCCTATCCCTATGAATCCAGAAGACGTGGCGAGGAGGGACGCGTCATTCTGAATGTACTGGTGGCAACTGATGGCACCGCCGCCTCGGTAGAAGTAGATAAAAGCAGCGGTTATCGTCGGCTGGATATGACGGCACGCCGGACAGTCAGCCGCTGGACGTTTATTCCCGCCAAACAGAACAATACGGCCGTCGAGGCCTGGACAAAGGTCACCATTCTCTTTCAATTAAGGGCTTAACTATGGATCCGGAAATAACAAGTAACGGTATGGGGGTTTACCATCTACTCAGTCAAAATACCGGCGTGGGACTGCTGCCATTCATTTTGCTGGTATTGATGTCCCTCGGCACCTGTTATTACACCCTGCTGAAAATAGTGCTTGGGCAGCGCGAGCGGCGCCTCAACGCACAATTCGTGACCCGCTTCTGGCAGCACGAAAGCGTGCAGGATATGGAGCGCCAGCTGGCCCATCTCCCGCCGCAGGAGGCCTACGGGCGTGTGACCAGCACGGCGCTGGCGACGGTGGCGCAACTGAACCGGGCCGGGGAGCGGACAGTGTCGCTCAAGCTGGGCTCACCGGACGAGTATCTGTTGCGGGCTCTGCGCCAGGCCATTACCCATGAGCGGGTACGACTGGAACGGGGCCTTGCCTTCCTCGCCTCCGTGGGCTCGGCGGCCCCCTTTATCGGGCTGTTCGGTACCGTCTGGGGCATCTATCATGCGCTGCTGGCCATAGGTGCGGCAGGCCAGAGCAGCCTGGATAAAGTGGCAGGCCCCGTGGGCGAGGCGCTGATCATGACCGGCTTTGGCCTCGCCGTCGCCCTGCCGGCTGTGCTGATCTACAACTTCTTTGTGCGGTGCAATCGCCTGAAATTGGCAGCGCTTGAGGCCTTTGCCTACGACCTGTTTGCCCTGCTGGTGACGGGGTTTGAGCAGAGCACCACCAACGTAACCCAGCTGACCGAGCGGGAAGCCAAAAAGGGGCGCAGATAATGGCATTTGGCAAATTGTCGGACGACGGGGACGATCAGCCCCTCTCCGAGATCAACATGATCCCCATGATCGACGTCATGCTGGTGCTGCTCATCGTCTTCATGATCACGGCCCCCCTGCTCACCAATGCGGTCAAGCTCGAGCTGCCCGAAGCCAGCAGTCAGATCAATCAGCCGGAGAAGGAGGACATCACCCTCGCCATCGATGGGGCCGGCAAACTCTACTGGAACGACAAGGAGGTCGATGAGGCCGCCCTGCTCGCCCAGATGGAGACTGCCGGCAAGGCCGAGGGGGAGCTGCCCGAGATCCAGCTGCGCATCGACAAGCGGGTCGAGTACGGCATCATAGCCAGGGTGATGGCGCAGGCGTCCCAGCATGGATTGCACAAGATTGCCTTTGTCAGTCAGCCTGACGGCAAGTAAGGGGACAGAGGAGGGTCATATGTCAGAAGCAGGGGCCAGATAGCGGCTTCTGCTCCGCGCCGGGTTAAGGCAGCGGCCATCGTCTTATCCCGGTGCAGCCAGGGCAGACAACAGATATGCCATTGAACCCATATACCCTATCCAGTACGGCGACAGGCCGTGAGCCGCGGGTCTTTACCATCCCCCATCTCAACAACACCAAGCCAGTAATAACTGCCCTTGCCCCCCTTTGCCGCTGTACAACCGACCACTTGATATTTTTCGTGAGCCAACCCCCATAGAACCGGTTATTTCCGGCCAAGCATTCGCAGCAAGGTAAGGTCTTTATCCAGCAGGTGATGTTTTAACGCCCCGACAATATGCACCAGCAACAGGGCCAGCATGATATAGGGCAAGTAAACATGGACGGCATGGGCAATATCCCGAATGGATTCACTGTATGGAATAACATTGGCAGGATCATTGATATCTGGATTCATCGGGATAATAAACCAGCCAAACAGGGCAACGCCACGCCCGGCCGCGCCGGAATAGCAGAGACCTGAAACCGGAATAAGCAGGGTCGAGACAAGCAATCCCCAATGGATCGCCTTGGCAGCCAATGCCTCGTAAGCAGGATATTGGCGAACTGGCGTCGGCCACCCTTTGCCAAGGCGGATAATGGCGCGTGGCAGGATCAGTACCAGTGCAATGACCCCCAGAGATTTATGCAGGGCGTAGAGATCCCATATTTCAAATTTCACCATCAGATAACCCAGCAGGGTCAAGCCAATCATCAGCAAGGCGACCGACCAGTGCAGCAAGCGGGTCGTCAAACTTAACGGGGTCGAGCAATTCATGAGCTACTCCAAACAGGGTTGTTGATCACACGCAGCCACAGCCGGTGGTGTCGCAGATATCAGTGGCATCGAGATGATACCGCAAGATGTACAGCTGCTGCGGTCTCTGGCAATCTTGCCGGAAAACATGCTACTCGCCCCCATGGCCAAGCGCGTTTCCAATCTTGCTCTTCTGCCGCTTGCTCTTGGCAGATGACCCCTCTCTTTGCAAAGGCATGTCACCATTGCCATCCTTCGCTCCCGCCCCCCGTTTCGGGTTAAGATAGCGGCCATCGTTTTATCCCGGCGCAGCCGGAGCAGACCAGAGGTGCGCCATTGAACCGATATACCCCATCCAGTGCGGCGAACGGCCGCGAGCAGCAGGTCTTTACCGTCACCCGCCTCAACAGCGCCGTGCGCATGATCCTGGAGCAGGATCTGGGGCTGGTGTGGCTGACAGGGGAGCTCTCCAATCTGGCGATGCCAAGCTCGGGCCACTGGTACTTCTCGCTAAAAGATCTGGGCGCCCAGGTGCGCTGCGCCATGTTCAAGGGCAACAACCGCCGGGTGGCATTTCGCCCGCAGGATGGCATGCAGGTGTTGGTGCAGGCCAGAGTCTCCCTCTATGAGCCCCGCGGCGACTATCAGCTGATCATCGAATCGATGCAGCCCGCCGGCGATGGCGTGCTGGCCCTGCGCTTTGAAGAGCTCAAGCGCCGGCTAGGGGCAGAAGGATTGTTTGACGAGGGACGCAAACGGCCGCTGCCCCGCGAACCGCGTGCCGTGGGGCTGGTTACCTCCGCCACTGGCGCCGCCCTGCACGACATGCTGACAGTACTCAAACGCCGCGCCCCGGATCTGCCCGTCTTTATCTACCCGACCCAGGTGCAGGGCAGCGCCGCCATCGGCCAGATAGTCGCGGCCATTGCCCTTGCCAACAGCCGCGCCGAGGTGGATGTGCTGATAGTCGGTCGCGGCGGCGGCTCCCTTGAAGATCTCTGGTGCTTCAACGAAGAGGGGGTAGCGCGCGCCATCGCCAAATCTGCCATTCCGGTGATCAGCGCTGTGGGCCATGAGGTGGACGTGACCATCAGCGACTTTGCCGCTGATCTTCGCGCCCCCACACCATCGGCTGCCGCCGAACTGGTAGCACCGGATCAAAGCGCTCGCGCCCAGCGTCTCGCCCATCTGTGGCAGCGACTGGTGCAGGCGATGAATCGCCACCAAACCGCCGCCCGCCACGGCTTTGTGCTGCTGCAAAAGCGGCTCGACCATCAGGATCCGAAACGGCGACTGGAGCAGCAATCCCAACGTCTCGACGAGCTCTCCGCCCGCTTGCAGCAACTGCTGAACCAGCGGCTGCATCAGGGGGAGCGGCGCCTCGCCAACCTCGAACTTCGTCTGCAGGCCAAAAGCCCGGAGCGGCTGCTGGCCGCTGGCAAGCGCCGCCACCAACTGGCGCAAGAGCGGCTGCATGCACTTATCGCCAAGCGCCAGGATCAGGCCAGCCATCGCCTTGCCATGCTGACTGCCCGCCTCGACGGCGTAAGCCCGCTCGCCACCCTGGGGCGCGGTTACTCCATCACCCGCACCCAAAGCGGCGACGTGATCAACCGCGCGGCTCAGGTGAACGCCGGGCAAACTCTGGTCACCACGCTGGCGGAAGGGCACTTGCAGATACGGGTAGAAGAAGTGCACAACCGATGACTAAAAACAGGGGCACTGAAAAGTGCCCCTGTTTTATCTCCCCCCTCTTTTTGACGCCAGCCTGTTACACCAGCGCGTGACGCACGGCTTCAGTCGAATGAACGGCGCTCTGCACACCGCCCAGCGGGTTGAGCTGCAAGAACTCGAACAAGCCCGCCTGCAGATTGACGTTCCAGAAACGCCCCGCCAGGGTCAACACAAGCGTGTCCTCCGTCAGCGCTACCAGCCCGTGCAACTGCCAAGCCTGAAAGAGCGGCAGCAGATGGGCCCTCAGCGGCGCGGGCAGGCGATCCAGCGTCAACCTGCCGCTGTCGAGGGCACCGCGCAGCAGGCCGTCCATGGGAGCATTGGGGTTCTGCCCCATCACCATGCCAGGCGCTCGCACACCGCCAGCCAGCGCCTCGTGCCAGAGGGCAAGATCCCGGCCATACATGAGGCCATGGCCATGCATGCTACCTCCGGCCCCCGCCCCGAAGGGAAGGATTTCGGCGCCGCGCTTGGCCATCTGGTTGTAGCGGCTCTGCTCGGCATCGCCGCGCCGCCAGTGGCTGCAGGAGAGCCGCTGCCAGCCGCCCTGCTCCAGCGTCTGGGCGCCGTAGGCATACATGGCGGCCCTTTGCTGACCATCGGCCGCCCAGCCCGGCTTGCCACTCGCCTCGGCCCGCTCGAGGTTGGTACCCGCCATGGGGATAAGCTGATAGAGATCCACGCCGTGTACCCCGCTTGCCATCACATCCGCAATATCCTGGCGCCATACCTCGTCATCCTGACCCGGTAGGCCAAAGATGAGATCCGCCACTATTACGGTCGCATCATCTTGGGTCAGCTCGCCGAGACGGGCCAGCAGGGTCTGTCTGTCATCGAAGCGGGCCGCCTGCTGGCGCACCCGGGTGTCAAAACTCTGTACCCCGAACGAGAAGCGGTTGAAGCCCCCCGCCAGCGCTGTCTGCCACTTGGCATCATCAAAACCGTTGAGGCGCCCTTCCAGGGTCACCTCGGCATCCAGGGTCAGTGGAAAGCGTTGAATCGCCCTAGCCAATTGCGCCAGATCCTCGAGTGCCATGTCGGTCGGCGTGCCGCCTCCCACATAGACAGCAGAAAAGGGTTTGCTTTGGGCCAAGGGAGTATCCGCCGCCCGGTTCAGGCTGTCGCACAAGGCGGCCATATAGCGGCTCATGCGCGCCGGATTGGCGCCATTTTCGAAGAAATTGCAGAAGCTGCAGCGCTTTCGGCAAAACGGAACATGGATGTAAAGCGCACGCTCATCGGCCTGGCTCCCTTGCTGCCACCAGGCTTGCCAGCCTGCATCGTCGAGGGAAAAGGGGCGAATGCCACCCCTGCTGGCGTGGGCTGAGGTTTTGGCGCTGAAGGCAAACTTGAGAGGATCCGGCGTAGAGAGTCCGGTCATGGTCGGGGTCAGGTGTAATGTCATCGCTGGCTGGTTACCGCATGGAAATAATGCAAATGATAACCACTATCAATTAATGCCAAGTTTGTGCTGGATCAAACCAATCTCATCCAACTCACCTTTGCTACTCACTATTAACCTCTATCATGGATCCAGTTAACAGATAATTTACTCAAGATGAGGTAGGGTGTGCCGATAGAGAACCATCTCCCCCTCCCTGACGAGCGAGCATGGGGAGAGTCGCCCACCATTGACGATCGCCCACCTGCGCATGGACCAGCTAACTATGCAAAACCTGTCACTGAACTGGAAAATTTTTCTCCCTCTCACCCTGGTCATCGGCTGTACCTTCGCCCTCAGTTTCGAACTCTCCGCCTGGTTGCAGCGAGATCTCGCCATCAGGCTGGCCGGTGAAAAAGTCGACAGTGCTGCCAACACCTACATGGATCAACTCAACGTTCTCATGATGACTGGCGGCATGGCCAATCGACAAATCGTGCAGACCAAGCTCAAGAGCGAGGCCGGAATAGTCGAGGCTCGTCTGATACGCGCCCCCGCCGTGAGCGACCTGTTCGGACCCGGCCACCCGGATCAGAAGGTGCAGGACAACCTGGATGAAAGAGCCATAGTCCAGGGAGAGACCATCCTCGAGCAGCAGGGCAACCAGCTCACCCTGATCAAACCCTTCAAGGCTTTCAAAGAGTATCGCGGCACCCAATGCACCACCTGCCATCAGGTACCGGAAGGCACCGTCATGGGGGCCGTGCGGATCAGTTACGATCTCAGCCACACCTTTGGCGAGATCCGCCATAACAACCTGATCCTGAGCGGCAGCCTGGTGGTGGTGTTCGGGCTCGGTTTCGGGCTGCTGGCCTGGGTGCTGCAACACTACATCAAGCGACCTGTGCGCCGCCTGCAACTGACCATGACCCGCATGGCCAAGGAGCGGGATCTCTCCCTCCCCCTGCTCAATCCGAGCCAGGATGAGCTGGGCCAGATGACCCGCGCCGTCAGTGACATGGTGCAAGGTTTTCGCCACAGCCTGCAGGAGGTGGAGCACGCAACTCAGCAGCTCTATCAGGAGTCAAACCAGATCCGCCAGGTCGCCACCCAGACCGAAGGCTCGGCCCGCCAGCAGGAGGGCATGACGACCCAGGTCGCCGCCGCCGTCAGCGAATTGGCCGCCAGCTCCCACGAGGTACGCGAGCATGCCCGCCACAGTGCCGAGCTCTCCGCCCTCACCAACCAGGATGCTGCCAACACCAGCCGCCTCGCCCAGCACTCCATCACCGACATGGGGGAGATGTCGGCCGAAATTGAGCGGGTCGACCGGGTGATCCAGCAGCTCGACAGCCGCTGCCTGGCCGTCGACGGTGTGCTGGAGGTGATCAAGGGCATAGCGGATCAGACCAACTTGCTGGCGCTGAATGCCGCCATCGAGGCTGCTCGCGCCGGTGAACAGGGTCGCGGTTTTGCGGTGGTCGCCGACGAAGTGCGGGCCCTCTCCAACCGCAGTCGCGCCGCCAGCGAAGAGATCTCCCAGATGATTGCCGCGCTGCAAAAAGAGGCACAGAGCGCCGTTGAGGTGATCGGGGATGCAAAATCCAAGGCAGATGAAAGCATTCACAAGACGGAAGCCACCCTGGCCGCCATGCAGAACATCATTGGCCGCATCGCCAGCATCAACGACCTCAATGCCCAGATGGCGCAATCTGCCGAGGAGCAGGACAGGGTTTGCAGCGAAGTGGACAGCTCGGTGAGCGACATTCGCAACACCTCCAACGACACCCTGAGTCAGGCCCACGCCGCCAATCTCGCCAGTATCCAGCTGGTAGAACAGTGCAAGAAGCTGGATCAGTTGCTCAAGACGTACCGCTGGTAAGACACAGCTGTACTCAGCAAAAGCGCGACCATGAGGTCGCGCTTTTTAGTTTCTTGCTGTTTGCCTGCGGGGCCAGCCGCGGGCGGGCACAGATCAGCCTGCGTTGCGGGTAGCCACCGCATCCGCCAGATTGCGCAGCAGGACTTCGGTATCGGCCCAACCGATGCAGGCATCCGTGATGCTCTGGCCGACGGTGAGCTCGCACCCTTCCACCAGATCCTGGCGGCCTTCCACCAGATGGCTCTCCACCATGACGCCAAACACAGCCTTGCTGCCGGCACGCAGCTGACCGGCCACATCTTCGGCCACCAGCATCTGGTTCTTGAACTGCTTGCTGCTGTTGGCGTGGCTGAAGTCGATCATCACCTTTTGCGGCAGACCGGCCTTGTCCAGCCCCTTCACTACCTCGTCAACATGGGCGGCGCTGTAGTTCGGCTCGCGGCCACCGCGCAGAATGATGTGGCAATCCGGGTTGCCCCGGGTGGCGACGATGGCGGAGTGGCCATACTTGGTGACCGACAGGAAGTGGTGCGGCGCGCTGGCGGCACCGATGGCATCGATAGCGACCTTGATGGTGCCGTCGGTGCCATTCTTGAAACCCACCGGGCAGGAGAGACCGGAGGCCAGCTCACGGTGCACCTGGGATTCGGTAGTACGGGCACCGATGGCGCCCCAGCTCATCAGATCCGCCACGTATTGCGGGGTGATCATGTCGAGGAACTCGGAGGCGGTCGGCAGCCCCATGTCGTTGAGATCCAGCAGCAGCTTGCGACCGATGCGCAGGCCGTCATTGATCTGGCAGGTGTTGTCGAGGTAAGGGTCGTTGATTAGCCCCTTCCAGCCCACTGTGGTGCGGGGCTTCTCGAAGTAGACTCGCATCACGATTTCCAGCTGGCCCTTGAGCTCGTCACGCAAGGTCTTGAGACGCTTGCCATATTCCAGCGCGGCCACGGGGTCGTGGATGGAGCAGGGACCTATCACCACCAGCAGACGCGGATCTTCACCGGCCAGGATCTGATGAATGGCCTGGCGGGATTCGAATACGGTAGACGAGGCTGTCTCGGTGGCCGGAAACTTCTCGAGCACCGCAACCGGGGGTAATAACTCTTTGATTTCACTGATACGAACGTCGTCGGTTTGATGCTGCATGACAAGGCTTCCTGCTAGATGACTGCGATAAAGAAACTTCAATCTAGCCCGCAGCAGAGACGGTGTAAATAGAAAATTACATCATCCATCAAGGAATTTTCTGAATGTGTCTTGCAAGTTTGGATAATGCTGCTAGCGCACTGTCTCAAAGCCGGACGAAAAGGCCAAATGCCTTGTGTGAAGAGATCCCTGAAAACAGGCCTGAAAAAAAGCCCGCGCAAAGGCGGGCCTCAAGGGATCAAATAGCCTGACTGATGTCGGCAAGCTTGTCGAAGTAGTCCGGGAAGGTTTTGGAAGTACAACCCGGATCATTGATGGTGACGGCGGTATCGGACAGCGCCACCAGGGAGAAGCACATGGCGATGCGGTGATCGTTGTAGGTGTCGATGGCCGCGTGCTTGAGGCTGGCCGGCGGCGTCACGGTAATGAAGTCGTGCCCCTCCTCCACCTCCACACCCAGTTTGCGCAGCTCGGTGGCCATGGCGTGCAGACGATCCGTCTCCTTCACCCGCCAGTTGTAGATGTTGCGAATGGAGGTGGGCCCCTCGGCAAACAGTGCCGCGACCGCTATGGTCATGGCCGCATCCGGAATATGGTTCATGTCCATGTCGACGCCGTGCAGCGGGCCTTGCTCCGCCTCGATGAAGTCGTCACCCCAGGTGATGCGGGCGCCCATCTTCTCCAGCACGTCGGCGAAGTGGATATCGCCCTGAATGCTGTGCTTGCCGATGCCGGTCACCCGCACCTTGCCCTTGATGGCACCTGCCGCGAGGAAGTAAGAGGCGCTGGAGGCGTCCCCTTCCACCAGGAAGTCACCCGGGCTGACATAGCTCTGGTTGCCCTTGATGTAGAACAGCTTGTAGTTGTCGTGCTCGATGACCACACCGAACTGTTTCATGATGTGCAACGTGATGTCGATGTAGGGCTTGGAGACCAGCTCACCCTTGATGTGGATACGGGTATCGCCGGCCGCCATGGGCGCCGCCATCAAAAACGCCGTCAGGAACTGGCTGGAGACGGACCCATCGACGTGTACGTCACCGCCCCAGAGACCCTTGGCATCCACCACCAGCGGCGGGTAGCCATCTTTTTTCAGGTACTGGATATGGGCGCCCGCTTCACGCAAGGCATCCACCAGATGGCCGATGGGACGCTCCTCCATCCTGGGTTCACCGCCCAGCATGTATTCACCGGATCCCAGACACAGAGCCGCACAGAGGGGACGCATGGCAGTACCGGCATTGCCGAGGAACAGATTGACCGGTGCCGATACCGCAAAGCTGCGACCCAGACCGTGCACTGTGCACTCTGTCTTGTCGGCGGAAAGCTTGTACTTGACCCCGAGCTGGGTCAGCGCCGCCAGCATATGACGAATATCATCGCTGTCGAGCAGATTGGTCAGCCGGGTGGTGCCACGGGCAAGGGCCGCCAGCAACAAAGCCCGATTGGATACGCTCTTGGAGCCGGGCAGATTGACCTCACCGGCCACACGAGAAATGGGTTCCAAACGCAACGAATTCATAGACTTCCTGTACTATCTCAATTAAATCACCTGACCGGACGTTAGCAGCCCGCGCCTTGCTCGGCAAGACCGCGCGTGGCACAAAAGCGGGCCAGACTCGCGGCCGATCAGGATCCACTGAAAAAACAGACGCCGGGGAGTCCCCGGCGCCTGCAATTGGGGAAAAACGCCTCAGCTGTGGCGCTTGGCAAAGCCATCCATAAAGCTCACCAGGGCCTTGACCCCTTCCAGCGGCATGGCGTTATAGAGGCTGGCGCGCATGCCACCGACGATGCGGTGCCCTTTCAGGGCCAACAGACCGGCGGCTTCCGACTCGGCCAGGAACTGCTTGTCCAGGGCGTCATTTTTCAGCTGGAAAGGTATGTTCATGCGGGAACGACAGCTGACATCCACCTTGTTGCCGTAGAAGCTGGAGTCGTCGAGGTAGCCGTAGAGGAAATCGGCCTTCGCCTTGTTGCGCGCGGCCATCGCCTCGAGCCCGCCTTGTTCTTTCAACCACTCGAACACCAGACCGGCCAGATACCAGGCATAGGTGGGCGGGGTATTGAACATGGAGTCGTTCTTGGCAGTGAGCTGGTAGTCAAAAATCGAGGGCACGTCGGCTCTCGCCTGGTTCAGCAGATCGTCACGTACGATGGCGATGGCCAGCCCTGACGGGCCTATGTTCTTCTGGGCTCCGGCGTAGATGACCCCAAAACGGCTCACATCCATGGGACGGGAGAGGATGGTGGAGGAGAGATCGGCGACCAGGGGCACATCGCCGGTGGCCGGGATGTCGAACATCTCTATGCCATCAATGGTTTCGTTCGGGCAGTAGTGCACATAGGCTGCATCGGCGCGAAACGCCGGGCTCTGCAGCAAATGGGAGATCCCCTGGGCGTTCTTGGCAGCCCCTTGCACCGTCTGGATATCACCATACTTGCGGGCTTCATCAACGGCACTCTGGGACCAGACACCGGTCAGCAGGAAGTCAGCCTTCTTGTTCGCGCCTCCCAGCAGATTCATGGGCACGGCGGAAAACTGGCCGCGACCACCACCGTGCATGAAGAGCACCTTGTAGTTGTCCGGCACCGCCAGCAAGTCGCGCAGATCGGCTTCGGCCTTCTCGGCGACCGCCATATAAGGCTTGCCGCGATGGGACAGCTCCATGACCGAGGCTCCCAGCCCCTGAAAATTACAAAATTCGCGCTGGGCGCGCTCCATGACTTCAACCGGCAACATGGCTGGGCCGGCGCAGAAGTTGTAAATCTGTTTGCTCATGACGCTTTCCGTGAGTGGATGAGAGTAATCGATGACTTGTCTGGTTTTACACAAGAGCCGCCCCGGGATCAAAGGCTTTTTGGGAGCTGGCTCAAGCTTTTGTCACCCGGGCCAAGTCGGGCTGCCATCGAAAAAGCCCTGAACGGGTCAGGGCTTGCGGGGAATGTGCATGGAAATGGGGCTTTGCACACATCCAAAGCAGCAAGCCCCCATTGCAGACAAGATCAGAGTTTGGCGGTGAGCTCGGGCAGCAGGGTGAACAGATCCCCCACCAGACCGTAGTCAGCCACCTGGAAAATGGGGGCCTCGCTGTCCTTGTTGATGGCCACTATCACCTTCGACTCCTTCATGCCCGCCAGATGCTGGATGGCCCCCGAGATGCCGACTGCGATATAGAGCTCGGGAGCAACCACCTTGCCGGTCTGACCCACCTGCAGATCGTTGGCCACAAAACCGGCATCAACGGCGGCGCGCGAGGCGCCCACCGCCCCGCCCAGCTTGTCGGCCAGCGCTTCAATGAGGGCAAACTGCGCCTTGGAGCCAAGGGCCCGTCCGCCGGAGACCACGACCCGCGCTGCCGCGAGTTCCGGCCTGACGGACAACACGGCGCGGCGCTCGACCAGACGGATACGACATGCCACATCGGCCACCGGCAGGCGCTCAACCGCAGCCTGCCCAGTCCCGAACTTGGCTTTGGCAAAGGCGGTCGGCCTGATGGTAAGCACCTTGATGGGCGCCGAGCTCGCTACCCTGGCAATGGCGTTGCCCGCATAGATGGGGCGCAGGAAGGTATCGCCACTCTCTATGCCGATCACCTCGGAGAGCATCTCCATCCCGAGCCGTGCAGCCACCCTGGGCAACATATCCTTGCCCTGGGTGCTCGCCGCCATCAGGCAGTGCTGATAGTCCCGTGCAATATCAGACAGCAGGGGATCGACGCCGTCGTTCAACCCTTCCGCCAACATGGGATGCTCGGCCAGCAGCACCCTGTCCACTCCTTGCAGGCTGGCGGCCTGTTCGCCCGCCTCGGTCAGTCCCTGGCCCAGCAGCAACAGATGCACCTCGCCGCCGAGCTGGCCCGCTGCCGTGACCAGTTGGGCCACGTTGTCGGCAAGCTTGCCCTGATGATGTTCAGCAATAACCAGTACGCTCATGGCTGCACCTTATCGTTAGCGACTCTTTCCACCGCGCCAGCCCTTATCCCAGCCAGGGGGCGACACCCAATATGTTCCATCATGACCAGAATGCTCATGGCAGCACCTTGGCTTCGTTCCTGAGTTTATCCAGCAACTCGTCCACAGAGCCGACCTTGATGCCGGCACTGCGCACGGCTGGCGCCATCACACCGAGCAGCCGGGTGTAGCCGGCAGGTTCGACGCCAAGGGTCGCGAAGGGGGCACTCTCGAGTGGCTTGCGCTTGGCTTTCATGATGTTGGGAAGCGATGCAAAGCGGGGCTCGTTCAGGCGCAGGTCCACCGTCACCACGGCAGGCAAGGGCAAGCCGAGGGTCTCCAGGCCGCCGTCGATTTCGCGGGTCACATGCAACTCCCCCTCCACCAGCTTGATGGCGGAGGCGAAGGTGGCCAGCGGCCAGTCGGTGAGGGCCGAGAGCATCTGGCCCACCTGGTTGTTGTCAGAATCGATGGACTGCTTGCCGAGCAGCACCAGTGATGGCGGCTCCTGCTCACACACCTTTTGCAGGGCGCGAGCAACCGTCAGCGGAGTGAGCGTCTCATCGGTCAAATAGTGAAGGGCCCGATCCGCCCCCAGTGCCAGGGCATGGCGCAACTGCTCGGCGGCCGCCTCAGGTCCGAAGGTCACCACCACCAGCTCGCTTGCGATACCGGCTTCCCGCAGCCGAACACCTTCTTCCACCGCGATTTCACAGAACGGGTTGATACCCATCTTCACATTGGCAAGCTCCACGTTGGAGCCGTCTCCCTTCACCCGGATCTTGACGTTGTAGTCGACTACCCGTTTGATCGCGACCAGCAGCTTCATGACGCGCATCCCTCGCTTTTCTTGAGTGAATCCATTGACGAACCCTCGCATTTTTTGCTTACAATTGCTTTACGTTTACGTAAACTACCAGCACTACCCTAGGCCAAGTCGAGCGCAGAGGCAAGATGGAACGCGAAGCAATGGAATTTGATGTCGTCATCGTCGGTGGCGGCCCCGCAGGACTCAGTGCAGCCATCGCCCTGAAGCAGCACAATGCCGATCTCTCGGTCTGCGTGCTGGAAAAAGGAGCGGAAATCGGCGCCCATCTGCTCTCTGGCGCCCTGTTCGATCCCGTCACCCTCAAGGAGCTGTTGCCGGACAGCTGGCAGCAGGCGCCCCTTGGCATCCCCGTCAACGATGATCAGGTTCATCTGTTGCAAAATGATCGTCGCGCCCTGCAACTGCCCCACTGGGCAGTGCCGCCGCGCATGCACAACGATGGCAGCCATATTCTGAGCCTGGGCAACCTCTGTCGCTGGCTCGGTAAACAGGCCGAGCAGCTGGGAGTCGAAATATACCCGGGTTTTACCGCAAGCGAGCTCATCATGGAAGCGGGACGGGTGCGGGGTGTGATCACCGGCGATCTCGGGCTGGACAGAGCGGGCAATCCCAAATCGGATCACGTGCCCGGCATGGCTCTCCATGGTCGCTACACCCTGTTTGCCGAAGGTGCCCGCGGCCATCTGGGCAAGCAGTTGATCGCCGAGTTCAATCTCGAAAACAGCGCCCAGCCGCAGCATTACGCCATCGGTTTCAAGGAGCTGTGGCAAGTCCCCCCTGGCCAGGCCAAACCGGGCCAGGTGCTGCACGGCAGCGGCTGGCCACTGGCCGGGCTGCGCACCGGCAAGAGCCAGGGCGGCTTCTACCTCTATCATATGGATGGCAATCAGGTGGCGGTCGGGCTGATTGTCGATCTCAACTACAGCAACCCCTGGCTCAGCCCGTTCGACGAGTTCCAGCGCCTCAAGCACCATCCCCTCATCGCACAGACTCTGCTGGGGGGCGAGCGCATCAGCTACGGTGCACGCGCCATCACCAAGGGCGGCTGGCACTCCCTGCCCCGCATGCACTTCCCCGGTGGTCTCTTGATCGGCTGCGACGCCGGTACCCTGGATTTTTCCCGCATCAAGGGCATCCACACCGCCATGAAATCAGGGATGCTGGCGGCGAAAACCGTCGCCATGACGCTGCGCGGCGGTGATGAGGGGGGCCGGGATCTGGCCGAGTATCAGGATGCGCTGCAACAGAGCTGGCTGGGGCAGGAGCTCAAAACCGCCCGCAACTTTGGGGCGGCCCTGCATCGTTGGGGCCCCTGGCTCGGCGGCGCCTTCAACTGGCTGGAGCAGCGGGTTTCCGCCTTCCCTCTGCTGGGCTCTATCACCCTGTTGGACAAGGAGCCTGACTACCGTCAGCTGCGCATGGCCAGCCGTTGTCAGCCCATCAGCTATCCCAAACCGGACGGCAAACTCAGCTTTGACAAGCTCTCGTCTGTTTATCTCGCCAACACCAGTCATGATGAGGATCAGCCCTGCCACCTCAAGTTGCAGGACGCGAGTATCCCTGTGGCGGTCAACCTGCCCACCTGGGCCGAGCCCGCCCAGCGCTACTGCCCGGCCGGGGTGTTCGAGATAGCGGAGAGCGAGAGCCAGCCTTACTTGCAGATCAACGCGGCCAACTGCATTCACTGCAAGACCTGCGACATCAAGGATCCGAGCCAAAACATCATCTGGACACCACCGCAGGGAGGATCCGGGCCCAACTATCCCAATATGTGACAGGTAGCTACCAGACCGTCTGGACACCACCGCAAGGAGGGTCAGGACCCAACTATCCCAATCGGTGAGGCCTGTCCCCCCTGAGGGGCACCTGGCACAATGCGGCAGTCAACAGGCAGTCACTTTTACGGCCGGATCCGCTGATCCGACCTCGCTGTTTTTTTGAGCGAACAGGCTGAACCTAGGATGAATAGGCCCTGACAAGCGCTCCCCGCCCCTGTATAGTTCGCCGCATTCAGGTTTTCCATCGGCCCGTTTCGCTTATCCACGGGATCGCTTTCTACGCGATCTAAGGCCGCATGACCTGTGCAACCATCCCTGATGACCCACGACTTTTTAAGGGGGGACAGATGATCACCGCCTACATTCTCAATAACAAGGTACTGGACATAGTCACGCTCGGGCCTGACGACATACTGCCTGACAACACTGTCTGGCTGGATGCCTACAAGCCGGACACGGCGGAGCGAGAATGGTTGACCGGCCTGTTTCTGGAAGAGGTCCCCGACAAGGAAGAGCTGGACGACATCGAAGCATCCGCCCGCTTTTACTGGGATACCGATGGTCTGCACATTCACTCCCTGTTTCCCCAGCGGATCGGCCGTGACACCAAGGGTGTCCACGTCTCCTTTACCCTGCGCAACAACCTGCTGATCAGCATCCGCGAGGATGACATCGGCCTGGTGCGCCTGCTGCGCCACTACATGCGTCAGGACAGGCTGGAGGTGGAGGATGCCCTCGACATACTGCTGGAGGTGCAGAACCTCAAGGTGGAGTACCTCTCGGATCTCATCGAAGACGGTTACAAGACCCTGGAAAACACCGCCGATCAAATCTTCGAGCCGGACCAGATCAATCCCATGCTCAAGGAGCTGATGGCACAGGAAGAGGCCAACGGCCAGATCCGTCTCTCCCTGCACGATACCCGCCGCGCCCTGCGGTTTCTCAAACGCAGCCTGCGCCAGCGCATGACGGGCGAGCAGAACAAATGGATCGACGAGATGCTGCACGACGTGGAGTCCCTCTTGCCCCACACCCAGTTCCTGTTCGACAAGATCAACTTCCAGCTGGAGGCCTCCATGGGGGTCACCAATCTGGAGCAGAACAAGGTGATCAAGATCTTCTCGGTGGCCGCCGTGATCTTCCTGCCGCCCACCCTGATCGCCAGCATCTACGGCATGAACTTCGGGCGCATGCCGGAGCTGGCCTGGGAGTATGGCTATCCCATGTCGCTGGTGCTGATGGTGATGTCGTCCCTCGGCACCGGCCTCTTCTTCAAGCGCAAGGGCTGGCTGTAACGCCGCCAGAAAGTGCGATAAGAAAGTGCGATAAAAAGAGACGATGGATTGGGGGGCACTGGCCCCCCGATTAATTCGTGTCACCCGGCACGCCTTGCAAAGGGCGCCACTCTGCCCCATATCCTCTTCATCATTTGCACAACCCAGGCGATAACGGGCGACCATGACCCTCTACCCCGAACACAGATATGACAATCACGGCCAGTTGCGCCCTCCCCTCTGGTTTTGGCCCATCGCCCTCTTGCTGACCCGCTCGGTCTGGCTGTTTCTGATGGCCGGGGTCACCCGCGAGAGCGGCAGCGAGATCCTGACCCTCTTCTATCCGGACAAGATCAGCCTCTACATCAGCCTGCTGACCGATGTGCCCGCCATGCTGGCGCTGCTCGCCTTTGGCGGCACCTATCAGCAGACTGACAGCGTGCGCGCCTGGCTCAGACGCCACAGCCGCGGTCTCTTGCTCTGCTCCACCGTCAGCGGCCTGCTGATGCAGCTGCACAGCCTCAACCTGCAGAAATGGTCGTTCAGCTGGCCCACCGCCCTGGTGCTGATCGGCAGCCTCTGGGCACTCTGGTATCTGCTGCGCAGCCGCCAGATCCGCGAATACGCCGCCGATCAACCTCACTGAGCATGCAGGGGTCACTCATTGACGAGTGACCCGGATCTGCAGGGTCTGGCGATCGCTCTGAGAACTGCGGCCTCCCTGCAACTGGGTACCCAGGCTGCTCCCTTGCCCGGCCGAATTGGTGGATAACTCCCCTACAGTCAGCCACTGACCCGGGGCGCCGCTCACCTCGGTGGCATTCTGCCCCGTGGTGACGGTGCCCTGCTCCAGCCTGGCCTGCTCGCTGCTGAGCGCTATCTGCACCCTGTCCCCTATCAGGGTGGCGGTGGCGTAGAGACCGTTGATGAGCGGCATCAAGCCCACCACCTGACCACCGCGCCACTGATAGAAAGTGACCGGCTGGTAGGAGCCCATCTGCAGCAACACGGGCCGCCCCGACAGGCCGCGCACCTGCCAGCTGTCGTTCTGGCTGCGTTGGTATTGCCGGGCATTGCCCTCAAGCAGCCATTGCCGTTTGGCCCCATCACCACCGATACCCGCCTCTATCTGCTGACCGCTTGAAGCACCATCCACCCGCCATTCGACAAGCAGGCTCTGGGGCGGCTGGTTGAGTTTGGCCAGGGTCGCTTCGGCCTCCTGCAACTTGGCCGCACTGCCGCTCAGCACCAGCTGGTTGCCCATGGCACTCACCCCGAGGTCCGGGTAGATCTCCTTGAGGGTTTGCACCATGGCCTCGGCCTCGAATACCGGGATCACCTTGACCTCGGCCCGCAGCGGCAGGCACCAGAGCCCGCACAACCACAAGATCCCGCTCCAACGCCACCTTTTCATCTCTCTCTCCTGTCCGGGAGCCCGGCTCACCGTCTCTGCCAGTCTGGCTATCACCATCATGATCCATCTGCCTCGCTTTTCAATGACTTTGCACCCCAGGAGCAATGGCGGCATGGGCCGGAGCGACCCCCTTGACGGCCTGCGAGCGAAAAGGACGGAGATAGATCAAATAACACAAATAAAAATGATTACCATTTGTTGTCACGTAAAAATCGCTCGGATACAATTCGGACTCATTTTTTCGAGCCCACTTCTGATGAAGCCAGCAAATGCCGTCACCACTACCCCTGCTGCCATCCATCTGGCAATGCTGATCAACATGCTCTCCATGGGCAGCATGATGATGGTGATGCCCCTTGGGCCGGATCTGGTCATCAGCCTCGGCATGCAACCGGAGCAAACCGGTTATTTCAGCGGTGGCGCCACCCTGGGCGCGGCCCTGATGGGCCTCATCGCCGCTCCCTGGCTCGATAGCGTCAACCGCAAACCCGCCCTGCTGGTGCTGCTGACCCTGCGCTTCTTGCTGCTGATGGCTTGCGCCCTGGTCCAGAACAGCCAGCAGCTGCTGATGCTGTTCATACTGTCGGGCTGCGTGGCCGGGCCTCTTTCTGCCATCCTGATGGCCGCCGTGCTGGACCTGGTCCCCCCGGCCGAGCGGGGCCGCCGCCTCGCCTATGTGGGGATGGCGTTCTCGCTGGCCGCCATCCTGATAGTGCCTATTGCCCTCATCCTGGCCCAGTGGCTCGGCTGGCAGAGCCCCTTCCTGCTGTTCGGTGCTGGCGGCCTGCTGCTGGCCCTGCTGTGCGCCCTGCTGCTGCCCTCCCTGCCGGTCACCCGTTCTCCCCAGGGTAGCGGGCTGCGCCAGCTGCTGGGATCGCCGCTCTGCCAGGGCGCCCTGCTCATTCTCTCTTTGCAGATGTTCGGTCATTTCCTGCTGATCCCGCATTTTGCCAACTACTTCCAGTTCAACCTCGCCTTCCCCCGCGAGCAGATCGCCGCCCTCTACCTGTGTGGCGGCCTCGCCAGCATGGCGACCATGCGGCTGTGCGGTGGCTGGATCGATCAGGGCCGGGCGCTGGCCGCCATCCTGATCACCAGCCTGTTGTTGGCCCTGATCACCCTGCTCGGCTTCGCCGCCCCCGTTGGCGTGCCCGTCTATCTGTTGTTTACCCTCTTCATGGCGCTGAGCTCGGCACGATCCAGCACCACACTCGCCATCACGGCAGCCATTCCGGCCCCCCATCAGCGCGCCGCCTTCATGTCTTTTCAGGGCACAGTGACCAATGTGGCGGCGGGTCTCGGCAGCCTGATCTCGGCCAGGTATCTCTTCTCGGACAGCACTGGTGCCCTGCACGGCTTTGCAGGGCTTGCCTGGATCAATATTGCCTGCAGCCTGCTGGCCTGTGGTGGCGTCTGGCTCCTGCTCAAGGGACTGGCGCAGACAAGGAATAACAATAACCCCGCGTCTGGTACGGCCAGACAGGGAAGTCAGTGAGCCACCGGCCCCAGAGCCGGACCCCATAACCTCTGTTTTATTCATGGAGTTTTGACTATGCAGTTGCAGCCTGGCGTATTTCGCTTGAACCCGATTTTGCTCTCCCTCGGTCTGTTTGCCCTGCCGGGCCTGGCCCAGGCCGAGTTGCCCAAAGCCAACGAGACCATGGTGGTCACCGCCACCCAGACCAAGCACACGGAACTGTCCGCCCCGGCCAGCGTCTCTGTTGTGACCCGCGCCGATCTGGACAAGATGAACGCCAACAACATAGGCGATGCCCTCAAGCATGTCCCGGGTGTCAACATCATAGGCACCAACCCCACAGGTCGCAGCGAGATTAAGATCCGCGGCATGGGCGGCGACTACACACTGCTGCTGATCAACGGCAAACGGGTCAACGCCCGCGAGACCCTGGGCAGCTCCTTTGGCAATGACTTCGACTTGAGCTCCATCCCCATGGCGGCCATAGAGCGCATCGAAGTGATCCGTGGCCCCGTCTCCTCCCTGTACGGTGCCGATGCCTTGGGCGGCGTGGTCAACGTGATCCTGCGCCAGGCCAAGGAGAAGACGGAAGCGGCCTTCGGCTACACCCACTCCATGCCCACCAAGGGCGACGGTGGCGATGCCAACCAGGGCAGCGCCTTTGTCTCCGGTGCCCTCATCGACAACAAGCTGCTGGGCAGCGTGGTGGTGGAAGGCTACCAGCGTGACCGCTGGCACAGCGATCAGTCCAACAACCTGGATGCCGATGCGCTGGAAAAACGGGAAGTGGTCAATGTGCTCTCCAGCCTGAAATGGCTGGTCAGTGACAACCAGGACATCGATTTCGATCTGGGCTACAACCAGAACGACATGGACAGCTACTTCAACAACGTGCCCCGTGCCCCGACCGCACCGGCCACCCCGCACAACGTGCAAAAACTCGATCGCCTGAGCCTGGGGCTGACCCACAACGGCCGTTGGGAACACTTCGACAGCCGCGCCCGCTACTACTTCGAGCAGACGGATCTGATGGATGACTCCCAGCTCAATGGCGGCGCCGCCGATGTCACCCAGACCAACCACACTGTCGATGGCCAGCTGAGCGGCTATCTGGGGGATCACCTGCTGACCTCGGGTGCCGAGATGCGCAAGACCGAGCTGGAGCACAGCCGCAGCATCACCAACGGCAGCGTGGATGCGAGCCAGAGCGCCCTCTATCTGCAGGACGAATTCAGCCTGGGGGATCTGGCGCTGACCCTCTCCGGCCGCCTCGACCACCACGAAACCTATGGCAACGAGTTCAGCCCGCGCGCCTATGCGCTCTACAAGCTGAGCGACGAGTGGGTGATCAAGGGTGGCGCCGGCAAGGCGTTCAAGGCACCTACCCTGGCCCAGTCCAGCGAAGGCTTCGCCACCACCGCCTGCCGTGGTGCCTGCAAGGTAGTCGGCAACCCGAACCTGAAACCGGAAACCGCCGTCAGCTATGAGCTGGGCACCGCCTACGAGAGTGAGCGTTTCGGCGCAGGTGTGACCGGCTTCCACAACGACATCGAAGATCTGATCCAGAGCGATCAGTGGGGTCCGGGCTACCGTCCGACCGTCATGACCTACCTCAACGTCAAGAAGGCACGGGTGAAAGGGCTGGAGCTGACCGGCTGGGTCGATGTACTGGACAACGTCAAGCTGACCGGTAACTGGAGCCTGCTGGATTCCCAAGACAAGAGCACGGGCGACGATCTGGCCAAGACCCCGGATCACACCGGCAACCTCAGCCTGGATTGGCAAGCCACCGAGATCGTCAGTACCAACCTGGCCTGGCAATACGTGGGCAGCCAGTTCATCAAGGTGCCGATGCACAACTCCCAGGCGCTCAAGTCCAAGCACTATCAGACCCTGGACCTCAACACCAACTGGAAAGTCACGCCGGCGCTCGACTTCAAACTCGGCATCACCAACCTGACCAACACCCAGCGTGACCAGGTCGCCACCGACGCCGACTTCATTCTGGAAGGTCGCACCGTCTATGCCGGGGTGAATTACAAGCTGTAATCCCCTGTTCGGGAGCCCAAGCGGGCTCCCTTTTTCCATTTTTATCGCCTCGACAATAAGGAGTATCCGGGTGCTCAGACACCAAACACAGCTGTTCTGGCTGGGAGTTGTTCTCCTGTTCATGCTGATCTGTCTGTCACTGGCCACGGGTGCCGGTGTCTATGGTGGCCGCGAGGTCGCCGGATTTCTGCTGGGCGATCCAGTCCTCATGGCCGACGAAAAGCTCGCCATGATCATTCATACCCTGCGTCTGCCCCGCACCCTGTGTGCCCTGGTGGTGGGCGTCTGTCTCGCGCTGGCGGCTTCCATGCTGCAAAGCGCCACCCGCAATCCACTGGCCGAGCCCGGCCTGCTCGGCGTCAACGCCGGCGCCGTCTTCGCCCTGGTGATAGGGCTGACCTATTTTGGCGTTGAATCGGCCTACGGTTATCTGCTCTGGTCCGGCATGGGTGCCCTGCTTGGCAACCTCATAGTTCTGGGCCTGGGCCTGATGGTGGGTCGCTCCAATCCGCTCAAGCTCATCCTGGTGGGGGTCGCCCTCTCCGCCACCTTTGGCGGCCTCTCCAACTTCCTGCTGCTCTCCAACAAGGTGGTGCTGGAGCAGTTCCGCTTCTGGAACCTGGGGTCTCTGGCGGCCTCGGATCTCGACGCCGTGCTCACTGTGGTGCCCTTCGCCCTGGCCGGTCTGCTGCTGACCCTGGCGCTCTGCCGTCAGCTCACCCTGATGCAGATGGGAGACAACCAGGCCCAGGCCCTCGGCATACGACCGACCCGGGTGCGGATCGGTGTGCTGCTGGCCGCCACCCTGTTTACCGCCTGCGCCATCGCCATCGCCGGCCCCATCGGCTTCGTCGGCTTTCTGGCCGCCTACTGCGCCCGTCTGGTGGAGCCGGTGCGCCTCGCCATCCAGGTGCGTTTCTCCGCCCTTTTTGGTGTGCTGTTCCTGCTGGGGGCCGACATACTGGCCCGCTGGCTGATCCAGCCGTTCGAGCTGCCCAACGGCGTGATCCTGGCGCTGATCGGCGCCCCCGTGCTCATCATGGTGGTACGCAGCGGCGGCTTCCGCTCCCTGCTGGCCGTCAAATAAGGTCACCCTGCCTCATGAACAATCCAATGAACACATCGCTGAACGCTTCACTCCCCTCCGGCACCCTCTGCCTGCGACTGGGTGAACGCACCCTGCTGCTGCACCGCCGCGCCTGGCTTATCACCCTGGGCTTGGTGATCGTACTGGCGTTGCTCTCCCTGCTGGCGCTGACCCTGGGCTCAAGCAAACTCACCATGCTGGGGGTAGTGCAAACCCTGCTTGGCGAGGGGAGCCGACTCGATGAGGTGACTGTCTTCAAGATCAGGCTGCCGCGCATCGTCGCCGTCTTGGTGGCAGGCGCCGCCATGGGCCTCTCCGGCTGCCTGGTGCAGACCCTCATTCGCAACCGCCTCGCCACCCCGGACATGATAGGGGTCAACGAGGGGGCGTCGCTGGCCATCATCGCCTTCTCCCTCTACCTCACTCTGGGCAGCTGGCCCTGGTGGGCCGCGCCCCTTGGCGCCCTGTTTGCCGCCGTCGTGCTCTATGCCCTGTGCAACAAGCCGGGGGAACAAGGCTATCTGTTCGTGGTAATCGGTATCGGCGTCTCCGAGCTGATGAACGCCATCGGTCAGTTCGTCATGTCCACCCAGTCGCTGGTGCACCTCACCAGCCTCTACCTGTGGAACATGGGCAACTTCGTCGGCCAGGGCTACGGCACAGTGGTGCCTGTGGGGATCCTGATCCTGCTGGTCTGCCCCTGGATCATTTATCTCTCCCGCGCCCTGGGCGTGCTGCGTCTGGGCCCTGTCACAGCACAGAGCCTGGGGGTGAACGTCAACCGGGTGCAGCTCGGCGTGCTGGCCCAGGCCATCGTCGTGGCGGCCCTTGGCACCGCCATCGGCGGTCCTGTGGTGTTCATCGCCATGGCGGCCCCCATACTCGCCTCCTGGATGAGCCGGGATCGCATAGTGCCGCTGTGGATTGCCGCCCTGTGCGGCGCCCTGCTGCTGCTGGCAAGTGACACCCTGGTACGGGTACTGGCCAGCCCCCATGAGGTCGCCACCGGCATCATGACCCGTATTCTTGGCGGCATACTGCTGCTGTTTATTCTGATCAAAGACAGACAGAGAACCGACTGATGACCCTCACCCTAAATCGCCTCCACTTCGGCTATCAGCAAAAGCCCGTCTTCAACGACATCTCCTTCACCATTCCCAAGGGCAAGCTGGTCGGCATCGTCGGCCCCAATGGCGGCGGCAAATCCACCCTGCTCAAGCTGCTGGCCGGCCAGGAGCAGCCCCAATCCGGTGAGATACTGCTCAAGGGCAAACCGCTGGATAGTTACGGCATGAAGGCGCTGGCCCGGGAGCTTGCCTACCTGCCCCAGCGCCCTCTGGTGCCCGCCGGCATTCAGGTCGAGCAGCTGGTGCAGTACGGCCGCCACCCCCATCAGGGCTGGTTCAATCAGTGGAGTGAAGAGGATGCCCGCATGGTGCGCTGGGCCTGCGAGCGGATGCAGCTTGGCGACATCTTGCAACAGAGCGCCAGCTCCCTCTCCGGCGGCCAGGCCCAGCGAGTGTGGCTGGCCATGGTGCTGGCACAGGATGCGGACATCATCTTGCTGGATGAACCCACCAGTGCGCTGGATATCGGCCACCAGACCGAGGTGATGGAGGCCATCCACCAGATCACCGCCGAGGGTAAGACGGTGCTCATTGTCATCCACGATCTCGCCACCGCCGCCCGCTACTGCGACGAGCTGATCGCCATCGGCGAGGGCAAGATCCAGGCCATGGGCCCGGCTCGCGAGGTGGTGACCAAGCCCCTCATCGACCGCCTCTACCAGACGGACGTGGACATACTGCACGCTCCCGGCGATGGTGCCCCCATCATAGTGCCGCGCCGCCGCCCACAGGCCTTTGCCATGAAGCAGCAGGCCTGAACGCAGGATCAAAAAAACCGTCTGATGACGGTTTTTTTGATCCCGTGATGCTGGTCAGCAGGTGGCGCGGTAACGGCCAGCTCAGAGCAACAGCGTGGTCAGCACGCCCCCCGGCAAGCCTTGCCAGTGCAGGGTGCAGTGCCAGCCTGCGGGCAGATCCGGGGTCAGCGCGCTTTTTAGTTCGAGGGTGAGGGTCTGCTCCGTCATGGCCAGCCAACGGGCATCGAGAAAGTCAAAATAGCGCCCCACCCTGGGGTAGAGCGCCTTGAACAGGCTCTCCTTGGCGGAGAACACCAGGGTCAACCCCTGGGCCGGACCGAGCGGACAGCGCTGCAGCCGTCCCCACTCCTCATCATTCACAATGCCTGGCCAGAGATTGCACGCCTGCTCATCCTCCAGCCAGGCTTCCAGATCCAGCCCCATCCCTGCCTGGCCCGGACGCACCGCACACAAGGCCATGCCGCGCCCCTGCAACAGGCTGTGGCTGATGCTGCCCTCAAACCCCGCAGGCCAGCGCGGCTCGCGGGCCGATCCTATGGCCACCACATGCTCGCCAAGCCCAAAGCGGCGCAGAGCCTCACGGGCCGCCAACCGACCGGCCAGAAACTCTCCCAGCCGCTTGGGGGCCGCGCGCTGCAAGCTGTCGGGCAGCAGGATCCTGGCTTGCTCATAGCAGGCCGGAGTGAAGGCGGCGGGATCGAAGCAGACCCGCTGCAGCGCAATATGCGCCGCACCGGGCAGCGGCAGGCAGTCGGCATGCAGGATAAAACTGCCTCGGGATCCGGCAGCCAGGGAAGCGATTGGCATCGAAAAGGCCCTTGGTTCGAGAGCGGTCATGGTAGCAAATCACCCCCTCCCAATACCACAAACGCAAATGACAATTTTTATCATTTGAATTTGTGATAGCATAAGTCCGCCCGTTTGGGGCCCGGTTTTTCGCTGATTTCACCAAGAAGGATGTAACGATGAAGATCTCCTCCCCTCTGGCCGCCGCGCTCATGCTGGCCAGCCTGGTCGGTTTTCAGGCCCAGGCCAGCACCGAGACCCGTCAGGTGACCGATGCCGATGGCAAGACCCAGGTCGTGCCCGCCCAACCCAAGCGGGTGGTGGTGCTGAGCGAAATCGATCTGGATACGGCCCTGACTCTGGGGTTGCAGCCGGTCGGCACGGTCAACGGTCGTGGTCAGAGCACATTGCCCCGTTACCTGCTGAACAAGGCGGGCAAGGATATCGCCGTGGTCGGCGATCTGGACAACCCCAATCTGGAGCGGCTGATCGATCTGGAGCCGGATCTCATCCTGACCGGCCAGACCAAACCCGAGCTGCTGACCCTGCTGCAAGAGATAGCCCCCACCGTCGTCACCGGCAACTGGGGTGATTCCTGGAAGGAGATCTTCAATCGCAGCGCCCACGTGCTGAACCGGGATGCCGAGGGCAAGGCCTTCCTCGCCCAGTATGACGCCCGCCTGCAGGAGGCCCGCAGCAAGCTTGCCAAGCATCAGGGTGAGCGCCTGAGCATAGTGCGCTGGAACCCGAAGGGCCCGAGCTACATGCACAGCGGCACCTTCGCCAGCAGCGTGGTGGAAGAGATGGGGCTGGCCCGTCCTACCCACCAGATCGGCGACAAGACCCCCCACTCCCCGGCCCTGAGCTTCGAGTCCCTCAACCTGCTGGACGGTGACTGGCTGGTGATAGGCACCCTGAGCGCCAGCGGCGATGCGGTGGATGCCATGAAGCAGGCCGAGCAGACCCCGGCCTTCCAGCAACTGAACGCCATCAAGGGCAAGCGCTTTGGCGCCGTGGATGGCTCGCTGTGGACCTCCACCGGCGGCCCCCAGGCGGCCCTCAAGGTGATCGACGACGTCGAGCAGCTGCTCGCCAAACCAGACGCGGCCCCCATCACCCAATAAGCCAACACTCATATGGCAGCCAGAAAGAAGCCCGCATCATGCGGGCTTCTTTTTTATGGGCATTTGGCGCTTTCCGATCGCCCTATTCAGGCAGTGGCAGCGCTTTTCTGTCCAGTTTGCCGCTGCCTGTCTTGGGCAGGGCATCGAGCAGGATGATCCGCGCCGGTACCATGTAGTGCGGCAACGTGGCCTGCAGCCCCTTGCGCAGGGCGAGGCGATTGAGGATCACCCCGGCTTTGGCCTCCACATAGCCCACCAGCATGGCCTCGTCCCCCTCGCCGACCAGGCGCACCGCCGCCTCCTGCACCCCGGGTTGGCGGCGAAGGCCCGCCTCCACCTCCCCCAGTTCGATGCGAAAACCGCGCAGCTTGACCTGATCGTCCCGCCGCCCCAGATAGAGGAAGCGATCCGCCCCCAGTCGGCGCACCCGATCGCCGGTACGATAGAGCCGATGGGTATCGACCCTCAGGAAGGCGGCGCTCGTCAAGGCCGGCTTGCGCCAGTACCCCTCACACAGGGCCGGGCTCTCGATGCAAAGCTCTCCGCACTCCCCCTCAGATACCGGCACCCCCGCCTCGTCCAGCACCCAGTGGCGGTAGCCGGACAGGCTGTGGCTGATGGTGATCTGCCCCTCCGCCGGTGGCCAGCGCACCTCGCTCACCAGAGACCAGACGGTGGCCTCGGTCGGCCCGTAGCAGTTCCACAGCCGCTGGGTGCGACTGCAAAGCTGCTCGGCCAACCCAGAGTCCAGCGCCTCGCCGCCACACAGGGCGGTGAGGCGCTCGCGCCCCTGCCAGCCTGCTTTGAGCAGCATGCGCCAGCAGGCCGGGGTGGCCTGCAGGAAGTTGATGGAAGGATCCGCCTCGAGCAACGCCATCATTCCCAGGGGGTCCTTGTTGTGCTCGCCGCCGGCCACCGTCAGCCGGCCCCCGCCCCAAAGCGGGCCCAGCATCTCCAGCAAGGAGATGTCAAAGGCCGGGGTGGTGATGAAGAGCCAATGGCTGTTAGGTGATAGCCCGAGCCGCTCGCGGATCCCGTCGAGGAAGCAGAGCAGGGCCCGCCGGCTGATGACCACCCCCTTGGGCTCGCCGGTGGATCCCGAGGTGAACATCATGTAGGCCGCCAGCGCATCGTCCACGTTGGGCCACTGCACGGTCGCAGCCCCCGCGTGACCGATGCCGGCGAGGGAGCGCAGCGGACAGCCAAACGCGGGCACATTGCCATGTCCATCACAGATCACCGCCGAGAGCCGGGCCTGACGGGCGATACCCTGCAGCCGCTCCACCGGAAAATCCGGCTCGAGCGGCACAAAGGTGAGGCCGAGCCGCAGGCAGGCGAGCAGGCAGGCCACCAGATCCGGGCCTCGCGCCAGATAGAGGCCGACCCGCTCTCCCACCGCCAGCCCCTGCAGGCGGGCGGCGATCTGACCGACCCGCAGACTGAGCTCGCCATAGTTGAGCCAGGCGCCGGGGCCGGCCTCGCCCGTACCTTGCTCCCTCATGCCTTGCTCACTCATGCCTTGCTCACTAATACCGACCCCGCCCATGCTGATGGCGGGGGCCAGCGGCGTGGCGGCGAGGCAATCGGCCAGGCGCGAGCCCAGGGTCTGCTCGGCGGCTGTACGGCGTTGCAAGCTGTCCATCTCCCGGTTTGCTAGCGGTTTGACGCTCTCTTTTTCAACTTGGGGCTGGGCCGTCATAGCACCTCCTCGGGCAGCCGCACCAGCCAGTGCTGATAGAGCCGGCTGGGGGATGAATGGGCCTTGAGATCCCGCAGGGTGAGCGGCGCACGCTCGCCGGCAAAGGCGGCATTGAGAGCCGCCAGCAGGGCGAGCTGCTGCACCGAATCCACCCCGAGTTCACACAGGGTCTGTTGCCAGACGCCGGGCACGCCGCACTGGCGCTCCCACAGGGCCACCAGCGGACGGGCCGCGGGCGGGCAGGACTCAGCGACTGGCGCCGCGGCGCGCGCTGCCACGGGGGCAGGCAGGCTCATCTCATCGGGTCTGGCCGGCAGCGCAAGGTGCGCCCCCGCCAGCCAGCCGAGCTCGGTCAGCCAGGCGGCCAGCACGGCTTCGGCCTTCGCCATGGGGATCAGATCCCCGTCGAACTCAAAGCGCAGATTGAACTGACCGCCGCGGGCGTTCACCACCAGGGAGAGCGGAAGCTCTACCTTCTCCACCACGGCGCCAAAGCGCGGCACCAGCTGATGGGGTTCTGGCTCCTCCGGCAGCGCCGGCACAGGGTAGTTCTCGAACACGAACAGGCTCTGGAACAGGCGCGCCCTGCCCTGCGTCAGCGCGGCGAGCGACTGGGTGCCGTGCTCATTGAGGGCCATCAAATCCGACTGCAGCCGGGCGATATGCTCGGCCAGGGTCGCCTCGGTGCGCCAATCCAGGATAAGCGGCAGGCTGTTGATATAGAGGCCGACGCTCTGGGTGATCCCCTCGATGGGGAAATCCCGGCCCGGCGTCACGTTGCCCACCAGGGTGATGTCGTCGCCACAGCGGCGGGCCAACAGGCGATGCCAGGCATACTGGGCCAGCAAGCCCGTGGTCACCCCCAGCTCGCGAGCGCGGGCTTCCAGTTGAGCCGACACGTGCGGCGCCAAGGTCTTGCCGCACACCGCAGGCCTGTGCTGCGTCAGCTGCGGCTCCAGCGCCACCCCGAACAGACGGGAGAGATCGTTGGGTCGGGCCAGCTGCTCGGCGCGCCCCTGCCAGTAGGCCTCGCTGGCGCGGGTTTGGCTCGCGATATGGCGGCCAAATTCGAGCCAGGCCCCATCCGCTTCGGCTTGCGGCAGCAGGCCGTTCATCAGGGCTTGATAGCAGCGATGCAGGGCGCCCAGCAATACGGGGCCGCTCCAGCCATCCAGCACGCCATGGTGGGCACTGAAGATGACCTTGTGGTGATCGGGCGCCAGTTTGAAGCAGGCGACCCGCAGCAAGGGAGCTTGCTCGAGCGGGATCGGACGGGCCAGATCCTGCTGGCGATAGGCCGCGATGCGCGCCTCGGCCTGCTCATCCCCCACCAGATCCTGATAGTGGAATGGCAGCTCGGCATGGCGCAGGATGCGCTGCAGTGCCACCCCATCCGCCAGCACCAGCTCGCTGCGCAGGGCCGGCCATCGGGCGATCTGCGCCTGCCAGGCCTGGCGGTAGACCGCCAGGTCCAGTGGCTGGTGATACACCATTTCGGTCTGCAGATGGTAAGCCGTGTCACGGGGCGCCAGCGCCCTGTGATAGAGCATGCTCTGCTGCAAGGACGTCATGGGCAGCAGTGTCTCCACCTCGCGCCCGCTCAGCACCTGGTCTAGCGCCGCTTGCGAGAGGCCAAGCCCCGGGAAGTCGCTCGGGGTGTGGCGCGAGGCGCTCACCCCACAGCAGTGATCCACCAGGGCACGCAGGTTGGCCGCCAATCTCACCATCAGGGCGTCGCTCCCTTGCTGGTTGAGGGCGCCGACCTGGCGCAGGGTGAGGCAGCCGTCGTAGACGCCCCCGTGCAAACTGATAAGCTCCCGCGGCAGGTTGTCCGGTGAGGAGGGCGCTCCCGGCGCCATGGGCAGGGGCTGCCAGGGCTGACCTGCAGCGCCCTGATGGCTGACTCCCAGATAGTTGAAGACGATGAGGGCCTCGGGCAGTTCCCAGCCACGGGGATGGTGCAGACGAAGGGGGTTGAAGCCTACCCCCTTGCCCGGTACGGCCCGCAGCCGCTCCTTGGTGGCACACACCAGCGCATCCCACTCTGGCTCATCGGCCAGCGCCAGCGGATAGGTGCTGGTAAACCAGCCCAGGGTGCGGCTCACATCGAGTTCAGCATCGATGGCCTCACGGCCGTGCCCTTCCAGCATCACGCAGTGACGGCTGCCGTAGCCCAGCTGGCTCAAAGTGCGAGTCAGAGCGGCCAGCAGCAGGTCGGGCACCCGGGTGAAGAAGGCTTGATTGGCCTGGTCAATCAAGCGGGCCGTGGTCTCCTTGTCCAGTTGCAGCAAGCTGGCGGCGGCGCGGCCATCCTCTGCGTGCTGCGCTTCCAGCAGGCCTCGCTGGCTGCCCTCCCCCTGGGCCAGCCAGAACGCCAGTTGATCCTCTTCGCGCAGGGCGTAGGCGGCCAGCCCTTCACCCCACTGGCGGTAGCTGCTGCCCTTGGCGGGCAGGGGCTCGCCCCTGCTCACCCGGGCGAGATCCTCAGCCAGAATGCGCCAGGAGACGGCATCGATGACCAGATGGTGGAAGGCGAGGAAAAGCCCCTCCACCGGATCGACCTCGCCCTCGATGGCCAGGTTGCGCAGGCGGGCCCAGGCCAGGGTGTGGCCGCTGGCAGGATCCAGCCCCCCCTGCAGCTCGGTCAGGCGGGCCTGCAGCTCAGCCCCGCCGAGTGTTTCTGCATCCAGGGCCGGCAAGGGCGGCAGTGCCAGCTCGGCCAGATAGCGCTGGCCGGTCGGGGTCACCGCCAGACGCAGGGCATCGTGGTGCTGGCGCAGGGTAGTCAGCCAGCCATGCAAGGCAGCATCATCCACCCCGGCAGGCAGGCGCAGTATCACCCCCTGGTTCCAGTGGCCGGGCTTGGCGAAGCCCTGCTCGAAGAACCAGTGCTGGATGGGATGGAGCGGGAACTCCCCTGTCAGGTTGCCCTGTTCGGTCTGGTGGCTGACCGCCTGCTGCTGGCCGAGCTGGCGGCAGAGGCGGCGCACCGTCTTGGCCTCGAACACGTCCTTGACGCTGCAGTGCAGCCCCGCATCCCGCAGCCTTGTGGTGAGTTGGATGCTAAGGATGGAATCGCCGCCTAAGCGGAAGAAGTCATCCTCCACTCCGAGGGGCTGCTTGAGCACCCCCTGCCAAATGACGAGCACAGTCTGCTCCAGCTCGCTCTGTGGCTCGCGCTTGCTCTCCTGCCAGTCGATGGCAGGCAGGCGGCGCAGGTCCAGCTTGCCGTTGGGGGTGAGCGGCATCTCGGTGAGCCAACAGAGCCGCACCGGCACCATGTATTCGGGCAGGCATTCGCCGGCCCGTTGCAGCAGGGCCTCGCCGTCCGGCTCGCTCGCCCCCTCATGCAGGCAGGCATACGCCAGCAGGCGGCCATCTTGCACCACCACCTTGATCTGGCGGATGGCCGGGCACAGCGCGGCGACTTGCGTCTCTATCTCGCCGGGCTCGATGCGATAGCCGCGCAGCTTGATCTGCTCGTCAATCCGGCCCAGATATTGGATGTTGCCGTCGCGGCGCCTGAGCGCCCGATCGCCTGTGCGGTAGAGGCGATGGGTACAACCGTCGAGAGCCAGCTCGATAAAAGCCTCTTGGGTTCGCTCCGGCAGATTGAGGTAGCCACGAGCAAGACCCAGACCACTCAGGCAGAGCTCACCGGGCACCCCCACGGGGCAGAGGTTGCCCCCTTCGTCCAGGATCAGCGCTTTTAAATTGCTGATGGGCTGGCCTATGGTGATGGGCTGACCCGGCACCAGCCGCGCGCAGAGCGCCGTGACTGTGCACTCGGTCGGGCCGTACATGTTAAAGAGTGCTACCCGCTCCCCCCAGCGTTCCACCAGGCTGCTCGGGCAGGCTTCGCCGCCAAAGCCGATGGCCTTGAGGGAACCGAGATCGGTCGGTGGCAACAGGTTCGCCAGCAAGGCGGTCGGCAGTATCATATGGCTGGCGCCACAGTTGATCGCGACCGTGATGGCCTCCTCGCCCGGCTCGCCAAAGTGCAGGGCCGCGCCGCAGTAGAGCGGCAGCAGGGTTGTCATGTTGCCCGCATCGAACGACAGGGACATGCAGTTGAACATGGCGCCATTTTGATCAAGGGCGATGCGAACGCCGTGATCCGCCATCAGGTTGACCAGGCTGCCCTGCTCCACCATGACCCCCTTGGGCAGGCCAGTGCTGCCGGAGGTGTAGATGATCTGGGCCAGCATGGCGGCGTCCCGAGGCAGTGCGGGCGTGCTGGCTGGCATCTTGTCCAGCGCAAGCCCGTGCAGATCGTGATATTCGGCAGTCGTGCTCGCCAGCGCCTCGCCAAGCCGCGGGTCCGGCAAGCCGCCCAGCACCAGGCGGATGGATGCATCGCCTAAGATATGGGCCAGCCGCTCGGCGGGATAGGCGGGATCGAGCGGCACATAGGCCGCCCCCACCTTCCAGCAGGCGATCAGGGCGACCACGAAAGCCACATCCCGTTTGGCCTGGATGCCGATGGCGCTCCCCGGCTTCACGCCTCGGGCCAGCAGCCAGTGAGCCAGCCGGTTGGCGCGCGCCTCCAGCTCGCCGTAACTCAGGGCGCCTTCGCCATCACTCACCGCCAGCGCGTCGGGACGCTCCGCCGCGCGGCGCTCGATGTGGCAAAGCAGGGTGTCACGGCTGGGGTAGTCTCGCGGCAGGCTGGCGAGCTCGGCGGCCAGCGCGGCCTGGTCTGTGCCTGCCTCCAGCGGCAGCTGCCAGATGTCGGTCTCGGGGGCAGTCACCACGGCGCGCATCAGGTGCAGCAGACGATCGGCGTAAGACTGGATGGTCTCTCGCTCGAACAGGGCGGTGGCAAACAGCCAGTCCACCCTGACGGAATCCATCAACTCGGTCACCTTGACCGAGATGTCGGTCTTGGCGGGCAGCACCGGCGAGGTCTCCTCCACCAGCTGACAGCCGGGGATGAGATCGTTGAAATCCACCTTGGCCTGATAGACCAGCATGATCTGGAAGATGGGGTTGATGGCGGTGGTGCGATCGGCGCCTATGGCCTCGGCCAGCGCCTCGAAGCGGTAGAGCTGGTGATCGAAGGCCGCCAGATCCTCCTCCCGGCACTGCTGCAGGTAGTCGACAAAGCTGGGGCAACCGTCGAGCCGGGTGCGCAGCACCAGGGTATTGACGAAGAAGCCCACCAGGGACTCTATCTCGTGACGCTCGCGGTACGCCAACGGCGTGCCGATCACCACCTCCTTCTCGCCACTCTGACGCACCATCAGCAGGGCAAACAGAGCATGCAGGCCGATGAAGTTGGAGGTGTTGTGGCGCTGGCACAGCCGTTTGAAGCTCTCCCACAGGGTGTTGTCTATGGTGGAGAAGACCAGCTCGCCGCCACTGGCCTGATGGGCCGGCCGCGGCTTGTCGAGCGGCAGGCCGTGCACCTCGGGGCTGCCACCGAGGCGGTCAACCCAGAACGGCTTGAACTCGGCGTGATAGTCAAGAAAGCGCGGCGAATTGAACCAGTGGGCATAGTCAAGATAGGTGAGCGGCAACTCGGGCACGTTCAAGGGTTCACGGTTCTGATGGGCCAGGAAGGCGCGCTTCAAGTCGGCAAACATGTTCTTGACCGACCAGCCGTCCGAGACGATGTGGTGCTGGGTAATAAGCAGCACGTGCTCGCGCTCGCCGAGGCGAATCAGATGCACCCGGCTCAAGTCCCCTTTGGTTAGAGAGAAGGGGCGTCCTATCTCCTCACGCACCCGTCTGGCCACATAGGCCTCGCGCTCGGCTGCGGGTTGTTCGCTCACGTCCTCAATATGCAGCTTGAAGGGCGTGTGGGGCAGTATCTCCTGCGCCCCCCTGCCCGCCTCGTCCTTGACGAAACGGGTTCGCATGCTGGGGTGGCGGGCAAACAGGTGGTCGAAGGCAAATTCCAGAGCTCGGGTATCCAGCTCGCCGATCACTCGAAAGTAAACCGGCATATTGTAGAGATGGGAGGCCTCCTCATACTGCTCGATAAACCAGAGCCCGCTCTGGGAGGAGGAGAGCGGCCCGCTCTGAACACCTTGAGCGACAATGGGGGCCTCGAAGGCGGCGCGAGCCGCCAGGCAGCGCACCAGCTCATCCTTGTGCGCCTTGATTTGAGCGCCGATGGCGGGAGTCACCGCCTCCTTGCTTGACTGGGAAATTAGCTGCCCTTTCTCGTTGAGGGCCAGCCTGACACCTTGGCGTTCCAGCTGTTTTAGCAGCGCTATCATATTGTTCATGGCTTACCTCAGGCGCTCAGGGTGGCGCCGCCGTCGACGACCAGATCCTGCAGCGTGATATGGCTGGCCAAGTCCGAGGCCAGGAAGAGCACTGTATTGGCGATCTCCGCCGGGGTGGCGATTTTGCGCAGGGGAATACCGAGCTTGAACTGCTCCGGCAGCCCGGCAATGGTGCGAGCCATGGCCCCCTCGTCCGGCAGCATGCCGCGCAACATGGGGGTATCCGTCGAGCCCGGCGACACCAGGTTGACCCGCACGCCGAAGGGGGCCAGCTCCAGCCCTACCGTCTGGGTCAGGCTGGTGACCGCCGCCTTGGAGGCGCAGTAGGCCGCCATCTGCATGCGCGGCACATGGGCGGCGTTGGAGCCTATGGTGACGATGGCGCCGCGCCGCTGCGTCTTGAAGTGGGGCACCAAGGCCCGCAGCAGATAGAAGACGCCGGTGGCGTTGACCGTCATGCAGTCGTGCCAATCCTGGTCGCTCAAGTTTTCGGTGGGGCCGAGGCGCAGCACCCCGGCCCCGTTGACCAGCACATCCAGCCCGCCGTCCGCCAGCAGCGCTGCGCAGCAGGCGTTGACCGCCTTCGAATCGCCGATGTCGAGCAGCCGGGTGGCATAGGGGTAGTCTGCCTCGGGGAACGCCAGATCCAGCCCCACCACGGCGGCGCCGGCGGCCACGAACTGCTCGGCCACCTCGCGCCCTATGCCACGGCCAGCTCCGGTCACCCAGACCCGCTTGCCACTGAAATCAAAGGCCATTGCTTGTTGCTCCTTGCTCATCACCACACCATCTCCACGCTCTCTTCGTCCTCGGAAAGCAGGCCGTCGAGGAAGCGGCAGAAGTCGTCCAGACGGGGGTGGTCGAACACATCGGAGACCTTGACCTGCACCCCGAACTCGGCACCGAGCCGGTTCACTATCTGTATGGTCTGCAGGGACTGGCCCCCCAGCTCGAAGAAGTTGTCCCCCGGCGCCATGGTGGCCAGCCCCAGGATCTGCTGCCAGATGGCGCCGACCCGGTTCTCGGTTTCACTGCCGAGGGTCAGTGCCTCATCCGTGGACTGGTACTGAGCCAGCAGGGCCTTGCGATCCAGCTTGTTGGAGCCGGTGCGGGGCAGCTGGTCATAGTGACGATAGTCGGTGGGGATCATGGCGGCGGGCAGCACTTTGGCGAGCTGCGCCTTGATGACGCGGCTGTCGCGCTCGGAGCCGGCCACGAAGGCCACCAGCCGGCGCACGCTGCCGATGCTCACCCCCTGCACGCAGGCCTCGTCCACCCCGGGCAGGGCCAGCAGTTGAGCCTCCACCTCGCCGGGCTGGATGCGATAGCCGCTGATCTTGAACTCGTTGTCGCGCCGGCCCAGATAGACCAGCCGGCCGGCCTCCAGCCGCACCCGATCGCCTGTGCGATAGACGGGCAGCGCCTGCTCACCGACCCTAAGGGTGTCAAAACCGCCCTGCGCACTCTGCACATTTGCGCTCTGCGCGCTGCCCACATAGCCGTTGGCAAGCTGCGGGCCGAACAGCACCAGCTCCCCCTCGCTGGCGGGTTGCTCCCCCGCTCCCAGGATGAGCGCCTGCATGCCGGACAGCGGCAGACCTATGGGCAGTTGGGCCTGGTTTGGGTCTTCCTGCTGCAGCTCCTGGGTAGTGACCACCACTGTGGTCTCGGTGGGGCCATAGGTGTTGAACAGACGCACATCAGAGCGACCCTGGCGCTGCCACTGGGCCAGTTGCTCGGGGTAAACCGCCTCGCCGCCTATGATGACGGTGGCAAGAGAGGCCGGAATGTGGGCCTGGCCCGCCGTCAGCGCCACCACCCACTCGTTCCAGAAGGCGGTGGGCAGATCGAGGTGGGTGATTTCCATCTGCTCCACCCCGGCCGCGAAGGCGGCCATGGATTCGAGCAGGGCGTCGGTGCGCAGCACCAGGGTGGCACCGGCGCTCAAGGTGGCGAACACCTCCTCTATGCTGGCGTCGAAATTGAAGGGGGCAAATTGCAGCATCCGCGCGCCCTCGTTCAGGTGATAGCGGCAGCGGGCGGCAGCGGCGAAGTGATCGAGCGCCCCGTGGCTGACCGCCACCCCCTTGGGCAGGCCGGTCGAGCCCGAGGTGAACATCAGGTAGGCGACGGCGCGACCAGCGGCCGGCTGATTGAGCCGGTTGTCGCTCACCAGATCCCCCGCCAGGAGAGTGCGCCCCTCGAACAGGCTGGCCAGCTTGTGACGATACTCGGCCTGGGTGATCAGGGTCTTGACCTCGCCCAGGCGCAGTATATGGCCCTGGCGCTCCAGCGGCTGCTCGGGGTCGAGGGGCACGTAGACGGCGCCCGCCAGCAACACCGCCAGCTGGGCGAAGATGGCCTGGGGGCTGCGGGCCAGCATGACGCCGACCCGATCCCCCGGCTGCACGCCGGACGCCTGCAGGGCTGCCGCCATCTGCTCGCAGCGGGCCAGCAGCGCCTCGTAGCTGACGCTCGCCTCCCCTTGTATCAGGGCAATCTTGTTCGGGGTCTGGGCGGCGAAGTGGCAGAGCGCGTCCAGCACAGGGCGCACCTTGATCACTTCGTGAGCCGGAGCCGTGATCATGGCTCCCAGCCGCTGCTCGGCCAGCCAGTCGGCCTTGAGGGTCCCCAAAGTCTGAGCGGGCTGGGCCAGCCAGCGGGCCAGCAGGGCGAACAGGGTATCGGCGATGGTCGCCAGATCTTGCTGCTGGTAACAGCCGGGGTTGGCGTCCAGATCCAGTCTGGGCTGTCCATCCGCGCCAACCTGCACCTCTATGGTGAGATCCTCCACCGGCCCGGCGCTGATGTTAAGGATATGGGCGCTGAGCGGCCCGAAGCGGCGGGCGTGATCGAACGGCATGATGTTGACCAGGGGGCCGAACAATCGCTTGTCGCCCCCCACCAGGCCAAGGTCGCGGCGCAGCAGTTCGTAGCGGTAGTGCTGGTGCTTGCGCACGCCGCGCTTGGCCCTGGCCACGGCGCCGGCCGCCCCCGCCAGATCCAGTTCTTCACCTAGCGCCAGCGCCAACGGGGTGATGTTCATCTGCATGCAGGGCACTGTCAGGGAGGCAGACCCGATGCGGTTCATCATCATCAGGCCAAGCAACGTTTGTTGCTGGCCACTGGCAAGGGAGAGCTGGGCCGATAGGCCGGCCAGCAGCAGATCGGGCCAACCCAGCTTGTGCTCGTCGGCAAAGCCGGTCAGCGCCTGCCACAGCGCCGCCGGCAGCGGGCGACTCTCACGAATAAACGCGGCGGCGATGGGCGCGCGGGTGTCACCAAAGGATTTCACATCGGGCCAAGCCTGCAATTGCTCCTGCCAGAAACTGCGGGCGGCGGCGTTCTTGCCGCTATCCTCGCGGGCCAGCTCTTCTGCCAGCACCTCATCCAGCAGGCCAAACGGCGATGGCGACGGCACAGCCCCTGCCAGCCCTTCGCCATAGAGTTCGGCGATACGCTGGAACAGCAAGGTGGTGCCAAAGCCGTCCAGCGCTATGTGGTGCACGCAGCTGTAGAGGTAATCCCGACCGGGGCCACGCAGCAGGGCGAAGCGACAGGGAGCCTCTTCGGTTAGTTTGAACGGGCGGCGCAGATCTGCCCATGCCCAGGCGCGGGCAGCTGCCTCGTCGTCACTCGCAAGGTTCACCTCGCCATAGGCGAGTGGCGCCTCGTCCGAGACGAAGCAGACCGCCTCCCCATCGTCTTCGAAGTGGCCCTTGAGCGCCTCGCACTCACCCACAGCCCGGGTGAGCGCAGCCACCAGCACGGCCACGTCGACCTTGCCATCAAAGGCGATGCACTCGGCGGTGTTGAACATGGCCTTGTCGTCGTTGAGCAAGTGACCAGACCAGAGCCCCTGCTGGGGTATGGTCAGAAGGAAGCGGCTCATGGGGTCACCTCCAGCGCCTGTGCTGCCAGCTTGGCCTCGATCAAACGCCACCAGCCGTTGAGGGTCGGCAGCTTAGCCAAGTCCACGAAGCCCAGCTCCACCCCGGCGGCACGCCACTCTGTGAGCAGAGACATGATGCGCACCGAATCCAGGCCGTAGTCGATGAGGTTCTCGTCCGGGTCAAACTCCCCTTCGTCTTCATCGATATGGCTCAACAGCCGCGCTTTGAGTCCCTCATACGTCAACAACGGATGGGTCTGGACGGAAGCTGGTGCAAGTGCCAGCACCTCCTCGCAGGGGATCACCTTGCCGCAGCGGGTCGCCACGTAGTCGAGCGCCATCTGGTGATCAGCCAGGGAGAAGTCCGCTATCCCGTCTGCCAGGAAGAAGGGCTGGATGTCGCGCATGAAGGCGTCACAGGCGGTCATCATGCAGCCAATATGGCCGTAGATGCCGCCTATGATGAGCTGATCCCGCCCCAGGTCTTTGAGCATCTGTTCGAGTTCGGAGCGCTGGAAGGCGCTGTAGCGCCACTTGACCAGCACTGTGTCGTCACGCTCCGGGCGCAGCCCTGCCACCACCTGTTGCAGCTCGGGACTCTTGTTCAGACCCGGCCCCCACATGTCGTTGAGCAGGGCGCGATCTTCGGGGGATTGATCCTTGGGCTGGGCCGTGTAGTAGACAGGGATGCCGAGGGCCTTGCACTGTTTGCGCACGGCGGCGAGCCGCTCGGTAAGGGCCTGGATCAGCGGGCTGTTCTCACCATAAAACGCGGTGAAGTACTCCTGCATGTCGTGGATCAGCAGGGCGGCGCGCTTGGGGTTCAGGGTCCAGTTGACCTTGTTGGCCTTCCACTGGCTGGGCATGGCGTAGTTGTTCAGGGTTGGGATAGCCATAACGTCATGATTCCTTATTCGTTTTATGCGGTTGTCAGGGGCTGGTTGGCGGCGATGAGGTGCGCAATGCGCGCCCGCAGCCCCTGCTTGTCAATCTTGCCCACCGCCGTCATGGGCAGAGCATCCAGGGTTTCGAAACGGTCGGGCAGCTTGAAGTCCGCCACGCCTCGCTCACGCAGAAACTTGCGCAAGGCCAGCGGCTTCAAGGCGGGATCCGTGCTGACGATAAAGGCGCAGCTCTTCTCCCCCATGGCGCTGTCGGGCATGGAGACCAGGGCCGCCTGGGTGATGGCCGGGTGGTACAGCAGCTGGTTTTCCACCTCTTCCGCCGCGATTTTCTCGCCGCCCCGGTTGATCTGATCCTTCTGCCGCCCCACGACCGTGAGGTAGCCATCGGCATCCTGTACCACCAGATCCCCGGAGCAGTAGAAGCCATCGGCATCGAACACACGGGCGTTGTGGGCCTGGCTCTGGTAGTAACCGCGGAAGGTGTAGGGACCACGAGTGTGCAGGGCGCCGGGCTGGCCCGGGGTGACCGGGTTGCCCGCCTCGTCCAGAATGCGCACCTCGTCATCCGGGCTCATGGGGCGGCCCTGGGTGTGAATGATCTTCTCGTCGGGGTCCGAGAGCCGGGTGTAGTTGACCAACCCCTCCGCCATGCCGAACACCTGTTGCAGCCGGCAGCCGAGCAGCGGGGTGATCTTTCTGGCCACCGCCTCGGCCAGCTTGGCACCGCCCACCTGCAGCAAGTCGAGGCTGGCGAGCTGACTGCGCACTGACGGATCAGATTCGGCGGCCTGCAACCAGAGAGAGACGGCCGGTGGCACCAGAGAAGTCAGGTTGACCTGGTGGCGGGCAATCAGCGGAAAACAGCTCATGGGGCCGGGATCCGGCGCCAGCACCACAGCGCCGCCCGCCTCGAACACACCGAGCGCCCCGGGGGAGCTCAAGGGGAAGTTGTGGGGAGCCGGCAGGGCACACAGATAACGGGTATGGGGGCCGAGTCCACAGATTTCATTGCTTCTGCGCACGCTGTAGTAGTAGTCGTCATGGGTGCGCGGTATGAGCTTGGGGGTGCCGGTACTGCCGCCGGAGAGCTGGAAGAAGGCCACCTCGTCCGCCGGACTCGGGCCATAGGCGGAGACGGCCAATCCCTCGCTCTTGGTCAGATCACTCAGCCAATGGGTCAGCCCCAGTTCCCCGCTCTCGCCATTGAGCAGCACCAGCTCGGCACCTATGCCTCGCAGCAGGTCACTGTGGCGATCCCCGCTTGCAAACAGCGGATGGGCTAGCGAGCCGATAAAGAGGCGGGGGGTGATCTGCTCGGCGTAAGAGGCCAGCTCCAGCCGGTTGTGGCTAAAGAGCGCGTTGACCGGCGCTATGCCTGCTTTGAGCAGGGCGAAGAACACCAGATAGAATTCGGCCACATTGGGCAGCTGCACCAGGGCTGTGTCCCCGACCCCCAGACCATGGCGGGCCAATCGCCCGGCCAGTCGGCTCGAGACAGCGTCCAGCTCGCGATAACTAAAACTGCGTTCGCCGCAGAGGATGGCGGTGGCATCCGGCGCCACTTCGCATTGGCGATCCAGCATGGCGGTCAGCGGCTCGCCGCGCCAATAGCCCTTGGCACGGTACTGCTCCGCCAAGGCTTCGGGCCAGCGGGTATAGGGCAGGAAGCGGTTGGCCTGAGTCATTGCGCCACCTCCAGATCCAGACCAAGAGCGTTGAGCATGGTACCCAGCTTGGTGCCGGTCTCGGCCCACTCCATGGCGGGATCCGAGCCTGCCACTATGCCGGCGCCGGCAAACAGCTCCACCTGATGGCCATCGAGCACGCCGCAGCGGATCACCACGGCCCACTCGCCATTGCCCTGGCTGTCACACCAGCCGACGATGCCACTGAACAGGGCACGCCTGAAGGGTTCCTGCTCGCGGATGAACTGGCGCGCCAGCTCGGTGGGATAACCGCACAGAGCCGGGGTCGGATGCAGCTGGCAAGCCAGGGAGAGCACAGAAGCCTGCCCCGCATGCAGCTGACCGGCGATGGGCGTGCCCAGATGCCAGAGAGTATCCGTGCTCATCAGGGTAGGATTGGCGGGAATGGCCAGCTCGCGACAGTGGGGGGTCAGCACCCGGCGGATCTCGTCGATCACCAGGCGGTGTTCATGCTGATCCTTGCGGGAGGCCAGCAGATCCCGGGCCACCTGTTGGTCCTGCGCCGGCTCGCCACCGCGCTTGGCAGAGCCCGCCAGCGGGTGGGTGAAGACCTCTCCCCCGCTGACCCGCAACAGCAGCTCGGGGCTGGCGCCGAGCAGACGGCGATCTTGCCCGAGCGGCAGGGAGAAGTGGAAGGCATGGGGATTCTGGCTCATCAGGCGGGCCAGCACCTGCTCGGGATCGGCTGGCTTGTGCAGCGTGAGCGATAGCTTGCGCGACAGCACCACCTTGGAGAGACGACCTTGTGCAAACGCATCCAGCGCCGAGCTGACCGATGCTTTGAACTCGGCCGCCGCCGGTGTGCTCTGTACCGAAATGACCTGGTTGCTCGCAGGTGCGCTGGCCAGGGCGGCTTTGGCTGCAAACGTCATCGGCTCGGAGGCCATGCGCACGCCCCGTTCATAGCGACCAGGCACATAGAGGCAGGAGGCTTCGGCCGGATCGAAGGCGAAGGCACCGATCAGCAGCGGATTGGCTTGCCCTGCGGCCTCGGCCGCCGCCAGCGCCCGGGCTATCTGTCGCTCCAGCAAGGGCCATTCACAGGCGGGCGTGGTGATAGGCTGGCCCAGGTCGTAGGCACTGATCGTGCCCTGACCTGAGGTAAACAAGAAATCGGGCGGGGACGCAGCCTGGGCAGGCGCGCTATTTTCCATCACAAGAGTATCCACGTTACACCCTCAAACATGATTCAAAATGATAATGATTATCAATTTGTATTTGTGCGGCGGTAAAATACTCGCTTTGAAATCACCCGGTCAATGGGATTTTTATATCGTTAAAACGGGAACTTATCTGTGGATATTGGGTGGGCCGCGCCAGCCGCGGGCTGCCTTGTCATTACACCCGCAGTTACTCGTATGAAGACGCAGCTCACACCCCATATGAGGCTGCGACAAAAACGGGGGCTAGGTGCTCATGCTGGCAGCCGGGGGCGTTTCCCCCTAAGATGGCGCCATCTTTTTGGTCATGTATCTCAACTCACGGAACTGTCGATGTTAAAGCACCTGCTTCTGCCTCCCCTCAGCCTGCTGCTGGCAGCCTGTTCGCTCACCCAGTACAACGTCAGCGAAAGCGAAATCAACCAATACCTCAAAGAGAGGGTCGCCTTCGAGAAACAGCTGGGGATCCCCGGCATCATGTCGAGCAAGGTTCGACTCGACGAGATGCAGAGCCGCATCGGCCGCAGCCGCGCCGATCGGGTAGAGCTGGATGCTGCCGGTGATCTGCAGGTCAGCAGCCCCCTTGGCAGCCAGCAGATGAAGATCCGCTTCTCCCTCAGCGCCCGCCCCGACTATCTGGCCGAACAGGGTGCCATCTATCTGCGCGATCTGGAGCTAGTCTCGGTCAAGACGGAGCCAGCCGACGTGGGCGCCGCCCTCACTCCCCTGCTCTCCACCTTCAACCAGTCCCTCTCCCTGTTCTTCTCCCAGACCCCCGTCTACCGGCTGGATGGCCGTCGCAAAAACGAAGCCAGGATCAAAGACAAGATAGAGGCACTCAAGGTAGAACCGGGTCGACTGGTCATCCCCTTCAAGCTGCTGTGACCCTCTGGCCGCGCCCCTCTTCTCTTCAACCCCAGGGGCGCGGTTTTTTCTTCTCAAGCTCCCCCCTTTGTCTCATAATGCACACCATTCTCATTTAGATTCATGAGAAGCGTCATAATAAAATCAAACATATGGTGAGAAGGGACATGAGAAAAACCGTACTGGTACAGGCGATCGCCTGCGCACTGCTCAGTGGCGCCGCACAGGCTGCCGTCAAGGTGGAAGACAAGACGTTCAACACAGCCGCCAACATGCTGGCCTATACCGAATTTGAGCTCTCCGGCGAGCCGCTAGCCGAAGCGCTGGGACTGGATCTGGATATGCTGGATGCCAACCGCGCCGATGAGCCGACCCCGTTCGACTTTGCCGCCGGCATCGAATCCTATGAATATTCCGAAGAGGCCATGTACGCGCTGAACTATCAGTCCGGCATGGGCCCCCATCTGGTGAACGGTCCGCAAAACCTGGCCCGCGGCGGCACCCTGGCCGACCTCGGCAAGCGGGTGCTGGCCATGGCCGAGGCCGTCGGCTTCCCGGCCGATGAAGTGCCACAGGGCATGTATCCCCTCTCCCTGCCCTATGCTTCCGCCAATCCGGAGTTTGCCCAGGCGGTAAACACCACCCCGGTCAACGGCGATCAGGTCACCATCAAGACCGCCAAGGGCACAGAGAAAACCGTCAAGACCCAGGTGCCCGCCTATTTTCGTGACTACGCCACCCTGCGCTGGAGCGGTGCCGACAACCTGCTGAACCCGGCGGCCGTGGGCGGCATACTGCTCAAGGAAGTGATGTGGTCCCAGGACTTCCTCGGCGGCATGCACGTGGCCGAGAGCGATGAAGAGGTGGAAGCCGCGTCCGCCACCATGGATCAGGACGGCAAGCACAAGCTCGGCGTCTCTGCCGCCGACGGCTTCAACGGCATGATGCTGACCGAGCAGTCCATAGACAAGCTGGCCATCATGCAGGGCCAGCTCGGCTTCGATGGCAAACAACTTGGCGCCAACATCACACCGCAATACGATCCGTCCAAGGGGATCGTCTACTTCCCCCATCAGGTGAAAGTGACCGAAACCAGCAAGAATGACGTAGGTGCCATCGGCAAGCTGGAAGTGGTGGATAGCTCAGCCCAGCTGCGCGATGCCTGGTTGATGCTGTGGCCGCTCTCCGAATTCTACGCCTTCAGCGATCAACGCACGGCCAACACCAACCAGAACCCGGCCTTCCACGCCGTGTTTGACGGTGCCCCGTTCGCCGCTGCGCCTGCCGCCAACAAGGGCAGCGATGCCGCCAAGCTGGTGGCAGGGGAAGATGCCTTCTCCCTGGCGCTGAACCTCTCCGGCATGGTGTTCAAGAACCTCAACGCCCTGCACTTCGAGCCCAAGGCCGGTACCCTGGTCGACAGCTGGCAAGCCGGCAAACAGGGCAAGCACGTCACCACTTTCGACGCCGCTTACGCCCTGGTCGCCTTGCAGATTTTCCAGCGGGCGCAGGATGCTCTGCCGGTCGGTTATGCCGCCGGTGACAACGGCGAGCTGAATCTGAAAACCGCGCAAGGCCAGCAGGCGCTGGTGCTCATTCGCCAGCAGGCTGATTTCATTCTTGGCCAGTTGATGGGCAAGAACGGCCTGGTGTATGACGGCCTGACTCTGGGTGGCAAGCCGGATGCGGGTCAATCTGTGGATGCGCAATTTGCCGCCGTGCGCGGGCTGACCGCGGCCTTCCTGGCCACCTCCGATGCCAAGTACCGCAATGCAGCACGCGAGCTGTTCATCGCGACCGACAAGGCGTACTTCAATGCCAAGGCCGGCACCTGGCTTGCGGGCAAGCAGGGTGAATACACTCCCTGGACCCAGGCCGCCATCTCTGGCGCCCTGCGTGCTGCCATGCTGAACCTGCGCAACGAAGGCACGGAGAAGGCCCCCGAGCTGGAGCTGGCACAGCTGACCCAGCGCTATGTGGGCTGGTTCCGTGGCACAGTCAACGGTGGCATGCAGATGGCCGAGTGGATCGGCGACTCCGGTGAAAACGTCATCGAAGGGGCCGGTGGCGACACCGATGAAGACGGCGTGCCGCAAGTCACCGCCGCCGGTGGCAAGCACGGCACCGCCATGGTGATGGCCGCCAAGGCCATTGTGAGCGAGAAATAAGTCCGCGAGTAAATCCAGCGAGCACACCATAAAGAAAGGGAGCCGATTCGGCTCCCTTTGCATTACAACGTCTGACACAGTTTCAAGCTTCTCTCTCACGCCAGCTTGGCCAGCATCTCCTTGGTCACCAGCACGATTCCCTGCTCTGAACGGTAGAAGCGACGCACATCCTCATCGGCGTTCTCACCCACCACCAGTCCATCTGGCAACACGCAGCCTTTATCCACCACCACCCGGCGCAGACGGCAACCGGCACCTATCTCGACACCGGGGAAAATCACCGCCTGATCCAGGGTACAGAAGGAGTGCACCCGCACATTGGTAAAGAGCACAGAGTTGAGTACGAAAGAGCCGCTGACAATCGAGCCCCCCGCGAACATGGAGTTGATGGTCATGCCGTGCTGGCCGTTTCTGTCCTGCACGAATTTGGCGGGGGGAGACATGTTCTGGCTGGTCCAGATGGGCCAGCTCTCGTCATAGATGTCGAGCTCGGGCACCACAGAGGCGAGATCCATGTTCGCCTCCCAGAACGAATCCAGGGTCCCCACGTCACGCCAGTAGGGTTCCTGCCCCTCCTTGGCACCGACACAGGACATGGTGAAGGGGTGGGCAAACGCCTTGCCCTCGCCCACGATGCGCGGGATCAGGTCCATGCCGAAGTCATGCTTGGACTCCAGATTGTTGATGTCCTCTTCAAGCAGCTGATAGAGATACTCCGCCTCGAAGATATAGATGCCCATGGAGGCCAGGGAGCGATCTTCGCAGCCGGGCATGGCCGGTGGATTGGCCGGTTTCTCCACGAAGGCGCGGATCTTGCGCTGCTCGTCTATGTCCATGACACCGAAGGCAGACGCCTCGGCGCGCGGCACCTCGATACAGGCCACTGTCACCTTGGCACCGAGGCGCACATGATCGAGCAGCATGGCGGCGTAATCCATCTTGTAGATGTGATCCCCCGCCAGCACCACTATGTATTTGGGACCGTAGTCGCGAATGATGTCGACGTTCTGATAGATGGCATCGGCGGTGCCGCGATACCAGTGCACCTCGTCCACCCGCTGCTGGGCGGGCAACAGGTCGATGAATTCGTTCATCTGGTAGCGCAGGAAGGACCAGCCCGATTGCAGGTGGCGCAGCAGGCTGTGGGACTTGTACTGGGTCACCACACCTACCCGGCGAATGCCGGAATTGATGCAGTTGGAGAGCACGAAATCGATGATCCGGAACTTGCCGCCGAAATGGACGGCAGGCTTGGCGCGGTTGTCAGTCAACTGCTTCAAGCGACTGCCGCGTCCCCCCGCGAGCACCAAGGCCATACTCTGATTCAATAGTTGCCGTGCTTTGGCAGTATTTACGGGTTCTAACAACATAATTACCTCTGCCTTGTTTGATCTATTTTCAACCCATCTTCGCCTTTTTAAGGGCTTATGAAAGTGGTTTCACTCACATTTAGCCGATTTCAATTGGCCCTTTTCCAGGAGTTGAGCGGTATCCCATGCTTTGCGTCGTGAGCTTGGTTAGAATTTCAGCATCACAAACATCATCAAGGATGACAAGATGTTGAACAAGCTCGGGAGTAACCTGTTACTGATCGCAGCCGTCACCTGTGCTCCTCTGCTGCTGTTGCAAGGCATCTGGCTCGCCGCACAGGCAACCCCTCTCACCCTGACACTCATTCTTGGCACCTCCCTGCTCGGTTTCGGACTGCTGTTCATGCTGGCCTATCGCGCCCGCAATGCCGAGCGGGCCCAGCAGGACCGCGTCTGGATCAAAGCCCTGCAACTGCGTGACCCTGCGGTTCTGGAGACGGCAGAGGCCCAGGCGGCACTGCAGCAGTTGCTTTCTCACTTCAATGAAGCCGATCTTGATGCCCATCGCCAGATAGACGAGCTGCACAATCTGGCGACTCAGGATGAACTGACCCAGCTGCAAAACCGCCACGCATTTCGCCGCGACATGACGGCTCTGCTGCAACGGGATCAGGATACCCAGAGCGCCACCCTGGTGCTGATCCGTGCCACCGAGCTTGGCAAACTCAATGCCCAGCGCGGCTTTCAGTCGGGGGATGCCTATATCAAGGACATCGCCAATCTGATCACCCGGGTGGTGAGCCGCTTTCCCGGCCATCAGGTTTACCGTATCTCGGGGGCCGACTTCGCCGTGCTGGTGCAGCCGGTGGCCAACATACCGCCCCCTCTGCTCGGGCGAGACCTGAAGATTGCCTTTGACCACTATCAACAGCAGCACGAGCTGGAGAGCGCCGCCTATTCGGGGCTGACGCGCCTGAGCAGCGGGCAGAAAATAGAAGCCATACTGGCGCGGGCCGATCTGGCACTCGCTCGTGCCCAGACGGAGACGGTCAACGGCTGGGCCATCCAGCAGGACGATGATGAGGTAGTCGACTTGCAGGGTCAGCACCACTGGAAACTGGTGCTCAACGAGCTGCTGGATCAGGAACGGATAAGCTTCACCTATCAACCCATTCAACCCATGCACCGCAGCATGCTGGCCTACAACGAGATTTATACCCGCTTCAGCAGTGCTGACGGCACTGTGCTGCCAACGGACACCCTGTTTGCCATGGCCCAGCGCCTCGACATGGTGATGAAGCTGGAACAGATGCTGGTGGTTCACATCATGCGCCAGTACCGGGCGTTTGGTGCCAACCAGAGCCGCTGGGGCATCAACCTCTCCAGCAACCTGTTGCAAAACAGCACCTTCCTGATCTGGCTGGACAGGCAGCTGCTCAAGGATCCCAACACCAGCGCCAATCTGGTGTTCGAACTGGATGAGGAGCATCTGGAGCGCAACATGACGGGGGCCAAACGGGTGTTCGAGCTGCTCAGGCGCAACGGCAGTCGCTCCGCCATCTGCAACTTCGGCAAGGGAATAGGGTCATTCAACCTGTTTCGTGAGCTCAAACCCGATTACATCAAGCTGGATCCCGCCCTCATCACAGGGCTGGAGCAGGATCTGACCAACCAGCAGTTCGTGCGGATGATCGTCGATGTGTCACACCGCATGGGTTGCCAGGTGATAGCGGAAGGGGTGGAGCAACTGGGGCAGAAGCAATTGCTGCAAGGCATGTATGTGGACGGATTGCAGGGCTATCTGATCGCCAGGCCGCAACCGCTGCGACCGGACATCAGCCAGCTGGGGCTGTTTACTGAGGACGTTTCAACTTCAGCAGAGTCAGAATGATGTCGTTGAGCTGGCGATAGCGCTCCAGCTCTTTCTGATCGTAACGGGTCGCCAGCGTGGTGGGATTGTGGCGATTCTTGAGGTAACGGTTGATCTGCAGGCGATTGAAACCCGCCACCTGATAGATTTGACCCAGCAGCGCATTGAGCTCTTCATGTTCAAAGCCGGCTCTGGCGAGGTAATCGGTCTGGGCCGGGCTCTCCAGCTGGCTGCTCTGCCTGGCGATACGGCCAGTCTCCTGCAAATAAGAGAGCCACTGTTCCACATAGAGGGGCTTGCTGCCGGCCAGCAGATTGAAGAAACCGACCGCATCACAGCGACAGTCGGCGAGCAGCAGCACCGCCAGTTTATCGTCATCACAGCTGAAGGTGACAGGGCCTGTCTGCCCCCAGTCCAGCGCCTGGACCCGGATCTCGGCACGCTCCCCTGCAACGCCGGTTACGTCAAATACAAACATGGCTCCTCCCGATCGGCAAAAGAGTGATGATGGACCATCCCCCTGACAGGTGCAAAGCCAAATCGCCTTTTAATCCATCATGATGGCGCTGGGCCACAAAAAAACCGACATCCTTTAAGGATATCGGTTCTTTGTTGCTGCCGGTGACCTTGTTAGGGGCCATCCATCAATGCAGAACTGTTCAGGCGTCCAGTTCAACCAGCGCCTTGGCCAGTTCGATGGGCTCGAGCTCCTGGCCTTCCAGATCCGCATTCCAGTTCGGGCCGATCAGCACATCGTCCTCGTTCAGGTCGTTGATCCAGATGTCGAGGAACTCTTCCAGCTCGATCACTTCCGGCTCGTAGTCAGCCCACTCGTCTACGCAGTGCAGGCGGGCATCTACTTCGGCGGACCAAAGCGGCATCACATCGGCATCTTCGAATTCGGCAGAGCGGCAGACAACCCAGTCTTCACCGTAACGCAAGCCCCAGACCTGACCCGACTCGCGGACTTCTTCGATGAACAGTTTGAAATTGGCGTCAAGATTGTCAGTTAGTTTGCTCATGGGGTCTCTCTCTTACAGGCTGTCGGCCAGTGCTGGCCAAGAATGGGGCAGATGGTGTCCCAAAAGCCCCCCAGACTCAAGTCAAATCCCTAAAAAGGCGGGAGCCTCCCTCATTAAGTGCGATATCTCCCCACCAGGGCACTCAGCTCATCGCTGGAGTGAGCCAAGGTACCTGCCGCCTGCCCTGTGCGCTGATTTTCAGCCAGTGCCTTGTTGGCAAGCTGGGTGATGGCGGAGAGGCGCTGCGTGATCTCGTCCGTCGATCGACTCTGCTCGCTGGCGGCCTCGGCTATCTGATTGTTCATGGCCATGATGGTGCCGACCGCCTCATCAATGTCACCGATGGCGCCCTCGGCATCCCCGGCCTTCTCTGCCGTCGAACGCGAGAGTTGTTGCAACTGCCCAATCCCGGTCGCCACCTTGCCAGCCCCCTCTTGTAACCGCTGGATCATCTGCCGGATCTCGTCGGTCGAGTTATGGGTGCGGGTCGCCAGTGTACGCACCTCATCGGCCACCACCGCAAATCCACGCCCCTGTTCACCGGCCCGCGCCGCTTCAATGGCCGCATTGAGCGCCAGCAAGTTGGTCTGCTCGGCGATCCCCCTTATCACGTCAAGCACTGAGCCTATCTGCTTGGTGTCCTGCTCGAGGCGCGCCACCGCCTGCACTGTCTCCTCCATCTCATCGGCCAGTTGCCCTATGGTGGCAATGGTCTGCGCTACGACCTGGCGGCCATGCTGAGCCAGGTGCTGCGCCGTGTCGGCTGCCGTTGCGGCCTGCTCGGCATTCACGCCGACGGCGCGACTGCTGATGGTCATCTGGGCCATGGCATCGGCGACCCGCAAGGTATCCTGCTCCTGATCCGTGACGATGGCGCTGGTTCGCACCACAACCTGCTCCAGTTGATGAGCCGCCTCCCGGTTCTGATAGGCGATCTGCTGGGTGCGAGCCACCAGCTGGGCCATCTGGTTGGCAAAGAGGTTGAAATTGGCCGACAGCAGACTCACCTCGTCTCGTCCGCTCTCTGGCAGACGAAAACGCAGATCACCCTCGCCCTTTGCAATATTGCCTAGGGCAGAGACGGACTGAGCCAGCGGTGTCACTATGCTGCGCCCAATCAGGGTCACGGCGCCCAGCAACAGCAAGGCCAAGACGGCACCGATCCCCAACAGGGTGCGCAACACATCCTGATACTGGGCATCGACATCATCCACATAGACACCGGTACCGATGATCCAGTCCCAGGGGGCAAAGAGCTTGACGTAGGAGATCTTGCGAACCGGCTCGTCAACGCCGGGTTTGGGCCAGTAGTAAGCCACCTCACCACCGGCAGCCTGCTGCTTGACCCGCTCGACAAAGGCAACGAACAGCTTGAGCCCCTGCTTGTCTTCCACCCCGGAGAGATCCTTGCCATCGAGTTCGGGTTTCATGGGATGCATCACCATGGTGGGGTGACTGTCATTGACCCAGAAATAGTCGTCCTGGCCATACCGCAATCCCCGCAGGGCCGCCAGGGCCTGGGTCCTGGCACTAGCGTCGTCCAGCTCACCCTGTCTTGCCCTCGCCTCGAAACCGGCAACCAGACTGTAGGCGGTCTCCACCTGGGCGCGGGTCTGATTGCTCTTCTCCGCCATCAATCCCTGATGATAAACCCGCAGGCTGGTAACGAGGAGCGCAGCCACTATGACCAGCACCATCAACGCCACCAGCAATAACCGGTGGCCAATACTCCATTGCCTCAACATAGCGTGAACCCGACCTTGGTACAGTTTGTTAACAAGGTATGTCGCCAGCTTGATAAATGTCCATGACCATAGCCAAATGAGCGTCAGAAACATGATCCAGCCCCAAAACAGAAAGGCGCCCTTGTTGGGCGCCTTTCTCGATACGGGAAAACGGGGGGATCAACGCTCCCAGTAAACCTCTTCCAGACTGTCTTCCTTCTCGGGCAGACCACGGGAAAGACGGGGGCTGCTCTGGGCCAGCACTTCATAGCTCACCCGGTTGGCATACTTGCACACCTGGGCCAGGGAGGAGTAGGTCAAGAACTCGGACAGGTGCTTGGCGGAGTTCGGCACATTCATCCGGTGATAGGCGTTGGCCACCATGTCATGCAACACGGCAGACAGGGCACCATCCCCTGCCCCGTTGGTGTTCTTGATCTTCTCCGGGCCCCCCATGTAAGGGGAGATGTGGGAGTAGATGCGCGCCGGATTGCGGCACTTGTCACGGGCCATGGGGCGGCTGAACTCATACATGTTGAACTCGGGGATGACGCCGGGCAACAAGGTATGGGTGGTCTCGCGCTTGTAGTCTTCCTCGGTGTAACTCGCCATGTAGAGGCCGATGGGGCCTGCGGTGCAGAGCACCATGTCGGCCCAGTCCAGCGCCTTGTCGGCTGCGCCGAGGGGATCGGCGATGCCGGTCAGGGCCTCGGCCTCATCTTCATTCATCGCAAGCACTGTCACGTTCTCGGCGATGAAATCGCGCCACCACTGGGGATTGCCTTCAATCACGAAGCGGGTGCCCAAGGTCAGTACCACGGGCACACCGGCCTCGCGGGCGTAGCGCACGGCGGCCATGGCGGCCTCCTTCATGGGCGTGCCATCTTCACCGCGCACCAGATAGGCGGTGATCACCAGAGCGGAGGACTCCTTGATGATGGCTTCGGGAATGTGCGCCACATCGAGGTGATCCATCTTGCCGGCATTGATGCCGAAACTGCGCTCTCCCCCTTCGGTAATGAAGGTGAAGCAGCGACCGACCGGGCCGTTGACCGGCTGCAGGTAGTCGAGATTGACGCGAGAAGAGGTATTGCACAGATAGCGGTAGGCGTAGCTGCCGATGCGGATGTCCTGGCTCATGACCCCGAGCAGGATGGAATGGGAGTCGGCCAGCACTGAGTAGTTGTGCATTGTGTTGCCAATGGTGCCACCGGCAAACTCGCTCACCACCATGTTGTTGGCCTTGAGCTCTTCGTAAACACGCTCGGCCACGTCGTCGCTGATCACCACTGAGTGGCCTTTGCTCAGGCCATAACGGTTCAGGAAGTCTTCATCCACATGGGCTTCGATGTCCACCAGTGTCTGATCGATACCCACTACATAGGCTTTGCCCAGTTCGGTAAGCAGGGGATTTTGCGGGATCAGAGGATCGCGTCTGTCGACCGGGAAGTAGTGTTTGGACTTGCGCTGACCGGGAAATTTCATGGCAATCTTCTGTGCTCTGGGGGAAAGAGGGGCGGGATTTTAACACAATCCGCCGTGCCGAAAAGTCGCCTGATTAAAATATGGGGTCAGTATAGACAAGGGCTGCAGAGGAAAACGTTTACCAGGATTCATCTTAAAAACCACCTCGCAGGGAGGTGGTTTTTCGGGTCGGCCGAGACGAGGCGATCAGCCGAACGAGAGCCCCTGTACCAGTGCCAGCACAGAAAACAGCCCCAGTGCCAGCCAGAACAACAGGGTGCCAAACAGCCGCGGCATGTTGGGGGCCTTGGGGATCTGGATACCGATGGCGTGCAGGATGCGCCCCACCAGCAGGCAAAGACCGCCGACATGGAGCCAGAATGCCCCCGCCCCCGCCAGTTCACACAGGGCCATCAGCAGCAGGGTCAGCGGCACATACTCGGCGAAGTTGCAATGAGCCCGGATCGCGGAGCGCATCTCGGGCGCCTCCCCTTCCCCTATCATCACCTTGAACTGGGCACGGCGCTTGACCACCCAGAAGGAGAGCAACAGAAACAGCAGCCCCAGCAGGCCTGCGTAAATCAACGTGATATGCATCATCATGACACTCCTTATCCTTGGGTTCTGAACGCGGGAAACTTATGCCAGCTGGCGGCATATGAAAGAGACCATCATGCCAGCTCGCGGCAAATAAGGGAGACCATCATGCGAATATGAGCCTGATCGCTGTTGAGCGCAGGTATGTATTCGAACTGCTCGCCACCGGCTTCCATGAAGATCTCCCGGTTCTGCACTTCGATCTCTTCCAGGGTTTCGAGGCAGTCGGCGGCAAAGGCCGGGCAGACCACATCGAGCCGCTTGATGCCCGCTGCCGGCAAACCGGCGATGGTCACATCTGTGTAGGGTTTGAGCCACTCCTCCTTGCCAAAGCGGGACTGGAAACAGGCCGTCCACTGCCCGGCTTCAAGCTCGAGTGCCTCGGCCAGCAAGGCGGCGGTACGACGACACTGGTGACCATAAGGGTCGCCTTCGTTTTCGTAACGCTCGGGAATGCCGTGAAACGACATCAGCAGATGCTCGCCCTTACCGTGCTGCTCCCAATGGCGGCGCACGCTCATGGCCAGCGCCTGAATGTATTCGGGGTGGGCATGGTAATCACGAATGAGCCGCACCACAGGCAGGTTGCGCTCTTTCTTCATCGCCTTGGCCCAGGCATCAAACACAGAGGCTGTGGTGCTGACCGAATATTGTGGATAGAGCGGCAACAGTATCACCCGGTTGACCCCCTTGGCCTTGAGCGCCTGCCAGCCATCGTCCATGGAGGGCGAGCCATAGGTCATGGCCAGTTCCACCGGCACATCGACCCCTTCCCGCTTGAGCTCCTGCTCCAGCGCAGCACGCTGCTGCTTGCTGATCACCATCAAGGGTGAACCCTGCTCGGTCCACACCTGCTGATAAAGCTTGGCGACTCTGGGGGAGCGGGTTGGCAATATGATGAAGTGGAGCAGCGGGCACCAGAGATAGCGAGGCAAGTCGACCACTCGCGGGTCGTGCAGAAACTGGCTGAGAAAGGCCTTGACGGCCGCCGTGGTTGGCGCGGCTGGGGTACCCAGATTGACCAGCAAGATCCCGGTTTTTGTGGTCACGATTGCTTCCTGTCTTTCTGTTGTTCTATCTGAATGCAAGAAAGGGCCCTGCATGGACCCTTGTCTAATGGCACAGTGCCATTGCTCATTTTCGCAATGTCGGGCTTAGCCCAGGATGCTCGCCAGCTGCTTGCTGACCTGATCCACCGGCTGGGTACCATCAATCTTGACGTAACGGGTGTTGCCCGCCTCCGCCTCTTTACCGTAGAAACCGATGAGCGGCGCAGTCTGCTGATGATACACATCCAGACGCTTGCGCACTGTGGTCTCTTCGTCGTCGGCACGGATCACCAGATCTTCGCCGGTCACATCATCCTTGCCTTCCACTTTCGGCGGGTTGAACACCACGTGGTAGGTACGGCCGGAGCCGGAGTGAACGCGACGACCACTCATGCGCTTGACGATCTCTTCGTCCGGCACATCGAATTCCAGCACGAAATCGACCACGACACCGGCATCCTTCATGGCTTGCGCCTGGGGAATGGTGCGCGGGAAACCGTCCAGCAGGAAGCCGTTGGCGCAATCTGGTTGGGCAATACGCTCTTTGACCAGGCCGATGATGATGTCGTCAGAGACGAGCTGACCTGCGTCCATCACGGCTTTGGCCTTGAGGCCCAGCTCGGTGCCCGCCTTGATCGCCGCACGCAGCATGTCGCCGGTGGAGATCTGCGGAATACCGTGTTTTTCCATGATGAACTGAGCCTGGGTACCTTTGCCGGCACCCGGAGCCCCCAACAGAACAATGCGCATACACGCTCCTATTGATTGGTTATTCAATTCTTGAGAAGGCAAAAAACTACACGGTTTCGCTCATTTTCACAAGCTTGCCCCGTGTGAGTGGCTTATTTTTCACCATGTTCCCGAAGCGGCGATACGACTCAAGCCGCAATGCTGCCCTGAAAAAATGAGTGAAAATGCAGCAGCCCTCAATAACGAAGAGAGGCGCCTGCCGTTTGTCGGACAAGCGCCACATAAAAAAAGCCCACTGCATGCAGTGGGCCGAAACATCATGCCTGGAGTAGCAGACGGTTGATACGGGAGACGAAGCTCGCCGGATCATTCAGACCGCCCTGCTCTGCCAACTGGGCCTGTTCGTGCAGCAGGGTGACCCACTCGCCAAACAGCGCCTCGTCTTCGATGGTGTCGAGTTTCTTCACCAGAGCGTGATCCGGGTTCAGCTCCAGAATGTACTTCTGCTCCGGCACCGGCTGGCCGGCGGCACGCATCAGCTTGATCATCTGGGTGCTCATGCCGTGGTTATCGGTGACGATGCAAGACGGCGAATCGGTCAGACGGTGGGTGACACGTACCTCTTTCACCGCTTCACCCAGGCTGGTCTTGACCCGCTCCACCAGGCCGGCGTTGGCCTTCTCGGCATCGATCTGCGCCTGCTTGGCGGCTTCATCTTCCAGATCGCCCAGATCCAGCTCGCCACGGGTGACGGAGACCAGCTGCTTGCCATCGAACTCGGTCAGGTGGCTCATCAGCCACTCGTCCACACGCTCCCACATCAGCAGCACTTCGACGCCCTTCTTGCGGAAGATCTCGAGGTGCGGGCTGTTCTTGGCGGCCGCGTAGGAGTCAGCGGTGATGTAGTAAATCTTCTGCTGGCCTTCCTTCATGCGGCCAACATAATCCTCGAGAGAGACGGTCTGGGCTTCGCCGTCGCCCGCCGTGCTGGCAAAGCGCAAGAGCTTGGCGATCTCTTCGCGGTTGGCGTAATCCTCGGCCGGGCCTTCTTTCAAGACATTGCCGAATTCGCTCCAGAACTTGGCGTACTTCTCGGCGTCATCCTTGGCCAGTTTGGCCAGCATGGTCAGCACCCGCTTGGAGCAGGCCTTGCGCAGGGAGACGGTCACCTTGTTGTCTTGCAGAATTTCACGGCTGACGTTGAGCGGCAGATCGTTGGAATCCAGCACCCCTTTCACAAACCGGAGATACGTCGGCATAAACTGCTCGGCGTCATCCATGATGAAGACGCGCTGCACGTAAAGCTTCAGGCCGTGCTTCTGCTCGCGGTTGTAGAGATCGAACGGTGCACGGGCCGGCACGTAGAGCAGGCTGGTGTACTCCTGCGCCCCTTCCACCCGGTTGTGACCCCACAAGAGCGGATCTTCGAAATCGTGAGCAACGTGCTTGTAGAACTCCTGATACTCCTCGTCCTTGATCTCTTTCGGGTTGCGGGTCCAGAGTGCGGTAGCGCGGTTGACCTGCTCCCACTCGCCCGGCGTGCCGACGACGGTCTCGCCATCTTCTTCGCGATCCGGGGTGCCCTCTTTGAACATCTCCACCGGCACGCTGATGTGGTCGGAATACTTGGCAACCACGGCGCGCAGACGCCAGTCGTCGAGGAACTCTTCCTCTTCGGCACGCAGGTGCAGGATGACGTCAGTACCACGGCCTTCCTTGGTCACATCGGCCACGGTGAAAGAGCCTTCCCCTTCCGATTCCCACTGCACGCCCTGCTCTGGAGCAGTACCGGCGGCGCGGGAGACCACTGTCACCTTGTCGGCGACGATGAAGGCGGAGTAGAAGCCCACACCAAACTGACCGATCAGCTGGGAATCGCGGCCCTGATCACCGGACAAGTTCTTGAAGAACTCGGCAGTGCCGGACTTGGCGATGGTGCCCAGATGCTCGATCACCTGATCACGGGTCATACCGATACCGTTATCAGAGATGGTCAGGGTCCGATTTTCTTTATCAACCACCAGGCGAACGCGCAACTGGCCGTCGTTTTCAAACAAAGAGGCATCGGAAAGCGCCTTGAAGCGCAGCTTGTCCGCCGCATCGGAGGCGTTGGAGATCAGCTCGCGCAGGAACACTTCTTTGTTGGAGTAGAGGCTGTGGGCCATCAGGCTCAGCAGTTGTTTGACTTCAGTCTGAAACCCGTGGGTTTCGGCATGAACGCTTTGGGTCATCGACACTATCCTCAGGCGATTCGGGTTGAACATATTCCTGATACAAGATGGGGCCGTGGATCCCCATTTCAAGGGGGAAAAATATCTTGGCAGTGCGAATGGCGATTTTTACGCCAACGCCCACGATGTGCCGCACAGCCGCCAAACAAAAACCCGCCGAAGCGGGTTTGAGAAACAGTGAGCCTGGCGCGGACTCAGTTCAGGGGCTGACGCGGACTCAATTAAGAGGCTGACGCCCCATCAAGGAATGAGAGAGGGTGGTGCCATCCACCAGCTCCAGCTCGCCCCCTACCGGCACCCCATGGGCAATCCGGCTCACCTTGACCCCGGCAGTGCGGGCCATGTCGGCGATATACCAGGCGGTGGCGTCCCCTTCGATGGTGGGGTTGGTGGCCAGGATCAGCTCGCTGATGGACTCCGCCTTCAGACGCCGCTCCAGGATCTCCAGCCCCAGCTCCTCGGGGCCGATGCCATCGAGGGGGGACAGGTGCCCCATCAGCACGAAGTAACGGCCGGAGAACTGACCTGTGTGTTCGATGGCAGCCACATCCGCCGGGCTCTCCACCACACACAGCAAGCCGCTCTCTTCGCGCTTGGGATTGGCGCAGATCTCGCAAAGCGCATTCTCGGTGAAGGTGCGGCAGTGGCTGCAGTGGCCTATCTCGGTCAGCGCCCGGTTGAGCAGCTGGGCCAGACGCAAGCCGCCGCTGCGCTCGCGCTCGAGCAGGGTAAAGGCCATGCGCTGGGCCGACTTGGGGCCGACACCCGGCAGCACCTGCAGGGCCTTCATCATCTCATCCAGCAGGGGGCTGAATTTCATGGGCTAAGTATCCTTTGACGCTGTGTCGGCGGGCGGCGACCTCAGGCACCCCTTGTGGGTACGGGTTGCGCTTCGCCCGGCCGAACCAATCTTGTTGGCGCAGGACTATACCCGAGCCGCCCCCCGTCCGCCAATGGCCTTGTGCCTGCCAACCCTCGCAAACCACCGATCGGATAACCCGGCATCCATGGCTGCACTACTACCCCAGCCCGATGCGCTGACGACCGCTGTAGATCTCGGCGCGGCCGGGGCGGCAAAAGCCCACCAGGGTGAGCCCGGTCTGCTCCGCCCGCTCGACCGCGAGTTCGGTGGCGGCCGAGATGGCGAGCAGGATCTCCACGCCGGCACTGGCGCACTTTTGCACCATCTCGAAGCTGGCGCGGCTGGTCACCAGGATGGCGCCGTCACGCCGACCGGTGCGCTGCAGGTGCCCCACCAGCTTGTCGAGCGCTATGTGGCGCCCCACGTCCTCGCGAATGGCGAGAATATTGCCCTCCCCGTCCACATGGACGGCGGCATGGGTGGCGCCCGTGCTCTGCCCCAGCAACTGCAAGGGCCGCAGCGCCGCCAGTACCTTGTCGATCAGGGTCACCTCGAAGCGCTGGCTGTCCGGCAGCCGCGCCAAGGTGCGCACCACCTGCTCCAGGCTTTCGCTGCCACAGATGCCGCACCCCGTGCGCCCGGCCAGGGTGCGCCGCTTCTCTTTGAGACGATGAACGCAGCGGTTGGCCAGGGTGATATGCAGCTCGATCCCCTGACAGCCGTCAACTTGCTCGATATCGTGGATGTCCTGCAGGCCGTCGATGATCCCCTCTGAGAGCGAAAAGCCGATGGCAAAGTCCTCCAGATCGGCGGCCGAACACATCATGACGCTGTGGGCGATGCCGTTGTAAACCAGCGCCACCGGGGTTTCGCAGGGCAGCTGCATGGCGCTGTCCGTGGTGACACCGTCGCGCTGGTAATGGACCACCTCCCGGTGGGCGCAAAGCGCCTGCGGGGTATCGCTATCGAGTTCGAGCAACATCTGTGGTGCCCCTTAGTTGAGGGTCTGGGGGGCTTTCGCCGAGATACCGAGCCGTTTCATCTTCGACAGCAGGGTGGTGCGTTTCATGCCGAGCCGGTTGGCGGCGCCCCGCTCCCCCGCAACTATGCCGTTGCATTCGCGCAAGGTGTCTATGATGGTCTGGCGCTCGTCCTCCACACCGTCACTCTGGCCGTTGCCGCCCTTGAACAAGGCCTGCTCGGGCTCGTCATAGACCAGGGTCTCTATCTTGTGATAGCCCTTGAGCGGCATCAGTTCATCCGGGGAGAGGTTGAGCACATGGCCCCGGGTCATTACCACGGCGCGCTCTATGATGTTTTCCAGCTCGCGGATATTGCCGTACCAGGGGAGCGACACCAGCATCTTCATGGCATCGGCCGGGATCGAGGTGATGTTGCGGCGCATCCGCTTGGCGATCTTCTTGATGAAGAAGTTGACCAAGAGCGGTATGTCTTCGCGCCGTTCGCGCAGGGGCGGCAACTCGATGGGAAAGACGTTGAGCCGGTAGTAGAGATCGCTTCTGAAGCGCTTGTTCTTGACCATGGAGAGCAGATCGCAATTGGTGGCCGCCACCAGCCGCACGTCGATGGCGATGGGGTTGCTGTTGCCGACCCGCTCCAGCTCGTGTTCCTGCAATACCCGCAAGAGCTTGGGCTGCAAGTCCAGCGGCATGTCTCCCACTTCGTCGAGGAACAGGGTGCCTTTGTGGGCCCGCTCGAAGCGGCCGATGCGCTGGGTCAGGGCGCCGGTAAAGGCCCCTTTCTCGTGGCCGAACAGATCGCTCTCGATGAGGCCGGTGGGAATGGCGGCGCAGTTCACCTTCACCATCTTCTGTTCGCGGCGATCGCTCAGCCGATGGATGGCCTGGGCGATCAGCTCCTTGCCGGTGCCGGTTTCCCCCAAAATCAACACTGAGCAATCGCTCTGGGCCACCAGTTTCACCTTCTCCAGCACGCTCTCCATGGCGGCGCTTTGATAGATGATGCTGTAAAAATCGGCGTTGGGCTCGAGCTCCGCCACCCGGATCGTCTTCTCGCGGGCGCCGTTGGTGTTGGAGATCTCCTGCTGCGCCTGCACGTTGTTCATGGCAATGGCGGTGCGGGCCGCCACCTGCTCCAGCAGGGAGATGTCGATGTCAGCAAAAAAATCGGCATCCGGGTGGGAGAGGATCAAGACCCCCAGCAGATTGCCCCGATAGCGCAGCGGCAATATGCAGGAGCTGTCCGCATCGGCCGGCAGTATCTGGGTGCTGAAGCGGCAGCTCGAATCGCAACCGTGGCCCTGCTCCCGATAGATGAAGAAGGGCTCGCTATGGCCGAGCACCCCCTGCAGACAGTTCTTCTCGAAACAGGAGTGGTTGATGATGCCGGGCTGATCGCTCTGGTGCTGATTGACCAGATAGCTTTTGAAGCTGTCGGAGGTGGCGTTGTACTCCGCCAGACACAGGCTGCTGATAGCGAAGTGGTGCTGCAGTATGGAGAAGAGGCTCCTCGGCAGCTCGGCGATGCGCACCAGTTTAATCACCGCATTGGTGACATCCACCAGTATCTTGCAGCTGTCGCGCTCCAGACGCAGGGAGTTGGCCTGCTCCAGGGTACGCTCCTTGTCGAGCACGTTTTCGAGCGCAATGGCGACGATGGCCGCCAGCTGGGTCAGCTTGGCCAGGGTCTCCATCGGGAAGGCGTTAGCCTGCGGACTGATAAACTCCACCCCCCCCAGATGGCTGCGGGCCGTGGTGATGGGCAGCTGGCAATAAGATTGCAGCCCCTCATACACCCCGGCCGCCGCCAGCAACTCGCAGCGGTTGTGAAAGCGGGCCACGGGCAGCACTATGGCCTGCTCCCTGGAGAAATAGAGATCGGCCTTGGCGCAGACCAGGTGCTTGGGGCCCTTATCCCCCATGAAGTAGAAGAGGGCCTCCTCCCCCGCCCCCAGATTGAGGATCAGGTTGACCCGGGTCACACCGGCGAAGCAGGCGTCGATCCGGTTCAGCTTCTTGATGAAATCATCCAGGGTGACGGCGGAGAGCAGGTTCTTGGAGAGGGAGAGGAAGCCGTCATCCCAGATGGGTGAGATGTCGGTTAACGGAATGGCACTCACATTCAGCATTCTGGCCTCACGTTACATCTATATGGGTAAAAGATTGCAGTCAGCCACGACGGTAAGCACAGCGTCAGCCATATTCGTCAGATGTTATAATTAATTTTTAAAAACTTAACGCTTAATTATAAAAACTAACATACTTTGAAATAGCGCCGCACTGGCTGACGCATAATAAAGTAGTGCCACTGGCATTACAACCAAGCTAGCCTTGGCCTATATCCACTCACCATCTTGAAATATGTCAACATCGACTGTCAATATTGCGCCACTATCGAAACATCATTATCGCCACAGCGATATCAGAGCCGCACTATCGGTACCGTTCGCTGCATATCGTGACCAAACAGCCTCCATGTTGCCAGGGTCAAGAGGAGATGATCTGGTAGTGATAGAGCTTGAGCCCCCCCAGGATGAAACCGGCCGACAGAAGTTGAAATGCAATCAATAACCCACTGATATTGTCGGCTATTTCTGCCGAGACGGTCTGATGGGTCAGGTAGATGGTCAGCGTCATCAGACACATCAGCAGGCCGTTGACCAGGGTGGTGGAGAGAAAGGCTATCAGCCAGGCCGCCTGCACGCTCAGCGCCGCCAGCACAGCGCCCATGGCGATGCGCGCGGCGATAAAACAGCCGAAGAAACCGAACCCCAGCAGAAATATCAACTCATCGTGCCACCAGAAGCAGACCAGCCCCAATAACATCACCATAAAATAAGCGGAAACATAAAAGATCCCGAATGAGAGAGTTAATTCATTTTTCATGAAGGACACCTGCCAGCTGAAAAAAGGATGAGGGGATCCGGGCCCTGTGAACAGAGCCTGGATCCACTTTATTTAACGACGATTACCCCTTGGCGGCGCTGCGCAATTTCGCCTTGAGCGCGCTGTATTCAGTCTGGACGTACACTTCCGCCTCAGGCTGATCCTCAATACGCTCAATCTTCACCGCGCAGTACTTGTACTCCGGGGTGTAGGAGACGGGATCAAGGTGCTCTATGGTCAGCTCGTTGCACGCCCCGATCCACCACTGGTAGGTCATGTAGACCACACCGGCGTTGACCCGCTCGTTGTAGTTGGCCCGAGTGATCACCTTGCCGCGTCGCGACGAGATCCACACCAGCGCCTGATCCTTCACCCCAAGCTTTTGCGCATCGCTCGGGTGGATCTGCACATAGCCGGGCTCATCGGCCAGGGTCTGCAGCGCCGAGCAGTTGCCTGTCATGGAGCGGCAGGAGTAGTGCCCTACCTCCCGCACGGTGGAGAGCACCAGCGGATACTCAGCACAAGGCTGCTCCAGCGGCGCACGCCACTCGGAGGCGATCAGCTGACCCTTGCCGCTCGGGGTGGTGAACACATTCCCCTCGAACAGGGTGCTGGTGCCCGGGTGATCCTCGGTCGGGCAAGGCCACTGCACGCTCTTGAGATCCGCTATCTTGTCGTAGCTGACCCCGGTGTAGAGCGGGCAAAGGGCGCGCATCTCGTCCCAGATCTGTTGGGTGTCGCGATACTCCATGGGATACCCCATGGCGGTGGCCATCAGCGAGAAGATCGCCCAGTCCGGTTTCACGTTCTCAGGGGGAGTGACCGCCTTGTAGAAGCGCTGGAAGCCGCGATCCGCCGAGCTGTAAACCCCCTCGTGCTCGCCCCAACTGGTGGCGGGCAGGATCACATCCGCCATCTCGGCGGTCTGGGTCATGAAGATGTCCTGCACTATCACCAGATCCATGCCACCCAGGGTGCGCCTGAACTGGGCCAGGTCGGCCTCGGTCTGGGCCGGATCTTCGCCGAAGATGTAGAAGGCCTTGCACTTGCCCTCTTCGACCTTGTGGCCAAGCTCCGTCAGCCGGTAGCCGGGCTTCTGGGAAAGCGACTCAACGCCCCACGCCTTGGCGAACTTGGCGCTGATAGCCGGATCGGCCACCGACTGATAACCCGGGAACTGGTGCGGCAGCATCCCCATGTCACAGGTGCCCTGCACGTTGTTCTGCCCGCGCACCGGACCGCAGCCGGTGCCACGGCGACCGAAGTTGCCGGTCAGTAGCGCAATTCCGGCGAGCCCCTTGACCACATCCACCGCCTGACCGTACTGGGTCACCCCCATGCCCCACAGGATCATGGAAGCAGGCGAGGCGGCATAGGTGCGAATGGCGGCGCGGATATCAGCGGCCTTGAGGCCGGTGATCCCCTCGACATATTCCGGGGTGTACTTGGCGACCGTGGCCTTGAAGGTGTCAAACCCCTCGGTGTAGTTGGCGACGAACTCCTTGTTGTAGAGCCCTTCACTGATCAACACGTTGGCGAAGGCGTTGACCAGCGCCATATTGGATCCGTTTTTGAGCGGCAGCCACTGATCGGCGATACGGGCGGTTTCCACCATGCGGGGATCACACACAATCACCTTGGCCCCGTTCGCCTTCGCCTTGAGGATATGGCGGGCGACGATGGGGTGAGAGTCAGCAGCGTTGTAACCAAACACCAGCAGGCACTTGGTCTCTTGAATTTCGGGAATGGCGTTGCTCATGGCGCCGTTGCCTACAGTTGTCTCCAGACCGGAGACTGAGGGTGCGTGTCACACCCTCGCGCAGTGGTCGACGTTGTTCGTCCCCAGCACAGCGCGGGCAAATTTCTGCATCACATAGTTGGCTTCGTTGCCAGGGCCACGGGCCGAGCCGGTGGTCATGATGGCGTCGGCACCGTACTTCGCCTTGATGGCAGACAGACGGCTGCTGGCAAAGTCGATCGCCTCATCCCAGGAGACGGATTCGAGCTTGCCACCGCGCTCGCGGCGGATCATCGGGCTCTTGAGACGGGGGGTCAGCAGGTTGGTGTCGTTCAAGAAATCCCAACCGTAATAACCCTTGAGGCAGAGCTGCCCCTCGTTGGTCCGGCCGTTGGCGCCTTCGGCCCCCACCACCTTGTCGTTTTCAACCAGCAGGTTGATCTTGCAACCGGTGCCGCAATAGGGGCAGACGGTAATGACTTTTTTCATGACTCACACTCTTGTTTGTTAACGGTAAAAGGCTGTTAACGATAAAAGGCCTTTAACGAAAATGGCTTGTCAGGGGTAGAGCGCACAGAGGCGCAAGCGGCGGCCAGCAGGGGCCTGCGCACGCCATCCAATGCATTACCCTTGTGCCAACACCGGCTGGCGCTGGCAGGCCGCCATCGCCTCGGCACTGGCCAACTGCTTCTGGCGGTTCAGCTCGCCGAGGGACTCCGGGGTCACCAAGCGCAGCGCCTGGGTCGGGCACACCTCGACACAGGCCGGGCCCGCTTCACGGTGACGGCAGAGATCGCACTTCAAGGCTTGCGCCTTGGTCTGCGGGCGCTTGAACAGCGCATCGGCAGCGGGCGCCACCTCTTTCACCACCACCGCCATGGCACCGTAAGGACAGGCCACCACGCAGGATTTGCAGCCGATGCAGCGCGCCTGCAGCACCTTGACGCAACCATCCTCGCTGACAATGGCATTGTTGGGGCAGGCCACGGCACACGGCTTGTCTTCACACTGGCGGCACAGCACAGGCGTGGTCACCTTGCTGCCGACGATCACCTTCAGGCGCGGCTGGAAATAGCTGTCCTTGGAGACCAGATGTCCATCCTCGATGGCAAGACGCAGGCCGCCCTCCCGCTCAACGGTACCCGCGCAGGACGTTGACTGGTGTGACACGGCGCAGGCCACCTCACAGGTACGGCACCCAATACAAAGACTGGGATCTGCAATCACGAAGCTGTTCATAGAGAGGGATCCTAAATGGTTCGTTACACCGGGCCGCCCGCCGACAGGCAAAGAGGCGGCCAGCCCCCACAAAGCATTTATCAGACCAACACGGGCATATGGCCGTCATAAAATCACAAGCCAATGAAAATAAAGAGGTAATCTGGATGGTGAAGACGGTATTAGCCGCAACTGACGAGGGTGACGAAGGGGCCAGCGCCCTGCTCGACATGACAAAAGTGACGAGGTCGACACTGGCTGATAAAGAGGTACCACCCTGCGCTTTTTTAGCTAGCGCGCACAAAAACGCGCCCATCAATAACCGATTTGTTGATCTTGGCCAGATTTCGCGCAGATCGCCCTTTTTACCACTTACCCGATTGGGTATCATGCTTCAGTTGGCAACCACTGCCATTGAAATATTGTTACGCCAGCCTAATCGGCTGACAAGTTTTAGACTTATATACATCTAAACTTACAGGGAAATGTATGTCAGCCCATTACGAAAAAGGTTCTGAGTCAAAAATTACGATTGTATTATCCTGTCCAGGTAAAAAAGAACAAGAACTTAATAAACCTGCAAGCGGGGTGACAGGGGAACATCTAGAATACTTACTTTCTAAATTAAGAGAAAAATATAGTCATACGGATTTTCAACGAGGAAAAATAACAATAGCTAATGCTTGGGGGAAAATAGAATTTAAAGGAAAAAATGGAACTGGTCGTTCTGAACCAACACTATTGGAAGTCCTAGATCAAGATAACCTAAACCGGTTATCAAACGACATTGAGAATACTACCGATTATATCATCTGCTGTGGAAAAAATGCAAAAGCTTCACTGTTAGTATTAAAATACGCAAATAAAATAGACTGCAATTGTAAGGTTATATACATCCCGCATCTTAGTACTAGAGGGTTATGTAGATCAATTTTTGAGGATATTGGTGGGACCGCAATAAAGCCTCAAAGTAGCAATGGAATTACTAAGCGTCTAGATGTAGTAGCTGACAATATTAATAAAGACATGAAATAATAGAGGCTTGTTATGAAAATAATATCGTTATTTAATCATAAGGGTGGCGTTAGCAAAACGACTACCACCTTCAACTTAGGTTGGAAACTGGCAACAATGGGACATAAAGTTCTAGTTGTTGACGCAGATCCACAATGCAACCTAACAGCGCTAGTGTTAGGTTACAACTCTATCGGTGAGATGGATGATTTTTATAAAAACAATCCGTCATGTGATATTCATTCATGTATAAAACCAGTAATTGATGGCTCACTTGGAAAAGTTATACCAGCAGAGCCCATCCAAACACCAAACAAGAATCTTTTCTTGCTATGTGGAAATTTAGAACTCTCTGAAGTAGAGACACAAATAAGTGTGTCACTTACAACAAGCACGGCCATTCCAGCAATCAGAAATATACCTGGTAGCATCGGTGCATTTCTAAGGGCTACAGCGGATAAACATAGTTTTGATTATGTTATTATTGATATGAGCCCAAGTGTTGGCTCACTGAACGAATGTTTACTCATGTCAAGTAACTACTTCATTGTACCAACAGCACCAGATTTTTTCTGCGCACAAGCAATTCGCTCACTTACAAATGTAGTACCTAGATGGAATGTAGAGATTAATCCGTTTAGAGACCCAAGTTTGATTTATCCATTCCCAACAACACCGCCAAAATTCATTGGTTTTATTTCTCAAAAATATAGACCAAGAAATGGTGCTCCAGTCAAATCATTCCAAAAATGGATCGATATAATTAATAGTGAAGTTATTGAAAAACTACAACCTGCTTTAATGAAGCAGGGAATGACTGTAACTAAATCTGAATTTACATCAAAAGTAACTTCAGATGAAGCATTCAATATCGCAAATATTGCTGATTTCAACTCTCTTATCGCTCAATCGCAGAAGCACAATATCCCAGTATTTGCTCTTGATGAGACACAAATTGAGCAAACCGGTACAGTTTTAAGTGTAATGACAGAGAGCCGTGATAATTTTGATAGAACTTTTGAAAAGCTTGCTAAAGATGTAAGAGCTTTAACTATGTAAGGCATTTCCATGATCGAAAGCACATCAATTTTGATGTGCTTTCTTACTCTAGTTGAACTGCCACACATCTATTTCGAATTGTCAGTATCGTAGGGTGCAATAAGCACAGCGCATTGCACCTCTTACCTATTTAAATACTTGGTGCAATTCACTTCGTTCATTGCACCCTACCTTCCCCTCTGGCGAATAAAGACGACATCGCGGCCCAACTGCATCCCCTTTGCCATCCTGCCAGCATTTAATTAGTGATTACTTTATCGTCTATTTATTATCCATTTTGGTAAAAGAGAGTAGCCAAACCACTTCGCTAGATAAAACAAACAGTTGCCTGCATTGTCGCGGCCTATTTCAATCGCCGGATAATTAATTCTCTTACTCAAATTGAACTTTTGATTATTTATAACTGAGCATAGTCCCGCAGAGTGTGTGTCATTATAAGCTTAATGACAGATGAACAGACTGTGTTCCATGACAAGCAGATCACTATTCCGTTAGCGCCCTTTCCCATCGCAATCCATTAATTCTCTCCCGATTAAATATCACGACTCTCTTGGTAGGTCGGGCAGCTGTGCGTTGGCAAACGTGTAAACATCAAACTGACAAGATGAACTCATGAACTGTGATAAACAACAAGCCACTCCCGGCGTTATGCTGGCGGCGATTGGCGTGGTCTATGGTGATATCGGCACCAGCCCCCTCTATACCCTGCGAGAGTGCCTGTCGGGTCAATTCGGGATCGGGGCCGAACCCGCCGTCATCCTGGGATTTCTCTCCCTCATCTTCTGGCTGCTGATCCTGGTGGTCTCGGTCAAGTACCTCTCCTTCGTGATGCGGGCCGACAACGCCGGTGAAGGGGGTATTCTCACCCTGATGTCGCTGGCCACCCGCAACGCCTCTCCCCGCTGGACGCCTGTGCTGATCATACTCGGGCTGATTGGCGGCAGCTTCTTCTATGGGGAGGTGGTGATCACCCCGGCCATGTCGGTGATGTCAGCCATCGAGGGCTTGAGCCTGATGGCCCCCTCCCTCGACCCCTATATAGTGCCGCTCTCGGTGCTGGTGCTGACCCTGCTGTTTGCCATTCAAAAACATGGCACCGCCATGGTGGGCAAGCTGTTCGCCCCCATCATGCTCACCTGGTTTCTGACCCTGGCCGTGCTGGGACTGCGCAGCATCATCCAGAATCCCGAGGTGCTGGGGGCACTCAACCCCGTCTGGGCGCTGCGCTTCTTCGCCGAGTACCAGACCACGTCCTTCTTTGCCCTCGGCGCCGTGGTGCTGGCCATCACAGGGGTGGAGGCGCTCTACGCCGACATGGGTCACTTTGGCAAGAACCCGATCCGGCTCGCCTGGTTTGTGGTGGTGCTGCCCTCCCTGGTGCTCAACTACTTCGGGCAAGGCGCCCTGCTGCTGGACAACCCGGCGGCCATCGCCAACCCCTTCTTCCTGCTCGCCCCCAAATGGGCGTTGCTGCCGCTGCTGGTGCTGGCGACCATGGCGACCGTGATCGCCTCCCAGGCGGTGATCTCCGGGGTCTTCTCTCTCACCCGGCAAGCGGTGCGGCTCGGTTATCTCTCACCCATCCGCATCGTTCACACCTCCGAGCAGGAGTCCGGCCAGATCTATATTCCCGTCATCAACTGGATGCTCTATATCTCCGTGGTGATCGTCATCATGAGCTTCGAGCACTCCAGCAATCTGGCAGCGGCCTACGGCATCGCCGTCACCGGCACCATGGTGCTCACCTCCATCCTCTTCTGCTCCGTGGCCAAGAACAGCTGGCACTGGCCCACCTATCTGGTGGCTGCCCTGTTCGCCCTGCTGCTGGCCATCGACGTGCCGTTGTTTGCCGCCAACCTGGGCAAGATCTTCTCCGGTGGCTGGCTGCCGCTCACCCTGGGCGCCGTCATGTTCACCCTGATGACCAGCTGGAAGAGCGAGCGCTTCCAGCTCATTCGCCGCCTGAACGAGCACGGCAATTCGCTCGAGCCCATGATCGCCTCGCTGGAAAAATCCCCGCCGACCCGGGTGGCGGGCACCGCCGTCTATATGTCGCGGGTGGTCAATGTGATCCCCCATGCGCTGCTCCACAATCTCAAGCACAACAAGGTGCTGCACGAGCGGATAATCCTGCTCACCCTGCGGGTGGAGGATGTGCCCTACGTCCACAACGTGCGCCGGGTCTGCATCGAGCAGCTCTCCCCCACCTTCTGGCGAGTGGTGGCCAGCTACGGCTGGCGCGAGACCCCCAACATGGAGGAGATCTTCCACCGCTGCAACGCCGAGGGGCTGAGCTGTCGCATGATGGAAACCTCGTTCTTTATGGCCCACGAGTCACTGATCATGAAGGAACGCCCCTGGTATCTCTACCTGCGTGGCAAGCTGTTTATGCTGCTGCAGCGCAACGCCCTGCGCGCACCGGATCAGTTCGAGATCCCGCCCAATCGGGTGATCGAGCTGGGCTCGCAGGTGGATATTTGATGGCGTTCTGAGGGCATAAAGAAGGCCAGCAAGAGAGAGGGAGGCATTGGCCTCCCTCTTTTTTTCCGTTAACCCCAATTACCGGCCCCCTCATCCCCATCTCCCGCAAGGGGAGAAGGGAGCAAACCACGACGAGCATATGGCTGCAAACGGTGAAATTCACTGCGTTCTTTGCACCCTGCTCCCGGCATACTGTCGATATATTTGCGTTCTCGTGCGTCCGATTACGCTTCGCTAATCGAACCTACGGTTTCAAAACAGGCGCCTCTATCCGAACAGCGCAGACGAATCACCCTTTCGTCCCTTGTCACGACCCCGCATTCAGCCGTGTCGATACCGTTTTTCGGGGGTGACGAACCCTCCGGGCGGCTTCGTCACAAGTGACGAACGTCACAGTTCGACAGCCACATCAGCGCTTCACCCCAACCACATAAAGATTTTTATTCATTTAAAAACAGCCACTTAAAACCAATTTATCCGTAAAAACCATTCTGGCCCGTATCTTGCCAACCTGCCCCTACTTTCTCCGTTCGCGACACGACAAGGTAGGCTATGAACCGCTTCGTTATCGCTGACCCCAAGCTGTGTATCGGCTGTGGCACCTGTATGGCAGCCTGCAGTGAAGTACACAAGGCGCAAGGTTTGCAGCAAGCCCCCCGATTAACCGTTATGCGACACGAGCAGGCGACCATGCCGGTTCAGTGCCGTCACTGTGACGATGCCCCCTGCATCAAGGTGTGCCCGGTCGAGGCAATTCGCCAGACCAGCGATTGCGTGCAGCTCAACGAGTCGCTCTGCATCGGCTGCAACCTGTGCGCAGTGGCCTGCCCGTTTGGTGCCATCCAGAGCGGCGGCAGCCGTCCGGTGGCCATGGCCAACAGCTACGACACCTATATCCCCTGCTCCATCCGCTCCAGCAATCCCTCCACCTCCGCCGGCCTGCGCTGCTTTGGCGAGGATCTGCTGAGCTGGGAGCCCGGGGTGCGCAGCATTGCGGTCAAATGTGACCTTTGCGAATTTCGCGCTGAAGGCCCCGCCTGTGTCAGTGCCTGCCCCTCCCAATCACTGAGCATGGTCAACGACACTGCCTGCACCAACGCCGCCCGCGACCGTCGTCTGCAAGCGGCCAATGCCCACCCGCAAGGTTCCCCCGCCTTCTCGGCCTCTGCTTGCTCGACCGCCACGACTGCACCTGTTTCACCCGACGCTTCAATCACTGAGGGATCCTGCTGATGTTGTCCCCCCTTGTTATGAGCACCCTGATGCTCTTCCTATTGGGCGCGGTGGCCGGTCTGCTGCTGCAAAAGCAGCCCTGGCTGGCAAACCGTCTCAATAGTGGCTTCGCCCTGCTGGGCTCGCTGGCTGGTGTGGTTGCCGCCATCAAGGCGCTGGCCCAAGATGCGCCCATCGACGGCCAGATCTGGCTGCTGGGCTCGGTCCATCTGGATATGCTCGCTGCACTGATGCTGCTGGTGATCACGCTTGTGGGCTTGGCTGTCTCCCTCTACTCCTTTGCCTATATTCGCGAATATCAGGGCAAGGGGGATGTGGCCATTGGCGTCTTGATGAACCTCTTCCTGTTCGCCATGGTGGGCATGGTGCTGGCCGACAATGCACTGGGCTTTTTGCTCTGCTACGAGCTGGTGACCCTCACCACCTACTGGCTGGTCAAGACCAACCCGGATGCCGCCAAACAGAGCCGCCTTTATCTGGTGATGAACCATATCGGCATGGCGCTGGTGCTGGTGGCCTTCTGGGTGCTCTGCCGCGACAGTGGCTCGCTGGAGTTCGCCGCGCTGCGTGAGCACCATCTGGCGGGCGCATTGGCATCCCTGGTCTTCCTGCTCAGCTTCTGCGGCTTTGGCCTGCGCGCCGGTTTCGTGCCGCTGCACGGCTGGCTGCCGGTGGCCGAGCCCGTTGCCCCCTCCCATATTTCGGCGCTGATGTCCGGGGTAATGGTGAAGCTCGGTCTGTTCAGCATTTTGCGGGTCAGCATCGATTTTCTTGGCGCCAGCCAGCTCTGGTGGGGCTACATGGTGCTGATCTTCGGTGCCTGCTCGGCAGTGCTCGGGGTGCTGTTTGCGCTGGCCGAGCACGATCTCAAGCGGCTGCTCGCCTACCACACGGTAGAGAACATCGGCATCATCCTGATGGGGATGGGGATCGGCATGATCGGCATCGCCAACCAGCAATCGGCGCTGGTGGTGCTGGGGCTGCTCGGCGCCCTCTATCACCTGCTCAACCACGCCATCTTCAAGAGCCTGCTCTTTATGGGCACAGGCTCAGTGATGTTCCGCCTGCACACCCGCGACATGGACAAGATGGGTGGCCTTGCCAAGCTGATGCCCTGGACCGCGCTGGCGTTCCTCATCGGCGCCATGGCCATCTCGGCGCTGCCGCCGCTCAACGGCTTTGTCAGCGAGTGGTTTATCTATCAGGCGCTCCTGTCCATGACCAAGCTCGGCACCTCCGTCGTCGCCCCGCTGGCGGTAGTGATGCTGGCGGTGACGGGTGCCATGGCGGTGATGTGTTTCGTCAAGGTGTATGGCATCTGCTTCTGCGGCGCCCCGCGTAGCGAAAAAGCGAGTCAGGCCCGCGAAGTACCCAATGCCATGGTGGCTGGCACCCTGCTGCTGGCCGCCGTCTGTCTGGTGCTGGGTCTGGGCGCCCCCTGGATTGCCCCCTTTGTCAGCGGCTACGGTCAGGCGCTCGTCTCTTCTCACCTCATGGGCCAAATGAACGTGGCCACTGGTGCGACCCTGCTGCCGCTCGACAGCTCACAGGCGATCCTCTCCCCGCCGGTGATTGCCATCACCCTGCTGGGTCTGTTCCTGATCCCGCTGCTGGTCGTGGCCATCTTCAAGGGGCCCAAGCTCGGTCGTCGTCACGCTGGCACGCCGTGGGCCTGCGGTTACGCCTATGAGGAGCGCATGAGCCTCACCTCCGGCAGTGTCACCCACACCTTGCGCCAGCTCTGCGCGCCGCTCTATCGCAAACAGCCCCAGCTTGATCTGGCCACTGCTCTGCACGGGGTGAGCGCGTCTCCCTCTGCCGCGGGCTGGCTGTTGCACGGCCTGGTGCTGGCGCTCTTTATCCTGATGGCTGTAGGAGTCTGATATGCCTGTTCTTGAAATGCCGAGCTGGGGCATGGTTGCCCTCGCCCTGACCCAGGCCATCGCCATGCTGGCGCTGGCGCCGCTGGCCACCGGTTTCAACCGGGTGCTGCGGGCCAAAATGCACTCCCGTCAGGGGCCGGGCCTGCTGCAGGATTACCGGGATATCGGGAAGCTCCTGCGCCGTCAGGAAGTGACCCCCGAGCCTGCCGGCATCATCTTCAACCTGATGCCGGCGCTGCTGATCGCAGCCCTCTTGCTGGTGGCGATGGCGCTGCCGACCCTGACCCACGAGTCCCCCTTTCCCATCGCCGGGGATCTCATTACCGACATCTACCTGTTCGCCATCTTCCGCTTCTTCTTCTCCCTGGCGGGGCTGGACAGCGGCAGCATGTTTGCCGGGATCGGTGCCCGCCGCGAGCTGACCTTAGGGATTTTGGTGGAGCCCATTCTGGTGCTCACCTGCTTCATCATGGCGATGATGGTGGGCAGCTCGGATCTGGGCAACATCAGCAGCTATGTGGCCACCCAGCCGCTGGCCGCGCCGATCGCTACTCTGCTGGCGGGGGCCGCCTGCGCCTTCGCGGTGTTTGTGGAGATGGGCAAGCTGCCCTTTGACTGCGCCGAGGCAGAGCAGGAGCTGCAGGAGGGGCCGCTCACCGAGTACTCAGGCGCGGGGCTGGCCCTGCTCAAGCTCAGCATGGGCCTCAAACAACTGGTGGTGGTGCAGCTCTTTTTGGTGATTTTCCTCCCCTTCGGCAAGGCGACCAACTGGAGTCTGCCCGCGCTCATCGGTGCGGCGCTGATCCTCGCCTGCAAGCTGCTGGTGGCCTTTGGACTTGCGGGCATCATCGAGAACTCCATGGCCCGCACCCAGTTCGTGCGCACCCACAAGCTCACCCGCTATGGCTTGGGGCTGGCCCTGCTGGCGCTGCTCGCCTATCTGGTCGGGGTATAACTCATGTCCGCCATCACAGCTGCTTTTTTCGATTTCATCATTTGCGAATTTAAAGTGAGAACTGCATGACCATCGCCATTTCGGATCGCATCGGTTGCGACTATATCCAGCAACTGCGACAGCAACTGCCCCACGCCATCATCGACGAGCAGTGGCAGACCGCCGATCAGGCCACCCTGACCGTCAAGCCCACCAGTCTGGTCGAGACGGCCAGCCTGATCTTCCACCAGCTGGGGGGCTGGCTTCCGCTCTCCTTTGCCAATGACGAGCGCAGCCTCAACGGCCACTTCGCCGTCTACCACGTCTTCTCCATGGAGGGCGACACCAAGTGCTGGATCACCGTCAAGGTGCTGGTAGATGCCGATACCCAGGAGTACCCCTCCATCACTCCGACCATTCCGGCGGCGGTCTGGGGCGAGCGGGAGATCCGCGACATGTACGGCCTGCGCGCCATCGGCCTGCCGGACGAACGTCGTCTGGTACTGCCTGACGACTGGCCGGAGGATATCCACCCCCTGCGCAAGGACGCCATGGATTATCGCCAGCGCCCGATGCCCACCACCGACACCGAGACCTACCCCTTCGTCAACGAACTCGGCAGTGATGCCAACCGCATCGTGCCGGTCGGCCCGCTGCACATCACCTCGGATGAACCGGGCCACTTCCGTCTGTTCGTCGATGGCGAAGACATCATCGATGCCGACTACCGCCTCTTCTATGTCCATCGTGGCATGGAGAAGCTGGCCGAAACCCGCATGGGTTACAACGAAGTGGCGTTTCTGACCGACCGGGTCTGCGGCATCTGCGGCTTTACCCACAGCGTCGCCTACACCACCTCGGTGGAGAACGCCATGGGCATTAAGGTGCCGGAGCGGGCCAAGATGATCCGCGCCGTGCTGCTGGAGGTGGAGCGCCTGCACAGCCATATCCTCAACATCGGCCTGTCGAGCCACTTCACCGGTTTCGACACCGGCTTTATGCAGTTCTTCCGGGTGCGGGAAAAATCCATGACCCTGGCCGAGCTGCTGACCGGCGCCCGCAAGACCTACGGCCTCAACCTGATTGGCGGGGTACGCCGCGACATCTTCAAGGAAGATCGCATCAAGGGTGCCCAGCTGGTGCGCGAACTGCGTGATGAGCTCAAACCCCTGGTGGCCATGCTGTTGGATACCGCCAACATCTCCTCCCGCCTCATCGGTATCGGCAAGCTCGAGCCACAGATTGCCCGCGATTTCAGCTGCGTCGGCCCCATGGTGCGGGCGAGCGGCTTCAAGCGCGACGTGCGCCGGGTCCACGACTTTGCCGGTTACCGCGAGCTGCCGATGGAGATCCAGACCAAGGCGGGTTGCGATGTGCAATCCCGGGTGCTGGTGCGCATCCACGAGCTCTACGACTCCCTCGACATGATTGAGTTCGGCCTTGAGCACCTGCCGGAAGGACCGCTGCTCACCGAAGGCTTCACCTATCAGCCGGGCAAGTTTGCTCTGGGCTTTACCGAAGCGCCCCGTGGCGAGAACGTCCACTGGAGCATGACCGGGGATAACCAGAAGCTGTTCCGCTGGCGCTGCCGCGCCGCCACCTACGCCAACTGGCCCGCCCTGCGCTACATGCTGCGTGGCAATACCGTCGCCGATGCGCCGCTGATCATCGGCAGTCTGGATCCCTGCTACTCCTGTACCGATCGGGTCACCCTGGTCGACCCCAAGAAGGGCAAGTCCACCGTGGTCTCCTACAAGGAGATCGAGCGTTACGGTATCGACCGCAAAAACTCTCCGCTCAAGTAAGGGGTCATCATGATCAAGCTGTTCAAGACCATCCTCAAGGCTGGCACACCGACCGCCAAGTACCCCTTCGCCCCTTACGAGGTGAACCGGGATTTTCGCGGCAAACCGACATATCAGGCGGATCAGTGCATCGCCTGCGCCGCCTGCACCAAGGCCTGCCCGGCCAACGCGCTGGTGATGGAAGTGGATATGGAGACCGGCGAGCGACGCTGGGAGATCTCCATGGCGCGCTGCATCTTCTGCGGCCGCTGCGAAGAGGTCTGCCCGACCCGCGCCATCGCCCTCTCCCCCGAGTTCGAGCTGGCGGTGACCAACAAGGCGGATCTCTATGAGGAGGCCCGCTTCGCGCTGGCCCCCTGCACCCTGTGCGGCACCTACTTTGCCCCGAGAAAACTGGTGGCGCTGGTGGAGGACACCCTCAAGCAGGCGGGCACGCCGCTAGCGACCCCGGAAAGGCTGCACCACTGCCCCGACTGCAAACGAAAACAGAGCATGCTGAGCCAGCCTGACTCGGCCCTGATCACACCGATAGCCACACCGATGGCCGCACAAAAGGAGTGGATGTGATGAGCAAGATCAAAGGCATAGAACCGGTTGTCGGCCATGCCCATACCCGCGCCGTGCCGCTGGCACAGGATCCCGAGATCACCAAACTCAAGAAGACCCTGCTCAAGGACATTCGCCGCTCGGCCTATGTCTACCGGGTCGATTGCGGCGGCTGCAACGCCTGCGAGATCGAGATCTTCGCCACCATCACCCCGCTGTTCGATGCCGAGCGTTTCGGCATCAAGGTGGTCGCCTCCCCCCGCCACGCCGACATCCTGCTCTTTACCGGCGCGGTGACCCGGGCGATGCGGGTACCGGCCCTGCGCGCCTACGAGGCGGCGCCCGATCCCAAGATCTGCATCGCCTACGGCGCCTGCGGCTGTGACGGTGGCATCTTCCACGATCTCTACTGCGTCTGGGGCGGCACCGACAAAATCGTACCGGTGGATGTCTATATACCGGGCTGCCCGCCCACTCCGGCAGCCACCATCTACGGCTTTGCCGTGGCGCTCGGTCTGCTGGAACAGAAACTCAAAGCCACCAGCCACGAGGTGCAACCGGGTGAGCGGGTCGAGTTGCGCCACACCGGCATCCCCAACGAAATCCGGGTGATGATCGAGCGCGAAGCGCGCCGCATGGCCGGTTATCGTCAGGGGCGGATCATCGCCGACGAGTTTATGGCCCTGCTCGAAGGGGCGACCCAGCAGGATGTGGATCTGCGCATCCAGAGCTACCTCGATCAGCACGACGACCCGCGTCTGGCGGAGATCGTCAACAACCTCGCAAACGCCTGCCTTAACCGGGCGGCCGGCAAGGGAGAGGCGGTGCATGGCTGACGAGGTTTTTTTCTACCGCCTCTCCCGCAAGTTCGTCGACGAGCAGTTCGACGTGCCGGAAGAGGCCAGGGAGGTGATGTACTACAGCCTCGCCATCGGCCATCACCTCGGCATCGTCGATTGCCTGCGAGCAGACCTGGTCTGCTCGCTGACCGGTTATCGCGACTGGGTAGCCAAGCTGCCAGCCGGCAGCGAGGCCCGCCGCAAGATGGAGGGATTTCTCACCTTTGGCGAGATCACCATCTATCGCGAGCACTGCCATATGCTGGCCTGCGCCTTCGACCGACTGCGCAAAGCCGACAATGTGCTCGATGAGCAGCAGCTGGGCTGGACCAACACCTTTATGGATCAGCTCACCGCCCTCTATAACGACCCCCACATGTACCTGATGGTAAGGAGCCGCTGATGGGCTGCAATCTCGTGTTGACCGTGGGCAATGCCATGATGGGGGACGACGGTGCCGGCCCCTATCTTGCCGACAAACTGCAAGCCGCCCCCCTGTCCGGCTGGATCCATATCGACGGCGGCATCGCGCCGGAAAATGTGGTCTACAAGGTGCGGGAGCTGCAACCGGAGCGGGTGGTGCTGGTAGATGCCGCCGAGATCGGCGAGAAGGCGGGCACCCTGCAGGTGATCCCCCCCGAGACCATCACCGAGATGTTTATCTTCTCGACACACAATATGCCGCTCAATTTTTTGATCGACGAGCTCAAAACCTTTGTCCCCGAGGTGATCTTTGTCGGGGTGCAACCGGCCATCGTCGCGTTCTCCTTCCCGATGACCGAGATGGTGAGCGGGGCCATGGATTATCTCTATGGCCATCTTGAGGATGCCAAAGATAGCAGTTTGTTAATAAAGCATCTGGCACAGTGGAATATTGCCAACGCCAAGCGATAACTATTTATCGAGTTGTTAACGACCGTTATTGACTGACGCTTTTGGCAATGTGAACGAGGCCCGATGTTAAATTAAAAACATCGGGCTAATTGTGCTGAACTTGATATAAAACAAGGTTCTTTGAATTTTTCAAAAAATCGCTAACCCTCGCTTTTTTATGATGAAAAAAGCGTTGCCAGTCACAGGAATTTGCCACAAAATGGCGGCCGTTACGGAAGTTGATGGGGTCTGGTGGCCTCCTCGGTCTTCAAAACCGATGTGAGCCGAGAAGGCTTTGGCAGGTTCGATTCCTGCCTCTTCCGCCAAATTCACCTATTGAACAAATACCATCTCGCCGATCTTTATCGGTCTGATATTTATGTTTTATCGCTTGTTCAATATGTTTGAAATAATACCTTAATAAAAGGTGCTTGCCGCTTGCCAATATAATCCGAACTCAGGTTATCTCGCTGGCCAAAAATTAATTTATCAGCATCGATGAAGCATTAATTTATACCCGCTCATTGATGCACCCAGTTTGCAGTCATCCGCAAATCGCCAGCAGTGCCATAACCCGTCAGCTCGGCCTCTCTATCGGCAAACCGGTGTGCATATCAAACCCACGCACTGCACTGGTAATCCCATGCCGAACCCGTCTCACGCGCCAGCCATCTCCCACCGCCAGCCCTCATCCGGTCCGGCTGCCGACGATTCACAGCCAGATTCACAGCCACAGCCCAGCCAGCAACAAGCGCGCCGTCTGCCACAAGTGGAACAGCTGCTGCAGCAACCCTTTCTCACCGGGTTTATCGATGCACTGAGCCGCCCGCTGGTGACCCTGGCGGTGCGCGATGTTCTGAGCGAACTGCGCCAGAGCGAGGCGTTTCGCCAGCACGGGGTTGCCCCCGAGCAAATCGAGGCACTCATTGCCAAGCGTTGCCAGCTGCTGCTGCGCCAGCGTCAGACCCGGGTGATCAATGCCACCGGCACCCTTGTTCATACCAATCTGGGGCGCTCGCCGCTAAGTCGCGAGCTGTGGGACGAGGTACGCGACCTCAACACCGGGTACAACAATCTGGAGCTGGATCTCGCCACCGGCAAGCGCGGCGGGCGCAAGGGGCTGATCGCGCCCCTGCTCGGCTGCCTCACCCAGGCCGAGGATTCGCTGGTGGTCAACAACAACGCAGCTTCCCTCTTCCTGTTGCTGCAGGAGGTGGCCAAGGGGCGCGAGGTGATCGTCTCCCGCGGCGAACAGATCCAGATTGGTGGCGGCTTTCGCATTCCCGATATTCTGGCGCTCTCCGGCGCCAAACTGGTGGAGGTGGGCACCACCAATATCACCACAGCCCGGGATTACCTCGATGCCATCACCGATCAGACCGCGCTGGTACTGATGGTGCACAAATCCAATTTCGCCATTCGCGGCTTTACCGAATCCCCCGATATTGGCGAAGTGGCCCGCGCCCTGCCAGAACACGTGGTGCTGGCGGTAGATCAGGGCTCGGGATTGACCACAGAGGAGTTTGCGCCGGACGAAACCTCGGTGCGCCAGTACATCAAGGCGGGGGCGGATCTGGTCTGCTACTCCGGCGACAAGCTGCTGGGGGGCCCGCAATCTGGCATCATCAGCGGCCGCGCCGATCTCATCAAGCGGCTGGAAAAACACCCCATGATGCGCACCTTCCGCCCGAGCCGCATCGTCTACTCCCTGTTAGAGCGCCTGCTCATCCACAAGCTCAACAAATCCCCCATCGGCGAAGGCATTGCCCAGCGCACTTTAAGCAACCCTGCCGCCATGCAGGCTCGCGCAGATCAGCTGATGGCCGCCCTGCCCGGCTGCTTTGTGCCGGTCCCCGCCCAGCTGGTGGTGGGCGGCGGCACCTTGCCGGACGAGTTTTATCCGGCCCCTGCGCTGGAGTGCACCGACCCACGTCCGGCCCAGCAGTTGCTCGATGCCCTGCGGGAACTGCAGGTGCCGGTGATTGCCACGGTACGCCAGCAGAAGGTGCTGCTCAATATGGCCACCCTGCTGCCGACTGAAATGGAACTGCTGATCGCCCAGCTTCACGAGCTGCTGCTACCTGCCTCGATCAATGCTACAGAGGAGTCCTGATCCCATGACCCCCTATCATGCCGTTATCGGCCTTGCCGGCCACGTGGATCACGGCAAGACCTTGCTTATCAAGGCCCTCACCGGCATCACCACCGCCCGCGCCCACGAGCAGGCCATCGGCATGACCCAGGATCTCGGCTTTGCCCACTTCGACGACGGTCAGGGCAACACCATAGGCGTCATCGACGTGCCCGGCCACGAGCGCTATATCCACAATATGGTGGCGGGGCTCTGGAGTCTGGATCTGGTGCTGCTGGTCATCGCCGCCGACGAGGGGTGGATGCCGATGACCGGCGATCACCTGCGCCTGCTCAAGGCGATGGGGGTGACGCGTCTCTTGGTCTGCATCAACAAGTGCGATCTGGTCTCCCCCGACGAGCTTTTACTGCTTGAAGAGAGCCTGCTGGAGCGGGTGATGGACGAGAGCGGCATGGTGCCCGATATCGTCAGCGTCAGCGCCAAAACCGGCGCCAATATGGCTGCCCTGCACACCGCCATCGTGCGCCAGCTTGCCGAACTGCCAGCCTCACGCGCTGCCCGCGAGCAGGGCGCCCCGCGCCGCTCTTGTGAAGAGGCGCCGCCGCGCCTCTATGTAGACCGGGTCTTTACCGCCAACGGCACCGGCACCGTGCTCACCGGCACCTTGCAACAGGGCAGCCTCAAGGTGGGGGACAAGCTGCGCCTCTACCCTGCAGATCGGGAGGTGCAGGTGCGCTCCCTGCAGGCCTATCACCAGAGCGTCGACGAGATTGGCGCCGTCTGCCGGGTGGCGGTGGGCCTTAAAAAGGTGCCCCACAAGGAGGTGGCCCGCGGCCACTGCCTCACCAGCACTGTCGGCCAGTGCGAGGCGGCAACCCATCTTATCGTGCGGCTCAACGCCGAAAGCCTGAGCGGCAAGGCACTACGCACACAGGAGGTGGAAGTAGCCCTCGGCAGCTGGCATGGCCGAGCCCGTTTTGTTCCCATCAAGGATACCCGGCTGGTACGGCTGATCTTTACCAGCCCCATCCCCTGTTTCTTTGGCCAGCCGCTCGCCATCATTCGCCACGGCAGCAGCGAACTGCTGCACGGCGCCCGCATCGTCTGGTGCGGCGACATCCATCCCGCCAGACGCAAGGCGCTGCACGCCCTGCTGGGCGAGCTGCCAGATGAGCTCGAGCACTACAACCCGGCCACCCTGCAGCTGGGGCTCAATGGCTATGTGCTGGCCAGCCGCTTTGACCAGCAGCCCGAGCAGGTCACCCCCATCGCTGACTGGCTGCTGGATAGCTGCTGGCTGGCCCAGAGCCGCGATCAGTTGCTCGCCACGCTGAAAAGCGAACCGCTCAGTGCCGCCGAGCTGGCGACCCGCTTTGGCATCGCCCTGCCGGTCACTCAGGCCCTGCTCCAGCAGCTCAAGAGCGAGCAGCACATTCGCCTGCACCATGACAAGTGGCAGCCGGGCAGCGGCGAGTCGGAAGATGATCTGGGGGAAGAGGCACAGCTGGTGCTCAAGGTGGTGCGAGATCAAGGCAAGGAGGGTTACGAGCCCGGTAAACTGGGCCCCGGCGGCGTGGAGCTGGATCCCTTTATCACCCGCAAGCTGCCCGCCACCCTGCAGCAGGGCTTGCAACAAAAAGGCGCCCTGCAAAAGCAGCTGCGCAATCTGGCGCGACTCAAGTATCTGGTGCAGCTCGATGGCCCCATCTACTACGACGCCGAGCTTTACAACCAGATGGTTGCCGCCGTGCTGGCGGGCCAGCAGGTGGGAGATCTGATTGACATGGCATCCTTAAAGGAGATCACCGGTTTGTCGCGCAAATACGCCATTCCGTTCTGCCTGCGCATGGAGATGGATGGCTGGGTTCGGCGCGAGGAGAACGAACGCCGGGTGCTGCGTTTACCGCAGACTCAAGATGAGATGGAGCTGGCATGAGCGCCACCATCGCCCCCTCTGGCTCTTCCAATCCGGTTGCCAACCGGCTGCGCCGCGAATTTCATATCGACGGCGTAGTGCAGGGGGTCGGCTTTCGCCCCTTCGTCTATGGGTTGGCACTGCGCCACAGCCTTGCCGGCTATGTACTGAACGACGCCAACGGCGTCACCATCGGCGCCGAAGGATCGCCTGAGCAGCTCACAGCCTTTGCCCGCCAACTGCGGGAACTGGCGCCGCCACTGAGCCGCATCGATCATTTCAGCGAGCGGGAGCTGCCCCTTGCTCATGATCCCGACTTCGATGGCCAATTTCATGGCCAGTTTCGAATTAAAGCCAGCCAGCAGCAGAGCGCGGCCACGGTCGCCATCTCGCCGGATCAGGGGATGTGCGAGGCGTGCGCCACGGATGTGGCCAACCCCAACGATCGCCACCATCACTACCCCTTTACCAACTGCACCCACTGCGGCCCGCGCTACACCATTATCCGCCGCCTCCCCTACGACAGACCCCACACCGCCATGGCGGGCTTTACCATGTGTCCGCGCTGCGCGGCGGCTTATGAAAACCCGCTGGACAGACGCTACCACGCCCAGCCGGTGAGCTGCCCCGAGTGCGGGCCCCACCTCAGCTGGCGAAATGGCCGCGGCGATGCCTTGGCCGAGCGCGAGGATGCGCTGCAAGCGGCAGCTCTCGCCCTGCAAGCGGGGGCGCTGATTGCGGTCAAGGGGATGGGGGGTTATCACCTGTTATGTGATGCCCGTAATGAACAGAGCGTTGCCAGATTGCGTAAGCTCAAGCGGCGCGCGCGCAAGCCGCTGGCGGTGATGATGGGCTCCCTTGCCGAGGCCAAACTGCATGTCACCGGCTGCGAGGCGGAGTGGACGCTGCTCGCCTCTCAGGCCAGACCCATTACCCTGCTGCGCAAGCGCACTAACGATGATCGGCTCTCAGAAACTGGGCAACCAGCCGCGCCGCTGGCCGAAGGGATCGCCCCCTGCATCCCCTACCTTGGGGTCATGCTCCCCTATACCCCGTTGCACCAGTTGCTGCTGGATGCCTGCGCCATGCCGCTGGTGGCAACCAGCGCCAATGGTCGCGGCAGCCCGATCCTCATCGAGTACGACGCTGTGGTCAGTGAACTTGGGAGCGAGATTGACGGCATCCTGGATCACAACCGCCCCATACTGCACCCGTGCGACGACAGTCTGGTGCAGTGGGCAGGCGGACGGCGCCAGACCCTGCGGCTGGCCCGGGGCTATGCCCCCTGCACTCCCAGCCTGAAACAGGCGGTCAATGTGCCGCTGCTGGCGGTCGGGGCGCAGCAGAAGAACCAGCTGGCACTGGCCTTCGGTCGCCAGCGCATCTACAGCCCCTATATCGGCGATCTGCACAGCCTGCCGATGCAGGGCCACTTCGAGCAGACCCTCGCTACCTTTCGCGATCTCTACGATCTCCAGCCCGAACTGCTGGTCTCGGATTGCCACCCCGGCTATCTCAGCCACCAGTGGGCCAAGGGCTATTGCCACGATCAGGGTGCAACCCATCTCGAGGTGCAGCACCATCACGCCCACCTGCTAGGGGTGATGGCCGAACATGACATCACGGGCCCAGTGCTGGGTGTTGCCTTCGATGGCACCGGCCTTGGGAATGACGGCACCCTCTGGGGCGGCGAGCTGCTGATCGCAGATGTGCAAGGATTTGAGCGTATTGCGCACCTCAAACCCTTCAAGCTCATCGGCGGCGAAGCGGCCATCCGCGAGCCGGTACGCCAGCTGCTGGGGCTGCTGTTCGAGACGTATGGCGTGGAGCAGATCCGCGCCCTCGATATTGCGTTGATCAACGCGTTGCCACCTGAGCGGATCAACAACCTGCATCAGCTCTGGCGCCTGGGCCGCAACACCCCCTATACCAGCTCCATCGGCCGTCTGTTCGATGCCGTCGCGGCGCTGCTGGGGGTGATCGACACCCCCGATTACGAAGGCGAAGCCGGGCTCCTGCTGGAGGCAGCCGCCTTGCAGCTGACACCGGATGAATTGCCCTTCCCCCTCGCCTTTGGCCTGAACCAGAGCGCAGAGGGGCCGCTACTTATTGAGTGGGTAGAGCTGCTCAATCTGCTTATCAGCGAGCAAAGCAAAGGCACCTCCACCGCCCGCCTGGCCGCCGGTTTTATCCGTGCTGTCAGCGCTCTGGTCATCGCTCTGGCCGAGCGTTTCCCCGGCTATCCGGTGGCGCTGGGGGGCGGCGTATTTCAAAACCGGGTGCTGATGGACGAGCTTGTGCCCGGCCTCGAAGCCGCCGGCCAGCAGGTATTGATCAGCGAAACCCTGCCGCTCAATGACGGCGGCATCGCCGCCGGTCAGCTCTGGTTTGCCATCCACCATATTACCACGCACCAGCCCGACACAATCGGTGGTGCCATCTTGTCGGAGTCCTGAAATCCATGTGTCTATCCATCCCCTCTCAGGTGGTGCAGCTGCACCCCGAAGATAACTGCGTCACCGTCGATACCCTGGGGGTGCAACGGCGCGTCAGCTGCATGCTGCTCGAAGAGCCTCTCCAGGTGGGCGATTATGTGCTGCTCCATATCGGCTTTGTGATGAGCAAGATTGACGAAGAGGAGGCGCAGGCCAGCCTCGAGAGCTTCCGCCAGATGGTGGCCCTGATGCCCAAGCAGGATATCTTGCCATGCTGACCTTGAATGACCTGTTTCAGGGCTTTCGTCAGCCCGACGTCATCCGCGCCCTCGCCGCCCAGATCACCGAACTGGCCAAATTACTCCCCGAACCGCTGCGGGTGATGGAGGTGTGCGGCGGCCATACCCACACCATCATGAAGTACGGCCTGCACCAGCTGCTGCCCGCCAGTATCGAGTTTGTCCACGGCCCCGGCTGCCCGGTCTGCATCATGCCCAAAGAGCGCATCGATCAGGCCATCAAGCTGGCTCGTCAACCGAATGTCATTCTGGTCACCCTGGGAGATATGGTCAGGGTACCGGGATCCAAAGGCTCGCTAGCCCAGCAGCGCGCCAAGGGGAGTGATATCCGCCCCGTCTATGATCCCCTCGACGCCCTGCGTATCGCCCATGAGAACCCGGAGAAAACCGTGGTCTTCTTCGCCATCGGTTTCGAGACCTCTACCCCGATGACCGCCGCGCTCCTGGCTGCCGCTGAAGAGCAAGGGGTCGAGAATCTTCTATTTCATATCAACCATGTACTGGTCCCCCCCGCCATTCATGCGGTGATGGCCGACGGAGTGGCCAAAGTGAACTCCTTTATCGGCCCCTCTCACGTCAGCGTCATTACCGGTGCCGATATCTACCTGCCCATCGTCGATCGCTATCAGGTGCCGGTGGTGGTGAGCGGCTTCGAGCCGGTGGATGTGATGGAGGCGCTCTTGATGATGGTGCGCCAGAAGGTGGAGGGTCGCTACGCGCTGGAGGTGCAGTACAGCCGCGCCGTCACCGCCAGCGGCAATAAAGCCGCCCAGCGGCTGGTCGAGCACTTTTTCGAGACTCGAGAGCACTTTCGCTGGCGAGGCCTGGGGGATATCAACGACTCCGCCCTGCGCCTGCGGGATGCGTTCGCCGCACGGGATGCGGAGCGTCACTTCCTGCTTGATCAGACCCCCATCGATGACCACAAGGCGTGCCAGTGCGCCGATATCCTGCGCGGCCTGGCCAAACCGAACCAGTGCAAAGTCTTTGGCCGGGGCTGCACCCCGACCCAGCCCATGGGCAGCTGCATGGTCAGCTCCGAGGGGGCCTGCAATGCCTACTACCGATATATGGGGATCCAATGAGAGAAATTCAGTTAAGCCACGGCGGTCGGGTGATGAGGAGAGATGAACCAGCCTGTTTCTGCAATCTTGTGGAGAACCATACCCGATGAGAGAAATCCAACTTAGCCACGGCGGCGGCGGCGTGGAGATGAACCAGCTGATCAACCAGCTCTTCTTTCGCCACTTTGGCAACGAGATCCTGCTGCGCGGTGAAGATGCCGCCCTGTTGCCGGTAGAGGGCCCCGTCGCCTTCACCACCGACAGCTTTACCGTCTCGCCGCTGTTCTTCGAGGGGGGCGATATCGGCAAACTGGCCATCGCTGGCACGGTCAATGATCTGGCCATGATGGGGGCTAGGCCCGAGTATCTGAGCGCCAGCTTTATCATTGAGGAGGGGTTCCCCTACGCGGATCTCGTCCGCATCGTCGAGTCGATGGCAGCTGAACTTGCCAACAGCGGCGCCCACATCGTCTGTGGCGACACCAAGGTGGTGCCCAAGGGGGCAGCCGACAAGATCTTTATCAACACCAGCGGGGTCGGCACCTTTCCGCTGCCCGAACAGAGCCGGGGCATCTCGGTGCGCAACCTCAAGGCCGGTGACGCCATTCTGGTGTCGCGGGATATCGGCAGCCACGGCGCCTGCATCCTGATGGCCCGTGACGCCCTGCAGCTGGGATCTGATCTGAAAAGCGACTGCACCACCCTCTGGCCTCAGGTAGAAGCGCTGCTGCAAGCGGGGATCACCCCTCACGCCCTGCGCGATGCCACCCGCGGTGGACTTGCGGCCGTGCTCAACGAGTGGAGCACGGCATCTGAAGTGGCTATCGAGCTGGAAGAGTCCGCCATTCCGGTGTGCGATCCGGTGCGCGGCCTGTGCGAGCTCTACGGTTTCGAGCCCCATGATCTCGCCAACGAGGGGACCATGGTACTGGCCCTGCCTGCCGAACAGGCCGAGGACGCGCTGGGCATCTTGCGGCAATTCAACCCAGCCGCCAGCCATATCGGCGTGGTGCAGGCGAGCGATCGCCACAAGGTGATCCTCAATAACCCCTGGGGCAGCCGCCGTTATCTGGAGCTGCCGCAAGGGGAACTCCTCCCGCGGATCTGTTAAGGAATCACCATGCATGAAATGTCTCTGGCCATGGCCGCCATCGATCTGGCGGCCGAACAGGCCACCCAGCGGGGCTTTAACAAGGTGACCGCACTCTGGCTCGAGGTCGGCAGCTTCTCCTGCGTCGACCCGGACACCATCGCCTTCTGTTTCGAGGCTGCCGCCAAGGGCACCGCCGTCGAAGGAGCCCAGCTCCACTTTCAGCACCAGGCGGCAGAGGCCTGGTGTTACGACTGCAACAAGACAGTCACCCTCACCGAGCGCGGGCAAGCCTGTCCCGAGTGTGGCGGATACAAATTACGAGTCGCGCAGGGCGATAGCCTGCGCATCACCGACATCGAGGTAAGTTGATATGTGTAGCGTATGCGGATGCGGCCAGGCGCGGATCGCCGTCCATGAAGATGATCATGACCATGCACACCCCCACGATCACGACCATGAACACGATCATGAGCACCATCATGAACATGGCCATAAGCACGATCATCATCATGCCCATGAGCAGAGCGCACCGCGCACCCTGATCATTCACCACCACTATCACCATCAGGGGGATGTCCACCACCACTACCACGGTGTACGGGCACCCGCGGTGGCAGAGGGTCATGATCACCCGCACGAGCACCACCATGATTACCCCCACGACGACCATCATGATCATGCCCACACCCATGACCACGGACATTCCCACGCTCATTCGCATGACCATGACCATGACCATGACCATCAGCAGGGTGATCTGCACTATGGCAAAGGGGAAGCGGGACTGTCGGTTCCCGGTATGGGGCAGCGCCAGCTGATCGCCATCGAGATGGATGTGCTGGCCAAGAACAACGCGCTGGCGGCCCACAACCGCGAGCACTTCGACGAGGCAGCCCAGCTGGTGCTTAACCTGGTGTCGAGCCCGGGTTCAGGCAAGACCACCTTGCTGTGCGAAACCCTGCGCCAGCTGGCCGACAAACGCCCCTGCGCTGTGATCGAAGGGGATCAGCAGACCAGCGCCGATGCAGACCGTATCCGTGCCACCGGCGTGCCTGCCGTGCAGATCAACACCGGCAAGGGGTGCCATCTGGACGCCAAAATGGTTCACGATGCCTGCCACCAGCTGCCCGCCAATGAAGGGGGCATCCTCTTTATCGAGAATGTGGGCAATCTGGTCTGCCCCGCCAGCTTCGATCTCGGCGAGAAGTACAAGGTGGCGATCCTCTCTGTCACCGAAGGGGAAGAGAAACCCCTCAAGTACCCGGACATGTTTGCCGCCGCCCAGCTGATGGTGATCAACAAGATCGATCTGCTGCCCTACGTCAGCTTTGACGTGGCTCGCTGCATCGAGAATGCCAAACGGGTTAACCCCTATATTCAGGTGATCCAGGTGAGCGCCACCACCGGCGAAGGGATGGATGCCTGGCTCAACTGGCTGGCAACAGCCTGAACCTGAACCAGTTAAACGCCGTTACTAACGACGGATAGCAAGAGAGGGAGGCTGATGCCTCCCTCTTTTTTATTGTGCTGACTGCTCCCCTCAGGCCACATTGCAAACCATCGACTCCTGCTCAGCAGGTGCCTCACCAAAACGCAGCACTCGATGGCAGATCTGGCGCAGCAGCGCTTGCTGGTGACTGAAAACCAGCATGCCGAGCCCGCGCAGCTCGCACTCAATCATCAACTCCTGCCAGAGCTGGCGCTGAATTTGCGGATCCAGCTGGGCGGTCACCTCATCGGCGACAAGCAACCGGGTGCGGGGATCGAGGGCGCGCAGCAACGCGATGCGGGCCAGCTCGCCACCGGAGAGCTGACCGGGTTTACGACCGAGCCACGCAGGTTTGACCATAAAACGGGCCAGCATGGCGTCATCGGGGCGCCACACATCCCACAGCGCCTGCCCGGTGGTGCGATAGGGATTGAAGGTCAGTTCCGGATGCTGGGGCACCAGCTGGATGGGGTTATAGCCTTTTACCTGTGCAGGCACAGGCTGCCCATCCAGCCGCATTTCCCCGCTTCCCCGAACCGGTTGCCAGCCCGCCAATACCCGCCCCAGCGTGGTCTTGCCATAACCGCTTGGAGCAGAGATGCCAAGCCGCTCACCCGCTTTCACCGTCAGCGACAACCCCTGCCAGAGGGGACGTTCCCCCTGGGCAAGGGTAAGATCTCGTACTTCAAACATCAGGAAACCTCCGGCACAGAGAAGAGCGCGTTGAACTCCGGCAGCGCCTGCCAGTGGGCGCGGAGCATCTCGCTCCCCAGCCCCTGGCGCAGATGGTGACTGCTCAAGGTATCGCTCACCTGCCCCTGATGCAGCGCAACTATGCGATCGGCAAAGCGGGCCGCCAGCGCCAGATCGTGGGTAACCCAGAGGATGCCGCTGCCCTGATTGGCCAATTCACGCAACTGGCCGAGCAGCAGACAGGCCAGCTCTTCGTCGAGCCAGGCGGTGATCTCGTCTGCCAAAATGTAGCGGGCACAGCCGAGCGCCGCGGTGCAGGCCAGAATACGCTTGGCCATGCCGCCGGAGAGCTGGCGCGGGAATCTGTCCAGGGTGGTCACGGGCAGCTGGTAGCGCAACAGTTGCTCGCCGAGCCGCTCGCGGGAACCGTTTTGGCCGCAGAGACGCGCCGCGCGGCCCAACTGGCGCTCCACCGTCAGCAGCGGATTAAGGGCGCTTACCCCCTGCGGCACATAGCAGAGGGTGTGACCGCGCAAACGGGCCCGGCTGGCGTCGCACAGAGGCGTGCCATCGAGGGAGATGCTGCCGCGCATCCTCAGGTTGTCCGGCAGCAGGGTCAGGGCGCTTTGCAGCAGCAGGCTCTTGCCCTCGCCGCTCCCCCCCACCAGCGCCACTATCTCCCCGGTCGCCAGTTGCAGGCTGATATCGGTCAGCAAAGGCTGCCAGCTGCGCCGTCCCAGCCAGGAGTAGTGGGCCGCCTCTATGGTCACCTGATCAAAACTCAGCATGGTTCACTCCTGTGCCACAACAGCTGTTGCAAGGCGCGGGTAGCCTGATCAAACAGCAACACCAGCAGCAGCAACATCAGCCCCGGGAAGAGGGCCAGCCACCAGCCGCCACCAGCCAGATAACGCAGGGCATCGGCCAGCAGCAGGCCCAGCGAGGCCTCGTGGGCCGCCAGCCCAAAACCGAGAAAGCTCAAAGCCGCACTGTGCAGCACCGCATGGGGAAACATCAGCAGGGTGCCGATAAACCACTGGGGCAACAGCCCCGGCAGCAGATGGGTGCGCCAGCGACGCAGCGCCCCCATCCCCTGACAGCGGGCCAGCACCACATAGTCGCTGCAGGCGATCCGCCGCGCTTCAGCGCAGAGGATCAGCGCCAGCTTAGGCCAGTGGGTCAGCGCCACCGCCAGGATCACCCCGCGCATGCCGCCCCCCACGGTAAAGCAGATCAGGATCAGCAGCAGCATATGGGGCAGCGCCAGCATGGCGTCAATGAGCAGCCGCACCACCACATCGCATCTGGGATGAATAAGCGACACGCTTGCCGCTACCATGGCCAGCAGACCACTGCACAGGGCCGTGCTGATCCCCAGCTCCAGACTGGTGAGGGTGCCCTGAAAGGCCCGCAACCAGAGATCCCGCCCCATCTGATCGGTGCCAAACCAGTGGACCAACGAGGGGGGTTGCTGGCGCGCCAGCAGATCTATCGGCACATCCTGATGAGAGAGGCTCCAGCCGTAGGCGGCCAGCAGTGCCAATCCGATCAGAGCCACGGCCAACCGCAATATTGAGGGGAACGGATTAAACAGCATGCTCACCCTCCCAACCCCGATTGATGCGCGCCAGCAGCAAACTGGCCACTGTGTTGCCAATAAAGACCAGCAGGGTACAAAAGAGGACAATACCCATCAGCAAGGGGATATCTCCCCGCAGCCCCGCATCCACGGTGGCTTGCCCGAGCCCCGGATAAGAGAAAACTTTCTCCGCCAACAGCGACCCGCCAATCAGCTCACCCAGCGAGGCAAACTGCAGGCAGATGGCCGGGGTCAGGGCGTGGCGCAGCACATGAAAACGCAGCATGGGCCAGCCGCCATCCCCCTGGGCGCGGGCGTAGCGGATAAAGTCGCTCTCCAGCACCTCGGCCACCCGCCCCCGGGTATGCAGGGCAATGTTGCCCACCCCGAGCAGCGCCAGTGTGGTCACTGGCAGCAGCAGATGGCGCAATCGCATCAGCCAGTCCGCCTCATCGGCAGAGAGGCCCGGCGTCCAGGCGCAACAAACGGGCAGTAGCGGCCAGTGCACCGCAAACAGGGCGAGCAACAAGAGACCGACCCAGAAGGTGGGCAGGGAGGCGAGCAGGTAGGCAAAACGGCAAATAAGGCGATCGGGCCAGCGGTTGAGATAGCGACCGGCGCACAGTCCCAGCAAAATGCCGAAAAAGCCGGAGAGCAGCCAGGCACCCGCCAGCAGCAGGAAGGAGGCGGCAAAGCGGCTGCCGACCACCTGAGCCACAGGCGCGTTGTAGAGCATGGAGTAACCGAGATCCCCCTGCAGCACCTGGGTAAACCAGTGCCAGTAGCGCAGCCACAACGGCTGATCCAGCCCCCAGCGAGCGGCGATGCGGGCATACTGTTCCGGAGGCACATGGAGCAGATTGTTGCCGATATAGGCCTTGATGGGATCAATGGGGGAGTAGCTCAGCAGCACAAAGGTGGCGACAGAGACCAGACACAAGAGCCCTGCCAGACGCAGCAGGGCTTTTAGCAACAGATAACCGGAATGACTCAAGGTCGAACTTAACGGCACGTCCACCGCCAATCCTGCAGGTTGTTGAGCAAAGACCAGCTACCGTGAATTTCCGGTGCCCCCTTGCCAAGGTCGATGCAGCGGTTGGCCAGATACGTGTGCTGCACATTGAGCAGCCAGGCCCAGGCGGCATCCCCCTGCACCCCGGCACCGGTCTTGCCATCCCACTCAACCTGCTGCCAGAACGGTACGGCCGCCTGCCAGTTCGGGGCATCCAGCGCCTGCTTGAGATGGCCATCCACCACAGGGTTGCTGTAATAGCCCGGGTTATAGAACTCCACACCGCCGGAACCGCTCTGATAGTGGTGATAGAGCTCCATGGGGTCCAGACTCCCCCACCCCATCAGCACCGGGTTGGCGTGCATCTCGCGCTCCACCTGCTCCCAGCTGCCGGATTTGAGGCTCACTTCGAAACCGATGGGTTTGAGCATGGCGCGCACCGCTTCCGCCAGATCCCGGCGGGTACTGTCGCCACTGGTGTACCAGAGGGTAAAGGCGGCGCGCTGGTCACCCTTGTGGCGAATGCCATCGCTGCCCATCTTCCAGCCAGCCTCGTCGAGCAATGTGTTGGCATGGGCGACATCGCCGTCCTTGAAAGCGGTGGCTTTGTTCAGCCAGGGCAAGCCTTCCACCGCGCTGTAAGCGGGGATGGCGTGCCCTTCCAGCAGCTGATCGGCCAACAACTTGCGGTCAATGGCATAGTTGATGGCGCGGCGCACCGCCACATCGGCGGTCACGTCGTTGCCGACGGGATAACCCTTGGCATCCTTGCCGCCCGCAGGGGGGATCGGGAAGACGATGCCACGGTTCTCCACGCTCGGCCGCACCCAGAGCCGCAGCGAATCCGGCACAGTGGGCGCCAGCGACGGGGGAATGCGCACCAGATCGAGCTGGCTGCTCTGGGCGGCGGCATAGGCGCTCTCTTCATCGATAAAGACAAACACCAGCCGTTTGAAATCATTGTTGCCACCGGCGTAATAGGGGTTCGCCTCCACCACCAGTTGCTGACCGGGCAGGAAGCTCACCAGCCGGTAAGGGCCGGCGCCGACAGGCTTTTGAGCGTACGCTTTTGCGTCGTAATCCTTCTTCGACACGATACCGAGCGAGCCCAACACGTTGACGAAGGTGCTCTGGGGGGCACTCAGGGTGATGGCCACCTCGGTAGGCGAGAGCACTTTGGCCGAGACAAAGTTGCCCATGTCGATCTTGCCGCCGCCCTTGGCTGCGCTGTTGTAGGTAAAGGCCACATCCTCGGCGGTCAGGGGCGCGCCATTGGAGAATTTCAGGCCGAGCTTGAGGGTAATGAGCCACCCCTTGCCATCCTGGTTCGGTGTCACCGATTGGGTGAGCACATTCTGCCAGCTGAGGTCCGCGTTTTGCTTGAGCAGCGGGCTGTGCAGCAGCAGGTAGCTGCCGTGACTCCAGCCAAGCAAGGGGTCAAACCCTTCGGTGGGTTCGGCGCCAATGGCGAGTTTGAGTTCGGCAGGCACAGGTTGGGCGGCCAGTACGGAATGAGAGAGTCCGCTTGAGAACAGGGCCAGCAAAGTGGCCGCGACGACAGGCACACCCTTGCGGTGGCCATGGCATTGAATGGTCATAAGATTCCTTGTTCGTTTGTACCACTCACCTCGAAGAAAAACGTCAAACGAAGAAGCGAGTGAGGGGCCAAAACGGGCCCCTATTCTAAACTTGATTTCGCGTGAAACCTAGCGGCTATGCCGGTTGGCCACGACGAGCACCAAACAGCCGTCTGCGCCCCAGATCTACGCCGCCAGCCCCTTGCTGCAACGGCAAGGAGTGCAGCATTTTGAGGGTGCTGCTCACCAGCAAGCGCCCCTCCTCGGCCCCGAGATGGGGATCGAGCGGCGACATCAGAGAGCAGGCCAGCAGCTGTCCCGTCTCGGGCAATTCACCCACCATAAAGGTCATGTTGCCGCAGGGGAGCTGCAGAGCGAGCCGATCGCTGCTGCTGCGCACCGGCCACCGTTGATCCGGCCCCGGCAGCACCACCAGGCTCAGCATCCAGGGGGTGAGCACGCAGCCGAGCCACTGCTCTTCAAACAACACGCACTCGGCCACTATGGGCATGGTGGCGTGATAGAAGGGCAGTCCTTGCATCTCTTCCAGGGCGATCCGTTCGTACTGGGCCACCAGCAGCGGCGCAGGATTGCTGGCAAAACCGATGAACTCCTGCACGCATTCCTGTACGGCGTCAGCCTCGCTCAAATGGGACTGCGCCATAGGCCCTCCTGCTCTTGTTTTGCCTTTTCCTGTTCGGAAAGCGGCATTGCGGGGGCGCCAACGCTGGCCAGCAGGGTCAAAATCCGATCCTTCGCCTCCCCCATCGCGGCCGCCACTAGCGGGGTGAGGCCGATGCGGGGTTCGAGAGATTCAGGCTCTATGCCGATCAGAGTGAGCCGCTTTGGCGACTCCCCCGTCATGTGCAGCGCCGAGAGCACGTCCGCCAGCCCCAGCTGGTGCGGCGAGATCTTGCGGCCAAACAGGGTCGGGACCTCCTCATCCTTCAGGGTCACCACTGTGCCCGGCGGATTACCGCTGCGCACCGCATCCGCCAGAATGATGTGATCGCGACTGGCCATGGCTTCCAGCAGCTCCATGCCGGCGGTACCGCCGTCGAGCAGCTCGATGCCGGGGGCGAAACGGTATTCGCGCCCCAGCGCCTCGACGAGGCGCACACCCACCGCCTCATCACTCAGCAAGAGGTTGCCCACTCCCAGGATCAGGGTGTTCATCACAGCACCTTCACCTGGGTCACTTCGCCATTCTGGGTATCCACCACGTGCACCGCGCAGGACATGCAGGGGTCGAACGAGTGGATGGTGCGCACCACCTCCAGCGGTTTGGCCGGATCCGCCACCGGCGTGCCCACCAGCGCCTGCTCGTAAGGGCCGGGCTCGTCATTGAAGTTGCGCGGGCCCGAGTTCCAGGTCGATGGCACCACCGCCTGATAGTTGGCGATCTTGCCCTCCTTGATGACGATCCAGTGGGAGAGCATGCCGCGCGGGGCCTCTTCAAAACCCACCCCGCGAAACTCCTTGTCCGCCGGGATCTCGGCCTTGATGTAGGCGGTGAAATCCCCCTTGCCGATGTTGTCCACCAGCGCCTTCCACTGGTGCGCCAGGGTGTCTTTCAGCACGCAGCAGCGCACCGCGCGGCCGATAATGCGCCCCATGGTGGAGTGCAGCTGTTCGGTCTTGATGGCAGAGCCGGTGAGTGCCTTGTAGATGCCGTTCAGCTGATCGAAGTGCGCCACCGTCTCCGGGTGCTTGGCAGCCAGTTTCACCAAGAGGTCTGCGAGCGGCCCCACCTCCACCACCTTGCCGTAGAAGGTAGGGGATTTGACCCAGGAGTATTTGCCATCATCCTGCCAGCCGGTGTAGTTGGGTTCGGTCTTGCCCTCCCAGGGCTTGAGAGGCTCATCATCCTTGTACCAGGCGTGCTTGTTGCTCTCGGCAATGCCGTCCATCAGCCAGCCATCCTGATGGCTCTCTATGGGGCGATAACCCGCAAGATTGCCATTCTCGATGTAGCCACCCGGCATCAGGAAGCTGCCACCGTCGGCGTCGGTGGGGAGTTCGGGCACGCTCAGATAGTGCTTGGCCCCCTGCCCCAGCGCCAGCCACTCGGGGTAGTGCGCGGCTATGATGGCTGCATCCACCTTGTAGACCTGCTCGATGAACTCGCCGAGCCGGTCAATAAAGCTCTTCACATAGAGCAGCCGTTCCAGGTTGAGCACGCTTGGCGCATCCAGGTTGATGGGGTTGGCCACCCCGCCCACCGCCAGGTTCTGGATGTGGGGCGTCTTGCCACCCAGGATGGCGACGATGCGGTTGGCATCGCGCTGGCACTCCAGCGCCTGCAGGTAGTGAGCCACGGCGATGAGGTTCACCTCCGGGCTCAGCTTCATCTCCTTGTGACCCCAGTAACCGTTGGCAAAGATGCCGAGCTGGCCGCTCGCCACCAGGGCGCGGGTCTTGTCCTGCACCTTGGTCAGCTCTTCGGCGCTGTTGAGGGACCAAGTCGACACCCCTTTGAGGATGTCCGCCGCCTTTTGCGGGTTAGCCTTAAGCGCCGCCGTGATGTCCACCCAGTCCAGCGCGGAGAGCTGGTAGAAGTGGACGATGTGATCGTGGATGTTGTGGGCCGCGATGATGAGGTTGCGGATGAACTGGGCATTGACCGGCACCTTGGCACCGATGGCGTTCTCCACCGCCCGCACCGAGGCGATGGCATGGATGGAGGTGCATACCCCGCAGATCCGCTGCACTATCATCCAGGCATCGCGCGGGTCTTGCCCTTTGACAATCTCCTCCATACCGCGCCACATGGTGCCGGACGACCAGGCCTTGGTGACTATGCCGCCTTCGATCTCGCAGTCGATACGCAGGTGCCCCTCAATGCGGGTGATGGGGTCTATGGTGATACGTTGGCTCATACGTTGGCTTTCCCTCGGGCCTGATAATCTTGGTGAACACGTTCAAGTGATGGCAGTACCGGCAAGAGCCGGATCAACAGCAAATAGGCACACACCTCAATGGCGACGAAACCCAGGGAGATCAGTACCTCCTCCGCGGAGGGGAAGTAGTGGTAGCCATTGCCGGGATTGAAGGCGAGCAGGGAGTAATCCAGTCGCCAGAGGGCCGCGCCCAGCAGCATGCTGAGGGCCCCCAGGAACAACATGCGGGAATCCCGGCGGCTCTTGTCCCAGTGGAACACCAGCAGCGGGAAGATCATCAGCGCAATCTCGCTCCAGAACATGATAGAGAAGCGATTGAACTCGGAGAGATAGGCCGACTTGTCATTGATGACGATCTCGGCAAAGCGCAGCGCCACAAACAGGATCAGGAAGATATCGATCACCTGGGTCAGCTTGTAGAACAGCGACTTCTCGTTGGGACCCCGCCCCGCCAGCCCCGCCTGCACCAGGGATCCCTCGAACACCACGATGGAGAAGCCCATGATGAAGGCGGTCAGCAAGGAGAAAACCGGCAGCAGCTCATAGCTTTGCCAGAGCGGATGTATCTTCTCCCCCGCCACTATCATCAGGGAGCCCATGGAGGACTGGTGCATGGTGGGCAGCAGGGCACCCAGCGCCAGCACGAAGAACATGATCTTGTTGAGGCGAATGAGTGACGCCTTCCAGCCAAACTTTTCCAGCAGCACGGGCGCGAACTCCAGCGCCATCACCCCGATATAGATGGTCATGCAGACCGCCGTCTCGAACAGCACAGAGGAGGTGTTAAAGTGGCCGGGCAGGTAGAAGTACGGCAGGTTCCAGTAACGCCCCACGTCTATGGTGATGGAGAGGCCCCCCAGCGAATAGCCGAACAGACTGGCCAAGAGCGCCGGTCGCACCAGGGGGTGATACTCGCCCCGGTTGAACACGTAAACCGCCCAGGCCAATGCCCAGCCGCCGCAGGCGAAACCGGTACCGATCAGCAGGTCAAAGGAGATCCACAACCCCCAGGGATAACCCCCGTTGAGATCGGTGACCGAGCCCAGCCCGAAGAAGAGACGTTTGAGGATCAGCATGCCGCACAGCACGGCAAAGGGGGCCAGCACCAGCACAGGCCAGCTGACCAGCTTGCCGCCAAGGGGATACGCCTTGTGATTACTCATGATCCTTGCCTCCCTTTTCATGGCCCTGCTTGCCCGAGCCCAGATCATGGCCATCGCCTTGATGGTGATCGTGACCGTTCTGCTTGCTGTTGCGACGAATGAGCACGGAGAGACCGGTCAGCACCACCATGGGCAGCACCATCCCCTTGTAGAGGGTGTGCTGGATATGCTCGGAACGAGCACCGGAGGAGAGCTCCGGCAGGTCGGGCATGTCGAGCTTGGTATAGGGCACCCCGGCCAGCACCAGTACCTGGGTACCGCCTCCCTCCTTCTCGCCATAGACGTAAGGCTGGTAGCTCGGCACTTCATGCAGATAAGGGTCGTTGGCGGTAAGGGTCTGGCGCGGATAGGCGTATTCGCTGCCGGGGCTCGCCAGCAGGCGGCGCTTGGCCTCGGCCATCAGATCCTCGCGGGTGCCAAAAATCACGGCGCCGGTCGGGCACACCTCGACACAACCGGGCAGCTTGCCCTGAGTGATCCGCTCAAGCCCTTTCTGGTTGCAGAGTTCGCACTTGTGGATGGCCCCGAGGGGGTTGTCGTAGTCATATTTGGGCACATCGAACGGGCAGCCCACCATGCAATAGCGGCAACCGGTACAGACACTCGGGTCGTAGTGGACTATGCCGGTCTTGGGATCTTTTGTAAGAGCCTGCACCGGACAGACCGAGACGCAGTTGGGATCGACGCAGTGCATGCACTGCTTCTTGATGTAGGCATAGCCATCCACCAGCTGATCCTTATGCTCACCCGTGCCGCTCTTCCACACCTGAATGATGTTGTTGGTGTAGGGCGTCAGCTTGTCGTTGGTGGACCAGGTCTGTGCTCCCTCCGGATTGGACGGGTTGCCATTCAAACGCTGGCACTCCGCCACGCAGGCCTGACAGCCGACGCAGAGGGTGGAGTCGTAGAGCATGCCGAGCGACCCGGGAATGGGCGGCTTGTTCTTGGCCGCCGCCAGCGCAGTGCCAGGCACGCTTGCCCCTGCCGCCAGTGCACTGGCAGAGGCGAATTTGAGAAAATTGCGTCTGTTCACGGTTACTCCTCCCGTGATGGGTGCTGCCCCGCTTCGTGGCGCTTCTGCTGGCGGCCGAGTTCACGCACCGTCATCAGACTTACCCCCACCAGCACCCCGAGTGCTCCCCCGATGAGACCCGTGGCTGTGGGCGAGGTATAGCCCCCCTCCTGGATCTTCACATCGGGTTTATCCACCCGCGGGGTCGGGTTCTCGACCTTGGCCAGCTGGAAGATCCCCTTGCTGAAACCCACCCCCTGCTCGTTACAGCCATAACAGGGGTGACCGATGCCGACCGGCCAGATGCCGCCGCCCACATCGCAAAACTCCAGGGTCGAGCAGTTGCCGTAGGTCTCCGGCCCCTTGCAGCCCAGATGGTAGAGACACCAGCCTTGACGGTGGCCCTCATCACCAAACTCCTTGGCAAAACGGCCCGCGTCGAAGTGCGGACGACGCTCGCAGTTCTCGTGGATCAGCCGCTCATAGGCAAACAGCGGACGCTTCTTGCTATCCAGCGCCGGCAGCTTGCCATAGGTGATGTAGTAAGCGACCGTGGTGAGGAAGTTGTGGGGATTGGGCGGGCAACCCGGGATATTGATGATGGGAGTACCGATATTGCCCAGCGCCTCTTCCAGACTGACGGCACCGGTCGGGTTGCCGCCGCTGGCAGGCACGCCGCCCCAGGCGGAGCAGGAGCCGATGGCGATGACGGCGGCAGCATCCTCCGCGGCGCGTCGAATATGGTCGACGATGGGCTCACCTGCCACCATGCAGTAGACGCCGCCATCTTTGAGAGGAATAGAGCCATCCACCACCAGCACGTACTTGCCTTTATAACGCTTGATGGCGTTGTGCTTGTTTTCTTCCGCCTGATGACCAAAGGCCGCCGAGAGCACCTCGTGATACTCCAGCGAAATGGTATTGAGGATCAGATTTTCGATGGTGGGGTGGGTGGCGCGCAGCAGCGACTCGGTACAGCCGGTACACTCCTGCGCCCCTATCCAGATCACCGGCGGCCGTTCGGGGCTGGTGAGCGCAGTAGCCATCTTGGCCACAGCATTCTGGCTTAGACCCAGGGTTGCGGCCATCCCGGCGCACAATTTCATAAAGTCACGGCGATTAATTCCATGAGCCGATAAAAAATTATCCTCGACCATTCTTCTTATTCCCGTTAATGAGCACTTGTTTGGTAAATGCTTAATGACGGAAATGCTAAGGACTCCCCTCTCCTCACGTGTTGATCTTTATCAAGCCACAGGGCATTACCAAAATATAAAACCCATCACCATTAATCAAAAAAACCATATGTAGCAAACTCTTAACTATTCCAGCATCGGCACGCACAAATACCCATAAGGGGGTAATTAATGCTGTAATTTAATTAACAACATTAAAATTACGCATTAATTCTCGATGCTAAATATTCAGAGCGGATATCTGATCACACAAATTGTCCCATGCAGGTGTTACTGACACTGAGTAATCCCGGTGAAAATAAACACCGCTACCAGATACACCTTTATTTAATGTAAATGAAATATTACCGAAGCGAACGGAGGTACCAATAAGACGCGCTATCATATGGCCAGGTATTTAATCGACAGACATGAGAAGCTGACACGAAGAGCCTCAAAAGGGTCATCCACTTGCTGCGCAGGCTCCTCCAATGGCGACACCGTATCATAAGCACGCCAACAAATAACTCATACGAGAGCCTTCATCATTGCCTCGGAGGCCCTGCTTGTACCTATTGCCCAGTTCCAAATACCAGCGACATATCATCGCTCATCAACACGGGGTTTCTCATATCAGGCATACAGAGATAATGGAAAAGAGAGGGAAACCACTGTGGATTTTTCTCTTGTCGCTATGTCCCCTTGCGATCCTCCGGGAGCAATTCGTTTCCTGGCTGCAGACAGAAATAATTCCCCGACAAGGAAACGCGATAGAAATCACCAGCCAAAAAACATTGGCAGATGAAAATGCCATGATTTTGTCAAAAAACGATTATTCATCATACACTATTTACCATTACAAGTACGACTGGTAACATAATTACCACATAAGCAGGTGTATGTGCTAACAGTGTAGTGACCATGCCCCCTACAAAGTCGCTACCTGTATTGAAGCCGTTCACCATGGGGGGCTCAGACAAACTGGCCGATATTTTATATCCATATACCAGTGAGGGTTTATTTTTAAAATAGGTATTGGCTCGTCAGCACATGGCTGAATATAAAGATAATGCCTATGCCAATTAGATATTAAAATGACATTGTAAATCTTTAATCGCACAAGGAGTGCGATGACTGAATGACGTTTGCCAAACACGCCATGCTTATTGTGCTGCCGGCAATATCCATCTTCATTTTCATGGAAGAAATAACCCATCATGAATACTGTTACTGCCAGCATCGATGTGGATGCACTGCACCATAATTTTGCCGTTGTGCGGCGCCATGCTCCCCACAGCAAGATCATCGCCGTGCTCAAAGCCAACGCATATGGACATGGTCTGTTGCAAGTCGCCAATACCCTGTCTCAGGCGGATGCCTATGGGGTGGCGCGGATCGAAGAGGCGCTGGTTCTGCGGGCAAACGCCATCACCAAGCCCATTCTGGTGCTGGGTGGATTCTTCTCGGCAAAGGCACTCCTCCTGCTGGCAGCTCACGGCTTACAGACCACCATTCATACCTGGGATCAGCTGGCACTGCTTGAGCAGGCCGACCTGCCGACACCGATCACCGTCTGGCTCAAGCTTGATACGGGAATGAACCGGTTGGGGCTCAGGGCGCAGGATATTCCCGCCTTTGTCGAGCGGCTGGCCAACTGCAAGAACGTGGTGCAGCCCTTTCATCTCATGACCCATTTCAGCCAGTCCGACGAGCAGGACAGCCAAGCCACCCCGCAGCAGATCGAGGAGTTCAATGCACTCACAGCCCGGATGCAGGGCGAGAGAGCCATGGCCAACTCGGCGGGGATCCTGGCCTGGCCAGACTCTCGCAGCGACTGGATAAGGCCGGGTATCATGCTCTATGGCGCCTCCCCCTTTGGCGGACAGCTGGCATCCGATCATGATTTGCGTCCCGTCATGACCCTCAGGAGCCAGCTCATCGCCATCAGACCGTGCGAGCAAGGGGAGTCGGTAGGATATGGCGGCCATTGGGTGGCCCATCATGACACCACTCTGGGCGTGGTTGCGGTCGGCTATGGGGATGGATATCCACGCATGGCACCTCAGGGAACCCCTGTGCTCATCAATGGTCGGCAGGTCCCCATAGTGGGGCGAGTGTCCATGGACATGATCACGGTCGATCTTGGGCCCGGTGCCGGTGACAAGACGGGGGATGAGGTGATCCTGTGGGGGGATGGCCTGCCGGTGGAGCAGGTGGCAGAAAAGATAGGAACCATCCCCTATGAGCTCCTGACCCGACTCACTTCCCGGGTCTTTATCAAGCTCACCCATCAATGCGATCGGGCATTGTCGCTGTCAGGGGCTTGAGCCCTCTTCCTATGTGACCAGCACTCGCCTCGTCCTGCGGTTGCATCAGTTCAGCCCGCCGCCGAGACAGGCCTGCATGAAAAAACATCCCGGGCAATCTGCTTGCCCGGGATCTGGCTGTTGGCCGTACAAGCTCACCAGCTTTGTCGCCAGAATGAGCGACAACGCTCATCCCGTCAGCGCTCAAAGTAACGGCAGACAAGCTGTGCCCAGCCCAAAGCGACTAGATCTTGCCGACCCCGGCGTTGGCCTTGACCAGATTTGGCAACTTGCCAGGCTCCACCGGGTTGTAGCTATAGGGGGGTTGGGGCAGAGCACTGGAGAAGCTGCATTTTCCCGACAAGGTCATGCCAGCATTGTTCAATACAGAACCACTGTCTTTGAACAGGGTACCGGTGAAGCTTTTCACCAACTCGCAACCATCGGTTGCACCATTGACGGAGAAATAGTTTTTCTCGGAGAGCACGCCCCCCTCCTTACCAATGCCAAAGCTGTAGAGGTAGGGATAAACAGGACGGGTGATATCCCCCAAGTAGAGGTTGTTATAGGCATGGACACGACCAAACCGCACTCTGGGTACCCGCTGAGTCACGTCTTCAAATAAGTTATTGTGAAGGGTGACGCGTAATTTCCCTGCATCCTGGCTTTTATTACTGTCGCTATGACCAATCAACATTGTCTTGTCATGCTGATTGAAATGGGAGTGAGAGACGGTGATATAGTCAGAACCTTTTTTGATATCCAGCATGCCGTCGTGCTGCACGTATTTCCAGCCATCTTTCTTGCCATATTGATCATCGGTAAAGCTGCCATCGGAAAAAGTAACGTGATCGACCCACACATGTTCTGATTCCGAAATGGTGAGGCTATCCCATTCGGCATTCCAGCCATCACCACTCTCAAATTTTGGTGCCACATCCACCGGTGTTTCCAGATACAGGTTGCGGATGATGACATTGTTTACCTTGCTGACCACCAGGCTGCCGTTGACAATTTTGGCGTTTTTATCTGTGCCGATCAGAGTGGTATTGGCAGTGAGCGGGATCTGGCTACGGCTCTTCTGATCTGCAACGGAACGATACGGGGCCCCCTCACTGATATCCAGGGTGCCTATCACCTGGATGATCTTGGCACTGTCGCCCCCATTCTTGATGGCATCCACCAGTTGCTGCTTGTTCCTGACCTGATAGATGTTGGCACTGGTTGCCTTGCTACCACCCGTGGTGCCAGCATCATATCCGGCCCACCCCGACTTGGGCGCAACCTCGGTAGCCTTGGCAATCAAGAGTGCGGCGCTGTAAGCAGGCATGGTGAACAATGCCAGCACTGCGGCTACGCCTGAACAGACGAGGGTCTTTTTCATATTTATTCCTTCAATTGAAAAATAGCACAGTAAAAGCCTCACCCAGGTTCCGTGAGGGGGAAACAGACAGCCCCAATAGACAAGGCCGCCATAAATATCAGATGACATAATCATCAGGTATATATTCAATGCATTTACGTCTGTTGGTGGGTGGCGAGACCTTCGTCACCCACCCAATAACGGGAAGATATCAATCCCTTATTAACGTTCCCCAACATGATCATTTCGATGAGGGTGACACAGCCCATGGCATGATCAAATTTCCGACACCGTCGCGCTCGAGCGTAGCCATATCCTCAAGAGATCTGGCCAGTAATATCTGCTGGTGCTTGTCCATCGGTTCGGGCGCATGCCACGGCTTGACGACCTGGTTGCCCAGATAATCGGCATATTTCCCTTGCTGGCGATAATGCAGTGACACATTATCCATGAAGGTGACCTTATGCTGTCCAGTCCCATAGGGGTTGTCGCGCATGATGTAGTTATAACGGGCATTATCCAGGGCAATATTCCCCTTGAGAAGTAGCGCCCCCGTATTGAAGTTATCGGTAAATCCGTCCATGTTGTTGCGCACCGAGAGGGAGCCGTAAATCTGGTGGGCAACCGGTTGCCCTTCTCCCCCCAGCTTGAATCCGTTCCCTATGGTGCCTGCCGGAGCCGGATGCCCGAACGGCAGCCCGTTGCCATAAGCCACGCTGTTGATAATGGTCACGGCTTGATTGGGGCCATCTTCAATCTTGTTGAACAGATCCCAGCCATCATCTGCATTGTTGTGAGCCACACAGCCCTTGAACAAGTTACCCGGCCCCACGCCCAGCTTGGCGGCAAACCCATCGGCATTGATCCCGGATTCATCGCGGTTATTGTAAGAATCACTGTTGATGACTTGGTTGTATGCAGGCCACAGGCTGGCCTGACCATACACACCATTGCCGGTGATCCAGACGCCAGTGTCGGCATTGTTGCGAGCAATCAAACGCTCAAGCCGATTATGGCTGCCCGCCACCCGCAAGAAGGCAGGATCGTGCTCGGCCTTGGCGCCATCGGGGTTGCCATCAAACACCAGACCATCCAGATGCCAGAAGCTGGCATTGAGTTGCGATGTCTGGCCGGTAAAGATTGCCCGATGGCGATGCTCGGCCACCAGCCGCTTGGGCTCTCCCGGCAGGCCACTCTGCTCGGCTGCAAGTGTCATCCCCGGATAATGGCCATCTGCCAGCACTATGGTGCCGCCCGGAACCAACTGCTCAAGGGCAGTGGCCAGATCCACAGGTGCGGTACGGGTACCCGCATTGTCAGCTTGCCCCGTTGGGGAGACATAAATGTGGCGAACATCCGCAACCCGGGCCGGCGCTCTGGTGATGACGATTTGTTGTACCGTTTGTTCTACTGCAGTAGCGACAGGCTGGCTGGCCGGCGTAAATGTCAGCTGCAGCAGATTTTCTCCCTCTGCCAACACCAACGGCAACTGGCTGAAACGGCCCGCTTGCAGCGTCACTGTTTGCCCCGCCACTTGCAAGGTCCCCGCCAGATTGCTGCGCACTTGCAGCAGATAGGAGAGCTGGGAGCTGTTGGTGGCGGAGGCTATCTCCAGCAGAGGTGACTGAGCTGCTGCGGGTGCACTCGGCTCATCCACCATGGCGATGGGGCCCCCCAATGTCAGACTGGCATTGTCAAAACGCACCTTGGCGTTGCGGGCGGCAAAAAATCCCAGATAGGCGTGGCGAGGATCCTGGCTGTCGAGCAGACCCGGTTTATCGACCACCCGCTGCACGGCCTGCCGTTGCCCATCCGGTGTCGACCAGGTCAGCTCAAACACTCCTTGTTTGCGTTCAAGGCGCAGCAGGAAGTGCCCATCATCGAGGGAGACCCCCTTCTGATAAGGGATACGCTCCACCTTCACCCCTTCGTTACCCCAAGGATTGACCACCCCTTGGCGCGCCACTGACACCAGGTCAACGCGATTGTCGTCACTCTTGTTGTGCGTCTGCACGGCATTGAGCACCATATTCGCCGCATGGGGAAACTCCTCATGGCCGAGGGGTTGCGGTACCTTGCGCTGGGGTCCCAGGCTGTCCCTGACAAAGAGCCCGACCCCCTCCTGCCCATTGGGCGTCTTGCCGTTTTCAGGGCCGAACTGCGAGACGCTCACTTCCGCCTGCAAGACGAAAGCCCGATCAACCGGGATGGCCTGATAAAACACCGTCATTCCATCATGGGAATTGGCCAGCTTGCCGCCTCGGCTCTCCAGTATGAAAGAGGCAGGCAAGGGATAGGCGACATCGGCCCGCAGCGGCGCTTCTCCCTCGCTGCGGCTAACCTGATTGACACCGACTTTGGCTGGCAGCACATTGCTGGAAAAATTGCTGTCAGTGGACTGGCCAAATGCCTTGTAAAACCAGGCATCCGTTTGCGCAGACGCAGCAGAGGCCATCAGCATGCTTAAAAAAATCACTGAATAGTTTGTTTTCATTTTCTCAATCCAATCATATTTTATGGAATATGGCAGGCGAATAAATAGAGATGTGCCCGCCCCCTCTATAGAAAGAGGTGACATATATTTTTGAAAAAACTAGAACAGACGAAATTTAGAAATTATATTTTATACCCATGCGATAGCGGACTTGAAAATCATTGTCATATTTTACAGCACCACTCTCATAGCCACCTTTGGTATCATTGCGATAAGGTACATATCCTAATTCAACGTAAGGTACCCATTCTTTATTGACTGGCACCTGTACCACCAGATTATGCAAATAGGTATTATCCTTGCCGCGCAGGCTTGGGTAATTGGTATCCTTATATTCAAAATCATATTCAACCTTGCCCCATCCAAACTGGTAACCGAGCTGGAAGTTACCCTGATTGAAGTGGCGATCACCTGTGCTCACAGAGGTGTAGTTCTGTAAGCCATAACGGTATCTGACCGCACCGTACAACTTGTCGGTAAGCTGGTAAGTCCCTTTCAGTTGTGCTTTGTAAGTGGTTGAAGAAGATGATGAATCAAGCACGAAGGCGGGCGATAGCGTGAGTTTTTGGCCAACCTTGTACTGGTAATTGAGTTCAAACTCATGGCCTTTGGCATAGTTGTTTTCAAATAGATTGCTCTCGCCCGTGCTGGCCTTTGAACCCCATTTTGCTTCCACGGCAAAACCCAGTTGATTATCAAATCGATGGGAGACCCGGGCCCGATCGGCATGCTGCTCTGTATCATCAAGGTACTCATGACGATAATCCAGCGTGGTCGCACCAAGTGAACCGGCGCCGAGTAAAGAGATCAGGGTAAACAGGGTGGAGGTGCTAGTCAGTTTCATGGTCATCTCGCTGATTATTGTTGGTTACAACATAATAATACCGAGTTGAAAATATAATTTTTAGATCTAGAACACAAAAACAAAACAGTGTTTCTTTTTTGTTTTACCAACTCATTAAAAAGCCATCCGTGATGGATGGCTTGTCATACTTCAGGATTTCAAGAAATCTTGCCGTTGCGGAGTGAATATATCCAGCAATACCCCCTTCTCGCGACAAACACAGCCATGAATAATATTAGGTTGCTTATACAAGGTGTCACCGGCACGCACCTGACGGGTCACTTCCCCTATGGTGAAGTCAAATACCCCGGACAACACATAAGTCAATTGCTCATGGGGGTGGTTGTGCAAGGGCCCCACGGCTCCGTGCTCAAAATGCACTTCCACCGACATCAGGCCACCGGCATGTGCCAGGAGCTTGCGTTTTACTCCGTTCCCCAGATCATCCAGGTCACACTCTTCATTGATGACAAACATGGTATTCCATCCTGCTTTTTCGTTTACAAGGCAGCCACGGCGGCCTTCACCAGCTCGCCTATCTTGTCCCACTGGCGACGATCGATGAGATCAGTCGGCACCATCCAGGTACCACCACAAGCAAATACTGACTCAAGGGAGAGGTAAGCCTGTACGTTGTCCGGGCTAATGCCACCGGTGGGCATGAAGCGTACCGGATAGACGGCGCTCATGGCCTTGAGCATGGCCAGGCCACCGGATGCCTCTGCTGGAAAGAACTTGAGATGGCGCAGCCCCAGCTCCATCGCCTGTTCCACCAGACTCGGGCTGTTTACCCCCGGGATCATGGTTACCCCTCTGGCCTGACAATATTGAACGATACGCGGGTTCAAACCCGGGCTGACGATGAAATCAACCCCGGCAGCAATAGCCTGATCCACCTGATCCGTGGTCAGCACAGTTCCCGCTGCAATCACCATATCAGGGTAAGCTTCACGCAGATGGGCGATGGCCTGGGCTGCCGCCGGGGTACGAAAGGTGATCTCGGCACTGGGCATACCGTTTTCAATCAGCACCTTGCCCAGGGCCACGGCGTCATCGGCCTCCTTGATCGCGATGACTGGGATGATTTTCAGGGTCGAGAGTTTTTCAAGCAATATTGACATGGTGAACCTCACTGGATAGGGCAGAAGACAAAGGTGCGACCGGCATGACGGCCGCCGGAATGATGGCGCCGGGGTACTGGATCACAGTCCCGGCCAGCTGGTGAGCATAATGAGCCGCCGCCACGGCACTCTGACCTGCCAGACGCATGGCGAGGTAACCGGCGCTGAAGGAGTCACCTGCCGCTGTGGTATCGCGCACAGCGTCTTTGGCAAGGGGTATGGCAGCCACACTGTATTGCTGATCACCCTGCAGGATCAGACATGACTCGGCTCCCCGCTTGATGACTACCTCCCCCACTCCTGCCTGACGGGTCCGTGCCAACACGGTTTCTGGCGAGGCGAGGCCCCACAGTGCATCTTCATCATCTTGTGTCAGGAAAGCGATATCGGTCAGTGCCAGCATGGTGCCATAGGCTGCTTGTGCCGCATGTTGGCTCTGCCACAGGCGAGGGCGATAGTTGTTGTCAAACAGGATTCTGGTTCCCCCGGCGCGACATTCGGCCAACAAGGCGAACAGCTTGTGGCGGTCGGCTTCGTCCAGTATGGCCAGTGAGATGCCGCTCAGATAAAGGTAATCAAACTGAGGCAGTTGCTGGCATACCTGCAAGGCCGCATCGCCTTGTAACCAGTAACGGGCTGCGGCATCGCTACGCCAGTAGTGAAAGGTGCGCTCACCGCTCCCGTCAGTTTCGATGAGATAGAGCCCGGGCAACTTGTCTGCCCTGCGCTGCACCAGATCTGTGTGTATCCCCTCTTTTTGCCACTGGGTCAGCATGTCACGGCTCATGCTGTCCGTCCCCAGGGCTGTTACGTAGTGCACAGTCAACGCCGGATTGACGCGACTCAAATAGACAGCCGTATTGAGGGTATCCCCTCCAAAACCACGCGTCATGCCTGTGCTGCGCTGCGCCAGCTCAACCATGCATTCGCCAATCACGGCAATTTTGACAGCCATAGGCTCCCCCTTCTGGTAGTGCTTCCATCTTATGACTGAAAACAACCAAGTCAAAACAATTGAAATTACATTTCAATTTTTTGTGACAATGCGCAAATCTTCGCTGACATCTGTTGTAAAGGATCGAAAGGGGCTGCCACAACAGCAGGCTTTTATGCAAACAGAAAAATGAACCGCCTTTTCAAAACACGATCCAGCTCCCAATTGGCAGCATGGCTACCTTCACCGTGAGGATTTTGGGAATTACGTCACTATTTTTTTGGAACAGCGTTTCTAAAATGAAGCATCGAATTGTTTAAGGTTTTTTTGAAACGTTTTTTGAAAAATGCGCCTGTCAGCAACTCATCTTTTTTCTGATGAGGATAGGATTACCCTGGACTGCCATGAGTGAGTGAACTTATGAACATAGATATGTTGGTGGTGGGAGGCTATTTCATACTGATGATCCTCATCAGTGTTGCCTTCAAAAAGATGGCGAGCAAATCAAGCAGTGACTACTTTCGTGGTGGTGGCCGCATGCTCTGGTGGATGGTGGGGGCGACCGCCTTCATGACCCAGTTTTCCGCCTGGACCTTTACCGGTGCGGCGGGCAAGGCTTTTACCGATGGTTTTGCCGTTACCTTTGTGTTTCTTGGCAATATCGCGGCTTATATCCTCTCTTACTGGTGGTTCAGCCATCGTTTTCGCCAGATGCGGGTGGATACCCCGACCGAGGCTATCGAACAACGCTTTGGCAAGACCAACGAGCAGTTTTTTACCTGGGCCATCATCCCCCTGAGCATCCTCAGTGGCGGTGTCTGGTTGAACGGCCTGGCCATCTTTGTCGGTGCCGTGTTTGGCTATGACATGACGACCACCATCTGGGTGACCGGTCTCTCAGTACTGCTTATCTCCATGCTGAGCGGTGCCTGGGGGGTGGTCGCCAGTGATTTCGTGCAGACCCTGGTGGTCGCCGTCATCTCGGTCGCCTGCGCTGCGGTTGCCCTGTTTGCCGTTGGCGGACCGGACGAGATCATCACCAAGTTCCCGACCGACTTCATCATGGGGCCGGATATGAACTATGGGGTGCTGCTGGTGGGTTCTTTCCTCTTCTTCATCGTCAAACAGATGCAGAGCATCAACAACATCCAGGACTCCTATCGCTTCCTCAACGCCAAGGATTCCAACAATGCCCGCAAAGCCGCACTGCTGGCCATGGGCTTGATGATCTGCGGCACCCTGATCTGGTTCATCCCGCCCTGGGCCATGGCCATCATGGTGCCGGATGCCGCCGCTGCTCACGCCGAGCTGGGCAACAAGGCAAGTGATGCTGTCTATCTGGTGTTTGCCGAGAAGTACATGCCTCTGGGCACCATAGGTCTGCTGGTAGCCGGTCTGTTTGCCGCAACGATGTCTTCCATGGATTCGGCACTGTGCCGCAACGCCGGGATCTTCGTGCGCAGCTTCTGGGCACCGATCATTTGCCGCAACAAGCCCATGAGCGAGACCAACATGCTACGTCTTAGCCAGGGCGTTACACTGATCAACGGCATTCTGGTAATCCTCATCGCCCAACTGTTTGCCCAGCTCAAGGGACTGAGCCTGTTTGACCTGACCATGCGCGTCGCCACCCTGCTGCAATCCCCCATGCTGGTGCCGCTCTTCTTTGGTATGTTCATTCGCAGAACCCCGAAATGGGCAGCCTGGGGCACTGTCTGCTTCGGCATGTTTGTCTCCTGGCTGGTAATGAATGTGTTCACCGCCCAGTGGGGCGCCAGCCTGTTCGGCGTGACTCTGACCGCTCGCGAGCTGTCCGAGTTGACCACCACCATCACGGTAGCTGCTCATCTGATCCTGACCGGTGGTTTCTTCTGGGCTACCAGCCTTTTCTATAAAGAAGAGTCCTTCACGGCAAAAGAGCGTCAGCGCACCGCCGACTTCTTCGTGGCGCTGGAAACGCCGGTGGTTGCCGATGATGAGCAGGATGAGTTTGACCGCCTGCAACGCAGCAAGCTGGGCCATATCACCTTGATGATGGGCGCCGGTCTGATGCTGATGGTACTGGTACCCAACCCGCTCTGGGGTCGTCTGCTGTTCGCCGCCTGTGCGGGCGCAATCCTGCTGGTCGGTTACCTGCTCAAACGCAGTGCAGGGGCCTTGCCGCAGGCTAAACCCATACTCAAACCGAGTATGGCAAGCCGCTCGGCCTCATGATCCATCCCTCAAACCGTTATCCGTGGCGCCTTTCCAAAGGCGCCCTTTTCCGTTTTCACCACCAGCCCACCCTTCCTCTCTATTTACTGCAAGCAGGCCAACTGCCATGGAGCTCATCGATTTTGCCATCGTCATCGGCTACTTCATCTTTATCGTACTGGCGGCATTCGGGTTTCGCCGGTTCGCCCTCGACAGCCACCACTTTATCAACGGAGGCAATGCCATGCCCTGGTGGATGGCCGGGGCCACCGCCTTCATGACCCAGTTTTCAGCCTGGACCTTCACCGGGGCAGCAGGCAAGGCATTCACTGACGGTGTCGCCATCCTGGCCCTCTTTTGGGGCAATGCCCTGGGCTTTTTCATTGCCGCCCGCTTCTTCGCTGCCCGCTACCGCAAGTTGAGGGTAGAGACCCCAATGGATGTCATTGCCCAGCGCTTTGGCCGCCCTACTGAACGCCTCTTTACCTGGCTGCAGTTTCCACTCTCCACCTTGACGGCCGCCATCTGGCTCAACGGGCTGGCCTATATCATCTCGGCCATCAGCGGCATTGACATTGTTCCTACCCTGTTGGTTACAGGTCTGTTCATTACCCTTATCTCCGCCAGCGGCGGCGCCTGGGCCGTCAATGCCACCAATGTGATCCAGCTGGTGCTGATCCTGGCCATTACCCTGATCACTGGTGCCTACGCCCTCTGGCTCGCAGACGGGCCTGGCCCTCTCATCACACACTTTCCTGGCAATTTCTGGCTCGGGAGCGAGATGCCGCACAGTTCTTTACTGCTGGGATGGGTTGCCATGGTGCTGCTGCAACAGACGGTTTCGACCAACAATGCCAACAGCTGCTACCGCTTTCTGGTCACTCGCAACGAACCGGATGCCCGCAAGGCGGCGCGGCTGGCCGGCGTGCTATTCATCATAGGGCCAGTAATGTGGTTCATTCCCCCCTGGTTCAGCGCAGGCCAGGGGGTGGATCTAGGCAGCAGCTATCCTCAGCTGGGAGAGCAAGCGATCAATGGCGCCTACCTGTACTTCGTCACCCATATGATGCCAGCCGGCACCTTGGGGCTGGCGCTGGCCGCCATGCTGGCGGCCACCATCTCGCCCATGAGTACCGCCCTCAATCGCAATGCCGGTATCTTTATTCGCAACATCTACCAGGCCCCCCATCACAGTGAAGCCAGACTACTCAAGGCGGGACGCTGGATAACCCTGCTCAACGGCTTGCTCGCTACCTTGTTGGCCTGGGCCATCGCGAAGCAAGACAAGCTCGGTTTCTTTGAACTGGTCATGGCGGTCAGCTCCTTGATCCAGATGCCGCTGACTATTCCAGCCCTGCTGGCGGTAATAGTACGCCGTACCCCCGACTGGGCTGGGTGGAGTACCGTATTGGTGGGGACCCTGGTCTCGGCCAGTCTCTATCTTGGCTTTCATCCCACCCAGCTTCCCGCCTGGCTGAGTGGCTCGACACTCACCCCCAGAGAGGCTGTGGATCTGACGTTTTCCGTGACAGTGCTGGCACATCTTGTGGTGACCTGCGGCTTCTTCTTGCTCACTCGCCTCTGGTATCAACCCAAAGGGTATGCACCTCAGCGGGCTCGTCAGGTGGCCCGATTTTTTGCCAACCTGAAGCGGCCTTTGCAGCCGTCAGAGATAACCCTCGGCAATCCACGCCAGACCCTGCTGCTCGGCCGCCTCTTACTGCTGCTCTCCTTCCTGCTATCCCCCCTGATCTGGCTCGCCACAGACTACCTCCATGGTCTGATCGTACTGGCGGTGCTGCTGGCGGGCATTGGCCTTTATCTCAGTGCCCGCCGGGAAATGCGACTAATCCGCACGTCAGCACCCCATAGAGAAAAGCGGACGCCTGACTAATGCATAAATTAACCAACCAGCATCACAAAAAATAAAACGATGTTTTATTTTAATTTGATCCTATTTTTCTGTTTTGATATTGTCACTGCAACGAAGGGGTTTTAACCCCTCTTCATGAATGCCGGCAACGGCCTGGAATCGAGGTTCAATATGCAAATTCGTCAGAGTATCCACAGCGACCACGCCAAACAACTGGACACCCAGGGGCTGCGCCGCGAGTTTCTGGTTGAGCAGGTGTTTGTTCCCAATGAACTGACCATGACTTACAGCCACATCGACCGGATCGTGTTCGGTGGCATCATGCCTGCCCAGGCTCCGCTGGCCTTCTCAGGCGATCTCGGCACCGCGTTTGGTGTGGGCTATTTCCTGGAGCGCCGCGAGCTGGGGCTGATCAATATCGGGGGGCCCGGAGTGATTGTGGTCGATGGCACCACTTATGAGATAGGTCATGCCGAAGCGCTTTATGTGGGACAAGGGGCGCGTGAGCTCAGTTTTGCCAGCGTGACAGCAGCCCAGCCAGCCAAGTTCTATTACAACAGCGCTCCTGCTCACAGCCACTTCCCGACCCGCAAGGTCACTCAGGCCGAAGCCTCTCCGGTCACCCTGGGGGACTCGCTCTCCAGCAACCGCCGTACCATCTACAAGTATCTGGTACCTGACGTACTGCCAACCTGCCAACTGCTGATGGGGATGACCCAGCTGGAAGAGGGCAATCTGTGGAACACCATGCCCTGTCACACCCATGAACGCCGCATGGAGGTCTATTTCTACTTCAACATGAAAGAAGATGGTGCCGTGTTCCACATGATGGGCAAACCTGATGAGACCCGCCATCTGGTAGTTCACAACGAGCAGGCGGTGATCTCCCCGAGCTGGTCAATCCACTCAGGGGTCGGCACTCAGGCTTATACCTTTATCTGGGGCATGGTGGGAGAAAACCAGGTCTTTGCCGACATGGATCATGTCGCCGTCCAGGATCTGCGCTAATCAAGGGCGACCGGGCGCCGTCGCCAGCGCCAGGTCGTGACAACGACTAACGCCACCTGTGGTGGCCAAGAGGAAACACCATGATTCTCAATACGTTTGATTTGACAGGCAAAGTGGCCATAGTGACAGGTTGTGACACTGGCCTCGGACAGGGCATGGCCCTGGGGCTGGCCCAGGCGGGCTGTGATATCGTCGGCATCAATATCGTCGAGCCAACCGATACCATCGCCAAGGTTACTGCGACAGGCCGTGCCTTCCTGAGCCTGAAGGCCGATGTCAGCAAGGTAGATCAACTGCCCGCCCTGGTTGATCAGGCCGTCTCCCGTTTCGGTCATGTCGACATCCTGGTCAACAATGCCGGGATCATTCGCCGTGAAGATGCCATCTCGTTCAGTGAAAAGGATTGGGATGACGTGATGAACATCAACATCAAGAGCGTCTTCTTCATGTCCCAGGCCGTTGCCAGACAGTTCCTGGCCCAGGGAAAGGGAGGCAAGATCATCAATATCGCCTCCATGCTCTCCTACCAGGGCGGGATCCGTGTCCCCTCCTACACGGCATCAAAGAGCGGTGTCATGGGGATCACCCGACTGCTGGCCAACGAATGGGCCAACCAGGGGATCAACGTCAATGCCATCGCTCCCGGCTATATGGCCACCAACAACACCACTGCCCTGCGGGCCGATGAAGATCGCAATGCCGCCATTCTGGAACGCATTCCCGCCGGTCGCTGGGGTATCCCGGATGACATGATGGGGCCGGCCGTGTTCCTGGCTTCGGCTGCATCCGATTACATCAATGGCTACACCATAGCGGTGGATGGCGGCTGGCTCGCCCGTTAACCCTCAGGGCGCCTCGTCAGGCGCCTTTTATTCTCTTGCGGTCACCCCATAATGCTGTTGCAGGATCACCCTTTTTTTGCCCAACTTATCGGTCTGCTGGCCTGCCTGATGGGAGCCAGCGCCTTTTTGCAACGTCAGGATAAGCAATTGCGCGCTCAGCTCACCCTCAACGGTCTGCTGATGGGAATGCACTTTCTGCTGCTCGGCTCCCCCGCCTCGGCCATCAACACCACCCTCAGTGCCGTGCGCACCCTGGTATCTGGCTACTACCGCGGCAAAGGGGTAATGACCTTCTTTCTGGTGACCAGCTGGCTACTGGTACTGCCCAAGCTGACTCACCCAATGCAACTGCTGCCGCTGCTGGGCACCACCCTCACTACCTATGCCCTGTTCCGGCTCGAGAGTCTCTCCCTTCGCCTCTGCATGCTGGCCAGCAGCATCGGCTGGCTTGCTCACAACCTTTGGCTGGGATCCTGGGGTGGCATCATGCTGGAAAGCCTGGTGATAGTGCTCAACGGCCATACCAGCTTCCATCTCTATCGCCAGCGTCGTGCAGGCCTGGCCGAGACCTCATCCCCCTAGCTCTGACCATGTGTCACCCGCAGCCACAAAAAATCCGGCCCCTTACGTCAGGGGCCGGATGTTTAATTCATCTGGGCAGCATCACACACCAGGGAAAGGGTAATCGTGAAAGCCAAGCTCGGCGGAGATACGGGCTGCTGCCCCATGGAGCTGCGCCACAAGCGCCTGCTTGTTCTCCTCCTGGAAGCGCACCACCGGCAGAGAGAGTGACAGGCCGGCGATGATCCGCCCCATGCGGTTGTAAATGGGGACGGCAAAGCAGCGCAGGCCATGTTCCATCTCTTCGTTGTCCTCGGCATAACCCTGCTCGCGCACCAGCGCGAGCTCCATCAGCAGCGCATCCACATCGGCCAGGGTATGTTCGGTAAAACGTTCGAAGGTGACACTGGCCAGCATGGCGCGCACCTCACTCTCTTCAAGCCAAGCCATCATCACCTTGCCAAGCCCTGTGCTATAGAGCGGGCGACGGCGGCCAATCCGGGAGTACATCCGCAGGTTGTATTCGGAATCGATCTTGTGCAGATAGACAATGCTGTCTTCATCCAGCGCCCCCAGGTGCAGGGTCTCCTTGGTCAGCTTGCCGAGGCGGTGCATCTGGACATCTGCAATCGGGATCAGATCCTGGTGCTCCAGGGCTTTGGCGCCCAGTTCAAACAACTTGAGGCTGAGGGTGTACTTGTCCGTTTCCCCCTCCTGGGTCACGTAGCCCAGGGTTTTCATGGTCTGCAAAAAGCGGTAAACCGTACTCTTGGACATCATGATCCGCTGGGACAGCTCAGTCACCCCTATCTCTTTTTGCTCTCCCAATGCCTGCAAGATGCCAAACACCTTGAGGACGGATGACACCGAGTCTGGAGAGTTATCTATCACCGACATAGTCAAATTCCAAAAATATGAGTTAGTTGTTTCATTGTATTTGAAATGACTTGCATATCAAAGGAAGGGGTAAAATTCATAAACAAAAACAATGCTTTGATCACGCATACCCTGTGATATCTGTCACATTAATTGTGGTTGCTTCGCTCTCATTTCATTATGGTGATCAGCGTCAATAAAAATTAAAACGATGTTTCTATAATTTATCCATCATGGGCATACAGGCCCAGCTTTGGATGCTAACCAGCAAGAGGAACATATGGCCAAGGGTTCGATCGTTTCACTCACCTATCACCACTACCTGGATCCGGATACCGGTGCGGCTGTCTGCCGTCTCACCCCACCCGAGGTAACCTGTCACCGCAACTACTTCTACCAGAAATGTTTTACCAATGACGGTAGCCAGCTGCTGTTCGCCGGCGAGTTTGATGGTCACTGGAACTACTACTTGCTGGACCTGGCCAGTGGCCAGGCCCGCCAACTGACAGAGGGGGCCGGTGACAACACCTTTGGCGGCTTTCTTTCCCCCGATGACAGCACTCTCTATTACGTGAAAAATGGCAGGGATCTGCTGAGAGTCGATCTGGATACCCTGGTCGAAACACAGGTCTATCAGGTCCCGGAACAATGGGTCGGCTATGGTACCTGGGTGGCAAACAGTGACTGTACCAAGCTGGTGGGGATAGAAATTGCCAAGGCGGACTGGATCCCGCTCACCGACTGGAGCCTGTTCCACTCTTTCTACCACACCAAACCCCACTGCCGACTGCTGCGGGTCGATCTCGCCAGCGGAGAGACCCGGGTCATTCATGAGGAGCAAGGCTGGCTTGGACACCCCATCTATCGCCCCTTCGATGATCAGACTGTCGCCTTCTGCCATGAGGGGCCCCACGATCTGGTCGATGCCCGCATGTGGCTGGTCAATGAAGATGGTTCGGCCGTACGCAAGGTGAGATCCCATCTGGAAGGTGAGAGCTGCACTCACGAATTCTGGGTACCGGACGGCTCATACCTGATGTACGTCTCCTATCTCAAGGGACAACAGGATCGCATCATTCGTCGCTTCAACCCGGACAGTGGGGTGGATGAGCCCGTCATGGCTATGCCGGCCTGCTCACACCTGATGAGCAACCACGACGGCTCCTTGCTGGTGGGGGATGGATCCGGCACGCCTGTGGATGTGAAGGATACCCATGGTTACACCATCGACAATGACCCCTTCCTTTATGTTTTCGATGTACGCCAGGGGTATTACTATCAGCTGGCTGCCCATAACACCTCCTGGCGGGTGTTTCAGGGGGATCGTCAAGTGACCCATCCACACCCCTCTTTTACCCCGGACGATCGGCAGGTATTGTTTACCTCCGACTGTGATGGCAAACCGGCCCTCTACCTGGCTACCCTGCCAGCAGATCCTGTCTGACCACCCAGGGCAACCCCATAGCCTGGAGACGCCCTCGGCACGGTGCCTCCCTCTCTTCATGCCAATAAGGCCGCCATCATGCCCCAGACATTGCTGCCCAATATCATCGACTTCATCGCCAGAATAGATCCCTTCGACAGGCTGCCCCCTCAGTTGCAGCACTGCGTTGCCCGTACCGTCAAGATAAGTTATCTGGGTCAGGGAGAAAGCCTGCCGTTCAACATCGAGGATCCGGAGCGCTACCTCTATATAGTACGTACCGGGTCGCTGGAGCAACGCATGCAAAATGGCGTACTCAGGGGCCGGCTGGGGCCAGACGATCTGTTCGGCTTCACGTTTTTGGAGAGCACACCGGGCAACCCTGCCGATTGTTACAACGTGACCGCGCTCGATAACACCCTGCTCTACCAGATCCCCCACAGCAAACTGAAACAACTGTTGGCAGAGTATCCGCAATACGCCAATCTGTTCGCCTCCCAGGCCAGGGAGCGCCTGCAATCGGCCCTCAATGTCGTCTGGTCTGACAACGACAAAGGGCTCTTCATGCGCAGGGTCAGCGAGGTAAACAGCGGCAAGATAGCCGTGGTCGATGCCGACATGAGTATTCAGCAAGTAGCCCAGGAGATGCGCATGGTCTGCCGCTCCTCCACCGCCGTCGTGATGGCGCAGGGAGAGATCATGGGTATCGTCACGGATCGGGACATGACAATGCGGGTGATCGCCGAAGGGCTGACCACCAGTCGCCCTATCCGGGAGATAATGACACCGGCCCCCATCACCATTCATCCGGACGAGCTGACCCTGAAAGCCGCCTACCTGATGATGCAGCACAATATTCGCGGCCTGCCCATTGTGCGAGAGCAGCAGGTGCTGGGATTGCTGACCACTTCCCATCTGGTGCAAAACCACAGGGTTCAGGCAATATTTCTCATCGAGAAGATCAAGTATTGCGAAACCGTGGAGGCTCTGGCGCTCCTGACGGTTGAGCGTCAGGCCATCTTTGAAGCCTTGGTGGAAGGGGAAGTGGCAGGAGAGAGCATAGGCAACGTCATGACACTCATCATGGATGCCTATTGTCGACGGCTGCTACAGATGGGAGAAGCCAGACTGGGAGTGGCCCCTTGCGACTATGCCTGGGTGGTAGCCGGTTCACAGGCCCGCAACGAAGTCCATATGCTCTCGGATCAGGACAGCGCCCTCATTCTGGCGGATGACGCCACCGACAACGACAGGATCTACTTCAATCACCTGGCGATGTATGTCTGCAACGGGCTCGATGCCTGTGGTTATCCGCTCTGCTCCGGCCATTTCATGGCTGCCGCCCATAAATGGTGCCAGCCTCTGAAGGTGTGGAAAGAGTACTACCGCAAGTGGATAGCCAATCCCGAGTACGACAAGCTGCTCAATGCCAGCGTCTTCCTCGAACTGCGAGCCATCCACGGCAACATGGCGTTGTGCGATGAACTGCAGCACCATCTGTTTTCCCTGGTGCAGGCACACTCTTCGTTCATTCGATCCTTGACCCGGGATGCCATTTCAACCCAACCGCCCCTTGGTATCTTCAAGAATCTGGTACTGGAGAAAAATGGCGACAACAGCAAGGTCCTCAATATCAAGCGCTATGCATTGACCCTGATCATCGATCTCGCCCGGATTTACGGACTCAGCGCCGGGTCTACCCATAACGGCACAGAGGCGCGTTTCCTCCACGCCCATGAGCAGCAACAGCTCTCGGAAGAGAGCTACAAGAATATCATCGGCGCTTATCGCTTCATCATGAAAGTGCGCTTTGTCCACCAACTCATGGCATTGAAGAAAGGCCTCAAACCCGACAATCACATAGACCCGGATCGCTTTGGCAGCTTCGAACGCAAGCACTTGAAAGATGCCTTTCGCATCATTGGCGAGCTGCAGGATTTTGCAAAATTTCGCTTTATCAAAGAGTGAGCACACTGATGGGCTGTCTTGACTACTTCTCTGCCCGCCAGCGTCTCGAGCGGGCAAGAGCCCGTTATCTGACACGGCCGACACTTCCTGCACTGGTCAAGGCGCTGCTGCAAGCGCCTGTGACTGCACTGGAGTCATCGCTGGATGGGACCCGCCTGCTGGCGCTGGATTTCGAAACCACCGGACTGCAACCCCAGGATGATCAGATCTTGAGTATCGGCACGGTCGACATCACAGAGGGACGCATCGACTTGCAAACCGCAAGACAGACCTTGATTGACAACCCCTGCCCGGTCAAAGCCGATACCGTCATCATCCACCATCTGGTCCCTCAACTGCTGGCCACCGGAAAAAGTCTGGATCAGGCCATGGATCAACTGCTTCAACGCATGAGCGGCGCTATTTTGCTTGCCCATGGCAGCTCGGTGGAGCGCCGTTTCATCGATCACTACCTGCAACAGCGCCATGGCCTGCCCCCTTTGCCGCTACCTTGGCTGGACACGCTGGAAATCGAGCGCCGTCGGACCCGATACATCAGGGATATACCCGCTGATCTGCGCCTCTCTTCGGTCAGAAGCCGACATGGATTGCCCAGTTATCCCTGCCACGAGGCGCTGATAGATGCGGTAGCCACAGCAGAGCTGCTGCTGGTGCAATACAAGCTGCTGCGCCCTGCCTCACTCCATCAGCTAATGAGGTGACAGCGCAGGCACACCCCTTTGCCCAACCCACTATCGATGGAGCAAAGTTGGGACCAGGTTCCTATTGCCAAATAAAAGAAAAGGGCCTGTCGCAAGACAGGCCCTTTTCTTTTATTTGGCGGTGAGGGAGGGATTCGAACCCTCGATACGTTGCCGTATACACACTTTCCAGGCGTGCTCCTTCAGCCACTCGGACACCTCACCAAATTTTTACTTCTTTGAAGTGGCTTTCGGAGCACGCTACGCGCGCTTTCTTGCCGACTTCGTCGGTGGGCAGCCACTTGGACACCCCACCAAATTTTGGTCTGTTGATTAACGTGTTCAGCCAACACTAGGTTCGCAGCACTGTTGCGCTGGAACGGGGCGTAATTTAGGGGAAAGCCCCGTCTGCGTCAACGGCTTTTTTCGCCAAAGAAACCGTTCGCACATTTAACGCACAAATCAATGCACAGATTCGGATCCGACCTGGATTTCAGGCAGATTCAGGAAGCCGAGGCGCTCGCATTCAGAGACCACTTCGTGGGTCGCGGCCGTGGTGCTTTCAACGAACAACAGGAACTGCTCCACGGAGAGGCCCGCCTTGGTGAAGACAGTGTGACCGACGATGAGGCGCGGCAGGTTGTCGTCGATGATATCGAGGAACACCTTGAGCGAGGGGTATTGCATGTTGAGACGACCCAGTTCGGCCATCAGCGGCAGCAGCGCCGAAGGGCGCACTTCCAGTTCGGATGAAAACAGCAACCCTTCCTCTTCGACAAAGATCCGGCTCTCCTGAATGCCGTCGACAGACTGCAGGGAGACAATGTGGATGCCATGACACTGGTCGCAAACATAGTGCTCGATGCGAGCCTGCTGCAACCAACGCATTATCATTTCAGAGCTGGGGATATTCATCATTTCCACGACACGATAAGGATCAAGGGGCGCAGTCTAAACCAATTTTCCGGCAACCAAAAGTGCAGTGGCCGGATAAGCAGGGGCTCCGCTTCTTTTTGGCAAGCGCTATGCATATACTCAGCCCATTCTCGCACCACCTTCGCTCGACAGAAGGCCAGATGACCATCCAAGAAAAGTATCGCCTGCATCTGAAATCCCTCTCGGATGAACTGCTGACTCTGCAAAAGCCCATCCGTATTCTGGATGCCATCAAGTGGCCCCGTCATCTTCAGGCCGAGTTTCTGGCCAAGGGGGGACGAGCGTTGCCCGCCATCGGCCAGCACTTCTACGAAGCCCTCCCCCTTGGCTTCGATCCACGCAACAAGTATCTGGAGCTCAAAGAGCTGAGGGACAGGATCCGCAGAAAGCTGGGCCCCCAGGACGATCTGGGCCGCATTCTGCAAGAAACGGTCGATCAGTACATGGTGGTGATCGAGATGCTCCGCCAGCGCGGACAACCTGACTTTCTGCGCTACAGCCAATTGCTCTATGGCTCCGCCAGCGACCACCTGCGCGGCGATCGCAAAACCCTCAAGGAGTTGGGTGCCCGTCTGTGCGATATCTTCTCCCTGCCCGGCGCCCGTCATCTGGTGCGCCCCTATCCCAAGGAATTCGAGGGGGAAGCGGCGGTCGCCAAGCTGCAGGGCAAGCTGTCGAGCTACTTCAGCGAGGGGACTGTGCAGGTCAAGTTGAGCGATGGCATCGTTTCAGATGCCGCCGCCGGTGGGGATTACATCAAGCTCAGCTCCCACGCCCGCTTCTCCGAGCTGGATCTGCAAGTGCTGGAAGTACACGAAGGCTGGGTCCACGTGGGCACGACCTTGAACGGCCGCCAGCAACCCTACGCCACCTGGCTCAGTGCCGGCTCGCCGCGGATCACCGCTTGTCAGGAGGGGCTGGCAGTATTGATTGAAACCCTCACCTTCAGCTCCTTTCCGGATCGGGCCAAGCGCATCTCGGACAGGGTGATGGCCATCGACATGGCGGAGCACGGCGCCGACTTTGTCGAAGTGTTCCAGCACTTTGTGAAACAAGGCACCAGCGAGCACGATGCCTACAAGATCACCCAGCGGGTATTTCGCGGCGGCATGGTCGAAGGGGGGGCCTGCTTTACCAAGGATCTCTCCTACGTGCGTGGCTACGTGGAAACGGTCAACTTCATTCGCAGCGCCGTGCTGGAAGGGGTACCTGAAATCCTGCCCATGCTGTTCGTCGGCAAGGTGACGCTGGATGACATTCCAGTGCTCTATCAGCACTATCTTGAGGGCTTGATCGATGCCCCCCGCTATCTGCCCCCCATGTTTCGCGACCTCACCGGACTCTATGTCTGGTTTGGTTTCGCCTCCGGCATGTCTCTGGTGGACATAGGCCGGGTACAGCACCATTTTCGCCAACTGTTTCACCGCCTGCCGGTGGCCGACCCCATCATAGCGCCGGTGGATATAGAGATAGACTGAGCCGCGGGCGGCAACAAAAAAGGCGCCATAGAGGCGCCCTTGCTGTCATTCCTATCAGGCTATTTATATGCCCGCCCGGCCAGATAGTGCTTGCGGCACAGGGACACATAGCGATCGTTGCCGCCTATCTCCACCTGCTCCCCATCGCGCATCACCTGCCCGGCTTCGCTCACCCGTGAGTTCATGTGGGCCTTGTTGCCACACCAGCAGATGCTTTTGAGCTCCTCAAACTTGTCAGCGAGGCATAGCAGATGGTAGGAGCCGGGGAACAGCTCCCCCCGAAAGTCGGTCTTCAGGCCATAGGCGATCACCGGAATATCCTGCTCATCGACGATGCGGGCCAGCTGGTAGACCTGTTCGCGGGTCAGAAACTGGGCCTCATCGACGATGAACACATCGATGCGTTTTACTGCATGGCGCGCCTTGACCATGTCGAACAGATCGCAGGTATCACTGAACACCTCCACCTTCAACTCCAATCCAACCCGGGCACTGATCACCCCGGCACCGAAGCGATCGTCGATGGCCGGTGTCATGGCCAGGGGCTGCATGCCACGCTCCAGATAATTGAAGTGGGCCTGGATGAGCTGGGTGGATTTGCCTGAATTCATGGTGGCAAATTTGTAGTGCAGTGAAGCCATTATGCTGTTCCGAAACTGAATTTATGGGGCGCATGCTAACCAAAGCCCCGGACAAAACCAAGGGGCCCATGGGCCCCCTGCTCTTCAAGTGTGTTTTTTGTGCGTTATGCGGTGGCCAGCGCCGGCCGTGTTTTCGCTTTGCGCAGGTGATAAGTGGTAAACACCACGAACCAGAGTGCACTGACGCTAAAGCCCGCCAGCACGGAATGCATCAACCCCATGGCCAGGTAGCCGAGCGCGGCACCAAAGGCGATGGTCAGCGCATAGGGCAGCTGGGTCATGACGTGATCGATATGATGACAACCGGCACCCGTGGCCGACAATATGCTGGTACTGGAGATGGGCGAGCTGTGATCCCCGAACACTGAGCCTGCGAGTACGGCGGCCAGCATAGGCAACATCAGGCTGATGTCACTGGCGGCCGCCATGTCACCGGCCAGGGGCAACATGATGCCGAAGGTGCCCCAGCTGGTACCGGTGGCAAATGCCATGGCGCAGGAGAGGATAAACACCACAGCAGGCAGCACTTCGATCGGCAGGTTGCCGTTCGCCAGGGAAGCCAGATATTTACCGGTTTCCACATCCCGCACCACAGAGCCGATAGCCCAGGCAAACAGCAGAATAGTGATCGCCGGCAGCATGGCCATCACCCCTTGGGGCGCGGCCTTGATCCAGTTCTTGGCACCCAGCTTGAGGCGCAGCGCCAGGCCGATGGAAACCACCAGGCTGCACAGGGCACCGTAAACCAGAGAGGAGCCGACATTGGTGTTCTCGAACGAACCGAGCACGCTGAAGGGCAGCCCCTTCTCGCTCAGCACGGCAGCCCCTGAGTCAATCATGAAGTAGACGGTGGCGGCGGTCAGCGTCAGGATCGGCAGCACCATGTCAATCATGCCGCCATTGCTCTCCTCCGGGCTCTCCATATCCAGACCGATGGGACGGCCCTTGGACTCATCCCACAGCTTGCCTTCCAGCGCCCACTGCTCATGTTGACGCATGGGGCCGATATCGAGCTGAAACGCGATCACCACCAGCACCATGATCAGGGTGAAGACGGCATAGAGGTTCATCGGGATCATCTCGACAAACGCGGCAATCGGGCTCTGCTCGGTCAGACCGTGCGCCGCCATGATGCCGCCTACCAGGGCGATAATGTAGGCCCCCCAAGAGGAGATGGGCATGAGCACACAGACGGGAGCCGCAGTGGAGTCGAGCAGATAAGCCAGCTTGGCGCGGGAGATCTGGAAGCGATCCGTCACCGGACGGCAGATGGCTCCCACCGACAGACTGTGAAAGAAGTCATCAATAAAGAAGGCAAACACCATCATGCCGGTGAGCGCCTTGGCCCCCTTGCGGGTCTTGGCACGGCGCTCGGCCCACTCGGCAAAGGCGCGGGTGGCGCCGGAGACGCTCATCAAGCTGATGAGGCCACCCAGCAGCAGCATGAACAGTATCATGTTGACGTTGTCACGATTGAGCGCGCCATCGACCCAGAAGATCTTGAGCACTGTGTTCAAGATGTAATGCAGGGAGTCGAGGGGAGAAAACTGATTGAGCAGCAGGCTGCCGGTCAGGATCCCCGCCCCCAGCGACAGCAGGACGCGGCGGGTCAGGATCGCCAGGGCGACGGCCAACAAGGGGGGAACGACAGACCAACCTGAGTCGGCGTACTGAATGATGTCCATGATCTCTTTGCACCTAAAGACAGCAGGTGGAGATCTACCGAGAGGATAAAGAAACAAAACCCATGGGGAGGTCATACTCCTCAGCCCCTTCAGGTAGCGCTCCATAGTGGATGACTATGGCAGTCCTGCACCTGTTCGATGCAGAACCAGCAGCCCGGTATGATGGCCTGGCTACTTCGGCGCTGACTCCTTTCCTTGTGCATCACAGGCATCACCCTCCGCACAAGTAGTCATAGGCAGCGCGCCTCTACTTAAAGGTATTCGGGGCACATTTTATCGTGCTGGCACGTTATGGCAAGTTTTTTGATTAAATCCCCACGTTGGCCATTTTAAAATGGGGAAAAGGTAGTCAAATGGTGCAAATATTTTGGTTTTGCCGCTATTTTCACCTGCTTGGAACTCAGTCGGGTATGACGTATTCAATATTACTGAATCCAGTCTGAACTCAAAACAGTTCACTTATTTTGCACGCTGAATTTATTATTTTGCTTATCTTGACTTAATAGCAAGCTGGCGTATAAATTACCCAAAATTACTCTTTTGATTTAATTCCCTCCTTTGCTCGCGTGGTGGACACTATGAACGAATTTTTGAAAGTACTGCTGAATATCCGTAGCTTGCGCGCAGCGTGCCGTGAGTTGACTCTGGAACAATTGGAAGAAGGCCTGGAAAAACTCTCTGCTATTGTTGCCGAACGTCAGCAGGATGAAGCCGCCGATCGTCAGGCCCGTGAAGAACATCAGCGCAAAATTAACGAATATACCGAAATGCTGAAAGCCGCTGGCATTGATCCTGCCGAGCTGGTTGGCACAGTGGCTAACGAGCCAGCCAAGGCTGCGAAAAAAGGCAAGCGTGCCCCACGCCCTGCCAAATACCGCTATCTGGATAATGGTATTGAAAAGACCTGGACCGGTCAGGGTCGTATGCCTTCCGCGATTGCCAAGGCCGTTGCCGAAGGCAAATCCATCGAGGAATTTGCCATCTGATTGGCAAATCCCCGACCAATAAAAAACCTCGCACTGCGAGGTTTTTTTATTGCCTGATATAACGCCATCAGCCCCGTTCGGCCGCCTTGACCCAGAGCACTTCCGGCGTCCCGGTGCAGGCCAGCAGGTAGCGGGCTATGGTGAAGAACCAGTCACTCAGCCGGTTTACATAGGGCAGTATGGCCGGATTGATCTGCTCTGCACGACTCAAACTCAGCAGCAGGCGCTCACAGCGACGGGTCAGGGTTCGCACCACGTGAGCTTGTGACGCAGCACGGGAACCACTGGGCAAAATGAAATTGCGCAGCAGGGGTAAATTGGCGCTGTAGGCATCGATTTGCTGCTCAAGGCGCAAGGTCCATTCGTTATTTACCTGCCAGATGGCCTCATGCTGGCCATCGCTGGAAAAAGCCAACTCCCCACCCAAATCGAACAACTCTTGCTGCAATAATACCAGATCGGCTAATAAACCGGTTTCAGCTGCGGGCACCTCCGCAATGAGCAGACCTATATGAGAATTCAACTCATCGATATAGCCATAGGTTTCGACCCGCAGCTCATCCTTGGCCAATTGCACACCATCAGCCAGTCGGGTCATGCCTTTATCGCCCTGCCTCGTATATATCCTCATACCGACATCCTGTTAATAATGGGAACAATCATGGATTCGAGCCCGTTCAGCTTGATTTCATAGGCAAGGGCCAGCATTTGACCCAGCGCACCGGCAGGAAAACCGGTGCGTGCCATCCACACCAGATAGGGCTCCGGAATATCGATGATGCGCCGCCCCTGATATTTGCCATAAGGCATCTTGTTGGCCAGGGTGAGCAGCACACGCTCGTCGGATAACCACTCCATATTAATCAATATCCAGATATTTATGAGTCTGGATAGATAGCCGCCAATTACGGGCGATACAGACTGCCATCGCCAGCTGGGTCGCACGGGGCTTCTGGCTGATGGGCTGCAGCGCAATTTCCACATCCGGGCGCAAAGTGGCGGTTGCCAGCAGGGCATCGAGCTCCTCGATATGGCGCTCGGTCGCGACCGGGTGCTTTATTTCGTTGGCACGCTCAAGCGCCGATACCAGCACGGGCAGGCCCCCCTTCATACCAATCTTGGGCGAGACAGTGACCCAGGTACTGTCGTGAGTCTTGATCTCGCTGGTACCGCTGGTTTCGATCTGCACCTGATATCCCGCCGCCAGCAAGACGGTGGAGAGCTCATGCAGATCATAAAGGCAAGGCTCGCCCCCCGTGATCACCACATGACGAGCCTGATAACCTAGCTGCTGAAAACTGGCCAGGATCTGATCCGTGCTCATCTTGCTCCAGCTATCAGACTCGTTGGAGCAGTCCAGCACCGCCTGTACCCCCACTTCACGAGCAGGATCGACAATCCAGGTATGACGGGTGTCGCACCAGGGACAACCCACGGGGCAGCCTTGCAGGCGAACGAAGATGGCGGGCAGGCCGGTGAAGATGCCCTCCCCCTGGATGGTCTGGAATATCTCGTTGATTGGGTAGTGCATCACGGTCACGGCTTGTTGCAAAAGTCGCGGATTATACCCCAAGCAAGGGCAAGACGCAGGCTCACAGTCCGCTTTTCTCACACAATCCGGTTTTCTCGTACAGCCGGGCCATGATCCCCGCCTTGTCGGCCAGATACAGATCCAGCCCCCGGCTACGCAGTTCGCAGGCAGGACAGTGACCACAACCATCGCCAGCAATGCCGTTATAACAGGTGAGTGTCTGCTGGCGCACCGTGTCGAGGTGGCCGTAGTAATCCGCCAGCGCCCAGGTTTCAGCCTTGTCGAGCCACATCAGCGGGGTTTCAAAACGGATGCCGCGATCAAGCCCCAGAGAGACGGCCTGATTGAGCGACTTGACGAATTCGTCACGGCAATCTGGGTAGCCGGAAAAATCAGTCTCGCACACCCCTGTGATCACCGCCTCGGCACCCACCTGGTAGGCATAGATGGACGCCAGGGTCAGAAACAATATGTTGCGGCCCGGTACGAAGGTGTTGGGCAGGCCGTTGTCCTGCAATTCACCACTGACCGGGATCTCGTCCCGGGTCAGGGCCGAGACGGCCAGTTCATTGAGCAGGGTCACATCCATCACCTTGTGGGCGGCGATCCCAAACTGAGTGGCCAACCGGCGAGCAGTCTCAATCTCCTCCCGATGGCGCTGGCCATAATCGAAGGTAATGGCGTGCACCTCGTCATAATGGGCCAGAGCCTGTACCAGACAGGTGGTACTGTCCTGCCCACCACTGAATACTACGACGGCTTTTTTCACGTTCATCACTCCTGGTTTGCAATTCACACGCGGCGACCTTGTGCAAAGTCATGCCACTGCTGGTTTAAATGGGTAAAGAGGGTCATCAGCGGGGCGAAGCGTTCGGGCTCCCCCTCCCACTGGGACAACAGATGGTAGCCAGCCTCCAGGGTCGACAGTGCCTCGGGAAAGGGTTTCTTGCGAATGGAGTACTGGCCAGGGATGGCGCCGAGCTTGATCCTGGGCAACCGCAGCAAGGCCGGATTGCTGTGCAACATGCGATACGCCTTGCGCCAGGTGCCATCGAGCAGGATGAAGCAGACCTTGCCGCCCTCATCGTTTTGCACGATTCGCTCTCGCACCTGATCCAGCCCCAGAGCCTGCTCGTCAGGCCAGAGCAGATAACAGTGCATCTTGGGATCCGCCAGCAAGGCATTGAGCCACTGAGCCCCGGCAAAGTCTTCTCCCACATGAATACGGGCCCGGGTCAGGGACGCGGCCAGCAGAGCGGCTGTACCCTTGGGATGCCCTGCTTCGCTCGGGTGCTGCAGAATATGAAGGGGAGCGAGATGGGATACCTGCCGAATATAATCACAAAGGCAGGCTTTGAGGGCTCTGGTGCAACGTGTACAGTATCGACTGTTCTTGTCGTTGGGCCGTTTCATGTTGTCTGAAAAATCAGGATTGCTCTGGGTTATCACGCTTTCACTCGCCAGCTTGTTGCTCTTTTTCACCGTACCGAATCACCTGCTCTCCTTCGAGCGAGCCCTGATCGCCCAAGGCGAAGGGTGGCGCATCATAACAGGCAATCTGGCCCATACCAATCTGTGGCACATGTTGCTCAACCTGAGCGGTCTGTGCGTGCTCTACAGTCTGTTTCGGGAATACCTGACGGGTTGCCGCCTGCCGGTACTGCTGCTGCTCTTGGGTTGCGCCGTCGGCCTCGGGATCTGGTGGTGGTGTCCGCAAACCCAGTGGTATATGGGGTTGTCAGGGGCCTTGCACGGCCTGTTCGTATGGGGAGCCTTGCAGGATATCCGCTATCGCCGCTATTCGGGCTGGCTGATGTTGCTGGGGGTGACCATCAAACTGGGGGTGGACTTCTACAGCGCGGGGGGAAGTCCGGTATCTGCCCTTATCGGCGCCCGGGTACACATAGAGTCGCATCTGATTGGCTCGGGAGCGGGCCTGTTGCTCGGCCTGCTGCCCGTCAGTCTGGGTACCCAAACCGTCAAGGAGTGACTTCTACCGGCAGAGTGCTGTGCCGGCAGAACAGGACAGGCCGGGCGGTCAATCGGCCTGTCCCCTTCAAACCTTATCGCCCTGCCAGCTCGCTATTGATGCTTGAGAGAGTAGCGGCGGGATCATCTGCCTGAGTGATGGGCCGACCAATCACCAGATAGTCAGCCCCGGCATCCATCGCAGCACGCGGCGTCATCACCCGACGCTGATCACCTGCATCAGAGCCCGCAGGACGAATACCTGGCGTCACCAGCTTGAAGTCTGCACCAAGCAAGGCTTTCAGCTCGCAGGCTTCATTAGCGGAACAGACCACCCCATCCAGCCCCGAGGCTTTGGCCAGTGTGGCCAGACGGATCACCTGCTCGGCCGGGCTCACATCCAGACCAAGCGGCGCCATGTCGGCTTGCTCCATGCTGGTCAACACTGTCACACCGATCAACAGGGGAGCCTTGTCACCATAGGGAGCCAGCGCCTCCTTGGCGGCACGCATCATCCGCTCGCCACCGCTGGCATGGACGTTGACCATCCAGACACCCAGCTCGGCACTGGCGGCCACAGCCTTGGCCACTGTGTTGGGAATGTCGTGAAACTTCAGATCCAGAAAGACATCGAATCCCCTGACCACCAGCTGGCGTACAAACTGGGGACCAAACAGGGTGAACATCTCCTTGCCGACCTTGAGGCGGCACTGGGCCGGAGAGATACGTTCAATGAACGCGAAGGCATCGGCTTCGTGCTGATAATCCAGCGCTACCAGTACTTTGGGATCTAGCATCTCACTTCCTATTGATTGTTATCACTATCTGGTTTGTTGCTCACCATCCAGACCCGGCCTGATGGCGCTGCCGCAGCACTGGAAGTATCTGGCATCTCATTTTCTATCGATTACTCACCATCCAGGCCACGGATCGGCTTGATGGAACCCCACTGGCGACAGGATGGGCATTGCCAGAACAGCGAGTGGGTGGCAAAACCACACTGCCGACACTTGTGGGTTGATTTGATCTTGATCTGATCGCCGACCAGTTGTTGCAGCAGCTCCAGACTCTCCTTGGCGGGCCCCTCCTCCGCGCTGGCCAGCTGAAAGCCCACCAACTGGTAGAACCCCTTCATGGAGGGGTGACGGCGCAACTGACGCAGCACCAGAGCACGGGCCTGGTTCAGGCCATCGCGCTCCTCCACCAGTTTGGCAAGGGCCAGGGTCACGCTCACCCCGGCGTGATCCTCCACCGCCTGCTCCAGCAAGGGAATGAGTTCGAGGGAACGCCCCTGGCGCTGGTAGCACTCTGTGAGGTGAGGGATGGCTTCGGAGGCAAAATCCATGTCCTGCTCGAACACCCGCAGCAGATCCTTGCCGGCCTGTTCATAGTCTTGTGCCACCATCGCCAGCTCGGCCAAGCGCAGGCTGGCACGGGCACAGGCAGGATTGACCCCCAGCGCGCGTTTGAGCTTGGCGCGCCCCATAGACTCATCGCCATCACGCAAGGCACTCTCCGCCTGTTCGCAATAAAAGTGGGAAATGGGATCGGCCAGCTTCTTGCCCTGATATTTCTGCAGTCGCACTGCGACATCGATGGCCTTGTCCCAGTCACGCAACTGCTGATGGATAATCAACAACTGGGCCAGCGCCGTCTCTTCATAGTCGCTGTCTTCGCACAGCTCGTTCCAGAGCGCTTCGGCGCGGTCGAGCAAACCGGCGGCCAGAAAGTCACGGGCCAGCTCCTGCAACGCAAGCTGACGCTGTTCACGGGTCAGCTGACGGGTGACCAGGTTCTGGTGGATCTTGATGGCTCTGTCCACCTCGCCACGCTGGCGAAACAGGTTACCAAGAGAGAGGTGTGTTTCGATGGTTTCGCTGTCCACTTCCAGCAGCTGGATAAAAAGATCCACCGCCTTGTCCGACTCGTCAGACAGCAAATAGTTGAGGCCCGCCACGTACTGGCGGGAGAATTGATTACTCTGTTTCTGGGTGTCCTGGCGAACACTCCTGCGCCCCATGTACCAGCCATAACCGGCGGCAATGGGCAACAGCAGGAAAAGCAGTTCAAGCATCGAGGGACATTATTCCTTGACTGTCGACCGAGCCAGCTCCAACTCGCGGGATTGACGACGCATGGTGCGATTGAGTGTGCGGTTCTGCATCTTGAGACGCAAGAACAGCAGACCAAAGACCAGCCAGCCCAGCAGGAAGCCACCGCCAAAGAAGAGACCCAGCAACATGGAGAGCGAAAACTCCCCTTGGGCAATCAAATAATTGAACTGCACCAGCTGACCATTTTGCGAACCGATGGCCAGGGTCAGAATAAACACCAGCACCAGCGGAATGAGGGCCAAGATACGCTTCATAGGAGCTCCCTGTCAGTATCTAATGAAAGGCTGATTATCCTTAAAATCACGGGCAGACTCTAGAGCGAATGGGAAAAGACTTGGAGAAACCAGACAATTGACACAAGAGAAGCCACAAAAACAAAAAAGGCATACCCAAGTATGCCGTTTTCTGCATTATTCAATAATGTTCACGCGCTCGCGCAACTCTTTGCCAGGTTTGAAATGAGGGACATATTTCCCGGTCAGTTCAACCTTGTCCCCGGTCTTGGGATTACGACCCACGCGGGGGGCACGATAGTGCAGTGAAAAACTTCCAAATCCACGGATTTCAATCCGGTCGCCGTTTTGCAAAGTCGATGCCATCTGCTCAAGGATCTCCTTGATGGCAGCTTCGACATCTTTGGCCGGCATATGCATGCGGCTCGCAGCCAATTGTTCGATGAGATCTGATTTGGTCATAACGTTAAATCTCCTTCCCCGATCACATGCAATATTCATTACGCCAAGATAAAAAAGGGCGGCGTGAAGCCGCCCTTTTCTTGCATCAAGGATTATTCACCCTTGGCAGCTTTGAACGCTTCCATCATAGCATTGCTGAACACAACTTCTTCTTGTTGGTTCAGGCTATCGATAGCAACACGCTCGTCAGCCTCGTCCTTAGCACGGACAGACAGGCTTACGGTGCGGTTCTTACGATCAACGCCCATGAACTTGGCTTCAACTTCATCACCAACGGACAGTACCAGAGTCGCGTCTTCGACACGGTCACGAGCAGCGTCGGAGGCACGCAGGTAGCCTTCTACGCCGTCAGCCAGTTCGATCACGGCACCCTTGGCATCAACCTCGGTAACCTTACCCTTCACAATAGCACCTTTCTTGTTATCAGACAGGTACTTATTGAACGGGTCTTCTTCGATCTGCTTGACACCCAGGGAGATGCGCTCACGCTCCGGGTCCACTTGCAGAACAACGGCTTCGATCTCGTCGCCTTTCTTGAATTCACGAACTGCTTCTTCACCCTGGTTGTTCCAGGAGATGTCAGACAGGTGAACCAGACCGTCGATGCCGCCGTCCAGACCGATGAAGATACCAAAGTCAGTGATAGACTTGATTTTACCGGAAACACGGTCGCCCTTGGCGTGAGTTTCGGCAAACAGCTGCCACGGGTTGGATTTGCACTGCTTCAGACCCAGGGAGATACGACGACGTTCTTCGTCGATATCCAGAACCATCACGTCAACCACGTCGCCAACGTTAACAACTTTGGACGGGTGGATGTTCTTGTTGGTCCAATCCATCTCGGATACGTGTACCAGGCCTTCAACGCCTTCTTCGATTTCAACGAAGCAGCCGTAGTCGGTCAGGTTGGTCACGCGGCCAGACAGACGGGTGGTCTCCGGGTAACGCTTGGCGATAGCAACCCAGGGATCTTCGCCCAGCTGCTTCAGACCCAGAGATACACGGGTACGCTCGCGGTCGAACTTCAGAACCTTGACTGCGATCTCGTCGCCAACGTTGACGATTTCGGAAGGATGCTTAACGCGCTTCCACGCCATGTCGGTGATGTGCAGCAGGCCGTCAACACCGCCCAGATCTACGAATGCACCGTAGTCGGTCAGGTTCTTGACGATACCCTTGACTTCTTGACCTTCTTGCAGGTTAGCCAGCAGGCTCTCGCGCTCGGAGGTGTTCTCGGTCTCGATCACGGCACGACGGGAAACAACAACGTTGTTGCGCTTCTGGTCCAGCTTGATGACTTTGAACTCGAGTTCTTTGTTTTCCAGGTGAGCGGTGTCACGGATCGGACGCACGTCAACCAGAGAACCCGGCAGGAAGGCACGGATGCCATTCAGTTCAACGGTGAAACCACCCTTGACCTTGCCGTTGATGATACCGATAACGGTAGCTTGCTCTTCGTAAGCTTTTTCAAGCTGCAGCCAGGCTTCGTGGCGCTTGGCTTTTTCACGGGACAGCTTGGTTTCGCCGAAACCATCTTCGATAGAGTCCAGAGCTACGTCAACAGTGTCACCCACACTGATTTCCAGCTCGCCCAGGGCGTTCTTGAATTCTTCAGCCGGGATGGCGGACTCAGATTTCAGACCGGCGTCAACCAGTACGAAACCGTTCTCGATAGCAACGACAGTACCCTTGACGATGGAACCTTGACGGGTTTCAACGGAGTTCAGGGACTCTTCAAAGAGTTGAGCAAAAGATTCGATCATTGTTTATTTCACAAATGAAACATCCACTTGCAATCCGGCACAAGCGGGGCTGTTTTAAATAATCTGCGCCATCCTTGGTGCAGACGACCGGATGTCAGCTTGCGCTGGCATCACCAAGTTGTTGCTCTGCATAGGCGAGCACTGTTGCCAGCACTTCATCTATGGTCATGGAGGTAGAATCCACCACGAGAGCATCTTCTGCCGCTTTAAGGGGCGCTACGGCGCGATTTCTGTCGCGATCGTCACGTTCCCGAATCTCGGTTAAAAGACGCTCAAAGTTAACATCAAAGCCCTTATCTTGCAACTGCTTATAGCGGCGCTGGGCCCGTTCCTCCGCACTGGCGTCGAGGAAAATTTTTACCTCTGCCTCCGGAAAAACCACGGTCCCCATGTCTCTGCCGTCGGCAATCAGGCCAGGGGTTTGACGAAATGCGCGCTGGCGGCGCAGCAGGGCTTCACGCACTCGCGGAAAGGCAGCAATTTTACTCGCGGCATTGCCCACCTCTTCGGTACGAATGGTGCGGGAGACATCCTCCCCTTCCAGCACCACCTTGACCTGTTCACTATCCACCTGGAACTGCACATCCAGATTGGCGGCAAGGGGGACCAGCGCAGCTTCAGAATCGAGTTCCACATCATGGTGCAAGGCAGCCAGGGCCAATACCCGGTAGATGGCGCCGGAATCGAGCAGGTGCCAACCCAGTTTTTCAGCCAGCAACTGACACAAGGTGCCTTTACCGGCACCACTCGGGCCATCGATTGTCATCACGGGGGCCATCTGAGGCATAACTTATCTCCTGCACACTTGTTGCACACATCCCGGAGGGAATGAGGTAATGGGCGCCGATTATACCCAAATGTGCCGAGTCTGGCAGTCGTCAGGGCGCACATTTGCGCAAAAGCCGTCGCGACTGCGTTGTTTATATACAACTGCTCAAGTCATTAAATAGCACAAGGTTTTGTTCTTATGGTTGTTATGGACAAGGCGCGCTAAACTGGCCGCCCTTTTTAAGCAGCTGTAGTAAGGAGCAACCTATGAGCAGCGTTACCCTCGTGGCCAAATCCAAGTTGCCGACCCCCTGGGGCACCTTCACGCTGGTAGGCTTTCAGGAAGCCGGCACCGGCAAGGATCATGCTGCGCTGGTGATGGGCGACGTCACGGGCGATGAACCTGTGCTGGGCCGTATTCACTCTGAATGCCTGACCGGAGATGCCTTGTTCAGCCTTCGCTGCGACTGCGGCTTCCAATTGCAGGCCGCCATGGAGAACATCGCCAAAGCGGGTCGTGGCGTTTTGTTGTATGTACGCCAGGAAGGGCGTGGCATCGGCCTGCTCAACAAGATCCGGGCCTATCATCTGCAGGATCAGGGCGCCGATACCGTCGAAGCCAATGTGGCGCTGGGCTTTGCTGCCGACATGCGCGACTACACCATCTGTGCCGATATGCTCAAAGCGTTGAACGTCACCAGCCTGCGCCTGATGACCAATAATCCACGCAAGATGAAGGCGATGGAGAGCTTTGGCATTCCGGTGACGGAGCGAGTTCCCCTGCAGGAGGGCCGCAATCCTCACAACGAGTTCTATCTCTCGACCAAAGCGAATAAATTGGACCACATGTTCAAGAAGTGAGCCTCACAAAGAGGCCTGCCTTTTGGCCAAAGCGAACAAGCTGGATCACAGGTTCAGAAAATGACTCCGGTGACCAGACGCTGGCATAAAAACGCCTCCCATCGGGAGGCGTTTTTATTGATCCATACTGCTGGCTGGTATGACGCTAACGAACCGGCAGCTCTATGTCGGCAAACATGGCATCCACGTCATCGCTGGAGCGCAGCGCGATGGCGCGCTCCACCACATCCCGGGTCAGGTGCGGGGCGAAACGGGTCATGAAGTCATACATATAGGTGCGCAGGAAAGATCCTTTACGAAATCCTATCTTGGTGGTGCTGTGAGCAAACAGATGGCTGGCATCGAGAGCCACCAAATCGGTATCAACCTGCTGATCCAGCGCCATGGTCGCCATCACCCCTATCCCGACGCCCAGTCGAACATAGGTTTTGATCACATCGGCATCGGTCGCGGTAAAGACGATATTGGGCTCGAAACCGGCCCGATTGAAAGCGAGATCCAGCTCGGATCGGCCGGTAAATCCGAACACATAGGTCACCAGCGGGAAGCGGGCGATATCGGCAATGGAGAGCTTGCCAACCTGGGTCAAGGGGTGTCCCTTGGGAACAATGACGCTGCGATTCCAGTGGTAGCAAGGCAGCATGATGAGATCTTCATACAGGTGCAGCGCCTCGGTGGCGATGGCAAAGTCGGCTTGCCCCTTGACCACGGCTTCACTGATCTGGGTCGGGGTACCCTGGTGCATGTGCAGAGACACCTTGGGGAAGCGCTTGATGAAACCCTTGATCACATCGGGCAGCGCATAACGAGCCTGGGTATGGGTGGTCGCAATATGCAGCGTGCCTTGCTCGGGATGTGTATGCTGGCTCGCCACCGATTTGATGCTCTCCACCTTGCCCAGGATCTCGTTGGCAATCTTGATCACGTCCCGCCCTGCCGGGGTGATCTGGGTCAGATGCTTGCCGCTTCGCTCGAAAATCTGGATCCCCAGCTCATCTTCCAGCATGCGCACCTGCTTGCTGATCCCTGGCTGAGAGGTGTAGAGGCTCTCTGCCGTTGCCGACACGTTCAGTCTGTGATTGGCAACCTCAACGATATAACGCAACTGTTGGAGTTTCATGATGTTAGGCTCTAAAGGCGACTTGAACTAATACTAACAAACTTTTGCCTGATAGCCTTTCCTTCTTGGCCATTTATGGCTTGGCCTGCGCCAGCAGGAAATCACGCAGGGCACGGTTCGCCATGGAGAGCGGATCGCCTCGCCGCCACGCCACACAGAGATCAAGAAAAATGGGGGGAGCAAACGAGATACCAGTGAGTGAAGGCTCCTCTTCCAGCACCATCCGCAGGAAGGTAGTCACCGCAAATCCCTGCTTGACCACCGCCTTGAGCAGGGGGATCAGATTGCTTTCAAACGCAATGTCAGGCTCACACCCCAGCTCCTGAGCCAATGCTTCCATGTGTTCACGGTGATAAAAACCTCGTCGGAACATGGCCAGCTCCTGGTCAAAAAACTGGGTCAGTGACACGGCCTGAGCATGTCGCAACTGATGCTCCTCCCCCACCACCATCAACATCTCTTCGCGCAGCAACTGGGCCCCTTCCAGCGCAGGTGGCAGATCGCTGGTGATCAGGATGGCCAGATCCAGGGTGCCATCCACCATGCGGCTCAGCAACTCGCGTGAGCCGGCCTCTTCTACCCGGATCTTCAGACCTGGATAACGATGCTTGAAGGCCATCAGGATCGGAGGAAAATAGTAAGAACCCATCATGTAGGGGATACCGATGCGCACCTCGCCACGCTCCAGCCCTTTCAGCTCGGCCATCTCGGCTTGCGCCTGATGCATCTGCAATAACAGCCGCTCGGCATGACGACAGAGCACCTCCCCCTCCGGAGTAAGCCGCACGTTGCGATCCTGCCTGTCGAACAGCCGCAGCTCGAGCTGCTGCTCCAGCTTGGCAATGGCCATGCTGATAGCTGGCTGGGCTATATGGAGGCCATTGGCCGCCTTAGTGAAGGAACCGGCATCCCGTACCGCCAGCAAATAGGTGAGCTGCTTCAAGTCCATATCAATTAATCTTATTCGATGGATAACTTAAATATATTATATTTATGCCCTGTGGCGCACTACTCTGCACAAAAGCCGTCAGGACAACTGCACATGATCGAAGTAGGTAGCCGCGAATGGATGCGCGCCACCCTGGCCCTGAGCCTGGGTTCCTTCCTGGTATTTCTCAACCTCTACCAGACCCACCCCTTGCTGCCACTGCTGGCAAATGTCTTCTCCGTCAGCTCTCTGTCGGCAGGCTGGACACTGGCTGGCTGCACTGCGGGGCTTGCCACCTCCCTGCTGATTTGCGCCCGCCTCGCGGACAGGTTCGGCCGGCGCCGTATCATGCTGTGGACCCTGGGCGGTGCTATTTTGCTCTCCCTGCTCATCAGCCTGGTAAACCAGTTTGAGCAGTTATTGCTGTTGAGGATATTGCAGGGGGTACTGCTGGCCGGGTTACCCGCCACTGCCATCGCCTATATGGGAGAAGAATTCAGCAAGCGTGCCCTCCTCTCAGCCGTCGGTGTCTACATCGCCGCCAACTCGCTAGGGGGCATAGCGGGCCGTGTCGTCGGCGGCTTGCTGGCAGGCTGGTTTGGCGACTGGCAACACACCTTTCTCGGCATTGGCTTGATAAGCCTGATCCTGCTGCCCCTCGTCGTCTGGTTATTGCCCGCCCAAACCCGCTTTGTGCCCGTCGTTGCAGAACCGGGTCAATTCCAGCGAGCCATCAGCAGCCATCTCGGCAATCCGCTGCTGGTCGGTGCCTATCTCATCGGCGGGCTCAACTTCATGGTATTTTTGAACCAGTACAGCTACCTCACCTTCCTGCTGGCCAAGGCCCCTTTCTCCCTGCCCACCCAGTGGCTCGGCATGCTGTTCCTGACCTATCTCTCGGGCACGGTCGCCTCCTCCTTGAGCGGCCGTTGTGCCCACCGCTGGGGGACACATCGCCTGCTGCTGGCGGGGATCTCGCTGATGGCGCTGGGCAGTGCACTGCTGCTGCATGGCTCGCTGGCAGCCATACTGACGGGGCTGCTCATATCCAGTTTCGGTTTCTTTCTCGCCCACGCCTGTGCCAGTGCCTGGGTCGGTCAGCACGTGGAGCACAATCGGGCGCTGGCCTCGTCACTCTATCTGGTGGGGTATTATCTGGGAGCCAGCCTGGGAGGCCTCTATCTTCACCCCTTCTGGGAACGGGGCGGCTTGGGGGGATTGGTGCTCGGCATCGAGCTGGTACTGGTTATCACAGCGGGCTTGAGCCTCTGGCTCGGTCATTTAAAGGGGCGCAGCGCTCGCCCCCGAACCTGCCATACCTGACGACGACAACAGGGGAAAACATAAGAATCCTCCCCCTGCACGGATCAGATACCGTCGTAGTAACCAGCAGGCACAGGCACAACGGCGTCGGTATGCAACTCTTCCTCAATCACCTCGGCCAAGGATCGCAGGTGAAACTTGATCTGACCAGAGGCCAGCATCAGGCCCACATCCGGGTTGCGAAGGTCATCGATATTTGCGGTCTTGAACGGCAGATCGGGATACGCGGCCACCAGTTCATGCAGTGAAGGCACTACCAGCTCGATATGCTCCAGACCTGCCTGATGGTTGCGCCCCGGCTTGGGCGCGGCCAGTTCTATGCAGTGCACGCTGACATGACCACATAACACGGACTGGTGAAGCTGATAGGTGGCGATGGGGCGACCCCCAATCATGCCTTCCACCAGCAGGGTGCCCTGCCTCGCCAGTTCAGCATTCAGCTTCTGATACTCGGCCTGACTCGCCGCCCGGTAACAGAGGTGGTCAACATTGATGTTATCGACGTGAACTGCCAGTTGGTCCAGCTCAGCCAATAGCTGACAAACAAATGGGGCCATGGGCCCCAAAGTGGTATCGAGTGGGTGGAACATGATCACCATTTCTTCTTGGGTTGGAACAGGACGTCCAGTTCGTCCGCCTCTTTGTCCTTGATGTTCTGCAGCTCTTTATCGCTGTGCTGCTGCAAATGTTCATCAAGGCCTTGCAGACCTTGCCGCATATCCTCTTCCCTGGCCATCAGATAGGGGTCCTTGTCGGACACGCTGGCCAAGGCGGCAAGCCCCTTGGTATAGAGCTGGCGGCAGGTGCCGTACTGCCCCTGGATCTGCGCATCCATGGCCCGTTTGACCAGATTGGCGATGTTGATCTTGAGCTGCATCAGCTCAAGGCGACGATCTTCCTGAGCAAAACCGTGAGGGTCTATCTTGCCCTTGTTGTGCTCAACACGCAGCACTGCCCGCATCTTCTTGACCAGTTGCAGCATCTGAATGGCCTGACGGTCGGATTCGGGGGTCTTGAAGTGCCCTTCATCCTGGCTGCTGTAGTTATCCTGCACATTCTTTATCTGGATCTGCACATCGGCGATACGCTGCTTGATCTGACTATTAGGCATCACCAGGGCGATCGCCCGGTAAGCATCCAGTATCCGATGTTGCAGCAGCAGCACTATGTTCTTGGAGAAGGGCACCAAATTGACATTCAGCAGCACCTCTTCGGTCTCGTCCGCCACCGTTTTGTGGCGAGCAACCGTCTGGCGCTTGTCGGCTTCTGCCTTCTGCTTATATTGCTGCATCACGTTATAGGCGATAACCAGAAACAGGAGTGCGCCAATAGACAGCAATACCAAGGTTAAAATCATAGGATGTTCAAACTCCTGTCCCAATCCAATTGCGTGATCCTACAACAGCTTACCCACTTAAGGTAGTCCGCACCGCAGAGCTTACCCACGATTTATTATCCTCCCCTGTCTCAAAACAGGCAGAGGAGCTCAGGATCATGCAGCGATGGCAACACTGTCATTACCTCATAGTATCGCCCATCAGGTCCATTACTTGAGGTTGAACCCTTTCGATTGCAGGAATTCCTGCATGAAAGGACGCGCCTCCTTGCCGAGAATGGACCGGATCTGGCTGCTCCAGGTCTGCTGCTTGTTGTTGCTGCTGCGGGCCTCATAGTACGACTGGATCTGCTGATCATATTGTGCGAGCAAGGGGCGATCCAGCTCGGCGCTATAGTGGTTCTCATGTACCACCAGCGCCCTCGGCAGACGGGGCTTCTGCTCGGGCTCCTGAGCCGGATGGCCCAGACACAGACCAAACAGCGGTATTACCTGATGGGGTAAGCCCAGCGCCTCGCTCACGGCGACCGGATTGTTGCGAATACCGCCGATGTAGACGCCACCCAGCCCCAGTGATTGGGCTGCCAGCAGGGCATTCTGGGCCATCAAAGCACCGTCAATGGCGCCGATCAGCAGTTGTTCGACAAAGCCGGTCTGGGCATCAGCCACTATCTGGGTGTGGCGCTGATAATCGGCGCAGAACACCAGAAACTCGGCGGCCTGGGCAACATATGCCTGATGCCCCGCCAGTTCGGCGAGCCGGGTACGCAAGGCCTGGTCCGTCACCCGAACTATGCTGTTGGCCTGCAGGAAGCTGGAGCTGGATGCCGACTGGGCTGCGCTCAGGATCTGGTCGAGCTGCACCGGCGTAATGGGCTCAGGCGTAAACTGGCGGATGGATCTGTGGGAGAGAATAAGGTCGATGGTCGGGTTCATGATGCCTCCTGGAAGAAGGCCACACTCTACCCAAAAAAACGCAGCGGCCCAAGGCCATCCCGGAGGAGGATGACGGCATCTGCGTTGAACCTATTCCGCCAATGGATAAGTACCAGCCTTGCAGCAGACCGCAAACCGGTTCTCTTCCACCTGAGCCACTGTCATCGGCTTGCTGAACAAGAAGCCCTGAAAAACGTGGCAACCCTGAGCTCGCAGCGCTGCGAGTTCGTGCTCATCCTCCACTCCTTCCGCCATGATGCCAAGCCCCAGGCTGGTTGCCATGGCCACTGTGGCCCGGATCACCGGCAGGTTCAGCCCCACCACGAATGAGCGGTCCAGCTTGATGGTATCGATGGGCAGCCGGTTCAGGTAGGCCAGCGACGAATAGCCGGTACCAAAATCGTCGATGGCGATCTTGATGCCCTGCTCGCTCAGGCCATCGAGGATCTCGATGCAGCCTTTCATGTCCAGCATCAAGACGGTTTCGGTCAGCTCCAGGGTAAGCAGGCTGGCATCCACGCCATACGCCTTGAGTTGCTGGGCCACCAGTTCCGGCAAGGAGGTAGATAGCTGGAAACCGGAGAGATTGACCGACACAGGCACCCTTACTTGACATGCTTGCTGCCAATGGGCCATCTGGGCCAGTGCCGTCGAGAGCACCCAGCTGCCTATCTCCCGAATAAGGCCCATCTCCTCGGCCAGCGGAATGAACTCCACCGGTGAGACATGGCCAAGGACGGGATTGTGCCAGCGCAGCAGTGCTTCAAAGCCAATCAGTTTGCCCTGTGCCACATCGACTTGGGGCTGATAACAGAGGCTCAGCTCCTGCCGACCAATGGCCTTGGCCAGAAACTGCTTCAGGGTCAGCTTGCGATGCAAGGTCTGCTGCATGCTGGGGGTAAACCGCTGCCAGCGCAGGCGTCCCATCTGCTTGGCCTGATACATGGCCATGTCGGCGCGAGTAATGAGGGTGTCACCGTCATCTGCATCGTCCGGGTAGATGGCGATGCCTATGCTGCCGCCTATGGTCACTTCGGGTACACCGCTCAACTGCAACGGTTTGGTCATCTGGGAGAGCATGAGATCGGCTACCTCCTGCGCCCTGTCGCTGGAATGGGCCAGCGGCACCAGGGCGGTAAACTCGTCACCGCCGAGGCGCGCCAGCTCCACATCCCGCGGACAGACTTGCTTGAGCCGACCGGCCACCCGTTCCAGCAGGCGATCGCCTGCCTTGTGGCCATAGTTGTCGTTGACCAGTTTGAAGTTGTCCAAATCCATGAACACCAGCGCAAAGCGCCCGCTCATGCCGCAATAAGCCTCGAGGGACTTCATCAGACCATAGCGATTAAGCAGCCCGGTGAGCGAGTCGTGCCAGGCCAGATGGCGGTGCTCCAGCTCTTCGAGTTTGCGGTCGGTAATATCGCGCATGGTGAGCAATATCTGTGCCCCCTGCTGGATATGCCGAAACTGATACTGGAACCAGCGCATCCCCTTCCGGGTACGGCACTCCCCTTCTGCCACCACCTCGTCGAGGCGTGAGAGCTTCTGGTAGAAAGCTTCATTGTTGCCGGAAAACACCTGGGAGAGCTGACTGACCTGATCGCCGAAGCAGGTGTCGAAGTGGTGGTTGCCGCTCTCAAGCTGGCCCTGATTGTCAAAGAGGCAGGCAAGGGTATCGCCGGTGGCGAGGGAGGACTCCTGATAGAGGGTATCGGCGTCGATCACCGCCTCTGTCATCATCATCAGGCGGCCGGCCAGCTGAATGCCAGACAACCGCAGGTAGATCTGTTTTTTGATCCCCCTGGGGGAGAGCGTCCACCACTCGCTGTAACTGCGCCCCTGCTGGAAATCACCGAGGTAGCGTTGCAGCAGCAGATCGATGGCGGCAGCCATGTCGGCAGAGAAGTCCCGCGCTTGCAGTTCGGCAAGCGAGCTGGCTTCCCATACTCCCAATGCGGTACGGTTGGCCCAGTAAATATGATGATGCCGGATGTCATAAACCCAGATAGGGGTATGCAGGACATCCATCCCGCTCAATAACCGTTCGTCTAGCGTATTCATCTAATGTGGTGATTCATGATGTGTGATCACTGAGAAAGCCTGCTACAAGGTACCCTTTCGGAGCACCCCATGCTGGTACAAAATAGGATCCAGCCCATAATCTGAAAATAAGCTTGCGCACAAGGGCTGACTTCATATGAAAACGCTACATGTGAAACCCATGGTCAGGAAAAACGGACTCACCTTGGTATTGTTGGGCATCATAGTAACCATTACTATGATTTTTATACTTTTTTTCTTCCGTGAACAACCACTAATCCCCTTCATCTCCGGCCTGTTGGCGGGTCTGATGATGATCTTTATCGGCTCGTTGAAGCTGGTCGAACCCCATATCAGCCTCTCCCTCTGCCACGATTGTTTGCAATATCACCACAAATACGGCGGTTGGATCCTGAAATGGAGAAATATTCAGCGAATTGACCAACCGCGCATCCATCTCGGCTGGGATCTGGTCCCCCTGCCCTACATTGGATTGAAGATAAAAGATTACGATGATTTTTTGACATTGATCACACCCAGATTGGCCGTTCGCCTGCTGACCGAGCAAAGATCCGTGCTGTTGCAGGCCCTGCGCAATGAACAACAGGATTGTCCGAGCGGTACCTGTGGTGGTGCACTGCAGGGGGAAGGCTTGCTGGAGGAGAGCCGTTTTCGCTCTTCGTCAGGCCAGCGTTATGAGGGGGTTATCGCCATGCTGGCCAATCGCATGACCCGGCTGCGTGGGCTGCTTGGTTACGATCTGCTGGTGCCGGACAATAGCCTGGACCGGGATCCAGCCGAATTTATCCGCCTTTTGCACCAATACCAGCGGGAGTCGAATCTAATCCAGATCAATTAAACGCCGGATTCAGCTTGCCAAGGCGGGCGGCTCTTTTTAAGGTCTCCCCCCTGTTACATCCAGAACACCGCTTATGAAGTACATCGAAGAGTTCTATCTGTTCGTCAAGGTGGTGCAAGAGGGAGGCTTCTCCCACGCAGCTGCCGCACTGGGCATGCCGACCGGCACCATCAGCCGACGTATTTCTCAGCTCGAAGAGCAACTCGGCTGCTCTTTGCTGCACAGATCCACCCGCAAGCTCCGCCTCACCGATGAAGGGCTCAGATATTACGAGCGCCTGTGCACCCCGCTGGCCGAGATTGAACAGGCCACGGGGGAGATCCAGGGGCGGGAAGCCGATATCAACGGCGTGATCCGTCTCGCGGCGCCGATCGCCCTCTCCAATACCCTCCTGGTCGACATGCTGGCAGATTTCGGTCTGCACTATCCTGAAGTACAGTTCGACATCACCCAGACCAATGACCATCAGCACCTGTTTGATAACGATAGGGATCTGGTGTTCTTCAACGGTGAGCTGCCGCAATCCATGACCAATGCCCTCTGCCTTGGTCACATCGAATATGGCCTGTTCGCCTCCCGGCTGTATCTGGAGAAAATGGGCACGCCAGCCCACCCAGCCCAGCTTGAAGAGCATTCACTGATCTACTGCTGGCCTCACCAGCACTGGCAATTGATCGGACAGGATGACCAGACAATACAGATAAAGCGCGCCGCCAAGCTGACCGTCAACCAGACACAGGCGGCCGTCAGGGCAGCCAGACGGCATCTGGGTATCGTCAATGCCCCGCTCCATTATGTGCATACATTCTTGCAAGATGAGCAGCTGGTGGCTGTGCTGCCGGACTGGAAAACCGGCCATCGCCCCTTCTACATGGTGCGCTGCCAGCCTCAGTTTGCCCCACTGCGTGTTAAGATGTTCGCTGAATTCGTTGAAAAATACTCGGCGCACTACCGGAACCGCCAATGGGACAACCAATTTTCACCGGCAACCAGTCTGTCCCATTGCATCTGACCGTGAGCGGGCCACACTTATAGCAATCCTCGTTGACCAGGCCAGCCTAACACTATGAATGTATTGATATGTGATGACTCAGGATTCGCTCGTAAACAGCTGGCCCGTGCCCTTCCCGCTGACTGGGATGTGACGCTGCATTACGCCGCAAACGGACTCGAAGGGATAGAGCAGGTGTTGATGGGGCATGGCGACCTGATCTTTCTGGATCTGACCATGCCGGAAATGGACGGCTACGGTGTGCTGGAGACCCTGCAACAGGAGGGACTGCGCAACAAGGTTTTCGTCGTCTCTGGCGACATCCAGCCTGAAGCGCATCAAAGGGTCATGAGCCTCGGTGCGCTCGACTTCATCAAGAAACCCGCCGCCCCCGAAACCCTGACCGCCCTGCTCAGGCAACACGGTTTGTGGCAGCCAAACGGCGTGGCCTCGACCCCCGCCCCCCTCCTCGCCGGTATAGCAACAGCTGAGCCCGATGCCGACGTTGGCATCAAGATCAGCCCCGAGATCCGCGACGTGTATCAGGAGCTCGCCAACGTATCCATGGGCCAGGCCGCCGATTTGCTGGCCCGCCTGCTCAATGCCTTCGTGGTACTGCCCATTCCCAACGTCAACGTGCTGGAGGTCTCCGAGCTGCACATGGCCCTCTCGGCCGCCGCCGATTCGGATACTCTTTCCGCCGTCTGCCAGGGCTTCATCGGTGCCGGTATTGCCGGCGAAGCGCTGATCCTGTTCCACGACTCCAGCTTCAAAGACCTTGCCCGGCTGATGAACCACCAAGGTGCGCTGGATCGCAATGCCGAGCTGGAGCTCTTGATGGACACCGCCAACGTGCTGATCGGTGCCTTCCTGCGCGGTTATGCCAGCCAGCTCGACACCCCCTTCAGCCAGGGCCACCCTGTGGTGCTCGGCCAGCACAGACCCATCAAGGACCTCATCAACACCAACAAGAGTCTCTGGCGTCGTACCCTGGCCATCGAGATCAACTACCGGGTCCAGGATTACGCAGTGCAGTGTGACCTGCTGCTGCTGTTTACCGAAGATTCCATCGCCACCATGAACAACAAAATCATGCACATGCTCTAGGGAGTGACCATGGAAATTCGTGAATTTCATTGGCTGATGAACATAGTCCAGAACCTGGACGTGGGGCTGGTGGTACTCGACAAGGAGTACAAGGTGCAAGTGTGGAATGGCTTCATGGAGAGCCACAGCGGCCGGATGGCGGGCGAGGTGCGCGATGGTGTCCTGTTCGAGCTTTTCCCCGACGTTGACAGGGCCTGGTTCGAGCGCAAGGCCAACATGGTGTTCCAGCTCAACAACCGCGCCTTCAGCACCTGGGAACAGAGACCCTACCTGCTGCGTTTCTCCAACTATCGCCCCATCACAGGCTCCGCACCCCATATGTTCCAGAACCTGACCCTGGTGCCGCTGGCTGATTTTGGCGGCCAGGTGACCCACATTGCCGTGATGATCTACGATGCCACCGATGAAGCCATGCTGATGACAGGGCAACGGCAGATATGACGAACAAGACCATGCAGTAACGAAACAGGGCGCCGAAGCGCCCTGTTTCATTTCATGGCATTGTCACGCGCCGAGATACTCGGTAAAAGCGTCGATCACCTCTTCGATGTCGTCATCATTGATCTGCAGATGGGTCACCAGCCGCAGCTCGCCATAACCGGAGAAGAGGATCCCCCGCTCCTTCATGAAGGCCAGCAAAGGCGCACTCTCGCCACTCGTCAGTTGCAAGAACACCATGTTGGTCTGCACCTGACCCAGATCCAGCCTGACGCCCGGCAGCGCCGCCAGCCCTTCGGCCAACCGTCTGGCGCGGCGGTGATCGTCACCAAGGCGCAACACATGCTGCTGCAGGGCAAACAGACCGGCCTGGGCCAGGATCCCCGCCTGACGCATGCCGCCACCCACCATCTTGCGCAGCCGTCTGGCACGAGCGATGAAGGCATGAGAACCCACCAGCAGCGATCCCACCGGCGCTCCCAGCCCTTTGGAAAGACAGATGGAAATACTGTCAAACGGCGCGGCCAGCTCACGCACCGAGTAGCCACTCGCCACGACTGCGTTGAACAGGCGAGCGCCGTCCAGATGCAGCAGCAAACCGTGCTCGTCGACAAACTCACGCATCTCGTGCAAATAGCTTAGCGGCAACACCTTGCCGTTATGGGTGTTTTCGAGGCAAACGAGGCGAGTCTGGGCAAAATGAGCATCGTCAGGGGCAATGGCTGCGCGCACGTCGGCCAGCGCCAGTGAGCCATCGGCCTGCATGGGCACGGGTTGCAGGGCCACAGACCCCAGCACGGCAGCCCCCTGAGCCTCGTAGCGATAGATGTGGGCTGCCGAGCCCAGCACGGCACCTTCCCCACGCTGGCAATGGCTCATCACCGCCAGCAAGTTGGACATGGTGCCGGATGGCACGAACAGCGCGGCTTCTTTGCCAAGCAGGTCGGCGCCATAGGCTTCCAGCCCATTGACGCCCGGATCCTCCCCATAGACATCGTCCCCAACCTCGGCATGGAGCATGCTCTGACGCATGGCATCCGTGGGTTGGGTGACAGTATCACTTCGTAAATCGATATAGCGCATGACATCCCTCCTGGTGCAGGAGGATGACGTTAACCATGACACGTCTCCTTGGCAAGGCTGCCATCATCAGAATGTGAAGCACATGGTGTCTGCCAAACGGCGGAAAAACCGGTATGCCATCCGGTTAAATGCATATGGTGAAAAGTGAGCACCAATACTTGGAAGCGACGCTGAAAATACGCCATCGTGATGACAACAAAGACATTTATTACACCTGTAATAACAAAGAAATATGAGAAATAGATCACAAAGCACCATCAAATTATAAGGGAATGCATATTTACCCTCATCATAAGATGCATTTCCCATACATTAAAACAAAAGATCAAAGCATCCTTTTATAGAGGTTTTCTACATGATCGGATTGATTGATTCACTCCCTGTTCATACTTTTACAAATACCATCAGAACAGTTGGCTGCCAAACTATTGATACTAAACAATATGATTTAATATAACGACAACAGGGCCGTAGATCATGAGGCGTCTCATTTCAAGGTTTCGGAGAAACGGGGGCAATAGATATATGTCCCCATTCCAACCCACGTAAGCGCATGTCATGCACTTGCATCAAGAAAGGAAACTAACAGATGCAAAAATTTCATAACATACTGTTTGTCAGTCAAGGCTTGGTGGATGAGACAGAAGCCCTGACACAAGCAATAAGCCTTGCTCGTAACAATCATGCAGTGCTGAAAGCACTGGTGGTATGCCCTTATTTTCCCAAGCAAATGAAGGATTATAGAGAAAAATATGAAGCCTCGCTCAAAGAGCAGCTAGCCCAGGTCATCCAGACGACCCGTGACATCCTGAAGGTCAGCGAAGGGGATGTGCCGGTGCAGATCGAGGTTGAAAGCGGAGATACCCCCTCTATTCGGATTATTCGGCATGTATTGAAGCACTCTCATGATTTGGTAGTGAAAGCCACAGACCCCAAAGAAGGTGGCAAAGGCTTCAAAGCAATCGACATGGAGTTGCTGCGTAAATGTCCATGCCCCATCTGGCTTACCCGCCCCATTCATAGGCACCGCAATACGATGCGCGTTGCCGTGGCGATTGACCCAAAGAGTACGGCCCCTGAGGGACGTGACCTTTCACTTAACCTGTTGACCCTTTCGCGGTCCCTTGCTGATACATGCAGCGGAGAACTGAATGTACTTTCTTGCTGGGATTATGAGTTCGAGGATTATCTGCGTCAAAATGTATGGATAAAAGTATCCGATGATGAATTAACCAAAAGTATCGATGCAGCGCAAAATGAACATAAAGTAGCCCAGGTGCACTTATTAAAAGAGTCAGGCATTCAAGGAAATCTACAGATCCACCACATTCGAGGACAAGCTGAACACGTCATTCCACAATATGTGGCAGACCACCAAATCGACATTTTGGTGATGGGGACAGTCGCCAGAACCGGCATTTCCGGGTTCTTTATTGGGAATACCGCCGAAAATGTCGTACAAAAACTTGAGTGTTCCTTGCTGGCACTGAAACCAAACGGATTCGTGTCTCCTGTGATGGCTTATTAATAACGGGGGTTGGAAATGCAGCCTGTGCAACCAGAACAAGATCCCGTCCTTTGGCATAGCATCACATCAGATTGTGCTCTCAAGCGACAAGCATCTTCCTGCTCAGGTCTGAGCCAGAACGAAGTCAGTGATCGACTGGCCAAATACGGCGGAAATCGCTTGCCGCAGACGGCCAAGCGTAGCGACTTCATACGCTTCTTGCTGCATTTCCACAATATTCTCATTTATGTCCTGCTTGCTTGCACTGTGGTGACTGCCGCGCTGGAGCACTGGGTTGATACGGGTGTGATTCTGGCCGTCGTCATCGCCAATGCTCTGATCGGCTTCATTCAGGAGGGCAAGTCAGAAAAAGCGATGGATGCCATCCGCCATATGCTGGCACCCAATGCGAATGTCATTCGCGATGGGCAGCGCCTCAGTATTGCAGGCGATCAACTTGTTCCTGGCGATATTGTATTGCTGGAGGCTGGCGACAAGGTGCCTGCCGATCTGCGGCTACTCACAGCGCTCGGATTGTCGGTGCAGGAGGCGATTCTGACCGGTGAATCTGTGCCGGTAGAAAAACACTGTGAACCAGTGGTGGAGAACACACCGCTCGGTGACCGATGCTGCATGGTGTTCTCCGGCACCATGGTGGCCAGCGGACAAGGTAAAGGTGTCGTCGTCGCGACGGGAGCTAGTACCGAGATAGGACGCATCAGTGGCCTGCTTTCAGGTGTAGACGTGCTCACAACCCCTCTGGTGCAACAGATGGGTGTATTTGCCAAATGGCTCACCATACTGATCCTGCTGATCGCGTCGTTGTTGCTCGGATATGGTTACTTTGTCGGACATCAAGACTTTACCAGCATGTTCATGGCGGTGGTGGGGTTGTCAGTTGCAGCCATCCCCGAAGGCTTGCCCGCAGTGCTCACCATCACTCTTGCCGTGGGCGTACAAGCCATGGCGAAGCGCAATGCCATTGTGCGCCACCTGCCAGCGATTGAAACCCTCGGCTCTGTGTCCGTCATCTGCACTGATAAAACTGGCACCCTGACCCGCAACGAAATGATGGTAGCCTCAGTGCTAACCCATCAGCATATGTTCACGCTGGAGGGCGAAGGTTATGCGCCTGAAGGCGCCTTGACACGCGAGGAGGCTCGGATTGCACCGTCTGAACATGCCGTATTGGAAGAACTGGCCCGCGCAGCCGCACTTTGCAACGATGCCGCCTTACGCGAGCATGAGCAGGTGTGGACAGTAGAAGGCGACCCAATGGAAGGGGCGCTGCTTGCCTTCTCTGGAAAAATGGAGATGGATATTCGCAAGGAGCAGGCAGCCTGGACACGTACTGATGCTATTCCCTTCGATGCCAAACACCGCTTCATGGCAACCCTGAACCATGATCACGAACGCCATGGGTTTATATTCGTCAAAGGTGCGCCAGAGCGGATCCTTGCCATGTGTGCGGATCAGCGCAGTCCCAACAACAAGACAGAAGCGCTCAATACGGCCTACTGGAACGACAGAGCAGAAGGCATTGCCGCACGCGGACAGCGTGTGCTGGCCTTCGCCGTGAAATCGGTCAAACCCGAACACACTGTATTGGAACACAGCGAGGTTGAAGGCACGCTCACATTGCTGGGCATGGTAGGTATGATTGACCCGCCACGCACTGAGGCAGTAACGGCCGTGGCAGAATGTCACTGTGCAGGCATTCGGGTGAAGATGATCACCGGCGATCACGCCAAGACAGCGGCAGCCATTGGCAAGCAGATTGGCCTGCAAAACGCTGACAAGGTACTCACTGGCGCAGACCTTGACAGCATGGATGATGCATCACTACAACAAGCCGTTTTGCACTGCGATATTTTCGCCCGTACCAGCCCTGAGCATAAATTGCGGCTGGTAATGGCTTTGCAATCCCACGGCATGACGGTCGCGATGACGGGAGACGGGGTGAACGATGCCCCTGCCCTGAAGCGCGCCGACGCCGGTATTGCAATGGGAAAAAAGGGCTCGGAAGCCGCCAAGGAGGCCGCCGAATTGGTACTGGCGGATGATAACTTCGCCTCCATTGTCGCCGCAGTGCGCGAAGGGCGAACCGTGTATGACAATATAAAGAAAGTGATCAGCTGGACACTGCCCACCAACGCAGGCGAAGCCATGACCATCATCATAGCGCTGTTGCTTGGTGTCACACTGCCCATCACGCCGATTCAGATTTTGTGGATCAATCTTATCACGGCGGTCACCCTCGGCATTGCGCTGGCGTTTGAGCCGACCGAAGAAAATACCATGCGTCGCCCACCACGCCCTCGCCATGAGCCTATCTTAAGTGGCGAGCTGGTATGGCACATCGTATTGGTTTCTCTACTTTTTCTCTGCGGCGTGTATGGGATCTATTCATACGCCATGGATAGCGGCTATTCTGTCGAGCTCGCCCGCACACTGGCGGTGAATACACTGGTAGTGATGGAAATCTTCCATATGTTCTTCATCCGCAATATCTATGGCACGTCGCTGACATGGCAAGCGGTGAGAGGAACCAAGACAGTATGGACAACAGTTATCATCATTGTCATTGCACAATTCGCCATCACCTATTTGCCTGTGATGCAGGCCATATTCGCCACAGAGTCAATCCCCTTCTGGGATGGCGTCTTGGTCATTGCCATTGGTGTCGCGCTGTTTACCATTATTGAAACCGAAAAGCAGATTCGTCTGGCATTTAAACGCATGAAGGGAACAGGACAGCCGGTTTAGTCTTTTACAGACAGACCCGCTTTTCATCTATTAACCATACCCTGAACCCGGGTGGTATTGGCTAGCTGCACAATCTGTCAAAAAATAACGTGAAATCCTGGTTATCTTGTTTCCAGCAGATGCTCTTCTACTTGGGATGGTTATCTGAAGCACTCGACGGGGATCTGAATTAACCGCCAGCCCCAGTGGCAGGAGACTATCCGAGTTTACTCAGCCAGAGTGACAAAACGGTTTACCAAGGCAAGGGCACCCCATTCAGATCCAAGAGTTGTCCCGATTGGTTCAAAGATAATCCATTGAGTAGATTAAGCAGTTTGACGGCGACCTCGGCTGGGTTCTGCCACTGTTCTGCTGGCAGCTCCCTCAAGAAGGGAGTGTTCATCGGGGAATCCATCAGCCCGGGAGCCACGGCAATAACGCCAGCTTGCGGGAAACTGCGCGCCCACTCATGGGCAAGGGTCCTGACCCCCATGTTGAGGGCCGCCTTGCTCATGCGGTAGCTGTAACGTTCCCCTTGTTCATTTGCGCCTATGGCTCCCGCCAGATCAGAAATGGCACAGAGCCAGACTCGACTATCCTCCGCCATCAGGCGGCCAAGCCGGGCAGCCACGGCCAGGGTGGGCCAGGCATTGGCCAGCAGGCTGTCACACAGCCACTTGGGATTGACCTCCTCTACCCGCTTCTCCGGCATGAAGTTGATATCGTGCAACAGGCCTATGGTGTTGATCACCACGCTCGGCAGCGCGACTGTGTCATAGAGGGTGAACAGCGCATCGAAAGAGAGCGGATCCACCTCCTGCAACGGAAAGTAGCAGGCCGGATCCAGCCCTTTTGGCAGTTGCCTGCCCGCCAGTACCAGCTCCTCGCCACGGGCTGACAACTCCCTGGCCAGCGCCGTGCCCAATCCACCACAGCCCAAGATCAGATAGCCCATCACCCTCTCCCTGGATTGACTGCCTGTTTAGAGGTTATCAGAATAATGACCGCTTGCCGCCAAGGGGAGGCGGCCCCCTCCCATACGGCTTTATGCCTCACCCAGATGTTTGCCAAACTCCCGTGCCAGCGCCAGATCCAGAAAACCATCTGCCTTCTTGTGGCTGCGCAAGAACTGGTAATACGCGAGCAGGGTGACCAGCTGTTTTTCATCAGGCAGGGATTGCTCGGGAACCAGCTCCTGCAGCAGGGTGCCGGCGGCGGCCAACGCCTCCCGATCCACCACTTCCGCCTGTCGATAAAGGTAGCCGCAGCCGGTGGCGAGCCACTCCAGCGAACAGTTGGCCCCCATGGCAATCTGGTTTGCCTTGCCAAGGCCGGGTTCGGCTCCCTTCAGGTACTTGCGGATCAGGGCTTCACTCAACCCCACCTTGCGGGCGAAGGCGCTGACACTGCCCTCCCCGATCAGACTCTGCAACCGCGCGGCAAATCCGTCCATCATGCATCCTGTCAGAACTAAAGTTCGAATGAACAAAAACCACATTATTGCCTTGCCAGGCAGAAGAGACCAAGATGCTGGCAGCATTTATTCCCCAAGGAGTCACCCATGTCTGTATCTCGCCTCGCCCTGCACGCCCAGGGCCCGACCTTCTCTCGCCTTATCATGGGCTACTGGCGTCTGATGGAGTGGCAGCTCTCCCCGGCCGCCCTGCTCGATCTGATGAAGTACCACCTGGATCTGGGGGTGACCACCATAGATCACGCCGATATCTATGGTGGCTACCAGTGCGAAGAGGCATTTGGCCATGCCCTGCGCCTGGAACCCTCCCTGCGTGACCGGATGGAAATCGTCAGCAAGTGTGGCATCGCCCTCACCGCCAAGCCTGAGCATGCCCTCAACCACTACAACACCGGCAAGGCGCACATCATCGCCAGTGCCGAGGACTCCCTGCGCAAACTCGCGACCGATCACCTGGATTTGTTGCTGATCCACCGTCCGGACCCCCTGATGGATGCCGATGAGGTGGCCGATGCTTTTATCAGCCTCAAGCAGGCGGGCAAGGTGAAGCATCTGGGGGTGTCCAACTTCAGTGCCCGCCAGTTCGAGCTGCTGCAGTCCCGCCTGCCCTTCCCGCTGGTCACCAATCAGCTGGAGATATCGCCCCTGAATCAGAGCACGACGCTGGATGGCACCCTGGATCTCTGTCAGCAACTGCGCATCAAGCCCATGGCCTGGTCCTGCCTGGGTGGCGGACGCCTGTTCGATGGCCAGGAGTATGCTCCGCTGCGCGCCGAGCTCGAGCAGATCCGTCATGAAGTGGGTGCCCAGAACATAGAGCAACTGGTGTACGCCTGGGTAATGATGCTGCCGAGCCAGCCGCTGCCGCTGATTGGCTCAGGCAAGCGGGAGCGGATTGCCGCTGCCGTGGCAGCCGAGTCCATAGCGCTCACTCGTCAGCAGTGGTTCCGCATTCGCAAGGCGGCGCTTGGTTACGACGTACCCTGACCCCTGCTTGATGGCCCAATCGCGCACAAACAAAAACGGCATGGGAAAACCCATGCCGTTTTGCATTAACGAGGCAACTCAACGATGACGCTGGGGGCGACCACGTGGTGCATCTGTCTTCGGTTTGGCTTGGTTGACTGTGATGGTACGGCCACCGATCTCGGTGCCATGCAAACCGGCGATGGCCTTTTCGGCATCGCCATTGACAGGCATTTCAATAAAGCCAAACCCCTTGGACTGACCGGTATCTCGGTCGATGATGATATCGACCTTGTCTACCTGTCCAAATTGGCTGAACACGGTTGTCAGTTCGTCGGCCGTCATCCGGTACGACAGATTACCTACGTAAATCTTCATGCCATCCACTCTCGATTCAAGGTGCCTTCTCTATCCCATCACCAACACAAAGGTAAGGGCACAACCCCCATGCCGGACCTGCCAGGGCATCATGCCCGGGCACTCCCCGTTCTGCTCACTCAAGTCATTGATCTCTTGGGTGAACAGAACAGGCAAGATCAATTCGAGTCACTGGCAGTATCTGAGCTTTGAGCTGGATTGTCGAGAAAATAGTCAGCTCAAACCGGGAGCAGCTCGTTCAGCACACCCTTGATCGCCCGGCGACTATGCCAGGCTCGTTTAAAGCCAAAGCGGTAGATGCCTGGGGCAACCTCATGGGTCCCTTCGCGGCCAAGCCTCATCAGGGCAGTCGCCGCGGCAAGCTGCGCACCATCTAGCCTAAGGTCCAGACTGAACGCCAGCCACTGGCCGTCATGACCCACCTTGTATTCCCGCTCTATGGCCACCAGCGCCGTTTTAGGCAAGGCCAGGGCCTGATCATCGCTGCCGTTGAGCAGATAGAGGTGCTCGTCATCCCAACCCAGTTCGGCCAGCCGCCAGCGTTGCCAACTGCGTGGCAGGGAGACCAGGAGCGCTGTGATGCCCCCAAAGATCACCCCAACCCAGTGGAGCAACCCCATGGCACCCCGTCCGTACAACAAGGAGGCAGCCACCACGCCCCAACTCGTCAGCAACAACAGAAAAATGACGCAGCGATAGGGCATTGCCGGCGGCATCAGCAAGCGAACCCCGGGGGTTGCCAGCAAGGATGTAATTCGCATGAAAGGTTCCTGTGACCGTGAAATGGCGCCATTGTGAATAGACCTCACGGGGCTGACAAGGGGGTTTTCTTTGTCATCCCCCTATAAAATCAATACCATGGCATCAAGGATACTCAATGGGACTTGTTTCTTGACCAGCTCGCAGCCCTGTGTGCGCTTTTGTGGCGTCAACAAATTCTACGGTGACTTCCAGGCCCTGCATCAGATTGACCTCACCATAGCGCGGGGGGAGAAGTGGGTTATCTGCGGCCCGTCAGGCTCTGGAAAATCCACGCTGATCCGCACTATCAATGGCCTGGAGGGAATAGACAGTGGTCAGCTGTTCCTGTTTGGCGAGCCCGTTACCCCCGCCTACCTGCGTCGCCTGCAAGGGCGAGTCGGCATGGTGTTTCAGCAGTTCAACCTGTTCCCCCATATGACGGTGCTGGAAAACCTGATGGTGGCCCCCGTGCATACGCTGGGACTGAGCACGCAAGCAGCCAAAAACCGTGCCCTCGGCCTGCTGGAACGTGTACGCATTCAGGCCCAGGCCGACAAGTACCCCCACCAGCTCTCCGGCGGCCAGCAGCAGCGCGTGGCCATCGCCCGCTCCCTCTGCATGCAGCCGGAACTGATGCTGTTTGATGAGCCTACCTCGGCCCTCGATCCCGAGATGATCCGCGAGGTATTGGATGTGATCCGCGAGCTGGCAGACGAGGGAATGACGCTTATCTGCGTCACCCACGAGATGGGTTTTGCCCGCCAGGTGGCGGACCGGGTGCTCTTCATGGATGAGGGCAAGATCATCGAATCCGCCCCGCCGGCTCAGCTGTTCAGCAAGCCTGCCCACCCGAGAACCCGTGCCTTTCTCGAGCAGGTGCTCAGCTACCATGGCTGATACCCGACCCACCCGCCTCGCCAGCTGGCTGCTGGCAATCCTGTTGCTGATCCTGCTGCTGGGCTGGGTGCTCTACAGTGGCGCCCATCAGATGGGTTATGAGTGGCAGTGGCAGCGGGTCGGCCCCTTTCTCGGGGAGTGGGAAGATGGCGACTTCTACCCTGGTCCACTGCTCAGCGGCTTGCTGGTCACCCTGCAAGTCGCCTTGCTCAGTCTGGTGGGCACCCTGGTCGTCGGGTGCTCCGTCGTCAGCCTGCGTCTGCTTCCCTCTCGCCTGGGCCCCTGGCTTGCCGTCACCTATCTGGCGCTGGTACGCACCACGCCCCAGCTGGTGCAACTCTATATCCTCTATTTTCTGCTGGGCCCCATGTTGGGACTGGCCCCGCTCGCCTGCGCCGTGCTGAGTCTATCCCTCTATCAGGGGGCCTTCACCGCCGAAGTGTTGCGAGCAGGAATACAGGCCATCCCCAGCGGACAGTGGGAGGCTGCGCGCTCCCTTGGTTTGTCACGGGCCATCACACTGCGCAAAGTGATACTGCCGCAACTGGTACGTATCGTGCTGCCTCCGCTCACCAACGAGCTGGTATCCCTCATCAAGCACTCGGCGCTGGTGAGTGTCATCGCCATCTTCGATCTCACCAACGAAGGGCGTACTCTGGTGGCCGATACCTTCCTCACCTTTGAGGTGTGGTTCACCGTGGCCGCCCTCTATTTGCTGTTGACGCTGACACTGTCAGCCTGTTCGCGGGCGCTCGCCCGTCATCTTGATCCGGAACAACAAGGACGCTAACTATGTCACTCTCGTTCAAAACCGCCCTCTCGGGCGCAGCCCTGCTCTTTACCGCTCTCTTTACCCCTGCCCAGGCAGAAGGCGAGGCATCTGCCACCCTGGCGCAGATAGAACAAAGCGGCACCCTGCGGGTTGGCATGTCCACCTTCGCCCCCTGGGCGATGCGCGACAAACAAGGCGCCCTCATCGGCTTCGAAATCGATGTTGCCCGCCGCCTGGCCACCGACAACGGCTGGCAGGTCGAATTCGTCCCCACCGCCTGGGATGGCATCATTCCTTCCCTGCTGGCAAAAAAATATGACGTCATCATAGGCGGCCTCACCATCACACCCGAACGGGAGAAGAGCGTGCGCTTCACTCAGGCCTACTCCCACTCAGGCATCCAGCTGGCCGCCTCAAAGGCGCAGGCCCAGGACAAAAAGACGCTGTCCGACTTCAACCAGCGCGGCGTGATCCTGGCGGTGCGCCGTGGCGCCTCACCGGTGCAGGTCGCCAAGGAGAACTTCCCCAAGGCGACCCTTCGCCAGTTCGATGATGAATCCCAAGTGTTTCAGGAAGTACTGAACGGCCGCGCCCACGGCGCCCTCTCCTCTTCCCCGAAACCGGAACAAGAGACACTGCGCCACCCCGAAGCTCTTTTTATGCCGTTTGCCGAACCGCTGTCGCAAGGCAGCGAAGGCTTTGCCCTGCGCAAGGGGGATGACGCCCTGGCCGAGCAGTTCAACGAGTGGATCGCCGCCCGTCAGGCCGACGGCTGGCTCAAGGCCCGTCATGACTACTGGTTCAAGTCGCTGGCATGGGAAGCCCAGGTCGCCAATCCCTGATGCTGATTGCCATCAAACGCGCTACCCGAGCCGTCGGCTGGCTCGATGGGATACTCATGCTGATACTGCTGCTGGCAGGCATGTGGCTTGCCAGCAGATTGCACCTTGGCGTGGCCTACCAATGGCACTGGCAGGCCGCCTTCGAGCTGCTGTTCACGCGCGGCCCCCAGGGTGAGCTGCCCTATTTTTTCAGCGGCTTGCTCACCACCTTGCGCATCGCCCTGCTCGGCATGGTGCTGGCGCTGTTGCTGGGCACTGCGCTGGGTCTGGCGGCATTCAGCCGCCGCCCCTGGCTGGTGTTACCGGCGACCCTGTTCATCCAGTTGATCCGCAATCTGCCGCCGCTGGTGTTTATCTTCATTTTCTACTTCTTTATCGCCAATCAATTGCTGCCGGCGAGCGGCCTCTCCCGCTGGCTCGGCACTCTGTCACTCTCCCCCTGGCAAGAGGCGCTGCTGGGCCCGCCCGCCAGATGGGAGAACCTCATCTCTGGCACCCTCTGTGTCGGCATGATCAGCGCCGCCTTCGTCGCCGAGATAGTCCGTGCCGGTCTCGCGGCCGTGCCCAAAGGGCAGTGGGAAGCGGCGCAGAGTCTTGGTCTCTCGCCCCGGGTGCGGCTGCGCCGGGTGATCCTGCCCCAGGCCATGTTGCTGATGCTGCCTCCCCTCACCGGCCAACTCATCGCACTGGTGAAAGATACCGCCATCGTTTCCCTCATTTCGGTACAGGAGCTCACCTTCGTCGGCACCGAGATGGCCAACTCCAGCGGGCTGGTTTATGAAATCTGGCTACTGGTGGCGGCCGCCTATTTATTGATATGTTTGAGTCTGTTTGTGCTGCTCAGCCGACTCGAAGCAAAACAAGGAGCCCATAGATGCTGACGTCCCTGTTACTGGCCTCTGTACTGCAGGCCGAGGCGATCGGCGGTTATGCCGCCGGTTGCCTCAAAAACGGCATGGCCCTGCCACTGGAGGGACCCGGGTATCAGGTGATCCGCACCAAGCGGTTGCGTTACTACGGTCATCCCGACCTCATCCACTATCTGCAGGAGCTGGCCAACCAGACCCGCATGGCTGGCATGCCGGATCTCTATATCGCCGATCTGGCGATGGCCCGCGGCGGCCCCTTTACCTCGGGCCATCGCAGTCACCAGACTGGCCTGGATGCCGACATCTGGTTTCGCATGGCCAACCGCCCCATCAGCAAGTGGGAGCAGGATGCCCCCAAGGAGTGGGCGCTGATCGACGAGCCCAGCTATCGGGTATTGCCGGGCCGCTTCGGCCCGGAGCAACTGAACCTGTTGCGACTGGCTGCCAGCAAGCCCGAGGTGGCGCGCATCTTTATCAACCCCGTCATCAAGGGCGAGGTGTGCAAACGGGCCGCCGATGAGCCCTGGGTCGCCAAGCTGCGCCCCTGGGTCGGCCACTTCAGCCACTTTCATGTGCGGTTGCGCTGCCCCGTCGGCAGCCCAGATTGCGAGCCACAAGCCCCCATTCCCCCCGGCGATGGCTGCGGCGCCGAGCTGGCCTCCTGGCTCAAGGACAAGCCACAACTACCCAAGGTCTCAGGTATCAACAAGATGCCCATCCTGCCCGCCCGTTGTGGCAACTGACCCCAAGCTGGTATGGTGGGCCCATATCCGCTAGAAATTTCAATGGAGAACAACAAGATGGCCACTTCACTCTGGCGCAGCACCACGCAGAGCCTGTTGACACTGACCCTGCTGCTGGGATTGACCGGCTGCGGCATGAACAATATTCCGACCCTGGATGAGCAGGTCAAGGCAAGCTGGGGCCAAGTCGAGAATCAGTACCAGCGCCGCGCCGATCTCATTCCCAATCTGGTGGCCACCGTCAAGGGCTACGCCAGCCATGAGCAGGAGACCCTCAAAGCGGTCACCGATGCCCGTGCCCGGGTCGGCAGCGTGCAGGTGAGCGATCCGGCCCAGCTCAAGGAGTTTGAAGCGGCCCAGAACCAGCTATCCAGTGCCCTCTCCCGCCTGATGGTGGTGGTGGAGCGCTATCCGGATCTCAAGGCAGATCAGCAGTTCCTCACCCTGCAGGCGCAGCTGGAAGGCACCGAGAACCGCATCTCGGTAGCACGCCGTGACTACATAGAGGCGGTGCGCCAGTTCAATACCGAGATCCGCACCTTCCCCGGCGTCATCTGGTCCAAGCTGCTCTATTCGGATCTCGAAGCCAAACCGAGTTTCAGTGCCAAACCCGGGGCTGAAGAGGCGCCCAAGGTCAGCTTCCAATGAGCAAATTTGCCCGCTGGTTGCTGCCCTGTCTGTTGCTCTGGACCGCAGTACTGCAAGCCGCTCCCGACTTTCCGGCCCTCAGCGGCCGGGTCGTGGACGAGGCGAACCTGATGTCCCGCAAGCAGGCCCACCAGCTGACCCAGCAACTGGCCGCGTTTGAAAAACGCAGCGGCATTCAGCTGGTAGTGGTCTCCATCGACAGCCTGGATGGCGAGACCATAGAGGAGTACGGTTATCAGCTCGGTCGTCATTGGGGCATAGGCCAGAAGGGAAAGAACAACGGTGTGCTGCTGTTGATCGCTCAAGATGAGCGCAAAGTGCGTATCGAAGTGGGCTATGGGCTGGAGGGTGCCCTGCCCGATGCTATCGCCGCCAACATCATCCAGACCCGGATCCTGCCCGCCTTCAAACGTGGCGACATGGTTGCGGGCGTAGTGGCTGGCAGCCAGAGCATAATGCAGGCATTGGCGGGTGAATATCAGCCAGTGGACACCGCCAAGAAAGAGGACAAGCTGGGTGGTCCCTGGCTGTTCATTCTGATGGTGATTGTGATGATAGTGCTGCATAACCGCGGTGGTCGACGCCGCGCGGCTTTTCTGGCCGGTGGTTTTGGCGCCGGTAGCTTCGGCGGCAGAGGAGGTGGCGGCGGTGGCTTCAGCGGTGGCGGCGGCAGTTTTGGTGGCGGTGGTGCCTCCGGTGGTTGGTAACAGGAATAAAGAGACAGACCATGATTTCTAAACAGTTCTTTCACACTCTGCAGGCCAAGGTTCGCGAGGCGGAGCTGGAAACAGACGCCGAGCTGGTCACAGTACTGGCCCCGGCCAGCGACGGCTATCGCTACATTCCCACCCTGTGGGCAGCCCTGATTGCCATGCTCACGCCCCTGCTGGTGTTCGAACTCGGCTTCTGGCTCGGCTGGTACGAGATACTGCTGGCACAGTGGTCAGTCTGGTTGCTGCTGAGCATACTGTTCCACTGGACTCCCATCAAAATGTACCTGATCCCGAAGAAGGTACGCAGGCACAGAGCCGCCCTGATGGCGCGCCTGCAGTTTGTCGAGCAGGGGCTGCACCGCACCCGTGACAGGCTGGGGGTGCTGATCTTCGTCTCTGTGGCCGAGCACTATGTAGAGATACTGGTGGATGACGGCATCGCCCAGCATATCGACAATGACCAATGGCAGGCGATCATCGATGACTTCACCCGCCGGGTACGCAACAAGGAGGTGGAGCAGGGATTCCTCGAATGCGTGGAGCGCACCAGCGCCATCCTGACCGACGCCTTCCCGGCTACCCGGGATCAAAACGAGCTGCCCGACAGCCTGATCATCCTGGACAAGCCCTGATCGGGTTTAAAATACCGGCATTTTGTTCAAGGGATAGCCGCTCGATAAAGATTATGAAAAATAAGGGGAAAAGTGGTTGACCCAGGCAGCCCTTTCCCCTAAATTACGCCCCGTTCCGGCGCAACAGTGCAGCGAACGCAGTGTTGGCCGAACACGTTAAACTCTGGTCAAAAATTTGGTGTGGTGCCCAAGAGGCTGCCCACCGACGAAGTCGGCAAGGAAGCACGCACAGCGTGCTCCGAAAGCCACTTCAAAGCAGTAAAAATTTGGTGAGGTGTCCGAGTGGCTGAAGGAGCACGCCTGGAAAGTGTGTATACGGCAACGTATCGAGGGTTCGAATCCCTCCCTCACCGCCAAATTTAAAAGAACCGACCTGATGGTCGGTTTTTTGCTTTTGGGGAAACGGCAACGCTGATGTCGACGAGGGAGGGTGAGCACCCTCGCTGGGTTCGAGCAGAGCAGCTTGCTGCGATGAACGGCCAACGGCCGCCCCGAAGGGGTGAGCCACGCAGTGGCGAATCATCCCTCCCTCACCGCCAAATTTAAAAAACCGACCTGATGGTCGGTTTTTTGCTTTTGGGGAAACGGCAACGCTGATGTCGACGAGGGAGGGTGAGCACCCTCGCTGGGTTCGAGCAGAGCAGCTTGCTGCGATGAACGGCCAACGGCCGCCCCGAAGGGGTGAGCCACGCAGTGGCGAATCATCCCTCCCTCACCGCCAAATTTAAAAAACCGACCTGATGGTCGGTTTTTTGCTTTTGGGCCGGCCTATCCTCTGCTGCCGACTCTCCTTCCTCTACTCTTACCAAGATTGCATGCTGCAGTGTTGGTTGCTCTCCCCTCTGCCCGACAAAATTCCCTTCATTCCCCTCTCGCTGTGTAAACCCGCCATCTTTGCCCATCTCTACGAAACACTGTTTTGCGGGCTTGTTCCAGCCGTTGAAAATCATTCTCAAATGGGAAAATTGACCCTTGTAGCAAAAAACGATTTTACCCCCATCGATTAATTATTAATCCCCTGAAATGACATGTAAATCAGTATGAAAGTGCCATAATGCGTAACATTATTGTTAAGTCACGTGATTAATTTGGTTAGGGAAAATCTCTATGTTTGCTGATATTGCTGTTCAACATTGGGCTTTTGCCATTTATGTCATTGCAGCCATCTGCCTCTGTCTGGTGATGATCGGCCTCGCCGCCCTGCTGGGTGGCCGCGCCCACGGCCGTGCCAAAAACAAGCCCTTCGAGTCTGGCGTCGATTCGGTGGGTAACGCCCGCCTGCGCTTCTCCGCCAAGTTCTATCTGGTTGCCATGTTCTTCGTCATCTTCGACGTGGAAGCACTTTACCTGTTTGCCTGGTCTGTTTCCGTTCGGGAAAGCGGCTGGGTCGGCTTCATCGAAGCCGCAATCTTTATCGGCTTGCTGCTGGTAGGACTCCTCTACTTGTGGCGTATCGGCGCCCTCGACTGGGCACCGAAAAAACGCGCCCTGACCGACAAGAAGCCTGACTGACTTACTGATTCTCTCTTTGAGGTTGCACCATGAAGTACACCCTGACCCGGATTGACCCGGATGCGCCCGTTGAGCGCTATCCACAGGAACAGCGCCAGACCGTCGATGACCCGCTGGCACAAGACGCGACGCGCGGCATCATGATGGGGCGTCTCGAGGAGGTGTTGCAAGACACCGTCAACTGGGGTCGCAAAAACTCCCTCTGGCCCTACAACTTCGGTATCTCCTGCTGCTATGTGGAGATGTGTACCGCCTTCACTTCCCCCCATGACGTGGCCCGCTTCGGTGCCGAAGTGATCCGGGCCTCGCCCCGTCAGGCGGATTTCATGGTGATCGCCGGTACCCCCTTCATCAAGATGGCGCCTGTCATCCAGCGACTGTATGAACAGTTGCTCGAGCCCAAGTGGGTCATTTCCATGGGCGCCTGCGCCAACTCGGGCGGCATGTATGACATCTATTCAGTGGTACAGGGGGTAGACAAGTTCCTGCCGGTCGACGTCTATATTCCGGGCTGCCCTCCCCGTCCCGAGGCCTTCCTGCAAGCCCTGATGCTGCTGCAGGACTCCATCGGCAAGGAACGCCGCCCCCTCTCCTGGGTTGTCGGCGATCAGGGGATCTACCGTCCCAACATGCCGGCCGAGAAGGACCGCAAACGGGGCGAGCGGATCAAGGTGACCAACCTGCGCACGCCGGATGAGATCTGACCATGAAACTGACTCGCGATTTTCCCAGCAATGACACCATGGCCCAGTGGCAACCCAGCGATCACCAGGATGCCCTGGTGGTCGGCGAACTGTTTTCCCACTTTGGTGCCGAGCGTTTCACCGTGCAGAGTACCCGTACCGGCGTACCCGTGATCTGGCTCGCCCGCGAACTGTTGCTGGACGTGGTGGGCTTTTTGCGCAAGCTCCCCTCCCCGTTCGTGATGCTGTATGACCTGAGTGCCACCGACGAACGGCTGCGCAGCCATCGTGACGGCCTGCCCCAGAGCGACTTCACCGTCTTCTATCACTTCATCTCCATCGACCGTAACGCCGATGTGATGCTCAAAGTGCCCCTTGCCGAGAGCGACCTGCATCTTCCCACCCTCACAGGCCACTTCCCCAACGCCAACTGGTATGAGCGGGAAGTGTGGGATCTGCTGGGCATTACCTTCGACGGCCATCCCCATCTGACCCGCATCATGATGCCCAAGAGCTGGCAGGGTCACCCGCTGCGCAAGGACTATCCTGCACGGGCCACCGAGTTCGATCCCTTCATGCTCGATGCCGCCAAGCAGGACATGGAGCAGGAGAACCTGCTGTTCAAACCGGAAGAGTGGGGCATGGCCCGTGGCAACGAGAACGAGGACTATATGTTCTTGAACCTCGGTCCCAACCACCCGTCCGCCCACGGAGCCTTCCGACTGGTGTTGCAACTCGATGGCGAAGAGATCCGCAACTGCGTGCCCGACATCGGTTATCACCATCGCGGTGCCGAAAAGATGGGTGAGCGCCAGTCCTGGCACAGCTATATCCCCTACACAGACAGGGTCGAGTATCTGGGCGGAGTAATGAACAACCTGCCTTACGTGCTGGCAGTGGAGAAACTGGCCGGCATCAAGGTGCCGAACCGGGTCGACGTGATCCGGGTGATGATGGCGGAGCTGTTTCGCATCCAGAGCCACCTCCTGTTCCTTGGCACCTATATCCAGGACGTGGGGGCCATGACCCCTGTCTTCTTTACCTTTACCGACCGGCAGAAGATCTACACCATCATCGAAGCCATCACGGGTGCCCGTATGCACCCGGCCTGGTTCCGTATCGGTGGCGTGGCCCACGACTTGCCCAAGGGATGGCAGCGACTGGTGCAGGACAATCTGCTGAGCTGGCTGCCCAAGCGTCTGATGGATTATGAAAAAGCCGCCATGCGCAACAGCATTTTGCGCGGGCGCACCATAGGCGTCTCCGCCTACACCACTGAGCAGGCGCTCGCCTGGGGCACGACGGGGGCGGGTCTGCGGGCCACGGGCCTCAACTTTGACGTGCGCAAGTGGCGCCCTTATTCGGGCTATGACCAGTTCGACTTCGAAGTGCCGGTGGGCGGCAATGGCGATGCCTATGACAGGGCCACGGTACGCATCGAGGAGATCCGCCAGAGCCTGTCGATCATAGAGCAGTGCATGAAGAACATGCCAGAAGGGCCCTTCAAGGCGGATCACCCCCTCACCACACCGCCCCCCAAAGATCGCACCCTGCAAGACATAGAGACGCTGATCACCCACTTCCTGCAAGTGTCGTGGGGCCCTGTGATGCCGGCCGCCGAGTCGTTCCAGATGATAGAGGCCACCAAGGGGATCAACAGTTATTACCTGACCAGCGATGGCTCCACCATGAGCTACCGGACCCGGATCCGCACCCCGAGCTTTGCTCACCTGCAACAGATCCCCTCCGTGATCAAGGGCAGCATGGTGTCGGATCTCATCGTCTATCTGGGCAGTATCGATTTCGTTATGTCGGATGTGGATCGTTGAGTCCTCGGGTAATCAAACCACAGCACCCAACAACCGTGACGAGACAAAAAGAATAAGCCACAAAAGGTTAAGCCATGAGCCAGCAATGTCAGTGCCAAAACAGTCAGACCCCGCAGGGGCAGAGTGCGTGCGGGGGCAAGGGGGATGGACCCGTCCCTGGACCAACAGACGGCTTCGTCCTGAGCCAGGCCGAACGGGACGCCATCGAACATGAGAAACACCACTACGAAGATCCCCGCGCCGCCAGCATTGAAGCGCTCAAGATCGTGCAGCAGGCCCGTGGCTGGGTACCGGACGGTGCCATTTATGCCATCGCCACCGAGCTCGGCATTCCCGCCAGCGACGTGGAAGGGGTCGCCACTTTCTACAGTCAGATCTTCCGTCAGCCGGTAGGCCGCCACATCATCCGCGTCTGTGACAGCATGGTCTGTTACATCAACGGCCACGAAGGGCTGCTGGCCGGCCTCAAGGAAGTGATGGATCTCGCCCCCGGCCAGACCAGCGCCGATGGCCGCTTCACCCTGCTGCCCGTCTGCTGCCTCGGCAACTGCGACAAGGGCCCGGCCCTGATGATCGATGACGACACCTATGGCGGGCTCGATGCCGTCACACTGATCAAGACGCTGGAGGCTTATCCATGAGTCTTCCAACCAACAAGATCCTCGCCTCTCTCGGCACCGCCAACCGCACGCCCCGGGCCCCCGAGACTCATCCGCTCACCTGGCGACTGCGTGACGATGGTCAGCCGGTCTGGCTGGATGAATACCAGAGCAAGCAAGGCTATGACGCTGCCCGCAAGGCGCTGGGCCAGATGAGCCCGGATGAGATAGTCGGTACCGTCAAGGATGCCGGTCTCAAGGGTCGTGGCGGCGCCGGCTTCCCCACAGGGGTGAAGTGGGGGCTGATGCCCAAAGACGAGAGCATGAACATACGTTACCTGCTCTGCAATGCCGACGAGATGGAACCCAATACCTGGAAAGATCGCCTGTTGATGGAGCAGCTGCCCCACCTGCTGATCGAGGGCATGATCATCTCCGCCAAGGCGCTCAAGGCCTATCGCGGCTATATCTTCCTGCGCGGTGAATACGTGGATGCCGCCATCCATCTGCGCCGTGCGGTGATCGAGGCCAAGGCCGCCGGCCTGCTCGGCAAGAACATCCTGGGCTCCGGCTTTGATTTCGAGCTGTTCGTCCATACAGGGGCAGGTCGTTACATCTGTGGCGAAGAGACGGCGCTGATCAACTCATTGGAAGGCCGGCGCGCCAACCCGCGCGCCAAGCCCCCCTTCCCCGCCGTTTCCGGCGTCTGGGGCAAACCCACCTGCGTCAACAACGTCGAAACCCTGTGCAACGTGCCAGCCATCATAGGCAATGGCGTGGCCTGGTATCAGGGACTGGCGCTGCCGGGTTCCGAAGATCACGGCACCAAGCTGATGGGTTTCTCCGGCAAGGTGAACAACCCCGGCGTCTGGGAGCTGCCCTTTGGCATCACTGCCCGCGAGCTGTTTGAGCACTACGCCGGTGGCATGAAGCCAGGCTACCGTCTCAAGGCGTGGCAACCGGGCGGGGCTGGCACCGGCTTCCTGCTGCCAGAGCACCTGGATGCCCAGATGTATACCGCCGGTATCGGCAAGGTGGGCACCCGTATGGGGACGGGTCTGGCCATGGCAGTCGATGACAGCGTCAGCATGGTAGGGCTCTTGCGCAACATGGAAGAGTTCTTCGCTCGCGAATCCTGCGGTTGGTGTACCCCGTGCCGTGATGGCCTGCCTTGGAGCGTCAAGCTGCTGCGGGCGCTGGAGCGTGGCGAGGGACAGCAAGGGGATCTCGCGACCCTGGAGCAGCTTTGCAATTTCCTTGGGCCGGGCAAAACCTTCTGTGCCCACGCGCCCGGCGCCGTCGAGCCCCTTGCCAGCGCACTCAAGTATTTCAGATCCGAATTCGAGGCCGGTATCAAGGGGCCAAGCGACCATCACTCGCTGCTCAAAGGGATCCAGCCCAATCTGCTGGGCGAACGCTGGTAAGCGCCAAGGCGCATCGGGCAATAGCCGATTTCACCATAGGTTTCAGGAACGTTGTATGGCGACCATTTTTGTAGACGGTAAAGAGTACGAGGTAGACGGGGCAGACAACCTGCTGCAGGCCTGTCTGTCGCTGGGTCTGGACGTCCCCTATTTTTGCTGGCATCCGGCGCTAGGTAGCGTGGGTGCCTGCCGCCAGTGTGCGGTCAAGCAGTATCAGAATGCCGACGACAAGCGCGGCCGGCTGGTCATGTCCTGCATGACCCCCTCTACCGATGGCACCTATATCTCCATCGAAGACGAAGAGGCGAAAGAGTTTCGCAAATGTGTGGTGGAGTGGCAGATGACCAACCACCCCCACGACTGCCCTGTCTGTGAAGAGGGCGGAGCCTGCCACCTGCAGGACATGACGGTGATGACAGGCCACAACAGCCGTCGCTACCGCTTTACCAAGCGTACCCACCAGAATCAGGAACTGGGGCCCTTCATCAATCACGAGATGAACCGCTGCATCGCCTGTTATCGCTGCGTGCGTTACTACAAGGATTACGCCGGTGGCGAGGATCTGGGAGTCTATGGCGCCCACGACAACGTCTATTTCGGCCGGGTCGAAGATGGCACCCTGGAGAGCGAATTCTCCGGCAACCTGGTGGAGGTCTGCCCCACCGGCGTGTTCACCGACAAGACCCACTCAGAGCGTTACAACCGCAAGTGGGACATGCAGTTTGCCCCTAGCGTCTGCCAGCAGTGCTCGGTGGGCTGCAACATCAGCCCGGGTGAGCGTTATGGCGAGCTGCGCCGCATAGAAAACCGCTTCCATGGCGGCATCAATCACTACTTCCTGTGCGATCGTGGCCGCTTTGGCTATGGCTACGTCAATCTGGCTGACCGTCCCCGTCAACCGCTGCTTCGGGTAGACAAAGAGCAGCGCGATGGCGATGGCAACGACCCGCTGGCCATCACTGTGGATGGCGCCCTCAACCGCGCCGCCGATGCCCTGCGCACCGCCAGCGCCGTCATCGGCATCGGTTCACCCCGTGCATCGCTGGAGAGCAACTTCGCCCTGCGCGAACTGGTCGGGGCCGACAACTTCTATTGCGGCGTTGAGCAAAGCGAGTGGGCGTGTCTGCAAAAGATGCTGTACATACTGCAGCACGGCGGTATTCGCACGCCGAGCCTGCGGGACATGGAAGAGGCCGACGCCATTCTGGTGCTCGGTGAAGATGTCACCATGAGCGCCGCCCGTATAGCCCTGGCGCTGCGCCAATCGGTCAAGGGCAAGGCCCGTGACATCGCCCGCAAAATGAAGGTGGACTTGTGGCAGGTCGCCGCTGTGCAGACCCTGGGCCAGAATGAGCGCTATCCGCTGCTCATCACCAGCCTGGACAGCACCCGCCTCGACGACGTGGCGGCAGAAAAACTGCACGCCCCCCATACGGATCAAGCCCGCCTCGGCTTTGCCATCGCCCATCTGCTCGACAGCTCGGCGCCAGCCCTGTCCGATCTCGGCCAAGAGCAGCAGGCGCAAGCCACTCGCTGGGCCGACCTGCTAGGCAATGCCAAAAAGCCGCTCATCATCGCAGGCTCGGGCGCCCGCACCCCGGCATTGATCGATGCGGCCAGCAATATCGCCCGCGCCCTCAAAGGCCGCGGTCAGGACGTCAGTCTGGCACTGGTGGCACAAGAGGCCAACAGCCTGGGGCTGGCCATGCTGGCCGGCAACGCCGCCCCGCTGGAAGCCGCACTCACCCGCATCGAGGCCCAGGATACTCTGGCGCTGGTGACCCTGGAGAACGATCTCTATCGCCGTGCCCCGCGCAATCGGGTCGATGCCGCCCTCAATCGTCTGCAACACCTGCTGGTCATCGATCATCAAGCTACCCAGACCGCTCAAAAAGCCGATCTTGTGCTCCCTGCTGCCAGCTTTGCCGAAGCCGATGGCACCCTGGTCAATATGGAGGGGCGCGCCCAGCGCTTCTTCCAGGTCTATGCCCCCGCCTTCTACAACGCCGACATTCAGGTGCGTGAAGGGTGGCGCTGGCTGGCCGCGCTGCAAGGCGCCCTCCTGCGCCAACCGCTGCGCTGGCAGACCTATGAGCAGATAAGCCATGACTGCGCCACCAGCCATCCGCTGCTGGCCACCATGCAGGAAGCGGCCCCCAATGCCGGATTGCGGATCCGTGGCATGAAGCTGGCCCGTGAACCTCACCGCTACAGCGGCCGCACCTCCATGCTGGCGGATCAGAACGTCAGCGAACCCAGAGTGGCACAGGATCCAGATTCCCCCTTCAGCTTCTCCATGGAAGGCTATGCCGGTGCCCGTCAGCCGATGCAACAGGTGCCGTTCGCCTGGGCGCCGGGGTGGAACTCGCCCTCTGCCTGGAACAAGTTCCAGAGCGAGGTAGGTGGCAACCTTAGGGCCGGCGATCCCGGTCGCCGTCTGCTGGAGCCGGGCGACGACACCCTGGATTGGTTCGATACCATTCCTGCCCCCTTCACCGCCCAGGAAGCCCTGCAGGTGGTCAACTATGACCAGCTGTTTGGTGGCGAGGAGCTCTCCGCCAGAAGCCCCGTCATACAGGCGCGCATGAACGAACCCGAGCTGGTGCTGAACCCGGCCGATGCGGCTCGCCTTGCCCTCAAGGCGGGCAACCAGGTGAGCTTCTCCTGGGGTGGCAACCACTGGCGTCTGAAGCTGCGCCTGAGCCATGCCCTGGCTCAGGGCCTGCTGGGACTGCCCCTTGGAGTGAACGGTCTGCCGACCGCGCTGCAACAGGCCTATATCAACAATCTGCAGGAGGCCATCGCATGAGTGATTCCCTGATCGACCTGTTGCTGGAGGTTGGCAAGGCATTGATAGTGCTGGTGGGGATAGTGGGGGCTGGCGCCTTCATGAGCTTCATCGAACGCCGCCTGCTGGCCCTGTGGCAGGACAGATACGGCCCCAATCGGGTGGGCCCGTTCGGTCTGCTGCAACTGGCGGCCGACATGATCAAGATGTTCTTCAAGGAAGACTGGATCCCGCCGTTCGCCGATCGCCGGATCTTCATCCTGGCTCCCATCATCGCCTTCACCGCCTTTATTCTGGCGTTTGCGGTGGTGCCGCTCACTCCTACCTGGGGCGTGGCGGATCTCAACGTGGGGCTACTCTACATACTGGCCATAGCAGGGCTCGCTGTCTATGCCGTGCTGTTCGCCGGCTGGTCGAGCAACAACAAGTACTCATTGCTCGGCAGCCTGCGCGCCTCGGCCCAGACCCTCTCCTATGAAGTGTTCCTGGGGCTCTCCCTGATGGGGATAGTGATCCAGACCGGCAGCTTCAACCTGAGAGACATAGTCGAGGCCCAGGCCGGCTTGTGGAACGTGGTGCCCCAGATACTGGGCTTCATCACCTTCCTGTTTGCCGGCGTCGCCGTCACCCACCGTCACCCGTTTGACCAGCCGGAGGCCGAGCAGGAGCTCGCCGACGGTTATCACATCGAGTACGCGGGCATGAAATGGGGTCTCTTCTTCGTGGGCGAATACATCGGCATAGTGCTGATCTCCTCCCTCATAGTGACCCTGTTCTTCGGCGGCTGGCATGGCCCCTGGTTACCCCCTTTCATCTGGTTTGCCCTGAAGACCGCCTGTTTCATGGTGTTCTTCATCCTGCTGCGGGCTTCCTTGCCAAGGCCGCGCTTTGACCAGGTGATGTCGTTTGGCTGGAAAGTCTGCTTGCCGCTGACCCTTGTCAATATGCTGATCACCGGCGCTGTGGTGCTGATAAATGTGCAGTGAGGCACGACTATGAAAATCATTAACATCATAAAGGGTGTCGGCACCCAGTTACGTAGCCTGGGCATGGTGTTCTCCCATGCCTGGCGTCCCCGCGAGACCCTGAGCTATCCGGAGGAATCCGTCTATAGCACGCCCCGCTACCGTGGTCGTATCGTACTGACCCGTGATCCGGACGGTGACGAGCGCTGCGTGGCGTGCAACCTGTGCGCAGTGGCCTGCCCGGTCGGTTGCATCTCGCTGCAAAAAGCCGAACGCGACGATGGCCGCTGGTATCCCGAGTTCTTTCGCATCAACTTCTCCCGCTGCATCTTCTGCGGCTTGTGCGAGGAAGCCTGCCCCACTACCGCCATCCAGCTGACGCCGGATTTCGAAATGGGGGAATACCGCCGCCAGGATCTGGTGTACGAGAAAGAAGATCTGCTGATCAGCGGGCCCGGCAAATACCCGGACTACAACTTCTATCGCATGAGCGGGATGGCCATCGACGGCAAGCCGAAAGGGGATGCCGAGCACGAAGCCAAACCCATCGATGTCAAAAGCCTGCTGCCCTGAGGAGTCAATCATGGAACTGGCATTTTATGCCGCGGCCCTGGTCGCCGTTTACAGCACGCTGCGGGTGATCAGCACCAGCAATCCCATGCATGCGCTGCTCAATCTCATCATTTCGATCATCGCCGTGGCCATGATCTTCTTCTGCCTGGGAGCCTCTTTCGCGGGCGCCCTGCAGGTGATCGTCTATGCGGGCGCCATCATGGTGCTGTTCGTGTTCGTGGTGATGATGCTGAACCTGGGGTCGTCCCAGGCCCAGGAGAAGAAGTGGCTCACCCCCATGACCTGGGGCGGCCCCGCCCTGCTCTCTCTCATCCTGCTCGGCTTTCTGGCCTACGGCATCCTGGGCGTGACCGGTGGTCAGCTTGGTCTGAGTGACGTCAGTGCGAAAGAGGTGGGCATAGCCCTGTTCGGCCCCTATGTGCTGGCAGTGGAGCTGGCCTCCATCCTGCTGCTGGCGGGTCTGGTGACCGCCTACCATCTGGGTCGTGAAGACAAGAGCGGCGAAGTGCTTTCTGTCCCCCGCGCCTCATCCCGCTCGTCACAAGAAGGAGGACCGCTATGAATGGCATTCCAATGGAACACGGCCTTCTACTGGCTGCGATCCTGTTCTGCATCGGATTATGCGGTCTGCTGATCCGCCGTAACTTGCTGTTTATTCTCATGAGTATCGAGATCATGATGAATGCCTCGGCGCTGGCGTTTGTGGTGGCAGGCAGCCGCTGGGCCCAGGCCGATGGCCAGATCATGTACATACTGGTGATTTCTCTGGCGGCAGCGGAGGCCAGTATCGGCCTCGCCCTGTTACTGCTGCTCTATCGTCGTTACCACACCCTCAACGTGGACACTGTGAGCGAGATGCGCGGATGAGCCTCTTATACCTGACGTTTCTATTTCCGCTGCTGGGATGGCTGGTGCTGGCCTTCTCCATCGGCCGTTTCGGCGAGCGCACCTCGGCCCTGATTGGGGTTGGCAGCATAGGGTTGTCGGCCCTCACCACCCTGTGGGTCGGCGTCGATTTCCTCACTGCCATGCCGGTCGGCGGCGTCTATACCCAGACCCTGTGGCAATGGATGGCAGTGGGCAACTTCAGTCCCAGCTTCCGCCTCGCACTGGACGGCCTGTCGCTGACCATGCTGGGGGTAGTGACAGGGGTGGGTTTCTTCATCCACCTGTTCGCCTCCTGGTACATGCGCGGGGAAGAGGGCTATTCCCGCTTCTTCACCTATACCAACCTCTTCATCGCCAGCATGGTGTTTCTGGTGCTGGCCGATGACCTGCTGTTCGTCTACCTCGGCTGGGAAGGGGTGGGGCTGTGCAGCTACCTGCTGATCGGCTTCTACTACCAGGATCGTAAAAACGGCGCGGCGGCCCTCAAGGCGTTCGTGGTGACCCGGGTTGGCGACGTCTTCCTCGCCATCGGCCTCTTCATCCTTTACCGGGAGCTGGGCACCCTCAACATCCACGAGCTGCTGGTACGCGCCCCCGTTATGTTTGCCGAGGGCTCCCCTGCCCTCTCCCTGGCCTGCCTGATGTTGCTGGGCGGTGCGGTCGGCAAATCTGCCCAGCTGCCGCTGCAAACCTGGCTGGCGGATGCCATGGCGGGCCCGACCCCGGTCTCGGCCCTCATCCACGCCGCCACCATGGTGACCGCCGGTGTCTACCTGATTGCCCGCACCCACGGCCTCTTCCTGCTGGCCCCCGAGATCCTGCATCTGGTGGCGCTGGTCGGTGCCATTACTCTGGTGCTGGCCGGTTTCGCAGCCCTGGTGCAGACCGACATCAAGCGGATCCTCGCCTACTCCACCATGAGCCAGATTGGTTACATGTTTCTGGCCCTCGGGGTCGGTGCCTGGGAAGGGGCCATTTTCCATCTGATGACCCACGCCTTCTTCAAGGCGCTCTTGTTCCTCTCCGCCGGTGCCGTCATCGTTGCCTGCCACCATGAGCAGAACATCTTCAAGATGGGTGGCCTGCGCAAAAGCTTGCCGCTGGTCTATGCCTGCTTCCTGGTGGGGGGCTCGGCGCTGGCTGCCTTGCCGCTGGTGACCGCCGGTTTCTACAGTAAAGACGCCATCCTTTGGCAGGTGCAGGCATCCGGCCAGACCACCCTGTTGTGGGCGGGTCTGGTGGGCGCCTTCCTGACCTCGCTCTATACCTTCCGCCTCATTTTCATCGCCTTCCACGGCAAGGTGCAGACGCAAGCCCATGCCGGTCACGGTCTGGCCCACCAGCTGCCGCTGCTGGTGTTGCTGGTGCTCTCCACAGGTATTGGGGCCCTGATAGTGCCGCCACTGGCCGGGGTACTGCCAGCCGGGCCGGGAGACAATATCGAAGCGGGTCGCCATACCCTGGAGATCGTCTCCGGCATTGTTGCCATCGCAGGCATCGCCCTGGCGGCCTTCCTGTTCCTCGGCGAACGACGCCTGGCAAACAAGATTGCATCCAGCGCGCCGGGCCGTCTGCTCAGCACCCTCTGGTTCAATGCCTGGGGCTTTGACTGGTTGTATGAACGGCTGTGGGTCAAACCCTATCTGCTGGGGACCCGACTGCTTGGCAAGGACCCGCTGGACTGGATGATGAACCTGCCCGCCTGGCTGGCACAGCGCGGCCACCAACTGTTGGTCTGGACCGTTTCCGGCAAGTTGCGCTGGTATGCCGCCTCCATGGGGATGGGTGCCACCCTGATCCTGGCTCTGTTGCTGCTTGGCTGATCCCATGCGGCCCCTGAACGCGGACTAGTACCATTACTCGCACATAAACGAGAGCTGATATCGTGACCTTACTCTGGATCTTGTTAATTCCTTTCATCGGCGGTCTGCTCTGTTGGCAGATGGAGCGCCTTGGTGAGCAATTCGTACGCTGGGTTGCCCTGTTGTCGATGAGCGCCTGCCTGTTGCTCTCCTGCGCCATCTGGTGGAGCGGTGACTTCACCCTGATCAACCAGACCGGCGTGCCCGTCTGGGCCGCCGAGCTGCAACTGCCCTGGATCCCCCGCTTTGGCATCTCCTTGCACCTGGCGGTGGATGGCCTCTCCCTGTTGATGGTGATGCTCACCTGCTTTATCGGGGTGCTGGCCATCCTCTGCTCCTGGAAGGAGATAGTGCAGCGCATCGGCTTCTTCCACCTCAACCTGCTCTGGATCCTGGGGGGCGTGCTCGGTGTCTTCATGGCCGTGGACCTGTTCCTGTTCTTCTTCTTCTGGGAGATGATGCTGGTTCCCATGTACTTCCTGATCGCGCTGTGGGGCCATTCGGTCACCGATGGCAAGTCACGGATCAACGCCGCCACCAAGTTCTTCATCTACACCCAGGTCAGCGGCCTCATCATGCTGGTCGCCATCCTGGGTCTGGTGCTGACCCACCATGCCGCCACCGGCGTCTTCACCTTTAACTACGCGGATCTGCTCCACACGCCCATGAGCACGGGTGTCCAGTGGCTGCTGATGCTGGGCTTCTTCATCGCCTTCGCGGTCAAGATGCCGCTGGTGCCACTGCACGGCTGGCTGCCGGATGCCCACAGTCAGGCGCCGACCGCGGGCTCGGTTGACCTGGCAGGCATCTTGCTCAAAACCGCTGCCTATGGCCTGCTACGTTTTGCCCTGCCCCTGTTTCCGGAGGCCTCTGCCGAATTTGCCCCCTACGCCATGGCACTGGGTCTCATTGGCATCATCTACGGCGCCCTGGTGGCCTTTGCCCAGACCGACATCAAGCGGCTGGTGGCCTACACCAGCATCTCCCACATGGGCTTTGTGATGATCGCCATCTACTCAGGCAGCGAACTGGCATTGCAAGGTGCCGTGGTGCAGATGATTGCTCACGGGCTCTCTGCCGCTGGCCTCTTCATCCTGTGTGGTCAGCTTTACGAGCGGCTGCATACCCGGGATTTGCGCCTGATGGGTGGCCTCTGGGGCCGACTGCGTTACCTGCCCGGCGTCATGCTGTTCTTCTCGGTGGCTTCCCTTGGCATGCCGGGCACCGGCAACTTCGTCGGCGAGTTCCTTATCCTGATCGGCAGTTTCCAGGTCGCCCCCGTCATCACTGTCATCGCCACCTTCGGGCTGGTGCTGGCGTCCGTCTACTCCCTCATCATGCTGCAACGGGCCTGCTTCGGTGTGCCCAAAGAGACCACCATGCTCAAGGGGCTGGATCGCCGCGAACTGGTGATGATGATGACCATAGCCGGCCTGCTGGTGCTGCTCGGTGTCTATCCCCAGCCCATACTCGATACCGCTGGCAGCAGCCTGATGAGCGTGCTGCACTGGTACGCACTGCCATCCGCAGGAGCCTTGCAATGACATCTTCCTCTCAACGGCCCACCCTGTTGCCTTTCTTGCACACGACAGGAGCACTGCAATGACCTTCACCGCTTCTCAACTGCTGGCGCTTTTGCCCCTGCTGCTGACCACGGGGACCATGGTGGCCCTGATGCTGGCCATCGCCTGGCGACGCTGTGACGACACCGCCTTCATCGTCACCATCACTGGCCTGAACCTGACACTCTTCTCCCTGCCCATCGTCATGGCACAGGGTGACCAAGGGATCACTCCCCTGCTGCAGATCGATGGCTACGCCATCTTTTACATGGGACTGGTACTGGTCGGCGCGCTTGCAACCTGTACCTTCGGTCGCTCCTGGCTCAAGGGTTATCCGGACAACCGGGAAGAGTTCTACCTGCTGCTGGTGATCGCTACCATAGGCGGGCTTGTGCTGGCCGGCTCCCGTCATCTGGCGTCGCTGTTCATCGGGATCGAGATGCTGACCCTGCCCATGTTCGGTCTGGTGGGTTACGCCTACCGCGAGCGCCATTCGCTGGAGGCCAGCATCAAGTACATGGTGCTCTCCGCCGCCGCCACCGCCTTTCTGCTGTTCGGCATGGCCTTGCTCTATGCCCAGGCAGGCAGCCTGAGCTTCAGTGATCTGGGGCTGACCCTGGCACAGAGCCCCGCCCATCATCCACTGCTGATGGGCGGTCTCGGGTTGATGCTGGTCGGCTTTGGTTTCAAGCTGTCGCTCGCCCCCTTCCACCTCTGGACACCCGACGTCTATGAAGGCGCTCCGGCGCCGGTGGCCACTTTCCTCGCCACCGTCAGCAAGATAGCCGTGTTCTGCGTGCTGCTGCGATTCTATCTGGCGGTACCGGCGGCGGCGGATCCCATGATCCACTGGTTGCTGGCAGCCATGGCAGTTATCTCCATCGTCATCGGCAACCTGCTGGCGCTGCTGCAAACCAACATCAAGCGGATGATGGGGTACTCCTCCATCGCCCATTTTGGTTATCTGCTGGCAGTAGTGGTGGCGAGCCGCCTCGGCCAGATACCGGTGGAAGCCGCCGGTGTCTATCTGTTGATGTACCTGTTCACCAGCCTGGGTGCCTTCGGCGTCATCAGCATGATGTCCAGCCCGTATCGCGGCAAGGATGCGGATTCCCTGCACAGCTATCGCGGCCTGTTCTGGCACCGCCCTTACCTGACCGCAGTGCTGACAGTGATGATGCTCTCCCTGGCCGGTATTCCCATGACATTGGGCTTTATCGGCAAGTTCTATCTTATTGGCGTGACGGTCGAAGCCCGGCTGTGGTGGCTCTCCGGCGCCATAGTGCTCGGCAGCGCCCTGGGGCTCTACTACTACCTGAGGGTCATGGTCACTCTCTATATGCGTGAACCCGGCATGCAGATGCGTGATGCCAAGGGCGACTGGGCCGTCACCTCGGGCGGACTGGTGGTACTGCTCTCCGCCATCATAGTGGTGGCCATGGGCATCTATCCCCAACCGGTCATCAGCTTGGTGCAGGGCTTCCAGAACGTGGTCTTGCGCTAACCCGCCCTGATAGCCGATGCCCCTTGTGTCAGGCAGCATTGGCCATCTTCCAGATGTGAAAAAATCCGAAACCAGCTTGGCTGGTTTCGGATTTATGTGATTGTCAGCAGACGAAGCCAACCGATTCAGAATAGGACTTTAGTCGACACATGCCATTAATGTGTTTATTAAGATCCTTTATGTTTATGACAAGAATCTACTTTCTCAATGTAAAGTTATAGTTTCCCTCACCATTATAAGAATAAACTTTAAAACGATAATAACCACTGCTTGCAACATAGTTAATCGCTTCATTCGAGGTGACGCTGGTGGATGTTGCCACAGATATCCAGGTACTGTTTTGCCATTTTTCCAGTGACAAATCGAAATCAGCATTGCCGGGACCACTCAATACACCATACAGGGTTCCACCATCATATTGAAACCAGCTGCCATTCGGAATGATATGACTAACGCCCTTCCCACTCAGATAACCTGAGTAATTTTCTTGATTTGAATTACCCTGACCACCGATGTCAAACGTCATTCGACTTGAGACAGCGCTAATATTCGTCAGCTCCAATCCTGAATCAGCACCACTCCACCAGCGTGAGTTGGTTCCTCGACTGGACAGCGCATTGGGTTGAGTATCACTAAACGTGTCTTGCCCAGAAGCATGATACATATCATAAGCATCACCAAGATTAATATTTTTCTCTGGTTCACGATTTCCATCCGCATGTTCCATCTGAACATATGGATACCACTCATTATTATTGGAGCCATTAGGATCAACATGCCATACAATCAGACCTTGACCTGGCATATACTGATTTTGCCCGGCCTGAGTTCTTGTCTCTATATAAAAAGCTTCACCGGCTTTATTCGGGTTGGACCAGCGGTATAGTGTATTGCTGTTAGCCTGGTGACTCAATATCCCCGAAGGTGCATTGCCATTAACCGCAGGATTGAGCTCAGTGATCGTTTCCCAGCCACTCAGTGAGCGAAAGTAGCCATTGGGTGGAACTGGTTTTTTATGTCTGTTACCGGTTACACCGCCATATCCCATAATGCAGTGCGAGCCAGCGGATCCTCCTGAACTGCCATCGTAATCGTAAAGATCAGGCCAGCCGAACAACAGGTGTCCTGACTCGTGGATGAAGGTTCCGATAGATAAATTGCTATCCATGTTGGAGATCTGGTATTTGGATGCACAGACCCCATCGGCACACCAGCGGTTCAAGCCACCTTGATGAGGCCATAGGCCCTGAGCCCAGCCACCACCAGTCTTGCCAGAATAGAACACATTCAAACCACGAATATTGCCGTTACTATCTTTCGATATGGTCGAAAAGTCGAAGCCTTCGGTATATTCAAGCCAATCCAGCGCCTCGACGATCAACTCTCTTGCTCTGGCACCATAGGTTATCGCAGGGTCTGTGTAGTAGGACTTATATTTCTTGGCCGTATAATATCCAACCACAGTATTGGTATAGTCCAATTTATTACCAGACACGGCACGAAAATAGTCCCTGATTGATTGTGCATTTCCATGGCCTGTGTAACCGATTTGGTTGGTGTAGTTGATGACCTCACTGGGTGGAATAGAGCTGGATTCATCAGGAAACTGAATCAATATGGTCAACCCTCGAACATTACCTGTTACATTGGCATATTGACTGGCAAAACCACTGATTTTGGGTGATTGGGCTTGATATTGTAAAACTTGTAATTGCTTGGCGTTACGTTGCACGATAGAACGCTTGGCATGTTGAGGAATATCAGTGTCCTTCTGTATGGACCTGGTGCTAATACCATTCGACTCGGTAACCAGAATTCCGGTCGACTCAAACATCTCTTCATTTTCTGAAAGCTTGGCATAAGCGTAACCTTTCAGGGTATTGTCATAGATAACCGGATAGCCATCTTTAGTTCGTTGATCTGCGTAAAGAGTTGAGCCATTGAGGATCAACTCAAGTGTCGAACCATCCGGCTGCGTAACCGTGTGATGATAGTTGACGTAAGGTACTGCGGCTTTCGTTTGAACAGCGAACATGACTGACCCTATGATGGTTAAAATATTTAACCATCCTGCTCTTCCACTTTTCATTTTATCTTCCTTGTGAGTCCCGTGCAGAATAAGTCTTATATCCAGTTCATCAAGGGATCAAATTTTATTTTCAAACTGAGATGTGTGTAACCATTCACCGACGTGAATTAAAACAGAACCATGTCATTTTTTGTGGTTATATCCCAGATCAGAGAAGCGCCCCGCTATTCCCATGACATTGCACTTATTCGGGACTTTGCCACTCCCCCAGGCCGTGGCAGTGCCTTTCAGCACATGCCCTATGTCTGTACCTGAACACAAGGCTGGATAAACAGCAGGCCAGCTCGCTGGGTCATACCCGCCAGATAAACAAAGAGGGAGGCACAATGCCTCCCTCTTGTTATTCACACCTGTCACAAAACGGGCCAAGGATTGGATCCCCTGAGCACATTGCCCAAAAACCCGTTTTGTCTGCAAAGGCTGGCGAGTCAGGTCATGCCGCTTCTGCCAGCTCTTCCTCTTTTTTCTGGTACGCCTGGGGCGTGAGTCCCAGCAGCTCCTGTACGGTCGACGCGACCGTAATGGAAGAGATGGTACCCACCAGGACGCCGGTAAACAGCGTGAAGGCGAAGCCGAACAAAGCATCCCCTCCGAACAGCAGCAGAGCTCCCACGGTAAAGAGGGTGGTCCCCGAGGTGATCATGGTGCGGCTGAAGGTCGCCTTGATCGCCACGTCCGAGCACTCGTAGATGGAGAGTTTGGTGCGTGAGCTCAAGATGTCCCGCAGCCGGTCCGAGATGACGATGCTGTCGTTGAGCGAGTAACCGATCACCGCCATCAGGCCGGCGATCACGTTGAGGTCAAACTCGATGTGGAACAGCGCCAGCAGCCCTATCGCCACCAGACCATCGTGCAGCACAGAGATCAGGATGCCGATGGCCTGGCGCCACTCGAACCGTACCGCCAGGTAGGCGGAGATGGCCAGTGAGGCCACCAGCACCGCCAGCATCCCCTGCTGGAACAGCTCGGCGCCCACCTGGGGGCCGACTATGGTGGTGCGCAGCAGCTCCACCGGCAAGTTGAGCTGTTGACCCAGCATGATCGCCAGCTCCTCGGCCGGCCAGGGCAGCTCGTGGGGCGGCAGCTTGATGAGCCACTCTCCCGGAATGCCAGCGCCATTGAGTTCGATGGCCCCTGCCAGCGGCGCGCTCAGCAGGGCGTTGAGTTCATGGGCCTCTTTCAATGTCTGGATACGAAACTCCAGCAAGATACCGCCGGTGAAGTCGAGTCCGAGCTCCAGGCCGTTGATGGCCAGCACGGCTATGCTCGCCACTGTCAGCAACACGGAAATCCATAATCCAATGTAACGCCAGCGGGTCAAGCCCATGGCAACGATCATTCTCAACATAATTTTATCCTCGACAACAGCTGACTCGGGCTTCCCAACCGGAAGCGCGTGACGCAGGCGCGGAGCAGGCTCGAACGCGCGGCGCTATGGCACAGAGTAAATGCAGGGGTCACGGTCACACCCTCAGCAGCTTGGCGCTGCTCTTGCCCCACAAGGGGTTTATGATGGCGCGAGTACCCCAGATACCGGTCACCATGCTGGAGATGAGGCCCAGGATCAGGGTGATGGAGAAGCCCTGCAGCGGGCCAGAGCCGATGGAGTAGAGCACAACGGCACAGATCAGCGTGGTGATGTTGGCATCGAAAATGGTGCGAAACGCCGAGCGATAGCCAAAGTCGATGGCATTGGCAAGGCTACCCCCTTCACGCAGGCGATCCTTGATCCGCTCAAAGATGAGCACGTGGGTATCCACCGCCATGCCGACCGTGAGCACCAGGCCGGCGATCCCCGGCAGGGTCAGTACGGCTCCTGGCAGCACGGCCAGCATGCCCACCTGCATCAGCAGGTTGGCGATGAGCGCCGTGATGGCAACCCAGCCAAACTTGCGATACCAGGCCATCATGAACAGCATCATGCCCGCCATGCCGAACGCCAGCGCGGTGAAGCCAGCCTCGATATTTTGCAGCCCCAGGGTCGGCCCGATTGAGCGCTCCTCCAGGATCTTCAGCGGCGCTGTGAGGGCACCAGCCCGCAGCAGCATCGCCAGCTCCTGGGCTTCGGGTACGCTGGCAAGGCCTGTGATGCGGAACTGGTTGCCAAGGGCTGTCTGTATGGTGGCGACGTTGATCACTTCGCTCTGGGCACGCAGCTTGCCCTGAGTATTGGTCTTGTATTCGGTGAAGACGGTGGCCATGGCGCTGCCCACGTGCTGGCGGCTGAACTGGTTCATCTTGCTGCCACCCAGGGTGTCGAGCACTATGCTCACCTGGGGTTGTCCCATCTCCCCCATACCTGCCCGCGCATCGACGATGTGCTCACCGGTCAGTACCGGCTTGCGCGCCATGCCGACCGCCTGACCGTTGCGATCCGCCATGAAGAAGCGGCTCTCCGGCTGGGCCTGATAGAAGGCGAGTGACGCCGTGGCGCCTATCACTTCCTTGGCTTGCTTGGGATTGTGTACCCCTGGCAACTCGATGCGAATGCCATCCTGGCCCTGACGCTGGACCGAGGCTTCGACGATGCCGAGCTCGTTGATCCGTTTCTTGAGGATCGACAGGTTCTGGGTCACGGCGTTGTTGGCCAAGAGGCTGCGCTCAGCCTCGCTCATCACCAGTCGCAGCTCGTTGCCACTGCGATTGAGGGTCCACTGATCCTGTCGGGTACCGGCAGAATCCTTGATGATGTTGAGCCAGGGTGCCTGGTCGGCCACCTCGGGCAGTATGACCCGTACCTCACCCTCGCTCACCCGGGCCACGTTGGCGCCCCGCAGGCGCGCTTCACGGAACTGGCTGCGCAGCATGTCCACCAGGTTTCTGGTCTGGTTGTCCACCACGAAGCTGAGATCGACCCCGATCAGCAGCTGGGAGCCGCCACGCAAGTCCAGCCCGAGCTTGATGGGAGCCGCGCCGAGCTGGCTGATCCAGGTCGGGGCATTGGAATAGAACTCCAGGGTCAGGGCGGCGCTGTCATAGCCTTGCTGCTCCAGCAGCTGCTTGGCCCTTTGCTGTTCAGACTGGCTGCTGAACACCAGTTCGACCCGCTCTTTTTGTTGTACCTGTTTGACCGGCGCTATCTGGTTCTCAGCCAGCAGGGTGCGCTGCGCTTCTGTCAGGCTGGTCTGGCCGTGCAGGCCCAGTGAGGGTTGCTCACCGAAGAAGGTAGGCAGGGAGTAAAACGCGAAAGTGAACAGCATGAGCAGCAGCAGGGCGTACTGCCACTTGCTCATGCGGTTCAGGGTGATACGACTCTTTTTTCTCATGGCAAAAGCCTCTGTCAGGAGAAGGCGGCGGGCACGCACACCAAAAAGGTGAACGGCACGCAAGAAAATACAAATGAGACAGTGGGCCTGTTCACGCGCGGTGAGCAGGCTTTACGGGAGGCGATGAGGCTGTGCAGTAAGACCGGACCCCATCGGGATCAGGCGAGATAGCTCTGGGAGAAGCGATATTGCAGGTGTTGGCGTTGCAACCTGTGCCGATGAATGGTGGCAAAGCGGTCGCGAAAACTGTTTTTGGGGGAGTAGAGGACAGCGTAGAACAGCAGGCCGCACAGCAGCAACAGGATCGCCTGCTGCGACCAGCTCATGATCAGCTCGTAAACAACGCTGCCGGGCTGACTATCGCTACGCAGGGAGTGCTCTAGACGCAACAGGTGATTCTGGTGGGAGCCGACAAATTTGACGATGCCGTCATCGCTGTCACTGGCACTGTGGAGCGCCCGCGAGCTGTCTGACGGCTCGCCTGTGCCAGAATCATTCATCACCTGAGTATGCTGGCTGGCAGACGGATGAGCGGATACCTCAAACCCCTCCACCGAGACGGTAGAGAGCAACAGAGTGAGCGAGATGAGCAGTGTCATCAGCGTCAGTTTCACTTTGTCCAGCAGGCTCAAAAAGTTAATTCCCAAATAACAGAAAGGTCAAACTACCACAGAGGCCCGCCAAGGACAAGGCGGCAAGGCGCATCGCCGCGCTGACCTTGCAATGTCCCCCTGCGCTTACCCCTCGGACATCTTTCTAAAGTCCCGGGCATAGTCCTTGAGTAGGGAGTAAAGATGGGTGCGCTGGGAGATATCCAGCGACTGGCTCAGGGCGCTCAGCCAGTTGACGGTACGCTGGCGGGATTGATCCGTGTAGCCGGTGAAACGGCCATCCATGAGCCCATCCCCCTGCTGCAACAGGGCGGTGAGCTGGGCACCGAAGTCCGGGCTCTGGCGCTGCTTCATCAGCCGGGCAAGCTCCTTGGTCCAGGCGGTCTGGAACTCCAGCCAGGGGGCTTGCAGCTCATACTGCCACTCCACCCACTGCGCCACCAAAGGCGCCTGCGCCGGTTTCACTTCGCCAATCCAGAACACCAGTCGCTCGTTCATCTTGTCGGTGAACTCCTTGAGCATCTCGGCCTTGGGCTTGCGGGCAAAGTCATGCTCCCGCTCGGCCTGACGGGTGAGCCTGTCCTTCATGAACATGGCCACCTGATCTTCGGTCAGGGTGCGGGCCAGCCGAACGGCACGGGGAACCGTGTTCTCCAGGGTGCGGGTCAGGCTCTGCTGGGCCGCATCAAGATGGCGGGAAACCTGCGCCGGGCTCATGGGGCTCGCAACCGCCTTGGCCAGGGCATCGAGATCATCGGCATAACGGGGCACCTCGTGCTGACGGTGCCAGGCCATCAGCCCTTTGACCTCATGATCCAGCAAGCGCTTCTGGCCACGATCCAGCGAGAAGTAGTCATCCAGCTGCCAGACGATGGCCACGTCCAGCCAGTAATAGACAACGCGGGTAGAACAGCCCACCAGCAGCAGGCAGAGCAACAACAGACTCCAGCTGCGGGGCTGACGCCAGGAAAAGGTGGTCATCATGCACTACTCCAAACGTTGACGATTCATGTCGATCAGGGCCTGATAATCAGGCTCGGCTTGTTGCTCGGCCATCAGCAGGGCCCACAGCAGGCCAATGTAATCGACCCAGGGCAGGAAGGCCTGACTCTGAAAGCCCTTGGCTCCCAGCGTCCTCCCTGCCCGCTCAAGATAGCGCTGTTCCAGTGCCGCTCGCCGCTCGTCATCCCAACCGTGGGTGCGCTGTATGCTGGCGACCTCGAAACCGGGGTGACCGGCGGCGCCATACTCCCAGTCGATGACCCAGGGGCGCGACCCCAACAAATTAGCCGGATTGAGATCGTGATGGCAAGGGAGCCAGCAGTCGTCAGGCTCGCGGCTGGCAAGCAGCGCACGCTCCAGCGCAGGCAACCATTCAGGGATCCGGGCCAGACGGCCGCGATAACCGGCGGCATGAGCCCGCACCGCCATCACGACGGCAGGCACCGGCAGCCGGTGCAGTCGCACCAGCACCTCAGCCAGCAGGCCGGGCTGCTCGGCCAGGGGGGGTGGCGCCTCGGCCCAGTTTGGCTCGTCGCACCAGTCCAGCAACATCAAACCGCTGGCAGGATCGCTGTGGTGGCAGGGCAGCGCCAGCCCTTGTGCCATGGCGCCCTGATAGAGCTGCCACTCTGTCGCTCTGTCGATGCCGAGCCGATAGGGGTCGGGGTGACCAAGCCGCAAAAAATGACTGCGCCCCGAGGGGAGGCGCAGTCGATAGTTGCAGTTGGTCAGGCCACTGGCCAGAGATTCCAGCCGTCCCGAGCACCAGGGGACTGGCAGGCTGGCCAGCAGCTCGAGCTCTGCCAGATCACCAGCCAAAGGTGGATTTCTTCGCCTGTTTGCGGATCTCTTTCTGGTCGGCCCACAGCAGTTCGCCATTTTGCAGATCCATCAGGTTCATGGTCATCTGGTAGTAGACGTCCTTCACCTTGCCGTTGTCCTTGACGATGCTGCTGAGGTTGCCATAGACCATGTAGCGGGCACCGGTCTGCTTGCCCAGACGTACCATGGAGGCAGGATCCACCATGCCGCTGCTCTGCTGGTATTCAAGCTGCTGCTTGACCGCGGCCACCTTGCTCATGTCGACGAAGCGGAACTTGCCAACGCGCAGCAACTTGGTGCGGATGGTATCCGTGATGGCTTCGGTATCGATGTGCTCCGAGGTCTTGTTGCGGATGGAGTCCATGAACATAACGGGACGACCACCTGCAGTGATCTCGCTGGTCGCCGGTGAAGCGAGCATGGAATCCGCCATCTTGTCGGCAATGGCCTGCAGATCCGATGAGCCGTAATCCACGGTCACCGTCTCGGTTTCGGTGGGGTCGCCATAACTGACGGTGGTACTGGAACAGCCGCCAAGCAGCAGGGCGCCGCTCAATATCAGCAGGGCATGATTCATTTTCATCAGTTGGATTCCTCAATCACTTCGCGTACATAAATCCGGTATCCCTGAGCGGCCGGGCTCGGCGCCAGAGCAGGCAGGGTGCGGCTCTGATAGCCGTGGAGCTTGATGGGCGTCCAGCCGCGACCATCACTGGCCACTTCCTGCCCCGCCTCATCATACCAATAGAACATATATTGCAGCTTGTTATCGCCACGCTGGGTACTGGCAGCGGCCACATTGACCTGCAGCAGGCCGTTTTGCTCGCGCCGGCTCAGCTCGGTCAGGGTCACATTGACGTTCTGATGCTGCTCCTGCACAGGTGCCGCGCCCGCTGCGCCATAGAGCGCCACGCCGGACGTATTGGTGGCGCAGCCTGCCAGCAGCATAACCAACCCCAGGGCCAACCCGTATGCTTTCATCTTGATCTCCTTAGCCGGCGGCCACAGGGGCCCAACCGATCAGTCATGGGTGTCATTGTCGTTTGAGTGAGTGCCTAGAGCGGCATCACCCGGGTAGTCAGGCCTGCGCCGAGCCGCTGCACCCACACCAGGGTGGTACGCCCGCTGTGAACGGTGAGCGGCAGCGTGCGCACAGTGCTGCCCGCCCCCAGAGTGAGTTGCACCTCACCGGCCGGCAGCATGCCCTGCCAGCTGGATGCCTGAGCAGGCAGCGTCAGCCAGCTGCGGGTATCGGCCCGCTCAGAAAGGGTGTTGAAGATGCCCACCAGAATATTGCCCACATCACCTCCCTCCTTCGCGGCTGTGCGCCTCAACTGCTCCTTGGCTACCAGCCGCAGCGCCTGACGGGTCAGCATGCCCGGCAATCGCTCCTGCAGATCCTTGGCGGCCAGCGCTTCCAATCGCACCAGCTCGCTGGTCTGCTCGATTCGCTTGCCAACCGAGACCACAAGGGGACCGGTCTGGCTGGCTCTATTGTCGTAATAGGGGACGGCCACGGTAAAGGTACGAAAATCACCGCTGGAGGTAGAAATGGGCAGCGGCAGGAACAGCTCCCGCCGCGCCGGGATCAGCCCATCTTCAAACAACACCACCAGCTGACCCTGATCCTTGGCAAGCAGCGGCGCTTTGCGGCCCACCTTTTTTTCGGTCTCTTTCAGCTCATCCGGCGAGCCACGCAGCCGTGCCAGGCGCAGCAAGGCGTCCTGCAGGCTCTGGTTGTCCGGCGCTATCTGGTAACCCCGCTGATAGTCGACCCAGGCGTCGTTGAGATCCCCGGCCGCCTCATAGAGCACGCCGGAGAAATAGAAGGTGTAGGCGTTCTGAAAACCGTTTTTCACCTTGCCGATCAGCCGATCCAGATCCGGTGCCCCGCGCGACATGAGCTGGCGCATATTGCGATCTGTGCTGGCTTCGGCACCTTTTTCCCGGGCCTTGCTTACCTCCCCCGCTCGCGCCTTGAGGGCCCGCTCCTGCACCTGGTTGGCACGGCGTACCTCCACCAGCGCACCGTCGGCATCCCCCCGTTGCAGGTAATTCAGCGCCAGATAGTGATGCAGCATGGTGCGCTCATAATCCGGCGTCAGGTAGGCCATGCTCTGATCGTTGGTAAGCAGGCTGCCCGCCTGACTCAGGCCCTGGCTCAGCCGATACTCGGCCTGATTGTCTTCCCACTCGAGGCGGCTGTCGGCGGCGGCAAAGGCCTGCTTGCTGCCCGCATCCTGCCCGGCCAGCCAGGCGATGCGCCCCTGCTCCAGCCGGTCCAGCACATAGGTGTCATCACCCAGGGTGGATTCACGCACCTCGGGCAGGGCCTCGGCGGCATGTCCCAGCAGCAGCTGGTTGCGCAGGGGCACCATCTGATCGGAATAGGAGACGAACATATCCTGCCACTGGGAGGCGCAACCCCCCAGCAGGGTGCTGGCCAGCAACAGACCGGCCAGACGGGGAAACGGACTCATCACAGGCAGAGCAACGGCCCCAGGGATTGACCACCCACCAGATGCATATGGATGTGGTAGACCTCCTGCCCGCCGTGGCGGTTGCAGTTCATGATGAGGCGATAGCCATCCTCGGCGATACCGGCATCGGCAGCCAGCTTGCGTGCCACCGTGAACATGCGGCCAAGGGCCAGCTCATGCTCGGGCTCTACATCGTTGACGGTGGGGATCAGCACGTTCGGCACTATCAGGATATGGGTCTTGGCCTTGGGTTGAATGTCCCGGAATGCGGTCACCAAATCGTCTTGATAAAGGATGTCGGCGGGGATCTCTTTACGGATGATTTTGCTGAAAATGGTTTCTTGCGCCATGGATAACTCCCTTATATGAAAAAGAAAATTCTAAACCCACCTCAAGCGGCTCCCAAAGTTGCCGTCAGGGCCGGTCAAGTGTGACACAAGCCGATATTTGACACAGCCGTTGTCCCATTCTCTTCAGTTATTGTTAAAAATACCGATAGCCGGAGGACGTCTGCCGACGTCGCTCGCCCAGGGTGATAGCAGGGTATCAAATGGACGGGGTATTCAGGCAAGGGACTTTTGCATATACAGCGGGACAATAATGAAACAATCCATGTCAGACCTCTCCATCTTGCAGAGAGTCTATTTAGGCTTTGCCATTCTGGTGGCCGTGATGGCGGCGACCTCGGTACTCACCTTTCGCAGCCAGAGCGAGCTCAATCAGGCGCTGGATCAGGTTACCCGGCAATCCATGCCGCTGGTGATCGCCAGCAGCCAGACCCAGATCAGCCTGCTCAGCGCCAACAAATGGCTCACAGACGTGTTGACCGAGCAGGATCCCAAGCAGATCCCGGCCGAAGTGGCCGAGCTGCAACAGGCCAAGGCCCAGGTCGACAAGACACTCGCCACCCTCAGCCAGCAGGCCGCGGCGCACCCGCAACTGCAGGGTGACATGGCAACACTGACCAAACTGGTCAGCGACTATCTGCAGCTGACCGGGACGCTACCCACCGAACACCAGGCCCTGCTCACCCGTCTGCACAAGGTGAACCAGGCCAAGGGGCAGTTTCAGGTCAGTCTGCCCCAGTTCAAGAAAAACCTCGGCGACATGATGATCACCATCGACGACAGCTTCATCAAGATGCTGTCCGAGACCTTGACCACCAAGCTCTCCGCCATCGAGCTCTCCACCATGGATGCGCTCAACCAGAGCATCCCCGCCCCCATAGAGGCGGCGCTCAAACGCAACAAGATGCAGATCGAGGGCTTCAACAGCACCATCAAGGATCTGCAGGGGGAGCTCAAGGATTTCGACAACAACATGGGGCACTACGTCCATGGGTTCGTGCGCGACACCACGGCCAGCGAAGGGGTGCTTGCCCAATACCTGGCGTTGATGAAGCAGCAGGAGCGGATGCGCGAGGAGAGCAAGCAGGCCAGCAAGCTCATCGTCAGCATCCAGAGCAAACTGGAAGGGATCACCGATCAGAGCCAGCAGCTGATGAACAACAGCATTCGCGCCTCCGGCAAGGTGCAGGCCCAAAGCACCCTGACCCAGGGGATCAGCATCGCCATCGCCATTTTCATCGCCATCCTGGTGGCCTACACCCTGGGCAAAGCCATACGCCGCCCCCTCAAGGAGCTGCTGCGGGTGCTGACCGAAGTGACCCAGGGGGACATGACACAGCGCGTCGGTTTCAAGAGCCAAAACGAGTTCGGCCAGCTCGGCAGCCAGGTCAACCTGCTGATCCAGCAGATGGGGGATGTGCTCACCCAGCTCTCCCAGGCCTCGACCCAGCTCAATAGCGCCGCCCACGACAATCGCCACACCACGGAATCGGTGCGGGCGGATCTGGAAACACAGCGCCAGGAGACCGCCTCGGTCGCCGCCGCCATGACCCAGATGGAAGCCTCGGTGAGGGAAGTGGCCCAGGCCGCCAACCAGACCCTGGAGCGGGTACAGGACGTGGAGAAAGCCTCCGAGACCGGCCGTAAGGTGATGGCGGGCAACATCACCACCACCCATCAGCTGGCAGGCAAGTTGCAACAGACCGGCAAGGTGATTGGCGATGTCAGCGCCATGAGTGGCCAGATTGGCAATATCCTCGACGTCATTCGCGGTATCGCCGAGCAGACCAACCTGCTGGCCCTCAATGCCGCCATCGAGGCCGCCCGTGCCGGCGAGCAGGGCCGCGGCTTTGCCGTGGTAGCCGACGAAGTGCGCAGTCTGGCGGGGCGCACCGCCCAGTCCACCAGCGAGATCCAGACCATGATCGAGAACCTGCAGCAGGGGGTCGCCAAGGCGGTGACAGTGATGCAGGAGTGCTCCCGCGAGATGGACAGCTGCGTGGATCAGAGCTCCCACGCCAATACCGCCATGGAGGAGGTGCAGGGGATAGTGGTGCTCATCAGCGACATGTCGAGCCAGATCGCCTCCGCCGCCGAGCAGCAGCAGGCGACCAGTGCCGACATCGCCACCAACCTCAACCGCATCTCGGATATTTCGGATCTCAACTATCAGGGCATTGAACGGGTCGCCGAGACCAGCCAGCAGCTGGACGCCCTGGCCGAGCAGCAGGAGAATCTGGTCAAGCGCTTCAAGCTCAGCGCCTGAATCTCTCTCGCTGAAACAACAAGGCCCCGCTCTTGGCGGGGCCTTGTTTATCTGGTGGCAGTGCGGTGGGATCAGGCGTAGGCGATGGCGCCCTTGCCGACCCCTTCATAGGCCACGACCTTTACAAACTTGTCACCCACCGCTTTTTTCACTTCACGGGCTATGTAGCACGCCAGCAGCTCTATGGTGGTGTCGGTGTCGATCATCTCCACCTCGGCCGCCGGCATGGCGAGCTGAAACAACCCCTGGGGGGCCACATACTTGAATCCCAGATGCTGCTCACCCAGTTGGGCCCGGGCGACATCGCTCAAGTTCAGCTCGCTCACGTCCACCTTGTCTTCATCGGTGCCAAGGTAGATATCGGCCCAGCGCTCGGCCCAGTTCAGCTCGAGCTCACCGTCACGCATCCCATCCACATGGATTTCGATGGGAGAACGGTGGCCGTGGGCGATCCGCTGGCAGTTGCCATCGTGCTTCTTGAGACCGTGGCTGTAGTGATAGAAGGCACCGTCGATCTGCTCCTGACGCAGGGTCACCGACAGATCCCGGATGTTGCCGGGCAGACGCTGGGCCAACACCGCCAGCAGGTAGCGGGTGACGGACTCTTTATCGACCTGGGGCGCCGGTATGAAGGCAAAGCCCTGAGTCGGGCAGCGCAAGTGAATGGATCCCTGGGGGCGCAGCAGATCGACCGTGCTCTCCTCCCCCTCCAGATGCGCCACATGGATCAGGGCGCACTCGGCCGGCACCAGCAGCTTGTGATCCACCTCTTCGTCGATGATCGACTTGATCAGCTTTTTCACCCGACCAAAGTCCAGCAACATGCTCATCTCGTTGAGCTCGCCGCTCATCTCGACGTCCACCAGCCAGCTCTCCCCCACCATGCCGCGGCGTTCGCACAGGTAGCTGGAGTCGATCACGGTCAAATCTCTTACAAATAACTTCATCAGTCAGACCTTGCTACAGAGAAAGTACAGTTTGCGATATTATGACCCGCGATCACTGACAAAGGAACTGGACTCCCCCATGAACAAATTGCTTATCAAGAATGCCACCCTGGTCAACGAAGGCCGCATCTACGCCTCTGATGTATTGATTGAAGGGGAACGGATCGCCCGGATCGCCCCCCATATCGAGGCGCCCGATGCCGTTGTGATCGATGCGGCAGGCCGCCACCTCATCCCCGGCATGATCGATGATCAAGTCCATTTCCGGGAACCTGGCCTGACCCACAAGGGGACCATCGCCAGTGAATCCCGGGCCGCCGTGGCAGGTGGCACCACCAGCTTCATGGAAATGCCCAACGTCAATCCCCAGACCACCACCCTCGACGCCCTCGAAGCCAAATACCAGATAGCCGCCAACTCCTCCGCCGCCAACTACAGCTTCTATCTCGGCGCCACCAACGACAACCTCGACGAGATCAAACGCCTCGATCCCAAGCAGTCCTGCGGTGTCAAGGTGTTCATGGGGTCGTCCACCGGCAACATGCTGGTGGACAATCAGGAGACACTGGCCGCCATCTTCCGCGAGAGCCCTGTGATGATAGTCACCCACTGCGAGGACACCCCCTCCATCAAGGTGCTGGAAGACGAGGCCCGCGCCAAGTGGGGCGAAGATGTGCCGATGCGCGAACACGGCCGCATTCGCAATGACGAAGCCTGTTACAAGTCCTCCAGCATGGCGGTGGGTCTGGCGAAAAAGTACGGTGCCAAGCTGCATGTGCTGCACCTCACCTCCGCCAAGGAGCTGTCGCTCTTTACCGCCAGCCATGATCTCAGCGAGCTGAAAGACAAGAACATCACCGCCGAGGTATGCGTCCACCATCTCTTCTTCAACGAGGCTGATTACGACACTCTGGGCAGCCAGATCAAATGCAACCCGGCGGTGAAGACAGCCGCCGACCAACACGCCCTGCTGGATGCGGTGCGCAACGACGTGCTGGACATCATTGCCACCGACCACGCCCCCCACACCTGGGAGGAGAAGCAGAACAGCTACTTCAAGGCGCCGTCCGGCATCCCTCTGGTGCAGCACTCCATGCTGGCCCTGCTGGAGCTCTACCACAACGGCGTGTTTTCACTGGAGACTATCGTCAAGAAGACATCCCACGCGGTAGCCGAGCGCTTCCAGGTGCAAGATCGCGGCTACATTCGTGAGGGCTACTTCGCAGATCTGGTGCTGCTGGATCTGGGCAAGCCCTATGTGGTCAACGACAGCAACCTGCTCTACCTGTGTGGCTGGTCACCCTTCAACGGTTACCGCTTCCACAGCACGGTGGAGATGACCTTGGTGAATGGCCAGATCGCCTGGCAAAACGGCCAGGTCACCGATCAGGTGCTGGGCAAGCGGTTGACTTTCAACCGCTGATCCGGTCACCACTGATGCAAACGGCCGCCCCCAGGGCGGCCGCTTTTTTATGGTGTCTTGAAAAATGCGTCACAACGCCCCCTGAAATGCGCTCTCGATGGCCGAATTCAACCACTGTGGCGGCACTTTGAGCGTCAATTGCTCGCAAAGCAGGCAAACAGTCTCAGAGCCGGATTTCCCCTGTTGACAGGGTCGAAGCATCTCCATAAACTCAGCCCCCGTCAGCCGAGCTGACTCCGTCGGTGTGTAGCGCAGCCAGGTAGCGCATCTGCATGGGGTGTAGAGGGTCGGAGGTTCGAATCCTCTCACACCGACCAAATTCCCCGGTAAAGGCCTTGTCAAACGACAAGGCCTTTTCTTTTGTGCCGCGTCTCTGGCACTGCCCGTTGATGACCTGAGCGACGATTGTCTCACTGATCGGTTTGTGCTGTAGTGACAAGGTGTTTCGCCAACCGGCCATCGAGATGCAACGTCCGCTCCTCCTCTCCTTTTGCTCACCCCTGCATGTTCTGCTGCTTGTCGTCAGCCTGTTCGGCACCCTACTGGGCGGCTGTGCCACCTCCTATCACAGCGAAAAGTCATTCTGGAACGGCCGGACCGGCTTCTCAAAGACACAACTTGGCCCCGACAAGTGGCAGCTGGAGTTTGTCGGTAACGATCTGATCGACCGGGAAACGGCTCGCAAGTATGTGCTCAAGCGCGCGGGCGAGATGGCGCAAAGCCGGGGCTATGAGTGGATTGAGGTGAACGAACTGACGCTGCAGCGCGATGCGGTCAGGGTCACCCCCTCGCGCCCCGTGTTCGGCTTTGATGAAGAGGAACCGGACCTCTTCCTGGCACAGATGCAGGTGCAACACACCACCTCGGCCCTGCTGATTTTTACCCTGCTGCATCAGCCCTTACACGAACAGTGCATGGAAGCCAAATATCTTGTTAACATCAAAATAAACGGCGATTAATATCGATAAAATGCAAGATCCATATCACATACAACTAACGACAGCATAAAACACTGATGCAAGACGCTGGATTTACCCCCCCGAATTAGGCATGCTGCAAGCACACCGGCTGTCAGGAATCTACGGCCCGGATCACAAAAACGGACTGAAGTGGCACCCCTGCCACTCAAAACGCTTTGCACTTATCAAAACTGGGACCACCTCATGAAAATGAATAAATTGACGGCTGCCATCATCATTTCGATGTTATGTGGCATCCTCACTGGTCAAGGCTATCGCGTGTTCGCCCCGGAGCAGGCCGCAGGCTTTGCCGACGATATCACCATACTGACCGACATTTTTTTGCGTCTGATCAAGATGATCATCGCCCCCCTTGTCTTCACCACGCTAGTGGTCGGCATCGCCAAGATGGGCGACACCCGCACCGTCGGTCGCATCGGCGCCAAGACCCTTGGCTGGTTCATGCTAGCCTCCCTGCTCTCCCTGACACTGGGACTGGTGATGGTTACCCTGCTGCAACCGGGCGTGGGCCTCTCTCTCTCCTTGCCGGATGATACCGCAAGCTCAGGTGTGGTCGTCACCGCCATCTCCCTCAAGGACTTTGTCACCCACGCCATACCGAAAAGCGTGGTAGAGGCCATGGCCACCAACGAGATCCTGCAGATAGTGGTGTTCTCCCTCTTCTTTGGACTGGCCTCCGCCGCCTTGGGCGATACCGCCAAGCCGGTGGTCAAGCTGATGGCCAGCGGCGCCGAGATCATGTTGAAAGTAACCGGCTACGTGATGAATTTTGCGCCGTTCGCGGTATTTGGTGCCATCGCAGCCATGGTCGCCAAGGAAGGTCTGAGCATTCTGGCCACCTACGGCACCTTCATGGCGCAATTCTATCTGGCGCTGGGTTGCCTCTGGCTGCTGCTGATTGCCATGGGCAGTCTGTTTATCCGCCGCCGCATCCTGACCCTGCTGGCCATGATCCGCGAACCCATACTGCTCGCCTTCTCCACCGCCAGCTCCGAAGCTGCCTACCCCAAAACCCTGGATCGATTGGAGAAGTTTGGTTGTGACAAGCGCATCGCCAGCTTCGTGCTGCCCATGGGCTACTCCTTCAACCTGGACGGCTCCATGATGTACTGCACCTTCGCGGTCATGTTCATCGCCCAGGCCTATGGCATAGAGCTCTCCCTGGCTCAGCAGATCACCATGCTACTGCTGTTGATGGTCACCTCCAAGGGAATGGCCGGTGTGCCACGCGCCTCTCTGGTGGTCATCGCTGCCACTCTCAACCAGTTCCACATCCCGGAGGCAGGCATTCTGCTGCTGCTGGGGATCGACCATTTCCTCGACATGGGCCGCTCCGCCACCAACGTGCTGGGCAATGCCATCGCCGCCAGCGTGGTGGCCAAGACCGAAGACAGCCTGGGGGAAACCGAACCTCTGGGTGAGGTCGATACCGCCAAGGCGTGATCCTCCGCTCCCCCCCGAAAAGCAGAACGGCCCGCTGATGCGGGCCGTTTTTTATCTGCGTTTTTTCAGTGTGTCCCGCGGCTCAGCACCAGCGACGAACCCGCCGGCAGTACTCTGCATACGCCTCACCGAAGCGAGCCTGCAGGGCCCGCTCTTCCGGCACGATTTGAAAGCGATTCAACCAGCCCCACAGCACCAAGGGCCCGATCCAGACCCCCATGCCCTCCAGATAGCAGGCCAGCGCCATTGTCCAGCAGAGCAGCCCCAGGTACATGGGATTGCGGCTGAGCCGATAAAGCCCTGTGGTCACTAGCACGCTGGCCTGCGACGGCCGGGTTGGGCTGACGGTGGTGCCATGCTGGCGAAAGCGCAGCACGCCGCCAAAACCGAATACACTGCCGACCACCGTCAGCAACAGGGCCAGCTCTGTCCACCCCTCCCCGCTACCGCCCCCCAACACCATGGCCAGCACCACTATGCCAAACAGCAGGACAGGCGGCACACGACACTCCAGATCTCTCATCTACTGGCTCCCATGAGACGTGCCACAATCGACACCTTGCGATACACTTCCCACGGGAATAATGCCGCAGGAAATTGACAAAGTTCATAACAATAACAATGCCTTGGCTACACTCTATCCCATCTGCATGACAAAGACCGTCATAAGGTCGTCATGCACCTCAACGCCAACAATAAAAAAGGAATCACCCCATGCACAAGAAGACACTGCTGGCCACCTTGATCCTGGGCCTGCTGGCCGGTCAAGCCGTCGCAGCCCCCTATCTGCCGCAGGCGAGCGATCATCGCAACGGCGAAGTACAAACCGCCAGCAACGCCTGGCTGGAAGTAGACCTGACCGCGTTTGAACAGAACCTGCAGACTCTCAAGACCCGCCTCGGAGACAAGGGCCCGCAGATCTGCGCCATCATGAAGGCGGATGCCTACGGTCACGGCATCGATCTGCTGGTTCCCTCCGTCATCAAGGCCGAGATCCCCTGTATCGGCATCGCCAGCAACGAAGAGGCCCGCGTCGCTCGCGAGAAGGGCTTTACCGGTCGCCTGATGCGGGTGCGCGCCGCCACTCCTGTCGAAGTGGAACAGGCCCTGCCCTACAAGCTGGAAGAGCTGGTTGGCAGCCTGGTGAGTGCTCAGGGGATCTCCGACATCGCCCTGCGCCACAATACCCGGATCCCGGTGCATATTGGCCTCAACTCCGCCGGCATGAGCCGCAACGGCCTAGACCTGCGTCTGGCCGATTCCAAGCAAGATGCGCTGGCCATGCTCAAACTCAAGGGGATCACCCCGGTCGGCATCATGACCCACTTCCCGGTGGAGGAGAAAGAGGACGTCAAGATGGGGCTGGCCCAGTTCAAGCTGGACTCCCAGTGGCTGATCGAGGCGGGCAAGCTGGATCGCAGCAAGCTCACCATCCACGCGGCCAACTCCTTCGCCACCCTGGAAGTGCCGGAAGCCTACTTTGACATGGTGCGCCCGGGCGGCCTCATCTACGGCGACTCCATCCCCTCCTACACCGAATACAAGCGGGTGATGGCATTCAAGACCCAGGTGGCGTCGGTCAACCACTATCCGGCAGGCAACTCCGTCGGCTATGACCGCACCTTTACCCTCAAGCGTGACTCCCTGCTCGCCAACCTGCCGCTCGGTTACTCCGACGGCTATCGCCGTGCGCTCAGCAACAAGGCCTATGTACTGATCCAGGGTCAGAAGGTACCTGTGGTGGGCAAGACCTCCATGAACACCATCATGGTGGACGTGACCGATCTCAAAGGGGTGAAACCCGGTGATGAAGTGGTGCTGTTTGGCCGTCAGGGTGAGGCCGAAGTGAAACAGGCCGATCTCGAGGAGTACAACGGTGCCCTACTGGCGGACATGTACACCATCTGGGGCTACACCAACCCCAAGAAGATCAAACGCTAAGATGTGACAATCTCACCAGCAAAGAGGGCTCCCGCGGGAGCCCTCTTCATATTCACTGTTCTGCGTTGACCGACTGCTGGCTGCGAGTAGTCCAGAGGCTCAGCCCCATGGAGATCAGCAGGATCAAGCTCACGACCCCAAGGGCAATGCCGGTCGGTATCTTGAAGATATCCAGCAGCAGCATCTTGACCCCGATAAACATCAGGATCAGCGCCAGACCGTATTTCAGCAGGGCGAAACGCTCGGCCACACCGGCCAGCAGGAAGTACATGGCGCGCAGGCCCATGATGGCGAAGATGTTGGAGGTCAGCACGATGAAGGGATCCGTGGTCACCGCGAAGATGGCCGGGATACTGTCCACCGCGAAGATGAGATCGCTCACCTCCACCAGCACCAGAATGAGCAGCAGCGGCGTCGCATACCGCACACCGTCACGCCAGACGAAGAACTTCTCCCCCTCCAGGGTCTCGGTCACCTTGAAGCGACGGCGCATCCAGCCCAGCAGCGGGTTGTTGGCGAGGTCTGGCTCCTTGTCGGCTGCCCACAGCATCTTGACCCCGGTCAGCAACAAGAAAACCCCGAACAGATACAAGATCCAGTGAAACTCCTCGATGAGCCAGCTGCCCGCGAACACCATGCCTGCCCGCATGACGATGGCACCCAGTACCCCGTAGAGCAGCACACGGCGCTGCAACTCGGCCGGGATGGCGAAGTACCCGAACAGCATCAGCCAGACGAAGACGTTGTCCACCGCCAGCGCCTTCTCGAGGAGGTAGCCGGTGAGAAACGCCAGCCCCTTCTGGTTGGCGATTTCGCGGCCTGCGCTGTGATCCAGCCAGAGCCAGATTGCCAGGTTGAAGAGCAGCGCCACGCTGACCCAGACCAGAGACCAGATGCCCGCCTCTTTGAGGGATACCTTGTGCGCCTTGCCACCACCGACAAAGCGTATATCTATCCATAACAGGACCAGCACTATGCTGAAGAAACCGATCCACATCCACCATTCACCCATGTTCATCTCTCCCAAAAACGACAAAACCCACGACCGAGAGGCGTGGGTTTGCGTTTGGAGCAGATACACCTTGCCTCTCGGCAAGGTCTCACTTACAGCTGACTTGCATCAACTGCCCGGCTGCCGGGTGCACTGCAGGAAATGGGTGCACCGTAATGACGACAAACCAGCGAGAAGTTACTCCCCTTGTTGAAGCGGATAGTAACAGCAGCAAAAGAGAACACCAAGATGCATCTTGTCCAAATGCAAAATGAATCGGGGCGCCACCTGGGCGCCCCGTATCGGATGCTCACACTCAGAGCGGATCGGCCTTGAGGCAGGAGACGGCGTGGTCGAAATTGCCCTCCAGCTGGGGCCGGGTCTTGGCACACTCGGGACCCGCCACCGGGCAGCGGGTACGGAACACGCAGCCGGACGGCGGATTCATGGGGGATGGCAAGTCCCCTTCCAGGATCTGGATGACCTTGCTGCGCTCCAGATCCGGATCCGGAATGGGCACGGCCGACATCAGCGCCTTGGTGTAGGGATGCAGGGGGTTCGCGAAGATCTCCTTGCGCGTACCCAACTCCACCGCATTGCCCAGATACATCACCAGCACCCGATCCGAGATGTGCTTGACCACGGACAAGTCGTGGGCGATGAAGATGAGCGACAACCCCATCTCCTTCTGGATTGCCTTGAGCAGGTTCACCACCTGAGCCTGGATGGAGACATCCAGCGCCGACACCGGCTCGTCACAGATGATCATCTTGGGTTCCAGGATCAGCGCCCGGGCGATGCCGATACGCTGGCACTGACCGCCGGAAAACTCGTGGGGATAGCGGTTCACCAGGTTGGGCAGCAGACCCACCTTGCTCATCATGGCGCGCACCTTCTCCTTCACCTGCTCTTTGGAGAGGTTGGGATAGAAGGTGATGAGCGGCTCGGCGATGATGTCGCCGATGGTCATGCGCGGGTTCAGGGAGGCCAGCGGATCCTGGAAGATCATCTGGATCTCTTTGCGCTTCTCCCGCAACGCCTTCTGGTCAAGCTTGGTCAGATCGTTGCCCAGCCACACCACCTTGCCGTCGGTAGCCGGCACCAAGCCTATCAGGGCACGGGCAAACGTAGACTTGCCACAGCCGGACTCCCCGACTACGCCAAGGGTTTCCCCTTCATACAGGCGCAGGGTTACCCCATCTACCGCCTTCAACGCCGAGGGCTTGGCCCAAGGCCAGGCCTTGTCACTCTTGATGCTGAAGTGGACCTTGAGGTCGGACACTTCCAGCAGCAGTTTCTTGTCAGTACCCATTTAATTCGCCCCCTTGATCATGGCATCCAATGCCCAACGACATGTCCGCTCACGCCTGTCGTTAAACGGCGTCAGGATCATGGAGGATGGCTGGCCGCATATAACAGCATTCATACGCTCACCTCCTTGGCGTTGATGGCATCCGATACCCAATGACATGCCCGCTCACGCCCGTCGTTGAACGGCGTCAGAACAGGTGACTGCTGGCCGCAAATCTCGCTCACCCTGTGGCAGCGCTCCTGGAAGGGGCAGCCGGTGGGCAGACGCAGCAGGTTGGGCGGATTGCCCGGTATGGTAGGCAGCTCTTCCCCTTCGGTGTCGAGGCGGGGAATGGCGCGCAGCAAGCCTTCGGTATAGGGATGGCTCGGGCGATAGAAGATGTCATTCACCCGGCCGTACTCCATGGTTCGACCGGCGTACATCACCAGCACCTTGTCACAGATACCCGCTACTACGCCCAAGTCGTGGGTGATCATGATGATGGAGGTGTTGAACTCGCGCTTGAGCTCGTTCATCAAGGTCATGATTTGGGCCTGCACCGTCACGTCCAGCGCCGTGGTCGGCTCATCGGCGATGAGCAGCTGAGGCCGGCAGAGAAGGGCCATGGCGATCATCACCCGTTGGCGCATGCCACCGGAAAACTCGTGGGGGTACATGTTCATCCGCTTGCGCGACTCGGGGATCTTCACCGCATCCAGCATGCGCACCGACTCTTCGAACGCCTCGGCCTTGCTCACTCCCTTGTGCAGCATCAGCACTTCCATCAGCTGATCCTTCACCTTCATGTAGGGATTGAGCGAGGTCATGGGGTCCTGGAAGATCATGGCGATCTTCTCGGAGCGGATCTTGTTGAGCTTGTGCTCCGGCAGGTTGAGGATCTCGTCACCCTGAAACTTGGCCGACCCCGTTATGATGCCGTTCTTGGCCAGCAGCCCCATGATGGCAAATGCCGTCTGTGATTTGCCTGAGCCTGACTCGCCGACGATCCCCAGGGTTTCACCTGCGGCGAGAGAGAAGTTGAGGTCGTTGACCGCCACCACATTGCCATCCGGAGTCTTGAACTCGACCCGCAGATCTTTTACATCCAGTAATTTCATAAAAACTCCTTATCGATCTTTGGCCGCTCTTGTTATCGATCCTTCGGATCGAGTGCGTCACGCAGACCATCCCCGAGGAAATTGAAGCAAAACAGGGTCACCACCATGAAACCGGCAGGGAACAAGAGTTGCCAGATGGCTACTTCCATCGACTTGGAGCCTTCATCCAGCAGGGCACCCCAGCTGGTCATGGGTTCCTGGACGCCGAGGCCCAGAAAACTCAGGAAGGATTCAAACATGATCATGCCCGGCACCAGCAAGGTGGCGTAGACGGCCACGATACCAAGCACGTTCGGCACTATGTGACGGGTGATGATCTTCCACTTGGAGACGCCACAGACGTGAGCCGCCTCGATAAACTCCTTGCTCTTGAGACTCAGGGTCTGGCCTCGCACGATCCGCGCCATATCGAGCCAGCTCACCGCACCGATGGCGATGAAGATGAGCGCCAGATTGCGGCCGAAGAAGGTCACCAGCATGATCACGAAGAACATGAAGGGGAAGGCGTTGAGGATCTCGAGCACGCGCATCATCAGGCTGTCGACCCGCCCGCCGATAAAACCGGACGCCGCGCCATACAAGGTGCCGATGACCACGGCCACCATGGCCCCCATGATGCCGACCATCAGCGAGATGCGGCCACCCAAGAGGGTGCGCACGAACAGATCACGCCCCAGACTGTCGGTGCCGAACCAGTGACCGGTTTCCATATCAGGCGCGGCCTGCATGGCGCCCCAATCCGGATCGTCAAAGGTGTATTGGGACAGATGGGGACCGACGATCACCGCCAGACCGATAATGGTCAGTATGATGAGGCTGGTCAGCGCCGCCCTGTTACGCAGGAAACGGCGACGGGCATCCTTCCACAGGGAGCGTCCCTCCACCACTTCCACTTGCTGTGCGAACGCCTCGACGGCCTCGCGTTTTTCAGTTGTGACAACCATGATGAACTCCCGACTTAGTAACGGATCTTGGGATCGATAAAGGCATAGAGAATATCGACCACGGCGTTAAAGGTAATGGTGAGGGCGCCGACCAGAATGGTCAGGCCAAGCACCATGGAGTAATCACGGTTGAGGGCACCGTTGACAAACAACTGACCAATTCCAGGCAAACCGAAAATAGTCTCTATCACCACTGAACCCGTGATGATGCCCACAAATGCAGGTCCCAGATAGGAGACTACCGGCAGCATGGCCGGACGCAGCGCGTGTTTCAGTATGATGTGACGCAGCGGCAAGCCCTTGGCACGGGCGGTACGGATGAAGTTGGAGTTCATGGTCTCGATCATGCTGCCACGCATGATGCGCGAGATGGCGGAGATGTAGTACATCATCATGCCAAATACCGGCAGTACCATGAATTGCACCCCGCCCCCCTGCCAGCCACCGGCCGGGAACCAGCCCAGATAGATACTGAAGAAGAGCACCAGCAAGGGTGCCAGCACAAAGCCCGGGATCACCACGCCAGCCATGGCCGACGACATCAAGAGATAGTCGATGAGGGTGTTCTGTTTCAAGGCTGCAATGGTGCCAAAGGTCACCCCCAGCAAGACGGCAAAGACGAAGGCCGCGCTCCCGATCTTGGCGGAAACAGGCAGCGCCTGACTCACCAAATCATTGACGCTGAAGTCCTTGTACTTGAAAGAGGGGCCCAGATCCCCCTGTACCAGGTTGCCCAAGTAGGTGAGGTATTGAACGCCGATGGGCTTGTCCAAGCCGTACTTGGCCTCGATGTTGGCCAACACTTCCGGCGGCAGGGCACGTTCGCTGGTAAAGGGGTTACCCGGCGCGAAACGCATCATGAAGAAAGAGACGGTGATCAAGACCAGCAGAGTCGGGATCGCTTCCAATAGACGTTTAAAAATGAATTTCAACATAGACAATTCCTGTCCTGTACTGCTTCCAAAGGGTCGCGGTTTTAATACTAAGGCCCGCCGTCTGGCGGGCCTGCTTGTTATGCGACTTGTTATTTTACTCAGTGAGCAACGATGTACATGTCTTTGCTGTAGAGGTTGTCCAGCGGGTTGGCCGGGTAGCCGCCCACATAGGACTTGACCATGCGGGGCTGAACATATTGATAGATAGGGATAATTGGCATGTCCTTGGCCAGGATCTCTTCGCCCTGGACATAGAGCTTGTTGCGCGCATCCGCATCAACCTGATCGCGTGACTCGTCCATCAACTTGTCAAACGCAGCATTGGAGTACTTGCCATCGTTGTTACCGTGAGTGGTCTGCATCAGATCCAGCATGGACGAGGCTTCATTGTAGTCAGCGCTCCAGCCAGCACGACTCACGTCAAACTGGCCCTGCTTCTTGGTCTCCAGGTAGGTTTTCCACTCTTGGTTCACCAGACTCACCTCTGTCCCCAGCTTCTTCCACATGGAGGCGACGGCGACCGCCACCTTCTTGTGGTTGTCGTCTGTGTTGTAGAGCAGCTCGAACTTCAGCGGCTTGCTGGCATCAAAACCGGCCTCTTTCAGTAGGGCCTTCGCCTTGGCGTCACGCTCCGCCTGGGTCAGCTTGGACCACTCGGGGGCAACCGGTTTGAAACCATCGACATAGTCAGGAGTGAGACCATAAGCAGGTGTTTGACCTTGTCCCATCACCTTGTCGGCAATGACATCGCGATCAACGGCATAAGCTAACGCGGTACGCACCCGAACATCGTCAAACGGCTTTTTCTGAGTATTGAACTGGTAGTAATAGGTCGAAACCAACCCCTCCACTTTCAAGTCCGCCGGATAGTCTTTTTTCAATTGCTTAAAGCGCTCGATAGGCACGTTCCATGTCATATCGATCTCGCCAGCCAAGAAGCGGTTCAACTCAGCGTTGGTAGACTGGATCGGCAAATAGGTCACCTTGTTGATGACGGTCTTGCCATCATTCCAGTAGTGCTTGTTGCGCTCCAGCTCGATCCGCTCGTTGACCACCCAGTTCTTCAGTACATAGGCACCGTTGGATACCATATTTTCTGGCTGGGTCCACTTGTCACCAAACTTCTCAATCACCTTCTTCGGGACTGGGTAGGTGGTGGTGTGGGAGAGCATGGTAACGAAATAGGGGATCGCTTTCTCCAATTGCACTTCGAGGGTGTAATCGTTGGTAGCCTTCACACCCAGCGTATTGGATGGCTTCTTGCCGGCGATGATCTCGGTGGCGTTGGCAATGGTTGGCATCTCCAGATACCAGGAGTAAGGAGAGGCGGTCTTGGGATCCACCGCACGTTGGAAGGCATAAACAAAGTCGTGGGCAGTAACCGGTTCACCATTGGACCATTTCGCATCTTTGCGCAGGTGGAATACGAAGTGTTTGTTGTCCTTGGTTTCCCAGGACTCGGCCATGGCAGGGACAACTTCACCCTTGGGACCTGAGGTCACGAGACCTTCAAACAAGTCACGTAAAATCGCTGACTCTGGGGTACCTTCCACTTTTTGTGGATCCAAGGTTGCCGGCTCCGAGCCATTGCCTTTTACCAGTTGCTGGACTTCAGCCAGCTTGGTTCCCGCCGGGACATCGGCAGCCTGAGCCACGTTGACGCCACCAAACAGGGCAGCCATCAGCAGTGTGTTAATCATTGTTTTTTTATGAGTCATTTCCCTACTCCAACAAGAACATTCCATGCATTTGTCCATCAACGAGATAAGTACCCCGCTGCCAGCATAATTCCCTGACAATTCTAATAATGCAATAGATATCATCAGGCTAGGCTGGGAACAATGGTTAAAAAAACAGCTTTTAGCCAATTATTCAGCATTTAAATATCGCGCCACGGACGTTTTTTATACAAACCCGCTCGATTCTAGGAAATGACTAACAAAAAAGAAACAATAAAAAGCCGGTCACGAGGACCGGCTCCGACAAAACAGACCTGAATCACATCAATCCGGGGAAGACTCCCTTGATCCCTGCCACCATGATCTCGATGCCCAGTGACATCATGATAAGGCCCATGATCCGGGTAACCACGTTGATGCCGGTGTTGCCCATCAGCTTGAACAGCAAGGGGGCGGCGCGGAAGATGAGCCAGGAGCAGAATGCAAACACCATGACCACCAGCGACATGCCCAGCATCTGGGACCAGGTGCTCTGGCTGGCGTAGACAATAGAAGAAGAGATGGCACCCGGACCCGCCATCAACGGCAGTGCCAAGGGCACCACTGCGACAGATTCGCGCGCGGCCAGCTCACCCTTCTCCTGTTTGTTATGCTTCACTTCCCCCAGCTTGCCCTGCAGCATGGACCAGGCGATCAGGGTAATCAGGGATCCACCGGCGATGCGAAACGATGCCAGCGAGATGCCAAAGCCATCGAGGATCAACTGCCCCATGTACATGGAGACCAGCAAGATAATCATCACGGCAATGTTGGCAGTGGTGTTGGTCTTCATCCGCTCTTCCGGCGTTTGATGGCCGGTCAGACTGACAAACACCGGCAACAACCCCAACGGGTTGATGATCGCGAACAAACCGATGAAAAACTTCAGATATAAAGAGACGTCAATCGCTGCCATAGGCGCCATCCAGAAGTAAGCAAGGCCACGGGGATCCCCCCGATAAATCGTGCGTAAATTTACACCATGCCAATGCCCTTCACCAATCAAATAATCTCACCCTTTCCGTGGCTTTTCAGTTAGTTCCTCTAATGCATGGCCAAAATTCAACACATTGATTTGTTAATAAAGATTGTCGCCATTTAACACTCTGGTAAAATCACGTCGAGCTTTATGCGGCCATGGAGTTTTGGCGCAAGATTTCATCTCAGCAAACAAGGATTTTGTAATGATTGATACGGACATCAAGTTGAAATGGCACCTGGATGCGCTGCCGGCAGGCACGGTCGACCCCCTGCTCGGCTTTTTTGATCGACTGCCGGTCGATCCCTATATTCAGGGCACCTTTCGGGAACGCCGCTATGGCCGTGTCGAGAAAGAGGGGTCACGCTTCTTCCCCCTCGACAACGGCGTCTTCTTTCAGGCCGCCGCCATCAACAAGTTCCTCGGGGATGTGCCCAGAACCTATGCCGAGCTGGATCCCGCTTTTGTCGCCCATCCCGCCTTTGGGCAGATGCTGACCCGCTTTGCCCGTCATGTTCGACTCGCGGATGGCAAGGCGATCGGCATTCACCAGATGCGAATCACCACGGCCCAGGGCGAGAGCGTGCCTCCCGCACCGGAAGGCGTCCATCAGGATGGCTTCGACTTTATCGGCGTGTTCTTTTGTGGCAGCGAAGGGGTCAGTGGCGGCGCGCTTCAGCTTTATCATGGATTAAAAGAACAACCATTTTTCCAACAAGAGTTACATCCAGGAGAATATCTGGTCCTGGATGATCGCCGTTTCTATCACAATGCAGCCCCTGTACTGCCCCTGACCCCGACCCGTGGACACTGGGATGTGATCGTGCTAACTGCTTGAAAAATAGTGCGTGACACTCTGTTCACCCATGATTCATCCCGCTTTTGTTTCACTCTACATCCTAGTAACATCCGGAAAACATGTATTGTGAAACAAAATTTCTTTTGTTCTTTTGTTACACATGATCCAGATCAAATTTTTCTGAGTCAGACCCGCTCTATAATCGGCTCAGAAAGCAATTTAGTAAGGCATGTAAATACCCCCTTATAGTGATTCTCGCCTTGACAGGGCGACTATAATTGCCGGGCATTGCCAAACTCTTACTAAACAGTTTTCAAATCATCAGGAGATAAACATGGCAGTAACCAATTTGGCTGAACTGGATGCACTGGTCGCCCGCGTCAAAGAAGCCCAGCGTGAATTCGCCAGCTTCTCGCAAGAGCAGGTAGACAAGGTTTTCCGTGCCGCCGCCCTGGCCGCCAGCAATGCCCGTATCCCCCTGGCCCAGATGGCCGTGGCAGAATCCGGTATGGGTATCATCGAAGACAAGGTTATCAAGAACCACTTCGCCTCCGAATACATCTACAACGCCTATAAAGACGAGAAGACCTGCGGCATCCTGAGCCAGGATGACGAGATGGGCACCATGATCATCGCCGAGCCGGTAGGTATCATCTGCGGTATCGTTCCGACCACCAACCCGACCGCTACCGCGATCTTCAAATCTTTGATTTCCCTGAAGACTCGTAACGCCATCATCTTCTCCCCGCACCCCCGCGCCAAGAACTCCACCAATACCGCTGCCAAGCTGGTACTGGACGCAGCCGTTGCCGCCGGTGCACCGAAAGACATCATCGGCTGGATCGATCAACCGTCCGTTGAGCTGTCCAACGCACTGATGAAGCACAACGACATCAACCTGATCCTGGCCACCGGTGGCCCGGGCATGGTGAAAGCCGCTTACTCTTCAGGCAAGCCTGCCATTGGTGTAGGTGCCGGTAATGTGCCAATCGTCATCGACGAAACCGCCGATGTAAAACGTGCCGTCGCCTCTATCCTGATGTCCAAAACCTTCGACAACGGTGTGGTCTGTGCTTCCGAGCAAGCCGTCATCGTCGTTGACTCCATCTACAACCAGGTAAAAGAGCGTTTCTCCAACCACGATGGCTACATCCTGTCCAAAGATGAAGCTGACAAGGTACGTAAGGTGCTGCTGATCAACGGCGCGCTGAACGCAGATATCGTCGGTCAGCCGGCCACCAAGATCGCCGCCATGGCCGGTGTGACTGTGCCTGCCACCACCAAGATCCTCATCGGTGAAGGCCTGGAATTGTGTGCTGAAGATGAGTTCGCTCATGAGAAGCTCTCCCCGACCCTGGGCATGTTCCGCGCCAAGAATTTCGAAGACGCTGTCGAGATGGCCTGCACCATGGTCAACATCGGTGGTATCGGCCACACCTCAGGTCTGTACACCGACCAGGATCGCAACCAGGACCGTATCAGATACTTCGGCGACAAGATGAAGACCGCCCGTATCCTGATCAACACCCCCTCCACCCAGGGTGGTATCGGTGACCTGTACAACTTCGCTCTTGCTCCTTCCCTGACCCTGGGTTGCGGCTCCTGGAGTGGTAACTCCATCTCCGAGAACGTCGGTCCCAAGCACCTGATCAACAAGAAGACAGTCGCAAAACGGGCAGAAAATATGCTGTGGCACAAACTTCCGAAATCCATCTACTTCCGTCGTGGTTCCCTGCCGATCGCCTTGGGCGACCTGGAAGGCAAGAAGCGCGCCATGGTGGTAACTGACCGTTTCCTGTTCAACAACGGTTATGCCGATGACGTGGTTCGTCTGCTCAAGAAGCTGAACATGGAAGTGGAAGTATTCTACGAAGTAGAAGCTGACCCGACCCTGTCCATCGTCCGCAAGGGCGCCGAGATGGCCAACTCCTTCAAGCCGGACGTTATCCTGGCGCTGGGTGGTGGTTCACCCATGGATGCGGCCAAGATCATGTGGGTCATGTATGAGCACCCGGATACCGCGTTCGAAGACCTGGCCATGCGCTTCATGGACATCCGCAAGCGTATCTACAAGTTCCCGAAAATGGGCGTGAAGGCCGAACTGGTCTGTATCACCACCACGTCCGGTACCGGTTCTGAAGTCACCCCGTTTGCGGTCGTGACCGACGACGCCACCGGCATGAAGTACCCGCTGGCCGACTACGAGCTGACCCCGAACATGGCCATCGTGGATGCCAACCTGGTCATGAACATGCCCAAGTCCCTGTGCGCCTTCGGTGGTGTGGATGCGGTCACTCACGCAATGGAAGCCTATGTTTCCGTACTGGCCAACGAATACTCCGACGGTCAGGCGCTGCAAGCCCTGAAGCTGCTGAAAGAGTATCTGCCTTCCAGCTACCAGAATGGTGCCAACGACCCGGTTGCTCGCGAGAAGGTGCACAATGCTGCCACCATCGCCGGTATCGCGTTCGCCAACGCCTTCCTGGGTGTCTGCCACTCCATGGCGCACAAGCTGGGTGCCGAGTTCCACATCCCGCACGGCCTGGCCAACGCCCTGTTGATCAGCAACGTCATCCGCTACAACGCGAACGACAACCCGACCAAGCAGACTGCGTTCTCCCAGTACGACCGTCCGCAGGCTCGCCGTCGTTACGCCGAAGTCGCCGACCACCTGGGTCTGACTGCCGCCGGTGACCGCACCGCTGCCAAGATCGAGAAGCTGCTGGCCTGGCTGGACGAGCTGAAAGCCACCCTGGGCATCCCGGCCTCCATCCGCGAAGCTGGCGTCAACGAAGCCGACTTCCTGGCCAAGGTTGACCAGCTGGCGCTGGAAGCATTCGATGACCAGTGCACAGGCGCCAACCCGCGCTACCCGCTGATCACCGAGCTCAAAGCCATCCTGATGGACACCTACTATGGTCGTCCCTTCACCGAGGAAGCTCAGGTAGCGGCCAAGGTAGAAGCCAAGGTTGAGACCAAGGTAGACAGCAAGAAGAAATCCAAGGCCTGATAATCGGACTTGAACTCGAGAGCCCGCGCACATGCGCGGGCTTTTTTGTTTGTCTATCTCTCTAATTTTGCTAGCTTGTTGGTAGGCATTCATGAAATGCGAGTTAGCACATGGCGCTGATACAAGCCTCGATAGAGCAGTTACGGATCGGCCACTACATCCATCTCCCCACGGGATGGACCAGTCACCCTTTTATGTTCAACGCCTTCAAGATCAAGGATCAGCAACAGCTCGACATCATACGTCACCTCGACCTCACCCTTTTGATGGTGGATCCGGACAAGAGCGATCTGCCCATCGAACCCATCTTGCGGGGCGATGTCCCTTCTGCCGGCCCTGATCTGTCGACCATTGACGAGATAGTAGACGCAGGCCCTCCCCCTTTTGATGAGAAAGCCTTCCGCCGCTCCCTGCGCGCCGCAGACAAGGCCTTTGGCCAATCCATGTCCGATCTGCGCGATGCGCTGGGGGCCCTCAACCTCAAGCCTGACGAGGGGCTTGCCAACACGGCGCAGATAGTGCGCAACGCAGCCGCCCGCATCAGTGAACATGAAGGGCCCCTCGGCCTGCACCTCATTCGCAGCCCGCACACTGACATCCTGCTGCAGCACAGCCTGAACGTGGCTTTCATTGCCATGCTGATGGCACGGGAACTCGGCATGAACCCGGTCGAAATCGAGGAGACCGGGCTGGCAGGCCTGATCCATGACATAGGGGAAATGAAGATACCTAGCCAGATCACCCAGAAACGGGGGGATCTCAACAAGTCGGAGCAGAACTTTCTCAACATGCATCCCCAGTACGGACTGGAGATGCTGACACAGTTGCAGGCATTCGAACCCAAGATCCGCCAGGTAGCCCATCTGCACCATGAGCGTCTCGATGGCAGCGGTTATCCTCTTGGCATCAAGGGCGGCGAGATCCCCCCGCTGGCCAGGATAATAGGGCTGGTAGACTACTATGACGAACTGCTGCATCCACGCAACAGCACCACACCGGCGGCACCCAGCCAGGCCATCAGCCTGCTCTACAAGCTGTCACAGAAGAAGTTCGATCAGGATCTCGTCAAGCTGCTGATCAAGGTGTTGGGGGTCTATCCTCCCGGCTCGCTGGTTAAACTCTCGGATGAAAGCATTGCACTGGTGCTTTCTACCGAGCCCACCATGCCCCTCAAACCCAAGATACTGCCCTATATCAAGGCACAACGACCGGAAGGGGTAGCCATGCTGGATTTGCGGGAGGATGAACGGACCATTACCGGTGTGCTGAAGCAGGAAGATCTGGATGAAGGGCAACGGCTGTTTTTTAACCTGACCCGGCGCTTCTGTTACTATTTTGCCTTCTGAGTTATCCCCAAAAGCTGGGGATAACTCATTGGACAAACCTGAATAATTGCCCAATTACCCTCAAAACGGTTCACTGCCGACCCTGGATAAAAAACGCCCAGCCAAGGGGCTGGGCGGAGCATGCCACTTCCATGTGGCGTATCCAGCGGATACATTCATGCTCCACCCAGCAATATCAACCCTTTGGCGATTACACAAATATCAATTTAACATGCTGATTTAATATGGTTTTATTTCACGTTTCTGGCAAACTGCGCCCGTGTTCGGGTCGGGGGCGCCCGCAGAACAAGATCCTGATCACATTTGCACATCCCGGCCGCCTTTTTTGGTATGAACTCTGAGGAACGTTTTTTATGCAGTTGGTCCTCTCTCTGCTTCAACAGATGAGCGTCAGCCTGGTGATCGCCTACCTCTTCTCCAAGAGCCCCCTGTTGCGTCCCCTGGCCAACTATTCCGTAAGACTTCCTCACAAGATACTGATATACATCATTTTTTCTTGTTTTTGCATCCTTGGCACCTATGTGGGACTGGATATTGACGATGCCATCGCCAATACCCGTGCCGTCGGTGCCGTGCTGGGGGGACTGCTGGGGGGGCCGCTGGTGGGATTTTTGGTCGGACTGACCGGGGGTCTGCACCGTTACACCCTGGGGGGATTTACCGACCTCGCCTGCGCCATCTCCACCACCTGCGAGGGACTGCTGGGCGGTCTGGTGCACTGGCGGCTGATGCGCTCGGGGCGTATGAATGCGCTGTTCGAACCCAGGATTGCGTTCTTCACGACATTTGGCGCTGAGATATTGCAGATGGTCATCATACTGCTGGTGGCCACCCCCTTTGACAAATCCCTGCTGCTCGTGCGCACCATAGCCACTCCCATGATCCTGGCCAACTCCTGCGGTGCGGCGTTATTTATCAGCATGATCCGCGATCAGCAGCGGATGTATGAGAAGTTCTCCCGAGTCTTCTCAGCCAAGGCGCTCACCATTGCCAACCGCACCGTCGGCATCATGAGCCAGGGTTTCACCGCTGAGGCAAGCAGCAAGATAGCCCATATCGTAAAAGAGGAGACAGGGGTCGGCGCCGTCGCCATCACGGATACCGACAAGATCCTCGCCTTCATCGGCACGGGGGAAGATCACCACAAACCGGGTACCCCCATTGCCTCCGCCATCACGCTGCAGGCCATTGCCCAAAACAAGGTGCTGTTTGCCGATGGCAACAGCCAGCCCTACCGCTGCAGCCTCTCGCCCCAGTGCCAGCTTGGCTCTGTATTGGTGATACCGTTGCACGGTGATGAGGGGGTGATAGGCACCATCAAGCTCTATGAGCCCAAGAAGCGGCTGTTTCTCAAGATCAACCACACGCTGGGGGAAGGGATAGCCAACCTGCTGTCACAACAGTTGCTGGCCGGTCGGCTGGAGCAGCAGCAGCGCCTGCTGGTGCAATCCGAGCTCAAGCTCATTCAGGCCCAGATCAATCCCCATTTTCTGTTCAATACCCTCAATACCATCAGCGCCATTACCCGGCGCGATCCGGACAAGGCCCGGGAACTGCTGCTGCACCTGTCGCTGTTCTTTCGCAAGAACCTCAAGCGCCAGAGTGGCCTCGCCACCCTGCTGGAAGAGCAGGAGCACTGCCAATCCTATCTGGAGATAGAGCTGGCCCGCTTTGGGGACAGGCTGACCGTCATCAACGAGATCCCGCCTCAGCTTGCCAACCTGAAGTTGCCGAGCTTTACCCTGCAGCCGCTCATCGAGAATGCCATCAAGCACGGCATCTCGACCTTGCTGGAGCAGGGATGCATCCGCCTTTATACCGAAGAGCATCAGGAGAGCGTGACCATCTGCGTGGAGGACAATGCCGGCACCTGGCAGGAGAAACCCGCAGGGGATGGTCTGGGCATGACCATAGTGGATCGGCGCCTCAAGAGCGCGTTTGGCAATCGTTATGGCGTCAGTGTCAGCTGCGAGCCGGAGCGCTGGACCCGCGTCTCCTTCACCCTGCCCAGGGACGCATCCGGATGCTGAACCTCCTGATATTGATGGGGTGCACTCCCTCCCCCCATGGCCACTCACCCATTGTCACTCTGTTCAGGAGATCCCATGATCCGCACACTCATCGTCGATGATGAACTCTATGCCCGTGAGGAGCTGGCCCTGCACCTTGGCCAGGACCCCGATATCGAGATCCTGGGCCAGGCGGCCAATGCCATCGAGGCTTTGCCACTGATACAGCGGCTCAAGCCGGATGTGGTGTTTCTCGACATCCAGATGCCCAAGCTGAGCGGCATGGAACTGGTCGCCATGCTGGATCCCCTGCCCCGCATCGTGTTTGTCACCGCCTTCGATGAGTACGCCATCCAGGCCTTCGAAGAGAACGCCTTTGACTATCTGCTCAAACCGGTAGAGCCGGCCCGGCTGGCCAAGACGCTGGCTCGCCTCAAGCAGGATATCAGCCCCCAATCCATGGCGATGCTGGCTCCTGCTATCCGCCACATTCCTGGCTATTTGCACAACCGGGTGCGTCTGCTGCCCATCGAGCAGGTGGAGTACGCCTTCTCCGATCTCGGCGGTGTGCACGTCGCCTGTCAGGGCGAGCTGTTTCATACTCAGCTCACCCTCAAATCTCTGGAAGAGAAGACCCCCCTGCTGCGCTGTCACCGCCAATATCTGATCTCTCCCGGCGCCATCTTCGAGATCCAGCTGCTGGAAAACCAGCTGGCCCAGATCGTTACCCCAAGCGGCGCCCGGGTACCGGTCAGCCGTCGCTACCTCAAGGAGCTCAAAGACGAACTGGGTCTGGAATAGTGGCGTGGGACTGTGCGCCGGATCACAGCCGGCGACCACTCGAGTCACCATGGCGCCGCTCGGCGCGTTTCACCTGCCCTTGACAGACAACCCCATTAGACTGGCTGCGCACACCATAAAATAACAATGCAGGAGCGTAGCAATGATCTGGTTCTTCCTCTGTGTCGGCTTACTTGTCGCCGGCTATTTTATTTACGGCAAGTTCATCGAGCGGATATTTGGCCCGAAACCCGAGCGCGCCACCCCCGCCATCACCATGGCTGACGGTGTGGACTATGTGCCCATGTCGGACAAGAAAGTCTACCTGGTGCAACTGCTCAACATCGCCGGCGTCGGCCCCATCTTCGGCCCGATCCTCGGCGCCCTCTATGGTCCGGTCGCCATGCTATGGATCGTATTCGGCTGCATCTTTGCCGGTGCAGTGCACGACTACTTCTCCGGCATGCTGTCGGTGCGCGCCAAGGGCGCCTCCGTACCGACCGTGGTCGGTGAACATCTGGGCACGGTCGCCAAGCACTTCATGAACCTGTTTGCGGTCGTGTTGCTGATGCTGGTAGGCGTGGTCTTTGTACTGAGCCCGGCGGGCCTGCTGGCCAACCTCACCTCCACCGATCTGGTCTACTGGATTGTGGCGATTTTTGCCTACTACATCCTTGCCACCATAGTCCCCATCGACAAGATCATCGGTCGCTTCTATCCCATCTTCGGCGCCCTGCTGGTATTCATGTCGGTCGGCCTCATCATAGGTCTCATCGTCTCCGGCAAAGGCTTCTACAACACAGGGATGGACTTCTACAACCTGCACCCCACCGAGCTGCCGCTGTGGCCGCTGTTGTTCATCACCATCGCCTGTGGTGCCGTCTCCGGTTTTCATGCCACCCAGTCGCCGCTGATGGCGCGCTGCATGCAGAACGAGAAATCCGGCCGCTTCATTTTCTACGGCGCCATGATAGGTGAAGGGGTCATCGCCCTTATCTGGTGCACCCTGGGACTCTCCTTCTACGACAGCACAGAGGCGCTCAACGCCACCATGGCCAGCGGCGGCCCGGCGGCAGTAGTACATGAAGTGTCCACCAGCCTGCTCGGCACAGTGGGCGGTATTCTGGCCATCCTCGGCGTGGTGATCCTGCCCATCACCTCCGGCGATACGGCGTTTCGTAGCGCCCGCCTGATTGTGGCTGACTTCCTCAACCTGACCCAGAAACCCATGGCCAAGCGTCTGCTCATCGCCATCCCCATGTTCATCCTTGGTTTTATCATCTCCAAGGCGGAGTTCGGGGTGATCTGGCGCTACTTCGGCTGGGCCAACCAGACCACGGCCGTGATCATGCTGTGGGCCGCGGCGGCTTATCTGGCCAAAGAGGGCAAGCTGCACTGGGTCTGCACCATTCCCGCCATGTTCATGACGGCTGTGGTGTTCACCTATCTGGCCAATGCCCCCATAGGTTTCGGGCTGGAGATGGGTATTTCCACCGTTATTGGCCTGGCATCCACCGCCGCCATTACCATTGCCTTCCTGCTGAAATACCGCCCGACCCTGGTCAGCAACCCAGGCGAAAGCTGAACATCACGCTGCAAATAAAGGGGGAGCCAACTTGGCTCCCCCTTTTTCGATCATCCACGGCAGCTGGCAAGCACAAACAGGCGGCCTGTGTCACTAACCAAACGCGCACCTTTTCGCTCGTAAAAATGAGTCCTGCATCAATGTTTAATTATTCCATCCTGCTTAAGCTTCGATACAAGATCAGGCTGTAAAATCCCGCAGCATCCCCGATAAATATGTGATATTTAATTGCTTTATCTAAAATTGAATCCAATGATTGGTTGTGCATCAAACCTGTGGAGACACCCATGTTCCTTGATTATTTTGCCCTTGGCCTGCTCTTCTTTGTCGGGCTGGTCATGTTCTACGGGATCATAGTGATCCACGATATTCCTTATGAAATAGCCAAACACCGTCAGCACCCCCATCAAGATGCCATTCATGTGGCGGGATGGGTCAGTCTGTTTACCCTGCATGTGCTCTGGCCCTTCCTCTGGATCTGGGCCACTGTCTATCGTCCTGATCGCGGCTGGGGCTTCAACCAGCGTCTGCAACAGGATGAAGACGAGATACAGCTTCTCAAGCAGGAACTCGCCGATCTCAAGGCACGCATCGATACCATCCAACAGACTGAACAACAGGGATAAATCATGGACCTGCTACTGATCCTGACCTACACGGCCCTGTGTGTGGCCGTGTTCAAGATTTTTCGCATCCCGCTCAACAAGTGGACTGTGCCCACGGCAGCGCTGGGTGGCGTGCTCATCATCGGCACCCTGATAATGCTGATGAACTACAACCACCCCTACTCCGAAATGGCCCGCAACTACTACGTCTCCACGCCGATTGTTCCCCTGGTGAAGGGGCGGGTTGTCGAGGTACCGGTACAAGCCAACCAGCCGGTGAAAAAAGGCGACGTACTGTTTCGTATCGAGTCCGAACCTTTCCAGCTGAAGGTGGATAGCCTGGGCGCGCGACTCGACGCCAACCGTGAACACCTCAAATCCATCGAGGCCAGACTGCGTTCTGCCAGACTGGACAGGGATCGCGCCAGTGACTTGATGCGGCGGGGAGTTGGCAAGCAGCGGGATCTCGATGTCACGCAAGCGAATGTGGACGACATAGTGGCCCAGATTGACCAGCAAAAAGCCACCCTGGAAGATCTGCAAGCCCAGCTGAACGAGGCAAAATACCAGCTGGCACAGACAGTGGTTTATGCCCCCAGTGATGGCCATGTGGTGCAGCTGGCCCTGCGCCCCGGCATGATTGCCACCCCTTTCATGTACCGCCCCGTGATGACCTTCATCCATAAAGACGATACCGCCTATGTCGGCTGGTTCTGGCAAAACAGCATGCAGCGTCTGGCAATTGGTGACGAGGCCGAAGTGGTGATCGATGGTATCCCCGGCAAGATCTTCAAAGGCACTGTCACCGCCGTGGTGCCGGCTATCGCCGCCGGCAATGTCCAGGCCAATATTGGCCTGCTGGATCAGACAACAGCGGTGCGTCCGGGTCGTCTGCCTGTGGTCATCTCCATCACGGATCCCGAGTGGCACAAGTATCAGGTGATCGCTGGCGCCAGTGGTCAGGCCGCCATCTATACCCAGCACTTCCACCATGTTTCCGTGATGCGCAAGGTGCTGCTGCGCATGGCAAGCTGGATGAACTACGTCTTCCCCTTCCATTAATCAGAATAAGGGATCCCAGCGGGCCGGCATCATGCCGGCCCGCTGTTTTTGTGGCGCCAAGATCCCTATAATGGCGCCATCCTGCACCACATCCGTTCCCCCATGTTTGTTCTCAGACCCTATCAAATCGACGCCGTCAACGCCGTCATCAGCCACTTTCGTCGGCATCCTGACCCTGCTGTGGTAGTGCTGCCCACCGGCGCGGGCAAGAGCCTGGTGATCGCCGAACTGGCCCGCAAGGCCCGTGGCCGGGTGCTGGTGCTGGCTCACGTCAAGGAGCTGGTGGAGCAGAACCACGCCAAGTACGAAGCCTGGGGACTCAAGGCCGACATCTTCGCAGCTGGTCTGGATCGCAAGGAGGCCAAGGCCCAGGTGGTATTTGGCTCGGTACAATCGGTCGCCCGCAATCTGGATGTCTTCGATGGCGCCTTCTCGCTGCTGATCATCGATGAGTGTCACCGGGTGTCGCTGGATGACGAGAGCCAGTACCACCAGGTGTTGGGCCATCTCAAAGCCAGCAACCCGTCCCTCAAAATTCTCGGCCTCACCGCCACACCTTACCGCCTGGGGCTGGGCTGGATCTACCGGCGTCACTATCACGGCATGGTAAAGAGCCATGGCGAGCGTCTGTTTGGCGATTGCGTGTTCGAGCTCCCCTTGCGCTTCATGGTGAAAAATGGCTATCTGACACCGCCGCGGCTCATCGACGCCCCCATAGTCCACTACGACTTCAGCAAGCTGGTTGCGCGGAAGAATGGCCTGTTCAGCGAGGAGGATCTCAACGGCGAGCTCAAACGCCAACAACGGGTCACCCCCCATATCCTGAGCCAGGTGCTGGAATATGCAGCCGACCGACAAGGGGTCATGATCTTCGCCGCAACCGTCGAACATGCTGGTGAGATCCAGGGGCTGCTGATTGCCAAATCCCAGACGGCGGCCCTCATTACGGGCGAGACACCGGGCCCGGAGCGCGATGCCCTCATCAGCGCCTTCAAGGCGCGGGAGATCAAGTTTTTGGTCAATGTGGCTGTGCTCACCACAGGTTTCGATGCCCCCCACGTTGATCTCATCGTCATGCTGCGCCCCACTGAGTCGGTGTCGCTCTATCAACAAATCGTGGGCCGCGGTCTTCGCCTCTCACCAGGCAAGGCCGATTGTCTGGTGCTCGATTACGCGGGCAACAACTTCAACCTGTTCGCTCCCGAGGTGGGTGAGCCCAGACCCCACGCAGGCACCGAGCCGGTACAGGTGCCCTGTCCGGCTTGCGGTTTTGCCAACACCTTCTGGGGCAAGACTGATGAAGAAGGCAAGGTGATTGAACACTACGGCCGTCGCTGTCAGGGGCTGTTTGAAGATGACGAGGGCCACCGCGAGGAGTGTGACTACCGCTTTCGCGCCAAGGTGTGTCCCGCCTGCGGCGCCGAAAACGACATCGCCGCCCGCCGCTGCCAGAGTTGTGATCAGCTGTTGGTGGATCCGGACGACAAGCTCAAGGAGGCCCTCAATCTGAAAGACTGCATGGTCATTCGCTGCGCCGGTCTCACCCTCACAGCGGGCCGTGGCAAACAGGGGGGGCGGCTGGAGGTGACCTATCACGATGAGGATGGTCTTACCCTGATGGAGTACTTCGGTTTTCACTCCCCGGGTGCACGGCGCTTGTTTCAACAGCGCTTTGTGCGTCATCATTGGCCCGCCCCGGGCCTGGAGCCCGAATTCACCACTCTGGAGAGCGTGCTGGCCGCATCAAACCAGTTTCGTCACCCCGACTTTGTCATCGCCCGCAAGTCAGGTCGCTTTTGGCAGGTGAAAGAGAAAATTTTTGATTATGAAGGCCGGTACCGCGCCGCCAATGCCCTTGGCTGAGCGTGGCTCATACCTTGCAGCAACAGGCTGGCCGGTGAACGTAAACATAGTGATTATCAGGGTGGGTAGCGCACTACCGACCCCTTCGTTAAGTTAGAGGATCTTATGCAGCGGCTGTTGATTGGTTTTTGTGCTCTGTTTTCCACACTTGTTCCGACTCTAGTTCAAGCCGCCACGCTGACGCCGCCCAAGGGGGGCCAGTACGCCATCATAGTGCAGGGCAATGGCGGCATAGAGTTCGCCCGCAATGCCGATGACATGATAGCCCCCGCCTCCACCATGAAGGTGCTCACCGCCCTGGCGGCACGGCTCGAGCTCGGTGCCGACTTCCGTTTTGCCACCGATATTCAGGCCCAGCCAGGTGCCAAACAGGGTGATGCCATCAATGGCGACATCTGGATCAACTTCGTCGGCGACCCCACCTTGTCACGGATGGATCTGCTGGCCCTGTTCAAGCAGCTCGGCGTCAACCGCATCAAGGGCAATGTCTACGTCAATACCGGTGCCTATAACGGTTACGAGCGCGGTAACGGCTGGTCCTGGGGGGATCAGACCCTCTGCTTCGCCGCCCCCGTCTCCTCTGTCATCATCGACAAGAACTGCGCCTACGCCACCATTACAGCCACCCAGATTGGTCGCCCCGCCACCGGCAACGTCGCCACCGGCGTGCCCATCGGCATTGGCACCGACAGGGTGGAAGTGATGAGCTATGGCGACATGGCACGTCAGTTCTGCGCCCTGGAAGTCGACATGGCCAAGGGCAACTTTTATGAGCTTAAAGGCTGCATCACCCCCAACAAGGAACCCCAGGGACTTCGCTTTGCCATCCACGACGTGGAAGCCTGGGGCTGGGACAACATCCGCTGGGCAATGGACAGAGCAGGCATAGCACACGAAGGGCTGCTTCAGGTCACCCACAAGGCACCAGGCAGTGCCGAGACCCTGGGTACCCATTACTCTGTCTCATTGCCCATCATGCTCTCCAGGATGCTGAAGAAATCGGACAACCTCTACGCCGATACCTTCCTGAAAACGGTAGGCCGCCACTACTACAACAAGCCGGGCAGCTATCGCAGCGGCACCATGGCGGTACGCGCCATCCTGACCAAGCAGGGCATAGACCTAGGCAATGCCACCCTGGCCGACGGCTCCGGCCTCTCTGCCCATAACCTCATCAGTGCACGCCAGATGCTGTCTGTGCTCAACTTCATCCAGAAAAATGATGCCGAACTCGGTCTCATCAAGTTGCTGCCCAGCTCTCAGGTGGATGGCACCCTGGCCTGGCGTCGCAGCGTTACCGCCCCCATGATGAAAAACCGGGTGCATGCCAAGACAGGCACCATCACGGGTACCTCCAATCTGGCCGGTTTTATCGACACAGTCGGTGGCCAGCGCAAGGCGTTCGTCATGTTCCAGCGCGGCCTGTCGCAGGACCCGGCCACCCACGAGCGCTATCGTGCTAGCAAGGCACCCTGGCCCTGGACCGTATTTGAAAAGGGAGTGCTGGAGAGCATCTACCAGCAACAACCCATCCAGATCATCGAGCAGTAATGTGGGGAGCCACCTTGCCAGCAAGGCGACTCTTATGCCCTGAACAAGGCTCGAGAAAGGAGTGCAGGAGAGCATCTACCAGCAACAATTCATCCGGCTTATCGGAAATGGCGAATGGTCATATCGACAATTTGCACTTTGATCGGTACCGAGGCAGGGCTATGCTGTGCCCTGCCTCAATTCAACGGAGAGAGAAGATGTTTGCAGTGATTTTTGGTCGTCCCGGTTGCCCCTATTGTGTCCGTGCCAAGCAGATCGCCGAGCAACTGGTTGAACAGCGTGACGATTTCAATTTCCGTTACGTGGATATCCACGCAGAAGGCATCACCAAGGAAGACCTGGCCAAGAGCGCCGGCAAGCCGGTCAATACAGTGCCGCAAATCTTCCTGGACGAGCAGCACATCGGTGGCTGCACCGATTTTGAAGCCTATGCCAAAGAGAACCTGGGTCTCTACCAGTAAGCTCTACCCCATAGAAAACAGGCGCCTGATGGCGCCTTTTTTTATGGTGAAAGTGACAGACTCAGCCCCCCATCGGCGTGAAGCGGCTTACCACCTGCCCTTGATGCTCGATCCACTCCATGAACATGGCCACAGGGCGGGCATAGACGACCCCATCCTGCTCGGATTGATAGACCACCAGCTGCTCCCGGGTTTCGGTGTGCAGGGCCAGGGTGAGCACCTGATAATAGCCCCCCTTGAAGTGGCGATAACGGCCGGGCGCGGGTGCATTCATGGACATACCTCTGTGAGTGCGGGCACGATGAACAAACGAAGAAGAAAGCCGCAGGCCCTGTTGTCTGCGCCCTCTTTATTATTCGCTGGCACGGGCGAGAAGGCGATTTAGGGCCCAAGCCAATCGTGCCATTGGATACGAATATTTCAACACAGTCGGGTAGCTTTGTTAATCAGCCCCTCATCTTTCACTAGTGAACCTCGGGTTACACAAACGATCGTGCTGAATTTAACGTTTCAGCAACCCTGTTTTAAGGCTAAAAATCAGGGAATTCTACTAAAAAGAAGATTGTTCTAGCATTCAATTCTGTGAAGAATAGGGGAAAAGAAATTTGATACTAAAAAACGCCTTTTTCGCCAACGCGTCCCCACGGGGAAGGAAGCACACTCACCATGTTCACTATCGACAAGTCGCACAAGCTCGACGATGTCTGCTATGACATTCGCGGCCCGGTGCATAAAGAAGCGCGCCGTCTCGAAGACGAAGGCCACCGCATCATCAAGCTCAATATCGGCAATCCGGCCCCGTTTGGTTTCGATGCGCCAGAAGAGATCATCAAGGATGTCATCCTCAACATGCCGCTGAGCCAGGGCTACTGCGACTCCAAGGGGCTGTTTTCTGCCCGCAAGGCGGTGATGCAGTACTACCAGCAAAAAGGGATGCGCAAGGTCGACATCGACGACATCTATATCGGCAATGGTGCCAGCGAGCTCATCGTGATGGCCATGCAGGCGCTGCTCAACAACGGCGACGAGATGCTGGTGCCCTCCCCCGACTACCCGCTCTGGACCGCGGCGGTGACCCTCTCCGGCGGCCATGCGGTGCACTACCGCTGCGATGAAGGGGCCGACTGGTATCCGGATCTGGATGACATCCGCGCCCGCATCACACCGCGCACTCGCGGCCTGGTGCTGATCAACCCCAACAACCCGACCGGCGCCGTCTACGGCAGCGAGTTCCTGCTGGAAGTGATCGAGATAGCCCGCCAGCACAACCTCATCATCTTCGCCGACGAGATCTACGACAAAATCCTCTACGACGACATCTCCCACACCAGCGTCTGCACCCTGTGCGACGATGTGATGGTGGTGACCTTCAACGGCCTTTCCAAGGCCTATCGTGCCTGTGGCTTCCGTCAGGGCTGGATGGTCATTACCGGGCCCAAGGGCCGTGCCAAGGGGTATATCGAGGGGCTGGAGATGCTGGCCTCCATGCGACTGTGTGCCAACGTGCCCATGCAGCACGCCATCCAGACCGCCCTCGGTGGCTACCAGAGCATCAACGAGCTGATCCTGCCGGGCGGTCGCCTGCGCAAGCAGCGGGACAAGGCGTGGGAGCTATTGAACGAGATCCCCGGGGTCTCCTGCGTCAAGCCCAAGGGGGCGCTCTACATGTTCCCGCGCCTCGATCCCAAGGTGTACGACATTCGTGACGACCAGAAGATGGTGTTCGACCTGCTGCAGCAGGAAAAGCTCTTGCTGGTGCAGGGTACCGGCTTCAACTGGCCGGCGCCGGACCACTTCCGGCTGGTGTTCCTGCCCCGGGAAGAGGAGCTGGAAGAGGCCATCGGTCGCCTCGCCCGCTTCCTCAAGGGCTACAAGCAGTAAGCACGGCTCATGAAAAAGGCTCCTTCGGGAGCCTTTTTGCTATCTGTCGTTTGCAGCTGAATCATCAGCCATGCAACAGGGTGCCCGCCACCAGCACTGCCATTGTGATGAGGGCCACCCCGACGATGAAGGGCAGCACCCAGCGCACGAAGCGATCGTAGGGGATTTTGGCCAGCGCCAACCCCGCCACCAGATGGGCGGCGGTGGGGGCGAACAGATTGATCCAGCCGGAGGCGGATTGATAGGCGGTGATCACCAGATCCCGCGAGATGCCGGAAAAATCCGCCAGCGGCCCCATCAGGGGCATGGAGACAGTCGCCAGCCCCGAGGTTGAGGGAATAAAAAAACTAAGAATGATGTGCACCAGATAAGCCATCAGGATGAACACCGACGAGGAGAGGTCGGTCACCAACCCTTCGGCCCAGTGCAAGATGGTGTCTATGATGACGCCCTGCTCCATCACCACATAGATGCCGCGCGCCACCGCCACCACCAGCGCCACCCCGATGAGATCCCGTGCTCCGCTCAGGAAAGTCGCCACATAGTTGGACTCGGGCATCCGGTTGATGAGCGCTATCAGGATGGAGGCGCTGAAAAATAGGGTGGAGAGCTCGTCGAACCACCAGCCAAAGGTCGGCAGCAGGTCTATCCCCAGATCCGACCAGGGCACCACCGCATAGATCATCAGCAGGAAGGTGCCAAAGAACACCAGCATGGTGAGCTTCTGCTTGCCGGTAAAGGCCGAGTCGCTGCGCTTCATCTGGGAGAATTCATCGTCATAGACGATGTCCGCCAACACGGAGCGGGACTTGTCCTGCTGCACCTGCTCGGCGTAGCGCATCACGAACCAGGAGGCGAAGATCACCAGCAGCAGCCACTGGATGACCCGCAGCCCAATCCCCTCCCCGATGGGAATGCCGGCAAAACCGGAGGCGATGCCGGTGGCAAACGGATTGACGGTAGAGGCGAGTACCCCGACCCCGGAGCCAAGCAGTATGATCCCCGCCGCCACCATGCGATCGAAGCCTGCCGCCATCATGACGGGCACGATGAGCGCCCAGAAGGCCACCGTCTCTTCCGCCATGCCGAAGGTGGAGCCGCCGAGGGCAAACAGAGCGATCAGCACCGGGATCAGCAGCCGCTCGCGCCCGGCGAAGGTGCGCACTATGGCCCCCACACCCGCATCCAGCGCGCCGCTTTGCATGGTCACCGCAAGAAAGCCGCCGATGATGAGCACGAACAGCGCCACGTCGGCCGCCTTGTGAAAGCCCTGAATGGGGGCCTTGAGCACCTCGAACACCCCTTGCGGCTGGGAGGGCAGCTCGGTATAGCTGCCGGGCACAGGCAGCAAACGCTCATCACCGCTGTAATCGGCCACTGTGGCGGCCGCAACCGGCTGCTGGCTCTTGGCGGTGACATAGTCATATTTGCCCGCTGGCAACACCCAGGTGAGGACCGCCATCAGGGCGATGATGATGAACAGCAGTGTGTATACGGTGGGGAGTTGGCGCTTCTTGGGCGCCTCATGTGGGGTGGTCATAGCTTCCATTCCTCGGCAGCGCCGTCATGTGATCCGACAGCGCAAGATTAGCGGGTTTGATATGGGGAAAAGGTGATCGCGGATAATAAAATTTCGTGATTTCACCAGATTGGTGACAAAAAAACAGGGCCCCGCAGGGCCCTGTTTTCACCTGAGTCAGACTCAGAGCTCAACCACGTCGAATTTCACGTCCGGGTTCACATCAGCCTCGTAATCCACCTCGGCCAAACCGAAGCCGAACAGGCGCAGGAACTCCTGCTTGTAGCCGGTGTAGTCGGTAAGCTCGGAGAGGTTCTCGGTGGTGATGGAAGGCCAGAGATCACGGCAGGTCTGCTGCACGTCTTCACGCAGTTCCCAGTCATCCATGCGGATGCGGGCCTGCTCGTCCAGCGCCAGCTCTTCCCCATAGAGACGGGTGCGCATCATGCGGTAGACCTGCTCCATGCAACCTTCGTGGATGCCCTTCTCCTTCATGATCTTGAAGGCCATGGAGATGTAGAGCGGCATCACCGGAATGGCAGAAGAGGCCTGGGTCACCACGGATTTCAGCACGGCCACGTGAGCGGTGCCGCCCTTGGCGGCCAGATCGCCACGAATGGCGGTGGCGGCACGATCCAGATCTTCCTTGGCGCGGCCCAGGGTACCGTGCCAGTAGATGGGCCAGGTCAGGTCGGTGCCGATATAGGAGTAAGCCACGGACTTGGCGCCGTCGGCCAGCACGCCTGCATCGCGCAGGGCCGCCATCCACAGCTCCCAATCCTGACCGCCCATGACGGTGATGGTGTTCTGGATCTCTTCCTCATTCGCCGGCTCGACGGTGGCGGTGATGATCTGATCCTTGTTGGTATCGATGGCGGTGGTGGTGTAGGTCTCGCCGATGGGTTTCAAGGCTGAGCGCACCACTTCACCGGTATCCGGCATCTTGCGTACCGGCGAGGCCAGGGAGTAGACCACCAGGTCAATCTGGCCCAGATCGGCCTTGATAAGCTCGATCACCTTGGCGCGGCATTCGTTGGAGAAAGCATCGCCGTTGACACTTTTCGCATACAGACCCGCCTCTTTGGCGGCCTTGTCGAACGCGGCCGAGTTATACCAGCCCGCAGTCGCCGTCTTGGTTTCGCTACCGGCTTTTTCGAAGAAGACGCCTATTGTGGCAGCGCCGCTACCGAAGGCAGTGGCAATCCGGGAGGCCAGACCATAACCGGTGGAAGCGCCAATCACCAGCACCCGCTTGGGACCATTGGCAATCATGCCCTGCTCCTGGGTGTAAGCAATCTGACGACGAACATTGGCTTCACAGCCGACCGGGTGAGTGGTGGTGCAGATAAAGCCGCGAACCTTGGGTTTGATAATCATAGAGGGGTCTCGACACCGTTAAATGGATGAAATCGGGGCATAAGATACCTCATCTTGCCGCCCTAGGGTGCTCTGATGTGTTGGACTGCGGGGAAAATGAGCAAAGAGAGGCGGCCCACTGCCAAAAATTAACAAGCGGCGAGATAACCAGACCCGATACTCAGCCTTCCCCCTTGATGTAATGGCGAGCCGCTTCGTCAGCCTGCATCAGGGCGGCCTCCCACAATTCAGCGATCCGCAGCCCCTCCTCTCCCACCGCAGCCTCCTCCAGTGCTTCCAGCGACCTGGCATCGTCCAGCGTAAAGGGGCTATGGGTCAACAAGGCCTGTGCCCTGGTCAATAACATCATGCTGTTCATCGGCATTCTCCCGGATAAAGCCTGGCCAAGGTGATAAGCGACACACGCCCTTTTACTGTGCTGACTCTAGTCCATCGATCAGCCTCCGGGATAGATCAGCTGTCAGCGATAACCGGCTCGCGCACTTTGCGCCGAGCGGGCAGCTGGCCCACGGCAATCCCCAGCAAGACGGCGCCACAGGCAAGCCATTGCAATGGCGTCAGAGTTTCACCGAGCAGCAGATAGGCCAGCAACAGGGTAAAGACCGGAATGAGGTTCACATAGGCCGCCGCCAGGGTCACCTTGACCTGGATCACCGACCAGTTGTAGAGCAGGTAGGCTCCGAGCGTCACAAAGGCGCCAAGAAAGACGATGACCGCCATGTCCTGCCAGGCCCAGGCGGTGGGCCAGGGTTCGCTGAAGGCGAAGGGGGCGAAAAAGAGGGTACCGACGAAGGCTTGCAGCGCTGTCAGGGTGAGCACGCCATAGCGGCTGGAGAGCTTCTTGAAGACCACAGAATAGGTGGCGGCGCACAGCATGGCCGCCATCTCCAGGCTGTTGCCGAGCAAGGCGTTGGGGGCAAACTCATCCACGCCGCTACCCAGCCCCAGCAGGGCAATGCCGACGATGGCGATGGCAAAGCCGAGCAACTGGCGGCGACTGACCCGCTCCTTGAGCAGCACAAAAGCCACCAGTGCCACGATGAGCGGCAACAGGGCACAGACCATGCCCGCCTGACCAGCACTGGTGTAACGCAGGGCATTGACCTCCAGCAGGAAATAAAGGCAGGGCTCCAGTCCCCCCATCAGGGCCAGCCAGCGCCAATCCCCCTTTTGATAGGTGAAATTGCCCAGATAGCGGTAGCAGAGCAGCCAGCAGAGCGCCGCCACACTAATGCGCATGAACAGCACCTGACCGAAACCCCAGATCCCCAGCACGTGCTTGAGGGCGATAAAGGAGCTGGACCAGAGCAGCATTGCCAGGGTCAGGGTAAAAATGGGTAAAGGGCGCACATTTCCTCCATGAAATTGGCCATTTGAATAATAACCATGCGGCCTTGCGGTTGTTTAAGGAGACCTAAAATCAGATAATACCGCCGCCTTCAAACCGGATAACCCATCTCCCATGACTGAGTACCTGCTTTTATTGGTCAGTACCGTGCTGATTAACAACTTCGTGCTGGTGAAGTTTCTCGGCCTGTGTCCCTTTATGGGCGTCTCCGGCAAGCTGGAGACCGCCGTCGGCATGGGGCTGGCGACCACCTTCGTGATGACGCTGGCCAGCGCCAGTTCCTATCTGATGGAACACTATATCCTGATCCCGCTGAACATCGCCTACCTGCGCACCCTTGCCTTCATTCTTGTGATCGCCGTCGTAGTGCAGTTCACCGAGATGGTTATCCGCAAGAGCAGCCCGACCCTCTATCGCCTGCTGGGCATCTTCCTGCCGCTCATCACCACCAACTGCGCCGTGCTAGGGGTGGCACTGCTGAGCATCAACGAGCGTCACAACTTCATTCAAAGCATCATCTACGGATTTGGCGCAGCCGCAGGCTTCTCGCTGGTACTGATACTGTTTGCCGCCATGCGTGAACGCTTGGTGGCGGCCGACGTTCCCACTCCGTTTCGCGGTGTGTCGATTGCCATGGTCACCGCCGGCCTGATGTCGCTGGCCTTTATGGGCTTTACCGGCCTTATCAAGATATAGCGCTATGACTCACATACTCTTTGCCGTTCTGGTACTGGCCCTGCTGGCCCTTGCCTTCGGAATCATTCTGGGCTTTGCCGCCGTCAAGTTTCACGTGGAAGCCGATCCCATCGTCGATCAGCTTGACGCCCTGTTGCCACAGACACAGTGCGGCCAGTGCGGTTACCCTGGCTGCAAACCTTATGCCGAGGCGCTGGCCAATGGCGATCAGATCAACAAGTGTGTGCCCGGTGGCGATGCCACCATGCGCAAGATAGCCGACCTGATGGGGGTCGACCCTCAACCGCTGGGCAGTGCCGAGGCCGCCATCCCGGTCAAGAAAGTTGCCTTCATCCATGAAGATCAATGCATCGGCTGCACCAAGTGCATCCAGGCCTGTCCGGTCGATGCCATCGTCGGTGCCACCAAGGCGATGCACACCGTCATCACAGACGAGTGCACCGGCTGCGATCTCTGTGTCGATCCCTGCCCGACCGACTGTATCGAAATGATCCCTGTGCCGACCACGGTCGACAACTGGAAGTGGGATCTGGCCAGCGTTGCCATTCCGGTCAAGATAGTGGAATAAACAGCGGAGTAACCATGCAGCATCTGCTCGAACGCATCAAAGCCGGCACTCTGTGGGATTTTCACGGCGGCATTCACCCTCCCGAGAACAAGCACCAATCCAGCCTGACACCCGTGGTGGACGCGGGCCTGCCGCCCCAGCTCATCATACCGGTGCGCCAGCACGCAGGGCCGGCCGGCGATCTGCTGGTACAGATCGGCGACAAGGTCAAGAAAGGTCAGCCCCTTACCCGCTATGACAAGGGCCGCATAGTGCCCGTGCACGCCTCGACCTCGGGCACCATCACCGCCATCGGCCACCATACTGTGGCGCACCCCTCGGGTCTCGATGATCTCTGCATCACCCTGACGCCGGATGGGGAGGATGCCTGGGGTGAGCACCAGGGCAAGCCAGACTACTGGAATCTGGATCGGGGCGAACTGCTCGAGCGCATCCAGCAGGCCGGCATTGCAGGTCTGGGCGGCGCAGTGTTCCCGACTCACAGCAAGCTGGACGGCCGCGGCCAGCTCACCGAGATCCTGATCGTCAACGGGCTGGAGTGTGAGCCCTACATCAGCACAGATGATCGGCTGATGCAGGAGTATGCCGACGAGATCATGGACGGCATCCGGGTGCTCAAGCATCTGCTCAAACCCAAATTGACCCTGATAGGGGTGGAAGACAACAAACCCGCCGCCATTGCCGAACTGACCCGCCACGCCACCGATGATGACGTGCTGGTGAAGACGGTGCCGACCAAGTACCCCTCGGGCGGTGCCAAGCAGACCATAGAGCTGCTTACCGGCCGTCAGGTGCCCAAAGGTGGGCGGGCGGTGGACATGGGCATCATGGTGCTCAACGTGGCAACCGTGTTCGCCATCAAGCGCGCCATCATCGACGGCGAGCCGCTCATCTCCCGCATCGTCACCCTGACTGGTGACGCCTTCAAGAAGCCAGGCAATGCCTGGGTACTGCTGGGCACGCCAGTGCGCTGGCTGTTGCAGCGTTTCGAGCTGCAACCCGAGGCGGACCAGAGGGTCATCATGGGAGGCCCCATGATGGGCTTCACCCTGCCCCACGCCATGGTCCCCGTGGTCAAGGCCACCAACTGCCTGCTCTCCCCGACCCGTGCCGAGCTGCCGCCCCCCGGTCCCGAACAAGCCTGCATCCGTTGCAGCGCCTGCGCCGATGCCTGTCCGGCCAATTTGCTGCCCCAGGAGCTCTACTGGTACAGCCGCGCCAAGGAGTACGACAAGGCCGAAGGGCTCAACCTGTTCGACTGTATCGAGTGCGGCGCTTGCGCCTGGGTCTGCCCCAGCCAGATCCCGCTGGTGCAGTACTACAAGATTGCCAAGGATGATATTCGCGAGGCCCGTGCCGAGGCCGAAAAAGCCGAGCGTGCCAAGCAGCGTTTCGAGGCCAAGCAGGCCCGCTTCGAGCGGGAAAAAGCGGCCCGAGAAGCCCGCCATGCCGAGGCTGCGGCCCAGCGCCGCCAGGCCATGACGGCCAGTGGAGGGGAAGATCCCGTCGCTGCCGCCCTCGCCCGCATCAAAGCCAAGCAGGAAGTCACGGCCAGCGCTGTTGGCGAGCAGCCAGACAACAGCGCCATGATTGCCGCCCGCGAGGCGCGCAAGCAGGAGGCCCTCGCGCGGCGCGCCGCCAAGGCCGCCAGCGGTGAATCCGCTGACGTTGCCGCCGTCGTTGCACCAACGCCAGAGACGCAGGATCCGAAAAAGGCAGCTATCGCCGCAGCCCTTGCTCGTGCCAAGGCCAAGAAGGCCGCGCAAGCTGCGGATGAAGACGTCGCCAAACCCGAGGCTATGGCTCACGAGGCCCAGCCGCTCAGCGAACCCGCACCGGCGACTGCCGAGGTTGACCCCAAGAAAGCAGCCATTGCCGCTGCCATCGCTCGGGCCAAAGCCAAGAAGGCAGCGCAAGCTGCGGATGAAAACGTCGCCAAGCCTGAGGCTATCGCTAGCGAGGCCGAGCCGCTCAGCGAACCCACACCGGCGACTGCCGAGGTTGACCCCAAGAAAGCAGCCATTGCTGCTGCCATCGCTCGGGCCAAAGCCAAGAAGGCAGCGCAAGCTTCGGATGAAAACGTCGCCGAGCCTGAGGCTATGGCTAACGAGGCCGAGCCGCTCAGCGAACGCGCACCGGCAGCTGCCGAGGTCGACCCCAAGAAAGCAGCCATTGCCGCCGCCATCGCACGCGCCAAAGCAAAAAAAGCCGCGCAAGCGGCGGATGAAAACGTCGCCCAGCCTGAGGCTATCGCTAGCGAGGCCGAGCCGGTAAGCGAACCCGCACTGGCGACTGCCGAGGTCGACCCCAAGAAAGCAGCCATTGCCGCCGCCATCGCCCGTGCCAAAGCAAAAAAAGCAGCGCAAGCGGCGGATGAAAAGGTCGCCGAGCCTGAGGCGACGGCTAACGAGGCCCAGCCGGTAAGCGAATTCGCACCGGCGACTGCCGAGGTCGACCCCAAGAAAGCAGCCATTGCCGCCGCCATCGCTCGGGCCAAAGCCAAGAAGCTGGCAGCAGAGGCTGCCGCACAAGGCCTGCCCCCCCAAGCACAGTCACCTTCTCCATCGCCAGACAAGAGCCACTGATCCATGTTCAATATCGCGAGTGCGCCGTTTGCTCATAACCGCAAACAGACCCAAACCCTGATGTTGCTGGTGATCCTGGCTTGCCTGCCAGGCCTGCTGGCCCAGACCTGGTTCTTTGGCTGGGGTTCCTTCATCCAGATCCTGCTGGCGCTGGTGACGGCGCTGGGGGCCGAGGCGCTGGTGCTTCGCTTGCGCCGCCGCCCCATCAAGCCCGCCCTGATGGATGGCAGTGCCGCTCTGACCGCCGTGCTGATTGGCCTCTCTTTGCCCCCCCTGCTGCCCTGGTGGATGCTGGTACTGGGTACCGCCTTTGCCATCATCATCGCCAAGCACCTCTATGGCGGCCTGGGCCAGAACCTGTTCAACCCGGCCATGGTGGCCTATGTGTTGCTGTTGGTCTCCTTCCCCGTGCAAATGACCAGCTGGTTGCCGCCAGACACCATTCGCGCCTATGACATCGGCTTTGGCGATGCAGCGTCCGTCATCTTTACCGGCTTCAGCCTGGATGGCTACAGCATGGCGCAGCTCAAGCAGGGGGTGGATGGCCTCACCATGGCTACGCCACTCGATACCCTGAAGACAGGGCTGAATCAGGGGCTCACCACGGGTGAAGTGATGAGTCACGCCGTATTCGAGGGCTGGGGCGGCATCGGCTGGAGCTGGGTCAACTTGGGTTACCTGCTGGGCGGCCTGTTCCTGCTGCAGCAAAGAGTGATCAACTGGCGTATTCCGGGTGCCATCCTGGGCTCCTTGTTGCTGGCCGCAACCCTGGGTTATCTGATGACGCCGGATGCCACCGCCACCCCCATGTTCCATCTGTTCAGCGGTGCCACCATGCTGGGGGCCTTCTTCATCGCTACCGATCCGGTCAGCGCCAGCACCACGCCCCGTGGCCGCCTGGTATATGGCGTACTGATCGGCGTGCTGGTCTACCTTATCCGTCGCTTTGGCGGTTACCCTGATGCCTTCGCCTTTGCCGTGTTGCTGGCCAACTTGTGTGTGCCGCTGATCGACAGCCTGACACGCCCCAAGGTCTATGGAGCCCGTCGCAAATGAGTAACATAATGCGGATAACCCACCCCTGCGTGACCACACGGCACGACAGCCTGACACGCCTCAGGGGACATGGAGCTCGTCGCAAATGATCCCGGCGCAAACCTCACTCTCAGGAAGTATCCAATGTTAAAGAGCATGCGCAAAAACGGCGTCACGCTAGCCCTGTTTGCCCTGGCCTGCACCGCCGTTGTGGTGCTGACCAACGAGCTGACCCGCGACAGGATCGCCCATCAGCAGCAGCTGGAAAAGCTGCGCACCCTCTCCGCCCTGTTGCCAGAAGGAAGCTATGACAACGACCTGGTGGCCAGTTGCAAGCTGGTACAGAGCAAAACCTATCTGGGCAGCGATCAGGCCATGCCGCTCTACACTGCAACCCTGAAAGGCGAGACCACGGGTTATGCGCTGGAAACCGTGGCACCTGACGGCTACAGTGGGGCCATTCGCCTCATCGTTGGTACAGATGCCAAGGGCAGCGTCAGTGCTGTGCGGGTGCTGGCCCACAACGAGACGCCGGGCCTGGGTGACAAGATAGAACTGAAGAAATCGAGCTGGATAGACAGTTTTGTCGGCAAGTTCCTCAGCCGCGACAACGAGGCAAGTTGGGCAGTGAAAAAAGATGGCGGCGAATTCGATGCTTTCACCGGCGCCACCATCACCCCCCGCGCCGTGGTCAAGGCAGTGAAAAACCTGCTGCTGCTGGAGCAAACGCACCCTGAGTCGCTGCGTGATGCCCCTCCGTGCGACCCCACGCCATAAGCCTGGGCCCACACATATGAAACAGACTGATGTGCTATGCATATCCATGTACCATCTCAGCCGGAGCCGATAAATGGAACACTCTCATACACTGGATGACCAGACCCCGATCAGTGAGGGCAAGGGCCGTCGTGAAGAGCTCAAGGAGCTGATGCTGCAAGGGCTGTGGAAGAATAACCCCTCCCTGGTGCAGGTGCTGGGGCTCTGCCCTACCCTGGCAGTGTCCTCCACCTTTACCAATGCGCTCGGACTGGGATTGGCCACCATGGCGGTGCTGGTGAGCTCCAACCTTGCCATCTCCCTGGTGCGCAACCTGGTGCCCAAGGACATTCGCATTCCCATCTACGTGATGATCATCGCCGCCCTGGTCACCAGCGTGCAGCTGCTGATGAATGCCTATACCTATGGCCTCTATCAGGCGCTCGGTATCTTCATCGCCCTGATCGTCACCAACTGCGTCATCATAGGCCGGGCCGAAGCCTATGCCTCCAAGAATCCGCCCCTGCTGGCGGCACTGGACGGTTTCATGATGGGGCTGGGCTTTACCCTGGTGCTGCTGGTACTGGGTGGCCTGCGGGAGATCATTGGCATGGGGACCCTGTTTGACGGCGCCGAATTGCTGCTGGGTGACTGGGCCAAGTCCCTGCGCATCGAGCTGTTTCATGCCGATGCCAGCCTGCTGCTGGCGATCCTGCCGCCGGGGGGCTTTATCGGGCTAGGCCTGATGATCGCCGGCAAGAATGCCATCAATGACTGGCGTGATCGCAAGCAAGCCGCCCCCCTTGCCGATAGCAGTGTGCCGGTGGCGGGTGTGCGCGCCACCCAACTCTGATCTGAGACGTGAGAAACCATGAACAACCAGAAACGCAGGCAGATCCTGGAGCGACTGCGGGACAACAATCCCCATCCCACCACAGAGCTCAACTTCACCTCGCCCTTCGAGCTCTTGATTGCCGTGTTGCTGTCAGCCCAGGCCACCGACGTAAGCGTCAACAAGGCCACCGACAAGCTCTATCCGGTGGCCAATACCCCGGCCGCCATGCTGGCGCTCGGGGTGGATGGGCTGAAACAGTACATCAAGACCATAGGCCTGTTTAACACCAAGGCCGAAAACGTCATCAAGACGTGCGCCATCTTGCTGGAACGCCATGGCGGCGAGGTGCCGGAGAACCGCGAGGCGCTGGAAGCGCTGCCCGGTGTGGGTCGCAAGACCGCCAACGTGGTGCTCAATACCGCCTTTGGCTGGCCCACCATCGCCGTCGATACCCACATCTTTCGGGTGTCGAATCGCACCGGCTTCGCGGTGGGCAAAAACGTTGATCAGGTGGAAGAGAAACTGCTGAAAGTGGTGCCTGCCGAGTTCAAGCTCGATGTGCACCACTGGTTGATCCTGCACGGCCGTTACACCTGTCTGGCTCGCAAACCGCGCTGCGGCTCCTGTATCATCGAAGACTTGTGTGAATACAAAGAAAAAGTCTATCCACAGGAATAAGGCAGCATGCAGGCTGTACGCTATAGCCCGCAAACTTCTGCTGCGATTCCTGTATCATCCAAGACTTGTGTGAGTACAAAAATCTACCCGGAGAACTGAGCAATGAGAATTCTGCATACCATGCTGCGTGTTGGCGATCTGCAACGCTCCATCGACTTCTACACCCGAGTGCTGGGTATGAAACTCTTGCGCAAGAGCGAAAACAGCGAATACAAGTACACTCTGGCCTTCGTTGGCTACGGTGACGAAAAAGACGAAGCCGTCATCGAGCTCACCTACAACTGGGGTGTCAGCGAGTACGAACTGGGCTCGGCCTACGGCCACATTGCGCTGGAAGCGGACGACATCTATGCCACTTGCGACGCCCTGCGCGCCGCCGGCGCCAAGATCACCCGCGAGCCAGGTCCAGTGAAGGGCGGTACCACTGTCATTGCCTTCGTGGAAGATCCGGACGGTTACAAGATTGAACTGATCGCCAAGAAAGATGCAGGCAGCGGCCTGGGTGACAACTTCTGAGGCAATACCTCAGGCAACGCCCAATAAAAAAGAGCGCTGCGGCGCTCTTTTTTCATCTCAGTCTACAGGCCATCAGATGGCGCCATTGCGGCCCATATTGATCACCACCCGCCGGTTCTTGGCGCGACCGTCATCGGTTTCATTTGAGCGGACATGACGCTTCTCGCCATGCCCTTCCACCGAGATCTTGCCCGGATCGATCCCCAGATCCACAAACACCTTCTTGATGGCATCTGCCCGCTTCTCGGAGAGTTTCTGGTTGGGCCAGCGGCCGCCATAGCTGTCGCTGTAGGCGTTGATCACCACCACATCAATGCTCTTGTCGACCTTCACATACTCGCCAATCATCGCAAGTCGCCGCCGGGAGGCCAGTGACAGCTGATCGCTGTTCTTGTCATAGGAGAGCACGCTGAAGGCGATGTCATTGAAGCTATAGGGCAGCAATCCACTCAGGCAATCCACAAAGGCCTGGTACTTGACCCGAAAGTTGACAGAGGAGAGGGAGACCCGCACCGGCCGGTTCTGACGGTACCAGTCACGATACTGGAAAGTTGGCATGCGCCCCCCTTCCAGCTCATCAAGCATGGTCCAGGCGGTCTGCCCCTCCACCAGACCATCAAACTGCTGGTAAAAGCGCAACTGGCTCACTTCCCGCCCGGCAACACCGGGACGCCAGAGTGGCGGCATGATCCCCAGACTGACCGTCTGGGTCTGGGCTTGCTGTCGCAGCCCCTTGAGTTCGAAATCCAGATTGATCTTGCGACCGGCACGGCTGACGAAAGCCCCCGTCCCCCAGTTGGGAATAGGGTGTTCTAGGCGGCACTCCACTTGCGTATCCGAAGTCAAACGCCAGACGGATTGATCCAGGCCGGCACCAAACTCGGTAACCCCCGCCTGTAATTGCATACTCACTGATATGCTGACCAACCCGACTATCCAAGCGTTCAAGTGCCTGCCCTCCACACGATCTCACGTTAGGTATCGGCAGGGGCAGGGCAAGCTTTAGGGCAAAGCACTCAGTGGGGGGAAGGACGATCCATCAGCTTGAAGCTGGCAATGCGACCCGCCAGCTCGCGAGCCAGCAGATCCAGCTCTGCGCTGTTTTGCTGCAAGGTTTCAGAGTGCAGGCGATGAGCTTCGTACACCTCGCGTATGGTCATCACATTGTGCTGGATATCGTCAGTGACGTAGCGCTGCTCCTCCGTCGCGGTGGCCACCTGGGCAGTCATGTCACTCACCTTGCGCACCTCGCTCACTATGTCGCTCAGCTCGCTCCCCGCCCGCTTGGCCTCGGTCACGCTCAAGCCTGCCTGCTCAGTGCCCAGATGCATGGCCGTGACCGCCTGATCCGCCCCCTGGCGCAATCGGGACAACATCCGTTCTATGTCCTCTGCCGCCTGCTGGGTGCGAGAGGCCAGTGCCCTCACCTCTTCCGCCACCACGGCAAAACCACGACCAGATTCACCGGCCCGGGCCGCCTCTATGGCTGCATTGAGGGCAAGCAGGTTGGTGCGATCCGAGATCTGCTTGATGAGATTTAGCGCCTCACCGACCGACTCTGTATCCTGATACAGGCTATCCACCAGTTGCTGGGTGTTGGCCAGGGTGCCCGCCACCAGCTGGATGGCGTCTATGGTCTGATCCACCTCCTTGTCGCCCTGACGGGCACGTCCGATGGCCTGCTGGGTCGCCAGCGACGTCTGGGTTGCATTGCGCGCAATCTCGGCCACCGTCGAGGCCATCTCGGTGGCTGCCGTCGCCACCAGGTCCACCTGACCGAAACCTTTGACGACGCCAGCATTCACCTCGGCGATCACGTCTGCCGAGGTGGCGGCGCTGCGGGCCAGCACCTCGCAGGAACGGCGGACCGCCAGCAACAGCCCCTCAAGGTGCGCGAGAAAATGGTTCAGATCCTGCGCCAGGGCACCCAGTTCGTCACCGGACCGCCAGTTGACCCGCACCGTCAGATCATTCTCCTGTACCAGCCGTTTGAAGGTCTGGTGCAACGCCATAAAACCCAGGTGCAGATCTCGCACCACCCGCCAGCAGACGAAGGTGGTCAACGCTACGCACAGCAGCACACCGAGCGCCGCCCACCAGAAGTCACTGGCACTCTTTGCCCGCATCTGCTCGACCCGCTCGAACAACTGCTGGTAAAGGCGATCTTCGCTCTCCTTGAGCAGACCTATCTTGTCGGTACTCAAGGCAAACCAGGCTTCGGCATCGACCCCGAAGCCGCCTGTGGTGGCTTTGTCCAGCGCCAGTTGCTCCATGGCGGCGACCTTGGCTACCACGGGAGAGGTCAGGCTGTCGGCCAGCAGTTGACGTTGTGACGGGCTCGCCACTGCCTGGAAACGCTCGAGATAGGTATTCTGGGCCGCCAGCAGGGAGATGAATTGCTGCAACAGCGCAGGGGTAAAGTGGTCACGGCCGAACACATTGCTCAGGGTTGCCCGCTCCAGCCCCATTCGCTCCTTGCTCTGCAAGAAGGCGGCGTAGGCATTGGTCTGCAGCGCTATGGTGGCATCCTGACTGTTGAGACTGACCTGGTCCACCACGGCCAGCAGCTGGCTGATGAGACGGCTGTAAAAGCCAACCTGCTCGGCCACTTCGACCCCCAGCGCGCCGACCCGCTCACGCATGGCGGTGAGCCCGGTCAGCGCCTGTTGCACCTCTCCCAACGCCAACAAGGCGGGATCCTCGTGAAAACGGACCAACAGGGTATCGACCAGCTTGCGCTGGGCAGGCAGGGCGTCGCGAAACTTGTTGCCACCAGAGCCAAGGAAACCTGCCGACATGCCGCGCTCCTTTTGCAGCTCGTGGGCCAGTTGTGCCGCCTCCCGCACGACATAGAGTGCCGCTTGTGCCTGGCCCATCTCCTGCTCGACCTGATAACGCTCATACACGTATCGGCCAGAAAAAAACAGCAAGGCCAGCAGTGGCAGGCAGACCACCAGCAACATCTTGTGTGCCAATCCCAGCTTGTTCATCCCCTCTCCCCATTCCATTGTTGAAGTGGTCAATTATAAGCACGAGTGCCGAGAATAGAATCAGACGCCCGTCTCATGGCTGCTGATGAGGGACAAAGGCTGGCTTTTTTGCCATAATGCCGCCTCATTTCACGCCGACCGAGATACCATGACCGACGCTGTACACACTCTCAAGGGCCGTTTTCGTGGCTTTTACCCCGTCGTCATCGATGTTGAAACCGCCGGGTTCAATGCCAGGACAGACGCCTTGCTGGAGATAGCCGCCTATACCCTCAAGATGGATGAGGATGGCTGGCTCGCTCCCGATCAGGTCTTTCATTTTCACGTCGAGCCGTTCGAAGGCGCCAACCTGGAAAAGGCGGCGCTGGAGTTCACCGGCATAGACCCTTTCAATCCGCTGCGCGGCGCCGTCAGCGAGAAAGAGGCGCTGACCGAGATTTTCAAGGGCATTCGCAAAGGGATGAAGGAGAGCGACTGCAACCGCGCCATCATAGTGGCCCATAACGCCACCTTCGATCATGGCTTCGTCATGGCCGCCGCCGAGCGGGCCGGCCTCAAGCGCAATCCGTTCCATCCGTTTGCCACCTTCGACACTGCCGCCCTCTCCGGCCTGGCCCTGGGTCAGACAGTGCTGGCCAAGGCGTGCCAGAGCGCTCGCATCCCGTTTGACAATAAAGAGGCGCACTCGGCCCTCTATGACACCGAACGCACCACTGAGCTGTTCTGTCATATCGTCAACCGCTGGAAGAGCCTGGGTGGCTGGCCGCCAGCCCACCCGGATGATGCCCCCGTCGATGACGCGAACGAACAAGCGGGATAAGCAACGAGCAAGAAGGCTGCCATGGCAGCCTTCTTCTATTGGGATACGGCATCAACGTGGTTTGACCAGAATGGCAGGCAGACCCGGACAGCACAGTTTTCAACCGCTCTGCTCCCCTCGCTCACCCCAACCCTGCGGGGATACGTCTCACAGGCCAATTGCCTGATTTTTTACTCGACATTTGTCGTGATTTTCGCAAACTAACTGCCTTTCAAAAGACAGACAACCAATAACCATTAAAAGGAAGTCACATGAACCCTGTTGTTGTCGCGGTCTCGCTGATGCTGGTGCTCAGCCTGCTGCGGATCAATGTGGTGGTCTCGCTCTCCATCAGCGCCATCGTAGGTGGCCTGCTGGGTGGCCTGTCCCTGGCCGACACCCTCAGCACCTTCAGCGGTGGCCTGGGCGGTGGCGCAGAGATCGCGCTCTCCTATGCCATGCTGGGGGCCTTTGCGGTCGCCATCTCCCGCTCCGGGATCACCGACCTGCTGGCCCGCAAGGTGATCAACCAGCTGGGGCAAGATGCCAGCAGCTCGCGCATCCTCTGGGTCAAGACACTGCTGCTCGGCGCCGTCCTTTGCGTATCCGTCGCCTCCCAGAACCTGATCCCGGTCCACATCGCCTTTATTCCCATCCTGATCCCGCCGCTGCTGCATGTGATGGCCAAGATGAAAGTCGACCGCCGCCAGGTGGCCTGCGTCATCACCTTCGGCCTGACCGCGACCTATATGCTGTTGCCGGTGGGCTTTGGTGGCATCTTCCTCAACAACATACTGGCCAAGAACCTGATCGACAACGGGGTGCCGGTCGAGCTTGGCCAGCTGCCGATGGCCATGGCAATCCCTGTGCTTGGGATGTTCCTTGGTCTGCTGGTCGCCGTGTTCATCACCTACCGCAAGCCACGCCAGTATGACATGGACAAGATCCTGGCCGCCGAGCCCGAATCCACCGAGCTCAATCTCAACCATATCTGGGTTGCCCTGCTGGCCATCGCCGTCGCCCTCGGGCTGCAGCTGATGACCAACAGCATAGTGCTGGGTGCATTGGCGGGCTTTGTCATCTTCACCTGTGGCGGTGTCATCAAGTTTCGCGAGAGCCAGGACGCTTTCACCCAGGGCGTGCGCATGATGTCCCTCATCGGCTTCATCATGATCTCAGCCGCCGGCTTCGCCGCCGTGATGAAGGCGACCCAGGGGGTGGAGAGCCTGGTGCAGTCCGTCTCTGCGGTGATCGGGGATCAAAAAGGCCTCGCCGCCTTCCTGATGCTGCTGGTTGGTCTCTTGATCACCATGGGGATAGGCTCTTCCTTCTCCACTGTGCCCATCATAGCCACCATTTATGTGCCGCTCTGTATCCACCTCGGCTTCTCCCCCATGGCGACCATGGCCCTGGTCGGCGCCGCCGGTGCACTGGGGGATGCAGGTTCACCCGCCTCGGATTCGACCCTGGGCCCCACGTCGGGTCTCAATGTCGATGGTCAGCACGACCATATCTGGGACAGCGTGGTGCCCACTTTTATTCACTACAATATCCCGCTCATCCTCTTTGGCTGGGTGGCGGCCATGGTGCTCTAGCACTCGGGCAAGATGCAGACATGCAAAAGGCGACCTCGTGGTCGCCTTTTCACTTTGTGGACCAAGGCCCTTAGATAAACTGTTTGCGCAGCCGCTGGGAAAGCAGGTCCAGCATGCTCACCACCAGAATGATCACGATCAGCAGGGCGCAGGTCTGGCCAAACTGAAACCCGCGAATGGCTTCCCACAGCATCACCCCTATTCCGCCTGCACCCACCATGCCCACCACAGTGGCGGAACGGACATTGGACTCAAAGCGGTAGAGGGAGTAGGAGATCCACAGCGGCAGCACCTGGGGAATGACCCCATAGATCACCTCCTGCAGCGCACTGGCGCCCGTTGCCCGCACCCCTTCCACCGGACCCGGCTCTATGGCTTCCACCGCTTCGGCAAACAGCTTGGCCAGCACCCCTGTGGTTCCGATAAACAGCGCCAGTACACCGGCAAAGGGCCCCAGTCCCACGGCCACCACAAACAGCATGGCAAACACCATTTCATTGATGGAGCGACAAGCATCCATCAGACGGCGGACCGGTTGATAGACCCACCAGGGCACTATGTTCTCGGCACACAAGATGCCAAGGGGAATGGCGCAGATAATGGCAAGTACAGTCCCCCACAGAGCGATCTGAACCGTCACTATCATCTCGCGCAGGTAGAGCTGCCACTGGGAAAAGTCCGGAGGAAAGAAGTCAGCGGCAAACTGGGCCATGTTGCCCGCATCCCGGTAGAGGGCAAGCGGATTCATCTCAGCCCCTTGCCATGACCAGGCCAACACGGCCATAAAGAGACCCCAGCCTGTCAAGCTGCGCCAGGATGGCTTGCTATTGGGGACAGCGGGATGAGGAACGGCAGTGATACTGCTCATAGTGACTCTCGACAAGGTATCGTGAAGATAAGTGCCCCCGGGCGGGGGCACGGGTTGACATCAGCTGGCACTGGCAGCCATGCGCTGCTCCAGCTGGCGGATGGGCAACAGTTGATCATCGTCAGAGGGCTTGAACTTGGCCCACTGCAAACCGGTCAGGACCTGCTGCTCGGCGGGTTGATCCCCATAGGTCATGAAGAAGGTGCGGATACGTTCCTTGGCCCCATCATCGAGCCCTTTGCGCCATACCATGGGATCGGAAGGGATCAGGGGTGAGGTCCAGATCACTTTCAACTGAGCGGCTTTATCCGGTGCCGTCTCTTGCAGCCTTTCCATCCCCTCGCTGTTGAAGGTACCCACATCCACCTGCTTGTTGGCCACGGACAAGGCGTTCACCTCGTGGCTGCCATTCAGGGTGCGTTTGAAGATACGGCTAGGATCGGCATTGTTCTTGGCAAACACGTAATAGCCGGGCACTAGGTAACCTGAAGTTGAGTTGGGGTCACCATTGGCGAAGGTGAGCTCGCCTGCTTTGGCGAGCATGTCGTCGATGGTGCTGACCGGGTTGTCCTTGTGGACCACCACCAGACTGTAGTAACCCTCGGATCCGTTGGCGGCGACCGTCTGAGCGAAGATTTCACCGTTGGCGCGATCCACGGCTTCCATGGCTGCCTTGTTGCCATACCAGGCCACGTCCACCTTGTTGAAACGCATGCCCTGTATGATGCCCGCATAATCAGGGGCAAAAAAGGCGTTGACCTTGAGGCCGGTCTGCTTGCTCATGTCGGTGATGAACGGATCCCACATTGCCTTGAGATTCTGGGACGACTCGGTAGAGATAATCCCGAAATTGAGCTCTTGCCCGGCCGCCTGGGCCTGGCCACTGACCAAGGCCCCACCCAGCAGGGCAGAAGCCGCGAGTACGTGACGCATACGCTTGAACATGAACTGACATTCCTTTGTATTGAACAGCTAATGGGTTGAATAACACTAAACAGGATCAGGCCAGAGCCTCGGTCAAACCGGACTCATGCCTGGAGGAGGCAACTTCGGAGAGAATATTGACGCTGTCGTAGGACGCTGCGCCATAAAGAGAGTCCAGCTGCATCTGGGTCAGATCGCAGATGGGACCATCAAAGTGAATGTGCCCGCCCTTGAGGGCCACCGCGCGTTGGCAGTAACGCATGGCGTAGTCAACCTGATGCAGGGTGATCACCACAGTCTTGCCATCCTGGCGATTGATGTCTGCCAGAATGGACATCACTTTGCGGGCCGACTCGGGATCCAGCGATGCGATAGGTTCATCGGCCAGGATCACCTCGGCTCGCTGAGTCAGAGCCCGTGCGATAGCAACACGCTGCTGCTGGCCGCCAGAGAGGGTGGAAGCCCGCTGCATCGCCAGTTCAGCCAGCCCGACTCTAGCCAGTGCCTGCATGGCATCGGCTTTCTCTTCTGCACTGAAGAGCCCCAGAGAGCCTCGCCAGCGGGGGATCCTGCCCAAGGTGCCAAGCAGCACGTTGTGAAGCACACTCAGCCGTCCCACCAGATTGAACTGCTGGAAGATATAACCGATATCTGCACGTACCTGGCGAACGCGGGGGCTCAGTTTGCCTTGCTGCTGCACCTGGCGATCCAGTACCCGAACCAGACTACCCGGCCCGCTGTTGGCGTGGCACAGTCCAGCCAGATGGCGCAACAGGGTTGACTTGCCGGAGCCTGATGCACCGATCAGCGCCACCATCTCACCGGCCTCCACTATCAGACTCAAATTATGGAGCGCCGGCTTGCCATGGAAGCTCTTGCTGAGACCCTCGACTCGTATAACAGGATTCATCACGCCTCTTTCTCTCCATTGACAGATTCGGGCAACCCTGCCCATTGATGGTCATCAAGGTAGTCAGGTTTTATGTCAGCTTGAGTGGATTTGAATGACGCTAAGATGACAGGCAGTGACAACGACGGAGAAGAGACAAGCTCAGAGAAACAAAGCCTAAAAGATGTAAACAGAGCCATTAGGCCGAGCGAGAAAAATCGATACGCTGTTCGATGCGCATAAAAAATCCTGAACAAAAAAGGCCGCTCGATGAGCGGCCTTTTTATCAATGCAATCAGGACTTAGCTGTCGCGGCGCTTGTTGCCACCGAACTTGCGATCCTTGTTGAAGCCACCTTCACGGCGCTCCCCGCTCTTGTTGAACGGACGGTCACCGCTGGGGCGGCGATCCTTGTTGAAAGGACGATCGCTGCGGGGCGGACGGGGGGCAGTATTGCTGCCAGCCGGCACCTCTGTGTAGCGAGTGATCATCAGCGGACGCTGGCAAACACGGGCTTTCTTGATCACTTCCAGTACATCGGCGGTCATGCCCTTGGGCAGGTCGACGGTGGAGAAGTCATCAGCGATATCGATGTTGCCGATGAAACGGCTCTCGATGTTCGCTTCGTTGGCGATAGCGCCCACGATCTGGCCCGGCTTGACACCGTGATGGGCACCCACGTCTACGCGGTAGCGCTCCATCTCGACATCCGGGTTGTCTTTCAACGGACGCGGCTCGAGGGACGGCATGCGACGGGCAGGACGATCACCACGGTCAGCAAAATCACTGCCACCGTCACGGCGTTCGAAATCACGACCACCACGATCATTGCTGCTGAACTGCGGCTCAGGGATGGAGTCATCCAGCAGCAGCGGTTGATCACCTTGAACCAGCTTGGCCAGGGCGGCAGCCAGTTCCAGCGGATCGGCAGAATCTTCTTCGATCAGCTCGTTCACCAGGTTCAGATAGAGCTCAAGCTCTTCGCCCATCATGGTTTCCCGGATGCGCTCTTTGAACTTGGTCATACGGTGCTGGTTGATGTCCTCGGTGCTCGGCATCTTCATCGGCTCGATGGCCTGACGAGTGGCGTGCTCGATGGCGCGCAGCATACGACGCTCACGGGGGGCAACAAACAGGATGGCCTCACCCTTGCGACCAGCACGACCGGTACGGCCGATACGGTGAACGTAGGATTCGGTATCGTAAGGAATGTCGTAGTTCACCACGTGGGTGATACGCTCGACGTCCAGACCACGGGCGACTACGTCGGTGGCGATCAGGATATCCAGCTGGCCTTGACGCAGCTTGTCAACGGTACGCTCACGCAGCTTCTGCGGGATGTCACCGTGCAGCGCTTCACAAGCATGGCCACGAGCGGCCAGTTTGCCAGCCAGCTCTTCGGCAGCGTTCTTGGTACGCACAAAGACCAGTACGGCTTCGTACGGTTCGACTTCCAGCAGACGGGTCATGGCGTCCAGCTTGTGCAGACCGGTTACCTGCCAGTAGCGCTGACGGATGGTCGGTGCAGTGGAGGTCTTGGAGACGATCTTGATCTCTTTGGGCTGCTTCAGGTGCTTCTGGGCAACACGACGGATCTGGTCCGGCATGGTGGCAGAGAAGAGAGCAACCTGACGGGTGCTCGGGCACTGTTCCATGATCCAGTCCACGTCATCGATGAAGCCCATGCGCAGCATTTCATCAGCTTCGTCCAGCACCAGAGCTTTCAGACCGGAAAGATCCAGGTTCTTGCGACGGATCAGGTCCATCACACGGCCAGGAGTACCCACGACAACCTGGGCACCACGACGCAGGGCGCGGGTCTGGGTTTCGTAAGAGGAGCCACCGTAGATGGGCAAGACGTGGAAGTCAGGCATGTGCTTGGCGTAACGTTGGCACGCCTCGGCAACTTGCAGGGCCAGTTCACGGGTCGGAGCCAGCACCAAAACCTGGGTGTTGCGGTTACCAGCTTCCAGACGAGACAACAGAGGCAAGGCAAAAGCAGCGGTCTTCCCTGTACCGGTTTGCGCCTGCCCCAGCAGATCGTGTCCCGCCATGAGGTGGGGAATTGCTGCGGCCTGGATCGGTGACGGGCGCTCATAGCCCACGTCTTGCAGCGCTTTCAATACAGGCGCGGCCAGTCCAAGCTCACTAAAAAGGGGCAGTTGTTCGGTATCAGACATAGATTCTTCCAGATTAAGGCAGGCGGCTAAGCACCGCGGAATAGCAAAAAGGCGGCGATTATAGCGCCACTTTGTTCTGCTGTCTTGAAAAATGTGATAGGCCTCTCAAGACGTTGGCAATTATAGAGGGATCTCGCGACTATGGCTTGCTTATTTTGCACTACTGGTGCGTTATTGCTGGTCACTCCCCGCTGGAGTCCTTGTCCCGCTTGTGTTTGAGCACCGCCATGGTCAACCGACTGGTGCACAATAAACGCCCACGTTCATCCCGAATCTCAATCTGCCACACCTGGGTCCTTGCCCCCAGATGCAGGGGCGAGCAGCGCCCTGTGACCACCCCTTCCCGCTTGGCGCGCAGATGGTTGGCGTTCACCTCCAGTCCCACGCAGTAGCTATCTGGTCCCACCGCCATGTTGGCTGCCAGCGATCCCAGCGTTTCCGCCAATACTACCGACGCACCGCCATGGAGCATGCCAAGGGGCTGATGGGTACGGTGATCCACCGGCATGGTCGCTTCCAGCCAGTCCGGGCCAAAGCCGGTATAGAGGATATCGAGATGGGCCATCAGAGTGTTGCGAGAGGTGGCATTGAGCCCCTCCAGACTGATGGGCTTGCGCCAGATGGGGGCGTTTTCTTGACTCATGGCGAGCAGACTCCTTATGTAATCAATGGGTTGGACGCGAGCAGTGTCGGCGAAAAAGACAAAGAAAAAAAGATGCCCCGATCGGGGCATCTTGGCAACCACCTTGCGTCACCAGGGATAGGTGACTCCGGGCCACTCGGCCCACGGCACCTCTCGCCCCGGCAGACGGAGTTCTGGCCACTGCCACACCCTGGCGAGCCAGTCGCGCAGCTGCGTTTCCAGCTCCTCATCCGTAATGGGCGCCTCGGCCACCTTCCAGAAGAAGAGCTCCACCGCCACCTCCGGCAGCACCGATGGGTAGAGATAAACCCCACCCCAGAATTGCGGCTCCCGATCAGGGCTCCAGAGGCCATAGGCGAACGAGCGCTTGGCCAGAAACTCCGACTGCTGCCACTCCAGATCCCCTTCGTGCTGGCTCAGGCTGAACTGGTCAGAGGGCCAGACATCCTGGGGGCGAAACAGTTGATGAAGCTGCTCCCGTTCACGCTGCATGGCCACAAACTCCACCACGGCCTGGGCCGGGGTGGCTGGCAACAGCAGGAAGTGCGGGTGCCGGTAGGCTTGCGGCACCCGAAACCGCTTGGGAAAAGTCAGCATCAGAGCAGTTCCAGCAACGCCTGCAGCGGATGCTTGAGTTTCTCCCCCTCCATCCGCTTGACCTGACTACGACACGAATAACCAGTAGCCAGACAGCGATCTTTGGGCAACCTCGACAGAGGCTCTGCCCAGCTGAGACCATAGATCCCCTTGGAGTTCTCCACCTGTTTTGCATCGTGGCCATAGGTACCGGCCATCCCGCAGCAACCCACAGAGACAGGCTCCATACGAGCACCGAAGCGGCTGAACAGGGTGCCCCAGTCACCGTGAGTCGAGGGCTTGGCCGTCTTCTCGGTGCAGTGGGCAAACAAATACCAGGGCTCAGCCTCTCCTTTTTCATCGACATCCGCGGTGGGCTTGGCAAGGGGCAGGGTGTCGGCCGGAAGAGAAAGCAGCCACTCCTGGGGCAACAACACCTGAAAATCGCCACGGGCCGCGCCGAGGGCCTTGGCATATTCGTCGCGATAGCAGAGCACCAGAGAAGGGTCCACTCCCACCATGGGAATACCCAGCGCCGCTATCTTGTTGAGGAACTGGGCGCTGTTGGCCGCGGTGCGGGCGAAGGCACGCAGGAACCCCTTCACGTGCTGGGGCTTGCCGTTGGGCTTGAATGGCAGCAGATAGGGTTGCAGCCCAAGCTTGCTGGCAAGTTTCACCAAGTCCCGCACCACGGGGGCGTCGTAATAACTGGTGAAGGGATCCTGCACGATCAGCACCACTCTGGCACGCTGCTCGGCATTCATGGCCTCAAGGCCCGGCAGGTCGAAATAGCGCGCCTTGTTGTCGTGCAGGGATTCGGCCAGGGTCGGTACCGAGAGCAAGGGCACATCCACCATGCCGATGCTCTTCTCGGTCGCCTTCTGGGCCCACTCTTTTTCCAGGAAAAAGTTGACCAGTTTCGGCGCCTTGGCCAGCAGCGGCGCATAGCTCTCCACTGTACCGACGAAGTAATCCTTGGGGCCCCGCAGATAGCGACTGTGGTAGAGCTGCATGAAACGAGCACGGAAGGTGGGCACATCCACCTTGATGGGGCACTGGCTGGTACAGGCTTTACACGCCAGACACCCCTCCATCGCCTCCATCACCTCGTGGGAAAAGTCATACTGGCCACGGGCGCGGGCCAGGGTGTTGCGAAACTTGTCGACGATCACCTTGAAGCGCAGGCCACCCGATTGCAGCGCCACTTCTTCGGCCAGGGGATCAAAGCCCTGCTCCGCCAGCTGGCGCAGCCATTCGCGCATCAAGCCGGCACGCCCCTTGGGAGAGTGACGTCTGTCTTTGCTGATCTTGACCGAAGGACACATGGGGGAGTCGGTTTCGAAGGTGAAACAGAGGCCATTGCCGTTGCAATCCATGGCGCGGGTATAGCTTTCCCGCACTGCGATAGGGATCTGGCGGTCGAACTTGCCGCGCTTGGGCCCGTCTACCGACACAAGCGAAGCTCCGCTGCCATAAGGCATGCAGATCTTGCCCGGGTTGATGCGGTTGTCGGGGTCAAAGGCGCCCTTGACCCGCTGCAACTCCTCCCACAACTCGCCGAAGAAGGCGGGGCTGTATTCGGAGCGAAAACCCTTGCCGTGCTCTCCCCACATCAAGCCGCCATATTTGGCGGTGAGCGCCACCACCTGATCCGAGATGCGCCGCAGCAGCACCTCCTGCTCGGGGTCGCACAAGTCCAGCGCGGGACGCACGTGCAATACCCCCGCATCGACGTGGCCGAACATGCCGTAGTCGAGGCCGTGGCCGTCGAGCAGGGCGCGAAACTCCATGATGAAATCGGCGAGCGACTCAGGGGGAACGGCAGTGTCTTCGGTGAAAGCCACCGGTTTTTTACGCCCTTCGGCGTTGCCAAGCAGCCCCACCGACTTCTTGCGCATGGCGTAGATGGTTTCGATACTCGGCAGGTGACTGCACACCTGATAGCCGATGACACCCGCCTCCCCTTGCGCCAGCAGTCCGTCGATGCGCCGGCACAATTCAGCCACCTTGGCCTGATGCTCTTGTTCGTCGGTGTCGGCAAACTCGACGATATTGAGCCCTTGCAGATCCTTGCCGGGCACGTCCTCAATGAACGCCTTGACCGAATGCCAGATGATGTCGGCCCGGGCCAGTCCCAGCACGCGGGAATCCACCGTCTCCACCGACAAGGCCTGCGCCTGCACCATAAAAGGGGCATTGCGCAGGGCCGAGGGGAAGCTGTCGTACTTGACGTTGACCAGGGTCCGGTAACGCGGGATGGGTGTGATATTGAGCCTGGCTTCGGTGATGAACCCCAGGGAGCCTTCCGAGCCGCACAATACCCGGCTCACATCCAGAGTGTCGGTGTCGGGGGCATAGAGGTGCTTGAGATCGTAACCGGTCAGAAAACGGTTGAGCTTGGGGAAAGTGGCTTCGATGTCGGCGCGGCGCTCGCGGCCAATGCGATACAGGGTGCGGTAGATCTCCCCTTCCCGACTCTCGAGGGCCAGCTTGTCCGCCAGGCGCTGGCCGTTCACCGGCTCGGTCGCCATGATGTCGCCGTTTTCCAGCACGGCTTTGAGGCCCAGCACGTGATCCGAGGTTTTGCCGTAGACGAGCGACCCCTGCCCGGAGGCATCGGTATTGACCATGCCGCCCAGAGTGGCACGATTGGAAGTAGAGAGATCCGGCGAGAAGAAATAACCGTGGGGTTTCAAGTAGGCGTTGAGCTGATCCTTGACCACCCCGGCCTGAGCGCGCACCCAGCCCTCCTCCAGATTAATTTCCATGACCTGGTTCATATGGCGGGAGAGATCGACGATAATGCCGCCGCCCAGGGATTGGCCATTGGTGCCGGTACCGCCGCCGCGAGGGAAGAAACTCAAGGCTGCGTACTCGGGCCCCCGTGCCAACTTGAACATCACTGCAATGTCATCCGCACTGCGCGGATAGAGCACCGCCTGAGGTACGACCTGATAGACGCTGTTATCCGTCGCCATCGCCAACCGGCTTGCATAAGACTTTTCGATATCACCACGAAATGCTGATCGCGCCAGCAACTCAAGAAACTGCAGGGTTGTAGGTGACAAACTGTCCTGGTAATCGAGTCTCGGGATCATGAATCCTTGTTCCCATCCTTTGCTTGATGCCGGTACTCCGGCGACAAAGACTGCCCTGGCTGCCTCTTTGCGGGTATCAGGGCCAGTCTGCTCACATGTGAGCGGGCAGTATATCAGCTAGAAAACCGCTTGCGCTTGGCAATATTCACCATTTGAAAGGAGGATTGTTATGGCTCACCACAGCCATGTTATCAGTACGTTTATTACCACAGAGAAACAGGCCTTGACCCTGTCACTGTTCGGCAGCATCGCCTTTGCCATCTTCGGGATTGGCTATGGTCTGCTGGTTGGCTCCCACGCCATCATGCTCGATGGCATCTTCAGCCTGTTCAGCATGGGCATGACAGGCCTTGGTCTGGTTACCGCCTATCTGGTTACCCGCCCCTCCGATGACCGCTTTCAGTATGGCTATGCTCACTTCGAGCCCATTGCCAACGTCATCAACGGGATCATCATTTTGCTGCTCTGTCTCGGTGCCCTCTACAGCGGCATCACCTCCCTGCTGGCCGGTGGTCGCGAGATAGATCTCGGTCATGCCCTCATCTGCGCCGCCATCTCCACCTTCTTGTGTGCACTTATCTATGTTGTCGAGGCGCGAATGGCCAAGCGCTTCAACTCGGAGCTGGTGCGCGTCGATTCCGAAGAGTGGCTGGTCGACACCATTTTAAGCGCCACCCTGCTGGTGGGCTTTCTGGTCGCCATGGGCCTCGATGCCATGGGCCATGGTCAATACAACCGCTACATAGACCCCATGCTGGTCTCTCTGCTGGCCCTGTGCGCCACCCTCATTCCCATCAAGGTGCTCGGCCGCAATCTGCGAGAGGTGTTGAAGATTGCCCCCAAGGGAGATGTATCCCAGCGGGTCGCCAGCGAGATTGAAGCCCTGCGCCAGCGCCATGGAATCGAGTGCTACAGCCATCTGGCCAAGAGCGGCCGTCGCTTCGATCTGGAGTTGAACATACTGGTGGCACCGGGGCAGGAGTGGCCTGTCGAGCGCCAGGATGCCCTGCGCCAGGAGCTCTGGTCACGCCTCGGAGATACCCTGGGGGATGCCTGGCTCTCGGTCTGCTTCACTCGCGAAAAACGCTGGTTGTAACGACCCACAGGGGGAGTGCAGCCAGGCTGCCTCCCCTGCGTCATCACATCTTCATCGCCCTGCTCTTGCCAAAGCGCCGATTCTCGCTATCATCAGGGCTCATTTTTAACCCGAGGTTTTATTGCCCATCATGGACAACCCCCGAAGTTACCTTTCGTTTCTTCCTGTCAAACTCTGTCTTTACCTGCTTCATCAGCGCCTCTGAATAACGCCATTGCCTTGCACTGCCGCGGCCCCTGTTGCCGTGACTGATACCCGCTCTGTCTGTATTTATTGAGGTCATTACATGGAATTGCTGCTGGATCCCCACATCTGGGTTGGTCTGTTTACCCTGATCATTCTGGAAATCGTGCTCGGGATAGACAACCTGGTCTTCATCGCTATCCTGGTGAAAAAACTGCCCCCCGCCCAGCGGGATCGTGCCCGTATCATAGGCCTGTCACTGGCGCTGCTGATGCGCCTGGCCCTGCTCAGCGTGATGTCATGGCTGGTCACCTTGACTACCCCCATCCTTCACCTCGGTGATTTTGCCTTCTCCGGTCGGGATCTCATTCTGATGGGCGGCGGCCTGTTCCTGCTGTTCAAGGCCACCACCGAGCTCCATGAGCGGCTGGAATCCAAACAGCCAGAAGATGGCCCGGTCGGCGTCTATGCCAGCTTTGGCGTGGTGATCACACAAATCTTGGTGCTGGATGCCATCTTCTCGCTGGACTCCATCATCACGGCTGTGGGCATGGTGGAACATCTCTGGGTCATGATGGCGGCCGTCACCATCGCCATGGTGGTGATGGTGCTCGCGTCAAAGCCGCTGACCCGCTTCGTCAACGCCCACCCCACAGTGGTGGTGCTCTGCCTGAGCTTCCTGCTGATGATAGGCTTCAGCCTGGTGGCGGAAGGATTTGGCTTCCACATTCCCAAGGGCTACCTCTACGCGGCCATCGGTTTCTCCGTGCTTATCGAGTTCTTCAACCAGTTGTCCCAGCGCAGCGCAGAGCGTCATGAGGCCAAGTTGCCCCTGCGCGAGCGCACCACGGCCGCCATCTTCAAACTGATGGGCAGCAAAGCGTATCAGGACAGGCCGGATGATGACCTGGATGCACCGACACCTCAACCGCTGAGCTTCGGGGAAGAGGAGCGCTACATGGTGACAGGGGTACTGTCCCTTGCCGATCGATCCATCCGCACCATCATGACCCCTCGCTCCGACATGGCGTGGATCGACGTCAATGACTCGGTCGAAGAGATCCGTGCCGTGTTGCAGCGGGAGCCCCACAGTCTGTTCCCGGTTTGTGACGGCGATCTGGACGAGGTCATAGGCGTGCTCAAGGCGCGGGATCTGCTGTTTGCTCTCAACGAGGGGCAGTCCCTGACCGAGCTGGCCAAACAGAATGACCCCATTATCGTGCCCCAGACCATTAACGTGATCCGCTTGCTGGCAGAGCTGCGCAAGGCCAAAGGCAGCCTCATTCTGGTCGCCGACGAGTTTGGTGTCATCCAGGGGCTGGTGACCACCCACGATCTGCTGGAAGCAATCGTCGGCGAGCTGCCTGATGAAGACGAAACCCCGGACATGGTGCCTGATGGCGAGAGCTGGCTCATCAATGGCAGTACCAACATCCACCATGTGGAGCAGGTGCTGGAATACGAGGGGCTGGTGAGTGACAGCGATGAATACGTGACGCTCGCGGGTATGCTGCTCTCCCACTTCGGCACACTGCCGACTCCGGGCCAGCAGCTGCAATTGCAGCAGTTGCATTTCGAGGTGATCGAAGTCAGCGAGCGTCGCATCGAACGGGTGCGCGTCACACCGTTGACCCCCTGATCACACGAACCGCACGACCAACCCAAAAAGAGGGCCAAGCGGCCCTCTTTTTATGGCTGTTTGCTGCTTGACGCTTGATTGCTGCATAAAGTGCAATTCTTTTCTGCAATTACCCCTCTTTTTCACAAATAAAAGCAGGGCTAAAGTGGCCTCAATCCACCATGAGGAACACAAGATGAGCCACGACAACCTGTTCTGCCCGCTGCGTCTGGGCCAGTTGCACCTTAACAACCGCATCGTCATGCCCCCCATGACCCGCTCCCGTGCCAGCCAGCCCGGTGACGTGGCCAATGCCATCATGGCCACTTATTACGCCCAGCGCGCAGAGGCCGGCCTCATCATCAGCGAAGGCACCCAGATAGACCCGCTGGGCAAGGGCTACGCCTGGACCCCCGGGATCCACAGCGCCGAGCAGGTAGCGGGCTGGAAGGGGGTGACCGATGCAGTCCATGCCAAGGGGGGCACCATCTTTGCCCAGCTCTGGCACGTGGGCCGCGTCACGCATACTGACAATATCGGCGGGGCCCAGCCCATCTCTTCGTCTGCCATCAGAGCAGAAGGGGTGCGGGTATTTGTCGATAACGGCAGCGATGCTCCCGGTTTTGTCGAGACCACAACCCCGCGCGCCATGACCCAGAGCGACATAGATGCGGTAGTAGGCCAGTTCCGCCAGGCGGCTCGCAATGCCCTGAACGCCGGCTTTGACGGCATAGAGCTGCACGCTGCCAACGGTTACCTCATCAACCAGTTCCTCGACTCCGAGTCCAATACCCGCACCGACAACTACGGTGGCTCGCTGGAAAATCGCCTGCGTTTCCTCAAAGAGGTGACACAAGCGGTCAGTGCCGAAATCGGGGCGGACAGGGTCGGAGTGCGGCTCGCACCGCTCACCACCCTCAACGGCACCGTCGATGCCAACCCGCAAGAGACCTATCTGGCCGCCGCTCGCTTGCTGGGTGAACTGGACGTCACCTATCTGCATATCGCCGAAGCGGACTGGGACGATGCGCCCCTGATGGCGGAAAACTTCAAGCAGGGGTTGCGAGATGCCTTCCCCAACACCCTCATCTATGCAGGCAAGTATGACGGTGAGCGGGCGCGTGCCGCCCTCAAGGCGGGCTGGGCCGACATGATTGGCTTTGGTCGTCCCTTCGTGGCCAACCCGGATCTGCCGAACCGGTTGCGCCACGGCTACCCCCTCGCCCCCCACGATCCGGCGACCCTGTTTGGCGGCGATGAGAAGGGACTGACCGACTACCCGACCTATCAAGTGCTAGCCGAGACGCAGTCAGCCTGAGACTGGCAAGCCGCCCACCTCGGTCACAAAGCCGCACAATAAAACGCGCCCGCTATTGATGCGGGCGCGTTTTTTTGGGGTGTGGCGCCAGCGAGCCAGGCGTCAGTAGAGGGCAACGCCGTAACAGGCGGCGTAGCTTCTTATTTCCCGGGTCAGCCGCGCCTTGTCCGCCAGACTGAGCCAGCTCGCCTCGACGGCATTGAGCGACAAGCGGCAAAGCTGGTTCATGCTGGCGCCAAGATCATGGGCCAGGGCGTGGAAGTTGGCTGCCATGTAGCCGCCAAAATAGGCGGGATCGTCGGAGTTGATGGTGACGCACAGCCCCTGCTCCAGCAGGGTCAGCACATTGTGATGGGCCATGCGCTCAAATACTCTCAGACGGGTATTGGAAAGGGGGCAGACGGTGAGCGGCAACCGGGTATCGGCCAGATAACGCAGCAGGTCGGGATCATCGACGCAGCGCACCCCGTGATCGATGCGGCGTACCTGCAGCTCATGGATGGCCTGCCAGATATACTCGGCCGGCCCTTCTTCGCCTGCATGGGCCACCACCGGCAGCCCCAGCTCGCGACAACGGGCAAAGACCCGGGCAAACTTGGCGGGGGGATTGCCCTTCTCCCCCGAATCGAGACCAATGCCGTGAATGCGGGTGAGAAAAGGCATGGCGTCATCCAGGGTGGCGAACGCTGCCTCTTCACTCAGATGACGCAGAAAACTCATGATAAGCCGCCAACTGATACCCAGCTCCCGCTCCCCCGCCTGCAGCGCCCGTTCTATGCCCCCCAGCACGGTGGCAAAGGGGATGCCTCGGGCGGTGTGGGTTTGCGGATCGAAGAAGATCTCCACATGCACCACCTTGTCAGCGGCGCAGCGCTTGAGATAGGCCCAGGTGAGATCGAAAAAATCCTGCTCTGTGATGAGTACGCTGGCGCCAAGGTAGTAGAGATCGAGGAAAGATTGCAGGCAGTCAAATTCATAGGCGGCACGCACGCTCCCCACGTCGGACCAGGGCAGCGCCACCCCGTTGCGGGCGGCCAGCATACACATCAGCTCCGGCTCGAGTGACCCCTCTATATGCAGGTGCAACTCCAGCTTGGGCAAACCGGCAATAAAGTTATCCATGATGACGGCTCCATCAGCACACAGACAGCGAGACCTGCCACTTGCAGAGCGGATCCCTTCCCTCTCCCTTTTCATTGTGTACCTATCTCGCCTGGTAGGGGGAGACTTGTCATCAAACCGACTTATAATGGCGTCACAAAAACAACATAACTGATTGAAGATATTAAGAGTTGGCGTCCGCCCCGCGTTCACTCTTGTGCCCTATACAAAGGAGTTCCCATGAAAAAAAGCGTCATCTGTGACATCGACGGCGTCATTCTGCACAACAACGATCTCATCCCCGGTGCCGACCGCTTCGTCCATCGCCTGCTGGAACAGGGCACCAAGCTGTTGTTCCTCACCAACTACCCGGCCCAGACCCAGAAAGATCTGCAAAACCGCTTCCGCTCCGCCGGGATCGAGGTGCCGGAGGAGTGCTTCTACACCTCCGCCATGGGCACAGCCGATTTTCTCAAACGCCAGGATGGCAAGAAGGCCTATGTGATTGGCGAAGGGGCCCTGACCCACGAGCTCTACAAGGCCGGTTTCACCATCACCGACATAGACCCCGACTTCGTGGTCGTGGGCGAGACCCGCAACTACAACTGGACCATGATGCAGCTGGGGGCCAAGTTCGTGGATCAGGGGGCCCGCTTCATCGCCACCAACCCCGATACCCATGGCCCCATGATGCATCCTGCCTGCGGCGCCCTCTGCGCTCCCATAGAGCGGATGACGGGCAAGAAGCCATTTTATGTGGGCAAGCCGAGCGCCTGGATCATTCGCGCGGCATTGAACCGGATGGAGGCCCACTCCGACGACACCATCATCATCGGCGACAACCTGCGCACCGATATTCTGGCGGGCTTCCAGGCCGGTCTTGAAACCGTGCTGGTGCTGTCAGGGGTGAGCAAGGTCGCGGATATCGATCGCATGCCGTTTCGCCCGAACCACATCTTCGACTCAGTCGTGGATATCGATATCGTCTGATGTGATCACAGGAGTCATCCATGGAACCGCTCTTCATTGCCGTCGCCTTCGCCTGCGGCATGCTGGTCAACCTGGTGGGGCTGCCGCCCCTGATCGGCTTTCTCGCCGCCGGTTTTGTGCTCAATGGCCTCGGCTATCAAAGCTCCGAAGTACTGACCACGGTGGCCGAGCTGGGGGTGACCCTGATGCTGTTCACCATAGGCCTCAAGCTCAACATCAAGACCTTGCTCCGCCGTGACGTGTGGGGCACTGCCACCGTCCATATCCTGCTATCCAGCGGCCTGTTCTGGGTGATCCTGCTCGCCTGCAAGGGGGTCGGCATGACCTTGATGCTGGATCTGGAGTGGCCCCACGCCATCATGCTGGGGTTTGCCCTCTCCTTCTCCAGTACCGTCTTTGCGGTCAAGGTGCTGGAAGATCGCAGCGACATGAATGCCCTCTATGCCAAGCTGGCCATCGGGGTGCTGATCATGCAGGACATCTTCGCGGTGGGCTTTCTGACCGCCTCCACCGGCAAATTGCCCAGCATCTGGGCGCTCTGGATACTGGCGCTGCCCTTCCTGCGCCCCCTGCTGTTCAAGCTGCTGGAGCGTGCCGGTCACGGTGAATTGCAGATGCTGATGGGGATCACCCTGGCCCTGGTGCTGGGGGCCGCCGCCTTTGAGGCTGTCGGCTTGAAGCCGGACTTGGGGGCCCTGGTGATCGGCATGTTGCTGGCTTCCCACCCGGCGGCAGCGGGGATGGCAAAATCCCTGTTCAGCCTCAAGGATCTGTTCCTCATCTGCTTTTTTCTCTCCATCGGCCTCAACGGCATGCCGACCCAGGAAACCATGTGGATGGCATTGGTGCTGATGCTGGCACTGCCGCTCAAAAGCGCCCTCTACTATCTGGTCTACAGCGGTGCCCGGCTGCGGGTGCGAACCGCGTTGCTCTCGACGCTGGCTCTCACCAACTACTCTGAGTTCGGCCTGATTGTGGCCGCCATCGCCGCCAAGGCGGGATGGCTCTCCCACGAATGGCTGGTCGCCCTCTCGCTGGCGCTGGCGGGCAGCTTCATGTTGTCGGCCCCGCTCAATAGCTACAGCGAGTGGATCTATCAGCACATAGGCCCCTGGTTGCGCCGCCTGCAATCGGACACCCTGCACCTGGATGACAGGCCCATCGAACTGGGGGATGCAGAGGTGATCATCCTCGGCATGGGGCGCATCGGACAGGGCGCCTATCATGAGCTGGAGCGCAAATACGGCAACGTCATACTGGGGGTCGAAAACAACGGGGACAAGGCACCCCTGCTGCGCGAACAGGGGATGAACGTGCTGGAAGGGGATGCCACCGATACCGACTTCTGGGACAAGGTGATCCTCTCCCATCAGGTTCAGCTGGTGATCCTCGCCATGCCCCACCACTCGGGCAACCTCTACGCCATCGACAAGCTGCGCAGCCACGGTTTTCACGGCAAGATAGCGGCCATAGTCCGCTTCGAGGATGATATCGCCTCTCTGCGTGAACAGGGCGTCGATGCAGTGTTCAACGTCTACGACGAGGCAGGCAGCGGCTTCGCTCGCCACGTCATCAGGGAGTTGCAGCCACTCGACACCGAGTCCCCCCTTGTCAAGGAGTGGCCACCTCGTTTAACTTAACGTCAACATTGTTAAACAAACTAAACGAACGCGGGGCCAGGATGGCCCCGCACCCTCAATCTCTCACTCACCATTGGCAAGGATGCACCATGAAAACTCTCAACGACTGGATTTTGCTCGACCGCCACGAGGCGGCCCCCACCCCGCTCACGCCCCCAGCCGAGCGCATCAAGGCCGGCAACCCTGCACAAACCCTCTGGAACCACTACTCGGATCCCAGCCAGCAGTTTCACGTGGGCTTCTGGGCCTGCGAGCCGGGGCGCTGGGCCATCCACTACACGGAGCACGAATATTGCCAGCTGCTGGAAGGGGATGTGGTGATCCACGACAGCCTGGGGGGTCAACTTGCCCTCAAACCGGGGGATCAGTTCGTTATTCCGGCCGGCTTTGTCGGGGAGTGGGAGACACTCACCCCCTGTCGCAAGGTCTATGTGATCTTCGAGCCCGCCACCACTTGACGTTGGCGTCAACTCGCCCTGTTTTTCCGCTCAACCCATCTGCCCGTCTGCTTGACGTTTACGGCATGATTTTCTGCGGTTTTCCCGCTTGCAAAAGGTTTTTGCGCTAGGCATTGTGATTGACGAGGAATGTAAATGGAATTTCGAGCCCGTATGTGGGGGGCTCCTATAAAAATCAAGAGGATTACCGCCAATGTGTTCTATTTTCGGCATTCTGGACATCAAATCCGATGCAGCAGCCTTGCGCAAATCGGCCCTGGAGATGTCCAAGCGATTGCGTCACCGCGGTCCTGACTGGTCCGGCATCTACAGCTCAGACAAAGCCATACTGGTGCATGAGCGCCTGGCCATCGTCGATCCGGGCAATGGCGCCCAGCCGCTCTACAACCCGGAGCGCACTCACGTATTGGCCGTCAACGGCGAGATCTACAACCACAAGGAACTCGAGAAGAACCTCAAGGTCGACTTCCAGTTCCAGACCCACTCCGACTGCGAGGTGCTGCTGGCACTCTACAAGGAGAAGGGCCCCGCCTTTTTGGACGATCTCAACGGCATCTTCGCCTTCATCCTCTATGACGCCGAACAGGATGCCTACCTGATTGGTCGTGATCACATGGGGATCATCCCCCTCTATACCGGTCGCGACGAGCACGGCAACTTCTATGTCGCCTCCGAGATGAAAGCCCTGGTGCCGGTTTGCAAGAGCGTCGAAACCTTCCCGCCCGGACATTACCTCTGGAGCAAGGATGGCGAGCTCAAGCAGTGGTACAAGCGCGACTGGATGGAATACGGCGCGGTCGAGCACAAGGTCAGCGACAGAGCGGAACTGAAAGCCGCGCTGGAAGCGGCCGTCAAGCGTCAGCTGATGTGCGACGTGCCCTATGGTGTGCTGCTCTCCGGCGGGCTGGATTCGTCCGTCATCTCCGCCATTGCCAAGATCTACGCCGCCCGCCGGGTGGAGGACGATGGCAACAGTGCTGCCTGGTGGCCGCAGCTGCACTCCTTCGCCGTGGGGCTGGAAGGCTCGCCGGATCTCGCCGCCGCCCGCAAGGTGGCCGACCATCTGGGCACGGTTCACCATCAGATCCACTTCTCGGTACAAGAGGGGCTGGATGCCCTGCGGGACGTCATCTATCACCTCGAGACCTATGACGTCACCACCATCCGCGCCTCCACCCCCATGTACCTGATGGCCCGTTACATCAAGGCGATGGGCATCAAGATGGTGCTCTCCGGTGAAGGTTCCGACGAGCTGTTCGGTGGCTACCTCTACTTCCACAAAGCGCCCAACGCCAAAGAGTTCCACGAAGAGAACGTGCGCAAGCTCGCCTCCCTGCACTTGTATGACTGCCTGCGCGCCAACAAGTCCATGGCCGCCTGGGGTGTGGAAGGCCGCGTGCCCTTCCTCGACAAGGAGTTCATGGACGTGGCGATGCGCCTCAACCCTGCCGACAAGATGTGTGGCAACGGCAAGATCGAGAAACACATACTGCGTGAAGCCTTCGAGGAGCTGTTGCCCCACGAAGTGGCCTGGCGCCAGAAGGAGCAGTTCTCCGATGGCGTGGGCTATTCGTGGATTGACAGCCTCAAGGCCATGGTCGAGGTCGAAGTGACGGATCAGATGTTCGAGGCGGCGGCGTTCCGCTTCCCCGTCAACACACCGCTCACCAAGGAGGCCTATTTTTATCGCGCCATCTTCGACGAGCACTTCCCGCTGGAGTCCGCCGCCCGTACCGTGCCCTACGGCAAGTCGGTCGCCTGCTCTACTCCGACCGCCTTGGAGTGGGATGCCAAGTTCAAGGAGATGGCCGACCCGTCCGGTCGCGCCGTGATGGACGTCCACCAGCAGAGTTACTGAATCTCTATTGTCCGAATAAACAATATCAACAAAGCCCTTTACCTGAGTGAGGGGCTTTCTTTTTTGTAATATTTACGATGGAGGTATCAAAAATAGAATGTGCGCTAACGCAAATAATCAACCATCTCTGGTGGCTATTAGATTAATTTCATAGAACGTTTCATTATAATTTTGTAAGATATAAACGACTACTTTGCCATTCATGAACGTGAGCTGCGTCGGCAGAAAAGGACCACTTTGCTAAGGCTAGTTCACTATACCATAGGTACGAGAAATTGGAGATAAACACCCCCATGATTTCGCCGAAGAATAAAGCTTGAAATTAATGAGATTAAGCTAAGCGCTATTGAATGAATTTTGTCAGAGTCATAGCAACCATCTAACCTCAGAGGTGTTAATGGAACAGAAAACTTTAAATTTAGTTCCTGTAAAAATGCAGGAAGTAGATAACATTAGCATGGGTGTTTTGCCTAATGGTGAGACCTTTTTATCACTTCAAGGTTTAGCAAAATTTTGTGGTGTAGCACCGAGTACAATAGTTCAATTAGCCCAAGATTGGGAGGCTGGTTCAGCACAAGGGAAGATTCGAGGTAAGCAACTCGAAGAGTTAATTAAAGAGTGGACTGAAAGTGAAGACACCCCTGATAGTTTATATGTAAAAATTGACAGTGCGAACTCTATCACAGACGTAATTCATGCGGTACCAGAGCAAATAGTCATGGCAATCACTGACTATTACGCTCATTTTCTCCAGCCACAAAACCTGAAGCTATAAGTAATTATAGAAAAGCCGCAAAATTAGGTTTAAGAACTTACATCTATGAACGTTTAAACTACAGTCAGCAAAATCAACTTGCTCAAAGTTGGGCTTTATTCCAAGAGCGGATACTAAACAACCAGTCACCTAAGGGCTTCTTTACAATGTTTGATGAAGCCACAACCATAATCGCATCATTGATTCGACACAACATTTTTGTTGATGACTCTATAATGCCAGATGGCAGCTTAGGCATTCATTGGGCTAAGTTTTGGAAAATAAACAACTTAGACAGCAAGTATTCTTCAAGAATTAAAATTCGCCATAAATTCCCAGAGTCATATCGCCAGATAGACCCAGAAATTCATGCATATCCTATTTCTGCCATTTCTGAATTCAGAGTTTGGTTCGAAGAAATATACCTCCCTGAGAAATACCCTGAATATATAAAGAAAAAAATCAAAGACGGGAAGATTACCATTGAAGCTGTACCATTACTTCTTTCCGCTGTACTCCCACCAACACTTGGTGAGCGAATTATTCAATAGTGCTTATAACAATTTTCTTGAATGGTAGTAGGGTAGGTTGGGCTGAGCTTGCGAAGCACAACCTACAAAGATCAGCATAATGTCAGGCCTGCGCATCCGGCTGCTGCTCTGGCGCGGCCTTGATAAAGGCCTGCAGCTGCTCGCAGTTGGCAACGATGCGCGCAATGGTGGGGTACTCATCCAGGGTCATGTCGTAGCGGCGGGCGTTGTAGACCTGGGGCACCAGCATGCAATCTGCCAGGGTCACCTCGTTGCCGACGCAATAGACGCCGGCCGTGGTCATCAGCAAGGGTTCGAGCACTCTGAAGGTTTCGTCAATCCAGTGGCGATACCAGGCATCACGCTGCGCCTTGCCCAGCCCCAGATCCTGCTCCAGATAGGTGAGCACCCGCAGGTTGTCGAGGGGGTGCGTGTCGCAGGCGATCATGTTGACTATCTGGCGCACCCTGGCCCGCGCCTGGGCGGCCGAGGGCATCAGCGGATAGGCGGGATAGGTCTCGTCGAGGTACTCCATGATGGCAACCGACTGACCGAACTGCACATCCCCGTCGATAAGAAAGGGCACCAGCCCCTGGGGATTGACACGATGATAGGCCTTCTCGCGCTGCTCGCCCTGCCTCAAGTTGACCGGGTGATACTCATAATCGAGCCCCTTGAGCTGCATGACTATCCGTACCCGATAACTTGCCGATGAACGCCAATATCCAAACAACTGCAACATAATCTGTCCCTGTGTTGGCAGGTGCGCGGGCACCTGCCGTTCACCAGTCGGCCCTGTGTCCGCGCTGGCTTATTCACTTCGTCTGGCTGGCATCCTGTTGCGTGACTTTTTGCAAAATGGTGCCGAACAGACTCATCCCGTTGCGATCCTGCATCGCGATGGACACTGTATCACCAAAGCACAGAAAGGGTGTAGTGGCTTGACCGGACTCGATAATTTCCAACATCCGCCGCTCGGCGAGGCAGGAGGAACCGGCGCTGCGGTCATAGTTGGAGACAGTACCGGAGCCGATAATGCAGCCCGCCCCGAGCGGCCGGGTTTTGGCGGCATGGGCAATCAGCTCGAAGAAGTTGAAGGTCATGTCCACCCCGGCATTGGGCGCGCCGAACAGGGTACCGTTGAGATGGGTTTCCAGCGGCAGATGCACCTTGCCCTCCTGCCAGTCACTGCCCAACTCGTCCGGCGTGATGGCCACCGGCGAGAAGGCGCTCGACGGTTTGGACTGGAAAAAGCCAAAGCCCTTGGCCAGCTCGCCGGGGATAAGGTTGCGCAGGCTCACGTCGTTCACCAGCATCAACAGTTTGACGTGGGCAGCGGCCGCCTGCGGGCTGGTTCCCATGGGCACGTCGTCGGTAATGATGGCCACTTCCGACTCAAAATCGATACCCCAGGCCTCCGAGCCCATGACGATGGGACCACGGGGAGCCAGAAAGCAGTCCGAGCCGCCCTGGTAGATCAGGGGATCGTGCCAGAAGCTTTCCGGCATCTCGGCGCCGCGGGCCTTGCGCACCAGCTCCACATGGTTGACGTAGGCGCTGCCGTCGGCCCACTGGTAGGCACGGGGCAAGGGCGAGAGACACGCACTCTCATCAAACGGGAAGGTATCCGCACAGGTGCCATCGTTGAGGGTCTGATAGATGGAGGCCAGCTTGGGCTCGGTCTCAGCCCACTCATCCAGTGCCGACTGCAGGGTGGGGGCGATGGATGGCACCCGCACCGCACGGCTCAAGTCGCGGCTGACCACCACCAGGACACCATCGCGCTTGCCATTGTTCAAGGTTGCAAGTTTCATAAAAATCCTTATTTGCCAGTGGCAGTCGAAAGTTCGGGACGCTGCCAGCTGCTGACGTAGCGCGGGTTTTCTATCCCCTCGCACAGGCTGCCGACGTTCAGCGCATCGCGGGTATCCAGCATCACGGCCACCTCGTCGGTGAACTTCTTGGCATAGGCCTGCCCCGCCGCAAACGCCTTGGGATGGGGGCCGTGGGTAAAGCCGGCGGGATGGAAGGTAACCATGCCCCGCTCGATATTGTCCCGGCTGAAGAAGTCCCCGGCATGGTAGAAGAGCACCTCGTCGTAGTCGTCGTTGCTGTGATAGAAGGGCACCTTGAGGGCGCCGGGATCACTCTCTATGGGGCGCGGCACGAAGGTACAGATGACGAACCGGCTCGCCACGAAGGTGGAGTGGGCCGAGGGCGGCAAGTGGTAGCGGTGGCTCATCAGCGGGCGAATGTCGCGCCAGTTGAGGCGCACCACGCACAAGTCCCCGTGCCAGCCCTGGGCATCCAGCGGATTGAAGGGCCAGGTGATAACCGACACCTGGTTGTGGCGCTTGACCTGCAGCGACCAGGGATTCTCATCCTGCTGGGCCAGAAAGCGTTCATTGATGGCAGGCACATCCAGCGCCGCCGGATCGAAGATGGCGTGATTGCCCACCAGCCCCTTGTCCGGCAGCTGATAGCTGTCGTTGGTCGCCTCTATCATCAAAATGAACATGGGCGCCGTGGGCTCGATGCGCCACATGGTGCCACGGGGGATCACCACATAGTCGCCATCCCGCAAGGTCAGGTGGCCGTAGTCGCAATAAAACTCGCCACTGCCCTCGTGGATGAACAGCAGCTCGTCGCCGTCGGCATTGCGCACCAGAAACGGCATAGGCTCGTGCAAACGCCACATCCGGTAGCGGCAGTGAGCATTGTGCAGAATATCCGGCATCACCCAGGGGGAGAGGGAACTCACCTCCTCCTGCAAGCCGTTCAAGTCAAACGCCCTCGGCCGCAGCGGCCCCTCCCAGTTGGTCCAGTCAGTGGGAGCATGCTTGTGGTGCATATGGGTGGCGGGGCCGAAGAAGCCGGCCCGCCCCAGTTCGCGCTCATAGATGGCCTGCTCTGGCAAGTCGGCATGAGCCTGACGGGAGTGAGTTCCCTCCCGATGAGGAAAGCTTATCCAGTTACGCATCGCTGGGTTCTCCATGCAACACACCACGGCGGATCTGGTCCAGTTCAATGGATTCGAACAGTGCCTGGAAATTGCCCTCGCCAAACCCTTCATTGCCCTTGCGCTGAATGATCTCGAAGAACACCGGGCCTATGACGGTGTCGGTGAAGATCTGCAGCAGTATGCCGTCCTTGGTGGGAGAACCATCGATGAGGATCTGCAGATCCTTGAGGGAGGCCAGATCTTCCTGATGGCCCTCGACCCGGCTGTTGACCTTCTCGTAGTAGGTGTCCGGGGTCGGCATAAAACCGGTACCACGGCCACGCAGGGTGCGGATGGTCTGGTAGATGTCACGGGAAGCGAGCGCTATGTGCTGGATCCCCTCCCCCTTGTACTGACGCAGGTACTCCTCAATCTGGGACTTGTCATCGGAGGATTCGTTGATGGGGATGCGGATTTTGCCGCAGGGGGCCGTCATGGCACGAGAGTGCAGGCCGGTCAGCTTGCCCTCTATGTCGAAGTAGCGAATTTCCCGGAAATTGCCGATCCGCTCATAGAAATTCGACCAGACATCCATGTTGCCACGCTGGACGTTGTGGGTCAGGTGATCGATCTCGTAGAGCCCCGCATCCACCTCGGCCATGCGCGCCTGCCAGTCGGGGTAAAACACAAAATCCACATCATAGATGGAGCCCCTGTCGCCGTAACGGTCGACAAACGACAGTGTGCTCTCGCCTATGCCATAGATGGCAGGAATGTTGAGCTCCATGGGCCCTATCTTGCCGACGAAGGGCTTGGCCCCCTTGGTGATGGCGTATTGCTGGGCCTTGCCCGCATCCGCCACCCGAAATGCCATGCCGCACACACTGGGCCCGTGCAGGCTGGCGAACTGCTCCGCCTGGGAGTGTGGCTCGGCGTTGACCACGAAGTTGATGTCACCCTGACGATAGAGCCAGCACTGCTTGTGCTTGTGCTTTGCCACTTCGGCAAAACCCAGTGAAACGAACAACGCCTTGAGGGCGGCAATGCCCTTGGCATCCGGCGCCGTGTACTCGACGAATTCGAAGCCATCCGAGCCGAGGGGATTGATGGTGTGGGAACGGGAAGAGGAGGAAGTGGTCGTCATGATGCGCTCCTTGCAATGTGCTGATGACTGAAAGTGGTTAAAGCGGTTTGACCTGGGGCGACGGCCTGACCGTCGATCCCGTCAAACAGGCCTTGTTAACAACTTGTTTCATTAGATGCAGGTGCGCGGCAGAAGAGAAGAGGCGGGTTTCAGATAGTTTCTCGGGGTTCTCCATCAAAAGATGTAAATAGATTGTGACATTCAAGCCGCAGCCTTGCGGATCGCCCCATGGCGACCCGCAGGGCTGTCAGCTTTGCCTTACAGTCGCCAGCATTTGGTCATGATGTGGGGCAAACAGGCCTGCGCCTTTTGCAGACGAAGGGGGGTGGGATTGATGAGCCAGGCCTCTGCGCCCTGCGCCAGCAGCGGCAGATCGTGCAGGCTGTCACTCAGGGCCAGCGTCACAGTGAGGGCACGGATCTCGGGCAGTATCTTGTGCTGACCGTGGCAGTAAAAGCGCGGCATCAAGCCGCCCAAGCGGTAGTGCATCCGCGAGCCCAGGGTGCGATGGGGCAGCTTGCCAGGCAACTGTTGATGGAGTTGCCCGCGCACCAAGGCGCGAGGGCTGGCGGAGATCACCCAGCAGCGATCACCGTCTTTCATCAGCAAGGCGCGCGCCTCGCGAAACAGCCCAGGCCGGGTGCGGCAATAGGCCCGCACCAGTTTGCGCCAGCCCAGTGGCGAAAGCCCCAGTGTGATGGCCCACCAGATCAGCGAAATCCCCTGCCTGCGCCGGCTTGGCACTAGGTAAACCAGGCCACCCAGTGCGATCACCGGCAGCAGCAAGAGTGGCCAGAGGCGACGGCGCAGTATATAGCGCAGCAAGCCGGCGTGGCTGTCGCCCGGGGCCAGGGTGTCGTCAAAGTCAGCCAGGATCCAGTCTGTACGCATAGTGTCTTGTCCTCCCCTCACTCGCTCAATCCGGCGATAGCGACATGGAGCTCGGGGGTGAGAAACATGGCCCCCTCATCGGGAGGGCAGATAAAATCGAATGCTTCATCTGCCAGGGTGAAACTCAGGCGCCAGGCATGCAGGTAGCCGCGGTCAGCCGCCGTACCGCCGTAACGCTCATCCCCCAGAATGGGTGCCCCTATGCTTTTCAAGGCAACCCTGATCTGGTGGGTCTTGCCGGTCTGGGGCTTGATGCGATAGAGCCGCAGGCCCTCGCGCACCGGCACTGAGTCAAACCAGCTGATGGCGGGGTTGTCCAGGCTGCGCGCCAGCATCCAGCTGCCACCCCGCCCTTTTTGCATGTCCCCTTTTACCCAGCCCTGCTTCTTTTTGGGCTTGCGATCGGAGAGGGCCAGATACTGCTTGCTCACCTGTCGATCCGCAAATGCCATGCTGAGCGCCCGGTTAGCCGCCGTAGTGCGCGCCAGCAACACCAGACCTGAGGTCATCTTGTCGAGCCGATGAACGGGATAAAGCACCTGCCCTGTGTCGGCCTTGACGCGACTGACCAGTCCCGGATTGACCAGACCCGACTCACCGGCTTCGTCATGCATGCCAAGGCCCGGCCCTTTGTTGATCAACATAAAATCTTTGTGCTGCGCTAGTATCCGGTACATCTATAACCTTTTAGAATGTGTTTCATTACAAGAATATGACTCCATCAAGGGGTCGCCCCCCCATGAATACTCAGAACAAGAATCGCACGGATGAAGAGATACTTGCTTTGGTTGCTGCTGATTGGCGCCAGTTATATCGGGCCCCTCCTGGCCAATGAATCCTCCCTTGAAGCCCCGGAGCGGGTGGTGCTCCAGTTGCGCTGGCTGCACCAGCCCCAGTTTGTGGGCTATCACATGGCCAAGGCCAAGGGCTTCTATGCCAAAGCCGGACTGGACGTGGAGATAAGGCCCGGTGGCAAGGGAATAAGCCCGGTGGACGAGGTGCAAAGCGGTCGTGCCGACTTTGGCGTCGGCAACACAGAGGTGCTGACCGCCTATGCCAATGGCAAGCCACTGCTGGCGCTCGCCTGCGTCTTTCAGCACTCGCCGTCCATCTTCCTGGCCCGTCGTGACAGCGGCATTCTCACTGTTGATGGCATGCGTGGCAAACGGATCATGATGTTTTCCGCCCATCAGGATGCCGAGTTGCTGGCGACACTTTTCTATCAAGGTCTCAATGAAAGCCAACTTACCCCGATCCAGACCTCGGTCAATATCGATGATCTCGTCGAGGGCAGGGTCGATATCTTCAACGCCTATCTCAGCAACGAGCCCTTCTATCTGGAAGATCGCGGCATTCCCGTCTCCGTCATCAACCCGCGCAATTACGGCATCGACTTTTACAGCGACATACTCTTCACCACTCAGGCGCAGGAGCAGGCCCATCCGGGCAGGGTAGAGCGGTTTCGGACCGCCAGCCTTGAAGGGTGGCGCTATGCCCTCGCCCATCCCCAGGAGGCCATCGCCCTGCTGCGCAAGGAGTATGGCGTCAACCGCAGTCAGGCCCACATGGAGTACGAGCTGCAGGTCAGCAAGGAGATGATACAACCGCTCTATGTGGAGATCGGGTATATGAACCCGGATCGCGTCACCCACATCATGGAGCAGCTGGCCGAAATCGGGCTCATCAAGCGACCCGTGCCGCTGACTGACTTTCTCTATCAGGCCCCCTCCGAGCAGTGGGTATTCTGGCGTCCCTGGTTTTTGCTGAGTCTGGCTGCCTGCGTGCTCATATTGCTGCTGGCGGTCTACCTGCTGGTGTGCAACAAACGGCTCAATCGCGAGATTGCCCTGCGCCAGCAGCGGGAAGAGGAGATATTGCAGCTGGCACGAAGAGATCCCCTCACCGGCCTGCCCAACCGCCTGAGCCTGATGGAGCGGCTGGAGGCGCAGATAAGCAGCCCCAACCCCGGCTGCCTGCTGTTTTGCGATCTCAACAACTTCAAACAGGTCAACGACGGCTTTGGCCACAGCCATGGTGATGCCATCCTCTGCCAGCTGGCGGAGCGGATCACCCGCAGCCTCAACCACCAGCGCTTCTTCGCCAGACTAGCCGGTGACGAGTTCGTGCTCTTGCTCCCCGATCACGACCTGCTCGATGCCGAGGCCATTGCCGAGGTGATCAGAATGGCCATGGCCCAGCCATTTCAGGTCAAGGAGCATCAACTCGAGGTTGGCATCAGCGTCGGGGTCAGCCAATACCAGCCGGGCTGGCGTGCCGAGCAGTGGCTTATCCACGCCGATCGCGCCATGTACAACGACAAGGGGATCGAGCTGGCGGCGGCGCCCCCCTAAGCCCTTCATCCGGACCCGGTCAGCCTAGCTGCACCTCACAGCATCAAGCGGGCAGCACCAAGACGCAGGACAGTACAAGCAACAAGGCCACCGCTATGGGTGGCCCTGTTGCTTTTGGTGAGCGCGCGGGAGCATCAGCCGAAGGTCTGCCCCAAGGATTTGAGCTGTCTGGCCTTGGTCAGCAGTATCTCGCTCGACTCATCCACATCCTGCATCTTGTTGCTGTTGGCGTGGGAGTGCTGGGAGATGAGATTGACGTTCTGGCTGATGTTTTCGACTACCGCCTGTTGCTGCTCCGCCGCCGCCGAGATCTGGGCAGAGAAATCCATCACCAGCTCAATCTCGGCCAGTACCTGATGCAGGCTGTCGGAACCTTGCCGGGTCATCTCCACGCAGGACTGCGTCTGTTGCAGGTTGTTCTGCATCATCCCCTTCCAGCCGTTCAGGGTGCGCTGGATCTGCCCTATGCTGCTCTGGATCTGCTCGGTCGCCTTGTGGGTCCGGGTTGATAGGGTACGCACCTCGTCCGCCACCACCGCAAACCCCCGCCCCTGCTCTCCCGCTCTGGCCGCTTCGATGGCGGCGTTGAGCGCCAGCAGGTTGGTCTGATCGGCGATGCCCTGAATTTCGCCCATCAAGACCCCGATACGATCCGATTCGCTGGCCAGCGCTACCGCAGAAGCAAACGCATGCTCCGCCTGCGTCGCGAGCTCGGTTATCTTGCGCTCCGTGTCGAGCAACTGCTTGTCCGTGTGCTGGCAGTGAGCCTTGGCCTGAGCAACCTGGCTGTTGGTGTCCTGAATGTTGCGGGCAATCTCCTGCGCCGTGCTCGCCATCTCGGTAATGGCCGCCGCCATCTGCTGGGTCTGGGCATCCTGCTCGGCAATGTCCGAGCTGACCTCACTGGAGGCACTCTTCAGGTGTACGGCCAGATCCTGCAAGGCGTGGGTAGCATCGTCCACCCGCCCCAGCACGGTCCGGATGCGGGCCTGCAGCAACTTGATGTGAAAATCGGCGATGGCGCTGGGCTCCTGACCCGAGTAGATAAGCCGGGTCAGGCTGTCATATTCATCGGCCAGCTGCTGCAAATAGCGTGGAGTCGTGATGAGCTCGTGGCGGTAGAGACCTCCCAGCAGCAGGAGTGGCAAAGCCATATAGAGCGGAGCCCAGGATCCCAGCTGCACGGCACCCAGCCAGGCCAGCGCCAGCAATCCTGAACCGGCAACCAGATGGCGCAGCCGTGACAGGGAAATACGGGGCTTGCGCCCTCCCTGCTCGGCGGCGCGCAGGCGGGCATAAGTCCTGGCGGCAATCTCCTTCATCTGCGGATCGGCACGGCAACGCACCGACTGATAGCCACTTATCTTGCCCTGCTCGAAGATGGGGGTGACATAGGCATCGACCCAGTAGTAACGACCATCCTGGCAACGGTTCTTCACCATGCCGCGCCATGGCTGCCCCTGCTTGAGCTTGCCCCACAGATCGGCAAAGGCGGCCTTGGGCATGTCGGGATGGCGCACCATGTTGTGGTGCTGGCCTATCAGTTCAGCACGGCTGTAACCGGCAACCCGGCAGAAATGATCATTGGCATAAGTGATGACGCCACGCAGATCCGTGGTGGATACCAGCTGTTCATCGGCAGGGAAATCAACTTCCTGATCAAAGAGTTGAACCATTTGTTCACGTTGTTCACGCATGTCTCGCTCCATTCTGAGCCATTACTCAACAGAGTGTTGGTAAGCGGCCAGAGCCTGTAAAGGAGGACATGGAGAGAATGTCAAAAATGATAGCTGAACACTGTTTTGCAATCGGTGGGTGTGACGCAAGCCAACCGCAGCAACCTGGATCCGGATATGAGCTCGTATCGCAAATAGCAAAAAGCCCAGACAACAAGGTTGTCTGGGCTTTTCTGAATATGGCGGAGGAGGTGCCCGCCGCAATCAAGTCCAATCAACTCCATGCAAACCCAACACGCCATTTACTATCAGTAAGTTAGAGCCAAGCATTGTCCAATCCATCCCAATCACATATTACCACTGCGCATGCTTGGTGGCATACTGCGTGGCATATTCAATTCTCAAGGAGGTTCCCTGATGGCAATCCTCACCGATACTAAAGCTCGTAACATCAAGCCGGAAGATAAACCCCTTGCTCACGGTGGCGTTACAGGCTTGACGCTACACCCTTCTACCGCCAAGGGCAGAGGCAAGTGGGTATTCCGCTATGTCAGCCCACTGACAAAGAAACGGCGGAATGCAGGCCTCGGGACTTACCCCGAGATATCCATCGCTGATGCAGCTCGAGACGCACAGGCAATGCGGGAACAGCTGGCGAATAACCTGGATCCGCTAGAGGTCCGACTGCAGGAGCAGAACAAGCCGAAGATCCCGACGTTGGAAGCATCTGCCAGATTGGTCTACGAAAGCTTGCTACCAGGTTGGAAGAACCCCAAACACGGTAAGCAATGGATCACCACATTGGAGCAATATGCCTTTCCTACCATTGGCGCTATCTCCATTGATACCATCACCCCAGCTCATATCGCTTCAGTTCTGCAACCGATATGGCTGACGATCCCGGAAACAGCAAGCCGTGTTAAGCAGCGCCTACACGCAGTGATGGCTTGGGCATGGGCTCACGGCTATACCTCTGCAAACCCAGTAGATGTGGTGGGTCATTTACTACCGGCACAACCCAGCAAGTCTGTGCGGGTAGAACACCAGCCTGCGATGCCTTGGCGTGATATCCCTGCATTTGTGCAAAAACATCTGAGAACAACGCAACAGTACGATGTAACCCGCTCAATGCTGGAGTTCTTGATCCTGACCGCATGCCGCTCAGGTGAAGTCAGAGCCATGAAGTGGTCAGAAGTAGACTTGGAGGCAAAGATCTGGACCTTGCCTGCCGAGCGTATGAAAGCCAAGCAACAACATCGTGTTCCGTTATCTCTTCGTGCTGTCAAGATCCTGAAGGGGTTAAGGGGATTACATGACGAATTGGTATTCCCTTCTCCCAGAGACCAAGTACCACTCTCAGACACAGTGCTGACGATGTTTCTGAGAAGGGCCAAAGCGGAGAGCTGTACTCCTGGCAGAATGGCGACTGCCCATGGCTTTCGTTCCAGCTTTCGAGACTGGTGCAGCGAGCAGGGCTATGCGCGGGATCTCGCTGAACGAGCGTTAGCCCATACAGTTCAGAACAAGGTCGAAGCTGCATACCACCGTACTGATTTGCTCGATCAGCGGCGTCCTATGATGGATGCGTGGGCTGAGTTTGTTGCTGGTTATTTTCCAACTGAATAGGAAGAAAGCGGCCATTTGGCCGCTTTCTTCTATGTTCGTTTTTTTACTATGTCGCCACCAGACAGCGGTCATTCGCATCTTTCTACTGCCCACCTGCATATTCCGGCCATCAATAAACGATTCCACAACAAAATAATGTTGAACTAATCGCAGCCATCATTAGCTTTTCCATCACAATTGTGGGACTGGCTGTCCCTGTAGCAAGCTCAGAACTGTGATGGTGTTAATCTTGGTGCCCACTGGAATGGCGGTCAAGTCGACAAAAAAGTTCGGGTTGTGGTTGCTATAGGGCGCTGGCTGACCATTTTCGATTGCCTCAGCAAAAAGCTTCGGGGGCGCAATACCAATAAACTGGTAGACGTAGGGTGTTCCCAGCGGAGCAAATGCCTCCTGGAAATCTTCAGACCCCATGACGGAGGGGAAGTTGTCGACCACCTTGTCTCCCCCCAGCAGGAGGGTCAGATTAGGCTTGATCCTATCTACCAATGTCGCGTCATTCACCAGAGGACCAGCATGACCTTTCATGGTTAGCGTTGGCATCTGGTTATCTGGTACACCTGCTGAAATGGCAATACCTCTGCTCATTGATTCTATGCGTGCCAGCATCTTTTCGCGGATGTCAGGACTGAACCAGCGAAGATTGAGTTTGAGCTTTGCTTCTGCTGGTATGACGTTGTTGTCACGTCCAGCCTCGATCGCGCCAACCGTCAACACAGCTGACGATTGAGGGTCAAGGTTGCGGCTGATGATTGTTTGGTAAGACAGAACCGCCTGCGCAGCCATTACAATAGGGTCAATCGTCATTTCAGGACTTGAACCATGGCCTCCAACGCCCTTGAAGTTGACATCCAATTGGTCCGTACCTGCCATGCGTATACCTGCTACACTTGCAACATAGCCAACCGGCCCAGGCACACCGTGGACTGCGAATGCATAGTCTGGCTTGGGAAAGCCTCGCTCCCAGAGCTGGTCATCTACCATTGCTTGAGCGCCAAGACCCACTTCTTCGGCAGGCTGAGCATAAACCACCAACGTTCCGGACCATTTCGCTGTCATTTTTGCCATGGTATTGGCCATGCCCAGTAACCAGGTCACATGTGCATCATGTCCGCAGGCATGCATCACATCAATTTCACTGCCATCAACAAGACGTTGCTTTTTTGTCGCCGCATACGGCAAGCCAGTTTCTTCTTTCACCGAAACAGCATCCATGTCGGCGCGAAACCAAACAACAGGTCCGGGGCCATTTTCCAGCACCCCAACTACCCCAGTGTGGGCAATCCCCTCGGTAACTTTGAAGCCCAAACGCTTAAGCTCTTTAGCGACGATGCTCGCGGTGCGAACTTCAGTAAATGCAATTTCTGGGTGTTGGTGTAAATCCTTGTAAATAGCGGCCAGCCGGTCAGCATCCGCATCGACCAAGGCATTGACTTGAGCGATAACGGCAGGTGCCAGAGTCTGAGGTGGGGCTGTGGTAAGTTGTACCGCCAGTAAGGGGGCTGCAAACAAAAAACTACTGAACCCGAGTGCACCACAGAACTTTTGTATGGGGAAGGTGAGTGCTTTCATTTTGTAATATCCGTAATCAAGTTGATTGGTAGGTTATAACTGGCAGTCACCAGCAGCTCGCTCATTTAATGATGGGTAACCGGTAATGGGCGCATGCAGTAACGCGGCTGGCTGTGATGTAAACTGATTATTCTGTCTTCCTGTCACCATGAACATTTGCTGGCAATCCCGCTGTTTTCCTCTTGAGCAATGGTCTCGATAGGGACCACAAGGCAACACACTCATCTTTATGCATCCTCCTTTGCGTGAGTGGTCGCAACGTGACTTTTTGTTCGGTTGCTGTTGCCAAACACACGATGCACAAGCCATTTCTCGAACTCGATGACTGCAAAAATCACGAAGCCAACCATCAATGTCATACCCCAGTAATAAAACGGCAGCGGTTCAGTACTGAAGATTCGGTTCATTGCTGGTAGGTAGATAATTGCGAGTTGCAGCATCAGCAGGACGACACTGGCCAGCCAGAGACCTTTATTGCGGAACATGCTCGCATTGAGCGAAAAGCGAGTCTGCTCTCGACAGTTAAACATGTAGACCCACTGTGCGGTGACCAACATCTGCAGCAACACTGTGCTGACAAAACTATCACTGTTCCCCTTGCCTAGCAAAATAGCCTCCAGCCAGAAGGCGCCACCTGCAATCAGTACGCCAACCAGCGCGATGCGCCATAGGCCATATCCATCAAGAATGCTGGCTTTGGCCGCTCGCGGCTTACGTCGCATCATTCCGGGCTCGGACGGTTCGAAAGCAAGGCCAAACGCAAGGGTGGTTGAAGTGGCCATATTCATCCACAGAATCTGCAATGGCGTCAGCGGAATCGTGGTGCCCAGCAATAGTGCAACCACAATAAGCAACCCTTGCGCCAGGTTGGTCGGCAAGGCAAAAAGAATAGTTTTTTTCAGGTTGTCATACACGCGACGGCCTTCAGAGACTGCACTGGCAATTGAGGCAAAGTTGTCGTCAACCAGCACCATGTCGGCAGCTTCTTTGGTCACCTCCGTACCTTTGATGCCCATTGCTATACCTACATTAGCCTGCTTGAGTGCGGGTGCATCATTGACACCATCGCCCGTCATACCAACCACATGGCCACGCGACTGCAGCGCCTTGACCAGCCGAAGCTTATGCTCAGGACTCGTACGGGCAAAAATGTCATTACATTCGGCAACATCAATCAGCTCGTCGTCACTCAATTGCTGAAGTTGAGCACCGGTAACGGCTTCCTGCGTATTTGGCATACCCAACATGGCACCGATGGCCATCGCGGTCTCCGGATGATCACCGGTGATCATCTTGACTCTAATGCCGGCCTGCTGACAGGTGGCAATGGCCCTGATCGCTTCCGGGCGCGGGGGATCCATCATGGCCGCAAGACCAAGAAATTGCACATCGTTTGCCAGATCGGCATGGGTCAGTTCCTTTGTATCGGCTGGTATGCACTTGAATGCAGCCGCCATCATCCGCAAACCCTTGCTGGCATAGCGTGCCATTGCTGTTTCCCAGTATTCGCGACAGAATGGCTGCTCACCTTCCTTGCCCTGTTGGGTACATGCCATCTCAAACAACACATCAGGGGCCCCCGTGATGAGTACCATGAGCTCACCGTCAATTCTCTGTAAATTGGCTTGATATTTATACGAGGAATCGAAAGGAATTTTGTCGATCAGCTCGGCATTGCTAAAACTCAGCCCAGATTTAGCAGCTAGCACTTGCAGGGCACCCGCCGTCGGAGCCCCAATAATGAGCCATTGCCCTGCTTCGTTTTGTTGCAACTGGCTGTCATTACAAAGCTGCACAGTAGCAATGAAGCGTGATAGCACAGGCTCTTCTGCGACTTGAATTACAGCTTCGCTTGCTGCGTCCCGGATGTAGCCGACCGGTTCATAACTGTCGCCATCCACACTGAATTCACGCTCGGCCAGCACGACTGCCTTCACGGTCATTTCATTCATGGTCAATGTGCCGGTTTTATCTGAACAAATGACCGTCATTGCACCCAATGTTTCTACGGTGGGCAGGTTGCGGATGATGGCTTTTTTACGAGCCATACTTTGCACCCCTAGCGACAGGATGATCGAAATGATGGCAGGCAGCCCTTCCGGAACGGAAGCAACAGCTAGACTAATCAGGCTGAGCAACAATTCCGGCAACGGCACAGTATGGATCAGCAGACTAATGGCAAAGAGACCCACCATCATGATGGCAATAAGCCGGAAAATGCCCTTGCCAAGCCGCTCCATCTGGGCCAGTAAAGGCGTCTGCAATTTTTGCACTGCAGCAAGCATGCTGTTGATGTGGCCCAGTTCAGTCTGATTGCCGATCGCAACAACGATGCCCTTGGCTGTACCTGAACTCACCATAGTGCCGGAGTAGGCCATATTCAGGCGGTCGCCCAACTGTGTTGCCCCCGGTAAAGGTTGGATGTGCTTATCAACTACGGTCGATTCTCCAGTAAGGATGGCTTCTTCGACACGCAGATTGTGTACCTCAAATAGACGTAGATCAGCCGGAATACGGTCACCTGGTCGAAGCGATACTATATCGCCAGGCACTAATTTTTCTGCATCGATATCCTGCAATGCGCCATCACGCAGGACATGTGCACGGCTAGACAGCATACCGCGAATGCCCTGGAGCGATTTTTCGGCACTACTTTCCTGAAAAAAGCCAATGGCGGCATTAATCAGAACCACCCCCAGAATGACACAAGTGTCCACCCAATGCCCCATTAACGCGGTTAAAATACAGGCACCTATCAGGATGTAAATCAATACATCATTGAAGTGAGCTAAGAATCGCAACCACGCCGCTTGTCGTGCTTTTTCTGGGAGACGATTTTTACCGAAATGGCGGTTTCGGTCCGGAATATTCTGAGTGGCCAGTCCAATATGCGAGGATTCCAATTCATTCAGCGTGTCCGATGCAGAAAGCTGATGCCAGTCTCGCCGTAATTTGTTGGAAATTATTAATTCTTTATTCATGAGAGTCTCCTTTGGCCTCGGAAAGGCGAGACGCGTCATCCGAGTTTATGGGGGCGAGGTGCAGCTTTTATTCCAAGCAACTGATCCGGTAATTGTTTTAATGGCTGATATTCCGCAATGTGACTTCTAACAGTCTGCTTGCTGCCATCGAGAACAATGGGAAAGTAGTAATCATCAGTAGAACCAACAGATATAACGATATATTTTTAAATAGCCTAACGAAGGTAATCAATATGGTAACCCCATCAATGATGAGCACCTTTCAGCTTTGTACCCATTGTATCAGCCTACTCATTTTCCTGATGGCACACATGGGGGCACTTCAGCCACCAAAAGCACCCAAAGGTTACAATAGGTTTCCATACTTCCAGATTTATTGATTCGTCAGACAGACCAAGGAAGTTGCCGCCATGTCATCGTTTTATTTTCCCGTGGCATGTGGTCAAAAGTTTTGAATTTAAAATTAGTTAAGAGTATGCGTATATTTTCGGCCAAAAATTAACACCGATTTCAGTTTGAAAATAACGCTGATAGGAGGGGGGACTCACTGTGTCTTGCTAGTAACTGGCCAAATAAGTGCAAAGCGAGCACCACCCAAGGCAGAATCAGTAATGTCGATATGACCGCCATGGAGGACAATAATACGGTTGGCAATAGTTAGTCCCAAGCCAAACCCAACATTACTACGCGCCTGTTCGCGTAAAAAACGAGTGTAAGGTTGCAGTATTTTTGCTCGCTCCCCGACGGGAATGCCAGGCCCATCATCATCAACGATAATATTGGCCATATCCTGTTGGAGAAAAACAGTGAGGGATACGCGTGATGTAGCATATTTGCAGGCATTGCGAACTATGTTACTAACAGCATATTTCATCAACTTGGCATCAAAGTATGCGCTACATCCTGCCGGTATGTCCCCGACTTCAATTTGCACGCCATTCGCCAAACTTTCCAGATTTTCTATAACCTCATACAACCAAGGTGCAAGTACATGAACCTCGGGACGGAAGGCAACATCATCACGGTCAAAACGGCCAAACACTAATGCAGCCTGAACCAGTTCATCCAGCTCAGTCAAATCATTCTCGATGCGCTCGAAATAACCACTCATGGCTTCCGGATCATCAAGTTCCTGCAAGATACCGACCGTAAAACGAATGCGAGCCAGTGGCGTACGTAACTCGTGAGAAATCATGCTGGACATTTCTTTGTGCGCAGCAATCAGATACTGGACCCGCTCAGCCATACTGTTCATCGTAGCGACCAACGGTGAAAATAACTCGGAGCGCGCAGGTGCAACTCGGCAGCCAAGCTTGCCCTCCCCCAGTAATTTTGCAGTAGTGCGCAAGCTGCGCGCATCAAGCTGTAAGGGACGCAGCCACCACCAAGCAGCTCCGCCAAGTAACAGTGCTGCGAGTCCCCATATTGTCATTTTGGTCAGAATTTCCTGGCGGAATGCTGCTGCATACTCTGGATTCACTGAGTAACTGAGAGGACCAATGGCGGCCAGTGTCAGTTTGTCAGGAAGTAGACGATAGAGAACATCGCCTTCATCGGTAATGACACTTTGACCACTCAGGAGGGCTTGATATTCATCGGGGCGAAAAATCGCCTGTTTCTGTTCAAGCGGCAACAGTCGAAGATTATAGTGAAAATGACGATCCAACTCCGCCACAAGCCTAGGCCAATGGCTAGCGGGAGCAAGAGTCAGCCGATCTTCAATTAGCAGCTCGGTTCCGCGCAATAACCCCTGCATGTAGGCACGCTGATTATCTCGCAGAGTTTTGTCGATCAACGCCTGTGCAAGAGCAGCCAGAACAACCACCGAAATAAGCCAGAAAGCATAAAAACGCAGGTATTGCCGCAAATGAGCTTGCTGGAAAATAAGCATCTCTAATCCCAACCCAACCTGCTGAACAGATAGCCCTTGCCTCGCACAGTCTTGATGCGCTGAGGTTGCTCCGGATCATCACCCAGTTTTTTACGCAAGCGAGCTATTCGCACATTCATAGAGCGATCAATACCATCGTAATTGATGCCACGTAACTTGCTCATCAGCTCATCCCGGCTAAGTACTTCGCCTGCATTGCTGGCTAAGAGCCAAAGCAGATCAAATTCAGCTGTGGTCAGCAGGATTTCTCGCCCATTCAGCAAAATAGTACGTGCTGAAGGGACGATCTCCAGTTTGCCAAAACGTACCGTTGTTTCAGGCTCTGCCGTTACGGCTGGTAACGTCCGACGAGTGAGGGCCCGCAAGCGGGCAAGCAACACACGCGGATGGACAGGCTTAGCAATATAATCATCAGCCCCGATTTCAAGCCCGAGGACCTGATCGGCGTCATCACTCACGGCCGTCAGCATTACAACAATACCGGTAAAATGAGGGCGAATTTGTCGGCAGACCTCAAATCCATCCATACCTGGAAGAAGCAAATCAAGAATCACCACATCTGGATTTTCTGAAAGGATGCGTCTAGCTGCTGTATCACCACGTAGCTCAATGCTAACCGAAAAACCAAAACGGTCGAGATATTCGGCAGTAACGTCTGCCAGCCTCTTATCGTCTTCTACGAGAAGAACACGCATACTTGTTGGCCCATACTCAGTAGCAGAAGAACATTGTCCAACCTCCACCAAGCAAACACAACTCTTACAATGAAGTGACCTGTTTCGAGACTGGTGCAGCGAGCAGGGCTATGCGCGGGAGCTCGCTGGACGAGCGTTAGCTCAGAAAGTGCAAAACAAGGTAGAAGCGGCCCACCAAGGCCGCTTCCTTCTATGTTCTTTTTTTTAGCTTTTCCTGACGGTTAATGGCATCTTGCCAAACCAGTGCTCCGACAGTTTCTGAGCTTGTTTGACTTCTGGCTTGGTCATCACGGCCTCCAGTTCATCACGGGCCCGCACGGCTTCAGGCATAGCTTCTGTAGCCGCCAGTGAGAGCCAAGCATAGGCATGCACCCGATTACGAGGAGCACCCAAGCCTTCCTCTCGCAGTGTTCCCATCCGGTATTGGGCCATGCGGTCACCTTGCTGGGCTGCCAGGCGATACTGCTTGAGAGCCAGTGCGTAATTCTCTTTACCACCTTGCCCCAGACGCAACATTTCGCCGTAAACGTATTGCGCTGCAGTGTGTCCTTGTTGGGCAGCCTTGGCATAGCTGGCTCTCGCTTGTTCCAGTGTCCCTTGCTTATGCTGTAGCTCCGCCAGCTCAAACCATGCCTTGGTGACACCACCGTCGGCAGCCCGCGTTAACCAGTGGAGCTGCTGCTCCTGGTCTACCTGCTGCAAGCTCAGTTGGTACTCGGCTTCATGGGAGCCGTGTCCGGCTGCCAGTTCCAGCCAGTAACGCCCCAAAGCGGGGTCTGTGGGAACCTGTTTCCCTGCCAGATAAGCCATACCTAGCCAGAGTTCAGCTTCGGCAGAGCCCGCATTGGCTGCTCGTTGATAGGCCGCGAAAGCATTGGAGGGGGCGGCCTGTTTGGCTTGTAGTAACAAAGCGTCCGGTTGCTGCTGGGCAGCAGCCTTGTCATTCCAGCGTTGGGCAAGATCTGGTCGTTTAACAACCCCTTTACCTTGCGCATATCGCTCACCCAGCAGGAACTGGGCATCACGATTGCCCAGTTCGGCTGCCCGCTCTAGCCACTTGATAGCGTCCGCATCAGCCCCCGGTTGTTTGCTGTACCACCGGGCCAGGACTAACTGTGACTCGGCATGCTCCCGCTTGGCAGCCTGCTCGAACCAGTCGAGGCATTCATTCACCAGTTTGCCTTGATGCTGCTCCTGGCACATCAACCCCAACCGATAGCTGGCATGGGTGTTACCAAGACGCGCAGATCGTTGCCACCACTGATTGGCAAGTGCCGGATTTTTAGGCTCACCGAGCCCAACCTGATACCAGTCACCTACCTGCCATGCGGCGTTCGCGCGGGTCTGCTGATCGGAGGCCAAGGGGCCTGACTGCTCTGCAGCTTGCTGCATCCAGTGCATGGCGTTGGGGTAATCGGGCTGGTTTGCCAGACGTTTAGCCAGCTCATATTGGGCTCGGCCATCCCCCTGCGTTGCTGCTTGGGATAACTCGGCGTCAGTGAATGACGTAGTGGAAGTACAGGCGGCAAGCATGCTGGCTGTCAGTGCCAGCCATAAGGCACGGTATGTCATGAGGAAAATCTACGNCCGCCGGTGACTGTCACCGTCAGCACGTTACCCACCAGGGTGCCCCCCACCGCCGTGGTCCCCGCCGGCAGGTTGTCAAAGGTGTACACCAGACTGGTCCAGCTCTCGGAGCCATCGCTGTCACTGATGGTCACTGTGTTGGTCAACTCCACCTGCAGCCCGGCATCGGTCTCGGTGCTCACCACGTTCAGTGCCTGCGCATTGAAGTCGATGTCTCCCAAAGGGGTAACATTGATGGTCAGCACTGAGGTAACTGTGTCTTCTCCATCGGTTACCAGATAGCTAACCGGTGGAACAACGCCGGAAAAATCAGGAGATGGAGTAAACGAGAAACTGCCATCGCTGTTAATAATCAGCGTACCAATCCCTTCTTGAGTCGTGGTTGTTCCTGCCGCAATACCAAGCACATCCCCCCAGCTATAACTCACTACGCTGGCCCCCTGCGGCCCATCGGGATCCACTGAATTACTCAATACGTTACCCAAGACAGATGTATCTTCTGCGATGGAGAACGCCTCATCACCATCACTCAGGTCATTTATCGGGTCTATGGTCAAGGTCAACGTAGAGGTCACGGTATCTACTCCGTCGGTTACCACATAGGTAACAGGCGGAACCGCACCATCATAGTTGGGTGCAGGCGTGAAGGTGAAACTGCCATCGGAGTTGACGATGAGGCTGCCGACACCATCAATCGTGACGCTCGTACCGGCAGTCACATTGATATTGTCCCCCCAACTGAAGATCGGCACCGATGCAGCTTCAGGGCCATCCGTATTGACGGTGTTGGTGAGCACATTGCCATTGAGCACCCCACCCTCAGAAACTGTCAGCTGCTCTCCCTCATCACTCAATTCATTGGTCAGCAGTGGCTCTGCGAGTTGCTCTGTATCCACCACAGGCTCAGTTTGATAAGTGGTGTCAAATCCGGCTGCGGCAATGGTTGCATCACCCGTTCTATCAATGGTGACAAAACCGCCATTACCACTGGCACCGGCGACTCCACCAATGCCACCGCCCCCACCAGCAGCGGGCGCCCCACCGGCAGCAGAAGCCTCAAAGTTTTGTGTCGGGTCGATACCTTGCAAGATCGACTGTTGCAATGCCGCGATTTCAGGGGAGGTAGCTGTGCCATCATCTGGCACTTGTTGCAATCCCGGTACAGGCACATCCGGGGCGGAGGAGTCTGGCGTGGTAGCCGTAGGAGAATCGTCATAGGGAGCCAATAACAGCTTGGCGTCATCTGCGATGTTTAGCCTGGCACCAGGCTGCAGAATTTCACCTTTCTGCAGCGGGCGGCTGCTACCATCAGCCAGCAAAATTTGAATATTGCCTTCAATAGAAGACACCACCACGGTTTTGTCGATCACTTGAGTACGCATATCCATTGCTCCAACATGACAGATCTTGATGTCTACACCATAGATACCCGTCCCCCTGGCTTCCGTTGCAAAAATGTATAAGGTTGGTTCAAACCAAGAGCAATGCCACCCATTAAATCGAAGGGTCTTTTTTATATTATTGAATCAATCACTTAATTGGGATTCGAGTAAAGCCTTAGCAGGTTTGCCATTAAAAACCTCCATGCTTATTTATATTTCGCATAAAAAAAAGGCCCCTATGGGGCCTCACTGTGAATATCGATTGCTCAGGGCAAGGGAAATGCAGGGTGTACGAAGCCCTGATAACCGTCGATATGCAGCTTGGAAAGCAGCTCGACCTGATGCTGATCCTCAACACGGGTTGCAATGGTCGTCACACCCGCATTGTGGGCGGCGCGACAAACCGCGGCCAGGAAAGAGGTGTCAGCCCCCGGCTCCATGACCTGACTGGTATAACCATGGTCGACCTTGACATACGCCGGAGCCAGCTCTTCCAGATAACCCAGAGACTGGAAGTGACGACCATAATGGTCAACCCCCCACTGAAATCCATGCTCCTGCAAAGTATTCACCAGCACGGTCACATGTTCCTTGTGCTTCATGATGGCGGCTTCCGGTATTTCAAACAGCAAACGATCCTTCAACTCTGCATGGGCTGTCAGGTACTCCGTCAGCCAGGTCAGAAACTCGTCAGAGCAGAGGGAACCTACCGTGATATTGATGGCCAGCACCAGGTCTGACTGCTGTTTAAGCAAAGGAACGCAGGCATCCAATACTGCCTGATCAAATTCACTCCCCAACTTGAATTGTTCGATGGCTGGCAAGAACTGGCCCGCAAAGTAGTCGGTCCCATCCCGCGAAATAGAGGCAAACAACTCGGCATGTAACCGCACCCCATTGTCGAATCGGCAGGCCGGTTGAGCCTTGAAGCGCCACAAGTGCCGTGAAATGGCATCTTGCACCAGATCACGCCAAGCCAGGCGCCCCATCATTCCCTGATCTGTACCCCCTTCCATGACCACGGCGCCACGGCGTTCGTTGCGGGCCTTGCCAAGGGCGTTATCGGCTTTGGTCAGCAAGGCGGAGAGATCGTCATTGCCATCACGCCCCGCAATACCGATGACGGAGAGGGCATCTCCTTCACCCATCGGATTAACGACCAGGTCGGCAATCCGGCTGTTGATAACCTCCGCCAGATCTTTCAACTGGGTCAGATCATCGGTTGGACAGAGCAGCGCATATTCAGTCGCAGAGATCCGCGCCAGAGCCGCACCATCCCACCCCTTCAGCTGATCCTTCAAGGTCTGGGCGATGGACTTGACCATGTTGTCCCGCGCGGCAAACCCCTCTTCGCGGTACAAATCATCGAGCATGTCGACCGCAACCAGCATGACACCGCCTTGTCCTGCCTCGGCAATCCAGGCGTTGACCTGACCGACAAAATAGGCCCTGTTGCCCAGCCCGGAAACCGCATCCACATAGACCCGCTCCCGCAGTTTTTCAGCTTCATCGGCTTGCTCTTTGAACTGCAGTGCCAACTTGCTGGAGAGGGTATTGATGGCCTGGACCACCTGCTTCAATTCGTGGGTTTTGGGCTCTGGAATGGCATGACCGAAATGGTGAAGTTCAATTTCCACAGCCTGCTCGCAAATTTGTTTGAGTGGCTTGAGCAGATAATTCAGTGCCCTCATCAGCAAAATGGTGGTGATTAAAAAACCGATCAGGAACCAGCTTGCCAGTTCGCTCATCCCCCGCCACAGCTCGTAATAGGCTTGTCCCGGGTGGCCCACCACTTTCAGTTTACCCAGTTGCAGCCAGCCGGATGTCAGAATGGACTCGTTGGATACTTCTGGAAACAAACCCAAACCGATAAACCATTGCGGCACGCCCTGGATGTTGCTGGTGTTCTCTTGCTCGATGACATCTTTGGACGCCAGCAAATCCAGTCGGATCAACTGATAATAGCCGCCATCGAATATGGCCTGGATGACAGACTCAGCTCCCACCTTGTCACCGTTTTCCAAATACGGGGTCAGCGCCAACCCAAGTGAGGTGGCGGTATTGATGACGGTGGTTTCCTGCTGCTGGGCCAGATAGGTTCGGGTCGAATTGAACTGCACCCAATAGGTGGCTGCAAACAACAAGCCGAACAGGATCAACATAGTTGCCAATAATTGTCTGTAGAGCGTCATAGGTTAATCATCCAAATTCACCACAGGCCGAGCCAATCGCCCGGAAGTCATGCGATTGCGTAAATCAGTCCATAATCCCAAGCGTGACGACTGCCCGGCCAGTTCCCCTTGACCACGCGCCTTCATCAACCACAAGTGACTACCGTTAAAGCTGTATATCGGCACCAGATCCCTGCGCTGGCTGGCAGGACGGATCGAGCCGATCAAATTATCCAAAATCACAGGTTCGGAGGACGGAGTGTCATAGTAGGCAACAACCATATGAAACTGGTTATAATCCAACGCCTTGACATATACCATCCGCATTTTCTCATCGGGAATGCCAAGCTCCAGCAGGGTAAAGTATTTTGAAATGCTGAAGTCTTCGCAATCACCGCCGGCCGCCCCCAGAAATTCCAACGGGGTGGCCCAGTAATCTTTCTTGCGCCACAACTTGATGTCATCAAGAAAACGCATTCGATTAAAAAACTGGTTTACCTTCTCCAGTTTCTGGCGTTCGTTCAGCCCGGCTGCACGATTCTGCATAACCAGCGTACGCCAGCTTGTCACGCGCTTGCCTGCCCTGGCCCCATAGGTTTCCTCGGCGCGTTGGACCAGCTTGAGGTCTTCGGGTGTCAAAGGTTGACTGGCGGAGAGGAGGAGCGGAAGCGAAACCAGCAACAACCACAGTGAGTAACGCAGCCAGCGAGCGCGCAAAAGCAGACCCAACCCAGAGGCTGACACCCTGCTGCAACCGCTTGCCTTCCACCACACCGTCACACTCATCCCATGGGCATCCAATGACTGTCACTGCACCGGCCAAGCATCAGACCGTTAGAGACAAGGGATGGTGGCAGCACAGCTGCGACCATCCCTTTCACTCGCATCAAACCTGATGCGTTCTCCATTACCGTTTAGCTTGCCATTCGGCCGGCTGCTGCACGTTAAACGCGTTGAGCAAACTGCCTGTCGCGTTGAGGATGCGATAATCCGCCAGCAGGGCGTCATACTCGGCCGTGATGTAACTGCGGCGCGCCTCGAACAGTTCGTTCTCGGTGTTCAACACGTCCAGCAAGGTACGCTGACCCAGACCAAACTGCTTCTTGTACGCCTGTACAGTGTCATAGCTGGCGTCAACGTGCTCTTTGAGGAAGGTCTTCTGCTTGGTCAAAGACTCTTTGGCGTTCCAAGCCAGACGCGTTCCCTCTTCAACCTGACGGAAGGCATTCAGGTGAATGTCTTTCGCCTGGGAGTACAGGGATGAAGCCGCCTTGCTCTCTGCCAGATCAGAACCACCGCGGAACAGGTTGTAACGCATCCGAACCATGGCAGTCAGATCATCGTTGCGTCCCTTGACCGCATCGATATCCTCATTCCAGTTCTGATCCACTTCGAACGTGACGTTCGGATAGAAGCCGGATTTGGAGCCTTCATGCTGATACTTGGCCGCTTCGATATCCTGCAGGGAAGAGAGCAGGGTCGGATGTACTTCGGTGGCCGTTTTCAGCGCGGCATCCAGACTGGCTGGAATGAACTGTCCATCGGGAACCGGTTGTACCAGATCCTTGGGCATCTCGTTGACAACGCGAATGAATTCGCTCTCGGCATCGCGATAGTTGTTCTCGGCGGCAGCCTGGTTGGCATAGGCTCTGGCAACCCGACCATCGATCTGGGTCTGGTCCGCAGTAGAGCCCAGGCCAGAGTCGGTCCGCTTGCTGATGTCGCTGCGGATCTGCTCATGGGTTTCCAGGTTCTGCTTGGACAGTTCCAGGATCTCCTGCTGACGCAACATGTTGAGGTAAACCTCAGCCACGCGCAGCGCCGTGTTCTCTGCCTCGGAGATCATGGCCAGACGCTGGGCGCTGGCTTCGGCATCGGTCCGAGCCACGTTGCTGCTGACATTGAAACCGTCGAACAGCATCTGGCGCAGACTGATCCCGGCCTCTTTACGGGTCATGGAGTCGTCAATATTGCTATTGGCGCCCGCGGCACGGGTGGAGGGGCTATCGGTCTTTTCATAACCGACACCACCGCGCAGATCGATAGTGGGGTAGTAACCACCTTTGGCTCCATCATGCTGATACAGTCGTGCCTGATAGAGATCAAAAGCTTCCTTGATTTTCGGATGGGTAGCCAGTGACTGTGCCACTGACTGTTCCAGCGTTTGAGCCTGGGTAAGGCCCGGGAACAGCACGGAGCCACTTACTAACATGGCAACAATCGTCTTCTTCATGGTATCTCCAGTCATGTTGTTTTTAGATTGTTGGCTTATCGTTCTCTCAGTGCCGACTGTTTCGCCCGTAATATCGGCTTAAGCAAATAGTCTAGGACACTTTTTTTACCAGTAATAATATCTGCACTGGCTAACATACCGGGGATGATGGGAAGTGCGTTAAGCTCATCGCCCAAGTAACTCTTCTCGGTGCGGACACGAACCAGATAAAAGGAGTTCCCCTCCTCATCCTGGATCGAGTCAGCACTTATCTGTTCGACCTTTCCATGTAGTCCTCCATAAACGGTGAAGTCATAAGCAGTGATCTTGACCACGGCATCAAGCCCTGGCCGCAAGAATGCGATGTCTTTCGGGGAAACCTTGGCCTCTACCAACAAGGTGTCTTCCAACGGCACGATTTCCATCAAATCCATACCCGGTTGCACCACCCCCCCCAGCGTATTGATCTTGAGTTTCTTGATGGTGCCTTTGAGGGGCGCAATGACGCTGGTCCTGTCGACCCTGTCTCGCAGCCCGACCTGCCCTTCCGACAACTGTCTCAATTTACCCTGAAGTTCGTTGAGCTCAGTCTGTGAGTCAGCACGGAACTTCAATGCAATGTCGTTGCGCTTGGAAATGCTTTCTCTCAGCACAGAGTTGAGTTTGGGAATAATAAGCCGGTTGCTCTCCAGCTCTCCCTGCATCTCGTTGACCTGGCGTTCCAGCTTGATGAGCTCTACCTGGGGAACTATCCCTTCTTTGGCCAGTGGACGACTGATGTTCAATTCCTGCCGGGCCAGATCAACACTGCGCCCGACGGTTCTTATCTTGGCATTGAGCTCGATCAGCTCCTGCTCTTTCTGCTCGATCTGCTGGCCAAGTATATAGAGCTGGTTATTCAGGCTATTAAGTCGTTCATCCTGAACCGACTTTTCACGGGCAGCATATTCGGCAAAGACATTTTCAAAGCCCTCGGGAAAGTCGATGGGCTGTTTGTCGATGAGCACCTGCTCACGCCAGCTCAGGTTCGGCCCAGTCTTGACCAGCACGCTCTTAATCTCGGCCCTTAGCCGGGCGATACCACCCTTGAGGGTCACCAGCTCTTGTTCACGCTCCCGGAAATCGGAGCGAAAACGGGTGTCATCGATACGCAGCAGCGGCTGCCCCTCTTCGACTATGTCCCCCTCCCTGACGAAGATCTCCTTGACGATCCCCCCTTCCAGGTTCTGAATCACCTGCAACTGACGGGACGGAATCACTTTGCCCTGTCCGACCGTCACTTCATCCAGCTCGGCCCAGGCAGCCCAGACAATGGCGCTCATAAAGAACAGAAAACAGGCCCACAACAATACTCTGGCCCGGGTCGGAGTACTCAGCAGGACGGCAGCGGCGCCATCATCGACAAACTCCAGATGTTCGGGTGCGGGCAGCACTGTATCGGACGGCGACTTCTTGAACAGGCCAAATTTAGCCATTGGACGCCTCCTGCACTCGCACCTTGCCTTCCTTCAACTGTTGCAACACTACATCTTTGGGTCCATCTGCCACTATCTGCCCCTGCTCCACGACGATGACCCGCGATGCGACATCAAGCATGGAGGTCTTGTGAGTAATGAGGATCAGGGTGGTTTCCGGTCCCAGTCGTGCCAGCTCATGCTTGACCTGCATCTCTGACTGGTTATCCATATTGGAGGTGGGTTCGTCCATCACCAGAATGGGGGGATCGTTGAGCAAAGCACGTGCCAGCAGGATCGCCTGACGCTGACCGCCGGAGAGCTGACGTCCCCCTTCCCCTATTTGTCTGTCCAGACCGTTCGGGTCACGGTTGGTGAAGTTGGTGACCCCGGCTCGTTTGGCCGCACGCAGCACCCGCGCATCGTCCACCAGCGGATTGCCCAGCATGATGTTGTCACGCACAGAGCCGAAAAACAGGGTCACATCCTGAGGGACACAACCTATGTTTCGCCGGATCACAGATGCGGGCAGCTGATCCAGTTCGAACCCGTCGAGACGGACCGACCCATCTGTGGGTCGATACAGCCCCATCAGAATCTTCTCGAGAGTAGTCTTGCCCGCACCGATCCGACCTATGATGGCCACCTTCTCACCCGGCTCAATACGCAGATTGATATTGTGCAGCGTGCTCGTCTCCATCCCCGGATACTTGAACGACACATTATCAAATTCAATGCGCCCGGAGATGATGGGGTGGTGAATGTACTGCTTGCCTTCCTCCTGCTCACCGGGCGTCATCATTATTTTCTCCAGGATCTCCAGCGCGGACTTGGCCTGGTTGTAACGAGTGGAGAGCACGGAGAGTTGCACCATGGGGGCGATGGCGCGGCTGGAAAGCATGACGGCGGCAATCATGCCCCCCATGGTGACCAGCCCTTCCGATATCTGGTAGACACCGACGATCACCAGACCCACGGTTACCACCTGCTGGATATAGCTGGCCAGGGAGGACATGGAGTTGGTGATGCGGCGAGTCTGCACGCCCCAGGTAGAGATGTGGGATACAGCCTGTTCCCAGCGATGCTGGAACATGCTCTCTGCGCCGAAGATCTTGACGGTCTCCAGTCCGGAAATGCTCTCGATGAGGTTGGCATTCTTCTGGGAGGCGAGGCGCGAACCCTCTTCGATGGATTGCTTGAGCGGCGCCTGAATATAGAAGCTGTAAATAATCAGGATCAGCATGGCGACGATGGGCACGACCACCATGACGCCGGCAAACAACCAGATAATGAAGAGGAAGAAGAACGCAAACGGCAGATCGATGAGGGTCGAGACAGTGGCCGAGGTGAAAAACTCCCGTACCGACTCGAACTCTTGCAGGTGTTTGGCAAAAGCGCCGGTGGAAGCCGGTCTCGACTCCATCCGCATGCCCATCACCTTGGCGAAGATCTTGGCCGACAGCAATACATCGGATTTCTTGCCCGCAATATCAATGAAATAGCTGCGCAGCTGGCGCATCACAAAATCAAAGGTAAACACCACCATGGCGCCTACCGCCAGCACCCAGAGTGACTCGAACGCCAGGTTGGGCACGATTTTGTCATAGACGTTCATGGTGAACAGCGGACTGGCCACCGCAAACAGGTTGATCAAAATGGAGGCAATCAGCACATCCCGATAGATGCCGCGGGATTCAAACAGCGTGCTCCAGAACCAGTGACCATCACGGGTCTCCAGTACCTTGGGAGAGCGATCATCAAACTTGAACTGCTTTTTGACAAAGAAGAGCCGGCCCAGATATTCGTCACCCAGCTGGGCAACGCCGAGCCACTGGGCGGCATCACCCGCCTGAGGAAAAATCACCTTGCCCTGAGTTCTGTCTTCGTTCCACTCCAGCAGTATGCAGGCACCACCGTTTCGCATCTGCAATACGCAAGGCAGCAACAAGGATGAGATGTCGGCAAGGGGCTGGATCACTTCCCGAGCGGAAAGCCCCCCCCGCTCTGCTGCGCGGCTGAACAGGTTCGGAGTCAGCAAGCCGGATACCAGCGGCAGTCCGGTCGTCAGGGCATCCTTGCTGTTGGGCACGCCATAAAAGCGGGTTAAAAAGACCAGACATTCCAACAGCTCATCAATACGGTTCGTTTCTGCTTGCATAGCATCCTGTCACTGCTTGAATAGGTCGGCCGTCATCATCGCGCATCTGTGGTCACACATGGTTGCATGACGCGCGCACGCTCGTGGAATAAACATCAGGATCCCACAGCATAGAGATCAACAGCCTGATAAACGTTAAGCACAGGTAAATGACACTGGATATCATCATCAGACCTGAGAGGCATTACGCCCAAAGACGGTACGGCATGAAAGTGCTTGATAGCGACACAAGATGGCGCCATGTCTGATATATCCCGCCAAAATTGGAAACAATACACGCTTATTGATAATGATATCTTTTCCAAGCGGAATACTATATCAAGACAATTTTACCGAAACTATACCGCAAAGACTGAATTTCATCTAATAACCCTCTGTTTTTTTGACGAAATTTGATTGCTTACTCTATATGGTCAGGAAGGGAGAAAGGCCGTCCCAGACTGTGTCCCTGAGCACCGGAACGGGCCAGTTCACTAGCAATCCCGGCCATGGCTGTCCAGCGATTTTCGCACCAGACCGGTGCCAACAGAGTCGGTCGGCGGGCAGAGGCAGAGATGCGATGATAGACCACCTCGGGAGGGGTGTGCTGGATCATGGCCACTGCCGCTTCAACATATTGATCCAGCGACAACACCTCCAGCCGCCCTGCCTGCCACGCCTTGCCGAGGGTGCTCCCCTCCACCACATGGAGCGGGTGCAGCTTGATCCCCTCGACCCCGGTCGCCACGATGCGATGCAAGGTATCGAGGCTATCCATCGGCACCTCGCCCGGCAGGCCGACGATCAGATGGGCACAGACCTTGATGCCGCGCTGATGGGCCCGCGCAACCGCATCGGCATAGGCGACGTAACCATGACCGCGATTGATGCGCTGCAAAGTCTTGTCATTGGCACTTTGCAGCCCCAGCTCCAGCCACACCTCATAGCCACGGGCCTGATACGCCGCCAGCAGGTCCAGCACCGCATCCGGCACGCAATCGGGTCGGGTACCGACACACAAACCCACCATGTCGCTGACTGACAATGCCTCTTCATACATGCGTTGCAGGTACTCGACCTCGGCATAGGTGCTGGTATAGGCCTGAAAGTAGGCGAGATAACGTTTGGCACGGGTCACTTCATCCCGGCGCGCCAACAGTTGCTGCACCACGGAGAGCTGCTGGGCCGACTCGTCGGCAAAAGAGGAGACATTGCAAAAAGTGCAGCCACCACGGCCCAGGGTGCCATCCCGGTTGGGGCAGGTGAAAGCGCCGTGAATAGAGAGCTTGTGGATCTTCTGGCCGTGGCGTTGCTTGAGATCCTGACCGAATGTATTGACGAGTTCGTGTAACTGCATGACACCTCCGCTAAAGGAGCGTCATTGTACGAGCTTGCAAAAACAGGGCGCTGAGCTGGATCAAGGGAGGGGAAGGTCAGAAAACATATAAATATTCACCAATATCTGGATAAATATCAGCAAGCGGGTCGTTGTTGATGCTTTCGAAACCCTTACACCAAACACAGCATGCACAATCATGATGAATAACAGTTAGCTAACCATCTGTTAGGCAATGAAAATTCACGCATAGACTCACTGACGACAAAAGCAAGACTCGTGGTGCGTAATTGTGATCTCTCCCCACCACTTGCCTGATGAATTGGTAAAATTACTACAAATCCCCTCCCCCACTGAGTCAACCAACAAAAGCCCACATATCAACATTAAGTGCTATAAAAATAAAAAACGCCAGAGCAATCACCAATTCAAGCCCCATATATACCCGCACTCCAACATTTTGTTATGACTTTGTAATAATGAAAACAGCCGGGATGTTCAATTGACCTTGCCGAAAAATCCCATTAGTTTGGAGATTCGCCACGTCAGGCGGACGGAACCACAAGAGCCAATCGCAATTTATGCAGTTTGCGATGCAAGGCCGAGCAAGGGAGAAATGCAATGTCACTATATGATCCAAAGCTGGAGAGGGATAACTGTGGCTTCGGCCTGTTGGCCCACATGGAAGGTGAAGCCAGCCACAAGCTTGTCCGTCTCGCGATGTCAGCATTGGCTCGCATGCAGCACCGCGGCGGTATCTCCGCCGACGGCAAGACCGGCGATGGTTGCGGTCTGTTGCTGCAAAAACCGGATAGCTTCTTTAGAGCCGTCGCCGAAGAGAAAGGATGGCATCTGGGCCGCAAATACGCGGTCGGCATGCTGTTTCTCAACCCGGACCCCGTATTGGCCCAGCAGACTCGCGACATCATCGACGAGGAGCTGGAAAGAGAGACCTTGAGTCTGGTCGGTTGGCGCAAGGTGCCCATCGATACCAATGTGCTCGGTCCCATCGCCAAAGCCTCCCTGCCCAGTATTGAACAGGTCTTTGTCAACGCGCCGCCAGGCTGGGTCGACAAGGATCTTGAGCGCCGCCTCTATATAGTGCGTCGCCGTATCGAAAAGCGCATCAGCGACGACTACTTCTACGTGGTCAGCCTCTCCAACCTGGTCACCGTCTATAAAGGACTGTGCATGCCGGTGGATTTGCCGCACTTCTATCTGGATCTTGCCGACATTCGCCTGCAATCGGCCATCTGCGTGTTCCACCAGCGTTTCTCCACCAACACCAGCCCGCGCTGGCCGCTGGCGCAGCCGTTTCGTTATCTCGCCCACAATGGCGAGATCAACACCATTGCTGGCAACCGCCAGTGGGCCAAGGCCCGCAGCTACAAGTTCGCGACCCCGCTCATTCCGGATCTGCAAGAGGCGGCGCCCTTCGTCAACACTACGGGCTCCGACTCCTCCAGCCTCGACAACATGCTGGATCTCTTCCTGGCCGGTGGCATGGACCTGTTCCGTGCCATGCGCCTGCTGATCCCGCCTGCATGGCAAAAACACCCGAACATGGATGACGACCTGCGCGCCTTCTATGACTTCAACTCCATGCACATGGAGCCCTGGGACGGTCCGGCCGGCATCGTCATGACCGATGGCCGCTATGCCACCTGCGCACTGGACCGTAACGGCCTGCGTCCGGCCCGCTATGTCATCACCAAGGACAAGTTCATCACGCTCGCGTCTGAGGTCGGCACCTGGGACTACACCCCGGATGAAGTGCTGGAGAAGGGCCGGGTCGGCCCGGGCGAGCTGTTCGTGGTGGACACCAGCAACGGCAAGGTGTGGACCAGCTTCGAGATCGACGACGATCTCAAGAGCCGTCACACCTACAAACAGTGGATGGACTCCCATTGCAAGCGGCTGGTGCCGTTCGAGCAGATGGATGACGCCAGCACGGGAGCCCGCGAGTTCTCGGACGATCAGCTCAAGACCTATCAGAAACTGTTCGGCTACTCCTACGAGGAGCTGGATCAGATCATTCGCGTGCTCGGCGAGAACGGTCAGGAAGCGGTGGGCTCCATGGGGGATGACACCCCGATGGCTGTGCTCTCCTCCAGCCAGCGCACCCTGTATGACTACTTCCGCCAGATGTTCGCCCAGGTGACCAACCCGCCCATCGATCCCCTGCGGGAAAACCACGTCATGTCACTGGCTACCTGTATCGGTCGCGAGCAGAACGTCTTCAACGAGACCTTCGGCCACGCCCACCGGGTACTGTTCCAGTCGCCGATCCTGCTCTACTCCGACTTCCACCAGTTGCTTGCGCTGGAAGGGGAGCACTATCGCCATCAGGTGATCAGCCTCAACTTCAGGCCCGAAGAGGGACTGGAAGCAGCCTTGGTGCGCATCTGCGAAGAGGCCCAGACTGCCGCCCGCAACGGTACAGTACTGCTGATCCTGTCGGATCGGGACGTCAGTGCCGACACCCTGCCCATTCCAGCCGCCATGGCGGTAGGCGCGGTGCAGCGCACCCTGGTGGACAACAATCTGCGCTGCGACGCCAATATCCTGGTGGAGACCGCCAGCTGCCGCGACCCGCACCACTTCTCGGTGCTGCTGGGCTTTGGCGCCACCGCCATCTACCCCTATCTGGCTTATGAAACCCTCGCCAAGCAGGTCGAGGAAGGCGTGCTCAAGATGAACCTGCGCCAGGCCATGCTCAACTACCGCAACGGCATCAACAAGGGCCTCTACAAGGTGATGTCCAAAATGGGCATCAGCACGGTCGCCAGCTATCGCTGCTCCCAGCTGTTTGAAGCCGTGGGCCTCTCCAGTGCCGTGGTCGCCATGTGCTTCCGTGGTGTATCCAGCCGTATTCAGGGCGCCGATTTTACCGATATCCAGCAGGATCAGTTCAATCTGGCCCGCCTGGCCTGGTTGCAACGCAAGGCCCTCACTCAGGGTGGCCTGCTCAAGTTTGTCCACGGCGGCGAGTATCACACTTACAATCCGGATGTGGTACAAACCCTGCAAACCGCGGTGCGCTCCGGCAACTATGCCGATTACAAGGAGTATGCGCGGCTCGTGAACGAGCGCCCTGTCTCTACCCTGCGCGATCTGCTTGCTCTGAAGAAGGTCGACAATCCAGTGGACATCAGCGCAGTGGAGCCGGCAGCCAAGCTGTTCCCCCGCTTTGACTCCGCTGCAATGTCTATCGGCGCCCTGGGCCCTGAGGCGCACGAAGCGCTGGCAGTGGCCATGAACCGCCTCGGCGGTCAGAGCAACTCCGGCGAAGGCGGCGAAGATCCCAAGCGTTTTGGTACCGAGAAAAATTCCCGTATCAAGCAGGTGGCGTCGGGGCGCTTTGGCGTCACCCCCCACTACCTGATGAACGCGGACGTGGTGCAGATCAAGGTGGCCCAGGGCGCCAAGCCCGGTGAAGGGGGTCAGCTGCCCGGTGACAAAGTCACCGCCCAGATAGCCAAGCTGCGCTATTCCGTGCCTGGCGTAACCCTGATCTCGCCGCCGCCGCACCACGATATCTACTCCATCGAGGACCTGGCCCAGCTCATCTTCGACATCAAGCAGATCAACCCAGACTGTCTGGTGTCGGTCAAGCTGGTCTCCGAGCCCGGTGTCGGCACCATCGCCTGCGGCGTGGCCAAGGCCTATGCCGACTTCATTACCGTCTCCGGCTATGACGGTGGCACGGGCGCAAGCCCGCTGACCTCGGTCAAGTATGCCGGTTCCCCCTGGGAGCTGGGCCTGGCCGAGACCCAGCAGGCGCTGGTTGCCAACGGCCTGCGCCACAAGGTGCGGCTGCAGGTGGATGGCGGTCTCAAAACCGGCCTCGACATCATCAAGGCCGCCATCCTCGGTGCCGAGAGCTTCGGTTTTGGCACAGGCCCCATGGTGGCGCTCGGCTGCAAATACCTGCGCATCTGCCACCTGAACAACTGCGCCACCGGCGTCGCCACCCAGGATGAGAAGCTGCGCCGCGAGCACTTCACCGGCCTGCCGGAGATGGTGATGAACTACTTCAAGTTCATCGCAGAAGAGACACGCGAACTCATGGCTCAGCTGGGGGTCACCCAGCTGACCGATCTCATCGGTCGTACCGATTTGCTGGAAGCCCTGCCAGGCCTCACCGCCCGTCAGGCCAAGCTTGACCTCTCCGGCATCCTGGCAAGTCCGGTGGCGCCGGCAGGCTCCAGCCTGTTCAGCCAGCAGCACAACCCCACCTTTGACAAGGGACCGCTCAACTTGCGGATGGTGGACGATCTGCTGGAGGCGGTGGAGCACAAGTCGGGCGGCGAGTTCCGTTACGACATCCGCAACACAGACCGCTCCGTGGGGGCCCGTCTGTCGGGCGAGATCGTCAAGCGTCACGGCAACCAGGGCATGGCGGCCGATCCGGTGAAGGTTCACTTCAACGGCACAGCAGGCCAGAGCTTCGGCGTCTGGAACGCGGGTGGCCTCGAGATGATACTCACGGGTGACGCCAACGACTACGTGGGCAAGGGCATGACTGGCGGCAAACTGGTGGTCAAACCCCACGTCGGCGTGGCATTCAAGTCCCACGAAGCCGCCATCATTGGCAACACCTGCCTCTATGGCGCCACCGGCGGCAAGCTGTTTGCGGCCGGTACGGCGGGCGAGCGCTTCGCGGTGCGCAACTCAGGGGCCCTGGCAGTGGTCGAGGGGATAGGCGACAACGGCTGTGAATACATGACAGGCGGTATCGTCACCATCCTCGGCACCACCGGCGTCAACTTCGCGGCGGGCATGACAGGTGGTTTTGCCTACGTGCTGGATGAGTGCGGCAACTTTGCCAAACGCACCAACCCCGAGCTGGTCGAACTGCTGGACGTGGCGACACTCGCCATCCATCAGGAGCACCTGCGCGGCATCATAACGGCGCACCTCAATGAGACCGGCAGCTCGCGCGCCGAGGAGATCCTGGCCAACTTCGACTCCTATGTGCCCAAGTTCAGGCTGATCAAACCCAAGTCCAGCGACGTCAAGTCCCTGCTTGGCCACACCAGCCGTTCCAGTGCAGAACTCAGAATCCAGGCGCAATAAGGAGGGAACCCTATGAGCCAGAACGTATTCCAGTTTATCGATGTCCAGCGGGTCGACCCGCCCAAGAAGCCACTCAAGATCCGCAAGATCCAGTTTGTGGAGATCTACGAGCCCTTCAACCAGGCCCAGGTCGGCATGCAGGCGGATCGCTGCCTCGACTGCGGCAACCCCTATTGCGAGTGGAAATGCCCGGTCCACAACTACATTCCCAACTGGCTGAAACTGGCCAATGAGGGGCGCATCCTGGAGGCGGTGGAGCTTTCCCACCAGACCAACAGCCTGCCGGAAGTGTGTGGCCGCGTCTGCCCGCAAGACAGGCTGTGTGAGGGTGCCTGTACCCTGAACGATCGCTTCGGCGCCGTGACCATAGGCAATATCGAGAAATACATCACCGACAAGGCATTCGAGATGGGCTGGCGCCCGGATCTCTCCAACGTGGTGAAAACTGACAAGCGGGTCGCCATCATAGGTGCAGGCCCGGCCGGGCTCGCCTGTGCCGATGTGCTGGCACGGGGGGGCGTCAGCGCCGTGGTGTTTGACAAGTATCCGGAAATTGGTGGCCTGCTCACCTTCGGCATTCCCTCCTTCAAGCTGGAAAAAGAGGTGATGCAGCGCAGACGCGAGATCTTCGAGGACATGGGCATCGAGTTCCGTCTCGAGACCGAGGTGGGCAAAGATGTCACTTTCACCGATCTGCTGGGCGAGTTCGACGCCGTCTTCCTCGGGGTCGGCACCTACAAGTACATGAAGGGTGGCTTCGAGAATGAGACGGCTCCCGGTGTGTACGATGCCCTGCCCTATCTCATCTCCAACGCCAACCGGCTGCTGGGCTTTGAGAAGGCGCAGGCCGATTACATCGACTTCGCCGGCAAGCAAGTCGTGGTGCTCGGTGGTGGCGATACCGCCATGGACTGCGTGCGTACCGCCATCCGCCAAGGTGCCGCCAACGTCATTTGCGCCTATCGCCGCGATGCCGAAAACATGCCGGGCTCCAAACGGGAAGTGAAAAATGCCCGGGAGGAAGGGGTCGAATTCATGTTCAACCTGCAGCCCATCGGCGTCGAACTGGATGCTGATGGCCAGACCTGTGGCATCAAGATGGTGAGCACTGAACTCGGTGCGCCCGATGCCAATGGCCGTCGCAATGCGGTAGTGATAGAGGGTTCAGAGCAGGTGCTGGCTGCCGATGCGGTGGTGATGGCGTTTGGCTTCCAGCCCAACCCCCAACCCTGGATGCAGGAGTTTGGCATAGCGCTCGACAACCGTGATCGCATCAAAGCCAGCGAGCAGGCTGACTACCCCTTCCAGACCAGCAACCCCAAGGTATTCGCCGGTGGCGATGCGGTGCGCGGTTCCGACCTGGTGGTGACCGCCATCTACGAAGGTCGCAAGGCTGCCGAAGGGATCATGGACTATCTGGCCGTCTGATCCGCCGTCCGTCATCGCCTTTGTGCCAACAAACAGCCCCGCATCTGCGGGGCTGTTTGTTGGCACATACGCGCGCCAGCTGACGGATGCATCAGGCCGGTTGCGGCTCCCGGGGAATGGGGGTCACCCAGGGGCGACGCCAGCGGGGTGCCTCGTAGAGATCGGGCCAGAACTCGGTCTGGCGCGAGATGACATTGCCGCGCACTGTGTGAAAGGTAATGGCGCGAGCCTGCACCTCACCATCGGTGATCAACACCTCGGTCACGACTTCACCGCCCTGCTCCAGTAGCCGGACCACGTCAAAATTCCAGGGGCCTGCCGCCGGATAGCGGCGGTTGATCTCGACAAAGTTGCAGCGCCCCTCGATGCGCTCCCCCGACTGCGGCCAGTCGCAGATAAAATCATCGCCGAGCCAGCGGGCCGCCCTCGAAAAATCATTGCTTTGCATGGCCTGCCAATAGGCCTCTACCACTGCTTTTGGTTCCATGGTTCTGAACTCCATGCTCACTCTCCCGACAAACTCACCACCAGCCACTCCCCCTTGCCAACAGGCACCAGCGAGGTTGCAAAGGCCGGATCACGCTGCACCTCTCCCATCCACTCTTCCAACTCATCCCGATGGGAGACGGCATTGTCCACCACCAGCAGACCACGGGGTGCCAGCAGGCGCTGGATCTGTGGCCACCAGACACGATAGCGCTGGCGATCCGAGTCCAGGAAGATGAGCTGATAACCGGCCTCTGGCAAAGTGGGCAACAGGGTTTCGGCCTCCCCCGCCAACTGGGTGATCCAGGGGCTCAGGCCGGCACGCTGAAAGTTGATATCAGCCAGTTCACGCTTGCCCTCATCCCGCTCTATGGTGGTGACCCGGCCATTGAGCCTTTGCACCGCTTCGGCCAGCCAGAGAGTGGAATAACCGTTGGAGGTGCCAATCTCCAGTACGGCCTCAGCCCCCCGCGTCTGTACCAGTACCGCCAGCAACTCGCCGGTATCGCGGGTGATATTGAGCATCTTGCTGCCACGGGTCGGCTGCGCATCATCGCTGCGCTCGCCAAACTGTTCCAACTCCCGTTTAAGCTGTTGCAATGCCATGTCTCCTCCTTGCTCATTACTCAGGTCGCCCAGTGCATGGCATGCCAGGTCGACGCTCATGTTTATTGGTCTTCTGATCCCGGGTCGGATGGCGGCACATCCCCCAGCAGATACCGGGGGCCGGCGCCCTGTACGGCAACCTGATCATCCGGGTTGTAAAGGGCGCAGTGCTCAAGGGACAGGCAACCACAACCAATACAGGAGGTGAGCTTGCCTTTGAGCTGCACCAAAGCCTCGATGCGCTGATCAAGCAGGCCTTGCCACTGGCTGGCTATCTGCTCCCAATCGCTGCGATCCGGCGTGCGGCCATCTGGCAAGCCGGCGAGGGCATCGGCAATCTCGCCAAGGCTCAACCCCATCCCCTGCGCCACCCGGATGAAGGCTATCCGGCGCAGCGCATCCTGCGGATAGAGGCGCTGGCTGCCATCGCTGCGCACGCTGCTGATCAATCCCTTCTGCTCGTAAAAACGCAAGGCACTGGCATTGACCCCGGCGCGCTTCGCTATCTGACCTATGGCTAACCACTTGCGATCCGTTTTCACCCTTGACCTCAAGTTAGCTTTAACTTGCACAATCCTGTCTCCCCTCGCAAAAGGAGTCAAATGATTATGCATCATCTTCACCACTTGCTCGATGCCAACCGGGCTTTTGCCCTCAACGGCAAAGGCACCACCAACCACTGCCCCATGGCGCTGCACGCCCTGCATGAGATGGGTGCAAGCCCCCGCCAGTTGCAGCATTTCTTCGATCATTGGCAGGCAACCCATGCGCTGCCGAGCGGGGAAACAAGTCAGGACGAGGATGAAATCCGTTTCGTACGACTGCGTCAGCAGTTGGCAGACCGGATTGCCACCGAGGGCTGGTTGCCTCTCTTCGAGACCCTGCTGGCCCGGCGCCTCTCACCGGCAGGAGGCGCCTTCCATCCTCTTATTCGCTTCGCCTGTGCCCTGGAAAATGGTCATGTGGGGGAGCAGGCTGCGGCACTGGCCGCCTGGCAGTGCCGTCCCCTGATACTGCCTGTCGGGGAAGGCGCACCGGCCCGGGATGTCGCCAGTCTGCTGGCCGGGCTATCAGTACAGTGGGAAGGGAGGCGTTGGCAGGGCGAGTGGATCACGGAACGCTTGCAGCAGGTAGCAGAGGCGCCGCGCTGGCCGGGCACGCTGCCGCAAACGCTCACCGAGTCATCGTCTGTTTTGACACAACTGGCCGAGGTGGCCCTGCCGCTCTATTGGCAAACCAGCAATTTTACCGTGCTGCACATGGTGACCGGCAGCCGGGCCGCAGCCATTGTCGCAACGCAGTTGCCCAGCGAGTGGCAAGGGCAGTGGCAGACCTTGATGTGGCAGGCGGTGGCGGCGGCTTATATCACGGTCGGGGCTCCGCACCTGCGTCCCCAGACATGGCACGCCTGCAACGGATTATCCTGGCAGCAAGTGTTGGAGCGGGCGCTCGCCAGTCTGGACGATCATGTGATCAAGCTGGTGCACTGCTGCTGGCGGGAACAGGCAAGCAGACCCGGCGATGCATCCCGCTATCTGGCAGTCGCGGCCCGCGCTGTGGGGCTGCTGAACGCAGCAAACGGGCGTGACGCCGCTTAGGGTGCCGCCAACCGGGTGAAACTGATGGCGGGGCAGCTGGGGGCGACCCCCTGAGTCAGGGTCAAGGGCTGGGCGCGATAGCTGAGGTGATAGAGGCCTGGCCGGGACAAATCGTAGACCTGGGTCAGATCTGCATCCGCCTGGCTCTGCTGACCCGCCCCCAGAATGAAGAAGTCATCGGTACCGGGTTCGCCACGCTTGGCGAGCGGTCCTTTGTAAACCAGCGGCTGATTGTCGAGGGTGAGATCGATGGCATCGGCGAACCAGCCTTCGAACGGGGTGAACCAGCTCAACACCTCGAGCGGCCCCTCCCCCTTGTTGGTCAAGGTCATCACCAGGGGCAAGGGCTCGTTCACCCGGCTGTGTGCCTTGACCGACAGTTCACACTGCAGGGGAGCGAGCGCGAGGGTGGTGAGCAAGAGTGTCATCATGGAGCCTCCTTCAGCATCAAAAAGGGGCCTTGCGGCCCCTGTCAGCGGATCAGTTTTCGCTCGGGGTATTCTCGGCGAAGTACTCATGGTTGTCGGCGTTGTTGAGCGCCTTGACCGGATCCGTCTTCGCCAGATTGCGGGCATTGGCCTGACCGTAACCCAGATCGTCGGTGCCTGCCACCACGTTGAAGTGACTCAGCTCATGGACTATGGTGCCGGCACGGGAATCGGTCCCGGTGACGGGCGCCGTCCAGAAGCTCTTGCACAGATAGACCTTGTAGGGTTGATCCGGATAGACATAGGCGAAGTAGCTCTGCTTGCAGCTGCAGTCAAAGGTGAGCGGCTTGTTGTCGATGGCATCCTTGATCTTGCTGAAGTTCGTCTCGGCCTGATCCCAACGGGCACTGCTATAGGCCCCGAACCAGCTGCGATAGCGCTGGCCATCGGGCTTGTCGACCGCCAGATAGCTGCTGGCGTTGTTGCTGATGCCACTGGCGGCATCCAGCGCCGTCAACAGATCGCTCTTCTGGGTGTTGGTGCAGCGTCCGCTGAAACTGACAGAACCGGCAACAGCCTGGGGCTCGGCGGCGGCCACCTTGGCCTGAACCCGCTCATCGTTCACCCCCTCCACCCACAGGGTGATGGCGTTGGACTCGCTCGCCTGGGCTTGCTTGGCCTTGGCGGCCTTCGCCTCCTGCGGTACGGTCGGCAGCTGATAGCGGATGCTGTACTGACCCTGAGCACTCATGTCATAGAGACCCGACACTTCCGCCTGCACCGTCAGACTCTGGCCAGCCTTGAGCAGCTGGAAATCCTTGTCGGTTGGCGCCGCACGCTTGATCAGCGCCCCCTCATAGCTGACCGGTTGACCATCCCGCTCCACCAAAAACAGGGGGGCATCGTCGCTGCCCGGCAGCTGCCACTTGAGCAGACGGATGGGCTTGTCACCCGTGTTGGTCAATGTCAGGTTGATGCGCACGTCGTCTGTGCTGCCATCCACCAGGGTGAGTTGGGCATCGAGCCCTGCGGCGCAGAGCGGGGAAGCCAGCACACCGGCCAGCAGCAAGGCTATTGGAGTCACTTTCATCATGTTTCCTCATTCATTGAGTGTCGCCATCAGGCGGTTTGCTTCCTTAAGGCCCTCTTTGGGGCTCACTCACCCTAGAGCAGAAATTTTCCACCACCATCCCACCATATGGGGGACGCCCCCCATCAGAGGGGGGCAAGATGCAGGCACGCTGCCATGCGACACATTTCGAACGACAAAACGGGAATCCGCTGGCCGTATCACGCAGCCCCTTTGGTTCTTGTAAAAGGTTCCTGTAAAAGGTGCTTGTAAAAAGGTTCCTGTAAAAATTTCGCTTTTGCTCTCGCCTCACCCAACCAAGCCCGCCAGCACCATCACTGGCGCATAAAAAACCCCGGCGCCAGGCCGGGGTTTGGGAACAACAGGGGAAGAGGCTCGCCGTCAGGCTTTCGCCTCGGCCAGCAGCGCCAGCGCGGGCTGCAAGTTGGCGGGCACCAGACGATACGCCTTGTGATGCTTGACCAGAGTGACCTTCTTGTTGCCCTGGCTCAGCAGCAGACCATGGTGAAAGGCCGCTTGCGCCAGCCTGGCTTCATCACCGCGCACGTACAGGGTCAAGGGTTTGATCAGCTCACCCTGCACTATGTGCTCGCCATATTCGCAACTGGAGATCACCAGACTGGATTGGCCCTGTCCCTGCAAGCGCAGCTTGGCATTCACCTCGCTGTCGGTAAACACCAACCAACCCGCAGCTTCCAGCTCGGCCAGCAGGGCGGCAAGCCTGGTGCCGAGCTGTTGTGAGTCCGCCTGCACCCGGGCGTACTGGAAGGCGATGCGCTCCAGCAGGCCCTTGAGATCGGCACCGGCCCCCAGAGTACGGCCCTGCTGGATCCAGCCTTTCAGATCCTCCATCACCAGACGGGAGAAACGCTTCTCCTTGAGGGAGTCCGCCATCCAGGTGCAGAGAAAATGGCTCTCCTGGGCGGGGGTACGCTTGCCCGCCTTCTGCTCGGCGGTGCGCGCCAGCTCGGCAAGGCTCTGGGTGGCCATGTCGAGCAGGGCCTGATTGTAGTTGGGAGGTGTCATTACGAGTCCTCAGAGAGACGGGCAGGCCAGGGGCCGGGTCATCAACAGCATAAAGGCGCCAGTGGCGCCTTTATATACAAAATCGCCCCTCCGGGCCTGCCCTGACAAGGGGAAGGCCCGGACGGGGTTGGGCGCGCTTATTTCGGCTGGCGCGGCTTCTTCATTGCCGCCAGACGCTTGAGGCGCTGACCCTGCAACTTGGCTTCAGCCATGGCCTGGGCGGCGGCGTTGTCTTCACGCTGGGGACGCTTGCCGAAGCGACGACGCTCCTGCAACTGCTTGATCAGCTCGTCACGGTTGCCCACTTCGTAGCCCTTCGCCATGACACGGCGGATCTTCTGGCCGATTAGCGCCTCGATCTCGAGCAGGGTGCGCTCTTCTTCGCGGCTGACGAAGGAGATGGCCATGCCGCTCTTGCCAGCACGACCGGTACGGCCGATGCGGTGCACGTAATCTTCGGCCAGGAACGGCAGATCGTAGTTGACCACGTACTGCAGATCCGGGATATCCAGACCACGGGCGGCCACTTCGGTGGCGACCAGTACCCGCAGCTTGCCCTCGGTGAATTCGCGCAGGGCACGGCGACGGCTGCCCTGGGCCTTGTCACCATGCACAACGGCAGACTTGATGCCATCCAGGTTCAGCTCGGCCACCAGCTCGTCACAGCTTTCGCGGGTACTGGCAAACACCAGCACCTGCGGCCAGTTCTGCTTGCCAATCAGCTCGGAGAGCAGCTCGCGCTTACGCTTCTGCTCCACCGGATAGACGGTGTGAGTAACGGTATCGGCGGTGGAGTTCTGCTTGTTGACGCTGATGATCTGCGGCTTGTCCAGCATGACGTTGGCCAGCTTCTTCACCCCGTCGGAGAAAGTGGCGGAGAACAGCAGGTTCTGGCGTTCCTTGTTGACCGCTTGCAGGATCTGCTGCACATCGGCGCTAAAGCCCATGTCGAGGATGCGATCCGCTTCGTCCAGCACCAGACACTCGACGCCTGACAGGCTGAGGTTGCAGGCGGTCAGGTGCTCCAGCAGACGACCCGGGGTCGCCACTATGATGTGAGCGCCCGCTTTGAGCTTCTTGGCCTGCACATCCTGCTTGCCACCGCCAACGAGCGTCAGTACGGTGACATCCAGGTACTTGGCAAAATCATTGATGTTGCTCGCCACCTGGGCCGCCAGCTCGCGAGTCGGGGTCAGGATCAGCACGCGGGCATTGGACGGCTGCAGCTCGGCCGGCTTGTCCACCAGGCGCTGCAATATCGGCAGGGCGAAGGCGGCAGTCTTGCCGGTACCTGTCTGGGCGCTGGCCAGCACATCGAGACCGCGACGGATAGTCGGGATCGCCTGGCGCTGCACAGGGGTCATCTCCTGATAACCGCAATCTGAGACAGCACGCAAAATCTCGGGGGCAAAATCGAACGATTCAAATCTCATAATGGGTTCCTGTGTTCCAGCTGGACTGTGTTTGGCTTGCGGCTCGGCGTAGGCGAGGCGGAGGTTGATACCACCGGTGGCTGCGTCCGACATCAAGTCAGAAAATGAGCCGGAAAATGGCGGGCGCGAAGTGTAACAGATAGGCATCACAAATTCTGCCTCAAATGGCCTGAGTTTTTATCCTGTCACGAGAAAGGTGCCGACAAAGAGAGCCGCATCACTGGCATCGGCCAGCGCAGCCCTGCCCCCATCGGCACCAGAATGTCAGGAAACGTTAGACCCTGTTGGCAGCATTTGCCTGAAAATCACGCTGAAACAGACACATGCGAATGGCGGTGCGATATTTGCCATCGATGAAGAACTCCTCTTTCAGCTCCCCCTCCGGCGCGAACCCCAGCGACTGATAAACGTGGCGCGCCTTGGCATTGTCACTGTCGACGATGAGATACAACTTGTGCAGATTCAGCACGTTGAAGGCATACTTCATCGCCTTCAAGGTCGCTGTCTTGGCATAGCCCAGCCCCTGATAGGCGGGGGCTATGATGATCTGAAACTCGGCGCGGCGGTGGATGCTGCGAATATCCACCAGCTCCACCAGGCCAACATTGGTGCCCTCCACCTCCAGGATGAAACGGCGTTCTTGCTGATCGTGGATGTGCTTGTCATAGAGCTGGGCCAGCTCCATGTAAGCCTCGTAAGGCTCCTCGAACCAGTAACGCATTATGCTGGCGTTGTTGTTGAGCTGATGTACGAATTTCAGATCCTCTCGCTCGAGGGGACGAAGGCTCAGGGTGTCACGACATGGCATAAAGTACCTGCTTGATGGTTGATGGGCGGCATTGGCGGCCCGCCTGGGCCTAACCAATGCCATTGGTAAATCAATGGAGAACCCGGGGCCAGCCTGCGCTCCCCCGGATATAACTCAGCGAATGCGATTGGTCGGGCGCTTGAACAACCGGATGGCGATGGCCGCCATGGCGATAACGAACAGACCAAGGGAGGTCACCAGCAGGCACTTGGTCATCAATTCGTGATACTGGACGAGCGCCGGCGCTGCCATCACGAACTTGCCCACCAGACTCAGCAGCAGGGCCCAGAGGAAGGCGCTGGCAAAACTGGCCATCACCACCCGGGGCAGATGCAGGCGGGAGACCCCCATCAGCATGGGCGTCAGCACCCTGACGAAGGGCACGAAGCGAGAGGAAAACAGGGCCCAGAAGCCGTAGTTGTGCAGCAGACGCGAGGCCCGTGGCAAACTGCCGTCCGGGATCATCCGCTCCACATGGCCCATAAAGGAGGTGCCGTGCAGCGCATGGCCCTGCAGATAGGCGATCAGGCTGCCGATCCCGGCGGCAAGCGGCATGTAGACAAGGGTCACTTCGGGGCCGAGCACCCCCATCCCTACCAAGCCACCGGCCAGCAGTACCAGACTGTCACCGGGCAGGGGTAAAAACACGAAGCTCGACTCGAGAAAGAGGATCACCACCAGGCAGGTGACGAGCAGGCCCGCCGCCTGCATCTGGATCAATTGGTCAAAGTCCTGTTGCCATATGGCAAGCAGCATATCCTGCATCTGGTGACTCCCATCAACGTCAGTGAGCATCCATCCCGGGGGACCCGATGGCCCCCGTTGCGGCTGACACTCCCTGTCGCCATCCCCTTTCTCTCCTTGAAGGGGCTCTCGTTATACACCCGCGCAAGTGAACAAAAAATTAATGTCTGGCACAAAGTCAGCAATCAATACAAAAAGCTGAATGGCAGGACAAGGGTTGGACGAGCACTCCGGCTCGGCGATATGCTCGGCGATGTATAAGCTTCAACCGGCTCACCCTTGGGCTGCCAAGATGATAAAAAGTCGCTACAGTCAGACGGCGCATCATCACAACCGGCTTCGGGGGAACAAGGCATGCCCACACACACTACCCTTCGCACTACCCTGCCCCTGCTGATCACCCCCTTGCTCAGCCATGGCGCCATGGCTGAAGAGTCGTCACTAATACAAAAACGTGCCAACGCAGTGGTGTCGCTGATGACCTTCACTGTGGTGCCCGACATCACAGCCAGCAACCTCGACATCGGCAGCAACACCAGCACAACGGCGTCGTCGGCGCTCAACATGACCCAGATGGGGGGCGGCGCCACCATGAGCGAGAGTGTGCCCGTCTATCTGGAAGGGACCCTGGGTTTTAGCCGCTACGATCCCAAATTCGTGGTGAGCAACGGCAGCGAGAGTCGCACTATCCCCACCCGATGGAACAGTCTCACCGCCACGGGTGGCATCGGTTGGGATCTTCATCTGCATCAGGATCGTCACGGCGGCAACTGGGTATTGCGCCCCATCGGCAACGTCACGCTGGGTACTGTGGCAAGCGATCTGCGCATCGGCAACTGGCTGCTGGGCCAATACACAGGCAAGAACCTCGACTTTCTCGATGGCGGCAGGCTCGATGTCTACGGCCTGGGTGGCGCCATGATGCTCGACTATGAACTCTTCTCTGCACAGCAGGATATCGACGTTGAGCTGCGCTACTCCTACCAGCATCTGCAAAGCTTTGGCGGCACCTCGGCCAGCGTAACCGGTCAGGCCAATGCGGAGAACCTCGGCCTCTACCTGCGCCGCCGCGCCCCCATCGGCAATCTCACACTATTGGACAAGCCGCTGCGCTACGTGATGGAAGGGGCACGCACCGAATATCTTGGCGAGCAAAGGGGCCTGCTCGGTTTCAACTCCCTCAACTCGCTGGGGCTCGGGATAGAACTCGACAGCAGCAAGTACGACATCATAGTGACCCGCACCCGGCTGGTAGCCCGCTATATGTTCAGCCACAACACCAGCGGCTACGGCGTCGGGCTGGCGATGAGTTTCTAAGCGGATCGAGGAACTATCCCCTCGGTACAGTTAAGTCAGCCCACAACAGGATTCAATTTAAACCGTCCAGAATGCTATCCTGATCGGCCCAATGCTTCTGGAACCATCTCATGATCATCACGACACTGCTGGCCTCTGCACTCGGCTCGTTTTCTGAAGGGGTATCTTTTCAACACAAGGACTGGGAGCTCGCCTGTGACAACACAGGCACATGCCGAGCCGCAGGTTACAGCGCAGAAGCTGGTGGAATATCAGTTCTGCTTACACGAGAGGCAGGAGCCAAGGGCGCACTGCATGCCGAGCTTGCCATCTCAGAGGTTGATGAACAGACTCCAGGAGCCCCCGCTGATGGTTTGATCACACTGCGCATCAATGGCGAGGTACTCGGCACCGTAAAAGAGCGGATTCCGTTTAGCCAACACCAAACCACAGCGATCATTCAGGCAATCAAGGGGGCTGGGAAGGTGGTATTTAAATGGAGCAAGCACCAGGAACCGCTATCCGGGGCCGGAGCCTACGCCATTTTTCTCAAAATGGATGAATTCCAAGGCCGTCTCAATACCAGTACAGCCCTGACTAAAAAGGGCACACTACCAGCCACAACCGTGCCTCCCGCATTGGCAGCTCCCGTGATCCACGCAGGCGCTGTTGCCGCAGATAACCTATCTCGTCCACTCACAAAACCAGAGCTCCAGAGCATAGGCGAGTGGCTAAAGCAGCAAGTCGATAAAGACACTTGTCCCATGGCCTATGAGAATCAGGAAGGTGGCATGCTCTACACCCTGAACATGGACCGAACCTTGGTACAACTCCCCTGCTGGCTCGCCGCTTACAACGATGGTTCAGCATTCATCCTGATAGACGCAGACCTTGATATCGGCAGTGCAACACTCATCAACACAGATGCAAACGGTTATGGTTCGGGTGAACTGAGGGCCTCACACAAGGGGCGCGGGATAGGAGACTGTTTCTCTTTCGAGAGCTGGGTATGGAATGGCAAAACCTTCGTGCAAAGCGAGCAAAGCACCACCGGAAGCTGTCGCATGATTACATTGGGAGGAACCTGGCATCTGCCAACCCTGACCAGCAAGGTGGTCAAAACACAGTGAACAAAGGCGGCAACTGGCCGCCTTTGTTTTTGCGATTACAAGGATCCCAGCCGTTTCACGCAAGCTTGCTCCCTGTCATCCACTCGCTTGGCAAACCAGGCGGTGGTGAGGTTGCGGGTGATCTTGGGGCTCTTGAGCTGAATGCCGGGCAGGATGGCGCGGGGTTGCCGCTTGCCGGCCTGCTTGTCGGCCAGGGTAAAGACCCTGTGATAGAGGTCGGTCTGGGCAAATTCGGCGGTATCCCCTTTGCGCAGGCTCTGGTGGATCGCCTGCTTGCTCATATTGACCCGGCTGGCGAGGGTATAGACAGCCTGCTCAGTCTTGCCCGGCAAGTCTGAGTCATAGCGGACAAGATCCCCATCCAGCGCCAGGGGCTTGCCGCTCAGTCGGCTGACGGCAGCCTGGAAGGCGGCGTTGCGGCTGGCGTACCAGCCCGCATTGAAGTCGGCGAAGCGATAGAGGGTATCCGGGTAGTCGGCGGGATAGCCAAACAGGTGCTTGGTGCCGAACCAGATACCGCCACGACGGCTGAACACCTCATGGCGAATGGAATCCTTGACGGGATAGGGGTAGCCACGGGCATTTGCCTCGGCAAAGGCGATGCTCACCTGCATGGGGCCGCCGGTATGCACCGGGTTCATGTTGCCAAACAGCGTCTTGCCCATGGGCACCATGCTGATCATGTCCTCGAAGATCTCGCTCATCTCCCGCTCGGTGCGAAGCTTGTCGATGCGCTCGGCATAGCTCTTGCCGGTGGGGGACTTGATGCCAAGGGCCGTGCGCACCACGAATTCCGGGATCAACAGCTTGGCGGCGCGGGCATTTATCTCCTTCCAGGCAATCTTGCCAAGGCCCGGCACCACGGGGTCAGCCTGATAGGTGGCCTCCTGCTCGGCCACCGCCAGCACAGTGCAGACATTGTGATCGCTTACCGTCACTCCCTGCGTCGAGAGCGCCGTCACCACATCATTGGCCCAGCCCTGCTTGTCTGGCACCTGACGCGGCAAGAACCGCACTATGCGGCTCTTCATGTCTGCCGGTTTGCGTGGCTGCATGGCGATAGGTTGTTTGGCCTGCTGGGCGCTCATGGCGACATCTTGCTTGGGCGCCGTCGGGTCGCTGGCACACCCGGCAAGCAACAGGATTGCAAAGAGAGGCAGGATGGCGAGCCGAGTGGGAACAAGGGGTGAGGAAAATATCATCAAGGCTTCCGATGCAGGGGCAAGGCGCTGGGCGCCCGGCACACGAGAGTCACGCGAACGGAGCGGCTCCGAACGCAAACAGGCGCTCATTGTAGAGGATTGACAGGCGGATCTGAAGGCGCAGATGCCTTGACGCAGCACCCGCTGGCGCAATCGAGCAGCCCCGTCGGATGGGCGGGGCTGCTGCAAGCGGATGGGCTCTTTGGCGACATGCACTCAAGCCGTTTGGCGCAGGGCCTCAATTTGCGCCGCACCATTGATCACCGCCTGCAAGGAGGCATTGACCACGTCGCGGCCGATGGCGACCCCGCACATGCGCTGGCCATCGACGCTCAGCAGCACATAGGCGGCGGCGCGAGATTCTGTGCCGGCGGTGAGGGCATGTTCCGAATAATCGAGCACGTCGATGTGCATCCCGGTCTGGCGCTCCCAGCCGTTGACCAGCGCAGTGATGGCCCCCTCCCCTTCGCCGCTCAGGTGCAAGGTGCCGTTCGGGGTCTGCAACTCGAGGCGCAGACTCTCCTGACTGTCGTGACCAAGCTGGAAGCGACCAATGCGATAGCCGTGTACCGGCTCGAGGTAATGCTGCTCAAACAGGGCACGGATCTGTTCCGGGCTGATTTCGCTGCTGCTTGCCTCGGCCTGTGCCTGGACCCGACGGCTGAAGTCGATTTGCAGCCAGCGCGGCAGTTGCAGGCCAAGGTCGCGCTCCAGCAGATAGGTGACACCGCCCTTGCCGGACTGGCTGTTGATGCGGATCACCGCCTCGTAGCTGCGGCCAAGGTCTGCGGGATCGATGGGCAGATAGGCCACGTCCCAGTAGGCATCGGGTTTCTCAGCCGCCAGAGATTTGCGAATCGCATCCTGATGGCTGCCGGAAAACGCCGTGTAGACCAGCTCGCCCGCGTAGGGGTGGCGCGGGTGCAGGGCTATCTGGGTGCAGGCCCCCACGGTCGCGACTATGGCGTCCATGTCTGAGAGATCCAGCTCGGGATCAATCCCCTGGCTGTAGAGGTTCATGGCCATGGTGACTATGTCCATGTTGCCGGTGCGCTCGCCGTTGCCAAGCAGGGTTCCCTCGATGCGATCGGCCCCCGCCAGCACAGCCAGCTCGGCGGCGGCCACGCCGCAGCCCCTGTCATTGTGGGTATGGATGGAGATGCTCACCTCGGGGCGCGCCTTGAGGTGGCGGCAAAACCACTCCACTTGATCCGCGAACACATTGGGAGTGCTCACCTCGACCGTGGCAGGGAGGTTGAGGATCATGGGGCGGCCAGCAGGGCGCCACTCGTCGATGACGGCGTCGCACACCTCTACCGCGAACTCCACCTCTGTGCTGCTGAAGCTCTCCGGCGAATACTGGAAGCTCCACTCTGTGCCAGGATTGCGCGCCGCATGGTCTCGCACCCAGCGAGCGCCCTGTACGGCGATGGCCTTGACCCCCTCGCGCCCTGTGTTGAACACATAGTTGCGCTGGGTCGGGTTGACCGAGTTGTAGACGTGGACGATGGCGCGTTTGGCCCCCTTGAGCGATTCAAAGGTGCGGGCGATCAGCTCTTCGCGGGCCTGCACCAACACCTGTATGGTGACATCGTCCGGAATGAGATTGCGCTCGATAAGTTCGCGCACGAAGTCGAAATCAGGCTGGGAGGCGGCCGGGAAGCCCACCTCAATATGTTTGAAACCAACATGGACCATCAACGCCCACATTTGCAGCTTCTGGGCCACCGTCATGGGTTCGACCAGCGCCTGGTTGCCGTCGCGCAAGTCTACGGCGCACCAGAGCGGCGCGCGCTCGAGCACCCGGTTGGGCCATTGACGGTCCGCCAGTGCAATAACGGGGGCTGGGCGGTATTTGCGATGATCGAAGCTCATTTTCAGATTCCCTTGGCTGATGTCCTTGAGGCGCGGCGCCGTTGCGGGCAATGAAGGTGAGCAACGACGCGACTGGGCAGGCAAGCAGAGGAACAAGGAGGGGGAGCGGACTGGCGCGGTAACGCTGATCCTGACGGCTGGTGCGGCGGTAACCCCACAACCGGTTTCCTGTGGCCCCTATGGATAAAGGGGCCGGCCTCGGCTATCGGATAAGCAGCTGGCCCTGATCCTCTCGCACTTGCCTCTTGCTGTTGGCGCTTGCCGGTGCAGACGACCTTGTTTGATAAGACGTTTGATGAGAAACCAGTATAGAGAGGCGGGTCGGGTGAGTGATTGCAAAGATTGCGGTATAAATCGAACATTGTGCAATCATTGTCATGTTTAGTTCACTTTAAGGGATTATCTATCCCTATCGATGTGAAATCAGGCCAATACTCTTTACTCAGTGCTGGCGCCAAAAAATAGAAACCCCGCCATTGCTGGCGGGGTTTTTCAGGGTTCGCAAGTGTTGTGCAAAGAACGAGAGAAAGACTCCCCTGCCCTTTTGTTACGCAATGCTTAGCGGTTTTTCACCTTCTGATGCAGCTCCTGCACCGAGTTCACGTTAGCGGTGGCATCCATGCTGATGGCCATGCAGGTGGCAAACGCCTCATTCATGGTGGTGGTATAAGCCACCTTGTGCTGCAAAGCGGCGCGGCGCAACTGCTTGGAGTCCTGGATCGCCACTCGCCCTTCGGCGGTGTTGACGATGTAGGTGTACTCGCCATTCTTGATGCGGTCGAGAATGTGCGGACGCCCTTCGTGCACCTTGTTGACCAAGCGCGGGTTGATGCTCGCTTCACCCAGGGCCACTGCGGTGCCGTGAGTGGCATCCAGCTCGTAGCCCAGCTCCAGCAGCTTGGCAGCCAAATCGACCACCAGCGCCTTGTCGCTGTGACGCACCGACAAGAGGGCACGACCCTCTTTCGGCACCGCATGGCTGGCACCCAGCTGGGCCTTGGCATAGGCCTCGGCAAAGCTGCTGCCCACCCCCATTACTTCACCGGTAGAGCGCATCTCTGGCCCCAGCAGCGGGTCAACCCCAGGGAACTTGGCGAACGGCAGTACCACCTCTTTCACCGAGTAGTAAGGCGGGATTATCTCGGTGGTAAAGCCCTGATCTTTCAGGCTCTGGCCGGCCATGACGCGGGCGGCAATCTTGGCCAGCGGGGCACCGGTCGCCTTGGAGACGAAGGGCACGGTACGGGCGGCACGCGGGTTCACTTCGATGAGGTAGATGTCATCGCCCTTGACCGCAAACTGCACGTTCATCAGGCCGACCACACCGAGTTCCAGTGCCAGCTTGCGCACCTGCTCGCGGATCTCGTCCTGAATTTTCTTGGACAAGGTGTAGGGCGGCAGGGAGCAGCCGGAGTCACCGGAGTGGATACCGGCCTGCTCGATATGCTCCATGATGCCGCCGATGACCACATCGGTGCCGTCGCAGATGGCATCCACGTCCAGCTCGGTGGCATCGTCCAGGAAGCGGTCCAGCAGTACCGGCGATTCGTTGGAAACGCTCACCGCCTCGGCGAAGTAGCGACGCAGGTCGGTCTCGTCATAGACGATCTCCATGGCGCGGCCACCCAGCACGTAGGAGGGGCGCACCACCAGCGGGTAAGTGATCCGCTCGGCGGTCAGCACTGCCTGCTCCAACGCGGTGACTGTGCCGTTTTCCGGCTGCTTGAGGCCGAGGCGCTCAACGGCGGACTGGAAGCGCTCGCGGTCTTCGGCGCGGTCGATGGCATCCGGGCTGGTACCGATGATCGGCACGCCGTTCGCTTCCAATGCCCGTGCAAGTTTGAGCGGGGTCTGGCCGCCGTACTGCACGATAACGCCCTTGGGTTTTTCGATACGCACGATTTCCAGCACATCTTCCAGGGTCACCGGCTCGAAGTAGAGGCGATCCGAGGTGTCGTAATCGGTGGAGACGGTTTCCGGGTTGCAATTGACCATGATGGTCTCGTAACCGTCTTCGCGCAGGGCCAGTGCCGCGTGCACGCAGCAGTAGTCAAACTCGATGCCCTGACCGATACGGTTCGGGCCGCCGCCGATGATCATGATCTTGTCACGATTGGTCGGGTTGGCCTCGCACTCTTCGTCATAGCTCGAATACATGTAGGCGGTGTTGGTGGCGAACTCGGCCGCGCAGGTATCGACCCGCTTGTAGATCGGGAAGATGTTGTGGCGGGCACGCAACTTGCGCACCTCGCCCTCGGCCACGCCGAGGATCTTGGCCAGGCGCGCGTCGGCGAAGCCCTTGCGCTTGAGGGCGCGCAAGAAGTCGGCGTCAAGACCGGCCATGCCGCGCTCTTTCACCTGCTCTTCCAGCTTGATGAGATCTTCTATCTGTACCAGGAACCAGGGATCAATCTTGGTCAGCTTGAAGATGCCGTCCATGGAGAGACCGGCGCGAAACGCATCGGCGATGTACCAGATGCGGTCGCAGCCAGCGTCCTGCAGCTCGTGGCGGATGCGGGTCAGGGAGTCAGGGGCATTGAGGTCAACCATGGGGTCGAAGCCGGTCTTGCCGGTCTCGAGACTGCGCAGCGCCTTGTGCAGGGACTCCTGGAAGTTGCGGCCTATGGCCATCACTTCACCAACCGACTTCATCTGTGTGGTGAGACGGTCGTTGGCACCGGCAAATTTTTCGAAGTTGAAGCGCGGCACCTTGGTGACCACGTAGTCGATGGCCGGCTCGAAGGAGGCCGGAGTGCGACCGCCGGTGATGTCGTTCATCAGCTCGTCGAGGGTGTAACCGATGGCGAGCTTGGCGGCGATCTTGGCGATGGGGAAGCCGGTCGCCTTGGAAGCCAGCGCAGAGGAGCGGGACACCCGCGGGTTCATCTCGATGATGACCATGCGGCCATCTTTCGGGTTGATACCGAACTGGACGTTGGAGCCGCCGGTCTCGACGCCGATCTCGCGCAGTATCGCCATGGAGGCGTTGCGCATGATCTGGAACTCCTTGTCGGTCAGCGTCTGGGCTGGCGCGACCGTGATGGAGTCACCGGTGTGGATGCCCATGGGGTCGAAGTTTTCGATGGTGCAGACGATGATGCAGTTGTCGTTGCGATCCCGCACCACTTCCATCTCGTACTCTTTCCAGCCGATGAGCGACTCATCGATCAGCAGCTCCTTGGTCGGCGACAAGTCCAGACCGCGCTCGCAGATCTCGACGAACTCTTCGGTGTTGTAGGCAATGCCGCCGCCCGAGCCACCCATGGTAAAGGAGGGGCGGATGATGCAGGGGAAGCCGACCATCTGCTGCACGCCCCACGCCTCTTCCATGTTGTGGGCGATGCCGGCGCGCGGGCATTCCAGACCAATGCTCTTCATGGCGATGTCAAAGCGACGGCGATCTTCGGCCTTGTCGATGGCGTCGGCGGTGGCACCTATCATCTCGACACCGAACTCGGCCAGCACGCCATGCTTTTCCAGATCCAGCGCGCAGTTCAATGCAGTCTGGCCACCCATGGTGGGCAGCACGGCATCCGGGCGCTCTTTCTTGATGATCTCGCGTACCACTTCCCAGGTGATGGGCTCTATGTAGGTGGCATCGGCCATCTCGGGGTCGGTCATGATGGTGGCCGGGTTGGAGTTCACCAGGATGACGCGGTATCCCTCCTCGCGCAGGGCCTTGCAGGCCTGGGCGCCGGAGTAGTCAAATTCGCAGGCCTGACCGATGACGATGGGGCCGGCGCCGAGGATCAGGATGCTCTGTAGGTCGTTACGTTTTGGCATGGCTTCTCTTTTCCTCTTAAGCGCGATACTGCTTGATCAATTCAATAAAGTGGTCGAACAGACCGGCACAGTCGTGCGGGCCCGGGCTCGCTTCGGGGTGACCCTGGAAGCTGAAGGCCGGACGGTCGGTGCGGTGGATGCCTTGCAAAGACCCGTCAAACAGAGAGACGTGGGTGGGGCGCAGGCAATCCGGCAGTGAGCTCTCGTCCACTGCAAAGCCGTGGTTCTGGGCGGTGATCATGACGGTGTTGTCATCCAGGCTCTTCACCGGATGGTTGGCGCCGTGATGGCCGAACTTCATCTTCACCGTCTTGGCACCGGAGGCCAGACCCAGCAGCTGGTGACCCAGGCAGATGCCAAATACCGGCGTGTTGGTGTTGAGGAAAGCCTTGATGGCCTCGATGGCATAGTCACACGGCTCGGGGTCACCGGGGCCGTTGGAGAGGAAGATGCCATCGGGGTTCATCGCCAACACTTCGGCGGCCGGTGTCTTGGCCGGTACTACCGTCAGACGGCAGCCACGATCCACCAGCATCCGCAAAATGTTGCGCTTGACGCCAAAGTCGTAGGCTACCACGTGGTATTTGAGTTCATCGGCCGCCGGGGTGACATGCCCCTTGCCAAGCTGCCAGCTACCTTCAGTCCAGTTGTACGCCTCGCCAACCGTGACCTCTTTGGCCAAGTCCATCCCCTTCAAACCGGGGAAGGCGCGGGCCTGTTCGAGGGCATATGCCTCATCGACCTGTTTGCCCGCCACCTCTTTGCCGGCATAAATACAGCCAGCCTGGGCGCCTTTCTCGCGCAGGATGCGGGTCAGTTTGCGGGTGTCGATGTCGGCGATGCCAACTATGTTGTGAGACTTGAGGTAATCGGAGAGGGATTGCTGATTGCGGAAATTGGAGGCAAGTATCGGAAGGTCCCGGATGATCAATCCCTGTGCATGGATTTGACTGGACTCTTCATCTTCGCTGTTGGTGCCGGTGTTGCCTATATGGGGGTAAGTGAGGGTGACTATCTGACGGGAATAAGAGGGATCGGTAAGGATTTCCTGATAGCCCGTCATCGACGTATTGAAAACCACTTCACCAACGGAACATCCCTCGGCGCCTATCGACACGCCTTTGAACACAGTTCCATCTTCCAGCACTAGCAATGCAGTGTGATTCAAGACAACCTCCAGTTATTTAGCTTTAAATTCAGCAATTTACCTGGGTGTTGCGGGTCCGGACGCTGTTTGAAACAGGGCTCAAACCCGGCAGATTTCTGGCAAATTGGGCGCATTCTACTTAAAAATGATCGCATTTCAACGTCTTTTCTCGTTTTAAATGCATCTAAATTCAATAAACAAGCAACATTACCCATTATCTATGCACTCAATCGCTTTGCAACCCCCTCCAGCAAAAGAAAAGCCAGAACCCGCGACAAAAGTGGCACCTTGTGCCACTCAAAGTACAAAAACCAACATTTAATCCTTTAAAAACAAGTGACTGTGATTTATAAAAAAACCTAACCAGCCATAAAAAGAGTCATTTAATGACAGATAAGTGACTTGAAAAAATAGAAAACGTTTTTCTTGTTTTGAATTTTTAGTCTTTTTTGTGACATGTGAAAAAATGCGACCGCAGGGAGTGTAGAGGCCCAATCTCGTTACGCTTTGATGACATTTGACAGAAGGGGGCCAGGCCACCGTTCTAGAAAGAGGTAGTTTGGATGGTTTGGGTGAAAAAACGCGGCGTAATCACCATTTATACAAGAAAATACGAAAAACCCCGGCGAACCGGGGTTTGGCAAGGCAGTGGGTGCCCCTCCCAGGGGGAGCGATGACACCCAGAACGTCAGGCAGCTTATTTCAGACTGAGTACATCCTGCATGTCGTAAAGACCGGCACCCTGCTGGCCAAGCCACTTGCCCGCGCGCACGGCGCCATTGGCGAAAGTGAGGCGGCTGGAGGCCTTGTGACTGATCTCCACCCGCTCGCCGATGTCGGCAAACATGACGGTGTGCTCCCCCACCAGATCGCCGGCGCGAATAGTGGCAAAGCCGATGGTGTTGCGATCCCGCTCGCCGGTGATCCCTTCACGGCCATAGACGGCGCACTCCTTGAGATCGCGGCCCAGGGTTTTGGCCACCACTTCCCCCATGGAAAGCGCAGTGCCGGACGGTGCATCCACCTTGTGTCTGTGATGTCCTTCGATGATCTCGATGTCGGTGTAATCCCCCATCACCTTGGCGGCCTGTTCCAGCAGCTTGAACACCAGGTTGACGCCGACCGAGTAGTTGGAGGCGAAGACGATGCCGATCTGCTTGCCCGCCTCTTTCAGCGCCGCCTTGCCTGCGTCATCAAAACCTGTGGTGCCGATCACCATCTGCTTGTTGTGGGCCAGGGCAAAGGCCAGATTGGCCAGGGTCACCTCAGGACGGGTGAAGTCGATGATGAGATCAAACTCATCCCGAACCTTGTCCAGACTGTCGCTGATCATCACACCCAGCTTGCCCAGACCGTTGAGCTCACCGGCATCCAGCCCGATCACGGCAGAGCCAGGTCGCTCCAGCGCTGCCCCTATCACCACGCCCTCGGCGTTGGTGATGGCTTCCAGCAGCACCTTGCCCATACGACCATTACAGCCCATCACGGCCACACGGATCGGATTGTCCATCTCCACCCTCTCATCTGTTTTATGGAAAGAGACCGTTTTACCAGCCTGCGCCGGCTTTGAAAAGCCGTGAGACACCCTCTTCGGTTCGGGCGCGACGGTGAACCGCTCAAAATGGCTGATCCACCCCTTGCCATTCTAACCCCGCAGACTGGCGGTTTGGGGTTTGGCAGAGACGGCGCCATCTGATAGGTTTACGCCGATATAAAGCCGCAATTGACACCCGCAACTAGGAAGTAAACATATGAATACGGAATTGCTGTGCGTACTGGGCCTGCTGTCCCTCGGCCTTGTCACCCTTGTGGGGGCGCTGCTGTTTGGCGGGCCAGGCCCGGCGCCGGAGATGGCCAGTATCAGCAACCCCTTCAAAACCCTTGACTGGAGCGGCCTGCCGCCGCTCTCAAGATACCCGGCCCGTGACGGCGCGCAGTTGGGCTACCGACACTATGCCCCCGCAGGCAAGGATGTCAGGGGTAGCGTTGTGCTGGTTCATGGCTCCTCGGCCAGCAGCCAGAGCATGCACATACTGGCGAGCGCCTTCTCGCAAGCCGGTTATGGTGCCTACACCCTCGATATCCGCGGCCATGGCGAGTCGGGCCAGAGAGGCACGATAGCCTACATAGGGCAACTGGAAGACGATCTGGAAGATTTCGCCGCAGCAGTGGCTCCGAGCAAACCCGCCACCCTCGCAGGCTTCTCGTCAGGGGGTGGCTTTGTGCTGCGCGTCGCCGGTGGCTCACGGCAAACCCTGTTTGACAACTACCTGCTCCTCTCTCCGTATCTGGGCCCCACTGCCGCCAACTACCGACCAAACAGCGGCGGCTGGGTGCGTGTCGGCATTCCTCGCCTGATCGCATTGAGCATCCTCAACGGTTTCCATATTTCAGCACTCAACCATCTGACCGTGCTGAACTTTGCGCTCAATGATGAAGCGAAAGCTCTCCTGACCCCCTCCTACTCCTTCAACCTCGCCTCGAATTTCCAGCCAGAGCGCGACTACCGGCAGAATTTGCGCAATGTAAAACGTCCCTGCGCCGTGATTGCGGGCACCGATGACGAGGCATTTAAAACCGACCAACTGGCACCCGAGTTAAGAGCGCTCGGCATTCAATGGCCCGTCACCCTGGTGCCGGATATCGGTCACATTGCCCTGACCCTCGATAAGCGCGCCCTGGCGGCAGCCGTTCAGGCCGTGGAGAAAATGACCCAGTAACAGCGCCGCCCTCACCGACTATCAAGGCCGCCTCATTGCCTGCAGGTGCGGGTGCCATGCCCAGCACGCGCAAGGCGTCGGCGGCCTACCCCAAAAGCAGATAACCCAGATACTCAGTACCATCAGCCCGTCAGCCCCGTCAGCCAAATGACATGTCAGTGAAAAGCGCCCTGCATGTCCCAAGTCGATGCCGAACAATTGACGACATTGATTAATTTTTCCGAACATACTTTTGATATTTCAATCTCATCAGAATTGACCGATAAAAAGCCCTATCCGTCTGGACGTCTATCTTGACCGAATGTCCCCGACTCACTACTGTAGGCGCCCCACAGCGGCAGGATGCCCGCCACGCTCATCCCATCAACCCGGGCTGGTGACGACAGGGAGGTCATGTTCAACCACAGAGGAATACATGATCCAGACCCAACCCAGCGCCAGAGCCCTGCTGCCTCTTCTGGTCTTTCTTGCTCTCTTTATCGGTACCGGCACCTGGCTTACCCTGCAGGGGGTCGAATTCGCCTTCTATCAACTGCCAGCCCCCGTGGCTGCACTGCCTGCCGTCATGCTGGCACTGACGCTGGGGAAAGAGGGGTTCAACAAGAACCTTGAAACCTTCTTCAAGGGGGTGGGTGACAGCAGCATAATGGCGATGTGCATCATCTATCTGCTGGCTGGCGCCTTCGCCACCGTGGCCAAGGCCACCGGTGGCGTCGATGCCACCGTCGCGCTCGGTCTGTCGCTGATCCCGGGCTGGTTCCTGCTGCCGGGCCTGTTCCTCATCTCTGCGTTCATTGCCACCGCCATGGGCACCTCCATGGGCACGATCGGTGCCGTGGCCCCTGTGGCTCTTGGCGTGGCCCAGGCAGCCGGTATCGATCCGGTACTGATGGCAGGCACCATTCTCTCCGGCGCCATGTTCGGCGATAACCTCTCCATCATCTCGGACACCACCATAGCGGCGACCCGCAGCCAGGGCTGCGAGATGAAGGACAAGTTTCGCGAGAACGTCAAGATTGCGGCCCCTGCCGCCATCGCAGTGATCCTGCTCTATCTGACCCTGGGTTCAGTGGGAGAAGCTCCCGCCACCACCGCCAGCGCGGACCTGTTCAAGGTGATGCCTTATCTGTTGATCCTGGTGCTGGCGCTCGCTGGCATGAACGTCTTCATGGTGCTGGGGATTGGCATTGTGGCCGCGGGCGCGGTTGGCATGATCAGCGGTTACCCGCTGGGCCAGTTCAGCAAAGACATCTATCAGGGCTTTACCGGCATGCAGGAGATCTTTTTGCTCTCCATGCTGATCGGCGGTCTTGGCGCCTTGATGGAACGCCAGGGCGGGCTGGCCTGGATCAGCGCCCGCATCAGCGCCCTGATTGCCCGCTTTACCCGCCAGCACGATGGCGAGCAGAACGAGAAGGCGGCTGAACTCGGCATCGCAGGCGTGGTGAGCTTGACCAACCTCTGCACCGCCAACAACACAGTGGCCATCATAGTGGCCAGCAAGGTAGCGCGGGAGCTGGCGGAACATCACGGTGTCACCCCGCGCCGCGCCGCCTCCATGCTGGATATCTTCTCCTGCGTGGTACAAGGGCTCATCCCCTGGGGCGCACAGGCGCTGCTGCTGGGCTCCATCTTCGCATTGTCGCCACTGGCGGTGGTGAGCATGAGCTTCTATCCCATGGCCCTGGCACTGGCGGCGATAGTGGCTGTCTTCATCAAGCATCAGATGGGCAAGACATCGGACAAATAACCGGGACGGCAGCCGGACCGGGCATTGCCCCCGGCCTGGCAGCCCATCCCCGCCGGGCTTGTCACCCTGTTCATCCCTCGCCGGCCTTGTTAAGGTAACCAGGCCTTTGCGGCCAACTCCCTGCTCACCCAGGTGCACAATACAGGAGCCCCCATGCCGGATACCCAACCCGAGCAAGCCCATGAGCGGCAAACCCTGCGCCAGCTCATTCGTCTGCGCAGAAAAAGCCTGAGCCAGGCCGAGCAACAGGAGGCAGCCCAGCAGCTGGTTGCCCAGTTCAAGCAGCACAGCGAGATCCTGGCCGCCAGACGCATCGCCCTCTACCTGGCCAACGATGGCGAACTCAACCCCCTGCCCGCCATCCACTGGCTCTGGGCCCAGCAAAAAGAGGTCTACCTGCCGGTGCTGCACCCCTTCACTCCGGGTCACCTGCTCTTCTTGCGCTACACAGCCACCAGCCCCATGACCCGCAATCGCTACGGCATCGCCGAGCCTGAGCTGGATATGTCCCAGGTGGTGCCTCATAGCACCCTGGACCTTATCTGTACCCCGCTGGTGGCATTCGATGCCGAGGGCAACCGGCTCGGTATGGGGGGTGGCTATTACGATCGCACCCTCGCCTGCTGGCACGAACACAAGCTGGGCCCCAAGCCACTGGGTCTCGCCCATGACTGCCAACAGGTGGATGCCGTGCCACAGGAGCAGTGGGACGTGCCGCTGCCGCAGATCATCACCCCGAGCCGCTGCTGGCAATTTGCATGACCGCACAGGCAGTCGGTCTATGCCGACTGCCTGTGACTGCCCCCGTTGGCTGTGCTGCCGTCTCTGTTTTTTGCCATCCCCCCTCTCGGTACAGCCTCCTTTTCGTGCCCGCCACGCCAGATGCCATCCAGAAGGCTCAATAAACAGGCAAACGATTTACATCTTGGGGATTTTTGGACCGGAACGTGACCTCTGTAGTCGCTCTGGGGGGGATGCTTGGATATAATGCGCCCGCTTTTTCCCAGAGGATCGATCATGACTCAAGATGAAATGAAGAAGGCGGCTGGTTGGGCTGCGCTCAAATACGTGGTGCCCGGTACCATAGTCGGGGTAGGCACAGGCTCTACCGTCAACCACTTTATCGATGCGCTGGCGACCATGAAGGACCAGATTGAAGGGGCGGTATCCAGCTCAATCGCCTCCACCGAGCGCCTCAAAGCCTTGGGTATCAATGTGTATGACCTCAACGACATCGATGCCCTCTCCGTCTACGTGGATGGCGCCGACGAGATCAATGCCACCCGCGACATGATCAAGGGCGGTGGCGCGGCCCTGACCCGCGAGAAGATAGTGGCAGCCGTGGCTGACAAGTTCATCTGCATCATCGACAACACCAAAACCGTGGACGTGCTGGGCCAGTTCCCGCTGCCGGTAGAGGTGATCCCCATGGCCCGTGAATACGTGGCCCGCGAGATCCGCAAACTGGGTGGTCACCCCGAGTGGCGCCAAGGTGTGGTCACCGACAACGGCAACATCATACTGGACGTCAAGGGCATGGCCATCAAGGATGCCAAGGCACTGGAAGTAAAGCTCAATGGCATAGTGGGCGTGGTCACCAACGGCCTGTTTGCCCACCGTGGCGCGGACGTGGTGCTGATCGGCACACCTGACGGGGTCATCACCCAATAAGGCCGCCTCGGCAACATCATTGCTCTGCAAATCGACGACGGCGCCTGATGGCGCCGTTTTCATTTATCACTCAATGAGTTGCAAACTGTGGTTTACAACTATCGTTGAAAACTTCAAAGAATTTGACTTTCGTCACAAATATTCCCTCTCACAATCGTTTTTGCTACTTTACGGTTTTCTTCACAGACCATATCTGCACTCATTCTTTGCATACATAGAGGGATCGTCATGACTGCCAAGTTTTCGCTGGACAAGGATAAGATCAAGGTGCTGCTGCTGGAGGGAGTGCATCCCAACACGGTAGAGACCTTTCGTGCCGCAGGTTATACCAGCGTGGAGTACCTCAAGACTTCCCTGTCGGAAGAGGATCTGATCGAGCGCATTCGTGATGTGCATTTCGTGGGCCTGCGCTCGCGCACCCAACTCACCGAAAAGGTGCTGGATGCCGCAAGCAAGCTGGTCGCCATCGGCTGCTTCTGCATCGGGACCAACCAGGTTGACCTCGACGCCGCCCACCTGCGTGGCATCCCCGTCTTCAACGCTCCCTTCTCCAATACCCGTTCCGTTGCAGAGCTGGTGCTGGGCGAGATACTGCTGCTGCTGCGCGGCATCCCGGAGAAAAACGCCAAGTGCCATCGCGGCGTGTGGGAAAAACTGGCCAATCGCTCGGTGGAAGCCCGTGGCAAGAAGCTCGGCATCATAGGCTACGGCCATATCGGTACCCAGCTTGGCATCATAGCCGAGAGCATCGGCATGAAGGTCTACTACTACGACATCGAGAACAAGCTCTCCCTGGGCAACGCCATCCAGGTGCCGAGCATGGTCGAACTGCTCAACATGTCCGATGTCATCAGCCTGCACGTGCCGGAGACCGCCTCCACCAAGAACATGATCGGCGCCGAGCAGCTGCGCATGATGAAACCGGGCGCCATCTTCATCAACGCCGCCCGCGGTACCGTGGTGGATATTGATGCCCTGGCCGACGTCATCAAGAGCGGTCATGTTTCCGGTGCCGCCATCGACGTCTTCCCGGTTGAGCCCAAGTCCAATGACGAAGAGTTCCTGAGCCCGCTGCGCGGGTTGGACAACGTGATCCTCACCCCCCATATCGGTGGCACCACTCAGGAAGCCCAGGAGAACATTGGTCTGGAAGTGGCCAACAAGCTGGTCAAGTATTCTGACAACGGCTCCACCCTCTCCGCCGTCAACTTCCCGGAAGTCTCGCTGCCGGGCCACAAGGGCTCCAGCCGCCTGCTGCACATTCACCGCAACCAGCCGGGCGTCATGAACAAGATCAACCAGATCTTCGCCGAAGAGGGGATCAACATCGCCGGTCAGTACCTGCAAACCAGCAGCCATATCGGTTATGTGGTGATCGACGTGGAGACAGAGCACAGCGAGAAGGCGCTCTCCAAGCTCAAGGAGATCAACGGCACCATACGTGCGCGGATCCTGCATTGAGCCGTCGGGCTATGCCACCAAGCAACTAACCCAACCGACAAAACGCAGTAAACAAGAAACCCGCCGAATGGCGGGTTTCTTTATGGCCGGGTACTGTGGTTCACCAGAGAGCATCGGTTCGATTGGCACAGCGTAATCGGACGCCCCTGTCTCTTCGCCACGAGAAAGGTTGCTATCGCAACCTACCACCAGCCCAGCTGGGTTATGCCCCGCCGGGCTTTTCTTGGTACCGAAAACACTACCACCAGCCGAGCAGGTTGCGCCCTACCAGAGCACCCCACACTAGGGCATTGAGCGCCAGGGCGATAAAGACGGCGGCGGAGCCAAGATCCTTGGCGCGGCCCGACAGCTCGTGATACTCCGAGCCCACCCTGTCTACCACTGCCTCGATGGCGGAGTTGAGTACCTCGACGATCACCACCAGCCAGCTGATGGCCACCAGCAGCAGGATCTGGTTGAGGGAATCCCCGAGCCAGAAGGCCAACGGCATCAGCAGCAGGATCAACATCAGCTCCTGCCTAAAGGCCGCCTCGTTGACCCAGGCTGACTTGAGCCCCTTCATGCTGTAACCGGTTGCGTTGATGATGCGGGTAACCCCGGTTGCTCCTGGCTTTGCCACGCTATCTACCTCATTTGGCGTCGTTTTGGGGTTCACATCCTATCAGAGCCCCTCGAGGTTTCCATCAGGGGCATTTTGCTTTATTTTATCCCCTTGCATTTTCGGCACGCGGTCAACGCTACAGCCCACGCCACCCACTCGAGAATTGAGTCGTATGTCCATTCACACCGATGAATTGCGCACCCGTCGCCTGGAGTCCCTGATCACTCCAAGCGAGCTCGCGCACGCCTTCCCGTTAAACGACACTGTTGCCCAGAACCTGCTGGATGCCCGCCGCGAAGTGGAAGCCATTCTGGCCGGTGAGGATCAGCGCCTGCTGGTCATCGTCGGCCCCTGTTCCATCCATGATCCGGCCGCCGCCCATGAGTATGCCCGTCGCCTCAACGCCCTGCGCGAGCAGTACAAAGAGAGCCTCTGCATCGTAATGCGCACCTACTTCGAGAAGCCGCGCACTATCGTCGGCTGGAAGGGGCTCATCAATGATCCGCGCCTCGATGGCAGCTTCGATGTCAACGAAGGGCTGAAACTGGCCCGCAAGCTGCTGGTCGACATCAACGAGATCGGCATGCCCACCGCCACCGAGTTTCTCGATATGGTGACCGGCCAGTACATCAGCGATCTCATCACCTGGGGTGCCATAGGCGCACGTACCACCGAATCCCAGGTACACCGCGAGATGGCCTCCGCCCTCTCCTGTCCGGTCGGCTTCAAGAACGGCACCGACGGCAACACCCGCATCGCCATCGATGCGGTGCGCGCCGCCCGCCACAGCCACATCTTCTATTCCCCGGACAAGGACGGCAAGATGACCATCTACCGCACCGCCGGCAACCCCTATGGCCACGTGATCCTTCGTGGCGGCCACAGACCCAACTACGATACCGCCAGCATCGACGAGGCGTGCGAAGCCCTGGCCGACGTGGGCCTGCCGGAGCGCCTGGTGGTGGATTTCAGCCACGGCAACAGCATGAAGGATCACCGCCGTCAGCTGCTGGTGGCCCAGGACATCTGCGATCAGCTGCGCCGCGGCCGTACCGGCATCGCCGGCATCATGGCCGAGAGCTTCCTGGTGGAAGGTCGTCAGGATGTGGAGAATGGCTGCGCTGCCACCTTCGGCCAGAGCATCACGGATGCCTGCCTGTCGTGGAGCGACACAGAGACGCTGCTGGCCATGCTGGCAGAGGCCGCCCAGGTACGCCTGAGCAAACAGGCTCGCTAACCCTGCGTTACCCGAAAGACAGAAAGGGCCGGATATCACTGATATCCGGCCCTTTTCTTTACCTGCGGATCACTGCCAGCGCTGCTAGAGGCTCGGCATAAACCAGACCCGACCGGCCGCCTCAATGCGGTCGGTCTTGATCTGGAACACTCGCTCCAGCAAGGCTTCGTCGATGACATCGCCCCCCCCCTCGCTCACCACGCGCCCCTGCTGCAGACAGAGGATCCGATCCGCCCAGTCGATGGCCAGATTGATGTCGTGGATGGCGAGCACCACCAGCAGCCCCTGCCGTGCCAACGATTTCAGCAGCCGCAACAGCGCCAGCTGATGGTGCAGATCCAGCCCCGCCAGCGGTTCGTCGAGCAGCAAGACTCGCCCCGCCGGATTGAGGCCGGGCCACACCTGCAGCAGGGTACGGGCGATCAGCACCCGCTGTTGCTCCCCGCCGGAGAGGCGACTGAAGTCCCGCGCCAATAGCGAGCTCAGCTCAAGTGCATCGCACAGGGCGTCGACGGCATCGCTCTGGGCCTGCTTCACATCGCCCGGTTGCCTGACCTGCACCCGCTCATCCAGCCCTATGGCCAGCACCTGAAACACAGGAATATGAAACAGCTGGCGCTGGCGCTGGGGCAGCATGGCGCGGCGCTGGGCCAACTCCGGCCAGCTCAGCTCGCGGATCGCCACCCCGCCAAGCCGCACTGTGCCCGCGGCGGGCAAAATACCGGCCAGGGCGCCAAGCAGGGTGGATTTGCCACTGCCGTTGGGGCCGAGCAGGGCCACCAGCTGACCGCCCTGCCAATCGAGATCCAGCGCAGCCAGTCGTTCCGGGATCGCAAGGGCTCGCGCCTCGAGCAGGGAGGCTGACTCAAGCAAAGAGGGATCAGCGGGCAGCATCGGCATCTTGCCTCAACAGCGGGTAGACAACTTGAGCATGTCGGCATTCGGGCCGGTATTTATGCGGTAGCATTGGCATCTTGCCTCAGCAGCAGATAGATGAAGAGCGGGGCGCCGACCGAGGCGGTGATGACACCGATGGGCAGCTCACCGGCGCTTAATGCAGAGCGTGCAACCAGATCGGCCCCCAGCAGAAGGGCACCGCCCCCCAGCGCCGAAGCGGGCAACAGGAAGCGTTGATCGCTGCCACCACACAGACGCAGCAGATGGGGCACCACCAGCCCGACAAAGCCGATGACACCGCATAGCGACACGGCAATGCCGGTGAGCAGACAGACCGCCAGCACCAGTCGCACCCGCATCCTGTCCACGTCCAGTCCCATCAGACGGGCCTGGGTCTCCCCCAGCAGCAGTTGCTGCAAGGCCCTGCCCTGCCAGCAAAGCCAGCCGAGCGTCAGCGGCAGCACCAGCCACCACCAGGCCAGTTGCTGGCTGCCATAGGAGAGGCTGCCCATCATCCAGAACATGTATTCGCGCAGAGAGCCGTCATCGGCAAAGTACATCAACCAGGTCATGGCCGCATTGGTGAGGATGCCGATGGCGACCCCGAACAGCAGCAGACGGGTATGGCCGAGCCTGGCCCGACGCGCCAGCCGAATGAGCAGCATGGTCACCGCAAGGGCGCCACCAAACGCTGCCAGCGACAAGCCCCAGCCCGGCAGATAGATACCGAGGGACTTGGCCACGGCCATCGCCACCATGGCGGCGAGGCCAGCGCCGCTCGACACGCCAAGCAGGCCGGGTTCGGCCACCGGGTTGTGCAGCATCACCTGCAGCACCGCGCCGCCGCAGGCAAGCGCCGCCCCCGCCAGCAGGGCCAGCAAGGCGCGGGGCAACCGCAATTCAAGCAGGATGCGTTGTTCAAGATCGCCCATGGGCTGCCAGGGCAGCAGCATGAATTCGCCCCAGATAAGGGAGAAGAAAAAGAGCAGCAGGGTCAGCAGCGTCAGGCAAAACAACCAGCCCCGCTGCCAGCGTTGCTGGCGGGCGAGCAAAGAGAGATACACAGAAGCTCCCCGAACGTGTACAAGGCCCGGCGCCGATGCTGTATTGACCAGCCCGGCGCACAAGGATGAAAAGTGCATGATAACAGTGCGTTACCACCCGAGGTCAAGGCTGGTAAGGTTTGGCAAGGGCACCTATCTCGCCGCTCGCCACCATCTCCTGCAACGCCAGCGCCAGCGGCTGCCGCAGGGCGTGGTGAGGGGAGCGCTTGCTCATGCCCAGATAGAGCATGACAGGCTTGGGTGGCAGATAGGCCGCCTTGATGAGCCCGGCCTCATTGTGCTGGCTCAGGGCATAATCCACCTGGCAATCCGTGCCTATCATCAGCGATAGATGGCCCCGCTGCACCATGCGCAGCAGTTGATCTTCGGTGGGTACGCCGTGCTTGTCGAGCCGGTTGTCCGAATCAAACGGCTCGAAGTAGGCGGAGTTGAGCACATGACCGACCTTGCGCCCCTGCAGGTCGGCATAGGTGTTAAGGGATGACACCACGGCCGGTTTGCCATAAAAAGACGTGTGGCACTGGTAGTAGGCAGGTTGCAGATAATCGATGAACGGTACCCGTTCCGGCGTCATCGCCACCCCCATCATGAGGTCAACCTGACCGGCCTGCATCTGCTTGAGAGCCCGTCCCCAGGGGACCCGCTTCACCTCGAACTGTATGCCGCTACGGCTCTGCAGCCGCTGCAGAATATCCATGTCCAACCCGCGAAACTGACCATCCGGTTGCAAGACGCGAAACGGTGGCCAAACATCGGTGGCCACCGTCAGGGTTGGTGCACCCTGTGCCTGGCAGGCCAGCAGCAGGCCAAACACTCCCCAGCCTCTCTTCCCCATCCCCGGCTCCCTGTGTCACCCACCCTTGATGGGTTAAAAATACCCTGCCGTGCCACTTATGGAAACCCGGGGTTCAGGGATAAAATGCGCCGGACTTTCAAGGAGAACCCAATGAACCCGATTTTCGCCAGTATCGGTCTGCTCTTGTGCAGCAACGTCTTCATGACGTTCGCCTGGTATGCCCACCTCAAGAGCATGAACCACAAACCCTGGATCATCGCCGCCCTGGTGAGCTGGGGCATAGCCCTGTTCGAATACCTGTTGCAAGTGCCCGCCAACCGTATCGGCCATACAGTGATGAGCGTTGGCCAGCTCAAGATACTGCAAGAGGTGATCACCCTTACCGTGTTTGTCCCCTTCTCGGTCTTCTATCTGAAAGAGGATCTGAAGTGGGATTACCTCTGGGCTGGCCTTTGCATCATGGGCGCGGTGTTTTTTGTGTTTCGCGAGAAACTCACCGGTGCCTGAGGCTGTACACTCAATAACATCCCAAGTAACGGCATCTCCTTGATAGACGAGGCAAAACCATGGAATTGCGAGACATGCTACAGATCCTGGCCAAGCAGGACGGCTCAGACCTCTATCTGTCGACCGGCGCCCCTCCCTGTGCCAAGTTCAACGGTGGGCTGCGCCCCCTGTCCGAGACGTCGCTCGAACCAGGGGAAGTGGCCAAGATAGCCGCCGACATCATGGATGGCGAGCAGAAGCAGCAGTTCGAGCGGGAGCTGGAGATGAACCTCGCCATCTCCCTGCCCCAGATAGGCCGTTTTCGGATCAACATCTTCAAGCAGCGCAACGAAGTCTCCCTGGTGGCCCGCAACATCAAGACAGAGATACCCCGCTTTGAAGATCTCAAACTGCCGCCCGTGCTGCTCGACACCATCATGGAAAAACGGGGCCTGGTGCTGTTTGTGGGCGGAACAGGCTCGGGCAAATCCACGTCGCTGGCGGCCCTCATCGACCATCGCAACCGCAACAGCGGCGGCCACATCATCACCATCGAGGATCCGGTGGAGTTCGTCCATCGTCACCGCAAGAGCATCATCAACCAGCGGGAGGTGGGGGTAGATACCCGCAGCTTCCATGCCGCGCTCAAGAACACCCTGCGCCAGGCACCGGATGTGATCCTCATCGGTGAAATTCGCGATCGCGAGACCATGGAACATGCCCTTGCCTTCTCCGAGACCGGGCATCTGGCCATCTCCACCCTGCACGCCAACAACGCCAACCAGGCGCTGGATCGCATCATCAACTTCTTCCCGGAAGAGCGCCGGCCACAGTTGCTCAACGATCTTGGCAACAACCTCAAGGCCTTTGTCTCCCAGCGACTGGTGAAAACCACAGACGGTGGCCGCCGGGCAGCGGTGGAGATCATGCTGGGCACCCACACCATCCGCGACATGATCAAACGCGGCGAATTTGGCAGCCTGAAAGAGGTGATGGAGAAATCCAGAGCACTCGGCATGGTCACCTTCGACAGCGCCCTGTTCGATCTGGTGGTGGAAGGGGTGATAGAGGAGGAAGAAGCGGTGAAAAACGCCGACTCGGCCAACAACCTGCGCCTCAAGATCAAGCTGTGGAAAGAGAAGGGCCAGATCGCCAACAGTGCGGATGCCACTGGCTGGAGTCTGGAGCCCACCAAGGACGAAAGTAACGATCCCTTCTAGTCTGCCCCCTGTCCCCTCCCCCTTGAACCGTCATCCGCCATGGCAGATGACGGTTCAAAAAAACGCCAGCCACCCATCATTGTCCTAGCCCCTGCCTCTTCTCGCCATGTTGCTATTTGGTTAACACCCGTCCCCGGCCATGGCGTTTGCTCACATAAATGACAAAAAAATCAATGTGAGCCCCCTGCTTGCAAAAAATGTCGTTGAAAGCCCTTTCATACAGGCCTCAAAGGAGGCAGTATCAAGAGATTCTATCAACAAAGGGGTATTCAATGTTGTTACAACCTGCCAATACAGCAAAATCCAGACAATTGCTGAACGAGACCATGGCCTTGGTTCTCGCAGGAGGGCGGGGCAGTCGCCTCAAGCAGTTGACGGACAACAGGGCGAAACCGGCAGTTCATTTTGGCGGTAAATTCCGCATCATCGACTTCGTACTCTCCAATTGCATCAACTCGGGGATCCGCCGGGTCGGCGTGGTCACCCAATACAAATCCCACAGCCTGCTGCGCCATCTGCAATCGGGCTGGTCATTCCTGCGCTACCAGATGAACGAATTCATCGATCTGCTGCCTGCCCAACAAAGGGTGGACGAGGTCAACTGGTATCGCGGCACCGCCGATGCCGTGTATCAGAATCTGGATATCATTCGCGATCACGCCCCCAAATATGTGGTGGTGCTGGCGGGGGATCACATCTACAAGATGGATTACGCCGCCATGCTGCTCGATCACGTCAACATGGGGGCCAAGGTCACAGTGGCCTGTATCGAGGTGCCGCGCATAGAGGCAAGCGCCTTTGGGGTGATGGCGGTGGATGGGGATCGCAAGATCAACGCCTTCGTCGAGAAACCGGCCAATCCGCCCGCAATGCCAGGCAAGGCCGACATGGCGCTGGCCTCCATGGGGGTCTACATCTTCGAAGCCGAGTATCTCTACCAGTTGCTGGAAGAGGACCTGGCCAACCAGGATTCCCACCACGATTTCGGCATGGACGTGATCCCGCGGGTGGTCAAGGAGGGATCCGCCTACGCCCATCCGTTCAGCATGTCCTGCGTCGGCTGCTGCCCGCAAAAACGCCCCTACTGGCGTGATGTGGGGACTGTGGATTCGTTCTGGGAAGCGAACATGGATCTCGCCTCCGTCACTCCCGAGCTCGATATCTATGATCAGGAGTGGCCCATCTGGACCAGCCAGACCATGACCCCCCCCGCCAAGTTCGTGCAGGACAGAAACGGCCAGCACGGCATGACCATCAACTCCATGTTCTCCGGTGGCACCATCGTCAGCGGCTCCTTCATCGTGAGTTCGGTGCTGTTCACCAATGTGCGCGTGCACTCCTTCTGCACCCTGGATCAGGCGGTGATCTTCCCCGGGGTCGAGATAGGTGCCGGTTGTCGCCTGCGCCGTGTGGTGGTCGACAAGGGCTGCATACTGCCCGAAGGGCTGGTGGTGGGGGAAAACGCCTGTGAAGATGCCCGCCGCTTCCACCGATCCGAGCAGGGCATAGTGCTGGTCACCAAAGAGATGCTGGCCAAGCTGTAAGCGAGTTGGTACACAGCAGCCACTGAACAAGGGAGCCCGACCGGCTCCCTTGTTTACATTTGCTTACGGCTCGTCCCTTGCCTGTCAGCCCCTCTGGCATGCTACTCTGCCGACGCTTCTGCCTTTGTCTTATGATGGAACTGCACATGAAAAAACTGGACGTCGCCCGCCTTGCCTGTCTCGCCACCGAGGCCGCCCACTCCCCGCGCCAGCGCATGAATCACAATCTGCACGACCAGCTGGCCGACCCCATCCAGCGGCTGGCCATTGCCATGGAGCCAGATACCTACATTCGCCCCCATCGCCATCTGCAAACCTGGGAGCTGCTCACCGCCCTGTGCGGGCGCTTCGTGGTGCTCAACTTTGACGATGAAGGCACTGTGGTTGCTCGTGGCGTACTGGGGGAAGAGACCTCGGTACTGGAGACCCCGGTCGCCACCTGGCATGCGGTGCTCTCCCTCGATCCCGGCGCCGTCATCTTCGAGGTGAAGCACGGCCCCTACGCACCGTTCAGGGAGGAAGACTTCGCCCCCTGGTCACCGGCCGTGGATGACATCGAGGGCCAGCAGGCCCTGATGGCCTGGTATCGCCACGCCGATGTGGGCCAGCGCTGGCCCGGGCGTTAACGCCCGGGCCTAGACGGCCAGCCGCAGAAACAACAAGACCCGCCGATGGCGGGTCTTGTTTATTGCATGATTGAGTGAGGGATCCGACAAGCGCGCTAGCGCTTTTGTACCAAACCAATCTGGCCGGGTTCACACCACTCGAACATCACCTCCTGGCTCTTGCCGCAGCAACTGCCACCGCATACCTGAGTCTCCCGCTTGGCCACACGGCCCTTGCGCATCCAGACGCCAAGCATGGCCTCCACCGCATCTTCCGAGGTATGGAAGTGGCGCGCCAGATCCCGCCGACTCACCTTGCGCTGCACGGCGAGATAATCCCCCAGCTCTCGCAGTATCATAAGGCCACCACCTTGCGGGCGACTATGTCACCGTGACGGCGGCCCAGCCACCAGAGCAGTAGCAGGGAGAAGCCATAGCTGCCAATCCAGAACAGGCTCTGCTCGGGGTGAGCGGCAAAGGTGGCCGCCTGATAGAAGACGGTGGCACACAGGAAGGCGGTGTAGTTGCACCAGGCGGCGGTCAGCAGCGCCCACTGGCGACCGGTTTCCCGCACCAGCGCGCCCATGGCGGCGGCGCAAGGCATGTAGAGCAGCACAAACAACAGGTAGGCAAAGGCACCGGCCGCGCCGTCGAAGTGAGTCTGCATGTTGCCGTAGGTGGACACGTCCACTTCCTGAGCTTCGGCAGCGGCTTGTCTGTCATCGAGCTCACCGACGGAGATCCCCATGGGATCGCTCGGGTTGATCTCCGCCAGATTGGCGGCAACGGCGGCGATGGCCTCATGGAAGCTGGCAACGAGGGAGTATTCACTCTCCTCCTCATCACCGGCACTGCCGGCATAGAGGCTGTTGAGAGTACCGACCACCGCCTCTTTGGCGAAGATACCGGTCACTATGCCGACCGTGGCCTGCCAGTTGTCATCGCGCACACCTATGGGGTGCAGCACAGGGGTGACCGCCTGACTGACCTTGCTCAGCACCGAGCTCTCCTGATCCTGGTGACCAAAGCTGCCATCTGTCCCCAGCGAGTTGAGAACGCTCAGCACGGCAACCACCAGCACTATGGTTTTACCGGCACCGAACACGAAGGATTTGAGTTTCTGCCAGGTCTTGATCCCCACGTTGATGGGGCGCGGCCACTCGTAATCGGGCATCTCCATCAGCATGGAGTCACTCTTGCCCGGCAGCAGAGTGCTGCGCAGCAAGAGGCCGGTGAGCACGGCCACCAGAATGCCGACGAGATAGAGACCGAACACCAGGTTCTGACCGGATTCGGGGAAGAAGGCCACCGCGAACAGAGCATAGACCGGCAGACGGGCACCGCACGACATGAAGGGCGCCATGGCCGAGGTCATCAGCCGCTCGCGCTCCGAGTTGAGGGTGCGGGTCGCCATCACGGAGGGAACCGTACAGCCAAAACCCATCAGCATGGGCACGAACGCCTTGCCCGGCAAGCCGAGGCGGCGCATCAGGGCATCCACCACGAAGGCCGCCCGCGCCAGATAGCCTGAGCTCTCCAGCACAGCCAGGAACAGGTAGAGACAGCCGATCACCGGAATAAAGGTAGCGACCGTCTGCAAACCGACCCCGAAGCCGCCCGCCAGTATGGCGCCAACCCACTCGGGGGCATTGACCAGCCCCAGCAGGTGATGTACCCCGTCCACAAACAGGGCGCCGCCCATGATGTCGAAGAAGTCGATGAAGGCGCTGCCCACATTGATGGCAAACAGGAACATCAGGTACATCATCAGCAGGAAGAAGGGGATGCCCACCCAGCGATTGAGCAGCACCCGATCCAGCCATTCACTCTGGGCAACGGTGAGTTTGCCCTTTTGCTGGCACGCCTGGCTGGTCCACTGATGAATGTGGCCATAGCGGATATCCGCCAGTTGCAGGTCTATGTCCTGAGCATGGTGCGCACGGGCAACCACATTGGTAGCGGCGGCCTGTTGCCCCGCCTGCAGGGTTTCCTGCATCGCCTCATCCTCTTCCAGCAGGCGCAAGGCGCGGCCACGGGCGGTGAGGTGATGGGGGGCGAGCAGTGTCTCCAGCTCCGCCAAATCTTTCTCAAGAGTGCTGCCGTAATCGAGCATCAGCGCCGGCTGGGGCTTGCCGATAAACTGCTGGATCTGGTGCTTGAAGGCGGCGACCTGCTGGCGATTGTGGGCCGACAGGGGCACCACAGGGCAACCGAGCGCCTTGGCGAGCAGGGCTTCATCTATGGTCACCCGTCGCTTTTGCAGGATATCCATCTTGTTGAGCACCACCACCATGGGCAGCCCCAGCTCGCGCAGTTGCAGCGTGAGGTAGAGAGAGCGTTCCAGGTTGGCGGCATCAATGACGTTGAGCAGCAGGTCCGGCTGCTGACCCTGCACGAAGCGGCTGGCGATCTGCTCGTCCAGGCTCCCTTCCTGATTGGCCAGGCTATAGATGCCGGGCAGGTCCATCAGCTTGTAGTCATGTCCCTGGGCAGAAAACTCGCCCATCTTCTTGTCGACGGTCACGCCACTCCAGTTGCCCACCTGCTGGCGGGCACCGGTCAGGGCGTTGAACAGCGAGGTCTTGCCGCTATTGGGATTGCCGACGGTTACGAGGGAGTAGTTCATACCAGTTCAACCTCGATTTGCAGGGCAAGGCTTTTTTGCATGGAGAGACAGATCCCCTGGCACTGGATCTGAAGCGGATCACCCAGCGGGGCCGCGCGCAGGAAGAGGACTTCGGTCTGTGGCAGCAGGCCCATCACCATCAATTTGCGCCGCAATGTACGTTCAAGATGGTTCATGTGCTTGATGCGAGCACTCTGTCCCGGTGACAACTGCGCGAGTACCATGACTGACTCCTGAAGTTAAACAATAATAATTCGCTTTTACTCGGGGCATTATAATCCGTGTTTCCCGCGCTGATTTGAGTAAAATCAAACTCCGCTTAGCTAACTCACAAATAACTGCCATGAGTCACGACAACAACAGCCATCTGGTTTACAGCACGGATGGCGGCATGATCAAGGAACAAACCCAGCCCCAATCCGCCTCCCCTTTTCCGCAGGATGGTACTGTGCGCATCCGGCGCGAGACCAAGGGGCGCAAGGGCGCCGGCGTCATCACTATCCACGGTGTACCGGCGGAACAGCAGAAAACCATCGCCACCCTGCTCAAGAAGAAATGCGGCACCGGCGGCGGTTTGAAAGAGGGGATCATCGAGATCCAGGGGGATAAACGGGACCTGATCAAGACCGAGCTGGAAAAAGCCGGTTTCAGCGTCAAGCTGGTCGGTGGTTGAGTCCCTTGTCTCGCGGATGGTTTTTCCCTAGAATGCCCGCTCCCATCGAGGGGGAGTAGTCTCGCAGTCCGACCCCAAACCGGTTTGCGACCCTGATCAACATACTTGGTGCCAACTCACCATGGTCAGGGTGATCCATCTAATCCATGGATTTGACAAGACCTTTGACGGGCCAGTGCCAATACCGGGGACGGATGGCGCAGGCTTGTCTCAGGTATAACAATTCCGTCCCCCGGTCATTTTTATGGAAGCCTTGTTAACCTCAACCCTGAGCGTGGCTATCGCCGAGATCGGCGACAAGACCCAGCTGCTGGCGTTGCTGCTCATCTGCCGTTTTCGCAAGCCCTGGCCCATCATAGCCGGCATGCTGGCGGCGACCCTGCTCAATCACGCCGGCGCCGCCTGGCTTGGCGAGTTCATCAGCCGCTGGCTGGACCCCAAAGTGATGACCTGGCTGGTCGCAGGCTCCTTCATTGCCATGGCGGCCTGGATCCTGGTACCTGACAAGCTGGATGATGAAGAGAGCCCGCTCGACAAGTACGGCCCCTTCATGGCCACCTTCGTGCTGTTCTTCATCGCCGAGATCGGTGACAAGACACAGATAGCCACTGTGCTGCTGGCGGCCAAGTATGACTCGCTGACGCAAGTCATCGCCGGTACCACCCTCGGCATGATGCTGGCCAACGTGCCCGTGGTACTGCTCGGCAAGCTGGGCGCCGACAAGCTGCCGCTCAAGGGGATCCGCATCGCCTGCGCCATCCTGTTTGCAGGGCTGGGGGTGAGTACTCTCATCTTCGCCTGACAAACCGCCGGCATGACCACAAGGCGGCGAGGCAAGCGTGAGCACTTGCCTACCCCGCTCCCATGCCGGCCTCGATGTCGTGCCATCACAAGCCAGCCCCGCCTCTATTCAACCAGGCGGGGCTTTTTGTTACCTGACATTTATTACCTGCCATCATACGGAGACGCAGCCTGCTGTCGCCCACGCACAGACAGGGAGTGTCCCGCAGTGCCAAGACAGTGGCATAATGCGGCAAACCTCATGGAGCATCCCATGCACTTTACCTCAAGACAGACGCTGCTCGACTGGGTCAGACGCGGACGCCTCGCCCAGACGCACCTGCCCGCCGCCCTCGCCCTGTGCGACTTGCCCCCTGCCAGTGCCCGCTGGCAATGGTTGTTTGATCGCCTGCTGCTCTGGCTCGGCAGTCTCTGCCTCGGTGCCGGTCTGGTGTTCTTCGTCGCCTTCAACTGGCAGGAGCTGGGCCGCGTCTCGCGCCTCGCCTTGCTGGAGCTGCCCCTGCTCGCCATGCTGGTGCTGCTGTGGCGAAAACCCATGACAGACACACCCCGTCAGGCACTGCTGCTGGCCATGGCGCTCAATATTGGCGCCCTGCTGGCCCTGGTGGGTCAGACCTACCAGACGGGTGCCGATCCCTGGCAGTTGTTCGCCACCTGGGCCCTGATGCTGCTGCCGCTGGCGGCGCTCGGCCAGAGCCCCCTGCTGTGGACCACGAGCTGGCTGCTCGGTCAGCTGGCGCTGATGCTCTACTGGCGACTCGGCCTGTTCAGCTTCTTTTTTGGCTTCGATGAAGAGGGGCTGGGCTGGTGTCTGACCCTGCTCAACGCCGCCTTATGGGGCGCCCTCTTGCTGGCCCCCACCCGCTTCAAGCTGATGCCCGCCTGGCTACCCGGGCTCGCCGCGGGATTGGGGGTCACACTGCTGACCCTGCTGGCACTGTTTGATGCCGCCTCCCCCTGGGTGTGGCCCGCCTGGCTGGGCTGGCTTGCCGCCGCTTACGCCCTCTGGCACCACAAATTTATCGCCGGGCTCGCCATGGGATGCCTGAGCCTCATCGCCGTTATCCTGACAGCCCTTGGCAAGTGGATGGATCCCGACGTGGACGGCTTCCTGCTGCTGAGCCTGATCGCCATCGGCCTCTCGGTCGCCGCCAGCCGCTGGCTGCAACAACAACGGAGGTCCCATGCATAAGCAAGGTATCTGGCAAGCCCGCCAAGAGGAGACAACATGGCTGATCTGACCCCCTGGCAACGGCTGCAACAGGCTGATCTGGTGGAAGGGGAAGCCCCCCGTGATACCCAACCTCACTGGTCCAGCCGCTTTCTGCTCGGCATGGTGGGCTGGGTTGCCGCTCTCTTCCTGCTGTTTTTCCTGTTCATGTCCTTTTCACAGCTCACCCGGGATGCCAACAGCGCCCTCATGATGGGCGCCGTGCTGATGGCCATCGCCTTTGGCCTCAACCGCTTCGCCCAGCGCAGCGATCTGTGGGATCAGTTCGTGCTGGCGCTGGCGCTGGCCGCCGATGCCTGGCTGCTCTATGGCCTCATCGATCAGATTGATCTCCACTCGGCGCCACTCTGGTTGGGGCTCGCCGCCCTCTCTCTCTTTATTGCCGCCCTGTTCGAGCACTGGCTGATCCGGCTGTTTCACAGCTTCGCCGCCGCCATACTGCTTACCCTTGGCCTTGCCTGCCTTGGCCTGCAACTGCTGGCCCTGCCGCTGGTCATGATGACGCTTGCCTTCTGCTGGCTGCAGGCAGAACGTCAACCGGCCCACCATCAGTTGTATGAATCCCTGACCCTGGGGTTGGCACTCTCCCTGCTGGTGCTGGGGCGCTTGCACCATCCGCTGTGGAGCGAGGGGGCCAGCATGCTCGACGAGCTTGGCCTCTCTCGCCTGCCTCTCTGGCTCAATCCCCTGCTCTGCGCGGCGCTGCTGCTCGGAGTCATGATCCGGCTCAAGCTGCCACTGCTATACGGGCTGCCACTGGTGCTGATCAGCGCTTTCATCCCCGGCATGGGGGCGGGCGCCCTGGTGCTGGTACTCGGTTTCCATGCTGGCAGCATGGGGCTGATGACGCTGGCGGGCCTGCTGCTGCTCGGCTTTGGCTCCCTCTATTACTATGATCTGGGGCTGACCCTGATGACCAAATCCTGGCTGCTGCTGGGCTCGGGTGCCCTGCTGCTCGGTGCCCGCCAGTTACTGCATGTGATCAACGCCAGGAGACCGTTATGAGACAGCTTGCCCTCTTGCTGACCGGCCTAGCCATACTGGCGGCCATCAACTTCACCGTCTGGCGTTACGAAGCCGCCATGACCAGCGGCGAGGTAGTACTGCTCAGGCTGGCGCCGGTGGATCCCCGCTCCCTGATGCAGGGGGATTACATGCGCCTCAACTACGACATCGCCCGCCAGCTGGGTGCCAGCCGTTACAGCGAGCACACCAATGGCAACGATACCCTGGTGATCCGGCTCGATGAGCATCAGGTGGCCAACTGGGCCGCCGATGGCAAGCCGGAGCAACTGGCATCGAATGAGCGTCTGCTGCAAGTGCGCCAGAGCGACAACCAGTGGCTGATCGGGCCCGATGCCTTCTTCTTTGAAGAGGGCACGGGTGAACAGTTTGAAGTGGCGCGCTATGGGGAGTTTCGCCTGCAGGGGAATGGCAAGGCGTTGCTGGTCGGGCTGAGGGACGAGCAGTTCAAACCCGTTGGCAACCCCAGAGCCCGCTGGTAACTGCTGGCAATATCAGGCTTTTTTGCCCACACTTGCGCAATAAGGATTGCAGAAATCACGCCAAGGACGTACCCATGAGGATAAGGTTGTGCTGTTGTCTGCTGCTGATGTCGTGCCTTGGCACGGCTCATGCTGGCTTGACCAAACTGGAGTACCTGACCGAGGAGTATCCTCCCTACAATTTCAGCAATGAGGCAGGCCAGCCCACCGGGCTGGCGGTCGACTTGTTGCAACTCATCTGGCAGCGCAGCGGCACCCCCGCCCAAGCCATTCGCATCCTGCCCTGGGCGCGGGGCTACTATCTGCTGACCCAGAAACCCAATGTGGTGCTCTTCTCCACCGCCCGCACCGAGACCCGCTCTCACCTGTTCAAATGGGCCTGCCCCATCGGCTATTCCGAATACATACTGCTGGCCCATAAAAGCAAACCTGTCCAGCTCGGTGCCGTCGAGCAGATGAACGACTACCGGATCAGCGCCGTACGAGCCGATGCAGCCGAGCAGTTGCTGCTCAACCGGGGCATGGATGAAACCCGCATCATACCGGCCAACCGGCTGAGCCAGGCCTTGCGGATGCTGGTGTCGGGCCGCGCCGACCTGCTGGCGACCAGCAAGCTGGCGGGTTATGACGCCATCAAGGCGCTGCAGTTCAATGCCGACGATTTCACTGTGGCCTTCGTGCTGGATGCCGAAGAGCTCTGCTACGCCTTCAGCCGCCAGGTGGATGACGACCTGGTCAAACAGTTCCAGCGCGCCATGACCCAGGCACTGGCATCGCCGGAATACCAGGCGCTGCGGCAAAGATACCTGCCAGCCCCTTGAGTCTGTGCAAGAGAAAGCCCGCTTGACCCCTTGATTTAACGCCCGGTTTTATTGGCGAATTATCGCTATGTGGTAACACTTGAGGATGACAGAGCACCTCATCAGGATGGCCAGCATGAAAAAATGGATTGGATTTGCCGCGCTGCTGTTTGCAGCCATCACCCAGGCCAGCCAGGAACTTGGCAAGCTGCACTACCTCAGCGAAGAGTACAAACCCTATAACTACACAGACAGCGCCGGCAACCCGACCGGTCTCGCCATCGAGCTGCTGCATCAGGTGTGGAAAAAGACCAATACGCCGCCGCAAACCATCACCATCATGCCTTGGGCTCGCGGCTATTACCTGCTGACCCAAAAACCCAATGTGGTGCTGTTCGCCACCGCCCGTACCGAGGCACGGGATCCGCTGTTCAAATGGGCATGCCCCATCGGATATGCCGAAATCGTGCTGATAGGGCTGGCCAAGAACCCGCTCACCCTCACCAAGCTTGAAGATGCCCAGCAACACACCATAGGGGCAGTGCGCGCCGATGTGGGGGAGCAACTGCTGCTCAACAACGGCTTTGACGAGCAAAAAATCATGGCCGCCAACCGCCTGCCCCAGGCGCTCAAGATGCTCACCTCCGGCAGGGTCGACTTGATCTCCACCAACAAGACCACACTGATGGATCTCATTGCCTCCCAGCAGCTGGATCCCGCCCAGTTCAAGGTATTCTGGATGTTGAGCTCGGAGCAGTTCTGCTTCGCCTTCAGCCACCCGGTCAGCGACGAGCTGGTCAAGGAGTTCCAAAATGGCCTGACCCAGGTACTCGCCAGCAGTGAATTTCAGCAGATCCAGCACAAATACTTCCCCGTGCGCTGAGCTCTGCCCCCATCACAGGGCCCCGCTCATGGGGCCTTGCCACTCGCACGGGCTGTCACAACCTGATACAACCCGGCCCGCCACCCCACCCCCACCCCACCCCACCCAAAAAGTGCCAGAAAAATTAATCAAAGTTTGAACTGGCGCAAGAAAATGGCTTATTTCTGACACTGGCATCAGCAACTCGTGGATTGGGCCAAGATGGCTCCGTAATATGGTGGACGGTGCCTGTTGGCCCCCTTGTTCCCTCTGATGGTCAACAGCGCATTGTGGTAGCGACAGCCAGGGGCGGTAGCAATTATTGCGCAGGGTCGATTAGCGAAGCGTAACCGTCCACGGCAACCATCCCTCTCCCCTTACGGGTGAGGCGCATGGCGCAATCCGCAAAGCCTGTTTCCGCCATCAAACCCACGTCGAATAGCGGTGCAATTCACTTCGTTCATTGCACCCTACGGTACTTGTCGCACGCCCATCACCTGACCACAGGCTGACCGGATGCCGCTGCCACTTGGCCCAAGGCCCGTCGCCACCGGACGCGACCCGGGTTATTTGACCCGCATCAGGCGATGGCGGGTATCGCCCAGCTCGAACTGGATCACCTGGGAGCGCTGCATGGCCTCGACCCGCTGCAGCATGTCGGCGTTGTACTGCTTGCGCCGCATCCACTGCATGGGCTCCTCGAAGCTGCCTTCATTGACGATAAAGGTATCCGTGTAGGTGTCGTTCACTATGCTGACCACCCAGATGCGCTGCTGAAACTCCGAGAGTTCGGCAAAGAGCGCGGCCCCGCGGGTCGCGAGCCAGCGCCCTGCCTGGGCGATCCTGTTTTTACTGTCGACGAGCCGGTTTGCCATAACTGATAAGGGTTGGATAAGAAAACGGTTGGGCATCCTAGCATCCAGGGGGATGGGCACCAAGCAACAGGAGGGGTCGCCCTCCCCTCGGGGTTACGATCCCCTCTCCCCCTGCGGGAAAACGGTAGGGTGCAATAAGCGTGTAGGGTCGATTAGCGAAGCGTAATCGTCCGCGGCAACAGTCCCCTGCCTATTCGGGGCAAAGATCGGGCGGGTTGTTATCTCACAGCCAACCCCTCGCCCACCCCATGGCGAGAGCAGATTTTCGCACCTATGCAACAGACTTAATCAAGATGGTTGCATAGGTGAAAAAATCATGGTGAGTACAACAGCAAGCGGTACAAATCCTTATCGGAAAGTTGTTTTATATTGAATGCCCGATAGTGAACGCTTCGTAGTGATAATTACCCCATTTATCTAACCTCGAATTAGGCTTCGTTAAGCAAATCTACGTTCTCTAAAAAATCAACAATAGGAATTTATACTAATGGGCAGACAAGAAGACTATAAACAAGGAGATAAATAGCTCTATGTATCTGATGGATGATAATAATAGAGGTGGCGTAGCTGCAAAAAAAGGATTCTTCTTTCAGGATTACGTTGCAACATTTTTAGCCACTGAAATGTTACTTGATCGTGATATTAAAGGAATAGGGTGTGAGGTAGGTGACGATATTGAGATATTTCACTCAGACAATAGCATAACGCATGTCCAAGTAAAAACAGGAACAGTAAGTAATCATTGGACCTTAAGTGAACTTAAAGCTCCTAGAAATGTTAATCAAGGTGGCAAAGCTCAGCCTAACTCTTCTATTCTCCATAAAAGCCTCGAATTTGATAAAACCCAAAACATTCTTAGTAAATTTGTTTTGGTAACAGACAAGCCTGTTAGTGGCCCATTGTGCTTCTTAGAAATCCCCTACGAAAAAAGAACATTAAAGAGTGGGCGAGAAGGCCTGATCAAGTCGATTAATACAGCATTAGGTAAAAAGTTTCAATCTGGTAACGGCCATAGAGGGGAATACTGGGTTGACAATACTTTATGGCGCGTATTTCCGAATGTAGAATTAATAATACTAAAGACTGAGCACAATTTAAGAATTGCTTGCGAAGAATTGCTCAACTGTACTCTTAGCACCGAGTCAATTAAACAGCTGGGTGAAATTCTATGCAACAAAATTTATTCAAAAAGCCAACTTTCAAAAAAAATTAATATCGTAGAAGATAAGACTTTATTCAGGCAAGAATCTATATCTATTTTGCATTCATATACCTTAAGTAAGGCCTTGGTTACCAAGGCATATCCTAATAAGCAGTTAGCAGATATTGTCACCCCGCTATTTGAGGAAGTTTTAAATAAACACAAAAACAAGGGGTTCAAACAAGAATTCAACTTCAATGTATACCGATATGATTATATCGTCGATATGTTAACCAAATGGCTTGACGAAGTTTTTTTAAAACCTTCCGAGATGGTTGGTAACGACCCTACTTTAATTAAAGCAGAGACAATTCTCAAGAGAATATCAGATCTTGAACTCAACAAAGTAATCTCTAAGGTTATATTTAACAGCATATTGAGGAAGCAGAGCCAAGCCCAACCAATTCCTATGATAATGTTTGCAGCCAATAACAATAAAATACTTAAATTTGATTCTGTGCATATCATTAAAAACGACAAAATAAAAGATGAGCTTTGGATAGGGGTTAATGCATCTAATAGTTTCTCATCTCATTTAGATAGGTTTAAATTTGTGATTTTCCTATCCTATAAGATGCAATCTTATGACCACCAAACCTGTGAAGATGCACTCATTGAGGAAATAAAAGATAAAGCAGTTTATATGTATGATTACATGATCAGGAAAAACCCAATTTTCGAAAAAATTCGTCTTGGCTTTTATTTGTTCCCTACTCCATGTAACGACACCATACTAAACAGGTTCAAGAGCAGAGTATTCCCATGACTATTGACACGAAATTTGAGCATAGTCCTTTACTATATTTAAAGAAAGCATCTGGACTTCTATCTAATCCAGTTAGTGCGGCGGAAGGCCGTGATATGATTATTAGGACATTAGACAATAGAGAGTTATATGAAAATTACGAAATATTGTTAAAGCACTTGGTTCGGAAGGCTGGTCTCTATCCCTATCTTAATACAGAGTTTAAAAACCATGATTTAGAAGACATTATATCCATTGAGGCAAATAAGCCAAATCTCAATAATGGCATTGTATTTCATGCTATTCAAACAAGAGTTTTCAATGAGTTGCTTAGTGGTAAAAATGTGGTGTTGAGTGCCCCAACAAGCATGGGAAAAAGTGAGATTATATCTAATATTTTAACTCCAGAAAGATATCGTACCGTCGTTCTAATTGTACCTACAATTGCTCTAATAGATGAAACTAGGAAAAAGTTAGTTGTCATGCTAGGAGAACAATACAGAATCATTCATCATAATAGTCAGTCTCATGATGAGCATGAGCCGGCAATATTCATTTTAACTCAGGAAAGATTTAATCAGAGAAAAGATCTAGAAAAGATTGACCTGTTTATTATTGATGAATTTTATAAGCTTGGTTTTAAATATGACAAAGATGGCGTGTTGAAATATGACGAACGAGCAATATCTCTAAATATTTCTTTATCTCAATTACTTAAACGGTCTAAGCAGTGGTTTTTTATTGGGCCAAATATCACCAGCGTTAAAGGTCTTTTTAGTCTTGTTGGAGATTTTACTTTTATTTGTAGTAATTTTCGCACCGTTTCCGTTGATGTTAAAGAGTATAATATCCCTGCAACAGATACTGATAGAAAAAAGGAGGTGCTGCTAGAAATCTTGAATGAATGTAAAGACGAAAAAACAATCGTATATTGTCGTTCGCCTAATGCAGCTAATAAGCTGGCACAATTCTTAATGTCGGGAGCTTCTTTTGAGGCTAGCTATAATGATGAGTTTATTGATTGGTTGTCAAAAAATTATGATCCTAGATGGAACTATTGCCAATCATTAAAGCACGGAATTGTTCTTCATCATGGAGTTCTGCCAAGAGCTTTACAACATTTTTCAGTTGATATTTTTAATCGTTCTAGGCGACATAATTTACTTATATGTACATCAACAATTATTGAAGGCGTAAACACTAAAGCTAAAAACGTTATCATATATGAGAACTACAATGGACTCGAGTCTATTGACAAGTTTACACATAATAACATTAAAGGAAGAGCTGGTAGGATGTACAAACATTTCGTCGGCAAAGTATATTGCTTGCAAGCTCAACCTGAAGAGGATGATTCTGATGAGTTAGTAGTTCCCATTGGAGATGATGGGAGCAATTGTCCGTTGAACCTTTTGGGATCTATTGACATAGACCATTTATCTTCTGGAGCATTAAGCTCTTGGGAAGATTTTAAAAAAACCACTATCATACCCATTGAAATAATTAGAAATAATTCATCCTTTGAAGTTGAAAAAATTGAATCGCTACTTATTGCAATTAACAGCGTACGCGTTATGGATTTCAGTTTATACAAAAAATTAAACTTTTTTGGTAAACCAACAACAGAAGCACTTTATTTCATAATGGTACAGTTCATAGCAGCTAGAAAGAACGTACTGACAAGAAATGGTTTTTCTGTAACGTCCAAGAATGATAAAGATCCTGTGTTATCTATTTGTGGTAAATTTAGAGCATACATAGCTGCTGAATCAGTTGATGATTACCTTACACAACAGATGAATTGGAAATACAATAAACTCATTGAGAGCCAGAATGATAAGCAGGAGATAGATGAACAAATGTCAGGTGTAATCGATGATGAGCTGAAGATTATATCGAATGTGTATGGTTTCAGTTTTCCTAATTTTTTATCACTTTTTTCAGATATTCTTTTTCACTTGAACTTTAAAGAAAAAACCGGTTTGAAATTTGATTATGGCCCGTTGATTAATGATATGGAATTTCAAAAATTAACGGCAGGTTATGCAGCTATACATGAAATGGGCATCCCCCACCAAACACTTGAAAAAATAAGAAAGGAATTGATAAATGTTAATGAATCTTCAGTGGAGGAACTGAGTGAAGCTATTAATGAAAAATATCATTCAATAGTATCTTTGAATCGGGTCGATAGATATTTCATCCATGCAGCTATGCTTTAAATGGCCAATAGTTACACATGCTCCCCCCAGCTAAAACCCTATTTCCCCCCCCCTTGCACTCCTTCCCCTTTCAGCGGAAAAGGCAGTCAACATGCAAGCTCAAGCCACGGGCGGACACGGTATTGGTTCCCCCTGCAAACCGCCGAGTCGAGTTCAACGGGTCAGGAGCGCCATCATGGATGATGGCGCAGCCGCAGCCGGCACAGGGATGTGCCGTCTGCGGCGCTCCGTCCAACCCGTTGGACGAGACGAGGGAACCCGCGAAGCGGGCGGTTTGCCGGGGGAGAAGACTTTTGGTGACTTTTGGTCTTTCAAAAGTCACTCGCCAAGCCGCACAGCGGCGGCGAAACCCCTTCGAGGGCAAAGCCCTCGCCAAAACAAAAACCGCAGCCCAAGAGGGCTGCGGTTTTTTATTGGGTCAAGCTGTTGGCACCAACAGGGCAACCGGCCTTAGGCACGGCGCCAGCTGGTCTTGCCGGCGCTGTCTTCCAGCACGATCCCCATCTCGGTGAGCCGGTTGCGGGCGGCGTCGGCGGCGGCCCAGTTCTTGTCGGCGCGGGCCTGATTGCGCTGGGCGATCAGTTGCTCGATCTCGGCCACTTCGTCATCGGCGTCATTGCCCTTGAGGAAGGCGTCCGGGTCCTGTTGCAGTATACCGAGCACGGCGCCCAGTTCGCGCAGACGGGCACCCAGGCCTGCGGCCACGGCCATGTCTTCCGCTTTCTGGCGGTTGATCTCGCGCACCAGATCGAACAGGGCGGAGTAGGCTTCCGGGGTGTTGAAGTCGTCGTCCATCGCTTCCTTGAAGCGGGCAACCTGCTCGTCACCACCGGCAGCAGCAGCCACCGGCAGATCGCGCAGGGCGGTGTACATGCGCTCCAGGGCGGCGCGGGCTTGCTTCAAGTTATCTTCCGAGTAGTTGAGCTGGCTGCGGTAGTGACCGGACATCAGGAAGTAACGCACGCTCTCGGCGTCGTAGTGGGCCAGCACATCGCGGATGGTGAAAAAGTTGCCAAGGGATTTGGACATCTTCTCTTTATCCACCATCACCATGCCGCTGTGCATCCAGGTGTTGACGTAGTCGCCACCGTGGGCGCAGCAGGACTGGGCAATTTCGTTCTCGTGGTGCGGGAACTGCAGATCCGAACCGCCGCCGTGGATGTCGAAGTGGTTGCCAAGGTGCTTGGAGTTCATGGCGGAGCACTCTATGTGCCAGCCAGGACGGCCCGGGCCCCAGGGGCTTTCCCAGGTCGGTTCGCCGGGCTTGGACATCTTCCACAGCACGAAGTCGAGCGGGTTGCGCTTGGCATCCACCACGCCGACCCGGGCACCGGCTTGCAGCTGCTCCAGATCCTGGCCCGAGAGCTTGCCGTAGTCGGCGTAGGAGTCGACGATGAACATGACATCGCCGTTGTCGGCCACGTAGGCGTGATCCTGCGCAATCAGGCTCTCTACCAGCTCGATGATTTCACTGATGTGCTGGGTGGCGCGGGGCTCGACGTCCGGGCGCACCATGCCGAGGGCATCAAAATCCTGGTGCATGTCGCCGATCAGGCGCTCGGTCAGATCGTCGCAGGTGACGCCGGTCTCGGCGGCGCGCTTGATGATCTTGTCATCCACGTCGGTGACGTTGCGCACATAGTTGAGCTGATAACCGCAGTAACGCAGGTAACGGGCCACCACGTCGAAGGCGACGAAGGTGCGACCGTGGCCGATATGACAGTGATCGTAGATAGTGACGCCACACACATACATGCCCACCTTGCCCGGGTGGATAGGTTTGAATTCTTCTTTTTGACGAGTGAGTGTGTTGTATATCTTCAGCATCTTATGACCACTGCCTGTGAGTAAAATGGCCTGCCATTCTACCCGCATCCGGTGGAGAAAACGAGGCAGAAAACAGGCCGAATCCTGCGTGCCATCTATGCCGCAGCCCCTTGATGGGCTAGAATTGCCACCACTTTATGCCATAGCCGCGAGCCACCTTCGCGCCCGCGCCACATTTGAAAGGACATATCATGGTTACTCTGCACACCAACCACGGCGACATCACCCTCACCCTGAACGCCGAAAAAGCCCCGGAAACCGTGGCCAACTTCCTGCAATACTGCCGTGACGGTCACTACGACAACACCATTTTCCACCGCGTCATCGACGGCTTCATGATCCAGGGCGGCGGCTATGCCCCCGGTTTTGAAGAGAAAGAGACTCGCGCCCCCATCAAGAACGAAGCGGCCAACGGCCTGTCCAACAAGGTCGGCACCGTCGCCATGGCCCGTACCATGGAGCCGCACTCTGCCAGTGCCCAGTTCTTCATCAACGTGAGCAACAACGACTTCCTCGATTTCAAATCCGCCACCACCCAGGGCTTCGGCTACTGCGTATTTGGTGAAGTGACCGCCGGCATGGACGTGGTCAACAAGATCAAAGCCGTCAAGACCGGCAACTCCGGCCGCATGCATCAGGATGTACCGGTAGAAGACGTGGTGATCACCAAGGTGACCCTTGCAGACTGATCTCTGCCTTCTGCGAGATGAACTGACTGCGGCCCCGGCCGCAGTTTTTCCATCTGCGCGCTTGACCGCCGGCCCGAACTGGCGCCGCCTCGACTATCTGGCCCTGGGCAATCCTCGCCAGCGCGCGGCCCATGCCCTGCTGAACGACACGCCCCTGTGGGGTGAGTTGCAGAGCCTGTGTCTGGATGTGGCGCTGGTGAGCACCCTGGCCATCGGGCTCGACCGGCCAGGCAGCGATCTCGACATCCTCTGCCAGCACAGCGATCCCGCCGCCCTTGCCGACCTGTTTGCCCAACGTCAGTGGCAGAGCCGCGCCCTTGGCAGCGACATCTGGCTGCTGGAGCAGACCTTGATCGATGGCGAGGGCAACCCCTGGCCCATCGAGCTCTATGTCACCCCGGCACGGGTCGATACCCTCAACGGCTGGCGCCACCTCAGCCTGATGGCCGCCTTGATAGAGCACTTTGGCCACGACTTTTACCAGACACTGCGTACCTTGCGCCTGCAACAAGGGCTGAAAGGGGAAGCGGCCATCTGCCGCCTGCTGAAGTTGCCCGGTGACCCTTATCAGGCGCTGTTGACGCTGGAGGGGCGCGACCTTGACCAGCTTGACTGGCGGCCTCAGGCACAGGCACCCTCTGCCCAGCCAGCCACTTTTTCCAGCCACCCAGTTATCAGGGCCCCTTGCACACCATCATGAGCACCCTCTTTATCAGTGACATTCACCTGTGCAGCGATCGGCCCGACATGACGGCCGCCCTGGTGCGCTTTCTGGAGCGCGACGCCCCCGGTGCCGATGCCCTCTATGTGCTGGGGGATCTGTTTGAATTCTGGATTGGCGACGATGACCCCAATCCGCTCCATCACGCCATCGCCGATGCCTTTGCGGCTCTGCGCCAGCGCGGCGTACCCATCTACTTTATCCACGGCAACCGCGACTTTCTGCTGGGCCGGCAGTTTGCCAAGCGATCAGGCATGACACTGCTGGCTGATCCTTGCGTGATCGACCTCTATGGGGAGCGGGTGCTGCTGAGCCACGGCGATCTGCTCTGCACCCTGGATCTGGGCTATCAGAAACTTCGCCGCATCACCCAGCTCAAATGGCTGCGCTGGCTCTTCTTGCGCCTGCCCCTCACTCGCCGCCTCGCCATAGCCTGCAAGATGCGTGGCCAAAGCCAGATGGAAAACGTGCAGAAGAGCCAGACCATCATGGATGTGACGCCAGCGGCGGTGGACGCACTGCTGCGCCAGCACGGCTGCCAGCTGCTTATCCATGGTCACACCCACAGACCCGCCATTCACGACTTCACGCTCGACGGTCAACCTGCCCGCCGTATCGTGCTGGGAGACTGGTTCGAGCAGGGATCCGTGCTGGTATGCCGCCCGGGCGAGCAGCGGCTGGAGCAGCGCGCCTTGCCATCGCTCAATCCTGCCGGGGCCCATGAGTCCGACAATCTGTGACCAGCCGACCATCGCCAGCCCTTCGCACCGTCGCCCCCTCCCCTATAATGTGAGCTCACATAGATAACGAGGAGTTGGCCATGGGATTTATCACCTGGATCGTGTTGGGGCTGTTGGTGGGTATTCTGGCGAAATGGATCATGCCGGGCCGTGATGGCGGCGGCTTTTTCATGACGGTACTGCTGGGGATCATCGGCGCCATGGTGGGCGGCTATGTCGGTACCCTGCTGGGCCTGGGCTCAGTGACAGGTTTCAACCTCTCCAGCATCGCCATCGCGACCATGGGGGCACTGATAGTGCTGTTTGTGTTCAACAAGATCCGCAGCTGACCCGTCCCCACCCTTATCTTGAACGGGTACAGGGTTGTGTGAAGCTCGTCACCATGCGGCATGGGTATATGGGGGATGATGGCGACCAGGCAGAAACTTCTTTCTCGCCAGCCATTTCCATCAGTTGAGGTTCGTATGCCTGACAACAACACCCTAGCCCATCCCCTTGACGCCAAGAGCATCAACGTCAACGACCCCTATGAGATGAAGCTGTGGATCAAGACCTTCGAGTGCACCGAAGTACAGCTGAAAAGAGCGGTGAAAGCCGTCGGCACCTCGGGCAAGGCCATCCGAAAACACCTCAAGAAGTAGCCGTTCGAGAAATGGCAATCCGCTGAAAAAGCCCCGCGAGGGGCTTTTTGCATGGGTCATCGCCATCATGCTCAGTCAGGCGCAGGATCACAGCACGGACACAGGCTCACAACGGATCAAGGTCGAGCGCATCAGGCCAGCACGCATCCTGGCTTAACGCAATCCGGCAATGGTGAAACCGCCATCGACCAGCAGACTCTGGCCTGTGATGAATCGGGCTTCGTCGCTACACAGCCAGGCAACCTCGTCGCCAACATCATCAGCCCCACCGATACGCCCGGCCGGTGTCAGTCTCACAAAAGGCTTGAGCGTCTCTTCATTCGCCCCCATCCGTTGTGCCATCGGCGTGTTGATGATGCCGGGATTGACGTTATTGATGCGGATGCCATGAGGGCCGGCTTCCAGCGCAAGGGCGCGGATCATGGCATCCAGCCCGCCCTTGCTGTTGGTAATCTTTTCTTTCATCTCCTGCTCGGTTCGGCTTGCCCTGCTGCAGGTAGACAACGCAGCCAGACCTCATTACTGAGTGATAACCTCATACTAAAGCATTACCAATTTAGGGATATTGATCCAAAAAATAAGATTTAACAATCAATGCGTTAAGTGAGAATCTATTTTCTTATAACCAAAATATATAATTGGCATTTAAAATGTCACATCTATCATTGACCATATGTATGTCGTCATTTGGGAATTAAACAATGAGAGATAGGGGGCAAATAGCAAGGCCAGTTGATGATGTCATTCCTCTTGGCTATGACTCTCGACGTTACGTCCGTTTTGTTCTTTCTGGTGGGGGTTATGTTGTCCAGTGCCATCTAGACAACATCTGGTTTGACGCATTCAGACCTGCGCTAAGGATGAATCTTCGCGACGTCAATATCCGTGGCGTGGGGCTGATGGGCAAGGCACAACTCAAGCCTGGAGACAGGCTGATTATTCCATCACCTCAGGACTATTTGATGCATGCAAAGGTAGTTCGCTGTGCACCAGATCCCCTTTTCCCGAAGCTCTACAGGATCGGTCTGGTATGGGACCGGCTCCTTCCCGCTAGAGTGCTTTTACAATGGGAGTCTTTTGTGTTGCCACCCCAGCTTCCTGATTTTCATGAGCAAGTATCTATCTTGGAAAGCTTATCCAATTGAATTTGTGTTCTTTTTAGAGCCCACCACCAACAACGATGTGCATTCCGTCTCAAGCCAGCACCGCCTGTAATGATAATTTAATCAAAAAAGAATTATTGTCACTTGATCCATTCGAATCTCATTGCTAGGCTCCATTTCACGTGGAGCAGAAGTAGATATGTAGCTACGCGGTATCCCTTACATTTCATCAAGGAAAAGGAAATACCATGGAAAGCATCGCTATTGCAGCATCCCAGCTCAACTGGAACGGCGGACAACGCATCACCCTCAAAGCCGGCGACACTGCAACCTGTACTGTGCTGCGTCCCGACCAGCTGTATGGGATCTTCATCTACAACTCGGCCCAAAATGACAACAACGCTGCGGTTAACGTTGTCTGGAGTAACAGCCAACCTCCCTGCCAAATCACAGTACCGGGTACGACGGCCAACGCAGGCCTGGCATCAATGGGCTTTGTGTCTGGCACTGACACTCAAACCATTTCCGTCTCACTGCCCAGCAACAGCGGCATCGCCCAAGTTGACCTCTGGCTGGGCAGTGTCAGCATGCCGACCAATACTGCCGGTCTGAACAACCAGCCGTTGCAAGCCAACGGTGATCCTGTGCCGTTCAACAAATACACTCGGTACTATGCAGTGCCTCCGTCAAAATGGATGAACCTGACGATCGCCAGTACCATCACCCAGTTCATTTCATGCCAGTTCCGGCAAGACAAGGCGACCGTGTTTGTCGTCAACGAGACCTCCAATGGTCTGCTCAAAGGTCAGATCACCAAGATGGGGCCGACGGCCAGTGAGACCGGGGCAATTACCATCACGACCTCCCAGATCCAAAGCATTACCGAGAACCTGCAGGGCGATGGCTCGCAGTGGGTTTGGATGGATGCAGACAGCCAGCAGAACTCCCAGAGTGCAACCATTGCACTGCAGTCTCTGTAATCGACCCAAGCGTCTTAACGTCAAGAAGGCCCCACAATGTGGGGCCTTCTTCTATCTGCCTGACGGTGCCTGATCATGGCCAGGGAATAGCGCCGCATGAAAAGGCAGCCATCGCATCATACGTGAAGCCTGCGCACGCTCACAGCCTCCCAGCACACGGCAGCGACGCCCACCGCCGCGTCTGCGTCACGGAATCCGCGCTCTTCCGCTCCCGCCTGCGCGCCTCATCAATAAAAATTTTTGCAAAAGTGGATTACCGCAAAACCATAGTCCCAGACCGCGCCAGATAAAGGATCTGAGGCGAGGTTAGGATCTGCAAAGAAGGATCCTTTTTGCGGTTTTTTACAGTTTTGAGGGGCTCTGGATAGCCGAGCTGAAAACGTAACCTATTGAATATATTGGGAGGGTCGTACTTTTCGTGGGGATTTGAATGATCGGGAAGGATCTCGTTTGCTACGGAGAAATAACGAGAAGGCGTTTTGTTTCAACTGGTTAGGTGTGATGAGGGCTGATCTGATAACTGAAATTTTGAAAAACCATGAGTTGTGATGGTTAACCGAAGCAGTCATAGCAAATGAGCTTCATCTTGGCGTTCTCCGCACCCAAAAGCAGAAGAGGCCCACATTATGGGGCCTCTTCTCGCTCTATCGTCTCAATCCACATTAGATCAATTCTGTTTGTAGTGCTCTGAGCTCATCATCTGTTGCGAGTGCTTTTATCTGCTTGGTAAAGATCGATGTCTCAATAAACTCAATGGCGTTACTCACCCATCACTCACTCTAGCCAATCAATCCAATGGCGTACATAGTACACCTCAAGAAAAATAACGACAACCGCTGGCATTCTCTGTCGCCACTTGGCCGAAAACAAAAAGGCCACTATTGCTAGCGGCCTTCGTAAGTCTTTGATTTTAATGGTGCCCGAGGCCGGAATCGAACCGGCACGACGCGAACGTCGAGGGATTTTAAATCTGATTCAACCCTATGAAAAAACAAGCACTTACATAAAAATCAATGGGTTAGCAAACCAATAACGGCCAAAAATGACCACCCATTTAAAATTTTGTCGCCACTCTGTCGCCACTTTTATTCCTTCTCGGCCAGCAGCGCCGACAACCTGCGCCACTCATCGGCAAACTGCCGCCTCAGATAAAACTGCCTGAGTGCGATGCTTAGTTTCCTGGCAAAACCGGCTTTGGCCTCCTTTGACCGCAAGCCCTGAATTTCCGTCCAAAGCGAATCACGTTCAAAGCCGGTCCAGATCGGTGGCACCGGGGTCAGGGTGTTGGTGTAACAGACCGGAGCAACCCATTCGAACAAAGCTTTCTCCACATGGGTAATGGGAAAGGCCCGCGCCACCCGAGCGATGTACTCGAAGTCGACCTCGTTATCGACAAAGAGATCGGACAACGCTTCGCACAGGTCAATGTCTGATACTGGCTGATCCATTCAAACCATCCGATGGCCGAGGTGGCTTCAATTTAAACCACAGACGGCAAGCGGGTTCAACCTAACCGCATCTTCCAGATGATCGGGAGCAAAATGTGCGTATCGCATGGTCATAGTGATGGTGGAGTGGCCGAGGATTTTCTGCAACACCAGGATGTTGCCGCCGTTCATCATGAAGTGGCTGGCGAAGGTGTGACGCAGAACGTGGGTATTCTGCCCAGGGGGCAGCTCCAGCCCTGCCCGTTCGACCACCATCTCGAAGGCCCGGTAGCAGTCACCAAACAGGCGGCCACGCTTTCTCGGCAACTGGGCATAGAGCTCGGGGCTGATGGGCACGCTGCGGCTTTTCTTGCTCTTGGTACGAGTGAAGGTGATGCGGTTGGGGGATACCTGAGACTGGGTTAATTCTTCCACCTCAGACCATCGAGCGCCGGTGGCCAGGCAGAGTTTTACCACCAACAGCAGATCGGGGTTTGGACTCTCGGCGCAGGCGGCCAGCAGACGTTTGAGTTCGTCAGGATAGAGAAAGGCGAGTTCGGCCTCGGCCACCTTGTAGGCCCGCAGACCATCGAGGGGGTTTTCCCCCTGCCACTCCCCTAGCCTTTTCAGCTCGTTGAATACCGCTCGCAGGTACGCATGCTCGCGGTTCACCGTATTGGGTGTGACGCCCTGCTTCTCCTGGTTGATGGCGCGCCGGTCGGTAATATCGCCTGAAAGGCGAGCTTCACGGTAGGCGGCAAAATCGCGAGCGGTGAAGTTCACAGCCAGCGGATCTCCTAGGGAATGGCACACGGTCAGCAGCTTGGACCTGCGTGCCTCACCATCACGCAGGCTCTGGCCATGGCGACCAAACCAGAGATCGACCAGATCGGATAGGTGCCGGCCGTCGGTCGGTTCCCCCTGCCCTTCCAGCCAGGGCTTGCCCTTGTCCGGATCCAGCACAAAACGCTCGAACGCCAGCGCCTCACCTTTGGTAGCAAACTGCTTCCGCACACGCGGCGCGTTGGGGTTCACCTTGCTCGGCCGCCCTTCTGGATAAATCTCGGCCAGCCACTTACCAGATACCTGTTTTCTTACTGCCATAGTCCCTCCAACAAATGACTGTTATTGTATACAGTCATTTGTGATGATTGGGAGTATTTACTATGGGGATATATATACATAGTTGGAACAGTAAGCGGTCAAAACAGCAATATATTTGCCGCATTTAAACGCATAGGTCTTCTATTTTTTCTTCGGGTAAGATTGCCGCAACTAGCCTTTGTTTCAAATAATCATGAGCTGCATTAGATATATCACACCCCATAGCTTTGCGATTTAGATTCTTAGCAGCTACTAATGTAGAACCGGATCCAAAAAATGGATCTATGACCATATCACCTTCACTGGAGCTCTGAGTTATTAACGTTTCTAATAAAGAAACCGGTTTTTCTGTTGGATATCCTCGATAAACTCGCTTGCACTCTAGAACATCAGCAATGCCGAGATTATTTAACTTTCTTTTCCCTTTTTCGAAAAAAAGAACAAACTCATATTTAGCCCGATAATGATATCCCATACCAATAGCCATTTTATTCCAAACTATAGGTTTCCAAAATTTGAAACCTATTTTTTCAGCTATTGGTTTTACATAGAACATTGTCTCTTGATCGCAAAATAAATAGAAATGTGAATTTTTCTTTAAAACCCTATGTATCTCTGTTAACAGACTTTCAAAACGCTCATTCGGAAATATCTCAAACCACTGATTACTCGAACCATCACTAACTTTAAGTCGAGTTGTAGTACCGATTTTTCGGTGTTTTTCAAGAGACTCATACGGGGGGTCGGTGATAATAAGATCAACGCTCGCAGGTGCGAGCGTTGACAACCAATTTACAGCATCATCACAAAATAATTGCATTTTACCTACTTAAGACTGCTACAGACATATCCTGCCAAGTGTACAATTGATGGCTTACCTTTGCCCAAGTTTCGGCAGTCAACACAGTAACTCTGATCACCATGAGGATTTCTAGGGTTCACTCTAGCCTCAGCAAAACCAAACGCAGCGGGATATGGATGAAACACATGCTCATTTCCATTCGTATCTGAGCAGCGCGGGCAAGATTTGTACTCTTGACCGGCCGCATCACGCTTGTAAATCATCCCAACATTCAACTGCTGACCACAACACGAACAAGCCATTTTAATACTCCTTCTTGAGTCAATCTTCTACGTATCACCACAGATAGTAAGAGTTGCTAAAGAGCAACTTCATACCCATTTAGGGATAGCGTAATCATACACAAAGACTCAATAGGATCACAACCGTAATATTAAAATTCCAGCTGTCGCTCGTCCTCTCTAATAGTACCTCCAGCAAAGGCGTGACTAGGGAGAACAGTGCGTATTAGCGCCCTGTTTGTCTTTTTCTATATGATCTGTGTTCTACCATCACGCCGATGATCTGGATGTGCTGCCTATCGGAGTGCATGGAGGGGTAATCATCGTTGAGGGGGACAAGTTCAAACACCTCTTGCCCGTTCTCGTCGACACCGCGGGGCCGATACTTCTTGAAGGTAGCTTCATTGTTGCCGTTCCTCGCCACAACGTAATCCCCTGGTTGGGGGACTTCATCGGGATCAACGATAATCAAATCCCCTTCTTTGAACTGCGGCAACATGGAATCGCCACGCATCCAGAGGCCAAAACCACAGGGCCCAATGTCGACGCTGGCCGTCACATACTCAACATTGCCATCAAAGGTAGTGGCTTGCTCACACATCTCGCGCCAGTTGCCCGCCTGGACATAGCTGATCACGGGGATCCGCTTGCCCTGCGGTATTACTGCCGGTTCGACGTTGTGATAACCAGGTATAGGCTGCTCTGGTCCATCACCGCTACCAGCCAAAAGCCAGTCAACCGTCACCCCCAGCGCTGCCGCTAAGTCATTGAGATAGCGGCCTTTTGGCTGGTTTAAACCGGACTCCCATTTCCCCACCGAAACATCACTCACACCAATAGCTTTAGCAAGTGCCGTCTTCGAAAGATTCAGAGCCGTTCGTCTACTGAAAATGCGATCACTAATTGTCATCGCTCTAGCTTAACCTCGGCAATCCGAACAAAAGGTTGATCCTTTACCGAAGTTAAGTTAGCCTTCAAACAATCCTAACTTAAGGTCGAAAAAAAGGACGGTTATGAAAAAAGAAGATGCAATCAGTTACTTCGGAAGCGCTGCAGAGCTGGCCAGAAATCTGAACATTTCAGAGCCCGCTGTATCTCGCTGGGGAGACACCATCCCAAAAGGCCGTGCCTACCAGATCGAAGTGCTGACTGGCGGCAAGTTGAAAGCCGATCAGTCCCAAGCCGCGCAAGGCCGCGCGTAACTTAGCCGCAGGAGGCAATACCATGATCATAGCCCCCATTCATATCGATACCCCGGTTTGTACAGTCGAAAGCTTCTCTGAGCGTACCGGCCTGACCCAGCGCACGGTGGAGAACTACGTGCGAGCCGGTCGTATCCCCATCATGCCCAAACAGGGGCGTGCTGAAAAAGTGCTGATCAACCTAGTGCTCTACACACAGCAGGCCATGAATCAGCAGGGCACTGTGCCTGCCGCCAAGCCTGTGCGCACTCCCAGAGTGTCGCGCAAACAGGAGGCTTAGGGCCATGTTTGAACAATGCACCGCCAAACAGCCGGATTTTCTACAGCACTTCAATTCCGCCTGCTCGCGTTTTGCCGCCAGCCATTCATTGGCCGAGGTTGCCCGTGCAGCAGGTCTCGGTGAGCAGATACTGCGCAACAAGCTCAACCCCGAGCAACCCCATCAGCTGACTGCCCGGGATCTGGTGGCCATCTACCACGCTACCGAGGGGGACGAAACACTGTTCGACGGCGTGCTGATGGAGTGTGGCCTCACAGCAGTGGCAATCCCCAAGGCAGAACGCGCCCCTTCCCTGCCCCATCAGGCGATCGACCTGAACGCCAAGATCGCCAGCATTGGCCAGCGAGCACTGGAGTTGACCGAACGCGGCCGGATCACCCGTTCTGAACGCAACACCCTGGTGAGCGTGGCCACCTCGGCCATGGGCTCACTGGCCATCTTGATCCATGACGTCGAACAACGCTTTCAAGCGATACCAGCCCTGGCCTGTGCATCAGACATCCTGATGCAAGCCGCGACCATGTAAGGGGTAACCCATGCAACAGCAACAAATTAACCACGACGAACGCAACCTCGCCGGCCTGACACCAAACCAGCAGGCCGCCATTAACACTGCTGGTTTCTTAAACCTGCGTGAAATTCTCGGCCAGTATCGCTCCAGTCTGGATACCGACTGGCTGGCGCTCAGTTCAGCCAAGAAGGCCGCGATTTGCGCCATCGCCCGCCAATCACGGAACGAACTGATGACCGCTACCCTATCGGCCCTGCCCCATGCACAGCGTGAGGCGATCAGGCTGGCTGTGATCGCGCTGGAGTATCAGAAAGCGTTTCGCGGCGGCTGTGACCGCAAAGTCTGGCACCCGGCACTGGTAACCAAACCTATCAGCGATATCGAGAGAGAGAAGAAAGAGCGAGCAGCCAGGCTACGCCAAAAGCGCGCCGTTGCGGCTGGCATCGAGATGTGCAGACAAGGCCCGCGACCCATCGGGCAATAAAAAAGCCCGCATTACGGAGCTGTAACTCCAAGCGGGCCCTTATCAACAACCTCCACAGGAAGTCGACATGACAACTTTAGCGATCCCCTGCGCCCTGCGCAACCTTCGCATCCAGCAACGCAAGCTGACGGGCCGGTATGGCGCCCGCCTTCGCCAACACCCGGACGGCGTGGCACTTATCGAGCGCTCCACAGCCCTGGCTTGGGCCTCTCTGTTTCACCGCATCAACCCCTGTACTGCTCAACAAGGAGCCTGACCATGAATGCACAACCGACCCAAATCAATCTGTTGAACCATCATGCCGCCAAGCGCCTGCGCCAGTTGCGGGAACAGTTGAAGCTAAGCCGCCCCAAGTTTGCCGCGCTGCTGGATATTCCCCCGACCACGCTCAAGAACTACGAGCTGGGCTATCGCGAAATTGGCGGTGGCCTGTTCCTGCTCATTGCCAACCATCCCGACCTGAAACAGCACCTCGACTGGCTGCTGACCGGCACCGCAACGCCAGAGGTGAAGGCATGACCAAGATCTTCCATCCCATATCCGAGCAAGAGGCTTTGGATGATATCGCTGATCTTCCACTACGCCTGGCAGAAAAAGCTGCGATTCAAAAAAGTGGTAGTGAAGGCAAGCATCTAAACATGCACGCCAAGCTACAGCAGCGGTGGCATTTGCTGTTCTTCATCATGAACCGGAGGAACCCGGTATGAGCATTGACGCCATTCATATCGCCCAACGGGCTGAACTAGCCGTGTTACCGCTGCTGACCGAGCTGTTGGCCAGCGGCGAACAGGAGAACCGTATCGCACTGGGGGATCTCTACTCGGGCGACCAATACATCCAGGTGCAATTGATCGTGACCAGCAAGCAAGAGGATCTGCTGGATGACGATTCCGTGATGGGGGACGAGGCATGACAGCAGACCTGTTTGAACTGGAGGCCCCTGCTGATGACGCGGGCTGCGGTGAAGCAGGCCCCGCCCATATGCAGCCACCCGCACCGGTCAGCCAGCTGACCAAACACTGGCAAGCGGCGATGGGGGAATACCTCATCGCCCCAGAGAACGGCGAGGTGGCGGAGCTGCTGGCACTGGGTGCGATCCGAGCCTTGTACTGGCTGGCGCTGGGCAGTGGTGAAGCCACGCTGGCCACCACCATCGCGAACTGGTGGGCCGATGTATCGCCCATGCATGGCCTGGGAGAAACCATCAAATGAACTACCGCCTGATGTCTGAAATGGCAATGAGCATGGGTGCTTGGTGGGAAGACCTGCGGGGCGCCAGTGCGCGCCTGCGTGGGTACCAGCGCCTGCTCATTGAATGCCGCCAGATCTCACCACGGCCAAGGGCCACCATAGCGCTGACCCTGCGCCAATGCNTGAGTTGTGATGGTTAACCGAAGCAGTCATAGCAAATGAGCTTCATCTTGGCGTTCTCCGCACCCAAAAGCAGAAGAGGCCCACATTATGGGGCCTCTTCTCGCTCTATCGTCTCAATCCACATTAGTGAGCAGCTAGCTCACTGTAGAGATCTGGCTTTTCTTGCATAAGCGTCAAGACCTTCGCTGCCAATCCCGTCGGGTTGCGGCGTCGGGTCTCCCAACTTTTGACCGTATCAACACTCGTCCCAAGAGCCTGGGCAAACTCTTGCTGAGAAACATTAAGTGCGAGGCGAATAGCCTTTACGTCCGCCACTTCATAGCGAGTCCGCACGGCAGGCTCAAGAAGGCCCTGCTTAATTTCAACAGCCTCCTCAAGGGAAGCCTTCAATTCGTCAAACATGTTCATGTTAAACCTCGCCTTTTAGTAACGTGGTCAAGCGCTTTAACTCGGCCTTTTCTGCCGATGTTAGGCTTTCTTTCTCACTCTTGGCATAGGCAAGCACTAAGTAAATCATCTCAGCTGTCGCTAGAAAGTAGATAACTCTCGCGCTGCCACTCTTCCCCTGCTGGCCAGTTGCCATGCGAATTTTTCGCAGACCCCCCGTGCCTTGGATCAAATCGCCCTTTTCCGGCTGGGCAATCAATTCTGTTTGTAGTGCTCTGAGCTCATCATCTGTTGCGAGTGCTTTTATCTGCTTGGTAAAGATCGATGTCTCAATAAACTCAATGGCGTTACTCACCCATCACTCACTCTAGCCAATCAATCATCAATTCTGTTTGTAGTGCTCTGAGCTCATCATCTGTTGCGAGTGCTTTTATCTGCTTGGTAAAGATCGATGTCTCAATAAACTCAATGGCGTTACTCACCCATCACTCACTCTAGCCAATCAATCTAATGGTGTACATAGTACACCTCAAGAAAAATAACGACAACCGCTGACATTCTCTGTCGCCACTCTGTCGCCACTTGGCCGAAAACAAAAAGGCCACTATTGCTAGTGGCCTTCGTAAGTCTTTGATTTTAATGGTGCCCGAGGCCGGAATCGAACCGGCACGACGCGAACGTCGAGGGATTTTAAATCCCTTGTGTCTACCGATTTCACCACTCGGGCACCGCAATCGGTATCAAGTCCGCGTGGCGGGCTTGTCAATATGGAGGCACGTTCCGGAGTCGAACCGGACTAAACGGATTTGCAATCCGCTGCATAACCGCTTTGCTAACGCGCCATGCAAAAGAGAGTTGGCTCTCTGTTGTCTGAATTTGGAGCGGGAAACGAGACTCGAACTCGCGACCCCGACCTTGGCAAGGTCGTGCTCTACCAACTGAGCTATTCCCGCATTGGTCTGGCTGACTGCCTGACTACGAGGACGCATTCTAGCGATGTTCCTCGCTCAGTCAACCAAAAATATTTAATACCCTGATCGTTCGGGTGTTTTTTACCCTTTTCCTGCACTTTTACCACTCATGAGTGTTTCCCTGCCCCAACGACAAGGAAACGCCGTTTTCTGCCAAGGCAGAAACTAGAAGCGGGAGTGGTAGGTCAGATCGCCCCAGGCCGCTTTCATGTACTGGAACATGGACCAGAAAGTGAGCACGGTCGCCACATACAGCAACACGTAAGCGAGCCACACCATCCAGATGTCGTATTGCCAGATAAGGCCGGTGAGCGACACCATCTGGATCATGGTCTTCCACTTGCCAATCCAGCTGACTGCAACCGCGGAACGCTTGCCAAGTTCGGCCATCCATTCACGCAGGGCGGAGATGATGATCTCGCGACCAATCATGGTCATGGCGGGGATGGTGACCCAGATGGTGTTGTAGTGTTCGACTATGACCACCAGGGCCGCTGCCACCATGATCTTGTCAGCGACCGGATCGAGGAAGGCACCGAAGGCGGTTGACTGGTTCAGCTTGCGGGCGAGATAGCCATCAAACCAGTCGGTCGCGGCCGCAAGAATGAAGACGACAGCCGCCGCCAGATAGGACCACTGGTAGGGAACATAAAACAGGATGACGAAGACGGGGATGAGCAAAATCCGAAAAAACGTCAGCAGGTTAGGAATATTTGTCATTATTTTCAGCCACTTCTTGTATGCCGCTACATGGTAGCCCCAAGCCGATCACGGATGCAACCGGACAGGCGCCCGCCTTGGTCTATTAATCCATCAATAACCTCAGGATGCGGGCCATTATGGCATTTTCAGCCCCCTTGCGTCACGGCTCTTGTGCATCAGGATCCGGGGTTGAGAGCTATGTTCAGAGCGAACGCAGTGCATCGTGGATCGACTGGGCCAGCTCCTGGCTGATACCCGGCACCTTGGCGAGATCGTCCACCCCTGCCTTTTTCACCTCCTGCAAGCCCCCCAGATACTTGAGCAGGGCTTGACGACGTTTGGGCCCGACCCCCGGAATGTCCTCCAGGGTACTGCTAGTACGGGCCTTGGCGCGCCGTGCTCTGTGGCCGGTAATGGCAAAACGGTGGGATTCATCGCGAATATGCTGGATCAGGTGCAAAGCGGGCATATCTGCCGGCAAGTGCAGCTCTTCGTGGCTCTCCCCCATGATCAGGGTCTCCAGCCCCGCCTTGCGGGTTACTCCCTTGGCAATGCCCACCAGCAGCGGGTATTTGCCGCCGAGAAACTCCTGCTGACGCGCCAGGATCTCCTCGGCGCGGCGCAACTGACCCAGGCCGCCGTCGATAAAGAGCACATCTGGCACCTTGTCCGGCTCTTGCAGCTTGCCAAAGCGCCGCTCCAGCACCTGCTCCATGGCAGCGTAGTCATCACCCCCTGTGATGCCGTCAATGTTGAAACGACGATACTCGGAGCTGAGCGGCCCTTCGCGGTTGAACACTACGCAAGAGGCCACGGTGCGCTCCCCCATGGTGTGTGAGATGTCATAACACTCCATGCGGGCGATGGGGCGCTCCAGCTCCAGCAGCTCTTCCAGCTGGCTGAAGCGGGCCGTGGTGGTGCTCTTGTGGGCGAGGCGCGAGCGCAGCGCAGTCTCGGCATTGATGGAGGCGAGCTTGATGAAGCGAGCCCGCTCGGCACGGGTACGGCTCACCACCCGCACCTTGTAGCCAGCAGTCTGGCTCAGGGTGTCGGCGATCAGGGTTTCATCCTCGAGGGCAACGTCCAGCAGCACCTCGCTCGGGATCTGCCTGCCCCCCTGCCCCGACAAATAGAACTGCAACAGGAAAGATTGCACCACCTCGTCGAGGGGCGTGTCACTCGGGACTTTGGGGAAGTAGCTTCGCGAGCCGAGTACCTTGCCCTGGCGAATGAAGAGCACATGGATACAGGCTGCGCCCTGCTCGAACGCCACACCAATGACGTCAAGGTCGTCCAGCACGTTGCCGCTCACCGATTGCTGCTCTGTTACCCGGCGCAGCGCCTGGATCTGATCCCGATAGCGGGCCGCTTCTTCGAAGCGTAGATCGCCGCTGGCGGACTCCATCTTGCCCACCAGCTCGCCTATCACCTGCTGGTTCTTGCCCGCCAGAAACAGCTTGGCCATCCCCACCTGCTGGGCATACTCAGCCTCGCTCACCAGACCGGCGACACAAGGACCGGCGCAGCGTTTGAGTTGATAGAGCAGACAGGGACGGGTGCGGTTGGCATAGACGGCGTCTTCGCACTGGCGCACAGGAAAGATTTTCTGCATCAGGTGCAGGCTCTCGCGCACGGCGCCGCCGGAAGGATAAGGACCGAAGTACTCCCCTTTAATCTTGCGGGCACCGCGATGCACGCCGATGCGGGGGTGCTGGTGCGCCGTGATGATGATCCAGGGGTAGGATTTGTCGTCCCGCAGCAGCACGTTGTAACGCGGCTGGTACTGCTTGATGAGGTTGTGCTCGAGGATCAGCGCCTCTGTCTCCGTGTGGGTCACCATGACCTGAATGTCGGCGATCTGGCGCACCAGGGTACGGGTCTTGATGCTGTCGACATTGGTACGAAAATAGGAGGCGAGCCGCTTTTTCAGATCCTTGGCCTTGCCCACATAGATGACGGTGCCGCCGCTGTCATACATGCGGTAAACGCCGCTCTGGTGGGTCACGGCACTCAAAAAAGCCTTGCTGTCAAAGAGAGGTTCAGAAGTCGTCATGATGGCTCCGGCAACAGACGTCGATCCGGCGCGTCACGGCACTCAAAAAGGCTTTGCAGTCAAAAAGGGGCTCGGGAGAAAAAGTCATCAGGCTACTCGACTCAACACAAAGGGGCGAAAACGATAGAAGTCAGCATCAACGGGGAGAGCATACTGCGCCAGGCCAGCGAAATGCAAAAAGGCGGCCGGGCCGCCTTTGCTTGCCACACGACAGCCGGTTACAGGGTGTCGGCATCCAGCATGCCATAGCGAATGGCCAGATGGGTCAGCTCCACATCGCCATTGATGTCGAGCTTGCTGAACAGGCGGTAGCGGTAGCTGTTGACCGTCTTGGGGCTCAGGTTCAACTGTTCGGAGATGTCAGTCACCTTCTGTCCCTTGGTGATCATCATCATGATCTGCAGCTCGCGCTCGGAGAGGGACTTGAAGGGATTCTCGTCCGCCGAGGCAAACTGACTGAGGGCCATCTGCTGGGCGATCTCGGGGGAGATGTAACGCTGGCCTGAATGCACCAGGCGAATGGCGTGGATCATCTCATCCGGCGCGGCTCCCTTGGTCAGGTAACCGGCGGCGCCCGCCTGCATCACCTTGGTTGGGAACGGATTTTCTGAATGAATGGTCAGCACTATGATGCGCACATCGGGCCGGATCCGCAGTATCTTGCGGGTCGCCTCCAGGCCGCCGATGCCCGGCATGTTCATGTCCATCAGGATCACATCAGGATGGTGCTGACGGCAAAACGTGACGGCGGTTTCCCCGCTCTGTGCCTCACCCACTACCTTGATCCCGCGGACATCTTCCAAAATGCGTCTTATCCCTGTACGCACCAACTCATGATCATCGACCAGGAATACATTAATCACCCAAACACCCCGTTTTTTATCTCGTTATACGCCAGTTAGGGTTAACACGGCGTCTTGCATCATAACCAAACTCGTTCATTTGGCAAACCATGGGCGGGAAAAGTTTGAAAGTGCTCGTAAATGGTGTTTGTAATCAAATAATTATATAAAGATTCAACACAAAAAACGGTGCCTGCAGGCACCGTTCAGAGGGCCACATTGATTGTACTGGCATCAGTTCGCCAGCAACGCCCGCACCTTGTCCAGATCGGCCTGGGTATCCACCCCGACCGGTGGCGCTTGCAGCGCCTGGGCCACGTGGATCTTCTCCCCGTACCAGAGCACCCGCAGTTGCTCCAGGGCTTCGACCTGTTCCAGCACGCTCGGCGCCCAGTCCACGTAACGCTGGATGAAACCGGCGCGATAGGCGTAGATGCCGATGTGACGCTGATAGTGCCCGCCAATCTGCTCGTGGCTCCCAGCAGCGCGATCACTGGCAGCAAAGCGATCCCTGTCCCAGGGAATGCAAGCGCGACTGAAGTAGAGGGCATAGCCCTCCTTGTCCGTCACGACCTTGACCGCATTGGGATTGAACGCCTCTTCTGCGTCCTGAATGGGTACGGACAGCGTCGCCATGGGCGCGCTCGCCGCAGCCAGGTTGTCGGCCACCTGACGAATGATGGCGGGGGGAATGAGTGGCTCATCTCCCTGCACGTTGACCACGATAGTGTCGGCAGAGAAGCCGTAGTGACGGCACACTTCCGCCAGTCGCTCGGTGCCGGACTGGTGATCCTGCGATGTCATGCACACCTCGACACCGGCTTGTTCGGCAAAAGATGCCAGGGCGCTGTGCACCCGCTCGTCATCGGTGGCGACGATCACCCGATCCGCACCGGATTGCAGGGCTTTTTCCACCACGTGCTGCACCATGGGCTTGCCATGGATATCTGCCAGCGGCTTGCCCGGCAAGCGGGTCGAGGCGTAGCGGGCAGGAATGACCACCACGAAACTCATGACGGCATCTCATCGCTATTGAGCTGGCGAGCGCGGTTCTCCAGCAGCACAGGGATCCCTTCTTCCAGCGGATAGGCCAGCTTGTCGAATCGGCAGACCAGCTCGTGCACGGCCTTGTTGTAATGCAGCTTCCCCTTGCAAACCGGGCAAGCAATGATGTCGAGCAATTTAATGTCCAATGCCAAAATAAACTCCTTCAACGATGTCGAGCGGGCAAGACAACCAGGCCCTTATGATGTCGAGCTATTCAATATTCGATTCCGGGCCGAAATACCCCCCTTCAACCATGTCGAGTGGGCGATACAACCAGGCCCCTATGATGTCGCGTCACAATCCGGAACCTGAACGCGGCACTGTCAGCGATGGCAGTTTTTGCAGCAAGGTATCGAGCAAGGAGGCCGGCAACTCGGCACTGACCGGCAGATACCACCAGCTATCCAGCGCAAACGTCCGGCACTTGACCGCGTCTTTTTCTGTCATCAGCAGCAGACGCTGCCCGAAACGGGCGACCAGCTCATCGCGGTCAAACGCATGATGGTCCCCATAACCAACCTGCTGGTGCAACTCATACCCAAGCTCGGCCAAGGTAGCAAAAAAGCGGGGGGGATGACCTATCCCGGCCAGGGCATCCACCGCACGGGGCAAGGGCTCGGTGGCCTGGGCATCATCCCGCACCCGGCGCGGCACATCGGCCACCAGGCGCATGGCATACTCTCCTTTGGCAGGCTCACCGCCATTGCAGATGATGGCATCGACCCGCTTCAACCGGGTAACAGGCTCGCGCAGCGGCCCCATGGGCAGCAGGCAGGCATTGCCAAAGCGGCGTACCCCATCCACCACCACCAGCTCGATGTCGCGGGCCAGCCCATAGTGCTGCAGGCCGTCGTCGGTGATGATGATATCCACCTCACCGCTTTGTTCCAGCAGCCGCACCGCATCGGCTCGCTTGGGGGCGACCACCACGGGGCAACCACAGCGCCGGGCGATCAGCACTGGCTCATCCCCCGCCTGCGCGGTCGTGCTGGCGGCATCGAGCCGATAGGGGTAATGGGGCGCCTTGCCACCATAACCACGGCTCACCACTCCTGGCCTGAATCCGCGAGCTTGCAACTGCTCCACCAGCCAGATCACCACAGGGGTCTTGCCGTTGCCGCCCACCGAGATATTGCCCACCACCACCACAGGGACAGTGGCACGATAGGCTTTGAACCAACCACGCCGATAGGCGAAGCGGCGCGCGCCGCTAAGAATGGCAAACAACAGGGCAAAAGGGGCCAGCAACCAGCGCCAGCCGCTCTTGCCGTACCAGAGTTGCTGCAGCATTAGCCCTTGTTACCCACGGAAGTGTTGCCGAACTGGATGGCGCGCAGCTGGGCATAGGTACCCTGGTTGGCCATCAGGGCCTCATGATTGCCGCGCTCGACGATATGACCCTCGTCGATCACCAGGATCTCGTCCGCCTTCTCTATGGTGGAGAGACGGTGGGCGATCACCAGGGAGGTGCGCGCCTTGCACAGCTCGTCGATGGCAGCCTGGATGTGACGCTCGGACTCGGTATCGAGTGCCGAGGTCGCTTCATCCAGCAGCAAGACGGGGGCATCGCGCAGCAGAGCGCGGGCGATGGCAATACGCTGACGCTGACCACCGGACAGCGAAGCCCCGTTCTCGCCGACCACGGTATCGTAACCCTGGGTCATCTTGCTGACGAACTCGTCGGCATGGGCGATGCGTGCCGCCTGCTGGATCTCTTCCCGGCTGTAACGCTCTTCCGCCGCATAGGCGATGTTGCTGGCGACAGTGTCGTTGAACAGGTGCACATGCTGGGAAACCAGGGCGTACTGCTTGCGCAGCTCGCTCAGGCGGTACTCGCGAATGTTGACACCATCCAGCAGGATCTCGCCCTGCTCCACGTCGTAAAAACGGGTCAGCAGGCTGGCGATGGTGCTCTTGCCGGAGCCGGAGCGTCCCACCAGGGCCACGGACTTGCCCGCTTCCACCTTGAAGCTGACGTTGTGCAGCGCAGGGGTGTCCTTGGTCGGGTAGGTAAAGGTGACATTGCGAAACTCGATCTCGCCACGGGCACGATCCAGGGTTCGGGTACCTGTGTCCTCTTCAGGGGTGGAGTCGAGCAGACCAAACAGGCTCTGACAGGCGGTGATGCCGCGCTGGAACTGGTTGTTCACGTCGGTCAGGCTTTTGAGCGGCTTGAGCAGCATCATCATGGAGGTGACCATGACGGTGAAAGTACCGGCTGTCAGGGTCGCCTTGACCGAGTCTATGGTGGCCACGTAGAGGAAGACGGCCAGCGCAACGGAGGCCACCATCTGGACGATGGGGCTGCCGATGGCATCGGCAGCCACCATCTTCATGGTCTGCTGACGCATATGGTTGCTGACGCGGAAGAAACGTTTCTCTTCCACCTGCTGACCGCCAAACATCAGCACCTCTTTATGACCCTTGAGCATCTGCTCGGTCGAGGTAGTGATGTCGCCCACCGCCTGCTGTATGTGGCGGCTGATCTTGCGAAAACGCCGGCTGATGAGACCAATGAGGATCCCGACGACCGGGCCTACCACCAGGAAGATCACCGACAACTGCCAGGAGTGCCAGAACATCAGACCGAGCAGACCGATCACGGTCGCCCCTTCCCGCACCAGCGAGACCAGGGTGGAGCTGGCAGCAGAGGAGACCTGACCCGCATCATAGGTCACCTTGGCCAGCAGGTTGCCGGTGTTCTGTCGGTCGAAGAAACTCATGGGCATGGCCATCAGGTGACTGAACACCTGCTGTTGCAGCCGCATCACCACATGGTTGCCGACCCAGGCCATGCAATAGTTGGAGAGGAAGGTGGCACAGCCACGCAGTGCAACGATGCCAAGCACGAAGAAAGGCATCCACTTCAGCACACTGCTGTCATTGCCATTGAGGCCCTGATCGATCAGCGGCTTGATGGAGTAGACGAAGGTGGTATCCACGGCGGCATAGCCCAGCATCCCTATGATGCCGCCGACCAGACCCAACTTGCGATCCCGGACATAACCGAGCAGACGCTTGAAGACAGGCCAGCTGTCTTGTGAGGTTTCTTGTTGCATGAATAGCCGTTAATAAGGGAAATGACGGGGTATTCTAGCCAAAGCTTGGGCATCCACCAAGCACCGCCATCTCGATACCCGCAACCCAAGGGGGAAATGACGGATTAATGCTCAAGCCAAAACTTGAACATCCACCAGGCACCGCCATCTCGATACCCGCAACCCAAGGGGGAAATGACGGATTAATGCCCAAGCCAAAACTTGAACATCCACCAGGCGCCGCCATCTCGATACCCGCAACCCAAGGGGGAAATGACGGATTAATGCCCAGGCCAATGCTTGGGCATCCACCAGGCGCCACCATCTCGATACCCGCAACCCAAGGGGGAAATGACGGATTAATGCCCAAGCCAAAACTTGAACATCCACCAAGCGCCGCCATCTCGATACCCGTAACCCAAGGGGGAAATGACGGATTAATGCCCAGGCCAATGCTTGGGCATCCACCAGCTGCCACCTCGTCGATACCAGGGCCCCAAGTCGCGCTCGGCGCGGATATTGAGCCCGCCAGACGCGGGTTCAATCAGGATGGCGCCATCCTGTCCGGTCACCCATTGGCGAGCCTGTCCATACCTGGCAACCACTTCGGGGCGAGGAAAACCCCACTGATTGAGATACCCTGCGCTGTGTACCACATAGCCCGCCCCCACAGCCTCGACAAAGGGCACAGTGGATGAGGTGCGACTGCCGTGATGAGGACTCACCAACAGGGTGCTGGCCAGCCCTTCTCCCTCCAGCAACACCAGGCGCTGCTCTGCACGTTGCTCTATATCCCCACTGAGCAGCACGCTGTGTTGGCCATCGCTGATGCGCACCACACAACTGTCGTTATTGCGGCCATGCCCAGGACGTTCTGGCCACAGCACCGCAAACGTCAACCCTTGCCAGCGCCACTGCTGGCCACGCTCGCATAGCAACACTGCCGGCTCGAATGCAAACGAGGATAACTCCCCCCGCACCGGCAATGCCTTCAGCAGCAGTTGGCGATTACCGGCATGATCCCTGTCTTTATGGCTGATAATGAGCCGGTCCAGCTGCTTGATCCCAAGATGACCCAACACAGGCAAGATCACCGCTTGCGCCATGTTGTAGCCGCCGGGATAACTGTCGCCGGTATCATAGAGGATGGCCCGCTCACCTCGGCTGATCAGCACCGCCAACCCCTGCCCCACATCCAGCACACGCAACTGCCACCCTTCGGAAACAGGCCAACAAGCCAATAACAGAGCGACACCACCTGGCAACCAGATCCAGCACGCCTGATACCAGCGCCAACCGAGCCAGAGCAATAACAGCAGGGCGCACAGCGGTACCCACCAGCCGGGAAGTGGCCACCAGAGCTGGAATCTGGCAGCCAACCAGCCGAGCAGGCCCGTCACCCAACCGAGACCCAGATCTGCCACCCAGAAGAGCCCATGGCCCACAGCGGGTGAAAGCAGCGAACAGAGAACACCGAGCAAGGCCAGCGGAATAATGACAATACAGAACAGCGGCAACGCCAGCAGGTTGATCATCATGGCCAGTGGCGCTACGCCCTCGAACAGTGCCAGTTGCAGGGGTAACAGACCGAGTAACAACCATAACTGGAGCTGCCACAACCGCGGCTTGGCATTGAGATAGCCCACCAGCAGCAAGATGGCGACCGCCAGAAACGAGAGCCAGAATCCGGCCGAATAGAGAGCAAAAGGATCCCACAGGCAAAGCACCACAAACGCCCACAACCAGACCCGATAGGCGGGCCAATCCCGCTTGCTCCAGCGCAACAGACTCCACACCAGCACCATGATGAGGGCACGCTCTGTGGCCACTGCAAACCCTGCGAGCCAGCTGTAAATGGCGGCAAACAGCAGGGCGACCACAATGGCCCCCCTCAGCCCGAACAGCCGCCCAAGCCACCAGCCGAGAACGGCGACCAATGCGATATGCTGACCGGAGATGGCGATGATATGGGTCAGACCGCCGCCACGAAAAAGATCCCACTGCTCATCGCTGATACCGCTGCGCTCGCCAAAGGTGAGGGCCGCGAGCAAGGGAGCCTGGGCCAATCCCTGCCAACTGGCGGTGGCCTTTGCCAGCCAGCGATCACGCAATCCCGGGGAAGCAACCTCTATCTCGATGACGCGGCGCAGGTTGCCGGTGGCGGTGATCCCCTTGCCAAGCAGCAGACGTCGCCCATCCATCCCCGCCTCGTTGGCAAGACCATGGGCCGGTTTCAACGACGTCACCAGGGTCACTGAGCTGCCCGCCGGCATGGCTGGCAACTGTTGATAGGCGTTGACCCGGATCAGGGGCTCAGGCGTCACCTCTCGCTCATCGAGGGAGGTCACCCGCAGCAGCAGCCGGACAAATTTATCACCCTGAGGCTCTGCACTTTGCAGCCGTGCGGTTATGATGTGGCTCCCCTGCGCTCCCAGTTGATCCAACCAGGCGAGTCGATATGACAGATTGGCCTGCATCCAGAGGATGCCGAGCAGGAGAAACAACAGCCGCCAGGCACGATAATATGCAAGGGGAACCAGCAGGCAGAGCATGACGCCCCCCCATGCGATGGAAGGCAACCATGGCCAGAGTAACGAGGAGCTTGCCCCCAGGGCAAACGACAACAAGCGCAGATCCATGGTGCAAGTATTTAGCAAGGTTTCAATATGCCCAAACGAATCATCAAACGCTGGATGCCGGATCAGAAGACGCTCAAAGAAAACAAGCGCTTGCAGCTGTTTGGTAACCTGTTGCTCGACAACAACCTCTGGCACCTCAATCGCCGTTCCGCCGCTGGCGCCTTCGGGGTCGGCCTCTTTATGGCCTGGATCCCCGTGCCCTGCCAGATGCTGCTGGCGGCTGGCGGCGCCATCGCCTGCCGGGTCAATCTGCCGCTGGCTGTCGCCCTGGTCTGGCTGACCAATCCCATTACCATGCCTCCCCTGTTTTATGCCGCCTATCGGGTTGGCTGCCTGCTGCTCGGCCACCCCGCCCAGCATGTCGACATCGAGTTTACCTGGCACTGGCTGAGCTCTGTGTTTGAAACCGTGGCACCGCCCCTGCTGCTGGGGTCACTGGCGCTGGCGATGCTGAGTTCTGTGCTCGGCTATGTCACGATCCGCCTGATGTGGCGTTTGAGCATCATTCGTCAATGGCGCCGCCGCAAGGCCCGTGCATGAAGCTGCCCCGTCTCAAACTCGACCCCGATACCCTGCGCCAGCAGAAGTGGTTCGCGCTGTTTGGCGATCGCCTGCTGGCACCTGCCTTGTGGCAAGGTGGCTGTCGCGCCCTGAGCGGCGCCGTGGCGGCCGGTATCTTCGCCTGCTGGATCCCGGTCCCCATGCACTCGCTGATCGCCGTCGCTCTGGCGCTGGCGTTCAGTCTGAATCTGCCACTGGCCCTGCTGGCGGTCTGGTTCAACAACCCGGTGACGCTCCCCTTCATGTATCTCTATGCCTACCGCACCGGTTGTCTGGTGCTGCACAAGACGCCGGAGCCATTCCATCTCACCTGGTCCCTGCACTGGCTTGAGCACGAAGCGGCAACCCTGGTGCCCCCTTTCCTGCTCGGCAGCCTCTTGCTGGCGGTGCTGACGGCTATTCTGGGGGCTGTGCTGACGCTACTGTTGTTGCAACTGGGCAAGCTGATCCGTCCCCGCTGACCCGGCAACCCCTTGTCAAGACAGAGCTTGTCCTGACAAGGGGGCTATCCCCTTGCTTCCCCTTATCCCTTGCCTGCCCCCGCTTGCCATCATTTGGCTCTGCCGCCACACTCCTTGTAGCTAGCTGCCCCACACCACCTGCCAGGACAAGGAGTCCACCATGGCCACACCACTGACACTGGCCTATGCCAATGGCCAACCACTCTCCCTGCTACCGGCCATGGCCAATCGCCATGGTCTCATCACAGGTGCCACCGGCACGGGTAAAACAGTCACACTGCAGGTACTGGCGGAGGGATTCTCCCGCCAGGGAGTCCCGGTCTTTCTGGCCGATGTGAAGGGGGATCTCAGCGGCCTGGGCGCCGCCGGTGCCAGGTCGAGCAAGCTGGATGCCCGACTTGCCCAGCTCGGCATCCCAGCCCCCGCCTTTGCCGCCAGCCCGACCCTCTTCTGGGATCTGTTCGCCGAACAGGGGCACCCGGTGCGCGCCACCGTCTCCGACATGGGTCCCTTGCTGCTGGCCCGTTTGCTCGGCCTCAACGACACCCAGAGCGGGGTGCTGGAGCTGGTATTCAAGGTGGCGGACGACGAGGGTTTGCTGCTGCTCGATCTGAAAGACCTGCGCGCCATGGTGCAATTTACCGGTGAGAACGCCAAATCCCTGACCACTCGCTACGGCAATGTGTCGACCGCCTCCATCGGCGCCATCTTGCGCAACCTGCTCACCCTGGAGAGCGCGGGTGGCGATCACTTCTTCGGCGAGCCCATGCTGGACATTCAGGACTTGCTGCAAACCGATGAGGTCGGCCACGGCCATATCAATGTGCTGGCGGCCAGCAAACTGACCCAGTCCAGCCGCCTCTATGCCTGCTTCCTGCTCTGGCTGCTGTCCGAGCTGTTCGAGCAATTGCCCGAAGTGGGCGATCCGGACAAACCCGTGCTGGTGTTCTTCTTCGACGAAGCCCATCTGCTGTTCAACGATGCTCCCAAGGCGCTGCTGGAAAAAATAGAACTGGTGGTGCGCCTTATCCGTTCGAAAGGAGTGGGCGTCTATTTCGTGACCCAGAGCCCGGTCGATATTCCCGACAGCGTGCTGGGGCAATTGGGTAATCGGGTGCAGCATGCGCTGCGCGCCTTTACTCCGAGTGACCAGAAAGCGGTGCGGATCGCCGCCAACACGCTACGTGCCAATCCGGCCTTCGACGCGGCTGACGTCATCACAGAACTGGGGGTGGGCGAAGCCCTGGTCTCCCTGCTTGATGAGAAGGGTCGCCCGAGTGTGGTGGAACGCGCCTTTATCGCCCCGCCCGCCAGCCGCATCGGGCCACTGAGCGAGGCAGAGCGACTTGCCCTGATCCGGGGATCACTGCTCTATGGCAGATACGAGACTCGCGAGGATCGCGAGTCAGCCTTCGAGCGGCTCAATGACGGCAAGAGGGAAAATGCAGGCTCGCTGACTGACCCCACAGAGACGCCGCCAGCGACTGGAGGTCTGCTCGATACCCTCAACGGCATTCTGTTTGGCCGCACAGGCCCGCGCGGAGGCCAGCATGACGGTGTGGTGCAGACCGCAGCCAGGAGCGTGGCACGCACCATAGGCAACGAAGTGGGGCGCCAGCTGGTACGCGGGGTGCTCGGCTCTCTGCTGGGGGGGAACAAGCGACGTCGCTGAGGTGCAAATAGCAGGAACGAAAAAGCCCGCCAGAGATCCTGGCGGGCTTTTTACTGAGCGAATACATCACCGAACAATGAGGGCTCGCTTACAGCACCTTGGCGATGGCCTCGCACAGAGGATCTATGTTGGCATGGGTGATCCCGGCCACGCTGATCCGGCCTGAACCGACGATGTAGATGGCAAACTCGCTCTTGAGCTGTTCAACCTGATCCTTGGAGAGACCGGAGAAGGAGAACATGCCGTTCTGCTCGCGGATAAAGCTGAAGTCCTGGCTCACGCCGAGGGCCGCCAGCTTCTCTACCAGCAGCTCGCGCATCTCGCGAATGCGCACCCGCATGGCCGCCACCTCTTCTACCCACTCTGCGTAGAGGGCCGGATCGCTCACCACGGCAGTGACGACAGCGGCACCGTGTGACGGCGGGTTGGAGTAGTTGGCACGGATAACGGTCTTGACCTGGGTAAAGGCCACATCGGCAATCTCTTTGCTCGCGCTGACCAGAGTGAAGGCGCCGACCCGCTCGTTGTAGAGGCCGAAGTTTTTGGAGAAAGAGCTCGCCACCAGCAACTCGTCATGGCACTCGGCGAAGATGCGCAGACCTTCGGCATCTTCTTCAATACCACGGGCAAAGCCCTGATAGGCGAAGTCAAACAGCGGCAACCAGCCAGCGGCGGCGCTCTGCTTGGCCAAGGCGCGCCACTGATCGCTGGTGGGGTCGATACCGGTCGGGTTGTGGCAGCAGCCGTGCAGCAGCACCAGTTCACCTGGCTGAACCTCGGCCAGCGAGGCCTGCATGGCGGCAAAGTCGAGCCCCTTGGTGGCGGCATCATAGTACTTGTACCACTTGACGGAGAGGCCCGCGGCCTGGAACACGCTCACATGGTTGGCCCAGGTGGGATCGGAGATCCAGATGGTCTTGGCCAGACCGTTGCGCACCACGAACTCGGCGGCGATGCGCAGGGCACCGGTACCGCCCGGCGCCTGGGCTGTCTTGGCGCGACCGCTGGCAACCAATGCGGAACTCTGCCCGAACAGCAGTTGCTGCACTATGCGGCCATATTCGATATTGCCTTCAATACCGAGGTAGTTCTTGGTCTTCTCGTCGGTCAACAGCTTTTGTTCTGCTTTCTTGACACAGTGAAGGATTGGGGTAGCTCCGGTCTCATCCTTGTAGATCCCGACCCCCAGATTGATCTTGTGGCTGCGAGAGTCAGCGCGGAAGGCTTCGGTCAGGCCCAGGATCGGATCCGCTGGGGCGGCAACAACCTTTTCAAACATGGTATTCCCTGTATTCCGTTGAGTTCGTTGGTGGCAAAGCGTGTTGGCAAACCGTCTGTCGCACGCAAAAACGTGGCAGACAAAAGCGCCCGTTTGACGAGCGCTTCGTCAACTCTTTATATCACTGCGCTCAATGGGGGAAAACCGCTTTCTCAACGGCATCTGCGGCAATATCAACCGATGGCATGCCATGCTGGCGCCAGGGCGCACACCTCGGCAGACAAGCCACCATTGGACTCAACCAAACCGCTACAAACTGCTAACAAAGGTCTGGGGATACGGCTCGGTTCCCAGGGGCGAGAATCGGTCAGCGGCTGGGCATAGGCCGCCATGATGGGAAGCAAACCGGTTGGCAACCACCAGCTGGCAGGACGACCGAGCCGCTGGGCCAGTGCCAATACCCGATCCACTCCGGCAGGATCGAGGGAGGTGAGGTGGCTCCACTGTACCTTGGGCGGCAACGCCGCCACCATCTGCTGCAAGGCGAGCTGGGCAGTGGCGGGTGCCCAGACCAGCAGGGTTCCTGAACAAAGGCTTAGCTCAGCAAAGGCACCGACACTGTCGGTGGTGATCACCCGCTCAATCTCCCCCTCCCCCCACAATATCTTGCCAAGGCCAGCCAGTGTGCGCTCCGGCACAGCCACTTCCCCCAGCGCCTGCAACCAGGGCGCTGCATCGAGCAGGGTGCCGCCGCTGAAAAACAGGCTGAAAGGCGCAGGCGCCCGCAGCCGCAGCAGCTGATCGGCACAGAGCCGAATTCCCTTGTCCTCGAAATCGATCTGCTCGACCGGACTGAAGGTAGCCTCAGGTTTACGATAGAGTGCCGCCAGTACCCGATCGTTGACTCGCTCCCCCAGTTGCCAGCCATGGGCCTGCAGCCACTCTTCAGGCTCAGGGGGCGCGGTGGCAATCTCGGCCAGCATCAGCTCGCGAGTCAGGTAACGCCGTCCGGCCGAGGTCAGCTCATAACTGTGATTGCCAAGGGCAAGCAGCAACTGGTTGTCCTTGAGCAAACCCACCAACGGCAGGTACTGACGAGCCCGGATCACCACAGGAGAGTGGTCCAGTAACTGGCGAGCCAGTTGTCGCCATTGCGGGTGACTGAAGTCAATCAAGCGTTGCCCTTCCCTGTTTGTCGAGCATCCTTCAACGAGTGGAATAATCTAGCGATTCACTGGCAGAGAGCCAAGGGCAAAAAAGAGACAACGTGAACTGGCGCAGGCGAAAAGGAGGAAGAATAAACAAAGTAGGTAGAAAACAAGTCCGAATCGGATAAAGCAAAACGGCCAAGCAAGCTTGGCCGTTTATCAACTCAATCTACGCCAAGGCTAGATTAGAAGTTGTATTGCAGGGCGACAGTCCACTCGTCGTCCACATTATCAATATTTTGGATCTTGTATTCGGTATAGGCTTTCAGCTTGGAAGTAAAGTTGTACTGAACACCCAGCAGGGTTTCATCAACTTGATCTTGGTAGCTGGTGTTGTTCTCTTTGGCTTCGGTAAAGTTGTAGCCAGCCAGGAAGGTCCAGGCATCAACGTTGTAGGTAGCGGCCAGCTCATAGCCACGACCTTTGCCTTTGTAACCGGTGTTGTCGTTTTCAACTTCACCTTGGGTGTACATACCGGCGAAGTAGAAGCCGTTGATGGCGTAATGTGCGCCCAGGGCCCACTCGGACTTGTCACCAGTCTGGGTGTTGGTGTTGCTTTCCAGGTCGGAATAAGCATAACCAGCGTTCAGACCCAGACCGAAGTCGAAGTCATAACCGGCGGCAGCGGCATAACCGTAGTTACGCTTGACGTCGGTAAATACGGTTTCTTTAACAGAACCGCCAACGTCAGCCACTTTGACAGCCTTGTCATCGTTGGTTTGATAGGACAGCTTGCCCTTGAAACCACCGTAGGTGTTGGAGTAGATCACCTGGCCTTCTTGACGACCGTCGTAGAAGTTACCTACGTCACCCCATTCGTTGAAGATATCGGTCGGTTCCAGCACGTCGTAGAAAGCGGTGTCGGTCTGACCGAAGATGATCTTGCCGTATTGGGAACCATCGAAACCAACATAGACGTGACGAGCCTGGAATTTACCACCAGAATCTTCAACGGTACCGATCTTGTTGCCATTCGCATCGACTACGTCGCGAACTTGGTTGTCACTATTTTCAGCAGCTACTTGCCACTCGGTCTTGGCAATACCGGACCAGGTGTTGTTCAGCGCAACTTTGCCAGACCAACCCAGACGGGAAGCACCAACGATCTCGCCATCGGTGTCATCGTGCTCACCGTAGTAGTTAGCCTGAACGCGGCCGTATACGTCAAAGGTGGTACCGTCTTTGTCATAGATCACTGCGGCGTTAGCGGCGGATGCAAACAGAGCCGGGATAGCAATAGCCAGAATTGTCTTTTTCATAGTTTCCAATGCCTACTGTAATTAAACACTAAGTTGTTGTTATTCCCTGTGTTAGCGATGTTCTTTGCATCACTATGCAGCCGAGACTAGCACCGGATTTTTTGAACCGCAATGAAAAAACTTGGAACTTTTTACCAAACACATGGTCTTAGCGAAAAAAGTGTGATCTGAATCTCATATTATTTGCATACCAAGGGAAAACGTTTACAGCGATAATCGCTGGCGTTATCAGGCCACTTTGGTGATTTATCGCACAATAGCGACGGCGCGCCTTATAAATAGAAGAAGAGGTCAAATTTGTGCGCTGAGCCATGCCTCGACCCGGGTTGGCAGTTACAGGTATCCTGTCTCCCTTCACTCCCCGAAACGGTCTTTTCTTTCATGCTCTCTACCCGCCTCAAAGCCGCCATTCGCAATACCTATCGTCAAATTGCCGATGGTTTACCCGGTTTTGTACCGCGCAAGGAGCAGAATTTTCTGGTAGCGGAGATCGCCAAGACCCTGACCGGGGAATATGACAAGCAGCGCCGTATTTTGGTGGCCGAAGCGGGCACTGGTATCGGTAAATCCCTCTCCTATGCCCAGGGCGCCATTCCGGTGGCACGGCTGACCCAGAAGAAGCTGGTGATCTCCACCGCCACTGTCGCCCTGCAAGAGCAGTTGATCCACAAGGACCTGCCCTTTTATCACCGCCACAGCGAACTGCCATTTCGCTTCATGCTGGTCAAGGGCCGTCAGCGTTACTGCTGCGAGCATCTGCTGGAGCAAGCTGCCAGCGGCACGGAAATGGCCAACTTCGAATTCAACTTCGACGCACTCAGCAAACACAAGCCATCCGACTCTGACAAGGAGCGCTATCAGGCGCTGTGGCAAGCCTATACAGACGGAAAATGGGACGGCGATCGGGACAACTGGCCAACGACCATTCCCGATCTTTGCTGGAATCGCATCGCTGCCGACCGCCATACCTGCAACAAGGCGCTGAGCCATCATCAGCACTGCCCCTTCCATCGCGCCCGCAACGACATGGATGCCGCCGATGTGCTGGTGGTGAACCATGCCCTGCTGCTCTCGGATCTCACCATGGGTGGCGGCATCATTTTGCCGCCACCCGATGAGTGCCTCTATGTACTGGATGAAGCCCACCACCTGCCCACCATAGCCCGGGATCACGGCGCCGCTTCGGCAAGCGTCAAGGGTTCCCGCCGCTGGCTGGAAAAGTTGACGCAAAGCGCAGGCAAACTGGCCAGGACGCTGAACAAGGACAGCCTGCTCGATCCCCAGTTGAAGCTGCAGGATGCACTGGCCTCGCTGCAACCGGATCTCAAGGCCCTGGATCAGTGGCTGGGTGCCAACGACAAGCTGTTCAATGGCGAGGCACATTATCGATTCGCCGAAGGCGTGTTGCCCGATCCCCTGCCCATGCTGGCGGAAAATCTGAAAGAGGCGAGCAAGAAGGCGCTGCGGGCACTGGACAGGATGCAGGGTGCCATTGGCGAAGCCTTGAAAGATGGCGAGATCCGGCGCAAGGAGGCCGAGCCCCTGCTGGCGGAGAGCGGCTTCTACCTGCAACGGCTGGAGAGTTTCTGCGCCCTGTGGGAGATGCTGGGGCGCCATGTGCCCGAGGGCAAGACACCGCTCGCTCGCTGGATGGCCAAGAGCGATGATGGCGACATCTGGTTGCACGCCTCCCCCATAGAGGTGGGTTATCTGCTGGAGGAGTGGCTCTGGTCCAAGTGCCTCGGTGCCGTGCTGGTGTCAGCCACCCTCACAGCCCTCTCCTCTTTCAGCTATTTTCGCCATCAGGTGGGACTGAAAGAGCATGACGGCACCCGTTATCTGCGCCTGCGCTCCCCGTTTGACTACCAAAAAGCCGAGCTCTATCTGCCCAGGATGGAACATGAGCCCAGCTCCCCCGCCTTTACCGAGGAGCTCATCAGCGTGCTACCCCGCATACTGGCAGGCAAGGAGGCAAGCCTGGTGCTCTTTTCCTCCTATCGGCAGATGAACGAAGTAGTGGCAGGGCTGAGGGCCAAGGGACTCTCCTTGCTGGTACAGGGTGAGGCATCCCGCAATGCCCTGCTCACTCTGCACAAACAAAAATGCGATGGCGGTCAGCCCAGCATTCTATTTGGCACCGGCAGCTTCTCGGAAGGGCTGGACTTGCCCGGCCACTACCTCACCAACCTGGTGATCACCAAACTGCCGTTTGCAGTGCCCAACTCGCCAGTGGAAGAGGCCACCGCCGAGTGGGTAGAGAAACGGGGTGGCAACCCCTTCCTGCAACTGACGGTGCCGGAAGCCTCTCGCAAGCTGATCCAGGCCTGCGGCCGCCTCATTCGCAAAGAGGCGGATCGGGGCCGGGTCACCATCCTCGACAGGCGTCTGCTGACCAAGCGCTATGGCAAGGGACTACTCGATGCATTGCCCCCCTTCAGCCGCCGGATTGAATAGGGCCAGCTCTGAACTGGCCAGCATGGCCCACTGGCATGACCACTGTTTAATAGAAAAGTCAGCAGCCGGGTAAATATGAGGCACCATAAACGCCTATTGCCGCCCTTGGGCAAACCTGTAAAAATGAGCCCCTGTTTTTCAGTGGGCAATCGCCTGACTGTTCAAGGAGATGAAATGAAACTGACTGTTCTGGTACCGGCTCTGGCTGGTCTTTTGTGGGCAGGTAGTGCCCTGGCCGATGCCCAATTGGAAGTCACCAATCCTTATGTTGCCCAGTTGATCGATGGCCAACCCATCAATCCCAAGCTGCTCGACAAGAGCAACACCTACCCCATCAAGGCGGGTGATCATCAACTGGTCGTCGCCTTCGAAGGCAACTACTCAAGCCGTAGCGACATCAAACTGGTGACCGCCGAGCCGCTGGTGATCAACTTCACCGCAGCCGACAACCAGAAACTGGTACTGGACTTCAAGAAGCCGCGCAACGAAAGCGAAGCCAAGCAGTTTGTGAAGGATCAAAAAGTCGTTCTGAAAGACAAGAACAGCGGCCAAATCGTTGCCAGCGAGCAGTTCGTGATGCCAAAGGTCGAAGGCTTCCAGCTGACCCGTGACTATCAGCAAGAGCTGCTGGGCATGGGCAAGGCCTTCAACCAGCCGACCACAGTCGCCGTCTCCACCGCCGCCGTCATGGCCGCCGCCAGCGCGCCGGTACAGGTTGCCCCGAGCAAGGCTCAGAGCAATCCAGAAGCCCTGACCCAGCTGCAGAGCTGGTACAACAAGGCCGACGCGGAAACCCGCAAAGCCTTCCAGATCTGGGTTATCCAACAGCAGTAATGCCGTATCGTGCAAAAAGGGGAGCCTGGCTCCCCTTTTTCATACCCTATCCGGTCTGACACCCATGTCACTGTGCATTTTCCATCACCCTTATTACTCCTCTCTGGCGCTGCCCGAACGCCATCGCTTTCCCCTGGCAAAATACCAGGCCCTGTTTCAGACGCTCAGCACCCGGGGCTATCCACTCCAGGAGACACAAGCCGCAACCCGAGCGCAGATCGACCGGGTTCACGACAGTAACTATGTGAGTGCCGCACTTGCAGGCCAGCTTGACGATAACGCCATCCGCCAGCTCGGTTTTCCCTGGTCGCCACGGCTCATCGAGCGCACCCTGCTCTCGGTCGGGGCTACCCTGGCCGCCAGCCGCCACGCTCTCGAACAGGGCTGCGGACTGCAGATATCCGGCGGCTATCACCACGCCCACCGGGCTCACGGCAGCGGTTTTTGTCTGTTCAACGATCTGGTGATTGCTGCGCAAACCTGCCTGGACGAGGGGCGCTGCGATCAGGTGCTGATCGTGGACCTCGATGTCCATCAGGGGGATGGCAGCGCCGCCCTTTGTGCCGGGCGGCGTGACATCATCACGCTGTCGCTGCACGGGGAGCACAACTTTCCCCGCCACAAGCCGGCCTCCCATCTGGACTTTGCCCTGCCAAGCGGCATGCAGGACGATGCCTATCTCGACACTCTGGCGCAGGCACTCACTCTGGCGCTGCGCCTGTACAAACCCGACCTCGTCCTCTATCAGGCCGGGGTCGATGTGCACCATGCCGACGAGCTCGGCTATCTGGCCTTGAGTGATGAAGGCATTCGCCAGCGGGATGCCATGGTATTTGACTGTGCAATCAAGCATGGGTTGCCTGTCGCCGCTGTGCCCGGTGGTGGTTACCGTCGGGAATGGCAACAGCTGATCCCGCTGCACATGGCGCTGTTTGAGGAGGCGCGAAAGCGCTTTGGCCAAACCAGCATGCCTGCCCTGTACCAGAAGCCATAAAAAGAAGAGGCGACCCCTTGGGTCGCCTCTTCTTTTTATCTTGTCTCTTTACCTCGACCACACAGGCGTCAAACGGTCCGCTCACGCTTCGCGAACCTGCCTTGGCGGGATAACGTTGAACCTACTTTTGACGCTTCCTGGCGTACTTGCGACGGGCGCGCGCCTGACGCTCATCTTCCCGCTCGGCCTTCTCCTTGGCCTTTTGCGCCGCGTCCTCTTCGGCCGCGACTATCTCGACACTCACCATCTCGGGAGTTTCCAGCGAGATGCGGCCCAGCAGGCCGGAGCGGAACTCGTTCACCAGGATTTCTGACGCCTTGTGCAGGTCGGCCAGGCCGCCTTTGCGCATGAAGGCGCGCTGGCGAGCGATCATCTCCAGCAGCTCGATCTCGGTTTCCGGCAGTTCGCTAATCTGGTAGCGCGCCTTGATGCGCTCTGGGTACGCCTTGATAAAGTAATCGGCGGCGAACATGGCGATGTCGGCATAGTCAAATACCGTGTCCTTGATGGCCGCGGTGACCGCCAGACGATAACCGCAGGAGGGCGGGTTGAGCTTGGGCCAGAGGAAACCGGGGGTATCTGTCAGGACGACGTTGTTGTCCAGCTTGATCCGCTGCTGGGACTTGGTCACCCCTGCCTCGTTGCCCGTCCGGGCTATGATGCGACCCGCCAGGGTATTGATCAGGGTGGATTTGCCCACGTTGGGGATCCCCATGATCATGGCCCGCACGCCGCGCAGCTCCAGGTTGCGCTCCGGCAGCATCTCGTGGCACAGGGTCAGCAGCTGCTTGATCTTCTCGGGCTCCTGCTGGGTCAGCGGCAGGGCCTTGATCCCTTTCTCCTTTTCCATGTGGGCCACCCACAGCGCCGTGATCTCGGGGTCGGCGAGATCCGCCTTGTTCAGCACCTTGATCACAGGGGTATCGCCACGCAGCTCGGGCACCAGCGGGTTTTCGCTGGAGAAGGGGATGCGGGCATCGAGCATCTCTATGATGACATCGACCTGTGGCATGACCTCGGCAATCTCTTTGCGGGCCTTGTGCATGTGGCCGGGGAACCAGTTGATGGACATATCCGTTACTCTCTAAATAGGGGCTGCGGGCGCTGGCTTGCTATGGAACGAGCGGCGGGCGATGGCAGACGTCAGGCGTCGCAAGGGGGCGCATTTTACCTGCTGGCGCACCGATTTGACAGGTCATTCTAGCCATCAGGCCATAAAACCACCAAGCCGCCATGAAGGGAGAAGAGTGGCGGCCCGGCACCAATCTTCCTCAGCAATTGACACATAACATACTGATATAATGTAACATTTACTTCATCTTTTCATACAACCGTCACCGATAATCAGTAAAAGTGTCATCTCCTGCCTCTAGGCTGCGCTCAGGTTTTACAAGGAGCGAACCCCAATGAGAAAAATGGCAGGACTTGCATTGATGATCGGCGCCGCCCTGGCTGCCGGCTGCAACTCCAACAACGACAGCACCACACCCGACCCCAGCGCCAGGAATGTCATCTTCTTTCTCGGTGACGGCATGGGCCTCAATACCCTGACCGCGGCCCGCATCTACGGTGTCGGCGAAGAGGGCAGTCTCACCATCGATACCCTGCCAGAGACGGCCTTTATCAAGACCTTCTCCCACGATGCCCAGGTCACAGATTCCGCTCCTTCCATGGCGGCCTACATGACAGGGGTCAAGAGCAACAACGGCGTCATCAGCATGGATGGCGATGCCACCTATGAAAACGACTGCAGCAAGAGTGCCGGCAAGCCGGTCACCACACTGCTGGAGCTGGCCAAGGCCGACGGCCGCGGTACCGGTGTCGTCACCAGCACCCGGGTCACCCACGCCACACCGGCTGCCACCTATGCCCATATCTGCAACCGGGATCTGGAAAATGACATCGCCGTCCAGCTGGTACCGGGCGGCGCCGGTTACAACGGCGCCCTGAAAGAGGGGCTGGATGTGGTGCTCGGCGGTGGCAGCGGCTTCTTCCTGCCAAAAGCCGACAAGGGCAAGCGGGAGGATGGCCGCAATCTCATCAGCGAGATGCAGGCCAAGGGCTACCAGTTTGCCAGCAACCTGAGCGAGTTGAACAAGGCCGAGGCTGGCAAGCCGCTGCTGGGACTGTTCGGTTCGAGCCACATGAAATATGAACTGGACCGCCCGGCCGATGAGCCTTCACTGGCCCAGATGACGCTGGCCGCCATCAAGCAGCTCAAGAACAAGGAGAAGGGTTACTTCCTGATGGTGGAAGGGGGCCGCATCGATCACGCCCTGCACGACACCAACGCCAAGCGTGCCTTGCAAGATACCCTCGCCTTCGACAACGCTATCAAGGCCGCCATCGATGAGGTGAAAAAAACCGACCCCGAGCTGAAGAACACCCTGATAGTGGTCACCGCCGACCATGATCATACGCTCGTGCTCAACGGTTATGCCAAACGCACCGGCAAGACCACCACAGGCAACCCGGGTGTACTCGGGCTGGTGAAGAACTACCAAACCGGTGAACCCAACAAGGATGCCGATGGCATGCCTTACACCATCATCGGCTTTGGCAACGGCTATAACCGGGTGGATGGCCCGCGCAGCAGCGTGGCACCGCTGGACGATGCCACCGTCTCCGCCAACGACTATCACCAGGAGGTCGTGGTCAAGGTCGGTGACATTGGCAACGAAACCCACGGCGGTACCGACGTCTTCCTCGGCGCCATCGGCCAGGGAGCGGACAGCTTCCACGGCTCTCTCGACAACACAGCCGTTTTTGGCAAGGTCAAGGCTGCAGCCAAGCTGTAAGGAGCACTTTCATGAGCAAACAGATGAATACATCCATCAAGCACACCCTGGTCTGCGCCGCCCTGTTCAGTGCGCTGGGCACAACCACCCAGGCCCAGGCCGGTGACGCCAAAAACGTCATTCTCTTTATCGGTGATGGCATGGGCCCCACAGTGCTCACCGCCACCCGCCTGTTCAAAGTCGGGGAAGAGGGCAACCTGGAGATGATGAAGCTGCCACGCAGCGCCCGCATCAAGACCTTCTCCAACGATGCCCAGACCACGGATTCGGCCCCCTCCATGGCGGCCTATACCACGGGGGTCAAGATGAACAACGAGGTAATCGCCATGAGCAGCGACACCCTGGCCGTGGCGCCCGGCAAGGATGCCAACGGCAACAAGGGCATCAACAATTGCACCGCCGACAACGGCAAGCCGGCGCCCACCATACTGGAGCTGGCCAAGGCGGCCGGCAAGTCGGTTGGCGCCGTCACCACCACAGAGCTGACCCATGCCACCCCGGCGGCCACCTATTCCCACATCTGCCACAGAGATGCGGCCTATGCCATCGCCGAACAGGCGGTGCCGGGCGGCGCCGGCTTCAACACCGCCCTCGGGGATGGGGTCGATGTGCTGATGGGGGGCGGTGCCAATCACTGGACCCCTTACAGCGCCAGCAATAAAGGTGGCCGCGCCGATGGTCGGGATCTCACCGCCGAGCTGGCCGCTCAGGGATACAACTATGTCACCACCCAGAGCGAGCTGGCCAAGGTCAGCAGCGGCAAGGTGCTGGGTCTGTTCAGCACCAAATCCCACCTCGATTACGAGCTGGACCGCGTCGCCAAGGGGGATGCCAATACCCAGCCGTCCCTGGCCGAAATGACCGCCAAGGCGATCGATCTCTTGAGCCAGAACAGTCAGGGTTACTTCCTGATGGTGGAAGGGGGCCGTATCGATCACGCCCTGCATGGCACCAACGCCAAGCGTGCCCTCACCGATACGGTGGCACTGGATGAAGCGGTCAAGACGGCGCTGGGCAAGGTGGATCTGAAAGATACGCTGGTCGTAGTGACTGCCGACCATGACCACACCATGACCATCAACGGCTACTCCGCCAAGGGCAACCCTGTGCTGGATCTGGTCAAGAGCGGTGATGGCTCGACCCAGAACGACGTGGATGGCAAACCCTTCACGACCCTGGTGTTTGGCAACGGCCCCAACCGCCCCGATGTGCGCCCGACCCTCACCAGCGACGAGGTGATGGGTAACGACTACCTGCAGGAGACAGGCGTCAAGCTGGGCTCCGAGACCCACGGTGGCGGTGACGTCATGCTGTTCGCCGATGGCGCCGGCAGCAACCGCTTCAAGGGCACCCTGGACAATACCAAGGTGTTCGGCAAACTGCGGGAGGCGCTCGGCCTGTAAGCAGCGGGGGCCCGGCTTCACCCTGAGCCCGGGCCCCGGCTCTTTCGAGCGACAGATGATGATGCGATGCTTGCTTCCTTTATTGCTGCTCGGCAGCACCTTCTCTTTTCATGTCCATGCCGATGACACGCCCCCGGATCTCGCCGCCCGGATCAGCTATCAGGACAGGGTCACCAGCAGCGATGGCATAGCCCGGGAGAACCATTGGCAGGAAAAATGGATACGGGTCGACAACCAGGTATGGAGCCAGCGATTGATCCCCCTGCCCCTGGCCCGTGCCTATCACGCCACCCACGATGCTACCCCTGGCCACAAACACTTCACCCACCAAATGGCGGCCCGCTGGGTAACCCGCGACACGCGCGGTGAGCTGCAACTGCGCTACGCCGACGCCTGGCACAACCAGTTGGTAGAGGTGCCGGTGGAAGAGTATGGTCAGGTGGCCTTCAAACCGGATTGGGAGCGGATCCGCTACCTCATCAACCCGGCCCTGTTGCAAGAGATGACCCCGCTCGATGAGGCGGCTCCCGAGCAGGCACGCTGGTATGAAAAACGCGAGGGCAAACAGCGCACCCGCATCCTCTGGTCCAGCCGATGGCAGATACCCTTGGTGGTGGAATCCGCCAGCCTGGACGGTTATCGCAGCTACCGGATGGAGGTCACTCTCAAATCCTTGCCAAAGCAGTTGCCCTGGCTGCAACTGGACGGTTATCAGACTCTGGATCTGCGGGACTTCTTCGACTGACGCACTCCCCTGCATGGGGTGAGCTGACTTGCGGTAACGGGATGTTACACTCTGTGTACTCATCCCGGATCCGGCCTCTTATGCGCATTCCCGTTTTGCTCCTGCTGCTCTGCACCACCCTCTTCGCTGGCGCTCAGGCCCACGCCGTCGTGGTCCTTGCAGCCGAGATCCCCCCTTATGTCATTCGCTCCAACCAGGGAGCTCCGAGCGGCATGGCCATAGAGGTACTGGAAGAAGCAGCCCGTCGCCTCAAGGAGCCCTTGACCATAGAGCTGATGCCGCTGGCCCGCGCTCTCAGCCAGACTCACTATCGCCAGGATGTGCTGCTGCTGCCACCGGCCAGAACCCCCCAGCGTGAACCCCTGCTTCTCTGGGTTGCCCCCCTGCTGGACGAAGCCTTCGTGCTGGTGGGCCATCGCCAATTCCACCCGGCGCCACTCACTGTCAAAACATTGCCAGGCCTGACCATAGGGGTGATGCGTGGCTCCCTCGGTCAGAACCTGATCCAGCCGCTTGGTCGGGTGAAGCAGGACCCGGTCACCGACGAGGTCAGCAATGCCAACAAGCTGGCCCGAAACCGCATTCAGGGCTGGGCCGTTGCCTGGAATTCGGCCCGTTACAACCAGCAGCAGGCGGGCTTGCCACTGACGGATCTGGTGCGTGGCGATACCCTGCAAAAGAGCACCCTCTATCTTGCCGCCAGCCCCCGTTTTCCCCCTGCCGACGCGCTGCGTTGGCGCACAACCATGCTGGCCATGCACGACGATGGCAGCCTGGCCCGCATCCTCAAGCAGTACGATTATCAGGCCCCCTGACAACCCTATCAGGATAATTGCCAAAGCAGTCCAGAATGGTTATGGTATCCCCATGAAAGCGTTCAAGATTTTTCCAAGCCAGCTCACACCCCGTTGAGCCCCCGCCCTCGCCCCTGACAGCGAGTCGTTCGGGGGCATCGCCTTCCCGATCTGTTTTTTCGTATCCAATACTCTTTTGCGACCAGCTTGCCTGCCATCCTGGTCATATAACCCATTGATAAGGAATATCTTATGCAAAAACCTAATCTTGTGATTTCCAGCCTGGACCTGGATCGTATCGAACAGTTGCTCGGCAACCACCCCCAACACCTGGCACTGCAAGAGGAGCTGGATCGCGCCGAGATGCGCGAACCGGCCGACATGCCGCCGGACGTGGTCACCATGAACAGCACTGTGCGCTTCAAGATGCAAAACAGCGAAAACGAATTTTGCCTGACCCTGGTCTATCCAAAGGATGTACAGGGGGATGAGTCCAGGATCTCCGTGCTGGCACCGGTCGGCAGCGCCCTGCTGGGGCTGAAGGTGGGCGACAGCATCGCCTGGCCGGGCCCCGCCGGTCGCACCATCCAGGTCGAGATCCTGGAAGTGGTCTACCAACCGGAGCGGGCGGGCGAGCTGCACCGCTAGCCGCCACTGGCAGGCGCCGACCCGACCGCCTTCGGCGGCGGCGCTTGCTCTTGTCTGCTCCCGGTCACCCCTAGACTCTGAGCTATCCCCTCCCCTGATCCTGATCAAGCTTTAGGGTGGGATCCGCCCCTATCTTGACCACAATTTGTGCTTCCCCTTGAGCCCGGGCAAAGCGGCAGGTATCTTGTTGGCCGCGCCAGCACCCTGGCCGCAGATTTCAGGCTGACATCATGATAAAGATTGCCCTCATCGACGATCACCAGATCGTCCGCTCCGGCTTTGCCCAACTGCTCAATCTCGAGCCAGACCTCAAGGTTGTGGCCGAATTCGGCTGCGCCGCCGACGCCCTGGCCGGTTTGCCGGGCAGCGGCGTGCAGCTGTGCGTGTGCGACATCTCAATGCCGGATCAATCCGGGCTGGACCTGCTCAAGCGACTGCCTTCCGGCCTTGCCGTGGTGATGCTGTCGGTGCACGACAGCCCGGCGCTGATCGAGCAGGCGTTGCAGGCAGGCGCCAAGGGCTTTCTCTCCAAGCGCTGCAGCCCGGACGAGCTGATCGCCGCTGTGCGCACCGCCGCCCACGGTGGCTGCTACCTGACCCCGGACATAGCCCACAAACTGGCCTGCAACAGTCAGGATCCCCTCACCAACCGGGAGCGGGAAGTGGCGCAGCTGCTGGCGCGGGGGCTGGAAGTGAAGGCCATCGCCGAGCAGCTGGGACTCTCCCCCAAAACGGTGCACGTGCACCGCGCCAACCTGATGGACAAACTAAAAGTCAGCAACAACGTGGAGCTGGCCCACCGCATGCTGGACAGCTGGTGATCTCCCGGTTTGCCAGCTATGTCGCCATCTCGCTGGCGGCCTGCTTCATCTTTGCCGCCGGCTGGTTTTGCCTGTGGAGCATCAGCCTGCATCTGGCGGGTTCCCCCATACTGGCGGTACTGCTGTTCCCGTTTGGTCTGCGCCTGGGCCTCCTGCTGCAAAGTCCGATCGCCTACTGGCCGCCGCTGCTGCTCAGTGAATCCCTGCTGCTCTACTGGCTCGACAGCGAAGTCGGCCTGCCATCCTGGCCACTTGTTCAGGCGGGCAGCCTGCTCACCCTGCTGCCACTGCTCATCGCCCGCCGCCAGCAGGTGCGCAATGACTGGCAACAACTGCTGGTATTGCTCGCCACCGTGACGGTGGCGGCGCTGCTGCAATCCCTGCTCTGGCATCTGGCCGGGGAAGATGGCCTCACCGCCCTGCTGCTCACCCTGACCGGCGGCCTGACCCTCACCTCCACCTGCATGCTGATCTGGCACTACCTCACCCGCGCTACCTGGGTGCCGCTGGGACCCGCTCTGGTGGATCAACCGGTGGACTGGCGTTTTCGCCATCTGGTCTGGTATCTGCTGCTGTTTGTATTGAGCCTCTGGTTGCAGCTCGGCCTGCCGGACTCGCTGGTGCGCTTCACCCCGTTTTGTCTGGCCATCCCCATCATGGCCATGGCCTGGCGCTACGGCTGGCAGGGGGCCCTGCTCGCCACCCTGATGAACACGGTCGCCCTGATGGCAGGGCAGGCCTGGCACGAACACCCGCTGGATCTGCTGCTCTCCCTGCTGGCCCAGAGCCTCACCGGCCTGCTGCTGGGGGCCGGCATTCAGCGCCAACGTGAGCTCAATCAGGCGCTGACCCGCCAGCTCGCCCACAACCGCCAGCTCACAGAGCGGTTGCTGGAAACCGAGGAGAGCATCCGCAAGGAAGTGGCCCGCGAGCTGCACGATGACATAGGCCAGACCATCACGGCCATTCGCACCCAGGCTGGCATAGTACGGCGTCTCGCGCCGGACAATGCCGGGGTCGGCCAGAGCAGCGCCCTCATCGAAACGCTCTCCCTGGGTATTTATGATGCGGTGCGCGGCCTGCTCGGCCGTCTGCGCCCCCGCCAGCTAGACGACATGAGTCTGGAGCAGGCGGTGCGCGGCCTGCTGAGAGAACTGGAGCTGGAACGCCACGGCATCGTCACCCGGCTCGAGTGGCAGCTGACGGACGAAGGGCTCTCCGACGCCAAGCGGGTCACCCTGTTCCGGGTCTGTCAGGAGGGGCTCAACAATGTGGTAAAGCATGCCAACGCCAGCTCGGTCACCATTCGCGCCCATCGCCAGGCCGAGCGTTTGCTGCTGTTGCTGGAAGACGACGGCTGCGGCTTGCCGGAGCACAGATCTCCCCAGGGTTATGGCCTGCTCGGTATTCGCGAGCGGGTACAGGCACTGGGTGGCAGCCTGCAGCTCTCCTGCATCCACGGCACCCAGCTGACCGTACACCTGCCCAATCGCAAACGGGAAGATCCCCGTGACTGACGCGCCATCCCGGGAGAAGACCGTCTTATGTTGAGCTTTATGAGGAGCGCACCGCCACAGCCGCTCATCCGTGATCAGGCCGAGATCGATGCCAGCTACCGTCACTGGCGACTGCATATTCTGCTGACCATGTACCTGGGCTACGCTGTCTTCTATTTCACCCGCAAGAGCTTCAACTTCGCCATGCCGGACATGCTGGCGGACGGCATGCTGGACAAGTCCGACATCGGCATCTTGTGGACTCTGTTCTACATCACCTACGGCTGCTCCAAGTTCTTCTCCGGCATCATCAGCGACCGGGCCAACCCCCGCTACTTCATGGGGCTGGGGCTGATGGCCACCGGTGTCATCAACATACTGTTCGGCCTGTCGTCATCCCTGTGGCTGTTTGCGGCACTCTGGGTCGCCAACGCCTTCTTTCAGGGCTGGGGCTGGCCCCCCTGCTCCAAGCTGCTTACCAGCTGGTATTCCCGCAGCGAGCGGGGCGTCTGGTGGTCGGCCTGGAACACGGCCCACAACGTGGGTGGGGCGCTCATTCCCCTCATCGTCAGCACCATAGCTCTGCAGCACGGCTGGCGCTACGGCATGATAGTGCCTGGCGTCATCGCCATTCTGGCCGGGCTGTTCTTGTGCTGGCGACTGCGAGATACCCCGAGCGCCATGGGGCTGCCCACGGTCGGGGAGTGGCGCCAGGATGCCATGGAGCTGGCCCAGCAGACTCAGGATGCCGGCCTCTCCCATCGCCAGATCTTGCGCAAATACGTGCTTGGCAATCCCTACATCTGGCTGCTTGCCTGCTGCTACGTGCTGGTCTATGTGGTGCGCACCGCCATCAACGACTGGGGCAATCTCTACATGACGGAGCAGCGCGGCTTCAATCTGATGAGCGCCAACTCGGCTATCTCGATGTTCGAGGTGGGGGGCTTTATCGGTGCCCTGGTGGCGGGCTGGGGATCGGACAAGCTGTTCAACGGCAATCGCGGGCCGATGAACCTCATCTTCGCGGTGGGGATACTGCTGGCGGTGGGGTCGCTGTGGCTGATGCCCTTCTTCAGCTATGTGATGCAGGCAGCCTGTTTCTTTACCATAGGTTTCTTCGTGTTCGGCCCCCAGATGCTGATCGGCATGGCGGCGGCCGAGTGCTCCCATAAAAACTCGGCGGGGGCCGCCACCGGCTTCGTCGGCCTGTTTGCCTACATGGGGGCGGCGCTGTCGGGTTATCCGCTGGCCAAGGTGATGGAGATCTGGCACTGGAACGGCTTCTTCGTGGTGATCTCGGTTGCGGCAGGGGTCTCGGCCCTGTTGCTGCTCCCCTTCCTCAAGGCCCAGGCACCACGCCCTCTCGCCGCAGAAGCAGTATGAGCCAGTCCCTTCAGGCCAGTCGGCAGATGCGGTTCTTGCCCGCTCGCTTGGCCTGATAAAGGGCGCCATCGGCCTGGCTGAACAGGGTATCGAAATGCCAGTCGTGCTGGCAGCGCGCCAGCCCCATGCTGACCGTGATGCGGATCCCGTTCAGATCCAGCGCCGCCAGATCTTGCAATATCCGTTCGCAGCGTGCCTGCTGGGCTTGTTCATCCTCTCTGGGCAGCAGCAAGACGAACTCTTCCCCACCAAAACGGCTGGCCACCAGCTCAGGCTGAGCACCAAGATAGGCGCCTACCGCCTCCAGCACCCTGTCCCCTATCTCGTGGCCATGGCGATCATTGACCTGCTTGAAGTCATCCAGATCCAGTACGGCCAGGGCGCCGAACTCGCCAATCCGCCGCGCTCCCATCTGCTCCATGAAACCGCGCCGGTTCAACAGACCTGTCAGGGAGTCATGGCTGGCCTGCTGACGCAGGGCCAGGGCCCGGTACTGGGTACAGAGCAGCAACACCCCGAAGGTGGAGAGGTAACTGCCCATCAACATGGAGAGAAAGGGCAGCACGTTGACCCCGCTCTGATCCATCAGCACCCTGGCATCCCCTTCCAGCAGGAAGCCCATCCGCATCAGGTTGAAGCCATAGAGCAGGATATTAACCACGGTGAACACCAGCACAGCCGGCAGGTAGGCGGGATAGCCGTGTCGCCAGATGAGAAAGACGATCACGGCCCCCAAAACCATGTAGCTCAGACAGGCCAGCAATACCCGGGGCGCCATATGGTCGTTGAACAAGATGCTCCAGCTCAGGATCAGCACATAGACCAGCATGAACAGCGCGCTTGCCCCCCAGCTGAGAGGCTTGCCGAAGAAGCGCTGCAGTGCCAGCGGCATCAGGGCGATACAGACGGTGATCAGCAGATTGGCCAGCCAGATCCCCGCCAGATTGGGCATGAAGGCCTGCAGGGAGAAGAGACTCTGGGCCGCCAGGGCGCACAGGCTCGACCACCACCAGAATCCGAGTCCGGGGATCTCCCTGTGGGTCAACCATATGATGGAGAGGGTGATAAAACCGAGGCTGTAGCCACCCAGGGCCATGACCATGAGGGTGAATACATCCAGCTTGAGCAGTATTGAGGCGTCCATACCCGTGCCACTAAACGAAGGTAACTGAGTATATTTGAAGCGCAAAACAAGACCCAGTGGTGTCTGACTAAATCCTCAATAAAAGTTCACGTATTGCATAAAAATCCGCTAAATATGCTCCATTGGAATCCCTCTCGTGTCGCAGTTGAGAAAGTGAGTAACGTTTGGCACTGCCGATGACGAGGCCGGATGTAACAAAGTGTCCCGCCGGCATTTTGGACTTGAACCCGCTCCATTAGATAGATATGTTGTTTTCGTGTGATTTTATGAGTGCAGTTACGGGGAAAAAGCGTCACTAACCTGTTGAGTCATCTGGCACAATCGGAATTTGGTACATTTTTCACTCAGCACACAGAAAATGGAATCTCATATGGGGCTTTTGCCTCAACCAAGACAATAATCCTGTCTTGCCTGTTGCCGGATGCAGCAGTCTCTTGTGCCACGGAGTCGCACGGGATCAGGTTCAAGGCCGAACACACCACCGACAGAGACGTCACTTATGATCAAAAAACTCATTCTCTCTACCTTGCTGCTGTGCGGGCTCGCCAACGCCGCCGCCCCTGCCTCCACCCTGGATGCCGTGCTCGATCGCGGCGTGCTGAGAGTCGGTTTCGACGCCGGCTATCAACCCTTTGAAATGACCAACAAGCAGGGCCAGTACATCGGCTTTGACGTGGATCTCGCCAAGATGGTCGCCAAGGAGATGGGCGTCAAGGTGGAGTTCGTCAACACCGCCTGGGATGGCATCATTCCTGCGCTGCTGACCGACAAGTTCGACGTCATCATGGGCGGCATGACAGTCACCCCCCAGCGCAACCTGAGGGTCAACTTTGCCGATCCCTACATAGTCGTGGGCCAGACCATAGTGCTGCGCAAGGACAAGGCCGGCGAGATCAAATCCTTCAGCGATTTGAACGATCCCAAGTACAAAATCGCAGTCAAGCTCGGCACCACAGGCGAGCAGGCGGTCAAACGTCTGATCCCCAAAGCGACCCTGCTGCAGTTTGAAACCCAGGATGACGCCAAGCTGGAAGTGATCAACGGCAAGGTCGATGCCTTCGTCTATGACCTGCCCTACAACGCCATCTTCGCTTCCCAGAATACCGGTGCCGTTGTGCACCTGGACAAGCCGTTCACCTTCGAACCCCTGGCCTGGGCCATTCGCAAGGGCGATCAGGACACCCTCAACTGGTTCAACAACTACCTGCGCCAGATCAAGGGCGATGGCAGCTACGACCGCCTCTACAAGAAGTGGTTCGAATCCAACGCCTGGCTGAACCAGCTCAAGTAACCTCGCAAGGGGCGGCCTGCCGCCCCTTCACGCAGATCCCCACACAATAACTACAAAGAGGTTGCGACAGTGCACAACCCAACAAGACAGATGGAAAAACAACCCAACCAGTTGCTCTGGCACGGCGTCTTCCTGCTGATGCTGCTGGCTGCCGTATTCGGCATCTATAAAGCGGTTCAGTCCGTGGATTACACCTGGCGCTGGGAGCGGATCCCCCAATACATCGCCTATCAGGCGGAGCAGAACAACCTGGCCGAATTTGACGGCACAGTGATCGCCGGCACCACCAGCGCCGAGCAGGGCAAACTGTTCCTGCAAAATGATCTCGACCCCAATCAGCGACAGGCCATCGCCAGCACAGGAGTGAAGGTCACCGAAGGGGACACTATTTTCCGGGGCGATACCCTGGATACCGAACTCACCTGGACCGCGGGCCCCATCGCCTGGGGTGTCTGGGTCACGGTCAAGCTCTCCCTGGTGGCAGGGGTGTTTGCCATCCTGCTCGGCACCCTGGCAGGGCTGGCCCGCCTCTCCCCCAATCCGGCCTTGCGCAATCTGGCGGTCACCTACGTGGAGCTCATTCGCGGCACGCCACTGCTGGTGCAGATCTTCATCGTCTATTTCTTTATCGGCACTGTGCTGAACCTGGACCGTTTCACCGCCGGGGTGGCGGCACTGGCCGTCTTTACCGGCGCCTATGTGGCCGAAATCGTGCGCGCCGGCATCAGCTCCATTCACAAGGGGCAGATGGAGGCCGGTCGCAGCCTGGGGCTCACCTCGGCCCAGACCATGCGCTACGTCATTCTGCCGCAAGCCTTCAAGCGGGTGCTGCCACCGCTGGCAGGCCAGTTCATCAACCTCATCAAGGACTCCTCCCTGGTGTCCGTCATCTCCATCACGGATCTCACCAAGGCGGGGCGTGAGGTGGTCAGCTCCACCTTCAGCCCGTTCGAGGTGTGGTTCACCGTGGCCCTGCTCTATCTGGTGTTGACCGGCACCCTCTCTTTTCTGGTGCGTCGTCTGGAGGTGAAATATGCACGCAGCAACTAAGCCTGATCCCATCATAAAAGCCAGCGGAGTGGAGAAGATCTACGCCGGTGGTGTGCACGCCCTGAAGAACGTCAGCACGGAAGTCGCCGAAGGGGAAGTGGTGGTGATAGTGGGGCCGAGCGGCTCGGGAAAATCCACGTTTCTGCGAACCCTCAACCAGCTGGAAACCATCAACGACGGCAACATAGTGGTCGATGGCATCTGCCTGACCGAACCGGGTGACGTCAACAAGCTGCGGGAAGAGGTGGGCATGGTGTTTCAGTCATTCAACCTTTTCCCCCACCTGAACGTACTGGACAACATCTGCCTGGCGCCACAGAAGGTGCGCGGGTTGTCGCGCAATGACGCGCGGGACAGGGCCAAGGCCCTGCTGCTGAAAGTGGGATTGTCGAACAAGGCCGAGAGCTATCCGTCCCAGCTCTCCGGCGGCCAGCAACAGCGGGTGGCCATCGCCCGGGCGCTTGCCATGCAGCCGCGCATCATGCTGTTCGACGAGCCCACCAGTGCGCTGGACCCCGAGATGGTGGGCGAGGTACTGGACGTCATGAAGGGGCTGGCTCGCGAGGGCATGACAATGGTGGTGGTGACCCACGAGATGGGCTTCGCCCGCGAGGTGGCGGACAGGGTACTGTTTATGGAAAACGGCGAGCTGCTGGTGGATGAAAAGCCCACCGACTTCTTTGACAATCCTCCCTCCCCGCGCCTGCGCCAGTTCCTGAGTCAGGTGCTCTGACGCTAACAGCCGTAGAAAGCTGAAGAGGGAGCCCGTGGCTCCCTCTTCACGCTGACACAGGCTCAACCCGTCGCATCTATTTTGCCGCCTGGCGTTTTGCTTCATCCAGCATGGTTTGCAGTGCCGGCATATTGCGCTCGGCCATGGATTTACCCACCAGCGAGCTCTCCTGAAAGATAGCCGGCATGGTATCCAGGGATTTCTTCCCGACCGGACTCTGATAAAAGGCGATCAGCTCCTTGAGCTCGGCGTCGGAGAAATGCTTGCGATAGATGGCGGCCACCTCGGCACTCATGGCCGGCCAGGAGAGATAGCGGCCAAACCAGGCCTCCAGTACATCGCGATGCTTGGCCAATTCCTGCGCATGTTCGCCTGCCCCCCGAATGATCAGCGGGATCAACTGTGCCTGCAGCTGGGCCTGTAACTGCTCCGCTTGCTGTTCACTGTTGATCAGGTTGACCAGATCCTGAGCAGGATCGGCCCACACACAGCCACTCCACAGCAGGGCAATGACCACCCCTCTTTTCACCAACTGCATAACCACCTCTTAAACCATATAAAAACAACAGGTTACATTGAATTTAAATTCAGGCCAGTCACCAGATGGCGGTGCAATATGTTAATGAAATTTTAAATCCATTCGGTATGCTGGAACACAACTGGTCAAACCGGATGCCCGACATGGATGTGCAACTGCTGCTGCTTTATCTCTCCCCCGTCTTTTTGGCATTTGTCGGCTGGGAGATGCTTTACCTGCGCAAGCACGGGGCGGCCTTTCCCACCGCCACCTACCATTGGAAGGATCTCTTCGCCAACGCCACCCTGGCCCTGATGCATCAGGGGGGGGACGCACTGACGGCCATCGCCATCGCTTACCTGTATGACACCCTGTGGGGCTGGCGGCTGTTTGACATCGAGCTCAATGTCTGGAGCATCTTGCTGCTGTTCCTGCTGCAGGATTGCTGTTACTGGCTGTTCCACTTTGCCAGCCACCATGTGCGCTGGCTGTGGGCCTCCCACGTGGTGCATCACAGCTCGGAGCGGCTCAACCTCTCCACCGCCTTTCGCCAGAGCCTGATGTACCCCGTCTCGGGCATGTGGCTGTTCTGGATCCCCATGATCCTCATCGGCTTCCCGCCACAGGCCGTGGTGGCGACCGTGCTGCTGAGCCTGGGTTTTCAGTTCTTCGTTCACACCCAGGTGGTGGGCAAGCTCGGCTGGCTTGAGTGGGTCTTCAATACCCCCTCCCACCACAGGGTGCACCACGCCAGCAACGCCAAATACATAGACCGCAACTTCGCCGGCGTGCTGATCATCTGGGATCGGCTGTTTGGCACCTTTGTGGAAGAGGATCCCGCCGAGCCATGCCGCTTTGGCATCACCAAACCGGTTCGCAGCTTCAATCCGCTCACCCTCACCTTCCACGAGTGGCGCGACATGCTGCGCGAGGCCCGTGGTCTCCCCTGGTCAGAGAAGCTCAAGGTGCTGTTTGGCAAACCGGCCGGCCCCGGCAGCGCCTGAGCCAGAACCCGGGAACAAAGCAAAATGAGAGAGCGCCACCAGGGCGCTCTCTCATTTTGCAAGGATCACTTATCCCCTTTATGGAGAGGCAAATGACCAGAGTGCGGGAATAAGGCTCACCAGCGTTATCCCGGCCAGCAGTCGCTCGCGACCACTGAGCCGCTGATGGTCACCAAGCTGTCGGCGGCTATAGAGAAACAGCAGCAGGCCCGGCCCGTAGAGCAGCAAGGAGAGCAGCAGGTATTCCACACCGGCGGCATAGAGCAGCCAGAGGCCATAACCGCTCGACACCAGTGCCACTGTCCGCATCAGGCCATTGCCCTCGCCACTCAAGGAAAGCTTGAGCAGGAACAGGCCGATCAGCAGATAGGGCACCAGGATCATCGAGGTGGAGATAAGCAGCAGGTTGGTATACCCCTTGCCGAGCAGCCACACCAGCAGCAGGCAGCCCTGCACCGTCAGGCTGGTGAGCCACAGCGACGCTATGGGGGTGCCATTGCGATTCTGGCGCCGGAAGATGGCCGGGAAGGCGCCGTGGCGGGCAGCGCTGAAGGGCACCTCTGCCGAGAACAGGGTCCAGCTCACGTAAGAAGCAAGCACAGAGACAATGAGGCCGACACTGATCAGCACCTTGCCCCAGGAGCCTGTCATCTGGGCCATCAGCCCCGCCATGGAGGGATTGGGCAGGGCCGCGAGCTCGGGGCGACTCAATATCCCCAGCGCCAGCACAGAGATGAGCACATAGAGCAGCAACGCCAGCACCACGCCGAGCACTGTGGCCGTGCCCACGTCCCGCTTGTTTCTGGCGCGGGCCGACAAGACGGCGGCCCCTTCGATGCCGGTAAAGACCCAGAGGGTGATCAGCATGGTGTTGCGCACCTGCTCGGAGACCGGCACAGCAAGCGTGCTGCCCCCCTGATCCGTCGCAAAGGTTACAGGGTCGAACCAGTAGCAGGCGAACAGGATGAACAGCAGCAGCGGCAGGCTCTTGGCCAGGGTTGCCACCAGATTGAACAGGGCAGCCTGTTGCACGCCACGGGCCACCAGCAAGTGCACGGCCCAGAGGATGCAGGACTCACCGATAAAGGCCGCCAGGGTATTGCCATCGCCAAACCAGATGTGTTCAGGGGTATCGACGAAGCTGCCAAGGGCGGCGAACGCGATCACCAGGTAACCCACCACACCTATGGTGGCGCACAGCCAGTAGCCCCAGGCGGAGAAAAAACCCACCAGATCGCCAAAGCCTGCGCGGGCATAGCTGTAAATGCCGCCATCGAGATCCGGTCTTAGCCGCGACAGGTAGAGAAAACTCGCGGCGAGTGCCAGTATGCCCACCCCGGTCACGCCCCAGCCGATCAGCACGGCGCGGGCACCGGCCACCTCGGCCATGTTTTGGGGCAAGCTGAAGATGCCCGCCCCCACCATGGAGCTGAATACCAGCGCAGTGAGGGACCAGAGGCCTATTTTGCTCTCTTTCATGTGCTCTCCTTAGCGCAGCCGGCTGGCCAGTGCCTGAATATGCTCGGGGCCTATACCGCAGCAGCCGCCAATGAGAGAGGCCCCCACGGCGCGCCAGCGCTCGGCCCAGCCGAGATAATCCAGCGGCCCCAGATCGGCGCGGATCTCGTCCAGTCCGTCGTTGGCGGTCGCCTCCTTGGGCTGGGGAGGAAATGCGTTGGCATAGGCGCCGAGGCGAATATCCCCTCGACCCAGCGCCTGCAAGCTGTCACCGGCCACCGTCAGCGCGGCCTCGATCACCTCGGGCTGACAGCAGTTGAACAGGATGGCGTCCACCCCGGCCGATGCCAGTGCGGTAACGGCATTCGCCACCCGCTCACCGGAACGAAGCGCAGGCTCGCAGCCCGGCGCTTCATCTTCCAGCGTGAAGGAGACCCAGAACGGCTTGCCATCCTGTGGCAACAGCGCCTTGAGGGCCAGCGGCTCGGCAATCAGGCTCATGGTCTCGGCCAGCCAGATATCCACATGAGGTGATAACGCCCGAATGAGCGGTGTGGCCAGCTCGCCCACTCTGTCCGCCTCGAACAGGTCGGCGCGGTAGGAGCCAAACAGCGGCGGCAAGGATCCTGCGACCTGCACCGAGCCCGGTTGCTCATTGGCAACCTCACGGGCCAGCTGGCCAGCCAGCGCGGCCAGCGCTTCCCCTTCGGCGGCAAATCGCTCGGCACCGATATGAAACGGCACCAGGGCATAACTGTTGGTGGTGATGACACGGGCACCGCTCGCCACATAGGCCTGATGCACTTCGCGCACCGTCTGTGGTGCCTCCATCAGCGCCAGCGCCGACCATTCAGGTTGGCGAAAGGGCGCCCCTCGCCGTGCCAGCTCGCGTCCCATGCCACCATCCAGTACCCACAATGCCTGTGTTTCCATCTGTCGTGTCTCTATTGTTGTTCTGTGTTTGTCTGTTTTGTCGATTTGCAGCTTTTTTGCGCTGCCATGCACTCTTTAGCGTTGCTCTGCGGCTGTGCGTCGCCGGGCCTCATGGTGGTGAGGCATCCCTATCAATACCAGCCATAAAAACATATAGATGTTTAGATGGCCAAAATAAGATAAAGCAAAGCAGTGCAGGCGGCAATCGGTATCAACAGAAATCAGAACGCAAAGATGAGGAAAGGTAGAAATGAGTGAGGCCACCCAAGGGTGGCCTCACTGCTGTCTGGTTAGCTGGCGGTTTAACGCCCTGCCAGCACTCGCTTGATCTGCTTGGTCCAGTCAGAGACCCGCCCCTGTTGGGGCAATCCCTGCCAGATCTGCGCCCACTGGGCCGGGCTCAGAGGGCGACCGAGACGACGCTGCACACCGGCATAGAGATAGTCGTGGGCCGTGGTGGCAGCCTGGGTCGAGGTGAGAAACTTGGAGACAGGATCGGTCAACCGCACATCCCGCATGCCGAGTAGCGGATAGTCGCTGTGCACCGCCGCCAGCATGGTTTCACGCATGGCAGATTCGATGTAACCACGGGCAAACAGGGCGGTTACCGACTCCAGGGATCCCTGATCCGGGCCGTGGTACTCCTCATCAAAGACCGGACTTGGCTCCACTACGGCGCTTTGTACCACGGCATCGGGATCGGATTGCGGCACCACTTCTGCCTTGGCGGCAACCGGTTTGGCAACGACAACCGCCTTGCGGGGAGCGCTCTGACTGCAAGCGCCCAGCGCCAGGGCAAGCGCCACACAGGCCAGCGCACGGGAATGAGACTGCATCTTCATGACTCCTTGGTAGCTCCTTTACGATTCCTGAGCGGACTTGTCGGTCACTATGGGTTCAACCCGAGTGACCAGCAGCTGGTCGATCTTGTAGCTGTCGATATCCACGACTTCAAATTTGTAGCCCGCGTATTTGACCGAGTCGGTACGCTTGGGGATCTTGCGCAGCATGAACATGATGAAACCGGCGATGGTCTCGTAGTTCTGGCTATCCGGAAACGCCTCTATGTCGAAGGCACGCATCACGTCAGAGATGGGGGTGACACCATCCACCAGCCAGGAATTTTCATCCCGCTGCACAATCTGCTCTTCCACTACGTGGGTGGCCCACTCACCCATGACGGTACTCATCAGGTCGTTCATGGTGACTATCCCCACGACCAGGGCGTACTCGTTCATCACAACGGCGAAGTCACCCCTGTGGTTCTTGAAGTACTCCATCGCCTCGTAGAGGTTGAGGGTATCGGGAATGATGATGACGTTCTGCACCAGGGAGCCGCTGTTGAGATCTATGCTCTGGCCGCTGATGACGCGGATCAGCAACTCTTTGGCATCGACGAAGCCCTTGATACTGTCGAGGTTGTGGTCACAGACCAGGAACTTGTTGTGGGGGTGCTCGGCGATCTTGGCCTTGATGCTCTCTTCACCCTCTTGCAGGGTGAAGTAAATCAGGCTCTCCCGCGCCGTCATGGCGGAGGTGACGCCGAGGGACTGCAACTCGAACACGTTCTCGATGAGCTGATGCTCTTCGCGCTGAATAACGCCCGCCTCGGCGCCCGCATCCATCACCGCATAGATATCGTCGGAGGTGATCTCGTCGTTGCGTATCATGGAGACCCGCAGCAGACGGAACAACGCATTCGCCATGCCATTGAAGAACCACACCAGCGGCATCAGCAGGGTCACGCACAGCAGCATGGGGCGTACCACCACAACGGCGATCCGCTCCGGCATGGTCATGGCCAGGCGCTTGGGCATCAGGTCTGCTATCAGGATGAACATGCCGGTGACGAACACGAAGGAGGCGGCAGAACTTATCTGGCCAAGCCAGGGGCCCTGATAGAAGCTGAAGATGAACTCCTTGATGGCCGGATTCAGGGCAGACTCGCCCAGGATACCGCCCAGGATGGCGACAGTGTTGAGGCCAATTTGCACCACGGTAAAGAAATTACCCGGCTGGGCCTGCAGCGCCAGCACCTTGGCGGCATGGCGGTTCCCCTCATCGGCCATCACCTGCAATTTGATCTTGCGGGAGGCGGCGAGGGAGATCTCGGAAAGGGAGAAGAACACACTGCCGGCAACCAGCAGCATCAGAAGAAATATACTATCGGCAAAACTCATGATTAACCTATTGCTACACCCGCCTTAGCACAAGACGGCAAACTGGGCCTGGGAGACCAGACCGTGAGTCCATCCGAGACTCACACAGGGGGCATATTCTAGCAGAAAACCGCCATCCGGGTGGCTATATCTTGCTCTGACACGCAGTGCAACAAAAAAGGCGCGAAACGCGCCTTTTTATTCATTTCATCAGCTCTTGCCAAGCAGATCGCTCAGCTCGTCAACCTTGGTGTGGCGAACGTCCTTGCCCTTGACGTAGTAAACGATGTACTCGCAGATGTGCTGACAGCGATCGCCGACCCGCTCGATGGCACGCGCCGCCCACAGTACGTTGAGTACCTGGGGGATGGTGCGCGGATCTTCCATCATGTAGGTCATCAGCTCACGGATGATGGACTCGTACTCCCGATCTACCTTGTCATCTTCCTTGTAGACGGCGATGGCCGCCTCCAGATCCATGCGGGCAAACGCATCGAGCACGTCGTGCAGCATCTTGATGGTGCGGCGCCCCATGTTCTCGAGGGACACCAGCGGCGGCTGTGGCTTGTTGGCGTTGTCGGTCAGCATGCGGGCTATCTTGTCCGCCACGTCGCCGATGCGTTCCAGATCCGTGATGGTCTTGATGATGGCCATCACCAGACGCAAGTCGGACGCTGTGGGCTGGCGTTTGGCGATGATGCGGGTGCATTCTTCGTCGATGGCCACTTCCATGGCGTTGACCTTGTGGTCATTGGCCACTATCTTGCGCGCCGCATCCAGATCCTGATCGTGGATGGCGGCGATGGCGTCGGTAAGCTGTTGCTCCACCAGACCGCCCATCACCAGTACCTGATTGCGCACATTCTCAAGCTCGGCATTGAACTGACCGGAGATGTGTTTATTGAGGTTCATATTGTCCATACAAATAATCCTTGATGCTCCGATTATGCCTTAGCCGTTGAACTGGCCGGTAATCTGTTTCTTGCTGTTCATATCAATCACCTTATTGCACCAACCATGCCTTAGCCGTAGCGACCAGTGATGTAATCTTCGGTCTTTTTCTTGGCCGGTGTGGTGAAGATGGTGTTGGTGTCCGCATATTCGATGAGCTCGCCCATGTACATGAACGCCGTCTGATCCGACACTCGTGCAGCCTGCTGCATGTTGTGGGTCACGATCACCACGGTGAACTGGCTCTTGAGCTCGTTGATCAGCTCCTCGATGGTAAGCGTCGAAATCGGGTCGAGGGCCGAGGTGGGTTCATCCAGCAACAAGACTTCCGGCTCGATGGCGATGGCCCGGGCAATCACCAGACGCTGCTGCTGGCCACCGGAGAGACCAAATGCATTGTCATGCAGTCGATCCTTCACCTCTTCCCACAGGGCCGCGCCACGCAGTGAACGCTCGGCCGCCTCGTCCAGGGTGCGTCTGTCGTTGATGCCCTGCAGGCGCAGACCATAGACCACGTTCTCGTAGATGGATTTGGGGAAGGGGTTAGGACGCTGGAACACCATGCCGACCTGACGACGCAGAGCGGAGACATCCACTCCCTTGTCATAAATGTTGTGGCCGTGCAGCTGGATTTCACCTTCGATGCGGCAGATCTCCACCAGATCATTCATCCGGTTGATGCAGCGCAGCAGGGTTGACTTGCCGCAGCCGGACGGGCCTATGAAGGCCGTCACCTGCCCTTTCGGGATCTTCATGTTGACGTTGAACAGCGCCTGCTTGTTGCCGTAGTAGAGGTTGAGATCCTTCACCTCCAGCGCTGTCTGCTCCGGGGTCAGGTTGAGCAGGTCCAGCGCTGTGTGCTGAATGGATGTGGTCGTTACGTTGATCATCTGTTACCTCAAAATCAGTCTGGAGTGGCCGGACTCTTGCCAGCGACCGCCATGATTGCTGCTGACAGATGGCGGCACTCTCTGAACCGCGCATCTGTTTTCTCGATCTTGTCTCAAGGACGCCGGATTAATGCTCCAGCGACCGGAATTTCTCACGCAAGTGGTTGCGAATGCCTGTGATGTCGGTCAGGTTCATGCTGTTCATCCATTGTCTCAACATCCGTCTGGACTGCCGCATCAATGTTCCAAAGAGCGGAATTTTTCACGCAAGTGGTTACGAATGCCGATGGCCGTCAGGTTCAAGCCAACGATCACCGTCACCAGCAGGAAGGAGGTGGCATACACCAGCGGCCGCGCTGCTTCGACGTTCGGACTCTGGAATCCCACGTCGTAAATGTGGAAGCCCAGGTGCATGAACTTGCGCTCCACGTGCAGGTACGGGAAGTTGCCATCCATCGGCAGGGTCGGCGCCAGTTTCACCACCCCCACCAGCATCAGCGGAGCCACTTCACCGGCGGCCCGGGCTATCGCCAGGATAAGGCCGGTCATGATGGCCGGGCTCGCCATGGGCAGCACGATACGCCACAGAGTTTCGGCCTGGGTGGCCCCCAGCGCCAGCGACCCCTGACGGATGGTGCTGGGAATACGGGACAGTCCCTCTTCGGTAGAGACGATCACCACCGGCAGGGTCAGGATGGCCAGGGTCAGTGCCGACCAGATGACACCGGGTGAGCCAAAGGTCGGGCTCGGCAGCGCCTCCGGGTAGAACAGCTGATCCAGCGAGCCACCCAGGGTATAGACAAAGAAGCCCAGACCAAACACGCCATAGACGATGGAGGGCACACCCGCCAGGTTGATCACCGCGATGCGGATAAGCTTGGTCAGGCTGTTCTTGCCCGCATACTCGTGCAGGTAGACCGCCGCCACCACGCCGAGGGGCGTGACGATGATCGCCATCAGGATCACCATGAAGACGGTGCCGAAGATGGCCGGGAACACACCGCCTTCCGTGTTGGCCTCGCGAGGCTCACCCGTGACGAATTTGCCTATCTGATGGAACCAGTGGCCCACCTTGGCAGGCAATCCCATGGCGTTGGGCCAGGTCACATCCAGTACCTTGGACATGGGCATGGTCACCAGCTCACCACGCATGTCCTTGACTGTGATGGCATCACGATCCGCTTGGGCACGCAGGGAAAAGAGTTCCTTTTCCAATATTTGATAGCGGTCGTTGAGTGCCTTGCGCTCTTCGACCAGCTCGGCTTTAAGCTGATCGGTCAGCTCATCATTGAGCTCGGCTTTGCGCTCTTTGAGACGCAACTTCTCCAACTGGTAGTTGATTGATCCTATGGCACCTTTTTGCAGCTTGCTGGCCTGCTCGGAGAGGCCGTTGCTGCGAGCCAGCATCCTCTTGAGTACCTTGTGCAGATCCTGCTCGTGGAGCACGCCATCTTCCTTGGCCTGCACCACATAACCATAGAAGTTACCATTGGTGGTACGTTCAATCACCGCCATCTCGGCAGGCAGTGACTGGGACTTGATGTCAGTCTCCAGCACCCAGCGGAAATCGAGGTCGACGAACTCACGGTTGCCGGTCTTGACCAGATAGCGGGTCAACACCTCGCGATCTTCACCTTCCAGCGGAATACCCGCAGCCCGCAGCCGCTCCACCGGCACCAGTTCGCTGTCATTGATTTCACCGATCAAGACGCTCTTGTTGCCGCTGACATCTTGGATCTGCCACTCATAGATGGGGTGAGGCCAGAAATAGATCAGACCACGCCAGCCGATGAGCAGCAACAGACCCAGTACCGCCACCAGACTCAGGCTGACTGCACCGCCTGTCATCCAGATCCAGGGGGCCCCTGACTTAAACCACTTACCCATTGTCGATTCCTTGCCCGTTACATGGAGCTGTATTTTTCACGCAACCGCTGACGCACGAACTCGGCCAGGGTGTTGAAGAAAAAGGTGAACACAAACAGTACGAAGGCCGCGAGGAACAGTACCCGGTAGTGGGAGCTGCCCACTTCCGATTCCGGCATCTCCACCGCTATGTTGGCAGCCAGGGTTCGCAGTCCCTGGAACATGGAGAAGTCCATGATGGGGGTATTGCCGGTCGCCATCAGCACTATCATGGTCTCACCCACGGCGCGGCCAAGACCCATCATCACTGCCGAGAAGATGCCCGGGCTGGCGGTGAGGATCACCACACGGCTCAGTGTCTGCCACGTAGTGGCACCCAGTGCCAGCGATCCTTGAGTCAGATGCTTGGGCACGGAGAAGACAGCGTCTTCGGCGATGGAGAAGATAGTAGGGATGACCGCAAAGCCCATGGCGATACCCACCACCAGGGAGTTGCGCTGGTCAAACTTGATCCCCATTTCATGGGTCAGCCAGCTACGGGTATCCCCGCCAAAGAAGGCATTTTCCACCACAGGACTCAGGGTCAACGACAACCAGCCGACCAGCAGCACCACGGGGATCAGCAAGACAGCCTGGCTCCCTTCCGGCACGCACTGCTTGAGCTTGCCCGGCAGCAGATGCCAGGCCAGGGCGGCCAGCAACATCCCCATCGGCAGCATCACCAGCATCATGAAGATCCCTGGCAGGTAATCCTCGACAATGGGTGCCAGCCACAGACCAGCCAGAAAACCGAGGATAACGGTTGGCAGAGCCTCCATGATTTCTATGGTCGGCTTGACAAACTTGCGCATGCCGGCAGACATGAAATAAGCGGTATAGATGGCGCCGGCGACCCCCAGCGGGACCGCAAACATCATGGCGTAGAATGCCGCCTTCAGCGTGCCGAACGAAATGGGGATCAGGCTCAGCTTGGCTTCGAAATCGTTGCTGGCAGAGGTGGATTGCCACACATACATGGGCTCCGGGTAGCCTTCATACCACACCTCTTGCCACAGGGCAGACCAGGTCACTTCAGGGTGATCATTCTCGACCGCAAACAGCTTGAAGGTATCGTCCTGCTGCATAAGCAGCACGTTGTGGCGGGGCGAGATGGCCAGCGCCAACAGTGCTCCCCCCTCTATCTTCTCGCTCAGCAGCTTGCTCTCGCCGGTGGCGTGGAAGAAGCTGATGGTGCCATCCTTGCCTGCGCTGACAAAGCCCTTGCGAAAGTGCTCCGGGGTCAGCAGATCCACAGAACCATCACTCTTGAAGTCACGGATCTGGGTGAACTGACGCTTGCCATCCTTGGCCACTTCGAACCACTGGGAGATGACACCGTTGTCGTTGCCCACCAGCAAAGAGGAGGCACCGGCGAGCAGCTCAATCCGGGTCACATTGGCATTGGGGGCGTTGATCTCCAGCACGTTGCGCAGGGCGATATTATTGAGGTTGTGGATGTCGTAGACAGAGAGGCGGTTGCCCTCACGCACAAACAGGATGCGCAAGTTGGGGGTCAGTAGCATCTGATCCACATGGCTCGGCAGAGAAGGAATGCTGTAGTTCTGGGCGCTCCACTCCACGTCGCCGGAAATGAAGTTCTCCTCGCCGCTCATCACAGTCATCACGCCGCGACCATCTTCGGTCACGGCGGCGGTGGCCATCTTGTCCTTGGTGGCTTCGAATACCATGAACTGCAGCGCCTTGCCTTGGGGATCGATCACTACCGGCTCTTCGCCGAAGGGATATCTCAGGCTGGGCTCGATGACCCGCACGTCATTGGGATAGGAAACCTTGAAATGGGGCTCCATGACCAGAGCCTTGCCATCGGCAAAACCGTAGGCGATGAGCTTCTGACCCGGCGCCGGGCTGGTGACAGTCGTGATGTCACCGGCAACCTGGGCCTGACCAATGGCTTGTCCCACCTTGACCTTGCCATCTCCCTGAAGAGCAAAGAAGTTGACCAGCCCCTTATCGCTGAAGCGATAGCCAATCTCGTTCTGCTCCTCCATCCCGAGCCAGGCAGTCTTGCCCGCAATGGGCAGGGTAAACGATGCGGTCGGCTCCATGGTGGCGCCATTGAAAATAGGTTTCACCACATACAGCAGATAGAAAAAAATGAGCAACAAGGCCACCAGCACGAGGGCACCGCCTGTGGTGACCCCGAACTTGGCCAACTTATCCTTGATCCGGCGTTTTCTACTGCCCGCCATGACCAGGTTGATCGATTCCGATGACATGCAAGACCTCAATGTGAGCTAGGCTTGGCGGCATTATATGGCGGTTGCATGACAGTTTTGTTACATCGAAGCCCCTTGAGCAGAGCTTATTTTCGAAGAAGGAAATGGCGGCACTTTTCGGCAAGAAACAGATTCAACCAACTGTTTTATATGAAAATATATTGGATGGTGAGAAGCGGGAGCGGCAAAAGTCTCCCCCGCTTGCATCAAGAAGAAGAGTCGGCCGCTTGCTGCAATGCCTGTCTGGCGGCCTTTTTCTCGGCGCGGCGGCGCTTGAAGAAGGCCGAGAGCTGGGCCGAGCAGGCATCTGCCAGTACCCCCTCCGTCAACGACACTCTGTGGTTGTGGCGGGGGTCCTGCAAAATCTCGAATACGGAACCTGCCGCTCCCGTTTTGAGATCCCGCGCCCCGAACACCACCCGCTTGACCCGGCTGTGAATGAGGGCTCCCGCGCACATGCAGCAAGGCTCCAGCGTCACATACAGCACCGTATCGATCAGACGGTAGTTTTCCAGTCGGGCACCGGCTGCACGGATCGCCATGATCTCCGCATGGGCACACGCATCATGCTCGCTGATGGAGCGATTCCACCCCTCACCGACCACTTCGTCCCCCAGCACCAGCACGGCACCGACCGGGATCTCGCCGATCCCCTCGGCCCGGGCGGCCAGTGCCATGGCATGGCGCATCCAGCGCTCATCCTGCTCTGCTTGCTGCACTGTCTGGCTCAGGGATACTGCGGCTGCTGATGGTTCCATCCCTTGATCCTCTCTCGATTGGTTGTTCATGACCGATTGGTTGTTCATGACGGCTTGCCCTGCATGTGACTGCGCTCATCAGCGCTTGCCTGCACCAGGGACAGGCACCACGCCTGTGGATGCTGGCGCCTTGACCACAGCCGCCAAGCTAGGCCTGCGGCGCAATTTTTCCACCGCAATACGGGGCGGCGATTATGCCAAATCTCCGTGGCCGGCCCAAGCAGCATCTTGACTGAGCAATAAAGAAGCAATCGACATCTCACTGATAAAAAAGGAGTTGCACCAACAGATTCATATCATTAGACTCCCTTCCGTCAGCTCGAACTGACCTCGTCGGTGTGTAGCGCAGCCAGGTAGCGCATCTGCATGGGGTGTAGAGGGTCGGAGGTTCGAATCCTCTCACACCGACCATTTTCCCCGAGAAATAGCCCAGTCAAACGACTGGGCTATTTTTTTACCTCCATTTTACTCCAGCCCCTTCACCCTCTTTATGACCGTGGCAGTACTCTGTCCGGCAGGCGCCACCACAGAGCCATCACACATTGGTGGTATGTTTTTTATTCAGAATCACTTGAAACCTGTGGCGAGTGTCGCTAGGATACGCGACTTTTCCGCCGGCAATGAAACAGGGAGGTGGGAATCCGGGTGATGGAGTCACCGACCGGCTTGCAATCCAATGAGGCAAGCACCCATGACGCAAGCAATTGAATCACAGCCCCACCCAGCCCCCCTGCCACAAGCCGACATCGAACTCGGCGAGCATGAATACGGCACTATAGTGCATCTGGATGTGGTCGATCTAGCGGCGCCGGACGACGAATACTGATCCCGCTCAAGATAGAGTAGAAGAGGAAAAGTGGCCGCTGAACCCTTGGGTTTCGCCACCCTTTTACCTTCCCCGGGGGCCAGGAAGGCCCACTGACACAAATAACAATAAAATGCTGCGTAACTACGACTTATCAGTTTTATCCACTCCCCAACCTCCTCCCCTCATCACCCCAGATAGCAAGCCAAGGTGATACAAACCTACGTTATTGCTCGTCACTTTTCCCCTGCTGACGAGATAAACCCCATTCGACCCCTCTTCCCCATCCACGTTTTAAACAAACGTTCAATAGCCAACACTGGTGGGAGCTTAGTATTCACTGAGATCTAAAAAATCATTTCATACAGCCGTTTTCTGAAAGCTTGGAGTAAGGTCGGGATTTGTTTTTGCATATGTAATTTTATTACGTAATTAGTTACATTTCAGGTACTCAAAACACCGCTGGCTCACACCACCATAGGGGGTGGGAAACCAAGAGCATATCCATCTGCATAGAGCATTTACGCTAATCACATAACTCCATTAAAAACATAACCTTAACTATGTGTCAGAAACAGGCGTTTTAAAAAATTGGTTGACGGAGAGGGCAATATTTCGCACCTTATAAATCGTGTTATCCCGTTGTTACGGGAAGTTTGAAAGAACAGGGATCGACTTTAGTCGTAGTTAATTAGTTCAAAATGTAATTCTCAAAGGAGTGAACCCTATGTCGGCACCGGCCCAGACCCACTGTAGCGCCCGTCTGCGCATCCAGGGCGAGATGCTTCCCGAATACGCGCAAATTCTGACGCCGGATGCGGTGGCCCTGGTATCCGAACTGGTGGAACGCTTTGCTCCCCAACGGGGCGAATTGTTGAAACAACGTGTGGCACGCCAGGACCGTATCGATGGCGGCGAGCTGCCGGACTTTCTGCCGGAAACAGCACATATCCGTGCAGCCGACTGGACGGTGCGCGGTATCCCGGTCGACTTGCAAGACCGCCGGGTAGAGATAACGGGGCCAGTTGAGCGCAAGATGGTCATCAACGCCCTCAACGCCAATGTCAAAGTCTTCATGGCGGACTTCGAAGATTCCCTGGCTCCTGCCTGGAATAAAGTGATCGAGGGTCAAATCAACCTGCGCGATGCGGTCAATGGCACCGTCTCCTACACCAGTCCGGAAGGCAAGGCCTATACCCTGAATCCCAATCCGGCCGTGCTCATCTGCCGGGTGCGTGGCCTGCACCTGCCGGAAAAACATGTCACCTTCGACGGTGAGCCCATCCCCGGCGGCCTGTTCGACTTCGCACTCTATTTCCTGCACAACCATCAGGCGCTGCTGGCCAAGGGCTCGGGCCCCTACTTCTATGTGCCCAAGCTGCAAAGTCATCTGGAAGGTCGCTGGTGGAGCGAAGTGTTTGCCTGGACCGAAGACAAGTTCGGTCTGCCCCGCGGCACCATCAAGGCCACCGTGCTGATCGAAACCCTGCCGGCGGTGTTCGAGATGGATGAGCTGCTCTATCAGATGCAGGATCACATAGTCGCGCTGAACTGCGGCCGCTGGGACTACATCTTCAGCTATATCAAGACGCTGAAAGATCATGGAGACAGAGTGCTGCCCGACCGTCAGGTGGTCACCATGGACAAACCCTTCCTCAGCGCCTACTCGCGCCTGCTGATCAAGACCTGCCACAAGCGCGGCGCTCTTGCCATGGGCGGCATGGCCGCCTTTATCCCGGCCAAGGATGCCACAGTCAACGAGCAGGTCTTTGCCAAGGTCAAGGCAGACAAGGAGCGGGAAGCAAGCAACGGCCACGACGGCACCTGGGTCGCCCACCCCGGCCTCGCCGACACCGCAATGGCGGTATTCAACGCCACCATACCGGCAGGCGCCAAGAACCAGATCGGCGTATTACGCGAGCAGGATGCGCCCATCACAGCCGCCGACCTGCTGGCTCCCTGTGAAGGCGAACGTACCGAGGCGGGCATGCGCACCAATATCCGGGTCGCCCTGCAATATCTGGAAGCCTGGATTGGTGGCAATGGCTGTGTGCCCATCTATGGCCTGATGGAAGATGCGGCGACAGCCGAAATCTCCCGCACCTCCATCTGGCAGTGGATCCGCCACGGCAAGAGCCTCTCCAACGGCAAAGTGGTGACCAAGGAGCTGTTTCGCCAGATGCTGGCCGAGGAGCAGGAGGTGGTCAAACATGAAGTGGGCGCCGCCCGCTGGCAAGCAGGACGCTTTGCCGAAGCGAGCGAGTTGATGGAGCAGATCACCTGCGCCGATACCCTGATCGATTTTCTGACGCTGCCCGGTTACGAGCGGCTCTGAACCACGGGTCTCCCCAGCGGAGCCCGCCAATAACAAGTCAATGGAAACGTGAAATCAATGAAAGAGGGAACTGATATGGCACTGACCCGTGAGCAACAGATCCAGGCTATCGAGAAAGACTGGGCAGAAAACCCCCGCTGGAAAGGGATCAAGCGCGGCTACAGCGCCGAAGACGTGGTGAATCTGCGCGGCAGCTTGCAGCCGGTGCACACCCTGGCTCAACGCGGCGCCGACAAACTGTGGGAGCTGATCCACGGCAGCGCCAAGAAAGGCTACGTCAACTGCCTCGGCGCCCTGACCGGCGGCCAGGCAGTGCAGCAGGCCAAGGCAGGTATAGAGGCCATCTACCTCTCCGGCTGGCAAGTGGCGGCGGACAACAACTTGTCCTCCACCATGTACCCGGATCAGTCTCTCTACCCGGCCAACTCCGTCCCCTCGGTGGTTGAGCGCATCAACAACTCGTTTGCCCGTGCCGACCAGATCCAGTGGGCCAACAAGGTGGGGCCGCAGGATGCCGGTTTCATCGACTACTTCCTGCCGATAGTGGCGGATGCCGAAGCAGGTTTCGGCGGCGTGCTGAACGCCTTCGAGCTGATGAAGGGGATGATTGAAGCGGGCGCAGCCGGCGTACACTTCGAAGATCAGCTGGCATCGGTCAAGAAGTGCGGCCACATGGGCGGCAAAGTGCTGGTGCCGACTCAGGAAGCGGTGCAGAAGCTGGTTGCAGCACGCCTCGCAGCCGACGTCTGTGGCACCACCACCCTGGTGATCGCCCGTACCGATGCCAACGCGGCGGACTTGCTGACCACGGATGCGGATCCGTACGATTCAGGCTTCCTGACCGGTGAGCGTACCGCCGAAGGTTTCTACAAGGTGCAGGCGGGTATCGAACAGGCCATCTCCCGTGGCTTGGCTTATGCCCCTTATGCCGACATGGTGTGGTGTGAAACCGCCAAGCCGGATCTGGACGAGGCGCGCAAGTTTGCCGAAGCCATCAAGGCGCAGTACCCGGACACCATACTGGCCTACAACTGCTCCCCCAGCTTCAACTGGAAGAAGAATCTGGACGATGCCACCATCGCCCGCTTCCAGCAGGAGCTGTCCGACATGGGTTACAAGTACCAGTTCATCACCCTCGCTGGCATCCACAACATGTGGTTCCACATGTACGAACTGGCTTACCAGTACGCCCGTGGCGAGGGGATGAAGCACTACGTCGAGATGGTGCAAGAGCCGGAATTTGCCGCCGCCAGCCGTGGTTACACCTTCGTTGCTCACCAGCAGGAAGTGGGCACAGGTTACTTCGACAAGGTCACTACCGTCATTCAGGGTGGCCAATCGTCAGTGACCGCACTGACAGGTTCGACCGAAGAAGATCAGTTCCACTGATCACGACAGTCGCACAGACAAAAACCCCGGCCTGGTGCCGGGGTTTCTTTTTGGTTTCAATCCGGGTTTACCCGCACACGCAGCCACAGCCCGCTCAAAGTTCGAGGATCTCTTTCACAAAGGGGATGGTGAGCTTGCGCTTGGCGCGAAATGAGGCGTTATCGAGCTGATTGAGGGTGGTAAGCAAGGTGCGCATGTCGCGGGAGAGTCGGTTGAGCAGGAAGCGGCCCACATCGATGGGCAATTTGAAGCCCCGCAGCTCGGCACGCAGCTGCAGGGCACTGAGCTTGCCTTCATCATCCAGCTCGTCGAGATGGAAACTCACCCCCCAGTCGAGGCGCGAGGCGAGATCCGGCAGTTGCAGCCCCAGCTTGCGCGGTGCGCTGCAACCCGTGACCACCAGGGTACCTTCCCCCTTCTCCTGCCAGCGATTGTAAAAATCGAACAGGGCACGTTCCCACTGCGCATTGCCGGCGATGGCTTCCAGGCTGTCGAGACAGACCAGTGGCAAGCTTTCGAGGGCATCGAGCATGCTGGGATCCAGCTGTTCAAACTGATCGAGGGAGAGATAGGCCGCCGCCGCATCGCGGGCATTGACCTCGGCACAGGTGGCATGGAGCAGATGGGAGCGTCCCGATCCCTTGGCACCCCAGAAATAGAGGAAAGGCGATCCCTGACCAATGGCCGCATTCTTGAGAGCGGTGATCAGATGAGCATTGTTGCCGGGATAAAAACTGACGAAGGTTTCATCATCCGGTAGTTGTACGGCTAAAGACAGTTGGGCCGGTTGCTTCACTCGTTAGGCTTTGACTGTGACATTTGTGCCAGAGTGTACCATCGCAAAGGCAGATAGAGAACCGCCCGGACTTGGCCGGGCGGTCGGGAACACGATGAAATGATCAGGGCTGCGACCATTGGTAACGCAAACCGCTGTCATTATCATCAATCTGGCGCAACCGGCTCTCCAGTTGCAGGCCGCGGATGAGCTCGGCCTTGTCGCCCTGCAACGAGAGATCGAAGGTCACCTTGTCCCCCTCCAGCTTGCCGATAGTCGCCTTGGTAACGCTGGCCATCCCCTGCAGCATCTTCTGCACCGTGATCATGCCATCAATACCGGACAAACCTTCCACCACCAGTGTCTGACTGGAAGCGACACCCGAAATGCGCGCGCCATAGTTTTGTACCAGCCAGGCAGCCAGCTCATCGGCAAAATGCTGTGCCACCTCGGCCTGGGTACCACTGCTGCTGCCACGGGTGAGTTCGGCCAGCTCGCCACCGGCCTTGGGCCCATAAAGGCCCCAGTCTATGCTCCACTTGTCACCTTCCGGTGTCAGCTTGCCCAGCACCACCATCTCGGCGCCGTAACGCTGGCTCGCCTGCAGTATGGGAGCGGCAAAACGACCCCAGACGTCAGTGGCGTTGACCGCCATGTTGTCATCGAGATCCATCAAAGGAATGCTGACCGGCAGCCCCATGGCCTGGCTCTGGGTTCGCAATGCGCTGGCCCAGCCATCGCTGGATTGATCCGGCAGGATGCGGCGCTCCCCCTCATTGATTACCAGCCAGAGCGCCATCTGTGGCCTTGCAGGCCCCAGCAGGGCAAACTTGCTTTGGGAGATCAGGGCATTGACCTTGGCCACATTGAAGTCGGCTTTCAGAAACTTGACCGGCCCCACATCCTGATAGCCATAGTGCTGCACATAGTCGCCGGGGGCGGCCAGCGCCTTGACCACGTCAGGCTGGGTGAGGATGTCCCGTTTGCCGGTCACCTTGACGAGCACATCCCCCAGCGCCTGGGACTGGGCAGCCACCATGTCGCCGCTGGTGGGCGCCTTGCCCTGATAGAGATCGGTCACCTGAGCGGCCGAGACCATGAATGACAAGCCGCAGCAGAGGGCGGTCACAACACGTTTGAGCATGAGAGGAGTCTCGAAATGGGAGATGCTGCTTATGGTAGCGGCAAGGCGCGCATTGCAGCAAGACAGAGGATGCCATAAACAGCAGAGCCGGCAAGGCGCCGGCTCCATTCTCACCCCTCACACAGAGAAGGTGGTCAAGGCATCAGGAATTACTTGGTGCCAAAGATCTTGTCGCCAGCATCGCCCAGACCCGGGACAATATAGCCTTTCTCGTTCAGGCCCTGATCGACGGAGGCGCAGTAGAGCTCAACGTCGGGGTGAGCGGCTTCCAGCGCCTTGATGCCTTCGGGGGCGGCGACCAGCACCAGCACCTTGATGGATTGGCAGCCTTTCTTTTTCAGCAGGTCGATGGTGGCAATCATGGAGCCGCCAGTGGCCAGCATGGGGTCTATGACCAGCGCCAGGCGCTCTTCGATGTTGCTGACGATCTTCTCGAAGTAGGGAACCGGTTGCAAAGTCTCTTCATCGCGGTAGATACCGACCACGCTGACGCGGGCGCTCGGCATGTGCTCCAGCACGCCATCCATCATGCCAAGACCGGCACGCAGGATAGGCACGACAGTGACCTTCTTGCCCTTGATCTGGTCAACTTCCACTGGTCCGTTCCAGCCGTCGATGGTAACCTTCTCGGTTTCGAAGTCAGAGGTCGCTTCGTAGGTCAACAAACTGCCCACTTCTTTGGCCAGTTCACGGAAACGCTTGGTGCTGATATCGCCTTCACGCATCAACCCGATTTTGTGTTTGACCAGGGGGTGTTTGACTTCAACGACTTTCATTATTATCTCCTCTAACTGCCGCGAAAAAATCGCGCAATCATACAACAAAAGCCACGGCTTGTAGAGCTTTTCCACGCAAAAACGCGCAAACGATTTCCTTTCTGCTTTTACTCGGCCACTGTTAGAATACGCCCCGAATTTTACCCTCCACTTCTTCATATGACGGGGAATACGCGTGACTGACAAAACCTCACTGAGCTACAAGGATGCTGGCGTAGATATCGATGCTGGCAATGCACTGGTTGAACGTATCAAGGGCGTGTCAAAACGCACTCGTCGTCCTGAAGTCCTTGGTGGTCTTGGCGGCTTTGGGGCCCTGTGTCAAATCCCTGCGGGCTACAAGGAACCGGTACTGGTCTCCGGTACCGATGGTGTGGGCACCAAGCTGCGTCTCGCCATCGATCTGAAAAAGCACGATACCGTCGGTATCGACCTGGTGGCCATGTGCGTCAACGACCTGATCGTACAGGGTGCTGAACCCCTGTTCTTCCTCGACTACTACGCCACCGGCAAGCTGGACGTGGACACGGCCGCGGCCGTTGTCACCGGTATCGGTGTCGGCTGTGAGCAATCAGGCTGCGCCCTGGTGGGCGGCGAAACCGCCGAGATGCCGGGCATGTATGAAGGGGAAGACTACGACATCGCCGGTTTCTGCGTTGGTGTGGTGGAAAAGAGCGAGATCATCGACGGCAGTAAAGTGGGTGACGGCGATGCCCTGATCGCCCTGGCTGCCAGTGGCCCCCACTCCAACGGTTTCTCCCTGGTCCGCAAGATCCTTGAGGTTTCCAAGGCCGATGTGCACCAGCCGCTGGGTGATACCACCCTGGCCAACGCCTTGCTGGAGCCGACCCGCATCTATGTGAAGCCGGTGCTCAAGCTCATCAAGGAGTGCGAGATCCACGCCCTGTCCCACATCACCGGCGGCGGCTTCTGGGAAAACATCCCACGCGTACTGCCCGCCAACACCCAGGCGGTGATCGACGAGCAGAGCTGGCAGTGGCCGGCGGTGTTCAGCTGGTTGCAGCAGGCCGGCAACGTCACCCGCCACGAAATGTACCGTACCTTCAACTGCGGTGTCGGCATGATCATCGCCCTGCCGGCGGATCAGCTTGAAAAAGCGCTGACCCTGCTCAAGGCCGAAGGCGAGAATGCATGGCACATCGGCCATATCGCCAAGGCGGCCGAGGGTGAGGAGCAGGTCATCATTCAATGAATGACCGGATCAGCAGCCAAATGACCTCCCCTATGAAACGCATCCTGGTGCTTGTCTCCGGCAGCGGCAGCAACCTGCAGGCCATTCTCGACAGTTGCGCCAGCGGCAAGATTGCCGGCGAAGTGGTCGGCGTCATCAGCAACAAGGCCGATGCCTACGGCTTGGTGCGTGCGCAAACGGCCGGGGTGGCGACCTCCATTCTGGCCCAGCAGCAGTTTGCCAGCCGGGCGGAGTATGACGTCGCCCTGCAGGCGCTGATGGATGACTATCAGCCGGATCTGGTGGTACTGGCCGGCTTTATGCGGATCCTGAGTGCCGATCTGGTGCGTCACTTTGCAGGGCGGATGATCAACATCCACCCTTCACTGCTGCCCAAGTATCAGGGCTTGCACACTCACCAGCGGGCTATTGATGCCGGTGATAGCGAGCACGGTGCCAGCGTCCATTTCGTCACCGAAGAGCTGGATGGCGGTCCCGTGATCCTGCAGGCTCGCGTCCCCATCTTCGAAGGTGACGATGTCGAGGAAGTGGCGGCCCGGGTGCAGGTCCAGGAGCACAGCATCTACCCGCTGGTGGTGCAGTGGTTCTGCGAGGGAAGGCTGAGAATGCAAGGCGATACCGTCCTGCTGGACGGTGCCGCCCTTGGCCCCGCAGGTCATGCCTGCGAGTAACCGCTAAGCGCAGCATGCAAAATGTAACAAGGGAGGCTCAGCCTCCCTTGTCATTTCTAGCTACTCGCTCAATTGCTGCAGTCATGTCCGATGACGCCGCTACGCGGCTAATCGAACTTACACCGGATTGTCGATATCGATAAAGGTCACATCCAGCCCCTGCACGGTCGCCAGCCACTCTCCCAGCGCCTTGATGCCGTAGCGCTCGGTAGCATGGTGCCCGGCCGCATAGAAGTGCATGCCCATCTCGCGGGCGGTGTGGATGGTCTGCTCGGAGGCTTCGCCGGAGATGAAAGCATCGATCCCCTGCTCCGCCGCCAGATTGATATAGCTCTGGCCACCGCCAGTGCACCAGGCCACGGAGCGGATAAGCTCGGGGCCTGTATCACCACAATAAAGGGGTTCACGACCGAGCCGTTCGGCGATGAGCTTCGCAAAATCGCGACCGCTCATCGGCTCTTCCAGCTTGCCCACCATGGCGACGCTCTTGCTGTTCCAGGGCTCCAGGCCACGGCGCACCTTGATGTCCAGCAGCTTGGCAAGCTGGGCGTTGTTACCCACCTCGGGATGCACATCCAGCGGTAGATGATAGGCAAACAGGTTGATGTCGTGAGTGAGCAGGGTCTTGAGGCGACGCTGCTTCATGCCAGTGATCTGGGCCGGCTCGCCGCTCCAGAAGTAACCGTGATGGACCAGAATGGCATCGGCGTCGAGGGCCACGGCCGCATCGATCAGAGCCTGACTGGCGGTGACGCCGGTCACGACCTTGCGAATGCGCGCGCGCCCTTCCACCTGCAACCCATTGGGGCAGTAATCCTTGATGGCGTGGGGTTCAAGTAGATGGTTGAGTACGGTTTCGAGTTTTCGATGAGAGATCATAGGGGTCCCTTATAAAGGCTCGGTCCCCTGCATCAACGATACAGCAGGGGCCAGGCTCAAACGCCAAGGACCCCATGATAATCGAGCCAGGCCGCCAAGACCATGACAGTTCCCACCCTCGGCACTCAAGCGCAACACCACCCTGACTGCACTGATAACCAAGCCAGGCAGCCAGGGTATTGCTCACCCCCACCTTTCGGCAAACAGGCGAGCCCTTCCTTTTGGACAACAGAGTCAGACCATGAGGGTCACGACAGTTTCCACACCACCTTGCAACCCAGAGGGGCTCCCGGCCACCTGATAACCAGGCCAAGCAATCAGGGCTACGACAGGTTCGACCCCATACTCAGGCGGGAAGATCTATCCCCGCCTCCCGCATCTGGGCCAGCTTGTAGCGCAGGGTGCGCGGGCTGATGCCGAGCCTGTCGGCCACCGCCTTGCGACTGCCGTTGCAGTCTTGCAGAGTGTCGAGGATGATCTGATGCTCCTGCTGCTTGAGCTCGCTTCCCAGATGCTCGCCACCGGTGAGACGCTCGCTGCCGGTGAAACGGATCTCCTCCTCGTCCACCTCTTCCAGGATCAGGTGCTCGCAGCCAATGAGGCCATCCGGACTCAGGATCAGGGCACGTTGCACCACGTTGTCTAGCTCGCGTACGTTGCCGGGCCAGGCGTGGGCCAACAGACGTTCGCGAGCCCTCTCTGCCAGCTGCGGCGTCGGCAGCCCCTGCTGGCTGGCATGCAGTGCCAGCAGATGTTCCGCCAGCGGCAGTATGTCGCCGGGCCGCTCCCAGAGCGCGGTCCAGCGCAGGGGGAAGACGTTGAGACGGTAGTAGAGATCCTCGCGAAACAGGCCGTCCTGCACCGCCTTCTTGAGATCCCGGTTGCTGGTGGCGATGACCCGCACATCGAGTGGGATCATCTTGCGACTGCCGAGCCGCTCTACTTCTTTTTCCTGCAATACCCGCAGCAGCTTGGCTTGCAACCCCAGATCCATCTCGGTGATCTCGTCAAGCAGCAAGGTGCCGCCCTGGGCCTGCTCGAACTTGCCGGGGCAACCCTGCACGGCACCGGTGAAGGCCCCCTTCTCGTAGCCGAACAGGGTCGCCTCCAGCATGTTTTCCGGGATGGCGGCGCAGTTGATGGCGACGAAGGTTTGTTCGGCGCGGCTGGAGTTGTCGTGAATGTAGCGAGCCAGCACCTCTTTGCCGGTGCCGCTCGGACCAGTCACCATGACAGTGGCTTCGCTTCTGGCCACCCGGGTCGCCAGCTGGAACAGTTCGGCGGTCTTGGGATCCCCGTATACCACGGCGCGCTTTTCTACTTTCTGGGCCGGCACATAGCGGCTGACCTGATTGAGCAGCACTTCGGGGGAAAACGGCTTGGCGAGATAGTCGATGGCGCCTTCGCGCATCGCGCGCACGGCACCGTCGATGTTGGCGTAGGCCGTCATCAGCAGCACGGGGATCTGCGGATATTGCTGGCGGATAGCGGCCAGCAGGGTCAAGCCATCCATGCCCCCCATCTGGATATCGGAGATCACCATATCAAAGCTTTGGCGCGACAGAGCCAGCAGGGCGCGTTCGCCGCTGTCCGCTTCACGACACTCGTAGCCGCCGAGCAAGAGTGTATCCACCAGCGCTTCGCGCAGGCCATTGTCATCTTCTACGACCAGAATACGGGCCTGAGTCATGCGACACCTCCAAGCTGCATAGGTTGCTGATGCAGAGGGAACGACAGAGTAAAGCAGGTGCCTTCAGTGGGCACTGAGGCCACGCTGACCTCCCCCTGATGGGCACGCACCACAGATTGCACCACCGCCAGACCCAGGCCAGTGCCTTGGGATCGGGTGGTGAAGAAGGGTTCGAAAATCTGGTTGAGCAGGTGGGCGGGCATCCCCTTGCCATTGTCGAGGATGCGCATCTCCACCCGGGAGCCGCTGCGCACCGCACTCACCAGCAAGGAGGTGGCCCCCGCCTGCTGGGCGTTGGCGATCAGGTTGTTGATGGCCCCCGCCAGTGCACTGCTGTTGGCAAGCAGGCACAGATCCGGCTCAGGCGCCTCCATGTGCAACTCGCAGCCTTGCTGGTTGCAAAATGCCTCGGCACCGGCCTGTACCTCGGCCAGCAACCCCTGTACCGAGATGGGGGTCACCACCTGGTTGTCACCGTTGCGAGCGAACAGCAGTATGTCGTTGATCTGTTTCTCGAGATCTTGCAACCTGGCCATCAGCTTTTGCTGAAACTGGCTGCGGGACTCGGGTTTCAAGGTGCGGTTCGCAAGATTGGCCGCATAGAGCATGGCGGCAGAGAGCGGTGTGCGGATCTGGTGGGCCAGCGAGGCTGCCATGTTGCCAAGGGCAGACAACCGCTTCATGTGGTTGACTCTGTCCTGCAGTTTGCGGGTTTCGGTCAGATCCGTGATGAATACCAACTGGCCGGGTTGATCCGGCAGCGGCTGGGTTGAGAGCTGCACCCGCCGTCCGTCACGCAGGGAGATCTCGTGACCGTCATCCTCACGGGGCTGGAAGCAGCGGTCGATGATCTGGCGCCAGGCCTGACCTTCCAGCGGCTCACCCAACAGTGCCAGGGCTGCCGGGTTGGCACGGGTGATGCGACCCTCGCCATCGAGCAGCAATACACCGGTCGGCAACGCCGTGAAGATGGCATAAAGCTGGCTCACCTCGTGAGACTGGAGTGGGTTGTCCTGCTGCTGGGCTGTCATAAACCTGACCTCAAACTGGCGATTAGGTCAGGTTATTCAATTTCCATGCCACTAAAAATATCAATATAAATCAAAGCCTTGAATATAAGCGTCAAGGCTTTGACCTTTAGACTTCCTTGCTCATCCCGTACTTTTTCATCTTCTCCACCAGCGTGGTGCGACGCATGCCGAGCAAGTCGGCGGCGCGGGCCACGACACCATCCTGGGACTCCAGCGCCTGTCGGATCAGCTCCACCTCCAAGTCGGCAAGCATCTCCTTGAGATTGACCCCCTCCTCCGGCAGCTGCATGGCGCGGGCGTGACTGTTGTGCATATCCAGCTCGGGCGGATCCTGGAACACGGCGGCCAGCGCATCGCGCTCGTCCATTTCGGTCAACCGCTCATCCCTCGGCTCGCACGGCAGCAGACGATAGCGGCTCGGCAAATCGGCCACATCGACGATCTGTTGCGGATAGAGAATAAGCAGCCGCTCCAGCAGGTTGGAAAGCTCGCGCACATTGCCGGGCCAGGGGTATTGCATCAAGGACTCCATGGCGCGCTGGGTCAGGCGAATGATGCCATGATGCTGCTCGGCATGACGGTTGAGCAGCTCCTGCAGCAACAGCGGAATGTCGTCGACCCGCTCCCGCAGCGGCGGCGTCTCGATGGGAAAGACATTGAGGCGATAGTAGAGATCTTCACGAAAGCCCTGAGTGCGGATCATCACCTCCAGATCCCTGTGGGTCGCCGCTATGATGCGCACGTCCGCCTGGATCGGCTTGCCACCGCCGACCCGATCAAACAGCCGCTCCTGCAACACCCGCAGCAACTTGACCTGCATCGGCAATGGCATGTCACCGATCTCGTCGAGGAACAGGGTGCCACCCTGTGCCAGCTCGAAGCGGCCGCGACGGGAGGCGATGGCGCCGGTGAAGGCCCCTTTTTCATGACCGAACAGTTCGCTTTCCAGCAATTCGGCCGGGATTGCGCCGCAGTTGATGGGCACGAAGGGACCGGCACAGCGTGAAGAGAGTTCGTGAATGGCGCGGGCGACCACCTCTTTACCCGTCCCGGACTCACCCAGGATCAATACGTTGGCGTCGGTCTCGGCCACCTGACTGATGAGGCGGCGCACCTCCTGGATGCCACGTCCCTTGCCCACCAGCAGACGCAGCAGGGCCTGGCCCTTGTCATGGGTCTGCTGGCGAGGATGCAAGGAGACAAATGCCTGACAGAAATGCAGATACCGAGTGAGGGATTCGTAGGTGAAGGGAGCTTCGGCGACACCGATGAAGTTGCTGTTGGGGAAATCAGCCGGAACCAGCGACAAAAACGGAATGCGGGGAAAGAGGGTCAGCAATTCGTCCAACGGACGACCGGTCAAGGCACCGGCCAGCACCCCTTGCAGCGGGCCGGACGTTTCGATGGCCACATCCAGCTCGCTCTCGGCAATCTCCTGCCAGGGGATCCCCATAAACGAGAGCACAGTGCCCAACTGTTGGCGCCGCTGCGCATCGGCATCAACAATCAATACTCCCATCGCCATCATATCCATCCCTCTTATAATAGACGTAACTTATTGTTTTAATGTGCTTCTGTGGTCAAGCCACGCACCTTATGCAGGCCGCACAAAGTGCCAAAATTCCGACGCATTGTCAAAATTTGTCGCATTTGACTTAAGTTTATCGACGCAACTGCGTAATAAGATAAATTTTGTCGCCTCTTTTTTGATGAGGCATGGGGCGCTACCGCGAGGCAGGGATATTGACTGCATGTTTCCGGCCCAGTGACAGGCCGGGAACATGCAACAAGGGATCAGTGACGGGCGTTGGTGTGGGGGGCGGCGTAGCGACACTCGGGGAAGCGGCTGCACGCCATGAACAGGCGACCGGCATGGGGACCTTTTTTGGCCTCCCGTTCCACCAGCGGCGCATCGCAGCGGGGACAATGGGGCGCCTGGTGCGAATGCGAGTCCTCTTCGTCCTCCACTTCGGCAAACAAGTTATCCACCAGCTCGCTGTCGGCGGTCGAGACCAGTGCATTCCTGACCGGCGTGGTGATCACAGGGGACGAGCTTGAAGGCGAGCGTCCCCCATGGCGGGTCTCGACCATGTCGACACCGTCCAGCAGCAAGGGGCTGAAGGTTGGCTCGCGGCGCTCACCCGGCATCACATTGTCGACCAGCGGTGCAGTTGTCTTGACCAGCAGCGGCAAGATCTGCTCGCGCAGCTCTTCCACCTGATAATGGGCACTCGCCGGGATCTGCAGCAACGGCAAACCGGCACTGTCGCAGGCGGTTTTCAGGAAAAGGTCGCGTGCCTTGCGTTTCTGATGTCGATGAGAACTGTCATCGAGCTCGATGGCGCAGATAAAGGAGAGATCGGCCGGGTGGCAGAGCAGATAATCCAGGTGCTTGGCGCTGATCTTGTTGAAGTGTTGCTGCCATTTGCTTTTGCCAAGCCCTGCCTGTGGCGTCAGCACATCGGCGACCCTCACCTTGGCAAAGACCCGGGCCTTGTCACCGACCGCCAAGTCCAGCACACCGAGGAAGGAGCGCTCGGCCGGGCTGAACAGGGCCTCCTGCAGATCATAGGGCAACGCCTTGCCTCTCTTGCTCCTGGTCCAGAAGACCACCAGCAGGAGCAGCACCAACAACACCAATCCCGATACGACAAGGGTATTCATGAATGCACTATCCAGTTCACAAAACGAAAGAGGGCATCACTCTACCACAGGGGTCAGATACCCGGCAGCGCTGAAATGGGGCACAAACCTCCCCTCTGGTTTTTTTCAGCCTGTTTAGGCCGGACGGGGCTTCATATGGCCTGCCACAGCAGGCACAATGCTACAGAAACCCAATTCCAAGGAGAGCAGGATGCAGAAGCAATTGGTCGTGACCGTGATAGGTACAGACAAACCCGGCATAGTCGAGAGTCTGGCGGATGTCATCACACAGCAACAGGGTAACTGGCTGGGCAGTTCCATGAGCGAGCTGGCCGGGCAATTTGCCGGTATCCTGCACGTCACTGTGCCCGATGAGCACTACCGCAGCCTGTGTGAGGCCTTGGTAATGTTGCCCGGCCTCACCGTCAGCTTTGCCGAAGGCCAGCTCGGCCAGGAACCGGAACGTCAAGTCATGCTCAGCGTCACCGGCAACGACAGAGCAGGGATAGTGCACGAAGTGGCCAGCATACTGCGCCAGCTCAACATCAACGTGGCCGATCTCACCACGGGTTGCGAACCTGCGCCCCACTCGGGCGCCCCGCTCTTCTATGCTCACGCCCTGGTGGCCCTGCCACCCCAGCTTGAGCTGGACGATCTTGTGGCGGCGCTTGAATCTCTATCTGACGATCTTGTCGTCGATATCGACCAGGCTTTCACCGACTGAGCGGATTGTCATCAATCTGTCATATTCACACGCCATAACTGCCGCGCAGACGCGACCTGATACAGAGGCATTAGATGAGCACCGACAAGCAGTATGAAGAAAAAGAGCTGAGCTGGCTCTCATTCAATGAACGGGTGTTGCAAGAGGCGATGGACAAGACGGTGCCCCTCATAGAGCGGGTCCGTTTTCTTGGGATCTTCTCCTCCAACCAGGACGAGTTCTTCAAGGTGCGGGTGTCGGACGTCAAGCGCCGTATTCTCATCAATGAAGTACACGGCGGCGGTGACGAAGCCAAAGTGCTGCTGCGCGCCATCCAGCAGAAGGTGATGGCGCTCGGCGAAGCGTTCGACAACACCTACAAGGAGCTGTTGATCGCCCTGGCCCGCCACAACATCTTCCTGGTCAACGAGACCCAGATTTCCGAGTCAATCCATCAGTGGCTGCGGGTCTTTTTCAGAGAAAAGGTACTGCGCCACATCATTCCTATCCTGCTCAACAAAGAGGTCAACCCGGTCAAGTTCCTCAAGGATGAGTACACCTATCTGGCCATCGAGATGAAGAAGAATGGCCAGGTGATCCAGTACGCTCTGGTGGAGGTACCGACCGATGATCTGCCCCGCTTCTTCCAGCTGCCGCCGGAAGGCACCCGCCGCAAGAAGCAGATCATCATTCTGGATAACGTCATCCGCTTTTGTCTCGACGAGATCTTCAAGGGCTTCTTCGACTATGACGAGATTGCCGCCTACGCGGTGAAGCTGACCCGGGATGCCGAGTATGACCTCTCCGATCAGCTGGATCTCAGTCTGGTGGACAAGATGAGTGACGGCTTGAAGCAGCGTCTCACCGCCATGCCGGTGCGCTTCGTCTACGAGCGGGAGATGCCCGCCGCCATGATAAGCTTCTTGAAGCTCAAGCTGCAGATCAGCTCCTACGACGCCATCATGCCGGGCGGGCGTTATCACAACTTCAAGGATTTCATCGGCTTCCCCAACGTAGGCCGGGACTATCTGGAAAACCCCAAGCTGCCGGCCCTCGAATGCCGCGACTTTGACGGTTTCGTCAACGCCTTCGACGCCATCGCCAAGCAGGACATACTGCTCTATTACCCGTACCACAAGTTTCATCACTTCACCGAGCTGGTGCGCCAGGCGGCGTTCGATCCTGCGGTCAGTGCCATTCGCATCAATATCTACCGGGTCGCCAAGAAGTCGCGGATCATTCACTCCCTCATCGATGCCGCCAACAACGGCAAGAAGGTGACAGTGGTGGTGGAGCTGCGGGCCCGTTTTGACGAAGCGGCCAACATCGACTGGGCCAACATTCTCACCGACGCCGGGGTCAAGGTGGTGTTCGGGGTGCCGAGTCTCAAGATCCACTCCAAACTCTGCCTCATCACCCGCCACGAAAATGGCGAGGCGGTGCGCTACGCCCATATCGGCACCGGCAACTTCAACGAGAAGACGGCCAAGATTTACACCGACTTCTCCCTGTTGACCCGCCATCCGGATATCACAGCCGAAGTGGAAGGGGTGTTCGAATACATCGAGTACCCCTATAAGCGTTACAAGTTCAACCACCTGCTGGTCTCCCCCATCAACAGCCGCCGTCAGCTCTATCGGCTGATCGACAACGAGCTCACCAACGCCAAGGCGGGACAGCCCAGCGGCATTATTCTCAAGATCAACAACCTGGTGGACAGGGATCTCATCAACCGCCTCTATGCCGCCGGTCAAGCCGGGGTGCCCATCCAGATGATCATCCGCGGCATGTGCGCCCTGCGTCCCGGCGTGCCGGGCTTGAGCGAAAACATCAAGGTGATCAGCATCATAGACCGCTTCCTCGAACATCCGCGGGTCATGGTGTTTCACAACAAGGGCAACCCCCAGCTCTATATTTCCAGCGCCGACTGGATGAGCCGCAACATCGACGGCCGAATTGAGGTGGCCACGCCCATCTATGACGAGCGCCTCAAACAGCGCATCATGGACATTCTTGAGCTGCAACTGAGCGACACCTGCAAGGCTCGCGTCATCGATGCGGATCAGAAGAACGAATATGTGAAGCGGGGTAACCGCCGCAAGATCCGTTCCCAGGTCGCGATTTACGACTACCTCAAACGCATAGAGTCAAACAATGGACAATAGCCTGTACGCCGCCGTGGATCTTGGCTCGAACAGTTTTCACATGGTGATCGCCCGCCTCAACGAGGGGCGTATGCAGATAGTTGATCGCATCAAGGAGCGGGTTCGGCTGGCGGAGGGGATGGATGAGCAACGTCGCATGTCGGCAGAGGCCATGGGACGTGGCCTTGACTGTCTCGCCCTGTTTGCCGAACGACTGACCAACATCAAGCCGGATCACATCCGTATCGCCGGCACCTATACCTTGCGCCGCGCCAGCAATGCACGCGAGTTCGTGCGCGAGGCGGCCACTGTGCTCAACCATCCCATCGAGATCATCAGTGGCCAGGAGGAGGCGCGTCTCATCTATCAGGGCGTCGCCCACACCCAGCACATTGAAGGACAGGTACTGGTGGTGGATATCGGCGGCGGCAGCACAGAGCTCATCATAGGTGAGGGGTTCGACAGCAAGGCACTCACCAGCCGCAAGATGGGGTGTGTCAGTTTTACCCAGCACTTTTTTGCCAACGGCAAGCTGAGCGAGAAGGCCTTCAACGCCGCCGTGCTGGAGACGCAGCATCAGCTCGCCCCCATCATCAACCAGTATCGCAAGCTGGGCTGGCAGAGTTGCCTGGGCAGCTCCGGCTCCATTCGCACCGTGCGTGACGTGCTGCAGGGCGAAGGCTGGACTGATGGCAGCATCACACTGGCGGGACTGGAGCGGCTCAAGCGAGAAATGCTCGACCACAAGCGGGTCGATCAGTTGAAACTCGCCGGCCTGACCGAGGAGCGCCAGGAGGTGTTTGCCGCCGCCGTGGCCATACTGCTTGGACTCTTTACCTCTCTGCCCATAGAGAGAATGGATTATTCGGACGGTGCCTTGCGTGAAGGACTGCTCTACGAATTCGAGGAGCGTTTGCAGCACCACGATATTCGCGAGCGTACCGCCCTGGCCCTCTCCACCCACTATCGCATCGACAAGCGCCAGGCCAATCGGGTCGAGCAGAGCGTACTGACCCTGTTCGATGCGCTGAGCGGTCCCTGGGAGATGCCGGAGGAGCCCTATCGCGCCATCCTCGGCTGGGCGGCGCGACTGCACGAGATTGGTCTGGCCATCAACTACAGCGGCATCCATCGCCACTCCGCCTATATCTTGCAGCACACGGATCTGCCCGGCTTCAACCAGGACGATCAGGCACTGCTGGCGGCGCTGGTGCGGTTTCAGCGCAAGGGGCTCAAGCTCTCCGAGCACCCTCCCCTGCCCAACCACGACGAGCAGACCGTGCTGCGTTGCATTCGCATCCTTCGCCTCGCCGTGGCGGCGCACCACAGGCGGCAAGACAACCTGTTGCCGGAATGGAAGGTGCAGGCAGCCGAAGATAAGCTGGTGGTCACCCTGCCGATCGATTGGTGCGACGAGAACCGCCTGCTGATGCAGAACCTGGAGAAAGAGCACCGTTATTGTCAGGAGCAGGGCTGGCCGCTGCTGTTCCAGCTGAGCTGATCCCCTTTCTCCACCCCGTAAACAGACAAGCAAAAAGGCAGCCCAGGCTGCCTTTTTGCTGTTATCCACTCGTTTTAACGGCGGCTTACTGCAGCTCGGGCAGCAACCACTTGGCCATCTCGAAGTAGATGATGAGGCCGGTACCGTCCACCAGGGTAGCGATGAAAGGAGCAGAAACAACAGCCGGGTCAATCCGGAAGCGACGCAGCACCATGGGAATGATGGAAGCAACGGTAGCGCTCCAGAGCACGATGGCGATGATGGTCAAGGTCACAACCATGCCGATCTCGGGGCCGACACCCAGGCTCCAGGCCCGGATCCATGCCGCAACCGCAATCGCTGCCGAGATAAGCAAACCGGTGGAGAGTTCCTTTTTCAAGACGGTCCCCAGGTTGCGCATGCTCACCTCACCCACCGCCATGGCCCGCACTATGGTAGTGGTGATCTGGGTACCACTGTTACCACCGGTACCGATCAGCAGCGGTATGAAGAAGGCCAGCGCAATGGCGGCTTCCAGCTGCTCTTCGAATGCCCGCAGTACTGTGCCCGTATAGGCTTCTGCCACAAACAGGATAAGCAGCCAGCCCACCCGCTTGCGCCACAGTTGCCAGGGAGTCGCCTGCAGATAGGGCGTATCGAGCGGCGAGGAGCCACCCTGCATCTCGGCATCCTCTGTGGATTCGAGCTCCAGGATGTCGGCAGCATCGTCCACGTGGAAGATACCCACCAGCTTGCCCTTCTCCTCTACCGGTAGCGTCGAGATGTCGCGGTCAATCAGCAAACGGGCAGCCATCTCCTGATCCGCACGCGCATTGATGCGCACTGTATCCCTGTCCATCAGGTCGCTGACGGGCAGTTGGGGATCGGCAATCAGCAAGGATTTGAGCGCGATACTGCCGAGCAGACGATGCTCAGCGTTGACCACATACAGGTTCTGGAACAACTGGGCATTGTCCCAGGCATCGTGGATCAACTGCTTGGCACTGCCCACAGTCTGCTGATCGCTGATGGCCAGAAACTCATGGCGCATGTTGGCGCCAACCGATTCGGGTGGCCAGTCGAGCAGGGAGTAGAAGGTGGACTGAGCCGGCTCCGGGAAGCGAGAAAGCAGCATGGTGCGCTCGCTGCTGCCCAGTCGGCGCAGTATGTCCAGCATGTCACGACGAGGGATAGCCCCTTGCAACACACCGATAAGGCTGGCATGCAAGCGTAGCAGCAGACGGCCGGCAACGTCGGCCGACAGTGAGCTCAGCAGGGCAGCGCCTTGTTCAGTGGGCAGGGTATCGAAGATACAGTTGAGCTCTTCCGGACGCAGGGTCAGCAGTTGATCGGCGCGCTGAACCGGATCCAGATTATTCTCCAGCCAGCCCTGCAGGGCGGCCAGATCGAGCAGTTGATGACGATTGAGTAGAGTCTGTGTTTTCTTCATCACAAGTGACCTCATGTGATTTCAGGCAGGGCCTGAGCGCGATCGGATATCCGGTCGCCGTCTGAAAGAAAACAGCAATTTGATTGACGAGTAATAGGCAGGAAATGACGCCGTCCGGCGTGTCATCATCCCCACGTACCAGCTTTAGCACTGCATAACGTATCCGGCATGCCGGAAGCCACTTGGGTTTACACCTTAATCCGATGAAAACTGTCCTGATCTTGGGCGTCTCTGGACGTCGTGAGATCAGTGGCCTTTGTTTATACAGGAGCCTCGCCTAACGAGATGCTGCAAAAAGTACGCACAACCCTTTGTTGTGCGGGCTGCATAATTATCGAATGCTCAATACGAGTCAAGCCACCAAGACAAGGTAATTGGCCTGCTGCAATATCTTGTTACAATTAGGGCGAGAGTGGATTCATATGGGGGTTGGTAGTGGGTATTTAGCAAACAGGCCCTGTCACCTGGCAATGAAATTGCGGTGACCGGGCCCGTGAAAATATCAACGAATATAATCAAACAGTGTCAGTTTGCTTATTTTGCTGAAAGAGAGCTGGGAGGCACTCAATGCCGCGTCCTCTTTCGACAGTGTGGCGATCACTTCATACAAATCCGCCTCGGATACCTTGGCCCTGGCTTGTTGATTGAGGGTACTCAAACCGTCGTTCGAGCCAAGTACCTGCTCCAGACTGTTCATTCTGCCACCGATCTCGCCCAACCCCTGATCGACTCTCAAACGGGCATTCTTCATATGGGAAGTCGCATCCGCGACTTTTATCTGAAAATCATCCGCTGAAATATTCGGATCACGCAGCGCAGTAATAAAGTCGGACATGCCATCCAGAATATTGTTGTTCTGGGGCGGATCCAGCACAAAATCTTGCGCTGCACCACCCGCCGGCAGATCCAGCGTCAGCTCCAGGCCATTGAAGGGGATCTTGTTGCCCGCCACATAATCCCCACTCTGCAGCAGGGTGCCACCACCATCCCGTATTTCATACGTATCCGGCGTACCCGCGGCCGTGGTTACCGTATATTGGTTGCTGGCAAGAGCGGGATCATAACTATTGCGATAGAAACTGTCGAAGTTTCCCTGATCGGCCACCCCGACTTGAATATTGGCACTGGCAGCACTGCCGGTTCTGCGGGTAGCGACTACCTCAAACAGGTCGAAGCCGGAATCATTGGCTGCAATTTGCACCGTCGGCGACACCTGAATATTGCGCTGACCTGTATCCCCCTGAAACAGATAATTACCGCTGGCATCCTTGACGAAGGGCTGGGTCTTGCTCTGGTTGCCACCAAAAATAAATTCACCCTGAGAGTTCTTGCTGTTCATCAGGTCAAACATCTGTTTTTGCAACCCTTCCAGCTCACTGGCAATCGCCAGACGGTCATCTGCACTCACCGCAGAGTCGTTGGATTTCTGGATCAGGGTCTGGGCACTGGTCATGGCGGTGTTGAGCGCGGTCAACACCGTCTCTTCATGACCCAGACTGTTCTCAAGCAGGCTGCCATTGACACCATACTGCTTGAATAGATCGATCTCCTTGGTCAGTGCCATCTTCTGGCTCATGCCGGAGGGGTCTTGACCCGAAGTCTTGAACTTGTCCCCGCTCTGCAGCTGTTCATAAGCCGTGCTCAACCTTTCGTTGGCATTGTTCAGCGAGGTGATATTCCGGCTATAGACCATGTTGGTGGTAATACGCATGCACTTACCTCACTGAAGACAACAGGGTATCGAAGATGGTTTTGGCGGTGCTGACCACCTGGGCCGATGCCGCATAAGATTGCTGGTAACGGATAAGGTTGGCCGCTTCCTCCTCCAGACTCACGCCAGAGACGCTCTCGAAAATACTGGTGCTCTGGTTCAATTTTGTTTCGTTGGCCTTGAGCAAGGTCTTGGCCTGGTTGGTCTGGTTGCCTATCCCTGTCACCAGGCCCGAGTAAGCCTCGTTGAAGGTCATCTTGTCATTGCTGGTGCCGGCGTTGGTGCTCTTGCGCACCAGATCCTTGTTTTGCAGCTCCGCCAGTGCCAATCCGTTGGCGTTGTCGGCAAAGCCATCCTGGTTGTAGCTCAGGGTGAAACTGTCACCATCCCTTACCGTACCTGTGATGCTGAACTCATAGCCGGGAGTCTGGGTCGGATCGGCATACACCTTTGGCCCCCCCAACGGGCTTTCGATGGCAGCCATCAGATCCTGTCCCTTGCTGGCGGCCGGCGCCACGCCGATGAGGGTAGTGCCATCTGCCGCATAGACTTCGTAATTGCCGCTGCCATCTATCTTCACCACCTGGGGCGCTGCCGGATCCAGGGTATTGGCACCAAAACCCGAGCCTGTCCCTGTGTTGGTAATGCCGTTTAGCTTGATCTCGGCAGAACCGTAGTTGTCCTTGTTCTTGTCGGCCTTGAGGGGGGATGCCAGCGCCAGATCCTCCGGGCGGGTTGCCAGCTGGCCCAAGCCAGCGGCAGCATGCTTGGTCGGCTGCAGCAGGATCCTGTCCCCTGCCGCAGGTGTGCCAGAGAGGTCGATCTGAATACCATGCCCGGCAACCTCGAAGCTGGCTGGTGGTGTGCTGCCAGTTGCCAGCGAGGTACGGTTGCCATCCTTGTCCAGCGAGAACACCTCGTAACCGGTGGCACTGCTGAACTGCACCTCGTAATCAAAAGTGGTGACCTCGGTACCTTTCCCGGGCACGAAGCTGACCTTGGCGGCGCCGGTACCGGTATTCTGCTCATAGGTCAGTCCATCGCTGGAGGTAAGGGAGAAGAGATCCCCCCCCAGCTCGTTATCCAGATCCATCCCCAACCGGTTCTGCCGGTTCATAGCATCGGCCATGGCCGCCGCCAACTGACCGAGCTCACGCTTGCTCGGCTCCAGATCATTGCGAGCGGAAAACAAGCCCCCTACCCCGCCACCTATGTCTTTGTCATTGATGGTAGTTTTATTGGCCCCCAGAGTCAGCTGCAGCTCGGACTCCCGAGAATCCGGGTTGCCCGACACAACGCTGAACTGGGCGACCCCGCCATTGAGGACCAGCGAGTGACCCGTTCTCATATTGACCAGCATGCTGCCATTGGCCTGAGGCACTGTGCTGATCTCCATTTTTTCGGAGAGCTGGCGAATGGCTTCATCCCGCTGATCGAACAGCATCAGATTCTCTTCCGGCGTTCCCTGAGTGCGGAGGATGGCCTGATTCAGATCATTGATGCTGTTGATGAGGTTGTTAACCTTCTTGGTCTCGTCACCTATGGTGGTGTTGATGGTGTCGGTCTGCTTGTCCAGCTGGGCTGACAGGGTATGAAAGCGGTTTACCATGCCGCTGAGCTCGCTCAGGGTGGTCTTGCGGCCGGCGATGTCGGCGGGAGCCTCGTTGGCGGTATGGAACGCCTTGAAATAGGAGGTAACGGCTGCACCGACACTGTTGCTGGCATCCCCCAGCAAAATGTCGGTATTGGAGAGCTGCTCGTAGCGAGTGGCGGATGCGAAATAGGCGGACGTATCACGGCGCACCTCACCCTGGGCGTAGATATTGATGACCCGATCGGTCAGCATGTCACCCGTGCCCATACCGACGGAATTGGTATAGATCAGCGTACGCTCACGCACATAGCCCTGGCTGTTGACGTTGACTATGTTGTTGCTGGTGGTCTGCAGCAAGCGTTGCTGTGCCAACACACCCGAGGTACCAATTCCAAGCAGATCGCTTGCCATGACTTACAGCTCCATTTCTGTGTTGGTGGTAGCGGAGTAGCCAGCAATGGCATCACTGCGCAACACCTGTTTCAGTTTCCTGGCGTACTGGGGATCCGTGGCATAGCCCGCCTGTTGCAAGGCTTCGAAATAGCGATCCGGGCTGTCCACCTTGGCCAGGGCACCCTTGTAACGGGTACCCGAGGTCAGGAAATCTACATAGTCGTTGAAGCTCTCCTCAAACGACTCATAAGAGCGAAATGCTGCCTTCTGGCGTGACGCCACCCCTTGTTCATACTCCAGGGTGCTGACCACCGCCTTGGGGCCTTGCCAACGCGGATCCGCCTTGATACCGAACAGGTTATGGGTGATTTCTCCCTCTCCGTTCTTGATCACCCGCTTGCCCCAACCGCTTTCCAGTGCCGCCTGGGCCACCAGTACCGCCGGGCTCAGGCCCAACTTGTCCGCCGCCTTTTTGGCAAGGGGCATCAGCCGATTGACGAACTCTTCCGGGGTCTCGAACACCTTCGTTGTCTTGTCCAGCGCCTTGGCTCCCCGCACTGCCTGGGCCTCTTGTGCCAACCCCATGGGGGGGACTATCCGATGGGGGCGACGTGATGAGCCCAACGGCTGGGCAGCCTCGCCCATCTCTTTATCAGCAAAATCTTTGCCAACTTTTGAAGCCGAGATGAGATCGTTGGCCGCCGAGGTCGGCAGCTGGTAGGGTTTATAGACCCGTTCGGTACGCTGCGGCATCTTGAGCACCCGGCCATCGTGGCGGGTAAAGGTCTCGGGGGAGAACTGCTTGATCACCATGTCGGCCAGCCCCATGCCCCCCTTGCTGGCCATGTCGGATACCCGCTGCTCATCCAGCATGCCTTCATAGAACTGGGTATAGCTGCTGCTCATGGGGTTGTCCTGGGTCAACACCTGATTGGCCTGGCGCATCCCCTTGAACAGGGTCTGGGTAAAGATGGATTCAAACTGGCGGGCAGCGCTTTGCAGTGCGGCAGCCTGCCCATCCTTGCTCTGGCTCAACTGGCGCAGGCGATCCAGGTTCTTGATATCCTGCACCATGCCCATGTTCATGCCGCTGTTGGTGTCAAACTCTGCCATTTTGCTTACCTCATTGCCGCCCGTGGCAACCCCTTGCCGCTTGTTACAGTATGACCAGCTGACCTTCGATGGCGCCCGCCTGTTGCAACGCCTCCAGGATCGCCATCAGATCGCCGGGAGCCACCCCGACCTGATTCACCGCCCGGACCAGATCATCCAGCGTCGCGCCAGTATCGAGCTTGAACATGCGCCCCGGCTCTTGCTGGACATTGATGGTCGAGTTGTTGGTCACCGCCGTCTCTCCTCCCGCCAGTGGATTGGGCTGGGAGACCTGCTGGTTCTCGGCGATGGTGACCGTCAAGCCGCCATGGCTGATAGCCGCAGGCTTGAGCCGCACCTTGCTGCCGATAACAATGGTGCCGGTACGGGAATTGACGATGATCTTGGCCGACTCACTGGCGGGATCAACCTCCAGGTTCTCTATGGTCGCCAGATAAGAGACCCGCTGACCTGGATCCCTGGGCGCGTAAACCTTGATCGAGGTGGCATCGAGTGCCTGCGCCGTGTTGGGCCCCACCAGATCATTGACCACATCCGCCAGGCGGCGAGCAGTGGTAAAGTCCGGCCGATTCAGGTTGAAGGTGATGGTATCCCCCTGGCCGAAGGAATTCGGCACCTCCCGCTCCACGGTCGCGCCGTTGGCGATACGGCCCACGGTCGGCGTATTGATCACCACCTTGGAGCCGTCTGCCCCTTCGGCTCCGAGGCCCCCCACCACCAGACTGCCTTGCGCCACCGCATAGACACGCCCGTCCAGTCCCTTCAGGAAGCTTTGCAACAGGGTACCGCCCCGCAGACTCTTGGCCTCACCGATGGCCGATACTGTCACATCTATGGTCTGACCCGGCTTGGAGAAAGGGGGCAAGTCTGCATGGATGGCAACCGGTGCCACGTCTTTTATCTTGGGCTTGATGTTGTCCGGCACCTTGATACCGAAGTTGTTGAGCATGGTACGGAACGTCTGTTCGGTGAAGGCGTTGTTCTTCTCGCCAGTACCGGGCAGACCAACGACCAGACCGTAACCAATCAACTGGTTGTTACGAACGCCTTCCACCGAGCTGATGTCCTTGATACGGGAGGCGTTGGCCATTCCCAAAGGCATCAGGCAGCAGATCAGGGTCACAAGACGGAGTGACTTCATAACATCTCCTAGAGCGGCCACCAGGGACCATTGAAAAAGCTGGTAAGCCACCCTTGCTCCTGGCTGTTGGCCAGATCACCGGTACCACCGTAATGGATACGGGCATTGGCGACCTTCTGTGACGACACACTGTTTTCGGACGTCACGTCTTCGGGCCGGATCATGCCGGTGATCCTGATGTATTCATTGCCATTGTTAAGCATGATCCACTTCTCGCCACGCACCACCAGATTGCCGTTGGGCAGTACCTTGGCCACGCTGACCGAGATGCTGCCCTGTAGACTGTTGCTCTGATCCGCCTTGGCCTGTCCCTTGAAGGCGCTGTCTTGTCCGAGGGAAGCCGAGAGGTTGTACTTGCCCAATTCAACCGGAACTCCGCCCAGCTGACCGGGCGCAATATTGAGGCTGTTATCCTTGCCACTCTGGGTATTGGCTTTCTTGGAGGCAGAGGTGGACTCTGCCAACTCTATGGTGATGATGTCACCCACTCTGTGCGCCTTGATGTCCGAGTAGATACCGTTGACCTGATCGGGCTGAAAAATGGCCCCTGTAGGTCTGACCGACACGGGATCCGACTCCCCGTAAACGGGGGCAAACTCGGGATCATCGGGCTTGGCGGTATTGAGAGTGCTAGTGCAACCTCCCAGCGCCAGCAGTCCCAGCATCCATATGGTTTTCATCATGCGCCTCCTACTGATGTGCGCGAGATCAAAAATGAGCTCATACCGTCCACAGCCAACTTATGTGCGCTGGATCAGGAAGGACATCATGCCGTCCACCGCCGAGAGAACCTTGGAGTTCATTTCGTAGACTCGTTGTGCCTGAATAAGATTGACCAGCTCCTCGGTCACGTTGACGTTGGAGGTCTCCAGCATGCCCTGCTTGATGACCCCGAGCCCGTCTGCACCGGCCACCCCCTCGATGGGCGCGCCGCTGGACTGGGTTTCGAGGAACATGTTTTCCCCCATGGGTTGCAGACCGGAAGCATTGACGAAATCAGACAGGTTGATCTGGCCGACAACCTGGGAAGCGCCATCCCCCTTAAGCTGGATCGATACCTGACCATCCGTGCTCACAGTCACGCTCTGGGCATTTTCGGGGATCTGGATCTCCGGCTGCAGCGGATAACCGTTGCCCGGGGTCACTATGGTCCCTTCATCATTGAGGGTGAACTGGCCGTTACGGGTATAAGCCGCGCTGCCGTCTGGCAACTGAATTTCGAAGTAGCCGCGGCCGCTGATCATCAGATCCAGCGAGTTGTCCGTGGTCTGCACATTGCCCTGACCATGGTTTTTCTGGGTGGCCACTACCTTGGCACCGGCACCCAGCATCAAGCCGGACGGCAGTTCGGTATCCGCCGAAGAGCGACCTCCGGGCTGATTGATGTTCTGATAGAGCAGATCCTCGAAGATGGCACGGGATTTCTTGTAACCCACAGTGCTGGCGTTCGCCAAGTTGTTCGAGGTGACCGAGATGTTGGTCTGCTGTGCATCCAAGCCGGTCTTGCTGATCCAAAGTGCAGGGTTCATGTAAAACTCCTTGATTAGCTGATGCGCAGCAACTGGGTTTGGGCTTCGTCATTTTCCTCGGCGGTCTTCATGATTTTGACCTGAGTTTCAAACTGACGTTGCAACCGGATTAGGTTGGTCATTTCGTCGACCACGTTGACGTTGCTCCCTTCCAGGGAGCCTGCAATCAGGCCCACAGTGGCCGAGGCCGCCTCATTCTGGCCATCCTTGCGACGAAACAGTCCGTCCTGGCCCTTCTCCACGGCGTCAGCCGCGGGTTTTACCAGCTTGATGCGCTGGAAGTCTTCCGGCAGGTTGGCGGCAGCCCCTTCAGGACGACCGCTGATGGTGCCATCCCGATTGATCTCGATCTTTTCCATCGGCAACGGCAGCACTATGGGTTGACCACCATCGTCCACGACGTTGAGGCCGGTAGAGGTCTGCAGGTTGCCGGTCGCGCTTAATTGCAGGTTGCCCATCCGGGTATAGGCTTCGCCACCCTTGGGATCCTGCACCGCAATCCAGCCCTGACCATCAACGGCCACGTCAAGATCTCGACCTGTCGTCATCAACATGCCGTGTTGCAAGTTCTGACCAGGCCGCTCCGTCATGGCAAACACCCGGGATGGCAGCCCTTCACCGAACGCCTGCATACTACGCGCCTGCTCGAAGTCAGACTTGAAACCGACTGTATTGGCATTGGCCAGGTTGTTGCCACGAACAGCCAGGCTATTCATGTTTTCCTTGGCCCCTGACATGGCGATGTAAAGCATGTGATCCATGAGATCCTCCGTCAAACCGATGACTCTGATCAGATAACTGCAATTTAGGTGCCAACGTCTGTTGAAGAAATACGCACGGAAGAAAAACTGAAGGTGTGGAAAATAAAAAGGGGCGCCGAAGCGCCCCCTGTACCACCGTTGTCATTAACGGATCTGCAGTATGGTCTGCTGCAACGAACTGTTCACTTCCAGCGAACGGGAGTTGGCCTGGAAGTTACGCTGGGCCGTGATGAGATTCACCAGTTGGGAGGTCAAGTCCACGTTGGATTGCTCCACCGCCGAAGACTTGATACTGCCCAAGGTGCCCGAATTAGGTGTGCCGGGCAGCGCATCTCCAGACAGCAGAGACTGGCGCCAGGAGGTATCGCCAACCTGAGTCAGTCCTTGCGAGTTGGCAAACTTGGCCAGCGCAACCATGGCAACCTTTAACGTCGTCGCATTGCTGTAGGTGGCAGAAACAATACCGTCCGGCGTAATCTCCACCTTGGTCAGATTACCCACAGTGGCGCCATCCTGGGTCAGCTTGGTGACGTTGAAAGGAGAGTTGTATTGAGTCACATCACTGAGACGAATTTCCAGTTCCTGGGTTGGATCTGCACCGTTGTTAATAATACCGGCCGCTGTGCCCAGCGTGACTGTTTTGATCGGGGCAGGTGGAATAGTTGTATCCAATTTGCCACCGGAGGTAAACGTCATCTGAACACCTGTGGGGATGCCCGGGCCCGGGCTGGGTGCACCACTAGCGATATCAATGGGCTTGTCCCCCTCATACATGTACATGCTCCAGGTCCCAGGCGTCATTGGCGTCCCTGGAACAAGCGGATCCTCATGGCGGACAAAATATTTGGTGATCACATGGGGGGCACCAAGCGAATCATAGATCGTCACTGAGGTTGAGTGTGCAAAGGTGGCTGAGTTGGTGGGATCAAACGCGGCAGGTGCCGTTGGTGTTGTTTTCGACTCAATACTCAAGTTAAAACTTGCTTCCACCAGCTCGGTCATTTTTGGCTCGCCCGCCCGATCCGGTATTTGAATCGGCTTGGTGGCGTTGATGCTGACCGCCTTGGGCGTCCCATCCGTGTTAATTTCATAACCTTGCAGATAGTGGCCCTGATTGTTGACCATATAGCTGTTTTCATTGAGCTTGAAGGCGCCGGCCCGAGTGTAGGTACGGTCAAGATTGGTCAGACCGTCCGAGGTGACGAAAAAACCATTGCCCTGGATCGCCAGATCCAGTGCGTTGTTGGTAAATTGCAACGCTCCCTGATGAAACTGCTGGGCAACAGCCCCGGTGGCCACACCATTACCGACCTGCGTCTTGGCATTGACAAAGATCGAGTTGGCATAAACATCCGCAAACTCGGCACGGGACTCTTTAAAGCCCATGGTATTGACGTTGGCAATGTTGTTGGCGGTAACGTTCAAATCTTTTTGTGCCGCGTTGACACCGCTCAAGGCATTGTTAAATGACATATCCAGCTCCTTAGATCGATGCTGTAGGCGTGGTGGTTGGTGGTGTGGTTGTCGCTCCTGCAATCTGCAGGATACTGTTCAGGGTTGTTGTGCCAAGGCCTTTAAGATTGAGCTGTGTCGGGTTGGTTCCATTACCCAAAACCACACTATCAACCTTCCCATAAGCAAACGTAGCGATGCTTTCTGGTTTACCTTCCACATTGTTACCGTTGGCTTTCAGGACATATTTGCCTGACGCGACGGGATTACCGTTCTTGTCTTTGCCATCCCAGGTGAATTCAACGTTACCGCGCTGATCACCTTCCAGAGGGAACTCTCTGATAACCTGTCCGTTCTCATCTTCTACGGTAATTTTGACATTCTTGTACTTGTTCTCGACGCCGACAGCCACAACACCGCCAAGGGAGCCATCTTTCTCCAAAAATCCGACGTTGCTCTGCAACAGCACATTTTGCCCAACCAGCGCAGAGGCCTGCAGCGCCTGGCTGGAGGTCATCAGAGTATTGAGATTACCCATCTGGGTTGACAGGCTATTGATCCCCTCCGAAGTCGACATTGACGTCATCTGGGACAACATCTGGGCATTATCCACCGGCTTGAACGGGTCCTGATAGGAAAGCTGCATGGTCAGCAACTTCAGAAAAGACGCCTGATCAAGCTCTTTCTTCGGAGCAGTCGTCGTATCAGTGGTCTGGGTTGTGGTACGGCTGATGCCGTTCACACTACTTGTATCTGCCATCTGTGCTAACCCCTATCAGGACTTGCCGAGGTTGAGAGTCTGCTGCAACATTTTTTTGGCAGAATCGGCAACCTGCACATTGGTCTGATAGCTGCGCGAGGCATTGATCATGTCCGCCATCTCTTCAACCATGTTGACGTTGGGTTTGAAAATATAGCCATCATCGTCCGCCATGGGATGATTGGGGTTGTACTCCTTGAGCAAGGGGGCCTTGCTCTCGACAATCCCTTTCACCTCGACCCCGACCGATGATTGCTTGTCTGACATCGCCTGATCCAGTTGAGCGGCAAAGATTGGCCGCCTGGCATGGTAAGTTTTTTCCACGCTGGAGCTGACGCTGTCGGCGTTGGCCATGTTGCTGGCCACAGTGTTGAGTCGAACAGACTGTGCACTCATGGCCGAGCCTGCAATGTCAAAGACCTTGAACAAACTCATTACTGTTCTCCTTTCAAGGCCTTCAACAGGCCACTGATCTTGCCGTTCATAAATTCAAGGGAGGTCTGGTACTCAAGGCTGTTGCGCAAGAACTCGCTACGCTCCTGCTGCACGTCAACCGTGTTGCCGTCACCGGTATCAGGCTGCAGGGGGTTGCGGTACTGCATCAGACCAGGGGCATCCGATTGCAAGGCAAAGTGCTTCTCACTGGTGGTGGCCATAGCAAACCCTTGCTGATGCTGGGCCTGTGCCAATGCCTCTGAGAAGTTGATATCCCTGGCTTTGAAACCTGGGGTATCTGCGTTGGCAATGTTGCTGGATAACACCTCGGCACGCTTGGAACGAACGCCCAGCGTGTATTGGTGAATCCCGAATGCCTTGTCGAATGAAATTGCCATAGCACACCTCCTGCTTGATAAATTATTAGCAAGAGGTGTGCCAAAGAGGGATTTTAAGCGGGGTTATTTGACTTTGTAGACGATGCCAGGATTGCAACGGACCATTTCGAACCGTTCGGTCAGACCAGCCAGTGACTCTGAGGCCCCCAGCATCAGATAACCGCCAGGGTTGAGGCTGGCTGCGAACTGATTGAGGATCTTCGACTTCACTTCCGGCGCAAAGTAGATGAGCACGTTGCGGCAGAAGATTATGTCAAACTTGCCGAGCAGACTGTAGCTCTCCAGCAGGTTCAGTGGCCGGAACGTGGTCAATTTTCTGACACGTTCCACCACCCGCATCTTGTTGTCACCATAAGGTTCGAAGAACAATTTTTTGCGCTCAGGTGACAAGCCACGGGCCAGCGCCAGGCTGTCGTACACCCCTTCCTTGCACTGATTGAGCATGGTGCTGGAAATATCTGTGCCCACAATCTGCACGCCACCGGGCAAGGTACCCGGCTTCTTGACTTGCTGTTCCAGCGCCGTCATGGCGATGGAATAGGGCTCCTGTCCGGACGAGGAGGCCGCCGACCAGATCTTGATCGGACGGCCACTCTTGCCCAGTTCGGGAAAAAGCTTGTCAGTGAGTAGTTGAAAGGGGTAAGTATCGCGAAACCAGAGGGTCTCGTTGGTTGTCATGGCATCAACCACTGCCATTTTCAGGTCACGCTCACGCACACTCATCGCTCGAGTAACCAGATCAGACAGACTCTCAATACCAAACTGAGTCATCAAGGGTGAAAGCCGACTCTTGACCAGATACTGTTTGTTGTCACCCAGCACGATTCCGCTCTGAACTGCCAGAAAGTTGCTGAATTGTTTGTATAAGTCGTCCGAAAGTGTCTTCATGCAGTTTGTTCTTCTTGATTAGAGTGCGCCTTGTACGGCTTTGGCCAACTCATCCGGTTGGAATTTGGCGATGAAATTGTTCGCACCGACTTTCTGCACCATGGCCTGATTGAACACCCCACTGAGGGATGTGTGCAGAATAACATGTAAGTCCTTGAGATTGGGATTGTTACGGATCTCGGCGGTAAAAGTATAACCGTCCATTTCCGGCATCTCGATATCCGAGATTACCAAGGCAATCTGATCTTTGATGGGGCCATTCTTGGCCATCTCCAGCAACATGTTGAGTGCCTCACGCCCATCCTTGGCCAGCACACATTGCACGCCAATCGCCTCGAGGGCTCGCTGCACCTGCTTGCGAGCAACAGAAGAGTCATCTGCTACCAGCACGGGACGACCATGGGTATTGTGCTCGACACTGGCATCCACCAACTCGGCACTTACTTCGGTCGACACCGGGGAGATTTCGTTGAGGATACGTTCAACATCCAGGATCTCCACCAGCTCGCCGTCTACCTCTGTGACCGCAGTCATGTAGTTGATGCGCCCTGCCCCTTTGGGTGGCGGCAGAATGGATTCCCAGTTCATGTTGATGATGCGTTCAACCGAATGCACCAAGAAGCCCTGAACTGAACGGTTGTACTCGGAAATAATGATGAAACACTTGCTCAGGTCCTCGATGGGACGTTTGCCCACCGCCATGCTGAGATCAATCACCGAAATGGTCTGGCCACGGATGTGCGCAACGCCACGGATACAGGAGTTGAGCTTGGGCATGACGGTCAAGGGAGGGCATTGCAGCACTTCACGCACTTTGAATACGTTGATGCCAAATCTTTGACGTCCATTGAGACGAAACAACAACAGCTCCAACCGGTTTTGTCCCACCAGCTGGGTACGTTGGTTGACCGAGTCCATAATACTGGCCATAAACACTCCCTAAAAACGCTTGGCATTAATCATGCATGCGTATTGGCTTGCGTCAGACTATCGATGTCACTACAAACGAATTCTGAAGCAAGCATAGTTAAATATGGTGATATGCGTGAACAACTTATCGGCCTGCGAGAGAAAATGATTAGTAGACTTTTCCTCATCTTACTGCTGTTTTGCGGCATATCTCACGCCACGGCATCCGAGGTGACCAGTTATCTGCAAGAAATGGCGCAAGAGTTTGTGCTCGGCCAGCTCGATATTCCACTCGATGCCCAGGCTCACGTGCAAACTGCCTCCATTGATGACAGGCTACCTTTGAGCCGCTGCGAGCAGCATCTTACCATCAGCCTTCCCGCCAGGATGGAAGTGCGCCGTAACACCACCGTCTACCTCAAATGTGAGGAAGAAAAACCCTGGGACCTCTATTTGCCGGTGCGCGTCAGCATCCAGAAACCCTATGTGACCGTGGCCACCCCGGTAGCCAAGGGCGACATACTCAGTGAGAGTGTCTTGACGCTGGCCTATCAGGACCAGACCCAGATCCGCGGTGATTATCTGAGCGATCAGGCCCCCCTGATAGGAGTACGCAGCAAACGGGAACTCAAGCCGGGTCAGCCCATACGGCTCAGCCAAGTCTGCGTCGTTTGCAAAGGCGACCAGGTCACACTCAGTGCAGAAAACAGCAGCATGCAAATCAAAACCATGGCCCGAGCCTTGCAAGATGGCAGCTTCGGAGACATGATCAGCCTCGTCAATATTCGTTCAGGAAAAACAGTGCAAGGGAAAGTCAGCGCAGTCGGCTCTGTGGTGGTCACCTTCTGATACGTTTTTCAGGTTATTTTTTTCTAAAGTTCTGACGACGATCACCGATAAACAGGTAAGCGAACAGCAAAGCAGACGAAGGTAAACACTATGGCTATTAACAATATCAACAACTTGGCAAATAATCGGTTGCAAAATACCGGTAACAGCCAGGGTGCCAACACCAAACAAGCGACCTCGTCTCCCGACAACCGTGCGGCGACTGTCAAGACAGACTCCGTCTCCTTGACCAATGAGGCGCAGCAATTGCAACAGATGCAGAAAAATCTCAACTCAGCCTCCACCGGCAATGAAAGCCGGGTCGAAAGTCTGAAGAAAGCCGTGGCCAATGGTGAATACCAGGTCAACAGCGAGGCGGTAGCCAAAAAGATGTTCAGCTTTGAATCCACTCTGGACAAGCTGCTCGGATGATGGACTTACCTTCGCTGCTGCACACCCAAGACGAATACCTCTCCCGGATGCAAGGTTTGCTGGAGGAGGAATTCAACCTGCTCAAGCAGCACCAGGCACTGGCGCTGCCTGAGCTGGCAGAGCGCAAGCAGAAACTGCTTGCCGATATTGAAGTGCTGGACCAGATCTTGGCCCGGCTGCCCGAACTGCAACAGCAGCTGTCTGCCTTTCCAGAGCAGATGAATGCCCTGCGTGAAAAACTCGATGCCTGTCAGGAACAAAACGATCTGAATGGTCGCCTGCTCGAGCTCAGCATCGTCTCCAACCGCCGCCTGGCAAGCTTTTTGAGCCAGTTGCGGGATCGCAACTCCCTGACTTATGACGCCAAGGGCAACACCCGCTCCGGCACACGCTCATTCGGCATCAAGGCCTGATCCCTTTCCGCTTCCCCTCGCGCAAGCTCCGCACGTCGCCAACCTATAACACCAGCCTCAACAGTTCTTCGCTGTCCGCACAGGCATGGATGCTCAACACGCCCGCCTCATACCGGCCATAGGTTGCCGCCAGATCTCCCCGTGGAAAACAGATGGACCCCGGATTCATCAGCACCAGCTCCCCTTCTCGCTGCAGCACGGGTAGATGGGTGTGGCCGCTGATAAACAGGCTGCCGGGGGGCAGCGCTACCGCATCCGGGCGATAGAGATGACCATGAGTGACAAACCAGCGCCGTCCATCCACCAGCAACTGGTTATAAGGTGCTGTCATGGGGAAGTTCAGCAACATCTGATCCACTTCCGAATCGCAGTTGCCACGCACCGCCATGATGTGCGGCGCCAGCTGATTGAGCCGCTCCGCCACGGCGGCGGGGGCATAACCCGGCGGCACCGGATTGCGAGGGCCATGGTTGAGCAGATCGCCGAGCAGCAGATAGTGATCGGGCTGCCAGGGAGCAAGCTGGGCCAGCACCTGTTCCAGTGCGCTCAGGCTGCCGTGCAGGTCTGAAATGATGGCAATCTTCATCGCGAACTCCCTTACTGCTTGCTGAAATAGAGATCCTTGGTGGCGATAGCCCCCTTGAGGTTCTGGCTCGGCAACCCTCGCAGTGTGGGATCCACCAGCCGCATCTGGTTGTAGTGATACACGGGAATGGCGGGCATTTCGTCCATCAGCAGCTGCTCGGCCTGACGATAGAGTCCGGTCCGGGTACTACCATCCAGGGTGTCCGATGCCTGCTGCAGCAAGCCATCGAAGGCCGGATTGCAATAGCCGCTCTCGTTCTGGGGGTCCTGACAGCGGAAGCTATTGAGCATGGATGAGGGCTCCACATAATCTCCAAACAGGAAGGAGCGGACCAGCAGGAAATCACCACTGTCTTTTGCCACCTGATAGGCGCTCCACTCCATGTTGTTGAGCGACACCTCCACCCCCAGCGGTTTCCACATGGCGGCCACCGCCAGCGCCAGCTTCTTGTGGCTCTCAGATGTGTTGTAGGTCAACGTCAGCTTGAGGGGACGGGCACTGTTGTAACCTGCCTGCGCCATCAAGGCGGCAGCCTTGGCCAGCCGTGTCGGCTGATCCTGCAGAGCCAGCGGTGAGCCAAGTACCTCATAGCCTGGCATGCCAGGCAGCAGAGACCAGGCAGGTCGCTCTCCCTGACCGCTGACCTGTGCGGTCAGCACGTGACGGTCTATGGTCATGGCCAGTGCCTGGCGCACCCGTACATCCTGCAGCTCGGGACGGCGCAGATTGAAGGTATAGAGATAGGTGCCAAGCAGCGGCAGACCCCAGATCCGCTCTGGCGTCGTCTGTTTGGTCTTCTGGTAATACTCCAGTGCCACCTTGTTGGTGAGCTGGATCTCCCCTGCCTCATAGCGCAGCCGTTCAGCATGCTGGGAGGAGAGCGGCAGATAGGTCACCCGCTTGATCCGGGTGTGCAAGTCATCCCAATAATGGATGTTGCGCTCAGCCTCGATACGCTCATTGGGCGCCCAGTTCACCAACTTGTAAGCCCCATTGCTGACCAGTTTGCCGGGCTGGGTCCACTCTTTGCCAAACCGGGTGATCGCCTGCTCATTGACGGGAACAAAGGGGCGTTGACTGACCAGTTGCAGGAAATAGGGTACGGGCCGCTCCAGTGTCACCTTGAGGATCTGGCTGCTCTCGGCCTCCACTCCCAGCGACGTGAGCTCGAGAGCCCCGGCATAAATGGATTGAGCATTGTTGATACCGGTCGCCAGCAGCAATCCGGCGGAAGGGGACTCTTGTGCCGGATCCAGCAGCCGACGCCAGGCGTAGACGAAATCCTGTGCGGTAAGCGGCTCGCCGTTGGACCATTTGAGCTGGGGTCGCAGGAAGAAGCGCCACACCAGCCCATCTTCGCTGGTCTCCCAGCGCTGGGCCTGAGCCGGCACTATCTTGCCCTGACCATCTTCGCTCACCAGCCCTTCAAACAAATCCACCAGCACCACTTCCCCCGGAAAACCGGAGCGGATCTGGGCAGGATCGAGGGACTCAGGTTCATCACCGTTGCCCTTGACCAGCGTCTGGCGATCCGACAGCACAGTCTCCTGGGTAACAGTGGTTGCTTGCAGCGACGGGGCCATCAGCAGGCCCAGCAGCAAGGGAGAAAGCCAGCGACGGGCTGGCCGGCGTTCCGGCTGATAAACAGCGGGGCGGTAAACCATGACATAAACCTCGTTCAATTCACTTTATTTCAAGAAGGGGGAAGGCCGGCAGCGCGCCTGAATACGAATGCATGATGCTGCGCTTGTTATCCCCGAAGACGCCCCGTATTGTATCGGGCTTGCCCAAGAGATGGAGTCTTTCGGGCTATTTTTTTCCGTAGTTTTTTATGAAATGCGAGTGGCTGTCGCTGGTAACGGCCTGACACGTCTTTCAATCTGGCTACATTCTCAGGAGTTTTTATGGGGTACGAGTGGCTGGCGCTGGCAGCGGCCAGTTTGTGGGCAGTGGCGGCCCTGATTTCCGTCAAACCGGCCCGCCACCTGGGGGCATTTGCCTACAGTCGCTGGCGCATGTTTCTGGTCAGTCTGATGCTGGGCACCGCCAGCATCGCCACCGGAGGCTGGCAATCCCTTAGCGAGAGCGCCCTTCCCCTGCTGGCGCTGTCGGGCCTGATCGGTATCTTTGTCGGGGATACAGCCCTGTTTGCCTGTATGAACCGGCTGGGCCCCAGGCGCAGCGGCCTGTTGTTCTCCTGCCATGCACTCTTCTCCGCCCTGCTCGGTCTCTGTTTGTTTGGTGAGCAGCTCGGCGGCTGGCGACTGGTGGGAGCGCTGCTGGTGTTTGCCGGTGTCATGCTCGCCATCCTGTTCGGCCGGCGTGGCGGCAATCAGCACAACGAGTGGGAACAGGTGCGTGGACACCTTGCCATCGGCATCGGCCTGGGGCTGACAGCCGCCTTCTGTCAGAGCCTGGGTGCCATCATCGCCAAGCCAGTGATGATGAGTGGCAATGTCGACGCAGTGAGCGCCTCCGGCATCCGCATGGGCAGTGCCCTGTTGGCTCACTGCACCTTGCGAGTGCTGAGAGTACCGCTCGCCATGCCCCACAACCCCATCAACCGTCAGGTGCTGGGGTTGATTGGCATCAACGGTTTCCTGGCCATGGCCATGGGGATGACACTGATCCTGGTCGCCCTGCGCCAGGGAGAGGTCGGTATGGTGGCGATCCTCTCCTCCACCACACCAGTCATTCTGCTCCCCCTGCTGTGGTGGCATTCGGGTCAGCGCCCCTCCCTTGCGGCCTGGGCGGGCGCCCTGCTGGCGACCCTGGGTACGGCCATGGTGCTGGGGGTCAGCGGACACTGAGCAAGGCGCGCCTTGCCCAGTGTCAGGCGAGCGGCTTAGAACTGGGCGATTTCCTCTGCCGTCAGCTCGCGGTATTCGCCCGGAGCCAACGCTTCATCCAGCGCCAATGCACCGATCTGCTCCCGATGCAGCCCCACCACCTTGTTGCCGATGGAGGCAAACATCCGCTTCACCTGATGATACTTGCCTTCATGGATGGTAAGGCGGGCCTCGCACTCGGCCAGAATTTCCAGCTGGGCGGGACGGGTCTTCTCGGTCTCGTTGCGCAGAAACACCCCATCGGCAAACAGCGATATGGCGTCCTGATGCACGGGATCAGCCAACCAGACATGGTAGGTCTTGGCACACTCATGGCGCGGCGAGGTGATGCGGTGGGACCATTTGCCATCATCGGTGACCAGCACCAGACCCGTGGTATCGAGATCGAGTCGACCAACCACGTGCAGCTTGCCCATGGCGGGTTCATCCATCAGGAAGAAGACGGTCGGGTGATCCGGATCCTCGTTGGAGCAGACGTAACCTTCCGGTTTGTGCAGCATGAAGTAGCGATTGCGCTGATCCAGCGTCAGCATGACACCGTCAAATTCAACCTGGCTCTGCTCGTTGATGTGAAAAGCGGGTTGTTTGACCACTATGCCATCCACAGTGACCTCTCCCTGCCGGATCAGTTTGCCCGCCAGGGAACGGGTCAAATCGGAACAATCGCAAAGAAATTTATCGAGCCGCATGCACAACCTCAGAGTCCATCAATAAAGGGGCGCCATTATATAGGCCAAGGCCAACAACTCCAGCAATAAGCAGTGCTGGCGTAAACCGTACCACAATGACGAAGCATGGCGCGGATGTTAGACTGCCTGCTGAGGGCCTAACATTACGCATAATAATAAAGTCAGGAAGCCGTATGAAGTCACACACTCCTCATCCCGTCATTCCCGTCAACCAGCTACAAGCAGGCATGTATGTGATCGCCATCACCAGCCAGACCGGCGGCATGGAGATCGCCCAGATGGGGCTGGTGACGACTCGTCAGCAAATTGATGACTTGATCCGGCGCGGTGTGCTCACGGTGCGCGTCGATCTCGCCCGCAGCAAATTGGCTGGCATAGAGCAGATTATCTTTCCCGACCCGGCAGCCTCTTCAATTGCGTCACAACGCCCGACAGGCAGCGCGAACGGCGAGGGGCGTGAGCTCAAGATCCGCCGCCTGTATCAGGAGGCCCGTGAGCTGCAAGGCAAATTCATTCGCCAGCTAAAGGCGGGTGAGCCCATCGACATTACCCCCTTGGCAACAGTGGCCGAAGAGATGGTGGACACCATGTTCACCCACGGCGATGCCATGCTCTGTCTGGCCCGCATTCGTGCCAAGGATGCCTACCTGATGGAGCACTCCATGAACGTGGCCATACTGCTGGCCAACTTCGGCCGTTATCTGGCGCTGGAGCGCAGCGTGCTCAAGGAGCTGACCCTGGGGGGGCTGCTGCATGATGTGGGCAAGATCATGACCCCGGATGAGGTGCTCAACAAACCGGGCAAGCTGACCGATGAAGAGTTCACCGTGATGCGCCAGCACGTGGTACATAGCCATGACATTCTGAGCAGCACCCCAGGCATCACAGCCACCATGCTGGAAGTCGCCGCCAATCACCATGAGCGGCTCGATGGCACCGGCTATCCCCGCCACCTCAAAGGTGACCAGCTGTCTCTCTACACCCGCATGAGCGGCATCGTTGATGTCTACGACGCTGTGACGGCGGATCGGGTCTACAAGCAGGGGATGCAGCCGACCCAGGCATTCCGGATCCTGCTCAAGGGGGCAGACCACCATTTTGATCGACTGCTGGTGACCAAGTTCATCAAATGCATGGGGGTCTATCCGGTGGGCACCCTGGTGCAACTTTCAAACCAGCGACTGGCCATCGTCATGCAGCGCAATCCGCAAGAGCCGCTCAAGCCGGTAGTGAAGGTGATCTATCACGCGACCCAGCGCCACTACCTCGAGGTGCAGTGGCTGGATCTGGCGAAGTCCGGGGTACAGGAGAGCATAGAAAGCACGGTCGATCCCAAAGAGTTTGGCATCAGCCTCGCCAACTTCGTCTAGTTGGCGCCCCCTTCCCGTTCGACACAGTGCTGGATCAAAAACTCTTCATCCAGCGGTGACAGATCAAAACGGATGCTGGCCTCTTCAATGGCACCGATATCGTGTTGATGATGCTCGCTGAGCCAGCGTACGGCGCGGCGCAGATCTTCGCCATGGGGCAGCAGAGTGTGGTCGCTCATGGGGGATACCTCCGTTAAGCCATTGGCACCAGCCGCACTATCGGGCTGTCTTTGTATAGCGTAGACCGTCCGCCGCCCCTTCTCGATTTCCCCCCCCATCTTGCCGCAGACAAAAAACCGAGGTCAAGGCAGGCAAACGCCCCATCCACCACAGATACCTTGACCACTGCCCGGCCGCCTCTTGACCACAAGAGTGGCCGGCAACCAGCAAGTGATCCGTCCTTTGGTGCAAGCCGGTCTGGCGACTTGACGCCAGCCACCCTGTCAAGGGTATGCTCGTCCTCTTGCCGACCCGTCCCGCTGGCAGCGGGATCGCCGTACTTCTTTTAAAAGGCAGTCATACAAGGAAGCTGAATGCAAACCAAGGACAAGTGTCTGGCCGCCCTGGTCATCCTCTGCTGGGGGCTGAATTTCGTGGCGATCAAGTGGGGGCTGGAGGGGATACCGCCGCTGTTGCTGGGAGCGTTGCGCTTCGTCGGCGTGGTCTTCCCTGCCATCTTGCTGGTGCCCAGGCCCACCATGCCCTAGCGCTGGCTGCTGGCCTATGGTGGCGGCTGCCGTCCTGCTCGATGAGCACCCCACTCCGTTGCAGTGGCTGGGCTCTGGTCTGGTGCTGCTCGGCTTCGTGGTCCATCTGCTGGGTGGCCGGCTGCGCTGGTTCAAGCCACAGACGGCGCCTTGATGGCCAGGGCGTTATTTGCCCATCGCCATTGACCCAACTGGCAAAAATTTCCATCATGAGCCAGTCCCTATCGGGGCTGACGTCACCAAACCGTGCCTGCAGGATGCAGACCACCAGGAGAGAGCAAGGATATGCCATCGACAGCCTCAACCGGGGTGAGCCCCATCCCAACCCTTATTCGCACCACTGTTTACACCGCCGCCATCACCCTGACCCTGTGCTGGAGTCAGTTTGGCTGGGGCGCCAGCCTGCCTGCGGATCTCAAGTGGGAGAGCAACAATGCGGATCCTATCTACGCCGACCCGGCCGCCAAACGGGGCGGCACCTTTCGCGGATTTGTCACCAGCTTTCCGCTGACCCTGCGCAAATTCGGGCCCGATTCCAACGGCAGCTTTGCCAGCTATGTCAGGGAAAGCAACCTGCCGCTGCTGAGCACCCATCCCGTCACTGGCAACCCCATGCCCATGCTGGCAAACGCGTGGGCCTTTGGCGCCGATCACAAGACCCTCTATTTTCGCATCAACCCCAAGGCTCGCTGGTCCGATGGCCAGCCCGTCACCGCCGATGACTGGGTGTTTACCCTCAAGATGATGCGCAGCAAGGAAATAAACGACCCCTGGTACAACAACTACTACAGTACCCAGATCACAGACGTGACACGCTTCGATGACCACACCCTCTCCATCACCAGCGGCAGCGAAAAGAGTCGGGAAGATCTGCTGGAATCCCTGCCATTCACCCCTGAGCCAAGCCACGCCATCAAGCTCACGGCCAACTGGGTCAAGGAGTACAACTGGAAAATACTGCCAGTCACAGGTCCCTATCAGCTCGGCGAGGTAAAAAAGGGCAAGTCGGTTAGCTTCAAGCGGATCAAAGATTGGTGGGGAGACGAGGAGCGCTACTTTCAGCACCGCTTCAACCCGGACAGGATTGAGATCAAGGTGTTGCGGGATCAGAACATCGCCTGGCAACACTTCTTGCGCGGCGATCTGGATACCTTCCCGCTGGTCATGCCCAACTGGTGGCACGACAAGACCAAAACCGCAGAATTCGAGAAGGGTTATATCGAGCGGCTCTGGTTCTACAACCAGCCCCCACAATCCCCCATGGGGCTCTATCTCAACACAGCAGACCCGCTGCTCAGCGAGCTCAATGTGCGGCTCGGCATCCAGCATTCCCTCAACCTCGACAAGATGCTCGTCACCTTGCTGCGAGGGGATTATCAGCGACTCAACAGCTACGGGTCGGGCCAAGGGGATTTTACCAACACAGAGATAAAGGCACGCCCATTTGATCCCAAACTTGCGCGCAGCTATTTCGCCAAGGCTGGTTTCAACAAGGTGGGGCCACAGGGCATTTTGCAAAACAACAAGGTGCAACCACTGACCCTGACCATCACCTACACCACGGCGGAACATGCCCAGCGACTCACTTTACTGCGGGAAGAAGCCAAGAAGGCGGGGCTCAATCTCGAGCTCAACCTGATGGATGCCTCTTCGGGTTTCAAGTCCATGCTGGAGAAAAAACACCAGAGTGCCTGGATGGCATGGAGCGGCGGTCGCTATCCCGCTTATTGGGAATTTTTCCACAAGGTCAATGCCAACAAGCCCCAGACCAACAACATCATGAACATAGATGATGACGCCATCACTGCCCTGGTGGAGCAGTACGACATGGAGTTCGACTTCGCCAAAAAAGCGGCGCTGTCGCGGCAGATCCAGCAGCGTCTGTATGAACTGGCCAGCTTTGTCCCCGCCTATCAGGTGCCCTATACCCGGGAAGGGGCATGGCGCTGGATACAATTGCCCAAGCTGCCCGCCACACCCAAAAGTGATCTGCTTTACTGGCCACTCGATGGCGGAAGTAGCGGCTACAGCTACGGCGGTCTGCTCTGGATCGACGACCAGCTAAAAAGCGAGACAAAAGCCGCCATCAAAAACGACAAGACCTTTCCTGCCGTCATGAAGATAGACACCACTTATCGGCAGCCTTGAGACCAAAGTACATATCAAACAAAAGACCCCGCACCAGAGGTGACGGGGTCTTTTTTGTTTGCAACCTTGGTTGCAGCCTTGACGCCAGAGGCGATTAAGCGCGCTTGGCCTGCTTCTCGGCAATGGCATCAGCCACGTCGGCCGGCGACAGCACTATGCCTTCCTGATCCGGCGTCGGGAACACGGCGACGCACAGCTCGTCTTGCTCCATACCGTCAACCCAGCGCTCCAGCCACACCTTGAGGGTGATGGACTGCGGCTTGCATTCGGCCCATTCACCCTCGGCCCACGCCTGGGCGTACTCAGGGTGTGGCCATACCGGGATGCAATCTTCATCGTCTGTGGTCAGCATCATGACGCCGTGCTCATCGGTCAGGACAAACAGCTCTTCGTACTCGACCAGCTTGCTGATGAAGTGCTCGTAACGGTAGTCGGCATTCAGTTGCAGCGCAGCATTGCGCTCGGTTTCGCTCAGTTCATAGCTCATTGGCCAAGTCTCTCTTTCAATAAAGGGCGCCATGTTCACATCTTGCTGACAGCTTGTCCAGTATGAGAGATCGGTCACCTATTTTTCGGCAATATCAGCCCAGTTCAGGCGTCACTAGGGAGATCTCCGTCGTCTCGCAACAACGCTGGCGCAGCCAGTAGGCGGACTCCACCTCGACGAAGCAGAGCTGATCCCGTCCCGCCTGTACGCCCTGCATGATCTGCTCGAATCGTAGCAGCTGTTGTTGCTCCCAGGCGTTGGCCAGTTTGGAACCATGGGCTTCGTCCACCACCTCGCGGCGCAGCTCGAACAGGTTATCGGTGATCGGGCTGTTTATCTTGGCTGGGCAGTGCCAATACATCAGCAGATTGTCCATCATCTCGCTGTCGTAGTTGGCAAGGGCATCCAGCTCGGGCGTCGCTCCGATATCGCTGGCAGCAAAGTCACACCAGCCAGCCGTCAGCGGCGCCAGGGTTTGCGCAGCCGCAGCCTTGCCATGCTGACGCAATACGGCCACATCCCCCCCCTTGATGGCTGGCAGCCAGACATCGCCATGATGCTTGTCGAGCAGAGGTAGCAGTAGAGAGGCGGGATAGACAGGGAAACGGGGGCCGAGAGTGTGAAGCAGTGATACTAGCGTGATTTTTACCATGAGGGGCGCCTTGAACTGGAAGGCCGATATACAGTGCTCGGCCAGAAAGACAAAGGAGAGCCCTATCCTATCATGTTTGAACGCTGGCGAGCGGACTCACATTTTCACTGCTCAACTCGGAGATTCGCGCCCAAAAAAACAGCGTTCAAGCACTCCCCGCACGGATAAAGCCCAATAGTTTGAACCAGCGCCCACTAAAGTGGATCCGGGAATGCTAGTTTGCATACATCTTTAGCGTAAGGAGTGCATTCATGATTGGGATCGACCAGATTTCTAACGACTTTGTAAACGACTTGAAAATACTGGCATGCTTTGATCCGGCCAACATGAGCCTGGGGATCAAGTTGCGCAGTGACATGTCCGATGAACTGTGTCAGGCGGCTGTACGTCTGCATCAGCAAGGTCTCATCAGCGCAGAAGATGGCGGCTACCTGACTCCTTTTGGCATGACAATGGTTGAGCACCTGCAGCATCTGATAGTCGCACTCAAACCCCTTTGATCGCCTGCGGGGCCCAGAGCGAAAAGTTGATCAACTCCCAGCGCAAGCCCTGGCGCAGCAAACAGGCAAACAGCAAAGGACCTTCGGGTCCTTTTACTTTGCCGTCGACCATCCACTCCCCTTCCCGCTTTGGCAAAGGCTGAGCCTTGATCTCATCAGGCTGACTGCCATTCCCAAGACGAACCTGAACAAACTGCTGACATACAGCTTTCGCTTCTGTGGCGGATGTACTCTGTGTCTGAAGATCGGCAATAGTCAGCAGGCTGGCAGCAAGAAGAAGTGATGGGGTCATGGTGAAATTCAAGGTCAAAGATGATGCTGAAAACAGTGAAGATGGCCCATAAACAAAAAGCCGTGGAACCAGAGGCACCACGGCTTTCTTAAATTCTGTAAGAATTACAGAGCAGTTACGTTCTCAGCCTGCGGGCCTTTCTGACCTTGGGTCACAGAAAACTGTACGCGCTGACCTTCAGCCAGGGTACGGAAACCGTTACCGCTGATAGCGCTGAAGTGAACGAAAACGTCCGGGCCGTTTTCTTGCTGGATGAAGCCAAAACCTTTGGTTTCGTTGAAAAACTTAACGGTACCGGTGATCATGTTAGACATATCTTTAACCTGTATTCTAAATAATTACTTATGCTTTTCAGCGGATAAAGCTCAAAAACGGGATTAACTTATGAACAACAGGAAAAGATGTAAAACATCATATTCATTGACATAACTTTGGCCCTTTCAAGCTGATTTAGATTATACGTTGCTTTGGGGATTACGCAAACAAATTTGTGCCCTGCCAATGGCAGGGCACAGCCGTTTTATAGAGCAGGCGATTCCAGTGCCTGAACCAGTACCTTGAGGAAGCGAGCCGCCTCGCCACCGGTGCAGGCCCTGTGATCAAAGGTCATCGACAGAGGCAGCACTCTGACCGGGCGAGCCTCCCCGTGGATGAACACCACCTTCTCGAACAACTTGCCCGCACCTATGATGGCCACCTGCGGTGGCGTCACGATTGGGCTGGCATAACGACCCGCGATGGCACCGAAGTTGGTGAGGGTAATAGTCGCCCCCTGCAGCATCTCGCGCGGCACAGCGCGCGCCTTCACATCGGCGATCATCCGATCCAGCCCCTGCCGGATGTCGGCTCCCTCCCGCTCGGCTACGTTCTCCATCACGGGTACATAGAGCCCATGCCTGGAGTCGACCGCAATGGCAACGTTGACCTCATTGAACAGCCGCCTTGAGAGCGTATCGCCGTCAAACCAGGCATTCATGGAAGGTTCGGCCCGGCAAGCGACGCCGATGGCCTTGATGAGCCGCACTGTCACATCTTCGTCTAGGCGCCAGTGACGCAGATCCACTTCGTCGGTGATGCTGACCGGCACCACTGTCTGATGAGAAAGCTCCATCGCCTTGGCCATGGCCCGGCGCGAGCCCTTGAGGAACTCGTTGCCGCTGCTTTGCTGCGCCTCGAATGCCGCCTGCACGTCCTGCTCGGTCACCATACCGGCACCGCCACTGCCCTTGATCCGATCGATATCCAGACCCAGTTTCTGTGCCAGCAGCCGCACCGCAGGCATAGCCTGTATCAGGTTGCCACCTGGGGCTATGGCCCCCACTACGAAGTGATCCTCGATATGCTGTTGGTGAGCGCTGACCTTGCCCACCACAGTGCCGTCATCTTCACCCCCTTCAAATTCCACCAGTGGCGCGCCGATGTGGAGTATGTCGCCCTCCTGACCACAGAGCCTAGCGATCACCCCCGCCACCGGCGAGGGCACATCCACAAGCGCCTTGGCGGTTTCTACCGACAACAGCACCTGATCGACACTCACTGTATCGCCAGCACTCACCTTCCATTCGACGATCTCGGCCTCGGCCAACCCTTCGCCCAGGTCCGGTAATTTGAAAAATTTCATGACCAGTTCTCCATCTGCGGGGCAATCACCAAACGTTGGAAGATTCCATGGCTATTTTTTGCTCGGCTGCTGAAGCGCCAAAATTTGAAGAATGTCATAGCCATTTGTTCTCCATCAGCTGGTAAGCCGCATCCGCAATATCCTGCTCTGTGATGAGGTAATACTCTTCGTTGCGATAATAGGGTACGGCGGCATCCACTCCGGTGAGACGCTTGGGCGGCGCCTTGAGGGAGGTCAACGCCTCCTCGGTCACCCGCGCCACTATCTCGGCCCCCACCCCGAAGCTGCCGCACGCCTCGTGCACCACCAGCAGACGGCCTGTCTTGCGCACCGACGCCAGAATGCTCTCCATGTCCAGCGGCTTGATGGTCGCCAAATCCAGCACTTCGCACTGGATATCCTGCTCCGCCAAGAGGCTCGCCGCCCGCATCACCTCCTGAATACAGGCCCCCCAGGCAACCATGGTGATGTCCCGCCCCGGCCGCAGGGTGAAGCAGACATCCAGCGGCAGGCCGACACCGTCATCCACCACGCCCGACTTCATGGAGCGATAGATACGATCAGGCTCGAAGAACATGACGGGATCCGGGTCACGAATGGCCGATAGCAGCAAGCCATAAGCGCGCCTCGGGCTGGAGGGAATGACCACCCGCAGGCCCGGAATATGGGCAAACAGGGCTTCAACGCTCTCGCTGTGGTGCTCCGGCGAGTGAATGCCGGCGCCGTAGGGAGAGCGATAGACGATGGGGCAGGAGAGACGGCCACGGGTGCGGTTACGCATCCTCGCGGCCTGGCAGATGATCTGCTCCATGCCCGGGAAAATGAAGCCCTGAAACTGGAACTCGGCCACCGGCTTGAGCCCCTGGGTTGCCATCCCCACCGCCACCCCGGCGATCAACCCCTCGGCGAGCGGTGTATCTATCACCCGTTTGAAGCCAAACTTGTCGCGAAGGCCAACAGTGGCGCGAAACACCCCGCCATTGACCCCTACATCCTCCCCCAGAACAACCACATCAGGGTCGTGTTCCATCTCATGGTGCAGTGCCAGATTGATGGCTTCGAGCAGTGTCATTTCACTCATGCGTCCTCCCCCACTCGGCGTCATCAGCCACCGCATTTCCGTGGCATGTCATGTCGTCACACCAGGTAGGTTTGATGGCATCCTGCAGTCTCATCTCATCGATCATGAGCGTTCCTCCCCGGCGTGACGCTGCATGCCCTTGGCGATGATGCGCTGGCGCTGCCTGCGATAATCCCTGGGCAACTCGGCAAACTGATAGTCGAGCAGAGTTTCCGGCGCCTGCGGGGCCGTGCTTTCATAGACAGCCACGGCGCGATCGACCTCCCGGCTCGCCTCGGCCAGCAGTGCCTGCTCCTGATGCTCGTCCCACCAGCCCTGTTCAAACATGAACTGTCGCAACCGCTTGACCGGCTCCTTGGCCCAGGCGGCTTCCACCTCGGCAGCATCCCGATAGCGGGTCGCATCGTCGGCCGTGGTGTGATCCCCCAGCCGATAGCTGATCGCCTCTATGAGAGTCGGGCCCTTGCCACTGCGAGCACGCTCGACGGCGATGCGGGTGGCATCATAAACAGCCACCACGTCGTTGCCGTCAACCTGGATGCTGCGTACCCCGGCACCAACTCCTTTCTGGGCCAAGGTGGGTGCGCTCGACTGCAACTTGCGCGGCACCGAAATAGCCCACTGGTTGTTGTTGATGATCATCACCATGGGCAGATGCCAGACTCCGGCGCAGTTGAGTCCCTCCAGAAAGTCCCCCTTGGAGGTACCGCCGTCGCCTATGGTGACCACGGCCACTCTGGGCTGGTTGCGCAACTTGAAGGCCGCCGCTATGCCGGCTGCATGGGTGATCTGGGTGGCGATGGGCACGCAGATGGGCAGGTCCTCCGACAACTCGCCATCGGCCTTGTAAAAAACACTACCCCGTTCGTCCCCGCCCCAATATTGCAGGTTTTTCTCCATGGGCACGCCCCGCACATAGAGGGTGGGCATGTCCCGGTAGTAGGGTACATAGACATCCTGCTCCTGCATGGCGAGACCGACGCCTATCCCGACCGCCTCGGCTCCCAGATGGGAGGGAAAGGTGCCGAGCTTGCCGGTTCGCTGCAGCGCGATTGCTTTCTTGTCATAGCTGCGCACCATCACCATGTTGCGGTAGAAAGTGTGCAGTATCGCCTTGTCCAGCCAGGTCGGCAGTGTCGCAACCGGGCGCCCTTCCTCATCGAGGTAACGAAGGAAAGGGATGTCGACATGGGTCATAACTGGCTCCTTGCCGTTGTCAACGTCACCACCATGAGGTGACCTTTAGAATGTAAATAAGATGTTAAACAAAGAGCAATGTAATTTAACCAGGTAAGACCAGTAGAAACTTCTTTAATTTCAGAAAGACACTGAACTTTTCGGCTGAGCAGAGACGAAAAAGGGAGCCGCTTCGGGCTCCCTTTTGGGTGGATACGGGATCACTCCCACATCAATGGATTCGCGTCACCAGCCGGACGACGCGCAGGTCTATGGCACAGAAGACGGGTTCGGCTCACTCCCACAAGCGGGTCGGCACCACCAGCAGCACGGTACGCTGACCGATGGCCACATTGGCGTTGGGGAAGACCACCGCTTCCCGCGTCTTTTCTACCGTGTAGCGCAGTTCACCATCCTCGGCCAGCACGAATCCCTGGGGAAACTCGGTGAAATTGTCCACATCGCTGGCAAACAGGAAGCGAAACTGCTCCGAACGCTTGTTGATCACCCGGTCGATGGCAAAAATGGTGAAGTCATCCGCCCGCCAAGGCTCGAGCACCACCTCATCCCGAGTTACCAGCTCCTGCAGCGCCTGACGGGTCTCGATGAAACGGGTCATGTCGTTCTCGCCAAACGGGCGCACCTTGCCCAGCTCTACCGTGAAGGCATGGGCACCATGCTGGTGCGAGCTGTAATAGCTGAAGGTGGTGGTGGGGCCGCTGGAGAGCAGTATGGTACGCACCCCGCAGGCACCGAGGAACTGCACCTGCTCCTTGCAATGCGGCCGCTCATGGGGGAAAGGGTAGACAGCAAACTTCTCGTGACGCGAACCGCGAATGGCGGTGTGCAGGTCGTAGTGATAACGGGGCCGGGCAGGATCGGCAAAGAAGCGACTCACATACTGCTCGAGGCGCATGGCACGAATACGCTCCTGATTGCACAGCCCCTCGCCTTTGCTGTGGGCACCGGAGAAGAGCCGGTTCATGTTCTCCTCCACCTCCCGCAACCCCAGGTTCATGGCGGCCGGGTTGCCAAACAGGAACAGCACCCGATGACGGGCGCTAAGCTCACCGCTGAGCAGCCGGGTCAGCAGCTGGTTGCAGATCTCGATGGGGGCGGTTTCGTTGCCGTGAATACCGCAGGAGAGGACGATGTCCTTGCGTCCCCCGGGCTGATCGCCCGCGCCACTGGCAGGTTCCAGGCAGAGCACTCCCGTATCCCACACGCTCACCCGGGAGCCATCGGGCAGGTCAAACGCGAAAGGCTCAAGCTGCCACTCGTGGTGGCGGGTCAGGGCCAAAAAATCATGCTGGGGAATCATCCATCTCACCCTTTTGTCAGGAATGCTATGGGCGGATTATACGCAAGGCGTGTGGGCTTAAAATCAGTTTTTAAACAAATTCAAACAGTAAGGATACAAAGCTGGCGACAGATAGTGACAAATCGACAAGGTATGGGGTAAAGGAAGAGGAAATCACGGGAAGTAAAACAGCACTGCGGGGAAGCAATAATATCAGGCAATCATTCACACGCTGGCACGGGCCAAGTCGGAATTAAGCAATCAGGATCAGCAGAAAAACAAGGCATCCATGCCCGGCAGATCAACCACGCCAGAAGGGCTTGGTGGTCTCTTGATAACGATCAGATTCGTTCAGGCCGATATCCTTGAGCAGGTACTCGGGCAGCTCGGAGAGCTGGCGACGGCTGCGGCTGCGTTCCAGCCAGGTCAGTACTGTCATTTTGACGCGAGCAGCCAGATTCAATTGGCTGGAATGCTGGTAACCGGCTTCGGTATAAGTCATGTTGGCCATGATGTGGCTCCTCTTGATGATGTCTGCGCGGGTGCATATTTGTTGCGCAAAGCTTAGTCAGGAGGGACAACCGACTCAATTGACGAATTTTGATACAACGCATTAGTAAAGCTAATGGTGAATATCGTCAGTCTAAAAAACATAACAGATTGATTTTAAAATATTAAATAATCATTTTATTCCGTCTGAAAGACCGGCAGCATATTCTCCTGCATGGCACACCTCTAACTATGCAGTTTCCTGCTTTGGCTATGCAGTCACCGGATCTAAAGGCGAGGCAGGCAACCTGGTGTTTACATCCAGTTGTTAAATAATAGATCTTTTATTGATCCTTGTTTAACAGAGAGATACAAAAACAACACACTCAAATGGCTATCACTTCTGATGCTCGCCAAGGGCATCAAAAAGGAGGCACTTGGCTCACTTCCGGCATACTGGTATGGTTATTTATACAGTAGTTCAGCCACCCCCCTGCCAACTCTTTTCAGAGGATGTGACAGGGGCGACCACAGGACATGCCGATGGACACCTTTACCCCGACAGCCGCCCTGCGTCAACAGATGGGCGCGCTCGAAGAGGCGCTCGCCCGCCTGGCCCGACAACTGGAGCAGCTCCCCCTGCTGGAGGCCCACGTCTATCCCCTCCCCGCCGTGCCCCAGGGGCAGGAACACGAGCCCATCGAGCAGATAGAAGTGGGCTATCTGGGTGGAGAGGAAGCACTGGCGGCCACCCTGGCGGCCTATCAGGATCACAGCGCTCGCCCCGGCTGCTCCACCAAGGCTACCCACCGCCTGCCGGGCTGGCTGCGCTTCTCTACCGCCAGCGCCAGCCAGCTGCGCCCACTGATCGAGGAGATCAACGCCCGCAAACTCGCTTTCAAGGGGCTGGTGCAACAGGCCGGCGGGCGGGATGAGAAATTCGAGCTGGTACACAGGGCCCTGCCCGGGGTGATCACCTTGCAGGTCTACCGCAAGCTGACCCTGCTGGAGGGTGAGTTGCATTCCCTCGGCTTTACCTGGGCCGACAAACAAAGCATCAACCGTCTCAGCCGGGAGCAGGTGCTGGAGATGCTGGAGCGCAGCCGCCGCTATATTCCAGCGCTCTCCAACAATGAGGAGTGGAGCAAGATGGTGGATCAGGAGGTCTATGACCTTCGCCGCCTGCCTGCCGATGCCGAGCTCAGGATCCGGCGACCGGTCAAGACTCACCCCATGATCAACCTGCTCTGGCAGGACAGGGAGCCCCGCAAGCAGCAGCTCAAGGCGAGCCTGCCCCTGCTGCTCTGCTCGGACACCCAACCCGGCGTCACCCACCTCGGCCACTACCCGCCCAAGCTGCGGCAGGCGCGACGGGATCGCAAGATTGGCGGTGAGCCCATCATAGAACGGCTGCACCTCTACCTCTATCAGGGGTAGCCACGAACCGGCAGACTCCCCTCTCCTGATGGTGCGGCAAGATGCCAATTCGCCGCTCTGCTGGCCTGGCTGAGCGGCCGCCTCTTTGACGGGATCTCCTTTGCAGACACAGACATAAACGAAGGGGGGATCGCCTGCTGGCGATCCCCCCTTGTACATGGCGTCAGCCTGATCAGCCCATCAGCAGGGCACGCAGGCTCTCTACATCCAGCCCACGTACTTCGGACTGGCCGCTGAGCAGGCCATCGGCCAGCGCCCGCTTCTCGTCGTGCAGGGCGACTATCTTCTCCTCCACCGTCTGCTCGCACACCAGCCGATAGACAGTCACCGGCTGGGTCTGCCCCATGCGGTGGGCCCGATCGCTCGCCTGATCTTCCACAGCCGGGTTCCACCAAGGATCCAGGTGCAGCACTGTATCGGCCTGGGTCAGGTTGAGGCCCGTGCCCCCCGCCTTGAGACTGATGAGGAACAGCGGCACCGGCTCGTGCCGGAAGCGCAGTATGGAGTCCTGGCGGGACTTGGCGGAGCAGCCGCCATCCAGATAGCAGTAATCCCACTTCTTCTGTTCAATGCGCGCACGCAGCAGGCTCAGCAGATCGACGAACTGGCTGAACACCAGCACTCTATGACCGTTGCCGATGGCCTCGTCCAGCAGCGCCATCGCCTCGTCCAGCTTGCTGCTGGTCTGGGACCACTCGGGCATCACCAGTTCCGGTGAGCAGCAAAGCCGGCGCAGCCGGGTCAGGCCGCTCAGCACGTGCATCAGGGCGCGGCCATCGGCACTTTGCACCTGCTGCACCACTTCGCGCCGGGTTGCTTCATACAACTGGCGCTCCTCGGGGGAGAGGCTGATGTGATGAATGATCTCTGTCTTGTCCGGCAACTCGGTCAGCACCTGCTGCTTGAGACGACGCAAAATAAAGGGGCTGATCACAGCCCGCAGCAGCGCCATGTGCTGGGGATCTTTTACCGCCTTGCCGAAGCGGCGCTTGAACTCGCCCAGACTGCCGAGCAGACCCGGGTTGATAAAGGTAAACAGGCTCCACAGCTCCCCAAGGTGGTTCTCGATGGGGGTGCCGGAGAGGGCGAGGCGAAAATCCCCTTCGAGCTGGAACAGCAGCTTGGCACGCTGGGTGCCGGCATTCTTGATCTGCTGCGCCTCGTCCAGCACCATGCTCGACCAGCGGCGGGACTTGAGCGCCTCCGCCAGGCTGCCGAGCATGCCGTAGTTGAGCAGGATCACCTGGCCGGCCCTGGCATCGCGGATCACCCCTTCCCGCTCGGAAGGGTTCTCGAATACCACCACCTCAAGTTCGGGGGCGAAACGCGCCACCTCTTCCTGCCAGTTGGTGACCACTGACTTTGGCACCACCACCAGCGCCGGACCCAGGTGCTGACGCATGCGCAGCACTATGAGCGCTTGCAGGGTCTTGCCCAGGCCCATGTCATCGGCCAGACAGGCACCGAAGCCATGATGGGCCAGGGTCGCCAACCAGCGTACCCCGTCCTTCTGATAATCCCGCAGCGGGGTCAACAGTTCGGCCGGGCACTCCACCTCCTGCTGCCATTCCTGTTGCAGGGAGTGCCAGGCGTCATCCCCCTCAGTGGTGATGACGGAGAGCAGGCGGGTGAGCGGATAGGCCAGCTTGTTGTTGATGCGTTGCTCTTCATCCAGCATGGCGCCCAGCATAGTGAGCCGCTCCACCAGCTTGTCACTCAACATCAGGCTGGTCTTCTCGTCGAGCTGGACGGTGCGCTGACCCGGCGTCATCTGGCGCAGGATGAGACGCAAATCGAGGATCTGGTGCTCATCGAGGGCCAATGCCCCCTCTACCTGGAACCAGTCCTGGCGCCGCTCGATGCGCAGGCTCAGGGCCGCTTCGTCCAGACTCTTGAGGCGGGCGCTGTCCTGATGCCAGTGAATGACCACACCGGCATCCACCAGCTCGGGCAGGGCGTTGACCAGTGCCAGCGCCTGCTCCCCCTGAAGTAGCCACTCACTCCCTGGCAGGCCGATGGGTAGTGAATTACGCAGTTGCTGGGCCTGCCCCTTCTCGGCGAGAAGATCTCGCTGCCAGTAGTGATAATCCTTGATCCCCTGGCGCACTATGGCCTCCCCCTTGCCAAGGGGAAGCGGCGGCAACTCACCCTGCCGGGTCACCAGCTTGACCGCCAGCTGGCCATCCTGCCAATCCAGCTGTACCGAGGGAATACCGGGCCAGGGGGCCAGCTCGGCATTGCCTTGCAGACCTGCCACCTGGCTGTGCCAGGGCAGATCGGGGATGGCGTCCAGGGTGCGCTGCAATTCGCTTAAGCCCTCGGCGGGCAACAGGGGGATAGATTCCAGTGCAGGCAGGCGATCGAGCAGCGCCTGGGGGGTGAGGATAAGCTGCCACAAATCCTGTGCCAGCGGCAGTATATGAGCACCGCGCGCGGCGGCGGACGGGCTCAGCAAGGCACTCATGCCCTGCTCGGTGGCGACAATCTGCAACAGTGGCGCACTGACGGCCAGTTGCAACTTCTGCCCCTTGGCATTGAACAGGCGCGGATGAGTGGCAAGGGGAGCCCAGGCCTCTCGTGGCAGCTGGCCCATGACCCTGGGCAGGGTGCGCACCAGCGCCCAGTCCTCTTCGTCAAGCAGGGCGGCATATTGAGTCGAGAGCAGAGCGGGATCGACCCGGCGGCCGGCGGTCCACTCCCCTTTGGTGCTCTGCTTCTGGATCTTGCACTCAAGCTCGGGCCCTTCGGCATGCAGCAGCCAGACCAGCCGCTCCTGCGCCTTGCGCACACCGCTGGAACGCCCCAACCCCTGCAGCCAGTTGAGCCAGCTGGCCGAGGCGGGCGTCTTGTCGTCTTCGTCCTGGTCAGCGGATGCGTCATCCCCGTTGGCGGCTCGCAGTTGCTGCAGCGGTGCGCGCTGCGCCCCCTGCCCCAACAGGAGTCGCAGCAGATCCTGGCAAAAGGCCATCAGTCTGTGATGGGGTTGTGCCTCCAGCACATGGGAGAGATCCCACTTGTGCAGTATGGCAACCTGGGGGCTCTGCTCCCCGTGCCGGGCAAGGGCGCAGAGATCGAGCCAGAGGTAACCCCAGTGCAACTCTTCCAGCGGCAATTGAAGGGTGTCGAACAGACCGACCGCCTGACCATGACGATCACCGGCCCACTGACCCAGCAGATCCGCCAGCAACGGAAACTGATTACCCAGGCTACGTTGCCACTTCTTTCGCTGCTCGCTGGCGATCACGGGGTCAGCTTGTTGCAACCAACCAAGCCAGAGCAGAGCACTGAACATCAGCGGCCACTGCCCCTTGGCGCCCTCTGCCTGCCACTGGCCCAAGGCACCGAGCAGCCGTTCGGCAAGGGGTTGCTCTCCCCCCTGCTCCGCCAACTGCTGCAAGGCGGGCCAGTGTGTGGTGACCTCGCCGGCAAGGTCGCCACAGAGCCACTGCCATTCGGCGGCGAACCCTTCGCTCACGCTTTTCAGCTCGGGGGCACAGGCGCTGGCAACCGGTGCGAGCGGCCACTGCGCCCCTGGCTCGGCATCAAGCAGCGTTTGCAGGGAGAAGTGCATCAGCATCAGTTGCTGCCATTGCGGGCTGGAGCCCGGCAGCAGGCGATGGGCATCGGTCACGTCGAGCAGGCCAAGCAAATCAGCCGCAAGATAGTAGGTCGGCACCTGACCCGCCTCACCAAGACAGAGCTCCCGTACCAGCGCCTGCGCCATCTCCTGGCCGGTGACCGAGGGCACCCGTGCCCAGTTCGGCATGGGGCAGGCTCCCGAACGTACCGCCAGGATCAACGCCAGGGTTCCCTCAGCCGTCAGACTCCACTGCTGCTCCCCGCGCAGGCGCACCAGTCCCTGCTGCTGCAACTGCTCCAACTTGTCGATCAACGCCCGCCCGAGCGGCATCTGCGCTTGCAGCTGTTCTTGCAAATAGCGGGTACTGGCGGTGCGCTGCAACTGCAGCTCACTGAGCAGGGCATAACAATCGAAAGAGAGGGTGAACGCAGACATCAAGACTCACGGGCAGGTGCAAAAGCGGAATTTTAACGGGAAAGCGGCGGCGGCTCGACCCTTAACCGCGAAATAACTCAAAAAAAGCCGACTGGCTCATATAAACCAAGGGGCACGGAGGATCACAAAGGATGGAAGAAGACATGCCAAGAGGGGAGAACCTCGGCGAAATGACAATAAAAAAGGCGCCGTAGCGCCTCTTTAGGGAGAAACGTGCCGAAATGTCAGCCCTCCAGTTGCGCCAGACGGGCTTCCAGAGCCTGCAACTGTGACTTGAGGGTTTCGACCTCTTCTTCCAGCGCGCTCAACCTGTCCGCCGCCGGGGAGGCATAACTACTGGCAGGGGGTGCCTCGGCCAGCGCCTGTAGATCCACCTCACCGCTGAACAGATGGGCATAGCGGGATTCACGCTTGCCCGGTTCGCGGGGCAACTTGACCACATAAGGCCCCTGCTCAATCAGAGCAGCCAAGGCAGCATCCACCTGAGTAACATCATCGAAGCTGCACAGGCGGTTGGTGCGAGAGCGCAACTCACCCGGTGTCTGAGGACCCCGCAGCAGCAGCTCGCAGACGATACCGAGCTCCTGCTCGCTGAACTTGAGGGTGCCAAACTCGGTATTGCAGAAGCGGTGCTGGTAACGGGGTACCCGGGCATTGAAACCGGCAGTGTTGACGACCAGACGCTTGCGGATCAGCTCATCCACCACGGCGCGGATATCCAGCTCGGAGAGATCCAGCACAGGTTCACGGTTGCTCTTCTGGTTGCAGGCATTGACCAGGGCATTAAGGGAGAGGGGGTATTGATCCGGCGTGCAGATCTCTTTCTCTATTAGAGCGCCGATCACGCGGGCTTCCAATGGGCCTAGCACTAACTCCATTTCATACTCCCTTTCTAAAACAAGACGTTGAGGCCACTATCTTAGCCATGGCGCCTCTGCCGTCCAGCAAAGGCGCTATTTTTACGAAGCAGTAATGCGGTTGGTGAAACATCGCGCAACCTTGCCGCCCTGCTTTGCACCTGCCACCGGCATCAGGAGGAGGGTTTACCCTCCAGCGCAGTGGCCACGGATTTGGCGGCCGAGCCAGTTAGCAAGGGATCACCCGGATAGAGCATCAAGGCTTGCGTTCGTAGCGCCTGCGCCTCCTCTTGTCGTCCAAGCGCACCGAGTGCGATCACCATATTTGCGTAAATATTGGCTCTGGGGGTATGGCGTACAAATGCCTGACCCCAGTCGAGATAGGCTTCCAGCTCCGCCTTGTTATCCGTCTGCAAGCCCACCATCAACCGCACCGAGTTCACGTCAAACTCCACCCGGGTCAACCATGCCATGGGGTTGACGACATCGAGCAGCAGGGTTGGATCCTTGTAACCGCCGCGCTCGTACTTGGTCACCACCCAGGCGGTATGAATGGCAGTGAGCATGAAGGGCACAACCAGCACAGGGATGGCGATGGCCAGGAAGCGCAGCAGCAACCAGGGGCGATAGACATATTCACGCCAGCTGACTGTCTGCATTCCCTCCTCCACTTCCGCATCCAGCACATGGATCAGCAGCAGCAGAGCCCACCACAGAGCGATGGCGTGATAGAGCGGATATTCGGTCTGGGTGTGCAGCAGTATGGGGGTCACCAGTGCCAGCAGCGCCCCCCCCTTGACCCAACCCGCCCTGGCAAGCCGCCACAGCAGAGCACCGCCCATTAGCACCATGCCAATCATGGGGGCCAGCCCCCCTTCCACCGCCCAGTACAGAAACTCGTTGTGGGGGTGATCGAGGTTGTATTCAATCTGCACCATGGCCGGGTTAAGCGCCTTGTCGGCCATGTAGTGATGCAGGAAGGTGGTCTCAAAACTGCCGTAGCCCCAGCCGGCCAAGGGGGATTCCACAATCAGCCTAGCGGCATAGGGCCAGTAGACGGAGCGCATGCCACCGGATTGATACACCTCAAGCCCGCGCTTGACGCCGCTGATCCCGTATTGGGACGCCAACCCCAGGCCGACACCGAGCGCAACCAGGCCAAGAATACGGGCCAGTTGATGCTGACGATGCAACAGTGGCGCAAGCAGGAGCAGGGCCAGCAAGCCACCCAGTTGTCCCACCCGGGATTGCAACACGACCAGCAGCAAGCTGGCCGCCAGGATCACCCCATAGCGCAGCCCTCGTAGCCAGACATTGGCATTGCCGCGCAGCTCAAGCCAGATGGCGAGGGAAAGTCCGGTCGCCATAAAGGTCGCCATCACATTGGGCTGCTGAAAGATGCCATAAGGGCGATTGGCCCGAGTGTCATAACCGAGCCAGTTGCCCGGGGTCAGCAGGTAATACTGCACCAGCCCGAGCAAGGCCTCTATCGCTACCGCCCCCAACAACAGATAGAGCAACTGATCACGGGCCTGACGAGCCAGTTGCCATTGGTACAGACAAAACAGAAACAGCAGACCGGCAAACAGCCCAAGCAGCCGGGGAATGGCATAGTCCTTAAGCTCAAAACCGGGATACGCCATGGGTAGCAACAACAGGCATCCACCAAGCCATAGCCAGGCCTGCAATGACGAGAATACCAACCGTTGTTGCAGGGTGACCTGCCACAACCCCAGGCCGATGACGAGGCTGGCAAAGACCCAGCCCCAGGCATTGAATGGCAGATAGAGCCCGGCCCCACCGGGGTTGTGCATGAAAAAATGCATGGCCAGCAGCCAATACAGCACACTGACCACCCCAAAGACCCTTGTTGTCACCCTCATCGGCCCTGACCCCTTGCTTTCATGCTTTTGAACACAATCACCAACCCCAAAAAAAGAAAGGGGGCAAAGCCCCCCATTACTTACTTGGTAAACATATTATGCCTGTTCAGGCCGGCGGAAAGCATGGCGTACCAGCACAATGCCGACGCCCAGCATGCCACCGAGCAGGGTAGCCAACACCACGATCAGCGGACGTTTTGGCTTGTCGCGGCTAAGAGGTTCATCTGGCGCGTCCAGATAGGAGAAAGGACGAAATGCAATACCGTCCAAAGAGATGCTTTTTAAGCGTGCCATCTTTACCTGCAGAGATTGCAATTTGGGTTGATAAACCTCAAGGTCGATGGATTTCAGTAATGACAGCTTTTCTTCCAAACCTTTCGAGCCCAGAGAAATGAGGAGGCGATCCTGAACGTTATAGTTTTCCAGTGGAGCGCTGACACCAGCCGCCTTGGCGACTTTGTTGGCCATCGCCAATTCTACTATTTCCTGTTGCAGGGCTCGTCTTGTGTCCTCCTGCATGATCAGATACTCAGTTTTCATGCCATCCAACTGCAGATCACGCTGTTCAGCAAGTCGGTGTGTCAACTGCTTTTGTTGCAACTTGACAATGTAGTCAACATACCCCTTCAACATTGCCAGCGACCTTTCGGAAGTGGGGGCCGCAAACTTGAGCTCAACCCCCGGTACCTCCCCCTTCTTGTCTACAGGCTGAGCCGTCACGGATTTACTCCAGTCGCGCAACCAACGTACCTGCGCCTTGCCATCCAGCCCATGGCTTTTTACCACCTCGGCAAATAAAGGGCTGGCTTTGAGATAATCACGACGATTCTCGTAACTGTTGAACTCCTGAATAAACTCCAGATAAAGACCTTCTCCGCTGGGAAAACCGCCAAGACCCAATGCAGTTGCCTGCTTCGAGACTTTCCGCATCGGTGTCATGTCCTCCGGCTTCGGCGCGGCAACCACTGCCGAAGCGGACCACTGCTGCGGTGCCAACAACGCATAAGAGATACCGCCCACAGCAAATACGCCAGCAATAAGCACTATCAGCAGCTTCTGGCGCCACAACACCAGCATCAGCTCACGCAGATCGATCTCATCATTGGAGGGTGGCTGCCATCCCCGGGGCAGTTGGGTATCTGAACTATCAAGCATATTTTTATTCATATTGAGCCCTAAAGGTGAAGTCATAGCCAGAAAGGTGCGTTGCGATCTTTTTCAGAAAGAATCAATGGAACCTGATCCAAGATGGGCCACTCAATTGCCAAGGTCGGATCGGACCAGTTGAGGGTAGCCTCAAGTTCAGGCGCATAATAATCGGTGCACTTGTACAGCACATGAGCCTCCTCGCTCATCACATAAAAACCATGGGCAAAACCGGGTGGGATCCACAATGATGCGCCCTCTGCAGCCGAAAGCCGAGCGCCAACCCATTTCCCATAAGTAGCACTCTTCTCTCGCAAATCTACCGCTACATCAAAAATGGTACCTGCAATAACCTGTACTAACTTGCCCTGCGGCTTTTGTCGCTGATAATGCAGCCCGCGCAATGTCCCTTGCCGGGAGCGACTCAGATTGTCCTGAACAAAACCAAAATCACCGCATCTACGAGTAAAGAGGTCGTGGCGGAAGAGCTCCATGAAATCACCTCTTTCATCTTCATGGTATTGGTGGTTAATCTGAACAACATCTGGAATTTTTAGTGGAATAAAATGCATAGAAGAGTCTTTGGTGTAAGGGGCAAGTGTATATCAGCATACGTAACGGTCTTTAACGTCCTATCTCAACATATCTGACTCCAAGGGGCTGCAGACACGCTGGCAAGCATCATACGCCCCCCGGAGCAGACGGTCTCCTGATCGGTGTCAGGTGATGACGTTCATCGCACTTATCCAGGCAAAGAATACCTAACTCAATCATCTGCCCAGATGCATGGTGTCATTTGCTTTGTTCCTACATACCGTCATCTGGTGCAAAGCAAATGCAGGCCATCAATCCACAGTACCTAGACCCGCAAGCCAATGTCTCATCTGTTGCTGCCACGGCGGCAACCTGACGCCAAATACAGCAGAAAACCGTCGGCAATCGAGCCTGGAGTTGAGTGGACGACGGGCTGCCTGGGGCCAGCTCTCAGATGGAATGGGTTTTATCGGAACGGGCCTCGCCAGCAGACCAAGCCGACTACCTTCTTTTACCAGGGCTGAGGCAAAGCCATGCCAGCTCGTCTCGTCTGCGGGGCAGAGATGATAGAGGCCCCCCCTGTCTGGCGCCTTCACGACCTGTGTCAGTACCAGTAGGACAGACGTTGCCAGCCAGTCCACCTGCGTCGGCGTTCCCCATTGATCCCCCACCACCTCAAGGGGCTTGCCCTCCTTGGCACGGCGCAAGATGGTGCGGGCGAAGTGTGTCCCCTCCCCGCCATAAAGCCAGCTGGTTCGCACAATCAGATGACCGGGGCAGAGAGCCTGAATGGCCTGCTCGCCAGCCAGCTTGCTGGCACCATAGACATTGAGCGGAAATGGCACATCAACCTCGCGCCAGGGAGCACAGCCTGAACCATCGAACACATAATCGGTGGAGAAGTGCACCAGCAAGATCCCCCTAGTATTAGCCTCGCGGGCAAGCAGTGCTACCGCCTGATGATTGATGCTATAAGCACACTCTGACTGGCTCTCTGCAAGATCGACGGCCGTGAAGGCTGCTCCATTGAGGATCACATCAGGCTGATGGCGATCCAGGGCGCCGATCAGTGTATCGGGATCGGTGATGTCGCACTCCACCTTGCCAAGTGCGACTACCTGCCAATCTGGATAATCCCGGCACAGGGCAGCAAAAAGCGCTCGTCCTAGTTGACCACGAGCGCCGAGCAACAAAATACGCATCTGGGATTACCGCGCGCCAAAACCGGTCAGTATGGTTCGGATGGTCTTGAACACGATAAGCACATCCAGCCAGAGGGAGAAGTGCTTGATGTAGTAGAAATCGTGCTCAATCTTGATCCGAGTGTCATCGGCATCGGCCGCATAGCCGTGCACCACCTGGGCCCAGCCACTGATCCCGGGCCGCACGATATGACGATACATATAGAACGGGATCTCCCGCTCGAACTGATCGACAAAGGTGCGCTGCTCCGGTCTTGGCCCGATCAGGCTCATGTCCCCTTTAAGGACGTTGAAGAACTGCGGCAGCTCGTCGATGCGCAGCTTGCGGATCACCTTGCCCACCCGGGTGACGCGCATATCGCCATCTTGAGCGAACTGCGCACCGTGTTGTTCCGAGTTTTGGCACATGCTGCGAAACTTGTAGATGCAAAAATCCTTGTTGCCCTTACCCACCCGGTTTTGCAGAAACATCACGGGGCCCGGGCTCTCCAGCTTGATAAGAATGGCCGTCACCAGCATCAAGGGGGAGAACAGCGGGATGGCGATCAACGCGGCCAGGATGTCCATGCCCCGCTTGATGAAGGCATAGACGGGGGATGGCAAGAGGGAGCCGAGCTGGTTCTCATGGAGATGGTCGATCTTCACCCGTCCGGTCAGGGTCTCGCTGATCTGCTTGATGTGATAGACAGGGATATGAGCCAGGGCACAGCGCGCCAGGAAACGCTCCCACTCCCCTGCCAGTTTCTCATCCCGCAGATCTGCCACCACGGCGTCATAGCGCACGGCCCCAAGATCGGGTTTGTCCAGCAATCGCCATTCCACACAAACATGCCGGGTCAGGGCCTGATAGTCGCCAAAAGGCAACAAGGCATATTTGGGGGTGCGGTAGCGGCGACCAATGAAGTAGGCCAGCCAGCAGCAGAGCAAAGCCACCATGTACGACTCGAACAGTACCTGACGGCTGTAAGGCAGGCGCAGAAAAAAGAGAACCCCCACCAAAGTACCGTAGAGTGTCGTGACAGTCGGGATCATATAGGCAACGGGACTCGCGCCCGGATAGCGCAGGAAGCGATGCAGCACAATCCCGGTCAGCAGAAACGCCACAAAGGCACCGCTCAGAGTATTGATCCTGACAGCATCCATTTGATACCAAAACCCCCATCCCCAGCGCTCTATTGCTGGTAAACAAACCGTAAGCAGGGCCCCGAGGATAAACAGTGCCGGAGGAGTAAATATGATGCGCTCATACCAGCGTGAGTGGCGACGTTGATAACTCACTTGATTCCTCAATATGATTTTTATAAGGGGAAAATAATGTCAATCTGAACCGAAAAGATCACGAGTGTAGAGTTTGTCGATAACATCATCAAGCTCAGCCACGCGTCGATTGGCCAGTATCACATCGCAACTGGCTTTAAACTCTGCCAGATCTGTGATGACTCTGGAATGAAAAAACTCCACTTCCGTCAAGGCTGGTTCGTAGATAACCACTTCAATGCCCTTCGCCTTGATGCGTTTCATGACACCCTGTATGGCTGAAGCTCGAAAATTATCAGATCCCGACTTCATGACTAATCGATATACCCCGACTCTTTTCGGTTTTTGTCGGATAACAGAATCCGCAATAAAATCTTTGCGGGTTGTATTAGAATCGACTATCGCCCGAATCAAGTTATTTGGAACCTGATTGTAATTAGCAAGCAACTGCTTGGTATCTTTTGGCAGACAATAACCACCATACCCGAACGAGGGATTATTATAGTGGCTGCCAATGCGCGGATCCAATCCAATACCTTCAATCACCTGCCGGCTATCGAGGCCATGCAACTGAGCGTAGGTGTCAAGTTCATTGAAAAACGCAACACGCATCGCAAGGTAGGTATTGGCAAACAGCTTGATCGCCTCTGCTTCTGTGCTGTCCGTAAAGAGCACAGGTACATCCTTCTTGATCGCGCCCTCCAACAGCAGGTTGGCAAACACCTGAGCCCGCTCTGAACGCTCACCGACCACGATACGAGAAGGATGCAGGTTGTCATAGAGAGCTCGCCCTTCACGCAAAAATTCGGGGGAAAAAATCAAATTCTCATAACCGAGATCCTTGCGCAACCTAGCGGTATACCCAACTGGAATGGTCGATTTTATCACCATGACAGCATCAGGATTGATTGCCATCACATCCTTGACTACTGACTCCACCGTACTGGTATTGAAATAGTTAGTGTCGGGATCATAGTCTGTTGGGGTCGCAATGATGACGAAATCGGCTTGTTGATATGCCTCTGCTTTATCTAAAGTCGCCCGCAGATTAAGCTTTCCGCCAGCCAGATACTCTTCGATCTCTTTATCAACGATGGGAGAGAGCCCTTGATTGATCAGCTCGACCTTGCTGGCAATCAGATCAACAGCAACCACCTCATGGTGCCGTGCCAGCAATACTGCATTAGATAGGCCAACATATCCCGTACCCGCAATAGCAATTTTCATGTTTTATTTCCGATGTTTCAAAAAACCATTTAGTGCATACCAGAAGAAGTACCATGAAGACTTCAACAGGTTCAGCTGTACTACAGTCCTGTAAAATTCCCACTGATATTTCGCTACATGCAATTTATTTTGCGTCATACCAGAGTCTGTTCTGTATCTTGCCAACACGTCAGGTAAACCATAAGCTTTATCACACTTTGTTAGCAACGCCAACCATAACCCCATGTCCTGCCTCTTTCTTATAAGTGGCATTTCCTGACGACCTAAGATATCAGCATTATATACTGCAGTTAAACATCCGATAACATTACCATACAACAATTCATTATAAGTCACGAATTCAGGAGCATGGACAACCTTGCCCTCGCCATCGTCGGAAAACATTTGATATGAAGAAAAAGTAAATGAATAATTATTTTCCTCCATAAAAGAAATCTGAACTTTCAGTTTATCCGGATTCCAAAGGTCATCTGAATCAAGGAATGCTATATATTTACCCTTCGACCTTCTGATTGAATGATTTCTTGAAAATCCTGCACCCGAATTAGTGTCATTGCATACAACATTAATCCTTGGGTCTTGCGCTTCAAAAGCTTTTAATATAGCGACGGTATCATCAGATGAGTTGTCATCTGTAACCAACAATTCCCAGTTATCATACTCTTGCAGAAGAATACTCTGTATAGCTGCAGATATCGTTTTGCCCGAATTGTAACTCGGCATAACGATTGAAACGAGGGGGGATGCGTCCATAATAATATTACCACACGGATGTGAGCTTACTTAAAAAGTGAGTGTTTTAAGAAAAACGAACTATAGCCAGCCTTGTATGCCGCAGGATATTTTTTCAAAATAAAAAGTATAAACATAATCCCACCTAACTGGCCATACACTCTTTTAAACATGGCCTTCTTAGCTAAGATCTTTTCTTTGGTAGAATAGAAGTCGCTACCTGATGTGACAGGAGGATGAATACATACCTCAATAGGATATCTTTTCAACTTTAAACCTGACTTTATACAGTCAGATAAAAATATCATTTCTTCACCTGAAGGTGAACTGGTCCCTAAACCAAAGTCCTCATCAAATAGCACTCCACTTGCAACTATCGACTCCCGCTTTAAACAAATATCAATTGATGAAGGGTTGGCGATATTTAACATATTGTGAGAAAAAGAGTATTCCTTATTTTTTGTAGTCTTTCCGTTGGTGTATTTATGATAATATGTACCAATGTCCACATCATCCTTACTCATTAGATCAACTACCATCATCATACTGTCAAAAGAAAAGAAGACATCATCATCTAAAATAAAAATATAATCTCCGCTACATTTATTAATTGCTGTATTTCTGCTGACAGAAAGACCCGAGCTATCTAATGGGACATATATTATGTCGTGTCGTTCTTTCAAACTTGATATTACTTTTGGATCACCTTCATTTGGTCGCTGATGTACAATCACATACTCAGCACTTGAATATTCTTGTAGTTTTAGAAAATCTATTCTATTTGATATAGTAGATATCGCAAGTGAAATCAGAGCCATTATTTATCCTTGTACAGAAATTTAAAGCATAGATATTAATCCTTGCCAACTTTCTTATTGCAATACGTTAGATGAAAGGAAACCAAGGGGAATAATAGCAACATTGATATCATTCTATGCCGAACAGCACCGCCAATATAAGCCTCCCAAAGAGATGAAAGCAATATTGTCACCAATGATATTATCATAAAGGGAGAGCTAATTAAAACTCTGTTTCTCATAATCAACAACAATATTACACAAT
>NZ_CAWRFG010000001.1:3443531-4701487 GCF_963900955.1 Aeromonas sp. 9A
ATATAGGAAATAGAATTTTTAACTATCTGATATCTAATATCTTGGTTGTTAATAATAAATTCAAGTGCGTCAAATAGCGTCTTTTGATTTGGTGTTCCATTAATTCCTAGTTGAGTTACAAGCCCTTGTATGGATGGAGAATCTTCGAAACCAGACACAACCAACTTTCCATTAGCCATACCGAGTATGCCATTTACTCCCCGGTCATAGCTATACAATTGATCTAGGAATATATCGGCAGAATCAAATCTTTTTATATACTCATCATAAGTCAATCCAGAAACGACTTCATAATTAATTTTGTCCGGGTATCTTTCTTTTAAAGACAACATAGTAGCATCAAGTATATCGTTACCTTTACGCAGATCTTTACCTTTTTGCCATCCATGAAATACATTTATGACGTTTCTGTTACGTATAAAAGATTGCGTCTCATATATATCCTTTGTTCGTAAGAACTGCTCTTGATCTATTGAAATGCCTATTATCTCGGTAACTTTATCAGACCAAGCATATGCATTTTTATAATCTATCAAACCAGGTATTATTTTTTCTGATATATTAACAGCATAGTTATTTAACTTTTTATACCCAATCCCATATATATACTTTAAAGAAAAAAGATAATTCTTAAATGTTGATAGAGTGAACTTATCTAATGGACTATATTTCAGTTTCCTACTTAAACATAGTTTGACCCAGTAATAGTCATCGCCTAAAGCACATAAAAAAAACTTTCCGTTATTTTTCTTGAGCTTTCTTAACAACATATAATTGGCAATTGAAGAGTATGCTGTTATCGGCGCTGGATTAATCAGCTGAACAATGTCATATCCTTTGAGTTCATCAAGCTGATTTCGCTTCTTAAAATAGGATATAACACCTTTAACGCCGAGATAATATAGAATATTTTTTACTATAGAATTTTTAAATAGTCTATTCTCAGAGATAGCAAGATCGATGTCTCGAGGAAAACTTTTATATCCATCACCATCAGATACTGTTGTAACGGTATATCCTTTAGCAATAAGATTTTTTGCTAAATTGGTATGTACACCGGAGTATTCTCCGACTAATAGAACTTTCATATAACCAAGCTCTCGAGGAAGTTAAATTTTAACGAGAAATTCTTTTAAGGTTTGAATACATAAATATGAAATAGCAAATATACGTTGCTAGGTAAGCTATAGTAGCTCCTTTAATTCCAACGTAGCATATCAACGGGTAAGAGAGTATGACAAAAAGGAGTGAGAATAAAATTTCAGTTGCTACAAATATCTTGGTTTTACCTCGGGATAACATAGGATATGCATAGAGCCAACTTGTAATTTTTATTACATCCCCACACAACTGAATAGCAAAGAGATCCCGTGCCGACTTGAAATCCTCTGTAAAAAGCAACCAAATAGCCACATCACGCAATAGATATACACCCAAAGCCATGATTGCAACGATCGGTAAAATTACCAGTGCCGTTTTATTGATCTCACTGACAATGGCATCCACACCGACCAGAGAGGAAAGACGAGGAAGGTAATAAGTCCCTAGCGCCATGGTAATAACCCCAAGGTAGACCTCTGATATTTTCCATACCGCCTGCCAATGACCTGCAGCTTCCCACCCCACTTGCTGGATCAAAATTGTACGAACTAAAATAAGCGATATAGGTACAGTCAAGGCACTGGTGATTGCCATCAACATATAACCACCAATAGACTTTCTCGCTTCCAAGTCGGTTGCGCCCCACCAATACTTCAATCTAAACCAGGGTTGGCGCAAGTTAGCAATCAGCATTACCAGTCCAATCAAGGCAGCCTGTACCGCAGCAGCCAACAAGGCTCCCTGGATATTGGCCATCACTATCATGGTCAACATAACACAACCGGATATAACGGCAGAGAGCATACCCAAACCAACATAGCGGCGATAAAGTTGCTGACCATTGATGATGGAATTACACAGTGTCCCTATGGCTGACAACGGCAAGACACAGACGGTAGCCATAACCACCCAAGTCAGCGTTGTATCTTGAAAAAGCCAGCTTGAAATGTGTTCGGCCAGAAGCAATCCGCTTGGAATCGTGATGGCAGAAATAATCACTACCCACTGTACTGCAGCTCGCCACCAGGGAGCACATGCCTCAAATCCCTGATCTTTCTTCTCAGCGGTATAACGTACAACCCCGCTGCCCACTGGGGCATTAATCACCCCATTGAACGCACCGACCATGCTTTGAACCTGGCCTAACATGGCCATCCCGGTGGGGCCAGTATAAATGGCCACCACCTTGGCAATGACAAACCCCATCGCCATTTTAAGGAGCGTCAACAGCCCCGTCATGGCAGTCACTTTAAGCAAGCGTCTCATGCTTTAAAGCCGTTCACCGCATCGATTACCCTTGTCACAGCCTCATCGCTCATGGTCGGATCCATGGGGAGAGAAAGGACTTGCTGATGGATCTGCTCTGTCAACGGCAGTCGGTAATCCTGGAATTCAGGGTACGCTTTTTGTTTATGGGGAGGTATGGGGTAGTGGATCAGCGTCTGGATACCTTGCTCAGACAACCATTGCTGCAACTGCTCACGTACATCACTGCATACCACAAATAAATGCCATACATGTGCGCTTTCATTTTCCACACAGGGTAGTGTTACGGAAGGATTGTTAATTCGTGCGCGATAGGATTGAGCAATACTTTGACGACGAGCAGTCTCCCCTTCCAGATAAGGGAGCTTGACCCGCATCATTGCCGCCTGAATTTCATCCAAGCGACTGTTGACCCCTTGATACAGGTTTTCGTATTTCTTGTGCGAGCCATAATTGCGCAGTGCTCTGATTGTCTGAGCCAACTCATCATCATTCGTTGTCACTGCACCTGCATCTCCTAGAGCACCCAGGTTTTTACCTGGATAGAAGCTGAAACCAGCTGCATCGCCCCAGTTACCCGCTCGTTTTCCCTCGATTGCTGCACCATGCGCCTGGGCACAGTCTTCCAGCACAAGTAGACCAGATTCAGCGGCAATCGCCATCAACTCTGGCATGGGGGAAAGCTGACCATAGAGATGGACTGGCAATATTGCTTTGGTCTTGGCAGTTATTACTGCACGAACAACGCTGGGATCGAGGTTATAAGTATTCGGGTTGGGCTCAACCAAGACAGGTACTAAATCGTTTTCGGTGATCGCCAATATGGACGCAATATACGTATTGGCCTGCACTATTACTTCATCGCCAGCTTGCAATTTTCCAAGTGCTTTCCAGGCACGCAGCACCAGATTGAGGGCATCAAGGCCATTAGCAACACCGATGGCATGTTTGGCGCCACAATAGTTGGCGAATTCCATTTCAAATTGGGCCAGCTCGCTCCCCATGATATACCAGCCAGAATCTATCACTCTTGCACAAGCATCTTTTAATTCTTTTTGGTATTGGCTATTAATAGTTTTCAAGTCAAGGAAGTTAATCATTTTTTACATCTCAGCATAACGGATTATTTTAGCCGGATTACCCACCACAACAGCATAATCGGGTACATCTTTTGTGACAACGGCACCAGCACCGACCATTGCATGTCTTCCTATCGTGATGCCAGGTAACAGTGTTGCATTGGCTCCGATAGATGCCCCATTCTTTATTAGCATTTTAGAGAATTCATCTGGATAAATCTTGGAGCGAGGATGCCTGTCATTCGTGAATGCAACACAAGGTCCGATAAAAACATCATCTTCGATTGTTATACCATCCCATATATACACACCAGACTTGATCGTGACGCGATCACCTATGATGACATCATTTTCGATTAATGTGTGAGCACATATATTGCATTCTGTACCAATTTTTGCGCCTTGTAGAACAACCGAATACTGCCATATTCGAGTATCCTTACCAATATTTTTTGACTGTACATCACTCAGAGTATGAATCATCACGTAACTCTCTTAGTAAGTATTAAGCCGCAAAAATCATCATAGTTCCTGATGTAGTCTTTCTCTTCATAGACATCACTGGCTAACACCAACAGTACACAACCTGCACTAAAATCATACATTTCATGCCACTGCATAACATCAATAAGAAGCCCTTGAGATGGTGAATCGAGAATGACTTCTGATTTATCCACGCCATCATCCATAACAAAACGACAACTGCCATTCAAACAAATAGCGATCTGTTGCAACTCTTTGTGGGCATGGAAGCCGCGGGCAACACCGTCCTGCGTACCATAAATGTAATAAACACGTTTTATTTCGAAAGGAATATTTTTGTTACCTTCCAGAGCAATTAACGAACCCCGTTCATCGCCTAATATAGGAAAATCGATTAATTTAATCACACTCATCACGAATCCTTTATCAGCTCCAGAAGATATTGCCCGTAGCTGTTTTTAGCCATTTTCAGCGCTGTAACGGCTACCTCGGTTTTACTCAACCAACCATTACGCAACGCAATTTCTTCAAGACAGGCTATTTTAAAACCTTGTCGAGCCTCTATTGTTGCCACAAAATTTGATGCTTCAAGCAAGCTTTCATGGGTACCGCTGTCAAGCCAAGCAAAACCGCGTCCCAACAGCTCAACATTGAGCTGATTACGCTCAAGGTACATCTGATTAATACTGGTTATCTCAAGCTCCCCTCGTTTGGAGGGTTCGACCTGTTTGGCAAAATCTACAACCTGGTTATCATAGAAATACAATCCGGTAACAGCAAAATGTGACTTAGGCTGTGCTGGCTTCTCTTCAATGGAGATGACACTTTGTTTATCATCAAATTCAACAATACCAAACCGCTCAGGATCTTGAACCTTATAGCCAAAGACTGTTGCGCCTTCCTTTCTGCCTGCGGCATCGAGCAACATCGGCGAAAACCCCTGCCCCCAAAACATATTGTCACCCAATATCAAGCAGACAGAGTCGTTACCAATAAACTCTTCACCTATGATAAACGCTTGGGCAAGCCCATCGGGGGTTGGTTGTACTGCATAAGTCAGCGAAATACCAAACTGGCTACCATCACCCAATAGACGCTGGAAACTTGTCTGATCTTCCGGAGTGGTAATAATCAAAATTTCCCTGATACCGGCAAGCATCAAGACCGACAGTGGATAATAGATCATGGGTTTGTCGTAAACAGGAAGCAACTGCTTGGAAACCCCCATGGTAATGGGATAGAGACGGGTACCAGAACCACCAGCCAGAATAATGCCCTTCATTGCTTTTTCTCCCCATACTGCTGGGTGATCCAGGATTGATAGGCACCGCTTTTAACGTTGTTGACCCACTGCTGGTTATCCAGATACCACTGTACGGTTTTGCGAATGCCCGACTCGAAAGTCTCTTCTGGCTGCCAATCCAGCTCGGCGCTCATCTTGCTGGCGTCGATGGCATAGCGGCGATCGTGACCGGGGCGATCCGCCACATAGTTAATTTGATCGCGGTAAGAACCAGCCTTGGGGACCATCTCGTCGAGCAAATCGCAGATGGTGTGGACCACCTCCAGATTCTGCTTCTCGTTGTGACCGCCGATGTTATAGGTCTCACCGATAACGCCAGTGGTCACTACCTTGTAAAGCGCGCGAGCATGATCTTCTACGTAGAGCCAGTCGCGGATCTGGTCCCCCTTGCCATAAACCGGCAGTGGCTTGCCATCCAGCGCATTCAGGATCACCAGCGGGATCAGCTTCTCGGGGAAGTGGTAGGGGCCATAGTTGTTGGAGCAATTGGTGACCAGGGTCGGCAAGCCGTAAGTTCGGCGCCAGGCGCGAACCAGATGGTCGCTGGAGGCCTTGGAGGCCGAATAGGGGCTGCTGGGGGCGTAAGGAGTGGTTTCGGTAAAGAGCGGCAGTGGCTTATTCCACAAGGGATGACCGGCACTCACCTCATCCGGATGGGGCAGATCGCCATACACCTCGTCGGTGGAGATGTGGTGGAAGCGGAAAGCCGCTTTGCGTGTATCGTTCAATTCGTTCCAGTAAGCGCGCGCCGCTTCCAGCAACGTATAGGTGCCAACAATATTGGTTTCGATGAAATCGGCAGGCCCCGTGATGGAGCGATCGACATGGCTCTCGGCCGCCAGGTGCATCACGGCATCCGGTTGATGCAGAGCAAACACCCGATCCAATTCGCTGCGATGACAGATATCCACCTGCTCGAAAACATAACGCTCACTGGCAGCCACGTCGGCCAGGGACTCCAGATTCCCCGCATAGGTGAGTTTGTCGAGATTGACCACGGCATCCTGCGTGTTTCGAATAATATGACGAACAACCGCCGACCCGATAAAGCCAGCGCCACCAGTGACAAGGATTTTCATAGGTATGCTCTTGAAATGAATATAAAAAATGAAGGTAAAACGAGTTGCAACAATGAGACTGGAGACAAGGATAAACATGTCTGACCGGCAGATTTCTGACTATCAAGGGGAAAAGTGCAATGGCTACCGCCCCTGAGTTACAGCTCCCAGTTCGCTGATTTTAACCAGAATGAATGTGCTGTTGGCCATCATGCCCTCCAGCTTGTGACGTAGTGGCTACTACCCTTGCCAACTACTTGCTTAATAAGGTTCGATGAGACGTTGATGTTCGAACCTATCTTATTGAGCTATTCCATTGCAACGACAGCGGTGGATTCTAACGCCTTTAGCGATCTGTTGCACCGTCAGATCTGACCCTTGATCTGGTTAATGCATCATCCTGGCTCACTCTCTTTCCGTTCCCGCTCTTTGCTTATATATGGCAAGGACAGTTGCGGCTAGTCTTTCGCTTGTTGAGTTACTATTTCTTTGATCTTAAACGCAAAAATAAATTTTTTACTCACCAGATCTTGCGGCAAGCACTAGTATGTATGGTCCTGAAAGGGTCTTGCCTATCTTCCGAACACTGTTCCAGTGCTATTTTGCGGTGTTGCAGCCCATTCCCATACTACTCAATGAGCTGGACATCGGAAACAGGGGGCCCAACTCGATAAAGCACGACGCATTATGTCATCAAGGTGCCATATGCATATGATCTTGCTCAAAAAACAGGGCGAACCGGATGGTTCGCCCTGTGGCTATATGATAACCCAAAGTGGGAGGTAATCGCTACTGCTGCCCTGTCATCGTGTCGGGGGCTTGCCAACCACCACCTATGGCCTTGTAGAGCGCCACCTGGTTGGTCAGCTGGGCCAGACGGGTGCTGATCAGGCCCTGCTTGGCACTGAACAACGAACGCTGGGCATCGAGCCGGGTCAGGTAACTGTCCACACCTTGCTCATAACGGAACTCCGCCAGCTTGAAATAGGTCTGGTTGGCTTCGACCAGAGCCTGCTGTGCCTGCAACTGCTGCTGATAGTCCGACTGGGCACCGAGGGTATCCGCAACCTCCTTGAAGGCGGTCTGGATGCTCTTCTCGTAGCTCGCCACCGCCTGCCGGGTACTCACTTCAGCCACATCAAGATCGGCGATACGTTTCCCACCGTCGAAGATGGGCAGGTTGATCTGGGGGATAAACGACCAGGTGCCGGTTCCTCCGTCAAACAGGCCGCTCAGCTGGTTGCTGGCCGTCCCCGCCGTCGCGGTGAGCGAGATGGAGGGGAAGAAGGCGGCGCGCGCCGCGCCTATATTGGCATTGGCCGCCTTCAGACTGTGCTCGGCAGCCAGGATATCCGGGCGCTGTTGCAGCAAGCTCGAAGGCGCACCCACCGGGATCGCCGCCAGTTTTACCTCGGCCAGGGTCACTGGCTGGCTGTCCAGCACAGGAACCTGGGTGCCAAGGAGCAGTGTCAGACCATTGCGATCCTGCTTCACCTGGCGTTGGTACTGGGCCAGGCTGACCCGGGCGCTTTCCAGTGCGGTACGCCCCTGGGCAAGCTCCATCTCTGAGGCCGCGCCCAAGCGATACTTGTGCTCGGTCAGGCCATAACTCTCCTGCTCGGTCGACAAGGTCGCCTCGCTCAGCGCCAGCAACTCCTGATCCGCCAGCAAGGTGAGATAGGCATTGGCCACCGACGCTATCAGCGCAATCTGGGTGCTGCGCCGGGTCTCAATCTCGGCAAGGTAGGTCTCCAGAGCCTGATCTTTCAGGCTCTGGATCCGGCCAAACAGGTCCAGCTCATAGGCGGTGATGCCGAGACTGGCATCGTACTGGCTGCTGATAGTCCCCTGCCCCGTGCTGCTGAGATCGTCGGATCCCTGCTGGCGGGTGCCCGAGCCGTTCGCTGCCAGGGTCGGCAGTTGCGCCGCCCGCTGAATACGGTACCTGGCTTCATACGCCTCGACGTTGAGAGCCGCGATCCGCAGATCCCGGTTGTTCTCCAGTGCAGTATCGATGAGCCTTTGCAGCGTCGGGTCGAGGAACTGTTGCTGCCAGGGGGAGACGGCCGCCTTCCCTGCTGTCTGATTGCTCTGCCATGAGGCGCCTTGGGGCAATTCGGGTCTTTGATAATCAGGGGCCATGGAACAGGCCCCCAGCAGCAGCGTCACGCTCAAGGCGACCAGTGTCTTAGTCATGATGGGTCTCCTTGGCAAGGGCGGCCCGCTCTTCCCGTGAATTGTGTTTGGTGAAATAGCGAGTCACCAGCACGAAGAACAGCGGCACGAAGAAGATGGCCAGCACGGTCGCACTGATCATCCCCCCCATCACGCCCGTACCGATAGCGTTACGGCTGCTGGCACCCGCTCCCGAGCTGATGACCAGCGGCAGTACACCCAGGATAAAGGCGAGGGAGGTCATCAGGATAGGACGCAGACGCAGACGCGCAGCCTCAACCACAGCGTCACCCAAGCCCATTCCCTTGTCGTACAGCTCCTTGGCAAACTCGACGATAAGTATCGCGTTCTTGGCCGACAGCCCTATGGTGGTGAGCAAGCCCACCTGGAAGTAGACGTCGTTCTCCAAGCCCCGCATGGTCGCCGCCAACACGGCGCCTAGGATGCCAAGCGGCACCACCAGCATGACGGAGAAGGGAATGCTCCAGCTCTCGTACAGCGCCGCCAGACAGAGGAACACCACCAGCAGGGAGATGGCGTACAAGGCCGGTGCCTGGGATCCCGCTTGCCGCTCCTGCAAGGAGAGGCCGGTCCACTCGATACCTATCCCTTCCGGCAACTGCTTCACCATCTGTTCGATGGCGGCCATGGCATCACCGGTACTCTTGCCAGGTGCGGCCTCACCTACTATCTCCATCGCGGAAACGCCGTTGTAGCGTTCCAGACGGGGTGAGCCAAAGCTCCACTCAGTGCTGGCAAAGGCAGAGAAGGGCACCATCTGACCTGTGCTGTTGCGCACATACCACAGCTTGAGATCTTCCGGGTTCATCCGGAAGGGGGCATCCGCCTGCAGGTAGACCTTCTTGACCCGACCCCGGTCGACGAAGTCGTTCACGTAAGAAGAGCCCCAGGCCGTAGAGAGAGTACTGTTGATGTCGCTGATGGAAAGCCCCTGAGCCAGCGCCTTCTCGTAGTCAATCTTGACGTCGAGCTGGGGCGTGTCTTCCATCCCGTTCGGGCGCACCCGCACCAGGTTGGGATCCTGCGCCGCCATGCCAAGCAACTGGTTGCGCGCCGCCATCAGCTTATCATGACCCAGTCCTGCGCGATCTTGCAGGTAGAAGTCAAAGCCGGTGGCCGTGCCCAGTTCAGGAATGGGAGGCAAGTTGAAGGCGAACACCTGGGCTTCCTTGATGCTGAACAGATAACCCATGGCGCGGCCTATGATGGCGTTGGCGCTGCGATCCGGGCTGCTGCGCTCTTTCCAGTCTTTCAACTTGATAAACGCCATGCCGCTGTTCTGGCCGCTACCGGCGAAGCTGAAGCCCGCCACCGTCAGCACAGAGTCGACGTTGTCCTTCTCGTTTTTCAGGAAGTAATCGCGCATGTCCGCCAGTACCACTTCGGTGCGCTGCTTGGTAGCACCGACCGGCAGTTGCACCATGGACATGATGACCCCCTGATCCTCTTCCGGCAGGAAGGAGGTGGGCATGCGCATAAATAGCACGGCCAGTACTGCCAACATGGCCGCATAGATGATGCCGTAGCGAACCCCCTGCTTGAGCACTTTGCGCACACCGCTTTGATAACGGTTTGCGCCTGAATCAAAGACGCGGTTAAACCAGCCAAAAAAGCCGCGCTTGACACCATGCTCGCCATGCTTGATCGGTTTGAGCAAGGTGGCACACAAAGCAGGCGTCAAGATCAGGGCCACCAGCACAGACAACACCATGGCCGAGACGATGGTGAGAGAGAACTGACGATAGATGGCACCGGTTGACCCGCCAAAGAAAGCCATGGGCACGAACACGGCAGAGAGCACCAGGGCGATCCCCACCAGGGCGCCGGTGATCTGGGTCATGGACTTGCGGGTCGCTTCCAGCGGGGAGAGATCCTCCTCGCTCATCAGCCGCTCCACGTTCTCCACCACCACGATGGCATCATCCACCAGCAGGCCGATGGCCAGCACCAGACCGAACATGGTCAGGGTGTTGATGGAGAAGCCGAACGCCGACATGACGCCAAAGGTCCCAAGCAATACAACCGGCACGGCTATGGTCGGGATCAGGGTGGCACGGAAGTTCTGCAAGAACAGATACATGACGCAGAACACCAGGAAGATCGCCTCGATCAGGGTCTGTACCACCTCCTCGATGGAGATCTGCACGAAGGGGGTAGTGTCGTACGGATAGACCACCTTCATGTTGGCCGGGAAGTAGGCGGAGAGCTCGTCCAGCTTGCCGCGGATCTTCTCGGCGGTATCGAGGGCGTTGGCACCGGTCGCCAGCTTGATGGCAACCGCCGCGGTAGACTGGCCGTTGTAGAGCGCATCAGCGTCGTAGTTTTCACCCGCCAGCTCAACCCGGGCCACATCCTGCAAGCGTACCTTGGAGCCGTCCTGATTCACCCGCAGCAGGATATTGTTGAACTCCTCCACGGTAGAGAGACGGGTCTGCCCCATGATGGTGGCAGTAAACTGCTGACTTTCGACCGAGGGCGTGCCCCCCACCTTGCCAAACGCCACCTGGGCATTCTGTGCCTTGATGGCGTTCTGCACATCAATCGGGGTCATCTGTACCCGGGTGAGCTTGTTCGGATCGAGCCAGACACGCATGGAGTACTGGCTGCCGAACAATGTGATGTCCCCTACCCCGTCCAGACGGCTCAGCGGCTCCTTGATGTTGGCCACCACATAGTCGGCCAGATCATCGCTGTTCATGCTGCCATCACCGGAGATGAAGGCCGCCACCATCAAAAAGCTGCTGGATGTTTTTTGAACTTTTATCCCCTGCTGCTGCACTTCTTGCGGTAATAGCGGTGTGGCTAACTGAAGTTTGTTCTGCACCTGCACCTGGGCAATATCGGGATCTGTCCCCGCCTGGAAGGTGAGGGTCAGCGACACATTGCCGGAGGAATCAGATTGAGAAGACATATAGAGCAGGTGATCCAGCCCCGTCATGTTCTGCTCTATGACCTGGGTCACAGAGTCTTCTACCGTCTTGGCAGAAGCTCCCGGATAGCTTGCAGAGATACCCACGGCGGGCGGTGCAATGCTGGGATACTGGGAGATCGGCAGACCTATGATGGCCAGGCTCCCCGCCAGCATGATCACCAGGGCGATTACCCAGGCGAAAATGGGTCTGTCTATGAAAAATCGTGACATGAGGCGACTACTCCATCCTACTTGTTGGCCGGGGTCTGTTCAGACAGCGCTGTGGCCGCCTGTTCAGTGGGCGCCACGACAGCCCCGGGTTGTACCTTTTGCAGACCGGCGACGATCACCCGCTCACCCGTCTTGAGACCGGATTCCACCACCCAGTCACTGCCAACGATGCGGCTCACCTGTACCTCGCGCAGCTCGACCTTGTTGTCCGCCGTCACCACCATGACGGTAGCGCCCCCCTTGGGGGTGCGGGTCACGGCGGTTTGCGGCACCAACAGCCCTTCGGCTCGCTCGCCCTCTTGCAGAGTGGCGCGCATGAACATGCCGGGCAGCAACAGTTGATGAGGGTTCGGCACTATCACCCGCAGGGTCACCATGCCGGTGGTCTCATCCACTGTCACGTCGGAGAACTGCAATGATCCCTCTTCGCTGTAGCTGCTGCCATCTTCCAGCTGAAAGCGCACCTTGGCACCCTTGTTCTCGTCCTGAACGAGCTTGCCTGCGGCGATCTGGCGCTTGAGGCGCAGCAGGTCGGCGGTGGACTGACGCACATCCACATACATGGGATCGAGCTGCTGGATGGAGGTAAGACTGTCAGCCTGCTGGGCTGTCACCAGGGCACCCTCGGTCACAGCTGACTTGCCGATGCGACCGCTGATGGGGGCCGTGATGCGGGTATAGGCCAGATTGATGTTGGCACTCTGCAAGGCCGCCTTGGCAGCGCCTATCTCGGCCAGTTGCTGCTTCCAGGCGGCATCGGCGTCGTCATACTCCTGGCTGCTGATGGCTTTCACCTTCACCAGTTCGGCATAACGCTTTGCCTTGAGGCGAGCGCTCTGCTCGTTGGCCAGTGCCTTGGCCAGATTGGCCTTGGCACTGGCCACATTGGCCTGATAAACCGCGGGGTCAATCTGATAGAGCAGTTGCCCGGCCTTGACATCGCTGCCTTCGGTAAACAGACGCTTGAGAATGATGCCACTCACCTGGGGACGCACCTCGGCGACCCGCAGCGGCGCACTGCGACCGGTCAGCTCAGAGGTGAGTTGCAGCGGTGCCGTGTGTAGGGTCACTACACCCACGGCGGCGGGTGGCATGTCACCCGGCCCTTGCTGGGCACCGCCCTGTTCGCCACAAGCTGTCAGCAGGCTACTTGCCCACAAGGCAAGACCAACCGAACGTGCGAGAATATGTTTATGCATGGAGAACCTTAACCTTTGTCAGTCAATGAATAACCACAGGGTTTACGGTCCCTGTTGGTAAAATCGGAAAGATGAGGCAATATACATACATTCACGAATGTATGTAAGTGACTTTTTTACTTTTACAAGGCGCAGATATCGATGGCCAGAAGAACCAAAGAAGAGGCGCAGCAGACCCGCTGCCACATCATGAGTACGGCCCTTAATCTGTTCTGTTCACACGGCTTGGCCAAGACCAGCCTGACCGATATTGCCAGGGCCGCCGATCTGACCCGTGGCGCCATCTACTGGCACTTCAAAAATAAAGAAGAGCTGTTCGTCTCCTTGTGGGAGGAGCTGTGCCAGCCGCTCTCCCATCAGCTGGGAGCCTGCATCGATGCCCAGGAAACCGACCCCCTTGGCAAGCTGCGCCACTTCCTCAAGGAGGTGCTAATAAATATCAATACTCATCCGGCCCACCAGCAGATGTTCAGCATCATGTTCAATCTGGAGTCGCTGGAAGGGGAAGCCATTTCGTTGCGTGAGCATATGCGTTTACAGGCAATCGTTTTTTTCCGTGATCTGGAAACCGCCCTTGGTAATGCAGTACGGCGGGGACAATTGCCCGCCGGGATCGACCTACCCCGCGCCGCCACCCTGCTGCACTGCACCCTGGATGGCTACATCATCAACTGGCTGCACTTCCCTGAGCGTATCAACCTGACCCGCGAGGCCGATTTCCTGCTCGACAGCCTGTTTACCCTGATAGCCCTGCCAAACGGCCCGGCCACCCGCCGCCCCTGATCTGCCTGGGCCAGCCCCGAGCTGGCCCGCATTCCTTGCTGGCAAGGCGCAGTGGGATCTTGCCCAGCTTCTTGCTCAGCCAGGAGGTAGTCACAGCGTCACGGGTCAGTGTCCACCCAGGCGGTATTATTTCGCTTACCTGAGCCTTTGGTAGCCCGCCGCCAAATTTGCTAGAGTAGCGCCCCCGAAAGAAGGTGCCTGCCATGTCCATATCGCCACTGCCCAACCATGATGCTTCCCCCAGTCTGCCATCTGTGGCGGATCCAGGCACACTGTCAGCCCGTCAGCGTTTTCTGAAACCGCTGGCGGCAGGCGCCCATCTGCTGGAAGCGGGCTGCGGAGCGGGCGAGGATCTGCTCTTTTTCCGGCAGCAGGGGTTCATGGTCACCGCCTTTGATGCCAGCCTGGCCCAGGCGAAGCTGGCCTCGCGCCGCTGCAGCCAGCCGGTGCGTGTCTGCCGATTCGAGCAGATGCACAACGTCCTGCCCTTTGACGGCATCTGGGCCAGCGGCTCCCTGCCCTGCCTGGTCGAGGAGGCGCTTGCCCCCGCCCTGATCCATCTCGCCAGCCTGCTCAAACCCCGGGCGCCGCTCTACTGCTCCTTCCCTTATGACGAGGGAAAATCCGGCAACCCAGTGGCCTCCTCACAGGACGAATACCCGCTGCAGACCCGGCTCGATGAAGCCCGCCTGCAACAACTGATCGCCCCCCTGCCGTTTGAGCTGCATCAGAGCTGGTGCAGCGAGGATGCCAAGCACGGCCGCTGGCTGCATGCCCTGCTGATCCGCCTACCCGATCTCGCCCCCACCACGAATCAATATCGCCGCCGTCGCTTCAAGGGGCCCATCCCCCGCAATTCATCATCCAGCTAACAATATTTAACTCTGAGTTAACCAGGTGTTGGGAGACAAGATGCGGCACTTGTGTTAAAAAGCGGCATTAAAATTAGAATTAAATAACAAATCAGACACTAACACCTGGATTTCCTTATGAAACTTGTCCTCAAACTGGTTGCCGGTATTCTTGCCGGTCTCTTGCTCGGTCTCTACGCCCCGGAATGGATTGCACGCCTGCTGTTTACGGCCAAGACAGTCATAGGTCAGCTGATCACCTTCACCATTCCGCTCATCATTCTGTTCTTCATCATGAGCGGTATCGCCAGCCTGCCGAAGAACTCCGGCAAGCTGCTGGGCAAGACGGTGGCTCTCTCTTATTGCTCCACCATACTGGCAGGTCTGTTCGCCTTCACAGTGGCAAGCCATCTGATCCCGCTGCTGACCACAGCCGCAGAGCCCACCACGGAAACCGCCGTAAAGCTTGCCTCCTACATCAATCTGGAGATACCACCGCTGTTCGGGGTCATGTCTGCCCTAGCCGCCGCTTTCGTGTTCGGCATCGGCATCAGCGCCACCCAGGCCACCGACCTGCGCCGGGTCGCCGATCAGGGCCGTGACATCATAGACCGCCTGCTGGCCCGCGTGATCATTCCGCTGCTGCCACTCTACATCGCCGGTGTCTTCGTCGAGATGACGGTGGAGGGCACCGTCTTCGCCACCCTGAAGACCTTCGGCGTTGTGCTGGTGATGGCCATTGTCATGCACTGGTTCTGGCTCAGCGTGCTGTTCGTCGGCACGGGTCTGGCGCTCGGTCGCTCACCCGCCATGCTTATCAAGAACATGCTGCCCGCCTACTTCACCGCTCTCGGCACCATGTCCAGCGCCGCCACTATTCCGGTTGCGCTGCAGGCCAGCAAGAACAACGGCGTGAGCCATGGCATCGCCAACTTCACAGTGCCGCTGTGCGCCACCATCCACCTGTGTGGCTCCACCATCACCCTGGTGACCTGTGCCACCGCCGTCATGTTCCTCTCCGAGCACCTGGCCATTCCCGGCTATGGCACCATGCTGCCCTTCATCATGATGCTGGGCGTCATCATGATAGCTGCACCGGGCGCACCGGGTGGCGGCGTCATGTCGGCCCTGGGTCTGCTCACCTCCATGCTGGGTTTCGGGGAAGCCTCCATCGCCCTGATGATCGCCCTCTACCTGGCGCAGGACAGCTTTGGCACCGCCTGCAACGTCACAGGTGACGGCGTCATCGCCCTCTGGGCCGACCGTTTCGCCCAGGGTGGGGAAGCACAGCTCGCCCCCGAGCGTGAAACGGCCTGATTGCCGGTTCGGAAAACAAAACGGGAGCCACTGGCTCCCGTTTTTTATGGCTGGCATCTGAGGTCAACCGCGTCGGCGGATCACCCCTTCCTGCGCCGTGCTCGCCACCAGCACCCCATCGCGGGTAAAGAACTGGCCGCGCACCAGACCGCGGCCTGCGCTGGCACTCGGGCTGTCCACCACGTAGAGCAGCCAGTCATCCAGCCTGAAGTCCCGGTGGAACCACATGGAGTGATCTATGGTGGCTACCTGCATGTCCGGCTCCCAGTAAGAGACACCATGGGGCTGCAGGGCGGTAAACAGGAAGTGGAAATCGGAGGCATAGGCCAGCAGGTACTTGTGGACCCGCTGATCATCCGGCATCTGGCCATTGGCCTTGAACCAGACATGGCGCAGCGGCTCGTGCACATCCGGACGGATCGGGTCGACCAGGGTCACAGGGCGAATTTCGATGGGTTTCTCGCACATGATCTTGTCGCGCAGGGCGGGCGGGATCTGATGCTCGTAGGGACGCACCAGATCCAGTTCGCTCTTGAGCTGCTCGGGTGGGGTGATCCCCGCCGGCATACTTATCTGATGCTCGAACCCTTCGGCCTCGACCTGGAACGAGGCGTTGAGATAGAAGATGGGCTTGCCACCCTGGATGGCCTTGACCCGGCGGGTAGAGACGGTCTGACCGTCGCGGATATTCTCCACGTCGTAGATGATGGGACGATTGGCATCACCGGGGCGCAAGAAGTAGGAGTGAAAACTGTGCACCTGACGATCGGCGGCCACCGTCTGTTTAGCGGCTGACAAGGCCTGCCCCATTACCTGTCCGCCAAACACGGCCCGCAGACCGAGATCCTGGCTCTGGCCCCGAAACAGGCCCTCCTCGATTTTCTCGAGCGCCAGCAGGGCCAGCAGCTCATCAAGTACCTTGCTCATTATTATCTCCTGTATCAGTGCCGCAAAGGCTAACAAGCCCGCTCTGGCAGAGCAACCTTGCCCCTCTCCCGCAGCGGGTCCGCCGGGTGGTTTAATTCAGCAAGGAGGGGATTGGAATAATAAACGGCAAACAGCAGCAACAAAAAGGCCCGCCTGAGAGGCGGGCCTTTCCTTGTATGAACCCATGAGGCTCGGCGCAATGCTTACTTGCTGCCGGTACCCGAGTTGCGGGTAGAGGAAGTTGGCTTGCGGCGGGCCGTGGTGCTGCGGGCGCGCGGCTCCATACCCTGCATGTCCTTGTGACGCTTGACGGCACGACGGATCTGGGCAGCCTGCTTGTGACGGGTGCTCTTGCCATCCTGCTGCAGGTCGACCTTGGATTCGGTCTCCGGCGGCATGTTGACCAGGCCGCGCAGGTAGTTCACTTCCGGCAGTTTCAGCTCCTGCCAGCCACCGCGGGGGATGCCACGATCCAGGGTGACGTCGCCGTAGCGCACCCGCATCAGGCGGCTCACCTGCACTTCCTGGGATTCCCACAGGCGGCGCACTTCACGGTTGCGACCTTCGGTCAGGGTGACGTTGAACCACTGGTTCAGACCTTCACCGCCGGCCGGTTTGATCTTGTTGAACTTGGCCATGCCATCTTCCAGCTGCACGCCTTTGCGCAGGCGCTGCAACATGGCTTCGGTGATCTCGCCAAACACGCGCACCGCGTATTCGCGCTCCACTTCGTGACTCGGGTGCATCAGGCGGTTGGCCAGTTCACCGTCTGTGGTGAACAGCAACAGGCCTGAGGTATTGACGTCGAGACGGCCTACCGCGATCCAGCGGGCACTGTCCAGCTTGGGCAGACGATCGAACACGGTCGGACGACCTTCCGGATCGTGACGGGTACACATCTCCCCTTCGGGCTTGTGATACGCCAGCACGCGGCAGATCATCTCTTCCTCGGCACGGGTCTTGACCGTATGGCCATCGACACGGATCACGGCGTTCACTTCGACGCGATCTCCCAGTGTGGCGACCTTGCCATCCACACTGACCCGACCTGCGGTGATCAGGGCCTCCATCTCACGACGGGAGCCGTGACCCGCGCGGGCCAACACTTTTTGCAGTTTTTCACTCATCGGGGTTACCTGATTGTTGATCGCTGCCCGTCAGCATAACGGGCAACGTTGACTACTGTGCCAGATCCCGTCAGGGCAATCCGGCACCACTTTGATCATTAAGAGACCTGGCCCACGCCTTGGCAAATGCCAACGACATGGATCAGGTTTCACGGCCCTCAGCCGGCATAACGGCCAGGGGGGTTTGCAGTTCAGGATCCAGCTCGGGGAGCTGATCCAGGCTCTGCAGATTGAAATAATCCAGAAATTCCCGGGTGGTGGCGAGCAGCTCCGGGCGACCCACCACCTCCTTGTGACCAACGCTGCGCACCCAGCCACGGTCTTTCAGGGTATTCACTATCTGGCTCGACACCGCCACCCCGCGGATGGCTTCGATCTCGGCCCGGGTGATGGGCTGCCGATACGCAATCAGCGTCAGCGTCTCCATCACGGCGCGCGAATAACGGGGAGCCCGTTCGCTCCAGAGCCTGGAGAGCTCCTCGGCATACTCCTGGCGCGCCTGAAAGCGCCAGCCGGAGGCAACTTCTTTAAGCTCCACTCCCCGCTCGCTGTAATCCTGTCGCAATTCGGCCAGCAGCAGCTGAATATAGCGGCCGGTGACGGGGTAATCCGCCAGCACACCGCTTTTCAGCTCGCTCACAGTCAAGGGGCGCCCGGCAATAAAAATCGCGGCTTCGACCAGCGTCTTGAGTCGTTCAGCGGGCAGCGCCACGGTTGCCCTCCTTGCTCATGACGTCAGGCGGGCTGGGCAACGGGAAATGCACGCCCCCCCCGGCAAGTTGGCTGCGAGGAAGTGACAAAGAAAACAACTCAGTGCGCATGTTCACGCTCCCCGGTCTCCTCTTGGCTCGCCAGGGCAAAATGGATCGGACCCAGGGGTTCAGCCTGCAGGATCCAAATCAGGGACTCCTTGCACAGCTCCAGCAGCGCCAGAAACGTCACCAGCACCCCCATGCGTCCCTCTTCCATTTTGAGTACCTGTTCCAGCCGCAATGTCTGGCCCAGAGAGAGCATGGCCAAGATCTCCGCCATGCGCACCCGGGTCGGGATCTGCTCACGGCGGATCTGGTGATGTTCGAAATGAGTCGCGCGTTTTACCACACTTTGCATGTAAAGGGCGAGCTCAACCAGTGAAACATCGGGAGTCAGTGGCTTGAGAGAGCCGAAATCCGGCGGCAGGGCGGCGGCGATATAAATCTCCCGCTCCACTCGTGGCAAGGCATTGAGGCGCTCGCCCCCCACCTTGAAGCGCTCATATTCCTGCAGTCGACGAATAAGGGTGACGCGGGAATCTTCTCCCTCCTCTTCATCCTCAAGCTCGGGGGCCTTGGGCAGCAAAAGACGGGATTTGATCTCCGCGAGCCAGGCCGCCATCAGCAGATATTCAGCCGCCAGCTCCAGATTGAGCCCCTGCATCAGCTCCACGTACTCCATGTACTGGGCGGTGATCTGCAGGATTGGCAGGTTCAGGATATCCAGCTGCTGGCGCCGAATGAGATAGAGCAGCAGATCGAGGGGCCCCTCGAAGGTATCGAGAAACACTTCCAGCGCATCGGGCGGAATAAACAGATCCTGGGGCAGCTCATGGTAGGGCTGCCCCAGCACTTTCGCGATGGGGGATGGGGCAAGCCCCTCCCCCATGGTGACCTGTGCTGGCGTGGCCATCACAGGTGCCGGGTCGGCAGTATCACTCAAACGGCGTGGGATCCCCGGCACCGCGACGACGCAGCACTGTCTCGTCGTCGGAGAAGTCCACCACTGTGGTGGGCTGCTCGCCCAGATAGCCACCGTTGACCACCAGATCCAGCTGTTTGCCCAGCTTGTCGAAGATCTCTTCCGGGTCAAACTCCGCCATCTCCGAACCCGGCAGGATCAGGGTGGTGGAGAGCAACGGCTCACCGAGCGCTTCCAGCAGGGCCAGCGCTATGTTGTTGGCCGGCACCCGGATGCCGATGGTCTTCTTCTTCTCGTTCATCAGGCGGCGCGGCACTTCCTTGGTCGCCTTGAAAATGAAGGTGTAGGGCCCGGGTGTGTTGCCCTTGACCAGACGAAACGCCGTGTTGTCCACCTTGGCATAGGTAGAGATCTCGGAGAGATCCCGGCACACCAGGGTGAAGTCGTGGGTGGGTTCAATGCGACGGATGCGGCAGATGCGCTCCAGCGCGCCCTTGTCACCCATCTGGCAACCGAGCGCATAGCCGGAATCGGTCGGATAGGCAATGACGCCACCGTTCTGGATGATCTGCACCGCCTGGCCGATCAGACGGGCCTGGGGGTTTTCCGGGTGTACGTAAAAATGCTGACTCATAGCTCGTTCTCGCAATGGGGGCGGCAATGCCTGCCCGCTCGTATGGTCACGGGTTCCAGACCCATGACGCTACCTTAACCTGTTTGACGCCGGTTTACCCTCCCATGCAACAGAGGGCCAACCGGCAGACCCCGTGCTAGCGACTGGCCAGCAGGGTGGCGTGCTGCTCGGTGGTGAGACCAAAGTGGTCCGGATAGGCCAGCCAGAGCGGCATGCCTTCTTTTGGCAGCCAGAGGTGGCGGCCCAGCTCGGTCCAGCTGGACGGAAAATGAAAATCAGACCCCACCGAAATATAGAGGTCGTGATCCTTGGCCCACTGGCCCAGATTGGCCCGCTCCTGCGGACTTTGCTGGGGAAGTGACACCTCCATGGCATCGCCACCGGCCGCCTTGAAGGCCACCAGCAGCCGCTTGATCCACTTGGCGGTGAGATCGTAACGGCTGGGGTGAGCCAGTACCGCCAACCCACCGGCGGCGTGAATGGCGGTGATGGCCTCGTTCATCTCGGGCCATTCGGCCGGGGCATAACCCTTATTGCCACGGCTCAGGTACTTTTTGAAAACCTTCTGCATGTTGTCGGCCACACCGCGCGCCACCAGCACACGGGCAAAATGGGCCCGGGTCACGGCAGCATCACCGGCAAGCGCCTTGGCCTCTTCATAGGTGCCGGGGATGAGGCACTTCTCCAGACGGCGCCCTATTTCAAGTGCGCGCGTCTCGCGGCGAGCCCGTTGGCCCGCCAAAAACGCCACCAGCTGCGGATTTTTTTCATCCACCCCCAGCGCCACCACATGGATCTCGTGGTGCTCCCAGCCGGTGGAGATCTCGACCCCGCTTACCAGTCGTAGCGGCAGCTGCTCGGCTTCGATGGTACTGCGTACTTCATCAAGCCCATCAAGGGTATCGTGGTCAGTGACTGCTAACACCTCGACCTGTTTTTCGGCGGCGCGGCGCACCAGATCGGCGGGGCTCAGCACGCCGTCGGAGGCAGTGGTATGGCAGTGAAGATCGAATCTCATCAGGTTATTCCGCTCTCATGGTCAGGTCCCCATCGGGATAGATAGGCAAAAAAGCGACTTGACTTGGCCGCGGCTTTATCGTTTTCTGTAGGCACTTCATTGCAAACATCTTTTTTACAGGACTTTATCATGCAAACGACTTCCATCCTGACCATCTGGTGGTGGCACACTCCCTGACATGCGGGCGTGTGGTCGTTGCTGTATCTGTAATCTGACAGCAAATTAAGAACCCAAAGAAAAAGCCCGCTGACCCCAGCGGGCTTTTTTATTATCCGGCAAATGGACCTGTGATGAAACCGAGAATTCAGACAAGAACACTGACATGGCGATGGCAACCCAACTGAAGCTGCCAAACCAACGTAATTTCTAAGGCATTTTTTCAAGGAATTCAATGTCATGAACATCGGTAAAACGCATCACACGCAAGGGAACGCACTATGACCGTCAATACGACTCGCTTGCCCCTGGGTGAATTCGATACCCTCAAGCTCAATGCCCCCTATGTGGCCGACCCGCTGGCGCTCTATACCCAGCTCTGCCAGGGGCGCCCCAACAACCTGCTGCTGGAATCGGTCGAGATCGACTCCAAGGCGGGCAAGCAGAGCCTGCTGCTGGTCGATGCCTGCCTGCGCATCGAATGTCGGGGGCGTACTGTGCGGGTTCGCACCCTGAACGACAACGGCGCCCAGTTGCAGAGCCTGCTGGCCGAGCGTCTGCCCGCCGTCATCAGCCAGACGCTGGTGGATGGCGAGTTGCAGCTCGACTTCCCCGCCTCCGATCGGGCACTGGATGAAGACAGTCGCCTCAAGGGAACCAGCGTGCTGGACGTGCTGCGCACCCTGCAACAGGAGCTGCAGTGCCAGCTGGGTAAAGAGGCACTGTTTATGGCGGGCAGCTTCGCCTATGACCTGATCGCCTCCTTCGAGGATCTGCCAGAGGTGCCGGAGGGGAGCAACAACTGCCCCGACTACTGCTTCTACGTGGCCGAAACCCTGATCACCATCGACCATATCGCGCGATCCACCCAGTTGCTGGCCTGCATCTTTGGTGGCGACAGCGACGAAAGCCATGTGGATGACAGATATGCCCGTCTCACCGAGCGACTCACCGACTTCAAACAGATTTGCCAGCAACCCCTGAGCGCCGAGCTGACCACCCAGCCCCTGACCGGCGGCATGAGCGTGGACAAGGGTGACAAGCAGTTCTGCGCCGAGGTGGAGAAGCTCAAGGGCTTTATCCGCCGGGGCGACATCTTCCAGGTGGTGCCGTCCCGCTGCTTCTCCCTGCCCTGCCCGAGCCCGCTGGCCGCCTATCGCCGCCTCAAGCAGACCAACCCCAGCCCCTACATGTTCTACGTGCAGGATGAGAACTTCACCCTGTTTGGCGCCTCGCCGGAGAGCGCGGTCAAGTTCTGCGCCGCCAGCCGCGACGTCGAGATGTACCCCATCGCCGGTACCCGCCGCCGGGGCTTCAACCCCGATGGCAGCATCAACCGGGATCTCGATGGTCGCATCGAGCTGGAGCTGCGCCAGGATGAAAAAGAGGTGGCCGAACACCTGATGCTGGTGGATCTGGGTCGCAACGATATAGCCCGTATCTCGGAGCCCGGCACCCGCTACGTCAAGGAGCTGCTGAAAGTGGATCGCTACAGCCACGTGATGCATCTGGTCTCCAAGGTGGTCGGTACATTGCGCTCTGACCTTGACGCCCTGCACGCCTATCAGGCCTGCATGAACATGGGCACCCTCACCGGCGCCCCCAAGATCCGCGCCAGCGAGCTCATTCGCATGGTGGAAGGCAAACGCCGTGGCAGCTATGGCGGCGCCGTCGGCTACATCAATGGTGCGGGGGAGATGGATACCTGCATCGTCATTCGCTCCGCCTTTGTCAAAGATGGGATGGCTCATGTGCAGGCCGGTGCCGGTGTGGTCTACGACTCCAAACCCCAGGCCGAAGCGGACGAAACCCGCGCCAAGGCGGCCGCCGTGCTGGCCGCCATCGCCGCCAGCCATGGCACCTCACTGCAAGCCCTGAGCGCCCAGCAGGAGCAACATAAGGACGTGAGCCATGACTGATATCTTCCTGCTCGATAACTTCGACTCGTTTACCTACAGCGCCCCGGCCGATCAGTTCCGCACTTCGAAGGAGCAGCATCATGACTAACATCTTCCTGCTCGATAACTTCGATTCGTTTACCTACAACCTGGTCGATCAGTTCCGCTCCCTCGGCTATCCGGTGCGGATCTACCGCAACAGCCTGCCGGCCAGCCGCATAATGAGCGAGATCGCAGCCTGTGAAGGGGACGCCGTGCTGGTACTCTCGCCGGGCCCGGGCGCCCCCCACGAGGCGGGTTGCCTCATCGACCTTATCAAGCTGGCTCGTGGTCAGGTGCCCATCCTGGGTATCTGTCTCGGCCATCAGGCCCTGTGCGAAGCCTACGGCGGCACCGTCGGGGCGGCGGGCGAAATTGTCCACGGCAAGCGTTCGCTGATTGAGCACAACGGCCATGGCGCCTTCGCCGGTCTGCCGAGCCCGCTGCCGGTGGCCCGCTACCACTCGCTGGTCGCCACCTATGTACCGGAAGAGCTGACGGTGATTGCCCACTATCAGGGCATGCCCATGGCCATCGAGCAGCAGGATGAGCGGGTTTTGGGCTTCCAGTTCCACCCGGAATCCATCATGACCTCGGAAGGGGCCCGTCTGCTGACTCAGGCGCTCGCCCATATCACCCGCCCAGAAAGCAGCGTGCGTTAAGGTAAGGAGACCAACATGCATCAACATCTCAACACCCTCTATCAGGGTCAGTCTCTGAGCCGTGAAAGCACCCGTGACGCCTTCGGCCAGGTGGTTCGTGGCGAAGTGGATCCCATAGTGCTCGCAAGTCTCTTGACCGCCCTCAAGATCAAGGGGGAGACACCGGAGGAGATCGCTGGCGCCGCCGAAGCGTTGCTGGCGGAAGCGCGCGACTTCCCGCGTCCGGATTATGAGTTTTGCGACATAGTCGGTACCGGTGGCGATGGCCTCAACACCATCAACGTCTCCACCACCTCGGCACTGGTCGCCGCCGCCTGCGGCCTGAAAGTGGCCAAGCACGGCAACCGCTCGGTATCGAGCAAGTCGGGCTCGAGCGATCTGCTCGACAAGATGGGCATCAAGCTCGACATGAGCCCGGCGCAGGCGCGCCATTGCCTGGACGAACTCGGCATCTGCTTCCTGTTCGCCCCCCAGTACCACGCTGGCGTGCGCCACGCCATGCCGGTGCGCCAGGCCCTCAAGACCCGCACCCTGTTCAACGTGCTGGGGCCGCTCATCAACCCCGCTCGCCCCACCTATCAGCTGATGGGGGTCTATGCCCCCGAGCTGGTGCGCCCCATCGCAGAAACCCTGCTGGCACTGGGGCTGAAAACCGGTATGGTGGTGCACGGCGCCGGGCTCGACGAGATTGCCATCCACGGCCCGACCCAGGTGGCCCAGATCCGTGACGGCGAGATCCGCGAATTCATGATCACCCCGGCTGACTTTGGCCTGGAAACCTATCCGGTCAGCGCCATTCAAGGGGGCGAGCCCGAAGAGAACCGCGCTATCACAGCCGCCATTCTGGCAGGGCAAGGCACTCCAGCGCACAACGCCGCCATCGCCGCCAACGTGGCCCCACTGCTGCTGATGGCGGGCAAGGCCGCGGATCTCAAGAGCGCGGCGGCCGAGGTGCTGGCAGTGCTGGCGAGCGGCAAGGCGGCCGAGCTCGCCGCCAGGCTCGCCATTCTAAGCCATCAGGAAGCGGGCCATCAGGAGGCATGATGTCAGCCACTACTTCGCACAGCACTCATTCAGATCGCCCGCAGGGCAATAGCCAGTTTCGCAAGGATAACGAGATGTCAGACCCCATTGCCCCCCATGCTTTTCTGAATATGGCCTCCATCAACCAGACCATTCTCGGCAAAATCGTGGCGGCCAAGCAGGAGTGGGTTGCGGCCCGCAAGCTGGCCCAGCCGCTGGAGAGCTTCCAGAGTGAACTGGTAGCAAGCGATCGGGATTTTGTCGGTGCGCTCAAGGCCGGTTCCACCCGCTTTATTCTGGAGTGCAAGAAGGCCTCCCCTTCCAAGGGGCTGATCCGCGACGATTTCAGCCCGGAGGCGATCGCCGATATCTATGGCAAATACGCCACCGCCATCTCTGTACTGACCGATGAGAAGTTCTTTCAGGGGGATTTCGCCTTTTTGCCGCGAGTGCGCGCCCGCGTCCAGCAACCGGTGCTGTGCAAGGATTTCATGATCGACCCCTATCAGCTCTATCTGGCCCGCCACTATCAGGCGGACGCCATCCTGCTGATGCTCTCCGTACTCACCGACGAGGGCTATCGCGCCCTGTTCGCGGTGGCCAAGGAGCTCGGCCTCGGCGTGCTGACCGAAGTGAGCAACGAGGAGGAGCTGACCCGTGCCATCGCGCTGGGGGCGCCGGTGATTGGCATCAATAACCGGGATCTGCGGGACTTGAGCGTGGATCTCAACCGCACCAAACAGCTGGCCAAAGATATTCCGGGCGATCGGGTGGTGATCAGCGAATCCGGCATCAAGGATCGCACCCAGGTCGCCGACCTTCACCACCATGCCAAGGGCTTTCTGGTGGGCTCTTCCCTGATGGAGGAAGCCGATCTGGAGGCCGCAGTGCGCAAGCTGGTGCTGGGCCAGAACAAGGTATGCGGCCTCACCCGCGCCGACGATGCCGCCGCTGCCCATCAGGCAGGCGCCGTATTCGGCGGACTCATCTTTGTCGCCAAGAGCCCGCGCTATGTGGACATTCCCACCGCCCGTACCGTGATGGCGGGTGCGCAGCTCTCCTATGTGGGGGTGTTTCGCAATACCCAGCAAGAGACCATCGCCAAAACGGTGGAGGCGCTGGGACTGGCCGCAGTGCAACTGCACGGGGATGAAGATGCCGCCTATATCGACAACCTGCGTCTGCTGCTGCCTGCAAGTTGCCAGATCTGGAAAGCTGTGGGCGTCTCTCTTGGCAAGGACAGTGGCGAGCCGCTGCCCGCCCTCGACTATCCGGCGGATCGCCTGCTGCTGGATACAAAAGTGGGCAGCCAGAGCGGCGGCACGGGTCAGGCGTTCGACTGGGCCCTGCTGGCCAATCTCGATAAAGCCAAGCTGATGCTGGCAGGCGGGCTGAACCCCGACAACGCCCTGCAGGCGGCTCAGGTCGGCTGCCTCGGCCTTGATTTCAACTCCGGGGTGGAAAGCGCCCCGGGCCAGAAAGATCCACACAAGCTAGCTGCGGCCTTTAGCGCCCTGCGCGGCTTGTAACAGTGCCCTTCGCCTCTTTGAAAGCGCAGAGCGATAACACCGAATTTAATAATGTCTTTTTGATTCAAGGTATAAGGAAGAAACCATGACCCTGCTCAACCCGTTTTTTGGTGAATTTGGCGGTATGTATGTGCCCCAGATCCTCATCCCCGCCCTGCTTCAGCTGGAAAAAGCCTTTGTCGATGCCCAGGAAGACCCGGCCTTTATTGCCGAATTTCAGGAGCTGCTGACCGAGTATGCCGGTCGCCCGACCCCGCTCACCCTGACCCGCAACCTGACCAAGGGCACCAAGACTCGCCTCTACCTGAAGCGTGAAGACCTGCTGCACGGCGGCGCCCACAAGACCAACCAGGTGCTGGGTCAGGCGCTGCTGGCCAAGCGGATGGGCAAAACCGAGATCATCGCCGAGACCGGCGCTGGTCAACATGGCGTCGCCACCGCACTGGCCTGTGCCCTGCTCGGCCTCAAGTGCCGGGTCTACATGGGTGCCAAGGATTGCGAGCGCCAGAAGCCCAACGTGTTTCGCATGAAGTTGATGGGCGCCACCGTCATTCCGGTGCACTCCGGCTCATCCACCCTCAAAGATGCCTGCAACGAGGCGCTGCGTGACTGGGCTGCCAACTACGACTCCGCCCACTACCTGCTCGGCACCGCCGCCGGTCCGCACCCCTTCCCCACTATCGTGCGGGAGTTCCAGAAGATGATCGGCGAAGAGGCCAAGGCCCAGTGCTTCAAGAAAGAGGAGCGGCTGCCCGATGCGGTGATCGCCTGCGTCGGCGGCGGATCGAATGCCATCGGCATGTTTGCCGACTTCATCGACAACAAGGAGGTGCGCCTGATCGGGGTCGAGCCGGGTGGTCACGGCATCGAGAGCGGTGAACACGGTGCGCCGCTCGGTCACGGCAGCAAGGGGGTCTTCTTTGGCATGCACTCCTACCTGATGCAGGACAAGCAGGGGCAAATTCAGGAGTCCTACTCCGTCTCGGCGGGGCTGGATTTCCCCTCCGTCGGCCCGCAGCACGCCCATCTGGCCTCCATCGGCCGCGCCGAGTATGTCTCCATCACCGACAAGGAGGCGCTGGACGCCTTCCAGGAGCTGGCCAAATCAGAAGGGATTATCCCGGCGCTGGAGTCCTCCCACGCGCTGGCTCACGCCCTCAAGATGGCCCGCAGTGAACCGGAGAAAGAGCAGGTGCTCATCGTCAACCTCTCCGGCCGTGGCGACAAAGATATCTTCACCGTTGCCGACATTTTCGAGAAAGAAGGAACCTTGTCATGAACCGTTACGCACAACTTTTCTCACGTCTGGATGCGGTCAATCAGGGCGCCTTTGTACCGTTCGTGATGCTGGGTGACCCCACCCCCGAACTCTCCCTGGCCATCGTCGATGCCCTGGTCGAGGGGGGCGCCGATGCCCTCGAACTCGGCATTCCCTTCTCCGATCCGGTGGCGGACGGCCCCACCATTCAGGGCGCAGCTCTGCGCGCCTTCGAGAGCCACACCACCCCGGACGACTGCTTCGAGCTGCTTGGCCGGATCCGCGCCAAGTACCCGCAACTGCCCATTGGCCTGCTGGTCTACGCCAATCTGGTCTATGTGCGCCAGATCGACGGTTTTTATGAGAAGTGCCAGCAGGCGGGCGTGGATTCGGTGCTGGTCGCCGACGTGCCGGTGCAGATGTGCGCCCCCTACAAGGCGGCCGCCGACAAGTTCGGCATCGACAGCATCTTTATCGCCCCGCCCAATGGCGATGCCGAGACCCTGAAACAGGTGGCGGAGCTGGGCAGTGGTTACACCTATCTGGTGAGCCGCGCTGGCGTCACCGGTGCCGAGACCAAGGCCGGCATGCCGGTGGATGGGCTGATCAATACCCTGCGCGAGTTCAAGGCGCCCCCCACCCTGCTCGGCTTTGGCATCAGCGAACCGACTCAGGTACGCGAAGCGATTGCCGCTGGCGCCGCCGGTGCCATCTCCGGCTCCGCCGTGGTGAAGATCATCGAGACCCACCACCAGAACCCGGAGCATATGCTGACCCGCCTGAAGGAATTTGTGGAAGGGATGAAGGCGGCGACAAATCGATAAGGGCCGGCATGGGTCACATGCCATTGACCGTGAGTGCGGAAAGGGAGCCTGATAGGCTCCCTTTCTATTTTTTTGCTTGTTGCCGCCCCAGCGTCTTTGTCCCCTCTCCCCTTGGGAGAGGGTCAGAGTGAGGGAACCCCTAATCCCCCGGCGTTATCGAATCGTAGGTTCGAATAGCGCAGCGTATTCGGACGTTCGCGGATTGGATGTGATGGCGCGGCGTTACCACGCAGTGGAACACCGTAGGGTGCAATAAGCGCAGCGCATTGCACCGCAAGACATAGTTGCTCCACGACAACAGACTCTCGCCGGATTCCTGAGCCAGCGGCTGGCCCCTTGATGCGGCTTCGCCGCATGGGACGCGAGGGCGCTGCCCTCGACGGGGTTTCGCCCGCCCTTCGGGCGTGGGCGAGTGACTTTGGAAAGACCCGCTCTCTTTGGCAAATAACACCAAAGGTCTTCTCCCCCGCTTATTCGCCCGACTAACGTCGGGTACCTTCGGCTCATCCTCTTGTCCAACGGCACGCGCCGATGGGCCGTCCATGGCCCAGCGCCGCTCGCTCGGCATCCTGCCTCGCGGCCTGGACAAGAGGCCTCGCCTCAGCGAATAAGAGGGGGATCAAAACCGTGCAACCGTGCCCCCCCCCTCTCCCCTTGGGAGAGAGCTGGAGTGAGGATATCTTCGCATTCACTAGCAAAGCGAGTGATCACCCAGCACTGGGTGCAATGACTAATTTGTTGATCCAGCACAGATTCCCGCTAAACCCCTCTTCTCAACCCGCCAGACTCCCCCTTAAGATAGCCAAACGACAATCCATCTCTCGGGAGAGCGCCATGACAGCGATTGTTGCTTTCTCGTAGGTTAAAAGCAGCAGACTGGAGGCTGTAACTCAGGGGCGGTAGCGTGGCTGTTTGTAGGTTGGCACAGAGCGTAGCGAAGCCCAACAGGCGAATATTATTACTCCACCCAGAGCTGGATAAATAAGGATGTGGCTGATCCGTAAAACAGCTTTCAGATATATTCGCGGTAAACGTTGGGCTTCACTTCGTTCAGCACCAACCTACGATTTTTAACCCAACATACGAGATTTATAAATAGAGCTAACTGAGAACAACATCACCAGCTAACACATTTATCGTTATAAAAAGAGGTTTTATGGAAAACTTAATAATCAATGGTGCTTTCTATAATCATTTTCTTAAATCAGCTCAATTCCCTTATACTGATATTGAACGTAGATGTATTGAGTCTACAGTTGTTAAGTTAAACCGTCATAAAACTCAGGGTGATCATCCTGGTATGTTGTTGGGGAAAATTCAGTCAGGAAAAACTAAAACTTTCATGGCTATTGTTGGGCTTGCCTTCGATAATAATTATGATATATCAGTTATCCTGACAAAGGGCACTAAAGCCTTATCCAAGCAGACCCAACAGAGAATTCAGAGAGAGTTCAAGCCCTTTTGTGAACAAGACGATGTCTTGGTATTTGACATCATGCATATGCCAACGGAGTTAGTTGGTTATGAACTGAAGAAAAAGATCATCTTAGTAGCCAAGAAGCAAAAGGATAACCTAGAGAAATTAGTCCATATTTTTTCGACAAAATACCCTGAACTGGCACAAAAGCGTGTGCTTCTTATTGACGATGAGGCAGATTACGCCAGCGTCGGTTTTAAAAAACAGCAGGGGGAGATTGATGCAAATCTTACTGCTGTAAAACTAGAAGAGTTACGCACTTACGCCACTGCCGCATCGTTTTTACAAGTCACAGCCACACCATACGCTCTTTATTTACAACCAGATAACACTGAAATTCATGGTGAGACTTTTAAGCCAGTAAAGCCTGCTTTTACCGAGTTAGTCCCAGTAAATGATGCTTATGTAGGAAGCGATTACTATTTTTCCGACTCAGAGCAAGAGGATACTGTCGCAAGTTATCTTTACCATCCTCTTGCACTAACAGAATTACATGTTATGAAACAGCAGGATAGGCGGCGTTTTAAGCTAGAGGATGTACTTACCTCTAATGCGATAAAAGGACTACGAACTGCTTTTTTGAATTTTTTAGTTGGTGGTGCGATCCGTCAATTGCAATCAAAGCAAGCTCAAGAGGGCCATCAAAAATTTAGTTTTTTAATTCATACTGATGTATCAAAATCTACTCATGGCTGGCAAGAGCAAATTATTCAAGAACTGAGCGAGAAAGTTAAGGCTGCAGCTGAAAATACTAGTGACATTTTCCAATATCTTGTGAAGGATGCATATGATGGTTTGGCTAAATCGGTTTGCCTTGCGGGATATTTAATGCCGCAATTCCCTGCCGTGCTTGAGCGTTGTCGCGAAGCATTGTGTGATGGGGAACTGATAATTACCACGGTCAATTCAGAAAAAGAAATTGAGTCACTACTAGATGATAGTGGTCAGCTAAAACTACGTACACCATTGAATATATTTATTGGCGGCCAAATTTTGGATCGAGGTATAACCATTGGTCGTCTTATTGGATTTTACTACGGAAGAAAACCTGCAAGATATCAACAAGATACTGTGCTTCAACATTCTAGAATGTACGGTTATCGCTCTAACGAAGATTTAGCTGTAACTCGTTTTTACACCGAACCCACAATTTATAGCGCAATGAGAAGTATGCATGAGAGTGACATAGCTCTTCGTGAAGCAATAGAGAATAACCCAGAGCAAGGTGTCGTGTTCATTCAAAAAGCCAAAGATGGCTCAGTTATTCCTTGTAGCCCCAACAAAATACTCCTCACTGAGACCACAACACTAAAACCACACAAGAGATTATTACCTGTTGGATTCCAAACACAGAGTAAAGGTAAAACTAGGGATATCACTGACAAAGTCGACACTATGTTAGCTATTCTTCATCCAAGTGGCGCGAGTAAAGAGCCATTTCTGATCCCAACAACTAAGGCCCATGAAATTCTGACATTAATAGAAGAAGTTATTCTCATGGCTGAGGATGAAGGATACAGCTTTGATTGGCAAAGTGTGCACTCAGCTATTGATTACTTGGATAAACGTTCATCAACTCCAGGTAAAATTTGGTGCTTGTGGCTCACTGGCCGTAACAACAGCCGCCTAGCTGGGGAAGGAAGTCACACACGCTATGTCGCAACACCAGATACAGCCACAACCGAAGGCAAAATAGCACGAGAAACCGCAAAAGATTCACCCATGCTAATGCTATTTAGGCAAAATGGCGATGAAGAACGAGGTTGGAAAGGTGCCCCTTTTTATTGGCCATTACTCTGGGCCCCAGCCAACACTCCAGTTGCTATTTATGCCAATCAAACCAGTGAATAGCTGAGTTAACATAAGACAAAATGAAATAATTAGAACACCCACCTTTCTAAGCAAGCCGCAGCATAGTCAGCACGCAGGAAGGTGGATGCTCTATATCGATATAAATGGCAAATCATGGTTGGAATGCTGCCTTATACTTGCCATACCACGATATTTCCGACATCCCTTTCCAATCCCACCACACCGCCTCCTGATCCACGCCCGCCATCCCATCAATATCAGCATCACTACAACCCCCGGCAGCCAGACCCAGTAGAGCTCGGAGAGGATCACCGCCTCACCTCGGCCGGTGAGATAGGCCTCCAGCTTGAAGGGGGCGACCCGGATCACCTGCCAGGGGGCAAAGAAACGCTCGTCACGCCATGGCCAGAGCCAGCCAACCCCCTTGCCGCCTGTGGTGAGCGAGTCGAGCAGGCTGTGGGAGAGCAGAGAGACCAACAGAAACGACCAGACGGTGGCGGCACTTGCCCTAAGCTGGCGGTGAAACAGCATGGCCAGAGTGGGCAGGGCAAAGGCGAACAGCAGGGAGTGGGTAAAGCCACGGTGGCCAAAGACATGGCCGTAGGCAACCCCCAACTTGAAGGCGAGCACATCGGCATCGGGCAGCATGGCGATGACAACCCCCGCCAGCAGCAGGCGCGGCGGGATGATCCGGCTGCCAAGCCCGAGCCCAAGGCAGAGGGGGACGGCGGCGTGGGTGACTATGGTGGGCATAACGAAAAGATCCAACTGAAAACCCGCACCTACCCTACCCCCGCTCGGTGAAGTGAACGTGAAGTGCCGCACGACTCTGCAAGCCAGACCAATCCAGTCCTCACCCCCTTCCTTTTCTAAAAAAGTGAACCCCTCCACACCTTTCTCTCGCAACCAGCACCAAAATCATCAAAAGTGCACCATAAGGACACGTTTGGTTGTTAGGTACGACCAGGTCAATGTGGGACTTTACGCCGAGTTAGAACAGCATTCAGATGCCGCCATCATCATGGTGAGACGGCCAATCCCGCCGAGCTGGGCTATCTGGCGCGAGGTTAAGCGCTGTTGCCACCATTTTCAGACACTGGCTGCGCTGTGACCCAATCTGCAGTTGTCACCAGACCATGGAGGCAGGTCACTCTCCCAACCAGCCCAACTCTTGCTGCACGCTTGGTAAACGAACTCACGGATTTGCGGCCAGTTGCTGTGCCCATGATCACACAGTGACAACTCTCACTTCCCTCTCACCGCCCCCTTGCTTTTTATCATCTAGAGTTACCAGGCAGTGCAAAAGCTGCTGATTTATATACATTCGCCGCCAAAGAGGGATCTTGTTTCATGACAGAGCATACTGATCTGCTGCCCACCAGCACGGATGATGAGCAAAGCGCCGGCAACCGCTATCTCTACTACACAGAGGGGGACCTGGCCCGCATTCTCGACAATCTTGAGCAGCTTCGCAGTGCTGTATTCCCCACCGCCCCGGGGGATAACGAAACCGGCACCACAGTGCCGCACAATTTTCCGTCCGTCTGCCTGGTGGGGCTGGGGCGCTGCGGCTCCAACATCGCCCAGGATGTGGCCTCGCTGGTTTACAACGCCCGCAGCTTTTACATGAACGAGTTCAACAGCGAGGAACAGCGCAAGCGGGAGAAGGAGTTTGGCCCCTTGAGCTGGATCCGCCGCAACCTGCGACTGCCCAGCAATGGCGCCCGCCCTGTCTTTCTGATCGAACCCATGGTGATGCTGGGGGACCTGGACAAGGACATAGATGGCCGCATCCGCCACTCCAATCGCAGCGGCGAAGGTGGCTCCTTGCGCGACTACGCCAAGATGCGGGTGATGGACTTGTCGGAGATCCACGCGGGGGGCGCGGGGAACGCCCCCATACTGGGTCAGTATCTGGCCAAGATCATTCTCAACAAGAGCCCCCACTACTTCGCCAACTCCGAGTGGCAGGCGATCCATACCTATCTGGTGGACTCCTGCGGCATCAAGGCCAACCAGTCCCGCCTCTATTTCTACATCTTCAGTGCCGGGGGCGGCACCGGCTCCGGCATGGCCTCCGAATTCGGGTTGGCCCAGCAGTACTCCTACATGAGCAAGACCTTCTCGCCCCCATCAGAAGAGGAGGAGCACCTCTCCCTCGGGGAGCACTTCATGTTCGATCCCATCTTCACCAGCGGCATCTGCATACTGCCCAATATCTGTGATCGGGGCATCGAGATTTCAGAAGCACTGCACATCAATGCCGGGCGCCTGCTGTGCAAATACCTGGCCGAGGAGTGGGACTTCTCCTATCACTTCGACAACGAGCAGGCGTGCGATGCCAGCATGCTCAAGCGGATCAGGCCCTGGAATGCCATGATGCTGATCTCCAACGACATCATGCGCTACGCCGAAGAGAGCGACGATGGCGAGATCCAGCATGTTGACGTCAACACCATGGAGAAGTACGCCAACCAGTACATCTCCCAGCAGATCTTCAACATTCTCACCGCCCAGGCCGTCACCACCGACTACGACGAGAACTACTTTCGCCGGGCGGGCATCGACATCAGCGAGACTATTCGTCTCGATGCCAACGATCTGTTCATGAGTCTGGCGGGACCGGTGGCGGTGGCTTATGCCGAGTCCATCTCGCCCCCCGGCGGCATGTTTGACAAGGAGGGCGGGCTTAATGTGGACGACCTCTTCATTCGATCCATCGAGCTGCCCCACTTCAACAAGATGACCCAGGCCATAGAGGGGATCAGCCTGCTGCCCATCGAAGCGGGCAACTATCGGGAGTATCTGGACGACTATGTGAAAAGCGGCCATGACCCGGCCCACCTCAACGAACTGCACTTCTTCAAGAACTGCTCCTCTGTGGTGTCGATCATCTCCCTGCCCAAGGAGTACAAGCTCTCCTATATGGATCTCAACCGGCTCAAGTCACACCTCAACGGGCTCTTTCCCAATACCACCCTCAAGCGTTATGCCCTGGTCATAGGTGCGTCGGCCAACATCTCCCTCACCACCCTGATCGTCAAGAGCCCCTGCCTGAGCGATGACTTCCTGACCCTGATAGTGGCCTTTATCAAGCGCTGCTTTGCCAAGGATCACTATCGCTTCGACGATCACCTCGACAAGGTGGTGATCGAGATGATCTGCAACGAGGAGTGGAACGAAGAGCTGCTCGACAGCATGCTCAACGAGTTCGAAAACCCGGCCAAGATCCTCGATACCAACTGGTACGCCATCAAGCCCATGTACGAGAAGAAGTACCGTGAGCTTATCCGCGAGAAAGAGAAGTTCGTCTCCATCAACGACATTCGCCTCAGCCGCGAATCGGTGAAAAAGGCCCTGCTTTATCTGCGGGAGATCTATCGCCACAGAGTCAGCAAGACCCGCATCCTCTCCCTCAATCCCAGACTCGGGGAGACAGGGCCAGGGTAGCCCCATGGCAGTTCCGCGAGGCTCACCGCCTGACCTTTGGCGGTGAGCTAACCGCCAACTTGAGAGGGATGGACCAAGAGACAGCTGACAGGAAAATTACCGCCCCCAAAAACGAAGGAGCCCAATGGGCTCCTTTTTATTGATCTCGTTGCAGCTGGCCACACAAGGCCAAGGCACACTGTGTCAGGAGAGCATGCTTCTCAGCATCCAGGCCGTCTTCTCATGCACATCAAGGCGCTGGGTGAGCACATCGGCGGTGGGCTGATCGTTGGCCTCATCCACCAGATTGAACAACTTCCTGGCGGTTCTGGCCGTGGCCTCTTGTGCCAGCACCAGATGCTTGATCATTTCATTGGCACAAGGCACCCCTTCCACTTCTTTGATGGAGGAGAGCCGTACAAATTCCTTGTAGGTACCCGGTGCCGGAAATCCTAGGGCGCGGATCCGCTCTGCGATAATATCCAATGCATTCCACTGCTCCGTGTACTGGTCCATAAACATATTGTGCAGACTATTGAACTGGGGGCCGGTCACGTTCCAGTGGAAATTATGCGTCATCAGATACAAGGTATAACTGTCTGCAAGCAGTGCCGACAGACCATCTGCAATTTTTTGGCGATCGGTGGTTGAGATGCCTATATCCATTTCTGGTAAAACCATGATGTCATTCTTCATTAATAAAACTCCTGTCATTCACTTTTTTCTCAATGAATTTTGCTGACGCTTTTGCAACAACAACCCCATCGACCGACGCTACGGCATTCAACCGGTGAATACCGTGACCTTGGTCTACTATTTGCGCCGAAAGATATATTTTGCTTCCGATATTAATCGGCGCCGGAAACGCCATGACAGCCTCCAGATAAAGAGCTGTGGCGTACCTTGCATAGCTGTAATATGTGCATGACAAGCGTATGCTATTGGCACCCCATACGAGAGTGAATGCCACAAGTGACCGCCCAGACTGAACTGCATGTTTGCGCTAAATGCGGCATCAAAACCAACCATCTTGTGGTACTGGTCGCCCGCGACCATAGCCAGGACATCATACCCAAGGAGCCGCGCAAAACTTTCTGGCAAGCCTTTCGCACCAGCCTCCTGACCAACGCGGTATTCGGCCAGACCCTCGCCTATCAGACCACCCATGTAAAACATCTGATCTGCGAGCGCTGCGGGGAGACGTTTCTGGAGTATTGAGCACATGCCTTAACCAGCAAGGGGCGATAGCCAGTTTGTTGCAGAACAAATAAGCCACGCTCGCTCACCTTTTTGTTGCTTCCCTTGTTGCTTCCCGGCCAGTTTCTCGCCACGTGCCGTTTTGCCACCTCCGCCATCAGTTACTACGTCTCACTTGGCAACCTTTCGGATGAGTCGCATCATGCAACCATTCCCCCCGTCATATCACCGGTTAATCACAACAGACTGGAAGCTGTAATTCAGGGGCGGTAGCGTACCTGCATAAAATTGGAGTTAGAGCCCTCGCGCTCGTCCGATTACACTTCGCTACTCGAACCTGCGGCAATGCAGTCATCACGACCTCGGCACGCAAGGAGATGGCCCTGCCCGATAAGCAAGCCGGATGGCAAGATTAGCGCCGTGGTTAAGCATCCCCAGGGCAACAACAGCCCCAACAGCGAGTGATAAGTCAGCCAATGTGTGAATGTTGCGCTAGAGAGGAGCTTCATACGCGAGCGGTACCAGAAGAATTTCATTAACATTTTGCGCAATCTATAAACATATCAATTACATTGTTCATTGGAGTTTCGAAATAAATTCTCACACCAAGGATGGATAGAATGAAAAAGACAATACTCCTTAGCGCAATATTAACTGCCCTCTCCACCCCGGCCTTTGCACTGGATCCCAACAAGCTGGAGTCCTTTGGCGAAGTACAGACCGGACAATTTATCTCCTCTCCTTTTGCCCAGTCTTCTGCGGCCAGCCCCCTGATAGCCCCCATGCCCCCTTTGTATCTGGACGGCATCGGTGAAGTTACCCTTAATATCACCGAAACCAAGTCAGAACTTGGGCGCACCGTGCTGTCAGGCGCCTTGCTGCAAAAGGGGGTTCCTGTCCCCTACGCCGAAGTGGTTCTGGTCGAGACCGATCAAGGTGGTATAATGGCCTCCATTGAGGCGCTGCAGGGTAAGTGGTTGATCATGAGTGATGAAACCTCAGGGGAGCAGTACCTCATTAAGCGTCATCAGTTCGAAATGGATGATGAAATCATTCAGGCTCCTGGAGTTCCCGAGGCATTGGCCAACATCATGTCCATGGAAAACTCTGTCAGTGGTGACAGAGATCCTGAGGGCAATATAGTGATCGATGTCTTAATGGGTTTCTCTGAAAAAGCCATGGCCTATGTGCAGGATAAAGATGCCTATGCCCTCATGCAGATCGCCACTGTCAATAACGCCCTTCGCAATTCAAAGATCGAGGGGATCAAAGTACGCCTGGTTGGCACAGGAACCACCCCCATGCACGAGGGGATGAGTTCCCATCAGTTATCCAAACTAGATGATTGGTTTGCCAATGCTATTGCACAATATTCTCCGGACATTGTGGCCGGGATCATGCTCTGGGACGACACCAACACCTATCCAAATCAGGCCGGCGGTTGGGGATATGTGTCAGGCAACTATAATATCAACGAAGTCAGAAGCGTAAACGCCTTCCGTCATGAATTGGGGCACAACATCGGAGGCAGCCATTGCTTTGACGGTAGTGGTTATAACTTCGGTTATGACAATGGCAAATCACGCACCCACATGTGCGGCAACGACATCAACTACTACTCCAATCCCGAGGTAACCGATTTCTTTGGACTGCCTATCGGTAATCCCAACACAGCCAATATGGCTCGGGTTTGGCGTGAAAATGCGGCCACACGCTCCAGCTATCGGCCCGCCGTCGTTCCTTTCGATGGTGAGAAAAAACAACTGCTTGCCGATATACGAGGTGTCAATATAGGAAACGGGCAGTGGTATTACGCTCCCGTGACTATTCCAAGCAATGCCAAGCGCGTCGTGGTCATAACTAACGAGGGACCAGCGTCCAAAGATGGTGGCGTGACGCTCTATGGCAAATTCGGCACCACACCGACATGGACGGATTATGATGCTCGCTCCGGTACCACACACACCTCTTTTAACCAGGCGATAGGTATCAATAATCCAACCCCCGGGCAGCTCTATATCGGCGTCTTCAACAACTCCAGCTACAGTGTGGAGGATATGCAACTGCAGGTCTTCATCTATACCGAAGAGGAAGGTGGCTCGGGGGACAATACACTGCTAAAAAACGGTCAGACTGTTACCAGCCTTGCCGGTAACCAAGGCAATGAGCATTTCTTTATGATCGATATCCCCGCCGGTGCCAGTAAGCTGAAATTCGCACTCTCAGGTGGCACGGGTGATGCGGACCTCTATGTCCGTGCAGGTGCAGCCCCAACTACATCACTCTACGACTATCGTCCCTATCTATCCGGTAACAATGAAACCGTCAGCATAGATACGCCTCAGGCCACCCGATATTATGCGATGATACGCGCCTATAGCAGTTACTCGGGGGCACAGCTCACCGCCAGCTATGAGCAAACGTCAAATACCTTTGAGAGTACTGAAATCTTCAAGATCCCCGATAACAACATGACCGGCATCACCAGCACCCTTGCGGTAAACAGGAGCGCAGCAGCAGGTCAGATCGAGGTAAAAGTAGATATTGAACACAAGTATCGCGGCGATCTCGCGATAAAACTCATCGCCCCCGATGGCACCACCTTTAACCTCAAAAATGCCGACAATACCGATAATGGGGCACATATCAGACAGAGCTTCTATGTCGACGGCAATGGGATTACCTCTCCGGGACAGTGGCAGCTGCACGTAGCCGACCAGTTGGCCCAAGATACAGGGGAGCTCAAACGCTGGAGTCTCACATTCAAGTAAGGAGTAACCCGGAAAGAGGGGCGAGCCACCCTCTGTGATTGATCGGAGGGCATGGGGGATCGGGCATAGGCTGTGCCCGTGAACTGATGAAGCTTGATAACCTCACCGCCTGTCAACACGTTTAGCGCGCTGCCATGGTGAATGGAGATGGTATTCACCTGACAGTTGCCCACAAAAGGGAGTGATCATACGGCTTCAAACCGGATAACAAAACGGTACCCCTACCGTGTTATCTGGAGTCACCGTATGACCACTACAGAAATTGATACCGAAGGAAGTGCGCACTTAAAGTAGCGTAAATAAGACACCGGTTTGAGGCCGGTGTCAGGTGATAACTAGATCTGTACGGCTTTTTTCTCAATGAATTTTGCTGACGCTTTTGCAACAATTACCCCGTCGACCGACGCTACGGCATTCAACCGGTGAATACCGTGACCTTGGTCTACTATTTGTGCCGAAAGATATATTTTGCTTCCGATATTAATCGGTACAACAAAACGAATGGTCAATTCGGCAGTCAAGCCCTTGATGCCTTGCTGCAACAGGCAGTGCGTCATGACAGCATCAAGCAGTGTGCTGGTCATGCCACCATGGAGTATGCCGGTATAACCCTGGTATCTTTCATCAGTCAAGAAGACACCCTCTGTCGAGTGCTCTCCCGTTTGGTGAAAGCCGATGCCCAGAGCGCTCTGGTTGTCGATGCCACATACCATGCAGTTGGCATGTGATCTCATGGCCTGCTGATAACGGTCCATTACGACAACAGCTCTTCAATGGCGGCATGGGCCTGGGTGCCATAGATGATGGATGGCCAGCCCCCCATGAGTACGGCCACGTCTATGGTTGCGACCAGTTCCTCTCTGGAGGCCCCGGCCTGCAAGGCGCCAGCAACATGGGCTGCAATGCAGCCGTCGCATCTTGATGCAATGCAGCCGTCGCATCTTGATGCAATGCCGATCCCCAGGGCGATCATCTCTCTGTATTTCAGCGCCAACACCTTATCGTCTTTCATCACCGATTTGTGCAGGGCAATAAACGCATTCATGGTATCCGGGCTGCTCTTTCTATAGGCAGACCCAAGCTGATGCTGCTCCTTGTTGATCTCTTTGTAATGTTTCATGGATAGCTATTTCTCCGGGATGAATAATTCACCTTTGTAGAACGAGAGCACCGTCATGCTGATTAACCACACTATCAATCCGATCAGGGCACAGACCACTATTTTGGCCAGAAAGTACGGAATGACGCTGCCTGTGCTATCGGCAAACTTGGCCGACGCAGCTGAAAATGCGGCCAGCGGGAACGAATAAGCCCATGAAGAGAGATAAAATTTCAGCTTCAGAAAGGTGAGTGTGTTGTACATCAACAAAATAAATACAAACAGTGCAAAATAATAGATGATGTGTGAAAAAATGTCTGTCGAGCCTATGATATCAGTGTAAGCAATAAATCCTATCGAGGGGGGTGCCAGCAATATAAACATGGTGGGCATCAGCTTGTCAGGCAGATTTTCATGAAAGAACAACCGGTATAATACTATGGTCAACAAACAGAACCAGAATATCAATCCGATACTGAAAAAGAACAGACTGGTTTCATGAAAACCCAGCCCTACCCCTGCAAGTGGCACGACAATATTCCCCACGACAGGAATAAACCACGCAGGGTTGGTATGGGCAATATTAAAATGCTCTCTATGGATCCAGCTGCTCATGATGAACAAGGTAAACATCAGCTGCAGCATGGCGCCGGCAGACCAGAGATATAGCGAGATATCATGCCACCCAGACCAATATGCTGACTGCAATAACAGGCTGATCGAGATGGTCGGAAAGAAATTAATCCTGACCATATGCCTCGATTCATGCAGAAACTCATCCCTGTATTTGAGCATTTTGAAGACATACATTGCCACAAACACAGTCAGCAAGACTGAAGACATGACGCCCAAAAAGAAACCCGCAGAGTGCATCATCACCGAATCAGGAAAGGCTTTTCTACACGCAATGGCGGCCCCCGTCAGCCCCATGATGATCGAAAAGAGCGTCACCGGCATATAGGCAATCCTGCTGATAGAGGGTAATGTCGCCCCCTCCATGTTCAGGCTTTCATTAGACATATACCCTCCAACTTTACTTATTTATCGCGTTTATTCTTCACAACATCTTTTATGTGCATGGGGTTGAGCAGCGCCCTGACACTGGTGTCGTTGGGCTGAACCGACTTTGCCACACCCTTTTTTTCCTGAGTGGCCATGTTCATGCTCGCCACAGCTATTGGCGCCCTCTCTCTGATGGCGCTGGCCATGGGAACAGGTAGATTCCTGACCCTGATCTGCAGAGACAAGCTGGATCAGGCTGGTGGAATCATTTTTCAGCATCTCTGCTATGGCAAGGCGTCCCTGCACTGCCTGATAGACGGACAAGCCGTTATCCAACAGCTTCTTGAGCATCTTCTTGCCAATATTTTTCAATACCACACGGTTTGCGCCATGTGTCTGGAATAGATCAGCCAACATGCCCTTGCACTCATTGGGTGCTATCGGATTGGAAATCTCCTTTAGTGTGGTGCCTTGCTCATCAATGAAAACGAAGCGTTCTGCCTTGGCAAAATGCCCTGCGATATGGTCATCCTTCATGGGAATGGCGGTGATGGTGGTCATAAGGTCTCCTGCTATTACGGTTAATTGTCAGACCATGCCATTTATCACCACTTGTGAGTCCGATTCCCCATCCGATAACAACACCGGAGGATCCAGATTGACATGACCCTGCTTTCTACCCCTTGCTACCACCCATCGAAAGTGCCGAATGAACGCTTGCTGGCTGTTTTACTCACAGCACATCCGCTAATGCGGTGCTTTAACTGGTGGCCAAGTAAGTAGCATATGCCATGTATACGCCTTGTTTGTGGCATATGCAATAAACTATTGCCGTTGATTTACGCCTGGCTGGCTCCCTCAGGGGGCAACACTCAGCCGCAAAAGGCACAGCCCAGCGGCATCCAGACCAGGTGCCAAACCCATTTCTCCAGTATTTTCCTTCTCTTGATCCCCTCTCATTTCTTACCCAATCACTGCCATTTGTGTGCGTTGGTTCACACCCTGCAGCTCGTTTTCACCTCACAAATTTACAGGCTGGCGGCGGCTCTCGTCCAAGAGGTGGCCCGTGCCATGGCTGATGTGCGTTGGCACGTAAAATCATAATTATTTGATTTTTAACGGTATAAAACCATATTTCGATTCCATTCAGATCTATTTTGTCAGCAGGTCTGCTGTGAGATCGGGGTCACACTCGGGACGATAGCGCACAAAAATCCAGTCATTCGCACATTTGTCCGATAGGGTGGCTTGCTCCCCGGCGCGATAATAGTGAGGTCAATTTTGTCCGCATGCCGTGTTGCACGACATGCCAACAGGCTCCCTCACGGGAGCGGGAGAGCGCCATGATCACCACACTGATCAACGAACATCTGATCAATCTCGATTTGAACGCGACGAGCAAGGAGGAGGTCTTCAGCGAGATGGCCCGCTTGCTGGTCGCGCAGGGCAAGGTCAGCGATGAGCAGCAGTTCATCAAGGACTTGTGGGCCCGGGAAGAGCTGGACAACACCGGCTTTGAAGAAGGCGTTGCCCTGCCCCACGCCAAGAGTGCGGCTGTGAGCACACCGGCGGTGGCCATCGGCATCAGCCGCAACGGCATCGAGTATGGCGCCGAGGATGGCAAGCCGTCCCGGCTGTTCTTCATGATTGCCTCCCCGGCCGGTGGCGCCAACCACCATATCGAGGTGCTGGCCGAGCTCTCCGCCAAGCTGATTGAAGAGGGTTTCATTGCCAAGTTGCTGGCTGCCAAGACCCCAGCTGCCGCGCTGGCCCTGCTGCTGGAGCGCAAGGAGGAGCAAGCCGCTGCCCCGACCACCAGCAAGGGCTTCATCATAGGTGTCACCGGTTGTCCGGCCGGCATTGCCCACACCTATCTGGCGGCAGAGTCGCTGGAGCGTGCCGCCAAGGAGCTCGGTTATGAGGTGAAGGTGGAGACCAACGGCTCCATCGGCGTCAAGAACAGCCCGACCGCGGACGAGATCGCCCGCGCCGCCGCCATCGTGGTCGCCTGCGACAAGCAGGTGGACATGGCCCGCTTCAACGGCAAGCCACTGATCAAAACCGGCGTCAAGGCCCCCATCAAGGATGGCAAGGGTCTGATCGAGCAGGCCCTGAAAGCCCCCGCCTATGTGGCTGGCAAAGAAGATAAAAAAGGTGAAGAGAAGAGCGCGGGCGGCAGTTCCGATCTCTATCGCTACCTGATGAACGGTGTCTCTCACATGATCCCGTTCGTGGTGACCGGCGGTCTGTTGATTGCGCTGGCACTGGCCATCGGCGGCAACCCGACCCCGAGCGGCATGCAGATCCCGGAAGGGAGTATGTGGAACCAGATCCTCAACGTGGGCGTGGCCGCCTTCACCCTGATGATCCCCATACTGGCGGGCTATATCGCCTACGCCATCGGTGACCGTCCGGCGCTGGCACCGGGCTTTATCGGCGGCTGGATCGCCAACAACGGCAGTTTCTACGGCGCTGACGCAGGTACCGGCTTTATCGGTGCCATCATCGCGGGCCTCCTGGTCGGTTATCTGGTGCGCTGGATTGCGACCCGCCAGTACCACAAGATGGTGCAACCGCTGGTGCCGATCCTGATCGCCCCCATCGTCGGGTCGCTCTTTATCGCTGCGGTCTTCATCTTCATCATAGGTGCCCCCATTGCCGACATGATGACTGGCCTGAACGCCATGCTGCTCTCCATGAGCGGTGGCAGTCTGGTGCTGCTGGGCATAGTGCTGGGGGGCATGGCCGGTTTTGATATGGGCGGCCCGGTCAACAAGGTGGCCTTCCTGTTCTCGGTGGGCATGATAGCCTCCGGTCAGACCCAGTTTATGGGTGCCATGGCCTGCGCCATACCAGCGGCGCCGCTCGGCATGTCGCTTGCGACCGTGCTCGGTCGCAAGCTGGGTATCTTCGATGCCTCCGAGATCGAAGCGGGCAAAGCCGCCGGTGCCATGGGTCTGGTAGGGATCTCTGAAGGGGCGATCCCGTTCGCCGCCCGTGACCCGCTCGCCGTCATCCCCGCCAACGTGCTGGGCAGCATGACAGCTGCGGTAATGGCCTTCCTGTTTGGCATCACCAACAGCGTGGCCCACGGTGGCCCCATCGTCGCCCTGCTGGGTGCGGTCAACAAGCCGCTGCTGGCCCTGCTCTGCATGATCTGTGGCGCCATCGTCACCGGCGTGGTGGCGGTTGCCCTGAAAAAGCTGCGGGTGAAGAAAACCGACGGGGTGGAACTCGCCAAGGCGGCCTGATCCCCTTCTCGCACTGATACGACAAGAGGCCACCTGCGGGTGGCCTCTTTTATGGCGTCAGATATCCGCCAATGCTGCTGACGATGGCCTGCTCACCCCATAGCACAACCTCACGCCCCCAGCCCTGTCTGACTGCCGGGCAGTCCCCCTCTTTTCGTAGCATGGCCCCGCCGTGGGCCGTCACTGTGTGATCCTCTTCACGCTTCATGGCCGGATCCCGTCAAACTAGGAAATTTTCCTAATGCCACTAGGGATGGCTCTCACGCCATTTGCGCCGCGCCTCATTAAAGTCACGCTACCTGATGTAGTGACCCGACCCCCGCAGTGGCGCAGGTTCGGGCATGGGTTCAATCGACAGGGGAGCGAGGGGCACAGTCCAACCTCTTTCTGTTGTCCTTTCCGTGGCGTGACCTCTGACACCAACCAAAAAATGAGGGGCGCGGCGGAAATACCGTCTATCTCGCAGAGGATGAACGAAGATGTTGAAATTTCTCCAACAGGTCCGGGTGCCGACCCTGGAACTGCCGGTCGAAGCCCGGCGCAAGCTCTGGTTCAAGCCGTTTATGCAATCTTATCTGGTTGTATTTATTGGCTATCTGACCATGTACCTGATCCGCAAGAACTTCAACATTGCGCAGAACGACATGATCCAGGAGTACGGTCTCTCCATGACCGAGCTTGGCATGATTGGCCTTGGCTTCTCCATCACCTACGGGGTGGGCAAGACGGTCGTCTCCTACTATGCCGATGGCAAGAACACCAAGCAGTTCCTGCCGCTGATGCTGATCCTCTCCGCCCTGTGCATGCTGGGCTTCAGTGCCAGCATGGGCGGCACGGGTTTCAGCCTCTACTTCATGATCTTCTTCTATGCCCTGAGCGGCTTCTTCCAGAGCTGTGGTGGCTCCTGCAGCTACTCCACCATCACCAAGTGGACCCCCCGCAACAAGCGCGGCACTTATCTCGGCATGTGGAACCTCTCCCACAACGTGGGCGGTGCCGGTGCGGCCGGTGTGGCGCTGTTCGGTGCCAACTACCTGTTCGATGGCAATGTGCTCGGCATGTTCATCTTCCCGTCCATGATCGCGCTGGTGGTCGGCTTTATCGGCCTGCGTTTTGGCAGCGATTCACCGGAAGCCTATGGTCTGGGCAAGGTGGAAGAGCTGTTTGACGAAGTGGCCAGTGAAGAAGATATCGCCACCGAAGAGCAGAAGCTGACCAAGGGTCAGATCTTCGTGAAGTACGTGCTGATGAACAAGGTGATCTGGCTGCTCTGCTTTGCCAACATCTTCCTCTACGTGGTGCGCATCGGTATCGACCAGTGGTCCACCGTGTACGCTCACCAGGAGCTGGGCTTCTCCAAGGAGATCGCCATCCAGGGCTTCACCTTCTTCGAAGTAGGCGCCCTGGTCGGCACCCTGATGTGGGGCTACCTCTCGGATCTGGCGAACGGTCGTCGAGGCCTGGTGGCCTGCGTGGCACTGGCGCTGATTATCGCCACTCTGGGTCTCTACCAGCATGCCACCACCCAGTTCATGTTCCTGGGCTCCCTGTTCCTGCTGGGCTTCCTGGTGTTTGGTCCGCAACTGTTGATCGGCGTGGCCGCCGTGGGCTTTGTGCCCAAGCAGGGCATCAGCGTGGCCGATGGCGTCAAGGGTACCTTTGCCTACCTCATCGGTGACAGCTTCGCCAAACTGGGTCTGGGCATGATCGCCGATGGCACCCCCATCTTCGGTCTGACCGGCTGGGCCGGCACCTTCGCGGCGCTGGACATGGCCGCAGCCGCCTGTCTTGTGTTGATGGCCTGCGTGGCCGTGGCCGAGGAGCGCAAGATCCGCCGTATCAAGCGTGAACTGAAAGCCGCCGAGCTGGCGACCCAGTCAGCCTGAACCCGCGTTAACTGAATACAACCGGCCCCATCTTCTGGTGGGGCCGGTTTTTTATTGCCACACCCGCCGTCAGCAGATGAATCCAGATTCTCGCCATCCCTGTGCAAGCCAGCACCAGTGCGCCGCCAAGATCCCATTTTTGCCCCACGCCTTTGGCAAAAGCCGCCCCTTGGCGCTATCTTGTTGCCCCACCGCCATTTGCTTTGAGAACCGATGAAGATCCTCGCCGTCACCGCCTGCCCCACCGGCATAGCCCACACCTATATGGCCGCAGAGGCGCTGCAAAAAGCTGCCGACAAGCTGGGGCTGAAGATCAAGGTTGAAACCCAGGGCGCCATGGGGCTGGAGAACATTCTCACCGCGCGGGACATCGCCAGCGCCGACCTGGTGCTGATCGCCTCCGACATCGAGATAGAGCAGAAGGATCGCTTCCTCGGTTGCACGGTTCGCCAGGTATCGCTGGAATCCGTGCTGCTCAATGCCAGCGCCGTACTCAAAACCGCCACCGTCGGCGTCTGAATGCTCACCCGCGAGCTCACTTTCTTCTGCCGGCTGGGGCTGACCATCACCCAGGCCAAGCAGCTGAGCCGACTGGCCGGGCTGTTCAAATCCCATATCCAGCTTATCAATGTCACTCGCCGCCAACGTGTGGAGGCGACCAGCCAGCTTTCCCTGCTCACCCTGGCCACCCAGCCCGGCGATCTCTGTCTGCTGCTTATCGAAGGGCTGGATGCGGAGCTGGCCCACATGGCCTTCACCTGCTGGTGCGTGGAACTGGGCCAGCCCCTTGGCAGACCGGGGAGCGCCACCCCGGCCGAGCAGCGCCTTGGCCTCGCCCAGCCCGACTACTGTTTTTCCCTCGCCCAGCTGGGGCACGCGGCGGCATCGCTGGACAAGTCCCTGGCCCTGAGGGTACTGGTCGATCTCTTGCCCGCCGAGCTGGTTCGCGACAGGACAGCGCTTGAGCAGGCCATCGCCAAGCGCGAACAGATCGCCGCCACCATCATACGGCCCGGCCTCGCCATACCCCACGTGATCTGCCCCGCCATCCGCCAGCCCGCCCTCTCGCTGCTCAGTTGCGCCGAGCCCATCGAGTGGGGATCGGCGCTCGGGCCGGTACGGACCATCATACTGCTGGCGATCCCGGCCGGGCTCGCCCCCGAGCAATTGCGCCCCCTCACCCGGCTGGCTCGCGCCATGATGGACGAGGTGGTCAGCACGGCGCTCTTGCACGCAAGCTCGGCCCCCGCCCGTCAGGCCATCGTCATCGAAGGGCTGTTGAGTTAGGCGAACAAGCCCGACCATGCCCCATGGCGGCGGCCCCCTGTGATACACTCCGGCATCCCCTGTTTTTGGTATGCATGCGATGAAATCTGCCCGCCCCCGTCTCTCCCTCCAAGGCCGAACGACCGCCGCTGGCCGCACCCCACAAGATGACGCCAACCAGCCTGGTCTGACACGCTCACGGGCCGGTACCCGGCATGCACAGGCCGCTGAACAGGCCGGGCAGAAACCGCAGGTGGCCCCCGCCGATCGCAAGTTGCTGCTGCTGAACAAGCCCTACATGGTGCTGTGCCAGTTCACCGACGAGGCGGGACGGGAGACCCTCAAGGATTACATCAAGGAGCCCGGCATCTATGCCGCCGGCAGGCTGGACCGCGACAGCGAGGGGCTCTTGCTGCTCACCAACGACGGCAAGTTGCAGGCTCGCCTCACCCAGCCGGGGGAGAAGACGCCCAAGACTTACTGGGTGCAGGTGGAAGGCATACCGAGCGAAGAGGAACTGGCCGCCCTGCGCGCCGGGGTTGAACTCAACGACGGCATGACACTGCCCGCCGAGGCAAGGCTCATGGATGAGCCCGATGTGTGGCCACGCAATCCGCCGATCCGCGAGCGCAAGGAGATCCCCACCCGCTGGCTCGAGATCAAGATAGTAGAGGGGCGCAACCGTCAGGTGCGGCGCATGACGGCCCATATCGGCCACCCCACACTGCGCCTGATTCGCTACGCCATCGGCGACTGGACGCTCGATAGGCTGGCCCCCGGGCAGAGCCGCAGCCTGCCCGCCCCCGAACTGGCGTCTGTATCGCCTGCTCGTCAGCGCAAACCTCAAACCGGCAGTAGTGCCGCCAAACCTGCGGGCGACGGACCACGCAGACCGGCCCAGTCCAATCAGAAAAACCCGCAGCGCAGCGCAGGCAAGCCAGCCATCGACCAGGCAGGCTCTCGTCCCCCTGCCGAGAGCAAGCCCCGTAGCAGCGGTCGCGGCACGGCCCGCCGTCCTGCCCGTCACACCACAGACAAGGAGTCATCATGATGGATCGCCCGCCGATGGAAGAGAGAATGCCGGCCAGATTGACGGTGGCGGCGCTGGTGCACTGGCAGGGTCGTTTCCTGCTGGTAGAAGAAGAGATCAAGGGCCAGCGCCGTTTCAATCAGCCTGCCGGCCATGTGGAACCGGGTGAAAACCTGATTGAAGCGGCCTGCCGCGAGCTCAAAGAAGAGACAGGACTGACCGCCACGCCCAGCGCCTGGCTCGGGGTCTATCTCTACAAACCGGCCGACAGCGAGGCCACCTTTGTGCGCACTGCCGTCATCTTCGACCTTGAAAAGGCGCCGGGTCAGCACCATCCAGAGGATCCTGACGGCGATGTGCTGGCCTGCCACTGGCTCACTCTGGAGGAGATAGCCGAGTGCAAACCGGCCCTGCGCAGTCCCCTGGTGTGGCAGTGCATTCAGGATTATCTGGGGGGCACCCGCTTGCCACTGTCGGCGCTCAAGGCCTTTATCTAAGGCCATTTGGCACCGATTTATTGCTGGCGGGCCAGCTGACAGAAAAACGATTTCCTGCCTTGCTACCCCTCAAGGGGAAGCGGACAGGGAGATGTGACCGAGGGCGCAAAACTCTGGTAGAATACGCCCCGTTTAAACGAACTGGTAACTTCGACTAATGACAGACAACAGCCAAATCAAGGTGATCGTCGGCATGTCCGGCGGCGTGGATTCTTCCGTCTCGGCCTACCTGCTCCAGCAGCAGGGTTATCAGGTCGAAGGCTTGTTCATGAAGAACTGGGAAGAAGACGACACGGACGAGTACTGCTCTGCCTCCCAGGATTTGGCTGATGCCAAGGCCGTCTGCGACAAGCTGGGTATGAAACTGCATACCATCAACTTCGCTGCCGAGTACTGGGACAATGTGTTCGAGCACTTCCTGGAAGAGTACAAGGCAGGGCGCACGCCGAACCCGGATATCCTGTGCAACAAGGAGATCAAGTTCAAGGCGTTCCTCGAATTTGCCGCCGAAGAGCTGGGTGCCACCTACATCGCCACCGGCCACTATGTGCGCCGTGACGACAGCACAGGCCACCCGCGCCTGCTGCGCGGTCTCGACAGCAACAAGGATCAGAGCTACTTCCTCTACACCCTGAGCGAAAAGCAAGTGGGTCAGAGCCTGTTCCCGGTGGGCGATCTGGAGAAGCCGGAGGTGCGCCGCATCGCCGAGCAGCTGGATCTCATCACCGCCAAGAAGAAAGACTCCACCGGTATCTGCTTCATCGGTGAGCGCAAATTCAAGGATTTCCTGGCCAAGTTCCTGCCCGCCCAGCCCGGCCCCATCGAAACCGTGGACGGCAAGGTGATCGGCGAGCATCAGGGCTTGATGTATCACACCCTGGGTCAGCGCAAGGGACTCGGCATCGGTGGTCGCAAAGACGCCACCGAAGAGGCCTGGTACGTGGTGGACAAAGAGGTGGAGCGCAACACCCTGGTGGTGGCGCAGGGCGAGCACCCGCGTCTCTACTCAGACGGCCTGATTGCCAGCCAGCTGCACTGGGTGGATCGCACCCCGATCCGCGCACCGCGTCGCTGCACCGTCAAGACACGCTATCGCCAGCAGGATATCCCCTGCCTCATTCAGCCCATCGATGACGAGACCATACGGGTCATCTTCGACGAGAAACAGGCAGCCGTAACTCCGGGTCAATCCGCCGTCTTTTATGACGGAGAAGTGTGCCTGGGCGGCGGCATCATCGAGCAGCGTTTCAGCCATCCGGTGTAAATCCTGACGGCGGTGACATCGATGATCGACAAATACCAGGGCTGAACCATGGCCTTTGCAAGCACGCTGAAACAGTGCGTCAGCCATGCGGTTTGGGCCAACAAAGAAGGCAGCGAACGTGAGCGACCAATTCCAAGGCCGGATCATGGCCTGCTGCGGCATCAGCCGGTGAACCAACATAACAGGGCTGTGAAACGATGAGCGACAAATTTCAAGACAGAACCATGGCCTTTGCCGGCATCTGCCAGGCGGCCTATCTGGTACAAAAAGTGGCCCGTGATGGCACTTGCGATGAAGCGTCCCTGCGCGAGAGCCTGCAAAGCGTGCTGGTGACCGATCCCAAGCAGCCGCTGGAGGTGTTTGGCAACCATCTGGCCATTCGCGATGGCTACCGCGCCCTGGTCGAGCAACTGGGATCCGACGGCAGCCAGAAAAATGCCGAGCTGACCCGTTACGTGGTGAGCCTGATTGCGCTGGAGCGCAAGCTGGCCAAGCGCAAGGACATTCTCAACATGCTGGGAGAGCGGATCAGCCAGATCGGCCGCCAGCAACAGCATTTCGATCTGCTCGACGAGCAGATCCTGGCCAACATGGCGAGCATCTACAGCGATCTCATCAGCCCCATTGGGCCGCGCATCCAGATAGCGGGTACCCCGCTGTTCCTGCAGCAGCCCCTGGTGCAGCACAAGGTGCGCGCCCTGCTGCTGGCAGGCATTCGTGCCTGCGTGCTGTGGCGCCAGCTTGGCGGCAGCCGTACCCAGATCATCTTCGCTCGCAAGAAGATGGTCGAACTGGCCAAACGTTTCTAAGAATCGGCTCGAGCTCCGTCGTGAGAGGCCGGAAGCAAGGTGAAGAGCAGCACAGGTACCGGAGTTTATGTCGATAAATAAGGATGCCGAGCAGCACATGAGCCTTGATAACGGTCTCGTAACAGGAGCGCGAGTTGATGAGAATCCCCCACACCAATCATCAGGAGTTCACCCCATGGAGCTGTCCGCGCTGACTGCTGTTTCCCCGATTGACGGTCGTTATGGCGACAAGGCCGATGCCCTGCGCCCTATCTTCTCCGAATTCGGCCTGCTGCGTTTTCGCGTCGAAGTTGAGGTGCGCTGGTTGCAGAAACTGGCCAGCCACGCCGGGATCCCGGAAGTTCCTGCCCTGAGCGCGGCCGCCAACGCCCTGCTCGACGGCATAGTCCTCAACTTCAACGAGAGTGACGCCGCCCGCATCAAACAGATAGAGCGCACCACCAACCATGATGTGAAAGCGGTGGAGTACTTCCTTAAAGAAAAGGTTGAAGTGAACCCCGAGCTGGCCGCCGTCAGCGAGTTCATCCACTTCGCCTGTACCTCGGAAGACATCAACAACAACTCCCACGGTCTGATGCTGAAAACCGCCCGTGACGAGGTCATCAAGCCTTACTGCGAGAAGCTGATCAGCGAGCTCAAGCGTCTGGCCCATGAGTATCGTGACATGCCGCTGCTGTCGCGCACCCACGGCCAGCCGGCGACCCCGAGCACCATGGGCAAGGAGATGGCCAACGTCGCCTATCGCCTGGAGCGCCAGTTCAAGCAGATCATGGCGGTGGAGATCCTCGGCAAGATCAACGGTGCCGTCGGCAACTACAACGCCCACGTCAGCGCCTATCCGGAAGTGGACTGGCACCAGTTTTCCGAGGAGTTTGTCACTTCGCTGGGCCTGAACTGGAACCCCTACACCACCCAGATCGAGCCGCACGACTACATCGCCGAGCTGTTCGACGCCATGGCTCGCTTCAACACTATCCTCATCGACTTTGATCGGGACGTGTGGGGTTATATCTCCCTGGGTCACTTCAAGCAGCGCACAGTGGCGGGCGAAATCGGCTCCTCCACCATGCCGCACAAGGTCAACCCCATCGACTTCGAGAACTCCGAAGGCAACCTAGGTCTGGCCAACGCCGTGTTCCAGCACCTGGCCTCCAAGCTGCCCATCTCCCGCTGGCAGCGAGACCTCACCGATTCGACCGTGCTGCGCAACCTGGGTGTGGCGGTCGGTTACTCCCTGATTGCCTATCAGGCGACCCTCAAGGGGATCTCCAAGCTGGAAGCCAACGCCGGTGCCATGGCCGCCGATCTGGACGCCAACTGGGAAGTGCTGGCCGAGCCCATCCAGACTGTGATGCGTCGCTACGGCATCGAGAAGCCCTACGAGAAGCTCAAAGAGCTGACCCGTGGTCGCCGCGTCGATGCCGAAGGCATGCGTACCTTTATCGACACCCTCGAGCTCCCCGAGCACGTGAAAGTCGAGCTGAAGAAGCTGACCCCGGCCAACTATATCGGTCAGGCCCAGCGTCTGGTGGATCTGCTGAAATAAGCCGATAACCTGATACATCAGGGGCCCTGTGCACATTGCGCAACAGGGCCCCTGTTATTTTTGACGGCCATACGTTTTGCCATACAAGAGGCCTTGCCCAAGGCCCGCAGCCATCTTGGGCAAGACCTCTCCTGACTCTTTCTGATCTTTTGACGAGAAGCACTATGTACGAACTCAATCTGGATATCGCTCACTTCCTCGAGCACTACTGGCAGAAACGCCCGCTCCTTATAAAAGGCGGCTTCACCGACTTTCAGGATCCCATCAGCCCGGACGAGCTGGCGGGTCTGGCCATGGAAGAGGTCATCGAATCCCGTCTGGTGACCCGCTTCGACGGCAAGTGGGAAGCGGCTCACGGCCCTTTCGAATCTTACGATCACCTGGGGGAAGAGAACTGGACTGTGCTGGTGCAGGCTTGCAACCACTGGGCCCCCGAGGTACACGAGCTGGCACTGCCGTTCCAGTTCATTCCGGGCTGGCGCTTTGACGATGTGATGGTGAGCTTCTCCACCCCTCATGGTGGTGTCGGCCCCCACATCGACAACTACGACGTCTTCATCACCCAGGGCCAGGGCAAGCGCCACTGGCGAGTGGGCGATGCCAAGCCTCTCAACGAGTTTGCCGCCCACGCCGCGCTGCTGCATTGCGAACCGTTCGAGGCGATCATCGACGTCATCATGGAGCCGGGCGACATCCTCTACATTCCGCCCGGATTCCCGCACGAAGGCTACGCCATCGAGCCCTCCATGAATTTCTCGGTAGGCTTCCGCGCGCCGGATGCCAAGGCACTCATCTCCTCCTTTGCCGATCACCTGATCGACAACGAAATGCGTACCGAACGCTACGGCGATGGGGATCTCAAGCCCCGCGTCCGTCACGGCGAGATCCAGCCCCATGAGCTGCACCGCCTGCGCGAACTGATGCAGCAGGCTCTGGACGACGAGACCCTGTTCAAGGAGTGGTTTGGCACCATGATCTCCGAGGCCAAGCACGATCTGGACGTCAGCCCCATGGAGCCTGACTACAGCGCCGAGGAAGTGGCCGACCTGCTGACCCAGGGCGAACCTGCCATCAAGGTGCCGGGCCTGCGCTCCGTCTGGTTCAGCGGCGAGAGCCGTACCTGCTACATCGACGGCGAAGCCTGGACCCTGCCGAGCGACGATGCCGCCGCCATCTCCCTGTTGTGTGACAAAGACATCATCACCCAGGCCGACATGGTGGAGCTTACCGATCAGGCCGGCTTCCTGCAGCTGCTGACCCGTCTGGTCAACCGCGGTTACTGGTTCTTCAGCTAGTCAGGCTGGCTGACAAAGACGAAAAAGGCGCCTTGATGGCGCCTTTTTCATGAGCGGCGGCTTATGCCTCTCCAACCTCTTCGGACTCGTCTTCGGACTCGTCTTCGGGGAGTTCGTCAAACAGGGGGTGGTAGAGCACTTCGCCGGCCATGCCAGCCAGGCCACCTTCCTGCAGCTCCATCGCCAGAAAGCAGTCGGCGGGAACTTCATAGATGCAGTGCAGACCGAACTCGCTGGCAGGACGAAAACCGAAGCGACCGTAGTAGGTCGGATCGCCGAGCACCACCACCGCCTTCCAGTCCATCTCCAGCGCCGTATCTAGTCCCTCACGCACCAGATCCGAGCCGATACCCTGCCCCTGCCAGTCCGGATGGACGGCAACAGGCGCCAGACCGAGCCAGGGCCCTTCCATGCCGTTAATGGTGATCGGGCTCAGCATCAGGTGCCCCATGAACTCGTACTCTTCCTCTTCGACCATGGTCACCACGGCAGCGCCACATTCGCGCAGGCGGTTGACCAGTTCGGCCTCATCGGAACGGCCAAAGGCGGCGCTCACCAGTTCATAAACCGGCAGCATGTCGCCGGGGCGCTCGGTTCTCAGCATACAGCGTTACTCCTCGTACAGCAGAGCGGGCATTATTCCACAAAGTACCGGTCGGCCTGAGCACCTTTGTCCAGAAATGGGAGAGTGGACTCAGGAAAGCGAGCCGCAAGCAGCCGCAGTACCCCTTGCAAGGCCACCGGCGTCATGGCAGTGATGGCCTCACCGTAGGCCGCGAACAGCTCGGCATCGTCCTGTTCCAACCTTGCCAGAGCAAGCTCGGGTCCCTGATGCCAGCGCCCGGCCAGCTCATCGATGAGCTCTGGCAGCTCTACCAGCAGCCAGAGCTGATGATAACGCCCCGCGACCGAAGCCCCATCACGCCCCCCTGCCGCGGGCAGCCCTGTGTGGCGCACCATCTTGTCAATCCAGTCGAGCCGCTGTTGCCGCTGCGTGCGGGTGAGCAGAACGGGCCCCTGGCGCAGCAGACTGGTCAGTTGCAGCAGGCAGGCAAGCCCCTGCTCGTCCCTGTCTTTTAGCAGCAAGCCACCCAGCAGATGCAACTGCTCGGGCTCGACCTGCTCCAGCTGACTGAGCGGATGGCACACAATGTCGAGCAGAGCACCATCATAGGGTGCTGCACCGGGCAAGGTGGATATGCACTTGTCATCCAGAAACAGGGTGAGCTGCAACGAGCCGTCATGACCCAACCCGGCCTGTGCATCGGCACCATGCAAAATAGCCACGGCCACCCGCTCGTTCGCCAGCCAGGGCGCCAGTTGCTGCGTCACTGGCTCGGGCAGGGGGATGGCCCTGTCCAGTCGCCAATAGCTCACCTCGCACGGCTGCTGGGCAGTGCGGGCGCGCAGCCCGCGATAGTGCATGCCGAGTTTGGCCATCACCCGACCGGAGGCGAGGTTGCCCGGCATATGACGGGCGGTCAACGCCGGCAGTTGCAAGGTGTCGAACGCAAATGACTTGACCAGCTGCGCAGCCCGGGTAACCAGCCCCCGGTTCTGCCAGGGGACGCCGACCCACCAGGCCAGCTCGCCGTTCCAGTGCAGCGAAATCACCCCGACCAGCGGGGCCACTTCAGCCCCCTGCGGCAGCGTCATGACCCAGCTCCAGCCAAGCCCCAGCGCGCCCTTGCGCCCACTGCTGGCGAGCCAGTCACGGGCGCCTTCCGGCGGGTAAGGGTGAGGAATATTGAGGGTATAGCGGGAGAGCGCCTCATCGCTGCAGTAGCGCACCACCTCGGCCTCGTCGTCGGCCAGCAATGGCCGCAACAACAGGGGGCTGCCAGAGGATGACGCCAGAGCGGATTCACGCAGCAGGGGCACGGTCAAGCGGCGGGCAAGCAGGCGCTTGAGCACGGCGCCCATGTCGTCATCCGCGGTCAGCACCAGATCGGCCCCGAGCGGCCCCAAGGTGAGCAGGCCGCTCTCCTTGGCCAGGGTCAGCAGAGAGGGGGACGCGCTGATCAGGATCTGACGGCTGGGGTCGACATAGGGATCCGCGCTCAGATCGCCGTCGAGCCAGGCCGCCAGCAGCGCGCTGGCGGACAAGATGCCATCAGGGGGACACCCAGACCAGAGGTCAGCCCCCTGCCCCAGATGGGGTGCGCTCTCTTTGCACAGCAGCAGTTTCCAGCAATGACCCTGCTGCTGCCAGGCTTGCAGCACAGGAGACCAATGGGGTTGCCACAGCGCCCGCTCGATCAGCAACTCCATCAGCTTGCCTGACAGGCTGCAGGCAGGCTCAGGTGGCGGGGATGGGCCTCAATGCGGGCGATCCAGGCCTGGATGGCGGGCCAGCCCTGCAGCGAGAAGATCCCCTCCTCCGCCACATGGGTGTAGGCATAGAGGGCGATATCGGCGATGGTCGGTGCCTCGCCGCACAGATAGGGGGTGCGCTTGAGCTGCTGCTCCATCACCGCCAGCGCCCGCTCGCCACCGGCCTTGAGGCCGTCGAGTCGCGCCTCCTGGGACTCGGGGCGGCCCAGATAGTGAACGATAAAGCGTGCCACGGCTATGTAGGGCTCGTGGCTGTACTGCTCGAAGAACAGCCACTTGAGCACCTCGGCCTGCTGGCGGGGATCCGCCGGCCAGAGCGTGGAGCCCTGCGCCAGATAGAAGAGGATGGCGTTGGATTCCGCCAACGTATCCCCTTCATCGATGACCAGCACGGGGATCTTGCCGTTGGGATTCATGGCCAGAAAGGCCGGGGTTTGGGTGTCACCTGCCTGGATATCCACCGGTACCCAGGTCAGAGGCAGCTCGAGCCAACGGGCCAGCAGCCACACCTTGTAACAGTTGCCGGATCTCAGGTCGCCATACAGACGCATACAGACTCCTTGTCAGCGCAGGAGATTGAACGGAATAAAACAGACTCTCAGGGTGCCAGCCGCTCTATGTGCCAGCCATCGCCCTCGCGGGTGTAGTAGAAGCGATCGTGCAGGCGATGCTCGCCCCCCTGCCAGAACTCTACCGTGTCGATCACCACCCGATAGCCGCCCCAGAAGCTCGGCAGCGGCACTTCGCCATTGGCAAACTTCTGCTTGAGCTCGAGGAACTTGGCCTCCAGCACGCCGCGGGCCGAGATGCGGGTCGACTGCTTGGAAACCCAGGCAGCTATCTGGCTATCCTTGGGGCGACTGTGGAAGTACTTCATCACCTCGAAAGTGCTCATCTTCTCCACCCGGCCGGTGACGTGCACCTGGCGGTCCAGGGTGTGCCAGGGGAAGAGCAGGCTGATGCGGGGGTTGCCTTCCAGCTGGTGTGCCTTGCGGCTGCCCATGTTGGTGTAGAACACCATGCCCTGGGTGTCGTAGTGCTTGAGCAGCACGGTGCGCTGCCAGGGCTGCCCCTCGGCATCCACGGTCGCCACCACCATGGCGGTGGGATCGGTCAACTTGGCCTCGCAGGCCTGCGCCAGCCACTTCTCGAACAGCACCAGCGGATCGCTCGGCAGATCGGCCCGGTGCAGCCCGCCACGGGAGTATTCACGGCGCAGATCAGCAACATCCATCATCTTGATTTTCCTTCTCTCTTTTTGCCGCCGATGCGGCCATGCGTGCTGGCATTGTGCGACGAGCACGCCATGGGTACAAGCCTCGGGGCGGCCAAATCCCAGCACCAAAAAAGAAAGGGAGGCTTGCGCCTCCCCTTTTCTGCCCACACCCGGCTGCGGGCTTATTGCTTGCTGGCAGCCGGTGGACAATGGGCCAGCATGCGCTGGTTATACTTGGCCACATAGGCCCTCAGCCTGGCCTGAGCCTCTTCCTGACCGGGTCTGATGACATCCCCCAGTCCATCGAGGTAGCGCACGCCACAACGCGCCTTGGCGGCTTCTTGCTCACTTGCCGCAATGCCGGGCGCCACTTCGCCGCGCCCGGCCCGCACTATCAGCCGGTAATCCTGCCTGGCAAGGCTGGCGCTGACCGTCTGCTCCAGCGTCTCGGCATCCGCCTGACACCCGCCAAGCAGAGCAAGCAGCAGCAAGCCGGTGGCTCTCATGCCCGCCTCCGTTGCCAGCCGAGCAGGGCCAGCGCCAGTGCCCAGAAGCCAAGAGCACCACCGCCACCACCACCCGAGCTGCCGCCACTTTGCGCGACCGGCAACTTGAGCGGGCTGATGGCGAAGAAGATGTTGTCGCTACAGGCCACCTTCAGCCTGACGCTGCTGGTGAGGTTGGTCGGCAGAGTCACGGTGGCCGAGCCACTGTTGGGCTGGCTGGTGGCCAGGGTCGACCAGTTTGCCCCCTCATTCTGAGTCACGAACAGGTTTACCTTGCTGCAGTTGATTGGCGCAGCATTGGTGCCTGCCACATCCCAGCTGACGGCCTGGCTCGCCCCCGACGTCACCGTCACGCCCAATGGGCTGGTCAGGCGGAAGGCGCTGCCGGTGTTGACCACCTGCACCTTCATGTCATCGCTGGCGACGCCGCCCTGGCCATCACGCACAGTGAGACGGAAGTTGAGCTCCCGGTTGGTGGTGGGCCAGGCCTCGCCCTTGGCCAGGGTACCGGTCAGCAGGGAGGGCAAGCTGGGCAGGATCCGCTCTGGCGAGCTGGTGGGCGAGACGAACCGGAACAGCGGGCGGGTACCATCATCGATCATGTCGAGGTCGCTGCTGGACTCTGTGCCCAGATCGATCTGCTCCCAGGTGTAGGTCAGGGGATCCTTGTCCAGATCCGCCCCTGCCCCTCTGAGCACGAAGGGGGTATTGGCAGGAATGGCGTAATTGGCACCTGCTGCGGCCTGAGGCGCGTTGTTGCTGAGGCTCAGTGTGGTGCCACAGGTCGGCACAGTGGCCATGTGCGCACGCATCTGCTCGATGGATTTGCTGTGGAAATAGGGATCACCTTGCCGCTGGATGTTTTCATCCCCACAGATACCGGCATAGGCCATGATGGAAGTGCCGCTGCCCGGTTCCCAGGCCTGATTGGCTACCCGGTTGCCACCGCCACAACTGTTGGTGGTACCGTTGAAGGTGTGATCGGCACCGAACTGGTGGCCGATTTCGTGGGCCACATAGTCGATAAAGAAGGCATCTCCCACCGGAGTGGATGAACCTGTCATGCCGTCCGACTTACGCACGGTACAGAGACCCCCCAGGCTTGCCAAGCCGCCACCTTTGGTATTAAGCACATGGCCAATATCGAATTCACCCAGAGCACTATCGGGCAAGCTCTGTGCATTGGCCTGTACGGCGCTGTTGAGATTGGCATCACTGTCACTATTGGTGAAGGGGTCACTGGCAGGATCGGTAAAGATGATGGCGTCATTGCCGCTGGCCAGCTGGAACTCGGCCCCCACGTCACGCTGATATACCTCGTTCACCCGATTGAGCAGGATGGCAATCGCCCCCATGGTCAGCGCCTTGGAGCCACCGTGGAACTGGGTATACTCGCCGGTCGCCGAGATGGCGATGGTATAGCGCTTGCGCTCGTTGCCATCCACCTGCACCTTGCGGGCCAGGGTGTTGGCGTCACGGCCGATCACCTTGTCGGCCTCCTCTTCCAGCCGGCTGTAGGCATCCTGCTGGTAGTAGACGGCATAGCCTTCGGCATTGGGCAGCGGATCGACGAACACCATCTTGCCCTGATGGCTGAACATGGCGTGGAAGCCTTGCGGACCGAGATCGAAACGGCCCGTCTCCACCGGCGCCGCCGGATTATGGCCCTTGAAGGTCAGGATATCGGGGTACTTGGCGGCAAGATCGGCGGGCAGCAGGTCATAGGCCTGCAGCGCGAAGGTCACTTCCCCTCCGTCGGGCAGGGGCAGGGCCAGCTGGCGCCCCCCGGCCTGCAGGCCGGCAAAGTAATCGAGGGGCACCTTGGCCACCCGAAACTGGTTCGCCCGCACATCATAACCGTCGGCCGCCGTGGCGCGCGCCGCCACCGTGCTCCACTCCTTGGCCGCAAGGCCGCCAGAGCTCATCAGGCTGGCCACAACCAGCGCCAGGGGCGAATATTTCATCAGCTGCATCTTTTCAGTCCTTTTAAATGCACTCACCTGAACTCTAGCTGGCATTATTTTCCTGCTGGTCCGATTAGTCCAACGCCATCGTCTATGCATTCCCCGAATGGGGAGTGTTGCGCCAACCCTGTCTAACCCCTATCATTGCGCGGATTTATCAGTTTTAGAACCGCGCTCGATAGGGAGGCGGTTCATCTTTATCTGGCCAAGGTTAATCTCATGCTCAAGTCCCCACTGTTGCCCCGTTCCGGGGATCTGGTCGTTGCCATAGTTGACGATGTATTAGGCCAGGGTCTCACCCTGGACAGAGCCTATGCACGCCACTTCTCCGGCATCGAAATCAAGCCACAAGAACAGGCAAGGATTGCCCTGGTCACCGGCGACCTGCTGCGTCGCCTCAGCCTCTACTGCGCCCTGACCGGTATTCAGGTGCGTCAGGCCGAAAAAAACGTCTGGCCGCTGCTGCACAGTTGGCACGCCTTCCACAAGATAGTTCAGTCCAACCATCCAACCCTGGATCGCTTCAACGAAGAAGCATTCCGTCGCCGCCTGACAGAAGCGAAGAAAAATCCGGTGCTGATGGATGGTTGCCCTGCCTGGCTGGAAAAGCTGGGCAGCGAGCAGTTGGGCGAGGCCTGGCCTGCAGAGCGCGCCGCCCTGGCCTGGATGCCCAAGCGTTACCTGAGGGTCAACACCCTCAAATGCACGCGGGAGCAGCTGCAAGCCGCACTGGCCAAGGAGCAGGTCAACACCATTCCGGTTGAAGGGGTCGCTACCGCCCTGCAGGTCACCTCTGATGCCGCCCTGTTTCGCACCAAGGCGTTTGCCGATGGCTGGTTCGAGCAGCAGGACGCAGGCTCCCAGCTGGTTGCAGCGGCGCTGGAAGTCACCCCTGGCATGCGGGTCATCGACGCCTGCGCCGGTGCCGGCGGCAAGACCCTGCACATCGCCGCCATGATGGAAGGCAAGGGCCGTCTGCTGGCCATGGATGTGGAAGAGTGGAAGCTGGAAAACCTCAAGCAGCGCGCCCGCCGTGCCGGTGCCCACAACGTGGAAACCCGCGTCATCGAGAGCAGCAAGACGGTCAAGCGCCTCAAAGGCACTGCCGATCGCGTACTGCTGGACGTGCCCTGCTCCGGTCTTGGCGTGCTCAAGCGCAATCCGGATGCCAAATGGCGCGACACCGCCGAGCGACTGCCGGTGCTGGTTGCCTTGCAAGAGGAGATACTGCAGCGTTACAGCCAGATGGTGAAGGTGGGGGGTCTGCTGGTCTATGCAACCTGCTCCATCCTGCCCCAGGAGAACCGTCAGCAAGTAGACAAATTCCTGGCTGCCAACGACAACTATCGTCTGCGGGATGACCACACAGTCAGCCCGTCCGCGACCGGCTTTGACGGCTTCTATATGGCTCGCATCGAGCGCATCAGCTGATCCCGTCTGCCGTGATAAAAAAAGGGGAGCCATTGGCTCCCCTTTTTGCATGATGCAGATGCGACCTTATTCGGCAGCAACGTCATCCTGCTTGTGCTTGGCGGCAGTTTCCTTGATCAGGGTCTGTAGCTCGCCGGCCTGGAACATCTCGATCAGGATATCGCAGCCACCGACCAGCTCACCCTCTACCCACAGTTGCGGGAAGGTGGGCCAGTTGGCGAACTTAGGCAACTCGGCACGGATGTCCGGATTTTGCAGTATGTCGACATAAGCAAACGGCTCGCCACAGGACATCAGAGCCTGGGAGGCCTGGGCAGAGAAACCGCAGCTGGGTAGCTTGGGGGAACCCTTCATGTACAGGATGATGGGATTGTCAGCCAGCTGCTGTTTGATCTTTTCAATAGTTTCCATAGGTGCCTCACTAGAGCGATTTCGGCGGCCATTCTACTGCAATCCTTGCAGACCACAAACTGACAAACCGTCCTGGATGCAAGAAGTGATGAATCAATACGCCGTAGCTTGATCCGGATCATGGCGAGAATCAAGAGTTGTTAGCCCATCTTTGATGCTGGTACAATCGACGGGCTTTGGGCCATCTGGCCCCATCATTTCAAGAACAATTCTTTTCAAAATAGAAAAGAGTACGCAATGTCTTGCAACCGTCGCCTTCGCACGGCCAGCCAATGGAGAGTAGAAAATGGCTTTCGAACTTCCCGCTCTGCCCTACGCAATCAATGCCCTGGAACCGCACATCTCCCAGGAAACTCTGGAATATCATCACGGCAAGCACCACAACACCTACGTGGTCAACCTGAACAACCTGGTGCCAGGTACCGAGTTTGAAGGCAAGTCTCTGGAAGAGATCATCAAGACCTCCACTGGCGGCATCTTCAACAACGCCGCCCAGATCTGGAACCACACCTTCTACTGGCACTGCCTCTCCCCGAACGGTGGCAACGAGCCGACCGGCGCCCTGGCTGATGCCATCAACAAGGCGTTTGGCTCCTTCGCCGAGTTCAAGGATGCCTTCACCAAGTCTGCCATCGGCAACTTCGGTTCCAGCTGGACTTGGCTGGTGAAGAAAGCCGACGGCTCCCTGGCCATCGTCAACACTTCCAACGCCGGTTGCCCGCTGACCGAAACCGGTACTACACCGCTGCTGACCGTCGACCTGTGGGAACACGCCTACTACATCGATTTCCGCAACCTGCGTCCGAAGTACATGGAAACCTTCTGGAACCTGGTGAACTGGGAATTCGTGGCCAAGAACCTGGCTGCCTGATAGCCGCTTCTTGCCAAAACGCCCCGCACTGCGGGGCGTTTTTTTATGGCAGAAATGAGCCGGCAGCGGATATGAAAAAGGCGCCCGAAGGCGCCTGTTATCGACAGCCAGTGGCATCACTGGTCTATCTCGTCCAGATAGTCATCCAGATTGGCATCGTCGGCTTTCTCCGCCGGCGTCTGCTTGAACTCGGTCTGACGACCGGTCACTTTGTTCTGGTTGTGCTGCAGATAGAAATCCTTGGTCAGGGCATAAGGATCGAGCGCGTTGTCGATGATCCTCTCCTGATCGATCAGCTTGGATCGGGTACCCAATCCATCCAGCATCCAGTGGGTGACTCGCAGCGGCAGCGTCAACAGGGCATAGGGGAAGTAGATGGTATCTATGGTATCCCCCACCAGCTTGCGCGTCGTGGTAGGACCGTAGACGGGCACCATCAGATAGGCACCATCGCCGATATCGGCACGACCCAGTACTGTATTGAGTTCCAGCTTGTCGCGTTCGAGCCCGGCATGCTTGGCCACATCGAAGATACCCAGCAAACCGATAGTGGTGTTGAGGGTAAAGCGGCCGAGGTTGGTTCCCGCGCCTTGCAAGTCACCGGTGATCAGGTGGTTGACCATGCTGCTCGGCTCGTTGAAGTTCTCAACCAGGTTCTCGATGCCATCCTTCATGCCTTGCGGAATATAGCGGGCATAGCCATGCACAACGGGGCGGGCCACATAGGGCTCCAGCACATCGTAGTTGACCACCCACATGGCCCGGTTTGCCCCCTGGAAGGGGTCGCGACCATCGCTGGCAGTGCTGGTCGCCTCGGGCCGACCCGGTGCTTCATTGAGATCAAGACTCTCGGGGCCCGGCTTGGGTGGGCCACCCGCACAGCCTCCCAACAACAATGCCGCCATCAATGCCACTGAACGCACATACATATGGAAGTCCTAGTTTTTTATTGTGATTAATCCGAATTATAGGCACCCGCCCCATAGAGGGGCGGGGCAAAGGGGTATTAGAGGGCGTGATCGATACGGATGTCAATCGGCGCTGAAGGAATTGCATCCGTCGGGACAGATGTCGATACCCCTTCGAACGCCCCTTCCTTGTTCATGACGTTGCCGCCGCGAGAAAGCCGTGCCTTGAACTGCAGTTGCGGATAGGCGGAAAGCTTGCTGCCCTCCATCATGGCATCACCATCCCCCAGGGAAAGGGTAACAGGCAAAGTGGGTCCTGCGATGCGCTTCACGGCGATGGGCATGGGCGGCCCATTGGGCACCACGGCAAAAACGAACAGATGAGCATCTTCCGGCATCTGAATGCCGGCAGCCAGGGTGACATGGATCGGAAACTCCCCTTTCTTCACCTCCAGCTGTTGCCCCTGCTCATCACTCTTGTTGGCTGCACCAGGGGTCGTCACCGCTATGCCACGCTGTTTCAACTGCTGCTCGGCATAGTCGATGGAGCGCTCCACCATGGCGTAGCGGGTCGAGCCCTTCTCCATCAGCGGCAGCATCTCGCGCCAGCGCATCAGCGCTGTCTTGAAGTCCTCTTTTTGCAGCGCCATAAAGGCATAGACGGATCTGGCCTCTATATTGGCCGGATCCAGCGCAATGGCGCTGCTCAGCAGTTGACCGGCCTGGGCATCATCCCCCGTCATCATCAAGGCCTGGGCGTAGGGCACGGCTACCATGGTCTTCTGCGGAGCCAGAACATAGGCGCGTTCAAGGGCCTCGCGGGCCATGTCAGGATCATTGCCATCCAGCGACAAACGACCCAGCAGCAGCCAGCCACGGTAATCATTCGGCTCGTCTTTCAGACGGGTGCGCAACGCCAGCATGAAGTCCAGCAGGTCCTGCTCGGTCACCTGGGCATCCCGTTCGACCAGAATGCGGTTGCTCAGCTCACCCAGTCGACTGCTGGCATCCTGCCAGCGCTGGACTTCCTGCCAGGCGCCCAGCTTGTAATAGAGCCCCAGACTCACCACCACCAGCACCAGCACACCCGGGATCCAGATCAGGCTCTTGCCGCCACGGGCGCTCTGCTCCACATCAGGGATGTCATCCAGCAGGCTGCGTTGCAGCTCGACCAGGGATTCCGGCTCCTCCGCCAATATTCCTTGCTCGCGCTCTTCGCCGATTTCCAGCAAACGCTGACGATAAAGCTGCTTGTTGAGAGCCGAACGGCTGATGCTCTGCTTGCCCTCACCACGCCACAGCGGCATCGCCAGGGTCAGACTCACCAACACCAGCAAGGCCGCGATCACAATCAAAAATGCGGTCATTGTTTCTCTTCCTCTTTGAGCAGGGCAGCCAGACGATCCTGCTCCTGTGCGCTCAGGGCGCCATCCGCCTGTTTGGCCATGACGGGACGACGGCGACTGCGCACCACCACAGTGACGGCGCCAATGACGATGACCAGCAGCGGGCCGAGCCAGAGGATCAGGGTCGACGCCATCAGCGGCGGGTTATACAAAATGAAGTTGCCATAGCGGGCAACCATGTAGTCCACCACTTCCTGCTTCTCCTTGCCCTCACGTACCATCTGGTAGGTCTTGTCCCGCAAGTCCTTGGCAAGCCCTGCATTGGAATCGGCAATGTCCTGGTTCTGACACTTGGGGCAGCGCAGCTCGCGGGTCAGCTCGCGAAAAGTCTGCTCTTGCGCGGGAGTGTCAAAGGTATAGACATCAATCGCAGCCAGGGCCGGTCCTGCGCCACCCAATCCCGCCAGCAACAGCAGGGAGGCAATCAGTGTTTTCATCAGGCGCCTTCTCATTTCATGGACTCGAAGATGGGCTTGAGGGTAGTGGCCCAGACTTGTGGATTCACATCCCCCACATGGCGATAGCGAATGATACCCTGACTGTCGATAAAGAAGGTCTCGGGTGCCCCATAGACTCCCAAATCCAGCCCCAGCATGCCATCCGGGTCATAAAGATTGACCTGATAGGGATTGCCAAGCTCGGTCAACCAGCGGATGGCCTTGTCCCGCTCATCCTTGTAGTTCATGCCGACGATGGGGATGCCCTGCTCCGCCAGTTGCTTGAGGTAGGTGTGTTCGCCGTAGCAGGTCGGGCACCAGGTAGCCCAGACGTTTAGCAGCATGGGGCGCCCCTTGAGGATGCTGCGATCATGCTGCTTGTTCAGGTCGTAGATGTCCTGCAAGGTGAACACGGGCACTTCCTTGTCCACCATCACTGACTCGAGCTTGGTCGGGTCGGAATAGAGCCCTTTGAACAGGAACACGGCCCCCAACAGAAAAATAATGAAGGGGATCAGAAACAGCCAGGTTTTCTTGTTCATACCTTGGCCTCCTCTTCACGACGGCCAAAACGGTAACGCTTGTCCAGCATGGCCAGCACGCCGCCAATGGCCATGAAGACGCCACCGAACCAGATCCAGCGCACGAAGGGTTTGTAATAAATCCGTACCGCCCAGGCGCCGTTGTCCAGCTGCTCGCCGAGCGCCGCATAGAGATCCCGGGTAAAACCGGCGTCAATCGCCGCTTCCGTCATCGGCATCCGGCTCACTGTGTACATCCGTTTCTCGGGTTTGAGCAGGGCCACCTGCTTGTCATCCTGGTGTACTTCCAGCACACCTTTGAAGCCGTCGTAGTTGGGGCCGTTCTTTTCCCGAATGCCGGTGAAAACAAACTCGTAATCGGCAAACTGCACCCGATCGCCGGCCTGCATGCGCAGATCTTTTTCGATGCTGTAGTTCTGGGTACAGGCGATACCTATGATGCTGACGGCCAGGCCCGCGTGACCCAGGATCATGGCCCAATGGCTGTTGCCCAGCTTGCGCACCCCGGTAGCAAAGGGGTACTTGTGGGTGGCGCGTACCCAGGTCTCCTGGATGCTGGTGATGATGATCCAGGCCCCCAGACCAATTCCCACAGCAGCCCAGGGTTTGAACGCCTCGGCCAGCCACAGTGGCAGCAAGATGGCGGCGACCAGACTCAGAACCAGGGCGAGGATCACCTTGCCCTTGAGTTCGCCCAGCCCCTGACGGCGCCAGCGAAACAGCGGGCCAACCCCCATCAGCAGGGCAAACGGAATGATCAGCCAGCTGTAGATGTGGTTGAAGAAGGGAGTACCGATGGAGATGCTGCCAAGCCCCAGCTCCTTGTGCACCAGCGGCAACAGGGTGCCGAGCAACACGGTCAGCAGACCCGCCACCAGCATGATGTTGTTGCCGAGCAGCAGGGTCTCGCGACTCCACAGCTCATGCTTGCCGTGACTCTTCACCTGCGAGCCCTTGAAGGCGAACAGCAGGAGCGAACTACCGATCACCGCCAGCAGGAAACCCAGAATAAACAGGCCACGAGTCGGATCAGAGGCAAATGCATGCACCGACACCAATACGCCGGAACGCACCAGGAAGGTGCCGAGCAGGCTCAGGGAGAAGGCGGATAGTGCCAGCAGCACTGTCCATGCCTTGAAAGTGGCCCGCTTCTCGCTTACCGCCAGCGAGTGCAGCAGGGCAGTGCCTGCCAACCAGGGCATGAAGGAGGCGTTTTCTACCGGATCCCAGAACCACCAGCCACCCCAGCCGAGCTCGTAATAAGCCCACCAGGAGCCAAGCACTATGCCCAAGGTCAGGAAGACCCAGGCCGCCATGGTCCAGGGGCGTGACCAGCGCGCCCAGGTGGCGTCGAGACGCCCCGTCATCAGGGAAGCGATGGCAAAGGCAAAGGCGACCGAGAAGCCCACATACCCCATGTAGAGCATGGGCGGATGGAAGATAAGACCCGGATCCTGCAACAAGGGGTTGAGATCGCGGCCATCCACCGGGAAGTAAGGCAGAGTCCGGGTGAAGGGATCGGAGGTAAACAGCACGAAGGCGGTAAACCCGATGGAGATCAATCCCAGCACCCCGAGCACCCGCGCCACCGCATCGAGCGGCAAACTGCGACTGAACAGGGCCACCGCCGCCGTCCAGCCTGCCAGCGTCAGTACCCAAAGCAGCAAGGAGCCCTCATGGGCCCCCCAGACGGCAGAGATCCGATACGCCAGTGGCAAGAGGGTATTGGAGTTGGTGGCCACATACTGCACGGTAAAGTCGTGGTCGATAAAAGCCCAGGTCAGGCACAGAAACGACAGCAACAACAGCAAAAACTGGGCATAAGCCAGCGGGCGGGCGGTCGACATCATGCCAAGGCGCCCCCACTGAGCGCCAAGTAAGGGATAAACCCCCAGCAAGATGGCGGTGGCAAAGGCCAGGATCAGTGAAAACTGCCCTAATTCCGGGATCATTTCAGAGTTCCTTCAGGTTGAGTTACAGCACACACCTGTGCGCGGGTGAGAAACGATGAAAACGGTGAGCAGATAGCCAGACTCATTGTTTGGCTCCTTTCAACTGCGCCTCGGTATATTCCGGCTTGAAATGCATACCATTGGTGGCCTCGGCCACTTCCGGCGGCATGTAGTTTTCATCGTGCTTGGCCAGCACCTCGAACGCCTCCACCGTAGTGGCGTTCTTGAGAGTCCCCTGGGCCACTATGCCCTGCCCTTCCCGGAACAAGTCCGGCAGTATGCCGTCAAACTCGACGGTCACCAGATGTCCGCCATTATCCACCAGCTTGAAGGCTACCTTGAGGCTCTGCTGATCCCGCTGCACGGAACCCGGTACCACCAGCCCACCAATACGCAGGCGCTGCCCCTCTTCGGGCTTGAGCTTGTCCGGTCCCTTGCCTTCTACCAGCTCACTCGGGGTGTAGAAGAGATCGATGTTCTGGCTGAGGGCGTAGAGCACCAGGCCGATCACGGCGGCCAAACCGGCACTGATCGCCAGTATGATGGTGAGGCGTTTTTTGCGTCTCGGGTTCATAGGGTGTTCTCCATCTGCTGGGCCGCCTTGCGGCGGGCCTCTCGCGCCTGTTTGCTGCGCAACTCGCCAAGCAGGCTGCGGGTTTTTATACGGGTGGAAATGACGATGCCAACCAGGCAGATCAGGGTCAGACCAAAAGAGAGCCAGACATAGAAGGCGTAACCGCCCATCGCCATGAAGTCACTGAAAGAGGCAAAGTGCATGCTTACTTCTCCTGCTCGGCAATATCTTTGACCCAGGGGCGATGCCACTCCCGCATCAAGAGCTCGTTACGAAAACGCATCAGGGTCAGGGCTCCGAGGAAGGCGGCAAACGCCAGTATCATGATGAGCAGCGGCCACAGCATCTCGGGGGAAATGGAGGGTTTGTCAAACTTGGTGATGCTGGCGCCCTGGTGCAAGGTGTTCCACCACTCCACCGAGTAGTGAATGATGGGCAGGTTGATCACCCCCACCAGTGCAAGAATGCCAGCGGCGCGGCCAGCCACCACCTTGTCGCTGAAAGCGTTGTAGAGCGCAATCACCCCCAGGTAAAGAAACAGCAGGATCAGCTCGGAAGTGAGGCGCGCATCCCATACCCACCAGGTGCCCCACATGGGTTTGCCCCAGGCAGCACCGGTGAACAGTGCAATAAAGGTGAACACGGCGCCGACCGGCGCAATGGCCGCCACCGTCATGTCGGCCATTCGCAGTTGCCACACCAGCCCGATAAAAGCGGCCACTGCCATGGTGGAGTAGGCCCCCATGGAGAGAATGGCGGAGGGCACATGGATATAGATGATCCGGAAGGAGTCGCCCTGCTGATAGTCGGCCGGTGCAAAGGCCAGCCCCCAGACAGTGCCGATGATAAATGACAACAGACTTGTCACGGCAAACCAGGGCAGCAAGGTCCCTGCCAGCCCATAGGCTCGCTCGGGTTTAGCGTAAGGGTGCAACCATTTCCACATAGCTCACAAAACCTTTTGTTATTAATTGTTTGGCGAGGCCTACCATACTGACCTCGGGGTGACATCAAATACCCCGAAAGCAATAAGCGACCCTCTTCTTGATCCATCGCAACATTATTTTTCCACAATGACCCATCAGGAGCCCTGTGCTCATGTCCATCGTCAGTTCAGGCTGACCCTGAGCGCCGCCGATACCGCCAGCGGAGTCAGGGTCAAAGCCCCCACCAGCATGGCGGCCAAAATAGCGAGCTGGCCAGCATAGGGCAAGCCCATCCCCGCCGCATCGATGGCAGAGGTGGCAAATATGAGTACCGGAATATAGAGCGGCAGGATCAGCAGGCTCAGCAAGACGCCGCCCTTGCGCAGCCCCACCGTCAGGGCAACGCCGACGGCCCCGAGCAGGCTCAGCACAGGGGTTCCCAGCGCCAGGGTCGCGACCACGGCCAGATAGGAGTTCATGTCCAGCGACAACAGGATGGCAAGCAGCGGTGAGATCAGCAGCAGTGGCAGCCCGGTCAGCAACCAGTGAGCGATCACTTTTGCCAGCGCCAGCAGCCCGAGGGGATGAGGCATCAGCATCATCTGCTCCAGCGCCCCATCGCTGAAATCATCCCGAAACAGCCGCTCAAGGGAGAGCATGGCCGCCAGCAAGGCGGCCACCCAGATGATACCGGGGGCAATGCGGGCCAACAGCTTGGGTTCGGGGCCTATGCCGAGGGGAAACAGGGTAATGACGATCAGGAAAAACCAGAGCGGGTTTAAAATGTCGGAGCGCTGGCGCAGAGCCATCAGCAACTCGCGGTGAATAAGCTGGATTACGGCGCGCAACATCAAGCTACTCCTGCAGCAAAGGGGTCAGCGACAGGGTCTTTAACCGTCCCTGCATCAGAGTCATGTCCTGGTGGGTGGTGAGGATCACCATGCCTCCCCGCTCGGCGTGGGCCAGGAAGAGGCGTTCCAGTACCTTGACCCCCTGCTTGTCGATGGCGGTAAAGGGCTCATCCAGGATCCAGAGCGCCGGTTTATCACTGAGCCAAAGCCTTGCCAGTGCCACCCGGCGCTGCTGACCGGCGGAGAGTTGCCCGCTGGGATTGTCCTCGAAACCGGCAAGCCCGACCTGGGCCAGCACTCGCCACAAATCCCCCCCGGTTTGGGTCGGATGATGCAGTTTCTGATAGAAGGCGAGATTTTCGAGCGGTGTCAGCGCCGCCTTGACACCGGGCTGATGGCCCAGATAGAGCAGGTTGGCATGATATTCATCGCGACAGTGGCGGATATTTTCGCCATTCCAGCATATTTCACCGGCAAACGGCTGGGATAGCCCCGTCAAGAGGCGCAACAGGCTGGTCTTGCCCACACCGTTGGGACCTTCAATCTGCACCAGATCGCCGGGAGCCACCGCAAAGGAGAGGTGTTCAAACAGAGTGCGATCTTCACGCACGCAGCTCAGATTGTTAACTTGAAGCAGCATGAGGATGTAATCAGATGAAAAGAGGCGGCCTGCATATTAACACAGTATTAGAATGCGTCTTTTCAAAGATGCCAATTATCAGCAGGATTTGTGGGGAAGATCCCGCCTTTTCGGCGCGCAAAGCGGGAGATGAAAATCAGGAAGGCGAGCGCCTTCCCGATGATTTATGAGCGGCCTTTTCGCAATGAAATCAAGAGTTCAGCCTCGGCCTTTGGCAATTCGCACTCATTCATGACCTCGTCGAGGTCGGCACCCAGCTCGACCATCTTGGCGGCACGGCTGTAAAGGCGGCGTTCCGGATCCTGCAGGGTCAGCTCCTGCTGGCGATCGTTGACCTGCTGCATGGCCCCTTCGACCGACTGCAAACGCTGGCCCATGCCGATGGCCCCCGTGTGCAGTTCCATCATCTGCTTGCGCAGACTCTCGAGCTGGCCTTGCAGCGTCTCCACCCTGGCCTCGGACTCTCGTTGGCCACGTCGGCTGCTGATCACCCCGTACAGGGCCAGCACCAACGCCAACAAGGACACCCCCAAGGCAGCTATTTCAATAATCAAAACATCACCTTTCTATCAGAGGGAGCCAATATCTTCCCACTCTTCATCGGAGAGCAGCTTGTTCAGATCGACCAGGATCAGCAGTTGACCATCACGGTTGCTGACACCCTGAATGAACTTGGCGCTCTCTTCGGTACCCACCGCAGGGGCGGCATCAATCTCGGAGGAACGCAGATAGACCACCTCAGCCACGCTGTCGACCATGATACCGATCACCTGCTTCTCCGCCTCGATGATGACGATGCGCGAGTTCTCGCTTACATCGCCGGAAGGCAGGCCGAAACGGGAACGGGTGTCGATGACGGTCACCACATTGCCGCGCAGGTTGATGATACCCAGCACATACTCGGGCGCACCCGGCACAGGGGCGATTTCGGTGTAGCGCAACACCTCCTGCACCTGCATCACGTTGATGCCGTAGGTTTCATTTTCCAGCTGGAAGGTGACCCATTGCAGCACTTCATCTTCGGCCAGATTCTGTGCAATATTGCGCTTTTCTGTCATGTTTTTATTCCTTTTATGAAAACGTCTACTGGTAAAACTAGCAATAAAACAGCACAAGTGCAGAAGTTATCAGCGACCTTCTATGTTGACCCCGCGCTCCAGCAACAGGAGCAATTCCCTGACATGCAGCAGGGCGCACATCTTCTCCTTGACCATGCCAGCCAGCCAGGGGCGTTTGCCCTCCTGATGGCGCCATTTGACCTGATCACGATGCAATAACTCTGTGCCTTTCAGATGATGGCAGGCGAGCCCCCAGGGAGATTCACCCAACATGATCAGATACTTGTAATCCGGTATCTCCAGATGCTGACCCGGCATCACCCACTGCGCGGTATCCACCACGTTCATCTTCTGCTCGCGGGAAGTCATGATGCCACGATACCAGTCGGGCTGACCAAACAGCGACGAGACTTCGCCCATCTGATGGATTCCGCCGAGCTCGGTCAGGGGCACTGCAAAGGTGACGCCGGCAACTTCGAAGAACAGCGCCTGAAATTCCTTGCCGGTATCGATGTTTTCCCAGGTCGATGGTGCCACCTCTTCTTGAGGCGCCAGCTCTACCGTCGTTTCTGTCATCACCAGCGTTGACGGTTCTGCCACAGCCGGGGCCGGCATCTCCTCTGGCCAGACAGGCTCAACCGGCAACAAGGCATCTTCAGCCTCGATCTGCAAGGGCTCGCTGACGACCTCTTCATGGCTCAGGGCATCCATTTCAAACTGCACCTGACCCACCTGGGCGAGCAATTCGCTCAGCTGTTCGAGCCGTTCATCCGCTTCCAGATAGGGTTGAACGACTACCTCGGGAGCAGCCAGAGGCTGGCGTTGCAACAGGATCACGGGCGCAGGTTCGAGCGCTTCTGACGGCTCCGTCTGCAGGACCTCATCCAGCAACAGGGAATGGAAGTAATCATCCATTGCCCTCACTTGAGTAGTGTCTCTCATGATGTCACCTCATGAGCACGTTGACGCTCCTGGGCATCAAGATAGTTGAGCAAAGTCTCATAGGCATAAGTGCCGCGGCTGCTCGGCGAATAAATAGAAGGGGGAATGTGGAGCAAGCTGGCATCCCGAAACTTGGTATCGATGGGGATGACGGCGTTCCATACGGCATCGCCATGTTGTTCCTTGATGGACTTCAGGGTCATCAGGGAGGCGCGGGTTCGCTTGTCAAACATGGTGGGGATCACGGTGAAGCGGAACTTCTCCCGCTTGGAGCGTTGCATGATTTCGAAAGTTTTCATCATCCGCTCCAGCCCCTTGAGCGCCAGGAATTCGGTTTGTACCGGTACCAGGATCCGATCACAGGCAGCCAGGGCGTTGACCATCATGACTCCCAACACCGGCGGGCAATCGATGAGCACATAGTCATACTGCTCCTGAATACGCAGCAGGGCACGCTTGATCACCAATCCCATCCCTTCCCGGTTGCCCATCACCCGATCCAGGGTGGCCAATGTGATGGAAGCCGGCAGAAGATGAATATTTTCGAATTTGGTTCTCAGCGTCAGTTTATTGACCAGCTCGGCAGTAGGTTTGGCAGCCTGAAACAACTCATAGAGAGTGCCGTCCAGCCGGTCTGAATCAAAGTCGAGATATGCAGTCAGGGAAGCATGGGGGTCAGTGTCAATCAATAGCACCCGCTGTCCGCGCTGAGCCAGAATACCGGCTAACGAGACCACTGTGGTGGTTTTACCGACCCCACCTTTTTGGTTGGCAACCGTCCAAACAATCACTGTATCAATCCTGCCTTGTTGTTATACGTATGCCACCACCTGGCAGAGTGATCACCTTGACCTCGCCTGCCTCGACTGCCTGTTGCACTGCGGGAACCGGCTCCACCGTCACAGGCTTGACGGGAGCGGGGGCGGGTGGCACCCAGGCGAACTTGGAAATAGCGACCACCACCTTGCGATTCTGTAAACGTCCCTGTTCGCTGTCATTCCCGGTAAAGGGAGAAAACTCGCCGTAGGCCTCGTAAGCAAGCCGCTGGGGGGCAACCCCCTTGGCGATGAGAGCCGTGAGCACGGCCTCCGCTCTTGCCGCTGACAACGTCCAGTTGGAACGGAAAATTTCATTATTTATCTGCTGGTTATCTGTGTAGCCTCGCACTCTCACATAGTTATCGACCGGTTTGAGAATACTTGAAAGAGTATTGAGCACAGGCTCGGCATTAGTACTCATAAAGGCACTGCCACTGCCAAACAAGAGTCCAGAGCTCAGCTCTACCGTCAACCAGTTGTCATCCAGCGTGAGCTTGACTACCCCCGCCTCCACCAGTGAGCCCATGTTTTCCTGCAATTGGGTATCTATCGTCGCAAGAGTCGTACCATCTTGCTTGATGGGGACACCAGAGATGGGAGCAATCGAAGGGGAGTCTTGTCTGGCACTCTCCAGCACTGCAGATGTGGCAGAGACCTCGCCGTTCAACAGGGATGTCCCCTGCCCTTCCAGCAAGCCATCGCTGCGTGGCGGCATGACGCTGAAAGCCTGAGTCATGCCATTAATGACGGCGCGATACTTGTCCTTGTTGACCAGCGCCACCGAGTAGAGCACCACGAACAAGGCAAAGATCAGCGTCATATAGTCGGCATAGGAAACCAGCCATCGATCGAGGTGCTCTCGACCTTGCAGGTGCAAACGATAGCGCTTGCGCATGGCTACTCTCCTTTCAGATAAGCCTTCAACCGCCGTTCAACCTGCGGGCCATTTTCGCCGTGAGCAATCGCCATCAAACCTTCCAGCGTCATCTCCTGAAACAGGGCGTAATGATAGTGAAAGGCGCGCAGACGATTGGCAATCGGTAGATAAAAGAGGTTGGCAAAGCCGACCCCATAGATGGTGGCAACAAAGGCAACGGCAATTCCAGCCCCAAGAGCAGCGGGATCTTCCAGATTGAACATGGCCTGGATCAGACCTATCACTGCACCTATGATGCCAATGGTCGGACTATATCCCCCCATGGCCTCAAAGACCCTGGCGGAGTGCTCGTTGCGCTCCTGCTCGATATCGATGTCCGCTTCCAGCAACATGCGGATATCCTCTATCGATACCCCGTCCACTATCATGGTGAGGCCCTGACGGGTGAACTCGTCACTCTCCTGATCGGCCTGATTCTCCAGCGCCAACAGTCCCTGCTGGCGGGCAAACACAGCCCATCCCTGCAGCCGCTCGGCTTGATTGAGCAGATCCCAGGCAGGAGGGATCAACATCCAGCGCAACTGCCTGATTGCTTCAAGCAGATATTTGCGGGGTGTCTGCAAAATGACCGCACCCCAGGTGCCACCCACTACGATGACAAAGGCGGGGCCATCGAGCAGGGTGAGCAGGGTTCCGCCATGCCACAACTGGGCAATGGCAATGGCTCCCAACGCCAGGATCAGGCCGAACATACCCATCTTTAGCGACCCAGCTCAACCAGAATACGCTGTGCCACCCGATCCAGCGGCAGTGATTCAGTGGCGATACCCGCCTTGGCAACGGCTTGCGGCATACCATATACGACACAAGACGCTTCATCCTGAGCCCAGATAGTAGAGCCCTGTTCCTTGAGCAGGCGAGCGCCATCCCGGCCATCGGCCCCCATGCCGGTCAACACGATGGCAAGCACCTTGTCGGCATAGGTTTTGGCCGCTGAAGCAAAGGTAATATCGACACAAGGCTTGTAGTTGACCTTGTCGTTACCCTCAACAATCCGGATACGGGCACCGACACCACGCCCTTCCAGCAGCATCTGCTTGCCACCGGGCGCCAGATAGGCATGACCGGGTTTGAGTACATCACCATCTTCCGCCTCTTTGACCCCGATCTGGCACAGGCCATTGAGACGAGCGGCAAAGGCGGCGGTAAAGGTCGCCGGCATATGCTGGATAAGCAATATAGGGTGAGGAAAATCAGCGGGCAGCTTGGTCAACACATTTTGCAATGCAACCGGCCCGCCGGTGGAGGTACCGATAGCCACCAACTGATAAGTCTTGCCACTGCGCTTGAATGCCGCCGCCGGCACACTCCGCTGTGGCTCGGCCTGACGATCACCAGGACGTGACAGCGAGCTGCCCAATGGGATGCGAGCCGCAGGTTCCGGCGCTTTGGCTCGAGCCGGCGCCGCCATCAGGAAGCGCTTGCGCGAAATATCCTTGACCCGCTGTTGCAACAGCCGGATCGCCTCGTCCTTGTCACGGGCAATGTCTTCAAATTTCTTGGGCAGAAAGTCGAGGGCACCGGCATCCAGCGCATCGAGCGTGGCCTTGGCCCCTTCATGGGTCAGAGAGGAGAACATCAGGATCGGAGTGGGACACTTGGCCATGATCTCGCGTACGGCGCTGATGCCATCCATCACGGGCATCTCTATGTCCATGGTGATCACATCAGGCCGCAGAGCCAGCGCTTTGTCTACTGCCTCCCGTCCATTCTGGGCCGTGTCTATCACCGTCAGCATGGGATCCTGATTGATGATTTCACTGACCCGGCGGCGGAAGAAGCTCGAATCGTCGACAACTAGTACCTTGACTGCCATTGTTATTTTTCTAACTCCTTGGGCCTGAGCTATCAATGTCTACGCGCATACGCTTTGAGCAGACTCGGCACATCCAGAATGAGTGCGATACCACCATCACTGGTGATGGTGGCCCCGGCCATGCCTGGGGTTCCTTGCAACAGGTTGTCCAGCGGCTTGATCACCACCTCTTCCTGGCCAATCAGGTTATCCACGACAAAACCTATCTGCTGGGTGCCAATCTGCACTATGACCACATGGCCCGTATCCTGCCGTGATTTCTTGTTCGTCCCTTTCACCAGCCACTTATGCAGGTAAAAGAGCGGAATGGCCTTGTCACGCACTATGATAGTGAGCTGACCATCCACCACGTTGGCCTTTTTGAGGTCCAGATGGAAAATCTCGTTCACACACCCCAGCGGCAAGGCAAACGTCTGTTCACCCACTTCCACCATCAGCGTCGGCAAGATAGCCAGCGTCAAAGGCACCTTGATCTCGAGGCGGGTCCCTTTACCCCAGGTTGAATCGATATAGACGGAGCCATTCAGGCTCACAATACTGGTTTTCACCACATCCATACCTACACCACGGCCTGAGATATCGGATATCTCTGATTTGGTAGAGAAACCAGGCGCAAAAATCAGGTTGTAGGCATCGTTGTCACTCATACGAGCCGCGCTGTCTGCATCCAGCACACCACGACTGATGGCGATGGACTTGAGCTTCTCCGGATCCATGCCGGCACCATCATCCTCGATACAAAGCAGGATGTGGTCACCCTGCTGGGAGGCACTCAGGGTAATGGTGCCCTGACGTGGCTTGCCCGCTTTTTCACGAACATCCGGCATCTCGACCCCATGGTCACAGGAGTTGCGCACCAAGTGAACCAGCGGATCGGCCAGGGCCTCGACCAGGTTTTTATCCAGGTCAGTCTCTTCCCCGACCATCACCAGCTCAATGTCTTTCTTGAGAGTGCGGGCCAGATCGCGCACGACGCGCGGGAAGCGACCAAATACTTTTTTGATGGGCTGCATGCGGGTTTTCATTACCGCGCCTTGCAGATCGGCCGTCACCACGTCCAGATTGGCAACCGCTTTTGACATGTCTTCATCGTTGCTGGCGATGCCGAGGCTCACCAGACGATTACGAACCAGCACCAGCTCACCCACCATGTTCATGATGACGTCCAATGTCTTGGTATCTACCCGAACCGTGGTATCGCTTTGCACTGCATTTTCTGCCGGTGCTGACGGTTGTTTGACGGGGGCTGGTGCCGGTTTTGCGGCAGCAGCCGGCGCGGCGGTGGGTTTTGGTGCCGGCGCAGGCGTCGGCTTGGCCGCGGGAGCAGTGCTCACCGGAGCTGCTGGTGTTGGGGCGGCTGGTGTTGGGGCGGCTGCTACCGGTGCTGCAGGTGGCGTGATACTGGTTTTCGGTCCCTGGCCACGACCATGCAGCTCATCAAGCAGACGCTCGAACTCATCGTCATCGATAAGTTCGTCGACTTCTTTTTGTACCGACGTCAAGGGGTTGACCTCGAGGGCGCCACTATGCTGACCCTGACCATGCAACTGATCGAGCAAGGCTTCGAACTCGTCGTCGGTAATGTCACCGGTGCCGGTCAATATGGAATTGGCAACCGGGGTCGGCGCCCCGCCAGCACCATGCAATTCATCGAGCAAACGCTCGAACTCATCGGCAGAGATTTCATCGATGGAGCCGCCACCATTGACGGGCAATGGTGCAGCAACCGTCTCGGGTTCGGAAGCCACGGCAGCAGTCTCAACCGGTTCTTCCCCCTGGGCAGGGGCATTATTGCCAGCGGAGGCAGTCAGCAGCTGCTCTTGCCCCTCGGGCTTGCAGAGCTCATGCAGATCATGCAGGATTTCGGCGGATGCAGGGCTTGGTGGTTCGCGATTCTGCACCTGGGCGAACATCACATTGATGGCGTCCAGTGCCTGCAAAATGACATCCATCAACTCGGCAGTGACGGTTCGCTTGCCATTGCGCAAGATGTCGAACACGTTTTCGGCACCGTGACAGACGTCTACCAATTCTCCCAGAGAGAGAAAACCGGCGCCGCCTTTAACGGTATGAAAGCCTCGAAATATGGCATTCAACAGATTCTTGTCATCGGGTCGCTTTTCCAAGTCGACCAGTTGTTCGGACAACTGTTCCAATATTTCGGATGCTTCGACCAAAAAGTCTTGCAGTATGTCTTCATCAACTTCGAAGGCCATGCGTCACTCCATTAGAATCCCAGGCTAGACAGCAGATCGTCCACATCATCCTGACCATTGACCACATCGGAACGCGTCTCAGGGTTCATGATGGGGCCTTCGGCTTCAATCCCGCTTACAGGAAGGCGTTGAGATGAATGCTCAGCCGCAGCCTCACCAAACATAGTCAGCATTTCTATTAATTTTGTTTCAACTTCCTGAACCAGCTTGATGACCTTGCGGATCATCTGGCCGGTCAAATCCTGAAAATCTTGCGCCATCAGGATTTCTGTCAGCAGTTGCCGTAATTTATCGGCATCAGATTCAGAAGCCTTAATAAAATCATCCAGTTGGTGACATAAAGACTTAAATTGTCCGACATTCATGTCCCTGCTCATCAGGGCATTCCAGTTAGGCAGAACCAGCTGAATGTTGTCATTGAGCCGGTCAGCAATCGGCAGGCTGGCTTCCACCGCATCCATGGTGCGGTTGGCTGCCTTGTCAGTCATATCGATAACGTAGCTGAGACGCTCCCGGGCATCGGGAATATCATGGGTCGCCAGGTCGGGGATCCGCGGATCCAGCCGGAAATCCTGTAGGGAATCGTGCAGTTGTCGGGTCAGTTGACCCACTTTGTCAAAGAGAGCGGCGGCATTGGGGGCACATGCATCAGCAATGATGGTATCGGCCTGTTCAAATTCGCCTTGCTCAAGATGGGCAACAAGCATCCTTGCCTGATCGAGCGAAATCATTGCACTCGTTTTGGCCTTCATCCCTGCTGCTCCTTAGCCGATTCGTTCAAAGATTTTGTCGAGTTTCTCTTTGAGCGTTGCAGCGGTGAAAGGCTTGACGATATAGCCATTGACGCCCGCTTGGGCGGCTTCAATGATCTGTTCGCGCTTGGCTTCAGCCGTTACCATCAGCACCGGCAGATGCTTGAGTTTGTCATCGACGCGAATTGCCTTGAGCAAGTCGATACCTTGCATACCGGGCATGTTCCAGTCGGTGACCACGAACTGATAATCACCATTTTTCAACATTGGCAAGGCCGTGTTGCCGTCATCTGCTTCGTGGGTATTGTTAAATCCCAAGTCACGCAGCAAGTTCTTGATAATCCGGCGCATCGTTGAAAAATCGTCAACAATGAGGATTTTCATGTTCTTGTCCAAAATTCCCTCCTAAATAGCCGCCATAGCGGCTCACTTACATGATGCAGATCGCAGGTTTTGTTTTGCGGATTATGCCTTAGAGTTTTGTTTCAGTGTAGCTAGTACAAACACTTATACATGCCAATCTCTTAAACGAGCGCGTAATCTGTGCATTGCCTGACTGTGTATCTGGCTCACACGAGACTCGCTTACGTTCAATACCTCGCCTATTTCACGCAAGTTCAGTTCTTCATCGTAGTAAAGGGAGAGTACCAACGCTTCCCGTTCCGGCAAGCGTCCAATGTGTTCGGCCAGAGCACCTTGAAAACGCTCGGCTGCCAGTTCGTCAAAACCACTGTTGCTTCCAGCATCGTCGGGATGACCAATCACATCCTCGCTGACTCCCAGGTCCTCGATGCCGATTATCTTGCCGCAGGAGACATCCTGCAGCATGGTGTGATACTCGCCGAGACTGACTCCCATCTGGACCGCCACCTCGGTATCGCGGGCATCACGGCCGTGCGCTTGTTCAACATTTTCGATGGCTTCGGCGATGGCACGGCTGTTGCGGTGCACGGAACGCGGCACCCAGTCGCCCCGCCGTATCTCATCGAGCATGGAGCCACGGATGCGGATCCCGGCGTAGGTTTCAAAGCTGGCGCCCTTGCTGCCGTCAAAGTTGCGGGAAGCTTCGAGTAGCCCAATCATACCTGCCTGGATCAGGTCATCCAGCAAGACACTGCTTGGCAGGCGAGCCAATAAATGCTGGGCAATCCGCTTCACCAGTGGAGCATGACGCTCGACCAGCACATAGGAATCCTGATGACGCAAGTACGCTTGGGCTTTATTCACGGGAACCTTCCTGTGCTATGACCGGCTTTTGCAGCAAATTTTCCAGGAAAAATTCGAGATGCCCGCCGGGTTGGTTAGGAATGGGCCAGCTTGCCGCCTTGTTGGCGAGGGCGCGAAACGCCAGCGCTGCAGGCGACTTGGGGAAGGCTTCGACGATCAGCTTCTGCTTGCGCACGGCAGCCCGCAGGTTGGTGTCGTAAGGCACGCAGGCCACCAGCTCCAGCGAGGTGTCCAGAAACCGGTCGGTTACCCGGGTCAGCTTGGCATAGAGCTCCTGCCCTTCGCGCAGGCTGCGCACCATATTGGCCACCACCTTGAAGCGAAAAACACCGTGATCCTTGGAGAGGATCTTGATGAGGGCGTAGGCATCCGTGATGGAGGTTGGCTCGTCGCACACCACTATCATGATGTCCTGAGCGGCGCGAGTGAAACTCAGCACCATCTCGGAAATGCCCGCCGCCGTATCCACCATCAGGATGTCGACCTGAGTCTTCATCTCGCTGAAGGCGCGGATAAGTTCGGCATGCTGCACCGGGGAGAGCTCCACCATGGACTGGGTGCCGGATGTCGCCGGCACTATCATCATGCCGTAAGGCCCCTCGACTATGATGTCGTCTATGGTGCACTCGCCGGCCAGCACATGGGAGAGGTTGCGGTGTACCCGCAGCCCCAGCATGACGTCAACGTTAGCAAGGCCAAGGTCGGCGTCCAGCACCATCACCCGTTTGCCTTGGGCAGCCATGGCACCGGCCACGTTCAGGGTCACGTTGGTCTTGCCCACGCCACCCTTGCCACCGGAAACGGCGATCACTTTTACTCGATTGTTTTGACGCATTTTGCGCAGACCACTCGCCTGATCCATATGTATGTTACTCATAAAACTCCGAATCTTCGGCCTCGCCAAAGCCTGCCCCCCAGAAATAGGGTTCTTCTGTTTCCTGCTCCAGCGAGCCCATGGCAGCCCCGACGAGCTGCGCCGCATTGGCAACTTGAATATCTTCCGGAACCCTTTGTCCATCAGTGATATAGCTGATAGGCAATGCATTCTGGATACACACGTTAATCACTTCGCCCAGATTCAGACTCTCATCCAATTTGGTAAGTATGCAGCCGCTTAATGGAATACGCCGGAAATGGTCCACCGCCTCCTGCATCACCCGACGCTGGGAAGTGGCTGACATCACCAGGTAGCTGCGGATGCGAACCTTGGCATTCTTGACCAGGGTATCGAGCTGTTCGGTCAGCCGTATATCCCGCTGCCCGACCCCTGCGGTATCGATGAGTACCAGCCGACGATGGCGGAACTGATAGAGGGCATTGGCCAGCTCTTCTGCATCCCTGACCTGCCGAACCGGACACCCCATGATGCGACCATAGGTCTGCAACTGTTCATGGGCACCAATCCGGTAGTTGTCCGTGGTGATGAGCGCCACCTGCTCGGCGCCATACTTCATGGCAAACCGCGCCGCCAATTTGGCGATGGTGGTGGTTTTGCCCACCCCGGTCGGTCCGAGCAGAGCAACGGCCCCACCCTGTCGTAAAATGTCATCTTCGCTGATCTTGAGCTGGGCGGTCAGCACCTCGGCCAACTGGGCCATGGCCTGATGGATGGACATATCCTCAGGGATAAGGCCCGCCAGCTGATCGGCAAACGCATCGTCAAAGCCTATCTTCTTGAGTTCCTTGATGAGCAGGGCCCGCATAGGTTCACGGCGTTCCACTTCCTGCCACATCAGTCCGGAGATCTGGTGCTCAAGCAGCTTGCGAATGCTGGCCATCTCCTTGCGCATCCCTTCCATCTCCTGCTCTCGCGGCGCAGGCTGGGGAGCACGACCTGGGGTCGCCACTCTGGCTTTGGGCTTGGCGGGCTCGGGCGCCGCACCCCACTGGCCCTGTTCGGCCAGGGTGCGAGGCGCGGATCCGGCAGCCGCCATCGGTGCCCCGCCGTTGAGACCAGCCGGGTTGGATGGATTCAGCTTCTGCTGGCGTGCCAGCAGCGCGGCCAGGGTATCGGCATAGTGTTCGTTCTGTTCCTTGGCCGGGGTGGGCACAGGGCGCGTCATCTGCCGCCCGGCAGACGAGATATTGACGCTCTCATCGTTCAACTGACGGCGAACCGGCGCATCTTTGGGTCCCGGAACCTGGGATTGATAATCGACAGCAGCGACTATCTCCACCCCTCCGGTGACTTTCTTGTTGGACATGATGACGGCATCGGGCCCGAGAGTCTCCTTGACCTCAGCCAGCGCCGTTCTCATATCCTTGGCAAAAAACCGCTTAATCTTCACCCGTCATCTCCGCTAACTAGTTCTGTCCTACCGCACTGACGATGCGGATTTGCTTGTCATCAGGCACTTCCTGATAAGACAGAACGCGTAATCCAGGAATGGCATTCTTGACAAATTTAGCCAGGGTATTGCGCAGTATCCCTGATGTCAGAAGCACGGCCGGTTGGCCTTCCAGTTCTTGTCGTTGAGTGGCTTCCACCAGCGAGCGCTGCATCCGCTCCGCCAGGCCCGGCTCTATGCCGGCGCCATCACCACCCCCTGCCTGCAGGGATTGATGCAATATACGTTCCAATTCTGGCGACAATGTGATCACCGGTAACTCGGGATCCGGGCCGGCAATCTCCTGCACTATCAGGCGGCGCAGGGCGATACGGCAGGCGGCCGTGAGCACTTCCGGGTCAGGGCTACGCGGGGCATATTCCACCAGGGTCTGCAGGATAGTGCGCATATCGCGGATTGGCACGCCTTCATTGAGCAAATTCTGCAATACCTTCACCAGGTTACCCATGCTGATGACCTCGGGAACCAATCCTTCCACCAGTTTGCTCTGGTGCTTCCCTATCATGTCGAGCAGTTGCTGCACCTCGTCATGCCCCAGCAGCAAGGCAGCATGGTTGGAGAGGATCTGGCTCAAGTGAGTAGCGACCACGGTGGCGGTATCCACCACTGTGTAACCCAGGGTCTGCGCCTGGGAGACCTGCTCCTTGGCGACCCACACCGCCTCCAGCCCGAAGGCGGGATCACGGGTGGCAATGCCCTGGATCTGGCCGAACACTTGGCCCGGGTTGATGGCCATCTCTTTATCATGGTAAACATTGGCCTCGCCGGTACTGACCCCCATCAAGGTGATGCGGTATTGATTGGGCGCCAGATCCAGATTGTCCCGAATGTGGACGGCAGGGACCAGAAAGCCGAGCTCCTGGGAAAGTTTCTTGCGCACCCCTTTGATCCGGTTGAGCAGTTCCCCGCCCTGATTGCGATCCACCAGAGGGATGAGCTGATAGCCCACCTCCAACCCGATAATATCCACCGGCATCACATCGTCCCAGCTCAGCTCTTTCTGCTCATGAGGCTGCTCTGAGGTAGCAGGCATCAGCTCGCCCTTGGCGGCCTTGGCCGCAGCACGCTTCTCACGGCGCAGCAGCCACCAGGCACCGGTGGCCGAAATGGCTCCCAGGCTCAGGAAGGCAAAGTGCGGCATGCCTGGCACTATCCCCATCAACAGCAGAATACCTGCCGAAATAATCAGCGCCTTGGGATTGTCAAACAACTGACCCAGCACCGCCGTGCCCATGTCCTGATCCGTGTTCTGGCGGGTAACGATAATGGCGGCCGCGATGGAGAGCAGCAGGGAGGGTATCTGGGCAACCAGACCGTCACCGATGGCGAGCAGGGTATATATTTCAGCCGACTCACCGAATGTGAGCTGATGCTGCATCATGCCAATGATGAAGCCGCCGATGATGTTGATGAAGAGGATCATGATGCCTGCTATCGCATCCCCCTTCACAAATTTGGAGGCACCATCCATGGAACCGTAGAAGTCGGCTTCCTGAGTCACATCTTGCCGACGTTTTTTGGCATCTTCCTGGTTGATGAGGCCAGCGTTCAAGTCCGCGTCGATGGCCATCTGTTTGCCGGGCATGGCATCCAGGGTGAAACGGGCGCTTACCTCTGCGATCCGCCCAGCACCCTTGGTGACCACCACGAAGTTGATGATCATCAGGATCGTGAAGACGATGATACCGACCGCATAGTTGCCGCCGATCACCACGTTACCGAAGGCCTCGATCACATGACCGGCCGCCGCGCTGCCATTATGGCCTTCCAGCAAGACCACCCGGGTTGACGCCACGTTGAGCGCCAGCCGCAGCAGGGTTGCAATCAACAGGACGGTCGGGAAGGCGGCGAACTCAAGGGGACGGCGGGTATAGATGGCCACCAGCAAGACCACGATGGAGAGGGCAATATTGAAGGAAAAGAGGACATCCAGCAGCATTGGCGGTATGGGCAGCACGACCATGCCAAGGGAGCCAAGCACCAGCAGCGGTGTCCCCACCCCCTTGGTCAGCAATCCCCTGTGCTCTTTCAATCGGCCCAATGATGCCTGGAATTTCATCGTTTTTCTCAATCTTAAACCGCTGGTGCCAGATTAAAGCAAACATCAAGCCAACAATTCAATGCATTGATTTTAAATGATTTTATTTTGACTGCGTCAGAAGTTTGTCATTTGCGAAATTCAGGCGGAATGGGCAGATCACGGGCGATCGGATTGGGGCGCCGACCACTGCCACGACGGAACTTCTTGAGCTGATAAACATAAGCCAGCACCTGGGCCACGGCGGCAAACAGGCCCTCCGGGATTTCGTGCCCAATCTCGGTGGAGTGGAAGATGGCGCGGGTGAGTGCCGGGGACGGCATGATGGGGATCTCGTACTCCCTGGCTATCTCCCTGATCTTCATTGCGATTTCGTCTGTGCCCTTGGCGACTACCTTGGGCGCGGCCCCCGGCTTGGCAATGTCGTATTTGAGTGCCACCGAGTAGTGGGTCGGGTTGGTGATGATGACGTCAGCCTTTGGCACATCTCCCATCATGCGTCGCATCGCCATCTGCATCTGCAACTGCCGTATCCGTCCCTTCACCTCGGGTTTACCTTCGCTGTCCTTGAACTCGTCTTTCACTTCCTGCTTGGTCATCTTGAGCTGACGTGTGTGGTTCCAGGTCTGGAAGGGTACATCTATGGCCACTATGGGGATGAGGGCACAACAGAGGATGATCAACATCCACAGCAGCAGGTCCAGCGCATCTATGATGCCACCGGGAAACCCCTCCATGGAGAGATTGAGCAGATGGTTGAACTGGCTCGACAACATCCACCAGGCAAACAAACTGATGAAGACCACCTTGGCAATGGACTTGACCAGTTCGATCAGGGATTGCACCCCGAACATCCGCTTGATGCCGCTGAGCGGGCTCAGCTTGCTCCACTTTGGCATCATGGCCTCGGAGGAGAAGTTCATCCCCCCCAGCAGGGTATTGCCGATGAAAGCTGCTATGGCCACTAGCATGAACAGCAAGCCAAGCGGATAGACAAGCTCCCTTAGCAAGGCCGGCAACATGGCGCCCATGGCGTTGGGATCGAAAGCCTGATCCCGGTCCAGGGTAAAGCCAATGGTGAGGATCTTGACCATGGCGCCAGCCAGACTCTCCTTGATCATCAGCAGACCGAAAACAGTCGACAACAGGACGCTGGCGGTACCCAGCTCCTTGGAACGTGCAATCTGCCCTTTTTCCCGGGCCTGTTGCAGTCGTTTGCCCGTGGGTTGTTCGGTACGTTCCTGATCGGTATCAGCCATCTTGCTGACCTCCGCAACGCCGGACGCGGCTCAGCGGCACTAGCCTCCAGAGGAAGTGAAGCTGTTCGGTATCAAGCCACGCGCAATCAACCATTCTGATCACCGAAGCATTGGACATTAATCAGCTCGCAGCTGGTCTCCTGCACCCGCTCCCACATGGAATCGAAGTGACCGAGAAAACCGCCTATGGTGAGCCAGAGGATGAAGAGGCCGGACATCATGCTGACCGCAAAACCGATACTGAAGATGTTGAGCTGGGGTGCCGCCCGGGTCATGACACCGAACGCAAAGTTGATGAGCAGCAGCGCGACTATGGCCGACAGCGCCATCACCAGAGAGGCCTGGTACATGACCCCCAAAAAACCGATCAGACTGCGGATGGCAGGCAGGGTGAGTCCGGTATCTGAGACCGGCAAGGTCTCGAAACTCAGCACTACCATGCGCAACATGATGAGGTGACCATCCACCGCCAGAAACACCAGGGTGGCCAGCATCAGGTAGAACTGACCGACCACAGGGGCCGACTGGCCATTCATGGGGTCCACCAGGGTCGCAAAACCCAGACTGGTCTGCATGGCGATGACCTGACCGGCCATCACGAAACTCTCCATCAGAAACTGGGTCATGAGGCCAAGGGCAATGCCGATGAGCAGCTGCTGGGTCAATACCAGAAAACTGCCGACGGAGAACAGCTCAACCTTGGGCATGGGAGGCAACAAGGGGGCGATCATGAAGGTCAGTGCCAGCGCCAGCCCGATGCGGATCCGGGCTGGCGTCAGGCGGCTGCCAAACACCGCCATCACCATCAAGAGACCGCTCACCCGCGCCAACGGCCAGAGGATGGAAGACAACCACTCCATGATAAGAGCGGTTGTATAGGTCATACTGCCGCCTCGGAAGCCTGCAGACATACCAGCAGCAGTGGGTTGTCAGACGGCAATCCTGGCCGCGTCGTGGAGTGCATCATCCCACCACCTGGGGAATTTGACTCACCATCAGCAGGAAGAAATCCATCAGGCTCTGCAAGCCCCAGTGCGCCCCCGCCCCCAGTGCAAACAGGGTGACGATGAGACGCGGCAGGAAGCTCAAGGTCTGTTCGTTGATGGAGGTAGCGGCCTGAAAGATGGCCACCACCAGACCTATCATCAAACTCGGTAAAATCACGGCGCACACCATGATAGTCACCAGCCAGAGTGCCTCACGGAATACGTCGACAAAGGTTTCCGGACTCATGCTCCTTGCTCCTTGCGTTTGTCCGACTTAACCACCGGCGCCCAGGCCGAAACTGTTGGCCAGAGAGCCCAGTATCAGGTTCCAGCCATCCACCATGACGAACAGCATCAACTTGAATGGCAGGGAAACCAGCATGGGTGACAGCATCATCATACCCATGGCCATCAGGATACTGGCCACCACCAGATCGATCACCAGGAAGGGCAAAAACAACATGAAGCCTATCTGGAATGCCGTCTTCAACTCGCTGGTCACAAACGCCGGGATCAGCACGCGCAGTGGCACCTCGGCGGGTTTATCCACCTGCACGTCGGCGATTTCCATGAAGGTATTGAGATCCTTGATCCGGGTCTGGGAGAGCATGAACTGATGGATGGGCAGTTCGGCCCTCTCCAGCGCCTCCCTGGCCTGAATGGTCTCGGCCAGATAGGGTTGCAGCGCCTCGTCGTTGATGCGATCCAGCACGGGGGACATGATGAAAAACGACATGAAGAGGGCAATGCCGATCAACACCTGGTTGGAGGGGCTCTGCTGCAAACCGATCGCCTGGCGCAATATGCCAAGCACTATGATGATGCGGGTAAACGAGGTCATCATGATGACAACCGCAGGCAAGAAAGAGAGCGCCGTCATCAGCGCCAGCACTTGCAGGGTCAGGCTGTATTCCTGACTGCCATCCGCCAGAGTCTTGATGGTCACGGCCGACATGCCATCCTGGGCCAACGCCAGCGGCGAGAACAGCGCCAGCGTTGATAACAGGCCGACCAGCAGCCCCATTGGTAACCTCAAGCCGTCAGCTTTTTTCATGTTTGCCCATCAGTTTGCCAAGTTGCTGGGAAAACGCCTGGGGCTGGCTCTCGTCCAGCGGCGTATCCAGGCGATAGAGAAAATTGACCTGCTGCGGTGTCACCCCGATCAACAACTGCTGTTCACCCACCTTGACCACCAGCAGCTTCTCTTTATAACCCACCGGCAGGCTGGCGATGACACGCATCTGACCGCCCCCCATGGCGTTGGCTATCTTGCTCTTCTTGAGCAGAAAGCCCAGCACCAGGATGAGGCCGATCACCATCAGGCTGGAGAGCAACCAGGAGGTGAGGCTGGGAGGATTGGCTCCCGCCCCCGGATTGGCCAGTACAGGGCAAGACAACAAGAGTAACGGGAGCGCGCGGATCATGTGAGTTTCTGGATCCTTTCGGCCTGAGTGATGATGACATCGGTCAGCGCAATGGTGCAGGTCATTTGAGTTTCTTGATCCTTTCAATCTGGCTGATGACATCGGTCAGACGGATACCGAACTTGTCGTTCACTACCACCACCTCGCCGTGGGCGATCAGGGTGCCGTTGACCAGCACGTCCAGCGGCTCACCCGCCACCCGATCCAGCTCCACCACAGATCCCTGGTTCAGTTGCAGCAAGTTGCGGATGCTGATCTGGCTGCGGCCCACTTCCATGGCGATGGTGACCGGAATATCCAGAATGGTGTCGAGTTTGCGCCGCTCCTCGGCACTGATGGGGGCGTCATCGGTGAGTTCCTCAAGGGGAGCGGGTTTGGCTTCGGCAATCACCTGCTCTTCCAGTGCGGCTGCCCAGGCGTCCGCCATCAGATCCTCTTCATCAGTTCCGCTCATCTTGCTTCCTTATGCTCATTCGTGACCATCTGTCATGACAGACTGTCGATTATCGCTGTTGATCTTCGATGCTGCGCTCGAGCTCTTCCAGCTCGGCCTCACCATCGATACGTATGCCGCCCCGGGTCACCAGATGCATCTCTGTCTTGACCCCTTCCGGGCGCTTGAGTTTGTCGGTAATCTTGAGCGCCACGTTATCCTTGGTCCGCCCCATCTTGGCATGGAAGGTGGGCAAATCTTCCACATAGACCAGCAGGTTCTCAGGCATCTCCACCGGGATTATGTCACCGGGCTTGAGCTCCATCAGCTCGCGCAGTGTCAGGTCCGTCTCCAGCAGTTTGGCTCTGAGCTCGACCTTGACGTCCATGATCTCGTCGCGCAGCGCCTTGCTCCAGCGTACGTCCGTGTCACCCTTGTCGCTCTGCACACCGGCATCCAGCAGTTCGCGGATGGGCTCCAGCATGGAGTAAGGCATGGCCACGTGAAAGTCACCGCCGCCCCCATCGAGCTCGATGTGGAACGAGCTCACCACTATCACCTCGGTGGGACTGACGATGTTGGCCATGGCAGGGTTCACCTCGGAGTCGAGGTATTCGAAGCCCACGTCCATGACGGGGGCCCAGGCGTCCTTGTAATCCTCGAACACCAGCTTGAGCAGCATCTGTATGATGCGGCGCTCGGTGGGTGTGAACTCGCGACCCTCGATCTTGGCGTGGTAGCGACCATCGCCGCCAAAGAAGTTTTCCACCAGGATGAAGACCAGTCGGGCCTCCATGGTGATGAGTGCCGTGCCCTTGAGCGGACGGAAACGCACCATGTTCAGGCTGGTCGGTACGAACAGTGTATGTACATATTCGCCGAATTTGAGCATCTGCACGCCGTTGATGGAAACCTCGGCGGTGCGGCGCATCATGTTGAACAGGCTGATCCGCATGTGACGGGCAAAGCGCTCGTTCACCAGCTCCAGGGTCGGCATGCGGCCACGGACGATGCGGTCCTGGGAGGAGAAGTCAAACTGGGCAACACCGGGATCCCCCGCTGCGCCTATCTCTTCCTCTTCGACATCATCGACACCGTGCAAGAGGGCATCAATTTCGTCCTGACTTAACAGATCGCTCACGCTTCACCCTTATTGCATTACAAAGCCGGTAAACAGCACTTGTTCGATAACGGGGGAAGAGACCAGGTCACCCAGCACCCGACGGCACTCTTCCAGTGAATCCTTGCGCAGCTTCTCCTTGCCTTCGAAAGTCATCAGCTGCTCGCTGGTGGCGGCACTGAAGATCCGCAGCAAGGTGCCTTCAATCAAGGGGATATTTTGCTTGGCCAGGTTCTCGTCGGCGGTGCCACGCACCATCAACTGCACCTTGATCTGCACCAGTCGATCCCGCTGTGCGCCCGAGACGTTGAACACGAAGGGACGCGGCATGCCCACATAGAGCGAAGGTTTCGGTGCCGCGTCTTTCGGCTTGGCATCTGCCCCTTCGGCCGCAGCGTCAGCCACCGGCTTGTCGGAGCCGGAAAGCATGAACCAAGCACCAGCACCGCCGCCCGCCAGCACTATCACGGCCAGGGCGATGATTATGATCAGCTTCTTTTTCTTGCCTGCCGCCGGATCTTTAAGCGTCAGTTCGTTGTCATCTGCCATCCCTTGTCCACCCTAGTCTCAAACTTGTTCGATATCATAAACTTACTCAGGCTGGCATCAAGCATAGAAATCAATTCCGGCGTCGTTTGTCGATTCCATCGACAAACGACTGCCTGCCGCCGTGACCTCCGCCTCAGTTTGGCCTGTTTCGGAAAACGATCCGCTGCCATTTTGACCTGACTGGCCCTGGCCGGAAAAAGCGGACTGTCCCTGAGACTGCTGCTGTGGCTGTTGTTGTACCAAAGTCTGACCAAGCTGGATGCCCTGTCCGGCCAGCATATCACGCAGGCGGGGCATGGCTTGCTCCAGCATTTCGCGGGTCTGCCCATGCTGCACCACAAAGTGCACGTTGGCTTGGTTGTCGGCCCCCATCTGGATCTGGATTTTCATCTTGCCAAGCCCCAGAGGATCGAGCTGGATCTCCGCCTGCTGCAACTTGTCCGTCAGCATCAGGTTGACCTTCTGATGCAACTGGACAGGGGTCTCCGGACTGGCCAGCTTGAGGTGAGCCAAATGCTGGGGATCCCGCCGCGCCGATATGTCGGTGGTCGGCTTGCTGTCATTGTTCACGGCCTGGGGCTGACTGTTCTGCTGCACCTGCTGGCTGTGGTTGTTGTCCTGGGTAGTGGACTCTGTGCCCAGAGTGCTGTTTCTGCCAAGCTCGGCCACCTTCTGCTTCACATCCAGTTTGACATCCGCCTTGGTCTTGGGCGCATCACTGGCTTCCATCTGCTTGAGACCGGCCGACAAGGCGTTCAATGATGCTTGCGGCCCTTGTGATTCACTGCTGGCCAGCGCCTGTTGCGGCGCCGTCAATACGGGCTCGGCAGCGTGTGCAACCGGTGTCGTCTGAGCGGCTGTCGCCATGCTGGATGCAACAGCCTGGCTATCTGATTTGGCAGCAGGGGCAGCCTTGGCTTGCTCACCCTCTTCAGTGACAGCCTGGGTCTGTGCGGCATCGGTCGAGGTTGTGGTGCCACTGTCGGCCCGGCCCAATCCCTCTTCAAACGACCTGGTGGCGCCCGCCTGAGCAGGCACGGCCTGATTCATGGTGTGCAGAGGAGATGGCTTTTCAGCCCCCTCCTTGTGACCCATAGGGGGGATGGCGGGTTTGGGGTTGCCATCAGCTTCGACAGGATTGTTCCCCTCGCCTTTAGGGGCTTTATCCACCGCTTCGGTCGGCAACACCTTGCTCAGCAAGGCGGTCCGTTCAGCATCGGAAAGTGCGGCCTTGCCGCCCTTGTCGGCACTCGCCGTGTCTTTGCCCTTTTCATCACCCTTCAGCTCAACCCCCATGGCAGCGGACGTATCCCCATCCACGGTTTCGGTAGCAGGCGTTTCATCGTTTGCAGGCGCGGCCCCTGCATCCGCCCCCTTGAGCAGGCTGGCTGCCTGTTGCGCCAGCAAGGCGGCCTCACCGGCCGCGGCCTGCTTGCCATCACCTTGTTTGCCGTCAAGCGCCAGCGCATCGGCAGATACGGTGGCCTCATCTTCTTGCGGCAACATATTGCCGTCACCTTCCACAGCCGGGGCAAGGTTGAGAACGGCGGGGGAGACGAGACTGGTATCCTGCTTGAGGGCGTCTTGCAGACGCTGCAAGAAATCAATGGGAGAGGCACTGCTCTCAGCCTCATCCATTTTTTTCTCCTTGTCGTCCGTGGCGGCCGTCTCCCCTGTGGTATCCGCCAAAGATTTGGCATCACCATGCTTGCGACCTTCCCCCTTGTCAGTGACGACAGTCTCCTTGACGAGCGGATCGGAGGCGACTTGCTCACCGGCAGCCACTTTGCTGCCCTGCCTGGCACCTGTTGCCTTATCCGCCTGCCGAGCCTTGACCATCTCATCGGAAAAGCCCCCCTTCAGATCGCTCTGCGAGGACTGATCACCTTTATCGGACGATGAGATGAGCGGCGCGTTTTTATCGGCAGAGGGCGCAGCCGAAGCGGAGAGGGTATTGGTTAACAGTGTCTGCATCATGATGAAGGTCCCTGACGGCAATCGGGTTCGGGTGCAGCCCTCACGCGAAAGAGAGGGGTGAGGCGCACACTGGATGGTCAGAATAAAGCAAGTTACAGGCCAGAATGATGAAAACGGCGCAGCATGGCGTACTCATCCAGCATCTTCTGCTCCTGACGCTGAGCCTTCTGCTGCTCACGCCCGGCCTGCTTGGCCAGCAACAACTCTACCGCCTTTCGCCTCTGCTGGGCTGACAGCCACTCTTGCCGTCGCAGCTCCAGCGCCTGACGCACTTGCCTCACCCCTTCATACTGCTGGGTGGCCGCCTGTTCGAGCTTGCTGATAAAAGCGTGATACTGGGCATTCTGCTGGGCGCCTATGCCCTGCAAGCCACGGTCGGTCCACTGTTGATGGTAAATCTGGCGGTACTGATTGAGCGCTTCCTGCTGCTCCATGAAGATTTTCAGATCCTGCTGGGCCTTGGCCAGTGCCAACCCTGCCTGCTGTTCGGCCTCAAGCAACCGCTCGGACAACATCACCAACCCTTTACTCATGAGCGCGCTCCACCCTTACTACATCGTCAACGCATCAGTGGCATGGCCACCAGTTGCAGGGATTGCAGGCCCTCATCATAGTGAATGACCTCGCGCATACCCTGTTGCAAGAACTGATCCAGATAGGGTTTGTGAACGATGGCACGGTCGATGCGAGGATCAGAACCCTGGCTGTAAGCACCTATGGTGATGAGATCCCGGTTCTGCTGATAGAGGGAGTAAAACTGCTTGAGGGTGCGCGCCAAATCCATGTGTTCGGGTGAGGTGACCATGGGCATGACACGACTGATGGATTTTTCGATATCGATGGCCGGATAGTGGCCTGCATCGGCCAGCTCCCGCGACAGGACTATGTGGCCATCGAGGATGGCCCGCGCCGCATCGGCGATGGGATCCTGCAAGTCATCCCCCTCGGTCAAGACGGTGAAAAACGCCGTAATGGAGCCCTGACCGTCGCTACCATTGCCCGCTCGCTCCACCAGCGCCGGTAATTTGGCAAAGACCGATGGCGGATAGCCCTTGGTCGCCGGCGGCTCGCCCACCGCCAGTGCGATTTCCCGCTGGGCCTGGGCGTAACGGGTAAGCGAATCCATTAGCAGCAGCACATTGAGGCCCTGATCGCGAAAATACTCGGCGATGGCGAGCGCCGTCTCGCACCCCTTGAGACGCATCAGGGGCGAGGCATCGGCAGGCGCCGCCACCACCACGGAGCGGGCGCGCCCCTCCTCCCCCAATATGTCTTCGATAAACTCTTTCACTTCCCGGCCCCGTTCACCGATGAGGCCCACCACCACCACATCCGCCACCGAGCCGCGTGTCATCATGCCGAGCAACACGGATTTACCGACGCCGGAACCGGCAAACAGTCCCATCCGCTGGCCCTGCCCTACCGTCAGCACGGCATTGATGGCGCGCACCCCTACGTCCATCGGCTGATGGATGGGGCGACGGGAGAGCGGGTTGATACGGTGCTGGGCAAATTGCACCGTCTGGGACGAGAGGATGGGACCAAGCCCGTCCAGCGGCTGGCCTATGCCGTCGATGACCCGCCCGAGCAGGTTCATGCCGACCGGAATGCCGTGCTCTTCGGTCATGGGCACCACACGGGCGCCAGGAATGACTCCCTTGAGCTGTTCACTTGGCATCAGGAACAGGCGGTCGCCGGAAAAGCCCACCACCTCGGCCTCCAACTCGCCATCCTGGGTATCGATGCGACAGAGGGCGCCGATGGCCGCGCGGCAGCCAATGGCCTCCAGCGTGAGTCCCACCACCCGGGTCAATTTACCGGCGACGGGCGGCTTGGGCGCGGTATCGCGGACCCGATACCCTTGCAACCGAGTGAGTAACGAGCCGCTCATCTGGCCTCCTGAGAGAGAAAAAGTCAACCGGGCCCGCTAGCGCCAGCCCGGTGTCAATTATTCGGCAAGTCCCGAGACGCATTGTCTCGCAAGAAGCTGCGCAGCAGCTGATCGATACGCCCCTGCAGGGTCAAATCGACGCTGGAAAGCTCGTTCGCCAGTTGCAGATCACCGGGGGAGAGAGTGGGATCGCTTTGCAACCGCCAGTGACGCTTGGCGCACTCTTCCACCCCGAACGCCTGCTCGACCCGGGCAATGTCATCGGGATGCAGCATCAGGGTGACGCCCTGCTCGGCGGCAGGCAACAAGGCCAGCCCCTGCTTGAGCGCTTCCAGCAGGATACGGGGCGAAGTCTCTGCCTCATGCCGCATGAGGGTGCGGGCCAGTTGCATCACCAGCGAGATGAGCTGCTGCTCCACCGCCTGATCCAGCTCATGGAGAGGATTGGCAAGGCGGTCGATCAGCGACTGCCAATGGGCCATCTGCTGTTCCACCTGCTCGCGGGCCAGAGCCAGCCCCTCCTCCTTGCCCTGCTCGAGCCCGGCCTGGTGGCCTTGTTGCAAGCCTTCCAGCTTGCCCTCCTCCAGTCCCTTGGCGAATCCGGTGGCCTGACCTTCGGCCATGCCTTCATCCCAGGCGGCCTGGCGGATGGCTTCCAGCTCTTCTGCCGTTATGCTGGGGGTGGGTTCGGGAACCGGTTCTTCCACCGGCACTTCTTCTTCCTGCTGATACCAGTCGGGAGAATAACCCAGTGCATTGGTCTCGACCGCAGCCTCGACTTCCATCTCCGGCCAACCCCATGCCTCGACCCGGGTATCATCCCCGTCAGGGCGAACATAACCACGCAGCTTGTTGTTCATGCTTTAAATGCGCCCCTCGCCACGGTCAGATACGGGCCAACGAAACCGAACACTTGATGGTTCATGGTTTAGAGGAACTCCTCGCCACCACCGGCACCCAGCATGATCTCGCCTGCATCCGCCAGACGGCGGGCGATGGAGAGGATCTCTTTCTGGGCAGCTTCCACCTCGGAGACCCGGATTGGCCCCATGGCCTCCAGATCGTCCGCCAACATCTCGGCAGCCCGCTTGGACATGTTCTTGAAAATCTTCTCGCGCATCTGATCGTCCGAGCCCTTGAGCGCCCGTTGCAGCAGCTCGCCCGGCACTTCCCGCAGCATGGTCTGAATGCCGCGGTCGTCCACATCGATGAGGTTCTCGAACACGAACATCAAATCCTGGATCTGCTGGCTCATCTCTTCGTCCGACTCGCGGATGGAGTCCATTAGCTGGCCTTCGATGTTGGTATCCAGGTAGTTCATGATGTTGGCTGCCGCCTTCAGGCCGCCCATCTTGGCTGCCTGGGCACCCGCCGCACCGGCGAACTGTTTCTCCATGATGTCGTTCAACTCTTGCAACGCCGCCGGTTGCACCTCTTCCAGGTTGGCGATCCGCATCACCAGATCCAGGCGCACCTGCTCCGGGAACTGGCTCAGGATCTCGGCCGACTGCTCAGGCTCCAGATAGGACAATACGATTGTCTGGATCTGCGGGTGTTCGTTCAGGATGATGCTGGCCACCTGGCGTGCATCCATCCACTTGAGGGAGTCGAGGCCGCGGGAGCCTGAACCCAATATGATTTGATCCACCAGGTTGCTGGCTTTGTCTTCGCCAAGTGCCGCCACCAGCGCCTTGCGCACGAAGTCTTCGCTGCCGATGCCGATGTTGGTGTACTTCTGGATATCGTCGATGAATTGACGATGCACCGCCGCCACCCGATCGTGGCTGAAGTCAGACATAGAGGCCATCGACATACCGAGTCGCTGTACCTGCTTGGGCTCGAGGTGACGGAAGATCTGGGCAGCATCCTCTTCATTGAGGCTCAGCATCAATACGGCCGCCATCTCCATCCCGCTCATCTGATCCAGGATCAGGCGCTGTCCCTCGGTAATGTCATTACCGGTGACTTGGGTCTTAATTTCTTCAGGCATCTTTGTTGCTTACCCATTCTTTAATGACCTGTGCGGCCAGATCCGGTTCGTTCGCCACCAGCGCACGTACCGCCTTGAGCAAATCCTCGTCACGGTGCAGATCCGGCAGTTTCAAATGGCCGTCACGTACCCCGAATACCGGCTCGGACTCGGCCTGAGCGGCCAGCAGACTGAGCTCGTCATCCCCACCCAGCACTATGCTGTTGTCCAGATCCAGGTCCCCTTCCGGTCGTGCATCCGGGTAAAGCAGACGCTTGAGCATGGGGCGTACCACTGTGACAATCAATACGATAATCACCAGCACTGACGCTGCTATGCGCACCGCACGCCAGAACCAGGGTTGCTCGTAGATGGGCGCGTCGGCCACATTTTCAAGCTCGGGCCGGTTGAACGGAATGGCGACCACTTCCAGAGTATCACCGCGGGTCACATCAAAGCCAAGCCCGCCGCTCAACAGACGACGCAGGGTATCGAGTTCGGCCTGGGAACGGGCCTCACGGGTGACGGCGCCATCGGCACCGGCGATGGACTTGTAATCCACGGCTACCGAGACTGTCATGCGGCGAATGCCCCCCATCTGGCGACGAATATGACTGACGGTGGTATCCAGTTCGAAGTTGCGGGTTGCTTCCTTGCGGGAACGACCGGAGGAAGAGGCGGCTCCGCCATCCCCGCCTGCGGCTTCCTCGGGAATATTCGAGGCTGCGGGTGGCTGATTGGTGAGAGCACCCGGCACACCGCCGTTGCTGCCGCTGGCACTGTTCTCTTCCAGCGTCATCTCGGAACGCACGGCTGGCAGGTCCGGGTTATAGGTCTTGCGTGTCTGCTCCTGCTGGGAGAAGTCAAGAGAGAGGTCAACCTCCGCCGTATAATTGTCGGCGCCCAGTACGGGTATCAGGATGGCGTCAATTTTTTGTTTGTATTCCACTTCCTGCTTCTGCTGCATCGCAAACTCCTTGCGGGTCTGGGCAGAGACAGGATCTTGCGAACCGGAATTGAGCAGGCGACCGTTCTGATCGGTCACAGTGACACGGGTCGGCTCCAGGCCATGTACGGCGGAGGCGACCATGTCGACGATGGAATCCACTTCCCCCTGACCAAGGGCATTGCCCTTGAGGCTCAGCACCACGGTCGCACTGGGTTTGCGCTCGTTGCGGGCAAATACGTTGTCCTTGGGAATGGCCAGCAGCACCTGGGCCTTGGCCACGTTCTGGAACTGCTCGATGGCGCTCGCCAGCTGGCGCTCGCGGCTTAACTTGAGGCGCTCCGTCTCCATCCGCTGGCTGACGCCAAAGCTGGAATCCTTGAGCAGGATGGACTCGCCATCGTTGCTGGCATCGGTATTGGTGGCAAGGCCGGCGCGGGTCAGGCGCAGGCGGATATCGGCATATTTTTCGGCGCTGACCAGCACGCTCTTGCCATCCACCTCATAGGGGATCTTCTGGGCGTCAAGGTAGTCAAGGGTCTTGACCAGCTCCTGGGTGCTATAGGTGCCAAGGGGACGCATGTCCGGCTCCTTGCCCCACAACAGGATGAAAACGGCGATCGCCAGACAGATGGCCAGCCCCAGGATCAGGGTAATTTGCCGCAGCACATCCGTGTTGGACAGGAAGCCGAGAGCTGAACTCTTTTGCTCGTTCTCATCGAGGGCAGCGGAGCTCTCCTCGTTGATCAGCAGTTCGCCATTTTGGTCAGTAGCCACGATTTATGTCCTTATTGCTGACATGTGCATGATATTCAGTAATCTCTTATACCGGCATGTTCATGATGGTCTTGTAGGCATCGACCATCTTGTTGCGCACCTGCACCGTTGCCTCGAAGGCGATAGAGGATTTCTGGCCGGCGATCATCACATCGGACAGATCCACTGACTTGTCACCCATATCGAAACGGGTGCGCAGATCATTGGCGGCGCCTTGCAGTTCGTTGACGTTGCCGAGCGCCTGCTGCAGCAACTGACCAAAGTCAGAGGTGACCTGACGACCGGGCTGAGTCAGCGGCGTGGCGCCAGCTTCAACCTTGAGAGCCTGCATCTCTTGCATCAGGCTGCTTGCACTAATTTCCATATCTCATCCCCAGACAAATCATTGACGCTGGCATCCAACAAGCAATTAGAGTGCCAATGCGTTAGGAGTGGCGTGAGGATGCGTGGCCAGACCAGAGCGGGCGGATTCGACAAGGACTGATGGCTCTGATTAAATCCGGTGTTGACGCCCACTTTTGATGGTTGGCAAGGAGTCATCTCTGGATTATCGCAAACCTGTGTTCAAGGCGATGGACTACATAAGCCAGCATCTGGATGACAATCCCAGTCTGGATGAGGTCGCAACGGCGGCCGCCATCTCCACCTTTCACTTTCACCGTATTTTCAAGACGATGGTCGGAGAGACTATCGCCGGCTTTACCCGGCGCCTGCGCATGGAACGTGCGGCCCGTCGCTTGCTGGCCGCACCGCAGAGCGATATCACCACCCTTGCGATCGCAGCCGGGTTCTCCAGCTCCCAGAATTTCGCCAAAGCCTTTCGCCTGCACTTCGCCATGAGCCCCTCGGAATACCGCCAGCAACAAGGGGGAAACTGGAAAAGCAAGATTGGAAACGATCCCCTTCCCTTTGAAACCTATGATGGCCTGGTCATGCACCCGGTCACTGAACACCAGGGTCTGCTGCAGGGGGCGAGCGTCAAGCAGATGCCCGCCCGGCGCGTTGCATACATGCGCCGCATGGGTCCTTATGGCAAGGAGACCTGCGAGCAAGCCCATCGGGATTTACTCGCACTGTTCGCGTCAGACGAGGCGATGACACCGGCAGGCACCTTGAGTCTCTATTGGGATATTCCTGACATCACCGATGAGACGCGCTGCCGTACTGACGTCTGCATTGAGCTGGATCCCGAGATCCACGCAGGGCGCCAGTTAACCACCCAGACCATCGCCGCTGGCCCCTATGCGGTATGCCAGTTTATCGCTCGCGGCGATCAACTGGTCACCACTTGGGAGATGGCGTTTGGCTGGCTGGTGAGCAAAGGGCTGAGCTGCGACGACCGTCCGTGTTACGAGCAATACCATGCGGGCACTGACCCCGACCGGGATCATTACGTGTTTGATATCTGTATCCCGCTTATCAACCCATAAGCCGATACCCCATTTCCATTCACCCTCTTCGGTGCCTTCGGGCGCCGAAGCGACGGAGTCATGCCCATGAATGTCAAAACGCTGTTTCTTGCCAGCCTGCTGGTGAGCCTTCCGATGGCAGCCAATGCCCAGTCACAGAGCCAGACCCTGATCTTTGGCGGCACCATCTACAGCGGCGATCCGGCGAACCCTCACCCGGAGGCGGTCGGTATTGAAGGTAAAAAGATCGTGGCGGTCGGCAGTTACCAGGAGGTCAGTGCCCGGCTCGGCAGCCATGCCAACCAGATTGATCTGAAAGGAAAGTATCTGATGCCGGGACTCATCGACAGTCATGTGCATGCGGCCTTTGCCGGATTTCAGGCCATGACGGTTAACTTTCCCGATGCCATGAGTCAGGTTAAGCAACTGCAACAATTTCTGACCAGCAGCCAGGATGACCCCCGTCTGACACTCGGTGACGTGCAGCTATACAGCAATGTCTCGCTCGATTACTGGCATCAGTTACCCCTGCTCGATCAGGTGTTCAATGGCCCGCAATACCGGCAAATCCCCGTAGTGTTGGCCGGATCGGATGCCCACACAGGTTGGGCCAATCAGGCCATGCTGCGCAAAGCAGGCATTGATGGCGAGTCCCTTGCCGGTCGCTATGCCCCATTGAAAGGCAATTTTGACCTCACCCCATCCGGCAAGCTGAATGGCTTTGCCTCGGAAGGCGGCTGGGATGCCATCCTCAAGGCGCTGCCCCCCGTCAGCGACGAGACGATTGCCAATGCCATCATGACTGCTGCCAAGCAACTTAATCAGGTGGGCATTACCGCCTGGATGGACCCTATCAGCAATATTCGCCCCCTCGCGCCCATCTTCAACGCCGAGCCGGATCGCCGTGACACCGGCCTGTTGCCGGCATACAGCATGCTCTCCCGGGAAGGCAAGCTGACCGGGCATGTATCCGCGCTGGCACTGGTGGGGATCCACGCATCGCCCGCCATCATTGATGACGTCCTGGCGCTCCAGCGGCAGTTCCAAGATGCCCCAGATGTCAAACTGGTGGGGATCAAGATCCTGCAAGATGGAGTCATCGAGTTTCCATCCCAGACAGCCAAGTTGAGCGAGCCTTATCTCAACCGCCCCGGTTACAGCGGCAAAGACGATCTGGACAAGCAGCGCTTCAACGAGCTGATCCGCACGGCGGACGCCCATCAACTGATCGCTCATTTCCACGCCATCGGCGATCGCGCCGTCCGTGAATCCCTCGATGCCATCGCCTATGCACGGGCCCACAATGAAGATCGCCACCTGCTGCACAGCATCACCCATCTGGAAGTGGTGAGCCCGGCCAGCATTGCCCGCTTCAAACCACTCAATGTGGCCGCCTCAATGCAACTGTTGTGGGCCGGGAAAAACGTGGCGACCACCATGCTGCTGGAGGGGAAAGTGCCCCCTGCCCTGCTGTCCCGTCTCTATCCGGCAGGCAGCCTGCTGCAAAGCGGCGCCATTCTCGCCGGTGCCAGTGACTGGCCGGTATCCAGCCCCAACCCCTTCCTTGCGATATATACCGCGATCACCCGCCAGGGCGAACTTGGCTTGCTGCCCCCCGCCAGCGAGCAGATCAGCCGCCAGGCTATCTTGCAGGCTTACACGCTCAACGCCGCCAAGGTGATTGGACAGGAGAAACAGACAGGATCGATCAGCGTAGGCAAGAGTGCTGATCTGGTATTGCTGGATCGCAATCTGGAGCAGGTGGCGAGCGAACAGATCAAGGAGACCAAAGTGCTGTGGACCATGTTCAAAGGCAAACGGGTCTATCAGGCCCTCTAATCCAGAGAGCGGAAAAAGGCCCACTATGCGGGCCTTCATGAATAGGTCATGGCAAAACCATTACCTGCTGTGACCAGCTGATAACGACTCGATTATCGGCTTTTTTCAGTCAGATCCTTGTCCACCCAGTACTTGGATCCCGAGATGCTGGCATCGAGCAGCAGCCCCGTCTCGCCGATCTGATAGATGGCCATGCCGCCATTGTACTTGGCGGTGAGCCCGGCGCTCTCCTTGCCCGCTACCGCCCCCACCTCTGAGGTCGCCTCCCAGCCCTTGGTCACGAAGGCATCGAACCTGGCCTTGTCTTCAAACAGGATCACCTGCTGGTAGAACTTGCCGCCAAGGCCGGCCGAGAGGCCAGCGCCCAGCATTTTCATGTAGGTGTGCTGGTCGCTGCCGCGATTGATCGCCACCCCAGCCCCCTGATTGGTTTGCAACATCAGGGAGAACTTGCGTGAATCGAACACCGCATAGCCATACGCCTGGTCAAACAGCAACTTGGCTGAGGGTTGTTCGTTGAACAGCCTCACCAGGGCTGTGTCGGCCATGGTATCGAGGGCGAGTCGCGCTTCTGACGCCGTCTTGGGCTCACGCATCTCGTCGAGCTTCTTGTCGGCTACCACCAGCCACTCCTTGCCGGTTGCTATGCTCTTGTCGGTCCAGGCCCCTGCAATATTGAACGCCTCCGCCCCCCACTGGGAGACAGACGCCCAGGTCGCCTTGGAGAAATCGGTCACGCTCCGCCACGCCTCCTTGCTGGTGTCGCTCACAGCCGTGCCGAGGTCGGCGGCGGCCTCCTTTACCTTGGCCCAATCGGCCAGGATGGGGGTCGAGGCCAGCGCCAATGTCGTTGCCAATACCAAGAATCGAATCTTCATGGGTTCTCCACCATCTGTGATGAGCTGACCCTCACAGTAGCAGAATAAGGGACCGCCGGATAAGTGTGAGGCCCACAACACCAGTCAGTGGATGACGCACGGCCTGACCTCATATGAACACCTGAGCACCCAATCCGGTATCCGCGATGCCCGGCAAGCCTGGTTGAAAGGGTCAGTTCCCCCATGACGGCGCTGGCGTTATCCTTTGTCGCAGCAGGCGTTGGCAGGCAGAACATGAGGGGAACAACTGGACTCGGCACGCATCATGCCGCATGCCTCGGGGTGACCGGCGCAGCACTCCTCCGTAAGGTAGCCTATCAATGCCAGCATGAGAGGGATGTTGGCGCGATAACGCAGGAAGCGACCCTCTTGCTCCACCGACAGCAAGCCGGCGTGCAACATGGCCTTGAGGTGAAATGACAGCGTGTTGGGGGCGATATCGAGACTGCTGGAAAGCTCCCCGGCCACTCGTCCCTCCAGGCCCGCTTTCACCAGCAGACGCCAGACATCGAGCCGAATACCGGAGGAGAGGGATTCAAACACCTTGGTGGCCATCGCCTTGTTCATGTCATTCACCTTGAATTTTCATCAATAACTCATTATTTCAGCAAGATACGTACGATTAACATGCGTGAGACAAGCAGCTCGTCCCTCCCGGGAACGAGCACGAATCGTTGCACAGCCAGACCCAACCATCTTGCGACCAGCGCACTGTAACAGGGCCTTCATCCCTGATATGCAATGAAAACACATGTTTTATTCATTTGCATACCCTGATTGTCCGGCGTATAAGTGGCATATGCCAAATAGGAGTGCTTATGCCCAGACCCAAGATTGCCCGCCAGATCTGTGGCCGCCCCGCCAACAGTTGCTTCAAACCCAATGGCCGCCCCATGCACCAGCTGGAACAGGTCGCCCTCGCTGCCGACGAATTCGAGGCACTGCGCCTGGTGGACCTGGAAGGCATGCAGCAACAGGAGGCCGCCGTCGTGATGGGGGTCTCTCGTCAGACCCTGGCCAACATCCTTAAAAAAGCCCGCTACAAGGTGGTGGACTGTCTGAGCCAGGGCAAAGCCTTGATGATGCAGGCGAGCGACCCCGATACCAGTGGAGACATATCCCTATGAATACAGAACATGGCCTGATGATGGCGCCAGCAGCCAACCGCGCCGTCATGCTGACCCGGGGCCAACTGGCCAGTCACTTTACCCGCGCCGAACAGCTGCAAATAGTCAGCCCCGAGGGCACTGTGCTCGCCACCCTGCCCAACCCGGCAGCCGGTGAGGGTTGTGGCGGCAAACAGGCGCTGCTGGTCACCCTCAAGGCTCATCAGGTCAACCAGGTAGTAGTACGCAATATCGGTGAGCGGATGCTGGGACGCTTGTTGACCGGCGGCATGCAGGTGGTGCAGTGTCGCTCGGCGCGACTGCCGTGGCCGGCACTGCTGGCTGAAGGCAATTTGCAACCTCTGACCGAGCCAAGCCAGGGCCGCAGGTCACAGCGCCATGCTGGCAAACCCGTCATCCACGCCATCAAACGCGATGGCCATGACGGCGCTGAGCGTCCCCCTTGTCAGGGAGGCTGCTGCGGCGAAGGGAACACAGGGTGCCACAACACCAAGGAGGCAAACTCATGTCACTGCTGCTGATCACCATACTGGCCGCCTTTGTGCTGATCGTCGCCATGGGCTGCCTGCTCTGGTGGCGCCAGTACAGGCTGGCGCAAAAGCGCGCGGATAAAGCGGTGCGTCCCTGTGGCTGCGCGAGCGCCTGCGCCGATCACCTTTACCAGATAAGCGAACCAGGGCCCAAATAAGAAATGTGAGAACCGGCGAGACTGGGGCAAATTACTGACATCAGTGGCTTGAACCGCGGCCAGGTCTCGAAAGATCGCTGCCGACCGGGCTGTTTGCGGGCTCCTGATACTGCTGATGTATGGTGCGAAACGCCTCCTTGTTGCGAAGCGCAGCTTCCACACAGACGGGGTCAAACTGGCTGCCGGCATGATCTTCGAGGTAGAGAAAAGCCGCCTCGAACGTCCAGGCCTGTTTGTAAGGACGCTCGCTGGTAAGGGCATCGAACACATCCGCCACCGCAACGATGCGGGCTTCCAGAGCAATGTCTTCCCCCACCAGCCCTTGTGGATAACCTGTGCCGTCAAAACGCTCATGATGGCAGGCGATGATGTTTTTCAACATGTCGGTGTGATGAATGCCATCGAGGCCAAACTCGCTGATCATCAGGGCAATCATCTCCCGCCCCTTGCCGGGGTGGATCTTCATGATTTCGAACTCCTCAGGTGTCAGCTTGCCCGGCTTGAGCAGAATGGCATCGGGCACCGCAATCTTGCCGATGTCGTGCAGCTCGGAGAAGAGGTAGATAAACTCCACCTCCTCGTCACTCAGCGAATGGCGCGTCGCCACAGAGCGGGCGATCAGCCGGGAGTAGGCCGACATCCGGCGCAGGTGGTTGGCGGTCTCCTCATCCCGATAACGGCTGAACTCCCGCGCCGTGGTGAGGGCGCCACTCAGGGTCTGAATGGAGAAAAACTCAACGGCTATGATGGCTGCCAGCATCTGGGCATAGGTCGCCAGCTCGGTGCGAATGGGTGCATCGAAATAACCGGGCTCCCTGGCATCGCAAAACAGAAAACCGAACAACTTGCTGTTGAACAGCAGCGGCTCCGTGTAGCTGGACTCATACCCCGCCGCCAGCAGCTTGCGGCTGTGCTCCGAGCTCGACCCCAGCAGGGAGTCCAGACTGTCGAGCACCCTGGGCTGTTTATGTTCCGCCAGATAGCGCAGGGAGGGCACCTCGCTCAGTTTGACCTCGTACTGCACCAGAGGAGAGCTCCCCTCTGTGCTGTGGGCAAAGGTCTTGAGCCTGTCCGTATGCGGGTCATAGATAGCGATGGCCACCCGGCTCAACTTGTCAAAGCGCTGCCTGAGCGTGGCATGCACATGCTGCATTCTCTCGCCAAATGAGCTTTCCATCCCGTCCTCCCTGCTGGTGTGCCTGTTGGGAGTATAGTGACGCCCATCAGCAGCCCCCCATCTCGTTAACTGAAAACTCAACAAGATGTGAGCGGGTCGACGATTCGGCTGGCCCTGCCGAGACGTACCCAAAAGGGGTAGCCTGGCTGGCGCAGTACTTGGGTACTGTATAGGGGAATCTGCCTCTGCCAGAGATATTGTTCCGTTCTACCGTGCTGGCTGTATAGTTTTTGGTTAGCCATTCCGGTAAAATCCGCGCCCTTATAAGAGAGCCACCTAAGAGTGATTGAGCGATGTCCAACACAAAACAGGCCCCCAAAGTAGGATTCGTCTCCTTGGGTTGCCCCAAAAACCTAGTCGATTCCGAGCGCATCCTGACCCAGCTGCGTACCGAAGGGTACGATGTGGTGCCCAGCTATGACGATGCGGAGCTGGTGGTGGTCAACACCTGCGGCTTTATCGACAGCGCGGTGCAAGAGTCGCTGGAAGCGATCGGCGAAGCCCTCGCCGAAAACGGCAAGGTGATCGTCACCGGCTGCCTTGGCGCCAAAGAGAACCAGATCCGCGAGATCCACCCCAAGGTGCTCGAGATCACTGGCCCCCACGCCTATGAAGAGGTGCTGGGCCACGTCCACAAATACGTGGCCAAACCGACCCATAACCCCTTCACCAGCCTGGTGCCGGCCCACGGCGTCAAACTGACTCCACGCCACTACGCCTATCTGAAGATTTCCGAAGGCTGCAACCACCGCTGCACCTTCTGCATCATCCCCTCCATGCGCGGGGATCTGGTGAGCCGCCCCATCGGCGAGGTGCTGGCAGAGGCCAAGCGCCTTAAAGAAGCCGGCGTCAAAGAGATACTGGTGATCTCCCAGGACACCTCCGCCTACGGCGTCGACGTCAAGCACCGCACCGGTTTCTACGACGGCATGCCGGTCAAGACCAGCATGGTCGCCCTGTGCGAGGAGCTGGCCAAGCTCGACATCTGGGTACGCCTGCACTATGTCTACCCCTACCCGCACGTGGATGACGTCATACCGCTGATGCGCGATGGCAAGGTGCTGCCCTACCTCGACATACCGTTGCAACACGCCAGCCCGCGCATCCTCAAGTTGATGAAGCGCCCGGGTACCGTTGAGCGCACCTTGGAGCGGATCCAGAAGTGGCGCGAGATCTGCCCCGAGATCACCCTGCGCTCCACCTTCATCGTCGGCTTCCCTGGCGAGACCGAAGAAGAGTTCCAGATGCTGCTGGACTTCATCGACAAGGCGGAGCTGGACAGGGTCGGCTGCTTCAAATACAGCCCGGTCGAAGGCGCCAAAGCCAACGAGCTGCCGGATCCGGTACCGGAAGAGGTTCAGGAAGAGCGCTTCCAGCGTTTCATGGAGCTGCAGCAGCAGGTCTCCATCCGCAAGCTGGCTCGCCGGGTCGGCAAAGAGATGACGGTGCTGATCGACGAGGTGGACGAAGAGGGTGCCACCGGCCGCTCCTTCGCCGATGCCCCCGAGATTGACGGTCTGGTCTACCTGAATGGTGAAACCGATCTGAAGCCCGGCGATCTGGTCAAGGTCCGCATCGATGAAGCGGACGAATACGACCTCTGGGCCAGCCTGATAGACTAAGTCCGCAGTCCGTGATGGCACCTGCCCGGCAGGCGCCAATAAAAAAGCCAGTCAGTGACCCTGACTGGCTTTTTGTTTATCCACTCGAGCCAACTATGAGTGATCAAAAACAGGCCCGACAAGGGTGCAAAATCTCATCCCCCCAGCAGCAACCATTATTTTCCTCGGGTTATTTTATCCAAGTACCCCATGGCAAATGCTGACAACACAAAGGTAATATGAATAAGTAAATACCATTTAATTTTATCATTTGGAATGTTCTCGGTATTCATGAACACCTTCAAAAGATGAATAGATGATATGGCCACAATAGAGGCGGCAACCTTGTTTTTCAGGGAGCCAGCATCCAGTTTCCCAAGCCATCCCAACTTGTCATCACTGTCACCAACATCCAGTCGAGAAACAAAGTTTTCATATCCTGAGAACATGACCATTACGATCAATCCGCCTACCAATGCGATATCAATAAGCGACAAGGTCACCAGCACAAGGTCAACTTCACGGATTTCCAAAATATTTGGCAGAACGTGTAATATTTCCTGAAAAAATTTCACACCCAATGCCAGCAACACCAAACTCAAACCAAGGTAAATCGGTGCCATGATCCAACGTGAAGAATACATCAGTTTTTCAAAAACTCTTTCCATAAAAAACATATAACCTATGAAATGATACAAGTTGGTGAGATATTCTGGGCTTTCAAAAAACCATTAATCTTCCGTGATATTCTTCATTCTGTGTTGCCAGCGACGCTTGGCAAACCGTCTCATGTTGGGGATTTCATCGGTTTCATCCATAATTGGCTTGCCAATAATAGTTTCGATGACATCTTCCATAGTAACCAATCCCAGCCAGGTACCGTATTCGTCATATACAAGAAACATGTGCTGTCTCTCTTGCATAAACTGACTCATGACGCTTTCCACATTGACCTTGTCGGTCACGATCGTGACCGGCTTCATTAGACTTGATACCGTCTCTGTGTGGTCTGCATTTATCACATCATAACGGAATACCAATCCCAACGGATTTTCATCTTTATCAATCACAGGATAACGAGAAAAGCGACTGGCATGAGCATGATTGGCAAAATCAGCAACTGTCATCTCTGGAGTAACAATCTGGCACACAGTGCGCGGAGTCATAATGTCCCGTACACTGGTTTCATGAAGGTCCAGGATATTTGCAATAGTACGCTGCTCATCTTCATCAAGTTTATTCAGCTCACGACCAAGAATAGAAAGCGCCTTGATCTCTTGTCGTATGTCATGTTCCGGGGTGTGACCACCAAACACTTTCATAATCTGATCAGAAACCCAGATAAAGGGTTTCAGCAAGAAAATCATCCCATTCAACAATCCAGGCAATACCGGCGCCAATGCGCGCCAATGGCGAGCACCAATGGACTTAGGCATTATTTCTGATAGCACAAGAATCAACACAGTCATAACAGCAGATGCGATCCCCAGATAGCCATCCCCAAAGACAATCGTCACTTGAGCACCAACGCCTGTGGCGCCAACGGTGTGAGCAACTGTATTAAGAGTCAAAATCGCAGCCAATGGCTGATCTATCCTATCCTTTAACAGGCGCATACGCTCATAGAGCTTGGGATTTGATAGCTTCAGTTGGGCTATGTAACTAGGGGTGATCGAGAGGAGTGCTGCCTCCAAGATGGAGCATATAAAGGAAACACCAATAGACAATACAGCAAATGCTATAAGTAAACTCATAAAACTGAAATTGACCTTGCATGGTTTGAATTGACAAGATTTTAACGACTTTCAGGGCCAAAATGCAATGGGTATTTAAGTACCCAGCAGAGCAAAAAACACCTTTATTTCAATGGGTTGCTTTGATTTATATTATTTTTTTAATTTTTGTTTAATTGAGGGTGCCGATTGCCCTGAAGCGCCCCCAGGCACTATATGAATGTAACATGAACAATATGGGTTGTTTCAAGAAAAGTTGCCTTGGCATTCATGCGGGAAGAGTGATAAATTTTGCCATAAAAATAGAGGTATATTTATATAATGGACTTTTTACAATCAGCATTTCTTGCCTTGATTCAAGGGCTAACAGAGTTTCTACCTATCTCCAGTTCAGCTCACTTAATATTGCCAGCCAAAATTTTCGGATGGCAAGATCAAGGGTTGGCATTTGATGTCGCGGTGCATGTGGGTACTCTGTCTGCGGTTGTAATTTATTTTCGCACCGACATTAGTGCCATCCTGCTTGGCTGGCGACTGTCATTGACCGGCAAGAAAACGGAGCAAGGCCGTCTTGCCTGGCTATTAATTTTAGCAACCATTCCGGCTGCACTCATTGGTCTTTTAGGAAAGGGGGTGATTGAAAGCAGTGCGCGCTCCACTCTGGTGATATCAATAACCACGATTATTTTCGGATTACTGCTATGGTACGCGGATCGTAAGTCTACTTTATCTAAAGAAACAAAGGATATTAGCATCAAGGATGCACTGAAGATTGGTTTAGCACAATCAGTTGCCTTGATACCAGGCACATCCCGTTCTGGAATTACCATGACAATGGCGTTATTACTGGGCTTTGACCGTAGAACAGCTGCTACATTTTCATTTCTCTTATCAATTCCAATAATTACACTTGCTGGTTTGTATTTAGGATGGCAGCTATTGATGAGTCCAATCCAAATAGAAATGGGGGAGCTATTGATTGGCATTATGATAAGTTTTGTTTCAGCATATCTTTGCATTCATTATTTTTTGAAAGTAATAGAGAGTGTAGGTATGCTGCCATTTGTTGCTTATCGTTTAGCTTTAGGTACGTTACTGCTCGTCTTTAGCTTGCAATAATAGGGATTCATAAATGATTGCATCACTAGAAAACAGATCATTCATACTTACACTTGCCATTATTAGTGGCTTTTTTGTATGGATGTTACTACCATTTTTTTCTGCTATCTTTTGGGCCTGTATCATTGGCGTGATGTTCTTGCCAATAAAAGAGATAATCAGTAAAAAACTTAAACTAGGAAAAAATTGGGCATCGCTGCTAACCCTTCTCCTGTGTGTCATTGGGCTTGTCGTACCCGTACTTTTTATCGGCTGGTCGTTTGTTAACGAAATCAATAGTCTTTATCAAACAATGCAAGATGGAAAAATAAACTTTGGTGAGTATCTGGATACCATCAAGTCGTCCTTTCCTGCATTACAAAACATTATGAGCTCGCTGGGGATAGACTATGATGAAGTAAGAAACCAGTTAACCAATGCTGCCGTTTTTATAACTCGCTACATAGCACAACATGCACTCACTGTAGGGCAAGGAGCATTCACATTTGTTCTTGATATTTGTGTCATGCTTTATGTCGCATTTTTCATGATAAGAGATGGTCAGCATTTAGTGGAACGCATTATTGATGCCCTGCCACTAGGTAACAATCGAGAAAGGCTGATGCTTGCCAAATTCTCCGAAGTGGCCAGAGCAACGATAAAGGGTAACTTTGCAGTCGCAGTGTTACAAGGGGTGCTGGGTGGAGGAATTTTTGCCGCTTTAGGCATTCAAGGTCCCATTATATGGGGTGTTGTGATGACATTGCTATCCATGATCCCTGTCGTAGGCGCAGGTTTGATTTGGGGGCCTGTAGCAATTTATCTATTTGCCTCTGGCAATATCATTGATGCAGTCATTCTTACTACCTTTGGTGCGCTAGTCATTGGTTTGGTTGACAATATACTTAGACCCATATTGGTTGGCAGAGACACAAAAATGCCTGATTATTTAATCCTGCTATCAACGCTAGGCGGCATCATTGTATTTGGCATCAATGGTTTTGTCTTGGGACCAATTATTGCCGCCTTGTTCATCACCACTTGGCTGATATTTGGTGACGAGTTAGGTCGTGACAGCCAAGAGAATGAACATAATGCTAACTGACGGGTATGTTTGCATCTATGGTCACGCATCACCAGCTCTTCTCCAGGAGAAGGAGCAGAGGCAGCAAGCAAGATGACCACAGCGTTTTCTCATTAAAAAAAACCTGCTCCGAAGAGCAGGTTTTGCATGTCATTGGGTTGGTTTCAGGTCGATCAGGCAACGTGCGCCCGACCCTGTATCACATCCCCCCAGGCAGACTGCACTAGGCTGTTGGCCTGACTGTCGAGGCGATTGATCAGTCCCATGTCGCCCGCTTCGGGGGCGAAGCTGCTCATGGCCTGGATCAGGCTGTCGACCGCATGGTGAGAGAGCGCAGTGTAGGCGCGTTCGCCCTCTGCCTGCTGCTCGCCAAGACCTATGACCAGTTGGGCCCGGTTGTCGGCAAAGTAGTTGCTGAAGGTGGCGCTGCCCAGCTGCTCGAACTTGCCCTGCTCGCTCGCCCCGTCGGTGTGACGGTTAACCAGCAGTTGCAAGTCGTAGCCGCTGCGCTTGAACCAGAGATCCCGCCAGCTGACGTCGTTGAAGACGATGAAGTCCTCCTTGCCGATGTCCTGCACCAGGTTCTCTATCACCTCGCCACTGAACACGAAGCTGTCGACGCCGGTGCCGCCACTGAAGCGGTTCTGATAACCCCCCAGCACCAGCAGATCATCGCCGTCCCCGCCATCAAGCTGGCTGAACTTGGCGACCCGGTCGGCGATCAGCCGATCCCGGCCGTCACCACCCCGGATGCTGGCGTGATAACCCATCAGCTTGACCTGATTGTTGCCATGCTCCGCCAGCAGGCGGTTGTGGTTGCCGAACACAATGGCAACGTCATCCCCCTCACCCAGCCGGATCTGGTTGTGATGGCCTATGGTCACCGCAAAGTCCTGATCCGCGCCGGCATCGATCTGGTTGTAGTTGCCGGAGGTGACCAGATAATCCTGGCCAGCGCCCCCTTCCACTATCCCCTCTTCACCGAAGATGAAGGCCTGATCGTTGCCCTCGCCCATGAAGGCGCGGTTGACACGGCCGGCCAGCACGGCGACATCGTCACCCTGCCCGCCAAACATCATGTTCTCCCGTCCCATCATGATGCCAGTGTCCTGACCGGCACCGCCGGTGAAGATGTTGGAGGTACCGGTGGCATAGAAGACATCGTCCCCGCGACCACCCCAGAAGTTGTTGTTGTCGCCGAGGTAAGCCCCCAGATCCTTGCCGTCTCCCCCCCAGTTGAAGTTGTAGTTGCCAAGGGAGACGTGCATGTCGCCATCCCCCTGCAGGTGACCACTGTTGCGCAGGAAGTCGAAGGTCTGCTCCTTCATGTTGAGCAGATCGGCCGTCAGGTTCTGCTTGAGGTTGCTGGCCAGCGTCTTGAGCTCCGCCTGCTTGTCGCCGTTGAACAGGGCCGCAAACAGGTTGGGCAGGCTCAGGGCATTGAAACCGAACGCCTTCTCCTGTGCGGTGGCCGGCTGGGCAGCGGCCTTGGCTGGGCCTTCCCCCTGCTGCACCGACACCTCACCGGGTTTGGCCTCTTCGGGGGCCGCCTCCTGCAAGCCGTGGGTGCGGGCAAAATCGCCGAGGGCATCTGTGCCCAGATCCAGCCCGGCTTTGAGGCTGTCGAGCCACTTGGCAGGATCGGTCAGGCTCTTGAGCTGATCGCCACCAAATTCGGCGATGACCCCCAGCATCTCCTGCAACAGCGCAGGTGCATCGATGGCCGCGCCATCGCGCGCCACCAGCTGGCCCCGGGCGTTGTAATCCACGCCGAAGATATCTGCCAGCGTGGTGTCGGCACCGACCCCGGCCAGTCGTCCCAGCAGCCGGTTTTGCAGCTGGCGCGGCAAATCGGTCGGAGTGAAGGTAAAGGTGGTCTTGGCCTGCCCGGTCGAGGTGAACTCCTGGGTCAGGATCCCGAACAGGGAGCCCAGGTTGGTGTCCAGCATCGCCTGGATGTTGTCACCAAACACAAAGTTCCAGTTGCCAGTGGTGACCTGGATGTCAGCCCCCTGCCCGGCAACCGCGAAGTTGAACGCCAGCTTCTCGTTGGCCTGGCGCAGCTTGTCCGCCCGGCTCAGAGGCCCCTTTTCACCCTGGCCGCCGCCCAAGACGTGCTGGTTGAACGCCTTGTTGAGGGTTGCTTCCAGATCGCTCTTGAGGCCGCGACTGCTGCGCTCATGGTCGCTGTCCAGAATCGTGAGCGAGCCGTACTTGACGCTGCTGGTCTGATCCAGCCCGGCCATGTCCGCCACGAACTTGTCGGCCCCGGCCAGGGTCCACTGCTCCCACTGGCTGGCAACCCAGTTCGGCTGAGAGCCGTCACCGGCTATCTGCTGCAGGGCACCGGCGATACGGGCCGCCCCACCAAAGGGGTTGACCATGGGCGGCGTGGGGATGGATTTCTCCAGCATCACGATGAGATCGTTGCTGCGCCCCTGGTTGAAGCTGACGTTGCGTTGGCCCACGAACAGCTGGGCCCCCTCCAACGCCCGGTAACCGGCGATGTCGAGGCTGTGTTTGCTGTCGCCATCCCCGATGTGCACCATGACGTTGTTGTCGCCGAAGGCCAGCGACTTCATGCCCCCCGTACCCACTTTGACACCCAGGTTGCTGGTACCCCAGTTGATGGCGGTGAACTCGCCATCCCCCACGTTGACCTGAATGTTGCCGGAGTAGCTGACGGCATTGTCGGCCTTTCCAGCGGCAGACTCAGACTGGCGCTGTTTTTCGGGGGCGACGAAGGTCTCGTCATTGTCGGCGATGGCGCCATGGGCGCGACTCTCGCCGTCACCCCGGCCCACGTTGGCCAGATCGATATCCCCTTCGGCCACGCCGCCGCGCACCAACTCGGTGTGCGCCACAGGCTCGCCGGCTTCGTTGAGGGTCAGCACCACCTTGTTGCCGGCCACCTTGCGGGCCCAGACATCATCTTCACCACGGGTGTGCTTGCGACCAGCCAGATCGACCGCCACCTCGCTGCTGCGGGCCGATACCTGGGCGTTGATCCCCTCGTTTTTCAATGCCTTGATGAAGCGGCTCGCAAACCCTGTCTGCTGGTCGTCGCTCACCAGGGAGCAACCCACCAGGCTGACGTAGCTCGGCTTGCTCGCCACACCCGCCTCTTGCAGGCGCTCGCCGAACCGGCGCAGACGCCCGGCCAGCTCATCGGCACTGTAGCCACTGAGTCGGCTGTTGTTCTGCTCGTCACCGTCACGACCGTGACCCACCACCTGCCAGCGAATATTGCCAGCCAGCTGAGCAGGATCGCCATACACCACCCGATAGTTGCCATCCGCATCCAGCTGCACCACCAGGCTGCGATCGGGGTGCTTGCCCGCCAGACTGGCCGCCGCTTTGGCGGCAACCGGATCATCTTCGGTCTGGATGATGATCTGGCCATCGAAGCGGGTCTCGCCCCCCTGGCGGCCCGGTGTCACCTCAGGCTGCTGCCACTGGGTAACCTGCTGGTTGCGTACCGGCTGATCCGCACCGTCCAGGCCCGCCACCGGCGTCCATTTCCTGGCGACATCGCCGTACTCGACCCGCTGGCTGGCGTCATCCTCCTGCAGGCGGAAGCGGTTGTCCGCATCCACCTTCAGGGCGGGCAGCCCCAGACGGTGGGTAATGCCCGGCACAAAGCCTTCGATCCCCTTGTGGGAGGCCAGGTGCGCGCTGCCGTAGATGGCGACGAACTTCTCGCCAGCCGGCAACTTGCCCAGCACGTCGACGGCGACGTTGTTGGCCGCCCCGGCGCGATACATGAGGCCGTGCTCAGTCCCAGCAATCGCGGGTCTTGCCGTGCTGCCGTCGTCCAGCGCCACAATCCGCAGCCCTTTCTCACGCGCTCGCTCGAACAGGGAGGGATCCAGATGCTTGGTTTTCAGCATGGTTGCCAGCTCGGGGGACATGTCTCCCCCCGCCAGATAGCGGTCTATCAGCGGCTGCGCCAGCTCGCCGCGCAGGTGCTCCAGACCGATGACGGTCACCCCCTGCGCCTTGAGGGCATCCATCTGCTCGTTGACGAAACGCAGACCATTCACGTCGCTGCCATGGGTTTCACCGATCAGCAGGCCGTTGCGGTTCTCCAGCAGGCGTGACAGCTGTCCTGCCAGCGTGCTCTCCTGCGCCACCTGATCGTTCAGATCCCGCAGGGCATTGCCGGCATAGCGGGCATCCCAGGCCGCCACGTCTGTCTGCTTGCTGCTGTGATAGATGTTCTCAACCTGCTCGATGCGGAGGGACTCCAGCTCGCCGAGATAGCGGCGGTCGGCAAACTTGTCCAGCATGATCATCTCGGCAGAGAGCTCGGAGCCGGGCGCCGCCTGCTTGGCTGCCTCCTTGATGAAGTAGACAGTCATCTGGGCAGACTGATCACCTGTCATGTCCTGCAACTCCTGATAGGAGTAGCCCAGGTGCAGCACCTTGCCGGTCTCGTCCAGCACGGCCTTGCTCAGCAGCCCCTTCGACTGGGCATCTGCCAGCCACGTCTTCAGCTCGCCATACTGCTCGCCAAGCGCGACATGGAAGCTGGCATCAAACGGTAGATCCGCAGGCGCCTGCCCCTGGTATCCCCCCTTGACCGCCAGATAGGGATCTTGTGCCACCCAGCGCAGCAACATCTGGGTGAGACCCGGGTGCTTGCCATTCGCCTCTTCGGCAGCCTTGCCGATGACGAGGGCTGCCAGATCGGGGCGACGCTTGGCCAGTGTCGCGACATCGGCTTGCAGCGACGCCAGCTCACCGCGATAGAGCCCGCCGTTGAGCTGGCTCTGCAACTGGGTCAGCGCCGGGTTTCTGCCGGAGCCTTCGTGCCTGGTCTGGTAGTCGTCGATCAGCTTGTTCAGCCGCAATGCGGCCTCCACCTGCGCCTGCCCGGTCACACTGTGCAGCACGGTGAGCTGATCCAGGATCCCCTGATAAGACTCGCCAATGGGCTTGGCAAATACCTGGGCGGCTTTTTTCAGCTCATCCGGGCGAGAGATGGTTGAAAAATCGATGCCACTCTTGCGGTTGAACAGATCGCCGACTATCTGCTCGGCATATTGGCCCATCAAGCGGTTGCTGGCCAGATGGCCATAGAAGGTCTGTTCACCGCTGACCTGATACCCGGCCACGGCCAGCTTGGCCCGCAGCTTTTCACCCTCGCTGCCGAGCCCTTCGTTGTCGGTCAGCAGCATGATGGGCGTGCTCTTGGGCAGGCCGTCGAGGTTTTTCTCTACCGAGAAACGGCCGTTGACCGCCTTGGCGATCGCCCCGACCAGACCGCCCGGATTGGGCAGCTCATGGGCAGTGATCGCCTTGCTCATGCTGGGCATGGGGCGATCGAGCAAGAGGGCGCCCACCGGCTTGCCCTGCTCGGCGGCATAACGGGCCAGATCGGCGGCGATGGGGCCGCCCATGGAGTAGCCGTGGATCAGGATCTTGCCGGGCGCCACACCGCGCTCTTCCACCAGATAGCGGAACATGGTGCGGGCATCCTGATAGACCCCCTGTTCGCTTGGGCCGCCATCGCTGGCACCGTAGCCACGCAGGTTGACCGCCAACATGTCGATGCCCTGCTTCTGGTAATGACTGCGAACGGCATCGGCCTGCTCCTCGGCAGAAGAGCCTGAGCCATGCAGGAACAGCACCACCTCGGGCTTGCCATCCTCCTGCGTCCCTTGCCGTTCGGTCCCCTTGTGCAGGAACCCGGACAGGCGGCCGGCGTCCCCTTGCAGGGTCACTTGTGCAGCCTCCCCTTTGCTCACCGCATGGTCGAGCAACTGCCGGGTGATGTCGCCCACCTGGCGGCGCTCATCACGGGTGCCATACAGGTTGTCGTTGAGGAAACGGGTCAGAGGGTTGAGCGGCTGCCTGTCTACCGGTGCCGCATCGATATCCAACACGCGAGAAGCATCGCCTCCCGATTTCTTGTCACCCAGGGCTTGCAGACCTGCAGCGTCATCCTGGAGATGCTCAGCAGTGAGCTGGCTCCACGCCTCGGCATGGTTGGCCATCACCCATTCGGCCTTGTGGTTGGCCGATGCGACCTTCTTGGCATTCTTGACGGAGGGAAGCCCCTGGCTCTCCCGATACGCCTGATACCAGCCGTCAAAATCTGCGCTCTGCTCGACCAGGTTGTTGACTGCCGCCACTATGGTGCGCCGGCTGACCGGGTCGAACTGATCGAGGGTTTTCACCTCCACCCTGGCGGTTGATTCTGACTTGGGCACAAACTGGCTCAGCTCGTTGGGTACCTGACGAAACTCGAACAGGATCGCCGGTTCGGGATGTTTGCTGTCACCCGTAGTGGCATTGTTGATGCCGTGACCCGCGACTTCGCCGCCGACCTTGAAGTAGTCATAAATGTTCTGTGCCAACCCCGGCGAGTAGGCCGATTTCAGGGTCGCCAGGATCTGATCCGACACGACCTTTTTGTCATGACTGCTGAGCAATGCCAGCATGGCAACGGGCTTGGTTCTTGGCAGAATTTCCCAGGCATTCTTGACCTTGGGATCTGTCAGCCCCTGCGCATTGGGGGCGATCCCTTCCGAGACAGGATCCCAGTCATTGATATGGAGACCATATTCCCGTGCCAGGTCGGCCGTCTTGCCATAAACGGAGGTGAGATAGGCAAAGACATTTTGCGCGGTGGCCGCATCCTCCAACGACACATTGGCCGTGTTTGACAGGAAGAGCTCCTTCAACTCGGCGTGATACCAGGGGGCCGACTCCAGCAGACGGATCTCCTGGGACGAACCGGTACCGAACGCCTTCGCACTCACAGCCATGGTCGCCTGTTGACCGCTCGGCGTCATGCCGATGGTCTGCCCCTGACCGTCACGAGAGGCGCCATTGCCAGCGGCGATGACGTGGTTGGCATTGGAGATGACCAGCGTGAAACGACCATCCTCGCTGACCAGATCCGGCAGCTTGGTGTGATTGGTCTGGCTGATGTGCTGGGTAAACTCTCTGGCGAGCCAGAGCATGGCCTCTTTGCGCGCTTCAACCGCCTGGCTGTCCTGTATCTCGCTCGGATAGGTCACCAGCTCTATGGTGTGGGTCTGCCACTGACTGATCCCTTTGACATCGGTGATCTCGGCCGGATTGGTATACCCCCCCTGATTCATGTCTTTGGTCAACATGAACAGCGGCTTGCCGGCCGCATCGTGCACATAACCGAACTTCTGGGCCGAGTTCTTTGGCAAGGCAACCACCAGCCCCGTCAGCTCGTTTTCGATGCCAATGGAGGCAGTATCGAAGTGACTGTTGAAGTCGGGCACGGACTTGCTGCCAGTGCGAGGGCCGTTCAAACCGGTCAGATCAACAGCCGTGGTGGTAAACACCTCATGTCGTTGCACCGGCTTGGCCGCAGCGCTTGCTGCTGGCTCTTCACCCTTCACCTCCGTCGGGGTCGGGGAAACGGGTCGCTCAACAGGTTGACGCATGCCGGCATTGATCTGCAGGCGGTTGACCGCAGACAGGGCGCCATCGAGGGCGGACTGCTCCTGTTCGCTCAAGCCATTGGCGGCATCAATGGCCGATGGCTGGGCGCTGGCCGACGCGTCGGTCGACAGACCGCTGGCATTGGGCACATCAAGCTCACCGACCTGCGGCAACCGGGGTGCCGCCATCGGGCTCTGGCCGTTATTCGCTTCCTGATGGCTCGGCTTGTCGCCGCTTTGTTTCAGGCTTGCCGCATTCTGCCTGGCCTGTGTTGCCTGCTGGCTGGCCTGGCTGCTGGCCTGCTCGCCTGCGGCCTGGGCCTGGCTGGCGCTCGACTCGCCCTCTTGCTGCCGCTGCCGGGCATCGGCCTCGCGGGTCAGGGCATCGAGACGACGCTGTTCGGCCTGCTCGGTCCGGCTCTGCCCCTGCGCCAGGGCCTCGCCCTGCAACTGTTCGCTGCGCTGCTGGCCAGATTTGGACTGGGCAAGGGCGGCCTCGACCTGCTGGTTCTGCTGCTCGCGGCGGTTTTTTGCATCCGCGATCGCATCGCCTGCCCTGCCGCTGGCCTCTTCCAGATCTTCCTGTGCATCGGTCAACAAGCGGTCGGCAAAACCATTGCGCCAGTGCTGGCCGGACGGGATGGTGGCCGCTTCGGGCTGCTTGAGCTGTTCAAACTGGCGGGCCAGGGTGTCGAGCTGGGCCGTCATGTCGCGCGCTTCCGCCTCGATGACGCCGCGCTGATCCTGACCATTCTCGGCCAGCTTGCCCTCGTCGGTGGCTTCCAGCTGGGCCTGAGTGCCCGAGATGGCGGCGAGCTGCTGCGCCTTCTCCTGCTCCAGCCGCTGTTTGTCGGCATCGGCACTGGCCCGATCGGCTTGGGCCTGGGCGGCGTTGCCGTCTTCCGCCAGCTGGGTACTCACCTGGCCTATCTCGGCCTTGCCAGCCGCAGTGGCGACCACGTTGTCGATGAGGTAGCCAAGGCCGTTGTTCTCCCCCGTGCCCCGGAACGCCAGACTATTGCGGCCCTCTCTGGCAGTCAGGGTCAACTGTTTGGTCTGCCAGCTGTCGGCGTCGCCCTCGCTGGCAAAGACACGCTCGCCGTTCCACAGTACCTCGATGCCGTGCTGCAGCGAGATGTTGGCCCGACGGGCAAAATCGAAGTTCAAAGTGACAGTCTCACCCGCCTTGAGGCCGGCAAGATCCTGGGAGATTTGGGTATTTCTGTCGGTAGAGAGTTCGCTGACGCGAGCGCCGTGCCCCTCGGTGGCCAGCCCGTAGGCGCTGGCGGAATGATCTGCTTCGATCCCCTCACCGGCATGCTGCCAGCCGTGGGCGCCCTGTTCGAAATCGCCGTTGACGATGAGGTTTTCGCCCCCTCTGGCCAGGCCTTGCTCATCGAGCTGCAACGCCTTGTCCATGGCTTGCTCATCCCGTTCGCCGGTCTGGCTCACCTGACCGGTCAGGCCGCTCGCCAGCGAGGATTTCACCTCGCCAATCTCGTCCAGACCAAAGCCGCTCAGGGCCTGAACATCCCCCAGACTGGCCGCTTGTGGCGCCTTGACCGGGCCCTCTTCATCGCCCTGTACCAGGTAGTTGATGGCCTGGTTGCCTGCCGCACCGAACAGGGTCTGCTTGATGTTGTCAAACAGGGTACCGAGCTTGTTGCTGCTGGTGTTGCTGCTGGCGATGGCAAGGCTGTAGAAGTCGCCGTTGCCTATCTTGATGGCCACGTTGTGGCGGGCATAGGCCGCCGTGACGTCGAGCCCGTCGCCGATCTGGACATTGGCATTGCCCTTGCCCTTCATGACGGCGACGTTGAGCCCATCCCCCACCTTGGTGTTGAGGTTGTAATCACCCCAGGCCAGGTTGATGGAGGTGCCATCGCCGACCTTGATGTTGTTGTTGAACTTGCCGTAGGCGGCGGTAACGCTCAGGCCATCCCCCACTGTGGTGGTCTGGTTGATCTCCCCCTTGGCGAGGGTGACCTGGATGCCGTCTCCCACCCGGGTGACGACGTTGGCCTTGCCGAGCAGGGCCTGGTAGCTCTCGCCATCCCCCACTTGGGTGACTATGTTCGCATCCCCCTTGGCCAACACGACCTGACGGCCATCCCCCACCTTGGTGATGATGTTGGCGCGACCCCAGGCACCTGTGTAACTGTCACCGTCACCGACCTGGGTGACCAGGTTGGCCTCCCCTTGCAGCACCGCCAGCTCGCGGCCATCGCCGACCTTGGTCAGCACGTTGGCGCGGCCCTTGGCGAAGCTGTAACGGTCACCGTCACCGACCTGGGTCAGCAGGTTGACATCCCCCCAGGCCCCTTGCACCACTAGGCCGTCGCCCACCTTGGTGATCAGGTTGGCGCGGCCCTTGGCCAGGCCTATGGTGCTGCCGCCACCGACATGGGTCATGACGTTGCCCACCTCGGAGATAAGCAGGCCCACTGTGGTGCCGTCACCTATCTTGGTCAGCAGATTGCCCTTGCCCCACAGCACGGCGGCCGTGGTGCCATTGCCCACGTGGGTCAACACGTTGGCATCGGCTTTGGCAATGGCGCCGAGGAAGTCATCCCCGACCTTGGTGATGATGTTGGCTTTGCCCAGCGCCAGTACCCCGGTCAGACCGCTGCCCACATGGGTCACTATGTTGGCCTTGCCAAACAGGGCCGCCAGGGTGGTGCCATCGCCCACCTTGGTCATCACGTTCAGCTCGCCGGCGAACAACCCCAGGCTGGTGCCGTTGCCGATGTGGCTGTAGATGTTGGCCTTGCCAATCATCAGCGCAGCGGTCAGGCCATCGCCCACCTTGGTCATCAGGTTCGCCTGCCCCAGCATGGCGGCGAAGGTCTCGCCTAGGCCAACATGGGTGAAGACGTTGGCATTGCCCACCATGGCAGCCAGCGTCATGCCGTTGCCCACCTTGGTCGCCAAGTTGCCCTGGGCCAGCATCAGGGCGACGGTCAGGCCGTCACCGACATGGGTGAAGACGTTGGCCTTGGCCACCATCAGCGCCAAGGCATTGCCATCCCCCACCTTGGTGAAGACGTTGGCCACCCCGCCCATCAGGGCCCAGGCGTCGCCCTGACCTATCTGGGTAAACAGGTTGCCCGCGCCTATCATGGCGGCAATGGCCGTGCCGTCCCCCACCTTGGTGAACAGGTTGCCGGCGGCACCCATGATCCCCATGGTGGCGCCATCGCCGACATGGGTCAGCACGTTGCCCGCCCCCAGCATCACGGCAGAGAGATCGCCGTCACCGACCCGGGTCAGCACGTTGGCCGCCCCCAGCAGCAGCGCCTGGGTATCACCCCGGCCAATCTGGGTCAGCACATTCACGCCGCCCCCCAGGATGGCCTGCACCTTGCCGTTGCCCTTCTTGGTGAGCACGTTGGCGCCCCCCAGCAGCACGGCGCGGGTATCGGCAGCCTCGTCCCCCTGGCTGATGTGGGTCAGCACGTTGGCGCCCCCCAGCAGTCCGGCAGTCAGCTCGCCGGCACCCAGCTTGGTCAGCACGTTGGTACCGCCGACCAGCATGGCATCGAGCCGCCCCTCACCGGCCTGGGTCAACACGTTTGCCCCACCGCCAGCCAGCCAGAGACCATTGCCATCGCCGATCTGGGTGTGAGTGTTGTAACCGCCCAGCATAACGACCTGGCTGTCGCCACGGCCCTGCTGCACCGAGATGTTGCCATAGGCCAGCAGGCGGGCCAGATACTCCCCGTCACCGCTGCGTACCAGCACGTTGGCCGCGCCAACGGCATAGACATCCATCTTTCCCTGCGCGCCCTGATGTACCAGCACGTTGGCAAGACCCGCGCCACGGAACACCAGATCGCCGCGCTGACCGCGCTTGATCAGCACGTTGGCGGCCCCGGCGCCGTTGAAGTGGATGTTGCCCTCGGTCACGTCGGACTCGATGACGTTGCCGCCACCGGCACCGTCGAAGAAGATGTCGCCCTTGCTCTTGCCGCCGCCTTGCTGGCGGGGGAGCAACGGCTGGAAGTCAAACTCCCGGGTGGCAGGCAGCCGATCCGACACAGCTGTCACGGTGTCGAGCTGGTAGTGCACCTCGCTCAGTGAGTAGCCCCCCGTGCCCATGGCACTGAAACCCGTCTGCTCCGAGATGACCTGATCGGCCAGGCTGGCGATGTGATCGCCCTCCTTGTACCAGGCCCTGGCCAGGTACTTGAGCGCACCGGTTTCCCTGTCGTTGGCCAGCTCCACCACCACTATCTTGGTGTAGGGGCCAAGCTGCTTGGCAAACACATAGGTGTTGGCCTGTACCCGGGATTTCACCGCGCTGACAGCAACCTTGGTGCCATCTTCATAGATGGCATGACCACTCATGTTGGCCGTGGAGAGGGTGACATCGGCGGCGGCCACACTCACACCACCGCCGTAGTTGATCCAGCTGTTTTCGGTCAGATCCGCTTCCACCGCCTGCAGTGTGATGCGCTGACGCCGTTCAAACACCAGATCCGTCAGGCGATAGGCGCCGTCGGTCCGGGTCGAGGTAAACCCTTGCTGTTCATTGATCTGGCGGCTGGCCAGGCTGGCGAGGTGATCACCTTCCTTGTACCAGGAGGTGGAGAGGTAACGCAGGGGACCCTGCTCGCCCTCGTTGGAGAGTTCGACCCGGTTTATCTTGGTGTACATGCCATCGAAGAAGGCAAACAGGTAGGTATTGGGTTGCAGGGTCGACTTGATGGCCGTGACCGCCTGGGACTTTTGAATCCAGCTACCGCCCATGGTGGCCGTGGTCAGCACTATCTCGTCGGCACTGGCGCCAGCAAAGGGCGAGCTGTCGCTGCCAGACCCCTTGCGGGAGAGGTGGTTGTACCCCCCGGCCCCTTTGAAGTGAATGTTGCCTTCGGCCACATCTGACAACAGGCGGTTGTACCCCCCGGCGCCGTTGAAACGGATGTCGCCACGGGTCTGCAGATAGGCATCATCCTTATGGCGCAGACGGGAGATCTCGTTCCAGCCGCCGGCGCCGTTGAAGGTGACGTCCCCCTCGCGTCCCTTGCGAAACACCTTGTTGTAGGCGCCGGCCCCGTTCAGGGATATGCTGCCGGATTCCACCAGGGAGCTGATGATGTTGGCCGCGCCGGCGCCATGGAAGCTGATGTTGCCATGCGACCCCTGATACTGGCTGTGCCAGGTACGATCTATCTTGTTGGCCGCACCGGCACCGCTGAAGGTCAGATCGCCCCTGTCGGTCTGGTGCCAGAGCTTGTTGTACCCCCCGGCCCCCTCGAAGCTGACGTTGCCACTGATCCCCTTGCGGGTCAGGAAGTTGGCAAGAGCCGCCCCCTGATAGCGGATGTCGCCCTCGCGCCCCAGGTGATCGATATTGGTGCCGCCGCTGGCGCCGGCAAAGTGGATATTGCCTGACTCGGACTTGCTGATGTCCGCGTAGCCCGCCGCCCCCTTGACGGTCAGGTTGCCGGAGTCGTCGACCACCTTGAGGTAGGCGGCGCCGCCGTACACGCTGTCATTGCCAGTGCCGGTATAGACGGTGGCACCAATGGAGCCGACCTTGATGGTGTCGTCACCGCCATAGGCACGGATGACGCCGCCGAAGCCAAAGGCATTGATGTCATTATTGCCATCATCTGCCGTGTAATTACCGGTAAAGAAGTACTCAATACTTCTCCATACACTCTTTCCCATGTATTAGCTCATTATGATTAAATGGAAAACCACTGCACCCTGCGCACACAATGGCCAAGTTCGGCATGAACATGACCGCGCACGGTACAGACCCGCTGCCCTTTCCATGGCAGAAATATCCGGCGACGCAGATCGCTCACCACGGCGCGGGCATGTCCGTATGGCGCTATCATCTCCGGAATAAAAATATGGTCGCCGGATTGCCAATCCTCACGGATCAGCTCCCGCTCGGCGGCCAGCAAGGTGTCACGAATGGATAAAGAGACAAACGCCCAGTTGCAAAATGCAACCGGGCGCCCGTGTGAGTCTTCATAATAGCTGAACTGGTTCAATTCGAAGGCAGGCAATATTCGCTGCTGCCACTCGGCGACGGAATAACGCCGGTGCAGGGAGGAGTGCTGACTCAGCAGCATGACTCCCCCCAGAATATGTTGATTTTGTTGCCAGTTCGGTTCCGTTGATTGCAATACCAAGCTCATTGGATCCCCAACCGGAACATTATTTTTTCTTGCGCGGCGCGGCCTGTGCTGTGGCAGCCGGTGCGGCTTGCTGCTCGTCAGAAGGGGCTGCAGGGATCAGGCCTGCGGCGATCAACTTGTCAAACTCGGCGGCCATTCGCGGATCTTCAAGCATATTTTTTATCATTGAAACCATATACATAAAGCCAGCTGCAGGCATATGGACCGTCTGTTTCAGCGCCAACTCGTTGTCACTTTCTGCCATGACCCCTTGCGCCATCTTCAGCGGATCTTGTCCGACGAAATAGAGGGAGAAGATCCCCTTGTTATAGTTGACGCTGGATACTGTCTGTACAAACTGCTCTGTCATATAAATTCCATTATCAATAAATATAAAGAAAAACAAAAATGAAAAATAACAACCCAAGCAAGACAACATGGGCTTAACATTTCGCATTTCACTATATTTACCATATTTGAAATTATTATCATGTTCAATTAAACAATGACCTAAAAAATAGAGCAAATACGTCAATGAAGATGTCAACTCAATCGTCAAGGTTAATAAGTCCATATCCAAAGATTAGCCTGACACAGTACTCAACCCAACACTTTTATTATGAGATTTGTCAGCCAACATAATATTTGACAGTAAAATAATGGCTCGCTAGTATGCGCGCCCTGCCTGCAACAGGCCACCTTGCCCCATATAAACAGGAGGGGTGTCACAGCGGCAAACGGATATTATTATGACGGCGAGTGAAGAGTCTGTTTTAGCGTGTATCAATATTATTATCGGGATGCTGGGTTGTCCCTCTAAAGATATAGCACCCACGCCAGACGACACCTTTGACAATATTGTCGATACGCTGCAGCAACAGACAGGAACCCGCATTCGTCAGCGTCACGTCCCCCCTCGAAAACTCGATAAACTGACTCTGCCTGTGGTACTGCTGAGCCCCTCTGGCGAGGCGTTCGTGCTGGCCCAGCGCCAGGGTGAGCAGGCGCTGATCCTGGATCCGGCCGTGGGCAAGCCGCAAGTCATAGCACAAGACGAACTGCTGGCACGCTGGGATGGCCGCCTGCTCGAGGTCGGCAAACTGCAGAGTCGCTTCGACATCCGCTGGTTCATCCCCGCCTTCTTGCAGCAAAAACGCCTGCTCGGCGAGATACTGCTGTTCTCACTGGTGTTGCAGATCCTGGCGCTCATCTCACCGCTCTTCTTTCAGGTGGTGATGGACAAGGTGCTGGTGCATCAGGCCTGGGCAACCCTGGATGTGCTGGTGTTCGGGCTGCTGATCACGGCCTTGGTGGAGGTCTGTCTGCGAGGGCTGCGGGAATATCAGTATGCCCACACCGCCAACCGGATCGATATCCAGCTCGGTCTGCGCATGGTGCAGCACCTGTTTGCCCTGCCCCTGCTCTATTTCAAGAGTCGCCAGGTGGGCGCCATTGTGACCCGGGTGCAGGAGCTCAACACCATCCGCGAATTTCTGACCGGCACCCTGTTCACCCTGACGGTAGACGTGCTGTTCATGTTTGTCTTCCTGGCCGTCATGGCCAGCCTCTCCGGCATGCTCACCCTGGTGATCCTACTCTCCATTCCTGCCTATGTGCTGATCGCCTGGTGGATCACGCCGCGCATGCAACAGGCGGTCGAGCAGCAGTTCGGCCATGCGGCCACCAACACCGCTTTCTTGAACGAGACGGTCGCCGGGGCCGAGACCCTCAAGAGCCTGGCGCTGGAGCCGCGCTTCGTGCGGCGCTGGGATGAGCAAACCCGCCAGATGGTGGAGGCCGGCTACCAGGTGCAGCAACTCAACAATGCCTCCCAGCACGGGGTCATGTGGCTGCAAAAACTGGTGACAGTCATAGTGCTCTGGCTCGGTGCCAGCGAGGTGATCGCACTGCAGCTGACCATAGGCCAGCTCATCGCCTTCAACATGATGGCCAGTCACGTGGCGCAGCCGCTATCGCGCCTGGTCGAGCTGTGGGGCCAGTTCATCCAGACCCGGATCGCGGTAGACAAACTCGGCGACATGCTCAACCTCCCACCGGAACATCAGCGCGATGGGGATGGCCGCATCCACGGCGGCGCCATAGTGCTCGAGCGGGTGCATTTTCGCTATCAACCGGATGCCCCTCTCATCATCGACGATCTCTCCCTCGCCCTGGCGCCCGGCGAGACGCTGGGGATTGTCGGCGGCTCCGGCTCGGGCAAGAGTACCCTGGCCCGTCTGCTGCTGCGGCTCTATCAGCCGGAGCAGGGGCAGATCCTCATCGATGGCCAGCCCATCCAGCAAATTCCCCTCCACCACCTGCGCCAGCAAATGGGGGTGGTATTGCAGGAAAACCACCTGTTCAACAAGTCGGTACGCGACAACATAGCCCAGTCGGTGCCCCACGCCAGCCTGGACGACATCATACGGGCCGCTACCCTGGCCGGCGCCCACGACTTCATTTTGCGACTGCCCTTTGGTTACGACACCGTGCTGGCGGAAGGGGGCAGTTCGCTCTCCGGCGGCCAGCGCCAACGGCTGGCCATCGCCCGCACCCTGCTGGCCGACCCCAGGATCCTTATCTTTGACGAGGCCACCAGCGCCCTGGATGACGAATCCCAGGCGCTGATCCAGCACAACATGCGCCACATCGCCAGTGGCCGCACCGTCATCACCATAGCCCACCGCCTCTCCACAGTGCGCTACTGCGACCGAATCATAGTCCTGCAGCGCGGCAAGATAGTGGAGCAGGGCGACCACGCCAGTCTGCTGGCACTGGGGCAGCACTACGCCCGCCTGTGGCAGCTGCAACAAGACTTGCACGAGGAGACCCCATGAATCTGCGCACTTGGCTGAGCCGCTGGCGCCAACCCGGTCCAGCCCGGCAGCAGGAGACCCACTACGGCTTCCTGCCCGCCCATCTGGCGCTGGCCGAGACGCCGCCCTCCCCCTTTGCCCGCATCACGGCGCTCACCCTGAGCGCCGGTGTGCTGCTCACCCTGCTCTGGGCCTGCTGGGGCCAGCTCGACATCCAGGCCACCGCCAGCGGGCGCCTGCTGGTCTTTGGCCGCAGCCAGATGATCCAGTCCTACGAGCAGGCCAGGGTGATCACCATTCACGTGGAAGATGGCCAGGCGGTCGCCGCCAACGCGCCGCTGCTGACCCTCAACACTTTGGGGGTGAGCCAGGATCTGAGCCGGTTGCGCGAGCAACAGGCATTCCAGTACCAGACCCTGATCCGTTATCAGGCGCTTTATGGCAACGAAACCGTCACCCAGCACCCCGACTACGCCAGGCTCACCCCGGCGCAGCAACAGGCGCTGGCGGAGAACCACCAGAGCGAGCTGCACGAATACCGGAGCACCCTCAACAACCTGCAGGCCGAGCTTGGGGTCAATCAGGCCAATCAGGCCGCCCGACGGGGGGACATGGCCTCCCTCACTATCCTGCTGGCCAACATCCGGCCCCGCCTGCAGGCGCGCCAAACCCTGAGCCAGTCCCAGGCCATCTCACGGGTGGAGTATCTGGAGCAGGAGAAAGAGCTGCTGGAAACCCAGCGCCAGCTCGCCCAGCAGCGGGCCGAGCTCGAGGTGCTGCAATCCCAGCAGCAGAGCCTGCAGGAGCGGCTGGCCGGCTTCAAGGCGCAGAAACAGCGGGAGTGGATCGAGAAACGCCAGCAGGCCCAGCTGCAGCTGACCGCCATCGAGCAGGAGCTCGCCAAACTGAGCGAGCGGGAGCACCTGGAAGTCATTCGCGCCCCGGTGGCGGGCACAGTGCAGCAACTGGCCATCCACACCCAGGGCGCCGTGGTGCAGCCAGCCCAGCAGTTGCTGGTCATAGTGCCCAACGAGGGAGTCCAGTACGCCGAGGTGAAGATCCTCAACAAGGACATAGGCTTCGTGCACGAAGGGCAGACGGTCAGCATCAAAGTGGATGCCTTTCCTTATACCCGTTACGGCACCATAGACGGCGAGCTGGTCAGCGTGTCGCGCGATGCCACCACGGATGAGCAACTGGGGCTGGTCTTTCCCGCCAGGGTCAAGCTGAGCCGGGGCGAGATGCAGATAGACAATCAGCCGGTGCGGCTCACCCCGGGCATGTCGGTGGTGGCCGAGGTCAAGACGGACAGGCGCCGAGTGATCGACTACCTGCTGAGCCCGATCCGTGAATACCAGGCCGAGGCACTGCGGGAGCGATGACAATGACACAGGCTTTACCGGCCTTAGAGGCACCCGTGAACGAGCCAACCCCCATCGCCAATGGCGCCCTCGCCGCCCTCGCCCATGCGGCCCATCAGCTGATGATGGCCGCGGATGCCGGTCAACTGGCCCACGCTATGGGTTGCGATCTGGCGCCGGAAGATCTGACAGTGCGCGAGGCCGCTGCCCGGCTCGGCCTGCGCAGCGCCCTGTCACAGGGGCCGGGCTGCCCGCTGGCGGCGCTGCCACTGCCGGCCCTGCTCAAGCGGGAGGGGCGCTGGTACACCATCACAGCCATCGAGCCTGAGGGCTGGCAGCTGTTTGATCCGGCGACCGGCACCAGCAGCCTGCAACCGCTGCCGAACCCCACACAGGCGGAACAGTGGCACTATCTATTGCTGGCCCAGCAGGATCTCACCCCGGCCGAGGTCAAGTTCGGGCTGGGCTGGTTCAGCCCGGCGGTACTGCGCCAGCAGAAGCAGGTGCGAGACGTCTTCTGCTTCGCCATCGTGCTGCAGCTCATAGCCCTCGCCAGCCCGCTACTTTTTGAAAACATCATCGACAAGGTACTGGTGGGGCGCAGCCTCGGCAGCCTGCAGGTGCTGGCCCTGGCCATGCTGGCACTGGCCTGCGCCGAGCCGCTCTACAGCTTTCTGCGCGGCCAGGTGTTCGGCCATCTGGCCAACCAGGTCAACGCCGAGCTGTCCGGCAAGCTCTATCGCCATCTGGTCGGCCTGCCCATCGACTATTTCAAGGCGCGCCAGACCGGCCAGATCATCGCCCGGGTCAAGGAGATGGCCCAGATCCGCCAGTTCCTCACCGGCTCCACCCTGATGCTGGTGCTGGATCTGGTGTTCATCCTGCTGTTTGTCGGCGTCATGTTCCATTACGCCCCCGTGCTGACCGGCTGTGTGCTGGGTTCCTTGCTCATCTATTTTCTGCTGTGGCTGCTAATTGGCCCCCTGGTGCGCAAGCGGGTCGAGGCCGAGTATCAGGCAGATGCCGATGCCACCAGCTTCCTGACGGAGGCAGTCACCGGCATCGAAACCATCAAGACCACGGCCACGGAGCCACGCTTTTATCAGGAGTGGCAGCGTCTGCTGGCGCGCCAGTTGCGCCGGGGATTTCAGGCCAGAAAGGTGGGGCTTGCCGCGGGACAGGGAATAGATCTGGTGCAAAAGCTCACCGCCGCCCTGCTGCTCTGGCTTGGGGTCGGCGAGGTGCTGAACGGCCGGCTGAGTCCGGGGGAGCTGGTGGCCTTCAACATGCTGGCGGGTCATGTCACCCAGCCGGTGCTGCGGCTGGCCCAGGTGTGGCAGGACTTCCAGCACACCCTGATAGCCCTGCGCCGGGTGGGGGACATACTCGACGAGGCGCCCGAGCACGGCAATGGCGGGCTCGCCTCCGTCCCCGCTCTCGAGGGGGCCATCGAGTTTCGTCACATCCGCTTTCGCTACCAACCGGATGCCCCCGAGGTGCTGGCCAATCTCTCCCTCTCCATCGAACCCGGGCAGTTCATCGGCATCACGGGCCCATCGGGTTGTGGCAAGAGCACCCTCACCCGCTTGCTGCAACGGCTCTACGTGCCCCAGCACGGCCAGGTGCTGGTCGACAACATGGATCTCGCCATCGCCGACCCCGTCTCATTGCGCCGCAACATGTGCGTGGTGCTGCAGGAGAGCATTCTGTTTTGTGGCTCGATCGCCGACAACATCCGCATCTGTCGCCCCGATGCCAGCCAGGCCGAGGTGGAGCAGGCGGCGCAGCTGGCCGGCGCACTCGGCTTTATTCGCGAGCTGCCCCAGGGCTTTGAGCAACAGGTGGGCGAGAAGGGCGCCCGCCTGTCTGGCGGGCAACGCCAGCGGATCGCTCTGGCTCGGGCTCTGCTGGCCAACCCCAGAATACTGCTGCTCGACGAGGCCACCTCGGCCCTCGATTACGAATCCGAGGCTGCCATCATGGCCAACATGGCTGCCATTCGCCGTGGCCGCACCCTGATCAGCATCGCTCATCGCCTCAATACACTCCGCCATGCTGACCGCATCCTGGTAATGGATGAGGGGCAGATAGTGGAGTCCGGCAGCCATGATGAGCTGCTGGCACAGCAGGGGCTCTATGCCCGATTGTGGCGTCAGCAAACCGGAGACCAGACCGAGTCAGCCGCAATCTCGCCCTTCTAGTGACTCACAAGTCAATAAAGGTTCCCCCCCGATTCAGTCCCGATACAGGCGCGCCTGCTAGGATCCGGATTGACTCGCCCTGGCATAAACCCTCTAATTGACAGCCTGGATTCCCATGATCGCGCACCTAATGAAAATATTGTTGGTCGAAGACGACAAGCTGCTCAATCACCACCTTGCTACCCTGCTGACCGAGGCCCAGAATCAGGTCCACAGCACGGACAACGCCCAGGTGGCCCTGCATTACGCCACCGATTATCCCATCGATGTCGCCATCATAGACTTGGGGCTGCCTGACATGGACGGCCTGCAACTCATCAGGCAGTTGCGCGAGCGGCAGATCCCCTTCCCTATCATAGTGTTGACCGCCCGTGGCAACTGGCAGGACAAGGTGGAAGGACTGGAGGCCGGTGCTGACGACTATCTGGTCAAGCCTTTCCAGAAGGATGAGTTGCTGGCTCGCCTCAATGCCTTGGTGCGCCGCAGCGCCGGTTTCATCTCCCCCAGGGTCAAGGCAGGTAACTATGAACTGGATCTCTCCCGCAAGGAGCTGACCATTGGCGGCGAGCCTGTGGTACTCACCAGCTTTGAATACCTGATCCTCGAGTACCTGATGCGCAACGCCCGCCAGGTGGTCTCCAAGCAGCAACTGCTGGACCAGCTCTATGGCGATGGCGAGGGTGATCCCAACACCATAGAGGTAATGGTGAGCCGACTGCGCAAGAAGCTGGACCCGGAGGGGAACATACAGCCCATCTCCACCATCCGGCGCCAGGGCTACATCTTCAACCTCTCGTGCAACTGATGGGTCTTCGCTTGTTGTCACGCCCCATGCAGCTGCTGCAGCGCTCGCTCCACATCAAGCTGATGCTGAGCGCCATGCTGGTCATAGCGCTCATCATGGCCTTCTCCGTCTATATCCTCTATCTGGGTCACACCGAAGAGCAGGCCCAGAAGGCCAGCACCCGCATGCAGGAGAACCTCTCCAAGCTGTTCTCTTCCAAGTTGCCGGAACCCCACTCCACAACCGATCTTGGCAAGATAACGCCGGATGCCATCGACCCCAATCTGGATACCCTTATCTGCCGGGCGGATGGCCAGCTGAGCTGGTCCAGCCTGCACATGCCAGAGGTGGTCCAGGCCAGGGACACCATCTGTCAGGATCTGATGAATTACCTGGGTGGACTGGATCAGGATTACTTCTTCAAGCGCCACACCATCAAGAACGGCGAGAGCTACTTCATCTACAGCCTGCGTTTTCTGCGCAATCACGGCGATGGCCCCACCACCTACTATGTGGTGATGGTCGACTCGGCCAAGCGCTATCTGGCCCAGACCCGCAACTACCTCTACCAATGCATTCGTCAGGCACTGCTGGCCTACTCGCTGCTCGGTGCCCTCTTGCTGCTCACCAGCTTCTGGAGCCTCACCTCCTTGCGCACCATGGCGCGCCAGATAGACGAGATCAGGGCGGGCAAACGAGAGGCCCTCTCCAATGACTACGAGCGGGAGCTGACGCCACTGACCGAGTCGGTCAACCAGCTGCTGGAGAACGAACGCCAGCAGAGCCAGCGCTATCAGCACGCCTTGAACGATCTGGCCCACAGCCTGAAAACCCGGTTGGCCCTGATCCAGATAACGGCGCAGGAGGTCAAGCTGGGGCACGACATCCACGACAACATCAATGAGCAGATCCTGACCATGGATCAGATCATCCAGTACCAGCTGCGCCGCGCCGTCACCGGTCGCCAGCGCCTCGCCAGCAAGGGCACAGAGCCGGTGCCGCTCATCGAAAAGCTGCTGGCCAGCCTCGCCAAGGTCTATCGCCACAAGAAATTGCAAACCCGCTTCAAGTTCGATGACGACGTCTTCTTTGCCGGTGAACAGGGGGATCTGATGGAGCTGATGGGCAACCTGCTGGATAACGCCTTCAAGTTCGCCATCAGCGAAATCCAAGTCACTGTGAGTCGCCGCCTGGATCGGCTGCGCATAGAGATTGAGGACGATGGCCCTGGCATAGACCCGGACAGATCGCAACAGATCTTCCAGCGCGGGGTGAGGGCCGACAGCTCACCCGGCCAGGGCATTGGCCTGGCGGTGGTCACCGAGATAGTGCACAGCTACGGCGGCCAGATCATGGTGGATGAGTCCCCGCTGGGGGGTGCCCGCTTTACCCTGGACCTGCCTTAAGTCACTCGGCTCATGCCGCCTCACGCCAGCCCATTCAGCACGCCTGCCCCTTCGCAGGCGTGCTTGCTGTTGCCTTCCTCTTGATGCCCAGATAGACACCCGCAACCCTCGTCATATCGATCACATATCAGCAAGGAAGCGACACACAAAAGCAGGATGCAGATCAGAAGATAAAAAAAACCGGCCTCAAGGGCCGGTGAAACAGTTCAGGCTTGTCAGGTGACAAACGTACCCAGCGGATGAAGACAAGTTCCAACTCCCTGTGGAGCCCTGGCCTCTTGAGTACGTGCGGTCACTTTATGCCATGGTCACTGAATCAAGGCTGAACCATGACGCAGTTGGCATTCCCTCCCTGTTTCTGCTTACAACTTGATGCCGAGCGACTGGCGCAGATAGGCACCGGCGCCGAGCAGACCCGGCCCCTCGTGAGTAATGAGGAAGACGGGGATATCCTTCAGATAGGATTTGAAACGCCCCTTGTCTTCAAACGCCACCCGAAAGCCCGAGCCAATAAAGAACTCCTGAAAACGCGGTACGATTCCGCCTGCGATATAGACGCCGCCGAAGGTGCCCATGTTGAGCGCCAGGTTGCCGGCAAAGCGACCCATCAGCACACAAAACAGGCTCAAGGTACGGCGGCAATCCAGGCAATCCCCCGCCAGCGCCCGCTCAGTGATGTCTTTGGGGACCAATGCCTCTGGCTCGCGCCCATCGGACTTCACCAGACCGCGATAGATGTTCACCAGACCAGGGCCGGAGAGCAGCCGCTCGGCCGAGACATGACCAAGCTCGGCGCGCATGACCTGCAGCACCGCATCCTCTTCTTCGCTGTTGGCGGAAAAATCCACGTGACCGCCTTCGCCCGGCAGGCTCAGCCATTGCTCACCCGCCTGCACCAGGTGGGCGACACCAAGGCCGGTCCCCGCCCCATAAATGGCGATGGGTTTGTCCGCCACAGGGGCCCCGCCCCCCAGCTGGATGCGATCGGCTTCTGCCAGCACGGGCACCGCCATGGAGACGGCGGTAAAGTCATTGATCACCTGCAAGCGGGTCAGGCCCAGATTGGCCTGCATCTCGCCGATGGAAAACTCCCAGCTGTGGTTGGTCATGGCGACCCAGTCGCCGTTGATGGGGCAGGCGATGGCGATGCAGGCCTGGCTCACCTGCGCAGCGTGTTCGTCCAGATAGAGGCGCACCACGGCTTCGAGGCTGGGATGGGCCAGCCCGGAATAGGTCTTGGCCCGGGAAATGGTGCCGGTCGCCAGCTCGCACAGGGCCAACCGTGCATTGGTGCCACCGACGTCACCGACCAGCGCATGGGTATGCTGCATAACATAACTCCTTCGTTACTTGGGTCGGGGCGGCGCTTACCGTCCCGCAATTATTATTTGGCAGTAATTCTACCCGAGCCCCTCCCCCGGCGGCGTGTTTGATCAATGCAACTGTGCGCCCGCTCACAGTGTTGTTGCTTTGCAACATTTGTAAGCGTTTTCATGGAGTGGATGGAAGTTTGTAACCAAAAAGACGAAATAATTAGACATGAGTCATACTTTGCAGGGCCGAGATTAGTTTCAATAAGAGCTTGTCTTGTATAGTCATCCAGTTGATTGGAAACATGCTTAGCCGTGAATTTAGTGCAAAGACACTGAAGCTAAATTACAAAAATGCCTGGTGGTGATGATGAATACCCTTGATAAAATTACTAACAATTTGGAAAGTTTCAGTAAATCAGAGCGTAAAGTGGCCGAGGTCATTCTGGCCTCGCCACAGACGGCCATCCACTCCAGTATCGCCACCCTCGCCAAGATGGCTGACGTCAGCGAGCCGACCGTCAACCGTTTCTGCCGCCGTCTCGATACCAAAGGCTTTCCCGATTTCAAACTGCATCTGGCCCAGAGTCTGGCCAATGGCACGCCTTACGTGAATCGCCACGTGGAAGCGGAAGACGGTCCCGAGACCTATACCGCCAAGATCTTCGAATCCACAATGGCCTGTCTGGATGCCGCCAAGAACAGCCTGGATATCTCCGCCATCAATCGCTGCGTCGATATTCTGACTCAGGCCAACAAGATCAGCTTCTTTGGCCTGGGCGCCTCCTCCGCCGTGGCGCGCGACGCCCAGAACAAATTCTTCCGCTTCAATATTCCGGTAGTGAGCTTCGATGACATCGTCATGATGCGCATGAGCTGCATCAACAGCAGCGAAGGGGATGTGGTGGTGCTGATTTCCCATACCGGCCGCACCAAGGCGCTGGTAGAGATAGCCGCGCTGGCCCGCGAGAACGATGGCACAGTGATAGGCATCACCGCCAAAGACTCGCCGCTGGCCCGTGAGTGCAATCTGGTGCTCTCCATGGATGTGCCGGAAGATACCGACGTCTACATGCCGATGGCGTCACGCATCGCCCAGCTGGCGCTGGTGGATGTGCTGGCGACCGGTTTTACCCTGCGCCGTGGCATGAAATTTCGCGAAAACCTGAAGAAAGTCAAAGAAGGTTTGCGCGAATCCCGCTTTGATACTCCCCACTCCTCCTGAGGCAACGGGGGCCCCGGCCCCCGGCTGTCTATGCCACCCACCTTGGTGTAGTATTGTAATTTAGTAACAGAAGCCACCCAGATGGCTTGCAAGCGGGTGCTATGGGTCATGCGCTTGCCGGGGCAGTATCTCAAGTCATATCAACTTCAAACTGGAGTCTTTCATGCCAAGACGTACAAAGATTGTAACCACACTCGGTCCGGCGACCGATCGCGAAGGGATCCTAGAGGCGATCATTCGTGCCGGCGCCGACATGGTGCGGATGAACTTCTCCCACGGCACCGCTGAAGACCATATCTTGCGCGCCAATCAGGTGCGTGACATTGCCGCCAGGCTCGGCCGCCACGTCGCCATCATGGGTGACCTGCAAGGCCCCAAGATCCGCGTTTCCACCTTCAAGGATGGCAAGGTCTACCTGGCCATCGGTGACAAGTTCATTCTCGATGCGGCGCTCGGCAAGGGCGAAGGCTGCCAGGAACAGGTCGGCATCGACTACAAGAGCCTGCCCGACGACGTGATTGCCGGTGACATACTGCTGCTGGACGATGGCCGCGTGCAGTTGAGAGTCGAGCTGGTCGAAGGCACCCGCATCCACACCACAGTGACGGTGGCGGGCCCGCTCTCCAACAACAAGGGCATCAACAAGAAAGGCGGCGGTCTCTCCGCCCCGGCCCTGACCGAGAAAGACAAGGAAGACATCAAGACTGCCGCCCTGATGAACGTGGATTACCTGGCCGTCTCCTTCCCCCGTTGTGGCGATGACCTGCGCTATGCCCGTGAACTGGCCCGCGAAGCCGGCTCCAACGCCAAGATTGTCGCCAAGGTCGAGCGCGCCGAAACTGTCGCCACCGACGAGGCGATGGAAGACATCATCCTCGGCTCAGATGCCGTCATGGTGGCCCGTGGCGATCTGGGCGTCGAGATCGGCGATCCCGAGCTGGTCGGCGTGCAGAAGAAGCTGATCCGTCACTCCCGCCGTCTGAACCGCGTCGTCATCACGGCGACCCAGATGATGGAGTCCATGATCAACGCACCGCTGCCGACCCGTGCCGAAGTGATGGACGTGGCCAACGCCGTGCTGGATGGCACAGACGCTGTGATGCTCTCCGCCGAGACCGCCGCCGGCCAGTTCCCCATCGAGACTGTCATGTCCATGGCCAGCGTCTGTGTGGGCGCCGAGAAGCACCCAAGCCTGAACGTTTCCAACCACCGCATGAGCTACACCTTCACCTCGGTGGAAGAGGCAGTCGCCATGTCCACCATGTATGCCGCCAACCACCTGGAAGGGGTCAAGGCAATCGTGGCGTTGACCGAATCCGGCACCACACCGCTGCTGATGTCCCGCATCAGTTCGGGCCTGCCTATCTTCGCCATGTCTCCCCACAACAAGACACTGGCCTGGACCAATCTCTACCGTGGCGTCACCCCTGTGCTGTTCGACGGCGACGAGACCAAGCCGGTCTACGAAGTGTGCCGCGACGCGTTGGATGTGCTTAAAGCCAAGGGGCTGGTCCAGAGCGGCGACATGGTGTTGCTGACCCACGGCGACAAGATGGAAACCGTGGGCAGTACCAACACCTGCAAGGTGATGATGGTCGAGTAACTTCCCCCATCAACAAAAACGGCTCCCGCGGGAGCCGTTTTTAATGGACTGATCTGGACCTCAACCGCGAAACAGTTCGACCTTGTCACCATGGCGCAGGCTGCCTGCACCGCGCACCACCACCCTGTCTCCCTGCTTGAGCGCCCCGCTCACCGCCACCTGCTGACTGTCACCAAACAGCACTGTCACCGGCACCCGGTTGACCTTGAGTCCCTTGCCGCTCTGCTCCACCTGATAGACAACGCTCCCCTCGGTATTGAGCACAAGGGCATCCCGTGGCAGCAGCATGGTGTGCTGCTCACCCAGCGGCAACGCCACCCGCACCGGCGACCCTATGATGAAGCTGGCCGATTCTGGCTTGAGGCGCAGCTCGATGAGGCGGGATTTGGGATCGGCACTCGCCGCCCGCTGGTAATAAATGCCATGGCCGCTGAGCTGATCCCCCTCAACCCGCAATCGGGTCCGAGGCTCCAGGCGCTGAGCCCAGACAATGGGGGCCTGCAGGCGGATATCCGGCTGATCCGGGTTGACCAGCTCCAGCGCCTGCTCGCCGGCATCCACATGCTCCCCCGGCCGGATAAAGTGGTTGTTCACCACCCCATCGAACGGGGCGAAGATATGACTGCGACGCAACTGCTCCTCGATCTGGCGTACCTGCACCCTCGCCAGCCGCTCGGCAAGCTCTGCCTGCTCCACCTCGTAACCGGCCTTGTCATACTGGCTGGCTGAGGCACTCTTCTGTTGGTGCAGTCGGTCGAGACGCACAAACTCGGCCTTGGCATAACGCACATTGCTGGCCCACTTGGCCTGCTCGGCCCGCGCCTGTTCCAGCGATAGCTGCAACGCAGCGCTGTCGAGACGCAGCAGCTCGTCCCCCGCCTTGACCCGGCTGCCGAACTCGGCAATCCACTCCACCCGTCCGCTCACCTCGGCACTCAATGCCGCCTGCTGACGGCTTGCCACAGTGCCACTGACCCAGATGCTGGCCGCCGCATCCCCTTGGGTCACGTCGGCAAGGGTCACCATCTTGCCTTGTGCCAGGGCGGGAAGTACGCCCCCCGCCAGCAGGGCCGCGCCCAGTACCATCCTTGTGAAAATTCGTTTCATTGATGAGCTCCTTGCTCAGGCCCGCTGCCGCAGGGCGAGCGGTGGCTGTTCAGTCTGCTCCCCCAGCCGCAGAAAGGCGGGTAACAGGATCAGGGTAAACAGGGCGCTGCAACTCATGCCGCCGACGATGACGGTGGCCAGTCCGCGGTAGATTTCGCTGCCCTCGCTCGGGCTCAGCATCAGCGGCAACATGCCAAAGATGCTGGTGAGGCTGGTCATGGCGATGGGCCGCATCCGGCTTTGCAGCGCATCGGCTACCGCACATTGACGACTCATGCCGTCCCGCTCGGCCGAGCGGGTCTGGTGCACCAGCAAGATGGCGTTGTTGACTACCAATCCCAGCAGAATGACGAAGCCGATGATGGTCAAGAGATCCATCGGCAGCGGCACCAGCAGGCCGCTCAGGTGCAGCGTCAGCACACCGCCGACCGAGGCAAGCGGCAAGGTCAGCAACACCAGAACGGCATCCTTGAGAGAGGCAAACACGCCCCACAGCAGGATCAGCAGTATGACCACGGCGAACAGGAAAATGGCACCCAGATTGTCCAGCGCCTGTTGCAGACTGTCGGCGTTGCCAGCAATCCGCAACTCCCCACCGACGGGCAGCAGTGGGCGGATGGCGGCGAAGCTCTTGCCTTGAAGGGTGTCGAGCACCTGCTCCATGCTCATCCCCTCAGGCGGGGTGATCTGCAGGCTGATGCTACGCCGTCCATCGACCCGCAGTATGCTGGCCGGCCCCATATCGTGTTCCACCCGCAGCAACTCACCCAGGGGGACGATCCGGCCGGACGGCGTCGCCAGCGGCACCGCCTTGAGCTCATCGGGGTTGGCGGATGTCTGCCCCATCAACATGATGTCGAGCCGCTCCTCCCCATCAAAATACTCCCCGACCCGCAGGCCGTCGCCGAAGGTCTGGATGATGGCAGGCATGGGGGTGCGATCCCAGCCCACCTCGGCGAGGCGCCGGTCTTGGGGCACCAGCCGCAGCTCGGGGGCGGTAAAATCGAGATCTGGCTCGGGCCGGACCTGGGCTCCCGGCAAATCCCGCTTCACTATGGCCATGCTCTCCCGGGCCGCCTGATAGAGCTCGGGCAGATTGCCTCCCTGCAGCAAGAGAGAAATACCGTTTTCGCTGTCAAAACCACCGAACAAGGAGCCCTGGCCACCGAACGTCTGGGTATCGGGAATGCCCACCAGCAGTTGCTTCATCAGCAGGTTTTCCAGTTCCTTGATGCGGTTCTCATCCTTGGGCCTCACCCCAATCTGGGCACCGCCCGGGTAGCGCATTATGTAGTAGTTCTTGAGGACCGGCTCCTTCTCCCCCTTCATGTAGGGAGCGAGCCGGGCGATCAGGGTGTCGATCACTTCTTCCCGCTGGGCCTTGAGATTAAAACCCGGGGTGAAGCTCATCCAGACATCCACCGCGTCCCGTTTTACATCCGGCAGGTAATCCATCTTGGGCAGCAGGGCCCAGGTCGCCAGGGCTGGCAGACTCATCATCAAGATGATGATGCTCCAGCGGCGAGACGCAGTGCCAGTCCAGCGGATCACATGGCGGGTCGTGCGCTGCCACAGTAAGTCATAGGGATCGACCAGTCGCTCGCGCCCCATCCAGCGCGCCGCTACCGCAGGCAGTACTGTGACCGCCACCAGCATGGAGACGGTCACGGCGCAGGCGATGGTCAGCGCCAGATCGGCAAACAGTTGACCCTCCACGTCGTTGAGCAGCAGTACCGGCAAGAAGATGGCCACAGTGGTCAGGGTGGAAGCCACCAGCGCCGTCCACACCTGTCGGGTACCCTCCAGCGCCGCCTCGGCCTTGCTCAAATCACCCCGCTCATGGCGCCGGTAGATACTTTCCAGCACCACTATGGCGGCATCCAGCACCATGCCGACCGCAAAGGCGATGCCCGCCAGCGAGATGACGTTGAGGGTCCTGCCCAGTACCTTGAGCAGACAGAAGGTGAGCATGATGCTGATGGGAATGGCGAGCGCTATCATCAGGGTCGCCTTGAGCTGGCGCAGAAACAGCCAGAGGATGGCGCAGGAGAGCAGCACGCCAAGCCCCAGGTTGGCCGTCACCATGCCCACCGCCCGGTTGATGTAGAGAGAGGCATCGAACGACTGCTCCATGTGCAGCCCGACCGGCGCCAGCACGTCGCGGTTGAGATCGCTCACTTTGACCTTGATCGCCTCCAGCGCCGCCAGGGCATTGGCACCGCTCTCCTTGAAGATCTGCGCCGCTATGGCGGTATTGCCATTCTGGATGCGCAGTACCGGGTTCTCTTCCCGGGACAGCCTGATCTCTGCTACATCACGCAGATAGATGGGCAGACCATCGCGCCAGTCCACCACCTTGTCCCCCAGGGTATCGACGTCATAACGCCCTGCGAAGCGCAGCTTGTATTCCCAACGGCCTATGTCGAGGGTACCCGCCGACACATCCCAGCCGGTACTGGCCCGGCTGGCGAGCACTGGGATCTCCACCCCCAGTTCGGCAGCGCGATAGGGGTCGAAACGTATCTGGATCTGGCGCTCGTTGATCCCCTCCACCTCCACGGTCGATACCCCGGGGATCCGCTCCAGCTCAGGCTTGACCCGCGCTTCGATCAGCGCCTGATGATCGTCAATCTTCCCCTTGGCACCGGGCAGTTGCTGGATGAAGAAGAAGGTAAGGGTGTCGTTGCTGCTGTAATTGTTGACGTAGGGGCCACCTATGTTGTCCGGCAACCCGGACACCCGGTTCAGACGAGAGATGACATCGAGCTGGGCCCGCTGCATGTCGGTACCGAGGGCGAACTCCAGATCAATTTCGGTAAAGCCGGGAAAGCTGTTGCTGGTGAGACTCTTGAGCCCCTGCACGCCCTGCATCTCCTGCTCGATGGGGTCGGTGATTTCCGACTCCATCTCCTGAGGGGAGGCCGAGCGCCAATCCACCGAGATATTGAGGTGCGGGCGGTCTATGTCGGGGAACAGCTGGATGGGCAGCCCCCGAATGCTGAGCAGGCCCAGCAGAAAAATCAGCACGATCGACACCACCACCCAGATGGGGCGTTCGATCGCCGTTTTGGCGAGGTTCATTCACTCTTCCTGAGTTGTTGTTATCGGCCATTCCGCTGGCCTTGCTTCCTGCCCCAAGGGTGGGGGCCATTGCATTAAACTGGAATTAATCCAGGTTGTAAATGCATGGTTAACAAACAAAAAAACCGGCCAGATTGGCCGGTTTCTCATCAAGTTCAGTGCCAGCGACGCAGTCAGGCGGCATGCACCACAGGGTTCGGCTGAGACAGACCTTCCAGCTCGCCAGGAGCAAAGTTGTCCACCTGGATGGCTTCGTAACGCAAGGCATCGGCGGCCAGCAGCTTGTCGGCCTCATCCTTGCTCAGGATGGACTGGGACAAGGCAGCATCGACCAGCTCGGGCAACGCCATCTTGCGGGGCAGCTTGCCCTCTTTCTGGGCCTGTACCAGCTTCTTCTCGTAGGGCTGCACCGCCACCATGGCCAGGAAGGCACGCTCCATCAGACCGACGGGATCCGCGTCATCCTTGCCCACGTAGCACAGTGCCGTCAGACGATCGCGGAATTCACCCGGCTTCATCATGGCCAGACAGATGGCATGGCAGCGATCATCGACCGGCATCTGGTAGCCGACGCCGAACGGGAAGACGACCCGCTTGAGCACGACACCTACCGCCTTGTTCGGGAAGTTCTGGAAGAAACCATCGAACGCCTTGCCAATCAGGTAGAGGTTGCGCTCCACCGCATACTGCACGAACGGCAGATCGGAGACCATGCGGCCCTGATCTTCGTAATGCTTGAGGGTGGCAGAAGCCAGATAGAGGTGGCTCAGCACGTCACCCAGACGGGCGGAGATCATCTCCTTGCGCTTGAGATCGCCACCCAGCATCAGCATGGAAACATCGGCGCACAGGGCCAGCCCTTTACTCATGCGAGCGAGCTGCTTGTAGTAACGGGCGGTCTCGCCCCCTACCGGGGAGCCATTGAAGTGACCCAGGGTCAGCCCCTGGAACAGGGCGCCGAAGAAGTTGCCGGCACCAAACGCGATATGTTTGAGAAGCAGGCCGTCGAACTTCTCAAGGCCACGCTCAAAATCAGGATCGGCCGCCGCTTCCATCTCGCCAAACACATAAGGGTGGCAGCGGGTAGCTCCTTGCCCGAAGATCATCAGGTTGCGGGTCAGTATGTTGGCCCCTTCCACCGTGATGGCCACCGGAATGCCCATGTAGGCATAGCCGGTGTAGTTCTTCGGGCCCAGCTGGATGGCACGACCGGCGTGGATGTCCATGGAGTCATCCATGATCTGGCGCGCCATTTCGGTCATGTGGTACTTGGAAATGGCAGTGACGATGGCCGGAGCCTGACCGAGATCCAGCGAACCGGCGGTCATGCGGCGAGCGCCTTCCAGCTGATAGGTAAGGCCGCCGATGCGGGCCAGCGCTTCCTGCACCCCTTCAAACTTGCCGATGGACATGCCGAACTGCTTGCGCACATAGGAGTAGGCGCCGACGGTGCGGCTCGCCATGTGACCACAGGCGGTGCCCAGGGCAGGCAGCGAGATGCCGCGACCGGCGGAGAGACACTCCACCAGCATGCGCCAGCCACGGCCGGCGTAATCCGGGCCACCGATGATCCAGTCGAGCGGAATGAACACATCCTTGCCGAAGGTCGGGCCGTTGAGGAACGCCAGCCCCATGGGGTAGTGGCGATCGCCAACCCGCACCCCAGGGTGACTGGTCGGGATGAGCGCGCAGGTGATGCCGAGTTCTTCCTTGTCACCCAGCAGTTTTTCCGGGTCAAACAGCTTGAACGCCAGACCCAGCACGGTAGCGCGCGGGGCCAGCGTGATGTAACGCTTGTTCCAGTTCAGGCGGATGCCAAGCACTTCCTCACCCTTGTACTGACCCTTGCAGACGATCCCCTTGTCAGGGATGGCGCCAGCGTCAGAACCGGCTTCCGGACCGGTCAGGGCAAAACAGGGCACTTCCTTGCCATTGGCAAGACCCGGCAGCCAGAAATCTTTCTGGGCCTGGGTGCCGTAGTGCATCAGCAGCTCGCCCGGGCCAAGGGAGTTAGGCACCATGACGGTGACCGCCACGCTCAGACTCTTGGTGGCAATGCGAGTCACTATGGTGGAGTTGGCAATGGCCGAAAACTCGCGACCGCCATAGGATTTCGGGATGATAAGGGAGAAGAAGCCCTCCTTCTTCAGATAGTCCCACACCGGCTCCGGCAGATCTTTGGTTTCGTTGACGATCTTGAAGTCATCCACCATGGCGAGCAGGGTCTCGACCTGATTGTCGATAAAGGCCTGCTCTTCGGCGCTCAGTTCGGCCTTGCCGTAACCGTGCAGTTTTTTCCAGTCGGGGTTGCCGCGAAACAACTCGCCATCCCACCAGACGGAGCCGGCCTCCATGGCCTCCCGCTCGGTGGCCGACAAGGGCGGCAATATCTTCTTGAAGATGCCGAACACGGGACGGGTTACCACCTTTTTACGGATGGAGGGCACGCCGAGCACGACGGCTATCGCCAGCACCAGCAGGACAAGCAATGTGATCATACCGAAGTTCCTTCTATTTCACTGTTTCCGTTGATTTATTGTTGGTTGTTACACGGCCAGGGAGAGCCTGGTCGACTCCACGGGCGCCCCGACACCAGACGCCAGATAAGGAATTACATTGCGCACCAGCCCTTCCACATCGAGCTGCTGGCCAAAGTCGGCCAAGGCGATGTCGCGCAGGGCATCGGCGGAGGCCATGGTGAACACGACGGTGCCCAGAGTGAAATGCAGCCGCCAGAAGAGGTCTGCCGGTGACAGAGCCGGATTGGCCTTGGAAATCGCCTGAGTGATCCGCAACAAGATGGGGCCATAGTGAGCAGTAATGAAGCGGCGCAGGTGACCCTGGCTGTCGATATAGCCACGTCCCAGCAGCTGCATGAAGATGGCAGGGCCATTGGCTCGCACTGCAACCAGCTTCATCAAGGGATCGACAAAGCTTTCAAATACCTGCAGCAGGGTCAACTGCTCCTGCTCCATCAGGGTATGCAGTCGTGCATCCAGATCCGGCATAAACAGGCTCAGATAGCGATCAAGCACAGCCTGGATCAGCTCCTTTTTTGAGCCGAAGTGGTAGTTGACCGAGGCGAGGTTGACATTGGCTTCACTGGTGATCAGACGCAAAGAGGTATCGGCGAATCCCCGCTCGGCAAACAAGACCTCGGCGGCATCAAGAATACGGTTTTTGGTATCGATTTTACTCACAGGACACCTCACTTAAAACGAATGTTTAAAAAGTACGTTTCACAACCATTTGTGTCAAGAAAATGTGAGCATGTGTTAGTGAAATGTTTTTGCTAAAAAGGGGGAACAAGGCGGGAACTTAGCTGACAAACAGCACTCTATATCTATGCCACTGCAATTAAACATTAAGTCTCGCCCAACCTGCTCCATGCTAGTTGGGCATTTTTTTGCCCTGTTGGTATTGGTACCGATACGCGGGCAAAAAAAACCGTCGCTGGGAGCGACGGCGGGGAAAAGAGGTTGCACCATCCTGATCCAACCCATCGATGCGAGTTCAGGCTTTCATCGATTTGCCCATCATGGCGGCCAAGCGTGTTCAAACTTTGTCAGCGCCCCCGCAATTTGTGACAAAGTATGACAAGCCACAACATGGTCTCGACCCGCCACCTTTGTTATGCTGGCGCCTCACGCCAGAAGGGGAGAGAAGATGAAGTATACGGTCGATACCCACACCCATACCGTCGCCAGCACCCACGCTTACAGCACCATTCACGACTATCTGCCCATCGCTCGCGCGAGGGGGATCAAGCTGTTTGCCACCACTGATCACGGTCCCGACATGGCCGATGCCCCTCACTTCTGGCACTTCGTCAATCTGCATGTGTTGCCACGGGTGGTCGACGGGGTCGGCATACTGCGCGGCATAGAAGCCAACATCAAGAACATTGATGGCGAGATCGACTTCCCCGAACGTTACGAGTCACGGCTAGACATGATAATGGCAGGCTTCCACGAACCGGTGTTTCCCCCCTGCGATCAGGCAACTCATACCCAGGCCATGATCAACGCCATCAGGAGCGGTCGGGTCGACATGATAAGCCACCCGGGCAATCCCGCCTTCCCCATCGACATCCAGGCCGTGGTCAAGGCCGCCGCGCAATACAGAGTGGCGCTCGAACTCAACAACTCCTCGTTCAGCCATTCCCGTCCGGGTAGCGAGAACAACTGCCGCGCCATCGTTGAAGCTGCGCGCGACCTCGGTGCCTATCTCACCTTCGGCTCCGACTCCCACGTGGCGTTCAGCCTTGGGAATTTCGAACACTGCCACCGACTGGTGACCGAGGCACACTTCCCCGAGGACAGGATCTTGGCGCGCTCTCCCCGCGCCCTGCTCGATTTTCTCGAGAGCCGCGGCCGAGCCCATATCCCGGAGTTTGCAGATCTCTGATCGTTTGGCCGTAACACAATGAGCCCACTCATAAAAGTGAGACAGGCTCATTGACTTGAACCTGCATTTTCGGGAATCTGGCCACACGCCGGTATAGCTCAGTTGGTAGAGCAGCGCATTCGTAATGCGAAGGTCGGGGGTTCGACTCCTCTTACCGGCACCAGATATATAAGGGTTAACCACATATGAGGTTAACCCTTATATATTTTTGGCTGACACACAAAATGTGTCATCACAGTTGACGCCGGGTGCCCCATTGGGAACAAGATGACTATCTGATGCCATCAGGTCAGTCTAGAGAGCTCTAACGCCGATCAACACAGGCAACAAAAAGCCCGCAATGCTTGAAGCGATGCGGGCTTTTTATGTTTGTCGGCTTGCACGAGGCAGCTAAATGGCGGAGAGACAGGGATTCGAACCCTGGGTGGCATTGCTGCCACAATTGATTTCGAGTCAATCCCGTTCGGCCACTCCGGCATCTCTCCACGGGGCTTAACTTTTACCGGACCAGGCCTGATAAATCAACTTGAATCTCTTTAAAGATCAAATGACTGTCGATAAAAAAGACAATGCTACTGCGTTTGTGACCATGGCTGCTGTTATGGCCCGGGCCACGACACGCAGGCACAGTCCTGGAAGGTGATCCCACGCTCCTAGTACCTTACTGACGCCCATGTCGCCAGACACAGGCTATGACAGATACCGGCTTGTTCACAGTCCTGCCCTGCACATGACCCCATTCGTCGCATTATCCGGCACTGTCATAACAAAGTGCGAAAATTCCTCAAAATAGTGACTTATCCAGAGCAGACTCCTCTGTACCCCTTGCGGGACAGGCTGGTAATCACGAGTGGATTGGTTAACAATTTCACTTCTTTTTTCTGGGTGGGTAGTGACCCGCCTTCACGCGATCTGATAGGAAGTACCATGTTCAATGCTCGAATCGTCTCACTGCTGCTGGTGGCAGCCAGCCTCTGGACAGCGCCAAGCTGGGCTACAACCTATCCCTTGCCACCGGCTGGCAGCCGCCTGATCGGTGAACTGGAGGACTACATAGTCCAGCCAGATGAACACCTTGAGCTTATAGGCAAGCACACCCAGATTGGTTTTTTGGCACTGCTCGAGGCAAATCCCGGGGTTGACCCCTATTTACCCAAACCTGGCACACGCCTGACCCTGCCGACCCAGATGCTGCTGCCGGATGTGCCCTGGGAGGGCATAGTCATCAACCTGCCAGAACTGCGCCTCTACTATTTTCCCAAGGGGAAAAATGAGGTGATAGTGCTGCCCATCGGGATTGGCGACATAGGGCGGGAAACCCCTGAAATGACCACGACAGTGATCGCCAAGAACCCCAACCCGACCTGGGTCCCCGGCCCCATGGTGCGCAAATCCTGGCTGGAGCAAAAGGGGATCTCCCTGCCTGCCGTCGTACCGCCGGGTCCGGACAACCCCCTTGGCAAATTCGCCATGCGCCTCGGTTACGGCAATCGGGATTATCTTATTCATGGTACCAATCAGGAGTTTGGCGTTGGGCTGCGGGTCAGTGCTGGCTGCATTCGCCTACGTCCTGACGATATAGAGGCACTGTTCAAGCTGGTTCCTGTCGGCACGACAGTGCGGGTGATCAACCAGCCGGTCAAGACCGCCATCGAACCCGATGGCAGTCATTGGCTGGAAGTTCACTCCCCCCTCTCCCGCACTGAACTGGAGCTGGAACAGGGCGCCCCCCTGATCCTCTCACCCGAGGTCGAGGCCTTTATCGCAGCGTCCGAGATCGACGGTGACAAGGTGGCCGCCGTGCTGAACAATAAGAACGGCATTCCACGCCCCGTCAGCGGCTAACGGCAACCCTGTGTTCATGAAGGACTTTCCATGAGATACCGCTTCTGGTTCTTGCTCTCTCTGTTGCTCAGCCCGATGGCGCTGGCCGATATCCTCTGGATGCACAACGGCGATCGACTGACCGGCACCATAGAGGAGATCACGGATGAACAGGTGCGCATAGCGCTGCCCTACAGCTCGCCGGTCACGGTCAAACGCGAGGCGGTCAAACGCTGGCGCCTCGAAAAACAGGACAAACCAAAACCGACGGTGAAGACCGGCATCACCCTGCTCGCTCTCACCCCGGATGACACGCGCGCCTGGCACTGGACAGGCAGCAGCGATCTGAATGTGAAGCTGAAACATAACGACAAGCAGACCAACAACGTCAACCTGAAAGCCTCCACCGAGGTAGCCAATCTCGACTGGCGATACAGCCTGGATGGGGAGTACATATACGAAACCGCCAACAACGTCACCAACAGCCATGAGTATCGGCTCAAGCCCATGCTGGACTTCTTCTTTGATGAGAACTGGTTTGTGCGCTCCGCCATCGATTATGAATACCAGATGCTTGATGACGAATATATGGATCTGGGCTATGCCTTGGGCCCTGGTTATCGGTTCTGGAACGATAAGCGGCGAAGACTGGAACTGATCAGTCAGGCCGGTCTGGAACGCTCCTATCTCAGACCCGCTGCCTACGATGAGTCCGGCATCGCCAACATCTTTGATGGCAGGATTATCAACTACCCTCTTCTCAACTTGGGCTGGGACTACCGCCAGCCTGTCTCCTTGTGGTCGGAGAACATAGAGCTGTTCAGCAAGGGGGGCTACAAGCGCTACCTGGCCCAGCCCTCTCCTTATGTGACCCAGAAGCAATCCGTACAAGGAAGTCTGGGCCTGCGTTACTACTTCAACGATCACTTGCGACTCTCCTGGTCAAGCGAGCTGGACTGGGATGATGTCCGGTTGGACTACCCAGGATTGCCACTGACTAGAAATGGTAAAGAGTGGCGCCACCTCATCAGCCTGGGGGCCAGCTTCTAGTCATCAGGGCAAACCATTCGACGAGTGGATGAGCCACAGACAGGTGGCACAACGCCAGAAATAAAACAGGCTCACCGAGGTGAGCCTGTTTTATTTCAATACAATTTACGCCACGGCGGTGACAACCGTCACGACATCAGAAGTAGATCCGAGTGACGGATTCAATGACACAGCCGGGACGACGAATGCCCTCAATCTCGACCTTGATCTCCTTGAGCAGCTCAAGACCGCCTTTTATCGGTGTCACCCTCAGCAGCTTGGTACGTGCGCGGATGTTGCTGTCCACCTTGATTGGATACGGAAAACGCACCTGATCCAGACCAAAGTTCACCACCATGCGGGCAGCCGGATACTCGGGTGTCGCTTCATTGATACTGCCCGTCAGACGTGGCAACAGTGCCAGGGTCAGAAACCCGTGGGCTATGGTGGTCTTGAACGGTGACTCGGCAGCAGCACGCTCCGGGTTTGTGTGGATCCACTGGTTGTCGCCGGTCACGGCGGCAAACTCATTGATCATCTGCTGACTGACCAGCAACCACTCTCCCACATGGGTCTCTTCACCAATGCTCGGCTGCAGAGCAGCAAACAGGGCAGCCGCCTCACCACTCAGTTCAACCGCAGTCTCGTCAGTCTGCACTGGCTGACCATTGGCGGTCTGCACTTGCCGTACTGACTGGCTGTCAGCTTGCAGGTCCAGCACACGACCCAACAGAGGGTGGAGGTGTGCCTTTTGCTGAAACTCACGCCAGTAGTCACGGATCGCCGGAGAGAGCCAATCCTTGAGCTCAAAGGGGTGCTGCGCCAGGATTTCGCGCTTGCGCTTCAGAAAATCGACAACCTTCATCTACCGATCCCTATTCAATTCAAAGCCTGTAAAGAGGTCTAACCAGTCCTATTTTATGAAAGTTTCAACTGCAAGTGCAAAAAAATCTCAGCGTACAGCTGTACCAAGCAAAGAAGTGGTCACTAACACAAGTACGGCAAGCCTGATGGAACAAGGAGGAAAACGATTATCATGGCAGGTGCTTGCCACCGTGAGTACAGATATCGAAAGAGGGGGATACCGACAGGAGGCAGCCCCTCCCCCCGTCAAACATCGCCACGAGGCGCGGGTTGCCACCATTGCCCACAGGCGACCTCATCCAGGAAAGACCAGGCGAGGATCCGGCTCACCTTGTTGCCTTGCGCCATGTCGATCACCCGCACCTGACGGGCCCCGACCTGGGCCAGTGCCTTCTTCGCCGCCGGCAGGTTCTCCTTCTTCGACACCAGCGAGCTGAACCAGAGGCACTGGGCAGCAAACTCCTTGCTCTGGACGATCATGGTGGCAAGAAACCCGGCTTCTCCCCCTTCACACCAGAGCTCGGCCTTCTGGCCGCCGAAATTGAGCACTGGCTGCCCCTGCACGGTTTTACCAAGATTGCGCAGCTTGCGCTCACTGCCCTTGCTGGCCTCATCGAGCGATCCATGGAACGGCGGGTTGCACAGGGTCAGGGTGAAGCGCTCCTGCGGGCTTATGATGCCGCGAAAGACGTGTTTGGCATTGCCCTGATGGCGGCACTCTATCTGCCCGCCCAGACCGTTGCTTTTGGCCAGCAGAGCCGCCGCCTTGACGGACACGGGGTCGATATCGGACCCAACAAAACGCCAGCCATACTCGCGAGCTCCCAGCAGCGGGTAGATGCAGTTCGCCCCCACCCCTATATCCAGTACCCGCACGCCCTTGCCGGTCGGGACGCAGCCCGCACTCTCGGCGAGCAGATCCGCCACCCGGTGCAGATAATCCACCCGTCCTGGAATGGGCGGGCAGAGATAACCCGCCGGCAGATCCCAGTGCGCAATACCGTAGTGCAGTACCAGCAAGGCCTTGTTCAGCGCCTTGACGGCGGCAGGATCGGCAAAATCCAGGGTCTGGGTACCGTGCTCGTTGACGAATACCAAGGGCCGCAACTCGGGGGTACGCTGACAAAGCGCATCGAAATCATAGGGAGCCTGATGGCGATTGCGTGGGTGCAATCCGGATTTGCGATCGGAGTGGGTCTTCATGCTGGGCCTGCCGAGGGAAAACGGGCCCACACTATAGTGATTTGGCCCCAGAAAGTCTAAATAGCAGCCACAAAAAACCGGGCTTCAGGGCCCGGTTCAAGTGAGGTTGGAAAAACAGTCCGTACTGCGAGCCGTTTGTCCAGCCTGACTCAGATATCGATCCGACGTGCTTGCCAGAATCTACTGCGCCAGTAGGAATTGTCCAGCTTGGAGCGCGTCACACCAGCACGGGTAGAGGCATGGATGAATTCACCATTGCCCACATAGATGCCCACATGATTGAGACGACGATTGATCTTGAAGAAAACCAGATCACCTTCGACCAGGTCTTGTTTGGAAACGCGAGTGCCTTCATGGACTTGGGAGCGGGTATCACGGGGTAATTCGATGCCGACGGCATTGCGGAACACTTCACGGGCAAAAGCGGAACAATCTATGCCGCGTTCACTGGTACCGCCAAAGCGATAAGGGGTACCGCGCCACTCTTGGAACACTGTCAGGATTTCATTCACATCTGGGGTTTGCGAAGCTTCCGGTTCAATCACGGGTTCCATCATGGAAACTTCAATCTTGCTCGCAACCTCGGGCTGGGGTGCAGATGCACAACCCACCATTCCGAGCGCGACCAGTAGTAGTATCAGGTGGCGCAATCCTTTATCCCCGCAATGAGTAAAACTTGTTAAAATACGGCCCGGAAGGGCAATTTATAAGGCAACAGCACCCGACTATATCCAAGAATTCTATCGAGGCAAGCGAAAATCCCTATCGACATCACATTTTCGCAAGGAAATGCATTATTTTTCATAATTAATGTGATCATGGCCAAACAATATACAATCTCGAAAGCGCCCGTGCAGACTCGATCAAACTGACTTTTATCGCTGTTTCAGTCCTCTTTTAAAGTGAAAAATCATGATCTCTGTGGATCTCTATTTGTTAAAACCCGCCCGGGTCAGCGCCGCTCAGTTGGCCCTGCTGCCAGAAACGCTTTCACCAACAGAACGGCAACAGTGGCAGGAGATCCAGCATCCGGATCGGCGCCAGGAATTTCTGGTCAGTCGGTCACTGCTAAGGTGCTTGCTGGCCGCTCGCCTTCAATGCCAGGCCAGCGAACTGCTTTTTTGTACCCATCTCCACGGCAAGCCGGCGCTGAGTGACCCGCGCTGGCAGTTCAACCAGAGCCACAGCGGCGACTGGCTGGTGATCGCACTGTGTGCCACTGGACCGCTCGGGGTAGACATAGAGATGGGCAGGCGCCGCCGGCAGACGTTGCCACTGGCCAGACGCTTCTATGCCACCAGCGAGTATGAATGGCTCGCCGCCCTGCCGGCAGAAGAGCAGGACAGCGCCTTCTATCGGCTCTGGTCACGCAAGGAGGCGGTACTGAAGGCCCATGGCGGCGGCATTGCCGCGGGGCTCGACAAGGTTTGCTTTGTGCCGCAAGAGGGATGGCGCCTTGATAACCGGCTCGATGAGCACGAATACCGGGTGCAGGATTGGCCTATTGGCAGCGGCTGGCTCAGCCTCGCCGCCCCGACCCTGGCCGTCAACGGTTACCTGCTGGATGAAAACTTGAAATCCACCGCTATCAACCCCATGTTAACTCACACCATTTTCCAAGAGTCAGCCTCATGATCGTCGACATCAATCCCCAGAATTTTCAAGCCGCACTGATCGATGCTTCCATGAAAAAGCCGGTCGTCATCTATTTTCACGCACCCCAGATGCCGGAATGTCAGGGCATGACCCCGCTGGTGGAGTCACTGGTTGGCCCGGACAACCCCCAGGTAACCCTGGCCAAGGTCGACATGAACGATCCGCAGTTGCAGCCATTGGCCAGCCAGCTCGGCCTGCGTGCCCTGCCCGCTCTGGTACTGTTCCATCAGGGGCGCCCGGATGAACAAGCCATTCTGGAAGGGCCGCAGGATGAAGCTACCTTGCGCCACTACTTTGCCGCCTTCGCTCCCAAGGAAGAGGAACTGCTGTTCGAGAAGGGACAGCAGGCACTGGCAGACGGTCAGGCAGATGTGGCCTATGCCCATCTCACCAAGGCCCACCAGCTGGCGCCGGATCGCCACGACATCAGCCTGTGGCTCATTCAGGCGGCGCTGGATATCAATCTGCTGGATGAAGCCCAGGAGCGGCTCGGCAAGATCCCCATGGCTGCGCAGGATGACCACTACCAGACCCTCAGCTCTCGTCTGGCGCTGGCGCTGCAAGCCGCAGACAGCCCTGAGCTGCGTGCGCTGGAGGCCCGTTACGAACAGGAGCCGGACAATTTCGCCCTGACCCAGGAGCTGGCGGTGCAATACAGCCAGGCGGGCCGTCAGGAGGAAGCACTGGTGCTACTGTTCACCATTCTCAAACGCGATCTGGCCTTTGGCGATGCTAAGAAGACCTATCTGGACATTCTGACCACCATGGGTGCCCATCCGGCCGCGCAGAGTTACCGTCGCAAGCTATACAGCCTGCTCTACTGAGTAATGAAGGGATAAAAAGTGAGGGTGATGCCGAGAGATCGGCATTGCTCTGACAAGGCGAGAGCATATGGAAGAAAAGCGGGGAATTGACGAATTTCAGGCAAAAAAAATGGCGCATGAATGCGCCATTTTTTCGCATGGATTACTTCTTGTAGGAAGTAGCCATGTTGTCGATGCGCTGGTTAGCACGCATAGCTTCTTGCTTGGCTTCTGCAACATCAGCAGCAATCTTGGATTGATCAGCACGAACTGCGCTAACATCTTGAGCCAGTTGGTCAACTTTGTTAGACAGATTCTGAACGGAGGTTTCCAGTTCGCTGGTGTTTGCACAACCGCCCAGCAGAGCGGACAGACCAACAACACCTACCAACAACAATTTTTTCATTTTTAAAAGCTCCCTTTAACTCGCCAGACGTTTAGCAAGCGGCGTGATTATGGCACAAAAGAATCATACTTTGGATAGGCCTCATCACAGATAAATGCATTAAAACCCTCATTTTTTTTTAGCCGCACACTTTATGTGCAAACTTTAAGCAAAAACGAGTGCCTCTGGATGAGGTTCGCACAGAGCGTAACCAAATTTTGTACTTATTACAATTTCGTATGAGGCTCAGGCAGAACGTTCTGACAGCAATTGACGATACTGCACCAGGTCTTCGATGGTCAGTACCGGCATCTGATGCAGGCGGCCGAAGGCAACCAGGTCTGGCAGGCGAGCCATGGAGCCATCTTCTTTGGTCAGCTCACATAAAACCCCGAACGGTTTGAGGCCGGCAAGCTGCATCAGATCGACTGTGGCTTCGGTATGGCCGCGGCGCGTCAGCACACCACCGGTACGTGCCCGCAACGGGAAGACATGGCCTGGGCGATGCAGGTCGGACGGTTTGGCACCATCGGCGATGGCCGCGCGAATAGTCGTGATGCGATCGGCCGCTGAAACCCCCGTGGTAACCCCTTGCGCCGCCTCTATGGTGACGGTGAAAGCGGTCTGATAGTGGCTGGAGTTTGCCTCCACCATCATGGGCAACGCCAGCTGGCGAACGCGCTCATCGGTCAGACAGAGGCAAACGATGCCGGAACACTCGCGGATCATCATGGCCATCTGTTCATTGGTCATGGTTTGTGCGGCGAAAATGAGATCCCCTTCGTTCTCCCGATCTTCATCGTCGGCTACCAAAACGCCGCGACCGGCGCGCAAGGCCGCGAGCGCCGCTTCGACGCGCGCAAGGGGATCACCAAATTCACTGAGTAGAGACTGATTCATGGTAAGACTCCTAAATAAGACAAGGACCAGAATCAGGGCATGGAAAGGCAGACAGAGATAGGTATGCAGCGGCCGGCCCAACGGGGGCATGCCTGCAATATCTGTCTTATCCTCTTTCATCCGGACTATGACCGTCGGCTCCGGCATCTCACCGGATCTGCTGACCCCGACTCAGGTGTGACACCAAAGTCGGGCGCTCGCGGGCTCCCCGAGTCAGATCGGGATACCGCCGGTGGGGAATTGCACCCCGCCCTGAGAATAAGCGCAGACAGCCTAAAGAAAAAAAACGCAGGATACCAGCCCAAAACCCATCAAAGATGAATACGGAAACGACCAGCGCCCGCAGACAACGACTTGACCCAAGGACGCACGGCGCGCTGTCCTTTCTGATTTTGTTTATGGCATAGTGCCTGAAAAAACGCGCTGCCTGCGCAGACTCAGGCGCCAATACCACAAACGGAATCATGACAGAGATGGAAAAGAAAATACTGCTGACGGACTGTCCGGACGCCAAGGGCCTCATCGCCAAGATCACCAACATCTGCTACAAGCACCAGCTCAACATCAACAAGAACGACGAGTTCGTGGATCATGAAAACGGCCGTTTCTTCATGCGCACCGAGCTGGAGGGGCGTTTCAACGACGAGACCCTGCTGGCGGATCTGGATGATGCCCTGCCCGCCGGCGCCCAGCGCCGCCTGGTCAAGGCGGGCAAGAAGCGCATCGTCATCCTGGTGACCAAGGAGACCCACTGCCTCGGCGACATATTGATGAAGAACTATGCCGGTGCGCTGGACATGGACATAGTGGCGGTGATCGGCAACTACGATACGCTCGCAGAATTGACGGGCAAGTTCGACATTCCGTTCCACACCGTCAGCCATGAGGACCTGAGCCGCACCGAACACGAGGAGCAGGTACGTGCCATCATAGACGGCTACCAGCCCGACTATGTGATCCTGGCCAAGTACATGCGAGTGCTGACCCCGAGCTTCGTCGAAGCCTATCCGCGCAAGATCCTCAATATCCACCACTCCTTCCTGCCGGCCTTCATCGGTGCCCGTCCCTACCGTCAGGCCTTCGATCGCGGGGTCAAGCTGATTGGCGCCACCGCCCACTTCGTCACCGACGATCTGGATGAGGGTCCCATCGTCGAGCAGGACGTGATCCATGTCGGTCACGCCTTCAGTGCCGATGACATGGCCAAAGCCGGTCGTGACGTGGAGAAATCCGTGCTGAGCCGCGCGCTGGAGCTGGTGCTCAACGAACGGGTGTTCGTCTACGGCAACAAGACGGTGGTGTTCAAGTAACCCACCTGTCGCACCACGCCAGAAACAACAAAGGCTCCCTCGGGAGCCTTTGTTGTTTCTGCCACCGACTTACAGCGGCAGGCCATTGATGGTCATGGCACCCTTGTCGAGCTTCAGCTCGGCGGTCAGCCGGGCCTTGTCCGCCTTGAGATAGCCCATGGCAGCGAACTGTTCCAGCATGGGGGCCAGCTGCGGCACCGCCTTGCCCAGTTTGTCACTGACATTGGCATGCATCAGGCCGGAGAGGGCATGCATTCCCTGTTCGCTATTGAACAGCTGTTCCAGAGAAGTCGATGCCAGCTTGACGTCCCCCTTCATGGAGACAGGCTCACCGTTGAGCTGGGCGCTCAAGTCCACCAGCTCCAGGGTCGCACCGCGCTTGAGCAGCTTGTCCAGGGCTTGCTGGATGGCTTCATCTTCCACCCCTTGCCCGCTGGAGGCTTGCAGTGCCTGATAACCTTCCAGATCCAGTCCTTTCAGATTCAGGGCCAGCTTGCTCTGGGTCAGCGCCAGATTATCGGTCTCGTTCTCCAGATTGAGAGTCTCCACCTTCATCTGATAGCTGCTGGAGAGGGTCTGGGCATCATCGCCTTCCAGTTGGGTTTCCGTGGTCAGCCCCTGCAGTGACACCTTGACGCTGTCTGGCAGCTGCACCGACAGCGCAGAGAGGGTCATGTCGCTACGGGGAGAGAGCCAGATACCGCTGATCTCGGCCATATCGGCGCTGCCCTTGAGCTCGGCCAGCACCATGTCCATCTTGCTTTGCTCTTCATGCAGTGTCATGCCCTGCCAGTGGAAGGTGACGTGACCGTTGCCATCCATATCGCCGCGGTAGTCGCCCGTCATCGGCAGGAAACTGAACTCGTCGAGCCCCTGCTTGACCTTGAACTCGTTGGCCCAGAAGCGGCTGCTGTTGCTCATGGTCCAGAGGCTGCTGACCGACTCTATGCCAAACTGCCACTGCTCCAGCTTGAGAGCGCTGAACACAGTGGCCAGCGTTCCCTGCTTGGTGTCGAGCAGCATGTTGCTCTTGATATAGAGCGGCAGAATGCGACTGTTGACGATGAACTGCGCCTCGACCGGCTCGCTCCCTTCCAGCTGACCATCCAGGCTGGCCAGAGTTTGCGGTGTGACCACCACCTTCAAGATGCCGTCACGGGTGAACAGGTTGCTGGCGCCAGGCACCCAGCTCAGCTCGACGCCGCTCTCCTGCTTCACCTTGGCGATCTGCTCGTCCATGATGCGGTCAAACGTATTGCCCGTGTACCAGCAGGCACCCAGCCCACCCACTACCAAGGCCGCACACACGGCCAGCGTTACTCGCTTCTGCATTTTTATATGATTCTCCAAAGGCTCATTGCCGCACTCTACGGGGCGATATCGGGGCTAGGCAAGTCCAATTCAGCATCGACCGCAATTATGTAATGTCACAGCAAGGGACTGAACAGATAGAAGATGTTCTCCATTACCTTCTTGTACCTGGGGCGATCGCGCCACTTGGCCAGGGACATGGGTGTCGCCTCCGTCATATAACCCTGTACCAGATGGGTCATCTCGGCGACAAACAGCGGGTTGTCGATGAGCAGGGTCACCTCGAAGTTGAGCCAGAGGCTGCGTCTGTCCAGGTTTACCGTGCCCACCAGTGCAAAGTCGTCATCCACCAGCACGCTCTTGGTGTGGAGCAGTCCGGCATCGTAGCGATAGACTTCAACCCCGGCCTCCAGAAGTTCCTCCATGAAGGCATTGCAGGCATGGTTGGCCATGATGGAGTCATTGCGCGCGGGCAACACCAGTTGCACCTGCACCCCTCGCGCCGCCGCCGAGGAGAGCGCCGCCGCCAGGGGATCGTCCGGCACGAAATAGGGCGTGGTCAGCACCAGGTGGTGACGGGCCTGGTAGATGGCCAGCAACAGGCTCTGCTGGATGCAGTCACCGCCAACGAAGGGGCCGGACGGGATCAGCTGGGCCCGGTAGTTGCTCTGGGGCCAGGCTTCCGGATCATGCTGCAGGCTGTCGAGCAACCGCTCGCCGGTCTCCATCTCCCAATCCCAGACGAAGATGGACCACATCAGCGGCACCACGGGCCCCTGCACCCTGATCATGATATCGACCCACTGGCCTACCCCGGCGTTCTGCTTGAAGAAGCGGGGATCCACCATGTTCATGGAGCCGGTGTAACCCACCCTGTCATCGATCACCACCAGCTTGCGGTGCATGCGCAGATCCTGGCGCTGGAACGGGATGCGCCAGGCACCGACCGGCAGCACCTCCACCAGTTTGACCCCGGCCTTGCGCAGCTTTTTGGGCCAGTGCGAGCGGAAAAACGTCTTGCTGCCCATGGAATCGAGCAGCAGACGACAATCCACGCCGCGCGCCGCCACTTCCATCAAGGCGTCACACACATCGTCGGTATCACCGCCCGGGTGCCAGATGTAGTACTCCAGATAGCAGGACTGGGAGGATTGGCGGATGTCGCGCGCTATCTCGCGCAGTATCGATTCGGGTTGGCTCAGCAAGGTCATGCGGTTGCCGGAGAGCATGGGCATGGCCAGCCGCCCCTGGATCAGATCGTGCAATGGCTGGGCCTTGCTGCCCACCTCGCAGCAGTGCTGGGGAAAGAGCCTGGCCAGCTGCCGGATCCAGATAGCGTAGGGGCGGTACATAGCCTTGGCCCGTTCTGCGCGGCGGCGACCGAGCCGGATCTCGCCAAACAGCACATAGAAGCCGACCCCGGCAAACGGGATGGCATAGATGAGCGCCAGCCAGGCCAGCGAGACTCCGATGGGGCGCCGCTTCATCACCACCCGCAAAGAGATCCCTGTCACGATCACGGTATGAAATAGCAGCAGCAGCCAACCAAGAAACTGGGAAAACAGCAGCTGGATGTCGTACTCCAAACCGTTGATCAAGAGGACTCCTTTTACATATCAGGGTAAATGCGGTGGGCAGACCCCACGAGGCCGGGATGGTATGCTGTGAAACACATCCATTCTATCAGGTCGTTAGCATGATCCTGCAATCTATGCTGCTCAGTCTGGCCATGCTAGGTCAAGGCTCATATGACATCAATGAGCAACAGATAAATCAGTACCTGCAATCCCAGGTACAAGTGAACAAACAGCTGGAATTACCCGGCATCATCAAGGCCCACGTGCAGCTCGAGCAGAGCGACGTCCAGATCGGGCGTCAGAGCCCGGATACCGCCCGTGTCTATGGCAAGGGAAAACTGAGGATCGCCCTGCCGGACCAGACCGAATACGATGCGCGTCTGAACATGACCTACGAGGCCAGACCACGCTATGACAAGGCTCAGAGCGCCCTCTTCCTCGACAACATCAAGTTGATTGAATACAAGCTGGAACCGGAAGCGGCGCAGCAGAAGTTCGGCTTCATGCTGGGCATGCTGTTGCAAAGCATGGAGAAACGGCTGGAGACCCAGCCCGTCTATCGGCTGAACGACAAGGACCCGAACCAGGCCTGGCTGAAAGAGAATCTGCTGGGGCTTGAGCTGTCACCGGGCAAGATCCACCTGCTGACCAAGCCGCAGTGAGTCGTCAGTTGTAGACGGGAGTGTTGGCCTGACGCACCAGCAGCTCGATCTGGTAACCCTGTTCGCGCTGCTGGTCATAGAGAGAAAAGAGGGGGCCATCGAGCTCATGCAGGGGCAGGTCAGCAAAACCGGCCTTGAGGTAAAACGGCTTCTCGAATGGCAATGCCTGACACACCACGGGCTTGTCCACCAGATCACTGCAGGCATGTTGCAGCAAACGGGAGCCCAGCCCCAGTGACTGATAGTGGGGCAGCAACCGAAAACCGCACAGGTGGTAGTAATCCTGCTCGTCGCGCAGGCGTACGGCGCCCACCAGCCAGTTCGCATCGCGCACCACAAAGATACGCTCAGCCAAATCCGGCACGTAATGGGAGAAAGTCGTTTCGTAGTAATCCCTGATCAGGGAAAGATCCGCATCACAGTACTCTTCGAACGTGAGTTCCATCGCCCGCTTGCTTATCACACCCGTTCCATCCTTGGCCGCCCGGCCAGTCTTCAAATGTCAGTGGCTGCCCGGAAAGAGATCCGACCAGACAAGTCAGCAAGATATCACGCCTTTTAGTAACAAAAAAGCCAGTAACCGCGCCTGTTTGTACACTTTTTAACACACTGCTGACCGCATAAATCACAGGCAATGCTACCACGGTATCCCAATGTGGGCACGGCTTGCTCGCGGCGATTAATTTTACGGCAAGGGACTATTTAATCGAACGTAAACCTATGATTTAAAATATCAAAATTACTTCGTAAACATTTGTTAACAAGCCAGATGAATTACCCCCAGCCATAAAAGGCCTCAATCGAATAGCAATCTTGGTGTTTCACCCTATGGTGAAGCCTTGGCATAGCATAGCGCTGTCGTTGCCTGAGTGGGACAACCCCCACGCTGTCACCTCACCACTTTGCCAAGGAGATACCATGTTCAAACCCATCCCTTCCCTGCTGATGCTGGCACTGCTGCCCACCGCCAGCTGGGCCGGCGACATCCATATCCCGATTGCTCCCTACCACTTCACCCAGCAGCAGCTCAACGCCACCGGCGGCGCCACTGTGCCACTGGACGAGGCCCACTTCGTGTTTGGCGAGGCAGCCATGGCGTTCGATCTGCACGATTTTTTGCTGCAACAGGCGCCTCACCTACTGCCCAAGGAGGAGGTGATCCTGCACTGGAGCGGCATTACCAGCCTCAACCCCCAGCTGCTGCTGGCCCTGATGGAGGCAAGCAGCCAGCTCATCTCGGCCCCCTCGGATCCAGCCATGGCGGCTCCCTTCGCCAAGCTGGTCAAGGCCCGGGGATTCGATAACCAGCTCGAACAGATGGCTCGCCAGCTCTCCGAGCGCTTCTACCAGGCCAAAGCCCAATTGCGACTGAGCCAGCGCAGCGTCCCTGCCCTACCCCCGCTGGCGGCACACCAGGCCGCCCTGGGCAGTCTGCTCACTCCCCACGACCAGCAGCAGTTGAGCGAACAGTGGCAAACCCTGTTTGGCAAGGAGGCCATGACGTCACCCAAGGCCCCTGCTGCGCTTCCCTCGGCCCGGCTGGCCGGTGGCCAGTTCCAGCTGCCCTGGCGCCAGGGCTACAGCTGGAAGGTGAACGGCGCCCACTCCCATACCGGTTCGGGCTACCCCTACTCCTCCATCGACGTCTCCTACGACTGGCCGGGCTGGGGCGGAGCCACCTACACTGTCACCGCCGCCAACAGCGGCACAGTCACCGTCTTCTCCCGCTGCCAGGTGCGGATCACGGCCCCCAACGGCTGGGCCACCAACTACTACCACATGAGCGGCATCTCGGTGCGCAGCGGCGACTACGTGGCCGCCGACACCCCCATAGGCACCTACGCCAGCAATCGCAACGAGGCCCTGTGCGAGGGCGGTTCCTCCACCGGCCCGCACCTGCACTTCTCCCTGCTCTACAACGGCGTGTTCCAGTCCCTGCAGGGACAGCGTCTGAGCAGCTATGCCGTCAACGTCGGCGCCAGCAACTACGACGACAACTGCAACCGCTTCTGGCTGCAAAACAGCCGCAACGGCCAGCGCTTCTGTGCCTGGCAGCCACTCTATAACAACGGCCTCGACTGAGTTGCCGGCCAACCGCTGCAGTGATGGGAAAGTCAGTAATGACGTGGCCAGGCGGTTTTATGCAAGCCGTCACAGATCCGCACAGTCTGCTTTGAAAACGCTCACAAAACAGTCAAAAGGAGATTGCCGGCCCGAAGGGCCGGTGTGAGGCTCTGGGTGCCCACATGGGCACCCAAACAAGGACAGACAATAATGAAAAAAACAGCGGGAATCTGGGTGATCACAGGCATGCTGATCGCCCCTCTGGCACACGCCGACGTCATACTGCACGCCTTCAACTGGCAATACAGTGAAGTCACCGCCAAGGCCGATCTCATCAAGGCCGCCGGCTACAAGCAGGTGCTCATCTCGCCGCCCCTCAAATCATCGGGCAACGAGTGGTGGGCACGCTATCAACCGCAGGATCTGCGCCTCATCGATACCCCCCTTGGCAACAAGCAGGATCTCGAGCAGCTGATCGCCGCCATGCAGGCACGAGGCATAGCAGTCTATGCCGATATTGTGCTCAACCACATGGCCAACGAGAGCTGGAAGCGCCAGGACCTCAACTACCCCGGCAGCGAGCTGCTCGGCCAGTATGCGGCCAACTCCGCCTACTTCGAGCGCCAGAAGCTGTTCGGCGATCTCGGCCAGAACTTGCTGGCCGGATCGGATTTTCACCCCGAAGGCTGCATCACCGACTGGAGCGATCCGGGCCACGTCCAGTACTGGCGCCTGTGTGGCGGTGCCGGTGACAAGGGGCTGCCGGATCTTGATCCCAACAACTGGGTAGTGAGCCAGCAGCAGGCCTATCTCAAGGCGCTCAAGGGGATGGGGATCAAGGGCTTTCGGGTCGATGCGGTCAAGCACATGAGCGATTACCAGATCAATGCCGTGTTCACCCCAGAGATAAAACAGGGCATGCACGTCTTTGGCGAGGTGATCACCACGGGGGGCGCCGGCAGCACGGATTACGAGCGCTTCCTCAAACCCTATCTCGACAACAGTGGTCAGGGAGCCTATGACTTTCCGCTGTTTGCCTCTCTGCGCGGGGCGCTCGGTTATGGCGGCAGCATGAGCTTGCTGGCCGACCCCGGTGCCTACGGTCAGGCCCTGCCGGGCAGCCGCGCCGTCACCTTTGCCATCACCCACGACATTCCCACCAACGATGGCTTTCGCTACCAGATCCTGAACCAGACCGACGAGAAACTGGCCTATGCCTACCTGCTCGGTCGCGATGGTGGCTCGCCGCTGGTCTACTCCGATCACGGCGAGACCCAGGCCAAGGATGGGCTGCGCTGGCAGGATTATTACCAGCGCGCGGATCTCAAAGGCATGATCCGCTTCCATAACGCGCTGCAGGGCCAGCCCATGCAACTGGTCGGCAGCGGCGACTGCTTCGTGCTGTTCAAACGTGGCAAGCAGGGGCTGGTAGGTGTCAACAAGTGCGAGTACGAGCAGGAGTACTGGCTCGATACCGCCAAATTCGAGATGAACTGGTATCGCAATTACCGGGATGTGCTCGATCAAAATGCCGTCATCAATGTGCAGAGTCAGTGGGTACGGGTCGCCATTCCCGCCCGCAGCGCCCGGCTCTGGCTGCAAGAATAAGGAGTATCACTCTGCCAGGGGCCGCCACTGCGCGGCCCCGCTTGTTTACTCTGCCTATTTCAACCCGGCGCTCATCGGCAGCTTGTTCTGCCACCATCAGGATGCTTTACTCAACAAGGCCAATCAGGCTGAAGGAGCAAGCCGTTGAAAGCATGGATGTTGATGGGGCTGATCCCGCTGTTTTCCCCGCCAGGCTGGAGCCGGACGCCACCGCCGGCGGAGGTGGTGATCCTGACCGCCGAGACCCAGGCTCCCATTCACATTCCCAAGGTGGCGCCTGCCCCCGGCGTGTCACCCTCCCCTGTTTCTGCACCTGCCCCAGCGCCTGCAAAAATCACGCAGCCATCCGGCACTCGCCAGATCCAGGTCTACAAATCGGTGCAAAAAAATGGCGTGGTGCGCTATTCCGACATGATGCCGGATCAGGGTCACTATGAGTTGCTGCTGTTCAACGACTGCTACGCCTGCAACCCGGCCTCAAAGGTCAACTGGCACACCACGGGTCTCTTTCTCTATGACTATGCCAGCACCATACAGGCGGCGGCCAAGGCCTATCAGGTGGAGCCCGCACTCATACGGGCGCTGATCCACGCAGAGTCGGCCTTCAACCCGCAAGCCATCTCCCGCAAGGGGGCCATGGGATTGACCCAGCTGATGCCCGCTACGGCCCGTGAGCTGGGGGTCGGTGATGCCCTGATGGCGGAGCAGAATATCTTTGGCGGGGTGAAATACCTGGCAGGTCTGCTCAAGCAATATGGCGGCAACATAGCGCTGGCGACCGCCGCCTACAACGCCGGGGCCGGTGCGGTACAAAAGCATGGGGGGATTCCCCCTTACGCCGAGACGCGCGCTTATGTGGAACGGGTGCAACTGCTGCACCTGCGCTACAAGGAGATGCTGAGCGCTCGGGGTCTTTGAATGCCTCCCCCCTGAAACGAAAAAACACGCCCGGGGGCGTGTCGATACCACACTTTTTCGTCACGGATCACGCTTTCGGTGCAATCACGCGATAGGCCAACGCACCCAGAATGGCACCGACGATCGGAGCAACCCAGAACAGCCACAGCTGGCTGACGGCCCAATCCCCCACAAACAGGGCGACCCCTGTGCTGCGCGCCGGGTTGACCGAGGTATTGGTCACCGGAATGCTGATGAGGTGGACAAGCGTCAGGCACAAGCCGATGGCCATGGGGGCAAAACCGGCCGGTGCACGGCTGTCGGTGGCACCCATGATGACGAACAGGAAGAAGCCGGTCATGACCACTTCACACACCAGCGCCGCCAGCAGGCTGTAACCGCCCGGCGAGTGTTCGCCATAACCGTTGGAGGCAAAGCCGGCACTCACATCAAAGCCAGCCTGACCGCTGGCAATCACATAGAGCACGGCTGCGGCAGCAATCCCGCCCAATACCTGAGCGACTATGTAAGACAACACGCCGGATGCCGGGAAGCGGCCACCGGCCCACAGCCCCAGTGTCACGGCCGGGTTCAGGTGACAACCTGAAATGTGGCCGATGGCGTAGGCCATGGTCAGCACAGTCAGACCAAATGCCAGCGCCACGCCCAGCAGGCCAATCCCCACGTTCGGGAAGGCGGCGGCCAAGACGGCACTGCCACAGCCCCCCAACACCAGCCAGAAGGTGCCCATAAACTCAGCTGCAAAAGGTTTCACATTTATATCTCCCAATGATGAATGGAACATGAGCCAGGGCTCATGAGGTCGCCGTTATTAAACGGGCGACACATTATGGGAGTGTGAAATAGCAAGGCGTAGTGAGCCCGCCTTATTCCTGAAATGTGATAAAAGTCACAAGTTATTGATTAATTGGGGGGATTGCCGGCAAGATGCAAACTGCACCAGACGGAGCTTATCCATGCAATGCGACAACTTGTGACCCTGCTGACTCTTTTGACAACAAGTCAGCATGCGAGTGGATAAACGAGGAGGGCGCACGGGCGCCCTCCTCTCACACTGGTCCTCAGACACAGTCAGCGTCGGCAGGATTCAGCGATAGCGGCCCCGCACCGAACTGGTGGCCCGCCCCGCCATTTTGATCAGGCTCTGGCGGGTATGGAAGTGGCAGAGTGCCACCCCCAGCGCATCCGCCGCATCCGCCTGAGGCGTGGCCGACAGCTTGAGCAGATGGGTCACCATGTGCTGCACCTGCTCCTTGGCCGCGCCGCCCGTGCCCACCACCGCCAGCTTGATCTGGGTCGCCGAGTATTCGCTCACCGGCAGCAGGGCATTGACCGCCGCGACTATGGCGCTGCCCCTGGCCTGACCCAGCTTCAAGGCAGAATCGGCGTTGCGGGCCATGAAGACCCGCTCTATGGCGAACTCGTCGGGCTTGAACTGGGTGATGATCTCGCTCACCCCGTCATACACCTGCTTGAGGCGGGACGGCAGCTCGCCCAGGTCGGTGCGAATGCAACCGGAGCCCAGATACTCCGCCTTGCCTGCGACTATGCGGATAACGCCGTAGCCTGTGATGCGCGAACCGGGGTCTATCCCCAGAATAATGCTCATGGCCGCTCCGCCATGCTGGCCTGGGGGCGGCTCACAGCCTCATCACCCGTGAGCCGGGGGCCCGGCTCCATTCCCAAAACAATGCTCATGACACTCTGTTGCTCTGAAGGCAGTTCATGGCCGCCAAGATAGCAAACAAGCGTCCGCTTGGCTCGCGCGGCGGCGCCCTCGCTGGCTGACTGCGCAGGGATCCGCCATCTTGTACAGTGGTCTGCCGGTTCCTTCACCCGTGCGGGCCCGCCAAATCAGGCACCACAGGCGCAGGAGAAAGGTCAGGTCGCCAGCGCCACCAGCCGCTCGGCCAGTCGATGGCCGTGCAGATAGCTCTCGATGAGTGCCCCATCGGCCTTGCCCAGCTCGATTTGCCGATACCAGTGATCGAGCATCGCCACGAAGCCCCGCTGGGCCAGTACCGGCTGCCAGTCGTCCGGTGCCAGAGTCTGCACAGTTTTGTCTCGGGCAATCGTGCCCCGGGTGCAGTTTTCCAGGTGCAGGGAGAGATTGTCGCCATAGGCATCGACACGCTCCTCCGTGATGCCGGCGCTGCGGTTCATGCTGCCGCTCACCGCCGTCTGCCCGCTTTGCCAGGCGACGCTCACTCCGGCCAGCAATTCGGGCTGCTGACTGCTGCGCCGCAGCACAGCATGCAGATCCCCGGTAGGTAGGCAGGCCGCCATAGAAACAGAGGCTGTCGAGCACATGGATAAAGTCGTCGAACAGGAACTGGCGCGGCAGCCCCGGCAGGGCGTGTCTGTGCTTTTGCCAGTTGAGCTCGGTGAGCGGCTGATTATCTGTACGGGTGGCGCGCATGGCGGGCAGATAGCGGCGGTTGAAGCCGACAAACAGCGGGCAGTCCTGCGCCATGGCAAGATTGGCGAGCGCCTCCACCTCGGCGTAATCAAAGCAGAGCGGCTTGTCGACAAAGGTGGAAATGCCCGCTTGCAGGCATTGGCGGGCCAGCGCGAAGTGCACCGAGGTGGCGGCGTGGATCATCACGGCGTCGGGGCGACTTGCCAGCAGCGCATCCACATCGGTGAAGCACTCGGGGATCCGGTATTGGCGAGAGAGCTTGTCCAGCACCTCTGGGCTTCGGGTGCAGAGCAGCGGGGTGACCCGCTCGTCGCTGGCAATCAGCGGCAGATAGGCCTTCTGGGCAATATCGCCAAGGCCAATCAGGGCAATGCGCATCTCGACTCCTTTTCACTCGATAACGGGATAACCGGCTAAGTTGCCCGCACCATCTCAGGATTTCCCCCGCAGATCCAGCCTTGCCGCAACCTGCGGCTGCCTCATCCCTCTCAGCCTTCCCCTTCGCAAGGGCGAGGAGCAGGCGAGAGTGGCTTTACTACCTCCCCTGCCAAGAGACAAGGTGGACTGATATGTATCGCCAGCAAAACGGGTTTCGTATTGCACCCATTTTGGCTAACATGCCCCACTTTCAGGAGACACAGGGACAAGGAACTGATGAGCAACAAGACGCTGCAATCCCTCTTTCACTACAAGCGCTGGGCCGATGGCGAACTGCTGGATGCGATCGCCACGCTGGATTCGCAGCAATATGCCGAAGCCCACCACACCTGCCTTCGGATCTTCAACCATATCCATGTGGTCGATGCCATCTTCAAGGCCAATCTGCTTGGGGAGTCCCACGGCTTCAGTGCCACCAATACCCCGGAAACGCCGACCCTGGCAGTGCTGCGCAGCTCGGTCACCGCACTGGATAACTGGCTGGCGGAGTACGTCACCGCCCTCAGCCCGCAAGACGGTGAAACCTCGCTTTCGTTTCGCTTTGTCGATGGCGACAGGGGGCAGATGAGCCGCGAGGAAATGCTGCTCCATCTGGTGACCCACGGCGGCTATCACAGGGGAGCGATCGGGCGAATGCTGGTGCAGTGCGGCATCACGCCGCCGCGCGATACCCTGACCACCTTTTTGCATCGCAGCGAACCCAAGCGGCGCGGCGAATATGGCTCACCCTTTGCGGGATAATGGAGTCTTGCCCTTATGAACCAACTCACGCGCTTCTCTCACCCGTTCCTGCTCGTGCTGCCATTGCTGCTGGGCGGCTGCGCCGCCGCTATCGATCACTACTCGGGGCGCTTTCGCAACACCTTGGCACCAGGGGAAACCCGCGCGACCATTCGCGCCGAACTGGGCGAGCCCCAGCTTTGCCAGCAGGCCACCTTTCTGACCGAGGATAAGGTGCAGGGTTGCGATCGCTTTACCGTGCTCGGCAAGATCCACAAGCGCGCTGACGGCAATGGCCAGGCCACGGCGAGCGCCGTGACTATGGGGCTGGGGGAGCTGATCTTGATACCGATGACGGTGGCTGGCGTGGCGGCGGACTACACCCAGCGCCACACCCTCACCGTCTATTACGATCGGGACGATCACTATCTGTTTCACACCCTGCTCAATGCCAAGGGGCAGGAAGTGTGGCAATAAAGGGCTATAAAGCTGAACGCTTTGCTGCCCCATGGCCAGGTGACAGCCGTTTGCAGAGTGACTCGGGAAATCCCGTTAAGATTGCTCTCTGCGATCCAGCCATTTACCCACTCTGGCCCCCAGCCCGGAGCAGAGCAGGGCGCTGACAATCGCCCCTATCATCCGGTTGGTCTCGGAGAGCGCTTTTGTCTCAACAAACTGATAGGCAATCAGATTGAAAATGAGGATCCCGAACAGCAGCCCCAGCCCGCTGCCCATCTTCTCTCTTCTGGATTTGACTTTCACTGCCATCTATTGCTCCTGTGCAAGGGAGCCGACCATTCAGCCCCTCCCCTTATCCATAGGCCGAACAAGATAGCAAAGCCGTGCCTGCTTGCCCGCCTTTATCGCACCTGCTTAAGCGCTTTGATGACGCAGTTCAAAAAACGATGATTTCCTGATGATTGCATGCGTTTTGTGCTCGCTGGATCGGCTTCGTTTGACTTACTATAGCCATCCAGAACCTGTTGAACTGCAATAGGTCACAGCCCTCGCTGGTCAATGGAGCATTTTGGAAGCAGTAATCCGCGGGCGGTAGCGTGTTACTTGTATAACAAGCACCACTGATGTAGCTATATAAGAATGTTGGCTTAATTTCACACTCTATAACTTTAAATTTCAAGAAGAGATACATTCCTATGTCACATATATTAATCGAGCGAATATTAAACAGAGCAGAAATATCAAAATCAGAATCTGATTTTAGCTACTTTTTTTCATTACTATTAACCGCAGAGGCGCTAACAAAGACAATTGTCCTTGGAATCGTATCTACGATATCCGAAGATAAAGATAGAAATCGCTACAGATTAGAGCATCAATTGGTTAGGGCTGATGGGATTGGCGACTGGGGTAGAGTACTAGATGATGCTGTAACTGGAGCCGCATCTCAATTCCTTACAGTTGAAGCAAGAATAGAGCAATCAGAAATAACAAAATCATGTTCTAAAGGCGAGTGGCAATACGATTCCGTCTATGAACTGAAAAAAGCCATTGATATTCTAGGACTAGATTCTGAAGAATTTAGCTCAAAAACCGATCTAAAAAGATGGTTTAGACTTTTTTCAACACTTAGAAACAAAACGAGAGCTCACGGTGCCACGCAATCAGAGCATGCTTCAAATGCCGCACCACACCTAATGAATAGCATCATGCTCATCTATAAGAACTTCTCTATATTCAAAAGGCCATGGCTTCATTTACATAGAAATTTGAGTGGAAAATATCGAGTAACACCGATTAATGGAGTAACACCGATTAATGATGATATTTCTGAATTTTCACACTTAACTAAAAAAAATGATTTAAATTATGCCAATGGCATATATTTAAAAATTGGAGATCTAAGGAAAATAAATTTAATAGAGACCAACTCAGATCTTAGGGATTTCTATATATCAAATGGTGGAATGAGCAATAAGAAATATGAACTACTCTCTTATGAAACTGATGATCGGATTGACGGTGATGGCACTGCATTTTTAACTCCACCAGGTACATTACCAGCAAGTAATACCGAAGGTAAAGGTGAATTAATACCAATTGGAAATTGTTTATCAAATGCGCCGGACTTACCTAATGATTATATATCCAGACCAGAACTAGAAAATGAATTATTAGATCTAATTAATGATAACAAAAGACCAATAATAACATTATTAGGTCGAGGAGGTATAGGTAAAACCTCTTTAGCATTGAAGATCATACAAGAGCTTTACAAAGACAACAAGTATCTTGGTATTGTGTGGTTGAGTTCCCGAGACGTAGATTTACAACTAACAGGACCCAAGCCAGTCAGACCATTAGTATTATCACCAGATGATATGGGTAAATACTATGCCAGTCTGGTACTAACTGACGATAAAATTAAAGAAAAACAATTTAATCCAAGAGAATATTTGGAAAAACAATTACAGACATCAGATTTTGGTACGTGCCTTTTTGTTTTTGACAATTTTGAAACAACACAAAATCCGGCAGAAATGTTTAGCTGGATTGACTCATTTATCCGCCTACCTAACAAGGCACTAATTACAACGAGACTTCGTGAGTTCAAAGGAGATTACCCAGTAGAAGTTGGAGGAATGACCGAAGACGAATCAACAAAACTGATAAATCAGACAGCAATAAAATTAGGCGTTGATAGATACATCGATGGAAAATATACAAGAGAGCTAATTGAAAAATCTGAAGGCCATCCATATGTCATAAAAGTTTTACTCGGTGAAGTAGCAAAAAATAGATCTGCAGGAAGCATAACCCGACTCGTCGCTGGTACTGAAGATATCTTGACTGCTTTATTCGAGAGGACTTATTCGTCACTCAGTCCATGTTCACAACGAGCTTTCCTCACTTTATCCGCGTGGAATTCACCTGTACCAAAACTTGCCTTAGAGGCTGTACTCTATCGGTCTACAAATGAGCGTCTAGAGGTTGAAAAAGGGGTTGAGGCATTACTTCAATATTCTATGGCTGAAGTCTATATCACCCCAAGTGATCAACAAGAATTCGTAAGACTACCTCTTGTAGCTAGTGTTTTTGGTAAGAAAAAATTAAATATAAGCCCAGCAAAGCAGTCTATACTTTCTGATGTGGAAATTCTTCAGATGATGGGACCAAGTCGTAAAGATGATATGACTTTAGGGTTAGCAAAGAAAATTGAAAATTTAATAAAAAACATTGCAATAAAGGTAGAGTCTGGTGATGAATATGCCAAATACCAACCGATAATAGAAATAATGTGTAGAGCCTATCCTTCAGGATGGCTTATCGTTGCTAGATGGAAAATGGAACTCAGAAATCAAAATGGATATGAATTAGCAAAGCAAGCACTGAATCGCTTGTTAGAGAATAGTAATGATACTTTAGAAATATCTGAGGGTTGGCGTCTTCTAGGTCATTGCTGTTACCAGACAGGTGATACTTTGGGTGAGGTACATGCCTTTACTGAAAGAGCTGAGTTTTCTCATGTCCCTTTCTATGATTTATCAAATACAGCCAACAGATTTTTCTCATTTATAAAAGATTCTGCAGAGTCTGACAGAATTCAAAACAATGCAATGGCAAATAAAATATTACAAATGATGGATAATAGAGTATCAGAAGCCGAAGGGACAGATTTGTCAAGAATGGCTTGGCTAGCTATAAAATCAGGACAAGAATCTGCAGCTATAAAATATGTCAAAGAAGGTCTCGATATGGAGCCTGAAAACTTGCATCTAATAAAACTATCACAAAGACTAAAAATCAATAATGATATCCATCATGAAGAAACAAACTCATAAAAATACTGAATATACACATGAAATATAAAGCTAACGCATTAATAACTAAATAAAAAGGCGACCATCCGGTCGCCTTTTTTTCTATCGCTTTCCTATCAGGGAAATATCACCGAGCCGATCGCTTGGCGCCGTTGCCTTTTGCGGCAGGCTTGCCGCCCTGGGCTGCCGCTTTGGCGCTTGGGTTGGCGGTGCCGGCGCGGGTCGGGGCTTTACCCTTGTGCACGGGTTTCCCCTGCCCTGCTGGTTTGTCCTGACCTGCACCTTGGGCAGCAGGCTTGCCATTACCAGCGCCTTTCTGCAACTGAGAACCAGCCGGTTTGCCATTGCCTGCCTTGCCACCAGTCGCCTTGTTGCCAGCCCCATTGCCACGCTGATGGACTATGTTGCTGTGGCGGGTCAGGGCCGGTTTCAGCCCCTTGTTGATGCTGCGCTCGGCCTTTGCCTCGCCGCGACCTTCCGGCGGCACCAGGCAGTTGGGGCCGTTGCCGATCAGATGACCCTTGCCCATTTCCAGCAGGGCCTCGCGGATCATGGGCCAGCCGGCCGGATCGTGGTAGCGCAGCAGCGCCTTGTGCAGGCGGCGACGGCGCTCACCCTTGACCACGAACACGTCCCCGCCCTGGCGACTCACCTTGTTGAGCGGATTTTTCTCGGTGTAATACATGGTGGTGGCGTTGGCGAGCGGCGACGGGTAGAAGTTCTGCACCTGATCGAGCTTGAAGTTGTTGGTCTTGACCCAGAGCGCCATGTTCACCATGTCTTCATCCGTGGTGCCCGGGTGGGCCGAGATGAAGTAGGGGATCAGGTACTGCTGCTTGCCCGCCTCTTTGGAATACTTGTCGAACAGCTCCTTGAAGCTGTAGTAGCTGCCCATACCCGGCTTCATCATCTTGGAGAGCGGGCCCTCTTCCGTGTGCTCGGGGGCAATCTTCAGGTAGCCGCCGACGTGGTACTTGGCCAGCTCCTTGATGTAGCGCGGATCTTCCACCGCTATGTCGTAACGCACCCCGGAGGCGATCAGTATCTTCTTGATCCCCTTCACATCCCGCGCCTTGCGATAGAGGTTGATGGTCGGGGTATGGTCGGTGTCCATGTGCGGGCAGATAGTAGGCCAGACGCAGGAGGCGCGGCGACAGGTCTGCTCGGCCCTGGGGCTCTTGCAGCGCAGCTTGTACATGTTGGCGGTGGGGCCGCCGAGATCCGAGATGACACCGGTGAAGCCCGGCACCTTGTCGCGGATCTCTTCGATCTCTTTGATGATCGACTCTTCCGAGCGGCTCTGGATGATGCGCCCCTCGTGCTCTGTGATGGAGCAGAAGGAGCAGCCGCCAAAGCAGCCACGCATGATGTTGACCGAGGTCTTGATCATCTCGTAGGCCGGGATCTTCTCCTTGCCATAGGCCGGGTGCGGTACCCGCTGGTACGGCAGGCCGAACACGCCGTCCATCTCGTCGGTTTCCAGCGGGAAGGCGGGCGGGTTGACCCAGACGATGCGATCGCCGTGGGCCTGGGAGAGCGCTCGGGCGCAGCCCGGGTTGGTCTCGTGGTGCAGGATGCGCGACGCGTGGGCGTAGAGCACCTTGTCCTCTTTCACTCGCTCGAACGCCGGCAGCTTCACATAGGTTTTTTCCCATGGCTTCTGCTTGGGCGGCTGCACCAATATCGGCTTGGCCTCCTGCGCCACCTCGGTGGCGTCATCCGAGCAGGGCGCCCCTTCCATGTAGGGGTTCATGATGGGATCGATGCGGCCGATCTGATCCAGCTTGCTCGAATCCACCCCGCGCCACTCGGGCAGCGGCTCCTTGCGGATCACGGCGGTGCCGCGAATGTCCTGCATGGTGTCGATGGTTTCGCCATTGGCGATGCGGTGCGCCACCTCGATCAGCGGCCGCTCGGCGTTGCCATAAATGAGGATGTCGGCCTTGGCATCCAGCAGGATGGAGCGACGTATGGTCTCGGACCAGTAGTCGTAGTGGGCAATGCGGCGCAGCGATGCCTCTATGCCACCTATGACCACCGGCACCTCTTTGAAAGCTTCTTTACAGCGCTGGGTATAGACCAGGGTGGCGCGGTCGGGCCGCTTGCCGCCTATGTCTCCCGGTGTGTAGGCATCGTCGTGGCGCAGCTTCTTGTCGGAGGTGTAGCGGTTGATCATGGAGTCCATGTTGCCCGCGGTCACCCCATAGAAGAGGTTGGGTTTGCCCAGACGCATGAAGTCATCCTTCGATGACCAGTCCGGCTGGGCTATGATGCCGACCCGAAAGCCCTGGGATTCCAGCATGCGGCCTATGACCGCCATGCCGAAACTCGGGTGATCCACATAAGCGTCACCGGTCACCAGGACTATGTCACAGCTGTCCCAGCCGAGTTTGTCCATCTCCGCTCTGGACATGGGCAGGAAGGGCGCAGTGCCGTAGCACTCGGCCCAGTAGCGGGGATAGGAGAAAAGGTGGGTAACCGGCTGCATTTTGAACACCTGGAACAATTCGGGTCGCGCATTATACCGGCAGAGCAGAGCGGGAGCGATGGCTTTTTGCCCCTACAGAGCAAGGGGGAAAAGCGAGCCAGTGACTGGCTCGCCTCAATAACGCGGGGTTGAACGGGATCAGGCCAGGACGCGGGCCAGCACTATGCGGCTGTAATGGCGCTGCAGCAGCTGATAACCACCGAGCAGACACCAGACCAGGGCTGGCGCCAGGAAGATGGGATGAGTCGCGAGGCGCAGCATCAGCAAACCCAGCAGGATCAGCGCAAACGGACGGCTCTCGTAGAGCCACAGCGGCCAGCCCTGCTTGCGGGCAGGGAGTGGCTTGTCGATGCGTCGATAGGCACTGCGCCTGAACCAGGCCAGGGAACCGGCCAGATAGAACGCCAGTCCGGCCAGCAGCAGACCCGGTTGCTCGGCAACCCCCAGCAGCAGCAAACCGCTGCCCATATAGGCAAAAGGCAGCGGCTCATAGATAGCAGATGGCAACATAGCTCACCTCAAGGTTAAAACTGGCTACATATTAACCGCCGACTGCCGTGATGCCATCCGCTTTCTGAGGCTTGCACCTATATGGGTGTAGGCATCAGGCCGCCGGTTTATCCTCGGCTTTCACCGCCAACTCGGCTGCCAGCGCCTCGTCCACCAGCAGATCCCGCGCCCCTGTCATTCCCGCCCGTTTGGCCAGCAGATGATAGATGGCAGGCACCATCAGCAGGGTCACCAGAGTCGCGAGAGACAGCCCGAAGAACACCACTGTCCCCACCGCCATCCGGCTCTCGTAACCCGCTCCCATGGAGAGCATCAGCGGCACCGCACCAATAATGGCGGTCAGCGACGTCATCAGAATGGGCCGCAGGCGGCGCACCGAGCCGGCAATGATGGCCTCATCAAACGCTTCCCCACGCTGACGCAGCTGGTTGATGAACTCCACGATCAAGATGCCGTTCTTGGTCACCATGCCGATCAGCATGATCATGCCGATCTGGCTGTAGATGCTCAGCTCCTGTCCCGTCAGCCAGAGGCCGAGCAGGCCACCGAAGATGCCAAGGGGAACCGTCACCATGACCACAGCCGGGGTCAGCATGCTCTCGAACTGGGCCACCAGCACCAGATAGACCACCAGCAGTGCCAGACCGAACACCATCACCATCTCGCCCTGGTTGTCGCGATAATCCTTGGACTCACCGGCGTAATCCACCGTCATGCCGCTCGGCAGATTGGCATTGGCCCAGCCATCGAGGAAGTCCAGCGCCTCCCCGAGGGTGCGATCCGGCGCCAGATCGGCGGTGAGGGTCACTGCCTTCTGCCGCTGGTAGTGGTTGAGCCGTTGCGGGCTCGCCACCTGTTTGACGGTGGCCAGGGTGGAGAGACTCACCATCTCGCCACTGGCAGCCTTGAGGTAGATGCGGCTGAGATCGGATACACCGTTGAAATCGTGCTGATTGGCGCGCAGATAGACGTCGTACTCCTCGCCCCTGTCCACATAGGTGGTCTGGCTCACGCCGCCGAGCAGGGCCTGCAACGAGCTGGCCACGGTCGACACCGGAATGCCGAGCTGGCTGGCCCTGTCCCGCTCTATGGTCACTTGCAGCTCGGGGGTCTTCTCGGCGTAGTCGAGATCCGGCATCGACATCAGGCCGCTCTGGACCGCCGCCTCTTTCAAAGCCAGCCCCTGCTGGTAGAGCTCGGCATAGTCGGAGCCCTGCAGCACGAACTGGACGGCAGCGGTCGAGCCGCCCCGAAAGCCCGGCTGGAAGGTGCGGATCATCACATCAGGGATCCCCGCCAGTCGTCCACTCAGGGACTGGGCAAACTGGGTGGCGGTTTCGTCCCGCTCGGCCCAGTCGGTGAGCTGAATGATCGCCATCCCGGTCTGATCGCCGCCACGGCCAAAGGCCGGGGTGCTGAAGCTCATGGCCTGCACCACGCCCTTGCCCAGCAGCGGCATGATGGCGGCCTCCACCTGCTGCATGTTGCGCTTCATTCGCTCTATGCTGGTGCCCTCGGCCCCCTTCACAAACACATAGAGCACGCCCCTGTCTTCGGTAGGGGTCAGGCTGGTAGGCAGCTGACCAAACAGGGCGCCGATGCCGCCAAGACAGAGCAAGAGCACCAGCGGCGTCCAGGCCGAACGGCGCAGCACCCAGCCAAGCAGGCGTCGGTAGTGTTTTTCTGCCCAACCGAGGCCGCGATCGAGCGCCGCCGTCAGCACATTGGGTTTGTCGACGGAGCGCATCAGCCAGGAACCCATGGCCGGCGTCAGGGTCAGTGCCACCAGGGAGGAGAAGAGCACGGCCAGGGAGAGCAGGATGGCGAACTCGGTGAATAGCCGCCCCACCATGCCATCCATGAAGGCGATGGGCACAAACACCATCACCAGCACGGCCGTGGTCGCCACCACGGCAAAACCCACCTCGCGGGTGCCGTGCCAGGCCGCCATCAGCGGTGGCTCACCCCGTTGCAGGTGGTGGTGAATGTTCTCCACCACCACTATGGCGTCATCCACCACCAGACCGATGGCGAGGATCAGTGCCAACAGGGTAATGAGGTTGATGGAAAAACCAAGATACCAGGCACCGATAAAGGCGGAGATCAGCGACACAGGGACCGTAATCGCCGGGATCAGTGTGGTACGCCCCTGCCCCAGAAACAGATAGAGCACGGCCACCACCAGCACGGCGCTGATGGCCAGCGTCTCGTACACCTCGTCGATGGCCTGCTTGATGAAGATGGTGGAGTCATAGTCGACCTCGAGCTTGGCCCCTTCCGGCAGGAAGCGCTGCATCTCGGCGACCTTCAGCTCGATGCCCTGGGCCACCGCCAGGGGGTTGGCGGTGGACTGCGCGACTATGCCGATCCCCAGACTCTCGCGACCATTGCGCTGATAGGCGCTGTCTTCGTTCTTGGCGCCCACCTCCACATCGGCGATGTCCGCCAGATAGATGCTCTGACCGTTGTCGGCACTGCGCACCTGCAAGGCCTGGAAATCGGCAGCTGTGTGGTAGAGGCGGGCAATCTGCACCGCCATCGTCATGCTGTTGTTGCGGATCTCCCCCCCGGGCAGCTCGATATTCTCCCGCTTGAGGGCATCCTGCACGTCCGCCACCGTGATGCCACGGGCCGCCATGTCCGCCGGGCGCAGCCGCACGTACATCACCTGGGTCAGATCGCCGGAGAGGGCCACCTCGCTCACCCCGTCCACCAGACTCAAGGGGTCGACCAGCACGCGGTTGGCGTAGTCGGTCATGGCGGTACGGTCCATCTGGGTGCTGCTGAAGTTCAACCAGACAGCGACATCGCCGTTGCCGTTGTCCTTGGTGACCATGGGTTCATCCACGTCGTCCGGCAGCCTGGGCCGGGCACGGGAGAGGGCATCGCGCACATCCGAGGTGCCCTCCACCATGTTCCAGCCAAGCTTGAACTCCACCGTGATGACTGAGCGCCCCTTGCGGGTCACCGAGTTGATGTTCTTGATGCCGCTGATGCCGGAGAGCTGATCCTCGATGGGCTTGGTGACCTGGCTCTCCATGACGGCGGGGGCCGCCCCCTCGTACATGGTGGTGATGGAGACGGATGGCGTCTGCACATCCGGCATCTCGCGCACCGTCAATTTGCTGAAAGCCACCAGACCAAACACGGTCAAGAGGGCACTCAATACCACAGCCACCAAGGGGCGACGAACAGATATATCGGAGAGCCACATCAGCCTTTGACCTCCGCCAGATCATGCACACTGATGCCGTCACGCAGATTGACCAACCCCTCTACTACTATGCGATCGCCGACCTTCAAGCCCTCGGTGACCCACACCTCTTCACCATGGGTATCCCCCAGCACCACGGCCACCCGCTTGACCCGACCATCGGGCTCGAGGCGATAAACGAAGCGCTGTTCACCGGCGTACTCCACCGACTGGGCGGGGATCAGGGTCATCTTCTGGGGCGGCAGGGAGAGCTCCACATTGAGCAGCATGCCGGGCCGCAACTGACCGTCAGGATTGGGAATGATGACTCGGGCCTTGATGTTCTGGGTATCGTTGGACACCCGGCTGTCGAGGGTCTCCAGCACGCCATGAAATGATTGTTCCGGCCAAGCCGAGCTGGTGGCTGTCACCGCCATGCCGGGGCGCAGCAGGGAGAGGTAGCGCTCGGGCACCGCCAGATCGAGCCGCAGCCTGGCAAGCTCATCGAGATGGAGCAGGGTGTCACCACTGTTGACCAGGGCCCCTTCACTCAAGTCGATGAGGCTGACGGCGCCGTCAAACGGCGCTTGCAGGGTGCGCAAGGAGAGCTCGTAACGTGCGGCATCCACCCTTGCCTGTACCTGTGCAACCACAGCCTCCTGCCCCTCCAGCTCAGACTGGGTCACGGCGCCGCGCGCCACCAGCCGGCGCATGTCCCGCAGCTTGCGAGCCTCATCGCGCGCACTGGCACTCTGCTCGGCGAGCTCCGCCTGCTGCTTGCCCGCATCCAGCGCTATCAGGGTATCGCCCTGCTTGACCTGCTGACCGGAGCGCACCGCTATCTTGACGATACGCCCTGTCACCTCGGGGCTTATCACCACGGAGCGATTGGCGGCCAGCTTGCTCACCAGCCTGATGGAGGGTTCAGCCAGACTCTGCTTGACCGTTTGCGCCCTGATATTGACCTGCTTGGGCTGGGGTTTGCTGACAGCTTCACCGTTACGGTAATACCAGACACCCAGCATCAGCAGGGAGAGACAGGCGATCGACAGCCACATACGCATTTTCATCAAGCAATCCATGAAATTAGGGAAAAAGGAGGCACTTCATCAATGATGGGCATCATGTTACCCCCTGACTATGCCGTGACTATGTATAAATGTGACAAAACGTAACAGAAGCGGTGGAAGATCACCGAAATCGTCGCCACAGGAGACGTTCTTGATGGTTCTGCCCTAAACTGATGAACCGAACCAGTCCAGATCAGGCCCGGCCGCCTATGCCAGAAAAACGCATTCATATCGTCACACGCAGCCAACACTGGCTGCTTGGTACCCTCGTCATGCTGCTGCTTGCCCTCACCTTCCATCAGACTCTGAAACAGGTCACCGAACTCAACGAGCGCGATACCCATAACATGGCTTCGCGCTTGGGATCCCAATTCCAGCAGATGGAAACAGTACTTGAGGCCATGCGGGGCCAGGCCGAGGAGCGGCTGCGCAGCAATCCGCAGTCGGCCCTGACGCGCCAGCTTTATCAAGCCCTGCGCGTAGATCCCGAGCTGGGATTCTCGCTCGACAAGGTGCCCGCCAACCTACCCGCCGGGCTCAGCGGCAATCTGACCGGGCTGGGCCGACTGCCCGCCCCGGGCAGTGAGCGGGAAGCCAGACTGCATCTGGCGCTCAGTCTGTCCCCCCTGCTCTTCACCGCCAGCAAACTGCTGGGGGACAAGGTTGCCTGGCTCTACTTCACCGGGGTAGATGACTTTATCTATCTCTACCCCTGGATCCCCTCCAGCAAATTTCGCTTTCATCGCGCCATCTATCTCAAATCTTACTGGCAGGATGCCCTGAAACAGCAAAACCCCAGCCAGCGCGCCATCGTATCGCGCCCCTACGAAGATTTTGCCGGCAAGGGGCAGATGATCTCCCTGTCACAACCCATAGTGAAGGATCAAACGCTGGTGGGGGTCATCAGCATAGATGTACTGCTCACGCGACTCGATCGGCTGCTGCATGAATTTCCTCCCGAGATCGGCGACCTTTTTTTGGTCAATCAGGATCTGCAGCGCCTGGCCAGCAGCGCGCAGGGGGCCGACTTTGTCCCAAAGTTCCAGACTGACAGGCATGGTTACCAGTGGCAGCAAGGAGCCCTCCAACTGGTCCAGGCTATTCCTGATACGCAACTCAGCCTGATCCATCACATCCCGCTGACCGCCCTCACCCAGGCCCTGTTCTGGCATTCACTCCCTTCCCTGATCACCATCCTCTTCATGATGTGGGCGGCGCTCTCCAGCCTCAAAGCCCGTCGTCTGAACCGGCAGCTCGACTACCTCTCCAGTCACGATGCCCTGACCGGCGCCTACAATCGCCACTATTTCGACGAATTCGAGCGCCTTCATCTGCGAGCCAAAGCCCGTGACGTCGGAGTTGTTATGTTCGATTGCGATCACTTCAAACAAGTCAACGACCGCTTTGGTCACGAAGTTGGCGATCAGGTGCTGATCCGGCTGGTCACACTCTGCCAGCCTCTGCTGAAGAAAGAGGATGCCCTGATCCGCTGGGGTGGCGAGGAATTTCTGCTGCTCGCCAGAGGGCGCGAGCCCCTCGAACAACTGGCCGAGCGGCTGCGCCTGCAAATAGCAGAACATCCATGGGAGGAGATAGCGCCAGACCTTGCGGTCACCATCAGTCTGGGCTATCACCATTGCCGTGCCGGGACGCCACTGAAGGAGGCTATCCACCGGGCGGATCTCGCCCTCTATCAAGCCAAAGCCAATGGACGCAATCGAAGCGAAGGCTGGCAGGATGACGGCGCCAAAAACACGGGGTAAGCTGGGATCCTCACTCACCTCAGGAGAGACAAAGTGTCACGAAAACCCCGCGTGGGATTGGCTCTGGGCAGTGGTGCTGCCCGAGGATGGGCCCATATCGGCATCATACGGGCGCTGGAGCGCCTGGGCGTCAAACCGGATCTGGTGGCGGGTTGCTCCATCGGCAGCTTTGTCGGTGCCGCCTATGCTGCTGGAGAGCTGGACAAGCTGGAGTCCTGGGTGCGCGGCTTCAGCCGGTTGCAGGTGGTCAGCCTGCTCGACCCCGCCCTCTCCGGCGGGCTGTTTCGCGGGGAAAAGGTGTTTGGCATCGCCGCCAATCACTTGGGCGACCCCGTCATCGAGAGCCTGCCCCTTCCCTTCGCCTGCGTTGCCACCGAGCTCGATACCGGCCGCGAGATCTGGCTGAAAGAGGGGCCGCTGCGCCAGTGTGTACGCGCCTCCTGCGGCATGCCTGGCATACTCACCCCTACCCTGGTCGAGGATCGCTGGCTGGTAGATGGCGCCGTGGTCAATCCCGTGCCCATTTCGCTGGCCCGCGCCATGGGGGCCGAGGTGGTGATCGCCGTCAACCTCAACGCCGACATGCACCAGCCCTGGACAGATGAACCGGACGAGCCCGTCACCGGCAACCGCTTCAGTCAGTGGCTGAACCGGGGCGATGGCCCCAATACCCCGGGGATGTGGAGCGTAATGACAGGTTCCATCAACATAATGCAGGAACGCATCACCCGCGCCCGTATGGCGGGGGATCCGCCCGAAATCCAGCTCTGCCCGCGCCTTGGCAGCTTCTCCATCATGGACTTCCACCGGGCCTCCGATGCCATCAACGAAGGGGAAGCCTGTGTCGAACGCAACATGGAGCAACTCAAGGATGAGCTTTCCCGTCTCGGCTTGATTTGACGCCAGGTGCCAACCTGACGAGCCCATCAAAAAGAGCGCCAGCGGCGCTCTTTTGCTTTCTTGCGGCGGGCAAGCCATCAGAACAACCCCAGCCCCTTTAACATCACGATCAGGATCAGCAGCGGTGACACATAACGGATGATGAAAAACAGCGGCTTGAGGATGGCCAGCTCCAGTTCGCCCTCGTTGGTCAACGCCGCCTTCATCCGCTCGAAACCCCATACCCAGCCCACGAACAGGCAGAGGAAGATACCGCCAAGGGGCATCAACACATTGGATGAGACGAAGTCGAACAGATCGAAGAAGGTCTTGCCAGCGATCTGCACCTCTGCCAGCGAGCTGTTGGAGAGCGCGCAGGTTGACCCGACCGCCCCTAGCACCAGCAAGTTGAGCAGGGTCGCCTTGGGACGGCTCATGTGAAAACGCTCGGACACAACGGACACAGGGACTTCCAGAATGGAGAGCATGGCGCCCGTGGCCGCAATGGCGGAAAGCACGAAGAACAGCACCATGAACAGGTGACCGAAGGGTATGCTGGCGAACACGGCTGGAATAGTGATGAACAGCAGGGAGGGACCCGCCGTTGGCTCGAAGCCGAACGCAAACACAGCCGGGAAGATGGCGATCCCCGCCAGCATGGAGACGAACAGATCGGCGCACATCACCCGGACGGTAGTCAGCGGTATGTTCTGATCATCCCGAAAATAGCTGCCATAGGTCATCATGCAGCCCATGCCGATGGAAAGCTTGAAAAACGCCAGCCCCATGGCGGTCAGCACCACACCGGCGGTGATCTTGGAAAAGTCCGGCGAGAACAGAAAATGCAGCCCCTGACTCGCCCCTGGCAGGGTCAGACTACGAATGCCGATCACCAGCAGCAGGATGAAGAGCACGGGCATCAGCTTCTTGGTAACAGCCTCGATCCCTCTGGAGACCCCCATCAGCAGTATGCCCCCCATCAGCGCCAGCACCAGCCACTGCCAGAGCAGACTCTGTAGCGGATTGGTGATAAGCGCATTGAAGGCTGCCCCCGTGACCGCAGGATCGGTTGACAGTATCTCGCCGCTGGCCGCCTTGAAGATATAGGCAAACACCCAGGCCGCGACCTCGGAATAGAAAGACATGATGAGGAAGGCCGCAACCACCCCCATCAGGGCAATCAGCCACCAGGGCTGGCCCCTGGGTGCCAGCTTGCTCAAGGTCGTCACCGCATCGGCTTTGCCCTTGCGGCCCAGCATGATCTCGGAAATCATCACCGGCAGACCCACCAGCAGGGTGGCAATGACATACACCAGCAGGAAGCTGGCGCCGCCGTTTTCACCGGTCAGGTAGGGAAATTTCCAGATATTGCCTAGCCCGACGGCAGAGCCCAGGGTAGCGGCAAGGACACCGAATTTGCTGGTAAAGCCATCTCTGGCCTTGGGAAGGATTTGACTCATGCTTGTCTCACTGTGCGCATCATGCAAGGGATACCCCTAATTTCAGGGTCAGAATTTTCTGAGGATTAATCCGGCTTGCCAAGATATTTTCGTTAAAATCCCGGACGAGAGCACAATTAGCCAAATTTAATTAATTGATGTCATTATTTGATGGATAAAAAAATGCCGCCTCAATGGCGGCATTTTTGTCAAAGCCCAATTAAATCAAGCCTTGGCAATATCGTCCGGACCGATCTGGCCGATTTCGGCGACTTTTTTGTCAGCCAGCAGCCAGAGGGTGAACTTGTGCAGTTCCGGGTGATGAGCCAGTGCCACCAGGAAGGCGCCACCTACTTCACGATAACCCAGTTCATAGTTCTTCAGGGTGGTGGGGGGAACGCCCAGCAGATCGGCAAATTTAGGACGGCTCAAACCGACCGCTTCACGGATCTGACGGATCTTCTTACCAACAGTTACGATATTTGAATTCATATTGTTCCATACTCCGTACGGCGGATTGACTCCACCTTTATTTTTCGCGACGACTCGTAGTCAAGTGTATCAGTTTTGAACGGACTCGTTATGGTCGAGCCTCTATCTTTAATCAGCGTCTTTCGACGACAACCCTTGTAAACCTCGGGGATGGTAATCGCTCAACCGCCTCAGGTAAACAGTCTCGAAAAGAAACCTTTATTGTTGCCGCCAGAATAACTCGTATAATCCGCCAGCTATCCCTAAAGAGTAAGAACTCATGGCGCTTCCCGGCATAATCTCCTGTTTACACCCAGTTTCAGATCCTGAAGCTCTCACCCGCCAGCTGATGCAAGGCCAGCAGACACGCGCCGAAGCGTTCTGGTTACCCGCCAGCATGCATGAACAGGCGGCAGCGGTTTTGACTGCGCTCGATGACAAATGCAGTCTGTTTCTTGAGCAGCCCGTTGCAGACCTCCCCCTGCGCAGTCACGATGGCATGGTGCAAGAAGCGCACACTCTGCTGCTTGGCAACGGCAACTGCATCGCCCTTGCCAAGGTGCCGGGAGATGGAGGCCTGGTGCCCGCCTCCGGGCTCGCCGAAATGGGGCAATGGCTGGAGTCGGGTCACCTGCACTTTCGCTGTTCAGCCGCGGTGCAGCCCGTAGCACGGGCCATCCTCAACATCTGGCCACTCGACCCCTATCTGGCTCGTCATTTCCTGCTCAGTTTTACTCCCTTGCTGTGCGAAGCAACCGACGCCGACTATCTGGCGGTGTTCCAGGCGCGCGAATGTACCGCCATGGCACAATCTGACTGGGTTCAGGCCTATATGAAACTCGAAAAGAAGCTGCACAGAGCCTATTTGGATCACTAATTAATTTGGATAAACAGCCAGTTATCCACACGACACAATTTGCCATATGGGTTATTTGTGAGCTTGATCATGTTTTGAAATCGGCATAGAGTGCGCCTCGTCATCGGAATGACATTGGCTGTTCGTGAAGGGTTGATTGCATCCCATGTGATGCCAACCGCTCGCTTGTGCACCAGGAATGAGTGCCTCTCGGATGGAACCGGGATCCCTGCCCGCTTCAACACTGTTGTTCGGCAGAGCCTGCAGCTTACATAAATTAAAAAGTGCGAAGCACGTAACCAACGTGCCATCTCAACGAGGATTTTTTTATGATGAAAATGGCTCCTTCCCTGATCGCCATCGCCATGGCTGCCATGGGTGCAACTGCAGCTCACGCCGCTGATGATATCTACTTCGGTGCCGGTGCCGGTGCTGCTCACTTCAACGGTCTGAACAAGATCGAAGGCGTGAAAAATGGTGAAGAAAACGCTGCGGCGGCCAACGCCTTCGTAGGTTACAACTTCAACGAGTACTTCGGTTCCGAGCTGGGCTACCAGTACGCTGGCCGTGGTAACACCGATGGCAACCGTTACGAGAACCAGGGCGCTACCTTGTCCGGTATCGCTCGTCTGCCGCTGGGCGGCGACTTCTCTGCCTTCGCTGAAGGCGGTGCCTACTGGGCTCACACCGACGGCATGGGCACCAGCGATACCAAAGTATCCCCGCTGGCCGGCCTGGGCGTGACCTATCAGGTAAACGACGCGCTGGATCTGCAAGCTCGCTACCGCTACATGTGGGACGTGGCTGATCTGCACGCCGACAATGTACGCTACAAGTCCAACCAGAGCGTTGCGACCCTGGAAGCCGTTTACCACCCGTTCCGCTCTTCCTACGTAGCTCCTGCTCCGGCACCGGTTGTTGAAGAAGCGCCGGCTCCTGCTCCGCAGGTTGTTGAGAAGAACTTTGCCCTGAACTCCGACGTGCTGTTTGCCTTTGGCAAAGACAGCCTGAAGGCAGAAGGCATCGAAGCACTCAACTCCCTGTACCAACAGATCGTTGACTTCCAGCCGAAAGACGGCAGCGCCGTTGTTGTTGGTTACACCGACCGCATCGGTTCCGACGCTTACAACCAGAAGCTGTCTGAAGCCCGTGCCCGTACCGTTGCCAACTTCCTGGTCAGCAAAGGTATGGCTGCCAGCAAAGTTGCTGTTGAAGGTCGTGGCGAAGCCAACCCGGTCACCGGCAACAAGTGTGATGGCGTGAAAGCCAAAGCTCAGCTGATCTCCTGCCTGGCCCCGGACCGTCGCGTTGAAATCCGCGTATCCGGTGTACAAGTAGTTCAGCAATAATCTGACACCGTTCAGATAATGCGAAAAGGGGATGCCACGGCATCCCCTTTGTCTATCCACTTTCCGCAGTCTGATTAAGAACGCAGCAATTCGCGTCACCTTCTGTCAAACCATTTCCCCCATCACATTGCCCGCCTGTTCGTGCAAGCCCGCACCAGCGCTGGATATCTGTACAGAAACTTGATCAACCCGAGTCAAAGGAATACAGTAACCCCGCTTGTAAGGCATTGGATGAACTATTAAAAGTGCTTCTTGCCCGGTTAGTTGTCCATGAAGCCAAGGCTTCATGAGTATCCAGGAACCATCCATTTTTTACTTCGTACCACCCGTGGTCAGCCACGGAGGTCGCCGCTGAAATGTCACTTGCGACCGGTATAACTGAAGAGTGCGCAGTACGCCCTAGCACGGCAAACTCAACGAGGATAAAACGATGAAAATGAAAATGGCACCCGCCCTGATTGCTCTGGCCATCGCGGCCATGGGAACTTCTACCGCTCAGGCAGCCGACGATTGGTACACAGGTATCGGTGCAGGTTGGGCTTATGGCCACGACCTGAACGACTTTGGCAAAGACGCCGACAAGGACGCCACTGCGCTCTCCCTGTTTGGTGGCTACAACTTCAATGATTACTACGCTGCCGAGCTGGGTTATCTCTATACCGGTAAAGCGGGTGTCGACGGTGTCGACTTCAAGACCCAGGGTGCCACCCTGTCCGGCCTTGCCCGTCTGCCCCTCGGCGACATATTCTCCGTGTTTGCTGAAGGCGGTGCCTACTTCAACCACGTCAACGGCAACGGTAACAGCGACAACGGCACAGCGCCGCTGGCGGGTGTTGGTCTGACTGCCAAGCTTTCCGACCTCATCGACGTACAAGCCCGCTACCGCTACATGTGGAACCTGGGTGATGAGCAGAAGACCTGGGAAACCGACATGAGTGTGGCCACCCTGGAACTGGTGATGCACCCGAATCGCACCTCCTATGTGGCCCCTGTCGCTGCGCCAGCGCCCGAGCCGGTACCTGAGCCTGTCGTGGTCGACAAGAGCTTCTCCCTGAGCTCGGACGTGCTGTTTGCCTTTGGCAAATCCACTCTGAAGCCGGAAGGGGTTGCATCGCTGAACACCCTGTATCAGCAAATCGTCGACGTGCAGCCCAAAGATGGCAGCGCCGTTGTCGTCGGTTACACCGACCGCATCGGTTCTGATGGTTACAACCTGAAGCTGTCAGAAGCTCGTGCCCGTACTGTGGCGGACTTCCTGGTCGGCAAGGGTCTGCCAGCTGGCAAGGTATCCATCGATGGTCGTGGCAAGGCCGAGCCCGTCACCGGCACCCAATGTGACGGCATCAAGGCCAAGGCTCAGCTGATCGCCTGCCTGGCCCCGGATCGTCGTGTCGAAGTGCGCGTCACCGGCATTCAGGAAGTGACTCAGTAACAAGCCCTCAAGGCATATGAAGGAGGCCGGACGGCCTCCTTTTTTCTTGTTTTTTACTGCATTCAGCACCATTTCGTGATCCTCTCCCCATCCTTGCCGCCCAACATGGTCAAACACCCTTTATCGCCTATAAATAGTGGTGGTTGTACATAACAGGGCAGGAGCCCTACGACACCATGCATCGACGAGGATACGCGATGAACATAAAACTGAAACCTGTTTGGATTGCTTTAGCACTGGCGAGCACGGGGGCGCTGGCGGCACCGGTCAACGACTGGTACGTCGGGGCTGGTGGAGGCTGGGCCATCGCCCACGATCTGGGCGATTTTGGCAAGGATGCGAGCAAGGACGCCACAGCGCTCACCTTGTTTGGCGGCTACAACTTCACCGAAAATCTGGGGGCGGAGCTCGGCTATCTGTCGACCGGTGACTGGGATGTGCAAGGCACCGACTTCAGCAGCCAGGGGGCCACCCTGTCTGTGATAGGCAGGCTGCCACTGGGTGACGTCTTCTCGGTGTTTGCCGAGGGTGGCGGTTACCTTTACCACGTCAAATCCATCAACGGTGGTGATGACAACCTGGCTCCGCTGGCGGGCCTTGGGCTGACGGCCAAACTGCACGACTGGGTCGATATCCAGGCGCGCTACCGCTATCTGGTCCGGGTCGGTGATGACTCGGACAACGACAAGGTAGGCAGCGGCACCCAGCGCTGGGTGAGCAACATCAGCACCGCCACGCTGGAGCTGGTGATCCATCCCAACCGCAGCAAGACGGTCGCACCAGCTCCCGCCCCCGTCCTGGTTCCACCACCGCCGCCCCCAGTCCCGGAACCTGTGGATCAGACCTTCAACCTGAGCTCGGATGTGCTGTTCGCGTTCGGCAAGGCAGAGTTGAAACCGGAAGGGATGCAGGCACTGGATGCACTCTACCAGCAGATAGTGGATGTTCAGCCCAAGGATGGCAGTGCCCTTGTGATGGGTTACACGGATCGCATCGGCTCGGATATCAACAATCTGGCGCTGTCGGAAGCCCGAGCAAGCACTGTGGCCAACTTCCTGATCGTCAAAGGTTTGCCCGCCGACAAGGTGAGCATCCAGGGCAATGGCGAGAGCAATCCGGTCACCGGCAGTCAGTGTGATGCCATCAAGGCAAAAGCGGCCCTCATCGATTGCCTGGGGCCGGATCGCCGAGTCGAAGTCAGGGTGACAGGGGTGCAAGGTACTCCCGAAGCACCGGTGGCAGAAGCCGAGATGTAACAGGCCAGACTCGTCAGCCGTGCACAAAAAAGGGATGCCGAAGCATCCCTTTTGCATTTTCGCTTGTTGCACGCAGCGAGAGGATCAGAAGGAGGTACGGCGATAGCGCCGGTACTCGGGCCGCCAGAAGTTGGCTTCGATGGCCTGATCGATCACCTCGTCCGGGGTCTGTACCGCCTTGCCCTGCAGCATGGCGGTCTTGGCCACCATCTTGGCGATGTAGCGGGAGACCTGATGGATGTCTGCCAGATCCGGCAGCAAGGAACCTTCAGCCCCCTTCACCAGCGGTGAGCACTCCGCCAGGGCGCGGCTGGCCGACATCAGCATGGCATCGGTCACCCGGGTGGCACCGGAGGCGATGACGCCAAGCCCTATCCCCGGGAAGATGAAGGAGTTGTTGCACTGGGCGATGACGTAACGCTTGCCCTTGTACTCCACGGGGGCGAATGGGCTGCCGGTGGCGACCAGCGCCTGACCGTCAGTCCAGCGAATGAGATCCGCCGGCGTCGCTTCCACCCGTGAGGTGGGGTTGGAGAGCGGGAATATGATGGGACGGGTGCAGTGCTTGTGCATCGTCTTGACCACCTCTTCGGTGAACAGGCCCGGCTGACCGGAAACCCCGATCAGGATATCCGGACGACCATGCTCCATCACCTCCAGCAGGGAGATATTGTCCCCCACCGGCCAGTCAGCGATGCGATCCACCGGCTGGGAGAGGCGGCGCTGGAAATCGAGCTGGTTGGGGATCTTGTCGGTGATGAGACCAAAACGATCCACCATGAAGACCCGGCCACGGGCCTGGGCATCCGTCAGCCCCTCGGCCTTCATCTGCGCCACTATCTGCTCGGCAATGCCGCAACCTGCGCTGCCCGCACCGAGGAAGGCGACCCGCTTCTCGGAGAGCTTGGCGCCGGAGGCCTTGCAGGCGGCGATCAGGCTGCCGAGCGTCACGGCGGCCGTGCCCTGAATATCGTCGTTGAAGCAGCAGAGCTCGTTCTTGTAGCGGTTGAGCAACGGCATGGCATTGTTCTGGGCGAAATCCTCGAATTGCAGCAGGATATCGGGCCAGCGACGCTTGACCGCCTGGATGAAGGCATCGACGAACTCGGCATACTCTTCCCCCGAGATGCGCGGATTGCGCCAGCCCATGTAGAAGGGGTCGCTGAGCAGTTGCTGGTTGTTGGTACCCACGTCCAGCACCACAGGCAGGCAGTAAGCAGGCGAGATGCCGCCACAGGCGGTGTAGAGCGACAGCTTGCCGATGGGAATGCCCATGCCGCCGATCCCCTGATCACCCAGCCCCAGGATCCGCTCGCCATCGGTGACCACGATTACCTTGACGTTCTGCTTGGTGGCGTTTTGCAGCATGTCATCGATCCTGTCCTTGTCCGGATAGGAGATGAAGAGACCGCGGGCGCGGCGATAGATGTTGGAGAACTCCTCGCACGCCTTGCCCACGGTCGGGGTGTAGATGACGGGCAGCATCTCGGTCAGGTGGTTGTGCAACAGACGGTAAAAGAGCGTCTCGTTGGTGTCCTGGATATTGCGCAGATAGATGTGCTTGTCCAGATCGTTGCCAAACGCCATGAACTGGCGGTAGGCACGCTCGGCCTGCTCTTCGATGGTCTCGATATTCTGGGGCAGCAGCCCTTCCAAATTGAAGCTGCTGCGCTCCTCGCTGGTGAAGGCGCTGCCCTTGTTGAGCAGCGGTGTCTCCAGCAGGGCGGGACCGGCATAGGGGATGTAGAGGGGACGTTTCTGATTATTATCTTCAAACATGTTTCTGGTACCTAAACGATGGCCTGGACGAAGGAACCTGCCGATCCTATGAGCTTGCGCCACGAATTTCAAAGAGTTTGCACATTCGTTGCAAAAGGTTTGCGACCCAGGCGACGAAAGGCACCAGGGGTCTGACCAGTCAGCTGGCGAAAGCGGTTCGCAAAGTTGGCGCCATCGCTGTAACCGACCCGGGCCGCCAGCTCGCCAAGGGGCCAGTTGGTGTAGAGCAGCAACTGGCGCGCCTTGTTCATTCGCAGTCGGGTAAGCCAGGCCATGGGCCCCATGCCGAACACCTGCTGGCAGAGGCGATGTAGATGGGGCACAGAGCAGGCCATCTGGCCAGCGAGCAAGGCCACGCTCCAGGGCTCGTCAAGGCGCGCCTCCACCCGGCGAAACAGCGCCTGCAACCTCAGCTCTGGGGTGCCGCGCACCTCACCTTGCAGAGTGCGTTCCAACAGCGCCAACAACAGGCTAAGCAACTGGGGTTGCAGGGGTGAACGGACTCCCTCCCCCTGCATCAGACTGAGCAGATGGTAGAGCTGCTCCCCCTCATCCCCTTGCCAGATACGGTGACCAAGCCGATGCAGGTGCTGCCAGCGCGGCACGTCATCGAGCAGAATCCAGCTGATCTGCCAGCGCTCCCCAATCAGCTTGAGGCCACCGGGCACGGCGGCGGGCAGGAAAATCAGCGACCCGGCCGGAATGGCTTGCTCCCCCGCGTCGGTGAGCAGGGCGCCTCCCTCGTCGTGGCTCACCATCAGGATGTGGAACTCGGGCCGGTTGCGGCGAATGAGGTAGTGATCCCTGAGCCGGGAGAGACCGCTGAGGAAGATCCCCGCCTCACCGAGCAGGGGCAGCCCTTCGCGCCCCAACATCCGCTCCTCGCAACCGGGGGCAATTTCCAGACACTCGCTGACAAATGCCATAACGCCTCAACATGATAGTTTTGCACAATAAAGCCGAGAGATGCTCACAGTGAACCCTCTCTCACCAGCCCCTATCATACCCATGACAAACCTTGCTTTTCACATACCCGGTTAACATAAATGAATTATTGGCAAGCGATTTTAAAACAAACCACTGATCGCGACTTCATGGCCCGACTGTGGCGACTGGCCCTGCCAGTGTCACTGCAGTCCATGATGTTCTCCCTGCTGGGTCTCATCGACATCATGATGGTGAGCCAGCTTGGCACCACGGCAGTGGCGGCGGTCGGCTTGGGTAACCGGGTCTTCTTCTTCAATCTGCTGGTGATAGCGGGGCTCTCGGGGGGAGTCTCTGTATTGGCAGCCCAATATTACGGTCGCGGCGAGCTGGCCGGGGTGCGCCGCTCCCTGGCGCTGGCGCTGGTCGGTGCCCTGCTGGTGAGCCTGCCGTTTGCGCTCATCTATGTACTCGCGCCGGGCAGCGTACTGGGCTTTGCCAGCCAGGACCCCGAGCTGCGCCTGCTGGCCGATGAGTTTCTGATGATCACAGGCGCCACCATACTCTGCACCGCCATCGTAGTGCCGCTGGAGGCGGCCCTGCGATCCGTGGGCAACGCGGCGGCGCCGACCCGGATCGGCATCATGGCCATCATTGCCAACGTCATCCTCAACTATGCCCTCATCTTCGGCCATTTTGGCTTCGAGGCCATGGGCGTGGCAGGCTCTGCCTGGGGCACCACGATTTCCCGCCTGCTGCAGACAGCACTGCTGCTCTTCTATCTGGTGCGCCAAGAGCCCCGCCTGATCCCGCGTAAAACCGACTGGCGGGCCGCCTTTCGGCGCAAGGAGGTGGTGCGCTTCACCCTGATCGCCCTGCCACTGCTGTTCCACGACGGGCTCTGGGCCTTCGGCATGCTGATCTACGGCTTTCTCTATGCTCATCTTGGCACGGATTCGCTCGCCATCATGACCACGCTGGGGACGCTGGAGAGCATCCTCATCTCCCTCTTCTTCGGGCTGGCGGTGGCCTGCTCCACCCTGCTCGGCCACCGGCTCGGGGCGGAAGAGTACGAAGCCGCCTGGCAGCACTCCCAGCTGTTCCTGCTGCTGGCTCCCATAGGCGCTCTGTTGGTGGGGATAGCTGTCTGGCTGCTGCAAACCAATCTGCTGCAATGGGTCGGCAACCTGCCGGGCTCCCTGATGGGAGAAGCGAGTCAGGTGCTCGCCGTCATGTGTCTGGGCATGCTGCTCAAGGTGTTCAACATGGTGGGCATCATAGGCGTGCTGCGCTCAGGCGGCGATGTGAACTACAGCATCTTCATCGACATCATCGCCATGTGGTGCATCGGCCTGCCGCTGGCCTGGGTGGCAGTCAGCCTGCTCGGCTGGCCCCTCTCCTGGGTGGTGGCCGTGGTGCTGCTGGAGGAGCTGTGCAAGGTGTTTCTGGTACTGCGCAGGATCCGCCAGCGTCACTGGCTCAGAAATCTGGTGCTGGGGTAAAGCGGGAAGGGGCAAAACACGGGGTCATATCAATGACAGAAAAACCCTGTTTGCAGTATGCTTTCCACCTCTTCAATCAGAGACAGGGCGCCACTGTGTGAAGTGGTGCAATGCCCTGTCCAGTAGTCGTTTAAGGAGACGAGCATGCAACCACAAAAAGAGCTGATCACCGAGACTGCCCTGCTGGAGATGGCCAACGGCATCATCAAGAGCCACGAAGACTTCATCCACGGCATGCGCGCCGATTCGGTGGAACAGAAAGGGGATATTCTGGTGTTCAAGGGGGAATTCTTCCTGGCCGAAGATGGCACGCCAACCGGCAAGACAATGGCGGTGTTCAACATGTTCAAGCTGCTTGCCCAGCAGCTCTCTGGCAAATATCAGCTGAGCTGAGATAACAAGGCTGCCGGCAAGATGCCGCCCTCAGGCGGCATCTGTCTTTGCGGGCGGGTGCAGACCAGGCTCACCCGCCAGCTCCCCGACCACGCAGTTGCGCCCCGCCATCTTGGCCATGTAGAGGCATTCGTCAGCCCGATTGAGCAGATCTTCGACGCTCTCGCCGCGCTGGGCCAGGGTCAGACCGATACTCACCGTTACCTCCAGCAGCTCATCCGAGGTGGGGCTCTTTACCAGTCGCGCCTCTACCGCCACCCGCAGCCGCTCCGCCACCCGCTTTGCCTGAGCCAGCTCGCCGCAACGGGGCAACAGGATGGCAAACTCCTCGCCACCATAGCGGCCCAGCACCATGCCGGGCTCCAGCTGTTCTGCCAGGGTCGCCGCCACCTCTTTCAGCACCGCATCCCCCGCCAGATGGCCGAAGGTGTCATTGATTCGCTTGAACCTGTCCAGATCCAGCAGCATGACGGCAAAGGGGGAGTGCTTGTGATCCATGGTCACCCTGGCTTTGTCGAGCTGCTTCATCAGCAGGCGGCGGTTCATCATGCCGGTCAGTTCGTCCGTGGTGGACTCCCGGTAGAGCTGTAGCAGCATGTTGAGCTGGCCACACTGCACCCAGGCGCTGGCCAGGGCAAACAACCCCAGCAACCAGACCTGATTGAGGGTCTGCATGCTCCACAGCGGCTGCCCCACCAGCAGCCAGTTCCCCACCAGCGTGGTCACCATAATGCCCCCTGTCAGCTGCAAACTGAGGGAGAGCGGAATGGGGAAGATGGCAAACAGGCTGATGAGCAGATAGGGAAAGGCCATGTAGCCCGCTTGCAGCTCCTGATCCGCGCCAAAGCTGTGCAGGCAGATGAGGGCAAACAGCAGCATCACCGTCATCAGATAGCCCAGCGCCCACTTCATGCGCTCGCGCTGGAAATGGATGAGATAGGAGAAAGGAATGAGCGGAGAGAGGGCCAGCAGGCAGAAAATCCGGGCCTGAAGCAGCGCATCAAACTGGGCAGCTGGCAGGGTCAGCCAGTCAACCAATGCCCAGGCGGGCAACCCCACCATCAGTAAACAGGTGAGCAGACGCAGACGCACCGTCATAAAGCCCATGCGGGTCAGGGTAAAATCTTCGGAGTGGGCACGGGCACTCCAGAACTCCGACAGCTTCAGCATCCAGAGCCTCCAAATCACGAGAGAGGGCTCATTCTACGCCGTGAAAGTACAAAATCCTATGTAACAGACGCCATTTCAGGGCGAGCACCGTCACACAAACCGGCGGATCATAAACGCCATGCGCAAACGTTTCAACCCATGGGGAAATAAACCGGTTTCAGCCCGAATTAGCGCTGGTCAGTCTGATTTCAATCACTAAAATAGCGCCCAATTTTCTCCCCCCTCCCCCACACATTCGAGGTATTTATGGAACAGGCTGCCGCCGCGCGCGCAACCCGAGAGGCACATCCCCCCAGACGTGCCCACAGCGAACTGGTCTATGGCATAGACGATGTCCCGCCCCTGCCCCAGACCCTGTTCGCCGCCCTGCAGCATATGCTCGCCATGTTTGTCGCCATCATTACCCCGCCCCTCATCATCGCCAATGCCCTCGGCCTCCCTGCCGCCGACACCCGCTATATCGTCTCCATGTCGCTGGTCATGTCCGGCATCGCCTCCTTCATCCAGACCCGCCGCTTCGGCCCCATCGGTTCCGGCCTGCTCTCGGTACAGGGCACCAGCTTCAACTTCCTCGGCCCCATCATCGCCAGTGGCCTCGCCCTCAAACAGGCAGCCATGCCCACCGAGGATCTGCTGGGTACCCTGTTTGGCACCATGCTGGTGGCCGCCCTCACCATGGTGGTGATGAGCCGCTTCCTCCATCTGGTCAAGCGGGTGATCACCCCGCTGGTGACCGGCATTGTGGTACTGCTGATCGGTCTGACCCTGATCAAGGTGGGTCTGATCAGCATGGGTGGCGGTTATGCCGCCCTCTCTGACGGCAGCTTCGCCAGCCACAGCAATCTCTTCCTCTCCCTGCTGGTGCTGGGTCTCATCGTGCTGCTGCAGCGTAGCCGCAACCCCTGGCTGCGCCTCTCAGCCATCATGATCGCCATGCTGGTGGGCTATGCGGCAGCCCTGCTGCTGGGCAAGGTCACGGCCCCCACCTTCGACGGTCCCCTGGTGATGGTGCCCATCCCCCTGCACTACGGCCTCGGCTTTGACTGGCAATTGTTTGTGCCGCTGGCCATCATCTTCGTGGTAACGGCGCTTGAAGCCATCGGCGATATGACGGCCACCTCGGACATTTCGGGTGAGCCTGTCAGTGGCCCTGTCTATCTGGAACGTATCAAGGGCGGGGTACTGGCCGATGGCTGCAACTCAATGCTGGCTGCCCTGTTTGCTACCTTTCCCATGTCTACCTTCAGCCAGAACAACGGCGTCATCCAGCTGACCGGGGTGGCCAGTCGCCATGTCGGCCTCTTCATCGCCGCCATGCTGGCCCTGCTCGGCCTGTTCCCGGCTGTCGCCAGTCTGGTGCAGCAGATCCCGGAACCCGTGCTGGGCGGTGCCACCATCGTCATGTTCGGCACCATAGCCGCCGCCGGGGTGCGCATCATCTCCCGTGAGGAGCTGGACAGGCGCGCCCTCATGATACTGGCGGTGTCGCTGGCCATGGGACTGGGCGTGGCTCAGGTGCCTGAAGTGCTGCAACATCTGCCTGAGCTGGCCAAAAGCGTGCTCTCCTATGGCGTCGCCACCGGTGGCCTCACCGCCATCATCATGAACCTGCTGCTGCCCAAACGCGGCATCGCTCATCCATGAGTGGCCTCTCGCTGATAACGCTGCACATTGCCTGACCCAGGTAGATGATCCAGGCCCCGCACTGCGGGGCTTTACCTTGCCGGTTCCCGCAGGTAGTGTGCTGGGCAGCCTTTTTCCAAGGATGCCGTCATGCCCTATGCCCTGCTTCCTCCTCACGCTGATGCCCACACTCCCGACCTGATTTTGGCGCAAGAGCAACGCTGGCTGCGCGACTGTGCCCGTGACGGCCAAGCCCGAGCCCACCTCTGGCAGGCCCCCCAATGCCTGATTGTCACCCGCAAGGACACGCGACTCCCCCGCTATCAGGCCGCCTGCGAACAGCTCGCTCGCGAAGGCTGGCCCGTCCATGTGCGCGACAGCGGTGGCACCGCCGTGCCCCACGGTGCAGGCATCCTCAACCTGTCACTGCTGCTGCCCCGCACCACCACGGATCTTGGCCACTACTACCGGCTGCTGGGCGCACCTCTGTTGACCCTGCTGGCCGACCATGGCCTGAGTGGCGGCTACGACTTCGTGCCCGGTTCCTTTTGCGATGGCCAGTACAATCTGGTGATCGGGGGTCGCAAGATCACCGGCACTGCCCAGCGCTGGCTGGCACCGGGCCAGGATCACAACGGCGCCGTGCTGGCGCAAGCCATGCTGCTGGTGGCAGGAGATGTTGATGAGGGCACCCGGATGGCGAGCCGTTTCTACGAGCTGGCGGGCGGGGAGCTGCGTTTTATGGCCGGTACCTCGACGACCCTGGCCCGCTGCATTGCATGGCAGGGGAGCGATGAGGCGTTGGTGGAGAAGGTGCGAGGACGGCTGGAGACCCTGCTGACCGAGCAATAAGCATCTCACTCACCAAGGCTGAGAACGACTAGGGCCCCAAAAACAAAGCCACGACCCGGGTCGTGGCTTTGTTTTTTTCGGTACAGATGAAATCAGGCCATCTACAACGCTGGCTAGGCTTCGTTGTCCTGGTCCCGGCTGAAGCAATGGACACGGGACTCGGCGATCAAGCCATTGTGCCCCACAGAAAGTCAGGCCGTCTGCGGCTCGGGCTCGGACTCCGTGTCGCGATCCCGGCTGAAGTAGGCGCGGGTTTCGGCGATCACCACGTGGCGCAGGCCGATGAGGCCGATGAGGTTGGGCACCGCCATCAGGCCGTTGACGATGTCGGCCAACAGCCAAATCATGTCCAGATGGAGAAAGGCACCGCTCGCCACCAGCACCAGATAGATGAGGCGATAGGGCTTGATCGCCTTGACCCCGAACAGATACTCGGTGCAGCGCTCGCCGTAGTAATTCCAGCCGAGGATGGTGGTAAAGGCGAAGAACAGCAGGCCAATGCTCACCAGATACTGGCCGATGTGGGCATCCAATCCTTGTGCAAAAGCGGCACTGGTCATGGCGGCGCCGCTGAGATCGCCGCTCCACACCCCCGTCACTACCAGGGTCAGACCTGTCATGGTGCAGATGATGATGGTGTCGATGAAAGTCCCCGTCATGGAGACCAGCCCCTGCTCCACGCAGGAGTTGGTCTTGGCCGCCGCCGCCGCTATGGGAGCCGAGCCCAGGCCTGATTCATTGGAAAAGACCCCCCGCGCCACACCGGACTGGATCGCCAGCATGATGCTGGCGCCGACGAAACCGCCGGTGGCCGCATGGCCGGTAAAGGCGCTGCTTATCACCAGACCAATCGCCTCGGGCAAGGCCCCGGCGTTGTTCACCAGCACACCGAGGCAGGCGACGATGTAAAAGATCGCCATGAAGGGTACCACCTTGCTCGACACGCTGGAGATGGACTTGATCCCTCCCAGTGTCACCAGCGCCACTGTCAGGGTCAGCACAACGGCGGTCGCTTCACGGGGCACCGAGAAGGAGAGACTCATGGCGTCTGAGATGGCGTTGACCTGGGGGAAAGTACCGATGCCGAAGAAGGCAACGCCAATGCCGAACAGGGCAAACAGCTTGGCGAGGAGTTTGGAGCCGAGCCCCTTTTCCAGGTAGTACATGGGGCCGCCCGCCATCTGGCCGTTGGCATCCTGCTGGCGATATTTCACTGCCAGCAGACACTCGGCGTACTTGGTCGCCATGCCGAACAGGGCCGCCATCCACATCCAGAACAGGGCCCCCGGGCCGCCGAGCTTGATGGCGGTAGCGACGCCGACTATGTTGCCTGTGCCAATAGTGGCGGAGAGTGCGGTACAGAGAGCGCCGAAGCTGGAGACGTCCCCCTGCTTGCCCTGACCCTGATCGCGACCAAACACCAGCCGCAAGGCGAGCGGCAAACGCACCACCTGAAGCAGACCCAGACGCAGGGTGAGATAGACACCGGTCCCGACCAGCAGGATCAGCAGAGGCGGACCCCAGATAAAACTATCGATGGCGGTTAACGCCGATTGAATTGATGACATGCATCCTCCTTAAAAAACAAAAATTAAGGAGGAGAAGGATGATCTTCCCAAATAGTCGCGATCACCAGAGGGTGATCGGATGCGGGCCAAGCCCAGGTACAACCATCCCATCCCCTCTGTCCTTTTGCCTGAGAGTTTCCGGCGCCAGCCTGCGCTTTCGTGCAGTCATGGTGCCTTGCTCCTTCGGCGCCCGATTCAACGGGTCTCTCCAGAGTATCGTCCAGTAGCAGTCCACACCGGTTGCCCGGTACCTGAAAGATTCACTTCTTCGGTGGATGGTCCCCCATCGCTCTCCTGCTACCTTCATCCGAACTAGTTTGGATTAGGAAGCGGGCATGTTAATCCAAAAAATGTGAGCTGTCTCGCACCCGGCCATCCTGGCCCCGGCTTTTTTTCCGTTCAGTCCATCTCCGGGATAAATGTTACTTGTTCGTTAACTATCAATAGCTTAACGCGCACTATGCTGGATCAATCTGATCAACATCATTGACCGGCTCGCGTATCAAGATGATCTTTCGTCTCGACCAGAAAAACTTGCCGACATATCCAATCAAAATGCTTGCACAGAAACGCAATAAGTCGATAATCCCGCGCATAACTAAGCGCTTTGCGATGGAGTTATGCACAGTGTTTGGTTGGTCCCTCCGGACCACTCGCCTGAGCCGGCCGCTGCCGTCTCAACAAACCAAGGCTAGGGCAAATCTGCCCCCTAAGGACTTTCAAAAGAGAATGAACGAGACCCTGATCGCACAAGATTACCGTCAACTGGTTGAACAATTCGGCTCTCCCCTGCTGCTGCTCGACAAGGAAGCCGTTCGCAAACAGTATCGGGCCCTGGTTGCCGCCCTGCCCGATGTGCGATTGCACTATGCACTCAAGCCATTGCCCCATGAAGCTGTGGTCTCTGTATTGAAGGAAGAGGGAGCCTGTTTCGATCTCGCAACCAATGGCGAAGTGGATCTGGTGCGCAGCCAGGGGGTTCGCCCGGGACGCTGTATTCATACCCACCCCATCAAGCGCGACAGCGATATCCGCTATGCGCTGGAGTACGGCTGCACAGTGTTTGTCTATGACAATCCGCTGGAGCTGGAGAAGTTCATTCCCTACAAGGACGAAGTGAAGCTGCTGCTACGGGTCAGCTTCCCGAACCCCGAGACCAAAGTCGACCTTTCCAAAAAGTTCGGCTGCACCCCGGAGCAGGCGCTGCCGCTGCTGCAACTGGCCCACGCCAAGGGGATCAAGGTGATGGGACTGTCGTTCCACGTCGGCTCCCAGGTGCCCCACGCCCGTCGCCACGTACAGGCCATCGACGCCTGCCGCGAGATCATGGAGCAGGCCTGGGAGCTGGGGCTCAAACCATGGGTGCTGGATATCGGCGGTGGTTTCCCGGTGGATTATGATGGCGGCGAGTTCGACATCGACGGCTTCTGCGCCCCGATCCGCGAGGCGCTTGCCAAGCTGCCCGCCACTGTGCAGAAGATTGCCGAGCCGGGCCGCTTCATCAGTGCGCCAGCCATGACTTCAATCTCCAGCGTGATGGGCAAGGCCCACCGCGGCGACAAGATCTGGTACTACCTGGATGACGGCCTCTACGGCAGCTACAACGGTCAACTCTATGATCACGTCACCTATCCGGTCTCGACCCCCTATGCCCGTGGCGAGCAGCACAACTCTGTGCTCTCCGGCCCGACTTGTGACAGCGTGGACGTGATCCGCGAGGGGATCATGCTGCCGGATCTGGCGATCGGCGAACTGGTGGTAGGCCGGGTCATGGGTGCCTACACCTGGGCGTCGGCCTCGACCTTCAACTTCTTCCCCAAGGCGAGCATCCTGATCCTGGACAGCGCCCTGCAAGGTCAGAAGCTGGTGGCAGCTGCCTGAGCCTGCACCTGAGGAAAACAACGGAAGCGGGTGCTTGTTGAGCCTGCACCTGTCAAAAACAAGAGGGGGAAGCCGATGCTTCCCCCTCTCTCATTGCGCTTTATCCAGACTGGCTAGATAAATTGACTGGTCAGCAACCAGCCGGTGTAAGCCACAAAGATGGCGAGCAGTATGCCCCCTTCCAACCTGTTGATCCGCCCCTGTCCCTTGCGACCCAGGCACATCACCAGCAGCAGCAGGGTCAGCCCCATCATCAGGCTCCAGTCGCGGGAGAGCACTTCCGGCGCCACGTCGAGCGGGTGGATGCCCGCCGCAATCCCCACCACCGCCAGGGTATTGAACAGGTTGGAGCCAAGCACGTTGCCAAGGGCCAGGTCGTGCTCCTTCTTCTTGATGGCCATCAAGGAGGAGGCGAGCTCGGGCAAGGAGGTACCTATGGCGACTATGGTCAAACCAATCACCAGATCGCTGATGCCAAAGGCCTGGGCTATGGTGACGGCGCCCCACACCAGCAAACGGGAAGCCCCCACCAGCAGCACCAGTCCGACGATGAGCCAGAAGATGGCTTTCTTCAGCGGCATAGCCTCACTGTCAATATCTTCATTGACTTCGGCGTCAAGGGCGTCACCTTTACCGGTGATCCCGGCCCAGATGGACCAGCCCATCAGCACCACAAACACCAGCCCCAGGATCAAGGCATCGGTGCGCCCCAGATGGCCGTCAATCAGCAGGGCACCGGAGAGCAGGGTAATGCCGAGCAGGATCGGGATCTCCTTGCGCACCACCTGGGAAGAGACGGCGATGGGGCTGATGAGGGCGGTAAGTCCCAGGATCAAGGCGATATTGGTGATGTTGGAGCCATAGGCATTGCCCAGGGCCAGACCCGGATTACCCTGCATGGAGGCCAAGGCCGAGACCACCATTTCAGGGGCCGAAGTACCAAAACCTATGATCACCATACCGATAAGCAACGGCGGCATGCCGGCATAACGGGCGGTCGCGGCAGCGCCGTCCACAAACTTGTCTGCACTCCAGACCAGCAGCGCCAGTCCGGCAATCAGGGCAACAACAGCCAGAGTCATAATTTCTCTATCTCATCAGATGAAAAAACAGGAGCCAGGTTTTGAACCTGACTCCCTTCCAAGTTGGGCACAGTGTAACGGTCCGACTTGCCTTTTCAAGGGGAAATCAAACGTCGATTGATGATTTCAAAGTGCAGCCAGCAGACTGGAGGCATCGGAGACCTCGAACTTGCCGGGCGCCTCAACAAACAGGCGGGTGACCACACCATTCACGGCGATCAGGGCAAAGCGCTGGGCCCGCAAGCCGCCGAAGGCGCCAGTGTCCTTGGCAAGGCCCAAGGCTTGCGTCCAGCTGCCGTCGCCGTCCGCCAGCATGGTGATGGCGTCGGCGTTCTGGGCCACCTGCCACGCCTTCATCACAAAGGCATCGTTCACCGACAGGCAATAGATGGCATCCACCCCTTTGGCCTTGAACTGGTCGGCCACTACCACGTAACCGGGCAGGTGGGCATTGGAACAGGTGGGGGTAAAAGCGCCGGGCACCGCAAACAGTACCACCGTCTTGCCGGCAAACAGGGCCTGGCTATCCTGCACCTGCTTGCCCTCGGCGGCGATAAAGGTAAATTCGCCCGCAGGCAGGGTCTGGCCAATGGCAATCATGATATCTCGTCCGTGATGAAGATAAGGAACCACAGTCTACCCCAGCCAGTGAGCCGGCAACACACCCCCATCTGCATCGCCATTTGAACTAACCTTGAGCAGGTTCAGCCGACCAAGGAGGCCTCATGCAGCACTATTACAACGGACTGGAAATTCGCCCCTCCCCCTTGCGAGAGCAACAACAACTGGAGCAGCTCAATCAGCTGCTCACCCATGTCGGCCAGTATTGCGCAGGCTACTCCAGCACCTATCGCCAGCGCCGTTTGCAGGCGTTGGGCGAGCTGGCCACACTGCCCCTGCTCGACGCCGCCGACCTGTTTGCCGCCCAGCAGGCCCACCCGCCCTTCGCCGGCCTCACGGGTCGGCCGGCCAGTCAGGCGCTGCGGGTCTTCGCCTGTCCCGGTCAGCTGGCCATTCCCGAATATGCGGGCGCGGACTGGTGGGGCGCGGCGCGGGCCCTGTTTGCCGCCGGTTTCAAGGCAGGGGAAGTGCTGCTCAACGGCCACGATTACCACATCAGCCCCACCGCCTTCATTTTCGACAATGGCGCTCGTCAGCTGGGAGCCCCCGTGGTGCCTTGTGGCCCTCACGATACCCGCCGTCAATTGGAGGCCCTGCGACGCTACGAGCCGACAGGATTTGTCGGGCCACTGGCGGTGCTGCTGGATCTGCTGGAAGCGGCGGAGCTGGCCGGGATCCCGAGCGACAGCCTGCGCTCTGCCCTGTTGTGCGAAACCTCCCACCCCGACACGGCGCCACTGCAGGCGGTCCACGGTATCCGTGCACTCAACTGCCTGGTGTTGCAGGATCTGGGAGTGCTCGCCTACGAGAGTCAGCCCGGTCAGGGCTTTATCGTCAACGAAAGCTGCATCGTCGAGATCATCGATCTCGCCACCTCGGAGCCGGTCATCGGCGATGCGGTCGGTCAGCTGGTGGTGACCCGGCTAGACCTGGAATATCCCCTGTTGCGGCTGGTCACCGAATGGCAGGGTCACTGGCTGGCGGGGGCCAGTCCGTGCGGGCGCACCAACCGGCGCCTCAGGCTGGTGTAACCAATGCAAAAAAATGCAAACGGGCAGCCATCAGGCTGCCCGTCTTGTCTCCGGCGAGGAGAATATCTGAAGAAGAGCTTTACCGCCTCGCCTGCCAGGTGGCGATGGCAAGCAGGGAATCCGGGGTAAACTCACCAGCGCGGGCGGCAATCTCGGCCTGACTCATCCAGTGCACCTCGCTCACCTCCTCGGCCTGCAGCTGCAGCGGGCCCTGATAACGGCAACTGAAGAGACCGCCCCAGACCCGGTATCCCTCCCCCTCGGCATAGAAGTGACCCAAAGCTTCAAGGGGAACGTCAACTATCCCAAGCTCTTCGGCCAGCTCGCGGCGGGCAGAGGGCTCCATCTGTTCGCCCGTGGTCACCACACCACCGGCGCAGGCATCCAGCATGCCGGGGCAGAAATCCTTGCTGAGGGTGCGCCGCTGCACCAGGATCCGATCCGTCTGGTCGAGCACCAGAATATAACTGGCGCGATGGCACAGGTTCTCCCGCCGCACCCTGGCCCGTTCGGCCACCCCGATCACCCGGTTATCCGCATCAACCACATCCACCCATTCCACGCGCAGGCCCTTTCGCTCATGTCGTTCAACTGCCCGCAGTATATCGGGGCAAGGAGGGGTCAGGGCAGCACTTTTTCACCTCATGGGTACAGACACTCTCCCCGGATACCCGCCGTCACACGGATTCATACAAACCTTTATTAAATGTCACATTAGTGTCACCCATGGACGGCATAGTGTGCCCTGTCCAAGCAACAGGTGTTTTGTGATGAAGGTGTTCAAGAACTTGTCTCCCCGCCAGATTGCCCGCTACATCAAGAGCTTCCATCGCGGCAGCTTCATGGTGGAGGCGCTGGGGCGATTCGAATTCAGTGGCGGAGAGATCAATCTGCAGAGCCTGACCTGCCGTCAGACCCAGAGTCTGGCCCGGCAGATCAATCTGGAAGTTCGCGGCCTGCGTCACACCAGCCTGCTGTTGGGGTAACTTCCATAGTCCTTTCTGTTTGTAGTCTGCTTCCATACTGGTTTTTGCCCGCCGGCTAGTCGCCGCGCGGGCCATTTTCTATGTCGGTGACCACACCGTTGCGCACCGTGACGAAGCGCATGAAGGCGTTCTTGCCGAAGTTGTAGGTCCAGCGCTCGCCGTATGTGACCTGCACCAGATTGCCAAACTGGTTCTCCTCGTTGCGGGTCAAGGTTTCACGCAGCATGGGCTCACCACACTTGAGCAGCATCTCGGCGGTACTGTCCCCCTCTGTGATGAGGGCATTCTTGCAACGCATCGCATCGGCGCTGGCCGGTATGCTCAGTAACAGCAGGGCCAGGACGGCCCCCAGATCCAGAGGTCGCTTCATTGGCTATTCCATTTAAACAGGGCACTGCCCAGGGTGAGACAACAGAGGGTAAACAGCACAACCCAGCCCAGCGGTGCGGCCACCTCGGCCCAGCCAGCCCCTTCCAGCATGACGGCACGGGCCGCCGTGATGATCTGGCTGAGCGGTAGCCAGGCCGCCAGCTGTTGCAGCCAGACCGGCGCCCCTTCCAGCGAGAACCAGACCCCGGAGAGAAACATCATTGGCATGCTGATGACGTTGAGCAGGCCGCTTGCCAGCTCCTCGTTCTGAATGCGGGCGGCGATGAGCAGACCCAGTGACGCCATGGCGGCCCCGCCCACCAGGGCGATAAGAAGCAGCAACCAGCCTGAGCCGAGCAGGGGCACACCAAGCAGGCCGTAGGCCACCAGAAACACCAGCAGGCTCACCACCAGGGTAATCAGGATCCGCGACAGCAACTGGGCACAGAGAAACTCGGCGGCGGAGAGCGGCGTTGCCCTCAATCGCTTGAGCACACCGTTCTTGCGGTAACGGACTATGACGAAGCCGACCCCGAACAAGCCGGAAAACATCAGGTTCATGCCGATCACCCCGGGCAGCAGCCAGTCACCATAACGGATCGCCTGACCGCTCAGAGTCTCTTTCACCAGTGGCTGAAAAATCGCCTGACGCAGCAGGTATTCGGCCAGCGCCCCCTGGGCGGCATCCGGGTTGACCCAGTAGCGACCCGAACCGGGCGAGAGCAGCAGATCCAGCTGATGGTGGCGTACCTTGAGTCGCCCCTTTTGCTCATCGTCATAGGGGATGAGTTTGAGCAGCGGAATGGCGTTCAGGGGCGCATAGGCAGCAGGCAAGTCCCCCACTACCCCCATCTGCACCAGCGGCTTGGGCGGGCCGGAGAAGATGAGGGAGAAACCTATCACCAGCAACAGCGGGAAGGCCAGATTCCACACCAGGGCCGCCCTGTCCCGCACAAACTCCAGATTGCGGGCATAAAAAAGCGCACCGATCCGTTTTATGGCGCTTTTCATGCTCCGCTCCTTGTGCACCAAGCTGACGAGCGGCGCGACCACCGCAAGTCTCGCGGATGGAGGTGGGTGCCAACACGGTATCTTGTGATGCTGCTCATGCGCCACTCCTCAGGCTATGGCCGGTCAGGTGCAAAAAGAGATCCTCCAGATTGGGAGAGCGTACCTGCATGCCGGTCAGCGGGACGCCAAGGCTGAGCAACTGCGGCAGCAGGAGTGCCACGTCGGGACAGGTCAGCTCAACCTGATCGCCGTGGGGCAGGAGCGGATAGCCCAGGCCGGCGAGGGCCGGGTGATCCGGCAATCGCACCAGCACACCGTCAAAATGCTGGGCCAGCAAGGCCGTGGGGGTATCCAGGCTGAGCAAGTGGCCGTGATCGACGATGGCGATGAGATCGCACAACTGCTGCGCCTCATCCATGTAGTGGGTAGTGAGCACCACCGTCTTGCCCTGGGCCTTGATCGCTTCGATGCGCTGCCAGAAGTGGTGGCGGGCCTGGGGATCCAGCCCGGTAGTGGGTTCATCCAGAAACAGCAACTCGGGGTCACCGAGCAGGGCGAGCGCCAGCAGCAGGCGCTGACGCTGACCGCCGGAGAGCTTGCGGCTGTCACGGTCGATGAATTCGCCCAGGGCACACAGCTCGATGAGCCGCTCCTGGGGCAAAGGATGGGGGTAGAGGCTGGCAAACAGGCGCAGGGTATCGCGCACAGTCAGAAAATCCTGCAGCGCAGTATGCTGGAACTGGATGCCGATGCGGGAACGGTAATCGGGGCCGCGAGGGGCGCCATGGAACAGGATCTGGCCACTATCCGGGGTGAGGACCCCCTCCAGCAACTCTATGGTGGTGGTCTTGCCTGCCCCGTTCGGGCCGAGCAGACCGAAACAGCAACCGGCTGGAATGGCAAAGCTGAGCCCGTCCACCGCCTTGACGCCGGGAAAGTGCTTGATGAGATCGACGACTTCGATGATGGCTGCCATGACTTGTCTCCCAGGAGAAGCCCTGACTATATCCAAATCTTTTGCAAAGGCACATTGTCTATCGACAAGGGCCCGCCAGGCAGAGGTGCATCAAAAAGAAACGGCGACTTGTAAGTCGCCGTTTGCATCAAGCCAGCCGGATCACAGAATGTCCAGCAGCTCCACTTCGAATACCAGGGCAGAGTAGGGCGGGATGGAACCGGCACCACGAGCACCATAGGCCAGATCCTGCGGAATATAGAGCTTCCACTTGGAGCCAACCGGCATCAGTTGCAGGGCTTCAACCCAACCGGCGATGACGCCAGTCACCGGGAATTCAGCCGGCTCGCCACGGGCGACCGAGCTGTCAAACACGCCACCGTGGGTGAAGGTACCGTGGTAGTGCACGCGCACGGACTGACCGGCCACCGGCACGGCGCCATCGCCTTCTACCATGACTTCATATTGCAGACCCGAGTCGGTCACCTTGACGTCGGCACGCTTGGCGTTGTCAGCCAGGAAGGCTTCGCCATCGGCGGCGGCCGCCTTGGCAACGGCTTCCTGCTCTTCCTGCATGCGTGCAGTGATAACCTGGAAGGCATCATTGATATCGTCACGGCTGACCGCGAACTCCAGACCATTCAGGGCATCTGCCAGACCTTGTTGCAGGGCCGGGATATCCAGACCGGCGAAGGCTTGCTGCGCCAGTTGCTCGCCCATGTTGCGGCCGATGCCATAGCTGGCCTTCTGTTCGATAGAGTCGTATTGGGACATTGAGATGTTGCTCCAGATCCAAGTAATAAAGAGGCGGGATAATATCAGACTTTTTGGCCAGGTGCTGCCGCCGGTCGCCCTGATTTCCCCGCCCGTGGGAGCGAGTTCACACCAGTCAGGTGCGAACGCCGCCCATCGGCGGCGATCTTGTCAGCCACAATGGCGCTGTGGGCCTTTGGACTCAAACCTCACTTTCTGCGACATCAGCGCGATCCAGCAAAACCCGCACAGCAGCCACCTTGGCGCCATCGGTGATATTGACCCGGCCGTCATCAGAGGTGCCCATGTTGACCCCATATGGAGAGACACCATGCAGCCGCGCGGCCCGGATCAGGCCTTGTCCAGCAGAGCCAGCACAGCAGCCACCTTGGCGCCGTCGGTGATATTGACCCGGCCGTCGTCCGAGGTGCCCATGTTGACGCCACGTATGGAGAGACACCATGCAGCCGCGCGGCCCGTATCAGGCCTTGTCCAGCAGAGCCCGCACAGCCGCCACCTTGGCGCCGTCGGTGATATTGACCCGGCCGTCATCAGAAGTACCCATGTTGACGCCATGGGGCACCATGCCGCCGCGCCAGCCCATACCGGACATGTGCACCTCGTTCACCCCGGTAAATTCGATGATGGTGCGCACGTTGTCGGCATTGATGCCGGCACCTGGCATCAGGGTGGCCCGGCCTGCCAGCGCCTGTTGCATGGCCTGCAAGGTCTCTAGCCCCGCCAGCGCGGTCGGTGCATGGCCTGACGTGAGGATCCGCTCACAACCGGCCGCTATGATGACCTCCAGATCAGCACGCCAGTCGGAGCAGAGATCGATGGCACGATGGAAGGTGACGCCAAGGGGACCGGCTGCCGCGACCAGTTGCCTGAGCTGGGCAGCAGGCACCCGCCCCTCTTCATCCAGCAGCCCCACCACCACACCTTGCAACCCGGCGGCGCGAGCGGCGGCGATATCCTGCAGCATCATCTCGAACTCCCCTTCGCTGAAGCAGAAATCCCCGGCACGGGGGCGGATCATGGCATAGACAGGAACGCTGGCGTGCCGTGCGGCCAGCTGCATGAAACCATAGGAGGGGGTCAAACCACCCAGCCCCAGCGCAGAGCAAAGCTCGATGCGATCCGCGCCGGCTTGCTGGGCGGTGAACAGGGATTCCAGGTTGTCGATACAAATTTCAAGACGGGTCATGATGACTCCTTTATTGGAGAGATCAGACAGCACATCTGACCTCATAAATTGAGCAGGGCCGCACCCCGCACCCCACCGGCACCGCCGAAGCGGGCCTGGCGGATCTCGGGCAGAGCGACACCGGGCAGCAGGTGGCCGGGCAGACGCAGCGGCAACTGTTGGTACAGGGCGGGCAGACCGCTCAAGCCGCCCCCCAGCACGACCACCTCGGGATCAACCACAGAGATGGCGGTAGCGAGTCCGGCAGCCATGATCTCGAGCCAGCAGTCGACCGTGGCCACCGCATCAGGCTCATGAGCCTCGAAGCGTTCCACTATCTGGTGGCCGCTGGCACGCTGACCGTGAAAATGATGGTAGAGCCGCTCCAGCCCGCTGCCGGACGCATAGGTTTCAAAACAGACCAGGCGGCCACAGCCGCAACGGGGACGAGGCAGGTCGGGATACTTCATCAGCATGGTCGCAGGCAAGGGATAGTGACCTATCTCCCCCGCCAGCCAGTTACGGCCCTGAATGAGTTTGCCAGCAAGGTAGACGGCACCACCTATGCCGGTGCCTATGGTGACCCCCAACGCGCTGTCGGCCCCTGCCGCCGCGCCCTGGTGCACCTCCGACCAGAGAAAGCAGTTGGCATCGTTGTCCACCTTGACCATACGACCCAAACGCTCGGCCAGATCGGCGCCCAGATGGCGACCATTGATGGAGGGCAGGTTCGCCGCCACTATGCTGTGATCGTGCCGATTGAGGATACCGGGAAAGCCGATGCCCACGGCGCCTCTTGCACTGAAGCGGGCGTCAGCCTCGAGTACCCGCTGGCAGATCAGCTGCTGCAGCCCCTCGTAATCATTGCCGGGAGTGCTCATGCGCTCCTCATGACAGAGATTCAAACCGCCGTCATACACAGCGAACGCTATCTTGGTGCCACCGATATCAAAGCCGTAATACATGCTCACACTCCCTTGTCGGCGAGTTGCCTCACCTCAGCCTGTCCAGAGGGGCACATTGTATTAATTCGCAAAAAAAATAAAGTGACCGAGGGCGAAAAACGGGAGCCGGATCAAAGCAAACGGAACATTTGCCGTTGCAGGCAAGCCTGGCCAAGGCTCATCAGGGTGCGCTCCTGGCCATCGAAGGCGAAGCCACGACGCAGGTAAAAACCCTCGCCGACCCGATTGCCATCGAGCAGCCACAATCTGACGCCTTCACAACCGGCGCGCCGCATCTGCATGGCTACCGCCTGCCACAGCCGTTTGCCATAACCCAGGCGCCAATGATCGGGGTGGAGGTAAAACGCCCGGATCCAGGCGGTGGGATATTCACCCTCTTGCGCCAGCTGCCAGTAGAGCAGGCCGATGACCACCTCATCCAGGCAGATCAGCATGGGTCTTGGGCCCGGCTCGGCGAGCCGGCTGCGCCAGATTTGCAGATGTTCGGTCACCGCCAGCTGGGCCAGCATGTCGTTGCCAAGCACCTCACCGTAGGCAGCGAGCCAGCTGGCCCGCTGCATCACCGTCATGGCGGGGGCATCATCAAGCCGCGCCATGCGCAGGCTTATGCCTTGCATTGGGGTACCAGACCGGAGGCGCGCGCCTGCTCATAGAGTGGCCGGGCCTCGGCCTGCTGGGCCTGCAACTCGGCGATCCGGTTTTCGTTGCTGGGGTGGGTGGAGAGCAGCTGCGGCGGCGCCTTGCCACCGGCGGCGGCGCTCATGTTCTGCCACAGGGGAACGGCTTCAGCAGGATTGAAACCGGCACGAGCCATCAAGTCCAGGCCCAGCCTGTCCGCTTCGCTCTCCTGCTCGCGGCCATAGGGCAGCATGACGCCCACCTCGACCCCGAGCCCCAGCGCCGTCATGGTGGCACCGCGATATTCGCTGCTGCCCATGGCGATATCCGCCGCCGCCAGACCAAGACCGGTCAGCTGGCTGCGGGAGAGTCGCTCGTTGGAGTGCTGGGCAAGCACGTGGGTCAGCTCGTGACCGATGACGGTGGCGAGCTGATCCTGATTCTTGGCGACCTTGAGCAGGCCGCTATAGACCCCTATCTTGCCACCGGGCAGGGCGAAGGCGTTGACCTGCTTGGAGTCAAACACCACCACTTCCCAACTGGTGATGCCATAACTGGCGGGCACCTGGGCGGTGACCGCCTTGGCAACACAGGAGACATAGGCATTGAGCTTGGCATCCTTGCTCACCTTCTCCTGCTTTTTCATCTGTTCGAAGGAGTCGGCACCCAGCTTGCTCATCTGTTGGGGAGAAAACAGCAGCATCTGGCTACGACCGGTAGGAGACTGGGCACAGCTGGCCAGCAGGGTAGAGCAGAGCGCCGCCAGGCCGAGCTTGAACAGGGGAGATGTCATGGAGGTGTCCTTCACCATAAAGATGCCCTATTTTCGGAAATGCAGGCGTCCGGCGCAAGTCGACAAATCGCCCGGTTCGGCGAAAGCGGTCACATCCCCTCATTACCGGCTTGCGCAAAAAGAAAACGGGCCCCGCTGGGGCCCGCCTGTGAGAGGAAGAAAACCGGCTTACATAATGCCCAGTTTCTTCAGGTCAGCTTCGACCACTTTGGCCGGAACAGGCACGTAGCCATCTTTGGCGACTATGCTTTGACCCGCCTTGGAGAGCATCATCTTCACGAACTCCTGCTCCATCGGGGCCAGCGGCTTGTTCGGGTGCTTGTTCACGTAAACGTACAGGAAGCGGGACAGCGGATACTTGCCGGTGATGGCGTTATCAGCGGTCGCTTCGATGAAGGTCTTGCCATCTTTGGACAGCGGCACGGCGCGTACACCCGAGGTGACATAACCGATACCTGAGTAGCCGATGCTGTTGAGGGACGCAGAAACGGACTGCACCACGGAAGCGGAACCAGGCTGCTCGTTCACACTGCTCTTGAAGTCGCCATCACACAGGGCGTGCTCCTTGAAGTAACCGTAAGTACCGGATACGGAGTTGCGACCGAACAGTTGCAGATCCTTGGACGACCAGTTGCCATCCAGACCCAGATCAGACCACTTGGTGGCAGCCTTGGCTTCGCCGCACTTGAGGGTGCTGGAGAAGACAGAGTCAACTTGCTGCATGGTCAGCCCCTTGATGGGGTTGTCCTTGTTGACGAACACGGCCAGGGCATCGACCGCGACGCGGATGGCGGTTGGCTTGTAGCCATAACGCTTTTCGAAGGCCTCTTCTTCACCTGACTTCATGGCGCGGCTCATGGGGCCGAACTGGGCAATACCCTCGGTCAGCGCGGTCGGCGCGGTTGAGGAACCGGCAGCCTGGATCTGCACGTTGACATTGGGATAAACCCGCTTAAATTCTTCGGCCCACAAGGTCATCATGTTGGCCAGGGTGTCAGAGCCGACAGAGGACAGGTTGCCCGAGATGCCGCTGGTCGGAGTGTAATCCGGCAGGTCTTTATCCACACCGGCAGCCAGGGCGCTGACAGAAAACAGGGTTGCTGCGGTAAATCCGATTACACCAGCCAGTTTGTTGAGTTTCATCCAATCTCTCCAAAGTTACAGAAGGTCCGTTCTTAAGACGGCGCCAGTATCTGACCTGGCAGTGACAAATTTATGGATTTAATGTGACACTTTAATGACATGACAAGACTTTTGACCAAATGAAGAGAGGGCAGCGTCTGCTGCCCTCTCGTTCGCTAACTTATTGCCAGTAAAGACTATTTAACCACTACCATACGGGCAGGGATGAGAAAGCTGAAACGGCTGCCAGCACCGATCCGACTCTCGATATCGAGCTGACAGTCGTGATGGCTCAAGGCGTGCTTGACGATGGCGAGCCCCAGTCCGGAGCCACCGGTATGCCGTGAGCGAGCCTTGTCGACCCGATAGAAACGTTCGGTCAGCCGCGCCAGATGCTCGGCCGGGATCCCCTCCCCCTCATCCTCCACCGCAAACAGCGCCATGGCGCCCTGCTTGCGCCACGCCACGCTGATCTTGCGACCCGCCGGTGTGTAGTGAATGGCGTTGTAGACCAGGTTGGAGACGGCGCTGCGCAGTTGATCATTATCTCCTCGCACGAAAAGGTTCGGTTGCACCAAAAATTCAATCTGGTGTGCCCGCTCCCCCGACAGCGCCCGTGCCTCCTGCTCCAGCAGTCCCAGCATGGCGGGCATGTCCACCAGATGGGAGAGATCCACGGTCGGAGCCGCCTCGATACGGGACAAGGTAAGCAGCTGATTCACCAGATTATCCATGCGGATGGTCTGTTCCATCATCACCTTGTGTGCCTTGGCCCACATGGCGGGCGGCGGCGGCTCCTCCGTCATCTCCAGATAGCCCTTGAGCACGGTGAGCGGGGTACGCAGTTCATGGGAGACGTTGGAAACGAAGTGCTTGCGGGTCTTCTCCAGGCTGCGCAGCCGGGTGACATCCCGCACCACCAGCATGGCCTGATCCTCGGCGTAGGGCATGATGCGAAACTCGAGAAACTTCTCCTCATTGATGGGAGAGTTCATCTCGAACGGTTCGTCATACTGCCCCTTGCCCAGATAGGCGCCAAAGGCCGGACTGCGAATGAGGTTGCCTATGTGCTGACCGGCATCTTCCGGCCAGCGAAAACCAAGCAGTTGCTCCGCCAGCCGATTGCACCAGAGGATGCTGCCGTCGGTGCGAAACACCACTGCGGCATCGGGCAGTGCCTCGGCACCTTCCCGAAAGCGGCGGATAAGACCCGCCAGCTCGCGGCGACGGGCCCGGTGACGCTGCTGCAACTTGTAGATGCCGTTGAAAATATACTCCCAGCTGCCGCTGCCATTGGGGGGAACCAGGCTGCGATCGTGCCACAGCCAGTCCGACAGCCGCTTCAGGAAGCGATAGTGCCAGCCCAGATGCAGCACAGTGGCTGCCAGCAGGCAAAGAGCGAGGGTATTCGTCAACCAGCCGACCAGAACGAAGGGCGCATAGAAGAACGCCATCCGCCACAACTGTCGCCGCCAGGCATAAGGTTGCAACATAACTTCCTCTACAGACGGGTTGAGAAGCGATAGCCTGCGCCGCGCACCGTCTGAATCAATCGATCGTGACCCGTCTCTTCAATGGCCTTGCGCAAGCGACGAATATGCACATCCACGGTTCTGTCCTCGACATACACATTGGTACCCCAGACATTGTTGAGCAACTGCTCGCGGCTGTACACCCGCTCGGGGTGAGTCATGAAGAAGTGCAGCAACTTGAACTCGGTCGGTCCCATGTCCAGCGCCCTCTCTTCGGCACTGACTCTATGGGAAACCGGATCCAGCTTGAGCCCCTGCACCTCGATCACCTCGTCCACCGAGGTGGGGGAAACGCGGCGCATCACAGCGTGCAGGCGGGCGGTCAACTCCTTGGGGGAGAAGGGCTTGGTGATGTAGTCATCGGCGCCGGCCTCCAGGCCGCGTACCTTGTCCTCTTCCTCACCACGGGCGGTCAGCATCACCACAGGGATCTGGCGGGTCACCTCATCCTGCTTGAGTTGCTTGATGAACTGAATGCCACTGCCACCGGGCATCATCCAGTCCAGCACTATGAGTTCGGGGTAGGGTTCACACACCTTCGCCAGTCCATCGGCGTAATCTTCCGCCTCGATTGTTTCGTATCCCTTTTGCTCAAGCACGAAGCAGAGCATTTCGCGGATCGGTGCTTCGTCCTCGACCACCAGAATTCGCTTAGCCATATCCCTTCTCTCTCCTGTGTGAAGATGGGTGCGCCAATTATTAGAATTTTCTGTGACACTTTTATGACTTTATGACAGGCGGGATGATAAACGTTTTCAGATTCAGTTGGCAGCAGTGAGTTGCAGCAGGTCCCAGCGGTTGCCACTGATATCCTCGAACACCACCACCATGCCGTATGGCTCGCTACGTGGCTGTTCACAAAAATGAACACCGTAGTCCAGCATGCGCTGGTAATCAGCCCAGAAATCATCGGTTTCGAGGAACAGAAATACCCGGCCACCGCCCTGTTGACCGATGGCGGCCTGCTGCTCTGGCGTGGCGGCGCGAGCCAACAAGAGCGCCGAGCCGGGCGCGCCGGCAGGCGCAACCCGCACCCAGCGCTTGCCCGGTTTACCCGGTTCATCGAGGGGAGTGTCTTCCAGCAATGTAAAACCCAACCCCAAGTTAAAGAAGGCGATGGCCTCGTCATAGTCGGCCACCAGCAGGGCCAAAGCGCCAATGTGTTGTGCCATGGGGAATACCTCATCAGATGAATGAAGGGGGCTAACGCCCCGGCTGGCGCGCATCATAGCGGCTTGGCGTCTTGGGCTCCAGCAGCAATGCCCCGCTCGAAGGAGCAGCCCTTCCCCGGCCGCCAGACCTGCGTTCTATTCCACCTCCTATTCCACCTCGACCCGGTTTCGACCCCGCTTTTTGGCCTGATAGAGCGCCTCATCAGCCCGCTTGAGAACCTGCTCAAGGGGATCCCCACGCCGCTCCGCCACCCCGAACGAGGCCGTGATGGACAGCGCCAATGGCCAGTGCGGATAAGCCACCAGGGCGGCTCGCAGCCGCTCCGCCAGCGCCTTGGCACGGGCCTGTTCGTAGTGCAGGCAGACCAGCACGAACTCCTCCCTGCCCCAGCGCACCAGCCGGCACAAGCTATCGCAGTGGCGCAGGACTTTGCTCACCATGTGCTTGAGCACCGCGTCCCCAACCGGGTGACCATGGCCATCGTTGACAAGCTTGAAGTGATCTATGTCGATATAGATGAAAGAGAGGGGCATATCGCCGAGCTCGGCCAGCAGCTTGTTGCCACCGAACCGGTTGAGGGCGCCGGTCAGGGGATCGTACCTGGCCTCCTCCTCGGTGCGCCGGGTCTGCTCGCAGAGGCTCTGGCTGCGCGCCTCCGCCACCTGTCTGGCCTCACGGGCCTTGCGCAATCGATCCCGCATCAGCAGGTGCTGCACCATAAACAGCAGCAGGCCGTAAACCAGCCAACTCAGCAGTAGGGGACGATAGAAGGCTCCCGGTTGCACCCAGCGACCATAGAACTCCATCCGCTCCAGCACCAGCCGGTAGTGACCAGGCTGCATGCCGACGCCGGAGGCGATTTCCACTGCGTAGACATGGCGCAGGTCCTCCCCTTGCTGGGCCAGCGGAATGCGGTACTGCTGGATCCACCAAGTGGCCGGCGTGAAGACCCGCAGCGGCACGTCCTGCAGCCGCCCGTAATCGTCGGGACGAAAGATCACCTCGTTGAACTTGTGGGAGGTGGCATCACTCGCCCGAGAGTAAATCGGGTGGTAGTTGCGCAGATAGAGGCGCCAGAACTGGGGCTCTGGCCCCTCGACCTGCAGCTGGATGCGCGCCCCCTCGAAGCGGGAGAGATCAATGCCCTGCTCCGGCAGACTCAGTGTCAGGATCAGTTCACAGAAGGGGTACTCATAGCCTTCGCGCAACTGGCAGTCGATGGCTGGCTTGTCCGTCGGCAAAGGATAACCGCTTTGCTGGCCGGCGGCCGACAGCAAGGTAGTGACAGAGGCGCCACCATGGATCCTGTCATCCTGTACCGCCACCGACAGGCGGGCATTGGCCAGCATGTCGAGCCGCCGATCCGGCCCGAATTCAAACAGCAGGATCGCCAGCAGGCTCAACCCCAACAACACCCAGAACAACACATTGGCCAGACGAGAATAGGAAAAGGTCATATAGGCTCCACCCGACTAGGTGCTCTGACTCCATACCCCGAGATCCGCACGCCCGGATCCCGTGGTTATTACACGCGCCGACACCGGCGCCATACCGTATTTGTTCAGCCGGGTACCGGCAGACAGACCCGGACCAACCCCGGGATCAGGCGCAGCCGTACTGCACCGAACGGGAGGCGCCAGGTTGGCGTCCCGGAAAGCCACGCACTTGCCAATCAGATTGTGAATCTCAGGATAGAACACGCCATGCCATGAAAAATAAAGAGAAATCAATAAAAAGGACCCTGATGGCTCATCTTGCACAAGGGGAATGGCGGGCAACAAAGCCCTCAGGGTCTCTCACGCAGCACCCGGTAGAGGGTGGTGCGACTGATGCCGAGCTGGCGCGCCGCCTCGCTCACATTGCCCCCGCACGCCGCCAGGGTCTGCTGCACCCGCAGCCGGTTCTGTTCACGCAAGGTGGAAGTACTCGCCTGCGACGAGGCCGCTGCCGATGCAGCGGGCAGATGCAGGTGAGCGGGCTCAATCCAGCCCAACCCTTCCGCCAGCACGCAGGCCACCTCCAACGCCTGCTTGAGCTGGCGCACGTTGCCGGGCAAGGGATGGGCCAGCAGTTGCTGCTCCGCCTCCGGCGTCAACTGCAGGGCCGGGTCCATCTCCGAGAGCAGGCGCTGGATCAATCCCTGGCGCTCGCCCTGTGGCCATGCCCGCAGCGGTGTCAGCTGCTGGCGCCAGCCGCAGATCCGGTAATAGAGGTCCTCGCGAAACGTCCCTGCCTGCACCATGGCCGCCAGATCCCGGTGGCTGGCGCTGACCAGCCAGAAATCCACCGCTTCGGGCTTGTGGCTGCCGACCGGGGTAACGGTGCGCTCCTGCAGCACCCGCAGCAACCGGGTCTGGGCCAGCAGCGGCAGCTCGCCGATTTCATCCAGCATCAGGATGCCGCCGTGGGCGGCGCGCAGATAACCCTGACTGCCCTGGCTGCGGGCGCCACTGAAGGCCCCGCCCACATAGCCAAACAGCTCGGCCTCCACCAGATCTGCCGGCAGGGCGCCGCAGTTGACACACACCAGGGGCTTGTCCTGCCGGCTCGACGCCCGATGCAGGGCACGCACCAGGTGCTCCTTGCCGCTGCCGGTCTCCCCCTCGATGAGCAGCGAGATACCGCGCTCCAGCATCTTGAGCGGCACCTGTGCCGCCCCTTGTTGCGCTGTTTGCCGGGGCGCCACAACCGGCTCTGACACCAGCCGCAGGCCACGGTGTTCGCGCAGCAACTGCTGGCCATCGAACCTGTGCTGGCCGAGCCAGAGTCGTCCTGCCCGGTTGGCGCCGAGCAGCTCGCCCCCCTCCCCCAGCAGCAAACGGGCGGACCAGAGACTCTGGGGATCGAGATCCACCAGCCAGCCTGGCTGGCGCGCCAGCAGCGCGTTTTCGAGGGTCATGGCCAGGAGCCGAACCGTGCCCAGCATGTCGCCATCGTGGTGGGCCGCATCGGTGGAAATGTCGAGCACCCCGAGCAATTGCCCGTCCGGCCCGAGCAGGGGGCAGGCGCTGCAACTGAGGAAGCTGTGCTGGGCGAAGAAATGCTGCGCCCCCAGCACCTGCACCTCGCTCTGCTCGGCCAGCGCGGTACCTATGGCGTTGGTGCCCTTGCTCGCCTCCCCCCAGCGGGCGCCGCTGCGCAAGAAGATCCGCTCGGCGTGGCGGGCGAAGCCATCGTCACCGCTGGCGGCCAGTATGGCCCCTTCACCGTCACACAGCAGCAGGCGACAGGGCCTGCCCGCCAGCAACTGGGAAAACAGCGGCAGCACGAAGCGCTGGAAGCAGGCAATCAGCGTCTTGTGCTGCTCCTGGCGGGCCGACAGCTCCCCCTGGGGAAGCAAGTCCAGATCGGCGCTCTGCTGGCGATGCAGGCCCTGATGCAGGCAGCGCTGCCAGGAACGCTGGATCGGACTGGGGCTGGAACTGTGCTGCGGTAACTCGCTCATCACGCCTCCTGTTCAAAAACGGCACGACTGTCGCGGCCACTGTCCAGAAACGGCACAGTTTTATCGCCACAGCCTTGGTCATTGGTTAACCAAGATACGCTGCCGCACCCAGTTTGATAACGTTTTTGTAACCTTTTGTGTGCTGGTCAGACCCTTTGGCATGGCCCTTGCGATAACCCCTGCGTACCACCCCGGTCAGCCAGCGCGTGCAGCCGGGCAGGACCTTCACACACATAAGGATGATGAGATGATTTATACCGCTCCCGGTCAGGCAGGCGCCCTGGTCAGCTTCAAGTCCCGTTACGACAACTTCATCGGGGGCGACTGGGTAGCCCCCCGCGCCGGCCGCTATTTCGAGAACATCTCGCCGGTGGATGGCAAGGTGTTCTGTGAGGTGGCCCGATCCGACGCCGCCGACATTGAGCTGGCGCTGGATGCCGCCCACAAGGCGTTTGCCAGTTGGAGCAAGACCAGCGTCACCGAGCGCAGCAACCTGCTGCTACGCATCGCCGATCGCATTGAGCAGAACATCGAAGTGCTCGCCATCGCCGAGACCTGGGAGAACGGCAAGGCGGTGCGCGAGACCCTGGCCGCCGACCTGCCACTGGTGGTGGATCACTTCCGCTACTTCGCTGGCTGCATCCGTGCCCAGGAGGGCTCGGCCGCCGAGCTGGACCAGCACACCGTCAGCTACCACTTCAAGGAGCCCATCGGTGTGGTCGGCCAGATCATCCCCTGGAACTTCCCGCTGCTGATGGCTGCCTGGAAGCTGGCTCCGGTGCTGGCGGCAGGCTGCTGCAGCGTGCTCAAGCCCGCCGAGCAGACCCCGGTCACCATCATGCTGATGATGGATCTCATCAAGGACATACTGCCTCCCGGCGTGGTCAACGTGGTCAATGGCTTCGGCGCCGAGGCCGGTCAGGCGCTGGCTACCAGCGACAGGATCCAGAAGCTGGCGTTTACCGGTTCGACTGAAGTCGGCGCCCATATACTGCGCTGCGCCGCCGACAAGCTGATCCCCTCCACCGTCGAGCTGGGCGGCAAGTCCCCCAACATCTATTTTGCCGATGTGATGCAGCATGAGAGCCAGTACATCGACAAGGCGGTGGAAGGCATGCTGATGACCTTCTTCAACCAGGGCGAGGTGTGCACCTGCCCCTCCCGCGCACTGGTACACGAGAAGATCTACGACGAGTTTATGGACAGGGTGCTGGCTCGGGCCCGCACAATCGTGCAGGGCAACCCCCTCGACACCGCTACCCAGGTCGGTGCCCAGGCGTCCCGCGAGCAGTTCGACAAGATCCTGAGCTACATGGAGATAGGCCGCGGCGAGGGGGCCAAGATGCTGATCGGCGGCGGCCCGGCCAAGGTGAGCGGCCTGGAGGGGGGCTTCTACATCCAGCCCACCATCTTCTCGGGCCAGAACAAGATGCGGGTGTTCCAGGAGGAGATCTTCGGGCCGGCGCTCGGGGTCACCACCTTCAAGGACGAGGCGGATGCGCTGGCCATTGCCAACGACACCCAATACGGCCTGGGGGCGGGCCTGTGGACCCGCGACAGCAACCTGGCCTGGCGCATGGGGCGCGGCATTCAGGCCGGCCGGGTCTGGGTCAACTGCTACCACGCCTATCCGGCCCACGCGGCATTTGGCGGCTACAAGAAGTCGGGGATAGGCCGTGAGACCCACAAGATGATGCTGGATCACTACCAGAACACCAAGAACCTGCTGGTGAGCCACGACATCAACCCCCTCGGCTTCTTCTAGGCCGATCACACTCATGAGAAGGGCGCCTGCGGGCGCCCTTGTTGTTATTGTTCGCCAGGCGACCCTTCCCGCTCTATCCCCATGCCTCCCAGCTGCTGGCGATAGCGCTGGGGTGAGCAGCCCAGCTCACGGTTGAACATGGCGATAAAGGCCGAGGTGGAGCCGTAACCGAGCCGCCAGCCAATTTCCTGCACCGGCAATTCCCCCTTGAGCCAGGCCAGCGCCTTGAGCAGCTTGAGCCGGGCCCGCCACTGGCCGAAGTTCATGCCAAGTTCACGCACGCAGCGCCGGGCCAGGGTGCGCTCCGTGCTGTGCAACTGCTCGGCCCACTGGGCCAGGGTGCGTGGATCGGCAGGGTCGCTGCGCAGCGCCGCCAGCATGGGGGCCAGCAGCTTGTCCTGGCTCATGGGCAGGTAGCTGTCCTGGCAGCGGGTGCGGGTCAGCTTCTCCACCAGCAGCTCGGCCTGTCGCACATCCCATTCATCCTGCATGTGGCCCAGCTTGCGCTCGCAAAAATCCGCCAGCATGGCCCGGATGAGCGGCGTCATCTCCAGCAGGCAGGACTCGGCAGGCAGCCTGGCCGCCAGGGCGTGATTGACATAGATGGAGGTATAATCGAGGGCCTGCTGGTTGTAGGAGGCGTGCTCCAGATCCGCCGGCACCCAGATGAGGTAGTCGGCGGGAGCCACCAGCCGGTGCTGGTCCAGCACTATCTCCATCACCCCCAGGCTTATCAGGCTGAGCTGGCCCCAGGGGTGGCTGTGGGGCGCGCAGGCACTCTCGGCCTGGATCTGCTGATAGCGCAGATAGAGGGGATTGGGCTCGGGCAGGGCTATGTCCATCGAGTGATAGTGATGTAGTGCCATATCAGGGCAACTTGTCCTTTCTGCGGGATGAATTGTCAGTTCTACGTTACTTGATAACAGAAAGACAAGGGTAGACTGGCCATCTCGATAACAAGGAGCCTTTGATGCGTATCTTCTTCCCGCTTATGTTCCCGCTGATGGCCGTACTGATCTGGGCCACCAATACAGTGGTGTCCAAGGCCGCCGCCGATGTGCTGGATCCCGCCGCCATCTCCTTTTACCGCTGGGTGATCGCCGCCTTGGCGCTGACCCCCTTCTGCCTGCCGCAACTGTGGCGCCGCCGTCACGACATCCGCCCCTGGCTCGGCAAGCTGCTGGTGCTGGCAGCCCTTGGCATGGTGCTTTACCAGTGCCTCGCCTACTACGCTGCCCACACCACCTCGGCCACCAACATGGGGGTCATAGGTTCGCTCATTCCGCTGCTGACCCTGCTGCAGAGCGCCCTCTTCTTCGGCCAGCGCCCCGGCAAGCAGGCGCTGCTCGGCATGAGCATCTCCCTGTTCGGGGTGTTCTGGCTGCTGAGCCAGGGCCAGCCGCTGGCCCTGCTGCACGACGGCATCACCCCCGGGGACGGGCTCATGCTGCTCGGCTCCGCCAGCTACGCCCTCTATGGCCTGCTGATCCGCCGCTGGCAACTGCCGTTTGGCCCCTGGCTCAACCTCTACATGCAGATCCTGCTGGCTGTGTTGCTGTTGATCCCGGTCGCCCTCAGCGCCGACTCCCTGGCGGTACCCGCCGAGGGCTGGGGTCTGGTGCTGTTTGCCGGCATCGCCTCCTCCCTGCTGGCGGCCTACTGCTGGATGCGCGGTCTCGCCTGCATGGGGGCGGAGCGCACCTCTGTGTTCATGAACCTGATGCCGCTGTGCACGGCGCTGATCGCCGTCATCACCCTGGGGGAGCCCATTCACGGCTATCACCTGCTGGGTGGCGGCCTGATCCTGAGCGGCGTCATGCTCTCCCAGTTCAAGCCCAGGGTACGCCCCACCCTTGTGGAAGAGGCATAAACCGGCGAGACAAGCCGCTGCAGCACAACACAAGAAGGGAGCCTCGGCTCCCTTCTTGTTTGCATCTTCTCGCTAAAAACCACAGGCTCGGTTATCCCGGCGCCAATGGTCAGCTCCTCCCGACACGACTGTGATTCAGGTTTGCTCGTGGTGCGCCTTGTGCGGGTCGCGCCGGGCCTTGTCATGAGCAGCAAAGGCTTTTCGGGCCGCGCTGATGCCATTCATGCAGGCAGGGACACCGGCATAGACGGCGATCTGGAGCAGGATTTCGATGATGGTTTCCCGGCTGACGCCTACATTCAACGCGGCCCGGATATGAAATTCGAGCTGTCCGGGTGCATTGCCCATCGCCATCAGCGCAGCAACGGTGAGCATCTCACGGGTGCAGAGATCAATACCGGGACGGGAGAGCACATCGGCAAAGGCAAATCCCAACACCAGTTCGGCAAAATCTGGCGACAGGGCATCCAGATTCGCCGCGACCTGATCCGGCGCCTGCGGGTCGAGCCGGGCCAGCAGCGCAAAGGCCTGTTCACGCCGCTCGGACGATAAGCCGCTCATGCGTTCACCCCCTTCATGCCTTCTCGGGTATAGCGATCCCCTGCCACTGGCAAGGCCCTGATGGCACTGTCCAGCGCGGCGAGATCCCCGGCCTCCAGACGCACCGACAGGGCGCCCAGGTTGTCCTGCAGATGGGGGATCCGCCTTGTGCCGGGGATGGGCACTATGTCATCCCCCTGCGCCAGCAGCCAGGCCAGGGCGATCTGCGCCGTCGTGCACTGCTTGCGTGCCGCCAGGGCCATGATCACCTCCACCAGCGAGCGGTTAGTGGCGATGTTTTCCTGTTGAAAGCGGGGCAGGTTGGCCCGAAAGTCACCCTCTTCAAACGCCGTATCCTGCTGGAAACGTCCGGTCAGAAAGCCGCGCCCCAAGGGGGAGTACGCCACCAGCCCTATACCCAGCTCGCGGCAGGTTGGCAGCACCTGGGCTTCGACATCCCGCGTCCAGAGGGAATACTCCGTCTGCACCACCGCCACCGGATGCACGGCATGGGCGCGCCTCAAGGTGGCCGCACTGACCTCGCACAGGCCGATACGGGCAATCTTGCCCTCCTGCACCAGCTGCGCCAGCCCTGCCATCGTCTCTTCGATGGGGTGCGCCGGATCGATGCGATGCACATAGTAGAGGTCTATCTGCTCGACCCCGAGCCGGCGCAGCGAGGCTTCACAGCTCTGCCGTGCATACTGGACGCTGTTGTCCAGGGTGCGCCTGTACTCGCCGTTCTGACGCACTATGCCGAACTTGGTGGCGACCTTGACCCCGGCTCCGTGGGTCGCCAGGAAGCGGCCTATCAGGGCTTCATTGTGGTACGGGCCATACATGTCGGCGGTGTCGAGAAAATCGATCCCCATCTCGACAGCCCGGGCCAGCACCCGCAGCGCCTGCTCATCATCCCGCGGACCATAAAACTCACTCATGCCCATGCAGCCGAGGCCCATGGCGGATACGTCCAGATCAGTGCCCAGTGTTCGTCGCTGCATACATTTCTCCTTACAAGATGGAGGTCAGTATGGTCTTCCGAATATGATTCAGGTATAGACTGGATTGGCAGTCGGCTTTCCGATTTTGGAAGATACATGAACGCTCTCTTGCTATGGGATGACGCCCGGGTCTTTCTGGCCATCGCCCGCAGCGGCACCTTGAGTGGCGCCGCCCTCGCCCTTGACATGGGCATTGCCACTGTCTCTCGCCGGCTGGATCGCCTGGAGTCGGCACTGGGTCTGCCGCTGTTCAGTCGTCATCAGCACGGCTATCGGCTGACCGACGATGGTGAGGCCCTGCTGGCGCGGGCCGAGGCGCTGGAACATGCCGGGCATGCCTTTGGCGAAGCCGGGCAGCAGCAGGGACAAGTGGCCGGATGCGTGCGCCTTGCCACCGCAGACAATCTGGCCAATCCGCTCATTATTCCCTCCCTGGCCAAGCTGTTTGCCATTCATCCCGATCTGAGGGTGGAGCTGGTCACAGGCGTGCAAACGGTGAACCTGCACAGGCGCGATGCCGATCTGGCCGTGCGCATGGTCAAGCCTGACGCCGGCAACGTCACCATCAAGCGGCTGGGCACCCTGGGCTTCGGCCTCTATGGGGCCAGCAGCTATGTCGATAGCCGTCATCCGGGCACAGATGCCGCCAGCTTCGATGAGGATGCCTTTATCGGCTGGGGGGAATCCCACAGCCATTTGCCCGCCGCCAAATGGATGGCGCGCATGCTGCGTGGGCGCCCCTGCAGGGTGGAGACCAATACCCTGTCGGCCCAGCTGGCCGCCGCCACCGCCGGTCTCGGGCTGGCGGTGCTGCCCCATTATCTGGCCAAAGAGACGGACCTCGTCTGCCTCCTGCCCGAGCTGGGAGTAGATCAGCCGATCTGGCTGGTGATCCACACAGATCTCGCCCACTCCAGACGGGTGCGGGCCGTCGCGGATCACCTGATCCAGCTGTTTGAAGAGGCCGAGTCAGCCCTCCACCCTTTCCCTCTGGGCGCACTGTGAACCGGGAGGATGGAAAAGGCTGCAATCCATGTGGCAACGGGCAAACAGCAAGAAGGGAGCCCAGGCTCCCTTCTTGCATTGCATCTGCGCGCAAAAAACGCGGGCTCAGTTGCCCCGGCGCCAGTGGTAACGCCGCTCTGGCCGGCCACGCTGACCGTAGTTGAGATCCACATCGACCCTGTCTTCGGACTCCAGATACTCCAGATAACGGCGCGCCGTGGTGCGGCTGAGCGACAGCCGCAGCGCCACCGTATCGGTGGAAAATGCGGTATCCGGCTCGCCGGCCAGCAGCTCCAGCACCTGGCGCAAGGTGATGGCGTCGATCCCCTTGGGGGTATCGCGCACCTCCCTGGCCTGGGGGCGCCCCTTGCCCATCAGCCGATCCAGATCGCTCTGCTCCAGGGAGCCACGCTCGCAGATGCGCCTGTGCAGGGTAAGGGTCTCGTCCAGGCTCTGCTGGATGCGAAACAGCCGCAGCGGCTTGATGATGTAATCCTGCACCCCCAGGTTGAGGGCCTGCTGTATGGTCTCAACGTCGCAGGAGGCGGTCACCATGATGACGTAAGCCTCGCGGTTGTGGCTGCGCAGCCGGTTCACCCACTCGAGGCCCGAGCCGTCAGGCAATGAGATATCCACCAGCAGCAGTTGTGGTTCGGTCGCACGCATCATGAGATCAGCCTGGGTCAGGCTTTCGGCCCGACCCAGCAGGGAAAATCCGGGGGTGGAGGAGACCAGCTCGGCCAGAATGGATCCTATCCGTTCGTCATCCTCGATCACCAGAGTGAAAATGGGCTCCATAGATCACACCAATTGGTTTTTATTCAAGTAGATACCGAACAAGGTTGTCTGTTCGGCGGTGCGGCGCCATTCTATCACACCCCCTCGCCTGGCCACCGTCTCCTTGACCAGGAAGAGGCCAACCCCGTGATCCCCGGTCTGGCGGCTGATGCCGTAATCAAACAGATGATCCGCCAGCGCCTCGTCCACCCCCTCGCCACTGTCCTCCACCTCTATCACCAGCCGGCGACCAAAATCGTTGAGGGAAATCAGCACCCGCGGCGGACAGACCTTGCGCCGCGCCCAGGCGGCGCGAATGCCGTTGTCCAGCAGGTTGCCGATGAGGGTGATGAGATCCGCCGACACCGCCGCTGGATACTCCGCCAGCGCAGAGTCGGGATCCAGCACCAGCTCCACCCCCAGCTCCCTCGCCCTACTGAACTTGCCGAGGATGAGCCCGGCCACCGGCTTGTCCTCGATGGCTCGCAGCAGCCCCTGCAACATGGTCTGGCAAGCCTCGCTCTCCTGCTGAATGAGCTCCACCGCTTGATCCACATGGCCGAGCTGCAACAGGCCGGAGAGGCTGCTCAGCTTGTTGGCGAACTCGTGGGTCTGCATCCGCAGCATCTCGGCATACTGGCGCAGATGAGTCACCTGCATGCCAAGGCTGCCAGTTACCTCGGGGCGACTGAAGATCAGCAGGCGCCCTGGCACCTTGCCCTCCACCGCCTGCCAGCGGCCCACGAAGGATTCCCCGTGCACGGTAAAGCCGAGCTCGGTCTCGACCTGGGTCAGGGCCGGTGCCAGCGGCGGCGACAACTCGGCGAGCGGCTGCCCCAGCAGGGCATGACGCCCTGTGCCCGGCAGACGCAACTGATAGAAGGCGGCGCTGTTGAGCATGCGGATGTTGCCCCTGTTGTCGAGCGCTATCACCCCCTCTGAGATATGCTCAAGCACCAGCTCTTGCAGCACGAAGCGATTGACGATGGCCTCGGGCTCCAGGTCCAGCAGTGTACGGCGCAACAGGTGTTGCACCCAGAGCGCCAGCAAGAGACCACACCCCAGCACGGCAAGGATGGCGCTGACCAGCAGGGCGATCCGCTCCAGATAGATGCCCTCCACCGTTTTCATCAGGTAACCCACCACCACGGCCCCCATGGCACGGCCATCGGGCCCGAGCACGGGCGCAAAGCAGCGGATGGCCGGGCCGAGGGTGCCCTCGTCCTCTGAGCAGTAGCTGAGCCGGTCATGGAGGGCCGGCCAGATATCTTCACCACGGAAGAGACCGCCGATGAGTTCGGGCGAGGGGTGACTGAGGCGGCGGGCGTGTTCGTCGGTCACCACCATGTAGGCAGCGTCGGTGCGATTGCTGATCCCCTCCACATAGTCGCGCAAACCGGGGTCGCTGCCCTGCTGCAAGGCCTGCACCACCCGGCTGTCCGCCGCCAGCACCCGCGCCAGATCGGCGCCATTCTCCTGCAGATTGCTCTCCAGCAGGTGGCGGATAAAGAGGGCGAGCAGACTGCCCAGGATCACGATCAGCAGCAGTGACAGCCCCAGAGAGAGGGTGACCAGTTGGTGGCGCAGTTTCATCGATTAGCCTTGCAACATCAGGAAGCGGACCAATAGTGCGGGCGCCACCAGGTCTGGTCAATCAGTGGCGCGGGATCGCCGTCAAAATCCGCCAGCCCTTCGTCACGGGCAGTCAGCGCCACCGCCCTGGCGACCGCGCGGGCCACTTCCCCCACCTGCTCGATGGGAGGCAACAATCGCCCCTCGGCCAGCGGATAGGCGCCCACGGCCCGCACCGCCGCCTGCAGCATGCCGTCACTGATGCGGCGCGCCTTGACGGCGCAGGCCCCCAGGCCAATGCCGGGGAAGACATAGACGTTGTTGCACTGGGAGACCACCCTTGCCTCCCCCGCCACAGTGACTGGGGCAAAGGGGCTGCCAGTGGCGAGCAGGGCGCGCCCGTCGGTGGCCTGCCACACCTGCTCCGGCGTCGCTTCGGCACTGCGGGTCGGGTTGGAAAGCGGCAGGATCACAGGGCGCTCGCATACCCCCCCCATGGCCCCGAGCACGGCCTCGGTAAAGAGCCCGCCCTGGCCACTCACCCCAATTAGCACCCCGGGGCGCAGCCGCTCAATGAGCTCGGGCAGGGTGGCGCAAGCCTCTTGCGCCGGACGGGCAAAAGGTCGTTGGGATTGGGTCAGATTGGCGCGATCCAGGCAGACCAGCCCATCTTGATCAAACAGTTGCACCCGATCAGGGCTGCCCGCCAGCTGGGCCAGCATGGCGGCGATGCCGCACCCCGCAGAGCCGGCGCCGACGATGAGCACGGGGGTGTCGGCCAGGGTAGTGCCCGCCTGCTGCAAGCCCGCCAGCACGCAGGCCGAAGCCACCGCAGCCGTTCCCTGGATGTCGTCGTTGAACATGCACAGCTCATCTCTATAACGGGCCAGCAGATTGGCGGCATGCTTGCCGGCGAAGTCTTCAAACTGCAACACCACCTGGGGCCAGCGCGTGCGAATGGCTGCCACCACCTTGTCCATGAAGTGGTAATAGGATTCACCATCCACCCGGTTGGCCTGCCAGCCGAGATAGGAGTCATCCTCCAGCAGTTCGGGATTGTTGGTGCCCACATCGACGCACAGCGGCAGGGTGCGCGCCGGGTTGATGCCGCCAGCAGCGGAATAGAGCGCCAGTTTGCCGATGCAGATCCCCATGCCGCCGATACCAAGATCGCCGAGCCCCAGCACCCGTTCACCGTCGGAGATGACGATGACGTCCACCTCCTGCTCCACCGCGGCGAAGATGGCGTCCAGATCGTCTCTGTCATGCCAGGAAAGATAAAGCCCGTGGCTGCGCAGATAGAGGTCGCTGTGGCGCTGGCATGCCTCCCCTACTACCGGGGTGTAAATGATGGGCAAGAGCTCCGGCAGGTGGTGGCGCACCAGATCGTAAAACAGCACAGGGTTGTCTTCTTGCAGCTGGCGCAGCAGCAGGTGCTGGTCGAACGGGCTCTGCATGGCAGAGACCAGACGGTAAATGCGGCGCCGTTGCTGGGCCAGGGACTCCTCCTTGTGAGGCATGCGCCCCATCAGGCCTTGTCGCTTGCGTTCGGCATAGGGCAGGCTGGTGCCCATCATGATGTCGTTCATTGTCGATTCCTTATGCCAGCAGCGAGATGAGCAGGGTGGCCAGGATCAACATGACGGCCCCCCCGAGACGGGAAGAAATCTGGGCAAACGGCATCAGCTTCATGCGCTGGGCCGCCGACAGTACGGCCACGTCACCCGTGCCCCCCATGTTGGCCATGCACAGACCGCCTGTGATGGCCGCCTCTATGGGATAGAAACCTATCATGCGCCCCACCAGGGCCGCCCCCAGGGCGCCGCCGACCACAGTCACCAGCACCAACACGAAGTAACTGACGGAAAAGGCGCTGATGAGTTCCGGGATGCTGGTATAGGCGACCCCTATGCCCACCAGCAGGGAGGGCGTCAGATTGGTCACGACGAACTGGTACCAGTCGGCCGCCGCCTGCTCGTAGCGACGTGGCAGCACGCCACTCACCTTGATGAAGGCCACCGCCAGTATCATGAGCGCGAAGGGATGCATGGGGATGAAGTTGCCCAGCAGTGAACCCAGCACGAACATGCTGGAGCTGATGAAGAGCCCCATGCCGAGACTCTCCAGCGTCGGCGCTTGGACCTGCTCTTCGGCCACATTCTGGCTGCTCTGATTGATCATCAGCTGGCCGTTGCCAGTCAGGGAAGGGTAGCGGCGGCCCAGGCGTACCAGCAGAGTGCCCACCAGAATGGCCAGGGTATTGGCGATCACAACGGCAGGCACCATGCGTGACAGCAGGTCGGCGCTGGACATCTGCATCGGGCCAGAGAGGATCTCCACCAGAGGCACGGCACCGGCCCCCATGCCGCCACCCATGATGGGCAGGCCGATGAGCAGCACGGCATTCTTGAAACCATAACCCATCAGGGAGCCGACCAGACCGACACTCAGCAGCGCCACTGCAACACCGCCCAGGATCACCGGCAGGTAACGCATGGCGGCATTTTTCAACAGAGCACTGCTCATGCCCAGCACTGAGCCCGTCACCAGGCTGGCGATGAAGAAGTTGAGAAAGCCTCCCTCCTTCATGAAGCCGATGATCACCTGACCCGCCTCGACCGGCAGGATCCTGTATTCAAACAGAGCAGCACCGCCGAAGATGGCGAGTATGGTACCGCCCCCCAGGTATTCACGTACGGGGGTGATGCGCTCGCCCAGCTCGCAGAGCAGGGTGCCCAGCACGAACATCAGTGCCAATGCCCCGACCATGCCGAGCGGCAGTGAGCCGTTCCAGCCGGAGAAAAGCACGCAGGTGGCAAGCCCGAGGAAGATCATCATGGGCATGCCGGCTATTTGTTGACTGCCCCAGGGGGCGGCTTTCGGGGTAGAGAGGTTTTTCATTGTTATGCTCCAGCGTGTGAGGTGGCGCTACTCTAGTGATCCTCCCCTCGCCTGTCGGTTATCCCCGCTACAAAGACATATAAAAACATTAAAATCTTAAACACTATGGCGAGGATGCTGTGATTCAATACAAGACAGCCTCTCCATTTACAGCATCTGAAAGATTGGGTACACACAGAAATACACGAATGCGGACAAAGTTTGACCCTCACTTGGCTGGCAATGGTGAGGCTCAGATTAAGTGTTATCCATGGAAAGAGAGGGAGTAAACGGGCAGCAGGCTGATGACGGTCGCGTCATATTCATGCTGATCATTCATATCAGAGAGGCCATGATCCTGACGATCGCACAACTGACATGACCTGCCCGTATGCAGGTGGATAACAGGGCAGGCAAGGATGACTGGCAACTTGTATGTCATGCCGGGGATGCACTATCAACACAGCGCCATAACGTGTATTTTCAACTGACAAGACTGTGCAGACGGGCAAAGAGTGCCCACCTGTCAGTCACACCTTGACAGCCAGCACCTCATTTAAACCTGTTCGGTTGGCCTATTCTGCTAATAATAATGGAATATTGGCAGGGTCAAATTCATGACAGATATCGCTTCCTTCCCGGCTGAAGCCATAATTGATTTCGGCACTATATTCGACATCGACCAGCAGACTCTCGATTGAGAAATGGGCGTCACCCGATTCATATCGTTCCACAGCTATCGTCTCCCTGTTTAGCTGACCCATCAATATTAGTGGATAAAAAACAGACTGCCGAATTTATATGACACCTTGCTGACCAGAAAATAATAGTAAACGGGATCCCCTCCTTATTTTTGCCTCCCCAGCAGGCCGGTGTTTATTTCTCCAGCCAGAGTATTTCACCCGATTTGGCACACCCTGTGCGTATTTCAGACACAGACAGCCCCTTACGACCCCCTTCACTGACCAAGTAAAGCCTCATAAGAAGCTCCCCCATCATTTTCATAAACAAGATCTTGATCACACTATTTACTTAGCCTGCTAAATAACTACAATGCTTAGCAGGCTAAGTAAATGGAGAGCACCTCATGATGAAGGATCTGGAAATGTTGCGCGAGTTGTCCCTCGCCGAGCGGGTCGGACGACTGCATCGGCTGTGGCGCACAGTGGCAGACCTGGAACTGGCGCCCCTGGGTCTGACCCATCCACGCTGGACAGCGCTCTGGAAACTCAGCCGCCTCGGTGGTCATCTCAGCCAGAAGGCCCTTGCCGAAGCGCTGGAGATAGAGCTGCCGTCCCTGATGCGCACTCTGGGTCAGCTGGAGGAGCACGGACTGGTCGAACGCCATTGCTGCAGCCAGGACAAACGGGCCCGCATCGTCACCCTGACTCCGGCTGGCAAGGCGCTGCTCGACAAGATAGAGGATCGCATCATGGATATACGCCGTGACCTGCTCGCCGGCATCAGCCAGCGGGAGCTGGAACAATTTGAAGACATAGTGCACCGCATCTGTGCCAACGCCCTCGGCAAGATAGGTTCACAGAGTGAAGAGAGAGAATAAGATGACCCCGGATCAACAATTCAAACGCTGGATAAAATGGGCCATGGGCGCCTTTATTCTGGTCTTTGGCTACTTCCTGTTGGCTGACATCAAGATGCCGCTCACCCCGCAAGCCATGGCTACCCGTGTAGTGACCAAGATGGCACCCCAGGTCAGTGGCAAGGTGATACAGGTTGCCGTTGGCAACAACCAGCATGTCAAACAGGGGGATCTGCTGTTCTCACTCGACCCCGCCCCGTTTGAACTGGCCGTCGAACAGGCCCGCCTCGCGCTGGCTCAGGCCGAGCAGCAGAACCGCCAGCTCGACGCCACTCTCAACGCCGCCGCCGCCGATTTCAGCTCGCTGCAAACCCAGGCCTCCCTGAAGCTGCGGGAAGCGGAGCGTATCGACGCCCTCTATCGTCGCCACATGGTCTCTGAGCAGCAAAAAGACGACGCCGACAGCGCATTTCGCACCGCCCAGGCCAACTTGTTGGCCAGCAAGGCCCGCATGACTCAGGCCCAGGTGAACCGCGGCCTGCACGGTGATGACAACCTGCTGCTGCGCCAGGCTCGCAATCACCTGGCCCAGGCCGAGCTCAACCTCGCCTACAGCCAGGTGCACGCCAGCCAGGATGGCATCATCACCAACCTGCAACTCAAGCCGGGCAGCTTCGCCGCGGCGGGTGCACCGCTGCTGGCGCTGGTCTCCGAGCAAGTAGACATCATCGCCGATTTTCGCGAGAAGAGTCTGCGCCACGTCAACACGGACAGCCAGGCACTGGTCGCCTTCGATGGCGAGCCGGGCAAGCTCTATCCAGCACGGGTCACCAGCCTGGATGCCGGCGTCAGCGCCGGCCAGTTCGATGCCAACGGCCTGCTGGCCAGCCCCACAGAATCGGATCGCTGGGTCCGGGATGCCCAGCGCCTGCGCCTGCATCTGACCCTTGAGCAGTTGCCGGCCCATTTGCCGGCTGGCGCCCGCGCCACAGTGCAACTGCTGCCGGACAACGCGCTAAGCGCGCTGTTTGCCCGCGGCCAGATCCGTCTGCTCAGCCTGTTGCACTATATCTACTAAGGTGGCAGCGATGAATCTGTGGCACAGGCCCCTCACTGCCAACGAACTGCGTCAATGTCTGCGCATCGCCTTTGGCAGCACCACCGGCTTTTTGCTCTGCAAGTTGTTTGGCTGGAACTACGGCGTCTTCTACACAGTGACACCGGTATTGCTGCTGGGCATGGTGCCAGTGATGAACGGCCATGCGGCACGCCAGCTGATCGCTGCCGCCGTCATCTGCGGGGTGGAAGTCGGTCTGCTGGGCGGGCTGTTTGGCAGTCATCCCGGCCTGATGATCCCCATCGCCTTTTTGCTGTTTCTCTACCGTTTCGCCGCCATGTCCCGGGGCAGCCTGTTTCTGTTCGGGGCCAACGGTGTGCTGAGTCTGAGCATAATGCTGCACTTTGCCAGCTACCCGCAGACCGATCTGAACGATCTCATCTTCAGCAACCTGTGGGCCAGCATACTGTCGGTACTCATCGCCTACCTGATGACTGCGCTGATCCCGGATGTAGAGGAGCGGCCCAAGCCTGCGGCGGCCCCCAAGGCACCGCACCGGATGCGACACGAGGCCCTGCTCGGTGCCAGCATAGCCACCCTCTCCTTCATGGTGTTCCAAATCTTCGACTTGCGTGACTCCATGTCTGCTCAGGCCACCACACTGCTGCTGCTGTTTCCCATGCACTGGAACGGGGCCTTGAGCTATGCCCGCAAACGGGCCATGGGCACACTGCTCGGCGTGAGCTTTGGTCTCGTCAGCCAGCTGGTACTCTACGACTGGTCAGGTTTGCTGTTGCTGGTCGCCCCCATGCTCTGGCTCGGTGCCATGCTGTTCAGCTACGCCCATGTGAAGGAGGCCAGCGGCTCAGGTGTCGGCTTTGGCGCCCTCACCACCCTCGGCATCCTGTTTGGCCAGTACCTGACGCCGGGCAACGATCTGGTATTCAGCGCACTCTATCGAGTCAGCAGCATACTGTTTGCCATCGTTGCCACCCTGCTGGCCTGCTATCTCATTCACCGACTGCTTAACCGTTTCGAGGCCACTCGTTTCGGCTATTGACCCCCTGTTGTTAGCTCAAGGATGTGCTGCTTTTCGCCCCGTTATGCCTACCGGGGCGTTTTTTTGTCTGTATTTTGCAAGCTGGCACAGCGGGTCTTGTGACTGCAGCCACTATGCTTGCAAGAGCCGTTCGCAATAGCAGCAGGAGAGACACAATGGCACGAGTACACGGACGCTGGCTGGCGTTTGGTCTTTTGCTCGGGATGAGCAGCGTCTGGGCCAATCCAGTGCTTGTCGCTGCCGAAGATGACTGGGCCCCCTATTGCGCGCTGGACAAGGAGAGCGGCCAGCCACAGGGGTTGGCACCGGCCTTGGTAAAAGCGGTGTTCGCCATCGAGGGCATAGCGCTTGAGTTTCGTACCATTCCCTTCGCCCGCTGCATGCACGAAGCCAAGAGCGACAAGGTGCTGGCGTGTTTCAATGCCACCATCACAGAGGAGAACCGCTATCAGTACCACTGGCACGAGACCCCCATGTTCGAGGAGGATCTCGCCATCTTCGCCCTCGCAGGCGGCGGGCACCATGACCTCAAACTCACCGCCCTGGAGGGCAAGACGGTGGGCATTACCCTGGGTTACACCTATCCCACCGATTTCATGGATAACCCCAGGATCACCCGCTTTCAGGCCAAATCGGATGCCCAGATCATAGAGATGCTGGTACGCGGACGGGTCGACTACATACTGATGAACGAGATGCCTGGCTATCTCAAGATCCAGCAGAAAGCACTGACTGGCCGGGTCGTCAAGGTAGGCAAGATCTCCACCGATGGCTTCTGGCTCGCCTTCTCCCGTGTCCATCCCCAGGGAGAAGCCATGGCAAAACGCTTCGAGGAAGGGCTGCAGAAGATCAAGAACAACGGCACCTATGAGACGTTGGTACGCGACTTCGAACACAGCCTGGGCCTGCATTGAATGCATTTCGCCCCCTGTGCGCCGCCTCGGGACGCATATAGACGCAATAGAGACAATTGAGCATTGAACCTTCTCCTCAACCTGTTAGGCTCGAGCCCGGATGACACCGATGGAGAATTCAAGATGAAACACGCCAATATATTCTTGCTGGGTATCACGACCCTGGCTCTGCTGAGCGGTTGCGAACGCGGAGCCTCCACATTGAGCGTGACCGGCGGCGAGCCCATCACCTATCAGTGCGAGCAGAACAAGAAGGTGCAAGTGAGCTACTTTGCCCTTTCCGACCAGAGCCTGAATTTCATCAAACTGGCACTGCCAGATGGCAAGGATTACACACTGCCACAAACCATTTCAGCCTCCGGCGCCCGCTATACCGATGAGCATGAGGCCGTCTGGTGGAACAAGGGAAATGAAGGCTTCGTCGAAATGCGCGACAAGAACGGCGAGTGGCAGAGCGTCTACAACGACTGCAAACAGCAGTAATGAAAAATCCCGGCCTGGCCGGGATTTTGCTATTTAACCTCTGTATCCAGACAAGCGACCATCTGCACAGCGATGGCGTGCAACCTGTGTTCGCTTGCCTCATTCAGGCGCGCTTGTCGCTCACCACCAGCCAGAGCGCATGCACCATACCTGGCAGACCGCCGAGCAGGGTCAGTACTATGTTGATCAAAAAGTGCAGGCTGAAGCCTACCTGGATAAAGGCGCATACCGGAGGCAAAAAGATGGCCAGCAGTATCTTGAGCAGATTGTTCATCTCGCACTTCCTCGTCAAAGATGTTTCACGGTTCGGGATGCGCTCACCATAAACAGCCTTGACCTCAACTGCAAACGAAACAAGGGCCCACTCGCGGCTCTCACACCTGAGTCAAACAGGGGATCCGTTCCCCCAACTGCTCGCGCCAGGCCTTGAGGTCGTGGATCTGCTGGTTGCTGCTACCACGCCAGAGCAGACCGGGATCTGCCAGCGCCTTCTCGAACTTGCCATCCACCAGCACGTCCAGCAGGGCGACCAGCTCGCGCTGGGCCTCTGACAGTTCGCCAAGCAGATAGCCGGTCCAGCACCAGATGTCCTTGCCGGGGCACTCGGCCCGCACCCGTTTCACCAGCGCCAGCACCTGGGGCACGTTGGCGGGGTGGAGCGGATCGCCACCGGAGAGCGACAGACCACGCCGTTTGATGCGGGTGTCGTTGAGATCCTGGATGATGCGATCGCACATGGCCTCATCAAACGGCTTGCCGCCATCGAGCCGCCAGGTGCTCTGGTTGTAACAACCCGGACACTGATGCTCGCAACCCGACACAAACAGGGTAGCGCGGGTGCCGGGCCCGTTGATCACATCGACCGGGTAGTATTGGTGGTAGTGCATCTCGTCTCTCCTCAACCCGTCATGGGCCGGGTTCGCCAATAAAAATGGCTCCCTCATCATCGGGAGCCATCTCGCCGCTCAGCCGCCCGGCTTACATATGTTTGACGCGGCGCTTCACCTCTTCCTGCTTGCCCGCGTTGAAGGGGCGCGCATCCGGGCTGCCGAGGTAACCGCACACCCGACGGGTCACCGATACCTTGGCCGGATCGTGGTTACCGCAGCGCGGGCAGGTGAAGCCCTTGGAGGTGCACTCGAACTCGCCGGTAAAGCCGCAGTCGTAGCACTCGTCAATGGGCGTGTTGGTACCGTAGTAGGGCACCTTGTCATAGCTGTAGTCCCAGACGTTTTCGAGCGCTTCGAGGTTGTGCTGGATATTGGGGTACTCGCCGTAGCAGATGAAGCCGCCGCTGGCGATGGGCGGATAGGGCGCCTCAAAGTCCAGCTTGTCGTACGGGTTGACCTGCTTCTCCACGTCGAGGTGAAAGCTGTTGGTGTAGTAACCCTTGTCGGTCACACCAGCCACCACGCCAAACTCCTTGGCATCGATGCGGCAGAAACGGGTACAGAGGTTCTCGCTCGGGGTGGAGTAGAGGCTGAAGCCGTAGCCGGTCTCCTCTTTCCACTCGTCGGTCGCCGCCTTGAGCCGCGCTATGATGGCGACGGCCTTCTGGCGCAGGGTGTCGCTGTCGAACAGATGGACATCGGTGCCAAACAGGGCATTGATGGTCTCGTGTACCCCGATATAGCCGAGCGAGATGGAGGCGCGACCGTGCTTGAAGATCTCGCTGACGTTGTCGTCGGCCTTCAGACGCACGCCACAGGCCCCTTCCATATAGAGGATGGGGGCGACCCGCGCCTTGACGCCGTCGAGGCGGCTGATGCGGTACATGAGTGCCGTCTTGGCCACGCGCAGGGCGGCATCCAGCTTGTCCCAGAAATCCGCCTCGTCGCGGGATTTCAGGGCGATGCGCGGCAAGTTGAGGCTGACTACCCCCAGGTTGTTGCGCCCTTCATGGATCAGTTCACCATTTTCCTCATAAGCCCCGAGGAAGGAGCGACAGCCCATGGGGGTCTTGAAGGAGCCGGTCACCTTGACCACCTGGTCGTAGTTGAGGATGTCCGGATACATGCGCTTGGAGGCACACTCCAGCGCCAGCTGCTTGATGTCGTAGTTCGGATCCCCCTGTTTGTGGTTGAGGCCATCCTTGATGGCGAACACCAGTTTCGGGAACACGGCGGTCTTTCTGTTCTTGCCAAGGCCGGCGATGCGGTTGCTAAGGATGGCGCCCTGGATCATGCGGGACTCCCAGCTGTCGCCAAGGCCGAAGCCGAAAGTAACGAAGGGAGTCTGGCCGTTGGCGGTGTGCAGGGTATTGACCTCGTACTCCAGCGACTGGAAGGCGTCGTAACACTCCTTCTCGGTACGGGCCATGGCATAGGCGTCCGCATCCTTGATCCCCCACTCCTCGGCCACTTCCCTGTGTTTCTGCCAACTGATGGTTACATAGGGGGCAAGCACCTCATCGATGCGATTGATGGTGGTGCCGCCATAGATGTGGCTCGCCACCTGGGCGATGATCTGGGCGGTCACGGCGGTGGCCGTGCTGATGGATTTGGGGGTATCTATCTCCGCATTGCCCATCTTGAAGCCGTGGGTCAGCATCCCCTTCAGATCTATCAGCATGCAGTTGAACATGGGAAAGAAGGGAGAGTAGTCGAGATCGTGGAAGTGCAGATCGCCGCTCTCATGAGCCTGCACCACGTCGCGGGGCAGCATGTGGCTGGTGGCGTAATGCTTGGCGACGATACCGGCCAGCAGATCGCGCTGGGTCGGGATCACCTTGGAATCCTTGTTGGCGTTCTCGTTGAGCAGGGCCGCGTTGGTCTGCTCCACCAGGCCACGGATCTCCTGAGCCAACCGGCCGCGGGCCTCGCGAGCCTGATCCCGGTCGTGACGATACTCGATATAGGCACGGGCGATGGCCTTGTCGTCGGAAGCCATCAGATGGTTCTCGACCCGGTTCTGGATCTCGTGGATATCCACCTCGCCACGCCCTTCCAGCTCCTGAGTAACGGCGGCGGCAACGCGCTCACCCAGGGTCGGATTGGCCTGACTGACCGCCTCTGCCGCTCGGCCCACTGCCTCGGCAATCAGCTGGGCATTGAATGGTGCGCGACATCCATCACGTTTGATCACAACCGGTTTCATGCGTTTTCCCCGTTTAAAAGGCCAGGCTATCGCCTTCGGCTTACCCTTGTTTGGTGCCCTTCTCCACGCCTCGTCCTGGGCGCAAATAAATTCAGCCGAGGCTTGACAAGCCAAGGCTGACGATGAGAAGAGAACAGCTTGTACACAGCTTAATAACACAACATATAGGTGTTTTATATGAATGCGTCCCTATATGTGGTGTCTATTAGGCACCAAAGCGCAGCCTCATTTCTTGATCCAGAACAGGTTTTGAGGCGAGTGGCGCAGTTCCCGACCAGTGAAAAACAGCCCCATACAAGGCTATTCTCAAGCCTGGTGCGGGCTGGCGTTCGACGGGACCGTGACAGAAAAAAATCCCCTCCTGCGACAGTGGCTGACAAGGGCACGTCTGGCGCAAAACAGGCATAATGAGTGGAATGTCATTGCTATCGACGGGACCCGATATGGCCAAGACCCTGCTACTGCTGCTGTGCCTCTTGCCCTGCCGGTTGTGGGCGGCCGAGATCCTGGTGATCAGCAGCTATCACGCCGAATACCTGTGGGATCAGAGTTACAACGCCAGCCTGCAAACCCATCTGAACGGCAAGCACCACATCAGCCACTTCTACATGGATACCAAGCGCCGCCCCCATGACGAGTTCGACCTGATGGCCGAGCAGGCACTGGCCTTCTACCGGCAGCTCAAGCCCGATCTGGTGGTGCTCGGCGACGACAACGCCATCAATTACCTGGCCACCGAGATCGCCTCCCTCGGTACGCCCGTGGTGTTTCTCGGCATGAATGAAAACCCGCGCCACAAGGGACTAGTCGGCCATCCCAAGATCACGGGCGTGCTGGAGCGCCCCCTGCTCAAACGCAACATCAGCGAAATGAGTCAGCTGATGGGAGGCATCAAGAAGGCGCTGGTGCTGTTTGATTCCAGCAACGTGGCGCTCACCGCCATTGAAGATGAATTCAAGACCCAGACCGACCTGCGGGTCGGCCAGACCCGGGTCAACAGCCAGCTCATCGGCGATTACAGCCTCTGGCAGGAGGCTGTGCTCAACGCCAAAAAAAATGGCTACGACGCCATCTTCATCGGTCTCTACCACACGCTGGTGGACGATACAGGCAAACATGTGAGCGAACAGACAGTCCTGGCCTGGGCCAGTGTGCATAGCCCTGTGCCCCTGTTCTGCTTCTGGGAGTTTTCGGTGGGTACGGGCAAGGCCATAGGTGGCCTGGTGCTGGATGGCCGCGATCAGGGAGCGAAAGCAGCAGAGCTCGTCAACGCCATACTGGCGGGCACCCAGCCCAGAATGCTGGCACCCCGTGCCGCCGTGCGGGGCGAGTATGTGTTCAGCAAGCAGGAGCTGGCCCGCTGGCAGCTGACGGTGCCAGAGAAGTGGCAAGGCAAAACCCAGTGGCGCGACTAACGCCCTGAAACAACAAACCCGGCTGGATGGCCGGGTTTGTTGTTTTCAGCGTATCGTCATCGCCAGATCATGACTGAAGGGCTGCCTGTAACTGCTCTTCGGTCCAGATGGTGATGCCGAGCTCCTGAGCCTTGGCCAGCTTGGAACCGGCCGCTTCCCCCGCCACCAGCACATCTGTCTTGGCCGACACAGACCCGGCTACCTTGGCCCCCAGCGCCTGCAGCGCCGCCTTGGCATCGTTGCGAGAGAACAGGTTTAGGGTGCCGGTCAGCACAAAGGTCTTGCCGGCAAAGGGCTGCTCGCTTGCTTCCTTCTTCTCGATGACAGGCCAGTGGATACCGGCGGCCAGCAAGGCTTCCAGTACCTCGACGTTATGGGGTTGACGCAGGAAGTAATAGACGTGCTTGGCCACCACCTCTCCCACATCCGCCACCGCCAGCAACTGATCCACTGTGGCGGCACGCAGGGCATCCAGGGTGAGGAAATGGTTGGCCAGGTTCAGCGCTGTCGCCTCCCCCACCTCGCGAATACCCAGGGCAAACAGGAAACGCGGCAGGGTAGTGCTGCGCGCCGCATCGATGGCCGCCACCAGATTGAGCGCGGATTTCTGCCCCATCCGCTCAAGGCCGGCGAGCTGGATGGCGTTGAGGCTGAACAGGTCTGCCGGTGTCTTCACCAGCCCCTTGTCGACCAGTTGCTCGACAATTTTGTCGCCGAGGCCATCCACATCCATGGCTCGCCGCGCCGCGAAGTGCTTGATCGCCTCCTTGCGCTGCGCCTCGCAGAACAGGCCGCCTGAGCAGCGGGTGACCACTTCCCCTTCCAGCCGCTCCAGCGCCGAGCCACAAACCGGACATTGGGTAGGAAAGAGGATCTCGCGGGCATCCGCAGGGCGCTGGGCCTCCACCACGGCAACGATTTGCGGGATCACATCCCCTGCCCGGCGCACGATCACGGTATCGCCGATCATGACACCAAGGCGTTCAATCTCGTCGGCATTGTGGAGAGTCGCGTTGGAGACGGTGACGCCACCGACAAACACGGGCTTAAGCTTGGCAACCGGGGTCACGGCGCCGGTACGACCCACCTGAAACTCGACATTCTCGAGCAGTGTCATCTCCTCCTGCGCCGGAAACTTATGGGCAGTGGCCCAACGGGGAGCGCGGGCCACAAAGCCCAGCTCTTCTTGCACGGGGATGGCATCGACCTTGTAAACCACGCCGTCTATCTCGTAGGCCAGCTCGCCGCGGCGGGCCAGAATATCGTCGTGGAAGGCCTGGCATCCGGCCGCGCCTTCCTTGAGTTTCACCTCCGGGCTCATGGGCAGGCCCCAGGCTTTGAGCTGACACAAGCGGCCGAAATGGGAATCCCCCAGCTGATCGCCGCCCACCCCGACGCCATAGGCGTAGAAGTTCAGCGGGCGACTGGCGGTAATGCGGGAATCGAGCTGACGCAGGCTGCCGGCCGCGGCATTGCGCGGATTGACGAACACCTTCTCGCCAGCGGCCAGTGCTTTGGCATTCATCGCCTCGAAACCGGCCTTGGGCATAAACACCTCGCCACGGACTTCCAGCCGGGCGGGCCAGTCGCTGCCGCGCAGGGAGAGCGGGATCGCCTTGATGGTGCGCACGTTCTCGGTGATCTCCTCACCGGTCGCACCATCGCCCCGGGTAGCGGCCTGCACCAGCTGGCCATTCACATAGAGCAGGCTCACCGCCAGACCATCCAGCTTGGGCTCACAGCAGAAGGTGAAGCTCACCTCCCGCTTCAGGCGATCCTTCATGCGCTGCTCGAACGCCTGCAACTCTTCGCTGCTGAAGACGTTGTCCAGGCTCAGCATGGGGATCTCGTGACGTACCTGCCTGAAGGCAGTCAAGGGTTGACCACCAACCCGAACACTGGGGGAGGCAGGGGTTTTCAGTTCTGGGTGCTCGTTCTCGATCGCGATCAGTTCCCGCATCAGGCGATCGTATTCGGCGTCAGGGACGGTGGGGTTATCCAGCACATAGTACTGATGACCGTATTCGGTCAGCAGATCACACAGTTGACGGTGGCGGGAGAGGGTTTCGCTCATGGAAAAGTCTCGGACTGTGGTTGGAATAATAAGTTAACCGCACAAACAAAAATGCGGCACCTGGGTACCGCACTTTTGATGTACTCGACCCCTTGGAGTCTTAGTCTCGATTGGCCTCGTAGGCGGCCAGTTCGTGCCGGTAACGGGCTATGGTCTCGTCGCTCAGCGGGCTGCGATCCATGTCAGTCAACATGGCATCGAGATCGCTGGCCAGCTGGTCGGCAGCCTGCAGCATGTGCTCGAAGGCAAAGGCTGCATTGCTGCGCAGCGGCAGCTGCATGAACAGGGAGACACCCGGGGTATTGAACTGCTCCATCCGGTACGGATTGAAAGTGCCCGGCTTGACCATGTTGATCATGGAGAAGAGCACTTCACCCTTGCCGTTGAGATCCTCGTGTCGATGGAAAATATCCATTTCACCAAACTTGAAGCCCAGCGCCATCAGGGAAGCCAGCAGAGTCGCCCCTTCCAGATCGTGACCGGGGCGCGCCATCAGGTTGATGACATAGACATCCTGCCAAATCTTCTCGACCGGCTGGGTATCCATCAGCGGCTCACCAACGGGCTCCTCATACACAGGCTCCTCGTAGGCAGGCTCGGGGGCCACATAACGGGGCTGCGGCTTGTACTCAGGCGCTGGCACATGAGCAGGTTCGCGGGCACCGAAGGTAGGTGCGGTCGCGTAGGCCGGCTCGACCAGAGGTTCATCATCCAGCTGTTGCAGCAGCGGCTCGCGCTGGGAACGAGAACGGTGTACCGGGGTACGACGGATCACCTGGGCGGGCTTGCGCACCGGGGCGGCAGGCACTTCCTCTACTGTCTCGGCGATGTGCTCCTCGAACTCCTCCTCGTCCTCTTCGTAGACGGGGGGCGGGGCAACCGGTCGAGCGGCAGGCTTGCGCACCACAGGGGTTGGCAGCTCGACCTCGTCATCCTCGTCATCGAAAGCGGTGACGGGCGCACGGCGGCTGACATCCGGCTGGCGAGCCTCCTCGCTGTGGAGCTTGGGCTCGGCACGACGGCTACCGCTGACCACACGCACCTGACCGACACCATCGTTGTCGAAGGCGTCATTGTCACGACCACGTGATTTGGATTCCATCCGGCCCAGAGGTTTCTCTTTGATCGGTGCCTGACGATTCTTTCTGTTGCTCCACAACCCGTGAATGAGCAATGCCGCAATAGCAATACCGCCCAGGGCAACCAAGATGTAACGCAATTCCTGCATTAGCTGCTTCTCTTTCTAGTTTTGCTCAGCCAAAGCGACGGCTTCACCGATATCGACCGACACAATGCGAGAAACCCCGGGCTCTTGCATCGTAACGCCAACCAGCTGCTCAGCCATCTCCATGGAGACCTTATTATGACTGATGTAAACGAACTGTACTGTGCTCGACATCTCTTTGACAAGAGAACAGAAGCGACCGACGTTCACTTCATCGAGCGGTGCATCCACCTCATCCAGCAGACAAAATGGTGCTGGGTTGAGTCTGAAGATGGCAAAAACCAGCGCAAGTGCGGTTAACGCCTTCTCCCCCCCGGAAAGCAGGGCAATGGTAGCATTCTTCTTACCCGGAGGTCTTGCCATGATGCTCACTCCGGCCTCCAAAAGATCATCCGAGGTCAGCTCAAGCCAGGCACTGCCTCCCCCAAACACTTTTGGAAAGAGGGATTTTAAATCTTCGTTGACCTTATCGAAAGTGTCACGGAAGCGTATTTGTGTTTCTTTATCAATTCTTTTAATGGCTTGGCTCAAGGTTTCCAGCGCTTGCTCGAGATCCTGACACTGGTTTTCCAGGTAGGTTGAGCGGGTTTTCGCCTCTTCGTACTCCTCCAGCGCCGCCAGGTTGATGGCGCCAAGTGCCTCCACTTGTGCCTCCAGCGTCTGGATCTCCTGACGCAACTTGCCGCGATCGGCGGCGATCAAGACAGCCTGATCGAGATCCACCAGCCGTACCCCCAGCTCCTCGAACTGCTCATGCAACCCCTGACGGCGGGTCAGGTTGCGCTCGCGCTCCAGCCTCAGGGTCGCCAGCTTCTCCTGCAAGGTCAGCAGCTGCTTGTGATCAACGCTGCGTGCCTGTTCCAGTTCGGTCAGTTGTCGCTCCAACTCTACCAGCCTTTGATGGCAGGCAAGTTGCAATGCTTCGAGGTTGCGTTGCTCGACCAGCAGGGGCGACAGATCCTGACCCGGCGTGGCCCCCGGCTCCTTGAGTTCGGCCAATTCCAGCCCGAGTCGGGCCAGTTCCTGCTCCCGCAGGCTGATGAGCTGGCTCTGATTCTGCTGCTCCAGCTGCCAGCGCTGGCAGCTGGCTTGTTGCTGCTCACGGCGCAGACGCGCCTCTTCCACCGCCCGCTCGGCATGGGTGACTCGCTCCTGAGCAAGCTGCAGCGACTCGGTCAAGGGCTCACCCTGTTCCTGCAATTCGCCAAGCCGCTCCTCATCGAGCTCAAGCTGCTGCAAAGCCGCTGCCAGCCGCTGCGCCTCGTCGGCCTGCTCCTTGTCCAACCTAGTCAGCTCTTCGCCAAGCTGACCGAGCCGTTGCAACCGCTCCTGGCGCTTGCCTTCCCGCAGGCTCCAGGCTTCACGCAGTTGCTGCCACTGCTGTTCCTGCTCGCGCACTGTACGCTGGCTCAGCTCAAAGGCACTGTGCAGCTGGGCGCGCGCGGCATCGGCAGTTCCCAGTTGGTCATTCAACAGGCCAAGCACCTGCTGGCCTGCCGCCAGTTCTGTGTGTAACCGCTCACGTTCACCGAGCAGGGCCAGAGTACCGAGTGCCCCGCCCTGGCCGAGATCGGCCCAGTTAGGGCCAAACCAATCTCCGGTCGGGGTCAGTACCGACTCACCGGCCAGGAGGCCAGGCTGGCGGGCCAGCGCAGCGTCTCTATCTTCAACCAGCCAGATGGCGTTGAGGAAGGCGGGAATATGCGCCCCCTCAAGCCGGGCCGCCAGGGTACCCGCCACCGCAGGTCTGGATGGACCAATCCAGAGCCCGTTCTGCGCCAGATTGCACTCGTCGCTGGGCTGGGCGGTGAGCCAGCGGCCGAGCACCTTGTCCAGCGCCTGTGCCCACTCGGGCGCCACCTGCAGTCGATCCGCCAGGGTGGCCCCCACCATCTGCTCCCCCAGCATCTGATTAAGAGTGGTGAGACGGGCTTCAAGTTCCCGCAGCAGGCTGCTCTGCTGGCTTTGCTGCGATTTGCACTCTTCATGGCGGGCCACGCTGGCCTGCCACTGCTGCTCCAGCTCGGCGTGGCGAGCCCGGGAGCATTCCAGCTCGGACGCCAGGGCGTCGAGCCCGGGCTGCAACGACTCCCCTTCCCCGCCGAGGGGACCTGCGCGTTCATCCTCCAGCTTGAGCCGTGCCAACCGGGTCTTGGCTTGCAGCTCCTGCAGGCCGTTCACTTGCGCGCGAGTCTGGTTGAGCTGCCCCTGCAACTGGCCGAGTTGTTGTTGCCACTGCTGCTGACGTTGACGCGCCTGCTCCAGCTGCTCGCCGGCGGCAAGACGCAACCCCTGCTGATCGGTGAGCAACTGCTCACACTGTTCGAGTAGCGCCGACTCCTGCTCCCCCTTGAGGGTGCCTTCGGTCAGCTGTTCCTGCTGGCTCGCCAGTTGTGCCCTGATGCCCTCTATCCGCTCGCCAAGCGCCTGACGCCTGACCTGCCAGTCGCGACCGAGCTCGGTTTGATGAAGTTGCTGCTGTTCGAGGCGGGCGATGGCCTGGCCACCGAGAAAAATTTGTTGCTGGCGGCTCGCTTGCTCGGCCTGGGCCTCCTGGCGGGCCACCGACAGGGTGACGTGACGCCCCTCATCCTGGGTACGCTTGGCATCCAGCGCCGCCAGCGCCTGTTCGGCCTGGGCCAGCTCGGCCTTGGCCTCACCCAGGCGAGTTTCCAGCACCCACAGTTCGGAACCGATAAGCTCGGCCCGTGCGGCGCGCGAACGGCTCTTGAGTTGCTTGTAACGTTCGGCCGTCTCGGCCTGGGCCTTGAGATGTTCGAGGCGGGAGCCCAGCTCACCGCGAATGTCGCCGAGCCGCTCCAGATTCTCCTGGGTATGGCGAATGCGCTGCTCGGTTTCGCGTCGCCGCTCCTTGTAACGGGAGACACCCGCCGCCTCCTCCATGAACAGCTTGAGATCGGCGGGGCGCGACTCCACCAGCCGACTGACGGTGCCCTGCTCTATGATGGCGTAGCTGCGCGGCCCAAGGCCGGTACCGAGGAAGAGGTCGGTGACATCCTTGCGGCGGCACTTCTGGCCGTTGATCTGGTAATGGTTGGAGCCGTCGCGCAGCACCTCGCGGCGCACCGAGATTTCGGTAAAGCGGCCAAATTCACCGGGTACCCGGTTGTGGGGGTTGTCGAACACCAGCTCCACCGAGGCGCGACCGTGAGGACTGCGGTTGATGGAGCCGTTGAAGATGACGTCCGTCATGTTCTCGCCGCGCAGATGGCGGGCCGAACTCTCCCCCAGCACCCAGCGCACGGCGTCGATCACGTTGGACTTGCCGCAGCCATTGGGCCCCACCACGGCGGTCATGTCGGCCGAGAACTCGATGCGGGTTGGCTCGACAAACGACTTGAAACCGGCGAGTTTGATCAATTTCAGACGCATGGAGGCCTATTGGGTAACGAAATAAAGAGAAGGCGGGCAGGCGACTTTACCAAATCCAAACCTTGTTTGTAATATGCTGGCACTTTCCCATGAACAGATGGAGCTCAGATGAGCCAATCACCCCCTATGGTCAAAGACTCAATCAGCGGCGCAGACTACTTCCTGCGCGGTTTCTCCCTCATTCGCCAACCGGGCATACGTACCTTTGTGCTGATCCCGTTGCTGGTCAACTTCGTGCTGTTTGCCGGGGCCTTCTACGCCCTCTTGTTGCAGCTCGATGGTCTGTTCGGCTGGCTGCACCAGCAGATCCCCAGCTGGCTCAGCTGGTTGGACTATCTGCTCTGGCCCATCGCTCTGGTGACCATACTGGTGGTCTTCTCCTTCCTGTTCAGCTCGGTCGCGAACTGGATAGCGGCCCCCTTCAATGGCCTGCTTGCGGAGAAGGTGGAACAGACCCTCACCGGCGAGGTGGTCAGCGACACCGGCATGCTCGACATAGTCCGGGATGTACCCCGCACCTTCGGCCGTGAATGGACCAAGCTGAAGTACTACCTGCCCAAGGCCATCGGCTGCCTGATCCTGTTCCTCATCCCCGTGGTCGGGCAGACCCTGGCCCCCGTGCTCTGGTTCCTGTTCAGCGCCTGGATGATGGCAATTCAGTACATCGACTATCCGTTCGACAACCACAAGATAAGCTTCATCACAATGCGCGATGCCTTGAAGCAGCGCCGCGGCAAGTGCCTGAGCTTCGGTGCCCTGGTCACCCTCTTCTCCGCCATTCCGGTGGTGAACCTCTTTGTGATGCCGGTCGCCATCTGTGGTGCCACCGCCATGTGGGTGGATCACTACCGCGCCGAACAGCTCAAACGCTGATCCCTGCCCCAATGAAAAAAGGCACCTCATCGGTGCCTTTTACTTTTTGCATTATAAAAAATAATGAATAGCCTTCATTCCTTGTCCCATATAGCTTGAATTGATAGGATGCGGGCCTTTCTCACACCCTGGGATATCTCATGTTACATACACTCTTCTTGCTGGGCCTGGTGGCCGAAGGAATGACTGGCGCACTGGCTGCGGGTCGGCGACGGATGGATCTGTTTGGCGTGGTGATCATCGCCTCGGCAACGGCCATCGGTGGCGGTACCATCCGGGATGTGTTGCTTGGGCACTATCCCCTGCTCTGGGTTGAACATCCGGAATATGTGCTGCTGGTGGCAGGCGCGGCCATGGCCGCCGTCATATCGGCACCGCTGATGCGCTACCTCGGCAAGCTGTTCCTGGCACTCGATGCGCTGGGACTGGTGGTCTTCTCCATCTTCGGCGCCGCCAGGGCCCTGGAGATGGGCCATGGCATCGGCATTGCCTGCATCATGGCGGTGGTCACCGGCGCCTTTGGCGGTGTACTGCGAGACCTGCTCTGCCAGCGCATTCCCCTGGTGTTTCGCCGGGAGCTCTATGCTGCCATCTCGCTGATCACCGCCGCCATCTACTGCCTGGCGCTGGATCAGGGCCTGCCCAACGACTGGGCCGCCTTTGGTGCCATCGGGATCGGCTTCGTGTTGCGCTTGCTGGCGGTACGATTCAAGTGGGGATTGCCCACCTTCCACTATCAGTACGCAACCCACTGAGCGCGCCAGTTTCTGGCGAAACAGTTCGGATTGCAGACAACAAAAAAGCGCCTGACAGGCGCTTTTTTGTATGGAGACACTGAGTGCGTACGCGACTCAGTTAATCCCTTCCGAGCTGAAGAAGGTTGCCTTGTCGGCGATGAAGCGGATCTTGATGTTCTTGCCCTCCTCTCCCCAGATGCAGCTGGTGGTGCCCAAGGCATCGTCGCAGCGCTCTGCCTTGCCGAGTATAGTGCTCGCTTCCGTGTAGCTGATCCCCATCTTCAACTTGTCGTAATTCTCGCGATTGAGCTTGCCACAACCGGTCAGCAGCAGGGCAATCAAGCCCCCGAGCAAAATATGTTTCATCTGGTTCTCCTCTGGATAGTGTCCGGAGCCTAACAGCTCGGCCCCCCTCTTTGCCAGTGACCAGGCGCTGCAGCCCGCCATAGAGGCGAGGTCTCGCTCGCCGGATGCCGCCAACGACTACCAGCTGCGGACGGGCCCGGTATCCAGATGAACGAAGTTGTCGCTCGGGTAGTAGCCAACCCCACCCACCTTGAGATTGAGCGCAGCCTTGCGCAGATGGGCCAGCTGAACACCCGGGATCCGCACATCCACCGCCTGACCCAGGGTGTGATAGCTGTGCTTGGCCACGCCGCGGCTCTTGCTGCGCTTCTGGCGATTGGTCGCCGGTGAACGGTAGCCGGAAATAAGCTGGATCTCGCCGTTGCGGCCCAGATTGTGCTGCAACAGATAGAGCTGATCGAACAGCTTCTTGTCGATGTTGAACACTTCGTTGCGACGATAGTCGCGGAAAATATGATTGAGCTCGGCCAGCCCGTCTTGCAGGTAGCGACCATTCTCCCAATAACTGGCCTGCACTCGCTCGCCGGTATTGAGATTGAAAAAACTGAGTTCACGTCCCGAGGTACTGCGGCTCGCCATGGCAGGGAATGAGAGCATGGCTCCCCCCAGCAGGCACCCAGCCCCCAGCAGCAGGCGACGTCGACTTATCTCTTGTTCCAGCATAAGGAGTTCGTCCATCGCAGATGTAAGCGACACTGTTGAGTGAATTTGATACAGGTGCTTGAAACTACCTTTCGAACCCTCTCATGTCAAACCGCCAGCACCAATGAAAAAGCCCGGCAAGGGCCGGGCTTTTCACTCTGTGGCAAGGATCACAGCAGGCGACTTTGGAAGCTGACTCGATCAAATCCATAGATGTCATTGCGCAGTTGCTGGCGACCCTCTTCGTCGATCCAGCTGCTCCAGTAGACGGTAAATACCGGGATGGGGGTGGTCAGCGGCAACCACTTTGTCTGGGTATTTTTCAGTATGCTGGCCACCTTGTCCGGCTGGTAGCGGGAGTCCGCCAGCAGCAACTCGGCCAGATCGTCGGCGTGCTCCACCCGGATGCAACCGGAGCTGAAGGCCCGAGCCCCTTGCTCGAACAGCGCCTTGCGCGGAGTGGAGTGCAGGTAAATGGCGTCGTTGTTGGGCAGGTAGAACTTGTAGCGCCCCAGGGCATTGTGATCACCGGGCTTTTGCCGCAGGCGATAAGGGAAACCGGCGGCCAACGCCTGATACCAGCCCTCTTCAGTGAACTGCACAGGGTTGCCTTCGCCGTCGATCACTTCGAACTGCTCGCGATTCAAATAGGCAGGATCCCGACCCAGCTTGGGCAGAATATCCTTGCTCAGGATGGAGCGCGGCACATGCCAGGGCGGGTTGAGCACTATAGAGCGGATCTCGCTGGCGAGTATGGGGGTTGCCCGCTGCTCCTTGCCAACGATGACCCGACTGGTAAACACCTCGTTGCCGGACTCCACCACGCTCAGACGGTAGTCAGGAATATTGACCAGCACATAACGGGCACCGGAGAGATGATCCACCAGATCCCGACGCCACAGGTTGCGCAGCAGCAGGCTGGCACGCACTTGCGGCCCGGTGTTGAGCCAGGTACGAGTCTGGCGACCAATGATGCCATCGGCGGTCAGACCGTGGCGGCGCTGGAACTGCTTGATGGCCTGCTGGGTGTCGACGTCATAGGTGGCGTCGTCATGACGGGGGGCGCCATCCCCCAGCTCGTTGAGGATGGTACGGATCTGCCCCAGTTCAGGGGATGCCTCACCCGCCCGCAGGGTCGGCATGGTCAGGGTCGGCCACTGCTTTGCCATGGGCATGGCGAGCAGTTTGCGCACTTCCTCGCGCACCGCCTCATACTCGGCGACCTGGGGTCTGAGCTGCTTGACCTGATCCAGCAGATTGTCGCCAACAGGCTCGTGGGCCAACGGCTGGTTCAAATTGAGCTTGAGAGTTCGCATCTGCTCGCGAGCGACCAGATCCATGGCACGCCAAGCCTGCTGAAAGCGGGCCAGCTTGCCAAAAACTTCATCGTAAATGGCCCCACGCTGATCGGCCGGTTTGGCCTGCAGCTTCTTCCAGAGACTGAAGAAGTCAGGGTGCAACTGGGCCAGTACGGCCTCCTGCAACTGGTGCTCCAACTCAAGGCGAGCCTGCTCTGCGGTACTGTTCTGATACCAGTCATGCTGCACTGCAGCATTGGTTACCAACACCTGTCCTTCGCTTGCCTGCGCCATTGCCGCTGGCAAGCAGCCCAGCCAGATCAGGTTTGCCAACGCCAGCCAATACTTCTTCCCCATGCTTACCTCAAGATCGGTTCACTTCAACTGCCAGACCCGGCGGTCAAGGCGCTCATGATGCGTGAATGCCAGTGACTTTACTAGCTGGCGGGGGCGTAGCGCCGCCAGATAACGTCATACTCATTGGTTGCTTTAAATTCAGCCAACTCCCGATTGAACGCCCTGACAAACGCCGGTGAAAGCCGCTGTTTGCTGAACATGAAAAAAGTGGGTGCTTCATATACGGCCATGCCGTGAGGCACGATCAGATCGTTTAACCCCTCTTCTTTCAGACCCCAGGGCGTGGCCAGAATATCCCCGAGAAAACCGTCGATCCGGCCGAGCACCAGCTTGCCGTAATTTTGATGATCATTGACCACGCTTACCTGAGCCGCATAACGGCGCAACAAGTCGGCTGTCTCGGCCCCATAGTAGTAATCCTTGGTCACACCGAGAATATGACCACTGGCCAGCCAGCTCGCCAAATCGGTTTCAGGATAGGAAGAAGACTTGCGGACCCAGAGCACACTGCGCCCCGGATTATAGCCATCGGAAAACCAGGCATAGCGGCCACGCTCCTCGTTGGAGTATGCCTCCATGGCGATATCGAGCGAGCCCCGCGCCAGATCGTGCAGTATCCGCTTCCAGGGCCGCTCCACATAGGTGACCTGACAACCCAGTCGCGTGAGCATGGCATTGAGTGTTTCCACGGCAAAACCTTTCAGCACCTTGTCATCCGTCGTCGCACTGTCGTAATAGTGATAGGGCGGCCAATGGTCAAAACCGACCCGCAGCGGAGAGGGGCAAAAGCTGTTGGCGGATGCAGCCGGAGAGAGCAACCAGAGCGCACAGCAGAAGAGTATCAGCTTCATGGGTCATCCTTGACAACGCGATGCCTCATCATAAATCGGCCTTGGCCAAATGGCGACAGATCCTGCCACAGCAATCACCTGCATCGACACTGTATAGAGGGGGGTATTTCTTCCCATAGGGACTCGGCCATGAAATGAGCCCATACCCCGCGCGGCACAAGGCTTGGTCAGGTCACAACCGGGTCAAAATGGGGGCATTTGGAGCACTGACTCGAAAGGGGTTAATATGTGACCAAATATATTTTTGTGATCCACTATGCTTTTTTTGCAATTGGATTAGCATATGCGCGAAATCAGCCTACTAATCGTGAGGCGTAGAGAGTGATATGACGTACAAAAAGTTCGGTTTTCTGACTGCCATCATGGCACTGAGTGGTTTCTACCTTTACACCCTCTATCTGGCTGCCCACCCCAATGTGAGCCTGGCCTACAAACTCTATTACCTGGAAGGCAAGACCCGCTTCTGGGAGCACAACTCCAGCATGACTTATCAGCCGGGCAACGAGCTCAACCTGACCAGGCCGAGCCGCTTCCTCTCCAGCGCAGGCTGGGCTACCAAGCCAAGTACCAAGGGTACCGAACTCAGCGGCCAGGGCGGCCTCTATTTCGTTCTGCCCAAACAGCAAGCTCAGCCTGAACAGCTGACCATACAGGCCCGGGTCAACAGCCCGCAGGCCGGCACCCTGCTCAAGGTGGCGCTGGGTCATGACTTCACCACGACAGTCCGCCTGGCCAAGGCTGGCATCAACGAAATCCGGCTCAATCTGCCGGGCGACTCTCTGACGTCGGACCCGAAACGGCCTAACTTCCTGGCGCTGTCCGCACCGACTCCCCTCAATGTTCAGTCGGTACGACTGACCGTCGCCCAGTAAGACGTATTACCCGATACGCGGTTTAATAAATAATTTTCCAAATAAGGAAATTTCCATGTCGCATGCCGATTTTCGACTCTCTCTGATCGTGCCCGTGTACAACGAGGAAGAGAGCATAGATGCCTTCATCAACGCGATAGATAACGAACTGGCGCCCATCAAGGATCATCTGGAGATAGTGTTCGTCAACGACGGCAGCCGTGACAGCACCCGCGCAGTGATCGAGCAAGCCATCACCCGCGATCCCAGGGTGACCCTGGTCAACCTGGCGCGCAACTTCGGCAAGGAAGCGGCCATGACCGCCGGTCTGCATCATGCCAAAGGCGATGCCATAGTGCCGATGGACGTGGATCTGCAAGATCCCCCTGCCCTGATCCTCGAGTTCGTCAAGCTGTGGCAGACCGGTAACTATGACACCGTCTACGGCATACGGGTGGATCGCAGTGCCGATACCCCGATGAAGCGGGTCACTGCCGGTGGCTTCTACCGTTTTTTCAACGCTCTCTCCACCAGCACCAAGCTGCCGGAAAACGCAGGTGACTTCCGTCTGATCGACCGCCGGGTGGTGGAAGCTATCAAGCAACTGCCAGAGCGCAACCGCTTCATGAAGGGTCTGTTTGCCTGGGCTGGTTTTCGTGCCGTGGGCGTTCCTTACGAGCGTCCGGCCCGTCACGCCGGTGAAACCAAGTTCAACTACTGGAAGCTGTGGAACTTCGCCCTCGATGGCCTGATGAGTTTCTCCAGCTGGCCGCTGCGGGTGTGGAGCTATGTGGGGGTCGGTGTCTCCTTCGTTGCCTTCCTCTACATCCTCAAGATCGTCACCCAGGTGGTCTTCTTCGGGATCGATGTACCCGGTTATGCTTCCCTGATGTCAGTGGTGCTGTTCCTTGGTGGCATCCAGCTGCTGTCCCTTGGCATCATTGGCGAGTACATAGGCCGCATGTTTGTGGAAGTGAAACAGCGCCCCGTCTATCTCATCGAAGGGGTCTACGGCCAGTATGCCAAGCCGGCGGCAGACAAGCAGCAGGACGCTGACACACAGCAAGAGACAGAACAGCAACAAGACAAGAAGGAGCAAGCGCCTCAATGATCTCCCGCGAGGAATTCTGGCGCCTGTTCCGGTTCGGTCTGGTCGGCGGGGGGGCAACCCTCGTCGACCTTGGTACCTCTATCGCGCTGTTTCATACCTGGCCCGCCATCTCTGAACACTGGGTCACCACCATCGCCTTCATGATTGCCTTCTGGTTCTCATTCTTTGGCCATCGTTACATCACCTTCCAGAAACAGGGTGCCATCGGCAAGTTCTTGCTGGTTGCCCTCTTCTCGCTGGCGGTGAGAAACCTGATATTGAGCGGTCTGCTGTTTGCGGGTCTTTCTGGTCTGCTGCCTGTGGTGATCGCCACCCTGACAGTCACAGTGCTCACCTATATCCTCTCTCGCGTCTGGGTATTTGCCTGATGAATGACATTACAACATTGACTCCCGACAGCTCGACTCCCGGCTGTCAGGCTCCCTATCGCCCGTCACTGGCCATCAGCAGCCGTGACTGGCTGATCATCATCGCCGCCTTCCTGCTGAGCCGGGTTGCCCTCTATGGCATGGGTTATTTCGGCGTCCAGCTTTACGGCACCACCGACATAGGCCCGCTGCAAGCCTATTGCCAATTCGACTGCGTCTGGTTCCAGCGCATCATAGAAAACGGCTACGATCTCTACCCGCGCTGGCTCAGCAAGGGCAATGCGGCCAACTGGGCCTTCATGCCGCTCTATCCGATGTTGTCAGGTTCGCTGTCAAACCTGCTCAATGTCGAGAGTCTGATCGGCCTGATGCTGGTGGCCAACCTTGCCTTCTTTGCCAGCCTGCCGCTGATGCTGCTGGTGCTGCGTCAGCTCAAGCTGGGTGACGAGACAGCCCGCTTCGGCGTCTGGCTGCTTGCCTTCTCCCCCTTCTCCGCCTATTTCGTCTCCGGTTATACCGAATCGATGTTCATGGCCTTGATGCTGGGGATGTTCCTGTTTGCCTATCGGGAACAGTGGCTGATGGTCGCAGTGCTCGGCGTCTGCATCTCCGGTACCCGCAATCTGGGTGTGATGATGGTCTTCCCTGTGCTGATCCTGGCGCTGCAGGCCTACGGCTGGCGGGAGTTTTTCCGCTTCACCGAACGCGCCTTCAAGGTGGTATTCACCCTCTGGCTCATCCCCTTCGGCCTGTTTGCCTACATGGTCTATCTCTATCACCTCACAGGTGATGCGCTGGCCTTCAAGCATATCCAGGTGGCCTGGGGCCGTTACATGGACAGCCCGCTCGACTGGTGGCTGAGCGGCTTCGAGCTGGGGGGGCGCAAGGCTTACCTCTCCATCATGGTGATCTTCGGCTGGTGTCTGAACCTCTATCTGTTCAGCCAGAAGCGCTGGGCCGAAGCCACACTGATGTTCATCTGCTGCACCATACCGCTGATGACGGGCCTCAACGCCATGCCACGCTACATGTTCGGCCTCTACCCGACCCTGCTGGCCATTATCCTGCTGACCCATCGCTGGCCAGCCATGCGACCTGCCGTGCTCTGCATCAGCGGCATGGTGGCCTCCTTCATCGCAGTGGCCTTCGTCAACGCCAAGTTCTTTACCGTTTGATGTGACGCCCCCAACGCCATGTCCAAAAATGCCGGTCACTTGACCGGCATTTTTTATGGTCTTCGTAAATCTACGGGATAGGTGGGTCTTGACTGAAGACGAGTAAACAAGACATCAACCACCCTGTTCCTATGGTGAAACAGCACAGCGTTCTCCGACGCTCGGTCAACGCACAAGAGGGCATAAGAACAAACGGACAAGGCGAATCAGGCAGGAAGAGGCGAGAGAGGGAGCAAGAAGGGAGGAGTTATCTTGCCAACCATCGCGATGGGACGGCTTGCAAGTGCTGTCTCCCGAACACAAGCAGTGCTCGGGAGACAGCCACAAAGCCAGTCTCGTAGAGAGGCTGGCTTACTTGACGGTGACCCTGGCAAACTTGCGCTTGCCGACCTGATAGACGGCGGTACCGGCACCTACCAGTGCCTTGCCATCTTCCAGCTTCTCGCCGTCACGCTTGACCGCGCCCTGCTTGATCATGCGCAGCGCTTCGGAGGTGGTGGCCACCAGATCGGCGTCTTTGAGCAGGTTGGCGATGGCCAGACCGTCACCTTCCAGCACCAGTTCGACTTCCGGCATCTCGTCCGGAATGGCGTTCTTGGAGAAACGCTGGGTGAAATCTTCATGGGCCGCTTCCGCTGCCGCTTCGTCGTGATAGCGAGCGATGATCTCTTTCGCCAGCCAGATCTTCACGTCACGGGGATTCAGGGTGTTCGCGGCGATACCGGCCTTGAACGCTTCAATCTCGGCCAAGGGACGAGAGGAGAGCAGCTCGTAGTAGTTCCACATCAGGTCATCTGTGATGGACATGATCTTGCCAAACATCTCACCCGGGGCATCGTGCACGCCTATGTAGTTGGCAGCGGACTTGGACATCTTCTTGACGCCGTCCAGACCCACCAGCAGCGGCATCATCAGCACGCACTGGGCGGCCATGCCGGCATCTTTTTGCAGCTCGCGGCCCATCAGCAGGTTGAACTTCTGATCGGTACCGCCGAGCTCGACGTCCGCTTTGAGCGCAACCGAGTCATAGCCTTGCAGTAGCGGATAGAGGAATTCGTGAATCGCGATGGACTGGCCGCCGGTGTAGCGCTTCTTGAAGTCGTCGCGCTCCATCATGCGGGCCACGGTCTGCTTGGCCGCCAGCTTGATCATGCCGGTCGCGCCCAGCTCGCCCAGCCAGCTGGAGTTGTACTCGATGCGAGTCTTGGCGGGATCGAGGATCTTGAACGCCTGCTCCGCATAGGTGAGGGCGTTGTGCTTGATGGCCTCTTCGGAGAGCGGCGGACGAGTGCTGTTCTTGCCGGAGGGATCACCCACCATGGCGGTGAAATCGCCGATCAGCAGAATGATCTCGTGGCCCAGATCCTGGAAGGTCTTCAGCTTGTTGAGGATCACGGTATGACCCAGGTGAATGTCGGGAGCCGTCGGGTCCATCCCCAGCTTGATGCGCAGCGGGCGCCCTTCCTTCAACTTGGCAACCAGTTCTTCTTCAACCAGAATTTCTTCCGCTCCGCGCTTGATCTCGGCTAGCGCCACCTCGAGCTGGGACATTTTTTGACACTCCAATCACGATTCCACAGGGCCAAACATATTACTGGAATGGCGAGCTAATTGGAAAGGCTGTAAAATCCGCTCATTCTGCCCGACTTCGTCAGCTTCTCATGGTCATTTGGAACGCCTTCAACTCTCTTCCCACCTGGCACCGCAAGATGGTGCTGATTTTGAGCATCATGGTGATGATGCTGGCGGCCTGGCCAAGCGAACGGGCCGTCGCCACCCGGGTCGATGACAACAGCAACGAGCTAGCCGCCGAGCCGCAACCGGACGGCGACGATCTGTTGGCACAAGCCGGGCAAGCGGCCATTCCGCCCAAGCCGAGCTATGTCACCAAACAGGTGAAAGTGCGCCGTGGCGACAACATGGGCGTCATCTTCCAGCGGCTGGGGCTCAGCACCACGGATCTGCACCTGATCGATCAACTCGACGGCAGCGACCCTCTGCGCATGTTGCGTCCCGGGCAAGAACTCACCTTCAAGCTCACCAAAAATGGCGATCTGCACAGCCTTTATTACCCCCACAGCCTGGAACAGGCGTTGAAAGTAAGCCGCAAGGCCGAGAGCTTCGTGGCCAAACCGGTCAAGCTGGAACTCGATACCCGCGAGCAGGTTACCCGAGGCGAGATACGCTCCAGCTTCTGGGGGGCCGCCGTCGAGGCGGGGATGACCGAAGATCAGATCATGGATCTCGCCGCCATTTTCGGCTGGGATATCGACTTCGCACAGGACCTGCAACCCGGGGACAGCTTTCGGGTTGTCTATCAGGAAAAATTCCAGGATGACGAGCGGGTGGCCTCCGGCGACATTCTGGCCGCCGAGTTCATCAACCAGGGCGCCATCTATCGCGCCGTGCTGAACGACGATGGCAACTACTACACACCGGAAGGCAAGGCGATGCGCAAGAGCTTCCTGCGCGCGCCGGTCAACTTCAAATACATCAGCTCCAACTTCAATCCGCGCCGCCTGCACCCGGTCACCGGCAAGGTGCGTCCCCACAATGGCATAGACTATGTGGCACCGGTGGGCACCCCGATCATGGCGGCGGGCGGCGGCAGCGTGGTGGCGGCAGGTTACAACCAGTTCAACGGCAACTATGTCTTCATCAAGCACGCCGGCAACTATGTGACCAAATACCTGCACCTCTCCAAACGCACCGTCAATAAAGGGCAGCGGGTGAAACAGGGGCAGACCATTGGCACCCTAGGGGGCACAGGCCGGGTAACAGGCCCGCACCTGCACTATGAATTTGTAGTGGGTGGCATTCACAAGAACCCGCGCACCCTCAATCTGCCGCAGGCCGAGACCCTCACAGGGCGGGAGCTGGCCAACTTCAAACTGCTGGCAACGCCGCAACTGGCCAAACTCGACCAACTCGACAAGCCCGAGCTGCAGCTGGCCCAGAACAAACGAGATAGCAACGGCAGTTAATGCGTCATCAGCCTCTGACCACGCCGCAGAAAAAGGCGAACGCTGAACCCTTGTTCCACATCTTTATCTCGATAAATAAGGACATCTCATGATTGAGCGCTACATTGGGCTGATGTCCGGCACCAGCATAGACGGGATCGACGCCGTGCTGGTGATGATGGACGGGGATGAACTGCGGGTCGAAGCGGCCATCAGCCACCCCTGGCCCACCGCCCGCGAGCTGCACGAGCTGCACGAGCTCTGCACCCCGAGCGATAATGAAATCGATCGCATGGGGGTGGCCGATAATCTGGTGGCCCGCGAGTTTGCCACAGCCACTCACGCGCTGCTGGCCAAGGCGGGCCTTACCCCTGCCGCTATTCGCGCCATCGGCAGCCACGGCCAGACCATTCGCCACCGCCCCCAGCTCGGCTTTACCCTGCAGATCGGCAACGCGGCCCTGCTGGCGGCGCTGACCGGCATCGACGTCATCGCCGATTTCCGCACCATGGACATGGCCCTCGGTGGTCAGGGGGCGCCCCTGGTACCCGCCTTCCATCAGGCGCGGTTTGCCAAACCCGGCGCCCTGCGGGTGGTGCTGAACCTCGGCGGCATCGCCAATATCTCGGTACTGCCGGGCAACGCGGGCGGGGTGTATGGCTTTGATACCGGCCCCGCCAACACCCTGCTCGATGGCTGGTATCGCCGTCATCAACCCGGCGGCGGCAACTACGATGCCGGTGGACAATGGGCCGCCAGCGGCCGGCTGATCCCGGCACTGCTGGAAAAGCTGCTGACTCACCCCTACTTCGCCGCCCCCGCCCCCAAGAGTACCGGTCGAGAGATGTTCGCCCTAGCTTGGCTCGATGGCGAGCTGGCGGGCAGTGCATACGCCCCCGTGGATGTGCAGCGCACCCTGCAGGCGCTCACCTGCCACAGTATCGCCCGCCAGTTGCCTGCACTGGACGAGGCGCAAAGCCAGCCCGAGCTGTTTGTCTGCGGCGGCGGCGCCCATAACGCCCCCCTGCTGAGCGAACTGGCCAGCCTGCTGCCTGGCTGGCGCATCGCCAGCACGACCGAGCTGGGGATTGCCCCCGACTGGATGGAGGGAGCGGCATTTGCCTGGCTGGCACAGCGCTTTATCCACCGCAAACCCGGCAACCTGCCCGCCGTTACCGGTGCCAGCCGTCTTGCCGTGCTGGGTGCCCTCTATCCCGCCTGATCGCCAACTGGGAGCACCACCTATTACCCCGATCACTGCCAGCAAGGGAGGGCAAGCTGCCCTCCCATACACGGTCGCCAATCGCACAACCCTCTACCCCGCCGGATAAGTGACACTGGCTGCCCGACCGGCGTCCCCCAGGCGGCCAGCCACCCGCTGGTCCCACCCTTTCGCTCCATCATCACGATCTACTAACAGGATGCCTGCCCCCTTGCGGCATATTTATCTCTCTATTTGACACGGTAAATATCATCAGGATCAGCGTACAAGCGGCTATTCAAATGCAATAAAAACATCGCCTATGCAATATATTGAATTATATTCCAGCCACATCTTTATTAGTCTTTGTATGACCTTGGGCTAGCATATTTTTAGCGAGCAGGATAGATACTCCAAACTCTTAAAAATACATATCTATGCATAATAAAATCGATTAACCGCAAGAGGACGCATATTTTTAACGCCTCGTTCACAGCACAGCCCCCTCCTCCGCCAGGGGAAGAACCCAGTCCACACGGGCTCGCCTGCGACACCAGACCTGTTTGATCCACCCAGGAATCGTATTCACCCTGAATTGAATAGCAAAACAGCTATATTTCCAAGCGTTGAGCCATCTCATAGAAACGCAATCACCGGTTTGCATCCCCTGATGGCCACTCATAGAATCGCCTCGTCTGAAATAATCAACCCTGTCCCTTCCTCTCTTATCCCATTCAGCTATTGAGTGGATTAAATATATAACCGGGGATGCACCTGCTGGCGCACTCGGATGGGACGAACCTGTACCTGAGTTAACAACGAATACTAAAAAGAGGAATATCTATGAGTGGCACCATCATCAAGGCTGCAAGAAATACCACCAATGCCCCCCAGGATCTGGGCCCCTACACCCAGACGGTGGCGTTCTCTCATTACAACAATATTTCTGCCCAGCTGCCGGTCGATCCCAAGACCGGCAAGATGGTGAGTGGCGACGTCAAGGTACAGGCCAGACAGTGCCTGAATAACCTCAAGGCGATCATAGAGAGCATTGGCCACGTGATGGACGATATGGTCAAAGCCACTATCTTCCTGAAAGACATGGCAGATCTGGAGGCGGTCGACGCCGTCTATCACGAATTCTTCCCGGGCTATCTGCCGACCCGTACCACACTCGCTGTGGCCGCCCTGCCGCTGGATGCCCAGGTGCAGATCGACGCCATCATCTCCAATGGCGAAGGCACCTTCCCGCAGGCGCCCTGCGCCCTGGTGAAACTGGCCCGCAACAGCGACAAGGCACCGCACAACCCGCTCTCGACCCATACAGTCGCCTTCTCTCACTACAACAACATAGGCGCGCAACTGCCGGTCGATGCGGCCTCGGGCAAGCTGGTCGCCGGTGGCATCAAGGATCAGGCAGGTCAGTGTCTGCGCAACATCAAAACCGTGCTGGAAAGCATCGACGTGCCGTTTGACGATATCGTCAAAGTGAATATCTATCTGACCAGCCTCGCCGATCTGGACGCCGTCAACGAGGTCTACACCACCTTCTTCCCGGACTCCGCCATTGCCCGCGCCGTTGCCTATCTGCCGGCCCGCTCCGTGATCAGCGCAACGGCCCTGCCGCTGGGTGCCCGGGTGCAGATGGATGCGGTCATCTCCCACGGTGACGGCACACCGCCGCAGCTGGTAGAAGACAGACACAACCTGGTGATCAGCGCCCGCAATACTGACAAGGCACCACACAGCCCGCTCCATTGCCAGACAGTCGCCTTCTCCCACTACAACCATCTGGCCGCTCAACTGCCGCTGGATATCACCACCGGCAAGATCCTGACCGGCTGTGTCAAAGAGCAGACAGCCCAGTGCCTGAGCCATATCAAGGCTATTGTCGAGAGCATCGACCATGTGATGGACGATATCGTCAAGGTCAATATCCAGCTGAAGAACATCGCGGATCTGGATGCGGTCAACGCCATCTACACCCAATACTTCCCTAGCTATCTGCCGGCCCGCACCGTCATTGGCGTGAGCGAGCTGCCCGCCGGTGCCCTGGTGCAAATTGATGCGGTGATGTCCAACGCCGAAAGCACCCCGCCGCAGGCGTAAGGGGTACACCAAATAATAAAAAGAGACCGGCTGATGGCCGGTCTCTTTTTAGGTAACACGAATGGTAATTATTTTTATGGTACCGACTTAAAAAACACGAACGTCCAATTACGCTTCGCTAATTGAACCTACGAAATTATTTGATAACTCTGTGGATAGGTGTGATTTTCGTAATCACATCATGAACAATTTCAATACACTCAAACAACTCTGTGATATTAAAATTGGAAAGAACATCATTTTCATAAGAGTATCTAACCTGAACAAACAAGGAGTCATACGGCCTAACTAGATCGACAAGGTCACAAAATGAATGTGTTATCACGCCATCATTAAATAAGCCATCCACATCCCTTTTAATTTCGTCAATAACACTATTTAAAAGAGTGCTCAAAACATGAGTTCCCTTAAATGGAATCTCTTTTACCCTACCACCATACCCCCCGTTATTATATGGCCTGTAGTCTTCAATTACCGAGCGAACATTCAATGCTTTTATATATAATTCAAGCGCCAAAGCTGCATTGGTAATGATTGGCAACAACACTCCAGACCCAGGAGGTAATTCATTCAGAATTTTAGCGCCATCATAAAACTGATCAGCCGAATCAAGAACCATAAGGTTTGGTATTTCCAACCGTTCATAATCATAAGTATTCTTGGTCATATAACTTCCATCATATGAACACCTCATATTAAAGTTATTATATATACAGAGGCGGTACGGGCAGTTTGTGCTGCCGGCACGAAGGGAACGAAGCTACCCCCGCTGCGTGAAGCCAAGGCCACAGAAATACAGTGTAAAAAAAGCCAATAAAAACAATGCCAGTCAGGCTTAACTGACTGGCATTAGGCCCAGGGGCCGCCTCTTCTTTTTCATCCTGTTACCTCATTTATCCCGGCCCCCTTTAGCAGCGGAACTGTCCTACCTTCACTTTGAGATCGCTCGACAGCTGCTCCAGCTCATGACAACTCTGGTTCAACTCGGAAGCGGCCTTGGTCGACTCTGTCGCTATGTGGGCTATGTTGACCACGTTGCGGGTGATCTCCTCGGCTACCTTGCTCTGCTCCTCAGCCGCCGTGGCGATATGGGTGTTCATCTCGTTGATCACATTGACCGAACTCACTATCTCGCCGAGGGCCTGACCACAGGCCAGCACGGTGCGATTGGACTCCTCAACCTGACTCAGCCCCAGTTCCATGCTGGAGGCAGCCTCGCTGGCCCCCTGCTGCAACTTGACGATGGTCTTGCCGATCTCTTCGGTGGAGCGCTGGGTGCGCTGGGCCAAGGTGCGCACCTCATCGGCCACCACGGCAAAGCCGCGACCCTGATCGCCGGCCCGCGCCGCTTCGATGGCCGCATTGAGCGCCAGCAGGTTGGTCTGCTCGGCAATGCCACGAATGGCATCCATCACGCTGCTGATGTTGCGGCTGTCATCCGCCAGCTGGGTGATCATGGCGGCCGTGTTCTGGATCTGGGCGGAGAGGCCGGACATGCGCAAGATGGCATCTTCAACGATATGGTGGCCGTGACGGGCACTCTCGTGGGCATGGTGCGCCGCATCGGCAGCGCTGTTGGAACTGTTCGCCACCTCAGCCACAGTTGCACTCATCTGGTTCATGGCAGTCGCGGTCTGATCCGTTTCTGCCTGTTGCTCAGCGAAGCGCCCCCGGCTTTGCATGCCGATGTGGGCCAGATGGGCCGACGCTGTGGCAAGCTGCTCCGCCATGCCGTTGATCTGGGTGATGAGCTCACGAAAATGGCAGATCACCTCGTTGAGTGAATGAGCCAGCCCACCCATCTCATCTTTGCGCAGCACGGGTACCAGCTTGCTCAAGTCGAGATCGGTCTGCATGCCGCGCAAGATCCCGCCCATGGCGACCAAAGGTTGACTGACGCTACGCCCTGCCCACACACCGAAGAACAGAATGCAGGCCCCCCCCACCACAAACATCAGGATAAAGAGCTGGAATAGTTGCTGCCGGAGATCATTGAGTTCGCCGATATTTTGCTCAGCCTCCTTGAGCTGGAACTCCACCAGCGCGCTCACACCGTCGCTCACCGGATCTATCACCCCGTAGAGGGGCATGATGCGGGCAGCCAGCAAATCCCGCGCCTCCCCCTGCATCTGATCCAGCACAGCCACCACGGCAGCAATCTGCTGATCGGCGGCACCAAACAAGGCCTGCACACTGGCGGCCTCCTGCTGTTCGGCCGAGCTCATCTCCCGACTCCGGTATTGCTGCCAGATCTGCGCTATCTCCCGCTGCGCCTGCTGCATGTCAGCCTTGGCGTTGGACGGTGCTATGCCCCCCACATTGGCCTTGTTGGCCGCATCGATCACCTTGACCGCGTAGAGATCGGCAATCTGCTTGAGCTCCTTGAGCTGTACCACCTCTCCCTGATACATGGCGTTCATTCCCGCCATCAACTGGGACATCGCCTGGGTTGCACCGACCAGCAAGGCCAACAGTGCCAACAGGGGCACAACGCAACCCAGGATCAACTTCTGTCTGATCGAAATACCTTCCATGGCTTTCTCTCCACTCGAAATATACTGATAGCCTAGACCCTGCTGGTAAAAAGCAGTTTTGCCCAACGAGGCGAGCTGCCATAATTGCTTCAAATACCTTTGCAATATTTGGCCCATATGCAAACACTGCAAAATCATTTTCTGCTCGCCATGCCGAGCCTCTCAGATCCCTATTTCGAACGTTCGCTGGTCTACCTGTGCGAGCACAATGAAGAGGGTGCCATGGGGTTGGTGGTCAATATCCCGGTGGACATGTCACTGGACGCCATGCTGACCCAGCTCAAGCTCGCCCCACCGCCCAGCCCGGAACTCAAACAGCCGGTGCTGCAAGGGGGCCCTGTGCATGCCGATCGCGGCTTCGTGCTGCACAGCTTCCGTCCCGGGTTCAACTCCACCCTGCAGGTGGGGGATGAACTCATGGTCACCACCTCCAAGGACATACTGGAAACCCTAGGCACCGAACAGGCACCGGATCACTGGTTGGTGGCGCTCGGCTACGCCGGCTGGAGTGCGGGTCAACTGGAACAGGAACTGGTGGACGGGGCCTGGCTGGTGATACCACCCAACCCGGATCTGGTGTTCAAAACCCCCATTCATCAACGCTGGCAGCAAGCGGCCGCCAGCATAGGGGTCAATCCCATTCATCTATCCAGCGACATCGGCCATAGCTGATGCCGTTTGCCACGCATTTTGCGATGCGTTTTGAGGAAAACATTCAATGTCATCACGCAGTATCATGGGCTTCGACTACGGCACCAAGAGCATAGGGGTCGCCATCGGACAGGAGCTCACCGGCACGGCCCAGCCCCTGCGCGCCATCAAGGCCAACGACGGTGTCCCCAACTGGGACGACATCGAAAAACTGCTCAAGGAGTGGCAACCGGATCTGCTGGTGGTGGGATTGCCGCTGAACATGGATGGCACAGAGCAGGAGATCACGGTACGGGCTCGCAAATTCGGCAATCGCCTGCACGGCCGCTTCGGCAAGCAGGTGGAGTTCAAGGACGAGCGACTCACCACCACGGATGCCCGTGCCCGCCTGTTTGAACGGGGTGGCTACAAGGCCCTGGACAAAGGGAGTGTGGATGGCGTCTCCGCCCAGCTCATCGTCGAGGCCTGGATGGAACAGCAATACGACTGAGGCAAATCCCTGCCCCCTGTTATCCCCCTCACGAGAGGGCCTCTCTCTGGCCCTCTCGTCCTTGTCATACTGCCGTCATCTCTTCGTCATGTAGGCCCGTTAGCGTGGTGGCATCTTGCCCGGATTCCACCCATTGGGGTCATCATGAACAGAGAGAAGTTTGAAGGCTGGCTCATTCTTGCCGGAAGCCTGTTTTCCATTCTGATGCTCGGCGAATTGCTTTAACCCGCCAGATTGACGAACGAGCAGCCCGGTATCATTCTGCCGCCAGCGCCTCCAGAATGGCGTGAGCCGCCTTGATGCGCGCCTCGTTGGGATAATTGCGATTGGCCAGCATGACGATGCCTATCCCCCTGGCGGGCACGAACGCCACATAGGCCCCAAAGCCGCTGGTCGAGCCCGTCTTGTTATAGAGCCGCTGCTCGCCCATCGCTTTGGGCACCGCAAAGCGCGTGACCGGATTGGCCTGGAAGCTCACCGCCGGTGAGTTGCCCGCCAGCAATGTCTGCTCGGTCACCGGATAGGCGTAACTCTCCCAGCCCAGTCCCTGGGTCATTTCCCCCACAGAGTAGAAACCTGTGTGGGTCAGCGCGATCGCGCTTTTTACCGCGGCATCTCCCTGATACCCCATGTTCGCCTCGACAAACTTCAGCAGATCCGCAGAGCCAGTCTTGATGCCATAGGCCTCGGCCGCCAGCACGCCCGGATTGACCCTGACGGGCTTGTCTTCCTTCGAGTAACCGAAGGCATAATTCGCCATGGCCGACTCCAGCACCTGGATATAGGTGTGATGCAAGCCCAGCTTGGGCAGCAGGGTCTGGCTCATCAGTTGCTCAAACGGCTGGCCCAGACTATTCGCGGCCAGGTGACCAAACAGACCTATGCTGGGGTTGGAATACTGGCGATGGGTACCCGCCGGGTAGGCTGGCGTCCACTGGCGATAGTAGGCACGCATCTTGTCGGTGGAATCCACCTCGTCGGGGAATTGCAACGGCAGGCCGCCCGCACTGTAGGTGGCGAGTTCGGCCATGGTGATGCTGTCGAAGGCGGAGCCTTTCAGCCAGGGCGCATGCTGGCTCGCCTTGTCCTCCAGCTGAAAACCACCCTTGACCGCGGCATAGGCCCCAATCATTGCCGTAAGAGTCTTGCTGACTGAACCAATTTCGAACAGGGTCTGCTCGCTGACGCGAGCTCCGCTCTCCCGATCCGCTACCCCGTAGTTGAAGTAGTGCGCCTTGCCTTCTTTGAGCACGGCGACCGCCATGCCCGGAACCCTGTGCTCCTTGAGCAAAGGCTGGATGGCGCCATCCACCACGGCCGTCAGGGGCTCGGCTTCGTTTGCATAGGATAAGGGGGAGAGCAGCAGGGTACTCAGTACCAGCAGCGACCGGGTTGTAGCTTTTTCCATTTGATGAGTCTCATGATGAATGTAGGTAACGCCAACCCCATGGCTGGCACAGTCAATCCGTGCGCAAGCATAGATGAGCTCCATGTGCCCACTGTGAACCAGAGTGAAGTCTGTGTGAAGTCGCCCCAAAAATGACCCGGCTCAATGGCTTGCCCTTTCGTTGCCCCCCCTCCTCCACCGCTGACGTATAAGCTGTAGGGGCAATGAGACACAAGGGGAAGCATGAGTGAAAGCACAAGAACAGATAGCAGGGCTGCTGGCGGCACTGGAGCAGGTGATTTTGGGTAAGCCCTTGCAACTCAAGATAGCCCTGGTCACCCTGCTGGCTCGTGGCCACCTGCTGATCGAGGATCTGCCCGGCATGGGCAAAACCACCCTGGCCCACGGGCTGGCACAGGTGCTGGGGCTCGACTGCCGACGGGTACAGTTCACCGCCGATCTGCTGCCCGCCGACCTGCTGGGGCTGCAGATCTTTGACACCCACCAGCAGCAGTTTCGTTTTCACCCCGGCCCCGTCTTTACCCAGGTGCTGCTGGCGGACGAGATCAACCGTGCCAGCCCCAAGGTGCAAAGTGCCCTGCTGGAGGCCATGGCCGAGGGGCGAGTGAGCATCGAAGGCCACACTCACCCGCTCCCCTCCCCCTTCTTCGTCATCGCTACCCAGAATCCGGCGGATCAGGCGGGCACCTATCCCTTGCCCGAGTCCCAGCTCGATCGCTTCGCCGTGCGCCTGTCGCTCGGCTTTCCACCACGGGAGGCCGAACGCCAGCTGCTGCGAAGCGGTAACCAGACCAGCCCCCTGACCCGGCAACTGGATGCTGCCGGGCTGACCACCCTGCAGGCCGAGGTGGATGCCATTCATGTCTCCGATGCCACCCTCGACTACCTGCTGGCGCTGGTACACCAGAGCCGTTTCGATGCAGAGCTGCCCCAACCCCTCTCCCCCAGAGCGGCCCAGACCCTGCTGGCGGTGAGCCGGGCCTGGTCATTGGTGGCGGGGCGCCGTTTCGTCACTGTGGAGGATGTGCAGGCCGTCTTCCCCTACGTGGCCGAGCACAGGCTCAGAGGCAGCTTCGGGGTACAGCGCGGTGAGGCCAGCCCCCTGAGCCAGCGCCTGCTGGCCAGCGTCAGTCCGGACAATCCTTGATGAAACGCCCCCTACCGGGCTGGCGCCGGTTCAGGGAGCAGTGGCAGCAACGCTGGCTGACCCGCCGCATCCCCCCCGCCCGCCAGATGGCACTGGGGCCGCGCAGCCTGTTTATCCTGCCCACCCGCATGGGGCTGCTCTATCTGCTGGTGATGATCGCCATCTACCTGCTCGGTACCAACTACCAGAACAACCTGGTGCTGCTGGTCTCTTATTGCCTCGGCAGCCTCTTCATGGCCGCCATGTGGCTCACCCATCGCAACCTGCTGGGGCTGGAACTGCTGGGCGGTTCGACCGTGCTGGGGGAGGTGGGCAGCCAGGTCCCCATCCAGGTGACGGTACGAAGCATGCGCCCGTGTCAGGCGCTGCACTTTGCCCTCAATGAAGGCTCCCTCTGGCTGGCGCAGGCAAACTCGACACCCCGGAGCCTGACCCTGCCAGTGCGCGGCATGCAACGCGGCCGCTTGCCACTGGGCCGCCTTCGGGTAGAGAGCCGCTACCCACTCGGTCTGTTTCGCTGCTGGTCGCTGCTGGATCTGCAACTGGAAGCCTGGCTTTCACCCAAGCCTCTCTATGGGCCACTGCGGGGCCGTTCGCCGTCAGGGCAGAAAGGTACCCAGGGTCAAGCTGGCCCGACCCCCCTCGGCGATTTCGACATGTTGCGGGCACACCAAGCCGGGGAACCCTTCGGCCGGATTGCCTGGAAGCAGTTCGCTCAGGGGCGCGGCCTGCTGGTCAAGCAGTTCCAGGAACCCGAACAAGATGACACTCACCTCAGCCTGCAAGGCGTCACAGGCACGGATCTTGAGCAGCGACTGTCAGCCCTGGCCTGGTGGTGCGCCGATTATGGCAAGCGGGGCATCCCTTTCACCCTGACCCTGACAGGCCAGACCCTGGGCCCGGAGAGCGGCCCCGCCTTTCTTCGGCACTGTCAGCTGGCATTGGCCCGCTTCGATGACAGAGCCGGATCTGTAAACGAGAGCTCTCCCAATGCTGCTCGATAATCGCCGTCTGCTGCCCCTCATCGCCTTGCAACAAGGCGTGCTGGTACTGGCACTCTGGCCCCAGCTGCAGTTCTGGGTCGTCGCAGTCGGCGCCATCACCCTGGGCGTGCGGGCCATGATGCTGTGGCAGGAGTGGCGTTCGCCCCCCGCTCGCGCACTGGCGCTGCTGGCCATCACGGGGGTTCTGCTGTTGGCCTGGCAATGGCGGGCGCTGGGCACGCTGCCAGTCCTCATCAACCTGCTCTGGCTCGGCTACAGCCTGAAGATGATAGAGGTGCGGCGGGAGCGGGATATAGAACAGGTGCTGCTGCTCGCCTTCTTTCTCATCGCGCTGGCGCTGGTGCAACGTCAGAGCATGGGCTGGGCACTTACCATGGCGGCCACACTCTGGCTGACGGTGAGCACACTGGTGACGGCCGTGGCACCGGAGCAGAGACAGCCGTGGCGCAGCGCCGGCGCCTCCCTGCTGCTGGCTCTCCCCCTGCTGCTGACCCTGTTTCTGGTGCTGCCAAGACTGCCCCCGCTCTGGCAGATGCCGACCACCAGCCGCGCCCTGTCGGGGCTCTCGGAAGAGGTGGCCCCCGGCGACATCAGCGAGCTGGTCAACTCCTCCGAGCTGGCCTTTCGCGTCACCTTTGCCGATGGCCTGCCCCCCGCCAGCGAGCGCTATTTTCCGGTGATGCGCCAGGAACAGTTCGATGGCCGCCGCTGGCTGCTGAGTGCCGAGACCCGGCAGTGGCAGCAATCCCAACCCATGCAAACAATACAAGTGCAAACCGGCGCAGGTCCCCTGCCCCCCGCCAGCTACGAGGTGATCGCCGAACCCCAGCGCCACCGCTGGACGCTGGCGCTCTCCCAGCCCAGCGTCTTGCTCGGCCCCGTGCTGGTCAGCCCGCTGTCTACCCTGTATCGCCGCGATCGGGGGGATCAAAGGATCAGCTACCGGGTCACCACAGCGCCGACGGCGCTGCCTGCCGACACCGCCACCCTGCGGCGCAACCTGCAACTGCCCGTCGTCGGCAACCCAAGGGCCCACGCCCATGCCCAGGCGCTGAAGGCCCGTCATCCCGTGCGAGCAGAGCTCGTTGCAGCCCTGCTCGACGGCTTTCGGCACGAGCCCTTCTACTACACACTGCAGCCCCCCCTGCTGGGGCCTGACGGGGTGGATGACTTCCTGTTCAACAGCCGGCGTGGTTTTTGTGGTCACTATGCCATGGCAAGTGCCTTCGTGCTGCGGGCAGCCGGGATCCCGGCGCGGCTGGTGACCGGTTATCTCGGCGGGGAATGGAATCCTCAGGGCCAGTATCTGGAGGTGCATCAGTTCGATGCCCATGCCTGGGTGGAGTACCTGGATGACAGTGGCAACTGGCAGCGACTGGACCCCACGGCGGTGGTGGCACCGCAGCGGGTCGAGGGCGGCATGACGGCAGCCTTGAGCGAAGAGTTCACCGCCGCCGATCCCCTCTCCCTCCAACGCTATCGCCAGTGGGCCCTGCTCAACCAGCTGCGCTGGTGGGGAGCCAACCTCGACTATCAATGGACGCGGCGGGTGCTCAACTACGATGCGGCTCGGCTGTGGCAACAGGTGGGGTTGCGCTGGCCGGCCCTTGCCAGTCATACCCCCTGGTTGATCCTGACCTGCTTGCTGGGAGTCGCCACCCTGATCGGCACCCTGCTACTGTGGCCGGGACGGGCTCTGCCACACTTGAAGGTATGGCAACCCCTGCTCAGACGGGCTGCCCGCCAGGGGTGGCAACCCCACGCAGGGGAGAGTCTGGCCAGCTGGTGCGAGCGGCTCATCACCCTTGACCCCGAGCTGGCACGGCCACTGCAGCGCTGCGCCTGGCTCTATCGGCGCTGGCGCTATGCCCCCCTCTCCGAACAACGGCAGCAACAAACCCTGCGACAACTGCAACGACGGCTACGCCAAACCTGCCAGCTATGGGACAAGCGCCGATAGTGACAAGCCAGCCAGCATGATATGCAGACAAGGATCCACCAAAACAGAAGGGGAGCCAATGGCTCCCCTTCTTTATCATCCCATACTGACCTGCGCAGGGTTTAAAGCTGCTTGCCGTGCTGGGCCGGGTTGTCCCAGATCCCTTCTTCCAGCTGGCTGCGGATCTCGGGGTATTTGTTGGCATCGAAGGTGGGTAGTTTGCCCAGCTTGAGCTGATCGTTGTAATCCTTGGCCAGCTTGATGGCCACGCCGGAGAGCAGCAGGATAGCCACCAGGTTGACGATGGCCATCAATCCCATGGAGACATCCGCCATGGCCCATACGGTCGGCAGTTCACCCACTGAACCGAACATCACCATGCCCAGCACGAACATCCGGAACAGCATCAGGCCGCCCTTGTGGTTATGCTCCAGGAACACCAGATTGGTCTCGGCGTAAGAGTAGTTCGCCACTATGGAGGTAAAGGCGAAGAAGAAGATGGCTGCCGCGATAAAGATGTTGCCGCTACTGCCAATCTGGGAGGAGAGCGCACGCTGGGTCAGCTCGACACCGGTTATACCCGAGCCGGGTTCGAACTGACCGGACATCAGTATGATGGCGGCAGTACAGGTACAAATGACGATGGTGTCCATGAAGACCCCCAGCATCTGCACATACCCTTGCGAGGCCGGGTGCGGCGGATAGGGCGTCGCAGTCGCGGCGGCGTTCGGGGCTGAGCCCATACCGGCTTCGTTGGAGAAGAGACCACGCTTGATGCCGTTGATCATCGCCTGGGAGATGGCATAACCCATGGCACCGGAACCCACCTGCTCGATACCCAGAGCAGACTTGATGATCAGGGAGAACACACCGGGCAATTCGCTGATATTCATCGCCACTATGAACAATGCCAGCAGTATGTAGGCCAGTGCCATGAAGGGCACCACCAGTTCGGCGAAGCGGGCTATGCCTCGAATGCCGCCAAAAATGATGAGGCCGGAGAGCACCACCAGCGTCAAACCGCTGACCCAGTCAGGAATGCCGAACGCTACCTTCATCGCCAGACTGATGGAGTTGGCCTGCACCGCATTGAACACCAGACCGAACGCCAGGATCAGACAGAGTGAGAACAGCACCCCCATCCAGCGCATGCCGAGACCGCGCTCCATGTAGTAAGCAGGGCCACCACGATAGTTGCCATCTTCATCCTTCACCTTGTACAGCTGGGCCAGGGTGCTCTCTACGAACGCCGTCGCCATGCCAATGAAGGCGATCAGCCACATCCAGAAAATGGCGCCCGGGCCACCCAGATAGATGGCAACGGCCACACCGGCCAGGTTGCCGGTGCCCACACGGGCGGCAAGGCTGGTACAGAGTGCCTGGAAGGAGGAGATGCCGGCCTTGTCTGATTTGCGGCTATTGCGCAAGACGGAGAACATGTGGCCGAAGTGGCGAACCTGAATAAAACCCAGGCGGAAGGTAAAGAAGATGCCGACCCCTATCAGCAGGTAGATGAGCACAGCTCCCCACATCAGGTCGTTTAGCATTGCGATCAAGGTGTCCATATTTCTCTCGTTGTTATCACATCCATGGCCAGTCTGCGCTGACCCCTTTCTGTCTATTTCTGAATTAGCGTTTCACTAAAGGGGCGGAATCTAGCATAGCGAGGGAGTTCAGAATAGTGATCCCGATCACTACAGAAACAAAAAACGAGCGTTTCAACGCAATAAAGCTTCATTTAACACGCAAAGTTTCAACAAAACTGAGAGTCAAATTTATCAGGCGACAAATTAGACCCAAAAGAGCATATTTTGGCAATTATCCACATAGAGGTAGCCGTGCTCACCAGGAGGCAAACTATTGCGCAAGCGTTTACCTAAAATGGCTTTCAAAATGGGGCTGCTTCGCCAAACGTTTTACACGTAATAAAATTTCAAGTAGCTAACCACACAATTTATGTGATCGACTACACAAAACCGATAATCAACTAAAAAAGTTGTTTTTATCAGGGGATAAAACCGCTCACGAAAAATGGATAAAAGTCGTTTTTAATCAACTACTTTCACCCACTACTTCCCACCGCTGGCGACCATTGGATGATAAGCATACAAGCCACCCTATTGCAGGATGAGCCACATCCGTATTAATTAGGCAGGCAGTGGCGATGGGCCTCCCCCATCGTGCTTTTCTGAGCCTGAGTCGCCGTGATTTTGTAATTTTATTTCAGAATGGTCGTCTCACGCCCGCCACCCCAGAGCCTGCGCCCTCACCAAGAGAGTGCGCCCTCATAAAGAGATGATATTTGCCATGGCCGATAAATTAACCCAGCTGAAAGCCCTGACCACAGTTGTCGCCGATACCGGTGATATCGAAGCCATCAAGCGCTACCAGCCCATCGATGCCACCACCAACCCGTCCCTGGTGTTGAAGGCATCCGAGATCCCCGAATATGCGGCACTGATCGAAGACGCCATCAGCTGGGCCAAATCCCAGAGCCAGGACAAGGCACAGCAAATCATCGACGCGGGCGACAAGCTGGCGGTCAACATAGGCCTGGAAGTGCTGAAAATCGTTCCGGGTCGCATCTCAACCGAGGTGGATGCCCGTCTCTCCTTCGATACCGAAGCCAGCATCGCCAAGGCCCGCAAACTGATCCGTCTCTATAACGAAGCGGGCATCGCCAACGATCGCATCCTGATCAAGCTGGCCTCCACCTGGGAAGGCATTCGTGCCGCCGAGGTACTGGAGAAAGAGGGTATCCAGTGCAACCTGACCCTGCTGTTCTCCTTCGCTCAGGCCCGCGCCTGCGCCGAAGCCGGTGCTTTCCTGATCTCCCCGTTCGTGGGCCGCATCCTCGACTGGTACAAAGCCAAGCACAACCGTGACTACACCGCTAGCGAAGATCCGGGCGTGGTCTCCGTCACCGCCATCTATGACTACTACAAGCAGCACGACTACCCGACAGTGGTCATGGGCGCAAGCTTCCGCAACACCGGCGAAATCCTGGAACTGGCCGGTTGTGACCGTCTGACCATAGGCCCTGCCCTGCTGGAAGAGCTGAGCAAAACCGAAGGCGCCGTGGTGCGCAAGCTGAACTACACCGGCGAGCGCAAGGCAAAACCGACTCCGATGTCCGAGGCCGAATTCCGCTGGGAACTGAACCAGGACGCCATGGCTCACGAGAAGCTGGGTGAAGGCATCCGCATGTTTGCCATCGATCAGGGCAAGCTGGAAACCATGCTGGCCAGCCGCCTCTGATAAGGCGTCAGGACCAGACAAAAACCGGGCTCCCGCGAGGGAGCCCGGTTTTTTTATGAGCGCTTGATCCCTTGTCATGAGTTCGTCACGAAAACGTTTTATTTTCAATGGCGTTATGTTATACGGGTGATGAAAACGAGAATAACCAAGGAGGGAGCCATGGAAATGTTCAACTTCGATTATGACGATGTAGTTGAGCTCGGTTCGCGTAGCCGCGGGACAACGGGAAAAAAACGTAAATGGCGTGAGATTGAGGCGTTGAAAGATAAACATCGCCTGCAGAAGGAGCTGCAATCCATCGACATCGCTTATGAAGGTCTCTCAGACGAGATCGAACTGTAAAAACAAGGCCCCGGTTCAACCGGGGCCTTGTTTTTGAGTACCTTGCCCTCAGGATGAGGGAGGCAGCGAGAGCCGTTGGGCCAACTCCTGAAAGTGCTGGCTGATCTCGGCGCCAAACAGGGGATCCCCGATAGCGCGATTCTGCCAGAGCTGCTCCAGGTGACGCCAGTCATCCTCGGTCAGTGAATCACGCAGATGAGGGAAGATGACCGCCTCTTCATAGTTCATGTGCGCCTCTTGCAGCGCCACAAACTGCTCCAGCCTGGCGGTGAACTGATCCAGCGGAATGACCGAATCCATCAGTATCATCTCCACCATCTCCTTGAGCTCGGCACCGGCACCCAATAATCTGGCGTGCTCCTCCTGCAGCCTGTTGGCCACCTCCCCTTCCACCACCCGGTATTTCAGGTAGTAGTCGTAGATCATGTCCTCTTTCGGATGGTGGTACTTGTCAGAGACCTCCCGCAAGTAGTCCACCGCGTCCCGGATCAGGAAGTAGCTGACTGGCTGTTCATTGCGAATGGCGGCGAGCTTGTGTTTAAGCAGCTCCAGCAACCTGGCGATATTGAGATGGTCCTTGTGCAGACTGGATAACATAAGCACTCCTTGCGCTGAGATAGAAAGATACTTATTGAAGTATACGGTCATTTATCGCGCTAACTTTGCACTCAATCAAGTCAACAGCAGAGAAGGCGACAAGCAAGCAAGGCCTCAGACCTCCCATTTACGCTCGTCAAGACCCGCCAATTCGGTTCCTCAGCCCATATGCAGACAGCAAGCCGCCCTCACCAATATCCGTTCATGACGTGGCCAGAGCAGGCTTGCCCGCGACACTTATGGCCGTTACCCGCAGACCGAATGCCAGTTGATGGGGCTCATTCCCTGTTGGGACAGCAGACGATTGGTCTCGGAGAAGTGGCCGCAACCGATAAAACCGCGATGAGCCGAGAGCGGACTGGGGTGAGGCGCACTCAGCACATGGTGTCGGCTCCGGTCAATGAAGCGTCCCTTCTTCTGGGCATGGGCCCCCCACAGCAAAAAGACCACTCCCTGACAGCTGGCATTGATCTGCTCGATAACCCTGTCCGTGAAGGTCTCCCAACCCAGATGGGCGTGGGAGTGGGCCATGCCCGCCTGTACCGTCAGCACTGTATTGAGCAGCAAGACCCCTTGCTGGGCCCAGGATTCAAGAAAACCGTGGTTGGGTGTGACAAAGTCCGGCAGATCCCGCTGCATCTCCTTGTAGATATTGACCAGAGAGGGAGGTGTACGCACACCGGGCAGCACGGAGAAGCAGAGGCCATGGGCCTGATTTGGGCCGTGATACGGGTCTTGACCCAGGATCACCACCTTGACCTGATCCAGCTCGGTCAGCTTGAAGGCGTTGAACACCTCGGTTGCGGGAGGATAGATCACCTTGCCCGCTTCCCGCTCGCTCCTGACCGTCGCCAGGGTCGCCTTGAAATAGTCCTGCTCTTTTTCTGATCCAATCACATCTGTCCAGGTCCGCACCCCAATATCCTCAATTAATACGGCAAGGGGCTCAGGATAGGGGGCCAGACAACAAGACGCAACCGTAGCGCCATCGTCTGAGCCCACCAAGCAAGGCCGCATCCTTGAGTGATAACACGCAGCAGAGGGCATCTCCCGGCCCCGGTATCGCAGGTCAGCGGGCACACTCGGTCACGCTTCCTCCCAGCGGGCTGTACAGCCCTTCTATATGGAAGAGAAGATCAATGGCTACAGGCCTCCTTGCCAGCGTCATGGCTCCCTGACCCATACTGCCGATGAACCAAAATATCTATCCCTTCAAGAGAGAGCCCAGCACCTTAATCATGGAGGAACACCCAATAAGATGTAGTTAAATTACTAGATTAAATTAATGAAAGATGCATAATTTGGATATCTTACATAATCAGAAAAATGATCTATTTTTGATTAATCTCAATGAATTAATCCCTTCACTCCTGCGCAAAACGCATATTTCTTGATTTAGATCAATTTTCGTAATATTACCATCGTGGTATATATGACCCAACGAAGTAAAGGTGTAAGGCAAGGGCCCTTTAAGTCATCCCGGTGGTTTAAATACATCAGGGTAATTTCCTTACAGTTGAATCCGCTTTCCTATGAGGAGTCATACCATGATCAAGGGCATCCAAATCACCCAGTCTGCCAACACAGCTTTGCTGAACTCTTTCTGGCTGCTGGACGAAGAGAAGCAACAAGCGCGTTGCATCTGCGCCAAGGGCGACACCTTCGCCGCCGATCAGGAAGTCAAACTCTCTGATCTGGGTCAGTTCGAATACCGTGAACTGCCGGTTCAAGCTGAACCTGCCGTAGAAGGTGGCCAGCACCTGAACGTCAACGTACTGCGCCGTGAAACCCTGGAAGACGCCATCGCCAATCCGGAAAAATATCCGCAGCTGACCATTCGTGTTTCCGGCTATGCCGTGCGCTTCAATGCACTGACTCCGGAACAGCAGCGTGACGTTGTGACCCGCACCTTTACCCAGAGCCTGTAATTCCCTCTGCGTGAATCTGCACACTGACAAACGGCCCACGCGGGCCGTTTTTGTTGGTACGCCATCACCTGTTGCCAGTAACAAAAAGGCCTCGCATCGCGAGGCCTTTTCCATATTTTCTGACTGGCGGGTGCCGCTATCAGGCGGAAGTATCGAGTGGCTCGAAGCCCTTGATGAGGTCGTCGATCGCCTTCATCTGCTTGAGGAAGCCTTCCAGCTTGTCCAGCGGCAGGGCACTCGGGCCATCACAACGGGCCACTTTCGGGTCCGGATGGGATTCGATAAACAGACCCGCCAGACCAACCGCCATGCCAGCACGGGCCAGCTCGGTCACCTGATCCCGACGACCACCCGAAGCGGCCCCCAGCGGATCGCGGCACTGCAATGAGTGGGTCACGTCGAAGATCACCGGATAGCCACCCGTGCTCTTCTTCATCACGCCCAGACCCAGCATGTCCACCACCAGGTTGTCATAGCCAAAGTTGGCACCGCGCTCGCACAGGATCAGCTGATCGTTGCCGCACTCCTCGAACTTGTCGGTGATGTTCTTCATCTGGCTCGGGCTCAGGAACTGCGGTTTCTTTATATTGATAACGTTGCCGGTGCGGGCCATGGCCTCCACCAGATCGGTCTGGCGCGCCAGGAAGGCGGGCAGCTGAATGACGTCAACCACTTCGGCCACCGGCTTGGCCTGATGCACTTCATGCAGATCGGAAATCACCGGCATGCCGAAGGTCGCCTTGAGCTCCTGGAAGATCTTCATCCCCTCTTCCAGGCCAGGCCCCCGGTAGGAGTGGATGGAGGAGCGGTTGGCCTTGTCCCAGCTCGCCTTGAACACAAAGGGGATGCCAAGCTTGCTGGTCACTTCCACGTACTTCTCGCACACCGCCATCGCCATGTCGCGGGATTCCAGCACGTTCATGCCACCGAACAGCACGAACGGTTTGTCGTTGGCTACATCGATGTCATTGATCTTGATATTCTTCTGTTCCATCTCTGGCATCCTTAAAGTGAAGAGGCTGGGGGCTTGCATCCAAGTCGGTCCGTTGCGCCTGGGCACACCGGCCTTGATATTCTTCTGTTTCAGTTCCCAGGCATCACTCAAAGTGAAGAGGCTGGGGGGGCATGATATTTCAGTTCCCGGGCATCCTTAATGGAGGGGCTTGGGGCTAAGATCCAGCGCGGCCAGTTGTACCTTGAGCACATCGGCCACCGGATCGTCCGGGCATTGTTCAATAAAGTATTCAAAATCGTCGGCGGCGAAACGCGGGCAGTCGAGCTGTTCATAGATGAACCCCCGATCCCGCGTCTCAAGGGGATCGCCCGGCTTCATCCGCAGCAACAGCTCACTGCAACGCAGGGCTTCGGTCATGCGATCCTCCCGCAGCAGAGCACCTTTGCTGACGTTGAGCAGCCGTTCGATTATCTCCCACTGGCCCGAGGGTTGCAGGTGTTCAGGGGTCAGGGTGGCCAGATTGCCAAGGGCACCGCGCAGCAACAACTCCATGTGCTGCAGGCTCAACTCGTCACCGGTGAAGGGGTCCACATAGACCTCGCCTTCGCTGCCGGCAAAGCTCACCAGAAAGTGACCGGGGAAGCAGATCCCCTCCACATCCAGCCCGAGCTTGCGGCCCAGTTGTATGATGAGAATGCCGAGGCTAACCGGTATGCCACGCTTGGTGGCAAGGACCTGGGCGAGATCGGAGTTGGCGGCAGAAAAATAATCCTGCCAGTCACCGTGAAAACCCAGGGTCTGGTAGAACCCCTGCAACAGCTGGCGGCGTACCTCGTCACAACTGCCCTCGGCAATTGCTTCGTCCAGCCAGGCATCGAGACGGGCCAGCTCGGCCTCACCACGGCCACTGATGCCATGGATCTCGTCACTTACCGACAGCGCCAGCTCGGCGATGTCGTGGGCCTCGAAATCGGTCCATTCGTCTACACGTATCATCGTCATCATCCTTAACCGAACAGACTGGCCTGCTTGTATACGGCCAGTTTGGCGATAAAGAAGACCCAACCGATGGCGCCGAGGAAGGCAAACCAGCGGATACCGTTATTGCGAGCCAGTCGCAGTGCCATCATGGCCAAAAACGCAACTACCAGGATGGCGGTCAGCTTCTCACTGAGCCAGGGGGTGCCGTTGTTGAGTGGATTGAGATCAAGCACCATGCACAGCAGCACACCGGAGAGCACCACCAGCCCGTTCAGCCAGCCGCTCACCTTCATGATTTGGCCGCTGTAGGCACGGCCGGAACCAGTCTGCACCCAGTAAAAACGCAGCATAAACATCAGCACTGCCGAGGCGATCAGCACCAGATGCAGATGTTTGAGAGCAAAATACATAACGTGTCCTTGAACAAAGGCAGGCTCAGGCCCGCCATTCACCATCAATGAGCCAGGCATCCCAGCGTTACCCGCTCGTTATCCCCGTAATCGCGCACGGTTTCCACCCGGCTGAACCCCTGTTGCAGCAGGAGTTGACGCACCGCCTCGCCCTGCTGCCAGCCATGCTCCAGCAAAAGCCAGCCACCAGGACACAGATGAGCAGGCGCACCGGCGACGATGAGGCGGATATCCGCCAGCCCCTGCTCGTCGGCGACCAGGGCTGAACGAGGTTCGAACCGCACATCCCCTTCATTCAGATGAGGGTCGGCACCGTCTATGTAGGGCGGATTGGAAACAATCATCTCAAAGCGTGGGGCCTGACTCAGGAGCGGATCGCAAAGCGGCTCAAACCAGCTGCCATCGCGCACCGTGATGGGCAAACCCAGCGCGGCGCTGTTGTCGCGCGCCAGTGCGGCCGCCTCCGGCATCCGATCCACCGCCCATACATCGGCATCTGGTCGCTCTGACTTGAGCGCCAATGCGATGGCCCCAGTGCCAGTGCCCAGATCCAGCAGGGCGCAGGGCGCCTGATCCGGCGAGGCTGGCCTGGGGGGCAGCCGTGCCAGCGCCTGTTCCACCAGCACCTCGGTATCGGGGCGCGGGATCAGGGTAGCCGGGCTCACCTTGAGCGGCAGCGACCAGAACTCCCGTTCCCCCACCAGATGGGCGATGGGTTCGCCTGCCAGCCGACGAGTGAGCCACCCTTGCAGCATGTCTTGCTGGGCCGCATCCAGCTCGCGCTCCGGCCAGGTCATCAGATAACTGCGCCGGCAATCGAGCAGATGGCAGAGCAGCACGTCGGCGTCGGCGCGGGGAGACTCCCCCCCGGCCAGGGTCGCCATTATGTGGGCGCGGGCCTGCTGGATCTGCATCAACGGCGCGCCATCGCCGTGACGGCGATATCTGCACAAACGGGCTGCATCAGCTGTTTTCCGCCAGGGAGGCGAGCTGATCGGCCTGATATTCCTGGATCATGGGACTGATGATGCAGTCCAGATCCCCCTCCATGATCTCGCCAAGGCGATAGAGGGTGAGGTTGATGCGGTGCTCCGAGAGGCGACCCTGCGGGTAGTTGTAGGTGCGGATACGCTCGGAGCGATCACCGGAACCCACCAGGTTGCGACGGGTGCTCTGCTCGGCCGCGCGGTGGCGCTCATCCTCTGCCGCCTGCAGACGGGCAGACAGCACGGACATCGCCTTGGCGCGGTTCTTGTGCTGGGAACGCTCATCCTGACACTCCACCACCAGGCCGGTCGGCAGGTGGGTGATGCGGATGGCGGAATCCGTCTTGTTGACGTGCTGACCACCGGCCCCGGAGGCGCGGAAGGTATCTATTTTCAGGTCGTTCGCATTGATCTCGATCTGCTCGGCTTCCGGCACTTCCGGCAGCACGGCGACGGTACAGGCGGAGGTGTGCACCCGGCCCTGGGATTCGGTCTCGGGCACCCTCTGCACCCTGTGACCGCCGGATTCAAACTTGAGGCGGCCGTAGACGTGCTCGCCGTCCACCTTGGCGATTACCTCCTTGTAGCCACCGTGCTCGCCGTCGTTGCAGCTGACGATGGAGATACGCCAGCCCTGACGCTCGGCGTAGCGCGAATACATGCGAAACAGGTCACCGGCAAAAATGGCCGCCTCGTCACCACCGGCACCGGCACGGATCTCCAGGTAGCAGTTGTTGTCATCCTTGGGATCCCGGGGCAGCAGCATCACCTGCAGCGCCTGCTCCTGCTCCTCCAGCGTGCTCTTGGCCAGCGGCAACTCCTCCTGCGCCATCTCGCGCAGGTCGGCGTCATCCTCTTCCAGCATCAGCTTGGTGGCTTCCAGATTCTCTTCGGCCTGGCGGAAGCGCTGGAAGGCATGAACGATATCTTCCAGCTGGGCATATTCCCGGGTCAGGGCGCGGTAGCGATCCTGATCCGAGGCCACCCCGGGCTCGCCGAGCATGGCCTGTACTTCTTCGTGGCGCTCGATGAGGCCTTCCAGCTTTCTGATCAGTGACGGATTCATAAATCTTGTTTTCTCGATGGAGGAAGGGGCCGCCAGCTGGCCACCCCGAACAATTACTCTTGTGGCAATCCCAGCACCTGGCGCAGGCGGGACAACTGATGGTGATCCCCCTGGGCCGCCGCCTGGCGCAAGGCCTGGGTCGGTGCGTGGATCAACTTGTTGGTGAGGCGGTGTGCCATGGCCTTGAGGGCCTGTTCGGCATTCTCGCCCTGTTGCAGGGACAGCAAGGCGCGCTGCAATTCCTCATCGGCCACCTGCTGGGCCTGATGACGATAATCGCGGATCAGATCCACCGAATGCTGGCTGCGATACCAGCCCATGAACTCATCGCGCTCTTCCAGCACGATAATCTCCGCCTCGGCGGCGGCCCTTTTACGGGTCTCCAGGTTCTGCTCTATGATGCCCTGCAGGTCATCAACCGTGTAGAGATAGGCATCGGAGAGCTCGTCCACCTCGGCCTCGATATCCCGCGGCACGGCGATATCCACCAGAAACATGGGCTTGAAGCGACGGGCCTTGAGGGCGCGCTCCACCATGCCCTTGCCGATGATGGGCAAGGGGCTGGCGGTGGAGCTGATGACAATGTCAGCCTCGTGCAGGTAATCCGGGATCTCTTCGAGCGTCATCACCTGGGCACCGAACTCCTCGGCCAGCAATTGAGCCCGCTGCAGGGTGCGGTTCGCCACCATCATGCGGGTGACGTTCTGCTCGCGCAGATGGCGGGCCACCAGTTCTATGGTCTCGCCGGCACCGACCAGCAGCACCTTGGTCTGGGAGAGATCGGAGAAGATGCGTCGCCCAAGACTGACGGCAGCAAAGGCCACCGAGACGGCGCTGGCGCCAATCTCGGTATCGGTGCGCACCCGCTTGGCCACGGAGAAAGACTTCTGGAACAGACGCTCCAGCGAGCCTTTCACCGCTTCGGACTGCTGGGCATGGGCATAGGATTGCTTGATCTGCCCCAGGATCTGCGGCTCACCCAGCACCAGAGAGTCGAGGCCGCAGGCCACCCGCATCAGGTGACGCACCGCCTCTTCGTCCTGATGCTGGTAAATGGCGGATACCACTTCGGCCGCATCCAGGCCGTGGAAACGTTGCAGCCAGTGCAGCACCTGCTCTCCCTGCCCCTTTTCCAGGCTGCAGTAAAGCTCGGTGCGGTTGCAGGTCGAGACGATCACCGCCTCGCTTACGCCGGGTTGGGTGACCAGCTCACGCAAGGCGCGATCGATGCAGTCCGGGCCGAACGCGACCCGCTCCCGCAAGGCGACACTGGCGGTGTTGTGGTTGATTCCGAGGGCAAGCAAACTCATGAGTGGGCGACGATCATTTCATACACTGGGTGCAAAGGCTGCCAATTGTACGAGAAAGGGTAAGTCTTTAAAAGCAATACGGCCGCCCCGTATACTGTGGCAAATCCCCTCATCTGGAGCATGACCTTGTTCTTGCGTATTTTCACCTTTGGCTGCCTGCTGTTGCTGGCCGGCTGTACCACCATCCAGCCCCAGCGGGATCAGGTCAACTGGCAGAAAGAGCGGACTCGTCTCGAGCAGCTCAGCCACTGGCAGCTGTCTGGCAAGATGGCCATCATCACAGCCCAGCAGAAGGGCAGCGCCCGGGTCAACTGGCAGCAAAATGGCGACGACTATCGCCTCAACCTAACCAGCCTGATCGGTACCCACATTCTGGAGCTCTCCCGCAGCAAGGGCGAGATCACCCTGATCGACAACGAGGGCAACCCGCACCAAAGCCAGGATGCCGAGGCGCTCATCTATCAGCTCACTGGCTGGAACATTCCGGTGCAGGGGCTGCCGGAGTGGATCAAGGGACTGCCGGGCAAGGCTGAATTCGAGCTCAATTCCGACAGCAGCCTGGCCAGTGTGCGTGACGGCCAGTGGCGGATTGTCTATGGCGACTATCGGGATCAGGACGGCTATCGCCTGCCCCACCTGCTGACCATGACGGGCCAGGGCAGTCGCCTCAAGTTGCAGATCAACCAATGGACGCTTGCACGCTGATGACTGCGACTGACAAGGAGCCAAGAATGACAGCCATTCGCTGGCCGGCACCGGCCAAACTCAACCTCTTCCTGCATGTCAATGGCCGTCGTCCGGACGGCTATCACGAGCTGCAGACCCTATTCATCTTTCTGGACCACGGCGACTGGCTCGAATTCGAGCCGCTGCCGGACACGGACCAGCTCACCTTGAGCCCGGCCATTCCCGGCGTGCCCGATGAGCAGAACCTCATCATCCGCGCCGCCCGCCTGCTGCAGGCCAGGCTGCCGAGTCCACAGGGGGCCCATATCCGGCTGGAGAAGCTGCTGCCCATGGGCGGTGGTATCGGCGGTGGATCCTCGGATGCAGCCACCACGCTCGTGGCGCTCAATCACCTCTGGCAGGCAGGCTTGGGCGAAGATGAACTGGCGGAACTTGGCGTTCAGCTGGGGGCCGATGTGCCGGTGTTTGTGCGCGGACGTGCCGCCTTTGCAGAAGGGGTGGGCGAGCGACTGCAACCGGTCGAATTGCCAAGCGCCTGGTATCTGGTGCTCAAGCCCGATTGCCACGTGGCAACGGCCGCCGTGTTCCAGGATCCGGACCTGCCCAGAGCGACCCCGAAAATGGCATTTCACAACTTGCTGGAGGGGGAGTGGAAAAACGATTGCGAATTGCTGGTGAAAAAGCGCCACCCCGAGGTTGCCAATGCGCTCGGCTGGTTGCTAGAATACGCGCCGTCAAGAATGACGGGCACAGGAGCCTGCGTCTTTGCTCAATTTGAAGACGAAAAGGCTGCTCGGGAAGTGTTGGCAAAGGTGCCGGAAAGATGGGATGGGTTTGTCGCCAAGGGCGAGAACATATCACCACTATTCGTGACATTGCAACAAATCAGTGATTGGGGTATCGCCAAGCGGTAAGGCAGCGGGTTTTGATCTCGCCATTCCTAGGTTCGAATCCTAGTACCCCAGCCATTCTCTTGGTGATTGATACGGGTGCATTGATTGACTGGCCGCAGCGAAACTTGAAAGAGCGCAATCTCGTCAAGCTGATCTGCCGCCAACAGGGTGCCCCGGGTTAATCGCGAAGAGGTCATCGGCCTCGTTGATGACGGGCTGTCCAAACGCGACAGCCATCCGATTTGAAACATGTAACGATATGCACCTAGCCTGAAAGCGGCCTATAGTGGCCTGACCCGTCAACTTGATAAATCGTTTGCCCCAAAACGATACGGGTCTGAATCAGACTCCCCACATACTGGATGCAACCCCGAGGTTTCAAACCGTGCCTGACATGAAGCTGTTTGCTGGTAACGCAACGCCGGAACTAGCCCAGAAGATCGCAGATCGCCTGTTTATCAAACTCGGCAATGCTGCCGTAGGTCGCTTTAGCGACGGCGAGATCAGCGTACAGATCAATGAGAATGTACGTGGTGGCGATATCTTCATCATTCAATCCACCTGTGCCCCGACCAACGACAATTTGATGGAATTGATCGTCATGGTGGATGCTCTGCGTCGTGCTTCAGCTGGCCGTATCACTGCCGTTATCCCCTACTTTGGTTATGCCCGTCAGGACCGCCGCGTCCGCTCCGCCCGTGTTCCCATCACCGCCAAGGTTGTCGCCGACTTCCTCTCCAGCGTGGGTGTGGACCGTGTGCTGACCGTTGACCTGCATGCCGAGCAGATCCAGGGCTTCTTCGACGTCCCGGTCGACAACGTGTTCGGCAGCCCTGTGCTGCTGGAAGACATGAAGTCCAAAAACCTCGAATCCCCTGTCGTCGTATCGCCGGACATCGGTGGTGTGGTGCGCGCTCGTGCCATCGCCAAGCTGCTGGACGATACCGACATCGCCATCATCGACAAGCGTCGTCCCCGCCCGAACGTCTCCCAAGTCATGCACCTGATCGGTGACGTCGCCGGCCGCGACTGCATTATCGTCGATGACATGATCGACACCGGCGGCACTCTGTGCAAAGCCGCAGAAGCCCTGAAAGAGCGCGGTGCCAAGCGTGTATTCGCCTACGCCACTCACCCTGTCTTCTCCGGTTCTGCCGTTGAAAACATCAAGAACTCAGTGATCGACGAGCTGATCATCACCGACTCCATCCCGCTCACAGCCGAGATGAAGGCGGTGGACAAGGTCAAGCAGCTGACTCTGTCAACCGTGCTGGCCGAAGCCATTCGTCGTATCAGCAACGAAGAGTCCATCTCTGCCATGTTTGAGCATTGATAGACACTGTTGTGACAAAAACCGCCAGCTGGCGGTTTTTGTCTTTCTAGCCCTGTCACACCCGGTATTGCCCTGCCCCACCGCAGGTTAAGGATTGATCCATGAATCGCTTGCGCCCGCTGCTGCTCCTTGCCTGCTGCAGCTTCCTGTTCGCCTGTCAGCCCGCCAAAGAAAACCAGCCCTTCGCACTGACTCTGGCGCACATGAACGACACTCACTCCCAGTTTGACCCGGTCAACGCCGAGCTGAAGGGCCCCATCTTTGGCAAGCAGGGGGAAACCGACACCCTCTACACCCGCTTCGGCGGCTATCCGCGCCTGCTCACCATGGTGAAATCCTATCAGGCCGAGGCGCTCGCCAAGAATCAGCCACTGTTGCTGCTGCACGGCGGCGATGCCTGGCAGGGCAGCGGCTACTTCAAACTCAACGAGGGGATGGCCAACGCCGAGCTGCTGAGCCAGTTCGGTCTCGATGCCATGGCGCTGGGCAACCACGAGTTCGATCTCGACAACCAGAAGCTGGCCCGCTTCATCGAGGGGGTCAACTTCCCTCTGCTGGCCGCCAACCTGGACACCCGTGACGATCCGGCGCTGCGCCACGCGACCAACCTCAAGCCGTTCGTGGTCTATGCCTTCGATGGCAACCAGAAGAGTCCGGTTACCGATCTCAACAAGCTGCCCCAGGGCAAGCAACTGGTGGCCGTGATGGGACTGGTGCTGGAGGACATGGCCAATATCTCCCCCAACGTCGGCAAACTGCGTTTTGGCAAGGAGGTTGAATCGGCCCAGAGCACAGTGGACATGCTGCGCAAGAAGGGTATCCATCACGTCATCGCCCTGACCCACATCGGCAATGAGCGGGATCTGGCGCTGGCGTCCAGAGTGAATGGCATCGATGCCATCGTCGGCGGCCACTCCCACAGCCTGCTCGGCGATTTTACCAACATAGGTTGGGGCAAGACCGGCGAATACGCCCAGCTGGTGACCAATCCGGACGGCGTTGGCCTGACCTGCGTGGTGCAGGCTGGCTCCTACGCCCAGGCCATCGGCCTGGCACGGGTCAGCTTCGACGGCCAGGGTCGGGTCATTAGTTGCAAGGGTCAAAACAAGCTGCTGGCCAGCCGCAACTTCTTCGCCGACCCTGCCCGCCGGCAGGCGCTGGACAAGGCGAGTGGCAAACAGGCAAGCAAGTTTGTCGATGCCCAACCCAACCTGGTGACGGTGGATGAAGACCCGCGCCTGCGCGGCATCATCGACAGTCACTACAAGCCGGCACTGGAGCAGGCCTTTGGCCCCGTTATCGCCACTGTGCCGGCACCGCTGCAAAATGCCCGCCGCCCCGGTGACAATGGCAGCGACAGCCACGGCTCAGACGTCGCCCCCCTGGTGGCCGAAGGCCAATACTACTGGGCCAACACCCAGGCGGTGCAGGCCCTGACCGGTGGCCCGGTTCACTTTGCGTTGCTGGCAGTGGGCGGCGTGCGCGCCGATCTTCCCGCAGGAGAACTGCGCGAAGGGGATGCGGCGCTCACCCTGCTGCCATTCAAAAACCAGTTATCCGTGTTGACCCTGAGCGGCGCGGACGTGCGCGCCCTGCTGACCGAGACCATCACGGCCACCCTGCCTGCCAGCGCCCATGCCGGCAAGTTCCCCTACGGCGGCCATCTTCGCTACACCTTCACCGAAACCGTGCCGGGCAAGCGTGGCGACCTGACCCAGCTGCAATGGCAGACGACCGAAGGGCAGTGGCAGGACTTGGCCGACAACCAGCGCTATCAAGTGGTGATGAACGCCTACAGCGCCAACGGCAACGACGGCTGGCAGGCGCTGGCTCGCGCCCAGTCCCTGCAGGCCGAGCGACTGGATCTCGCCTGGGTGGATGGCAAGCTGACCGGTTTCCCCGTCGAGAAAGTGGAGCAAAGCGGCAATCAGTTGAACGCCCGTTATGCCCGTGGTCAAACGCTCGATTGCCAGGCCAGGGCCGTCAATTGCGGTACGGATGCGGCTTCCTTCGTGCAATACGTGCGAGAGCAGCGGCCGACTCTGACGGCACTGAGTGAACCGACCGTCACGCTACTGCGGGCCGAATAAGGCTCCCCCGGGTAAGACTGACCAGAACGGGCCTCGAGAAGAGGCCCGTTTGGCGGCCATTCGCGACCCGAACCAGGGTTATTCCCTCACGGTTGCCGAGCTTTGGTTGAGTGATCGCCAGTCGGCGGCTAGAATATCGCGTCCCATTGCCTTGGGCGGTCTGCCCATTGCAAGTAGCGAGTGAAGACATCAAGCGTGACAAACCAAATCAAACTGATCGTGGGTCTGGGCAATCCCGGCCCTGAATACGCCAAGACCCGCCACAACGCGGGCGCCTGGTATGTGGAGCAACTGGCTCGCTGGCACAATGTCAGCCTGCGCGAAGAACCCAAGTTCTTCGGCCACACGGCTCGCATTCAGGTGGAAGGGCAGGATGTGCGTCTGCTCATCCCGAACACCTACATGAATCTCTCCGGCAAGGCAGTGGCCGCACTGGCCCGTTTCTACCAGATAGAGCCGGAAGCCATGCTGGTGGCCCACGATGAACTGGACCTGCCCCCCGGCATCGCCAAGTTCAAGCAGGGCGGCGGCCACGGCGGTCACAACGGTCTGAAAGACATCATTGCCAGGATGGGCAATAACAATAATTTCTTCCGGCTGCGTCTCGGGATTGGCCACCCTGGCGCCAAGGAGCTGGTGGCCGGGTTCGTGCTGACCAAGGCCCCGAGCAGCGAACAGAACCTGATCGACGCCGCACTGGATGAGTCCTTGCGCGCCACCGACATACTGTTCAAACAAGACATGACCAAGGCCATGAACCGCTTGCACAGCTTCAAGGCCGAGAAAGTCTGAACAGGGTTTGATGGGTGACGTCAGGGGTGAATGTCCACCAGCGCCACCGACAGACTGTTCAAACACGCTATGACCAAGGCCATGAACCGCTTGCACAGCGTCAAGGCCGGCAAGTATATAACTGGATGCGCCTGCGTCCCTCACAGCATCTATCAAGTAAGGTAACAATCCATGGGTTTTAAATGCGGTATCGTGGGCCTGCCCAATGTAGGTAAATCCACCCTGTTCAATGCGCTGACCAAGGCCGGCATCGAAGCCGCCAACTTCCCGTTCTGCACCATTGAGCCGAACACGGGTGTGGTTCCCATGCCGGATCCCCGTCTCGACCAGCTGGCGGCCATCATCAATCCCCAGCGCGTCGTGCCGACCACCATGGAATTCGTGGACATCGCAGGTCTGGTTGCCGGTGCCTCCAAGGGCGAAGGTCTGGGTAACCAGTTCCTGGCCAATATCCGTGAAACCGAAGCCATCGGCCACGTGGTACGCTGCTTCGATGACGACAACATAGTTCACGTTGCCGGCAAGGTTTCCCCGGCCGACGATATCGAAGTGATCAACACAGAGTTGGCCCTGTCGGATCTGGACGCCTGCGAGCGTGCCATTCATCGCCAGTCCAAGCGCGCCAAGGGCGGTGACAAGGATGCCAAGCTGGAAGTGGAAACCCTGGAGAAGATCCGGGTCGCACTGGAAAACGGTCAGATGATCCGTGGCATGAAGCTGGACAAGGATGAGCTGGAGGCCGTGAGCCACCTCAATTTCCTGACCCTCAAGCCCACCATGTACATCGCCAACGTGGCAGAAGACGGTTTTGACAACAACCCCTACCTCGACAAGGTGCGTGAAATCGCCGCCGCCGAGAACGCGGTTGTCGTAGTGGTCTGCTGCGCCATCGAATCGGACATCGCCGAGCTCGATGACGAAGACCGCGCCGAATTCATGGCAGATCTTGGCATCGAAGAGCCGGGCCTGAACCGGGTGATCCGCTCCGGTTACGAGCTGCTCAAGCTGCAGACCTACTTCACCGCCGGGGTAAAAGAGGTGCGTGCCTGGACCATACCGGTTGGCGCCACTGCACCGCAAGCCGCTGGCAAGATCCACACCGACTTTGAAAAAGGCTTTATTCGCGCTCAAACCATCGCCTTCGAAGACTTTATCACCTACAAGGGTGAGCAAGGCGCCAAGGAAGCGGGCAAGATGCGCGCCGAAGGGAAAGACTACATCGTCAAAGATGGCGACGTACTGAACTTCCTGTTCAACGTCTAAAATAAAATTATAGATTACTTTCAGTGACATGCAATCACAATGCACTGCCATTATTAGTTTGAGTACACTTTTGCGCACACACTAGGCAACGCTAGGCATGCATAATTGTTATCAAAAGGGCCTATCTAAAATCTGATAGGCCCTTCTCTTTCCCTGATCCCACCTTACTTCCTTTTGAGTCCCACCTTTCAATTTGTACACCACAGTGCAGCCACAGCACGCATTCCATAACTAGAAACCAGATAAGTAAGTCTCATTTCAATTATTTTCAGATATATATTATCTCCATGAACCTACCCAAGGGACTGCTCTGTGCAGTCCCTTTTTCATTGGAGATTTCTCATGGCTCACCTGATCGACACCATGGCCTACACTGGCCAAACCCCTTGGCATGGCCTTGGCAATGTCTTGCCCCCGCAACAATCTCTCGATATCTGGCTACAGGCAGCCGGGATGGATTGGACCATCGAGCAGAGCGACGTGATGTTTAACGTCGCCTCCGATGCACTGCATATCCGCCCCTACAGCGACAGCAAGGTGCTTTATCGCTCCGATACCCTCGCCCCCCTGTCGGTGGTCTCAAGCCGCTACAACGTGGTACAGCCTCACGAGGTGCTGCACTTCTATCAAGACCTGGTACAAGCCGGTGGCTTTGAGCTGGAAACAGCAGGTTCGCTCAAAGGTGGCCGCAAGCTGTGGGCACTGGCTAAGACCGGCCAGGATCTAAAACTCAAAGGCAATGACTTGGTAAAGTCCTATCTGCTGCTGGCAACCAGCTGCGACGGCACGCTCTGCACCACGGCGCAGTTCACCTCGCTGCGAGTGGTCTGCAACAACACCCTGCAGATGGCACTGCGCGGCGCTACCGGTGCCATCAAGGTGCCCCACTCCACTCAGTTCGATGCGGCGACCGTCAAAGAGTCGCTCGGGCTAGGGCTGTCTCATTGGGATGAGTTCAAGGCACAGACCAAGGCGCTGGCACAGCGGCCAGTCGCCCCCGAAGAGGCGCTGCGCTTTTTCAGCGACCTGTTGGCGCAACCGCTGGATGAGGAGAACATCATCCTCACCAAGCCGGTACAACGGCTGCATGAGCTCTATCAGGGCGCGGGTATGGGCTCAGAGCTTGCCAGCTCCCGCAATACCGCCTGGGGGCTGGTCAATGCGGTTACCGAATACGTTGATCACCACCGCCGCGCTCGTAGTCAGGACCACCGGCTCGATTCCGCCTGGTTTGGTCAAGGCGCCCAACTCAAATCCCAAGCGCTGAATCAGGCACTCACTCTGCTGCAGTAATTCCTCTTTCCCATTTAGACCGCATAACGACCTCACCCGGACTGGCGCAAGCCAATCCGGGCGTTGGTGTTTATGCCGTTAACAAGGAGTCGTCATGAAAGCAAAAACCAAATACGGCCAAGCCCTGCGGCTGGCCTCCACTACCCAGTTAACCCGTGAGCAGTGGCTCGCTATCCGCAAACTCGGCATTGGCTCCTCCGATGCCGCCGTAGCAGTGGGGCTCTCCCCCTACAAATGTCCGCTCAGCCTGTGGTTGGAGAAGACCGGCCGCAAGGAGCCGGAGGATATCTCCCACAAGGAAGCGGTGCTGTGGGGCATTGAGCTGGAGCCGGTGTTGGCGCAGGTCTATGCCAAACGCACCGGCTTTCGTGTGCGCCGGGTCAATGCGGTGCTGCAACACCCCGAGCAACCCTTCATGCTCGCCAACCTCGATCGGGAGGTGGTCGGCCATTCCGATGGACCGGGCATTCTGGAGATCAAGACCGCCAGCTATCACAGCGCCCCCCAGTGGGAGGAAGGGGTGCCGGTGGCGTACCAGTGTCAGGTGCTGCATCAGCTGGCTGTCACCGGCCATGCCTGGGCTGAGGTGGCAGTGCTGATCGGCGGCCAGGATTTTCGGATTTACCGCATCGAGCGTGACGAAGAGAAGATCCAGGATCTCACCGATCGGGAAGCGCAGTTCTGGCAGATGGTGCAACAAGACCAGCAGCCCGAGCCTGACGGCTCCAGTGATGCTGCCAATGCCCTGAGCTGGCTCTTCCCCCGCGATGATGGTCAGACGGTGGATCTCTCCGATTCTCCCGAGTTCAACCAGCTGTTTGGCGAGCTGCTGCGATTGCGTCAGCAAAAGGAAGACGTCGAGCTGCAGGAGTCGCAGCTCAAACAACGGCTGCAAGCCACTTTGGGTGAAGCGACAGCCGGGTTGTTTGCCAATGGCAAGATCACCTGGAAGCGCAGCAAAGACAGGCTTGCACCGGATCTGGATAAGCTCGGTCAGGATCATCCCGACCTGCTCACCCGTTACGTCAAACCGGTGCCCGGCGTGCGCCGTTTCACCATTCAACCCTTGAGGCAAACACCATGATCAAAGGACTGGCGATAACCCCGCCCGTGATCGGGCGGATCTGCATCGGCAAGCTGGTGCAAAAACAGGATAAGTGGGTACCGGAGAAGGACGACAGCTTCACCCTCACCACCCAGATACAGCAAGAGGGGGGATGGTTGCTCCATCCCCTGCATCAACACTACTCATCGCAAAAGAATAACCAAGGACAGGAGCAGACCAAGATCCGCGCCATTCCGGTGCGGGTGCTGTTCAACGATAGCGACTTGAATCTACGGGCGGAATACAGCGCATTTGACCGGCAAACCGGCAGGCCGCTCTGTGTCGGGAATGGGGAGGTGGCAAGACGCGTGGGGGCGCAAGGCATGGAGGAGGTCAGCTGCTCGGGACCAGAGCGCTGTACCTTTGCTGGACAACAGGGCTGTAAGTTGTACGGGCGACTGAACCTGTTTGTGGAAGGGCAAGGGGATGAGCTGGGCAGCTTTATCTTCCGCACCACCGGCTACAACTCGGTACGCACCCTGGCGGCCCGGCTCAGGTACCTGGAGGCAGTGAGCGGTGGCCATACCCGCTATCTGCCGCTCACCCTGCGGCTACGAGCCAAGAGCACTACACAGTCCTACCGCACACCGGTCTACTACGTGGATTTGACCTTGCGGGAAGAAACCAACCTGACTGAGGCAGTCAGGCTGGCACAGGAGGCAGCCCAGCGTGACCAAGAAGCAGGCTTGGCCATCGAGCAGATGGAGCAGGCTGCTCGCGAGTTGCAGCGTAACGGCCAGTTTGAGGATATCGATGAAGAGGTGCCGATGCTGCTGGAGGAGTTCTATCCCGAAGCCAACACCGAAGAAACGACGAAGGGTAACGCTAGTGTGGAGTCAACTGCCTCGCATAACGCACCGCAAAGCCAAGCAACCAGAACGCCGCAGAGGCCGCAACCAAGAAGGAGTCCGCTCACCAATAAATTGGGGAAAGGGAACACATCCCCTCCCCAGTGAATGGCGGATGATCAGCTTGGACGCGCCAACCGCTCCACCAACCGTTCTACTGTTTCCAGCAACAGGGTTCGGTCGGCATCATCGAGCCGGGCCAGTTGCTGGCTCAGCACAATCCCCTGTTCGGTGGGCCGGTTACTGGTCTCTCGCAGGAAGTCCGCCAGCTCACAACCAAACAGCTGAGCAAGCTCTGCCAGCCGCACCACGGTCGGCACCACAATCCCCCGCTCCATCCGGGAGACGGCCTCCATCCCGATATTGAGGTGTTCAGCCACCTGCTCCTGGGTAAACCCGGCCTGGTTACGCTGACGCCCAATAGCCTTGCCCACGTTCTTGGCTAACTGCTCAAAGTTGATATCTGTCATAAGTCCTCCAACCAACCCCTATGGTTGGGGGTGGACTCGTTGACATGAAGAACCACAAAAGGCGAGGATCAACCCAAAAGGTTGCTATTGGGCATTTTCTGCCTATCTCACCGGACTAGGGTTATCCCCTTCTCTACGACTTACTACCAATAGGAGTTCTCATGAAACAACTCGTTCCATTGCTCACCCTGGCAGTCACTGCACCGAGTATCATGGCCAGCAACACCCATGACATCTGGTCCTATCAAGACAGTGATGGCACCACCTTGGCTCAAGCGTGTAATAACAAACGTACCTGTGATCTGATCTACAAAAACAGCCACTACCTTGCCCTCGTCAACAACAGCTCCCAAACGGGCTGTGCCACTGGCGATCTGCTGGTTGCCGAACACGCCAGTCGCAGCTTTAAGAAACTGGATACCGGCACCTGCAGCGCCTCAGCCAGTATCGAGGTCAATACCTACAATCGGCTGAACAATGTCGATGTCATGGTCAGTGACCGGCTTATCAAGCGTTATCCGCTAGATGCCTGGATGTGGGGAGAAGTACGCAAAGCGGGTAAAGGAGCGTCCTGGAGCAAGGCAGAAGAGAATGCCAAGAAGCCTCAGATGCTGGATGCACCAAAAGGCCCCCCTGCACAGTGGGTGGCCGAAGAGGGGCGTTATGGCCCTCGCTATGCCCTGACACAGGGCCAGGGTTACTCCCGGTACGTACTGGAAATCAAATGCGCCTACCAGATGCCGGGGGCAACCTGGCCACTGCACTCTGAGCTCAGATACACCAGAGCCTACGATGCCTCAAGCACCGTCGAGGAGATCGAGGTCGATGGTCAGCGCCTGTCCGGTAAAGCCAAAAGCCAAGCTGAGTGGACTCAGCTCGTCAACGCTATCCTCTCCGCCTCAACCCTGAGCATCTACAGTGGGCAGGATCAAAAAGCCACATGGACCGTCAAGCCCACAAAGTTGACCTCCACTTGCGACTATTACAACGGGTGAATCATGAACATCGCTTCAACCAAATGCTCGATAGCTGCCCTGATGGCTTGTGGACTACTCTGGGCAAACGCCAGCCATGCAGAAGATCAGCGCTACCTCGCTATCCAGCACACTGACACCGTCTACGCCAACCAAGGCGTCTGCGCGTACCACTTCTCCCTCGATAGCGGTGGGGCCGATGAGTTTGGCAGGCTGTACATCACGCTGCAATTCAATGATAAGAAGGGCAAATCGCTGGCCGAATCAACACTAGAAGTGGAACCTTTCGGCGGGAGCTCAGCCACACGCTATGGCGGTGGCTTTACTGAAGTGGATTGCGGACAGGTAGAGCAGGCCAAGTCCATCGCCATTATTCAGGCATCAGAGGTGCTCGCTCACAACCAGGTCACCCGGCTACCAATATCAACCTTTACCCCTGAGTTTCATCAACCACTGAAGATCACCGTGGGCGGCAAGTAGCCCGCTCAGAAAAAAATAAAGCCAAAGGGCGTCACCGTGATGGTGACGCCCTTTTTCATTTCCAACCCTTGATGAGGTTCATCACCCCATGACACGACATTTCATTATCGGCGATCACTTGGTAACACCGCAGTTTGAAGGCCACCATCACGGGATCTTTGTTGGCCATGACCAGGTCATTCACTGTCTACCAACTCCTGCCGGTGATCACTCAGGGCAATTGGCGCTGACCTCCCTGGCTGAATTCAGCCAGCACAACGCCATCGAGGTCAGGCCCCATGCCATGCGCCTGTTCTGTCGAGAGGAGAGCCTGACACGGGCCTACGCACGACTCAGCGAAGGTGAACAAGGCCAGCCATTTGCCACTAGCGAGCAATTTGTTACCTGGTGCATTGAAGGGGTTCAGCATCCCCCCAAGCTGCTGCAGACCGCTGTAGCAACGGTGGTGGCAGCCGAAGTGGCTCGCCATACACTGGGCAAGGCGGCCACCAGTGCAACCGCAGGGCTTGCTGCCAGTACTCTGGCCACGACTGCTGGCGGTAGTGGTGCCGCTGCGACGGTAGTGTCGATCACCGGCATTGCTTCAGCCCCACTGTTAGCTCCTCTTGCAGTAGGCGCCGTTGCTGCCTATGGCGTCAGCAAACTGTGGGATTGGTTAAACGACTGACCCAGCACTTCAAAGCAAAAAGCAGGAGGGCCCTCCTGCTTGAACTCAATGAGGAAACACCATGACCATTCCCTTTTTTCGGGACGGCTTTGCCCTGCCCGTTGCCCACGCGTTGCTGGTTCAGCTTAACCTAGAAGTCGCTAAAACCGAGCTCAATCTTGAGCGCTTAACCCAACTGACCTTCAACTTTCGCAATCCCGGCTACAGCGCCGAGCAAGGCGGCGTACACCCAGTCGAGATCCGCCTGATCCGTGGGCTCGATGGCTGGCTGTTCGATTACGTCACCGACTTCAGCTACCAGGGGCTTGGCCAGGATGCTGAGCTCTGCAAGGAGCTCGATTTCAACTTCCTCGATGGGGAACACACCATGTTGGGCTGGGGACCGTTGCGACTGGCCGAAGTGCGGGAGTTGTTCGATATCTGGCAAAGCAACTTCATTGCCTACTGCCGGTTGGAATGCTTCAGCGTCACGGTTGCAGGAGATTAGGAGGACACTATGAGCCAAGAATTAGCGCTCTCCCACTACTCACGTCAGTGGCTGGGACGAGTCGCCACAAGCGCCAAGCTAACCCCCACCTGCAGTGGTCAGCGCTGGCTGCTGCACCTGACACCGGATAGCCCACAAGCTCGCGCCGTCACCCTGCAAGTCCGTTGGTCTGGGGCGCAGTGGCAACTGCTCTCCCTCAGCAATGCCGAGGACTGGCACACCATGAGCCAGCCGAGAGATGAAATCTGTATCGACCCCAAGCGCCGCTGTTTTTGGCATTGCCAAGCAGGGCCCGTGCCACTCATCGAGCAACCCCGCGTGCTGGCAAGCTTTCTTACCGACTTGCAGCGCATCTGCATCCATCGCGGCTATGCAGTGGAGAGCGACCCCATCCCCGACAAGGAGACTGAAGATAATTAATGCTGTGCTAGCCATCGAGCTGGAGGCTTACCTTGAACGTAATGGCCAGATTGAAGCAGTGCATGACCAAGGCCAGCCGGTGGATGGTTATGCCCTCTATCTGCGCTATGAAAACGAACGGGCTGACGCACTGGTGCAATGGCTGTGCGACCCCCCGGATCACCGCTGGCTAACATAGTTCGGCACCCTGCTAACCACCAGTTACTACATTCCGCTGCACGACTACACCACTCACACCCTTGTGGCCTGAGCACCGCCAGCCAATCCTGCAACCACCACATTTACCAACCCATTAACCAAACACCTCGCCAACCCTGCCGCATCCGACGCGGTGGGGCGATGGCGTATGGAGCACAATCATGTTGCATCACAAACTGATCGCCGGGGAGATCCCGGCACCTACCGGGTGATTGATCTTGTCACCGACGACGAACTGCTTACCATCGCCCAAGCTGTTGCACGCCAGAAACTCGCCAAGGGCATTGCCATCACCGATAAAGACTTGGCCCTGCAAGGACTGCTGCAAACACGGGATCGCGAAGCTTTTGCAGCTCTGTTCCTCGATAACCAACACCGGAGCTTAGCCTACGAGGGACTGTTCCTCGGCACCCATCCATACGGTCTTGCCAAGACCAGTCAGGCCAATATCGAGCTTACCAGACTGCTCCAGGAGGCCTTGAAGTTGGTAGACGAGCACCTGCTGGATCATATCGTGGTGAGAGCTTCAGGAGTTGTCCTCGTTTGCGGAAAGAAGATCGCTTCCATGATTTTTAGCCAGACCGGATTATCCCAGTCTATCTTTTCAAAAAAAGAATCCAATTGCCCCCCTTGGTCGCTCTTCCAATAAATATCCTTAGGTTCACATCACATTCTCGTGCGAGCCCACTTTGTATCTGTGTAGTGACAGTCTAAGTTGGGCTGAACACTCATATATCAGCTCAGTCAGCTAGGACAAGGTAGAAATCATGTCTCAGGTGGAGACAAGATCATGACCGTGAGCTAGGAAAAGCTGAAGGTGCTTATGCGATAGTTCACTCGAAGCTTAATCACGCTGCTGGGAGGCAACGAACAAGATGCATCTACATTCTCTCGTCTTCAAAAATTTTCGGAGATTGAAGGACGCACGTATTGATTTTGCCAATGACCTGACGATCTTCGTCGGCGCCAATAACAGTGGTAAGACTTCTGCCACTCATGCGATTGAGCTTTTCCTTTCGGGCGGTAAGGACAAGTTTACAGTTCACGACTTTTGCGCGAGCTGTTGGGCCGATTTCGAAAACTTTCCAGTTGAAGGTACAACCGACGCGAAGGTCGAATTTCCGACCATATCCCTTGATGTCTGGATCAGCGTAGACGCAGACAATCTCTATCGAGTGGTCGAACTGCTCCCGCGTGCCGCTTGGGAAGGATCGCTAGTCGGCCTTCGGATCGAGTTCTCCGCTAAGGATTCCGCACAGACACTCGCAAACTTCAGGACGAAGGCGTCTGATGCAGCCAAGTTTGCGCAAACCAAAGAAAAAGACGGACAGGACTACAAGCCATGGCCGCGCAACATGCGCGACTATCTCTCCCGGGAGCTGAAGAATGAATATGCTCTGCGCTACTTCATTCTGGATGAGGCGCAGCTCAAGGCGGAAACTGCCGACGTGGCTTATCAGCCCAAAGAGATAATCGGTGGTGCCGAGCGATCCGGACACACCGTCATCAACTCGCTGATCAAAGTCGACCTCCTTAGCGCGCAACGCCACCTGAGCGACGGGAACGCTCAGACAAGAACCGAAGACCTCTCGAAACGCCTGAGCCGATTCTACACCCGCAATCAAAAACAACGGGATGACGATCACAACGCGCTGAGAGCTCTCGCGCTCTCCGAGGATCAGCTCACCAAGCACTTTGCCGACGTATTCAGCGACACATTCAAATCGCTCCGCAAGCTCGGCTACCCAGGTCTGGCAAACCCCACACTAGAGATCCGATCGGCACTAAATCTAGAGCGCCTCATGGGCGACCAACAGGCGAAAGTTCACTACCTCCTCGAAGAGGCGACTGCCGAAATGGAAGCTCTCGCGCTCCCAGACAGCTATAACGGGCTTGGGTTCAAAAACCTCATCTATATGGGCGTTGAACTCCTAGACCTCCATGCGGCTTGGTCCACCACCGAGGAAGGCGAAGAAGACAAGCGACAGCCTATCCACCTCATTTTCATCGAGGAACCAGAGGCGCACATGCATGCCCAGCTCCAGCAGGCATTCGTACGCAAACTAACCGACCTGATTCCACCCTCGGGTGGTGACGGCTATGCGACGCAATTTGTGATCACCACACATTCGCCGCACATTCTCTATGAGCGCGGCTTCCAGCCGCTCCGTTACTTCAGACGCTCATCGGAGACCGGTGCAAAGCAGAGCTCAGCCGTTTTCAACCTGTCGGTTTTTTACGATCAGAACGAGCCCGACCGGGATTTCCTTCAGCGCTACATGAAGCTGACGCATTGCGACCTCTTCTTTGCGGATGCGGCCATTCTGGTTGAAGGAAATGTTGAGCGTCTCGTCCTGCCACTGATGATTGCGCACGGCGCCAAGAAGCTCAGCGCGGCCTATCTGAGTATTCTTGAAGTGGGTGGCGCTTTTGCCTACCGATTCCGCAAGTTGATCGAGTTCCTCGGTCTGCCAACACTGATCATAACCGACCTCGACAGCGTGCATCCAGGATCGACGAAGAGGGAAGAAAAAGCGGCAGCAGGATACGGCGCTGCCGCTGAAACGGCGCAAACGGAGGAAGACGCGGAAGAAGAGTATGATGACGATGATGAGGGCCAAGATGCAGAAGGTAAGAAAAAGCCCAAGCCAAGGTCGAAATGTCCCGCAGACACACCCGGTGCAATCACGGCGAACCAGACCCTGCGCCAGTGGCTTCCGGGAAAGTCGTTGATCAATGAGCTCCTGGCTGCGCCGGCCGACGACAGACTTCAGGCTCCCACAGTGGATGGCGGCGCGCATGTGATGGTCACCTATCAGTGCCCCGTGGATACGACATGGGGCAAGGATACACTTGTGCTCAAGAGTCGTACGCTTGAGGAGGCGTTCGCCTATGAAAATCTCGTCTGGTGCCAAAAAAAGGAGCATCACGAGGTCGGACTCCGCTGGGCCAAATCGTCCACGATGTCGCTTGAAGAGCTTGCCGCAAAGATCCATAAACGGGTGAAGGGAGAAAGCTTCAAAAAGACGAACTTCGCGCTAGGACTCCTTGCTAGCAACGATGCTAGCTGGGTTGTCCCTGCCTACATCCAAAAAGGCCTCGATTGGCTCACCCCTCATGTCGCGATCAGCGACGACACGATCAAGAGCGCCGCCACGAAGCTGGAACCTGCTCTCGACTTAGCACTCAATACTGCTGGGGCTGCGAAATGACGAGCCGCGCTGGCAAGCCGGATACCCCGGCTGATATCGAGCTTCGGGCTCTCCTTGATGATGATGCTTCGACAGGTTTCGTCATGGTCTCGGGCGCGGGCTCGGGGAAAACCACTTCGATCGTCAAAGCACTCGATCATCTACGAAAAACACGCGGGCCCTACCTTCACCAACGGGCAAAGAAGATTGCATGTATCACCTACACCGAGGTCGCCGTCGGCGAGATATGGGGAGATGTCGGGAACGATCTGCTTTTCCATGTTTCGACCATTCACAGCTTTCTCTGGACTGCCCTTAAGCCTTTTCAGGCAGACATCGCGAACTGGGTGGATCGCCGGCTCGATCAGAAAATTGCAGAGACTGAAGAGAGGATCGCAGCGTTCACGAACCGGACGCGGGAGAGCACTCGGGCCCAGGCTGTAGCCAACATCGAACGTTACCGTGAGCAGAAGCTGAAAATCGTCTCTGTTGACCGTTACACATATGGTGTCGGCAGTGATTACCCTAAAGGGATTTTGGGGCACGATGATGTGATTAAACTGTCCACTGAACTCATCCGATCTCAAACGCTCATCGCTAGGGTCGTCGGTCAGAAGTTCCCGTTCGTTTTCGTAGATGAGAGCCAGGATACGGCTCCGGATGTTGTCGAGGCGCTTAAGGCAGTATCAGCGACACTGGGCTCGAAGTTCTGCCTCGGCTTCATCGGTGACCCAATGCAGAAGATTTACACCATGGGCGCGGGCGCGATAGAGCCTCTCCCAGGATGGAAAACCATCGAAAAGCCGGAGAACTTCCGGTGTCCTGTGGCAGTTCTGAACGTCATCAATAACATCAGGGCTGGCGGCGACGGTTTGACCCAGACGGGCGGCAAGACTGAACTTGTTGGAGAAAAGCGAAAGTCCGTCCAAGGTACAGCAAAACTTCTGGTCGTTCCCAAGGATGATCGGAGTAGGCGGTTGGCCGCCGCTCGCCAATGGCTAGCCAATCAACATGCCGATCCCCTCTGGCTTAGTGATGAACGAGAGGCCGATGTGAAGGTATTAGTGATCGTGCACCGCATGGCCGCCAGTCGTCTCGGTTTTGGTGGTCTCTACGAGGCGTTCCATGACGAGACGACTGCAGGGATCAAGGATGGGTTCGACGATGGCTCGCATTGGTCAGTACAGCCCTTTCTGAAGTGTCTGATACCGCTGATCATGGCCAGCAGAGCTGACGATCAGTTTGAGGTAATGAATCTGTTGCGCCGCTTCGCTCCGTCTCTTCAGCGTGAGCACGTGCGCAAGAATGCCCTGCCGACGATCCTCAAGGATCTTGGCGTAAGGGTGAAGTCCCTCACCGAGGCATGCGGAGCGACCTCAACTATCGCTGTATTCGAGGCACTGAAGCATCTTCGGGATGGCATGATGTTCAGACTGGATGATCGCCTACTGACTGCGATGGCCGAATATAACGCATCCGTTCCCCCTGCGGACTCAGGTGACGTGGCAGCTTTGCAGAAGCTGCTTCACACTCCTATTAAGGAACTCTGGGGCTACCGGACCTATATTGAGGATCTGTCGCCTTTCGAGACACATCAGGGGGTCAAAGGGGCCGAGTTCAGTCGCGTCCTGGCAGTTATCGATGACGAGGAAGGTCGCCACAACCAGTTCTCATACGGGAAACTTTTCGGTCTTACACCGCCGTCCGAGAGGGACGAAACCAACCGTCTTGAGGGCAAAGAGACAACTTTCGAACGCACACGACGTCTGTTGTACGTCTGCTGCTCGCGTGCCGGAAAAGATCTGGCTGTGATTTTCTTCGCAGATGATCCAGCGGCGGCGCATGCCGCTATCTCAGGCCTTGGGCTGTTCCCGGCCGAAGACGTCCATAATCTGGCAACCGATTGAGCCTGATTGCACGCTGGTAAGATGGTAGGGCCGCGGATATTCAAGGAGGACATCGAGTGAACCCCTGCGTTTCTCATATTCAAAATGACGTGAGGGAGATGGCCGCAGCGAAGACCGAGCGTTCCGTCATCTCTATTCACCGAGACAGGATTGACGACATCAATTCCACAGGAATGGGATAATACGTCTACTTGATGCAGGGCCATAGTACCGCCTCTTCGCCGATAGAGAAGAAGGTTGTGCACCAGTTCATGGTTATCTCTACTTGGATATCCATCAGAAAGATAAGTCTGATTAGTAAAGATAATCCAGCGAAGGCAGGGGGCATCAAAGTACAGAGAACTGGCATGATACCAGCCCTCTGTCGGACTATTAGGATTCACTATTTTTTACAACCGCAGGATACTCAATATTATTTATATCGTATCCATATTGTAAATGTGTTTGAACTACTCAAGGGAAGCAGCCAGATTTTTAGCAGATGTTGCACTTAAAGTTATGAATAAGTTCACTTCCGTTACAATATGGGTCTTGTTCAGACGACTTAGGAACACCATAATCCCTACGGCTCAGTATAGTAGACCAATTTAATGGCAATGGAATCCACACGTAGAATGAACAGCAACTATTCGGAAAACTGGCAGCACCTCAAATCTATCTTGACTGGATATGCAACGACAAATCGAAGCTCTAGACTTTATTCATATACGGATCATACCCAAGCGAAGGCACTATCAATTTTTTTAGCCCACGCCACCCTAGCAACTCCCAAGTTGGACAGACCAACAGTAGAAGCTATTCTCACTGGGCGGACAACTTGGCCATGTACTAGTGCAGCGCCTCCATTTGTGGGAGGGAATATACCTCTTTCGTTTCTTGAAGAAAACGGCTTGGTAGCTTTTTATACAAACTGGTGCTCCATACACTGCCTGAGAATGGGAAACGTGCACAACGTTGATCCAAGTCTGATCCCATTGATCCAAACCATTGAGCATCTAAAGGACATCAGCTATGGCCAGAATGGCTATATCCAACCACATTATACAATGCCCGAAAATGAGCTGGATAGGCTGCTGGTGACACATTTTGGTAACATACCTAGAGTGGAGCTTCTTCCAGCACTACTCCTTGAAAATGGCAACTTCAAACTGCTGCCTGGTAATCAAAACTTCAGCTCACTAGTAAGTACCTATTTGTGGCTAAAACTATGTGAGTTACTAGAGCCAGAACAGGCATTCGAGCAATGGATCCTGTGTCTGCGCGTTAATTGTAGCTGGGCTATGCCCGTGCTATTTGATTATCTTAACAGTTCAGATAAAAATATATTTCACGACCAACTAATATCCTATTTAAATAAAGATGCCGCACTCAGTCTCTCCATAGATACCTTGTGGAAGCAATGCATCAATGAGCACGACTTCTCAAGTATCCTCACCCCCACCAGAGTTCATGTTGGTATCACAATTGGTGCTGATGAGAGTACACATTCAAGGGATGAAGACATAATTGAGCTCGAGAAACCCACATTGGATACCCTAAGTGCGGCCTACGGTTCATCACCTTGTAAAGATGACACAAATAATTTGCAATTTGTCCGTCAAGGAAAGCATTTTAGGCATTGGCGGGAACCCGTAGAGTTCTACAGTGCATTAGTATCCAATACAATTGAAAATAGCATCTATCTAGAGGGAATTACACTCCAGTCGTCGGGTTTCACTGACGCTCTGCTAGACCTAGCTGCCTCCCGACCGATACTGAAACATCTACTGTTAAATGTACTACCAAAATACGAAAACAACACCTACAAGATTTTTTTGTTATCAAATATTGCTACCTGTGACATTGCCTTATTTTATCTCTCACAACGTTCACCCGCCAACTCACGCCGAGAGAATAATCCATTTATTCAGGACTTTGACAAAGGCTATCAATATTTAGTTTGCCACGAATACCTTCGCACGATCGAGAAAGAGTCCGACAGTGGCCAACGCCTATTCAATGTAGTAGACCTATTGGGCGACAGATGTAACAACTTGAATACCAAGGATTTCTCTAAAAATTTTGAGTATCAGTTTCTACTCTGCCTGTTAGGTAGTTTAAACCATCAGCATGTCATTCAACTCGGCCAAGCATTTGCTCAATTCTCGGCAACAAGCGAAACAACTAAAATCAACCAGTCTCAGCAGCACCATAGATATCTTCTGGGTTTCTGGTTAATGGAACATCTTGAGGATACCGGTATCAATCCAACAGGTACGTTAAACAGCTTGTTGAGAACAGGACTTCTCAAATACTACAAAATAGAATTTGAGGAAAATTTGGAGGGGCACCGACGTAGTCTAGAACCAAGTGCATTTTTTTCGGCTCTTCCTTGGCACAAGCTCATTGAGCAAGAGGATGTGACCCCACTTCTCGCACTATCGAACAATTGTAATGACTGGCTGAGGAGACTGAATTACTCGAGCGAAAACAACTTCGTGTGTGCCTCGACCATTCGACACTATCTACAGATATTGATGTGTGTGGGGCGACCGCAAAGAACTTCCAATAATTGGGATCGCATTGCAAACCGGGTGGCTGAAATCGTCCGTACTCTGGGTTTCGGTCCGCGCGAGCAAGCTACTTATTTGTTCAACGAAACATTTTATGCTAGGGAATACGATCTGTGGACGCAATTTTGTTCATACACCAACTTGCTCCAGAACAGTCTGTATGACGATCTCGTCGAGCGCGTCACACCACTTATCCCCTTGGATCAGTTATTTGTCCTGCTTGAACGCTGCTCTGTTATTGCGCGAGCTCAGCGATTACAGAACATTATTGCAACTCGGCAAAACCCTGAAACGGAAGACCTGGGACTCTCTGAGCTTGAGAAGGCTTTCGTCTCGGCCTGTGATACCGGCCATAAAGACCTAGCAGCTAAGCTGATAACTACCGCAAAGGGTTTTTTAGCCCAAGAACGCTTTGCCAAAACCAGTAACCCTCACATTGTTAGAGCCCGCAAAGTCTGGTCGAGTTATGAGTACAAATGGCAATTAATGGACCTTCTCGCGACCCAGCTCCCTCCTGATAAATTTGCAGAAGAAGCTCGGAGACTCCCAATACCACACGACCACAGCAATCAGCCTTACCAAGAAAATGATCAAGCTCACTGGCAAGAATGTGAGTATTTTAGACGGTATATTATCGCTGCAGCTTACTGCCAAAAAGATCCAGAAAAATGTGTACGTATCATGAAAGGTCTGTATCCAGAAACTAAAAACAACCACCACAATTTTATGTTGCTCAAAGGATGCTTGAGTCTTTATGCAATAAACAAAGATAAATTGGGACTGCGGCAGTCTTTATCACAGTTCCTGAGCAACCTCGGCGGCATTGAACCTGAGCATATGCCATCCCCTTGGATTGCGACTATTTTAGATATTTATCAGCAGCTTCATGATGCTCCAAAAGCCGGCATCTTTTGGATGCAGTTAAACACTGATCAGCAGGACAGGGTCGAAGTTCTGCATCCATACTGCAAGATACTTATTGCGGAAGGAAAATCGTTAATCGCACAGCAAATAGTTGATCGTTATCTCGAACTGAATCAGCAGGCATCCGAGGAACTAGGACTCGAGGAACTAGGACTCAACGAGCTTATTAATGAACTTGCCAAAATTAGACCACATGAACAGTCTCTAACTCAGTATATCCAGATAATGTTCGAGGAGTCACAACGTAGCACAGCTCAACTTACGAAACATTATAGTCAGATCGTATCCAAAGAATTTGAAGACTATGTAGCCATCGTAAGTCATGGTAAATCGACGCATGAATACTTAAAGAATATAGTGTTAGAAATAACTAATGAATTATTACTGCGTAAGAAAAATCTACAACAGCATTCAGTGACTCCACTCGGAAAGGTAAACGCCAGGGTCACCCAAGAGGACTTAATCAACGACTGGTTCACGTCGCTGTTTGATAAACGAATGGCCGAGGCTCGTATTGGATTTAGGGATCAAAAACGCGGAGGTCAATCAGCATCCGGTAAAACCCCTGGTGAAATTGATGGTTACATCACCGATGCAAAAAACAAGCGAATTGCAATCTTTGAAGCGTTTAGGCTTTTTTCCATAGATAAAACAGTTATTGCCGACCATCTTAACAAAATTTCTGGATATGATAACGAATCACTCAGTCCTATTTTTATAGTAGCATATTGTGACGTCAGTAATTTTGCTGGACTGATTGGCGGATATAGTGATTTTATTACCAATCAAGATTACAAAGGCTTCAGTATTGACTTGGAAATTTGTCATAACGTTGAAGTCCAGCGTAACACAGATCTCCTATGGCTGGGTATGGAACGTCGTTACCGTAATCATCAGGAAGTAATTTTCTATCATCTACTACTAAATATGAGTATTAAATAATATTTTTCATCTCAGCATTGCAATTACTAACAACTCTAAATTAACCATGACAATATTAAAATATCACAACCGACATAAAACAATTTATCATCAGTTACAAACTTTTTCTTACTTGTAACTATTCCAATCTCTTCGATAAATGATCAATTTAACGAGACCGTCACAAATATGGCTGTCTCGCTTTTGAATTATGCAATCCCTATAAATTGCTAGGCTACAGCAAGCCCGATTTCGCGTTCCTTGGCATGCCAGATCACAAATAGTTCTTCAACAAGAACCTCACCCGCTTCGTAGGCATAGAACTCTGCAGCCACCTTGCGCGGTTGGGTCAACCAGATGGTGGACGATGTCTCCATATTCCACTCAATGAAAGTCCGTGCACGCTTCATGAATCGCTCATTGATGTCGTTCTCAATGCTCTGATGGTTCGACATCAAATGCATTCCCATAGGGCAGGGAAAAGCTACAGCCGTCAAATCATGCTCCTGGGCAATACTAATGGCTACATCAAAATAACTATCAACGATCGAAGACTCTCCGTGCGATGCGAGGAAATCCTCCATCGGGTTAATCGCTCGAATAATCAATGTATCTCTGTCAGCATCTAATGCAGGTACACGCTCGAAATAGAGCAAGGCCATACCAGCCAGACACTTCTGGTCTGGAGCAAAAACGAGTAAGTGTGCATGTCTCGATTCCTGCCACATAGCAGTATTTCCACGCGTACAAATGCCAGCGGCCTCCTTAGCGAAGAAGGCTGCCGGAGACTTCGAGACAAATGCCTGCATTGTCGTGTAGGCCTCTTTCACATTCTTCTTCCGATCAAAACGCTTCTTCTGTTTTGCTGCCCAGCGGCGGTACACGCGTAACACTGTTTCACGTGTGTTCGTCAATGTTAACCTGAGAGCATCTTTAGCAGAAAGAGAGTCAGCGGTATAGTGCATGCCTAGCCGGGAAGCCAAGAGCGATGCATCTGTATCTAACAAACTTTCGACGAAATCTATCTCAAATACATCCAGAGCATCCCCCAACTGAACATCGAATAACTTATGAAGGGAGTCTACCTGTTGGGAAGTGAGCAGGCCGGGATCGGCAATCTGTTCGATCCCTTTGACTCTTTGATCCAACCAAACACACACATTCGAGTCATCTCCAGCGATTGCCATCAGCACGCCTAGATGCGAAGTCAGCGACCAGACATCAGCAGCCGGATCGAGCAACCTCTTCGGACTCAGGTAGCGACATGCTGTATACATATCCTTTTGCCGACTACTTGTGAAATTTACTGCAAACTGCGTGGCCTCCTTCAGAGCGTGGAGGCCACGTAGATCAATCAACTCATCCAGTTGCTGCTCCGTTTGACCCCAACTCATAGAATAGGGGGTGCCTGTAGCAAGCCAACTAACGTCTGGTTCCCGTCTAATCACCCGATGCCAATTATCACGAACCGTTCTCGATGTGGTCCGATATACTAAAGCAATCAGATCAGCTTCTAGGTCACTCAGCTCCGCCCTCGTGGGGCCATTACCAGTAAGAAGCTTGCTGAGCTCCGGTGCAAACTGAGCAATCCGGGTACGTATCTCCTCCACTGGAGATCCAAGTAGATCGAGTATACTCAACACAAGTACGCCACCAGTTTCTGTGAGTAGGACTTTCAGTCTAGGAGCAACTTCGCTCCTATACTCTTCGTGCATACGACGACGTTTCTGGTGGTAAGCTTCATTCATCTCGTCGTCAGCCAAAACCGGAAAGGGGCCTAATACAGCACCAATTTGCTGGTCGATAACAGACTCAACAAAATCCAGATTACTCTTCAGTAATTTGAAGTTTTTGCGTTCAAACGCATCGTCCAACAAAATCTTACTTACAGCATTCACTCCACTCCAGAGTCGAATATCTTTGATACCCGGCGCATCATTGTGATACCACTTCAGCAAGGCTGAAAGGCCATATAGTCCACGCTCTTCTCGCACATAACGCAGCAGAGTTGCGCCCAGTGGAGCGAGCTTTAGTGCCTGCTTCAGATGCGTGAAGGTACGCAACTCTCCCGCCTTCAAAAGGTAGTTGAAAGAATCTGTATAGCCTCCCCTGCCAGCCCGAGCAACCCACTCCACGACCGTTGCTACAGGCTGATCATGAGCTCTCTCTCCGGCAATATTCAGCCAACTATCAAGCTGATCCGCTCTGAGCTGCTTATAGCAGTGCTGAAAGGCCAGGACACTCTGTGCATCCCGATATCCATGCTTGACCAACACTTGAAGAAAGGAAATCAAATCACGTTCTGCTAAAAGATAGTCTTCAGCCAATGCCAACTGGGCAAAGGTGAACAAATGTGGCGCAGCTAAAAGCTGCTGTAACTTAGTGGTGGCAGCAGGCGTTCTATCTTCTCGAACACCTGCTGCCAGAATGAGAGCCTGACAGGCTGCTAGCGCTGTGACATCGGCACCAGCCGCCCGCAACTCCAATGCTAATTTTTTACTTGGTGTCTGCCCAGAATCAAGCAGACACTTAAATAACCCTATATCGACTACTGAGTGAATACCCAATACATAAACTAAGAATGCCCAGCGTTCCGGCTGTATTAGCATCACCTGCTCGCCTAGCGTCTGCAACAGCTTAGAGAGCTCGGGACTGTTGAGTTGAAGGATTTCCACCGTGGCCTTGAGCCGCTGCGGATCGAAATCCTTCACATCTAGCCTGACCAGCTGAACAATAACTTGCGGTGCTACACCGGAATCCTGTAGCACTTTTATGACCTGACGAAATTGCGATACCTCATTCAGGGTCAACTGCTCGTCACTGTAGTAGCGCGAATTACTGCGCTTAGGTAACTGAGATAAGACATCTGTAGAATCAATTACCCCTAAGTTGACTAGGGTAAGAACGATCATTCCGTTGATCCTTTGATCCACCTCACGGGCTATGCGATTTACCTCATCCATCCGGTACTCGCCCAATTGATAACAGGCCTGCATCAGACTGATATCTACAAAACCAATGCGGTGAAACACCTCGCGAGTTCGAGGTGTTTGTAACTTGCGAAGCGCGAAATCTAAGGAAGGGCTAAAGTAATCTGGGTTTAAAATTGTCCGTTTAATTTGCAACCTAAAAATCAGGCACCTTCCTTCGAATGTACCAACCGGTTGAAGCAGAAGTCGCGCCCTCTGTACATTGACCCTAGATGGTAGAAAGAGCATCAAATACTGCCCCGACGTTGCGGCCCTCGTAGGTAATAATGGTATTCCACTTGGTATACGCAGTGCCATACGCAAAAACAGCTCAATTTCCGGCTCACACTTGAGCATTCGCTCACCGTGAAACACAAGATGCTCGCGAAACGCAGTGATACGCCCCCGAAGCTGCTGAATTTGACTACCCCCCCCAAATGGATATCTGCAATTCCGCAACTGAGGCAGCTTCAAGCCAAAGATGATACGAGCTCGAAATTCTCGATAAGCATTCCGCACAGTAATGGCTTGACCTCTCAAATTCTTTCCCTGACGACCTTTATTGTTGAATGGATGACGGAGATTGTAAATTGTTCTGCGTAAGTGGTCGTATAAACCACAGCAAAGGTTGCTTTAACCACTTCATTTTTTTGTAATTTAATGCACTTAGGCATAGCTTTCTGGTGTTTGTTTGAGTGCGGTAAGTTGACTTGGACTGGGCGCATCGAAACTTTGATAGCGATCCAAAGCGATTATCTCATCGCCATGAGAATGGAAAATGCGAGTGAATGTCCATCGGCCCCCAAAACCATCGTTATGGTTTCCACCATACACGCTTTTTTCACCTGCCAGAGCCCAGATTGCAACAAGCTTCTCTTGCTTCAGGAATGCTAAAAAAGCTTCGCGGTCGATTAGTGCAGCACTCCGTCCGGTCATGCCAACTGAAGGGTCCATGAAGCGAACGACGCCATCCGCACTAACATACTTGATTGTCGCGCCATCGGTGAGGCGCAGACCAAGGCCATCCATCAACCAACTTGCGGGAAGATGAAGATTAATGCTTTGTTTAATCGATGCGTCGTAGCCTGAGGCTTCTGCCAGATACTTTGCTGTTGTCGGGAGAATACTAACTGCTTTCTTTATAGCACCATAAGGGTGCCACCTTCTTATCCATTCATTATCGGGGCCCTCTTCGCCATCGTCTGCACGCCATGCCCAAGGATGTTCACCCAAATAGGAATGAAGTCCGCCACTGCGGGCCGAAGGCACATCGTCATCGCTCTGGAAATGGTTGCACTTTACCAGTGCCAAGGCAGTTCTGAGATCGACCTTTCTAACTACAAAGCACGCAAGCCGACGCCAAGTTTCCCGTTCTATGGTCTCACTACCTCCACGCCAAGCCTCAAATCCATTAAGTACTAGCCACCGTCCAGCATCCGCTGGGTTGGTAACCTCAATGTTATCCGGGCCATCAAACATGTCCTGATTGTTGCTCAGCCAATCTAAGGCTTGATCCGCCGTCACAGACTTTAAATCCGGCGCCGGCGGAACCCAGAAGCTGGCTTCCTCGAAACGGCGCCAACCATCGTCTTCTGTCTGCGTTACCAGCAAAGATGGATCTATGTTGCGCAGACGCATAATATCGCCAGCTTCGTCTCGACCCGGCAAGGGCTGAAGATTATCGGTCATCCTTGCGCAGAGCTCATAAAGCGCAATCCATTGATATTTTTTGCCAATGCGCTCAACTGCATGAGTATGGCGATCGTTCCTAATGGAGGCATCAAAGTCACCGTGCAGTCCTTCGGACCACCCGAGGTCATGGGCTCGTTTGCACACCCAGCGCCTCGCCCAGGCGAGATTGAACTGAGCAGGCTTATCAAGTTGATGGACAACCCGTTGAAACATTCCCGCTCGGCACCCAATTGATGCCTCTGCGCTCCATTGTGCAAATATCTGCTCACCAACACTCGCTCGGAAAACCGCCAGTGCTTTGTCAACGAACGGACGCCTCTTCCAATAGTTGTCATCGCTTGCTTCTAACATTACGTCCAGGAGAGCCTTATGAGCAGCTAGCATTTCGGGTGATGCCGTTATACGGAAAGTATCAAACCAGCGCTGCGCAAGATCCCTGGCTGTAGGAATAGGTCCCGACCACTTGGCGGCAGCACTCCAATCATTGACCGCATAGTCGAGTTGGTAGCGAGCAAAGTCTCCATCGAAGACTGTGGATCTTGTGATCTCATCGCGCTCATAAGACTCGATTTTTTCCTCTGTGACGTACTCTATAGGCCAAGCACTCCCGTAAGGCTGGTTGATCAGATAGGAATCGAAATCTTCGGGTAGAACTCCCTGGCTTTCAGCATATCGAACAAGGCCTCGTGCGTGATCGCGGGTCAAGATATTGGCTGGAAAGTCGACACTGGCGAAAAGGTCTGTATGAAGATCTTTGGCAACGAAGAAAAGCCCATTCGCGCTCCAGCGCCCCTGCATGGCAGCACCATAGATCGCAGCAACCAGACGCTCGGTAACATATGCATCATCGAGGTTCTTAAAACGCAGCCATAGGGCGCTTGCCAACTCTGGACGACTGGCCAGGAGAACCACTAGGGCTTTGGTGGCGGTATCGCGTACCGTCCGTGCCGAGGTGGTCAGAAACCAGCAAAGTTGAAGACCCGCCAAGGCTGCTCGTTCGGGACGAATCGCATCCTGATCAGCCTCGTGTATCCAATCGATGAGGCGCTCAGCACGTTTGCTGGGATCGGCCAAATGCGTCGACCAGACAGCATCTCGTTGAGGCATGGGTAAAGCGCGTAATTCCTTATCTAGGAATTCAGCATTGTGATCTCGTTCAGGGTCAGTCGAAAGCGCAATCATGGTCTCAAACCGCAGCCGAGCACTACCCACCTCTTCAATCAACGTCCAAGTACGCTCATTGAAACTTTTGTTGCTGCGATTCAGCAGGCTTTCTTCAAAAGCCCCCGATACAGCCCATGGTTCAGGCAAGTCCGGCATATCAGTTAGTTCAACACCAAATCGCTCTGGCAGTTGTACGGCAAGAGCTTCGAGTAAACCGGGCGTAATCGGCGAATACAAGTCCATGACGGCTCTACGAAGCGGCGTATCTGCTGCAAAGGCTGTTGTTGTATCACCACATACAACACTGCGATCTAGGAGACTGCTGGCAATGGCATGATCACTCATACGCTGAAAGGTAAAACTATACTCCTCCTCTGCATCGTCCTCATAAGTCGGTTGTGCTGTTAATAGGCCCTCGTTTTGAAGTTGAAAGAGAAGGTCTTGTCCAACTGGATTCGTGGGGGGAAAGAACTCGGACATGATGTCGTAAGCACGGCTACTGGCTACTTCTTCACGGCCTGTGTCTGCCATTTCCTGCGCGAGAGCCTTGATGGCGCGCTCTACCAAGCGGCGCTGAGGCACAACGTCTATCTGTTTGGTTACCCGTTTTACAACGGCTTCGGTATACAGCTTGAATACCGCTGTAACGCCACCGAGTCTGTTCGTCAGAATTGCTTGGTCTTCAAGTTGAAGCGTATCGCAGCATATACGCAGGAATAACGGTATCTCAAACTCCTCGATTGAGTTGGGCTCTTCAGCCAAGTAAATCCCCCGTTTTTTGAGATACAGCCGCGCCTGCCGTACCGAAAACCCCTCATGCATGACCCTCGGCAGTGTTGTTTCATCAAGCTCATCAGGAATGACTAAGCGCTCGTAGGTCGAGCGACAAGATAGAATCAGGCTAATCCACTCAAACCGGTCTACGTCATGCACCAACCCAGCCAAGCGTTCAGGCCAGATAGCCTGACCATTTTTTTCGTTGAGAGCATCAATCATCAACAAGGCACGAACACCCATAGCCTGGCCAGCAGCATTGAGCGCCCCCAAGAAGCTCTCGGCTGGGAGATCTCGTGGAAGACCTAGATCCTTCATGATCTCTTCCCAAGGTTCTCCATCCGGCAACTTCTTACCTAGAACCATAACGGCAGGTTGCTCTGTCTCAATGACGTGATCGCAGATATCGGCTAAGAGATGTGACTTGCCTGAGCCTGCCTCTCCAATAACCAATAGCGCGCGGGTATCGACATGTTTCCAGTGCTGCTCTGCCAGTGCATGGGATACGTTATTGATGGCTGATAACAGGTTCGAAATGGCGTTCGCTAACGCATTGGGCTGGCTCGAGGAAATTGTGTCCCTCTGCGTGCTATACCAAGGCATAACCGCATCCCTGGCCATCTCAAGCGTTTCACGTAATCTAACTATCGGGATCGGCCCGCTTGGCATTGAGGCAATCTGAACGAGGGCCTGGATTGCATCGTTGCAAGCAGTGACTGCTGCGGTATCAGCTTGATTGGTCTCGGCCAGTTTCTTCTTGATGTCTTCACCGAATGCAGCCAGTTCAGTAAAGAGGAAGGGATCCCTCGTAGTGGCCTCGATTACACGCCGAATCGGCAGATAGATGTGGCTATCGGGGCTATAACGTTCACCAAGTTCCGTGCGGGCACGTTCGAAACTCTTGCGAAACCACTCGATAGTTAACAGAGTCTGATTGAACCAATAGGCAACTCGGCCCGCAGCGGTAGGAGTTGATGCAGTAAGGCGCTTTTTGAGTTCAAAGGCGCCCCAAAGATCGATCTCGATCTTCCGGCCCGACGCACTAGCCGTGGCGATGCTCTCGTTTTTCCAGTTATCCCATCGTTTCTGCGCAGTTATGGCGCCAGTTTTGCGAGAGTCGGATAGATCAAATGGAAGACACGCAATGAACCGTGTCATCTTTGGATGCTTGATAAGCGCTTTGCTTAGGGATTCATCAAGCGAACGTATCGCGTTTGCAACGTCCCAATAGTATTTCACCTGCCAACCAGTCTCGGTCCTATCAGACAGGACAGCGAAGCATTCTACGCCACCATCGCCTCCAGGCCCCTTTCGAGTAAAGCGGACGCAAGTAGGGGACAATAGTTCGTCACCTGCGAGTTGGCAGCACAACTCTTCAAAGGCGTTAGCCTGATTCCCCCGGTGGGAGCGAATTAAATTGAAATCTATATCGGGAAGCGGCATCGTTTCAGTTCCATCAATTACGTTGCGCAGTGCAATCGCAGTATTTTCATAATTGTGGGAATGAATATATCCCAAAACAATTATCTGTTGGCCAGATAAACCAATGGGTCCCGACAATCACGTTCAACCGATTGAACTAGGGCCGATTCATTCAAAGGGTTATTTACACTTCTCACACCACCAGCCATTCGGGCCATTGCCTCTATCGCCCCCGCAGTGAGGACAAGAACCCAGTTTGATAGAGGAGTACCACTGGCGTTGTGTGTCGCTCACAGGTTGCGGACTGGCTACCAGACTGGTCTGTTTCTGGGTTGTGCTGCTTGCATTTGTGCCACCTCGCATGCTGGCGTAGGAATACCGTGTAGACGCTTCTGCCTTTACAGTTCTTGCTATTCGTTTCGCACGAGATCTGATGCAAACCTCGCGATAGCAGTAGCCGTCAGCATCAAGGCGTTGGTGCTGTAGCTGGCAATTACGGCACGCGGTCGGCGTAGATCGTGGATACTGCCCCCCATTGCTGGTCTTGTCACTGTCTTGCGCTACCCGTGCGACATAGTCCCGTGCTCTCTGGGCGGTGCGCTCCTGTTCAGCCAATTTCATCTGAGCCGTAATCGCCGCTTGGTGCTCGCGTTGCATCCTTTGCTTTGCCTCATACTGACGCCGCGCTTCCTCCAGTTGTTCTTGTTTTAGTTGCTGCTGTCTGGCTTTCTCCTCTGCCTCTTGCCGTCGCTGTTCGGCAAGCTGCTCCAGGGAGATCAGCTCCATCTCCTCGCGTGGGTGATAGAGCCAATACAGGCAGTTGGGATTTTCGCTGAGAATCGTCAACATCAAACTCGTCGTGTCCATCCCTGCAGGGCGAGACTTATCGAACATCCGGTCGCCAAACTGGCTATAACGAATAGCCAAAACGCCTGTTTTAGGGTGTTTGGCAATGAATCGCCCAAGCCACAGCGGGTACAACCCTACAGGCTCGTGCGCGGCAGGAAAGTGTAAGGCAAGGCGGAAGTCTGGCCGCGATACCAGCTGAAAGAGCCCTGCCGGGACACCATGGGTCTCAGCTTGCGGAACAAATTGAACGCCTATATCGGCATGGGCCTTAGCAACCAGTGCCTTGACCCCATCAAACTGGGTGTAATGGGCAGGGGTATTGAGCTTAACGACACTTTCCAGCTTAGAGAGCAGCATCAACCGCACACTGGTTTCAAAGGCGTAAAGGCATTTTTCCTTGCTATCGCGGTAATGCGCGAAGCAGTGACGGTTGTGCTCACCTTTTCTGGCAACAAGCAATCCTTTACAACTGGGGCAATGACAACCGGCGGCAAGTCCTCTTTCAACATCATCGACCGAGACAATTGCACCGGTCTCGATCTTGATTGCGAAGGGTATTTTATTCTGAAAGTCCATCAAGCAGTCACCTGAATAAGCTCAACCTTCATTTCTGGTAAGCCGTAGAATAGAGTGGCAATGTCCTCTGCCTTATCCCTTCATCTGCATCCTTTTGAGTCTCCACCACATTTATCAGCTTGGTACCTTTGTACTAAATAACTGCACCTAATCGTGCTACACCATCCCGAATTCATTGATGTATAGGGCCTGGCGGCAAAGCCAGACATGACCTTGTGATTGTGAGAGCAACCGAAGTTGAGCAGCACTTCGGCAATATGCTGGTAGAACGTGGTACAGACAGCACAATCTTTTTCACCACACTGTGATTAACTCAGTATATGTCGCCTGTATACTCATGCCGATACTGGTTACATACACATGTCGCATTTTGGAGCACATATGACCCCCAAAGAGCTTACTTGGGATCAGACCCTGCGCTTTCGCCTGCTAGAGATCGTGTTGCAATGGGAAGGACGGCTGACCACCAATCACCTGATGACTGCCTTCAATATCGGCCGCCAGCAAGCATCACGGGATATCAACCACTACCTGACAAATCACTCACCAGAGGGGCTAGTCTATGACCGAAGCCTGAAGGGATACAAACCGACCGAGCAGTTTGTGCCGCGCTTTAGTGAAGGAAAAGTAGATGAGTACCTGATGCTGTTGCACCGTGAAAAACAGCACCAACGCCAACATGAAGCGGGCCTGCTGACACTGCCGCTGATGGATTTGCGCTACGGCCATATCGAGATCTTGGATGTACCCAACCGCCATATCGACCCCAAGATTGTGCGGGGTCTGGTGCAAGCGGCTCGTGGTCAGTTGCGGGTCGATGTCGATTACGTATCCCTCAGCTCAGAGGAGCAGAGCGGCCGCAATATCGTGCCCCATACCCTGGTCTATGACGGGATCCGCTGGCACGTTCGCGCTTACTGCGAGAAGAAAGGGGTGTATCTGGATTTTGTGATGAGCCGGTTTCGTGGGGAATCTGAGCTACTGGATACCTCCCCTCACGGCCGGGATCAGGATCTTGAGTGGAACACCCAGGTCACTGCGGTGGTCATCCCCAATCCAACCCTCAGCGCAGGACAACAGGCCATCATTGCCAGTGACTATGCCATGCCAGATGGCAAGCTGCTGCTCAACCAGCGCATCCCTTTGATGCATTACGCGCTGGAGCGCATGCAAGTGAGCTATAACGGCGATCACGAACAGCATCCGCTGCTCTACCCGCTGGTGCTGGCAAACCGGGACGAGTTGGTAGCCAAGGGTTGTATCTTCAAGCTCCGGAGCCCGGATTTACGCGAGAGTTAAGGTATTTAAAGAAAGGGAATGCAGGAAAGCGGCATGACCCTCTCCAGCATTGAAGCCCCGTATGTATCCAGCCCCTAGAGGAGTGCTCTTTCTACGCTGCTGTATCACAACAGATGACTGAGTCCATAGTGAAGAGGCAATGCCAACGTAGCTGGGAGCGCTCAATACAGCCCTATGACCTCTGACAACTACCCACAATTTTCGTATCAGATTTCGGGCTCGGTATAACTAACAAAGCCCCCCAGAAATTTGGCTGAGCATACTTCACGCATCTCATGCAGAACAAGGCAGAAGCAGCTTACCACCGGACGGACTGGCTCAAAATTGACCCATGATGGATGCTTGGGCTGAATTTGTGGCTGGTGATTTGCCAACTGAATAAGAAGGAAGCGGCCATCTGGCCGCTTCCTTCTATGTTCTTTTTTTTAGCTTTTCTTGACGGTTGATGACATTGTTCCAAACCAGTGCTCCGACAGTTTTTGAGCCTGTTTGACTTCTGGCTTGGTCATTACAGCCTCCAGCTCGTCACGAGCCTGTACTGCTTCAGACATAGCTTCTGTGGCGGCCAGTGACAACCAGGCGTAAGCATGTATCCGGTTACGCGGGGCCCCCAAGCCTTCCTCTCGCAGTGTTCCCATTCGGTATTGAGCCATGCGATCACCTTGCTGGGCTGCCAAGCGATATTGCTTAAGGGCCAGTGCGTAATTCTCTTTGCCCCCTTGCCCCAAACGCAACATTTCACCGTAGGTATATTGCGCTGCCATGTGTCCTTGCTGAGCAGCCTTGGCATAGCTGGCTCTCGCTTGTTCCAGTGTCCCTTGCTTATGCTGTAGCTCCGCCAGCTCAAACCACGCCTTGGTTACGCCACCGTCAGCGGCCAGCGTTAACCAGTGGATCTGCTGCTCCTGGTCTACCTGCTGCAAGCTCAGTTGGTACTCGGCTTCGTGGGAACCATGACCAGCAGCAAGCTCCAGCCAGTAACGTCCCAAGGCAGGATCTGTGGGAACCTGTTTCCCTGCCAGATAAGCCATACCTAGCCAGAGTTCAGCTTCGGCAGAGCCCGCATTGGCTGCTCGTTGATAGGCCGCGAAAGCATTGGCGGGGGTGGCCTGTTTGGCTTGCAGTAACAAAGCGTCCGGTTGCTGCTGGGCAGCAGCCTTGTCATTCCAGCCTTGGGCGAGATCTGGTCGTTTAGCAACCCCTTTACCTTGCGCATATCGCTCACCCAGCAGGAACTGGGCATCACGGTTGCCCAGTTCGGCTGCCCGCTCTAGCCACTTGATAGCGTCCGCATCAGCCCCCGGTTGTTTGTTGTACCACCGGGCCAGGACTAACTGTGACTCGGCATGCTCCCGCTTGGCAGCCTGCTCGAACCAGTCGAGGCATTCATTCACCAGTTTGCCTTGATGCTGCTCCTGGCACATCAGCCCCAACCGATAGCTGGCATGGGTGTTACCAAGACGCGCAGATCGTTGCCACCACTGATTGGCAAGTGCCGGATTTTTAGGCTCACCGAGCCCAGCCTGATACCAGTCACCTACCTGCCATGCGGCGTTCGCGCGGGTCTGCTGATCGGCGGTCAAGGGGCCTGACTGCTCTGCAGCTTGCTGCATCCAGTGCATGGCGTTGGGGTAATCGGGCTGGTTTGCCAGACGTTTAGCCAGCTCATATTGGGCTCGGCCATCCCCCTGCGTTGCTGCTTGGGATAACTCGGCGTCAGTGAATGACGTAGTGGAAGTACAGGCGGCAAGCATGATGGCTGTCAGTGCCAGCCATAAGGCACGGTATGTCATGAGGAAAATCTACGNCTGCTTTATTAATTTATAAAAAAGCGCCTCCCAAGGGAGGCGCTTTTCAGTTCTATACAAAGCAATCAGCTATTACAGGGATTCAGCGGTCGCAACCACGTTTTCCACGGTAAAGCCAAATTCCTTGAACAGCAGCTCGGCCGGTGCAGACTCACCGAAGGTGGTCATGCCGATGATCTTGCCACCGAAACCGACGTACTTGTACCAGTAGTCGGCGATGCCCGCTTCGATGGCGACACGCTTGGTGACGCCGGACGGCAGGACGGACTCCTTGTACTCGGCAGACTGGGCGTCGAATACGTCGGTGGCCGGCAGGGAAACCACGCGCACGGCGCGGCCCTTGGCAGTCAGCTGCTCATAGGCGGCCACGGCCAGCTCCACTTCGGAACCGGTGGCGATCAGGATCAGCTCCGGGGTACCGGCGCAATCCTTCAGCACGTAGCCACCCTTGGCCACATCGGCCAATTGCTGGGCGGTACGGTCCATCTGGGGCAGGTTCTGGCGGGAGAAGATCAGCGCAGTCGGGCCGTCCATACGCTCGATGGCGTGCTTCCAGGCGATGGCGGATTCAACCTGGTCACATGGGCGCCAGGTGCTCATGTTCGGGGTCAGACGCAGGGAGGCGATCTGCTCGACCGGCTGGTGAGTCGGGCCATCTTCACCCAGACCGATGGAGTCGTGAGTGTAAACGAAGATGGCGCGCTGCTTCATCAGGGCGGCCATGCGCAGGGCGTTGCGGGCGTACTCCATGAACATCAGGAAGGTGGCGCCGTAGGGGATGAAACCACCGTGCAGGGCGATACCGTTCATGATGGCGGACATGGCGAACTCGCGCACACCGTAGTGGATGTAGTTGCCTGCCGCGCTCTCTGGGGTGAGCGACTTGGAACCGGACCACATGGTCAGGTTGGACGGGGCCAGGTCAGCGGAACCACCCATGAACTCGGGCAGCAGCTTGCCGAAGGCTTCCAGAGAGTTCTGGGACGCTTTACGGGTCGCAATCTTGGCCGGGTTGGCTTGCAGGGTCTCGATGATCTTGGCAGATTCAGCGGCCCAGTTGGCCGGCAGCTCGCCTGCGGTGCGACGCTTGAATTCGGCAGCCAGCGCCGGGTGAGCGGCTTCATAGGCGGCAAACTTGGCAGCCCAGTCGGCTTCCAGCTTGGTACCCTTCTCCTGACCGTTCCACTCGGCGGCGATGTCGGACGGAATGACGAACGGCGCGTGGTCCCACTTCAGGAAGGCACGAGCGGCGGCGATCTCGTCGCTGCCCAGCGGTGAGCCGTGGCAATCGTGAGAACCGGACTTGTTCGGTGAACCGTAACCGATGATGGTGCGGCAGCAGATCAGGGTCGGCTTGCCGGTCTCGGCCTTGGCCGCTTCAATGGCGGCATTGATGGCTTCCGGGCTGTGACCGTCCACGGCCGGGATGACGTGCCAGCCGTAGGCTTCGAAACGCTTGGGGGTGTCGTCGGTGAACCAGCCTTCAACGTGACCGTCGATGGAGATACCGTTGTCATCCCAGAATGCGATCAGCTTGCCCAGTTGCAGGGTACCTGCCAGGGAGCAAGCCTCGTGGGAGATGCCTTCCATCAGGCAACCGTCGCCCATGAAGGCGTAGGTGTAGTGGTCAACGATGTCGTGACCCGGCTGGTTGAACTGCTCGGCCATGGCCTTTTCGGCGATCGCCATGCCCACGGCATTGGTGATGCCCTGACCCAGCGGGCCAGTGGTGGTTTCGATGCCCGGTGCATAGCCGTACTCCGGGTGACCCGGGGTGCGAGAGTGCAGCTGGCGGAAGTTTTTCAGATCGTCGATGGAGAGGTCATAACCGGAGAGATGCAGCAGAGAGTACAGCAGCATGGAGCCGTGGCCATTAGACAGAATGAAACGGTCGCGGTCGGCCCACTTGGGGTTGTTCGGGTTATGCTTGAGGTGGCTGCGCCACAACACTTCGGCGATATCCGCCATTCCCATGGGGGCGCCTGGGTGACCGGAGTTGGCTTTTTGAACGGCATCCATACTCAATGCGCGAATGGCATTGGCAAGCTCTTTACGAGAAGGCATCTGTATCTCCTGCGATTGCTTCATTTGATGGCCAAGATTAAGGCGCGTTATTGTCCCAGCAGGGGGCGTGCGGTGCAAATATTATCTGGGCGAATAAAGTGGCTTTGGGAGCTCAATCGCTTTTCTTGCCAGGGCAAACGATTGAGTTGTCATCGACTTGCACCCCAAATGGGGTAAAGCACGTATCTTGTTCGGCCAGCACGGGGCAAAACCAAAATAGTGCTGGCAATCGAGAAGGGCGCTAACTAAAATGGACGTCCAGATGTAGATACCTCTACAATCATCCTATCATCACCCGGTTATTGCTGTGGCGATAACCCCAGACAAGCTGAGAATCCCATCATGGCAAAGCTGTTTACTTCCGAGTCGGTCTCCGAAGGCCATCCCGACAAGATTGCGGACCAGATCTCCGATGCGGTACTGGACGCCATCCTAAAGCAAGATACCAAGGCCCGTGTCGCCTGTGAGACCCTGGTCAAGACCGGCATGGTCATGGTAGCGGGTGAAGTAACCACCTCTGCCTGGGTAGATATCGAAGAGATAGTGCGCGATACAGTGCGTGACATCGGCTACACCCACTCCGACATGGGCTTCGACGCTGACTCTTGCGCCGTGCTGAACGCCATCGGCAAGCAGTCCCCTGACATCAACCAAGGCGTTGACCGCAGCGATCCGCTGGAGCAGGGCGCTGGTGACCAGGGCCTGATGTTTGGCTACGCCACCAACGAAACCGACGTGCTGATGCCCGCCCCCATCACCTACTCTCACCTGCTGGTGAAGCGTCAGGCCGAAGTACGCAAGAACGGTACCCTGCCGTGGCTGCGTCCGGATGCCAAAAGCCAGCTGACCTTCGCCTACGACGACGCAGGCAAGATCCTGGGTGTGGATGCCGTTGTGCTCTCTACCCAGCACAGCGAGTCCATCAGCCACAAGGATCTGGTGGAAGCGGTGCGCGAAGAGATCATCAAGCCTGTGCTGCCGGCCGAGTGGATCACCAAGGACACCAAATACTTCATCAACCCGACCGGCCGTTTCGTTATCGGCGGCCCCATGGGTGACTGCGGTCTGACCGGTCGCAAGATCATCGTCGACACCTACGGCGGCATGGCCCGTCACGGTGGTGGCGCTTTCTCAGGCAAGGATCCGTCCAAGGTTGACCGCTCCGCCGCCTACGCTGCCCGCTACGTGGCCAAGAACATTGTCGCCGCCGGTCTGGCGGATCGCTGCGAGATCCAGATCTCCTACGCCATCGGCGTAGCCGAGCCGACCTCCATCAGCGTCGAAACCTTCGGTACCGCCAAGGTGGCCGAAGATCTGCTGGTCAAGCTGGTACGCGAGCACTTCGAACTGCGCCCGTATGGCCTGATCGAGATGCTGGATCTGAAGCGCCCCATCTACCAGGCTACCGCTGCCTACGGTCACTTCGGTCGCGAAGAGTTCCCGTGGGAGCAGACCGACAAGGCCGAGCTGTTGCGCTCCGCCGCTGGCCTCTAAGGCACTCAGTTGTGATAAAAGGGGAGCCTGGCTCCCCTTTTGCTTATCTGCTGACCGACGGAAATCCCATGTCTGCTACCCCTGCTCATCTCGAACAACTGCTGCATCAACGGGTCGACGCCTGTTTCGTGCAGGCCGAGGCGCGCCTCGGTCGCACCTTTGCCCGCCCGCGTATCCACTGCAACATGCGGGGCCGGGCGGCAGGCTCGGCGCGGCTGCAGACCTGGGAGCTGCGCTTCAACCCTGCCCTCTATCAGGCCAACCAGCAGGCGTTTCTGGACGAGGTGGTGCCCCATGAAGTGGCCCATCTGCTGGTCTATGCCCTCTGGGGTGAGGGTCGGGGCAAGCATAGGGTATTGCCCCACGGCAAGCAGTGGCAGTCGCTGATGCGGGAGCTGTTCGGCCTTGAGCCCAGAACCACCCACAGCTTCGATCTGACGGTGCTGGCCCAACGCACAGTGCCTTATCGCTGTCACTGCCAGCAGCATCAGCTGTCGGTTCGCCGCCACAACAAGGTGGTGCGCGGTGACGCCCTCTACCACTGCCGCCGTTGCAAGCAGCCCCTGGAGCGGGAACAGCAGGTGCCAGTGCCTGCACAGTAAGCCAGCCCGTGTCGCAACCCTGTGTTAGGGTGCCTTCTCTTTTCATCCAACCGTTTCATTGCCAAGGATCTTCATGTTTCGTCCCCTGCTCTCTGTCGCCCTGACTCTGTTGGTCAGCCTGCCCCTTCATGCCCAGACTTTTCGCACCGCCAAGCAGGATCTGGTCAAGCTCTATCAAACCCAGCCCACAGTCACCACCTTCTACTGCGGCTGCGACATTCGCTATCAGGGCAAAAAAATGAGCCCTGATCTGGCCAGCTGCGGTTATGAACCGCGCAAGCAGCCCAAACGAGCCGCCCGTATCGAGTGGGAACACGTGGTACCCGCCTGGGAATTTGGCCATCAACTGCAGTGCTGGCAGCAGGGTGGACGCAAAAATTGCAGCAAGAGCGATGAGTTCAACAAGATGGAGGGGGACATGCACAACCTCTTCCCCGCCATCGGCGAGGTAAATGGCGACCGGGCCAACTACCGCTTCTCCGACTGGAATGGCACCCCGGATCAGTACGGCCAGTGCCAGATGCTGGTGGACTTCAAGGAGCGCCGGGTGCAACCACCCAAAGGGCTGGTACGAGGCCAGATCGCCCGCGCCTACCTCTATATGAGCCAGCAACACGGGCTGCGCCTCGCCGCGCAACAACGTAAACTGTTCGAAGCCTGGGACAGGCAGTACCCGGCTGATAGCTGGGAGTGCGAGCGCAACCGCCGCATCGGCAAGCTGCAGGGCAATACCAATCCCTTCATTGAAAAGCAGTGCCAATAACCCCATTTGACTAAGGAGGGGGAGCGCCCCCTCTCATCATGAACCCCTTCAACCTCTGTCGCGTGAGCCTTGCTCAGCGCCTCGCAGTAGGATATTGAAGGGTTTCCAAGCAAGAGACTGATAATCAGCCATGCGCATTCCACGTATCTATGAAGCGGCCACCCTGCAAGTTGGCCAGCCCCTCGCCCTGTCGGAAGACGGTGCCAACCACATCGGCCGGGTACTGCGCATGCAGCCGGGCCAGCAGCTCGAGCTGTTCAATGGCGACGGCAATCAATATGCCGCCACCATCACCCTGGTCGGCAAGAAATCGGTTGAAGTGACCATCGACAGCTGCGAGCAGCGCTCGGTGGAATCCCCCTTCGCCATCCATCTGGGCCAGGTGATCAGCCGGGGTGACAAGATGGACTTCACCATCCAGAAATCCGTCGAACTGGGTGTCACCTGCATCACGCCGCTCTTCTCCGAGCGCTGTGGCGTCAAGCTGCCCGCCGACAGGCTGGAGAAGAAACGCGAGCAGTGGCAGAAGGTGGTGATCAGCGCCTGCGAGCAGTGCGGCCGCAATGTGGTGCCCGAAGTTCGCATGCCGATGGAGCTCGATGCCTGGCTGGCGGAAGAGACCCAAGAGCTCAAGCTCAACCTGCACCCGCGCGCCCCCTACAGCATCAACACACTGCCGGTGCCGGAACACGGGGTGCGCCTGCTGATCGGCCCGGAAGGGGGCTTGTCCAGCGACGAGATCGCCCGTACCGTGCAGGAAGATTTCAAAGAGATGCTGCTGGGGCCGCGGGTGCTGCGCACCGAAACCGCCGCCCTGACCGCCATTACCGCGCTGCAGTGCCGCTTTGGCGATCTCGCTTGATAACATAGGCTGCATCGACGCAGCCTCAAGCGGCCGATTACGCTGCGCTAATCGACCCTACAACCCTATCGAGCCATTAAAAAGGAACAGCGGATGACCATTAAACTCGGCATCGTGATGGACCCCATCTCGGCCATCAACATCAAGAAAGATTCCAGCTTTGCCATGCTTGAAGAGGCGCAAAAGCGCGGCTATGAGCTCTTCTATCTGGAGATGTCGGATCTCTACATGGAAGCCGGTCGCGCTTTTGGCACCATGCGCCCGCTGACCGTCAAATATGACTATGCCGACTGGTATACGCTCGGCGAGGTGGTGGATCAGCCGCTCTCCAATCTGGATGTGATCCTGATGCGCAAGGATCCGCCGTTCGACACCGAATTTATCTACGCCACCTACATGCTGGAGCGGGCCGAGGATGAGGGCTGCCTCATCGTCAACAAGCCCCAGAGCCTGCGCGACGCCAACGAGAAGCTCTACACCGCCTGGTTTGCCGAACACACCCCGACCACGCTCGTCACTCGCAGAGCAGACAAACTGCGGGCCTTCCACGCCAAACACAAAGACGTGATCCTCAAACCGCTGGACGGCATGGGCGGCGCCTCCATCTTCCGCATGAAGGAAGATGATGCCAACGTCGGTGTCATCATCGAAACTCTCACTGCACACGGGAATCAGTACTGCATGGCGCAGACCTATCTGCCCGCCATCAAGGATGGCGACAAGCGGGTGCTGGTGGTTGACGGTGAACCCGTACCCTACTGCCTGGCGCGCATTCCGGCGAAGGGGGAGACCCGTGGCAATCTGGCGGCCGGTGGCCGTGGCGAGGCGCGCCCCTTGAGCGAAGCGGACTGGGCCATCGCCCGCGCCGTCGGCCCGACCCTGAAAGAGAAGGGCCTCATCTTCGTCGGCCTCGACATCATAGGCGATAGGCTGACCGAGATTAACGTCACCAGCCCGACCTGCATCCACGAGATCGAGGCCGCCTTTGACGTCTCCATCACCGGCATGCTGATGGATGCCATCGAGCGTCGGCTGGCGAAAGCCTGAATCGCCACAGCCAAACGGCAGTAAAAGAAGAGGCGGCCCCGGGGCCTAATGCCGATCAGTTAAGGATCCATTGACCGATCCTGCTGATGTGTAAAAATCCGAAACCTGTTGATTTGGTTTCGGATTTTTTATGCGTATTGAACAGGCCCTCGACTTCCTTCACGCCAGCAATGACGACAGATTAGATACTGGGCCAACCAGTTTTGGTACTGCTTCATTGATACCTCTTAAAACCGCTATCCAAATTAATTGACTGGATTGGTATCCGTCTTAGGCTGTGCTGCGCGGTAAGCGTCCATTATCGGAGCCCAGGCCATGCCGCTGGGGGTGGGGTACTGTTGATAGGCATCGCCGTATGCTTTATCAAAATCGTCAAACCACTCTTTGTAGACTTTGATGACGGGATTTTCCTTGTCTTGCGAGGTTTGAATTTCCTTCGCAATCCCCCTGGCCAGCAGGATATCAGGCTTCACTTTGGCATTGGTTAAAAACGCTTCCACATAGCCGCCGGTGGCCATGCCTAAGCCAATGTTATCGCGGCGTACTTCACTCCACTCATCCCTCACCTTGATGCGATAAGGTTGCGCAATCATGCTTTCTAGCTCTGCGGGCAACGCCAAGCTAATGCGATAGCGCTTTTTGTCATGAAATGAAATCCACTCCACTTCCACCTTATCGGGGGCGGGGTGAATGTCTCGGCGACCGGCAGTGATCAACCAGCGATAGTCTCTTTCACGAAGCGATTCTGCATCAACTCGGCTAGACGCTCCGTTGGTTGAGGCATCCACCAACTTGCCCTGACGATAAAAGAGCACCTCCGTCACCCATATCTCATCCGCATTGGACCCCACCATATGGCGCCAGTCCAGTTGTTTGGGGCCTGTGGGGGCAGCTTGGCAGGCTGTGACAAATGGCAACAGCAGCAAGAAGAGTATCCAGCGCATTAATAACCTCCCTTTTGATTACCCGTCAGCTTGCGGATCTCTTTGTCAGCAACCCTGTTAGGCTTGTTGACTAGCCCGGTATCTGCGCTGTAGTGCAAATAACTCAGCCGCAACTTTTGGTACACCTCATCAGGTAAGCTACGAGCCAAGTTGATCACCTCTCCGCGCCGTTGGGCCACATCAACCCATAGCTCATCGAGTTTGGCTAAGTTCACAGTGGGATACGAGAGCGCACTATCTAGGCGGTAGGCATTGTCACCTTGTGATACCCACTTCTTAAAAGGCACTCCAGCATCCCGTGCCGCTTCCACCATCATGTGCAGCGGAATACGTGAATATTCCCCTTCCACCACCCGGTGCAGCACCACATCGACGCGTATGTTTCTATGACCACCAGATTGACTGCCCGTGATCGGTGCCAGCGGCCTGGGGCGCACATTCAGATAGCCAAGCTGAGTGGCATCACTATGGCTAGCCAGAGACACCACGCCCTTGGCCCACCCTTGCGCCACCCGCATTTTGGCATAGGCACTGGCATCCCGATATGCCTGGGCATCGATGGGATGAACGTGCGGCATCGCATCGGTATTGAAGGTCGCGATCACGCAGTTTTCAGTGATGAGCGGTGAGGCTACGTTGGGGTCACGCAAACTCCAGCGGCTGTAATAACCCCCACCGATATCGGAGTGGGCGCCGGGAATAATCACTTCGGTAAAATTCTCCGCAATCGCGGTACCTGCGGCATCGTCGGTAATACGGGTCAAGTCAAAGTGATAGCGCCACTCGTCAGCCGCCACGACATGTACAACCCGCTCGGCGCAGTCAGGGGTCAGCGTCACATTTCGTTTACCCCACAGATAGGAGCTGACCACGGTATCAAACAGCCCGACAAACTGGATGCGCACATCATCACGACTGGCCCAGTCAAAGCCCGCTTTCAAGGGAATATCGGGGTCAGCGGCCATGGCCTCCACCAGAGGGTGATCGCCCTTCTTGTCAATACGGTTTACAAACTGGCGAGCGGCAGAGGCGCCTCGACTAAAGCCAAAGACATCGAACTCGACCTTATGAATGCACTCGATGATAGGCAGTATGCTCTCGAGTTGCTCTTTTATCTCTGCAACAATCTGGGTACGACAAGCCTGTTCGACACGGGAGGCGCTGGAGGTCTCTCCCTTATCTGCCCCCAGACCTATACCGGTGTCATCCTCACCTTGGGTTGTGCCTATTCCCTCAACATAAACCTTCACGATAAGAGAGCGCTTACTTGGGGGAAGATACAAGTCATGAGCCTTGCCGATATTGGTGATATCGTTCTTCTCACTGTTATTCAGACCATCAGGCAACGCCCCTTCAAAACACTGCTCCAGCAATACCTGCTGCTCTTCCGGGCTGCATTGCGCCAAGGCCTCCTCCAGCGCGCTTTTCCCCCCTTTGTGCTTGAAGGTGTTATTGGCTGTGCCGTCAAAGAACACCCCGATACGCAGTATCGTGAGCTGATAGCCCTTCACCTCAATCACGTAGGAGTGCTTGGTGATAAAGCGAGGCGGTTGGGCCTGTCCGGCTTTGTGCCCTTTCGGTAGCGGCTGTTCGGGGTCGGTGAGGCAAAGGTCGCCGGTGGTCACTTTGACGTGCTCGCGTTTCACATCGCAGTGCCCAAAGAGCTTGTCGGTATAAGCTGGAACTTGGCTGGTTTCGCCCTCCTTGAGAGCTTTACGGGACTGAGCTGCTTTGAGCCAAGGCTGGGTTTCCAGCTTGACCGTCACCGGACCGACCGCAAGACCTTGCACCAGGGTCGGACCGTCTTTCAGGGTTACGGTTTGGGTTTTACCTGCAGCGTCGGTCAGGGTGGCTTTTTGCCCTTTGAACGAGCGGTTCTGTTCATCCCGAACGTCTATCTCAATCCAGCAGTTACTTTGCTCACAAGGGATGCAGTAGGGAGAAATCGCCATTAGCTGGCTCCTATCAATTCAGGGTGTCTGTTCAGCCAGTTATTCACCTGAGCCATTTCGTCGTCAGTTAGCATCAGCGGCGCTCTGATGGCATCAAGCGCCATGCTTGCCTGCAACGTGAGAGCGCCAGCTACAACGCCATCAAGGACGTCGCCTTCTAACCCACCTTGATTGGCCTGCTTGAGGACTATGGTAATTGCGGACTCCGGATTGGGATGACGCACCATCATATCCTCCATGCGCTGCCAAAGGTGTCGAGAGATGATGTATGCGTGACGGCCCTCGTCATACAGGGGTGTCAGGTGGTGAGGCTGAATGCGAAACCAGGGCGCTTGGCGAGGAGTAAATTCGGCCTCAGGAGTGCGCTGCCAAGCGCTGTCGTTGGCCCAGAGGCTCAAGCAGGGACCCAGTACATCATCGATCTCCTGCTGACTCATGGTGTCCAGCATCTTGGGAAAAATCCGATTATCGGCATAGCGCAGCCACATGACCTCGCCTTCAAAGGCCACCTCTATCAGGCTTTGCCAGTGCTGCTGCAGAGCATCGATAGCAGCATCACTCACGATGTATACGCCGCCCAGTTGCGGATGAGCGGCGATAAACTCGGGAGAAGGACCGGGGAGTAGCCAAGGGCCCTGTTCGGCTTGGTCTGCGAATGCGGTACCGGCAAATAACGCAGAGGCATGTTCGCCCCCCATGGCGCAGAAACTCGTAACGGCAGTGGTATCGAGCGCAGCATCGACGATGGCAAACAGTTGGCCGGGGTGTTGGCTACGCCACTCTTGAAAGGTCATGCCTTACCTCCTTGTGCAAAGGGACAAGGCTTTACCAGTGGGGCCATGGACTCCATGCTCTTTTGAATCGAGAACGCAGGGATGGTAGCCGGGGGAGCAGGGGGGACTTCAACACCGCCCGGCAAGCCGGGCATCTGACCCGCCCACCCGGAACCCGCGCCGGGACTACCACCGGAGTTCATCTTGATGGTGGGGCCAACCAAGGTGACGCCACTGGGGTCGACTTTCAAAAAGCTGCCGCCGACCTTAAGCGTCAACTCGGAGCCCGCTTCCAGCACTATCTTGTTGCCTGCTTTGAAATGCACTTCTTGTCCAGCTTCCACCAATAGTGCCTGTGCAATCTTCTGATGAAGGGATGCATCAACGGTCAGCGAGTAGTCGCCCTTGATGTGGTCGCGCTTCTCGCCCTCGACCGTCAGATGGTCGTTGGCCTTGATGCGGGTCACCCGCTCGTTGTCGATATCACGGTGCTCGTCGTGCTTGATGTGCCAGGCTGCATCGTTTTCGATGAGCACGTTCAGGTCTTTTTGACCGTGAATATAAATCTCTTCCTGCCCCGCCTGGTCTTCGAAACGTAGCTCGTTAAAGCCCTCACCCTGATGGGTTTCGGTGCGCAGCACGGTACGGGTCTTGTTGGCTGGTAGCTCATACGGCGGCCGGTTGGTGGCGTGATAAGTGCGACCGGTGACGATGGGCTGGTCAGGGTCTCCTTCCAAAAAGCTCACGATGACCTCGTGGCCGATACGCGGGATGGCCATCATGCCATACTGACCGCCTGCCCAACCTTGCGATACCCGAACCCAGCAGGAACTCTGGTCGTTGCTTGAACCGTAACGGTCCCACGGAAATTGCAGCTTCACCCGGCCATGCTCGTCGCAGTAAATCTCTTCCCCTTCAGGGCCGACCACGCTGGCGATTTGCGGGCCATCCACCATAGGTTTGCGCTCGAGCCTCGGGCGCCAAGTCTGTTGGGTCTTCACCACCGAGAATGCATTGGTGATGGTGGTGGGGCCATCGCCCCCTTCCTCTTCCAACGCCTGCGGCTGGGTACCGGTGTGGGTGATGCTGACGATTTGCCAAGCTATGTTGAGGGCAGCATTGCGGTGCTCAGAGAGCGTGAAGGTTTGACCGGGTAGCAGGGCAGCGCAGTTGGATTGCCCCGAGCTCATCATGGCGTCATTGCGCAAGGCATCTAGGCGATGTTGGGTGAAGGCCTTGCCGCTCGGGTCTTGCTTGAAGCGACCCGGATAATCGAAGTGCTGGTAAGTATCCCGTTGATGCTCGAGTCCACTCCCCATCTTCTTCTGGGAGAGGCTGTAAGCCGGGGTCTTGAAGCTGTAGTCCTTGAGCTCTACCTCTGCGGGGCGCACTGATTCGCGGTAGTGGAACTTGCGCACGTAGGGGCCTTGTTCCAACGAGCGGTTGCCGAGGTTGAAAAACAGCTCGGGGCCTGCGGTCAGCGCCGCTGCATCGTCGGCAAAGACGATGCGATGCTTGCTTTGCTCGAATTCGTGGAAGTAGAACAGCCCTTCTTCGGCAGCGAGGCGGTTAACGAAATCGAGGTCGGTCTCCCGGTACTGCACACAATACTCCCGCTGGGCATGCTCATTTTTGAGCGCAAAGGCGTAGTCGGTGATGCCATGTTCTTGCAGCAGGATGGAGAGGATTTCGTCTGGTTTCTGTGCCTGAAAGATGCGGGAGTTTTGGCGCAATCCCAATCGCCACAGCGCCGGTTTGACCTCCAGGCTGTAACGGGTACGACGAAAGCCGCTGTCCCCTTGCGCAAACTCACTCACCACCCCGCATACCCGGCGTTGCAACTCGCCGTTGTACCACACCAGCAGCTCGCAGGGCTGGTCCAGCACAGCACCGAAGTCAATGTCCGGTTGGTGGCTGGCGACGTCCAGCTTGAGGCTAAACGGGCTATTCAAGCCCTCATCAAGTTTGAAGCTCGCGACCGCAAAGGTGTTGTCAGCCAGTGCGCCAACCTTGACGGTGAATTGTAATCCTGTGCTCTGTGCCATGACTCTGTTCCTTATCCTGCCTGCCCACTGCCCGAACCAATCACCACACCACCGCAATCCACTGCGGTGCCTGTGACGGCGATGGGCTTGCCGTTCACCAATACCGACCCCACACCACCGGCAATGCTGCGCGGATGGGGTGGATTGTTGGGCTTGTCGTGAGGTGCTAGCGGGTCCGACTTCCGGGCCACTGGCTTACCATTCAGGAACACATCGGGACTGGCGGCTATCACCGGGGTCGGCGGAAAGCCATCGTGGTCGGTGCCAATGTCACCGAGCAATGCAATGGAGGGACACATAACGTAAAACCTCTTGTGTGCTTTGCCATCCCCCCGCACTCGCTACCACGGTAATCCCCATTACATCAGCAACCAGACAGGGGGATGGCAAAACATAAAAGCTCCGGCAGCCAAAGACCGACCGGAGAAAACACGGGATAAAGGCCGGTGCACACCGGCCACAGGACACAAGGAATACCAAAGTACGAGCGTGAGGCTTACGCCTCGCTAGGGGCACGCCAGTCGTCAGAACCGGAGGTGCCGGCAACAGTGTGCTCCCAATCAATCTTGCGGTACGCAAGAGAGACCTGGATAAGCTGGGTGAAGTCAGACTTGGCAGGGTCTTGGCAATGCGGCATCTGGCAGTCGATATCGACGATGGTGGCATCAGTCAACACGGTAGAGAAGAAGTGCTCCTGTTTGCCTTCCACGGAAGTGCGATACCACTTCAGGGTCACTTTCGGCAGCATCTCGCCGGAGGCCAGGGCGTTGTACATCAGGGGTACGGCCTTGTTCAGGGCAACGGTGAATTTGAACGGCTTGTGGACGCGCTGGCCGGCAGGCTGGCCGGATTGCGGGTCAGTCGGCACGGTCACAACGTGTTGGAACTCTTGTACCAGCATCTCGTCTTCGTGGCCCTGCACGAAGATGTTACCGACGGAATCGGAGGTGAAGGCACTCGCGGTGATGTTGCCCTGGGTTTTACCTTCGATGCTGATATAACATGGAGTTGGCATGTGTATGCTCCTAAATGGATGGGTGAAATGAGCTAGCACTCGACCAACCTTTAGCAGTGACCATGCCACTTTATTGAGCTGTTAATTATCAACAACTTACAAATACCCGCCACAACACAGCCTCAATCAGCAGCAAGATGTTGCGCCAGACAGGGTATCAATCCATAAATGGTTGCATTGTTAGCGTTAAATTCCATACATTGCGCAATGTATTGCGCGATACAGAACTACTGGCCACCCTCGTCAACATCTCCCACTAACGCAGCATCAATATTCAGCCGCACCAGCCCCTGCTTGAGCACCCAGGATATCGCCTGGCCCTTACCCCCAGCCTCTCGAGGATACGCTTGAGGTGAAAGGAAACTGCGCACTCAATTGTTACTCCCCCCGAAACACTGATATCCCTGCCCACGGCGCTTGGATTCCTTTTTGGCAAGGTATGCTGCATGGAGCAGCACTTTTTTTATAGCCACAGGATCATCTGAGAAAACTTCGTGCTGTCCCTCCTCTGACAGTTGAACCAACCCTCGCCTCCTACAAAAATCAATTGATACATCCGCTTCAAAGACGGCTCGATGCCAAGCTACTCTAAGCTTGTTTGCCAGATTCATATTCTCAGACTTAAAGTTCCCCAGAGAGTAATAGGTATCCCCATTTAAGAAAAACATCAAGTGATAGTGAGGAACGACAGTCTCTGCTGTTTGCTCCCTCGCCCAAACATATCTGATTGCTGTTTTGCGAACTCTTTTCCCATTTGTAGCTTGGCGTATCTGATCCAGAACAAATAGTTTTTCAATTTCCGTAAAGAATGCTTTCAGCACAGCGCCATGATAACGTGAACTATCTTCTGATAGCATCCTGGTAAAAACATTATCAGGGAAGTGCAGGTCGACTCTAAAAGCAAAGACCCTAGAGTATTGAGCAAAAGCATCATTCATTACAGTAACAATTTTACTGAGGTTATCCTTATCGAAAGTATACCCACTGTTCTGGTAGTGGCGTTCAACCGCCACTCGATATTCATTAAGAGTGTTAAACATATTAAACTCCATAAATAAAAGCATGGCCACATGCAGCGAATGTATGCCTGCATTAAAATTAAGGTAGCAGTTTGCAAGTGTGCACTAGCACACTTTCATTGAAGGTTTGAAACAGTGCTATCAACTTAGCGATATGATGGATTATGGATTTCGGTATGCTGATAGTTATGACATCCATATGTTTGTACTGTCGATCTGCATACTGTGTATGCAGTTTTATTCGGTATTTATTTTAACTCCTTATTTATATATTACTATTGCCGACACCAAAGTATTGAATGTAAAACCAACCTAATAACTCTAGCCCCTGATAGGACAAGACTTGTAGCCTGAGCAACAAGCTAATTTATTTCAATTACTCGCCAGAAATTATCCCTAACGAAGATTTCTTTTCTCTTCAATCCATGACTCTATTTCAGAGCTAACCCAAGCAACAGATCTTGGACCGATCTTAACTGATGCTGGAAATTTCCCATCATTCATCTGACGGTAAACTGATGCCTTAGAAAGTGATGTCATTGCGATGACATCTTTCAACTTAAGTAGTTTCATGATGAGCTCCTTTGTCGTCCATAGGACGTGGTGCTCGTGTAAAAATATAGCGGAGTTGAGGCACTAACATGGGGAGCTAAGCTAAATAACTGATCCTAATAGTGCTACACCTTCACTGTTTCATAGACATTCCCAGGGAGAGATGACACGGTATACATGAAGAGTTTCACTCGAACCAGCAGGCTAGCCATTCCTCTGCATTGGTGATTGCATGTGATGGTTTCATGTAACTTGTGCTATGTATTCAACGTTAGCGATCCAGATATCATTCACCAGCTGAAGGCATCTCTTTATGATCCTCGCAGAGGATCAAGTGGCCCAATTATTGGTATAGACATTTGATTACCTAGCGGCTTTATTTAGGCAAGTCCAGCGCGCCTATCATTAGCGTCCGATTAAAATCGTGGCGATCCCCTCTACCAAACTACAGTAATTACCAAAAGACGCCGATCAACATGTCCGTTGATAGAGATCGCATGCAAATCCCCCACATAGTGTGGCCTTAATGACCTTCAATGGAGCACAATAAAGTGGGCTAACGATGAGAAGAAGCACAGTAACCCTGTGCTAAGAAATGGAAAAAAACGACAGAAATACATTGCAAATCACACAAAAACAAGTTAAAAAACAACCAGAAAACAACTTAAAACAATACTAAAATTACTTAGTAATTAACTTTTTTTGGAGCTGATAATGTTATGCCAACAGAATTGGATGAGAATGGTCTAGAAATAAAACCAACTGTCACTTTATCAAAAAGAGAAAGGGAGTTCGCCCTCAGATTATTAAATAAAGACATATCCTTATCAGTAAGTGATGAGGATATAATTAGCCACCTATCCAATAACAGCAACATCCTTATAAACAGAGCTAATTGTGGACTTGGCTCTCCCCTTATAAGTTTTGAGGGGAAAGTTACCCCCCGAGAATTAATAATAAGCAGCATTAAATCTGAGTGTATAAACGAAACAAATTTCAGCTGGATAGATACAAAAAATGATCGCTTGTGCAATTATGCATGGTCATATATACGCTCTTTAACTACACTCTCTTTTATGTCACCTTCGACTATGGATGTAGGCGTCAGAATAGATGGTGCATTTGAGGTGACTGTCAGTATGCATCCATATAACATCTGGAATCTTGACTCTTGCCCAACTAATAACATCAGCAAAAAAAACTGCATAATTTCGTTTTTTGATATACTCAATACGACTAACGAACAAAAAATAAAAGATGTTAATTATTTAAAAACTAAATGGCAAATTGCAAGTCAAAAGGGTGATGCAAAGTTATGGATGGATAAATGTGATGATAAATGGGCATGGAGTTATTTGTTTGAAAATATAAAAACAGGAAGTAATAGACCTCCGATATGGTTCATCAACAAAGATAATTCGTCGACAATCAAAGACTGCATTATTACGCTCTTTGACCTACTAAATGAAATACCAACAGCCAGAGAACTGATGCTTAGGAAAATGAAATCGGCCTGGTCACAGAAATCATTTCGTGACAAGAACAATGGGAAAAAATCAGTTAGTGTTGTTTTGCCAGAAAAAACAATTAGCATGCTAGATGAAATTTGCATTAAAAATGACAGAAGAAAAAATGAAGTAATAATTAGATTGATACAAGAAGAATATGAACAAATAAAAAAAGGCGGACACTAGTCCGCCTTTTTCAAATCTATAGACACTAAACTTTACAGCGACCATGAACTTGATATGCATCCTCTTAAGATAAAATGATGAGTTCAATTTACCTTCCACTCTCCAACCTGATAGCTCAGAACAAGGTAGTTCTTGAAAACATGATCTAGTAGCAACATAACTGTCATTCAGGTGTATTTAGTTCTCTGTCTCATCAGAGGGTTACTCTTAGGGAAAAATCATGTGGATTGAACACATCTAACTCACCTGTATACTTTAACAATAGAAATTCAAACACCTTAATAAATTCATCACTAAGGATAAGGTTAAAAAATATCAATGTGGCATGTAGCAGACGCTTAACTCGCAACTATTAATTACGACTTCGAAAATCAACTGAAATAACGTTAACTGGATTGTATTGCGCTGGTTTTATTAAAGTGCAGACAAAGTCCCCCCACTGCTCAAACAATCTAGTTACCTGTTCTGCCCTTTTACCTGCCTGGTAAGTAGCAACAAGACGATCACGTTTACTATGATTGAGTGCCAGTTCAATAACACTTTCATTTGCATCTAAATATTCAGCACAACAACTGGCAAAAGTACGGCGTAAATCGTGAACGGTAAATACCTCACTTTGTGGCATAGTGAGTGCTCTCACTTTATTAAGCACCCAGCGTAAGGCATTTCCATCAATATGGCCCTGTCCCGCATCATGTTCACGAATGGCTTCGAAGACCCAAGAACTACCTCTGCTGATAGCTCTCTGAGAGGCGATCACATCAAGAGCCAATGGATGAAGAGTTATTGTATGCTCTTTGCCATTCTTAGCATTACTGGCTGGAATGACCCACTTATTGCCAATAATCTGATCCCACGTCATGGATGTCGCCTCTCCACGTCGCGCCCCTGTCAACAAGATCAAGCACAAGCAGTTAACCTGCGCCGGATGATAGCCTCCCTCATTTAACCCAAGCCAAAAGGCTGCAATCTCTTCACGACAAAGCCAGCGTTGACGAGGAGGTGGCGCCTCAGCCCCAATTGTTGATGGCTTAATGGTTCGAGCTGGATTTAGTTCGAGCAATTCAAGGTTTACAGCATGATCTAGCATCTGAGCACAGATAGTCAGTGCCTTTCGTGCAGCCTGTATACTGCGCCCTCGTACCTTAGATAAGTGAGCAAACAACACTGCTCGCGTCACATCCTTCAGTAACAGACTACCAATGGCTTTGCTTATATATAGTCGGTGAGTATGACGGTAGGCTTCAACGGTAGATGCTCGGGCAGGCTTGGCAACTTGCTTCCACTCCAACCACTCTTCAAAAAACGCATCAAATGTCGGCATAGCAGACCGCTTCACTTTGGATGCTTTGGCAACAGCAGCAGGATCTTCTCCTGCCTTAACCAAAGCTACAGCCTTACCGTGCTCAACCCGCGCAGTCGCCAAGCTCATAGCTGGGTAAGAGCCCAATGTGAGTTTTCGGGCCTTATTATTGATACGATAACGGTAAAGCCATGTTTTAGAGCGCCCACCACTGCGAACCTCGATACACAACCCACCACCAGCACCACTAGCAACAGCAATCACCTGCCGTTGGCCATCCTCCGCCTTCAAATTGGCGATTTCCCGATCTGTCTTAAGCGCCACCCTAGCCCCCTTTGTTCAAGCTGTGTACACAATAGCATTTTGAGTACACAACTGCGTACACAAAATACCTGGCTACCAGTGATTTCACCTGAAACGCAGTGAGACAAAAAAATCTTTAATACATTGATAAAAAAGATCTTAAATTAAAAAATGAGACTTCACGACACCCATGGAGACTCACTAAAGACCAACTTCCTGTTCAACGTCTAATCCCATGAGAGGCCAGCATTTGCTGGCCTCTTTTCTATCTGTACTTGTCAGGTATCTTCCGGCAAATGTCGTAAAAAAAACCAGATTGTTGGGCTTTTGCACGACAGCGACCAATAACTCGCCAAACGCACCCAAATTCGGTTTTTCTGACAAAAAAAGGGTTGACGCCCCAGAGCCAGATACGCATAATTCGGCCCGCACAGTGACGAGGCAACGACTCACTGGAAGCACGGTTGGCTATGTAGCTCAGTTGGTTAGAGCATCGCACTCATAATGCGAGGGTCACAGGTTCGAATCCCGTCATAGCCACCACTATTTCTGAAGTTGGGGTATCGCCAAGCGGTAAGGCAGCGGGTTTTGATCTCGCCATTCCTAGGTTCGAATCCTAGTACCCCAGCCATTTTTAAAGGTGTTTGATAGTCTTTGTCAGGCATCACTGTTGGGGTATCGCCAAGCGGTAAGGCAGCGGGTTTTGATCTCGCCATTCCTAGGTTCGAATCCTAGTACCCCAGCCATTTTTAAAGGTGTTTGATAGTCTTTGTCAGACATCACTGTTGGGGTATCGCCAAGCGGTAAGGCAGCGGGTTTTGATCTCGCCATTCCTAGGTTCGAATCCTAGTACCCCAGCCATTTTTACCCGTCATCGACCTGTCGATGATTTGCTGTGGTAAACGTGAGAGATTTTGATCTCGTCAACGTGCCTAGGTCCAAACCCTAGTACCCAGCAATTTTTACTTGTATTTGACTCGCGTCGAGCACAAGACGGCTATGTAGCTCAGTTGGTTAGAGCATCGCACTCATAATGCGAGGGTCACAGGTTCGAATCCCGTCATAGCCACCATTAATTTTTCTGTTGGGGTATCGCCAAGCGGTAAGGCAGCGGGTTTTGATCTCGCCATTCCTAGGTTCGAATCCTAGTACCCCAGCCATTTTTACCCGTCATCGACCTGTCGATGATTTGCTGTGGTAAGCGTGAGAGACTTTGATCTCGTCAACGTGCCTAGGTCCAAACCCTAGTACCCAGCCATTATTACTTGTATTTGACTCACGTCGAGCACAAGACGGCTATGTAGCTCAGTTGGTTAGAGCATCGCACTCATAATGCGAGGGTCACAGGTTCGAATCCCGTCATAGCCACCATTAATACTGCGGAAGTGGCGAAATTGGTAGACGCACCAGATTTAGGTTCTGGCGCCGCAAGGTGTGAGAGTTCGAGTCTCTCCTTCCGCACCATTAATAGCAGTACCAAACAAACCAGCTCATGCTGGTTTTTTTGTACCTGTTTTTCACCAGGCAGCCTCTTGTCATCCCTTGCCCAGCTCACACCACAGCCCTGCTCAACCGCGGTTGCCCCTCCCTGTACTCGCGACAGCCCAATAAAAAGCGGCTCGCAGGCCGCTTGTCTCTTTGCCCTGATAACCACAGGTCAGAACGGGAAGAACCAGGGGATGGCGATGACGCTCACCACCATCACCAGCAGGGTGAAGGGCACGCCAATGCGCACGAAATCCATGAACTTGTAATTGCCAGGCCCGAGCACCAGGGTATTGACCGGCGACGAGACTGGCGTCATGAAGGCCGCCGAGGCCGCGATGGCAATGGTCATGGCAAATGGATAGGGTGACACGCCCATCTGCTGGGCCGTGCCGAGTGCTATGGGCGCCATCAGTACTGCCGTGGCAGTGTTGGAAATAAACAGCCCAATCAGGGCGCACAGGGCAAACAGGCTGGCCAGCATCACCCTTGGGCCCATCTCCCCCACTGCGGCTATCAGTCCGCCGACAATCAAGTCCACCCCGCCGGTCTTCTGCAGTGCCAGGGCAAAGGGCAGCATGCCAACGATGAGGATCAGGGTTGGCCAGTGGATGGCCTTGTAGGCGCTCTCCATATCGATGCAGCGAAATTGTCCCATCAGCAGGCAGGCAATCAAGGCCGCTACGACGTTGGGCACAGGGTCGGTCACCATCAACACCACCATGATCCCGAGGCAGATCAGTGCAGGGATGGCCTGACTGCGGGCTGGCGCCATCTCATCCACCTCGGCGGGCAGCCCAAGCAGCAGGAAGTCACGGTTGTGGGTGTGCAGCAAGCGGATCAGGCTCCAGTTCCCCACCACCAGCAGACTGTCCCCCATCAGCAGGGGATCGTCCACCAGCTTGCCGGTCAGCGCCTCGCCGTTGCGGCGGATCCCGACCACGCTCAGGCCATAGTGGGAGCGAAACGCCACCTCACGAATGCTTTTGCCCAGCAGGCGGGAGCCGGGAATGAGCGACACCTCGGCCATGCCGACCTCCCGCGCCTGATCGGAGAAATACTCACCACGCAGTATCATGGGCTCGAGCCGAGCCTCGCGGCAAAACTCGCGAATATCCACCTCGGGATCGGACATGTCGATCAGCAGCACATCCCTGGCCTGGAACTCGGTAACGCCGGAGACGGTGACCATTACCCGCCGGAACTTGCGCCAGCGCTCCACCCCTATGACGTTGGCACCGTAACGGGCGCGCAGTTGCAACTCGTCCAGCGTGTGGCCAATCAGGGGGGAGTCCGGGCGCAATGCCAGGCGGCGAGCCCGCCCGGTCAGGCGGTAATCACGGATGAGCTCCCGCATGGTACTGCGCCCTGCCGGCTTGCCTTTGCCCTCCTCCCCTTCACACACCAGGGAGCCCCGCATCAGCAGCATGTAGAGGATCCCCATCGCCAGCACTATGACCCCCATGGGAGAGAAGTCGAAGAAGCCGAAACCAGGCATGTCGTGGCGCATCAGTTCACTGTTGACCACCATGTTGGGCGGGGTCGCCACCAGCGTCATCATGCCGCTGATGAGGCCGGCAAAAGCGAGTGGCATCATCAGCCTGCCCGCCGGTATCCCCATGCGGTTCGCCACGCTCAGCACCACAGGGATGAAGATGGCCACCACCCCTGTGCTGCTCATCACGGCCCCCAGCAGGGAGACAGCCACCATCAGCAGTACCAGCATGCGGATCTCGCTGCTGCCCGCCACCTTCACCAGCATATCCCCCACCTGATAGGCAATGCCGGTACGGACCAGCCCCTCCCCTACCACGAACAGGGCAGCGATCAGAATGACGTTGGGATCGCTGAACCCCGCCAGCGCCTCCGGCAGGGTCAGGGTGCCACTCAGCACAAACAGTATGATGATCAACAGGGCAACCACGTCCATGCGTACCTTGTTGGTCATAAACAGATAGATGGCCCCCACCAGCATGCAGAGGACCCAGATCAGTTCGGCATTCACACTCGCTCCTTTCGTTCATCTCCGCCATTGCACCAGGGTGCAACCACGGACTCCATCAGACCACAGCTTATTCTGCCCCGATTTGTTACATATCAATAAAGGGGAGGAGCATCATCGCATATCCCTCCCCCCACGCGGTTCGTAAAAGGGTACTTCGTCGTCACACTTCTTTGACCCATTCTTTGATGTGGCTCAGGCCGGGGCGGACAAAAGTCCTGCGGCCGACTCCGCGCAGCCCCTAGAATAGGTCCGTTCCGATCACCTCCCTTTTTTCAAATTTTCAAAGGAAACGAAAATGAGCATATTCGAGTGGTTCAGCATCAATCACACCCTGGTGACCATACCGCTGGGCGGCGGTTACGCCATGTCGTGGATTGAAGCCATCGGCACCCTGTTTGGCCTGGCCTGCATCTGGTTTGCCAGTCAGGAGAAGACCATCAACTACCTGTTCGGCCTTATCAACGTCAGTCTGTTTGCCATCATCTTCTTCCAGATCCAGCTTTACGGCCTGCTGATGCTGCAGCTCTTTTTCTTCTGTGCCAATCTCTACGGCTGGTACGCTTGGACTCGCCCCGCCAACGATCAGGGGGACACACTGCAAGTCCGCTGGCTGAGCAAGTCCAAGCTGATGGTGACCGCCGCCCTGAGCGTGCTGGCCATTGCCCTGCTGACCCGCTATATCGACCCTGTGTTCGCCGCGCTGGCGCGCACTTCCGTCTCACTGCTCAACCTGCTGGGCGCTAATCTCGCGACCCCTGAGCCCTCCCCCGATGCCTTCCCGTTCTGGGATGCCAGCATGACGGTGCTCTCCGTGGTCGCCCAGAGCCTGATGACCCGCAAATACGTGGAGAACTGGATCCTCTGGGTGGTCATCAACATCATCAGTATCGGTGTCTATGCCGCCCAGGGCGTCTATGCCATGTCGCTGGAGTACCTGATCCTGCTGTTTATCGCCGCCAACGGTACCCGCCTCTGGATGCTGGCGGCCAAACGCCAACGGCAGGAAGTGATCGCATGAGCCTGCTGCCCCACCTGCAATGCCGCCCGGATCAGATTGCCGAGCGGGTGGTGCTGTGCGGCGACCCGGCCCGGGTCGATCGCATCGCAAACCAGCTGGCGTCGTGTGACGTACTGGGCCAGCACCGGGAGTTTCGCCTGATCAACGGCCGTTATCAGGGATTGCCAATCACAGTCTGCAGCACAGGCATAGGCGGCGCGTCGGCCATCATAGCGCTGGAGGAGCTGGTGCAAGCCGGCGCCCGAGCACTGGTCAGGGTCGGCTCGGCGGGTGCCTTGCAACATGAGATAGCACTGGGAGATCTCATCGTGGTGGAAGGGGCCGTGCGCCACGATGGCGCCTCACAAGCCTATCTGCCCCCCGAGTACCCTGCCTGCGCCGACATTCGCCTGCAGGCAGCCCTGCTCGACCACATCGCCGCCAGCGGCCTGCCCCATTGGCACGGTCTGGTGCGATCCCACGACAGCTTCTACCGGGATGACGAGCTGGCGGTGTGCCGCTACTGGCACGAGCGCGGCCTGCTGGGGGCTGACATGGAGACAGCCTCCCTGCTCACAGTGGGTCGCCTGCGCAAGGTGCGGGTCGCCGCCGTGCTCTGCAACGTGGTGGCATTCGAGCAGGACGTGCAGCAGGGCGTGGGTGACTACGCCTGCGCCGAGCAGGCCATGATGACCGGCGAGCGACTGGCCATCGCCGCCGCGCTCCATGCCCTGGTGCAGTAAGCAAGGCTCATCCTGACCCCTTCAGGGGCTGGCACCGCAGCGGCCCCTGACAAAACGTTAAGCCCGGCACATTCAATGGCACGGGCGCTGGTATCCGGCCCGCGCTCTTGCTAGCCTCATGGCCCTCGTTTCCCCCGCGGGCTTCTCATGCAGCAACAACCCTATCCTCTCGGCCGCTTTCACGCCGAACTCAGCCAGCAAGAACCCGAATTTGCCAGGGCACTCGAGGAGTGCAGCCTGTTCCTGCGCCGCTACCTGCCGGGCGAACCCATCATGCGGCAGGGGGAGCAGAGCGAGTGCCTCTATCTGGTGGAGACGGGCCGGGTCTCCCTCAACAGCACTGTGCACTCGGGGCGCATCTTTCAGCTCGGCGAAATAGCCTGCCACAACCAGATCTTCGGCGAGATGGAGTTCTTTAGCGCCACCCCGGTGCAGTGGAGCGTGGTGGCCGAGACCGAGCTGGATGCCAGCGTCATCTGTGCGCACAAGCTGGCCCGGCGGCTGCTGGCAGAACCCGGCCTGGTACTCTTCTTCGCCGCGGCCCTGGCCAGTGATTATCTCGATACCCTGGACATCACCACCAGCCGCTTGCTGCATCCCATCGCCTACAACATTGCTTATGAGCTATGGCGCGAGCGCCAGCGCACTCCCATGCTGGGTTCGCGCAAGCGGGCTCATGAAGCGGCGCGCTTTGGCACCACGGAGCGGGTCTATCGCCGCGCCCTCAAGGAACTGGTCGAGCAGGGAATCGTGTGCGAAGGCGCTGACGGCCTCGCCATCGCCGATCTCGCCAAACTGCGCGCCTACCTCAACCTTTAACTGCTATAAAAGAGACATCCCATGCATTCCCAATCCTACCCAGAGTTCACCTTCTTCAGCCGCTTCGTGACTGATATTCAGGCGGGCCGCAAGACCATCACCATTCGCGACGAGAGCGAAGCCAGGTGGCAACCGGGCCAGCGACTGGCACTCTTTACCAACCCCGAGCACCAGCCGTTCGGCACCATTGAGGTACTGTCGGTCACGTCGGTCGCCTTCGATGCCCTCAACGACGAACACGCCCGCCAGGAGAACATGACCCTGGCGGAGCTAAAACAGGTGATCCGGGATATCTACCCTGACCTGCCGCCACTCTATGTAATTGAATTCAAACTGCTTGCCTGATTGATGACCCGAGTCCGATTTGGCCTTGGCCGAGCAATATGCTAATAGTGTCCACTTTGCATCCTGGAGGAGCCAAACGTGTTTGAGATAGCGAGCCTGAAAGAGGCGATGATGCACGGGGTCGAGCTGTTCCAGCTGCTGCTGGAGATCATCTCCATCGCCTGCGTAGTCATTGGCCTTGGCAAGACCCTCTGGCTGGCGGCGCGGGTACGGGATCACCAGCCCGGCTTTCCGCGGATCCGGCTCTGTTTTGGCAGCTGGCTTATTCTGGCGCTGGAGTTCCAGCTCGCCGCCGACATCCTGGCCACCACTGTCGCGCCGAGCAAGGAGGAGCTGATCCGTCTCGCCATCATTGCGGTGATCCGCACCTTCCTCAACTACTTCCTCGGCAAGGAGCTGGAGGCACAGGCTGAGCGCCAGCAGACTGAACAGGTCACGGCCAACCGATAATCCTTTCTCATCATCGGTATTGAAGGCGCCGCCATTCCTGCCACGCATGTGGCAAGGGAGGGCGGCGCTGTGACCCTCCCCTCATTTTTGACAATCAGTCAACTATGGAACCCTTTTCAGACGTTCCCACGCCCTGCCCCACGCATCTGCAAACACCTAGAATGGGGTCATCTCTCTGTGCCCGGCCTGACCCATGACCCCTCTCGATAACTGTGTGATTTACCAGATCTACCCCATGAGCTTTCAGGACAGTAACGGCGATGGCATGGGGGATATCAATGGCATTTGCCAGCGCCTCGACTATCTGGCCGAGCTTGGGGTCGACATACTCTGGCTTACCCCTGTCTATTGCTCCCCCAAACGGGACAACGGCTATGACGTGGCTGATTATCGCCACATAGACCCGGCGTTCGGCACCCTGGCCGACATGGAGCAGCTGATTGCGAAGGCTGCCGAACGCGGCATGGGCATCATGATGGACATAGTCGCCAACCATACTTCCACCGAACATGAGTGGTTTGTACGGGCACTGGCCGGGGACGCCCGCTATCAGGCCTATTACGTTTTTCGGGATAAAGCCTTCGTCGATGCCCATCCGGTGGAGTCCATCTTCGGCGGCAGCGGCTGGCAATACGTGCCAGCGCTCGACAGCTACTATCTACACAACTTCGATGTGAGCCAGGCCGACCTCGACTGGGACAACCCGGCGGTGCGCGCCGAGATGGCTGAAGTGATCAACTTCTGGCTGGCCAAGGGCATAAAGGGGTTCCGCTTCGATGTGATCGACATGGTGAGCAAGGAGTGGTCGCCCCTTGCCATGAGCAACGGCCCCCGCCTGCACGACCATATCCGCGAGCTCAACGGCGCTAGCTTCGGCAACAAGGGGATCATCACGGTCGGGGAAACCTGGGGGGCGGATCTCGCTCATATGCAGCACTATTCGAACCCGAATGGCAGCGAATTCAGCATGGTGTTCAACTTCGAACACCTGGGGCTGGGGCAGGACAAGTGGTCGTCGCATTTTGACCCCCTCACCTTCAAGCGGGCCATGGCCCGCCACCAGCAGGGGCTGCACGGCCGGGGCTGGAACAGCTTGTTTCTCGGCAATCACGACCTGCCCCGCGCCGTCTCCCGCTTTGGCAACGACAGGCCCGAGTGGCGCGAGCTGAGTGGCAAGCTGTGGGCCATGGTGCTGCACATGATGCAGGGCACTCCCTTCATCTATCAGGGGGAGGAGCTCGGCATGACCAACCGCCACTGGCAAACCGATGAGCTGCGCGACGTGGAGGCCATCCACTACTGTGCCAGCCAGGCGGAGCTGGATCCCGCCGAGCTGAGCCGCCGTATCGATGCGATTGGCCGCGACAACGCCCGCACCCCGATGCAGTGGGATGCGAGCCGACATGCGGGCTTCAGCACGGCCGCCCCCTGGATCGCGGTCAACGAGAACCACATGGACATCAATGCCGCCGGGCAGCTGGCCCGCCCCGACTCCCTGTTTCACCACTATCGCCAGCTGATTGCATTGCGCAAGGCCCACCCCGTCATTCGTCATGGCGACTTCGAGCTGCTCGATTGTGACGATCCACAGCGCATCAGCTACCGCCGCCGGTGGCGGGATCCTGCCACCGGAGAGACCCACACCCTGTTGCTGCTCGCCAATCTCACCGCGGGCACCTTGCCCATGCCCTATCTTGACATGGTGGAAAGGGGGGCCACCCTACTGATGGGCAACTACCCGGACGCGCCCACGACTCACTTTGCTCCCTATCAGGCTACCGTCTGGCTGATGCAGGCATAAGTGGGTGAGTAACAGGCGGCGCTTCGGGGCCGGCACATGGCCTCCCCGCTTGTGCTGGCTCCCAATATCCGTCTCGTTTATCGCCGCCAATACATGACCAGATCCTGGTCCCGTTATTTCCCTGTATGGTTCTCCTCCATACTGGCCTGCACCATTTATCTTTAATCACTTAAAAACTTCGTATTTTCAGGCGTGTGGCGACCAGCCGGAAATATATAAACCGATCTCTTTATAGATAATAGAGACACCACAATGCATTGTTTCCAATGAAGTAATAATGAATGAAAGTCTATTGAATGGATATTTACAGGATATATTTTGTGCTGTTTAGCCAGGGTTAAAAGTCAATTCAAATCTGCGGCCTTGTTATTCCAAGCCTGAACCTTATGGTTTCCATCCGGCGCGAGGAGATCCTCGCTCTGCGCCAACATGCAGTTCAGGCTCGCGGGATAGTTATCCCGCCATAACAAAAAGGTAATCATCATGCGTAAAACCGGTGTGGCACTCGCCATCTCGACTCTCTTCTGGTTCAATTCGGCCACGGCAACCCCCATCATATTCCCGGACGACCCGCTGGCCAGCCATGGACCAGAGACGCCCGCCCTCGCTCGCACCTTTCAGCTGGCGCAGGACGATCTGGGCAACCGGATCCACCAGCTCCATCTGCCAATTCAGACCGAACCCGAGCTGGTGGCTGAGCTGGAGCAGATCGGCAGGCAGCAGGGATTCTCGGTCAACACCCATGGCGACATGTACAAATGGACCGAAGACAACATGTGGCTGTCACGGGATGGCGCCCTCGTCTTCCGCCCCAGGGCGCCACTGGCCGACAAGGGTCACTACCACGCCTTCATCACAGCCCTGACAGCACTGAGCCCACAGGCCGAGCAGGAGGGCCACCACAGCCTGGGCAACCAGGAGTCTCAGGGGTTGGAGGATGGCATGCTGGCCCAGGCCGACACCTTTGCCAACGAACAGGGACGGGAGCTGATCCCGACCTTCTCCATCATAGATGGCGGCAACATGCTGACCGGCCAGCGGGCCGACGGCACCCCCTATGCCCTGATCGGTCGCGATGCCCTGCTTCAGACCACTCTGCACCACAGCCGGCTGGATAGGGAGCGCATCGCCACCCGTCAGGAAGCCATGGAGCGTGACGGTGACTTTCGGCTGAAACTGAACGAAGAGGAGTGGCTGGGCAGCCCCTATACCTTCCAGAAGGGCCATGACACCGAGGTGGACCTCATACTGCTGGAGGCCGCCAACCTGCTGCCTCGGGATCTGAACGCCGAGCAGCGCCACGCCTTTGCCAGGACAGCGCGCGCCAAGGCCGAGCTGGCGCAGTACGAGGTGAACTGGGAGACCCGACAGGCTGCGGAGCAGCGGATGTTTCTGAGCCAGCAGCAGGGCGCCCTCATAGCCGAGCGCTATCGGGCGCTCCATGGCCAGACGCTGCCTGCTTCCTTCGATCTGCTCGCCCGGCTGAAACAGGACTACGCCAGCCTGGTGGTCACCGCCGATCTCCACTCCGACTTTGCTGATGATCAGATAGAGAAGGAGCTGCAAACGCTGCAGGCCGATGCCGCCACCCTGACCCGGCTAGGACCCATGCTGCAGGCCGGCGGCTACCAGCGCCAGGGGCTGGCCGGCGCCGAGCTGGATGAGCAGACCCGCCGTTTCCTCGCCATGATGGTCATCAGCCAGCGCCTGATGGCACAGGAGCTCAAGGTGGCCGAGCGCGATCTGGTGATCCTGGCCCAACCCGGTTTTCACCTCGACATGGCCATGCGCCCCCTGGCCGATGGCCGCATCCTGTTCAACGACCCTGCGGCCAGCGAGGCGCTGATCCAGCAGGTGCTGGCCAGCGACGGCAGCCTGAACGACAGCGAGCGCCAGGGCCTCACCGAGACCCTCACCAGCCTGAAACAACAGGCCGAACGCTGGCACAAGATCCATGCCCTCATCCGGCAGCAGCTGACCGACGCCGGTCTGACCCCCATCGCCACCCCGGGCGCCTTCAGCGTGAACAAGCGGGCGGTGAACTGGATGAACGGCATCATGGGCACGGCGCAGCAACCCTTCTACATCACCAACGCCGCCAGCATAGCCCCCCTGAATCAGGCCTTCAGCGCCTGGTTGAAACGCGAGGTGCCCGAGCTGACCACCTATTTCGTGGGTCAGACAGCAAGCAGCAGGCGGGCGGGATTTAACCAGGCGGAGGCTCTGCTCAAGGGCAACGGCGGCCTGGATTGCATCACCTTGCACCACGAGTAGCGAGTGCTTGCTCCAGGCGTTCAACCGATGGTTATTTGACTCGCAAGCGGGTTCTGTGTACTTTGCGACCAGAATTTTTGTTGGACCGCTTTTCCATGTTGTACATCCTGTTCAAATGCTCTGTCAGGAGGCTGTGCTCCGTGCACTAACACGATGAAGTGTTGCCCGGAGCCATTCCTCTTCTGAATCTTCATCAGCTGCGTGCATGCCCTCTCACAGGGAGGCTGCCCCGCATCTGATGAAAACAGGGGACTCAGGCCGGCGAGATGCTTCATCGCCGGCCTTTTTGTTTCTGATATTCAGGACAAAGTTTCAATATTGCTTGAAACGGGGGGCCGGTACGCCAAGTACCGCCCCCCGTTTTTTATGGATGTAGCATCATGAGTTTACTCACCATTCAAAATCTGACTTGTCACCTGGGTGACAAGACCCTCTACCAGCAGGCCCACTTCACCCTCTTCGCTGGCGAGCATATCGGCGTCACGGGCAAAAACGGCGCGGGGAAAAGCACCTTGCTGAAACTGCTGCAAGCGGAGCTGTTGCCCGACGGGGGCGACATCCTCTGGCAGCCCGCTGTGAGCCTCGGTTATCTGGATCAGCATGCCGAGATGGACGCGCAAACAAGGGTGCGCGAATACCTGCAAACCGCTTTTGCGGATCTCTACCGGCAGGAGGCCGAGATGATGGCCATCTACGCCTGCCCGGTGAAAAGTGTCCAAGCCCGCCATCTGGCACGTGCCGCCACCCTTCAGGCCAGCCTGGAGAGCCGGTCGTTTTATCAGATCGACAGCCGGATAGATGCGGTGGCGGATGGCCTGGGGATCACTCAGTTGGGTATGCATACCCGGTTGGGGGAATTGAGCGGCGGACAAAGGCACAAGGTCATGCTGGCCCGCCTGCTGTTGCTCGCGCCGGATGTCCTGCTGCTGGACGAGCCGACCAATTATCTGGATACCCTTCACCTTGACTGGCTGGCGAACTACCTGAGCGGCTTCAAGGGAGCTTTTATGGTGGTCTCTCACGACAAGGCGTTTCTAAACCGGATTGCCACGGCCATTTGCGACATAGACCGGCAACAAATCCGCAAATTCAAGGGTAACGTCGACAAAGCCATGGCTCAGAAAGCCACTGAAGATGCCGCCCATGGGAAACACTATCTGGCGCAGCAGCGACATATCGACAAGCTTGAGCACTTCATTGCCAAAAACGGAGCCGGGGTCAATGCCAGCATCGCCAATGGCCGCAAGAAACAGCTGGCCCGTATAGACAGGCTGGCAACACCGGAGCAGGAAAAGGCCGTCGCCTTCTCGTTTCGTACCGCCCCGCACAATGGGCAGCAGTTGCTTGCCGCCACTGAGCTGATCATTGGCTATCGACGCCCCCTGTTGGCGCCCATCTCGCTGACCCTTGCTCGGGGCGAAAAAGTGGTGATCGCCGGGTTCAACGGCATCGGCAAATCGACCCTGCTGAAAACCCTGGTGGGCGAGCAGCCCCCGGTATCTGGCCAGCTCGCCCTGTCACCTGCCCTCAAACTGGGTTATTTCGAGCAGGCGCTGCGCTGGGCCGACCCGTATGCAACACCGGTGGATCTGGTCAAAGCTGTGTGCCCGGGCGTGGATGACAAGGTGGCCCGGCAACATCTGGCACGCTTCGGCATAACGGGAAAACTGGCATTGCGGCCGATTGCCTCCCTCAGTGGTGGTGAGCAGACCAGGGTGAAACTGTGCAGGCTGACCCTGCAACCCACCAATCTGCTGGTACTGGACGAACCGACCACACACCTGGATGCCACTGTCAAAGCCGCCTTGCAGCGAGCCTTGCATGACTACCCGGGCACAGTGGTTGCGGTCTCCCACGAACGGGAGTTCGTCGCCCACTGGCCGGATCGGGTGGTGGATATTCACGCCTTCACTGCCGCTGAACATACGTATTGCGTTTGAGGTCAAAGATATGTTTTTGAAAATATTGCTGTTCTTGATTGCGTTTCTGGTGGGCGCCGATGAGCTGATGCTGGGCCCCATACTGGCTCCCATCGGCAAGGATCTGGGAGTTCAACCCGAGCGCATCACCCTTTTTATCACGGCTTACAGTGTGGCGCTGGCGATGGTCGCCCCCTTGCTGGGTAGCCTCTCGGATCGCCTTGGCAGGATAAAGGTGATGCTGCCCGCCGCCCTGTTGTTCGGGGCGGCCTCAGTCGCAACAGGCCTGGTGGAGAACTTTGAATGGGGGCTCGCAAGCCGGGTGCTCACCGGCCTGGCCAGTGCCGGCATGTTGCCCATCGCCTTTGCCATGGCTGCCGACAGCGCAGGGACAGATGCCATGAAACGCATTGCCTGGGTCCAGGCAGGCCTGACCCTGGGCATGATAGCGAGCCCGGCCGTCGGGGCTCTGCTGACCCAATGGCTCTCCTGGCGGGCTGCCTTCATCCTGCTTGGCGTATGCGCCTGGTGTGTGGCGGCGGCGCTGGCGTTGCTGCCAGCCGACCAGGAGCCGGCAGAAGTATCAGCGGGACATCAGGAGGACAAGGGCCCCCGCCTGCTGGCCATCCCGGGTGCTGTGGGTGCCTTGCTCGCCATGTGCCTGGGCCTTGGCGGCGGAATCGGCCTGTTCAATCTCGTCGGTCAGCATTTGCGCGATACCCAGGACTGGTCCATCGGGTCCGTGGGGGGCTTGTACGCTCTGCTTGGCATCATCAGCGTCATCGGCAACCTGCTGATGCCCCGCCTGTCTGGCCGGGTCGAGAGCGGGCGCCCCCTGATGCGTATGGCCTTGGTGGTCTGCCTGCTGGTCAGCGTCTGGTTTTACCTCTATCCAGCCGGGCAACCCATGCTGCTGCCTCTGCTGCCGATAGTGCCGCTGCTGCTGTGGGCACTGGCAGGCGGCATAGGATCGCCCGCTCTGCAGGGCTATATTGCGCAGCTCTCCAGCGCTCACAGAGGCATGCTGATGTCACTGGCGATGACCATGATGCACCTTGGCGTGGCGCTCTGGTCCGGTGTCGCCGGATTTGCCTACAGCGCAGGGCCTGTGGCCTTGGCAGCCCTGGCCATACTGCTGTTTGGCAGTGCCATAGTGGTCTTGCGGCCGGTCAACGCCACGGCCTGATCCCCGACAGAAAACGGGCGTGAACCAGGCACGCCCCCCAACAGGTCGCCCATCCACCATGAGCGGCAACCGGTTTCCAACTCAGGCTGCCTGTGCAAGCAAACATGACTCTTCCATCTAGTTATTTAATTTCATGATTTATTTAATTCAACGATTTCGGTACCGACTCATCCCTGCCACCATTATTCACGCTGGATCGATAGATATATCCCGACAAATAGACCCGATTATTTTCAAGGGTATAAATGGCGAATAGACGATGTATTAATTGATTATTTATCCCGTTTGATGCGCTCTCTCCAACCCTCTTACTATGCCTGCGACCTATCCATGGCCGGTGGACAACCGCCGGCTTTCAAACTGGCATAGCAAGTGGACAATTCATGATCACCACAGACGGTAATAACGCAGTCGCCTCAGTGGCGTACCGCACCAGCGAAGTCATCGCCATCTACCCCATCACCCCCAGCTCCACCATGGCGGAGTTGGCGTCGGCCTGGTCGAGCGATCGGGGCAAAAATCTGTGGGGGGATGTACCTCGCGTGGTGGAGATGCAATCGGAGGGAGGCGCCATCGCCACCGTCCACGGCGCCCTGCAGACAGGCGCGCTGGCAACCTCGTTTACCTCGTCGCAGGGCTTGCTGCTGATGATCCCCAACCTCTACAAGCTGGCGGGTCAGCTCATCCCCTTCGTGCTGCATGTGGCAGCGCGTACCGTCGCGACCCATGCCTTGTCCATCTTTGGCGATCACTCGGACGTGATGGCGGTGCGCCAGACCGGCTGCGCCATGCTCTGTGCCAGCAATGTGCAGGAGGCACAGGATTTCGCCCTGATTTCCCAGGTGGCCAGCCTCAACAGCCGGCTGCCCTTCATCCACTTCTTCGACGGTTTTCGCACCTCCCACGAGATAGCCAAGATAGTGCCGCTGGCGGATGACACACTGCGTGCCCTGCTGCCGGAGGCGGCGATCCGCGCCCATCGCGATCGAGCGCTCACCCCCGACAAGCCTGTCATTCGCGGCACCGCCGCCAACCCGGACACCTACTTCCAGTGCCGGGAAGCGAGCAATCCCTGGTATGACGAGGGCTATCGCCACGTGAGCGAGGCGATGGCGGCCTTCGGCTCGCTAACCGGCCGCTACTACCAGCCGTTTGAATATGTGGGTCACCCGCAGGCCGAGCGGGTACTGGTGCTGATGGGTTCCGCCATCGGCACCTGCGAAGAGGTGATCGAACGGCTGCTGGCCAGGGGCGAGAAGGTGGGGCTGGTGAAGGTGCGCCTCTACCGCCCCTTCAGTGCCGAGCATCTGCTGGCGGTTATTCCCGAGAGCGCCCGCAAGATTGCGGTGCTGGATCGCACCAAGGAGCCGGGGGCCCAGGCCGAGCCCCTCTATCTGGACGTGATGACGGCGCTGGCCGAGGCGGTCAGCCGGGGCGAGCGGGCCAGCCTGCCGCGGGTCATCGGCGGTCGCTACGGTCTCTCCTCCAAGGAGTTCAATCCGGCCTGTGTGCAGACGGTGTTTGACGAGCTGGTGCTGGATAACCCAAGGCCGCGCTTTACCGTCGGCATCTTCGACGACATCACCGGCCTCTCCCTGCCGCTGCCGGTGCTCGACTATCCCGGTCAAAGCAAGCTGGAGGCGCTCTTCTACGGCCTTGGCAGCGATGGCACCGTTTCGGCGGCCAAGAACAGCATCAAGATCTTCGGCAATCACACCCCGCTCTATCCGCAGGGCTACTTCGTCTACGACTCCAAGAAGGCGGGCGGCCTCACCGTCTCCCACCTGAGGGTGAATGAGCGGCCGGTGCAATCGGCATACCTGGTGGACGAGGCGGACTTCATCGGCTGCCACCAGTGGCAGTTCATCGACCTGTACCAGATGGCAGAGCGGCTGAAGTTCGGCGGTATCTTCCTGCTCAACAGCCCCTATGGCCCGACAGAGATCTGGCAGCGATTGCCGCAGGAGGTACAACAGGTCCTGCGTGCAAAAGAGGCGCGGTTCTACATCATCAACGCCGCCAGGATCGCCCGGGAATGCCAGCTCGGCAACCGCATCAATACCGTGATGCAGATGGCCTTCTTCCAGCTGACCGCCATCATACCGCCAGCAGAGGCCACCGAGTTGCTCAAGCAGGCCATCGCCAAGAGCTACGGCAACAAGAGCACCGAGCTGGTCGAGCGCAACTGGCAGGCGCTGGCCACCACCTGCGAGGCACTGATCCCGGTGCCGCTGCAGGTGCTCGATCAGTCCAGCCACCAACGCCCCCCCGTGGTATCGGCCAAGGCCCCCGACTTCGTCCAGACGGTCACCGCCGCCATGCTGGCGGGGCTGGGCGACAGCCTGCCGGTCTCAGCCTTCCCGCCGGACGGTACCTGGCCGGTGGGCACAACCCGCTGGGAGAAGCGCAACATCGCCAAGGAGGTGCCCATCTGGCAGGCGGACCTCTGTACCCAGTGCAACTACTGCGTGGCGGCCTGCCCGCACTCTGCCATTCGCGCCAAGGTGGTGGACAAGGACGCGCTGGCCGATGCCCCCGCGACCCTGGATGCGCTGGATGTGAAGGCCCGCGACATGCGCGGCCAGCAATACGTGCTGCAGGTAGCGCCTGAGGATTGCACCGGCTGCAACCTCTGCGTCGAAGTCTGCCCGGCCAAGGACCGCACAGATCCGAGCCGCAAGGCGATCAACATGGCCTCCCGGCTGGATCACCTAGAGGCCCAGAAGACAAACTACGACTTCTTCCTCGCGCTGCCCGAGCGCACCGCCGAGCAGCTGGAACGCATAGACATCCGCACCTCCCAGCTGGTCTCGCCACTGTTCGAATACTCGGGCGCCTGCTCAGGCTGCGGCGAGACCCCCTACATCAAGCTGCTGACCCAGCTCTACGGGGACAGGCTGCTGATTGCCAACGCCACCGGCTGCTCCTCCATCTATGGCGGCAACCTGCCCACCACCCCCTACACCACCAACGCAGAGGGCCGTGGCCCGGCCTGGGCCAACTCCTTGTTCGAGGACAACGCCGAATTTGGCTTGGGCTTCAGGCTCACCGTCGATCAGCATCGCGATCGGGTACGCCGCCTGCTGGCCGGTCTGGGGGACGCCGTTCCGGCCGAGCTGCAACAGGGGCTGCAAGACGCCGGCCTGCCGGTCTCGGAGCAACGGGCCCACATTGAGCAACTGCGCAGCCTGCTGCAGGGTCGCACCGAGCCGGGCGCCGCTGAGTTGGCGAAGGACGCGGATCACCTGGTGGACAAGTCGGTCTGGCTCATCGGCGGCGATGGCTGGGCCTATGACATCGGCTTTGGCGGGCTCGACCATGTGCTGAGCCTGGGGGAGAACATCAATGTGCTGGTGCTCGACACCCAGTGCTACTCCAACACCGGCGGCCAGCAGTCCAAGGCCACGCCACTCGGTGCCATCACCAAGTTTGGCGAGCAGGGCAAGCGCAAGGGGCGCAAGGATCTTGGTGCCAGCATCATGATGTATGGCCACGTCTATGTGGCGCAGATCTCCCTCGGCGCCCAGATGAACCAGACGGTGAAGGCCATTCAGGAGGCGGAAGCCTACCCGGGGCCGTCGCTCATCATCGCCTACAGCCCCTGCGAAGAGCACGGCTACGATCTGGCCCAGAGCCACGAGCAGATGAAACAGCTGACCGCCACCGGCTTCTGGCCGCTCTACCGCTTCGATCCGCGCCGCAGCGACGAGGGCAAGCTGCCGCTGGCGCTCGACTCCCGGGCACCGAACGCCTCGCTGGCCGAGACCCTGAGCCAGGAGCCCCGCTTCCAGCGCCTCGAACGTCAGCTGCCGGAGATCGCCACCCTGCTCTATCGCGAAGCGGAACTGGACGCCAACCGCCGCTTCGCCTGGCTCAGCCAGCTGGCTGGCAAGGAGGCTTCCCCGCAGGAGTGATCGGCCTGCCGGCGACCAGTGAAACCGGATAACAAAGAGGGCTCCCGTTGGGAGCCCTCTTCACATCCAGTCTGATCGTCATCAGGCAGGCATGGTAGCCAGCTCGTGCCGCTTCAATGCCAATAGTGTGATGAGCAAGGCGGCACTGGCGATCAGCGCCATGCCGATATAGGTAGCGCTGAACCCCGGAGCCAGCTCGACCGGACTCAGGCTGGCCAGATTGTGGCTGGTGCCCGCCGGCAGGGCGGCATGAAACAGCACGGAGCAGATGGCGACCCCGACCGCGCCCCCCAGCTCACGGCCGAAGTTGAACAGGGACATGCCGATGCCGCGATCCGCTGCCGGCAATGCATTTTGCACCACAACCGCGAGGGCCGGCAGCACCAGCCCCAGACCCAGACCGGCAAAGCCCAACCCCAGACTGGCCCAGACATCGAAATGAATTTGCCACAAAGCCAGCGCAGACAGTGCGAAGCCCACCACCACGAACCGCTTGTAGTAACCGGTGCGACCGATCAGCTTGCCGCCGACGAAAGCACCCGCCGTGATGCAGACCATGAAGATCACCATGTAGAGGCCGCTCTCACTGGCCCCCATTCCCTTCTGCCACTGCATCTGCAACGGCAAATAGACCAGCACAGCGAACATCAGCAGTTGCGAAACCAGTGCCAGCAGCACGCTCACCAGATAGCCGGGCAACCGCACCAGATGGACAGGCAGGATAGGATCATGGGCACGTCGCTCCACCAGGATCAGCAGCAGCAAGGCAACCGCCAAACCCGCCGCCAGCCAGATGGGGGGCAACGCAGTCTCGGGTGATAACAGCAACAGGGTCAGCGTGGTCACTGTGATGAGCAGTGCCGCCCCCTTCCAGTCGAAACGGCTGTGACGACGCACATTGAGATGCTTGAGGTTGCGGTTCACCAGCCAGATGGCGAGCGCCCCGAGAGGCAGGTTGATCCAGAAGATCCAGCGCCAGCTCAACTGCTCGGTAAAGTAGCCGCCGAGCAGAGGCCCGGCGATGCTGGAGACCGCATACACGGCCGAGATGTAACCCTGATACTTGCCCACCTCCCGTGGCGGTATGCAGTCGGCAATCACGGTAAAGGCAAGTGCAATCAGGCCGCCGCCCCCCAGCCCTTGCAGCACGCGAGCCGCCAGCAGGGTCGGCAGATCCTGCGCCAAGGCGCAGGCCACGGATCCCGCCAGAAAAAGACCAATACCGATATTGAGCATGCGTACCCGACCGAACATATCGCTCAACTTGCCATACACGGGCAGAGCGGCGGTGGCCGCCAACAGATAGGCGGTCACCACCCAGGTGAGGGCCGCGCCAGCGTTCAGCTCGGCGCCAATGATGGGCAAGGGGGTGGTGACTATGCTCTTTTCCAGTGAACCCAGGGCGATCACCAGGGCCACGCTTGAGAAGATGGTTTTTGGGGACATATAGGGGCTCGCTAATGTGAAATGCCAAAATCTGCGGCAAAGAACTTATTATTGTCTCATAAATCATTATCCGATGGCTAAAACCACTGCCATCCAGCGGCCAGTCCCTTGACCATGACGGCCGTCGCGGCATCCGAACGCCGGATCTGGTAGTGTGGTCTTTTGGCCCAAGAGGAAGCAGACCCATGTCCGAGCAGTTCCGGTTTGATCAATACGACGCCCTGATTTTCGATATGGATGGCACCCTGGTGAACTCCATGCCCCTGCATCTGGATGCCTGGGAGGCAACCAGCGCAGAGTTCGGTCTGCCGTTCAATCGTGAGCAACTCAATGAATATGGCGGCATTCCCACCCGCAAGATAGTGAGCATACTGGCCGAACAGCACGGACTGGATATCGATGTGGATGCCTTCACTCGCCGCAAGGTGGCCCTCTATCTGGCGCATATCGACAAGGTCAGCGTCTTCCCCTCCATGTGGGAGCTGGTCAGGCGCTGCCACAGCAAGGTGCCGATGGGCATAGGCACTGGGTCATCGCGGGATCATGCCGAGCGCATTTTGAAAAACACCGGCCTGGATGCCTATATCTCCGTGCTGGTCAGTGCCGACGACATCCACAACCACAAACCCCATCCGGATACCTTCCTGAAGGTAGCCGAGCTGCTCGGCGCCAATCCCGCCAACTGCCTGGTGTTTGAAGATACCCAGATCGGCATTCAGGCAGGCAAGGCCGGCGGCATGACCACCTTGCTGGCCACCGAAGGCACGCTGCAGCAGGTGTGACAGACGAGTATCCTGGCCCACCCTTGCGGGTGGGCTCGGTCGTTCAACCCCGACTCGGCTGAGATATCGCGCAGCGGCCTGGATGAGAGCATATCAGCGACAAACGGGGGTCTACGGGCCCGGCACAAAACGCCATAAAAAACGCCCCTTTCGGGGCGTTTTTGCCAACCATCGCCGTTACATGGCGTTGGTGGATTCGAAGATCTTGTCGGCCGAGGCTTCGACGAAGCCCGGGTAGAGCACGCCGTCGGCCTGCGGGTAGCGCAGGGCAAACTCGTAGAAGCAGCTCGGAATGGTGCGCACGCCGTCGCTGAAGGGTACATCCGCCTTGTCGGCCATGGTGGAGGATTGTTCCAGCATCACCTGCGGGTCCCCTTTCACCTCGCCACCCACGCCGTTGAGCACGAAGCCGGCCGCCTTGAGGGCGGCATTGACCTGCTGGATGGTATCGAACTGCTTGAGGCGATTGATGTTGACCGTGAAGTGGTTGGCGCGATAGCCCCAGGCCGCCATCCAGGCGGCGTATTCGCTCTCTGCCAGCAGGGTCTGGTAATCGGCCCAGGATACCTGCCAGGGCGCCCCCGTGTAGAGGAATGCCTGGGTGTCGGTCAGGTGATCAGGCACCTGCTCAGCCAGCTTGTGGATGATGGCCTGGGCCGCCTCAGAAAGCTCTTCTACCTTCAGCTCGCTGATGAACACCTTGGGGGCATCCGGATCCTGATGCTCAAAGTGCTTGGCATAGAGCTTCTTGGCCTTGAACACATACTCACCCTTCTGCTCGTAACCGAGCGCCAGGAAGTGGGCGGCCAGCTTCTCCAGCCCCAGCTTGGGTAGGTTGTAGGTGCGAAACGCCACATGATCATTGACGATGGGCTCGCCGCCACCCAGCAGGGTGTGGACCTTGAGGGCGCTCGGGGTGACTTGAATGTAGTTATCCCACAAGTGACCGAACAGGGTGTCGATATCCTTTTGCATCTCTCTTTCCTTTGATTGCGGGTACAGACAAGGGCACCTGTTCAGTGCCCCTTTTACTTTTTGTTATCAGCGCTCAGCGCAGAGGAGGACAGTGTCAGCCGTGGCGGCCTTGCTGCCGGCCTCTTCCTTGTTAAAAGGTCAAACCCGGAGACAACTGATCCGGCATGGCTGCCTTGCTGTCCTCGACGGAAGCCACCGGGTAAGCACAGTAGTCGGCGGCGTAGTAGGCGCTCGCCCTGTGGTTGCCGGAGGCACCTATGCCGCCAAACGGCGCGGCGCTGGAGGCGCCCGTGATGGGCTTGTTCCAGTTGACGATACCGGCGCGGATGCGCTTGAAGAAGTGGTGCCAGTCCGCCTCGCTGTCACCGAGCAGGCCGGCCGATAGGCCGAAGCTGGTGGCGTTGCCCTGATCGATGGCGGCATCGAAATCGTCGTAACGAATGAGCTGCAGCAGTGGGCCGAAGTACTCTTCGTCCGGCAGCGCACCGATTGCGGTCACATCTATGATGCCGGGCGAAACGAAGCCGGTGCCCGCTTCCAGGTGCTTGAGGGTAAGCAGACTCTCGCCACCCAGTTGTTGCAGGTTGGCTTGCGCCGCTACCATGCCGAGAGCCGCTTTCTCGCTGATCATGGCCCCCATGAAGGGCTGATCGGCGGCATCATAGAGACCGACCTTGATCTGGCCGACCACCTCCACCAATCGCTTGACCAGGGCATCGCCCCGGGCACCGCGCTCGACAAACAGACGGCGCGAGCAGGTACAGCGCTGGCCGGAAGTGATGAAGGCTGACTGGACTATGGCATGGACGGCGCCATCCACATCGCTCACATCTTTGACGATCAGCGGGTTGTTGCCGCCCATCTCCAACGCCAGGATCTTGCCGGGCTGACCGGCAAACTGCTGATGGAGGAAATGGCCGGTACGGGACGAGCCGGTAAAGAAGAGGCCGTCGATATCCGGATTGCCTGCCAGCGCCTTGCCGGTCTCTACCTCACCCTGTACCAGGTTGAGGACACCCTTGGGCAGACCCGCCTCCTGCCAGATCTTCAGCATGGCTTCAGCCACCATGGGGGTCAGCTCGGAGGGCTTGAACACCACTGTATTGCCCGCGATCAGCGCCGGTACTATGTGACCGTTGGGCAGATGACCAGGGAAATTGTAGGGGCCGAACACGGCGACCACGCCGTGGGGCTTGTGGCGCACGAATGCCTTGGCACCCGGCATGGGGTTCTCGACAGTGCCGGTACGCTCGTCATGAGCGCGAATGGAGATGGCAATCTTGCCCTGCATGGCGGCCACTTCGGTGCGGGTTTCCCACAGGGGCTTGCCGGTTTCCCGGGCTATGGTGAGCGCCAGCGCCTCCTTGTGCTCGCCGAGCAGATCGGCGTAACGACGCACTATGGCAAGACGCGCTTCCAGGCTCATGTCAGACCAATGGTAGAAGGCTGCGCGGGCTGCCTTGACGGCAGCATCCACCTGACTGGCACTGGCGGCGCCCCCTTGCCAGATGACTTCATTCTTGGCCGGATCCATTGACTCGAACGGCTTGCCTTCACCGGCCAGCCACTGGCCGTCGATAAGTTGTACTAAATGGCTCATCAATTCACTCCCTGTGTTTCACAAGCAGCCTTGGCTACCTGTTTCATATGCGGTTCTGCTGCCTTCAACACCAGACAAGGCGACTCAGTCGAGATCGACGACACGCACCATGTCGCCATCCTGCACCTTGAGTGCCGCCGCCATCTTGGGCGGAATGATGGCTTCGTGCTTGTCCAGATCGACCCGGATATTGCCGTGGCAGGCGCGATACTGTTCGTAGCGGGTGTTGCAGATCAGATGGGTCTTGCCACCTATGGGCTCGCCAATCAGCACCCGCAGCTTCTGGCTGCGGCGCACGCTGCGAATGTTCTTTACGTCACACTCGACGGTGGGGCCGGCATCGAAGATGTCAACGTAGCCACGGTTCACGAACCCCTCATCCTGCAGCATCTTGATGGCCGGGCGGGTCTTCTCGTGGGTCTGGCCGATGACGGCGCGCGCCTCGTTGCTCAGCAGGTTGACGTAGATGGGGTACTTGGGCATCAACTCGGCGATGAAGCGCTTCTTGCCGATGCCGGTGAGATAGTCGACTGTAGGAAAATCCATCGAGAAGAAATGCTTTTGCAGCCACTCATAGAAGGGGCTGTGACCTTTTTCATCGGAGACGCCACGCATCTCGGCAAAGACGGTCTTGTCAAACAGCTCGGGGTGCTCGGCCATGAACAGGAAACGGTGCTTGGAGAGCAGGCGGCCATTGAGCCCCTCGCGGGCGCATTCGCGCAAAAACAGGGTGCACAGCTCGGAATTGCCGGTGTAGTCATTCGACAGCGTGAGCGTCTCGACCACGTTGTAGATGCCGAGTTTGGGGGAAGAGTGCACCACCTTGCCGATGTGATAGTTGTAGAACGGCTGGGACAGGCCCACGGCCGCATCGATGGCGCAGGTACCGACCATTTCGCCGGTCTCCAGATCCTCAGCCACGAAGAAGTAGAGGCAATCACCCTTACCTGCCGGTTTGTCCGAGAAGGTCTGGGTCGAGGCATCTATCTTGCGCTGCAGCAGTTCATCGTTGACAGGCAATGATGTCATGCCGGTGCCGGATTCAATGGCACAGGTCTTGAGACCGGCAAAATCTTTTTGCTCGATAGGACGGATAACCAACATAAATGACAACTCCCTTTCATTGACGACAGGTGGGGTCCCGGCTCCTGCCGGGAGGGCTCCCCACCTCAATTAGGATCAGGCGTTAACCACCTGGGCAACCGCTTTCTCGAACCGTGCCAACCCTTCCTTGATATCCGCTTCCGGAATAACCAGTGACGGTGCGAAGCGCACCACGTTAGTGCCTGCTACCAGTGCCATCAGCCCCTGGTCGATGGAGGCCAGCAAGAAATCACGGGAGCGGCCCTTGTAGTCATCGTTCAGCACGGCGCCGAGTAACAGGCCCTTGCCACGCACTTCACTGAAGCAGTGGTACTTGGCATTGATGGCGTCGAGACCGGCGTGGAACAGCTGTTCACGCTGCTTGATGCCGCTCAGCACTTCCGGGGTGTTGACCACATCGATCACCGCCTCGGCCACCGCGCACGCCAGCGGGTTGCCGCCGTAGGTGGAGCCGTGAGTGCCCACTTTCAGGTGAGCCGCGATTTCATTGGTGGTCAGCATGGCACCGATGGGGAAGCCGCCGCCAAGCGCCTTGGCGCTGGTGAGGATGTCAGGCGTGACGCCAAGACCCATGTAGGCAAACAGATCGCCGGTACGGCCAACCCCGGATTGCACTTCGTCATAGACCAGCAGGGCATTGTGCTTGGTACAGAGTTCGCGCACCCCTTTGGCAAACTCGTCGGTCGGACGAATGATGCCACCCTCCCCTTGCAGCGGCTCCATCACCACGGCGCAGGTATTGTCGGAGATGACGGCAGCCAGCTCCGCCAGATTGTTGTAAGTCACATGGGTGATATCAGCCGGCTTGGGACCGAAACCATCCGAGTAGGCAGCCTGGCCACCCACGCTGACGGTAAAGAAGGTACGACCGTGGAAACCCTGATGGAAAGCGATGATCTGGGTCTTGTGCTCACCGAATTTCTCGATGGCATAACGACGGGCCAGCTTGAGGGCCGCTTCGTTGGCTTCGGCGCCCGAGTTGCAGAAATAGACCTTGTCGGCGAAGGTGGCGGCAACCAGCTTCCTGGCCAGACGCAGAGCCGGCTCGTTGGTCATCACGTTGGAGAGGTGCCACAGCTTCTCGCCCTGGGTTTTCAGGGCTTCGACCAGCTTGGGATGGCAATGACCCAGGCCATTGACGGCGATCCCGCCGGCAAAGTCGACATACTCACGGCCTTCCTGATCCCAGACACGTGACCCTTCACCACGCACCGGGATTATCTTGGCGGGCGCATAGTTGGGAACCATCACTTCATCAAACACTTCACGTGTCACTGCCAACAACTCTGACATATTGCTCTCCTTCGATCTGGCGACAGAATAATCCACCGCCCAAAAGTTAAATCCATGTAAACACATCGGCATTGTCACAGAAAAAAAGCTAAAAGTCTGCAACAAAGCAAGTTACAGGGAACAATGTTCGATTGCCTGTGAGATTTTAGGCAACCGCATTGCATAACGGCTCAGGGGGTGTTGGCAAGAGATAATTTGGACAGGGAAGGGGGTGAATAAAGTGTCAGGGAAAATATTTTTGGCCTCATCTCGATTCTGTGAGGCCAATCACAACCATTCAGGAACTGGTTAGAAAATTGGCCAGCAATTGGTGACCCTGCTCGCTCAGAATGCTCTCCGGATGGAACTGAACTCCCTCTATATTCAACTGCTTATGGCGCAGACCCATGATCTCGTCAAAAGAGCCATCGGCATGTTCACTCCAGGCGGTAACCTCGAAGCAGTCGGGCAGAGTTTCCCGTTCCACGATGAGCGAATGGTAGCGGGTGACCCGCAGCGGGTTGTTGAGCGCCTTGAATACTCCCTCGCCCTGATGGCGAATAAGGGAGGTCTTGCCGTGCATCACCTGACGTGCGCGCACCACTCTGGCACCGAAAGCCTGGGCCATGGATTGGTGACCGAGACAGACGCCAAGGATGGGGAGCTGACCCGCAAAGCGGTTGATGGCCGACAGGGAGATGCCCGCCTCATTGGGCGTGCAAGGGCCGGGAGAGATCACCAAATAACGGGGAGCTAGCTGCGCTATGGTATCCAGCGTCAGCTCGTCATTGCGCTTTACCACCACCTCTTGCCCCAGAGCGCCAAAATACTGCACCAGGTTCCAGGTAAAGGAGTCGTAGTTATCGATCAACAACAGCATGGGGCAACCAGAGGCAGAGAATTAACGGTCCAGATAGCGGCCCTGCTCCATTTCGCGCTCGCGCTGGCATTCTGCCAGATAGATGGCGGCGGCAATGGCGGGGGTGTTGTGGTATTTGTCGATGGCGTTGGAGACCATCAGTTGCAGGGTATTGAGGTTCTTGGCCTTGCGGAATTTACGCAGCCAGTGACCCTTGTCACCCAACTCTTCAATCGTGGTGTTTAATTCGACAGACATGCTCACTCTTGGGGCAGAAGCCCGCGTTTGAAATTGGAAGATGAATTAACGAATAGCAGGTCGGGTAAAACAAAGAAAGCCAGGCAAAGACCCAGCTCTCTTCTACTACACCTTCCCAGTATGTCAGGCTCGAGGAACGAAGCCGACGACATCATATACGCTGGTCAGTGTTTTTTCAGCCCTTTCACGCGCCTTTTGTGCGCCTGCCGCCAAAATTGTTTGCAGATGAGCCTCATCCTGACGCAACTCGCGGAAGCGCGCCTGAATGGGTTCCAGCAAGGCAACGACCGCCTCGGCAGTCTCGGTCTTGAGGTGACCATACATCTTGCCTTCGAAGTGCAGCTCCAATTCTGGGATGGAACGGCTTGTCACCCCGGACATCAGGGTCAGCAGGTTGGAGACACCCGGCTTGTTCTCCGGATCAAAACGCACCACTGCCGGCTCGTCGGAGTCAGTCACGGCACGCTTGATCTTCTTGACGATCTGCTTGGGATCTTCCAGCAGGCCGATGAAGTTGGCCTCGTTGTCATCAGACTTGGACATCTTCTTGGTCGGATCCTGCAGGCTCATCACCCGGGCACCTTCGGTCGGAATGAAGGGTTCCGGCAGGGTGAACACTTCGCCGTACAGGTTGTTGAAACGGGTACAGATGTCGCGAGTCAGCTCCAGATGCTGTTTCTGATCGTTGCCGACCGGTACCTGGTTGGCCTGATAGAGCAGGATATCTGCCGCCATCAGCACCGGATAACCGAACAGGCCGACGTTGACGTTGTTCTCGAAACGGGCGGACTTGTCCTTGAACTGGGTCATGCGCGACAGCTCGCCCATCTGGGTGTAGCAGTTCAGGATCCAGCCCAGCTCGGCGTGCTGCGGCACGTGGGACTGGATGAAGACAGTGCTCTTGGCCGGATCTATCCCCACCGCCAGATAGAGGGCGGCAGCATCGAGACACGCCTTGCGCAGGGCGGCTGGCTCCTGACGGGTGGTGATGGCATGCAGATCGACGATGCAGTAGAGGCAGTCGAAGTCATCCTGCATGTTGACCCACTGACGCAGGGCGCCCATATAGTTGCCTATGGTCAGCTGACCCGACGGCTGGGCCCCGCTCAGTACGATTGGTTTAGTCATGAGAGTGTTAATCCTTGTTATTCGGCCAACCCGACACCTTACTCGGCTAACAGGGCATCGAGCTTGGCAAACTGCTCATATACCCAGTCCGGGCGGGAATCTGCAATGGGACGACCATAGTTGTAGCCGTAGGTGAGCCCCACTACTTTCATGCCGGCGGCCTGAGCGGCCAGCACGTCATTTTCGGAGTCGCCCACCATCAGGGTGCGGGACGGACTGACGCCCAGCTCATGGCAGGCATGCAGCAGGGGCTCGGGGCTCGGCTTCTTGACCGGCACACAGTTGCCACCCAGCCAGAGCGCGAAACAGTCGCTGATGCCAAGGGCATCCAGGATGGGCTGCACGAAGTGACTCGGCTTGTTGGTCACCACGGCCTGTTTGTAACCCAGCTTTTGCAAGCGGCGCAGGCTCTGTTCCACACCATCATACATTTCAAGCCCTTCCAGCAGGCAGGCCTGATAGTGCTGATCGAACAGGGGGCGGGCCCTGGCAAACAGTTCAGGAGCCTCACGATAATCCAGGGCGCGCTGGATCAGCTTGTCGGCGCCATTGCCGACCCAGGTACGCACCACGGCTTCATCAGCCTCGGCCAGACCCAGTTCAGTGAGGGTACGGTTGACCGCCAGCGCCAGCTGGGGGGCACTGTCGATCAGGGTGCCATCCAGATCGAACAGCACCAGATCAAAATCACGCTCAGCGCTGGACATGGCTCAGCTCCGCACGCATCTGGTCGATCACCGCCTTGTAGTCAGGCTGGCTGAAGATGGCAGAGCCCGCCACGAACATGTCGGCACCCGCTTCGGCGATGGCGCGGATATTGTCTACCTTGACGCCGCCGTCGATCTCGAGGCGAATGTCACGGCCGCTCTCGTCAATCAGGCGACGCACCTGACGCAGCTTGTCGAGGGTGCCGGGGATGAAGCTCTGGCCACCGAAGCCAGGGTTGACCGACATCAGCAGGATCACATCCAGCTTGTCCATCACGTACTCCAGACAGGAGAGCGAGGTCGCCGGATTCAGTACCAGACCGGCCTGACAGCCCTGCTCCTTGATGAGACCCAGGGTACGATCCACATGATCGGACGCTTCCGGGTGGAAGGTGATCAGGTTGGCCCCCGCCTTGGCGAAGTCCGGAACGATGCGATCCACCGGCTTGACCATCAGGTGCACATCGATGAGCGCCTTGATGCCATAGTCGCGCAGGGCCTGACAGACCATGGGGCCTATGGTCAGGTTGGGAACATAGTGGTTGTCCATCACATCGAAATGCACCACGTCAGCACCGGCGGTCAGCACCCTAGCAACATCGTCACCCAGACGAGCGAAATCGGCGGAGAGGATTGAGGGGGCAATCAGAAAGTCTTTCATCAGCGTCATCCATTGGCAGCGTGGCAGAAAAAGCGGCGCAATTTTACCGCAAATATCAGATGAAAACGACCCGAACACAGGCAGGAAAAAGCGGGCCACCCGATTTATCACCCATATCCGGCGAAAACGAACCCTAGCGCAGACAGGAAAAAGCAGGCCACCCGATTTATCGCACATATCCGGCGAAAACGACCCGAACGCAGAGAGGAAAAAGCGGGCCACCCGATTTACCGCCCATATCCGGCGAAAACGACCCGAACACAGGCAGGAAAAAGCGCGCCACCCGATTTATCACCCATATCCGGTGAAAACGAGGCGAACACCAGGATGGCGACAGGCAGAAACAGCAGCGGCACCCGAAAGTGCCGCCAGAGGATCAGCCGAGCGAAACAAGTTCGGCGTCGCTTGGGTAGTAGCCCTGTTCCGGCTCTATACCGGGCGGATAAAGCGCCAGCAGCTCGGCTACCTTGTTGCGACTGCCACCGTTGCGACTGATGGTGCGCTTGACCAGGATCTCGTCCAGTCGGGCGCCACGATAGAGCTCACGGGTCAGCGCTATGTCGTGGTTGCTGATTAGTACCGGCACCCCCTTGCGGGCAGCGGTATGACGTGCCAGCCGCGCCAGTATGGCCTGATCGTCCAGGGTGAAGCCGCCGGCTGAATAAGTGGTGAAGCTCGCCGTGTTGGAGAGTGGCGCATAGGGGGGATCGCAGTAGATCACCCAGTCTTCCTCGGCACGCTTGATGGCATCGGCGTAGCTTTCACAGATGAAGGTCGCCTTCTGCGCCTTCTCGGCAAAGGCCCACAGCTCTTTTTCAGGGAAGTAGGGCTTCTTGTAGGAACCGAACGGCACGTTGAAGCCGCCCTTCTTGTTGTAACGGCACAAGCCATTGAAACCGTGGCGGTTGAGAAACAGGAACAGCATCGCCCGCTCAAAGGTGGTTTCAGTCTGGTTGAACTGGGTGCGCAGCCGGTAGTAGGCCGCCTTGTGATTGTGCTCCGCTACGAACAGCTTGCGTGCTTCGGTGATGAAATTATCCGGCATCACCTTGAGATGGTTGTACAGGCAGATCAGATCCGGATTGATATCGTTGAGCACATAGGCATCGTAGTCGGTGTTGAGAAAAACAGACCCGGCCCCGACGAAGGGCTCCAACAACACACGCCCGGCAGGCAAACGCTCGGCAATCTCTTCAACCAGGGAGTATTTTCCCCCGGCCCATTTTAAAAAAGCGCGTGTTTTTTTCATGGAAATCCGGTGTTAAGAAGGCATAGACCCAAAAAGGGGGACGATTCTACCCCCTTCTCAGGCCGAATGGCTATTGCTTCAACTCTTTTTGTACCTGAGCAAACGACTTGGGCCAGGGCTGCCCCTTGAGCAGGGCGGGCGAGAGCTTGCGAATGGCGGCCTTGGCCTGAGTGGTGTTGGCGTAATCCCCTTGCAGCACCACATACCAGGGGCTGCCACGGAACTGGGTTTTGTAGACCCAGACATTGCCCGTCAGACCATGTTCGGCCACAAACTTGTCAACCGCGGCAGTGTTGCTCGCCCCCATCAGCTGGACGCTGTAGTGATTTCTGGGCTTCTTGTTCAGGGTCGCCGTCGGCGTCAGGGCGACCTTGGGCGCAGGTGCAGCCGCCGGTTCGGCAACGGCTGGCTTGGCGACCGGTTTGGTAACGGGGGCCGTGTTCCGGGCCTTGGGCTCAGTGGCCGATTGGGGAGCTTGCGCTGTCAGTCCCTGGGTCGATGGGTTCTCGGTCGAAGCAGCCCGGGAACTGACACCGGTCAGCTCATCCACCACACCAGTGGGCAAGGCACCGCTGACATTGGGTTGTTTCATCAACTTCTGGACCACCTCGTCGGAGATCACCACACGGCGCCCCTCATAGTTGGTCGATTCAGTGGTCAGCGTTTCACTCTCGACGGCTTTGGGCAATACCTTGGCATCAGGCTGCCAATCACGCACCACACCGCCGGGGTTATCACCGCTGGCATTCGGGCTGCTTTGACCGCCACTCTGACCGTCATTGCTGCTACCGCCTGCGGTTAGTGGATCTCCGCCTGAGACGGGAATGGGCAAGGCAGTGGTTTGTGAGGGGGCGAGCCCGGTGCTCTTGCTTTCCTCGCTGAACAGGGCTGGCAGCAGATAGCTCAGGGCCAGCAGACCGCCGGCAACCAGCGCCAGCACTATGGCAATCTTTTTAACGGGCAACTCGGCCTGACGTTTCTTGGGCCTTCTGTCGGTCATGATATCCTCCAGTAACTGCATGATGGTGGACGGATGTCCATTCGCCACGTTCAGGATCTCTTCCACTTTCAGCTTGGGCAAGAGGGCTGTCGGGAGCTTGAGCTCTTTGGCTTTCTCATACAAGAAGATACGTTGCTCCGGTGCGCTCAGTGGCGCGACCTCCAGCTCCAGAGCCGGCATGGCCCGCCCTTTTAGCAGGCTTTTCTGAGTGCGACACCAGACGTCACTCCCGGAGAGCACGATCGCCAGCTGGTGTGGCATGGGCAGGGTATCGTTATGACGACAGAGACTCCACAGCTCGCCGACCAGCTCGACAGGCAGCTCGTCTGCACGCTCGATCAGCAGTAACAGGGTGGAGGGCTTGCCCTCCAGCATGCGAAAGAAACTCTCTGCCAGCGCATCCTGCGGATTGAACAGCGGCCTTGCCACCACCTGGGGCAGCAGCAGCTGGCGCACGTCCGCCATCTTCATGGCTGCACTGCCAATCAGGCTCACTACCCGCACTTTTTCGGGCAAGTTGCCGAGCAGGGATTCACACAGGGTGCCGCGGCCACTGCCGGGTTTGCCGGAGAGAAAAATAAAAGGGTGATTGAATTCAATCAGATGCAGCAGCCGATCAACCAGCTGCCGCTGGGAAGGAAATTTAAGCAGTTTATTGTTACTCACGACCAGACTCAATCACCGCCAGCAGTTCATCATCGGAGACATCGGCTACGACCTGAGCGTGACCGATACCGACCGGCAGCACCAGTCGCAACTTGCCTTCCAATACCTTCTTGTCTCGGCGCATGTGGCGAATGAAGGCAGCGAAATCCATATCGGCAGGTGCCTGAATGGGCAGATTGGCCGCCAGCAGCAGATCGCGAATGCGAGCAAGCTGCCTTGCATCCAGATCGCCCCGGGCCTCGGCAGTGGAGGCAGCCATCATCATGCCTGCGGCAACCGCTTCACCGTGCAGCCAGTTGCCATACCCTTTTTCAGCCTCGATGGCGTGACCAAAGGTGTGACCGAGATTGAGCAGAGCGCGAACCCCGTGCTCCGTCTCATCCTGCGTCACCACATCGGCCTTGATTTCGCAGCAACGGCGGATGGCATACGCCAGGGCAGCCGGTTCCAGCGCCTGCAGACGGGACATGTTGGTTTCGAGCCAGGAGAAAAATTCGGCGTCCCAGATGATGCCGTACTTGATGACCTCGGCCATGCCGGCAGCAAATTCGCGGGCAGGCAGGGTCTTGAGGCACTCGGTATCAATGACCACATGCTTGGGCTGATAGAAGGCTCCAATCATGTTCTTGCCAAGGGGATGGTTGACGGCGGTCTTGCCGCCGACGGAGGAATCAACCTGGGAGAGCAGTGTGGTAGGCACTTGAATAAAAGGAATGCCACGTTGATAGCTTGCCGCAGCAAAGCCGGCAACATCTCCTATCACACCGCCCCCCAGGGCGATCAGTGTCGTGTCCCGACCATGGTTGGTTTCCAGCAGAGCAGACATGATCCGCTCGAAGGTTGCCAGGGTCTTGTAAGCCTCACCGTCCGGCAGTATCAGGTGTTCAACCTGAAAACCGGACAGCAACTGGATAATCCGCTCAAGATACAAGGGAGCGACAACAGTATTGGTCACTATCATGACCCGTTTGCCCTTGATGGTTTGTGTCAGCACTTCTGCATGCTGCAACAGACCCGCCGCTATCTCGATGGGATAACTGCGTTCACCCAGTTCGACCTTCAACCTTTCCATGGACGTCCTCTAGATTACATGCCGATCAACTTAACAATTTGATTGGCAACGATTTTAGCGCTCTGATCATCAGTCTGGATGACAAAGTCAGCCACTTCTTCATACAGCGCATTACGCTCTTGTGCCAGACGCTCGAGCACTTCGCGCGGCGGCTCTTCGGTTTGCAGCAGTGGGCGACGCTTGTCTCTTTGTGTGCGCGCCAGCTGCTTCTCAATCGTTGTTTCGAGGTATACCACGATACCGCGAGCAGAGAGCTTGTTCCGTGTTTCTCGGCTCTTGATAGCACCGCCACCCGTCGCCAGCACGATACCCTGCTGTTCTGAAAGGTCGCCTATGACCTTCTCTTCGCGGATCCGGAAACCCTCTTCGCCTTCAACATCGAACACCCAGCCGATATCGGCACCACTGCGGCGCTCAATCTCATGATCTGAGTCGAAAAACTCCATATGCAGTTGTTCTGCCAGATGTCTACCTATGGTGCTCTTGCCCGCACCCATGGGACCTATCAGGAAAATATTGCGTTTCTCAGCCATGTCTTTTCGTTAGTAATTACAAACTGTACGACCCCGACAAACACTCGATCGGGGTACCTATGAACCTTATCTTGCGATGGATCAGGAGGGGGATTATCTCAATAGAAATCAGGACTGGCAACCGCAGCCCTTACGCCCCAGCATCATTGGGGCGTAAGGTTATATGTGTTTTACCCTCACATGTAAAGCATTCAGAAAGCGTCGGTAACTATCTTGGGTGTCACGAAAATCAGCAATTCCCGCTTTTTATTCTCGTGTGCTGTCTTACGAAACAGCACGCCAAGGCCCGGGATATCGCCGAGCAGAGGCACCTTGGTGACGTCGCTCTTGATGGTCTGCTGATAGATGCCGCCGAGCACCAGGGTCTCACCATTGTTGACTAGCACCTGAGTGGTGATGGACTGGGCGTTAATGGATACAGCTGGGCCAGTTGGCGTATCGACAGTCTCTCCCTTGGTATCCTGGGTCACGGTCAAGTCCAGAATAACCCGGTTATCCGGCGTGATCTGGGGAGTAACCTTGAGGCTGAGGACAGCCTTCTTGAAGGTGACCGAGGTGGCCCCACTGGAGGAGGACTCCACATAGGGGATCTCGGTCCCTTGCTCGATCAGTGCAGGTTTCTGGTTGGCGGTGGTCACCCGGGGGCTTGCGATAATTTCCGCCTTGTTCTCGCGCTCCAGCGCAGACAGCTCAAGATCCAGAAGGGTACCATCAGCTAATCTGGCGACCTGGAAGGCCAGAGTACCGGCCGCGCCTGTCACCGGTAAATTGACATTCATCCTGTTTTCTACCCCGGGTCGAGTGATGGCAGAACCGCCGTTGTTGTTGCCTGATCCATCGTTGCCCTCGATTCTACCTGAGGTGCTGTTACCGTGCCCGTCGTTCTTGGTCACCCCCCAGCGCACCCCGAGCGCATCATCAAAACCATCATCTATGGTGACCATGCGCGCTTCGATCACCACCTGCTTGACCGGAATGTCGAGGATATCCAGCATCCGCTTGATGTTGCTGATCACATCGGCAGTGTCCTTGACCACCAGCACGTTGGTCCGCTCATCCACGCTCACCGCCCCTCTGGCAGAGAGCAGCTTGGTGTTCTCGGAGGAGAGCAGGGAGGCCACCTCGGTCGCCTTGGCATAGTTGATATGCAGGTATTCGGTGTAGAGAGGGGACAACTCGGCCACCTGGTTGCGACTCTCCAGTTGCTGCTTTTCACGCAGCGCAATCTCTTCGGCAGGCGCCACCAGCAAAATATTGTTATCCAGCCGTTTATCCAGCCCCCTCACCTTGAGGATGATGTCCAGCGCCTGCTCCCAGGGCACGCCATCGAGCCGCAGGGTGATGTTACCTGCCACTGAGTCCGTGGTGACCAGATTGAGGTTGTTGAAATCAGCGATGAGCTGCAACACGGTTCGCACCGGGATATCCTGGAAGTTGAGCGAGATAGGCTTGCCCTGATACTGTTTTCCAGCCGTTGCCGCTATGCGTTTCTTTACTTCTACGATGAACATTTTGTCAGCCTGATCGTAACGGTAATCAAACTGGCCGTTGATGGAGAGCTCGAACAGGGTGTCATTGCCCTGACGGAACACCTCCACCTGGGAGACGGGGGTGGCGAAGTCCTGCACATTGATCAGGTTGAGCAGCTCATCCGGTATCCGGGTGCCATGAAATTTGGCCAGCACTGTCTGCCCTCGGCTGCTGACATCCACCGCCGCAGAGCTGTTGTCCAGCATCACCAGAAACTCCCCCTGCCCATCCTTGCCCCGTCTGAAGTCCACACCCTTGACGGAATTGAAATAGGCGCCACTCGCCTCGGTGCGGGATACGGGCAAAACCGGTTTGCTGGCAACAGCGGCTGCGGCCTGGGCTGACTGGGCAACTATCTGGGTATTAATCAAAGCTGACTGGGTGACGGCTTGTGTATTGCCAGGCGCAGACTGTGCTGACGATACCATGCCGGATGACTGAGACGAGGCTGGGGACGGCATGCTTGCCTTGTCTCCCAGCGCCACCAGCAGCTTGTTGCCCTGCTGATGCACCTGATAAGGGGTCAATTGGTCGAGGGCAATCTTGATGTCGAGACCTGTCCCTTTACCATCTACCTTGAGGTTGTCGACCCCCTGTTGCTTGATCGGCAGCGGATTGACATTGAGCGCCCCCACTGCCCCAGGCACATGCAACAGCAGCTGGTTAGGCTGATAGGAGAGGCGGTCGGTAAATCCGCTGACGGGTTCACTGAAGCTCAGCTCCAGCAACAGCTGATCGGCCATCAGCGGATTGACCCTGACCTCTTGCAATGTGGCCACGGCCCAGGCCTGGCCACATACTCCGGCGCAAAACAGCAGGACTACTCTGGTGACACTACCTATTGTTGCTCTCATCGCAGTTCATCCCTGATTATCGTTTTGCTTCAAGATTGGCCATGCTCAACTGGGTTTCTCTGGTGACCCAACATCCTTTGCCATCCGGTACGGTCTCAATCAAATCCACGCTGGTGTCAGTGATCCTGATCACCCGCCCCTGATCCAATCCCATGTGCTGATTGAGACCAACCCGTATGGATTGACCATCCGGTGTCCGGACCAGTGCCCACAGCTGCCCTTGCTGGCCAAGGGAGCCCTGCATGATGAGGTTGGCCAGAGAGTACCTCTCCAGTACCTCCTTCTCCCGGTTGGCCACTATCTGGGCACAATCAGGCTTTACCTTGGCATCGACCTTGGCACTGCTGGTCTCCGGCTGGGGAGTAATAAAGGGGCTACGCTGCTCACTGAGGCGATAAGCCATGGGAGAAAAGGGTTTGATTTCAGGCAATGGCTCAATGGGGACCGGCTTCCTGGCCTTGGTCTGAGCCACATAGTTATCCATGTCATCCTGACCACTGCAGGCGGTCAGCAAACACACCGGCAACAGCACGCAGATCATTCTCATTTTTGCTGCCCCACTGACTTGCCGTTGTACTTGTAGGTCTTGGCCAGCATCGACATGGCGATCAGCTCATCTTCTCCCTTGCTCTGGCCAAGGTTGAACGACTCAAGGATGACAATGCGCGGCAGAGCCGCCATGTCCGCCGTGAACTTGCCAATCTGATTGTAGGTGCCCACTACTTCGATACGCATGGGCAGTTCGGTGGAAAACTCGTGCTTGATCTCCGGCTCCCAATTGATGCGATTCAATTTGAGGCCATTGTCGGTCGCGATGAAACTGATATCGTCCAGCAAACCCGCCACCTCATGGGTGTTGGGTAACTGCTTGAGCTGGGCATCCACCAGTTGTTCAAGCTGCACCATTTGCGCCTTGTATGCGCCCAGATTGGCCGCAAGCATCGCCTTGCTCTCAAACTGCCCCTTCAGCTCCGCTTCTTTATTTGTCTCCTGAGTCAGCAAGGTCAACGAATTTGCTATCACGTAGTAATAGATGGCCCCCCCCAGCAGCGCACAGAAAAACAGGATGAAAATCCCTTTGGCCAGCTTGGGCCAACTGGCAATGCTGTTGAGATCCAGTTCATTGAGTTGTTGCAGGTTCATTGTTGCCCCTTAGTCACATCGACGGTGACGCCAGCTGTCGTCGCGACCAGAAACATCATGGAGAACTGACTCAGCGACACTGGTGCGACATCTGCAGCAAAAATCGTGCTGATCTGTGACTGGCTCAGCCAGCCGGAACCATCGATGCGCCGCATCATACTGGCGACCCTGCCATAGGCTTCGGTCTTGCCATTTACATCAATGCGGTTGCTTTGCAAAGCAAGCGTATTCAGATAAACCCCATTGGGCACCAGCGAAGGTAGCTGATTGAACAGGCGAACCGGCAGATTGCGACGCATCTGCAGCTGTTCAATCAACTGCATGCGATCGATCAGCTCCTTGCGTCGCTCCTTGAGCAAGCGGATCTCGCCAAGTTGCGCATCGAGTATGGTCATTTCTTGCAACAAACGCTGATTGCGTTGCTGCTGATGGCTGATCTGCTGCTTCACCAGCCAGTCGGCGGCAAAGCCGAGAGAGGCGGTGATCGCCAGGAAAATCCCGAGCATGACCCCGAACTGTTTCTTCTGGCGCAGGGCGCGGGCTTCGCGCCAGGGGAGGAGGTTTATATTTGACATGGTGTGAAGCTCCTCAATGCCAGTCCCAGCGCCGTCATGTACTTGGCACCATGGACCACACCGCCCTCTCCTTTAGGCTTGCCGAACAAGCTGAAAGGATCGGGATGCAACACCTCACAATTGAGTTCATCTTGCAATTGACTGACAAGCCCGGGCAGCAGGCTCCCGCCTCCGGTCAGGACAAGCTTTGACAACTCCCGATAGCCAGAGGAGCTGCAAAACAGCTGAACGTTGCGCCTGACTTGCTGCAACAGGGCATTGATATGGGGTAACAGCACATCCAGATCATGGTCAGCAGGTAGAGTGCCTTTGATCTTGGCCTGCTCGGCTTCCTCCAGGCTCATGCTGTAAAAAGAGGAGAGTGCCTGACTGTATTGATCCCCGCCAAAATTCTGCAGTCTGGAATAAATCGTCTGGCCTTTGACCAAGGCCGCAAACGTCATGGCACTGGCCCCGATATCGATCACACCAACCGGTTTTTCCCAGGCAAGCAGCTCGGGCTGGCAGGCGAGGACAGCGCGCCCAAGAGCATGAGCTCCCACATCCACCACCTTGGTGATCATGTCGGCTTCGGCCAGGGCGGTAACCCGACCGCTCACACTTTCGGTACGGGCCGCACTCAGCAGCACCTCCTGGCGATCCTGATCGTTGACCTTGCCGAGGATCTCAAAATCCAGGCTCACTTCATCGAGGGGGAAGGGGATGAGCTGTTCGGCCTCCAGCTGGACCTGATTTTCCAGCTCGTTCTCACCCAGGCTGGCATCAACCTGAATGACCTTGGTGATCACATTGGAACCGGTGACAGCCGTCGCCACGTACTGGCTATTGCCTGAAATGAGGCGCTTGAGGGCCTTGAGAGACTGGCTGACCCGTTCGATATCCTGCAACTGGTAATCGACCAGGGTGCCCTTGGGAGTGACGACTTCCGCCACCGATTCGAGATGCAGTTTGCCGGGGCGACCAGTGATGGTCACGGCCTTGATGGTCTGGCTCCCAAAATCAATACCTGCCAAGGGAAGCAAGGAACCTTTATTGAATAGCCCAAACATATACACATCCATGCGTTATTGGGTTTTAGGATTGATTGTAGGACAGCTCACAGCAAGGTGACGGCTTAACTCATCCTAAATGCTCTATCTATCAATGTCATAAAGTTTGTACCGAAAAGTGATGCATCTCGCTTTCTGGCTGGCCCCGCCTCCCCTTGGTTATTGAGCCACAGAATGCTAACCTCCCGCCTCTTGTCGAGGACCCTGACTACGAACAGGAAAACCTCGAATTTACGGAGGCAAAAGGGCTATACTCTGCGCCCGTTGGCTAATTTTAAGACGATTGGTAGTTCTTCCATGCTGAAATGGCTCGTACGCCTGTTTATTGTCATGATACTGGGTGCAGTGCTGGGTGTTGCCAGCCTCATTGGTATCTACTTCTACATCAAGCCCCAATTGCCGGATGTGACCGCCCTGCGCGACGTCAAGCTGGCCACCCCGATGAAGGTGTACAGCCGGGATGGGGAATTGATCTCCCAATTTGGCGAAATTCGTCGCATCCCTCTGCATCTGAACGAAATTCCCCAACCCATGATCGATGCCGTGCTCGCGACCGAGGATGCCCGCTTCTATGAGCACCCAGGTATCGACCCGATCGGTATCGTTCGGGCTGCCACTGTCTGGGCTGTTTCCGGCCAGGCTCGCCAGGGTGCCAGTACCATCACCCAGCAGGTCGCCCGCAACTTCTTCCTGAGCAACGAAAAAACCATAGTGCGCAAGGTCAAGGAGGTGTTTCTGGCCTGGCGCATCGAGCAGAATCTCTCCAAAGACGAAATTCTGCAGCTCTATCTGAACAAGATCCCCCTCGGTTACCGTGCCTTCGGGGTCGGCGCAGCCGCTCAGGTCTACTTCGGCAAAGAGGTCAAGGATTTGACCCTGGACGAGATCGCCATCATAGCCGGCTTGCCCAAGGCACCGTCCATGCTGAACCCGATCCGTTCACCGGAACGTGCCTTTGCCCGCCGCAACGTGGTGCTGGGTCGTATGCTGGAAACCGGCAAGATCACCCAGGCCCAGTATGACGAGGCGTCCAAGATGCCCATCAAGGCCCGTTATCACGGTGCCGAGATCACCCTCAATGCTCCCTATCTGGGAGAGATGGTGCGCCAGAAGATGGTGCAGCAGTTCGGTGAAGATGCCTACACCATGGGCCTGCACGTCTATACCACTGTCAGTGCCAAGCGCCAGCGCGCCGCCCGTCAGGCCTTGCTGGATGGGGTGTTCGACTATGACACTCGTCACGGTTACCGTGGCGTGACAGCACTGCTGTGGAAATCAGGCGAAGCCGATTGGGATTACGAGCAGATAATGGCCCATCTGGCCAAGCAACCCACTTATGAACCCCTGATGGCGGCCGTGGTCACCAAGCTGGATGACAAGGGGGCGACCCTGGTGCTGAAAAATGGCAAGCAGGCTGAGCTTGGCTGGAACGGCATCAAGTGGGCTCGCGCCTTCATCACAGACGATCGACAGGGCTACGCCCCCCGTTCCGCCCGTGATGTGCTGAAAGTTGGCGCCCAAATCTGGGTGCGGGAGAAGGGCGAAGCCTTGCTGCTCTCCCAGATCCCCGAGGTCAATGCGGCTCTGGTGGCCATGAATCCGCAGGATGGTGCCATCGAGGGACTGGTTGGCGGTTTCAGCTTCGAGCTGTCCAAATTCAACCGGGTCGATCAGGCACGCCGCCAGATAGGTTCCAACATCAAGCCTTTCCTCTATGCCACAGCGCTTGAGCAGGGTTATACCCTGGCCTCCCTCATCAACGATGCCCCCATCAACCAGTGGGATCCCTCCAAGGGCCCCATGTGGCAGCCCAAGAACTCCCCGGCCATCTACGAAGGCCCCACCTCACTGCGTCTCGGCCTTGCCAAGTCCAAGAACGTGATGTCGGTGCGGCTGATGCGCGCCATCGGTCTGGACACCTATATCGACGGTCTGACCCGCTTCGGCTTCGCGCGCGATACCATCTCTGCCAACGAATCGCTGGCTCTGGGCGCCGCCGAATTCACCCCTCTGGAAGTGGTGCGCGGCTATTCAGTCCTTGCCAATGGCGGCTTCCAGGTGACCCCCTACTTCATCACGGAAGTAGTCGACAGCTTTGGCGTTCCCGTTTATCAGGCCAATCCGGCTGCAGCCTGCCGTGATTGCGGCGTACTGGCGGCGGCAGGCCTCAACAGTGCCGATGCCTATGCCAATACAGCTCCTGACTGGAAGGCCCAGTGCCCGATCGATCCTGTCGTGCCCAACAACATGGCGCCGCAGACCATCAGTGCCCAGAGCGCCTTCCTGGTCACAGATACCCTGACCACCGCCATCTGGGGTGGCAATGGCTGGCGCGGCACCGGCTGGCGCGCGGCGCGGGATCTCAAGCGTCACGATATCTCCGGCAAGACGGGTACCACCAACGAATCCCGTGATGCCTGGTTCTCCGGCTATACCCCGAATCTGGTCGCCACTTCCTGGATCGGTTTTGACAACCACCAGCGTGGTTTGGGCCGGGCCGAGTTTGGCGGTGGTGCTGCGCAGCCCATCTGGATCGACTTCATGAAGACGGCACTTAAGCAGGTGCCTGAGCGCAAGATGCCGGTACCGGAGGGGATCATCACGGTGCGGATCGACCGTGAAACCGGTCTGCTGACCAACCGCGCAGACGGCAGCACCGAGGAGTTCTTCAAGGAAGGCACGGAACCGACCCGCTTTGCGACCCAGAGCTCGGACGGCAATCAGGTGTATGGCGGCGATGGCTCGCCCACTGACGGACCCGTCTCCACCGACGATATCTTCTAAGCAACACCAGATGACAAAACCGGCGCCAAGGCGCCGGTTTTCTTTTTCTACGCCTGCAATGTCAGCCGAGCAGGCTCTTCATCAGGCTGGAAATGCGGGAGGCCAGCTCGTTGAAGCAGGGCCTGCGTACCGAGTAGTGACGATAGAGCAGTGAGATGGTACGCCCCGGCACTGGGTCGACCACAGGCCGATAGCTGACGCCGCCCTCCTCGGCATTGGCGGGTACGGCAAGCCTGGGCACCAGGGTCATGCCACTGCCGGCAGCGACCATGTTGCGCAGCGTCTCCAGACTGGTGCCCTTGAAGCGTTGATCCTCACCGATACCTGCAGCGAAACAGAATCCCATCGCCTGATCCCGCAAGCAGTGACCATCGGCCAGCATCAGCAGTTTCTTGCCCTTGAGATTGCTGAGCGGCACAGCCCTGGCCTTGGCTTCCGGGTGGTGCTGCGGCACCGCCAGCCACATGGGCTCCTGATAGAGGGGGATGGCGCCAAACCCTTCCATGCCGTCCAGCTCTGCGAGGATGAGGCAATCCAGCTCTCCCTCCTCCAGCCGTTTGAGCAGCAACTGGGTCTGCTCCTCATAGAGGTAGAACTCCAGCTTGGGAAAATGCTCGCGCAGGTCCTGAATGATGTGGGGCAACAGATAGGGACCGACGGTGGGAATGAAGCCGATATGGATCTCGCCAGACATGGGCTCGGCAAAGTGCTGGCCTATGTTCTTGAGTTCACGCACCTCTTTCAGCACCTTGCGCGCCTGATGGGCCATGGCATCACCGGCCGGGGTAAACAGCACCTTGCGTGAGGTACGCTCGATCAGGATCACCCCCAGCTCATCCTCCAGCTTGCGCAGCTGACCGCTCAGGGTAGGCTGGCTGACAAAGCAGCGCTCCGCCGCCTTGCGAAAGTGTTTCTCCTCTTCCAGTGCCACCAAATACTCGAGATCGCGAAGGTTCATACATCCAGAATCCTGCCAACCAAATGGGCCATTAGCATGCCCAAGAAAGACAGGAGGGACAAGGGATGGTGACTGAATGGAAAAAGAGGAGTGGATGGAAAAACAAAACGGGCCTGGATCCAGGATCCGGGCCCGCTCAAGCGGCGAGTGTCAAACCGTCATCACACCCGGAAGCGACGCACCATCTCCTGCAGCTGGTTCGCCAGGTGATTGAGGTCGTTACAGGCTTGCGCCATCTGGGTCGCACCGGCCGCCACCTCTTCCGAGGCGTGGCTGATGTTGACCACGTTGCGGTTGAGCTCTTCGCTCACTGCCCCCTGCTCTTCGGTTGCGGTGGCAATCTGGATGTTCATGTGGGAGATGCTCTCTACCGAATTGCTGATCTCCGAAATGGACAGTCCCGCCTCCCGGGCTGTGCTCACGGTGGAGTTCATCATCTCCTGGCTCTGCTGCATGGTAGTGCCAGCCTGCTCGGCCCGCTGCTGCAGCTCGGCGATGATGGTGTTGATCTGGGAAGTGGAGTCCTGAGTGCGTTTGGCCAGGGTGCGCACTTCATCGGCCACCACGGCAAACCCACGGCCCTGCTCACCGGCCCGTGCCGCTTCGATGGCGGCGTTCAACGCCAGCAAGTTGGTCTGCTCGGCTATGCCACGAATGACCTCCAGCACCATGCCGATATTGCGGCTGTCATCGCCGAGCTGGCGGATCACCACGGCCGTGCTCTCGATGGCACCAGCCACCTGCTCAATGCGTTTGATGGAGTCGTTGACGGTATTGGCTCCCAGCTCGGCGGAGCTGCTTACCTGAGTCGCTGCACTGGCGGCGTCACTGGTATTGCGGGAGACCTCTTGCACTGTGGCCTGCATCTCGTTCATGGCGGTGGCCAGCTGGTTCAGCTCATGCTGCTGATTGTTCATGTTGCTGGCGGATTGACGGGCGACGGCGCTTATCTCTTCCGCCGCTGAGCTGAGTTGCACCACAGAGCCAGACACCTCGCTGACCAGATTACGCAAATTGCCCTGCATCTCGCCAAACCCCTTGGCCAGCTTGCCCAACTCGTCGTTATTGAACCACTTCAAGTCGAGGTGAGCCGCCAGGTCCCCCGCTGCGACCTTGCCCACCAGCTCCAGCAATTTGTTGACCGGTTGCTTGATCTGCTGGGTCAGATACCAGGCCACCAGCACCACAAAGATCAGCGTCACCAGCCCGATGGCCATACTTAGCTGCTTGGCGGACTCGTATGTCTGATCGCTGTTTTTCTCCATCGTCCGCCCAATCCGATCATTAATCTCATGCAAAGTCGTGGTGAGCTTGGTCGCCTGCTCCAGGGTTGTGCGCGTCAAGCCGTCCCGATAATCCCCTATGCGGGCACTGTCGTTCTGCATCACAGCCTGATAGAGCTGATCATGGGCACTGAAATATGCCTCCCCTGCTTGCTGCAAGGCTGCATATGTCTGCTCTTCATCGGTTGCATTGAATGTCAGGCGCCCATAGTCAGCCACAGCCTTGGCAAAACGCCCTTTTGCTTCAGTGACGCTGTCGTTGCGTCTTGTGATGTCGGCGCTGTCATTGTTGGCACGGGCGATCACCATGGCCAACTGGGCTCTGCGTGCATCCAGCAAGGCTACCTGCATCTGACTTGCATACCGAATGGAAGGTACCAGATTATCGGTAATGAGCTGGGTATTGCCGTTCAGGTAGGAGAGCCGGGAGATCCCGAAGCCAGCCAGCACAAACACAAGCAGCGCCAGCACCGCAAACCCTGTACTCAACTTCTGACCGATAGACATATTTTTGAACATGATTGATATCCTTGGCAGCTGGACGCAAACCCGTGGAGCCACACTCCCGAGCAACTTCCCATAAAGCATAGCGTGATGAGTGCAAGCGGATGATTTTCAAACTATCCGTCAATCGATATATCGTCATATCAGCCAAGGACTCGGCGCAGGGCGGGTAGATGAAAAGCGACATCTCCCCACCAAGCCCCCTGCTCATCCTGCGCCTCAACAGCAGGGTAAGGAATTCAACGTCCCATCAGCTCCTGGATCTTGCGAGCAAATGCATCCGGTTCCCCCAAGAAGGACGAGGCCGACACCGGCGTCACTTTATCACCCTGCACCAGACCCAGTGTGGGATAGCCCTGACCGCCGAGGCGGCGCATCCAGCCCTGACTGTCCACCAGATGAGTGGTCAGATCCACGTTCTGATAGGCATCTGTAAATGCAGCTGAGTCAATGCCCTGCTCTACCGCCAGGCTGCTCAGGTGTGCGAGGGAGCCGACCCAAATGCCATCGCGATAATGGGACTGCTGGATGCGATGAAGCAGGGCCAGGCCATTGCCACCCAACGCCGTGATCGCCAGGATGGCACGGATGGGCGGTTCCGAATCGAGCAAGAGGCCATCACTGAGCAGCAAGTCGTTGAAGTAGCGCTCGCCGAAGGGCTGGCCGGTCAGGGCCTGAATCCGCTCGTCATGAGGGCGAACGTAATCGCGCAGGGCCAGGCCCATGGGCTGGCGACGCTCGCCAAGCCAGAGGCCGCCGGCATGGAGTTCAATGCGAAGGCCCGCTATTCCGGCAGCCGCTTGCAACAAGGGGGCTGCGCCATAGCACCAGCCGCAGAGGGGGTCATATACGTAATGCAGGCTTGTCTCTTTCATGTGATTCACTCTCGATTGTCTGGCTAAAAAAAACCGGGCCCCAGGGCCCGGTAAAAAACACAGGGAAAGCAGGCTCAGTGGTTTACCACTTCATTTCGCCGGTGTTGACCTTGGCACCAATGGCCAGGCCGTCATCGACCGGCAGGGACGGGAAGGCTTTCTTCATGCTTTCAATCAACTCACCAGAATTCTTGGATGTGGCCAGCTCCTGCTCGAAACGCTGTACGTAGTCACGGGTAAAGGTCACGGCTTCGGTTCCCTTGGGCTCAGTGCCCAGGAAGTGGCCCGGTACGACGCGCTCGGGCTTCATCGCCTGCAATTCGTTGAGGGTCTTCACCCAGTGAGCTCGGGCTTCCTTGGTCTGGCTGTCCGCCATCCACACGTGAACACCGTGATAAACCGGTACGCCACCGAATGCGGTCTTGATGGACGGCGCCCAGAGGTAAGCGGTCGGTGTGTTCATCTCTTTGATTTCAATCTTTTCCCCTTCCAGGGTCAGGTGGTTGGCTGTCAGTACCTGAGGTACCGTCAGGCTCTTCGGTGAGCCGTCGCCCAAAATAGGTCCCCAATAGGTCAGCTTGTCATCTTTGGTCTTGTTGATGTGGTCGATCACATGTTGGTCTGCCAGTACTTTGACACCCGGGAATGCAGCCAGGATGGGCTCCAGACCGAAGTAAAAATCGGGGTCGCCCGCACTGATATAAACGGTGGTCAACTGCTTGCCGCTTTTCTTGATCATGTCGACCAGGGCCTGACCGTTCTTCACATCAAACTGGGCGTCGATCAGAATGGCCTCTTTGTCGCCAGCCACCAGGGAGGAAGAGACCGGGAAGATCGCCTTCTCGCCCGGGTTGTAGACAGTCACGGTCAGGGGGCCTGCCAGGGCAGCGCCACTCAACAGGGTGGTAGCCAGGGTCAAATTACGGATCAGGGTATTGTTCATCGGGTATTCCTTATCAAGTCATCGGGTGGTTCATCAGATGGACACAGTTTATTGGATCATTAACGGTACAAATACAGCATAATAAGCGCATCACTGTTGCATTAATCGAACATATAGAGGACCTGCACATGGATCGACTGACCGCATTACGGGTCTTTGTCAGCGTAGTCGAACAGGGCAGCCTGAGTGGCGCCGGGGAGAAGCTGGAGATGTCGCGCGCCATGGTGACGCGCTATCTGGCGGAACTGGAACAGTGGATGGGGGCTCGTCTGCTGCATCGCACCACACGCAGACTGAGCCTGACCGGCCCGGGGGAAGAAGCACTGAACCGGGCCAGAGCCATGCTGGCGCTGGGGGAAGAGATGGAGCAGATCGCCATCCGGGGCGATGAGGCTCCCAAGGGACAACTGCGTATCACCAGCAGCTACTCCCTATCGGAAGCCCTGCTGGTGGGGGCTGCCAATGACTACCTGGCCCAGTATGCGGGTACCGCCATCGATATACTGCTGCTGGACCGCACCGTCAATCTGGTGGAGGAGCGGATCGACTTGGCCATTCGCATCACCAATGATCTGGATCCCAACCTGGTGGCCCGCCGGCTCGGCACCTGCCACTCAGTGGTCTGTGCCAGCCCGGCTTATCTGGCAAGACACCCGACTCCACAGAAAGTGCAGGATCTCGCCCTGCACAACTGCCTCACCTACACCTATTTTGGCAAGAGCCTGTGGGAGTTTCAGGGGCCGGCCGGACCGGAATCTGTGCCAGTCAGCGGCAATCTCAGCGCCAACATCTCCAACCTGCTGCTGGAGGCCACCCTGGGCGGGGCAGGCATCAGCATGCAGCCCCGTTACTCGGCGCAACCTTATCTGGAAAGCGGTGCTCTGGTGCCCCTGCTGAGCCAGTGGCAACCCAAGCGGCTCGGCGTCTACGGTGTGTATGGTACCCGCAAACAGATGTCTCCCCTGCTGCGCAGCTTCCTCGATTTTCTGGTGGTCAGAATGGGGGCCGACCCCATGTGGCAGGAGTAAAGCGACGCCATGCAAAAGGGGCCCGCAGGCCCCTTTTCACTGTATATCCCGGTCAGTTGTAGCCGGATCAGGCTTCAAAACCAGTCAATGGCGCCTCGGACTGAGCCTCCTGAGCCACATCCAGATAGATCTCCCGATACGCCACATAGATGGAGTAGTTGAGGGCTGGTATCACCACCAGCAGGCCAATCAACATCAGGGCGGCGCCAAACAGCATCAGACCAGCCGTGATCAGGCCCCACCAGAGGAAAGGCCACATGTTGGTGAGACAGCCCCTGAAACTCAATCTGGCTGCCTGCAATATGCCCATATTGTGGAAATAGATAAGGGCGGGTGCGAAGGTGATGGCCATCAGCACCGGGATCAGCAGTGCCAGTCCCAACAACAGACAGAGCAAGAGCCCTTGCGCCTGAGCCACGCTCACCACCATGGATTCGGGATCCTGGGTCAGCAGGGAGGTCAGCCCCCACATGGAGAGCAGCCCCAGGCAAATGAGGCCGATCAGAGTGAACAGGGCCAGCACCAGCAGGCCCCCCAGCATCAGCGGGGTCAGCTTGTTGCGAAACCCGGCGAAGAAGTCGGCAAACTTGAGCTCATTTCCCTCATAGCCCCGATGGGCCACGACCACCCAGCCAGCACCCCACACCATATAAAGCAACTGGGAGATGAGGCCGCCCGCCGGCAGGCTATCCAGCAGCAGACCGACCGCAAACCAGATCAGGACCATGGCGACGCTGACACCCATGCCCTTGTTGAAAATATCGAAGCCGGATCGTACCCAGACCCAGCCACGCCCGATGGGGTGACGGGCGGGTTCGGCTCGCAGGGGGGACAATCCATTCATAACGTTTCCTCAGATGATAACGGGCTGGCTGCCGATTCTAGAGCCATGGGCCGGCTGACTCAATGGCGGTGACCATAGGTGAGCACTTCGCATGTCATGGCTGCTTGTATCAGGCGTTACGGTTATCATGAGAGACCCCCGCACCAGGGGCATTCACTTATTCAAGAGAATCCAAGATGCGTAAACTTCATCTGGCACTGATCCTGCTGGCCTCACTGCTGCTCAATCTCTGGCAATGGCAGGCCCAGCCTGCCACCGCAGACCATTCCCAACCCGAGCCCGATACCGGCCCCCGGACGGCGCAGTGCGATGGGGCTGCAAACCCGAACGCCAGCCAGAGCACGGGCCAGAACCTGATGGCCAAGCTGCCCGGCAAAAAAACGCAAGGGGAGCCAGCTACCACTCAGGAAGCCATTCCCCCCAATCCGGAGCTGGAGGCCGCCATCAGCCAGTGGAGCCAGTCCAGCGATGGCTCTGTGCTGATCGAGCGCCTCTACGATGCAGAGCAGGGCCGCCATCTCACCACGGTATTCGACCGGCTGGACGTAGTGGAAGATGTGCGCGGTCAGGTGCAGGAGCTGTTGCGCGAGCTCTACCGCCTCGGCTTCGATCACCCCGATGCCTATGAGCAGGAGAGCCAGCGGCTCTGGAGCAATATCAGCAACCTGCTGGGTGAGGATACCCGCATCCGGCTGGAACAGGATCTCTACTCGGGTGACATCAATCGGCTGCTGGAGATCCAGGGCCGGCTGGCGGAACGCGGCGAGCTGCTGGCCCCCGACCAACGCCAATCCCTGACGCGTCTGCTCAGTGATGCCAACCAGCAACTGTCCCAGCAGGAGAGTGGCGATGCCAATACCTATCTGGAAAACCAGAAGGCCTATACCCAACGCGTGCTGGAGAGCAGCCGTGCCTTCCTGAACCCGAGCCAGCTGAAAGTGCTGCAAGAGATGCTGGAGCTGGATCTGGTGCGCCAGGAGGTCTCGGTCCAGATGGAGGCCATCTACCAGCACTTCCAGCCAGGCTCCTGATGCCCTTAACCTTGTTCGTTTGACCCAACCCATAGCGTGGATCTGTCATGAGAGTCGTTTGTTGTCTGTTGTTGCTATTGGCCAGCCAGTCCGCCCTCGCCGAGGGATTTATCAGCCGTCTGCTCAATCACCCTGTACCCGGCGGTGTGGCCGTGGTACCACTCGGGAATGGGCTGCAGGCCCCCACAGTCCGCTATCAGGACAAGCCTGTGCTGGTAGTGCAAGAGGATGGCCAACGCTGGATTGCCATCGTCGGCATTCCCCTCAAAACCCCGCAGGGAACCCAGCAGCTGACGGTCAATGATGGCCGCACCCTCAGCTTCACAGTCACGCCCAAGCACTATCGCGAGCAGCACATCAAGCTCAAGAACAGCCGCCAGGTCAATCCGCTGGCCGAAGACATGGTGCGCATCAACCGCGAACTGGCCGAGCAGACCCGGGCCTATCAGACCTTCAGTCCCACCCAACCCAGCAATTTGCTGTTCGACAAACCGGTCAAGGGGCCCCTCTCCAGCCCGTTTGGTCTGCGCCGCTTCTTCAATGGCGAGGAGCGCAACCCCCACTCAGGACTCGACTTCGCGGTCGGTGCCGGTACCCCCATCAAGGCACCGGCCGCCGGCAAGGTGATCCTGATTGGCAACTACTTCTTCAACGGCAACACAGTGTTTGTCGACCACGGTCAGGGGCTCATCAGCATGTTCTGCCACATGTCGAAGATCGATGTGAAGCTCGGCCAGAGCCTGCCCCGCGGAGGTATTGTTGGTCGAGTCGGCGCAACCGGCCGTGCCACCGGCCCCCATATGCACTGGAACGTCAGCCTCAACGATGCCAGGGTCGATCCCGCCATCTTTATCGGGGCCTTCAAGCCCTGACTCGAGACAGCCAATCCAGCGCATCAGCCGTGATGAGCAGACCGGATAAAACAGAAAAGGCAGCCAAGGCTGCCTTTATCTGTTTTGGGGACACCGCTCAATGGGCGGGGACGTGCAATCCCGCTTCTTTGCGCATGGCGCGCCACATCACCAGCACCAGCACAGTGCTGCAAGTCGGCAACGCCAGCCAGACACCTGATACCCCCCACAGGGAGGAGAAGCCCCACAGGAAGCCGCCGATCAGCACCAGCTTGCCGCCGGTGAGCAGGGAGGCGATGCGGGCCCGGTTGATGGCCTGGAAGTAGGTTGCCCCCACCAACAGCAATCCCTCCATCGGCAGGCCCCAGAAGTAGAGCCAGATGCCGAGGCTCGCCACCGGCAGGAGGGCCGCATTGTCGCCGGCAAACAGGTAGACGACCCCCTCAGGCCACAGATAGAGCGGGATCATGCCACACAGTGCCACCAACAGGGTGACCCCCAGCGCCAGGTTGCGCACCCGCAACACCCGTTGCCAGTTGCCCGCCCCCGCGTTGAAGCTGGCGATGGGCTGTATGCCCATGGCGATCCCCTCGAAGATGAGATAGAAGAAGGCTTCGCTATAGCTGATGACGCCATAGGCTGCCACGTGCAGCGAGGTGCCCACCGCCAGCAGCGCCTTGTTGTGCATCGCCAGCACCACCGACAGGTAGAGATACATCAGAAAGCTCGATACCCCGAGGCGCAGTGTCTCTCCCATCAGCCGCCAGTTCGGCGTCAGGGTACCCCAGCGAATACGCAACTGGCTGCGAGGGGTGAAAAAGTGCCACAGACAGAGTCCGCCGGTCACGGCTTGAGAGAGCATGGTCGCAATGGCCGCCCCCGCCAGTCCCCAGGGAATGACTGCCATCAGCAGATAGTCGAGCAGCACGTTGAGCACGCCACCGCCGACCAGGATCCAGGTGGTGAGACCCGGTCGCCCGTCGTTGCGCAGCAAGGCGGTAAATGCCATGGAGAGCACGGCAAATACCCCGAGCAAGGCATACCAGCGCAGATAGGCCATGCCGGCGTTGAAGATCTCCCCCTCGGCTCCCATCCAGGAGAGCATGGCCTCACCATAGCGAATGCCGATAAAGGTGAGCACGGCCGAGGCCATCAGCACCATCACCAGCGCATTGCCGACGATGTGACGTGCGGTTGCCTGCTCCCCCTTGCCGAGGTAGAAGGAGGCGAGCGACGAGGAGCCCATGCCGATCAGCGCCCCCACCGCATAGAGCACGGCGCAGATGGGATACGCCAGCATCATGCCCGCCAGTCCGTCCTGACCCAGGATATGGCCGACGAAGATGCCGTCTATGGTGACATAGATGCCGGTGACCAGCATGGCGGCCACGGTCGGCGTGACGTAGCGCAAAAACAGGCGAGAGAGTGGGGCCGTGCCCAGATCGACTGCAGACATAAGATGCTCAAAGGAGGGAGAAACGGCCAGAATCATAGCCAAACAAGGCCAGGATCGCCCGTTATTTATGTTACAAATCATTAATATGGAAAACTTTACCCGCTCCGGCCCCTGCTTTAGGCTAGGGCGACCTCTCATGAACGGAAACGTGCGCCATGTTGCAACGCCTGCTCTCTCTGCTGCTGCTCTCCCTCTCTCTCTTTCCCCTGCTCGTTCAGGCCGATGACGCCATCACCCAGGTAGAGGAGTTGCTGCAGAGCGTCCCCAAGACGGACACGCCGGAAAACCAGAAATTGCGGGAGAGTTATCAACAGGCGCTGCAGTTTGCCCGGGAAGCCCAGCGCTATCGTGAGCAGGCCAAGGCCTATCAGCAGATCCTGATTGATTACCCCAAGGAGTCGGCCCGCCTCAAGGAGAGCCTGCACAACTACCAGCCCCAGTCCCGCCCGTCCCTCTCCTCCCTGAAGGAGGAAGCCCTGCGCCAGGCCATCGGCCTGAGCAGCAACCGTCAACTCAACCTGCGCAAGGAGCGTCAGGCTGTGATGGACAGCCTCAACCAGTTGGAGAGCACGGGCCAGGAGTACCACCTGAGGGTCGACGAGCTGCGCAAACAGTTGCAGCAAACCCGTACCCTGCTCGACCGGCTCAGCTTCAGCAGCGAGTCGGATCGCCAGCAAGATGCCCAGCGGCTGGTCACCCGCCTCAAGGAGCAGAGCCTCTCCGACCGGATCCAGATGCTGGAGCTGGAGCAGCTCTCCGCCCAGCAGCGCAACGACCTCGGCAAGCTGAAGTTGCAGGAGCTCAATCTGGCCATCACGGATGAAGACGAGTGGCAGGCCAGCCTGCTCAACCAGCAAAACCAGTTGCGCCGCGACAAGACGGAGCAGGCGCTGGCCGAAAGCGAGCGGCTGCGCAAGCAGCTCACCTCCGACATGCCGCTGCTGCTGGAGCAGCAACAGCAGAACCAGGCCCTCTCCATCCAGCTAGGCGCGCTGGAAGATCAGATAGAGCGGGTGCAGGACGATCAAAGGGCCGTCGACCAGAACCTGTCGGCCCTGAACGACCTGGTCAATTCGGTGCGGGAGCAATTGGAATGGCTGCAGATCAGCAACGCCTACGGCGAGAACCTGCGCAGCAAGCTCTCCGACCTGCCCGCCTACTTCCCGCTCGACAAGCTGGAGTCCGCCATCGTCAACGCCCGCATGGCCAAATACCAGTACGAAACCGAGCAGGATGCCCTCAAGGATCCGCGCCAGATGCGCGAGCGGCTGATGGCCACCGACGAGGTGGCGCTCGATCGCTCCCAGCAGGCGGTGCTCGACAATCTGCTCAAGGCCAGACGGCAACTGCTGACCCGTCTCAATGACGCGTCCGACAGCCTGATCCAGGAGCAGACCCGCCTCAAGCTGCTCTACAGCCGCCAGAACAGCAAGATCGACGAGATCCGCGACCTCAGCGCCAGCCACCTGTTCTGGATGCCGGATGTGCGTCCGCTCACCCCGACCGTGCTGCTCGGCATTCCGGCGGCCCTCGGCCTTGCCTTCAACCCGACCAACTGGCTGCAACTGCCGCAAGCCATCGCCGAGAACAATCCCATCACCCTCACCCTGGCCGGTATCGGCATACTGGTGCTGGCCTGGTGCTGGTTCAAGCTCGCCCGCCACCTGACGCATTACAGTCAGCACATAGCACCGCGCATCGGCAAGGTGACCCAGGACAAGTTCAGCCTCACCAGCCGCCTGCTGGTGCGCTCTTTGCTCGCTTCCCTGCCTCTGCCCGCCATGGTGCTGATGGTGCATGGCCTGCTCGACGGCGCCTGGCAATACCCTTTCGCGGTGGCGGTCGCCCGGGGTCTGAGTGAAATCTGGTTCCTGCTGCTGGCACTCTTGATGGCGCGCCACCTGACGCTGGAAAAAGGGATACTGATCCTGCATTTTCGCTGGCAGAAGGAGTGGGTACAAAAGGTGTGGAGCCAGTTTCGCACCCTGCTGCTGGTGATCATTCCCAGCTTTTTCGTGCAGGGCATGGCCAACAGCTATCAGGAACACGCTTTCTATGACTCCCTCGGCCGGATGGCGTTCATCGTTGGCGCCCTCTGGTTGCTGCTGTTCTTTGCCCGCCTCAACCGGGAGCGACTGCCGCTGACCTGGGGTCAGGCCGACATGAGCAAGCCCCACCTGCTGCACCACTTCATCTGGAACAGCCTGATGCTGGCCCCCCTGCTGGCGGTGATCGGCTCCCTGCTCGGCTACTTCTACACCTCCCGCATCCTGCTGCGTCAGCTGGAGCTCAGCCTGCTGATGGGGCTCGGCTGCCTGCTCATCTACTATCTGGCCCACCGCTGGATGCTGATCCAGCGCCGCCGTCTCGCCTTCGATCGGGCCAAGAGCAAACGGGCCGAGATACTGGCCCAACGCGGCCGGGAAGAGGGGAACGACGAGCTCAGCTCCGAGATACCGGACGTGGTGGAAGATACCGAGCTGGATTTGGACACCATCAGTGCCCAGTCGTTGGGGCTGGTGCGCACCCTGCTGATGCTGGGATTCACCATGCTGTTGGTGGTGCAGTGGTCCGAGCTCAACTCGGCGTTCAGCTTCCTGCGCAGCATCGAAGTGTGGCAGGTCACCAGCAAGATTGGCGGCATAGAGCAGCTCTCCCCCATCACACTGCAGGATCTGATGCTGACGGCATTCACTTTCATACTGACGGTGGTCACTGCCCGCAACCTGCCGGGCCTGATGGAGCTGACCCTGCTCCAGCACCTGAGCCTGTCGCCGGGCACAGGGTTTGCCATCACCACTGTCACCAAGTACATAGTGCTGGTCGTGGGGGCGCTCAGCGGCTTCTCCATTCTTGGTATCGACTGGTCCAAGGCGCAGTGGATGGTGGCAGCCCTCTCCGTCGGCCTGGGTTTCGGCCTGCAGGAGATCTTCGCCAACTTCGTCTCCGGCCTCATCATACTGTTCGAGAAGCCGATCCGGCTCGGCGACACTGTCACCATCCGCGAGCTGACCGGCACAGTGACCAAGATCAAGACCCGCGCCACCACCATAGTGGACTGGGATCGCAAGGAGATCATTGTTCCCAACAAGGCCTTTATCACGGAGCAGTTCATCAACTGGTCGCTCTCTGATTCCATCACCCGGGTCAAACTGCGCATCCGCATCGGCCTGACTCAGGACCCCAAACGGATACAGACCATACTGGAAGATTCGATCAAGGCCTCCACTCTAGTGCTGGAGACCCCCACCCCCGAAGTATTCCTGATCGAGTTCACCGATTCGGCGCTGATCTACGAGATGCGGCTCTATGTAAACAGCATGGATCACCGCATGCCCATCACCCACGAGGTGCACTCGCTGGTGCTGGAGAAACTGCAGCAGCAGGGTCTGGGACTGCCGCACCAGCAGATCGATATTCGACTGAGCCGCACCTGATCGGGACATAAAAGGAGTTATATGATGCAGATCATCGCCCATCGCGGGGCCAGTGGCCTGGCGCCGGAAAATACCCTCAAGGCCATCCAGCTGGCGCTGGAACTGGGGGCCCAAGCCATCGAAATAGACGTGCAGCAGGCCGATGGCGAGCTGTGGGTATTCCACGACCGGCGGCTCGAGCGCTGCACTGACGGAAGCGGCGTGCTGACAGCCCAATCTTGCGCCTATCTGGCCAGTCTGGATGCCGGACAAGGGGAGTCGATCCCTACCTTGTGGCAGGTGATGACGACCATCGCCGGTCGTGCCGAGCTGCACATAGAGCTGAAAGGGGCGCACACTGCCAGCGAGGTGGCCTTGCTGACCCGGCGCGCCGAAGCCGAACTGGGTTTCACACCGGCTCAGTGGGTCGTCTCCTCCTTCCACCACCCGGAACTGGCCCGTTTCGCCGCCTTGCGACCCGAGATCCGGCTTGGGGCGCTGACCGCTACCCTACCACTCACCCTGGCCCGCTTTGCTGCCGAGCTCGGAGCCTGGTCACTCAACTGTGATGTGGACTTCGTCGATGAGGCGCTGGTGCAGGATGCCCACAACCGCGGGTTGAAAGTACTGGTTTATACGGTCGATCATGGGGACGATCTGACCGCACTGGCGGCCATGGGGGTTGACGGCATATTTACCAACCGGCCGGATCGCTTCCTGCCCTCGAAGCAAGGGGACTCATTACTTCGGCAGGAGATCCCTAAGCGCTGATTTAGGCTATAAATTTAAGTGCGCACCGGGATACAAAAAGTTCAACTTTGGCCGATAAGAGTTGGCTCATAACAATAACACCTCACATCGCAGACTGACGCTCACAAGGATGTACACATGAACTTATCCATCAAGAACAAACTTGTCCTCGCCATCGGGGTCATTATCCTGGTCATCACAGGCCTGCAAGTCTGGTACAACACCTCCCAACTGCGCAGCGAAACCCAGCGGCTGGTATGGAATATCATTGACGAAAGCTCGGTGGCCAACGTCAAGGGGATCTCCCGCTGGCTCGATGCCAGGATCAACATGGTCACCTCCACCAAGGAGGCCTTCGCCAAAGAAGATGAGCCGATCAGCCACCTGGCTCAATCCATGAACGCGGGGGGCTTCGACCTGGTTTATGCCGGCACCACTGATGGGCGCATGATCCAGAGTAAACCGACCGACTTGCCGGCCGGTTACGATCCCCGCCAACGCCCCTGGTACAAGGATGCAATGGCCGCGGGCAAACTGGCCATCACCTCACCCTATGCAGACGTCACCACTGGCCAGTTGATCGTGACCATTGCCGAACCCTTCCAGCGTGGCAATACCCAGGGGGTCATCGCCGGAGACCTCTCCATCAGCTCGCTGGTTTCTGACATTCTGGCGGTCACCACAGAAGGCACCTACGCCATTCTGGTAGACAGCAATGGCACCATCATCGCCCACCCCGATGCCTCCTTGAGTCTGAAGCCCGCCACCAGTCTGGCGCCTGAGTTGACAGCGGCTTACATCAACCAGGTGGCCCACGATGGCATGATCAATGAGCTGGTGATCAGCGGCAAGAAAGAGGTCTTTGACTTCAACGCGATCCCGAATACCAACTGGTATTACGGCATGATGGTGGACGAAGCTGTGGCCTATCAGTCCGTCTCCCGCATGGTCACCTCCGCCCTGCTGCAAGGTTTGCTGACCATTCTCATCGTGGCCGGTTTCTCCTATGTGGCCATCAACGGTTCACTGGCTCCGCTGAAAACCCTGGGGGAAGCCATTGCCGACCTCTCCCGTGGCAACGGTGACCTGACTCGCCGCATCAAGATTGAGCGCGAAGACGAGGTGGGCGTCGTGGCAAAACATGTGAACACCTTCATCGATCGCATCCACGTGATGGTGCAGGATATTTCCAACTCCTCCGGCCAGTTGAACCATCAGGCCAAGTCCTCCCACAACATGGCGGAGAAAGCCAACCAGGGTCTGGCACGTCAACAAAACGAGATCTCCCAGATCGCCACGGCTGTGCACGAAATGTCAGCTACTGCGGTGGAAGTGGCCAACAACGCCGAGCAGACCGCCGATGCGGCCCGCAGCTCCTCCAGCAGTTGTGAGCATGGCAAGCAAGTCATCGCCCGCAACCAGCGTTCCATCACGGATCTCGCCACTCAGGTCAAACAGGCCTCCGGCATCATTCAGGAACTGGAGAAGAACGCCCAGGAGATCAACACCATCCTCTCTACCATCCAGGGGATCGCCGAGCAGACCAACCTGCTGGCGCTCAACGCCGCCATCGAGGCTGCACGGGCGGGTGAGCAGGGTCGTGGCTTTGCCGTAGTCGCCGACGAGGTGCGGGTGCTGTCACAACGTACTCACAGCTCCACCGTCGAGATCCGCAGCATGATTGAGACGCTGCAACGCAATACCCAGGGCGCTGTCAGCACCATGCACGAAGGCCAGTTGCTGGCCCAGAACAGCGTGGAAGATGCGAACGATGCCACTCAGGCACTGGAGCAAATCACCACCTCCATCAACCAGATCTCCGACATGGCGACCCAGATATCCAGTGCCGCCGAGGAGCAGCGTGCCGTCACCGACGAGGTCAGTCGCAACATCCAGGCGGTCAAGGATGTCTCCGACGAGCTGGCAGTCGATGCCGACAGCTCACGCAACCTCTCTGAACAACTTAAAAATATTTCAGGTGAACTGAGCAATCAGGTCGGCATGTTCCGCATCTGATCAGCACAAACCAAAGGGGCCATGCAGGCCCCTTTTTTTATGAAAAAATGCTTTTGTTTCAATAGTTATTACCACATGAACCGTCTGGACTATGCGGAAATAAATGCTCATCCGACACAGTTCCCCGTCATGAAACGACAAATCCCACTCCGCACTTGGATTAGTTTTTTTAACTCAAACAACCCAACACGAATCAGTGAATAATTCTTATTAAATATTTTTGATAAAAAACTTAAAAACTTTATGGGTAATACCTAAAAAGAGAGGTGTTTCTCATTTTTTTGAAAGAAAACTACGTATAATCCTGAGCTTAAAATAACCATAGCAATGACAGCGGCTGATACCGATAACTGAAGGATGGCGATAATTACGGCGTTTTCATCCAAGGAATGGGGTGATTTTAATAAAACTCACCATTGCCAAGCACTAAAACAAACCAGTTTGACTTGCATCAAGCCTGAATTTTTTTAATAGAGCAAAATCGTGCCCAGCAAATCTATCCCTAAGGAGGCAGATGTGGATATTATCAAGACCGATGTCGCCATCATCGGTGCCGGTGGTGGTGGCCTGCGTGCCGCAATCGCCATAGCAGAAGCCCACCCGGAGCTGGAGATCGCCCTGATCTCCAAGGTCTACCCGATGCGCAGCCACACAGTGGCCGCAGAGGGCGGTGCCGCCGGTGTTGTCCGTGATGATGACTCCCTCGAAAACCACTTCAACGACACCGTATCCGGTGGCGACTGGTTGTGTGAGCAAGACGTGGTCGACTACTTCGTCAACAATGCCACCAAAGAGATGGTTCAACTTGAGCACTGGGGTTGCCCCTGGAGCCGCAAGCCGGACGGCAAAGCCAACGTACGTCGCTTCGGCGGGATGAAGATCCCCCGCACCTGGTTCGCGGCTGACAAATCCGGTTTCCACATTCTGCACACCCTGTTCCAGACCTCCATCAAGTATCCAACCATCAAGCGCTTCGATGAGCACTTCTGCATGGACTTGATCGTGGAAGATGGCCGCGTGCAGGGCGTCCTGACCTTCGATATCCAGAACGGCATCTCCCGCTTCATCCAAGCCAAGTCTGTCATTCTGGCTACAGGTGGCGCCGGTCGTGTTTACCGCTACAACACCAACGGTGGCATAGTCACCGGTGACGGCATGGCCCTGGCATACCGCCATGGTGTGCCATTGCGCGACATGGAGTTCGTTCAATATCACCCGACCGGCCTGCCTGGCACCGGCATACTGATGACCGAAGGTTGTCGCGGTGAAGGTGGCATTCTGGTCAACAAGGATGGCTACCGCTATCTGCAAGACTATGGTCTGGGCCCGGAAACCCCGGTCGGCCAGCCGAAGAACAAGCACATGGAGCTGGGTCCCCGTGACCGTCTCTCCCAAGCATTCTGGCAAGAGCAGCAGAAAGGCCGCGTGATCCAGGGCCCGATGGGCGACGTGGTTCACCTCGACCTGCGCCACCTCGGCGAGAAGTATCTGAAAGAGCGTCTGCCCTTCATCTGCGAGCTGGCCAAGGCCTACGTGGGTGTGGATCCGGTCAAGGAGCCGATCCCGGTACGTCCGACTGCCCACTACACCATGGGGGGTATCGAGACCAACGGTCAGTGTGCTACCCGCATGCCGGGTCTGTACGCCCTGGGCGAGTGTGCCTCCGTCGGTCTGCACGGCGCTAACCGCCTGGGCTCCAACTCCCTGTCCGAGATAGTGGTGTTCGGCAAGGTAGCGGGTGAGCACGCTGGCGAATTCGCCAAGACCCAAGCCCACGGCGACACGCAAGCGCTGGCCGCCAAGGCCGAGCAACTGATCAAGCAGCACCTCTCGCTGATGGACATAGACGGGACCGAAAACCCGGCCGATATCCGCAACGAATTGGGCATGTCCATGGAAGCCGGTGTCGGTATCTACCGTACCGAAGAGCTGATGCAAGGCACCATCGACAAGATCAACGAGCTGAAGGCACGCTACAAAAAGGTCAAGATCAACGACAAGTCCTCTGTCTTCAACACGGATCTGCTGTACGCCATCGAGCTGGGCTACATGCTGGATGTGGCCGAAGCCATGGCGCACTCCGCTCTCAACCGGAAAGAGTCCCGCGGTTCCCACCAGCGTCTGGACGGTTACGAAGAGCGTGATGACGTGAACTTCCTCAAGCACACCCTCTCCTTCTACAACCAGGAAGGCGCCCCGACCATCGATTACTCCGATGTGAAGATCACTAAATCCCAACCGGCCAAGCGTGTGTACGGTTCCGAGGGTGAGAAACAAGACGAGGCTAAGAAGAATGGCTGAGATGATCGAAATTGAAATCCTGCGTTATCGCCCGGAGCAGGACAACGAGCCCTGGATGCAGACCTTTCAGGTGCCTTACCTGAAAGAGATGTCCCTGCTGGATGCCCTGCAATACATCAAGGATCAGCTCGACTCCACCCTGAGCTTCCGCTGGTCCTGCCGGATGGCGATCTGCGGCTCCTGCGGCATGATGGTCAACGGCATTCCCAAGCTGGGTTGCAAGACCTTCCTGCGCGATTATCTGCCAGGCAAGATGACCATAGAGCCGCTCAACAACTTCCCGATCGAGCGCGATCTGGTGGTCGACATGTCCGATTTCATCGAGAAGCTGGAGAGCATCAAGCCCTACATCATCCCGAGCGAACCGCGCAGCCTGTGTGATGGCGAGTACACCCAGACCCCGGCCGACATGGCGAAATATCACCAGTTCTCCATGTGCATCAACTGTGGCCTGTGCTACGCCGCCTGCCCGCAGTATGGCATCAACAAGAAGTTCACCGGTCCTGCGGCGCTGGCGCTGGCCTATCGCTACAACGTCGACAACCGTGACAGCGCGTCCAAAGAGCGGATGAAGATCATCAGCCAGGACGAAGGCGTCTGGGGTTGTACTTTCGTGGGTTATTGCTCCGATGTCTGCCCCAAGGGCGTGGATCCGGCTGCAGCCATTCAGCTTGGCAAGGTCGAGAGTGCCAAGGACTACATGATCGCCATGTTCAAGCCAGATTGAGATCAGGAATGAGACCATGAACAACACCAATAGCAAACGTAAGCCTTACGTCCGCGAAATGAAGAAAGACTGGTGGCTGAAGAATGCCTTCTACACCGGTTACATGATCCGCGAAGGCACCAGCATCTTCGTCTCCATCTATGCCGTCGTGCTGATGTGGGGTCTGCTGCGTCTGGTTCAGGGTCAGGAAGCGTTCAACGGCTGGTTGGAATCCCTGCAAAGCCCGATCGCCATCCTGTTCCACGTCATTGCGCTGGCAGCCTGCCTGTTTCACGCCAAGACCTGGTTCGCCCTGGCGCCCAAGGCCATGCGCATCTTCCGTGGTGAAGACCTGGTGCCGGAGAAGCCGATCGTTATCGCCCAGTATGTGGCGCTGGCGGTGGTATCCCTGCTGATCCTGATAATCGTGGCTTGAGGAGATTAATAATGAGACGTTCTGACGAGCCCATCTACTGGGGATTGTTTGGTGCCGGTGGCATGGTGGTTGCCATGCTGCTGCCGGTGATTGTCCTCATCACAGGTCTGCTGGTGCCCATGGGCATCATGGACGTGGAGACCATGAGCTTTGATCGTGCCCACGCATTCGCCAGCTCCTGGTGGGGTGCCTGCATACTGCTGGTGATCATCGCCCTGCCGATCTGGCACGGCATGCACCGTATCTACCACGGTCTGCATGATCTGGGGATCCACACAACCAAGCTGCACCACTATGTGTTCTATGGCTTCGCCTTCCTGGTGTCTGCCATTACCGTCGGTCTGCTGATGGTGCTGGTATTCCAGTAAGCGCATATTGATTGACTGAATGACAAACCGGGCCAAGTGCCCGGTTTTTTATGGATCTCACTCCATCGGCGGCAGGAAGCTGCGCATCACCTCGTCGCTGTAACCGCTGTCCTGAAACGAGATCAGCACCTGATTGAGGCGGGTAACCAGTTCGTACCCGCGCGGGGAGCCCTTGCTCACTAGCAGATAGAAGCCTTTGCGGCTGGGCAGGGAGAGGTTGAGCAGGCCGCTCTCACTCCGATAGATGCCAAGGCCAATTCCACTCACCAGCGGTTCTATTTCACTTGGCAAGAAATCACAGCGATCCCGCCCCAGCATATCCAGCGCCTGCTGCAGCTGCTTGACCAGATGGGGCTCCCGCGTCAAGCCATAGGGGGCATAGTTGTAACCAATCACACCGCACACACGGGAGCGATTGACCGTTTGCAGATCCGGCGCCTCGGGGAAGCGGCGCTTGAGATAGAAAAAACCGAGGTGGGTGTAGTAAAGCGGCACGCTGTAGAGGGCATATTCGGCCCGCTCCGGCTTGTAGCTGGCATCCCAGGTCAGCTCGCACAGGCCGTTCTGACGATAGTCCGCCAGCTCCTGCTGCACCCGCGCCCAGGGCAGATAGCGGATCTGGTATGAGATCCCCAGCTTTTTCAGGGACTCGAGCACCAGAGTAGTGGCCGAGCCAGTGAGTCGGCTGATATCGGGTACGCCATCCTTGCGCTCCCAATAGGTAAAGGGAGCCCATTCGTTCCCCTCCCCCAGGCAGATCTGCACCTGCGGTTCGGCCGCCTGAGCCAGACTGCCGGCTCCCAGCCCCATCAACAGCAAGATTGTTCGGTTCATTGCCCCCTCCTTGACTACCTTTGCAGCTTAGTTCAGTCGGCCAGTCCCCTCATGTCTCAGACCTGCCTGTGTCACGCCACAGCGCCAACAGGGGCGCGGGAATGACGCCGTATTGCAGAGCCGGCGTCTGATGCCAGTCGGCCAGCTTTTGCAGCGCTCTGGCCAAATCCTGCGCCAGGGTACGGGTCACTCTCACCCCATCTTCCAGATAGAGGCTCTTGATCTCGAAGATCCCCTGCTGGCGATGGGCCTTGGCATCCATGCGCCCCACCAGCTTGCCACGGTGCAGCAGCGGCAACACGAAGTAGCCATACTGGCGCTTTGGCGCCGGGGTATAGCACTCGATGCGATAGTCAAAGTTGAACAGCTCGCTGACCCGCTTGCGATCCCAGATCAGGGGATCAAACGGCGACAGTACCGTGGTGTGGGTCGCCTTGAGGGTGCCGGCCCGGGCCATGGCCAACTCATCGGCGAGGGACGCATGAACAAAGGCGCCGTGCTGCCACCCTTCCACCCGTACCGGCAACAGCTCCCCCTCGTCCGCCAGCTGATGGAGCAGGGCATCGTATTTACCGCGGCGCAGCCGATAGTAGTCGGCGACCCAGCCGGTCTTGACCAGCCCAAGGGCGCGGCAACTTGCCTGCACCATTTCCCGCAGGACCTGTTCCTGGCTCGGCAAATCCCGCTCGTCACACCAGTCGGGCATGACCCGCTCGGCGAGATCATAGACTCGCTGGAAATTGCGCCGCTCGCGCACCATCAGCTGGCCTGCGGTAAAGAGCACCTCAAGATGGCGTTTCTCCGGCTTCCAGTCCCACCAGCCGTTGCCCTTCTCCCCCTTGCGCTCAAAGTCGGCGGCCCGCACCGGGCCATGCTGGCGAATACGCTCGATAATCTGGCCTATCTCCTGCTGATGGGTGGCTAGCCAGTTGGCCGAAAACTTCCAGCCCATGGCGGCAGGATCCAGCATGCGATGACGCAGCAGCCGGTAATCCTCGCGGGGAATGAAACAGGCCTCATGGGCCCAATACTCGAAGATGTCCCCCTCGGCCAACAGTTGTTCGAGCCAGCAAGGATCGTACTGCCCCAGTCGGCTGAACAGCACCAGATAGGGGCTGCGCGCCACCACTGAAATGGTATCTATCTGCAGCAGCGCCATACGCCGAATGGTCGCCAGCAGATCCGCAGGCTTGGCCTTGGCACGACGCGGGGTCAGCAGCCCCTGGGCTGCGAGCTGCAGGTGGCGGGCATCTTGCAGTGACAAATGAGGGATCGACATGGAAATAGGGGCATCCGTTCCGGGGTTTAAGGCCACCAGCATGCCCAACTCATGACCAAATGAAAACGCCCTGCTCAGGGTTTGGTGAAGACGACCACATCCCCATGGGGAAACAGGACGTCGGCCTGCCAGCGAATAGCTAGAGCACGAAACGATGCCTCGGCAAAAAAGACGATGTGGGTCGGGTCGTGGCGGTAGCGCCAGGTTTTGAAACGGTCATCGTCCAGCACCCGCTGGGTCTGCAGCACCAGGATGCCGCCGGGCTTGAGGCAGCCCCAGAGCGCGTCCAGTGCTGCACGCGGGTCGGCGATATGCTCGATTACCTCAGTGCTGGTGATGAAGTCATACTGGCGGGTGAGCAAGTCGGGAAGATCGGCATAGAACTTGTCATAACCCGCCATCTGGTAGCCCGCCTCCCGCCCCATGGCGATGAGCGCAGGCCCGGGGCCACAGCCAAAATCGAGGCCGCTGGCCGGTGGCGGCACCCGGCTCAGCACCTCGCCGAAGGCGCGCATCAGAAAATGGCGGTAGCGGGGATCGTCCACCTGATTGTCGTGTCCGTCATACACTGCCTTCTCCGCTGACGGCCCCAGATGATCGGCACCATCCAGCCAGACCAGCTCGCAGGACCGGCAACGATGGTAATGCTTGCCGGCCACCGGCAGCGCATAGGAATCGACTGCACCGCACAGCGGGCAAGGAGACGGGCACATGGGATTTCCTCACGAGAGTGACAGGCCCAATCCGGGATGGGCTCGAAATGGGCGCCAGCTTGCCTGCCCCGGCGGCCGCTGACAAGGGGTTTTGTCCCATGGAATAACCGCCTGCAGCCCCGCTAGTTGCGGCTGTTTTCTGTTCCTTTGGGTAAAAATGAGGCTGTTCTTCCCACTCTTAAGTGTTTCTTAAGTTTGCCCCTTTAGTCTGACCCTAACAGACAAGAAGGAGCCATCCATGACCACAGACATTCAAGCCCCCTACCGGCTGATCCTGGCCGACACACCGGAACAGGTCATGGCCTTGCAGGCTTATATTCAGGCCGCCTACAGCCACGAATTCGATGCCCGTATCCCCCACTTCCTGCCCTGCTTGCTGGGTCTCTACCGGGCCGATGGCTTGCTGGTCGGCGCCTGTGGCCTCAAGCAGGCCAGCGAGGAGCGCCTCTATCTGGAACAGTATCTGGATCAGCCCATAGAGGCAGCTATCGAGACCAGGCTGGGTGTGCGTGCCCGGCGGGATCGCATCGTCGAGGTCGGCAATCTGGCCTGCAACGAACCGGGCAATGCCCGCCTGATGTTTGCGGCGCTGTGTCGTTTGCTGTGCGACAACGCCCTCGATCACGTTGTCTTCACCAGCACAGCCAAGCTGCGCAACAGTTTTCATCGCCTCAGTCTCAACCTGATCGAGCTGGCCCCCGCCAGGGCCGACCAGGTCGGAGAGGATGCCAATGCCTGGGGAGCCTACTACCACTGCCAGCCCAAGGTGATGGTGGGTGACCTCAATCAGGGGCGGCAAGCCCTGGCCCAGGGCAGCTTGCTGCTCTCCTTGCTCGCCCCCATGCCATCCCTGTTCAACTGCCCGCAGCGGAGCGCCTTATGATGCTGTTCGACCGGATAGCCCACTTCGCCCACAGTGATCCGCACAGCACGGCGCTGAGCGGCAGCAATCATAGGATCAGCTACGAACAGTTGTGGCTGCAGATCTCCGCCCTGGCCGATCGCCTGCAACAGGCAGGCATTGCCCGGCTGGCACTGCAACTGGATAACGGCCTGCCCTGGGCGCTGATCGATCTCGCCTGTGCAAAGGCAGGCATAGTGGTCATTCCTGTGCCGCACTTTTTCAGCCCGGAGCAGCAGGAGTGGCTACTGGAGAGCAGCGGCGCAGATGCCCTGATCGGCCCTCATCATCAGGGCTGGCAGGCAAGTGCGCCACTGCTCCTCTCTGTGGGTGAATTGCCATTGTGGCGCATCCAGCCGGTACGGGTGCCCACCCTGCCCGCTGGTACCGCCAAGATAACCTACACCTCCGGCAGCACGGGGCAACCCAAGGGAGTCTGTCTCTCCCTTGAACATATGATGGCGGTCTGTGATTCGCTGGCCCTGCGAGTCGCCCCGGCGCAGGTAGAGAAACACCTGACCCTGTTGCCGCTGACCACACTGCTGGAGAACCTGACCGGCCTCTACGTGCCGTTGCTCACCGGCGCCTGCAGCCGTATTCCCTCGCAGGGAGAGCTGGGATTTTCCGGCTCCAGCAAGCTGGATCCGGCCACCCTGACCCAGGCCCTGCTGCGCTGGCCTACCCACAGCCTGGTGCTGGTGCCCGAGTTGCTGCGCCTGCTGATCGCCCTGTGCAGTGCCAATGTGGCACTGGCCGAACGCCTCACCAGCCTGCGCTTCGTCGCCGTGGGCGGCGGCAAGGTCGCCCCCGAGCTTATCAGCCGTGCCCGCAAGCTGGGGCTGCCGGTGTTTGAAGGCTATGGCCTGTCGGAATGCGGCTCCGTCGTCGCACTCAATGGGCCTGATGGCCACAGCCTCGGCAACGTGGGTCAGCCTCTGCCTCACTGCCGGATCAAGATCGCCGCTGATGGCGAGATCCTGGTGGAGGGCGCTGCCATGCTGGGTTATTTGGGCTCAGACGAACAACAACCCGCCCGGTTTGCTATCGATGATCCTTCTACCGTGCAGATCGCCACCGGCGATCTGGGTCATCTGGATGAGGCGGGTTACCTGCACATCACGGGGCGCAAGAAGAACGTGCAGATCACCGCCTTTGGCCGCAACTTCTCCCCCGAGTGGGTCGAGGCCGAAGCCCAGCTCTGTCCGGCCATTGCCCGCATCGTGATCTTCGGCGATGGTCAGCCCGCCAACGTCGCCCTGATCCAGTCGCGACCCGGTGCAGACGCCCAGCTGGCGCAACAGGTTGAGCAGCTCAATCAGCGCCTGCCCGACTATGCCCGTATCCATCACTGGCTGCCGGTGACACTGGATCAGCATCCCGATCTGCTGACCGCCAACGGTCGCCCCCGCCGCGAGCGGATCTATCACCATTTTTCCCGTCAAATCAGCCAATGCCTTACCGGAGAGACCTCATGAGCTTCTATCACACGCTGCAACATGCCACCGCATCGGCACGGGAACATCTGTTCAATGCCCCCATCATAGAGGCGTGCCGCAAGGGAGATATCTCCCGTGGCACCTATGTTGATTTTCTGTCTCAAGCCTTCTACCACGTGCGCCATACGGTACCGCTGCTGATGGCCACAGGCGGCAAGCTGGGTCAGGAGTACGAATGGGTACGGGGCGCCATTGCCGAATATATCGATGAGGAGTATGGCCATCAGGAGTGGATCCTGAACGATATCCGCGCCTGTGGCGGGGATGCCGAGGCAGTGCGCCATGGCCAGCCCGGTCTGCCCATCGAGCTGATGGTGGCTTTTCTCTATGACCAGATCCAGCGCGGCAACCCCATGGGATTCTTCGGCATGGTGCAGGTGCTGGAAGGCACCAGTGTCGCCATCGCCCTGACCGTGGCCGATCAGTTGAAGGCGGGCCTCGGTCTGCCACCTCAGGCCATGAGCTACCTGAGTTCCCACGGCACCCTGGATCAGGAACATCTCAAGTTCTTCGAGTCCCTGATGAACCGGGTTGAAGATCCCGCCGATCAGGCCGCCATCATCCACTCGGCCAAGGTGGTTTATCGCCTCTATGCCGACATGCTCTATCAGCTGACAGACAACCCGCAATGAGACGGCAAAGGGAGAAAGACATGTCGCTCACCCACGGCAGGCTCAATCAAGGAACAGGAACCCCAACCCGATGAAACTGCAAGGAAAGCGAGTGCTGCTCACGGGCGCAAGCGGCGGGATCGGCGAAGCACTGGCCCAGGAGCTGGCGGCGCAGGGGGCACACCTGTTGCTGCACGGTCGCCGAGCCAGCGTGCTGGATCGCCTCTGCAAGGAGCTGCCCCATCCGGAACACCACCAGACAGTGGTCGCCGATCTGGGATCCCACCAGGAACGGGCCCGTTTGCTGCAACACCCTGCATTGGAAGAGGGGTTGGATGTGCTGATCAACAACGCTGGCTGCAACCAGTTCGCCTGGCTGGAAGATCAAAGCGCCGAGCAGGTGGAGCGTCAGCTGCTGCTCAATATCGAGGCCCCTATTCAGCTTACCCGCACCCTGCTGCCCCATTTGCGCAAACCCGCCATCATCATGAATATCGGCTCCAGCTTTGGTGCAATAGGGTATCCGGGTTACAGCGTCTACTGTGCCAGCAAGTTCGCCCTGCGCGGCTTTAGCGAAGCGCTGGGACGGGAACTGGAAGGCTCCGGTATCAAGGTGCTGCACTTCGCTCCCCGTGCGACCCGTACCCGTCTCAACTCAGAGGCAGCATACGAGATGAATGCCGAGCTCGGTACCCAGACCGACAGCCCGCAGGAAGTTGCCGAAGCCGCCGTCATCGCCCTGTGCAACGAGACCAGCCGCAGTTGGCTCGGCTGGCCGGAAAAACTGTTCGTGCGGCTCAATGCCTTGCTGCCCGGCATCGTCGATCGGGCGCTGGCCAAACAACTGCCCATCATTGAACGCTACGCCCGCCACCTTCCACCAAGGACGGCAGACACCAGCGCAAGCGCTGCGCCGCAACCGGCATTGTCCCGCCCGATCCCGACCAAAAAGGAACCTTGATATGAGCTTTTCCCTTAACTCTGCCACCTCCTGTGCCATCGCCCTCCTGCTGGGTTCAAGCTGTGTCGCGGCTGCGGATGATGTGCTTATTCCGATCCAGCAACAGTGGGCCGTCTGCCAGTACCAGCAAACCGGCAAGGCCAAGGAGATCTGCCTTGAAACCCTGAGCAGCCAGGCCGATCAGGCCAGCGCCAAAGAGGCCTTTCGGACCGACCTGCTGATCTGGTCGGCCATCGTCAAGAGCACCTGGGCCGGCGCCAAGGGTGGGCTTGACGCCCTGGGTCTGGTGAAAGAGGCCAAGGCCAAACTGGAGATCGCCCTCAAGCAGGATCCCAAGGCGCTGGAAGGCTCTGCCTACACCAGTCTGGGCTCACTCTACTACCAGGTACCGGGCTGGCCGGTGGGATTTGGCGATGATGAAAAGGCAGAGGAGCTGCTCAAGCAGGCGCTGGCACTCAACCCCGCCGGCATCGATCCCAACTTCTTCTATGGTGACTTCCTGCTGGATCAGGGTCGCAAAGCCGAAGCGAAAACCTATCTGGACAAGGCGCTGGCCGCACCGGACCGCCCCGGCCGCGAGCTGGCAGATCAGGGCCGTCGCCTCGAAATCCGCGACCGGCTCGCCAAGCTATAAATCACCCTGATAAATCAGTGATGTAAACTCTGCCCGCCCGCTTGCATACTGGTGGGCAGCGTCGTTTATGTCACTGGCGTAAACCATGAACTAGGTAGCAAGAGGGAACACAATGCGGATCCTGCTGGTAGAAGATGATGTGATGCTGGGCGATGGCATGGTGGATGCCCTGCGCAGCAGTGGCTACACGGTGGACTGGCTGCAGCAGGGGCTGCCCGCCCTGTCTGTGCTCAAGAGTGAGGAGTTCGCCGCCCTCATTCTGGATCTCAATCTGCCGGACATCGACGGCATCAGCTTGCTGCGCAAGTTGCGCCGGGAAGGCCAGGTGCTGCCGGTACTGATCCTCACGGCCCGCGATGCCCTGGACGACAGGGTGCTGGGGCTGGATGCGGGATCCGACGATTACATGGTCAAGCCCTTCGCCCTGCAGGAGCTCAATGCCCGCCTGCGCGCCCTGGTGCGACGCAGCAAGGGGCAAGCCCAGGCTGTGCTCGAATACGGCGACATCCTCATCCACCCGGAGTCACAACAGGTCACCTATCGGGGCGAACCGGTCAAGCTCACCCCCCACGAATACAAGCTGTTGCAGGAGCTCGTTACCCAGAGCGGCCGGGTACTGAGCAAGGATCAGTTGCAGCAGAGCCTGTATGGCTGGGATGAAGGCGCCGAGAGCAATGCGGTGGAGGTGCATATCCACCATCTGCGCAAGAAGTTCTACAGCGACCTCATCCGCAATATCCGTGGTGTCGGTTACATAGTCCCCCAGCTTGAACAGTCACAGCACAAAGGTCACCTTGCATGAGTCACCCTGGTTCAGCTCGCGGCAGCGGCAACATATCCCCCGACTCTGAGCAGCCACAGCACAGGGAGCCCTTTGCATGAATCACCCCCGCTCCATCCGCCGCTTTCTGCTCTCCGGCATATTGGCGCTGGTCAGTACCAGCCTGGCCATCAGCGCCCTTATCGGTTATCTGGAGGCGAGCCACGAGATGGAGGAGCTGTTCGATGCTCGTCTCGCTCAATCCTCCCGCATCACCAACCAGCTGCTCAGCCGCTATCTGGATCAGCACAGCGCCCTGCCCGCCAACGGCACCGTCTATGAAGAGTGGGAGCAGCACAACCCGGACCAGTGGCAAAAGGACACCAGCTTCAATCTGCGAGGAGAAGACAGGGAGCTGACCCCCCTTGGACACGAGTTCGAGCGCAATCTCTACTTTCAGCTGCTCAATGAGCAAGGCAGCATACTGCTGCGCTCCCCGAGCGCCCCGAACCAGCCCTTGGTCGAGCTGGCCCCCGGCTTCAACACGGTAGAAAAAGACCGGCATCAATGGCGCACTTTCACTCTCTATAACCAGAACGAGCATACCTGGCTCGTCGTGGCGGAGCGGGATGACGAGCGCAGTGAACTGGCCAGCAAGATGGCTACCCTGGCCATGTTGCCGCTGCTCATCACGCTGCCCTTCCTGCTCGGTCTGCTGTGGTGGCTCATCTCCCGTGGCTTGGCGCCACTGCGACTGCTGGCACAGGCCATAGGCGAACGTCATCCTGCCAACTTGAGCCCGCTCAACCTGAAGATCCGCGCCCAGGAGCTGACCCCGCTCACCGACGAGATCAACCGCCTGATGCACGCTCTGGCCGACACCATAGATCGGGAGAAGCAATTTACCAACGAGGCGGCCCACGAGCTGCGCACGCCGCTGGCGGTACTGCGCATCCACAGCGAGAATGCGCTGGCCGCCGAGGATGACGCCAGCCGCCAGCAGTCACTGCACAAGATGTTGCTGGCGCTCGATCGCAGCGATCGCTTGATCCGCCAGTTGCTGACCCAGGCGCGCATCGACAGCCAGCAAGGATTGGAGCTGACCGAACTTGACCTGGGGAATTTGCTGCAAGGCACACTGGCCACGCTGGCGCCCATCGCCCTTAAAAAGGGCCAGCAGCTGTCACTGGAGGGAGCCGAACACTTGACTGTGATGGGTCAAAGCACACTGCTGGATCTGATGTTCAGCAACCTCATCGACAACGCGCTGCGTTACACCCCGGCCCAGGGCGAGATCGCGGTCGAGGTACAGCAGGAGGGCAATCGGGTCAGGATCGATATCCGCGATACAGGCCCCGGCATACCCACTGCGGCTCTGTCGCGCCTGTGTGAGCGCTTCTTTCGGGTCAATCCCCAGCAAGGTGACGGCGTCGGGCTCGGCATAGCCATCGTCTCGCGCATCGCCCAGTTGCACGGCGCAGATCTGGACATCCACAACCGGCCAGAGGGGGGACTGGAAGTCAGCGTGCGGCTGCCAGCGCCGCCCCTGCGCGCCTTGGCATAAAGCTGGCAATGCGCATCAATAAAAAGTGGAGGCCGGGGCCTCCACTTCCTTGTTCATGACATTCACATTGACCTTCAACGGCAAGCGGGCTTCACCGTAAAGGTTTGGCTCGAATCCACTGCACCCAGCTCCGCCAGCAAACGACGGCCAATCAGCACCGGATAGATCATCTTGCTGCGATCCCGCAGGGTGAACCACTCCTTGTATACCTTGTCCCCCAGGCAGATGGACATGGTCACCGTCGGCCGCTGCTCCATACCGCCAGCGCCTCGCACCTTGACCATGCGCTCCACCGGACGCTCCAGCGTCTGGCTCACCGGCTTGTCGGTGTTGGCATCGGTCAGTTGCAGGGTAAAGCGCACCCAGGATTTGCCATCGCGCTTGAAGTGGTGCAGATCCCGCGCATCCATTGAAGAGGTCAGTGCGCCTGTATCGAGTTTCATCTTCACCGCCACACTGCCTGGCATGATCAGTCCCTTCTCAATCCAGCCATACACGGCAGGGGACGCTGCCGCCCATGCCATTCCCGGCAGGGAGAGGCAAGCCAGCAGCAAGGTCATGGTTCGCAATACAAGCATCTTCATTCCTCGTCAGATCAGGGCCGACAAGGGCCCGAGAGGCCAAGAGTGGGGATGGAAACGCCTGCTGTCAACTGACGAAACGCGGCGTCATGCCGGTGAGCGCGGCGCTCGAGCTGCCCGCGTCAGGATCACGGCCTCAGGCCACAAAGGGATTCTTTTGAAGCGTTAAGTGGCGGAGGCGTTCGGAGAAAAAGTGGTGCTGGATGACACCTGAGGCTGCGCTCAGGTTGTGACGCCAAAGGCTACCACAATGATGTGTGAATTATCAGTCTTGTTCTGGCGGGATTTTTGCCTACACTGTTGTAAACCGGAGGCCCTGAAAACCGCCGGTTTTTTTGCGCCTGCCGAAAATTGACCACTGCAAAAGTGACTTTCAACAAGGCTCAATAAGGAATTCGTAATGCGTATCGAAGAAGACTTGAAGCTCGGTTTCAAGGATGTCCTGTTCCGCCCCAAGCGCTCTACCCTCAAGAGCCGTTCCCAAGTCAGCCTGACCCGTCAGTTCACCTTCAAGCACACCCAGACCCAATGGCAGGGCGTTCCCGTCATCGCCGCCAACATGGATACCGTCGGCAGCTTCGCCATGGCCAGGACACTGGCAGGCTTCGAGATGATGACAGCGGTACACAAGCACTACAGCCTTGAGCAGTGGCAAGCCTTCGTCAACAGCACGGATCCGGCACTGCTCGGCCATGTGATGGTATCGACCGGCACCTCCGAAGACGATTTCACCAAGACCCGCCAGATCCTGGCCATGTCAACCGCCCTGCGTTTCATCTGCGTGGACGTGGCCAACGGCTACTCCCAGCACTTCGTCGAGTTCCTGCGCAAGATCCGTGAAGCCTGCCCGAACCATGTCATCCTGGCGGGCAATGTGGTCACCGGCGAGATGGTCGAGGAGCTGATCCTCTCCGGCGCCGACATCGTCAAGGTCGGCATAGGCCCGGGCTCGGTCTGTACCACCCGGGTCAAGACAGGGGTCGGCTACCCCCAGCTCTCCGCCATCATAGAGTGTGCCGATGCGGCCCACGGTCTGGGCGGCCAGATTGTCGGTGACGGCGGCTGCACCTGCCCGGGTGACGTGGCCAAAGCCTTCGGCGGCGGCGCCGACTTCGTGATGCTGGGCGGCATGCTGGCAGCCCACGAGGAGTGCGGCGGCGAAGTGGTGGACGTGGATGGCACCCCCTTCATGAAGTTCTACGGCATGAGCTCATCGAGCGCCATGGACAAGCACGCCGGCGGCGTCGCCGACTATCGCGCCTCCGAGGGCAAAACCGTGCTGCTGCCCTACCGCGGCCCGGTCGAGAACACGGTGCGCGACATCCTGGGCGGCGTGCGCTCTACCTGCACCTACGTGGGTGCCAGCCAGCTCAAGGAGCTCACCAAGCGCACCACCTTCATCCGGGTGCGCGAGCAAGAGAACAACGTCTACGGCAAGGAATGAACCTGCCCCTGCTGTCTGCCAGCGCAACGCGATGAGCCAGGCAGGCTGACGGCAGTCCCTTAGAAGCCAGCCCACCGGTGTGCTACCCTGCACACCGGTTTTTTTGTATCTCTTTTCCATCGGTGCCCTCACATGACAACCTCTTCGCCACTCAAACTACCGCCATTCGACTGGGATATTTTCTGCTGCGTCGTGGACAACTTCGGCGACATAGGCGTCACCTGGCGGCTCGCTCGTCAGTTGAAACAGCAAGACCAGGGTAGCGTCAGGCTCTGGGTGGACGATCTGGCCAGCTTCGCCCGCATCTGTCCGGGGCTCGATCCCGCGCTGGACGGTCAGTGGCAACAGGGCATCTATATCCAGCACTGGCACAACGCGCTGCCGGCGGATGTGATACCGGCAAAGGTGGTCATAGAGGCGTTTGCCTGCGAACTGCCCGCTGCCTTTACCCAACGTATGGCGCAGCAGCAGCCAACCCCCTGCTGGATCAATCTGGAGTACCTCTCAGCCGAACCCTGGGTTGAAGATTGCCACGGCCTTGCGTCGCCCCAGCGGGTCGGCGACCTGAGCCTCAACAAATACTTCTTCTTCCCGGGCTTCACCCCCAGCACCGGCGGCCTCTTGTGCGAACAGGGGCTCATCGCCGAACGTGAGCAGTGGCAACAGGATGAGACTGGCCTTGCCGCCTACTGGGCCAGCCTGGGATTGCCGCCCAAAGGGGACAATGAGCTGAGAGTCAGCCTCTTTACCTACGAGAGCGAGGCGCTTGTGAGCCTGATAGAGGGCTGGTGCCAGAGCCCAACCCCCGTCACTTTGCTATTGCCGCTGGGGCGCTCGCTCAATGACGTGCTGCGCGGCGCCGGCCTTGCGAGCGCCATCGTCACCGCCAAGGCGGGGGCTCTGCTGCACGCGGGCAGTCTCACCATCAAGCTGCTGCCCATGACGGATCAGGCAGGCTACGACCGGCTGCTGTGGAGCTGCGATCTCAATCTGGTGCGCGGCGAGGACTCCTTCGTGCGGGCACAGTGGGCCGCCCGCCCCTTCCTGTGGCACATCTACCCGCAGGAAGAGCAGGCCCATATGGTCAAGCTGGAGGGTTTTCTCGATCACTATCTGGCGGACTTTCCCCCGGAGGCAGCCCAATGGTTGCGGGCTTTCAACCACGCCCTCAACCTGGGGGAAGATACCAGCAAACTTTGGGCCCAATGGCCCCGATATAGCGCTATTTGGCAGCAAGATGCGCGAAGCTGGTCACAGAAGCTGCTCGAGGACGGGGATCTCGTCACGCGGTTGGTGAAATTTTTAGAAAGCCGTATATAATCTGGCAGTTTTTATCCGTCCGTTTCACGAACAGGAATTTTTTACATGAAAACCGCACAGGAAATCCGCGCTGGTAACGTAGTCATGATCGGCACCGAGCCGATGGTGGTCCAGAAGGCTGAGTTCAACAAATCCGGCCGTAACTCCGCCGTGGTCAAGATGAAACTGAAGGGTCTGCTCAACGGTAGCGCGACCGAGACCGTATTCAAGGCCGACGACAAGCTGGACGTGGTTCAGCTGGAGCGTAAAGAGTGCACCTACTCCTACTTCTCCGATCCCCTGTATGTCTTCATGGATACCGAGTACAACCAGTACGACGTCGAGAAAGACAACCTGGGTGACGTGCTGAACTACCTGGTAGACGGCATGGAAGACATCTGCGAAGTGACTTTCTACAACGAGAAAGCCATCTCCGTAGAACTGCCGACCACCATAGTTCGCGAAGTTGAGTACACTGAGCCGGCCGCCCGTGGCGACACCTCAGGTAAAGTGACCAAGCCTGCCCGCCTGAAGGGCACTGGCTACGAGCTGGCGGTTGCCGCCTTCGTAGAGATCGGCGACAAGATCGAAATCGACAGCCGCACCGGCGAGTTCAAGCGTCGCCTCTCCTGATCGACCCCTTGAATTGAATGCAAAAAAGCGAGCCATTGGCTCGCTTTTTTATTGATCCCCTGGCCGCACTTCAGAAAACCAGCCCGCCGCCGCTAACCCAGTTAACCGGGGAGCGCACTATGGCCAGATTATCCTTATCACTGCTGTTACTGACCCTGCTGGCAAGCGGTGCTTCGCAGGCCAGCGAAGTCACGCCACCCGCCCCCCTCGACTACTGGCAGAACAGCGACTGGCAAGGGCTGCCCGATAGCACCCAGATCGACAAGCAGACAGTGCTGTTTGCCAAGCACGACAGCGACAGCTATGTGGGGCTGGCGATCCTGCTGCCGGACTGGCAGCGCAGCGGCCAGCTGTGGCAACTGACACGGGCCCTCGGCCGGCTCGGCTTCGATACCCTGCTGCTGCTTCCCTCTCCTCAACAAGCAGAGCTGGACCCCGCCGCCGAGAAGAAACAGCAGGCCATCGACGACTTTCGCAAGCAGTTTGCCGCCCGCATCATCAAGCTGGGGGATGCCAAGCTGCAAGAAGGGGGCTTCAAGCTGATACTGGCCCAGGGCACCAGCGCCGCCTGGGCCACCAATCTTATCGCCAGCGAGCAAGTGCCCGCCCCCGATGCTCTGGTGCTGCTCGATGGCTTCTTTCCGAATGTGCAAAGTAACCAGACCCTGGCCAAGCAGGTAGCCCAGGCCACCATGCCGACCCTGGATCTCTATCAGGAAGAGGGCGGGCGCTGGCCCCTGCTGGCCGCCGAAGCTCGTCGCAGCGAGAGCCGCCGCAGCCACAAGCTCAACTACCGTCCCTACGCCTTGATGGAGCTGGATGAAACACCGACCCGCATTCAGGGTTGGCTCACCCACCTCGGCTGGCTCTGACCTCGGCCTGCCCCCAAATGCCGCCAGCGTCACAGACAGCGCCATTGATTCACCATGGACGACGTTCGGGCTGGCTCCCTGGCGCCCATATTTGGCATCATGACGGCTCCAATGGCAGGAGGCGTCATGCAGCAGATAGTTTTTCTCGATAGCGATACCCTGGATGCGGGCATCACACTGCACCGGCCCGACTTTCCCCATCACTGGCAGAGCCATCCAAGCACGGCCCCCGAGCAGGTGGTGGAGCGGCTCAGGAATGCCAGCATCGCCATCATCAACAAGGTACGCATCGGCGCCCCTGAGCTGGCACAACTGCCGGATCTCAAGCTGATCGCCCTAGCGGCCACCGGCAGCGACAACGTGGATCTGGAAGCATGCCGGGCCGCCAACGTCGGGGTGTGCAACATCCGCAACTACTCGGGCCCCTCTGTGCCGGAGCACGCAATGGCACTGATGCTGGCCCTGTCGCGCAACCTGTTTGCCTGGCGCCAGTCCCTGCTGGAGGGGCGCTGGCAGCAGAGCGGCCAGTTCTGCTTCTTCGACCACAACATCATGGATCTGCACGGCAAGCAGCTCGGCATCATAGGCAAAGGTACCCTGGGTCAGGCGCTCGGCGAACGGGCGCAGGGGATGGGCATGATAGTGCGTTACGCCCAGAGCCAGACAGGCGCCAGCCACGACGAAGATCGGCTGCCGCTGGATGCGCTGCTGCAAAGCTCGGATGTGGTCAGCCTGCACTGCCCGCTCACCCCCTACACCCGCCATCTGATCGGCGAACGGGAGCTGGCCTTGATGAAACCGGGCGCCTTGCTCATCAACGTGGGCCGTGGCGGCCTGGTGGATGAAGCGGCACTGCTCAAGGCGCTGGCCAACGGTCGCCTCGGCGGCGCCGGTTTCGACGTGGCGAGCGTCGAGCCGCCGCCCCCGGATCATCCGCTGATGCAGGCTCTGCAATACCCCAATTTCATCTTGACTCCCCATGTGGCCTGGGCCAGCGAGGAGTCGATGCAGCGCCTCGCGGATCAGCTGATCGACAATATCAACGCCTTCGCCGAGGGACGACGCCAGCACCGGCTGATCTGAGTCACATCATGCAAAAAGGGGCCTGTTGGCCCCTTCCTCTATTTGTCGCCAGCACGCCGCAAGGCTGACATCAGTCATCGTCGTGCCATCTGTGTTTCTTGTGCTTTTTGTGCTTCTTATGTTTCTTGTAGTGATGATCATCGTCATCGTAGCGGTTGTTATTGCTCTTGTGACCATCCCCCGTCTTGGCACCGATGGCCGAGCCGCTGGCCCCCCCGACACCGGCCCCGATCAGCTGGCCTGTGCTGCCGCCGACGCTCTTGCCGATGGCCGCACCACCCAGTGCACCGACGGCGCCCCCCAGGGCCGCCTCATTCTTGTTTCCCTTGTTGGCGGTGGCGGCGCCACCGGCCGCACCGCCGAGTGCCGCACCGACCAGGGCACCGGTATCGCCTCCCAGCTCTTTGCCAATCATGGTGCCCGCCACACCGCCTGCACCGCCACCGAGTATGGTGTTGAGGGTTTCCGAGGCCTGCACAGCGCCGCTCATCAGCAGCAGGGAGCCCAACAGGGCCAGGGCACTCATGCCGCGCTTTTTCATCTCCATGGGGTACTCCTGTCAAACCTGATTAATTTCCCCTGCACTATATAAATGGCCACCCGCCGCGCCAGTAGCGCAAACAGCCTGACATTTAATCCAAAGGAATCCCGGCAAGACGTCAGGAAGAAAAATCAAAAATTAACACCATGAAAATAAAGATAAAAAATCTCAGTTCGGCACAAGGTGAACGGTATTTAGTCCAGCGTCAGGCTGTCGCAGCCCGGCAACGGCATGCAGGGATCAGACAGATATTGTCACCCCGGGGGATGCAGGCTCACCGCCAGTATCTGGATATGGAAAGAGATGCCAGCGATCCCGACCCGGTCGCTTGCTCTGGTAGAGGCATTCGTCGGCCCGCTCGAACAGAAAAAGGCCATCATCCGGGTAGTGGGCGCCACCCGCGCTCAGGGTGACCTGTGCCTGGATTCCAGCCACTGCTGGTTGCGTACCCGCGCCAGCAGATGATGCAGTCGCGACTCCCGCTCGTGGCGCTCCCACGGCAGCAGGGCAGCAAACTCGTCCCCCCCGATCCGATAGACGGCGCCGGTGCCAGGCTCGGCAGTCAGCAGCTCGCCTACCCGGTTGGGCACCTACTTGATCATCACGCTGCCACTGAAACAGTCGATGTGAACCGAACTTATGGTGAAAAGGCAGGAGCAATCGTCGATAGAAATCGGCTGGATAACCGCCAATGGATTAAAAACGCCAGAATGTGAGGCGGCTCATTCTTCCCTGCCAACCAATATCCACGGAGAGTAAAAACAGTGACCACTGGGCGTTGACGGTTAAGGAGGAAGCGAGTGTTATAGTCTATAGCTTGCACAATCGGAGCCGGATGGCCTTGCAACGACCACCGAATGCGATTATCTGTCAAACAAAGGAGATGTTATGAGCAGTCCGTTTATCGAACAGATCAAAGTACGTCGTACCATCTATGCCCTGGGCGACCAGGTGTCTCACACGCCGGAGCAGCTGACGACCCTGATCCAGGATGCCATCAAGCACAGCCCCTCCTCTTTCAACTCCCAGAGCTCCCGCGCCGTCATACTGTTTGGCGCCCAGCACCACAAGCTGTGGGATATCGTCAAGGCCGAGCTGAAGAAAATCGTGCCACCGGACGCCTATGCCCAGAGTGAAACCAAGGTAGATGGCAGCTTCCGCGCAGGGTTCGGCACAGTGCTGTTTTTCGAGGACACGGATGTCATCAAGGATCTGCAGCAGAAGTTTGCGCTGTATGCCGACAACTTCCCCATCTGGTCGGAACATGCCACCGGCATCGCCCAGTTTGCGGTCTGGACCACCCTGGCCCAGGAGAAGGTTGGCGCCTCCCTGCAACACTACAATCCGCTGATCGACGAAGCGGTACGCAAGGAGTGGGACCTGCCCGCCAGTTGGCTGCTGCGCGCCCAGATGCCTTTTGGCAGCATCGAGCAACCGGCTGGCGACAAGACCTTCATGGATGATGCAGTGCGGTTTCGCGTCTTCAAATAACCCAGACCCCACATCCGCTTCAAGCCCCCGCTGGTCGGGGGCTGCTTGTTTCCAGACGCCTGTCAGGTCAGCAGGCCAACCTGCAACATACCCTTCTCATCTACCTCCACACTCACCTGACGCCAATCCTGGATCACGGCTATGACGGCCGGATCCAGCAACCGCTTGCCTCCGACCTGCACCACGGCACAGCCGGCTCGCAGGGCGCTCTGTATGCCAGCCGGTGCATCCTCGAACACCAGACAGTCGGCAGGGGCAACCCCGAGCCCCTTGGCCCCCAGCAGATAGGGTTCGGGGTCCGGCTTGCCATGAACCACGTCCTCCGCTCCCACCAGCAGGGTAGGCAGCGGCAAACCGGCACTCTCCAGCCGATGGCGGGCAATCCTCTGGCTGGCGGAGGTGACCAGCGCCCAGCGCTCGGCTGGCAAGCGGGTCAGCAGAGCCCGGCTGCCCATGATGGCCTCACCGCGCCCGGTGTGATGGATCTCCAGCTCATCGAGCAGGGCCACCTCCTGCACCATGTCCAGCTGCGGTGCCAGGGCCCGGATCACCTCCCGCGAGCGCAAACCGTGGCACATGGCCAGCACGGGCTCAGGGGCCAGCTGATGACGTCTGCACCAGAGTCGCCACACGGTTTCTACCTCGTCGGTGGAGTGAACCAGGGTGCCATCCATGTCCAGCAACAGGGCCGCAGCCCGCAGGGTGAGCCGGGTCATGACGAAGCCCCAGCCAGCACATTGCTGAAGGCCCGCTGCTGGGCACTCTGCTCATAACAGGCCAACGCCTGCTCGGCATTGCTCGCCCACACTTGCAAAGGCCCGACGACGAAGCCTTGTTGCAGCAGGCTGGTCAGCAGTTCTCCCGTCTCCGGCGCAGCCAGTGGCTGGGCCATCACCAGGGTTCCCTTGATCAGAAACAGATAGCGTTCGGTAGACATGATATGGCTCCTTGTTGCACGTCAGAGCGGGCAAATGGCCCGTAACGAGACCATTAGAACAAGGCAGTTAGATAATTTATAATCAATTAATCGCCACATTGGATAACCAAACGGAATGAAATTCGACTTGAGGCAACTGCAGGCATTCGTGATGCTGGCCGAGACCGCCAACTACCGGGAGGCTGCCAGCCGGCTGTTTATCACCCAGCCGGCGCTGACCAAGCAGATCCAGGGGCTGGAGCTGGCCCTTGGCAGCACCCTGTTCAACCGGGGTCGCCATGGCGCCCAACTGACCGCCATCGGCACCCAGCTGCTCACCCAGGCCAGCGCACTGGTCGAGCACGGCAGGGGATTTGAACGCCATGCCCTGGCGCTGGCGAGCGGCATTGCCGGACGGCTCAAGATTGGCTTCGGGCTGTCCAGCTTTGCGCTGGCTCCTTCGCTGGTCGCCCGCTTCAAGCAGCAGGTACCCGATGTGATGGTACACATGCAAGACATGACCTCAGCCACCCAGCATGAGCGTCTGCTGTCGGGTCAGTTGCAACTGGGCTTCATGCGCAGACCACAGGCCCCTCAATTGCAAGAGTACAGATTGCTGACCGACCGGCTGGTGCTGGCCGTTCCCAGCCAGATGACGGGGCCGGATCCGGCCACCTTCGACGTTGAGTGGGCCCTCGCCAACCAGCCCCTGCTGCAAATGGTCGGCCATCGCTGTCCTGGGCTGAGCCAGCAGATCGCCAGCTTCCTTGGCGCCAACCGGCTGACCGCCATAGTCCAGGAAGCAGAGGATATACAGACACTGGTCGCGTTGGTGGCCGCCGGGATCGGCAACGCCATACTGCCACGCAGCGTCAGCTTTATCGCAGGCCAGGGCGTCACCCTCTACCCCTTGTCCGGGCCAAAGTCAGAGTGGGAAATCAGTCTGGTCTGGAATTCCGAGTTTGCCGATCCCATTCGCGATCGATTCCTGCAACTGGTCATGGCGGCACATCCCACACCTCAGCCGGCAGAGTCAGAAGGGATAAAGCCTCGCCACGGTCCCATTATCGAATGTGGCCTTCACTCAAGGGTTGGGTAATGAGGGGCAAGCCACGCTGTGGCAACGGTTTTTTCCCTCCTTCTTGGCCGTGTAGAGAGCCATGTCGGCTGCGGCCAGCAGCTCATCTTCCGAGATCAGCACCCGCTCCGGAAGCTGGGTAGCAATGCCGATACTGGCGCTGAGCCGGGCATCGCCCAGCTCATTCATACTCAACTCCTTGATCCCGAGGCGAATCGCCTCCCCCATCCTCAAGGCTGCCTCCTTGCCGGTATTGCCGAGGACCACCGCAAATTCATCGCCCCCGAACCGGCTTGGCAGATCCGCAGGCCGCTGGCAAAAGGCGTTGAGCAGGTGACCCGCCTGCCGCAAGAGATCATCTCCAACCTGATGGCCGAAGTGATCGTTGCACGCCTTGAAGTTGTCCAGATCGAGCATGATGAAAGAGATGGGCGTGCGCTCCCGCATGCTGCGACGCCACTCGTTATGCAGAAAACTGTTGAACAGGCGCCGGTTGGCAAGACCTGTCAGGGGATCATGCTGGGAGAGGTGGGTCACATCCAGCTCCAGCAACTTGCGCTCAGTGATATTGATATGGGTGATGGTATAAAACTCGACATCCACCCCCAGTACGGGGGAGACCCGCATCATGAACCAGCGCTGTATATCCGGGCTGTGGCAGGGATACTCCAGATGGAAATGGTCCTGTTCGCCACAGAGCACCCGGCGGATCCCCTCTGCCGCCATCAGCACCAGCGGCTCGACGGCGCTGTCGAACACCCGCAAGTAGTTGATACCCAGCCAGTCATACCCTTTTGGCATGCCGTTTTGCTCGGCAAACCGGTTCCAGGCGAGGTTGGTGTAGTGGATAACCCCAGCCCGATCAATCACGGCGATCTGGTCTTCCAGCGAGTTCAGCAAGGCTGCCAAGTACTGCGCCCGTTCGGAAAAGTGAAACAACGAGCCCTGAAAGTAATCCACCATGACCATGATCCTGAAAAAATAATAAATGGCATATACGGCAACAAACGAGTCAGCACTAGAAGTAAAGCCGCCATCCGTCACCTTGCCAACAAAGGTGACGCCAACGAACAGACAGGGCATGGCCCGGTATTACCCTATCCGACATGGCACATCAGCATGAAAAGAGCGGTGAATATTCGCAGCGGCAATCGGGCAGGCCAGCCTCAGTGACCACACCACTGCCGTTCACAGGGCACCCCATCCCCCTCTCCGTCCATCTTGGTGTTCGGGCAATGTCGCAAGAACCAGGTAGCCTCCTCGCAAGAGGTCATCTGGGAGCAATACTCACGACCATCGCACTGATAGCTGAGAGCAGAGGTCTGTGGCGTGCTACGGGAGGCACTGCCTTCATCACCGATGAAGGAGGAAACCGGCAAGGGGACCACAGAGTCGGTCGAAAAAAGGGAGTAGAGGGAGAACAGTCCCACCACCAGCAGCAGGGGGATCACTTTGCCGCGCCAGCTGCTCTTGTGGCGATAGGCGGGGCGAGGGCGGGATACGGGTCTGGGTCTGGGTCTGGGTCTGGGTGATGCTGGTTGTGGCGATCGGGTGCTGGTCTCTCTGCCGAGCCGGGGGGATGCAGAAGATGGATTAAACCCGTCCGCCAGCGACAAGGGTCTGTCGGGAAAGAACACCTGCACGGCTCTGGGCTTGTCATCCTTGCCAGTGCCTAACTGGTAGGAGACGCGCTCCCCGACGTTGGGCAGCGAGCCATCGGATTGCAGGGCCGAAATGTGCACGAACAGTTCGCTCCCTTGCTGCTCGCCCCCCTCCTGCTCCGGCGTGATAAAGCCGAAGCCTCGCGCCTCGTTCCAGCTCGCGATCCGTCCTTGATAACGCATGCCCTCATCCTTGTGGCCATCAATGCTGACACCATGTTGCCCTAAAACGGCGCCAGCTCAACAGGGGCCTGGGGACAAAATGTCAAAATAGTGAGCGAAAACAGCCTTGACCGGCGGGATCACTCCAGCTGGGCCACCTTGATGATCTCGGCGATACGGCCAAGCATCCGCAACGAACCCAGGTGCTCGCTGGCGTCGGCGGCAGCGCAGGCATCCTCCAGTATGGTGATGGCGTAGTCGCGATCGTGGCCGTCCCGCGCCGCAGCCTGAATGGCCCAGCTGGTGCTGACTCCGCACAGATAGAGGTGGTCAATGCGATTGGCCCGCAGCGCCGGCTCCAGCGCGGTACCATAGAAGGGGCTGACTCTGGGCTTGGTCAGCACCAGATCGCCGGGTTGCACGTCAAGATCGGGGTGAAAGTCGGTGCCATTGTCGGCAAGCGACAGGGCCCCAAACTGCTTGGCTCGGCCGAACATAGGGGACCCCTTGGGTTGCAGCAGATAATTGCCGTCAAACCCCACCTTGATGAGCACCACCAGCCAGCCGTGGCCGCGGGCATGGGCCAGCGCCTGATTGGCATGAGCGATGGCGTCTTGTTCCACCACATGGGCAGCCGAGGCAGCGATACGTCCGTCCGGATGAGCTATGTCGTTGATAAAATCGATCGCCAGCAGTGCTTTTTTCATCACTTAATACTCAACTTTTAATTACTTGACATTCTATTGCACATAGAAAAGATTTTATTAAAGCTCATATCCATATGTTATTTTTCATCAGTTCATCTTTTAACCTTTGAATCTCAGCTAACAATTCCTGTTCTCTCTCATATGTATCCATCTGTTCTTTTCTCTTCCTCGCCACAGCAAGGGAGTCTTGATATGAGGCATATAAACCCCACACAATCAGCAAGATAACACCTAGAACTCCCCATAAACCAAAGAAGTAATAAACAATGCTAAATATAGCTACCGTTGCAACAATATGGAGGAAAACTATTTCGCCATCTAATAGTTTCATAATTCAAATTCACCAATATTTAAATAAGCAACTCATCCCAGCCAAATATATTTGGCAGCCGCCTGTCAAACCAGCCCCAATGCGTAGCGCAGCGCCATCTCCTTGAGCGGGCCTGCCTTGTCCGCCAGATTGAGGGCCAGATTGCGAGCCAGCTTGAGCGGTCCTATCTCGTTGCTGAACACACCGTAGAAGAGATCCATCCCTGACTGCATCAGCAGGTTGTCAGGGCGACGGCGGCGCTCGTAACGCTCCGCCAGGGCCAGCTGATGCCAGTCGGCACCGGCTTTTGCCAGCAAGCCGGTCCAGCAGGCCACGTCCTTGAAGCCAAGGTTGACCCCCTGCCCCGCCAGCGGGTTGATGGTGTGGGCGGCATCGCCGAGCAGCACTACCCGACCGGCGTGATAGTCATTGGCGTGGCGTCGCACCAGCGGGAAACTCCCCTTGGCCGTGACGGTGAAGCCGCCGAGCCGGGCCGGAAAGTGGCGGCGCACCTCCTCCCCCAGCTTCTCGTTGCTCATGGCGGACAGGGCACGAATACGGGCCGGGCTGTCATACCAGACCAGGGAGCCGTGCTGGCCGGGTAGCGGCAGGAAGGCGCGCGGACCACTCGGGGTAAATTGCTGCCAGGTGATGTCTTCCTGCGCAAACTCGGTGTCGATGTTGATCAGCATGCAGTGCTGGCGATATTCAAAGCGGGACACGCCTATGCCAGCCAGCCGGCGCATCTGGGACTCGGCACCATCGCAGGCCAGCACCCAGCGAGCGCAAAGCTCTGTGCCGTCGTCCAGGGTCAGTACCGCCTCATCCGCGCTCTGACGCAGGCTCATCACCGCTGCCGGAGTGTGGGTCTGGATGTTGGGGAAATCCTCCATCCTCTTGAGCAGGGCCAGCTGCACCAGCCGGTTCTCTATGATGTAGCCAAGCTGGGGCAGGCCGAGATCGGCCGCGTCGAAACGGGTGGCAAAGCCATCCAGCTCCCAAGTCTCAAGCCGGCGGTAGGGACAGAGCCGCATCTGCTGCAGGTGCGACCAGGCTCCGGTCTTATCCAGCATCGCCACCGAGGCCTGGCTGATAGCGGAAACCCGCAGATCCAGCGGCTGCTCGGGGGCGTATTGCTCGGGCAATTGGGTCTCTATGACCCGAATGGAGAGGCCCTGTGCCGCCAGCAGACAGGCGGTGGCTGCGCCGACCATGCCAGCGCCGACGATGGCGATATCACACTGTTCCATAACTTGATTCCTGAAAAGGGACGCACCGGACCAGAGTAGGCGGGGCCGGACCGAATGGGGACATGATACCGCAAGGGACCGGCAGAAACAGTGAGACAAATTGCGAATTGCTGCGCCAAATCAAGGAGAAAGCCCATACCCATACGGACAGGCTCCGGGGCAAAGCCCCCCATGGCGGGCTGGATATTAGCTAGGCAGTATCCAGATTGCGGAGTAAAATGCCCGGTCCTTTGACCATGCCGATTTCAACACAAGTCAAGAGAATCAATGAGCAAGAAACTTCACATTAAAACCTGGGGTTGCCAGATGAACGAGTATGACTCGTCCAAGATGGCCGACCTGTTAGATGCCAGCAATGGCTACACGCTGACCGAAGAGCCCGAAGAGGCAGATGTCTTGCTGCTGAATACCTGCTCCATTCGCGAAAAAGCACAGGAGAAGGTGTTCCACCAGCTGGGCCGCTGGAAAAAGCTCAAAGCAAACAAACCCGGTCTGGTGATCGGCGTGGGTGGCTGCGTGGCCTCTCAGGAAGGGGAGAACATTCGCAGTCGCGCCCCCTATGTGGATATCGTCTTCGGTCCGCAGACCCTGCATCGCCTGCCCGCCATGATCAAGCAGGTCCAGGAGGGCCGTGGTGCCCAGGTGGACATCGCCTTCCCCGAGATCGAAAAATTCGACAGTCTGCCGGAACCCCGAGCCGAAGGTGCCACCGCCTTTGTCTCCATCATGGAAGGCTGCTCCAAATACTGCTCCTTCTGCGTGGTGCCCTACACCCGCGGCGAGGAGGTAAGCCGGCCGATGGATGACGTGCTCTACGAAATCGCCCAGCTCGCCGAACAGGGCGTGCGCGAGGTGAACCTGCTGGGCCAGAACGTCAACGCCTATCGGGGCCCGACCTTTGATGGCAGCATCTGCTCTTTTGCCGAGCTGCTGCGCCTGGTGGCGGCCATCGACGGCATAGACCGCATTCGCTACACCACCAGCCATCCCATCGAGTTCACCGACGACATCATCGAGGTCTACAAGGACACGCCGGAAGTGGTCAGCTTCCTGCACCTGCCGGTGCAGAGCGGTTCGGATCGCATCCTGACCATGATGAAGCGCCCGCATACAGTGCTGGAGTACAAGTCCAAGATCCGCCGCCTGCGCGCCGCCCGTCCGGACATCACCATCAGTTCCGACTTTATCGTCGGCTTCCCGAACGAGACGGACGAGGATTTCGAGGCCACCATGAAGCTTATCGAAGAGATCAACTTCGACATGAGCTTCAGCTTCATCTATAGCCCGCGTCCCGGCACGCCGGCCGCCGACATGCCAGACGACGTCGACATGGAAGTGAAGAAGGTCCGTCTGGCCCGCCTGCAGCATGTCATCAACAACCAGTCGATGCAGATTGGCCGTGCCATGCTGGGCTCCACTCAGCGCATCCTGGTGGAAGGGCCCTCCAGGCTCGACCCCATGCAGCTGTGTGGTCGCACCGAAAACAACCGCGTGGTCAACTTCGAAGGGGCACATACCCTCATCGGCGGCTTTGCCGATGTGGAGATCACCGAGGTACGCCCCAACTCACTGCGCGGTCGCTTTATCCGCGGTGAGGATGAGATGAACCTGCGCATCGCCACTGCGCCCCGCGAGATCCTGGCTCGTCGTCCCGACAATGTGCCCGATGCCCTCGGCGTGGCCGCCTTCACTCCCCACTAATCTCTTCGTGCCCATCTGGCCTTGCCGGATGGGCACTGCGTCAAGACGAGGATATTTTGAGCCGACACATAGCGACCCTGAATCTGCATCTGGAGCCCGCCGACAACCAGCGCCTTGCCAGCCTGTGCGGCCCCTTCGATGACAACATCAAGCAGCTGGAGCGCCGTCTCGGCGTCGAGATCAGCTACCGTGACCACCACTTCCAGTTGCTGGGCAAACAGGCCCAGGTGGATGCGGCGGCCGTCATACTCAAGCACCTCTATGTGGAAACCCAGCCCCTCAAGGGCGGCAAGGTGACCGACATCATCCCCGACATGGTGCATCTGGCCATTCAGGAGTCGCGGGTGCTGGAGCAAGATGACGAACCAGCGCCAAGCATCCCCTATGGCAAGGAGGTGACGGTCAAGACCAAACGCGGCCTCATCAAGCCACGCAGCCCCAATCAGGCCCAGTACATCGCCAATATCGTCAGCCACGACATCTGTTTCGGCATAGGCCCGGCCGGTACCGGCAAGACCTATCTGGCTGTGGCAGCGGCGGTGGATGCGCTGGAGCGTCAGGAGATCCGTCGCATACTGCTGACCCGTCCTGCGGTGGAAGCGGGTGAGAAACTCGGCTTTCTGCCCGGGGACCTCTCCCAAAAGGTCGACCCTTACCTGCGCCCGCTCTACGACGCCCTGTTCGAGATGCTGGGGTTCGAGCGGGTCGAGAAGCTGATGGAGCGCAACATCATCGAAGTGGCGCCGCTCGCCTATATGCGCGGTCGCACCCTCAATGATGCCTTCATCATCCTGGATGAGGCCCAGAACACCACCACAGAGCAGATGAAGATGTTCCTGACCCGCATCGGCTTCAACTCCAAGGCGGTGGTGACCGGTGACATTACTCAGGTGGACCTGCCGCGCAGCGCCAAATCCGGTCTGCGCCACGCGCTGGAAGTGCTGCAAGGTGTCGATGGCCTGTCGTTCAACTTCTTTGAATCCAAAGACGTGGTTCGCCACCCAGTGGTGGCACGCATAGTGCAGGCGTACGAAGCGTTCGATGCCAAACTGGCAGACGAGCAGGCGGCCAGCAAATCCCACAAGGAGAGTGCCCAATGAGTGTGACCCTGGATCTGCAACTGGCCTGCGCGGACACCGACGGTCTGCCCACCGAAGCCCAGTTGCAAGGCTGGCTGGACGGCACCATTCTCGGCTTCCAAGAAGAGGCCGAAGTGACGGTGCGTATCGTCGACGAGGCGGAGAGCCGCGAGCTCAACCTCACCTATCGCAGCAAGGACAAGCCCACCAATGTGCTCTCCTTCCCGTTCGAGGCGCCACCCGGCATGGAACTGCCGCTGCTCGGCGATCTCGTCATCTGCCGTCAGGTGGTGGAACAGGAGGCTGCCGAGCAGAACAAGCCGCTGGAAGCACACTGGGCCCACATGGTTGTGCATGGCAGTCTCCATCTGCTAGGTTATGACCATATCGAGGATGACGAGGCCGAGGAGATGGAACAGCTGGAACGTGACATCATGCAAGAACTCGGCTTTGCCGATCCTTATCTGAACGACGAAGAGTAAAAGCGTAAAGGGCGGGAGAGTCATCGTCTTGAAACAGCCGATGGCCATCCTTATATCACCAAGACAATTCCGAATGTGTTCAAGCGAGTAACCAAGAGAAAAAATGACTGACGATCACCCTAGTACCGGCTCGCCGAAGAAAACCTGGCTCGACAAACTCAGCCAACTCTTCCAGGGCGAGCCAAGAGACCGCAACGATTTGGTGGATGTGATAGCGGATGCCGAGGAGCGCGATCTCATCGATCAGGACACCAAGGACATGATTGAAGGCGTGCTCGAAATAGCCGAGTTGCGCGTTCGCGACATCATGATCCCCCGCTCCCAGATGGTCACCATAGAGAAGTCCCAGCCGGTGGACGATATCTTGCCCGTGATCATAGAGTCAGGTCACTCCCGCTTTCCGGTGATCAACGAAGACAAGGATCATGTGGAGGGCATACTGCTCGCCAAGGATCTGCTGCCGTTCGGTTTTGGCGGCCACCATGCCAGCGAGCCGCTGCAGCTGGAAAAAATCCTGCGCCCGACCGTGATAGTGCCCGAGAGCAAGCGGGTCGATCGCCTGCTCAAGGAGTTTCGCGAAGAGCGCTATCACATGGCCATCGTCGTGGACGAGTTTGGTGGTGTGTCTGGTCTGGTGACCATTGAAGACATACTGGAGCTCATCGTCGGCGAGATCGATGACGAGTTCGACGATATCGAAGATGAGCCGGACGAGATCCGCCGCATCAGCAAGCGGGTCTTCGCAGTCAGTGCCCTCACCGAGATCGAGGATTTCAACGACTTCTTCGGCACCCAGTTCAGCGATGAAGAGGTGGATACTGTGGGCGGTCTTGTGATGCACGCCTTCAGCCACCTGCCGAAAAAGGGTGAGGAGATCGAGTTGCAAGGTTACCTGTTCAAGGTGATGCACGCCGACCGGCGCCGCCTGCAACAGCTGCAGGTGAAGATCCCCGACAACCATGTCGCGGCCCAGTCTGAAGCGCAATAAGTCGCTCTGACGCCCTGTAAGCCTCACGCAACTGTCTTGCCGTAAAGCATCAGCGCCCCGCTCGTCGGGGCGCTGATGCTTTACGGCAAGACAGTTGCGTGAGGCTTACAGGGCGTCAGAGCGACTTATTGCGCTTCAGACTGGGCCGCGACATGGTTGTCGGGGATCTTCACCTGCAGCTGTTGCAGGCGGCGCCGGTCGGCGTGCATCACCTTGAACAGGTAACCTTGCAACTCGATCTNCCCTTCCCCCAGTGAACCGTGCCTGTCGCCCATTTCCTGCCCGGCTTTTTGCTTGAACAGGCCCAGGCAGTCGGGAGGCTCGCCGTTAACCGCATTTACAGGTTAAGATACCGGCCAATCAACCTGTTATCGTCCAATCCGAGCCTGCATAGTCCGTGAAATCATCGCCCGTGAAATCAAAACTCCTGACCAGTCTGTTTGCCATGGCATCCGGCGCGCTCGCCGTCCTGGCCTTCTCGCCGTTCGACTACTGGCCTCTGGTCATCCCGTCACTGCTCGGCCTCTATGCGCTGCTGGACAAGGCCAATCCCAAACAGGCGGCCTGGCGCGGTTTTGGTTATGCCATGGGCCTGTTCCTGCCGGGGCTCTGGTGGATCCATGTCAGCATGACCATGTTTGGCGGCATCATGCTGCCGGTCGCCTTCGTATTGCTGGCAGGGCTATCGGCTTATCTGGCGCTCTATCCGGCCCTGGCCTGCTGGGCCTTTGCCCGCTTCTTCAGTGGCCGTCACTGGAGCCGCTGGCTGCTCGCCTTCCCGGCACTCTGGCTGGTGGCTGACTGGCTGCGGGGCTGGGTAATGACAGGCTTCCCCTGGCTCTGGTTTGGTTACAGCCAGATCGACGGACCGCTCAAGGGCTTTGCCCCCATATTGGGGGTGCAGGGCATCACGCTGGCACTGCTGCTGTCGACGTCCGCCCTCTGGCTGGTGTGGCAGAACCGCAAACCCGTCTGGCTGCTGGTGCCCGTCGCACTTATCGGTGCCGCCCATGGACTGATGCAGCTCAACTGGGTGACCCGGGGCGAGCCGGTCAAGGTAGCTCTGGTACAGGGCAATATCGCCCAGTCCCTCAAGTGGGATCCGGAGGCCCTGGTACCGACGGTGCGCACCTATCAGGATCTCAGCCGCGAAAATCAGGATGCCGACATCATCATCTGGCCGGAATCGGCGATCCCGGCCATCGAGAAAGAGATGGGCAACTACCTGGAGAGCCTGGACAAGGCGATGAAGGTGAACGATACGGGTCTGCTGGCAGGCATAGTCCACTACGATTTCGAGCAGCAGCGCTTCTTCAATACGGTGCTTGGCATGGGCGTGCAGGACGCTGACGGCAAGGAGGCATATCACTATGAGCACAAGAACCGCTACTACAAGCACCACCTGCTGCCTATCGGCGAGTTCGTGCCGTTTGAGGATCTGCTGCGCCCCATAGCCCCCTTCTTCAACCTGCCCATGTCCTCCTTCAGCCGGGGGGACGAGCAGCAACCGAACCTGATTGCCAAGGGGCTCAAGTTTGCCGCCGCCATCTGCTACGAGATCATCTTCCCTGAAGAGGTGCGCCGCAATGTACAACCCGATACCGACTTCCTGCTGACCGTTTCCAATGATGCCTGGTTCGGCACCAGTATCGGCCCCTGGCAGCACCTGCAGATCGCCCGCATGCGCGCCCTCGAGCTGGCCCGCCCGCTGCTGCGGGGCACCAACACTGGCATCACTGTCGTCACCGAGATTGACGGTAGCATCATAGGCCAGATCCCGCAGTTCGAAGCCGGGGTGCTGCGCGCCGAGGTGCGGCCCGCCCACGGATCCACCCCCTACCTGCGCTTTGGCGACTGGCCGCTGTACTGCATGACGGCCCTGCTGCTGGGGCTCGCACTGGCGTTGCGTCCACGTGCCCATCCCTGGGCCCGTGAGCTCTGATCCGGCACGTTCCAACACCTGTACATCAACAAAAGAGGCGCCCCATGGGGCGCCTCTTGCCATTTCATTTCGCTAGTTGATGGTATTCAGGGCGAGAGCGGCTCGCGGTGATATTCGTGGCCGCCACATTCGGGGCAGGTATCGAGTGGTTGAGGGTGCAGCACTGTATGGCGCCAGCCGCACTGCTCGCACACCATGACGCCGAGTCCCACCCAGTCTCCCGCTTCGTACACCCCTTTGTGTTCCAGCTCGTCGGCCAGCTCGCGCCACTCCACCTGGGCGCGGTCGGTCACATCCGCCAACCAGGACCAGGCGGTGTCTTTGAGGGCCAGCATGAAGGCGGACTCCTCCACGGCCTCATCGCTGCGGGCTTTATCATCGTTGCGGCTCAGCTCATAGTTGCCCAGATCCCGCTTCACGTATTCGGCGATCAGCGCCAGCTCATCCTGGGTCAGGTCGCTGGCGGCCTCCAGATAGGCCTGCACCTTGGCGATCATCCGGTTGAGGCGCTCCCCCTGGAACTGTTCGGTCTCCTGCCACTGCTTTTGCAACTCTGCAATGAAGGCTTCGTACCCTTTTTGACGTTTGTCCATGGTCGTTACTCCTCTACTGAACCCTGATCATGCCCGGCATAAGGCCTGACGGATGCTGGCGGTTGTTGCCGCCGCTGGATATGGGTATTCTATTGCGATTTCCCAGCTGATTTATCTATTCATTTCACAGATCCGGATGTCACCAATGCAAGAGCAATACGTTCCCCAATCGATCGAACCAGCAGTGCAAAAGCACTGGGATGCCAAGAAAACCTTCAAGGCCGTGGAGAAAGTAGACAAGGAGAAATTCTACTGCCTGTCCATGTTCCCCTATCCGTCTGGTCGTCTACACATGGGGCACGTTCGTAACTACACCATAGGTGATGTGATCTCCCGTTATCAACGCCTCAATGGCAAGAACGTGCTGCAACCCATAGGTTGGGATGCATTCGGTCTGCCGGCGGAGAACGCTGCGGTCAAGAATAATACCGCACCGGCACCCTGGACCTACGAAAACATCGAATACATGAAGAACCAGCTGAAGATGCTGGGGCTGGGTTATGACTGGGATCGCGAGCTGGCGACCTGCAAGCCGGATTACTACCGCTGGGAGCAGTGGTTCTTTACCAAGCTGTACGAAAAGGGTCTGGTCTACAAGAAGACCTCCTCAGTCAACTGGTGTCCGAACGATATGACGGTACTGGCCAACGAGCAGGTAGTCGACAACTGCTGCTGGCGCTGCGACACCCCGGTGGAGCAAAAAGAGATCCCACAGTGGTTCATCAAGATCACCGACTACGCCGAAGAGCTGTTGAACGACATCGACAATCTGGAAGGCTGGCCGGAGATGGTCAAGACCATGCAGCGCAACTGGATTGGCCGCTCCGAAGGGGTCAACATCCACTTCCAGATTGCCGATCAGGATGGCGACCTCGAGGTCTACACCACCCGTCCCGATACCCTGATGGGTGTCACCTATGTGGGCATCGCCGCCGGTCACCCGCTGGCCCTGCAGGCTGCCGCCACCAATCCGGCTCTGGCCGCCTTTATCGACGAATGCAAGAACACCAAGGTTGCCGAAGCAGAACTGGCCACCATGGAAAAGAAAGGCATGGCCACCGGCCTCTATGCCATTCATCCGCTGGATGGTCGCAAGGTGCCGGTCTGGGTCGCCAACTTCGTACTGATGAACTACGGCACCGGCGCCGTGATGGCCGTTCCGGGCCACGACCAGCGCGATCATGAGTTCGCTACCAAGTACGGTCTCGAGATCAAGGCGGTGATCAAGCAGGCTGACGGTGAAGCGCCGAACGTGACCGAGGCCGCCTACACCGACAAGGGCGTGCTGTTCGCCTCCGGCGAGTTCGACGGTCTCGAGTTCCAGGCAGCTTTCGATGCCATCGCCAGCAAGCTGGAAGCGCTCGGCAAGGGCAAACGCACCGTCAACTTCCGTCTGCGTGACTGGGGCGTCTCCCGTCAGCGTTACTGGGGTGCCCCCATCCCCATGCTGACCCTGGCTGACGGCACAGTTGTGCCGACCCCGGAAGATCAGCTGCCGGTACTGCTGCCGGAAGATGTGGTGATGGATGGCATCCAGAGCCCGATCAAGGCCGACGCCGAGTGGGCCAAGACCACTTACAACGGCCAGGAAGCGTTCCGGGAAACTGACACTTTTGACACCTTTATGGAGTCCTCCTGGTACTACGCCCGCTACTGCTCTCCGGACTACGACAAGGGCATGCTGGATCCGGCTGCTGCCAACCACTGGCTGCCGGTGGATCAGTACATAGGCGGCATCGAGCACGCCTGTATGCACCTGCTCTACGCCCGCTTCTTCCACAAGCTGCTGCGTGACGCAGGGCTGGTGAACAGCGACGAGCCGTTCAAGCGCCTGCTCTGCCAGGGCATGGTGCTGGCCGACGCCTTCTACTACAAAGACGAAAAGGGCGGCAACGTCTGGGTCAGCCCGACCGACGTCAAGGTAGAGCGTGACGACAAGGGTCGCATCACCAAGGCCATCGACCTTGAGGGTCGCATCGTTACCCACTCCGGCATGACCAAGATGTCCAAGTCCAAGAACAACGGCATAGACCCGCAGCTGATGGTCGAGCGTTACGGCGCCGATACCGTCCGTCTGTTCATGATGTTCGCCTCCCCGGCCGAGATGACCCTGGAGTGGTCCGACTCCGGTGTAGAAGGCGCCCAGCGCTTCCTGCGTCGCCTGTGGCGTCTGACCTTCGAGCACGTCTCTGCTGGTGCCGTTCCGGCACTGGATGTGGCAGCCCTCACCAGCGAACAGAAAGCCGTTCGCCGCGAGCTGCACAAGACCATCGCCAAGGTGAGCGATGACGTGGGTCGCCGTCAGACCTTCAACACCGCCATCGCTGCCATCATGGAGCTGATGAACAACCTGGCCAAGCTCGGCACCGACGAGCAGGACCGCGCCCTGATGCAGGAAGCGCTGGAAGCCGTTGTGGTCATGCTCTCCCCCATCACGCCGCACATCGGTTTCGAGCTGTGGAAGATGCTGGGCAAGGGCGACGACGTGGATCACGCCGTCTGGCCGGTGGCCGATGAAGCGGCCATGGTCGAGACCGAGAAGCTGGTCGTGGTGCAGATCAACGGCAAGATGCGTGGCAAACTGACAGTACCGGCCGAGGTAAGCCAGGCTGATGTCGAGAAGCTGGCAATGGCCGATGCCTCCGTCCAGAAGTTCACCGACGGTCTGACAGTGCGCAAAGTTATCTATGTACCGGGCAAGCTGCTCAACATTGTCGCTAGCTAATGGTGGCAAGGCTTCTCCCCTGCACTCCTTTTGTTATGGGAGGGAGCGTCTTGCTCCTTCTCCCTTGCAAACAAGCAGGTCGGGAAGGGGTCAGCTGACCGTTGCCAATCATGATGACGGCGGGCAGACGCCCGCCGCTCTTCACTTCACGCAAAGAGGATTTCATATGGGCACCACCCTCACTCGCTGGATGGCCATCGCACTGATGGGCTTGCTGTTGCAGGCCTGCGGTTTTCAGATGCGGGGCACCGCCATCCCGCCCGAGCTGATGACCATGAAGGTGGTCGGTGACAACAAGAGCGACTTCTACCGTCTGGTGACCACTCGTCTCAAGGCCGCGGGCGTACAGCTCGCAGACAAGGAGGGCATCCCTGTGCTCACCCTGGCTGGCGTGCGCAGCACCAGCCAGGTAGCCTCGGTTGACGCCATCGGCCAGGATCGTGAGTATTTGCTGGGCTACAGCACCCAATTCACCGTCTCCATGCCGGGCAAACCCACTCAGGTGTTTCCCATCACCTTCAACCGCAGCTTCCTGAACAAACCTGACGCGGCACTGGCCTCCTCCCGTGAGCAGGAGCAGCTAGGCAAGGAGATGCAGGAGCAGGCCGCCAGTCTGGTCATCCGCCAGCTGAGCCAGGTCAAGTTCTGATGCGAGCATCTTGATGAGAGTCGACCCCGAGCAGTTCGCGGACCATCTCAAAGCAGGGCTCAAGCCCTGCTATCTCGTTTTTGGCGACGAGCCTCAGCTCAATTTGCAAGAGCAGGCCATCGCCCCTGCGCCCCACCGACTCAACCAGGCCAAGTTCTGATGCGGATCTATCCCGAGCAGTTCGCAGATCATCTCAAGACAGGGCTCAAGCCCTGTTACCTCATCTTTGGTGACGAGCCTCTGCTGAAGCTGGAGGCTATCGACGCCATCCGTCAGGTCGCCCGCAAGCAGGGTTTCGACGAGCGTCATAGCTTCGTGGTCGAGGCGGGGCTGGACTGGAATCAGGTCTACGATGCCTGCCAGGCCATGAGCCTCTTCTCCGCCCGCCAGATCATAGAGCTGGAGTTGCCGGCCAAGGTCGACAAGGATCTCGCCGCCCGCATCAGCGAGATTGGCAAGCAACTGCATCCGGATCTGCTGCTGGTGCTCAGCGGTGGTCGCCTCAACCAGACCCAGATGAAGGCAGCCTGGTTCGACAAGCTCAGCCAGGGCGGTACCTATGTGCCGGTCAATCACCCCGAGCCCCGCTTCTTTCCACGCTGGATGGGGGCCCGCTTCCAGCGTTTCGGCCTCAAGGCGCTGCCCGACGCCATCAACTTCATGTGTCACTCTTACGAGGGCAACCTGCTGGCCGCGAGCCAGGAGATAGAAAAACTGACCCTGCTGGCGCCGCCCCAGCCCATCAGCGTCGCCTATCTGCAAGAGACCATCATACGGCACGCCCACTTCACGCCATTCCAGCTCATCGATACCCTGCTGGAAGGCAAGGTAAACCGGGCCCAGCGCATTCTGCTGGCCCTGCGTGCCGAGGGCACTGAGCCCGGCATGCTCTCCTGGGCCCTGTGCCGGGAGCTGGAACAGCTCACCGAGCTGGCCCTGGCTGCCAGAGCCGGCCAGCCGCTGGTGGAGCACTTCTCACGCCTACGCATCTGGCAGAGCCGCCAGCAATTGATCCAGCAGGCGCTGACCCGGTTGCCCTTCACCAAGTTGCAGCAGTTGTGGCAACTGATGGCCCAGCTTGACGACGCCTTGCGTCGCTTCGACACCGAACGGGCTTGGCTGATGTTGCAGACCCTCGCCCTCGGTTTTCGCGATGGCACACCCCTGCCTTTGCTGGAGCCAGCATCATGATGAGCTCGCCGCCAGACCTGAAGAACCGAAGTGGCCCTGTTGCCACCAAACCATTTGACGACTCGGGGATAAGGTCATGCTAACAGCACCCATCGGCCTGCTGGGCGGCACCTTCGACCCCATCCATATCGGCCATTTGCGACCGGCCATCGACGCGCGCGACGCACTGGGGCTGGCCGAAATCCGCCTGATACCGAACCATATACCGCCCCACAAGGCCAATCCCTTCTGTTCGAGCGAGCAGCGCCTCGCCATGGTCAGACTGGCGGCGGCGGAAAACCCGGGGTTTGCAGTGGATGAGCGGGAGCTCAAGCGGGCCAAGCCGTCTTACACCATAGATACCCTGATGGCGCTGCGGGAAGAACTGCCCGATACCCCGCTCTGCTTCCTGATGGGGATGGATTCATTGCTCACGCTGCCGAGCTGGCATCGCTGGCAGGCACTGCTCGATTACGCCCACCTGGTGGTGAGCGTGCGCCCCGGCTGGCAACCTGACTACCCGACCAAGGTGGCCGAGCTGCTGGCACGCCATCACACCACTGATGCCACCGCGCTGCACCGGCGCCTTGCCGGCCATATCTGGCTGGCAGACAATCTGCCCATAGCGCTGTCGGCAACCCGGCTCAGAGAGCTGCTGGCGGCGGGACAGGATCCCCGTTATCTGCTGCCAGCCTCTGTGGCCGATTACATCCGGCAACAGGGCCTCTACCAGGCGGACTGAATGCAACTGGTGCCGACTATTGTCAGGGCCAGTTGCGCACTATATTGATCAACAGGGGCCTGGTTTGCCGACCCGGCATGGCCCCCGCTCCACTCCCCTTCACCAGACTGGGAAACGGGAGTGACCATGATATAATCCGCCGCCCTGACGTAAGTAGCAGGGCGCCGGAATACAGGAGAGAATCATTGCAAGGCCAAGAACTGCAAGCCTTTATCGTCGACAAGATCGATGACATGAAAGGCCGCGACATCATCACCCTCGATGTGCGCGGTCAATCCAGCATCACGGACACCATGATCGTCTGTTCCGGCAACTCCAGCCGCCACGTCAGCGCCATCGCTCACAATCTGGCCAGCGAAGCCCGCCATGCGGGGCTCGACCTGCTGAGCGTGGAAGGCCAGCTCACGGGTGAATGGGTACTGGTGGATCTGGGATCCGTAATAGTGCACGTGATGCAGGATGAGTATCGCGATTTCTACCAACTGGAAAAACTCTGGAGCGGTGCCGCTCAAGTGAATGCGCAATAGGGCACAAGTGTAACAAACGATGAAGATCCAGTTGATTGCAGTGGGCACCAAGATGCCTGCCTGGGTAGAGCGTGGCTTCGAAGAGTACCGTCGCCGTTTTCCCAAAGACATGCCATTCGAACTCGTCGAAATTGTCGCCGGAAAGCGCGGTAAAAATGCCGACATTCCCCGCATCCTGCAAAAAGAAGGGGAAGCCATGCTGGCCGCGGCCGGCCGCTCGCGCCTTGTGACCCTGGATATCCCCGGCAAGCCCTGGACCACGGAACAACTCGCCGTGCAACTGGAAGCCTGGAAACTGGATGGCCGCGATGTGGCCCTGCTGGTGGGAGGCCCGGAGGGCTTGTCGCCGGAGTGCAAGGCCGCCGCCGAACAGAGCTGGTCACTGTCGCCGCTGACCCTGCCCCATCCGCTGGTACGGGTGCTGGTGGCCGAGAGCCTCTATCGCGCCTGGAGCATTACCACCAATCATCCGTATCACAGGGAATGAACCATGCACATCTGGCGCATCACCCCCTTATATCACCCGTATCACAGGGAATAACCCATGGGGTTTTTGTCTTCTCCCTTCGTCTGTCATAAGGTAGCGGCATGCTGAAGAATCGCATCGAAATGCGCGACCACAGCGCCGAAGGCCGCCTCTTCTTCCGACGCACCCTGGTCGCCTACATCGGCATGGTGGTGCTGATGCTGGTGTTGCTGGGCAATCTCTATTATCTGCAGGTCGAGTCCTTCGAAACCTATCAGACCCGATCCAACGACAACCGGATCCGGGTTGTGCCCGTGGCGCCGCCGCGGGGCCTCATCTATGACGCCAACGGCGTGTTGCTGGCTGAAAACCGCCCGGTTTACAGCCTGGAAATCGTGCCGGAAGAGACTCGGGATCTGGACAAGACCACCGATGAGCTGATCACCCTGCTGGCGCTGCCAGAGGGGACCAAGGAGAAGTTCCTGGCCGAGGTCAAGCGTCAGCGCCGCTTCAAGCCTGTCCCCCTGTTCGAGAAGCTGACCGAGTATCAGGTCGCCCTCTTCTCGGTCAACCAGCACAACTTCCCGGGTGCCAGCATCGAGGCTTACCTCAAGCGTTACTATCCGTTTGGTGACACCCTCACCCATGCGCTGGGCTATGTGGCCAAGATCAACACCCAGGATGAGGCTCGCCTCAAGAAAGAGGAAAAATTCGCCAACTATGCCGCCACCAAAGACATCGGCAAGCAGGGGGTGGAGAAATTCTACGAGGATCAGCTGCACGGGGTAGCCGGTTATCAGGAGGTCGAGGTGAACAACCGCGGCCGGGTGGTGCGTACCCTCAAATTCCAGCCACCCGAGCCTGGCAAGGACATCTACCTCAACATCGACATCCGCCTGCAACTGAAGGCTCAGGAACTGCTGGCCGGTCGCCGGGGAGCCATCGTCATGATGGATCCCAATACGGGCGCCATCCTGGCCATGGAGTCGAGCCCCAGCTATGATCCCAACCTGTTCGTGACCGGCATCTCCAACACCAATTATTCGGCGCTGCTCAACGATCCTGCCCGCCCGCTGGTGAACCGCACCACCCAGGGCATCTATGCCCCCGCCTCCACCGTCAAGCCCATGATGGCGGTAATGGGGCTGAACGAAGGGGCCATCACCGCCAACTACCGCTACTTCGGCGGCCCCAGCTTCTCCATTCCGGGCACCACCAAGAAGTTTCGTGACTGGCGAAAATGGGGTCACGGCTGGCTCGATGTCTACCGCGCCATCGAGGTGTCGGCGGATACCTATTTCTACGATCTCGCCTATCGGGTCGGTATCGACAAGATCCACAGCTACATGACCAAGTTCGGCTTCGGCCAGTACAGTGGCGTGGATCTGTATGAAGAGACCCGAGGCGTCATGCCGTCCCGCGACTGGAAGATGGCACGCTGGCGCCAGCCCTGGTATCAGGGGGACACCATCTCCATCGGCATAGGTCAGGGCTACTGGAGTTCCACGCCGATCCAGCTGGCCAAGGCCACCAGCATACTGACCCAGAACGGCCACGACGTGACGCCACACCTGCTCAAGAGCACCGCCTCGCAAGAGGGCGTGGTCAACGCCCCCGTCAACCCCAATATCGCCCTTCAGGCCAAGAGCGACAGCTACTGGCAAGTGGCCAGGGATGGCATGTGGCGCGTCATCAACGGCCATGAAGGAACCGGGCGGCGCGCCTTTGCCAACACCCCCTACAAGGCTGCTGGCAAGTCGGGTACCGCCCAGGTGGTGGGCATGAAAGAGAATCAGGTCTACAACGCCAGCACCATGAAGGTGGAGCATCGCGACAACGCACTGTTCGTCGCCTTTGCCCCCTTTGATGCGCCCAAGGCCGTGGTGGCCCTGGTGCTGGAAAACGCCGGTGGTGGCAGTAGCATGGCAGCGCCCGTGGCGCGCCAGATGCTGGATGCCTATCTGGCCCCGCCTGAGCCCCAGTTGCCACCAGCGCCCAAGCCGTCGTCCCCACCAAGCGAGGTCGTTCCCAATGAGTAATTCATCACGGCAGCAGAGTCTCTGGTACAAACTGCACATCGACCTGCCGCTGTTGCTCGGCCTGCTGGCCCTGATGTCCCTCTCCATGGTGGTGCTCTACTCCGCATCAGGTCAGGATGTGGATTCCATAGTGCGCCAGCTGGTACGCGGCGGCTTGGCCTTCGGCCTGATGATAGGCCTGGCCCAGTTGCCTCCCTCACTCTATGCGCGCTGGTCGATCCCCCTGTTTGTGGTCGTGGTCTTGCTGCTGATCGCGGTGGACGTATTTGGCCACATCGGCAAGGGGGCACAGCGCTGGCTTGATCTTGGCTTCATGAAGTTCCAGCCCTCTGAGGTGATGAAGCTCTCCATGCCCGTCATGGTGGCAGCCTGGCTCAGTCGCCACTCCCTGCCTCCCAAATTCAGCCATGTGATCATTGCGCTGCTGATGGTGTTGCTGCCGACCCTGCTGATCGCGGCCCAACCCGATCTCGGCACCTCCATACTGGTGGCCGCTTCCGGCTTTTTCGTCATCTTCCTGGCGGGGATCAGCTGGTGGCTGATTGCTCTGGCGGTGATGCTGATCTGCGCCTTCATGCCGGTACTCTGGTTCTTCCTGATGCACGACTACCAGCGCCAGCGGGTACTGATGCTGCTAGACCCCGAGAAAGACCCCCTGGGTCGCGGCTATCACATCATACAGTCCAAGATAGCGATCGGCTCGGGTGGCGTGTTTGGCAAAGGCTGGCTGCAAGGCACCCAGTCCCAGCTGGAGTTTCTGCCCGAACGCCACACCGACTTTATCTTTGCGGTCTTCAGCGAAGAGTTCGGACTGGTGGGCGTGGCTCTGCTGCTGGTCATCTATCTCTACATCATCAGCCGCTGCCTGTTTATCTCCATGCAGGCCCAGAACAGCTTCGAGCGTCTACTCGGTGGCGCCCTGACCCTCACCTTCTTCGTCTATGTGTTCGTCAACATGGGCATGGTGAGCGGCATACTACCTGTGGTGGGGGTGCCACTGCCCCTGGTGAGCTATGGTGGCACCTCCATGGTGACCCTGATGGCCGGCTTCGGCATCCTGATGTCCATTCAAACTCACAGAAGACTGCTGGCCTGATGAAACCATGGTGGCTGGCACTCGCACTGTGCTCGCTGGCAGCGAACGCGACCGTTTCGCCCGAGCGACTGAGCCTGCTGGCGGAGCAACAACAGGTGCCGCTGGCTGCGTTGCAGGATGCTGCCGCCAAGGCGCAGTTGCGCCAGGAGATCCTGGACACCATCAGCCGCCCTTGGGAAGCCAAACCCTGGCATCGCTATCGGCCGCTGTTTGTGACGCCAAGCCGCATTCAGGACGGGGTCAGCTTCTGGCAACGCCATGCCGATGTCCTGGCGCGGGCCGAGCAGACCTATCGGGTGCCCGCCGCCCTCATCGTCGCCATCATAGGCATCGAAACCTTCTATGGCCGCCAGATGGGCCGCCACTCGGTGCTCGACAGTCTCTACACCCTGGGCTTCCACTATCCGGAACGCAGCGACTTCTTTGCCAAGGAGTTTGCCCAGCTGGTGCTGCTGGCCGAGGAGGAACAGTGGCCTCTCACCACTCTCAAGGGATCCTATGCCGGTGCCATGGGAATGGGGCAGTTCATGCCCTCCAGTTATCGCCACTACGCGGTCGACTTTGACGGCGATGGTCGGCGGGATCTGTTTCGCAACTCTGTGGATGCCATCGGCAGCGTCGCCAACTATTTCGCCGAGCATCAATGGCGCTGGGGCGAGTCTGCCGTCGAGCCCGCCTTGATCGGTCTGGCCCCCGTCAGTACCCTGCTCAGACCCGAGCCTGAACTCAAGCAGCAGTGGGCAGAGCTGGCCGCCGCCGGCATTGAAGTCGCCACGCAGCTGGCGCCACAGACACCTGTGAAGTTGCTGGCATTGGAACAGGCCGATGGACCGGAATACTGGGTCGCGCGCCACAATTTTTACGTGATCACCCGCTATAACCGCAGCCCTCTCTATGCGATGGCGGTGCATCAACTCAGTCAAGCAATCCAGGAAGCGTATGCATCAGAGCCACAAATTTCTCCCGCTCAGCCTGACCTTGTTGTTGGCCGCCTGTAGCAGCCAGCCGGAACAGCTCCCCCTGCCGCAGGCTCCCATGCCCCAGGAAAAACCCCAGGTCATAGAAATACCACAAGCCACAGGCGCCATTCCGCGCCCCGAGCCCCTGAGTGCCAGCGGCAACCGTGACTACTGGATTGGCAAGCAGAAGAACGAGGTGTGGCGCAACATCAAGCACTATACCGAAGAGGGTACCGCCAGCTGGCTGGCCCCGGATCTGGACGGCCAGAAGACCGCCAACGGCGACGTGCTGGACAGCAAACTGTTCAGCGCCGCCCACCGCAACCTGCCGCTGCCTAGCTATGTGCGGGTCACCAACCTGAGCAACGGGCTGGAAACCATAGTGCGGGTCAACGATAGAGGTCCCTTTGGCAGTGATCGTCTCATCGATCTCTCCTACGCTGCCGCAGAGCAGCTGGATATGGTAGCGAGTGGCGAGGCCCGCGTGCGACTGGAGCTTATCAACGACACGCCGGATCAGATGATGATCATTGAGCCGATGAAGCCCATCGCAATGACCCCGACGACCGCGGCCGCAGCAGCGACCAAGACGATATCGCAAGATGGCTTCCTGGGTGAACCGACCGCGCTGGCGATGGCAACCCCTGCTGCTGCCGCGCCCGTCAAAGCCCCGGCAGCCAAACCGGCACCGGCCAAGGCAGCCGCCCCCGCCAGCAATGGCGACGGCAAGATGATCCAGGTGCTGGCCAGTGGATCCAAAGAGAGAGCCGAGGCCATGGGCAAAGTGATGACTCAGCGCTACGGCGTGCCGTATCAAGTGGTGACACACAATGCCCTCTTCCGCGTCCTGCTGGGCCCGGTCGCCGCCGATCAGCAGGCCACCCTGCTGGCACAGATCCGTCAGGGGGGGCTGGAGCAAGCCTTTATCGTCCCCTGAGCCGTGTGGCTCATATGAAGGTGGCCACCGCCATCTTGATGGGTATCACGTCGTTTCCCGGCGTGATGCCCACTACTGATGGATAAAAAACCAGGCCAGATGGCACGTCGGACTATGACCAACGGGCGCTTCTGGTATAGTTAAGCCCGCATTTTAACTTGGGTTACCCCCCATCCAGGCTCCAGGAATTTCAAGATGTCCAAATTTGCCCGTTCAGTTATTCTGGCCTCCCTGATAAGCGCCACCGCCCAGGCCAACACACCTGTACCCACACCGAACGCCGCCCCCATGGTCGTTCCCGCCGCGCCGGAGATCTCCGCCAAAGCCCATATTCTGATCGACTACTACTCGGGCCAGGTGCTGGCAGAAGACAACGCCGATGAACGCCTGCCGCCCGCCAGCCTGACCAAGATGATGACCTCCTACATCATTGGTCACGAGCTGCTGGAAGGAAACATCAAGAACACCGACATGGTGACCATCAGCAAGAACGCCTGGTCCAAGAACTACACCGACTCCTCCAAGATGTTTATCGAGGTGGGCAAACAGGTCTCCGTCGATGATCTGAACAAGGGCATCATCATCCAGTCCGGCAACGACGCCTGCGTCGCCATGGCCGAATTCCTGGCGGGCAGCACTGACTCCTTCGCCAGCCTGATGAACGCCTGGTCCGCCAAGCTGGGGATGAAAGATACCCAATTCAAAAACCCCCACGGACTGGATGAAGAAGGTCACTACAGTACTGCTCGCGACATGGCTCGTCTGGGTCAGGCCCTGATCCACGATCAGCCGGAGGAGTACAAGATCTACGCCCAGAAATCCTTCGTGTTCAACGGCATCACCCAGCACAACCGCAATCGCCTGCTGTGGGATCAGTCCCTGCAAGTGGATGGCATCAAGACAGGCCACGTCAGCCAGGTTGGTTACAATCTGGTCTCCTCCGCCACCAACAACGAAGGCATGCGCCTGATCGCCGTTGTGCTGGGCGCCAGCAGCGAAGGTTCCCGCGCCGCCGAGAGCAAGAAACTGCTCACCTACGGCTTCCGTTTCTTCCAGAGCCTGACCCCGTACAAGGCCGGTACCGAGCTTGTCACCCAGAAGATCTGGATGGGTGACAAACCGGAAGTGAAACTGGGTGTCGACAAGGACGTATCAGTGCTGGTCACCCGTGGTCAGGGCAACAACCTGAAGGCGGACTTCCAGCTTGAAAGCGAACTGAAAGCACCGCTGGCCAAGGGTCAGCGAGTGGGCACAGTATTCCTCAAGCAGGGCGACAAGGAGATCAAGCAGGTTCCCCTGGTTGCGCTGGAAGAAGTGCAGGAAGGCGGCCTGATGAGCCGTCTGTGGGATTACCTGGTACTGCTGGTCACCAGCTGGTTCAAGTAAGCCACAGGATAAAATAGTGATAAAAGAGCGGCGCCAATAGGCGCCGCTCTCCAGTTTGGGTCTCGGTGAGCGAATAACCCTGCAATCTGCAGGTTCCGCCGACAGCTGATTTGTGGTAAAAAGCAGCACCTCCATGTCTTGTCGATCAGTCCGGGCCTTGATCCCGGCCCGGGCAATGCCCATATAGACTTGTACTGGCGGCCCTGATGGGCCATAGGCCACTTGGCCACACAAGATGAAAGATAAGGTCATCCCGTGATGACGCCAAAAGGTGAGTAGATGAATACCAAGTTTGATGAACTGCTGGAGTTCCCCTGCAAGTTCCCGTTCAAGGTGCTCGGCGTAGCCGATCCGGCACTGCCTGATCTGGTGGTAGAAGTGCTGCAGCAGCATGCCCCAGGCACTTACAGCCCGACCGTTCAACCCAGCACCAAGGGTAACTACCACTCGGTGCGGGTCACTGTGACGGCCCAGAGCAAGGAACATATCGAAGCCATGTACACAGCTCTCGGCAAGATCGAGCTGGTTCGCTACGTTCTGTAAGCCACCTCTCTCGCCCCGCCAGGGGCGATTGATTTTGTGCAATCCTGTTTTGCCGACTCAAGCGCCTGTCAGTGAGGAACCATGTCACTCCAGATCCCCGCCCAACCACAACTGTTAGTCAGACAGTTGGGCCGCCGCCCCTACCAGCCGGTATGGGATGCCATGAAGGCCTTCACCGATAACCGCACCAGCGATACCCCGGATGAGTTCTGGGTGGTGGAGCACGATCCCGTCTACACCCAGGGCCAGGCTGGCAAGGCCGAGCATCTGCTCGCTCCCGGTGACATCCCCGTGGTGCAGAGCGATCGTGGCGGTCAGGTGACCTACCACGGCCCCGGCCAGCTGGTGCTCTATGTACTGGTGGATGTGCGCCGCAGCAAGCTGTCGGTACGCGAGCTGGTGACCTGCCTGGAAACCGCCATCATCAATACCTTGGCAAAAAGCGATATCCAGGCCTATGCCAAGGCCGATGCCCCCGGCGTCTATGTGACCAACGAGCTGGGCATGGAGGCCAAACTCGCCTCCCTGGGCCTGCGGATCCGCAAGGGTTGCTCGTTTCACGGCCTGGCACTCAACATCAACATGGACATGACCCCCTTCCTGCGCATCAACCCGTGCGGCTATGCGGGCATGGCCATGACCCAGACCAGCGCCCTGGGCGGCCCGCAAAGCGTGGCTGAGGCGCAAGCCATTCTGGTGGCCGAACTGGCCAGCCTGATTGGCTATCAAACGATCACAAATGCCGACGATACCCCATGAGCAAGCCCATGCCGGGCGCCCATGAGGGCATGAAAATGGCCCAAACGGCTATCAACCAGACAATAACAAACACCGAGAGTGAATCATGAGCAAACCCGTTCGTATGGAGCCGGGCGTCAAGCTGCGCGATGGCGACAAGATGGCCCTGATCCCGGTGAAATTCATGCCGGATCCCAACGAGGAAGTGCTGCGCAAGCCGGACTGGATGCGGATCAAGCTGCCGCCGTCGAGCCAGAAGATCGAGCACATCAAGAGCACGCTGCGCAAGAACAAGCTGCACTCAGTGTGTGAAGAGGCCTCCTGCCCCAACCTGGCCGAGTGCTTCAACCACGGCACTGCCACCTTCATGATCATGGGGGCCATCTGCACCCGTCGTTGCCCCTTCTGCGACGTGGCACACGGCCGCCCGCTGGCGCTGGATCCCGACGAGCCGCAGAAGCTGGCACTCACCATCAAGGAGATGGGGCTGAAATACGTGGTCATCACCTCGGTGGACCGCGACGATCTGCGCGACGGCGGTGCCCAGCACTTCGCCGACTGCATCAAGCAGATCCGCGAGCACAGCCCCCAGACCCGCATCGAGATCCTGACCCCGGACTTCCGTGGCCGCATGGAGCAGGCGCTGGAGGTGTTCCGCGAGACACCGCCGGACGTGTTCAACCACAACCTGGAAACCGCGCCGCGCATGTACCGTGTCGCCCGCCCCGGTGCCGACTACAAGTGGTCCCTTGAGCTGCTACGCCGCATCAAGGAGATGCACCCCCATGTGCCGACCAAATCCGGTGTCATGATGGGCCTTGGCGAGACCAACGAAGAGATAGTGCAGGTGCTCAAAGATCTGCGCGAGCACGGCGTCAACATGCTGACCCTGGGTCAGTACCTGCAGCCGAGCCGCCACCACCTGCCGGTGAAGCGCTACGTGCCGCCCGCAGAGTTTGACGAGCTGAAAGATGTCGCCATGGGGCTGGGCTTCTCCCACGCCGCCTGCGGCCCCTTCGTGCGCTCCTCCTACCATGCGGACCTGCAAGCCAAGGGTGAAGAGGTCAAATAGTCGTGGATCTGCCTCTATCAAGGGCACTTTAGTGCCAATAACAGTCAGTTAAATGCGGTTATGGCTATATATGTCAAAAGAGGGAGGCTTCACGCCTCCCTCACTTTTTAGTGCTGATACCATAGGACCAAGACGCAAATCTCTTTAGCCGACAGCATTATCATCAGGGCCGACTTTTTGAGCCGCCAATTGTGGCCGATAATCAACATTGGCTGGAGGAAGGAGTACATCACCAATGGGATATTCTATTCTCTTGTCACTGCTGCTGTTGTTCCCCTTGCAGCTCTTGGCCAACACCATTCGACTGACTACTCTGGAATGGCCCCCTTATACCAGTCAAAGCCTGCCAGATGGTGGCCTCACCGGTCATATCGTAAAAAAGGCTTTTGCTGAAGCAGGGCTAAAGGTCGAGTTCGATTTTTACCCCTGGCAACGAGCCATCATGCTAGCCGCAGACCCAACGCAGCCCTACAGCGGCTACTTTCCCGAGTACCTATCTGATCGTTTTCCCTCTCTATGGCGCAACTCAACCAGTGTGGGGGCTAGCATACTGGGATTGGCGCAACGCAGCGGACCACTGATCCCCTGGCAGCAGCTTGAGGATTTATCCCCTTACCGGATCGGGGTAGTCGCAGGTTATGTCAATACTTCTGAATTTGATCAGTTGATGGCAATAAAGCGCCTCCAGACATTTGCTGTTTATGGGGATCACCTCAACCTGCGCAAGTTGCAGCGAGATAGACTGGACCTGGCTGTCATAGACAGGGACGTTTTTTACTGGCTGCTCCAGCATGACGGAAAGCTGGACTCTACCGGCTTGCAGTTTCATCCCAAAATCCTTGAACACAAGAGCCTGCACATTATGTTCCGACCCGATCAGCAAGATCTGAAAGAGCGGTTGGAGCTCGCCATTGCAAGGCTCGACATAATGCGGCTGATTGAGGATTATCAACGACGCTACCTCTTTGGCCCTCAAATAGGCGATTGATAGCCACGTAAAAAGGCTGAAGCTATCTTAACTCTGACTACGACACCGCCGTTTGCGATCGCCTTGCCATAGCGTTAACGTAATCACTCCTTTTTCAGGAGTGATACCCAAGATGCCAACCCCCCTCGTTCGTCTGCTCCCCATGAGCGCTGCCTATTATTCCGTCTTCTACGACCGCTCCCTCGAGGACTACGCACAAGATCTGGCCAGCAACCATGGCTATGATCTCGCCACCGCTCGCCGCAAGTCAGAGGCCTCCCTGCTGCAGTACCTGCCACAGGGGATCGCCACCCCGGGTCACTGTTTGCTCTGCATCATGCCGGGCGAGGTGACGGGAGAAGAGGCAGAGCCACTGGGCTATCTCTGGCACGCCATCAATGCCGATGATAACGCCACCTTTATCTACGACTTCTATATCGACCCGGCCCTGCGCAGCCAGGGCTATGGCAAGGCTGCCATAGCGGCACTGGAAGCCAGTCTCAGGGCCAGTGGCATCAGCCAGATCAAGCTGCGGGTCGCGTACGACAACCCGCGGGCCCTGGCGCTCTATCAGGAGGCAGGCTTCATCATCACAGGGCACAACATGGCCAAGCTGCTGGGTTAGTTTTGTTGAGCCTCATCTTGCCCCCCATCCCGCCAGGGGCGTGTTGCGGTCAGGCGGGGGCTGCTATGATGTGGCCGCCCCGGCCAGTTGCCGCAGCGGCACGGTTTTTCATTCCCTGTTGCCCCGTTTCAGGATCATGCAGATGTCACACACCCGCGTCTTTATCGTGCACGGTTACACCGCCTCCCCCCAGTCCCACTGGTTCCCCTGGCTCAAGGAGAAACTCGAGTCCCGCGGTATCCAGGTCGAGGTGCTGGCCATGCCAAACCCGCACCATCCCGAGCCTGATGCCTGGGATCAAGCCATGGACCGCCTTGTCCAGGATCACGACGAGCACACCTTCCTGCTGGGCCACAGCCTCGGCTGCATCGCCATACTGCGCCAGCTCAGCCGCCTGCCCGCCTCCCGCCGGGTGGGCGGTATCCTGCTGGTATCCGGTTTCGACCAGCCACTGCATACCCTGCCGGAGCTGGATGCCTTCATGACCCAGCGTTACGACCCGGCGCACATCATGACACTGGCACCACAACGGGTTGTCGTTGCCTCCCGCGATGATGCCATAGTGCCCTATCGCTACTGCCAGCACCTGAGCGAGCAGCTGGCCGCGCCACTCTACAGCCTGGAGCAGGGTGGCCACTTCCTCGATCGGGACGGCTTCCTGACACTGCCGCTGGTCCACGACCGGCTGCTGGGGATGATAACCCCCGCCGAATAGCAAAACGGCCACGCAAGTGGCCGTTTTCACAGATAGCGTGCCTAGAGCGACATGCCGGAGAAGGACATGAAGCCGAGCGACATCAGCCCTGCCACTATGAAGGTGATGCCGATGCCGCGCAGCCCCTCGGGCACATCCGAATACTTCATCTTCTGGCGCAGGCCGGCGATGGCGACGATGGCCAGCAACCAGCCAAGTCCGGAGCCCGCTCCATACACCACGGATTCGATGAAATCGTAATCCCGCTGGGCCATGAACATGACACCGCCGAAGATGGCGCAGTGCACCGTCAACAGCGGCAGATAGATGCCCAGGGCGTGATGGAGCGCCGGGAAATGCTTGTCCAGCACCATCTCCATCACCTGCACCAGCGCCGCCAGCACCCCTATGTAGATGATGAAATCGAGAAAGCCAAGATCAAACTCCCCGAGGAAGGTGCTGCCCGGGCGCAGGATATGACGGTAGATCAGGTTGTTGAGGGGAATGGCGATCACCATGACCACCAGCACCGTCATGCCCAGGCCAAATGCCGTGTTGATGTTCTTGGAAACGGCCAGAAAGGTACACATGCCCAGAAAGAAGGCCAGCGCCAGGTTTTCGACAAAAATCGACTGAATAAACAGGTTTACATAATAATCCATCGGATCGGCTCACAGCTTGTGCAGGGAACAACCCTGCCACGGCACCCTGACCAACAGGTCAGAGCGCACTGGCAGGGGCAACAAGGCGCGGCAACCGATCGCAGGCGTCAGCCAGCAGAGAAGTCAAACAGTCAGTCGACGGGGAAACGCCGGATCCGGTGCGCGCTCAGCAGCAAGCCGGACACGAGTCACCGTGGCAGAAGCGAAATTGCAGATGCTGGCCGAACAGCAGCCGTTTATGAAGGTCCCCCAAGTAGCTGGACAGCTGCCTGAGGTAGATGAGGGGCAGGAAGAACAACAAACCACAGAGCAAACCCAGGATGTCGTGCTGGAACCAGGCCAACAGCATCTGGCCGAAATGGGGGTGATTGGCCCCCTCCAGCCGGCGCCCCTGCTCGACGCCGAGCCGCCAATGAGCGGCAGGTGGCAGACTGACACTGTTTGCCAACCCTTGATCGGACGGCTCGTGCAGTTGCATCCGGGCCGCAGACACAACAGATGCCGGCTGATCGGATGCAGTGACCCCTGCCGCGGTAAACGCAGCAAGCCACAGTAAGCAGGCGATGGCGAGAGCCATCCATCCCGGCGGTGATCGGCCAAGGGGTGGCAAAAGGTCAGACTCCTTGAAAAGGCAAGGGATTGAACGGGGGCGAATATATCACAGGTACGCTATTTATTGAATTCTTGCATCCAGTATGAAGCAAGACTTGATGTAAAACACCCACTTTACCCACAAAACCGGCATTTAAAAGCTGGGATAAAAATGGGGGCGTATCGGCCCATCTCGTTGTCATTCGAGTCCATCAGGTGTGATGAGCGCCGTCTCCGATAACAAAACGGCCACCCGAGAGTGGCCGTTTTCATCAACAGAGAGCTATCGCTGCCGGACTAAAGACCGGCCGCCTCCAGATGCTCCACCAGCAGTTGCACGCTGCGGTTGCCACGCCACTCGTTGACGTCGAGCCGGTAGACCAACCGCACCCGCTTCACCGAGGCGTCCGGCCAGCGCTTGAGGTCGACCCCGAAGGCGATGGCATCCACCGCATGGCCCGAATCCGTGGTCAGCATCATCTTGAGGTGTTTCTCCCCCACCAGCCGCTGCTGCACCAGCACGAATTCGCCGTCAAACAGCGGCTCGGGGAAGGCCTGGCCCCAGGGGCCGGAGGCGCGAATAAGCTCAGCCAGCTCAAGGCTGAGCTCATCCGACAGCAGTTCGCCGTCGGTGAGCAGTACCCCGGTCAGCAGCTCCGGGGTCACCAGCTCACTGATCACCGTCTCAAACGCCCGGCCAAAGGCCTCGATATTGGCCTTGGGCAGGGTCAGCCCCGCCGCCATGGCGTGGCCGCCAAATTTGCCCATCAGGCCCGGATGGCGGGTATCGAGCAGTTCGAGGGCATCGCGCAGATGCACACCGGGAATGGAGCGACCTGAACCCTTGAGCTCGGTCTCGCTGCTCTCGGCAAACGCGATCACAGGCCTGTAGTACTTCTCCTTCACCTTGGAGGCCACCAGCCCCACTACCCCCTGATGCCACTCGTCTCTGTGCAGCACTATGCCGGAAGGCACCTCGCCATCGCGAAAGCGGATCTGCTCCAGGGTGGCGAGTGCCTCCTCCTGCATCCCCTGCTCGATCTCCTTGCGCTCCTGATTGAGGCTGTCCATCTCGGAGGCGAGCTGGCGCGCCAGATTGAGATCATCGCTCAGCAGACAGGCGACCCCGAGGGACATGTCATCGAGCCGGCCCACGGCATTGAGACGCGGTCCCAGCGCGAAACCAAGGTCGGCGGCGGTGAGGCGTCGGCCATCGCGGCCCGACACGTCCACCAGCGCCTGAATGCCGGGACGGCAGCGACCAGCGCGGATCCGCTGCAGCCCCTGATGCACCAGGATGCGGTTGTTGCCATCCAGCGCCACCACGTCGGCGACTGTGCCGAGCGCCACCAGATCCAGATAATCCGCCACATTGGGGGCACGAATGCCCTGGCGCTCATACCAGCCCAATTGGCGCAGGTGGGTGTTGAGGGCCGCCATCAGATAGAAGGCCACCCCCACCCCGGCCAGGGACTTGGAGGGGAAGTCGCAGCCGTGCTGGTTGGGGTTCACTATCGCATCGGCAGCAGGCAGCTCCTGGCCCGGCAGGTGATGATCGGTAACCAGAACCTGCATGCCGGCCGCCTTGGCCGCCGCCACCCCGGCGATGCTGGAGATACCGTTGTCCACCGTGATGAGGAACTCGGCGCCGCGTGCCACCGCCAGCTCGACTATCTCCGGGGTCAGGCCATAGCCGAATTCGAAACGGTTGGGCACCAGAAAATCGATGTGGTGGCCGCCCATGGCCCGCAATGCCAGCACGCACAGGGCCGAGCTGGTGGCGCCATCGCAGTCAAAATCACCGACGATCAGGATGCGCTGCTGGGCGGTCAGCGCAGCTGCCAACAGGGGCACTGCCTGCTCCATGCCGAACAGGCGCTGGGGCGGCAACAGCTGGCTGGCGCTGCGCTCGAGCAGGGCAGGATCCTCTACCCCCCGGCTGGCAAAGACTTGACGAAGCAGTGGGTGCAAAGTAGCGGGCAGATGGGAATCATCAACTCGCGGACGACGACGGATTTGCAGGGGCATTGATGTGATCCAGTATCTTGAGCAGTTGGTCAGGGCTCTGATAACCCCGCACCAGATCCCCGTTTGGCAGGACCCAGCTCGGCAGCGCCTTGATCCCGAGCCACTGGCTCAGGCCGATATGATGGGCAAGGATCTCATTACAGCCGGTCGCAGGCAAACGATCACTGAGCTCAAGTTCGCTGAACAGGCCAGGATCGCACCAGAGCGCCTGTGCCTCTACCACATCGGCGAAGGTACCCAGCGCTGGCAGTAACTGCACACTCACCCCCTGTGCCTGCAAAATGGGCAACTCATCCAGCGCGGTACGGCAGTTGCGGCAGGTTAGATCGGTAAACAGGGTGACGCTGTGACGCTCGGGCTCGGCCTTGAGCTGCATACGCCGTTCGCCAATCTGGGCCAGCGCCCGCTGACGTTGCTGACGCTGACCCAGCATGGTGAGGTTTTTCATGTCGTGGCCCAGATCCAGCATGATGCCCTGAAGCACATAGTCGCCTCCGGCATCGGTATAGAGCGGCCCCTGACTGGTGCCCAGCATGAAGAGACCGGGCATGGGGGTTTCATCCACCAGATAGACCTGCACCCCGAGGCGCTGCTCTATACGCTGTTTCAATAATTGGGGATCCATCCCCGCGCTGGCAGCAAAGGTGCACAGCAGCATCATTCCCAGTAGTAAATGCTTCACTCTTTTACTCACTTGGCATGAACGAATGGACTCACAAGGTAACTCAGGCCATGTCCTGGCCTCAACTTGTTAATTACTGATTGATTAATAGAGAGACCTGCAAAAAAATCCCTCCCTGACAGGTTGCCAATTGGGCAGCGGCCCAGCAAGCTAACCGTGACGACAGGAAAAAAGCGGCCATCCTCTGGTTTCCTGATGCTTGATTATTCAAATTTTGATGCGGCGACGGCTGCAATTTACCCATTTTTGGAGGGAAACATGAGTCTGATTCAAGAGTTCAAGGCCTTTGCCGCCCGAGGCAACGTCATCGACATGGCGGTCGGTATCATCATAGGTGCCGCCTTCGGCAAGATAGTCTCCTCCTTCGTGGGCGACGTCATCATGCCCCCCATCGGCCTGATCCTGGGCGGTGTGGACTTCAGCGATCTGGCCGTGACCCTGAAGGCTGCAGAGGGTGCAACCCCGGCCGTGGTCATCGCCTACGGCAAATTTATCCAGACCATCATCGATTTTCTGATCATCTCCTTCGCCATTTTCATGGGGCTCAAAGCCATCAATACTCTCAAGCGCAAGCAGGAAGAGGCTGCAGCCCCCACAGGTCCCACCAAGGATCAGGAGCTGCTGAGCGAAATTCGTGATCTGCTCAAGTCACAACAAGGCAAGTAAACAGCTCATATAAGCAGCGACCACATATCACGATGCCCATCAGCTATGGTTATACCTATTCCATCGCTATATAGGCATCGTGATTATGTCAGTGACCCCCTCATCCAGCTCCAACCACAGTTTTATTCTTCGCTTTCTATTTTTGTTGGCGCTGCCTCTTGTTTTGACAACGCTGGGCAGCGCATATCTTTTTTCTGTGATGCAAAAAAACACTCTGCTGAATACAATGCGTTTTTTTAATGACAGCACTGGCCAGCAATGGGATAACTCGCTATCTTCTGTCGAACGACAAATAAACATCATCATCGATGACATTAAAAAAAAGATGGTCAATTGCCGATTTCCTTGCGCACCAGATATCACGACATTTGGCAATATCTTCTTTATCCTGAAGGACCGATAAAGACGGTTTATTATGTATTGAAAAATAATAAGCAAGCCAACTTCTCGCTGGCATCCATGCCACAGGATATCAATGTAACCCAACGAACCTGGTACCAGAATGCGATGGAAAAGCCAGGTACCAGTATCTGGAGCTCACCTTATATTGATGCCGTTCAAAAAACACCTGTCGTGACGCTTTCTCACGCAGTACTGAATAATCAAGGCAATTTTCTGGGGGTAATCGGAATAGATCTCAACTTGAAGGTTTTTTCAGCCCGAATTGGCAGGCTGCTGGAGAGCGGTGACAAGGTCGGCTATATGCTTTACGACCGAGGCAGCAGACTGGTTATCGCCCACAGTGATCCGCTTGAAAACGGCATGCCATTGGTCACATCCTGGACTGATGAACTGAAGGGTCGCAATGGCTCATTCATGAGTATGGATGGAGAGCTCATCGCTTACCATGCATTGCATAATAATCCGTCCTGGCTGGTCATCACAGTGTTCCCTTTTACCAACAGTTTTCTGATTGGTGAAATGTTGCCCACAACATTAATCAGCCTGATATTGTCTCTCTCTATCTTTACGCTGGTCGCTATTATTTTCAGACAGCGACTGGAGCATACAATAAGCACATTGGTTCAAGTGGTTCGCCAATTAAGAGTCACACCAGCAGGACAACAAATTGTGATCCCAAAACTGGCCGGCATTGAAGAGCTGGAAGATGAAATAGTGATGATTTCAGACAAAATGCAGGCAGAGACAGAGAAATCTCTGCGTGATGCTTTAACCGGTTTATACAACCGCCGCCATCTGGAAGAGATCCTGGCCACGCTACACAGAGATAATCACCAATACATATTGGCGATTATCGACATTGATAACTTCAAACGAATCAATGATACCTATGGCCATCCAATCGGCGATGCCGTCTTAAAGCGCACCGCTCAGCTCGGTAACCAATTGCTGGAGGAACACGCAACCCTTTGCCGCTTTGGGGGAGAAGAGTTTGTCGCTATTTTTGAACAGACTGACATTGCCAGCGCGCAGCAGTTGATGGAGCTGTGGCGCGCCAGCATGGGTCAGCAGGATTGGCGTGAACCAGGCTTGAGCGTCTCCTTTAGCGGTGGCATTGCCGAATCCCTCGATACCCCACCGGACAGTGTGATGGCCCGCGCGGATGCTGCCCTCTATCAGGCAAAGCAAACGGGCAAGAATCGCTTGCAGCGCGCTTAAGCCCGGGGATGGTGCTCGCCGTGCAGCGCCTTGAGCCGTTCGTTGGCCACATGGGTATAGATCTGGGTAGTGGAGAGATCGGCGTGGCCCAGCAGCATCTGCACCACCCGCAGATCGGCGCCGTGATTGAGCAGATGGGTAGCAAAGGCGTGGCGCAAGGTGTGGGGAGACAACTCCCCGCGGATACCGGCACGCTGGGCATAGAGCTTGATCCTGTGCCAGAAGGTTTGACGGGTCATCATGCGGGCCTGCTTGGAGGGAAATACCACGTCCGAGCTGGTGCCCCCCAGCAGCAGGGTGCGTGCCTCCCGGTAGTAACGCTCCAGCCAGTGCACCGCTTCCTCCCCCATGGGCACCAGTCGCTCCTTGTTGCCCTTGCCCACCACCCTCACCAGCCCCTGACGCAGGCTGACATGCTCGGCGGTGAGCCCCACCAGCTCGGATACCCGCAGCCCTGTGGCGTAGAGCAGCTCCAGCATCGCCTTGTCCCTCAGCTCCAGCGGGTCATCCACCAACGGTGATTGCAACAGCGCTTCCACCTCGGCTTCACTCAAATCAGAGGGCAGCTTCTTGGGCAGTTTGGGCCCCTCCAGCAGCACGGTCGGATCATCGCTGCGTAGCTTTTCGCGGTTCAGATACTGATAAAAGCGGCGCAGGGCAGACAGAAAACGGGCCGTGCTGCTGGCGGCGAACTGGTGATCCACCCGCCAGGCGAGGTAGTGCTGGATCTCATCCATCCCGGCCAGCAGCAAAGAGCTGCCCTGCCCGTCGAGCCAGAGGGCAAATTTTTCCAGATCGCTGCGATAGGAGCTGACAGTGTTGTCAGACAATCCCCGCTCCAGCCAGAGGGCGTCGAGGAAGGGTTCGATCAGGGGATGATTGTGCACGGCAGGCGCTGGCTTGGTCATGGTATTGGGTCTTGGGCAAACGGTGGCACATTGTAGCGCGCCAGGCGCCGGGCGACAGCGGGATCTGAGGGCCTGCACCACGCTTGCCCCGTGAAGGGCGTCGGTCTATCTGCTAAACTGGCGCCCCTCCCTGTTGCCTCCGGGCGCGTACGCCCCACGCGCCGCCAGGATGAAGAGCGATCTGTTTTACGGTAAGGACAGTGCGATGAAGATAGGTTTGTTTTACGGTTCCACCACCTGTTACACAGAGATGGCCGCCGAGAAGATCCGCGCCCTCATTGGCCCCGAGCTGGTCGATATCCATAACATCAAGGATGTGCCCCTTGTCCGCATGCAGGAGTACGACATCCTGATCCTGGGCATCTCCACCTGGGATTTCGGCGAACTGCAGGAAGATTGGGAATCCCGTTGGGAAGACATAGCCGATGTCAATCTGGAGGGGCGCATCATAGCCCTGTTTGGCATGGGCGATCAGCTGGGCTATGGCGAATGGTATCAGGATGCCCTCGGCCTCCTGCACGATCAGCTGGTGCCCAAGGGGGTCAAACTGGTGGGTTACTGGCCAAACGAAGGGTACGAGTTCGACGCCTCCAAGGCGCTGATCGACGATGGCCGGCATTTCGTCGGGCTGGCCCTCGATGACGCCAACCAGTATGACCAGACCGAATCTCGCATCGAGCAGTGGGTCGACCAGATCCTCGGCGAGATCCACGAACTGTTGTGAGCCCCTGACCGGCGGCCAGTGTCCCGATGCATTGGCCGTCCGGGCGCAGTTATCGCACCGATTTTCTCAATCGGTATCATCGCTTGACGCTATAGCGACTTTTTTGTGCTGGTCTGCAACAATGCAATCGACACCCCATAACACAATCAGAACGGGTGTCGGAAGCAAACAGGAACAGACCAGAAAAGGATATTCTATGACCCCATTCTCCCTGTTGGCCCCCGCCATTGCCCGCGACGTACTCGATCACGCGCTACGGCTTGGGGCTGACTTCGCCGAGCTGTTTGTGGAGCGCAAGCGCCGCAGCCAGCTCAGCCTGCTCTCCAGCCAGATAGAGAACATCAGTGGCGGCCTCGATTTCGGCATAGGCGTGCGCCTGTGCTACGGCCACAAGGTGCTCTACGGCTACACCAATCTGGCCAGCCGCGACGAGCTGCTGCGCATCGTCACTCTGCTGGCGGCCAAAGACAGACGCGACCCAGTGGTGACCGCCACCGCCTTCGATTTCACCCGATTGACCGATCGCAACCCGGTGGCGTTGCCGCTGTCGGCCGACAAGCAGCTGGAGCAGAAGATTGCCTATCTGCACGCCATGGATGCGGTGGCCCGCGCCGAAAGCAGCAAGGTGAGCCAGTTCTCCGGCAATGTACTGGGCTGGGAGCAGGAGGTGGAGATCTTCAACAGCGAAGGGTTGCAGGTGAGCGATCGCCGCCACTACAACCGCATCATGGCCCAGACCATCGCCGTTGAGGGGAGCGAACAGAGCGTAGGCTATGAGGCTCCCGGCGCCCTGATGGGCTGGGAACACGCAGATCGTATCGATCCGCGCGAGCTGGCCCTCACCGCCACTCGCCAAGCGCTGGTGAAACTCGGTGCAGCCCCCTGCCCGAGCGGCACCCTGCCGGTCATCATGGAGAGCGGCTTTGGCGGCGTCATCTTTCACGAGGCCTGCGGCCACCTGCTGGAGACCACCTCGGTCGCCAAGAAGGCCTCGGTATTCCACGACAAGATGGGCCAGCTGATCGCCAATCCGGCAGTCAGCGCTGTGGATGAAGGCTTGCAGAGCAACGCCTGGGGTTCCATCAACGTCGATGACGAAGGGATGGCGACCCAGCACACCCAGCTCATCAAGGACGGCGTGCTGACCGGTTTTCTGGTGGACAGAATGGGCGCCCTCAAGACTGGCTACGCCCGGACCGGCTCGGGAAGGCGCGAATCCTACAAATACGCCCCCACCTCGCGCATGCGCAACACCTATATCGAACCGGGCAACCACAGCCTCGACGATATGCTGGCCACAGTCGAGCACGGCATCTATGCCAAGAAGATGGGGGGCGGCTCGGTGCAGCCGGGTACCGGCGAGTTCAACTTCAACGTGCAGGAGGCCTATCTCATCGAGCACGGCAAGATCACCCGCCCGCTCAAATCGGCGACCCTGATCGGCACGGGCCCGCAAGTGCTCAAAGAGATCTCCATGGTCGGGAGCAATCTGGCGCTGGCCGCCGGCATGTGCGGCTCCGTCTCGGGCTCGGTACCCACGTCTGTCGGCCAACCCGCCTTGAAAGTTGACAAGATCCTGGTAGGAGGGAACGCCTGATGAGCACACTCGATATGAACAACCTGCTCACCCGCCTGCTGGAGAAGGTCGCCGATCTGGGCGCCGAGGCGGATATCATCGCCAATCAGGACAAAGCCTTCTCCCTCAAGGCCGACAAGGGCGAGCTCGGGGAATACAAGGTCACCAGCAGCCAGCAACTCGGCATTCGCCTTATCAAAGAGGGTCGGGTCGGCATCGCCTACTCGGAATCCCTCGATGAGCTGGCGCTCGATGCCATGCTGCAGGATGCCCTCGATGCCAGCCGCTTTGCCAAGGTGGACGCAGATCAGCACATCTCGGTGGCCAATAGCCGGATCACCACCGACTGCGCCGAAATCAACCAGCCCGATACTACGCCGGTGGAGGAGAAGATCGCTCTGACCCTGCGCCTCGAAGCGCAGATGCTGGCATTGCCGGCCGTCACCGGAGCCCCCTACAACGGCTTCTTTGAAGGTGAGAGCCAGCTCTGGCTCGCCAACAGCAAAGGTACCTTCTGCCAGCACAGTGAATTCAGCGTCGGCTGCTATACCTCGGCGCTGGTGGAGCGGGATGGCCGCCAGTCGATGCACTCGCAAGGGCAGTATGGCCGCCGCTTCGACGAGCTGGATAGCCAGACCCTTGTCGAACAGATCTACGCTGTGGCCCATGACCTGTTGCCGGGGGAAGCGGTACCGAGCGGTCACTACAGCGCCATTTTCAGCACCAACTGCTTCGCCAGCCTGTTTGGCTGCTTCCAGGCAGCGCTCTCGGGCAAGTGGGCCCAGCAGGGGATCAACCCCTGGCGAGACAAGGTGGGCCAGTCTGTGGCCTCTCGCTGGCTCACCCTGGAGAGCCGGGCCTATATGCCGGGCGGCATGAACATCAAGGCGTTCGATGGCGAGGGGACAGCCACCTCGGATCTGTTGCTGATTGGCGAGGGAGAGCTGAAAACCCTGCTCCACAACAGCGCCACAGCCCACCACTTTGGCGTGGCGAGCAACGGCTCGGCCGCCCGCAGCGCCCGCAGCGCGCTGGATGTGACCACTCGCCATCTGGTGTTTGGCACAGGTCCCCACAGCGAGGCAGAGGTCAAAACCGGCGAGTATCTGGAGCTGGTCAAACTCGATGGCCTGCACTCAGGGGCTGATGCGGTGAGCGGTGACTTCTCGTTCGGCGCGTCAGGGTTCCTGTGCCGGAATGGCGTGCGAGTCCAGCCGGTGCGCGGCATCACGGTCGCAGGCAACTTCTACCGCCTGCTCGGCGAGCTGGAAGCGGTCGGTGACCGTCTGCAGCACAACGATGGCAAGGGCTTCTACGCGCCGCTGATCCGTTTCGGTGGTTTGAACATTGCGGGCAAGTAACCCTCGCATTTAAAGAGAAAATGGCACTTTGTCCCGTTCTGAACAGCAAGAGGGCAACCCCAAGGGTTGCCCTCTTTTTTATTCTGACCTGTGGCTTGGAGCTTGCCGGCTAATGGTCAAATAATGCTCATGCCCCGCCTGGCACCGTCGATACTGACAATGCAAGGCAATGAAAACGCGGTTTCCTACCAAAGTGCAAGACAATATGGAGGTCTGCATGAAGACAATCGCAATGGCGATCACCCTCGCCACACTGGGCATATCGATGGCACAGGCCGCTTCGGCAAGCAGCACAGGACGCATCACCTTCAGCGGCGCCATCGTGGAAGATGCCTGCCGCGTCAACCAGCAAGAGAAGCAGATGCAGGTCACCTGCCTCTCCGGCCCCTCACAAACAACCGAGACAGTTGATCTGCAACAGCTGGCAAGAGAGGCGTCAATGAGCCTCTCCCACAGTCAGGTTTCCTACCAGTGGGTCGATGAAGGCCGCACAATGGCGATCGTCACCATCAGCCACAAATAATCCCACTGCCGAGGACAGAAACAACAACGGCGACCATAGGGTCGCCGTTGTCATTACCGAGTCTCACATTCAAGCCATCAGGCTCAGGGGTTGAGACGCGTCGGCATACCGGTACGCTGTTCCAGCACCTGTTTGACCACATTGGAGTCGCTGTCGGCATGAGCGATGAAGCGAGTAATGGCAGGAGTCATGGGAAGCGGCACGGACGCCGAGGAGTTGAACTCTTCCTCATTGCGTGACAGTGGCTCATGGACTTCCATGTAGCGACCGCCATCGGGCTCGACCGTGGACTTGACCGGCTGATTGACGAACTGGACGCGGGTGCCGACCGGCACGTTGTCAAACAGATACTTGATGTCGTCGGCGCGCAGGCGCACGCAGCCGCTGCTCACTCGCAGACCGATGCCGAAGGTGGCGTTGGTACCGTGGATGGCATACAGGTTGCCGATATAGAGGGCATGCAGACCCATGGGGTTGTCCGGACCCGCTGGCCAGACCGCAGGCAGTGTCTTGCCCTGGGCCGCATAACGGCGACGGATGTTCTCGGTCGGAGTCCAGGTCGGGTTGGCACGCTTGCGTTCAACCTTGGTGATCCAGTTTTCCGGGGTATTCACACCCAGCTGGCCGATACCGATGGGCAGCACTTCGACGACATTCTTGCCTTTCGGGTAGTAATAGAGGCGCATCTCGGCCACGTTGATGACGATACCTTCACGGGGCGCATTCGGCAGGATCAGCTGATGAGGAATGATCAGCTTGCTGCCCGGTGTCGGCAGATAGGGATCGACCCCGGGGTTGGCTTCCATGATGTTGGTCAGACCCAACTGGAAGTCGGAGGCGATCTGCTCCAGCGGGCGATTGTCCGCGGGTACCACATACTCCAGGTTCTCACCGATCAGGCGGCTATTGGCAGCGGGCAGCTGGTATTCAACGGCAGCAGCCTGATAGCTGACCAGCGTCAGCGTAAATAAAAGGGCCGAAGCGGCAGTGCGAAAAGGATTCATAAAATTCCTGTGTGGTTTCCTGTACCAAGTTGGCCGGGGGCCGTGTCATCCTCGGTCTGACCTGTGACGAGTCACCTGGCGCCCGAGGCCAATCACCGAGCGCGCATTCTTCCCTGAGTCGGACAAAATTTCAACGTCAGGATGGCTCTTTTTGCATGAACAGTCTATTCACTGCTCCTGACTTGTCATTTTTACCCTTGCCAAGCTAACAATCAGAAAATGAGTAGAGCATGAACAAAAGGGAGACCCATGGGTCTCCCTCTCTTCAGCAGGCTCTGGCAAGCAGGCGGGCTACAGCCTCCCTGATGGCGGCCCTGGCATCCAGCCTACCCATCTCGTCGGCCAGCAGGTGCGCCCGTGCCCGATAGCGCGGCTCGTGCACCACCTTGCGCACTGCCGCAGCCACGGCCTCTGCCGTCGGCTCGTTGCTGTGCAGATTGATGCCAACGCCACTCCACGCCACCCGGGTGGCCACCTCGGCCTTGTCCTCCCCTGTGCCAGCCACCACCAATGGCACACCGTGGGCCAGTGCGGCCTGCACAGAACCATAGCCGCCGTTGGTCACCAGCACGGCGGCACGGGGCAGCGCCAGCTCGAACGGCACATGGTCGGTGACGATCACATTGGCGGGGATGGATGGGCCCAGCAGCGCCGGATCCCGCCCGCCCGTGGTCAGCAGCAACTGCACCTCGTCACCCGCCAGCCCCTGCATGACCGGGATCAGCAGTTGCCCCAGATCCACGTTGGCCAGGGTGCCCTGGCTGACAATGACCAGCGGCCGACCATCCAGCCGTTCCCACCAGGGCGGCGGCGTCAACGCAATCCGGGGTGGCAGCAGGGGGCCGATATGACGGATCAGCCCCTCAAGCTCCGGCCGCTCATATTCAAAGCCGGCGCAGGAGAGCTGCAGGAAGGCATCCGGCGCCGTCACCATCACATCGGTGAAGGGGGCCGCCAGCGGCGGCGCCCCCGCCTCGGCCAGGGCAGCATCGAAGCTCTGCTGCACCTCGGCCTGCAGTCGCCGGGTCTGTTCATCCAGCCAAGGCAGCTCGCCAAGGGAGTGGCGCAGCTCGGGGGCGATGCGCGGGCCGTAGAAGATGGCATCCAGGCTCGAGAAAGAGACGGGGTTCACCCCCAGCATCAGGATGGGAAGGCGCTGGCTGCGGGCCTGTTGCAGCAGCGGCAGCACTCCGTAGAAGCCGTTCTCCAGCAGCAGCAGATCCACCCCCTCTTCAGCGATCAGCGCCCGCAACCGGCTGTCATGTTGCGGGATGGGCGCGGCGAAGAAACGCCTGAGTGCCAGCGCCATCTGGGCAGTGCCGCTCAACTCGGCACGCTCGGGGAAGTGCTGCTCCAACGCCCGGTAGTCAAAATCCACCTCGGGGGAGAAGGACACAAATTCGGCGCCGCTCTGGCGGATCCCTTTTTCGAACAGGGCCCCGCACAGCATCAGCACCCTGTGCCCCTCCCCCACCAGCAGGCGGGCCGCCGCCAGCATGGGGTTGACGTGGCCGGGAGTGGCGGTGGCCGCCAGCAAAATGGTCGCCATCACGCAGCCCCTTGCGGCGCCAGCGCCGGGTTGAGGCAGAGCGGACTGGCCTGGATATGGACCCGCTGGATATGGCGTGCCGAACGGGCGGTGAAGCCTTCCCGCCCGTGCAGCAGGCCGAAGTTGTCGGCAATCACCACATCCCCCGGCTGCCACTGGTGAGCATAGAAGTAGCGGGGATCATAGAGTCGCTCGTGCAAATCCTGCAGGAAGGCGGCCTGATCCTCGGGCGGGATCCCCTCAATCTGCAGCGCATGCTGGTTGAGGAAGCGAACCCCCTCGCGCGGCGGCTCGTTGTAGCGCATGACGGTCTCGCCGCTCACAGGATGAGGCACCAGCAGGGGCGAGCTCACCTCGCCGCCGTAGTGCACCACCTGCTTGATGCGATAGGTGATCCGCACCCGCTCCCAGCGGGCCAGCCGCTCGCCATCGAGATCCACCAGCAGCTGGCGGGTATTGATGAAGGTGGTGCGTCCACCCTCATCGGCGGCCGGTGCATGCACGCAGTGAAACAGCTGGAACTCCGGCACGGTTGGCTTGTACATGCCATCCCAGTGCAGCGGCACATAGCTGGAGTCGAAGATGTGATCGGTGGCGTTCTCGTGCTCTTTCACATCCAGCACGGCGCCGAAGGGCCACATCATGATCTCGCCCCAGCGCTCGGCGTAATGGGTCAGCCGCTCGGGGTCGACAAAGCCCGAACCAAATCCACGCAGGATCAGCACGCCGTGGCGACGGGCCAGTTCGCGCAGCGACCCGACCGGCAGAGCCTGCACCGGCTGCTCGCTCCTGGCCGGTTCGATCAGCAGGCCAAAGGGAACCTGGGGATGGATACGGCAGAGCTCGCCGCCGAGGGGAATAATGGATGCAGTCATGGTGAACTCCTCAGGCGGCGGCCCGTTTGCTGTGGATCAGGTAGTGGCTCGGACGGCCGTGGATATGGACCAGTTCATGCTCCAGGGCCAGCACGTCGCGCCGCTTCATCAGCACGAACTGGCCATCCAGATTGGCCGCGACCCCGTGCCAGGGAGTGAGCCAGTCATCCCGGGTCGGCAGCATGTGAATGCCCATCTTCAGGCTGTGGCTGGCCTGGGGGTGGATGGAGAGACGGATGGCCTCGGGGAAGCGCTCCGCCAGCAGCTTGCCCCAGGCGCGGCTGCGTTGGATCACGCCGTGGGTGCGCGACTTGGCATCCCGCTGCAGCGCCGTGTTGGAGAGTGGCGTGTCCGGCAGCTGACTGTCTTCATACAGGAAGCGGGTCATGGCACGATAGAGACGAACCCCCTCCTCCGTGGTCTTCACCTCCTCGCTTATCTGCGCCAGCGGCTCGGCATAACGCTCAACCAGCTGTTCACGCAAGGTGTCGAAATCACGGCTGGCGCAGAACTCGGCCATGCCCGCCACCATCCCCAGGTGAAAGACCCCGAGGTGGGTCGCCCCCAGCTCCAGGATCAGCTGCTCTATGTGGGCCTGATAGGCATCGATGGCCGGGTCCGATACCCGGATCAGATCGCCGAAGACATGGCCATCCGAGCAGATCAGGATCCGCATGCCGGGCCGGTAGTGCAGCTGGATACGCTGGCAGAGGTGATTGAGAAAGCTGAGGGAGAGGCGCTCCGCCATGTCCGGCAGGGTGCCAAGTACCTTGTTCGGGTTCGGCGACTTGGTGGGAAAAGCGGGCAAGACGCAGGTGATGGTCTCGCCCCGCTCGATGAAGGCCTGCAGCCGGGGGATCTGGATGGCCGCCACCTCCTGCTCTTCGCTGTGCCGGTCCAGGATGGGATCGGGAAAGCGGCGACGATAGGGCAACAACTCGGCAAATATCTCACGGGCAATTTGATGGGAAGATAAACCACTCATTATTCCGGCTCCTTTAGGCAGGATAAAATCAATAAAGATGACTCTTTATCAATGCGTCCAGTCTCTGTCGTTATTATGGATGTATCCGTTTGCTACCCAAACGAATCGAGAGGGGACAGTAGCCGAGATGAAGTCAGGCTATCAATTCGCCATTAATGTAAAGAGATTCAACCCAGCGCTAACAATCTATTTCGCATAAGCTAACTCACCCTATGCATATGAATAAAAACAGATTTAATAAATATTAAAACGTATTAAAAAACACCAATCAGGAAAGTTCCCCACCGGCTCTATTAATCCGTCACAATTTGACTCGTGGATTATTTAGCTCAAATTAATAGTGATATTTTCTCATGCCGGCAATGCTGACCATTTTGTTTTAAATATCGCAAACTATTATCCAGCTGCATATTAAGACGACGAGCAGGGCGTGAGCTTTGGCAATCAAGACGGGGAGTGGCGGGCGAAGTGATTCATCACTGACCCGCAGCGGCATTGCCATGGTTTTTCATGGTAGCGGCCCCGGGCGGAGCCGCCAGACGATTCAAAACTGGGCCCGGTCGGCCGCCAGATAATCCAGGGCCGCCTGCCAGCCCATTTGGTAACCCTGCTCCAGCCGCCCCTTGTCTGTGGTCATGCGACCGACCCGAAAGCCCGCCGGCGGGTGGATGAGCCGGATGTGACAATCCGCCGGTGGCTGACGGATGAAGTCGATGGCGTCGTTGTAGCTGTGATGGCGAGCCAGGCTGGCGCGAGCCAGAGCCGGGGTCTGGCGCAGCAGATAACGGTGCAGGGCCGGCAGACGTGGCGCCCGCTTGCGATAGCCGAGGGGGCGGGAGAGTACCACGGTAATATCGCGCGCCCCCTGTTCGTAGGCGTAACGCACCGGAATGGAGTCGGCCACCCCACCATCCGTCATGGCCTCCCCGCCGATGCGCACGAAGTCGCGATAGACCAGGGGCACAGAGCAGGAGGCCTTGATCTGCTGCTCCAGCTCGGCCGCGTTCCCCTTGAGGTAGGCGGCCTGGCCGTCCGAGACCCGGGTGGTCACCACTGTCAGCGGCACCGGATTGACGGCAAAGCGGGCTAGATCGAGTCTGCACTCGCGGATGGTGATCGCCCACAGCCAGTCGAGATCGAGCCAGTGACCGCCACGCACGAACCTGGCCAGACTGATGAACTCGGGGCGGCAGGAGTAGTCCGTGATGACGCTGTGGTTGCGTCCCCGCTGACCGGCCAGAAAAGCCGCCAGATTGACCGCTCCCGCCGAGACCCCGATACAGTGATCAAACGCCGTCCTGCCCTGTGCCAGAAAGGCATCCAGCACACCGGCGGCAAAAATGCCGCGCATGGCGCCCCCCTCGACCACCAGGGCCGTTTGCCGCCGACTCATCTCACCTCCCGCTGAATTTGCTCTGTGAATGGACTCACACTTTGACCCATCCGGTGCCCATCCCCACGTTGCGCTCCCTATAATGGGCGCGCCTCTGCTCTGGTGCCATGAGGTATAACTTATTGATGCTACGGAATATTACAATGAAAAAAATCAGCAAGTCCCTACTCGCCGCTGCCATTTCCCTCGGATTGATGGCAGGCTGTAACAGCCAAAACGACTCCGAGACCCCGACCCCCATGGTTCGCTTCGCAACTTTCAACCTCTCCTTTGATCGCACCGCTCCCGGCATGCTGAGCGGGGAACTGGCCCTGACCCGCGCCGAGCAGGACAGCCTGCTGGCTCGCCTCGCCGACGGCACCTTGAGCGGCGCAGAGAAGACCAAGGCCCTGGACGTGCAGCAGATCCGCAATATCGCCGAGATAGTGCAGCGCACCCGGCCGGACGTCTTCCTGCTCAACGAGTTCGACAACGACGGCAAGGGAGCCGGCACCGCCGATCTGAAGGCGTTCAACGACAACTATCTGGCCCACGCCCAGCACGGCGAGGTGACCGCCATCAGCTACCCTGTGCTGCAAAACTTCGCCACCAACACCGGCCTGATGAGCGGCCATGACCTCAACCAGGATGGCAAGGTCAACACAGGGCCGGACGACGCCTGGGGCTTTGGCAACTACCACGGCCAGTACGCCTTCGCCGTCATGTCCCAGTACCCCATCGATACCAAGCAGATCCGCACCTTCCAGCACTTCAAGTGGAAGGACATGCCGGGCGAATCGAACCCTGTCATCGACGACTGCAGCAACCCCAAGGCCCCGATCCCGGCGGGCCGCCAGTGTGGCGATGCCTGGTATGACGACGCCGCCTGGCAGCAGTTCCCCCTCTCTTCCAAGAACCACGCCGACGTGCCGGTGCGCATCAAGCGCGGCAACAAGGAGGAGGTTATCCACTTCCTCATCTCCCACCCGACCCCGCCCATCTTCGGCAACGCGGCGCGCCACAACGTCAAGCACAACCGCGCCGAAGTCGCCTTCTGGCAGGACTACGTGGAGACCGCCAGCTACATAGTGGATGACGCGGGCAAGGCCGGCGGCCTGGCCGAGGGCGCCAAGTTCGTCATCGCCGGGGATCTCAACGCCGATCCCCAGATTGGCGACGGGGATCTCACCGCCATTCAGGATCTGCACAACCATGTGCTGGTCAACCAGGCGGTCACCAACGGCGCCATCATTCCGGTCAGCCAGGGCGGCCCCGAATGCCTCGCCAGCCAGCCGGATCAGTGCAAGCGCAACAACAAGCGCCCCACCCCGGAGCGCATCACCAGCAGCAGCGGCCTGCAGCTCGATCACCTGCTGCCCTCCGCCAACCTGAACGCGGTCGCCTCGGGCGTGTTCTGGCCCGCCAGCTTCGAGCCGGGCTATCACCTGGTGTACGACGCCAAGCTGGGCATCGCCAAGGGAGTGAGCTCGGATCACCGGCTGGTGTGGGTCGACCTCAAGCTCGACTAACTTGATGGTGTTATCAACAATCAGGGGGCCCGCGGGCCCCCTGATTGTTTTCAAACAAAGTGAACCGCCCTTGGTCACGGCAAGCGCCAAGGGGCGCAGCAATGGGGGCGATTGCCAAGGTGGAGCGACGGGATCACAGAACCCGGGCACCAATGAGGCTAGAATGGGGACTCTTGTCGCCAGGCTCTGGCGATGATGCCTCCGCTTTCACTCATCGAGGACACGCTTCATGGAACTGCTTCTTCTCAGCAACGGTAAAGCCACTGAATTTCCGGGTCTGCTCGGTTGGGCCCGGGATAGGGTGCAAACCCTGCTCGCCCGAAAACAAGTCAAACGCATACTTCTGATCCCCTACGCCGTGATCCGCAGCGACTGGGATGCCCGCGCCCGCGATCTCACCGAGAGTCTGGGGGTAGAAGCCATCAGTATTCATCAGTTTGATGACCCTGTGGATGCCATCAATCAGGCTGATGCCATCTTCATCAGCGGTGGCAATACCTGGCGCCTGAACCAGCTACTGCACGAATATGGTCTGGTCGTGCCAATCCAGCGCGCGGTACGCGAGCGGGGCGTGCCCTATGTGGGCTGGAGCGCAGGCTGCAATGTGGCAACCCCCAGCATTCGCACCACCAACGACATGCCGGTGTGCAACGCCGCCGTGCTGCCTGCACTGGGCCTGTTCCCGCTGCAGATCAACCCTCATTATCTGGATGCCAGCATCAGCGGTCACATGGGCGAAACCCGCGACGAACGTCTGGCGGAGTTCTGCGCCATCAATCCGAGCGAACATGTGGTGGCCCTGCGCGAAGCCAGCCTGCTGCAGATAAGCGGTGAGAGTAGCGGCGACACCCTCGAATACTGGAGCGCCCGCGGCGAGAGCTACAAGATCTTCAAACACGGCGAGGAGGTGCAGGAATTCATGGATGCCACCCCGCTGGCTAAGTTGACCCCCTTTAGCCCTCACAAAAAGGGGGCATAGAGGTGAGGTGCTGATCTGAGCCGCCGAACCGGCGGTTTGCCATGCTGTAAGGGGCAAGGGATCTTCCCTCGCCCCTTGTTTTGTTAGACGGGAGTATGCGATGACGACACGGATCGAACACGACAGCTTCGGGGAGATAGAGGTGCCGGCCGAACGGCTGTGGGGCGCCCAGACCCAGCGCTCCCTGCTCCACTTCGACATCTCGGGGGAACGCCAACCCGCCGAGCTCATCTGCGCCCTGGCCCGTATCAAGTCTGCTTGCGCCCGGGTCAATCACGCCAAGGGGTTGCTGCCCGCCCGCACGGCCCAGGCCATCATGAGCGCCGCCGATGAAGTCCTGTGCGGCCTGCATGAGGAAGAGTTTCCACTGCGCGTCTGGCAGACAGGCTCGGGCACCCAGACCAACATGAATGTCAACGAGGTGCTGGCCAACCGGGCCAGCGAGCTGCTCGGCGGTCCGCGGGGGCAGGGCTGTCTCGTCCATCCCAACGATCAGGTCAACCTCAGTCAGTCGAGCAATGATGTCTTCCCGAGCGCCATGAACCTGGCCGCCGTCACTGCCATTACCTTGCAACTGCTGCCCGCCCTGATCACCCTGAGCGCGACGCTGGCCCGCAAGGCCCACGCTTTCGACGATATCGTCAAGATTGGCCGCACCCACTTGCAGGACGCCACCCCGCTCACCCTGGGGCAGGAGTTCTCCGGTTGGGTTGCCCAGCTGGAACAGGGGGAGCGCCACATTCGAGCCGCCCTGCCCCATCTTTGCGAACTGGCACTGGGGGGCACGGCCGTCGGCACCGGCCTGAACACGCCACCCGGTTTTTCCGATGCCGTGGCGGCCACCCTGGCGGAGCAGACGAGCCTGCCCCTGGTGAGTGCTCCCAACAAATTCGAGGCGCTGGCGAGCAGCGATGCCCTGGTTCATGCTCACGGCGCCCTCAAGACGCTGGCCGCGTCACTCATGAAGATCGCCAACGACGTACGTTGGCTGGCCAGCGGCCCCCGCAGCGGGCTCGGTGAGCTGCTCATTCCGGAAAATGAACCCGGATCCTCCATCATGCCCGGCAAGGTCAACCCGACCCAGTGCGAGGCGCTCACCATGCTGTGTGCCCAGGTGATGGGCAACGACGTGGCGATCAACATAGGCGGCGCCAGCGGCAACTTCGAGCTGAACGTCTTCCGCCCACTGATCGCCCATAACTTTTTACAGAGCGTGCGCCTGCTGGCCGACGGCATGCAGAGCTTCCACGACCACTGCGCCACCGGCATCACACCCAACCGGGCCCGCATAGACGAGCTGCTGGCCGGCTCCCTGATGCTGGTCACGGCACTCAACCCTCACATCGGTTACGACAAGGCGGCCGAGATAGCCAAGCGGGCCCACAGTGAGGGGCTCAGCCTGCGGGAGGCCGCCATCGCCTCCGGCCACCTCACGGCGCAGGAGTTCGATGCCTGGGTAGTGCCCGCCAACATGGTGGGGCGACGGGGGATCTGACATGAGTGCCTGCTGAAAAATGAAAAAGCCGGGCATGCCCGGCTTTTTCATTGTGCAATTCGTCGTTCAGGGTTTGATCAGCTTGCTCAGGGCATCCAGCTCGCTCTGGGCCGCCAGCAACTTGGCCTGGGCCTCTTCCAGCTTTGCCTGCTTCTTGGCGATCTTGTCCGGCTTGCCCGACACACGCGCATTTTGCAGCTCGAGCAGCCGCTCATTCACCTGCTCTTTCAGCTTGGCTACCCGTTGCTGCTGCTCCTTGAACAGACCGTCATCGGTACAGTGGGCCTCTATGTTGCGCAGCGCCTGCTCCAGCCCGGCTATCTGATCCGCATTATTGTGCGCCTTGGCGAAAACCAGCTGATCCGCCACTGCCTGTTGCCGAGCCTTGCAGCCGACCTGCTGGCTGCCATAAGCCTGACCGGCCAACAGCAGCATACTTATTCCGAAAACCTTCCACATAACGACCTCATTCCTCTGTCATGTTTGATGGTCGCCTATCAGACCGTACTCGGCCAACCGGGTCAAGTCATGCGCAAACCGGTACGACAGAGTTTGTGCAACATCACGCCAATACAGGCCGGCCGGGTCTACAATGGTGTTTTCGTGATGGAGTCTCTTATGAATCAACATATTGTCATCATTGCCAACGGCGCCCCCTATGGCAGCGAGTCCCTGTTCAATACCCTGCGTCTGGCTATTGCCCTGGGCGAGCAGGGTGGCGCCAGCCTGCAGCTGTTCCTGATGTCCGACGCTGTCAGTGCCGCCCTGGCGGGGCAAGCCCCGGCCGAGGGTTACAACCTGCGCCAGATGCTGGAGATACTGCTGGCACAGGGCACCGCCATCCGTTTGTGCAAGACCTGCACCGATGCCCGCGGCATCACGGCGCTGCCCCTCATTGAGGGGATCGAGATTGGTACCCTGCCACTGCTGGCCCAATGGACACTGGCAGCCGACAAGGTGCTGACCTTCTAGCCAGCTCACAGCCTCAGAGGCGCAAGTCTTGATCAGCGGGGAGCCTGCGCCATTTGAAAACCATTACCCTGTTTTTACTGTCTACACTGTCAATTAGATAACGATGTGCGCCCCCCTCATATTCGTTCAGGGAACTACCATGAATCCAACCGAACAGACCCTGCTGGAACAGATGCGGATCACCGAGTTTGAGATCGCCCATCGCAAGGAGCTGCTGCTGCTGGACGAGGACGACTTCACCCGGCTCGCCAGCTATCGCGCCAAGATAGAACCTCATATTGATATGTTGGTCGACAAGTTTTATATACTGCAGACCGGGATCACCGAGATTGCCCTGCTGATCGGCGATGCCGATACGCTGACAAGACTCAGAGCGGCTCAGCGCCGTTACATACTCGATCTGTTCAGCGGCCTGTATGACCTGGAGTACGTCAACAACCGGCTGCGGATCGGGCTGGTACACAAGCGGATCGGGGTGGAACCCAAGCTCTATCTGGCGGCCATCAACACCCTCAAGGGTCTGCTCATCGAGGATATCTTCCTCCAGATAGCCCATGAGCCCGAGCGCATCGCCATGCTGACCGCCCTCGACAAACTGTTTCTGTTCGACATTACCCTGGTATTCGAAACTTACATCCGCAGCCTGGTCTCGGAGATAGAGTCATCCAAGGAGAAGTCGGAGATCTATGCCAAAGCGCTGGAGGAGAAGGTCAGGGAGCGTACCCAGCAACTGGAGGAGATGAGCCGCACCGATGCCCTCACCGGCCTGCTCAGCGTGCGCCACCTGCAGGAGAACCTGACCCGCACCCTGCGCACCTGCCAGCGCAGGGCCGAGCCAGTGGTCATTGCCTACCTCGACATCGACGACTTCAAACAGATCAACGACACCCAGGGGCACCAGCGGGGAGACGAGATACTGCGCATAGTGGGCGCGTCCATCCGCAAGGTGTCACGGGCCGAGGACTGCTGCTTTCGTTACGGCGGAGACGAGTTCTGTCTGATCCTGCCCAACTGCAGCGAGGATCAGGCCAGAGACGTCTATCTGCAACGGCTGACCCACACACTGGCAGAGCAGATAGGTGATGTGACCCTCAGCATCGGCCTGGTGCAGACAGGGCCATTGCAGTTCGACGAGGGCAACAGCCTGATCCGGCTGGCCGACGAGCGCATGTATGCCGCCAAGAAGGCGCTGAAAGAGGTGAATCCGAAAGAGACCCACTAGCCTTGGTGGGCACAGGATTTCGCCGCCTCGGGGCGCGGGATCCGGGCCCCCCATTCGTACAACAGAAAAGTCAGCACGCAGAGCAGCGTCATCAGTATGTAGAGCCACTGGCCATTCCACTGCTCGATAATCCAGCCTCCCAGCACGGCGCCAATGGCCCCACCCAGCCCGGCCAGCGCACCGGCGCCGAAATAGCTCCCCTTGAGATGAGGGGGCGACATCTGGTCGATCAGCACGTTGAGCAGCGGAAACAGAATGGTCTCCCCCACGCTCAGCAACAGCACGGCCCCGATCCAGTGTGACCACTGCTGGGGATCCCCCAGCGCAAACAGCACCTGAGCCCCCAGAAACAACATGATGCCGACCTGCAGCCGCACCTTGTGCGGCCAGCGGGCGAGCAGATGCAGCAGGGGGAATTGCAGCACAACCACGGTCAGTGCATTGGTGGTCACCAGGATGGCGACCAGTTTCGCCACCTCTGGGGTTTCTGCCCGAGTCAGGTATTGCACCAGCGGCGAGTGAAACTGGGAGTAGACCAGCACCATCAGCAGATTGGCCATCACCAGCAACAGAAAACCCAAATCCAGCCACAGCACCTTGATGGCGGCGCGCAGACCCAGGCCGTCGCTGCGCTGCTCGCCCTCAATCAGCTGGCGAAAACCCCAGACGAAGGCGGCTCCCAGCAGCAGATAGCTGCCGGAGAGCAGCAAAAAAGTGTGCTGCTGGGCACTGATCCCCAGCGTCACCCCAAGCAGGGGCCCGATCGCCGCCCCCAGGTTGAGCAAGAAGTAACGCAGGTGGAGTGCCAGCTCGCGGGCCTTGGCAAAGATGAGGCTGTCGGCCATCAGCGCCTTGCCGGGCGCATCGATCAAGCCGGAAGAGAGGCCGCTGCCAAGCACCCCGACCCCTAACCAGAATACAGAGTGGGCAAATCCCAACAGGCCGTAGCAGAGCAGCGCGACCAGACAACCGGCCAGCAAGATGTTGCGCCGCCCCAGCTTGTCCGACAGCCAGCCACCATAGAAACTGACCAGAGTCGAGATCGCAGCAGTCGCCCCCAGCATGGCACCGATACTGGTGGCCGAAAGGGCATACTCCCGATAGAGCAAGATGGAGAGAAACGGCCAGACCATGTAATAGCTGGTGCGCACCATGAAGGTACCCAGGATCACTGTCCAGACCAGAGGGGAAAACTGCCTGAGGAGGGCCCACGACATCATACTGCTCCTTGTTGCCCGTCGTGCGGGGAGCTCTCCGTTGTAACAGAGGGTCTCATAGGAAACAAGCGTGGCGGACAGCGGACACAAAAAAGCCGACCCTGAGGTCGGCTCTTCACAGTGCAGCAGCCTTATTCGGCAGCCGGCTCTTCGACAGCGGCTACGTCAGCAGCAGGAGCAACGGCTTCGGTCGGTGCATTCGCTTCCTTGATGGAGAGACGCACACGGCCTTGACGGTCCACTTCCAGTACCTTTACCTTCACCACGTCACCGAGCTTCAGGAAGTCGGCCACGTTCTGCACGCGGGCGTCGGTGATCTGGGAGATGTGTACCAGACCGTCTTTACCCGGCAGGATATTGACGAAGGCGCCGAAATCGGCCAGACGCACAACCTTGCCTTCATAGATGCGGTTCACTTCGATCTCGGCAGTGATGGCTTCGATACGACGGATCGCTTCCATGGCCGCTTCGTTGGCCACGGCGGAGATGCGGACGGTACCGTCATCATCCAGCTCGATGTTGGTGCCAGTCTCTTCGGTCAGCGCACGGATCACGGAGCCACCCTTGCCGATCACGTCCTTGATCTTCTCGGGATTGATCTTGATGGTATGGATACGCGGGGCGAAATCGGAAATCTCGGCACGCGGCGCCTGGATGGCTTCGTCCATCACTTTCAGGATGTGCAGGCGAGCACCACGGGCTTGCTTGAGGGCAATCTCCATGATCTCTTTGGTGATGCCTTCGATCTTGATGTCCATCTGCAGCGCAGTGATACCTTGAGTAGTACCGGCCACTTTGAAGTCCATGTCGCCCAGGTGATCTTCGTCACCCAGGATGTCGGACAGCACGACGAAACCTTCTTCTTCCTTCACCAGACCCATGGCGATACCGGCAACGGAGGCCTTGATCGGCACACCCGCATCCATCAGCGCCAGGGAGGAACCACAAACGGACGCCATGGAGGAGGAGCCGTTGGATTCGGTGATTTCAGACACCACGCGCACCACGTACGGGAATTCGGCGGCGCTCGGCATCACGGCAGCAACGCCGCGCTTGGCCAGACGACCGTGACCGATTTCACGACGCTTGGGGCTACCCATCATGCCGGTTTCACCGACGCAATACGGCGGGAAGTTGTAGTGCAGCATGAAGCGGTCGGCGCGGTGGCCAGCCAGCTCGTCGATGTTCTGGGCGTCACGCTCGGTACCCAGGGTCGCAACGACGATGGCCTGAGTCTCACCACGGGTGAACAGGGCAGAACCGTGAGCACGGGGCAGAATGCCGGTACCGACGGAGAGGGCACGGATCATTTCCGGATCGCGACCATCGATGCGCGGCTCGCCACGTACGACGCGACCACGGACGATGCGGCTTTCCAGGCTGTGGAACTCTTCGCCAATCTTCTTGGCATCGTCTTCCACGCCGGCGGCGATCACTTGCTCGATCACGCGCTGCTTGATGGCGCTGATGGCGGCGTAACGCACGGCCTTCTCGGTGATGCGGTAGGCTTCACCCAGTTCAGCTGTAGCCAGCTCGGCAATCTTGGCCTTGAGGGCTTCGTTGGTCGCAGGCGGGGTCCAATCCCATGGCTGGGTACCCACATCGGCGGCGAATTCGTTGATGGCGTTGATCACGACTTGCATCTGCTCGTGGCCATACACAACGGCGCCCAGCATCACCTCTTCAGAGAGGATGGCCGCTTCGGATTCCACCATCAGCACGGCGTTGGCGGTACCGGCAACCACCAGATCCAGATCGCTCTGGGGCAGTTCGGCGGTAGTCGGGTTCAGCACATACTGACCGTTCATGTAACCCACGCGAGCAGCCGCAATCGGGCCACCAAACGGGATGCCGGAGATGGCCAGTGCAGCAGAGGCACCGATCATGGCAACGATGTCCGGGGAAACCAGCGGGTTCACGGACATAACGGTGGCAACCACCTGAACCTCATTGAGGAAGCCTTCCGGGAACAGCGGACGAATAGGACGGTCGATCAGGCGGGAGGTGAGGGTTTCGCCTTCGCTCGGACGGCCTTCGCGACGGAAGAAACCACCCGGGATACGACCAGCAGCATAGGTACGCTCCTGGTAGTTGACGGTCAGCGGGAAGAAATCGCGACCGTGATCGGCCTCTTTCTTGCCTACTACGGTCACAAATACGCAGGTATCGTCCATGCTGACCATAACGGCCGCAGTGGCTTGACGGGCCATCACACCGGTTTCCAGAGTGACGGTGTGTTGACCGTACTGGAATGACTTTACAATAGGATTCACGTGAATTTCCTTTTTACAATTTGGCTCTTTAAATTCGCGTGCAAGTATACTTGATTCGAACCAAAAGGTAAGCAGTGACACACATTCTGTGAGGATGGCAACAGCCTGACGGACAATAAAAAAGGGGAACCCTGAGGTTCCCCTTTTTCGCGAAATCTGATGGTCGATTAACGACGCAGACCCAGCTTGGCGATCAGAGCAGCATAACGCTGAACATCTTTACGCTTCAGGTAGTCCAGCAGCTTGCGACGCTGGGAAACCATGCGCAGCAGACCACGACGACCGTGGTGATCTTTAGCGTGCTCTTTGAAGTGACCTTGCAGATGGTTGATCTGGGCAGTCAGCAGGGCAACCTGCACTTCGGGGGAGCCAGTGTCGTTGGCGCAACGAGCGTTGTCAGCAACGATGGAAGCTTTGATCTCAGCATTTAGAGACATGGTATTACTCCAGTAGAGTGTTTAAAGGTTCACAGCCAATCTCTAATTCAGCCGTGAAATGAGGGCGGTATCATAATCGTCCCCGTCACTTTTCGCAACGAGAAAGAGGCGCAGCGGGAAAGACGCCCTGATACCGCCTGAGGATCACTCCTCGTCGTGTTCATCGTGGTAGCGAACCAGACGCTTGGGGGCAACCCGCCCTTCATCGTCGATCTCGCCCACACCGATGAACTCACGCTCCGGGCCCACCGTCATGCGAACCTGGCCGCTTTGCGGCGCGCCAGCTACCTGCACGGCTTGACCCTGGTTCACATAGGCGGCGACTGCCGCCAGCATGTTCACCTCGGGCAGTGCGGCCACGGCGGTATCCATCGGCAGCAACAAGGGGTCGAGCTGCTCCCGTGGCGGGATACTCTCTGCCTTGGCCTGTTCGAAGATGCACTCGAGCTGTTCCAGGGTCAGCATCCGCTCATAGGGATACGTGGCCACCTGGGTACGGCGCAGCTGGGTAACGTGTGCGCCACAGCCCAGCACTTCACCCAGGTCGTCCACCAGGGAGCGAATGTAGGTGCCTTTGCTGCAGTGCACTTCCAGCTTGACCTCATCCCCTTCAAAGCTGATGAGCTTGAGCTCGAACACTGTGATGGGGCGTGCTTCCCGCTCGATCTCTATGCCTTCACGGGCATATTCATAGAGCGGGCGACCGTTGTGCTTGAGGGCAGAGTACATGGACGGCACCTGCATGATGGGGCCGCGGAACTGGTCCAGCGACTCGATCAGGGTACCCAGGGCCACGTTCACCGGACGGGTGGAAACCACCTCGCCGTCGGAGTCGCTGGTGTTGGTGCGCTCGCCCAGCTTGGCGGTCACCTCATAGCGCTTGTCCGCCTCCAGCAGATACTGGGAGAACTTGGTGGCCTCGCCGAGGCAGATCGGCAGCATACCGGTCGCCAGCGGATCCAGAGCGCCGGTGTGACCGGCCTTGGCGGCGTTGTAGATACGCTTGACCTTCTGCAACACATCGTTGGAGGTCAGACCGGTCGGCTTGTCCAGCAGCAGGATGCCGTGTACGTCACGACCCTTGAAACGGCGTCTACGAGACATCTCAGGCTTTATCCTCAGTTGTATCATCCGGTGCGGCTTCGTCTTCTTCACGGCCGGCTTCGGCCATGCGACGCTTGTCGTCACGCACTGTGTTGGACACCAGGTTGGAGATGCGCATCCCCTCGACCAGGGTCTGGTCGTAGTAGAAGCGCAGCTCGGGCACCACCCGCAGGCGCATGGCGCTGCCGAGCAGGCTGCGGATGTAGCCGGCCGCTTCGGTCAGGCCCTTGAGCCCTTCCGCGATGCGCTCGGCATCGATATCCAGCTGCAAGAAGGTGACATAAACCTTGGCATAGTTGAGGTCCTTGGACACTTCCACGTCCGAGACGGTTACCATGCCGATGCGCGGGTCCTTGACCTCACGCTGCAAGATCAGCGCGATTTCGCGCTGGATCTGCTGGCCGACCCTGTTGGTCCGGCTGAATTCTCTGGCCATATTCTATCCTGCGATAAAAGGGGGCCGCAGCCCCCTATTTTGTCTAACTGTCGGCTTACAGAGTCCGTTGAATTTCAATGGTCTCGTAAACTTCGATCTGGTCGCCTTCGCGTACGTCGTTGTAGTTCTTGACCGCGATACCACACTCGTAACCGTTGCGGACTTCGTTGACGTCATCCTTGAAGCGGCGCAGGGATTCCAGCTCGCCTTCATAGATAACCACGTTGTCACGCAGAACACGGATACGGTTGGAACGCTTGACCACACCTTCGGTAACCATACAGCCGGCAACGGCGCCGAACTTCGGTGACTTGAAGACGCTACGCACTTCAGCCAGACCGATGATTTCCTGACGATACTCAGGAGCCAGCTTGCCGCTCATGGCCTGCTTCACTTCGTCGATCAAATCATAGATGACGGAGTAATAACGCAGATCCAGGCTCTCGGATTCGATGACCTTGCGCGCAGAAGCGTCGGCACGGACGTTGAAGCCCACCAGGATGGCGCTGGAAGCCGCAGCCAGAGTGGCGTCGGTTTCGGTGATGCCACCAACACCCGAGCCCACGATCTTGACTTTGACTTCGTCGGTAGAGAGCTGGACCAGCGCATCGCAAATGGCTTGCACCGAACCCTGTACGTCAGCCTTGATCACCACGTTCACTTCGGACACTTCGCCCTCGGTCATGTTGGCGAACATGTTTTCCAGCTTGGCCTTCTGCTGGCGAGCCAGCTTGACGTCGCGGAACTTGCCCTGACGATAGAGCGCCACTTCACGGGCTTTCTTCTCGTCACGTACAACAGTGGCTTCGTCACCGGCAGACGGCACCCCGGACAGACCCAGGATTTCCACCGGCAGGGACGGACCCGCTTCCTTGATCTCGCGACCCAGTTCGTCACGCATGGCACGAATACGACCGTATTCCAGACCACACAGTACGATGTCGCCCTGGCGCAGAGTACCTTCTTGTACCAGCACGGTGGCAACCGGACCACGACCTTTGTCCAGGAAGGATTCAATCACGACGCCGCTGGCCATGCCATCGACTACCGCTTTCAGTTCCAGCACTTCGGACTGGATCAGGATGGCTTCCAGCAGGTCGTCGATACCTTCGCCAGACTTGGCAGAGACATGAACGAACTGGCTGTCGCCACCCCAGTCTTCTGACATGACGTTATAACGGGCCAGCTCGGTCTTGACGCGATCCGGATCCGCTTCAGGCTTGTCGATCTTGTTGACCGCAACCACGATGGGTACTTCAGCCGCCTTGGCGTGCTGGATGGCTTCGATGGTCTGCGGCATGACGCCGTCATCGGCAGCAACAACCAGAACGACGATATCGGTCGACTTGGCACCACGAGCACGCATGGAGGTAAACGCAGCGTGACCCGGAGTATCCAGGAAGGTGATCATGCCACTGTCGGTTTCGACGTGGTAAGCACCGATGTGCTGGGTAATACCACCGGCTTCGCTAGCAGCAACCTTGGCTTTACGGATGTAGTCGAGCAGCGAGGTCTTGCCGTGGTCGACGTGGCCCATGATGGTCACGACAGGGGCACGGGACTTGGCTTCGGAGGTCTCGTCACGATCGGACAGTACCGCCTCTTCCAGTTCGTTCTCACGGCGCAACACCACCTTGTGACCCATCTCTTCGGCGACCAGCTGGGCAGTCTCCTGATCGATCACCTGGTTGATGGTGGCCATGGCGCCCATCTTCATCATCGCCTTGATGACTTCAACACCCTTGACGGCCATCTTGTTGGCCAGTTCGGCTACAGTGATGGTTTCGCCGATGACAACGTCACGGTTAACCACAGCTGCGGGCTTGTTGAAGCCGTGCTTCATGGCGTTGGGCATGGCCATCTTGCCGCGCTTGCCTTTGCGGGCACGCGGGTTGCGGGAGTCGCGATCGTCTTCACGACGACCGGCCTTTTTCGGGGCCTTGACCGCTGCAGCAGCCGTGCGACGACTGGTCTCTTCCTTCCGGTCCAACTCGTCTTCTGCGGCTTGCGCATGCTTGTTGGTGGTCAGATGATAGTCACTGCTCTCTTTGGCGCGAGCAGCTTCTTCTTCAGCCCAGCGAGGGCCGTTCTGTTCCGCCATGAGACGAGCCTCTTCGGCTTTCTTGGCGGCGAGTTCTTCTGCTTTTTGCAAAGCTGTTTGTTCCTGTTGGCGCTTCAGTTCTTCTGCTTCGCGCTTGGCCATCTTTTCTGCCTCTTGCTGAGCTGTGCTACTGGCTGCTTTGGCGGGCTGTGGAGCCTGTCGAGCCTTTGATTGTGCCTCGATCCGCGCCTTTTCCTCAGCTTCACGACGAGCCTGCTCAGCCTCACGGCGAGCCTTCTCTTCAGCATCGAGACGAACCTTGTTCTCGGCCTCGCTACGAGCTTTTTCTTCTGCTTCCAAACGCGCTGTTTCCTCGGCTTCCGCCTGGCGCTGTTCATCTTCCAGCGCCGAGCGTTTTACATAGGTGCGAGTCTTGCGCACTTCAACCTGCACTTCCTTGTTCTTGCCGCCAGTCCCCTGAACACTGATGGTGCTCTTGGTCTTGCGCTGCAAAGTCATGCGGGCTGGTGCGGTGAGCTCGTCACCTCCATGCTGTTTTTTCAAGTGAGCCAGCAGAGTCTGTTTTTCAGACTCGCTGACGAGGTCGTCGGCCTTGCTCTTGCTGATACCGGCATCGACAAACTGCTGGAGAAGACGATCAACCGGCGTGTCGATGTCAGTGGCAAGTTGTTTGACTGATACTTCTGCCATTCATTTTCCTCCGTTTGATCTTATTCAGACTGCTCTTCTCCGAACCAACAGATATTGCGAGCAGCCATAATCAGCTCACCGGCTTTCTCAGCGGTCAGCTCTTCAATGTCGGCAAGGTCGTCGATACCTTGCTCTGCCAAATCTTCCAGGGTGCCGACACCACGCGCGGCCAGGGCATATGCCATGTCGCGACCGAGGCCAGCCAGATTGAGCAGGTCTTCGGAAGGCTCTACGCCATCCAAGGATTCTTCTTTGGCCAGGGCCTTGGTGGTCAGGACATCCTTGGCACGCTTGCGCAGCTCTTCCACCATGTCTTCGTCCAGACCGTCGATGGCCAGCAGCTCATTGACGGGTACGAAGGCGATCTCTTCCAGAGTCGAGAAGCCTTCTTCCATCAGCAGACCGGCGAAATCGTCGTCGATGTCCAGGGCGCTGGTGAACAGGGTCAGGATGCGATCGTTCTCGGCCTGGTGCTTGGAGCGCATGTCCTCGACGGTCATGACGTTCAGCTCCCAACCGGTCAGCTGGGAAGCCAGACGCACGTTCTGACCGTTGCGGCCGATGGCCTGGGCCAGGTTGGCGGCTTCCACGGCGATATCCATGGTGTGGTTGTCTTCATCCACTATGATGGAGGCCACATCGGCTGGCGCCATGGCATTGATCACGTATTGTGCGGGGTTGTCATCGTACAACACTATGTCGGCACGCTCACCGCTCAGCTCGGCAGAGACAGCTTGCACACGAGCACCACGCATGCCGATACAGGCACCGATCGGGTCGATACGACGATCGTTGGTCTTGACGGAGATCTTGGCGCGGGAGCCCGGGTCACGGGCGGCGCCCATGATTTCGATCATCTCTTCACCGATTTCCGGTACTTCGATGCGGAACAGCTCTTTCAGGAAGTCCGGGCTGGAGCGGCTGACGAACAGCTGGGAACCACGGGCTTCGGGACGCACGGCGTAGAGCAGACCACGAATACGGTCGCCCGGACGGAAGGTCTCGCGCGGCAGCATGTCGTCACGGAAGATAACGGCCTCGGCATTGCTGCCCAGATCCAGGATCACGTTGTCACGATTGCTCTTCTTGACCACACCGCTGATGATGGTGCCTTCCTTGTCCTTGAACTGGTCAACGACTTGGGAACGCTCGGCTTCGCGCACTTTCTGCACGATAACCTGCTTGGCGGTCTGGGTGGTGATACGGTCGAAGGTAACAGAGTCAATCTGATCTTCTACATAGTCACCGAGCTGGATCTCGGGCTGCTCGATCTGAGCGGCTTCGAGGGTGATTTCACCGTACGGGTTCTCCATTGCAGCCTGATCGGCCACAACAACCCAGCGACGATAGGTTTCGTAGTCACCGGTCTTGCGATCGATTTCAACCCGAACTTCAATCTCGCCTTCATATTTTTTCTTGGTCGCAGTCGCCAGCGCAGTCTCCAGAGCCTGGAAAATCTTCTCGCGGGGTACCGCCTTCTCGTTGGATACAGCGTCAACGACCAGCAAAATCTCTTTATTCATATCCGATAGCCTCGTTAACCAAAGTTCGGCACTATGTTCGCTTTTTGGATATTGGTGAAAGCCAACACGTCGTCCTTACCATCTACTGTCAGGGTGATCATGTCGCCTTGCACAGCTTTGATTACGCCTTTGAACTTGCGGCGGTTATTTGTTGCCATCCGCAGCTGCACTGCCGCCTCTTGGCCAACGTATTTTTCGAACTGGGCAACCTTGAACAGCGGACGATCCAGACCAGGGGAGGATACTTCCAGGAAGTATTCTTCTGTGATGGGATCTTCGACATCCATGATGGCGCCAACCTGGTGGCTGACTTCAGCACAGTTTTCGACAGTCACACCATTCTCGCCGTCGATAAAGACACGCAAAGTGGAGTGGTTACCCGCGCGGATAAACTCAATACCCCAAAGTTCAAAACCCAAGGCAACGACCGGAGCCTCGAGCAGATCGGTCAAACGTTGTTCCAACGTAGCCAAAGTCACCCTCCGAAAAACAAAAAAAGGGCATAAAGCCCAGATAGATATCGATTCAGAGTAAATCGCACATAACAAAAAGCCCCGATGTCAAATCGGGGCTTGGCGCTTTACCCTGATTGTCGCCTCGCAGCGACCGCCTTCCTGAGCGTAGGAAATGCGTGAAATTTGGTTGCGGGGGCCGGATTTGAACCGACGACCTTCGGGTTATGAGCCCGACGAGCTACCATGCTGCTCCACCCCGCGTCCGAAATCGTGCGAGATTATAGCCAGTTCATTCTCTTCATACAAGACTGAGTGACTATAATACACCCGGTTACCCGAGTTCACTGCTTAATTGGTGCCGTGGGCGGGACTCGAACCCGCACACCCTAGAGCACTACCCCCTCAAGATAGCGTGTCTACCAATTCCACCACCACGGCAAAACTCACTTATTGGGGAACGTCAGTATCTTTGTTTACTGGCGCTTTGGTCTGCTCAACCTGTTCGGTTTGTTGCAGATTTTCCCATTCACTACCCTGTTTGACCTTGTGGCTAGACATAGAGCCAAGCACCAAACTAATCAGAAAGAACAGAGTAGCCAAAACTGCTGTTGTTCGGGTCAGGAAACTGCCTGAACCACCGGAGCCGAATACGGTATTCGATGCCCCTGCGCCGAAGGAGGCGCCCATGTCAGCCCCTTTACCTTGCTGAATCATCACCAGACCAATCAGAGCCAGTGAAACCAGCAGATAAACGACTAAAAGAATTTCGTACATTTAACTTGCACCCTTTGCCGCTTCAACAATTCCTAAAAACGTCTTGTCATCGAGGCTTGCTCCACCAATCAGGCCGCCGTCAACGTCGGGCTGGGCAAACAAATCTCTCGCATTGGTCGGTGTCACGCTCCCACCATAGATGATTCTAACTTTCTCACCTATTACCGGAGTATCCTCCGCCAAGCGACCGCGTATAAAGGAATGAACCTCTTGTGCCTGCTCGGGTGTGGCGCATTTACCTGTACCTACAGCCCAAATCGGCTCGTAGGCGATGATAGCATTATCGAAAGCCATCGCGCCATTTTTCTCTATGACGATATCCAGCTCTTCAGCGATCACCTCGAAGGCTCTTCTCGCTTGCCTCGCTGCACCTGACTCCCCCAAACAGAGGATGGGGATCAAGCCTGCCGCTCTGGCTGCCGCAAACTTCTCTGCGACGATAAAGCTGGTCTCACCAAAGAGACGCCTGCGCTCGGAGTGCCCTACCAGTACGTAACGACACCCTGCCTCAACCAGCATCTCACACGAAACTTCACCCGTATAAGCGCCTTGTCGGTGCTGACTCACATTCTGAGCCCCCAACTTCATTACCTTTTGCTCGTTGAGCAGTGCGGCGGCGAAGTCGAGATGCACATGGGATGGACACAAGGCCACATCTACTTGCTCATCAATACCTTTCAGGCATTGGCCAGTAAACTGCTCTAACTGCGACCTACTGCCGTGTAACTTCCAGTTGGCTGCTACAAACGGCTTGCGATGTCCCATCGGCAACTCCCTTGCGAAAGCGGGGCTGATAATATCCAGAGGATTGTCAGCTGACAAGTGCTATTTTTGAATTTTCGAATCGTTTGAACAAGATACAACCAGGGCGGCTAAAAAGCCGCCCTTTTTGTTCATTAAAACGCCGATTCAACCTGTTGTGCAATGCGCTGGGCCATGTCGCGCACCTGTTGCTCATGTTCACCTTCCACCATGACCCGGATCAGGGGTTCGGTGCCGGATTTACGCAGCAATACGCGACCACGGCCGGCCAGCTCCTGTTCCACCTTGGCGACTTCCTGGTTGACGGCGTCAGCCGCCAGCGGATCCTTGCCCTCGGCGAAACGGACGTTCACCAGCACCTGCGGGAACTTGCTCATGCCGGAGCGCAGCTTGGCCAGCGGCATCTCGGCGGTGCAGATGGCCATCAGCACCTGCAGGGCGGCGACTATGCCATCCCCTGTCGTGGTCTGATCCAGGCAGATGATGTGACCTGAGTTTTCACCCCCGATACGCCAGCCTTTCTCATTCATCATCTCCAGCACGTAGCGGTCACCCACTTTGGCCCGGGCAAACGGGATCCCCAGGGTCTGCAACGCCAGCTCCAGGCCCATGTTGGCCATCAGAGTACCGACCACACCGCCTTTGAGGCGACCGTTGCGCAGGGCATCGCGGGCAATGATGTAAAGGATCTCGTCGCCGTCGATGATGTAACCGGTGTGATCAACCATGACCAGACGATCGCCGTCACCGTCGAAGGCCACGCCCAGGTCTGCCTTGCACTCCAGCACCTTGGCTGCCAGCGCGTCGGGAGCGGTAGAACCGACCCCGTCATTGATGTTGAGACCATCCGGGCTGCAGCCGATGGCAATCACCTCGGCGCCCAGCTCGCGGAAGACGGAGGGGGCTATGTGATAGGTTGCGCCATTGCCGCAGTCGACCACCATTTTCAACCCTTCCAGACTCAGATTGGAGGGGAAGGTGCTCTTGCAAAACTCGATATAGCGGCCAGCAGCATCCTCGATACGCACGGCTTTGCCCAAATCGGCGGACTCGACACACTTGATCTCGTGATCCAGCTCGGCCTCTATAGCCATTTCCACATCATCCGGCAACTTGGTACCGTCAGCGGAGAAGAACTTGATGCCGTTGTCATAGAAGGGATTGTGTGAGGCACTGATAACGATACCGGCCTCGGCACGGAAGGTGCGAGTCAGGTAGGCAACGGCCGGGGTGGGCATGGGACCCATCAGAATAGCCTTGAGGCCGGCAGCGGAGAGGCCAGCTTCCAGTGCTGATTCCAGCATGTAGCCAGAGATGCGGGTATCTTTGCCGATCAGCACCTTCTTGGTGCCCTTCTTGGAGAGCACCTTGCCTGCTGCCCAACCCAGCTTCATCACGAAATCAGGGGTGATCGGAAATTCGCCAACCTTGCCGCGGACACCATCGGTGCCGAAATACTTTCTTGCCATTATCTGTTCTCGTTTTTTTATTTGGATATGAAATCTTGTCCCGTCATTACCATCCAGCCGGCGCGCAGGGCATCCATGGTCTCTCGCACATCGTGCACCCGGATGATCCGGGCGCCATGTTGCATCCCGATCAGCGCGCAAGCCAGGCTGCCGGCCAACCGATCATCAACCGGTCGGCCAAGCAGGTTGCCTATCATAGACTTTCGCGACATGCCGACCAAGAGCGGAAGCTGGTAATCGAGCAACTTGCTCTGCTGTGCCAGTAGTTGATAGTTGTGTGCCAGCGTCTTGCCAAAGCCGTAGCCCGGGTCCAGCAACAGCTGCTGGCGCCGTATCCCGGCAGCCAGACAGGCGGCAATACGCTCATCGAAGAAAGCCCTCACCTCCCCCAGCAGGTCATCATAATGGGGTTCGGCCTGCATGGTTCTCGGTTGGCCTTGCATGTGCATCAGACACACAGGTACGTCAGCTTCTGCGGCAACCGCCAGGGCGCCGGGTTCAAGCAGCGCCCTGACATCATTGATGAGATGGGCTCCCGCCTTGCAACCTTCGCGCATCACGGCAGCCTTGGAGGTATCGAGGGATACCATCACATCCAGCTCGGCGACCAGCCGCTCGACCACGGGGATCACCCTGTCCAGCTCTTCCTGTTCGTTCACGTCAGGAGCGCCAGGACGGGTCGACTCGCCACCAATATCGATAAGTGTTGCTCCGTCAGAGACCATCTGACGCGCATGGGCCATCGCCCGTTCAATCTGATTGAAATGACCGCCATCGGAGAAGGAGTCTGGGGTGACATTGAGGATCCCCATGACATGGGGGCGTTCGAGGGAGAGGCTGAGCCCTTTGCTGATTAGCTGCATCTTCACTTCCGTTTGCATAAAGAAAAACCCCGGGACCAGCCCGGGGTTTGTATCATTACAGTTTATTTGGCCGGGAGATCATTGGCCTTGTCGATATCGACATCAGCCACCTGCTCGGCCTCGGTCACAGCCGGTTTGGCATCCTCTGCGACAGTGGCGCCACCTGACGGGGTATCGCTGTGCTCATCATGCCAGTTGCTCGGAGCACGCACCTCGCGACGGGCCATCAGATCATCGATCTGCTTGGCGTCGATGGTTTCGTACTTCATCAGGGCATCTTTCATGGTGTGCAGTACGTCCATGTTGTCCAGCAAGATCTGCTTGGAGCGGGCGTAGTTGCGATCGATAACCTGCTTGACCTCGGCATCGATGACCCTGGCAGTGTCATCGGACATGTGCTTGGCCTTGGCCATGCTGCGACCGAGGAACACTTCGCCGTCTTCTTCTGCATAGAGCATGGGGCCGAGACGCTCGGACATGCCCCACTGGGTCACCATCTTGCGGGCGATGTCGGTCGCACGCTCGATGTCATTGGACGCACCGGTCGAGACCTTCTCGGCACCGTATATCAGCTCTTCCGCCAGACGACCACCGTACAGGCTGGAGATCATGGACTCCAGGTGCTGCTTGGAGTGGCTCCAGCGATCCTGCTCGGGCAGGTACATGGTCACACCCAGCGCACGACCGCGCGGTATGATGGAAACCTTGTAGACAGGGTCATGATCCGGCACCAGACGACCTATGATGGCGTGACCCGCCTCATGGTAAGCCGTCATCTCCTTCTCGGACTCCTTCATCACCATGGAACGGCGTTCCGCCCCCATCATGATCTTGTCCTTCGCCTTCTCGAACTCGGCCATGGAAACCACACGGCGGCTCTCACGGGCAGAGAAGAGCGCAGCTTCGTTGACCAGGTTGGCGAGATCAGCACCGGAGAAACCCGGAGTACCACGTGCAATCACGGCTGCATTGACATCATCTGCCAATGGCACCTTGCGCATGTGTACTTTCAGGATCTGCTCGCGACCGCGCACATCCGGCAGACCGACCACAACCTGACGGTCGAAGCGACCCGGACGCAGCAAGGCTGGATCCAGTACGTCAGGACGGTTGGTGGCTGCGATGACGATGACGCCTTCATTGCCTTCAAAACCATCCATCTCGACCAGCATCTGGTTCAGGGTTTGCTCGCGCTCATCGTGACCACCGCCGAGACCGGCGCCACGCTGGCGACCGACCGCATCGATTTCATCGATGAAGATGATGCAGGGGGACGACTTCTTGGCTTGTTCAAACATGTCACGTACCCGGGAGGCACCGACACCCACAAACATTTCGACGAAATCAGAACCCGATATGGTGAAGAAAGGCACCTTGGCCTCGCCCGCTATGGCCTTGGCCAAAAGGGTCTTACCGGTACCGGGAGGACCTACCAACAGTACGCCGGTCGGGATCTTGCCACCCAGTTTTTGGAACTTGCTCGGGTCGCGCAGATAGTCGACCAGCTCTTTCACCTCATCTTTGGCTTCATCGCAGCCTGCGACGTCAGCAAAAGTGGTCTTGATCTGATCTTCGCTCATCAGGCGAGCCTTGCTCTTGCCAAACGACATGGCACCCTTGCCACCGCCGCCCTGCATCTGACGCATGAAGAAGACCCAGACACCGATCAGCAGCAGCATCGGGAACCAGGAGATGAAGATAGAGGTCAGCAAAGACGGCTCTTCCGGCTTCTCACCCATCACTTTGACATTGTGATTGAGCATGTCGTTGAGCAGCTGGGGATCCGGCGCCGGTATGATGGTGGTGAAACGTTCACCAGTGCGCTTGACGCCATTAATGACCTTGCCATCCATCCGCACTTCACGGATCTGCTCTTGGGTCACTTCTTTAACGAAGCTGGAATAGTCCAGCTGGCGACTGGTGGTATCGCTGGGGCTGAAGCTATTGAACACCGACATCAACACGACGGCGATGACCAGCCACAGGATTAGGTTTTTCGCCATGTCACTCAAATCAATGACCTCGCAGACTGACAGTTAACGATGAAGGTTAGGGTACTACAGTTTAAAACCGGTAGCCACAATGTAGACTTCTCGTGAACGAGCACGAGACGAGTCTGGTTTACGAATCTTGACAGCAGAGAAAAGCTTACGAATTTCATTGAGATAGGCATCGAACCCCTCTCCCTGGAATACCTTCACCACGAAGCTGCCATTAGTGCGTAACACTTGATTGCACATGTCGAGCGCGAGCTCGATCAAGTACATGGCGCGGGCCTGATCCACCTGTTGGGTGCCACTCATATTGGGCGCCATATCAGACATGACCACGTCCACTTTGTCCGGACCAACCCGGTCCAGCAAAGCGCCGAGTACAGTCTCCTCCCGAAAGTCCCCTTGCAGGAAATCGACACCGGCAATGGGATCCATCGGCAAAATATCACAGGCGATGACTCGCCCATTGTCACCCACCTGCTCAACGGCGAACTGGGACCAGCCACCTGGGGCTGCCCCCAGATCCACGACCGTCATGCCGGTGCGAAGCAATTTGTCCTTGCCCTGAATTTCATCAATTTTGAAAACAGCGCGGGAACGCAGCCCCAATTTCTGGGCTTTTTTGACGTATTGATCGTCGAAATGTTCTTTTAACCAGCGGGTTGAGCTGGGGGAACGTTTTTTCTGGGTCATGATTATCGACTTTAAAAAACCACAAGGGTTATTAGTATTAAGGGCTAAGTGGGGGTAGAATACGCCCCTTTCAACCCTGACTTATGAAGAAATTGCCATGATTCTCAACAATAAACAGAAACAGTACCTCAAGGGCCTTGCCCACAGTCTGAAGCCCGTTGTCCTCTTGGGTCAACATGGTCTGACCGAAGGTGTACTGGCCGAGATCGATCTGGCGCTGAACCACCACGAGCTGATCAAGGTTAAGGTTGCGTCTGAAGATCGTGAGATGAAACAACTGGTTATGGATGCAATTGTCCGTGAAACCGGCGCGGTCAAGGTACAGAGCATCGGCCACGTGCTGACCATCTACCGTCAGGCCAACGAGCCAAAAATCCAGCTGCCCCGCAAGTAACAGGAAAGAGCCTCGCTCTTTCCTTCATTTCTCTTCTTCCCAAGTCGCTTGCCAAAGTAGTCGCCAGGCCCTTAACCTGCGATGAATACTCCTGGATACCCGCTATGGATCACCATCAGATTCTCACCGAAGATGAACTGGCCATGCTACGGGACTTGGGGAGCGATCAGGAGATGGCCGCCGGACAATCCCTGAGCGGTTATCTCGCCACTCCCTTGCTCGGGCTGTTGCAACGCGCCGATCAGCTGGTACTCGAAGCCCGCTTTGCCGGGCATCAACTCCGATTTCCGCTGCGTTTCACGCAGGGAGACGATGGCTTTGTCGAACCACGCATCGCCGCTCCCGTCATCAAGGAGCTGGGCTACCCCCATCTGCGCGCCTGGCGCCTGGATGAAAAAGCCCGCTTCAAGATGGCCGAAACCGAATATCTGGTACACAGTCTGTCGCTGGATGGGCTTGTAGTGGAAGGCTTGCCGACCAGACTGACCGTCGGCACCACTCTCAGCGGTACCCTGCTCATTCATGAACTGGCCCCTCTCCCCCTCTGCGCCGAGCTGATCAGGCATATCCATCAGCGCAATGGCGTACAAGGCTGGGCACTCCACTTCCAGATGGCCAAGCCAGACCTGGAACGACTGCGAAGCTGGATGTTCCAGCGCCATCAGGATGCGTTCACCCAGGCTTACCAACCCCGCTAAATACAAACAGGGGAGCCGTGCTCCCCTGTTTCAGGCATCACCTCATATCAGAGGTAGGCGACGGCCAAGATCTCGTATTCCACATCGCCAGCCGGCGTCTTGACGATGACGACATCGTCCACTTCCTTGCCGATCAAGGCTCGGGCAATGGGCGAGTTCACGGAGATCATGTTCTGTTTGATGTCCGACTCGTCGTCACCCACGATACGGTAGACCACTTCTTCTTCCGTCTCGCTCTTGAGCAGAGTCACGGTTGCACCGAAGATGACGCGACCATTGTTGGCAATCTTGGTGACATCGATCACCTGGGCATTGGAGAGCTTGCTCTCAATTTCCTGAATGCGACCTTCACAGAAACCTTGCTGCTCACGGGCGGCATGGTATTCGGCGTTTTCTTTCAGATCGCCATGTTCACGGGCATCTGCAATCGCTTCGATTATCTGCGGACGAAGCTCGCTCTTCAGATAGTCGAGTTCTTCACGCAGCTTTTCCGCGCCGCGAACAGTCATCGGAGTATGATTCATAGTCGAAACCTGGGTTGCTTGAAAAAGAGAAGCTGCGGCAATCAAAGAGAGCCGCAGCTATCGGTTCGGATGGGGCATCTTAATATGAAGCCAGCACAAAATCCATGTCAGTCCCTGCGAGCGGGATCGCGCTTTGCACTCAATTCTGCTTGGGTTCAGAGACGCCAATCGGGGCCGACACTGTCGGTTTGCCCTGCATGATGGAGATCTCCACTCGCCGGTTCATACGCCGATTGTCCGGATTGGTGTTGGGCACCAGGGGCTGGGAATCGGCCATGCCTTGCACCACCAACCGTTTACCGTCAAAGCCAGGCACCTTGATCATCTGGTGAGCCACCGCCACCGCACGCTGGGATGAGAGATCCCAGTTCGATTGAAACAGCTCATTTTCGGTCGCTATGTTGTCGGTGTGGCCCGACACGGTTATCTCGCCTGGCACATCTTTCAACAAGCTGGCGACTTTGCGAATAACCGGCCAGAACTGGGGTTGCAAGAAAGCCGAACCGGCCGGGAAGGCTGCTTTCTCACGGATCCGGATGATAATCTGCTGACCAAGGGCTTCCACCTCGATGGCGCCATCTTGAATCTGGGCTTTCATCTGCTCGGCCAGCGCCTTCGCCAGTGCATTTGACTGCTCTTGCTGCTTCTGTGCTTCCTGCTGCTTTTGCGCCTCTTGCTGGGTATCGCCACCACTCAACTGCCCATCAGTCTTGTCATGCCCACCCGCCTGATCGGCGTCACCGGGCTGAAAATCAAGCTCCGTCTGGGTCATGTCGATAGTCTGTTGCATGATGGTGTCGATAGGGGTCGGCTCAGGGCGACCCGGCCTGAACTCCTGGGCGATGACGGAAGTTCCCTTGGGAATGTCTTTCACTTCCAGAATGCTCTGCACACCAAAAGCATTTCTCATAGAACCGGCGATCTGCTTGAACTTGAGTACATCCATCTCGGCAAAAGAGAGCAGCAGTACGAAGAAACACATCAGCAATGACATGAGATCGGCGAAGGTCCCCATGTATGCGGGGAGACCGGGAGGCGGACACTTGCATTTTGCCATGGCGAAGATTACTCCGTTGCCTGCTCACGCTTGGATTGATGCAGATAATTCTTGAGCAGGGACTCTATCACCCTGGGGTTCTGACCATCCTGGATCCCCATGATGGCATCGAGGATAAGCGAGCGACTGAGCCGTTCTTCCGAATTGCGCAAATCAAGCTTGTCCGCGATGGGAATGGCAAACATGTTGGCAAGGATGGCCCCATAAAGGGTGGTCAACAAGGCAACCGCCATGGCAGGCCCGATGGATTTGGGATCACTCATGTTGGAAAGCATGGCAACAAGCCCCACCAGAGTACCTATCATGCCCATGGCGGGGCCCAAGTCCCCCAGCGCCCGAAAGACCTTGGTGGCATTGGTGTGCCGCTCCTCGGTGAGGTCTATGTCTTTTTCCATCACAGATCTCACCACGTCCGCATCATGACCATCGACCAGCATGTCGATCCCCTTTTTCATGAAGGTATTGGGGATCTCGGCCGCTTCCAGTGCAAGAAAGCCCCCTTTGCGAGCCGCATCGGCCAGCTCGACGGACTTGAGGATCAGGTCATCGAGCTTGTCCCCCTTGTACATGAAGGCCTTGCCAGCGACCTTGAATGCCATAAAAAACTGGCCGATGTTGAACTTCATCATGCCAATAAAAATTGAGCCCATAAAAGTGATCAGAATGGAGGGAACATCCACAAACATGCCGACGCCACCGCCCAGCACCATGGCATAACCCACCACCCCAAAGCCGAGCACTATGCCTATCAGACTGCCTAGATCCACGTCCCTACTCCTGTCACCGGTTCTGATGTCTATGATAGTTTGTTGAATTTTCTGCTATTACGCACCAAGCGGCAAGGGCCGCCATATTTTTCCTTACCCACAAGATGGCTTATTATCGGCCACTTTTCCGAGAGTTTAAGCCGACTGTGCTTTTCTGCCTCCCCCCTGTGCGTCGTCGATGTTAAGATAAGCCGTTTTTTTCAATCCCCGAGGATGAACATGGCCAGTAAGAAAATCGACCGCCTGAGTTTTGATGCCACTCTGGAAGAGCTGGAAACCATAGTTCATCAACTGGAACAAGGTTCCTTACCGCTGGAAGAGGCGCTCAAGCAATTCGAACAGGGTGTCCATCTGGTACGGGCTGGGCAGCAGAAGCTGGAACAGGCCGAACAGAAGATCCAGATCCTGCTGACTCAGGCCGATGGCACTGAGCAAGCAGTCCCCTTCCAGCCAGAGCAAGGAGAGGAATGAGTGACGCTGGACGATTTTTCCCGTCTGCATCGGCAACGTATTGACGACTGTCTGTCTGCACAACTTGAATCCTTGCCCGCCATGGCCCCGCGTCTGCGCGATGCCATGCGCTATGGCCTGCTGCTCGGCGGCAAGCGGGTGCGCCCCTTCCTGGTCTATGCCGTGGGGGAGATGCTGGGCGTCGAACGCGAGCTGCTGGATGGCCCTGCCGCGGCAGTGGAGTGCATTCATGCCTACTCGCTGCTGCACGACGATCTGCCCGCCATGGACAACGATGACTTGCGTCGTGGTCAACCGACAGTACACAAGGCATTTGATGAAGGCACCGCCATCCTGGCCGGTGATGCCTTGCAGACCCTGGCCTTCTCCATTCTGGCAGATCATCCCCTGCCCGACCGGCTTCTGGCCAACCGGGTACGTATGCTGAGCACCCTGGCCCGCGCCTCCGGCTACCTTGGCATGTGTGGCGGACAGGCACTGGATCTGCAGGCCGAAGGCCGCCAGATCAGCCTCCCCGAGCTGGAGCAGGTGCATCGCCACAAGACTGGCGCCCTGATCGAATGCGCAGTGGCACTCGGTGCCCTGTGCAAGGCCGACATAGACGACTCCACACTGGCGACACTGCAAACGTACGCGGCAGCCATAGGGCTCGCTTTCCAGGTACAGGATGACATCCTCGACATTACAGGGGATACAGTGACACTGGGCAAGCCACAAGGCTCTGATCTGGCACAGGAAAAAAGTACCTATCCGGCCCTGCTCGGACTCGACAATGCCCGTGAGCTGGCTCGCGAACTGCACGGTAAAGCCTTAACAGCCTTGCAATCTTTGCCCTACAATACCGACATTCTGGAAGCGTTTGCCGATTACATCATTGAGCGAACCCACTAAACGCTGGATAACAGTAACAATATGAGCGTTGATATAAGCAATTTCCCCAACCTGGCCCTCGCGGATACGCCGGTCGAGTTGCGATCCCTGCCCTACGAACGGCTGCCGCTGCTGTGTAACGAACTGCGTGAATATCTGCTGCGTTCGGTGAGTCGCTCCAGTGGTCATCTAGCCTCCGGGCTCGGCACCGTCGAGCTGACGGTAGCGCTGCACTACGTCTACAACACCCCGTTCGATCGGCTGGTGTGGGACGTGGGTCATCAGGCCTATCCCCACAAGATACTGACCGGGCGTCGCGACCGGATGCAGAGCATTCGTCAGAAAGACGGCCTGCACCCCTTCCCCTGGCGCGGCGAGAGCGAGTATGACGTGCTCTCGGTCGGTCACTCCAGCACCTCCATAGGTGCGGCGCTCGGCATGGCCGTTGCCGCCGAGAGCGAGGGCCTGGGTCGCAAGGTGGTGGCAGTGATTGGCGACGGCGCCATCACCGCCGGCATGGCATTCGAGGCGCTCAACCACGCCGGCGATGTCCACAAGGACATGTTGGTGGTGCTCAACGACAACGAGATGTCCATCTCCGAGAATGTGGGGGCGCTGAACAACCATCTGGCCCGCATCATGTCTGGCAAGCTCTACACCACTATCCGCGAGGGTGGCAAGAAGGTGCTGGCGGGGCTGCCGCCGGTCAAGGAGCTGGCCAAACGGGCCGAAGAGCACCTCAAGGGCATGGTAGTACCCGGTACCCTGTTTGAGGAGTTCGGCTTCAACTACATAGGCCCCATCGACGGCCATGACATTGAGGCGCTGGTCGAGACCCTGCGCAACATGCGCAATCTCAAGGGCCCGCAGCTGCTGCACGTCAAGACCAAGAAGGGCAAGGGCTATGAGCCCGCAGAGAAAGACCCCATCGGTTATCACGGTGTGCCCAAGTTCGATCCGGACGAATGCACATTGCCCAAGGCGAGTGGCGGCAAGCCAAGCTTCTCCGCCATCTTCGGCCAGTGGCTGTGCGACATGGCGGCGAAAGACGAGAAGCTGGTCGGCATCACCCCCGCCATGCGCGAGGGCTCGGGGCTGGTCAAGTTCAGCCAGCAGTATCCGGATCGCTACTTTGATGTGGCTATCGCCGAACAGCATGCGGTCACCTTCGCCGCCGGCCTTGCCATCGCCGACAAGAAACCTGTGGTTGCCATCTACTCCAGCTTCCTGCAACGGGCCTATGACCAGGTGATCCATGATGTGGCGCTGCAGGCATTGCCGGTGCTGTTTGCCATCGACAGGGCTGGTCTGGTGGGTGCAGATGGGCCGACCCATCAGGGAGCGTTCGACATCAGCTTTCTGCGCACCGTGCCCAACATGGTCGTCATGACCCCGTCCGACGAGAACGAGTGTCGCCAGATGCTCTACACCGGCTATCAGTGCAACCAGCCGGCTGCGGTGCGTTATCCCCGTGGCAGTGGCACAGGTATCGAGGTGCAGACCGAGATGCAGGCGCTCGAACTGGGCAAGGGCCGTGTCATTCGCGAGGGCAAAGGCACCGCCATACTGGCGTTCGGCACCCTGCTGCTGCAGGCCAGGGCTACCGCCGAGGCGCTGGATGCCACCCTGGTGGACATGCGCTTCGTCAAGCCGATGGATGAAGCGCTGGTGCTGTCGCTTGCCGCCAGCCACGACCAGTTCGTGACCATAGAGGACAACGCCATCATGGGTGGCGCCGGCTCTGCAGTGAACGAGCTGCTGATGCGCAACAAGCAGTGCAAGCCGGTGCTCAATCTGGGCCTGCCGGATCGCTTCGTGGAGCAAGGCACCCAGGAGGAGATCTATGCGCTGCTGGGACTCGACAGCACGGGCATTCAAGCCAGCATAGAGGCCTGGCTGTTGACCTGAACAGGCTCGTTGACGAGCAAATAAAGAAGGGCGCCTGATGGCGCCCTTCTTGTTATCCATTATTTCAAACCTGTGCACACACTGTCGCGAGAAGGGCGTCAGCAAGGTTACAAGCTGCTCAGGAACCGGAGCATATAGACATACGTGAGCACTCTTTGGTTCCAGCACATGAGCCTTGTTCACGCCCTCGCAGTAAGTGTGAGGACAGGTTTTTATCAGCCCTTGTAGATCTTCGGGTTAAACACATCCCGCAGCCAGTCACCCAGCAGGTTGATGACCAGCACCAGCACCACCAGACAGATGCCGGGGAAGGCGGTGATCCACCAGGAGCCCGAGAAGATGTAGTTGAAGCCGACACTGATGAGCGAGCCCAGCGAAGGTTGATCCACCGGCATCCCCAATCCGAGGAAGGAGAGAGCAGCCTCGCTCATGATGGCGTTGGCCACCTGAACGGTGGAAATCACCAGAATGGGCGACAGGCAGTTCGGCAGAATGTGACGGAACATGATGCGCGGAGCACGGAACCCCATCACCTTAGCCGCTTCCACATATTCCTTCTTCTTCTCGGCAAGCACAGAGGCACGCACAGTCCGGGCATACTGAGGCCACTCGGCAATGCCGATGATCACCACCAGCATCAGGATGGCAAACTTCGAGTAGAACTCGGAGCCAAAGGTTGCCTGGAAGATGGCGGAGATGATGATGGCCACCATCATGGTGGAGAACGACAGCTGCACATCGGCAAAGCGCATCAGCAGATTGTCGATGCGGCCACCGAAGTAACCGGCGATCAGGCCAATGACGATGCCGAGCACCAGTTGCAACCCCACCGCAAACAGGCCGATGGAGAGCGAAATGCGAGCGCCATAGAGGATAGTGCTCCAGATATCACGCCCCTGGTTGTCGGTACCAAGCCAGAAGCGCTCTTCACCACCATCCAGCCAGGAGGGTGGCAGCTCCGCATCCATCAGATCAAAACTGGTCTGGTCATAGACGTTGTGCGGTGCCAGCCAGGGCGCCAGCAGCGCCGCCAACACGAACACCACGAACACAGCAAAGCTGAACATGGCTACCTTGTCCCGCAGGAAGTAGTAGACAAAATCAGAGTTCTTGAATCGAGCCCAACGGCTTGGGCTCACAGTCACAGCGTTACTCATGCGCTTACCCCTTGGCGGTCAGGTTGACGGTCGGGTTGATGAACCCGTAGAGCAGGTCGACCAGGGTATTGGTCACCACGAAGATCAGTCCCACGAAGATGACGTAGGCGGTGATGAGCGGCGTATCCACTCTGTGGATCGCCTCAAGGAACAGGAAACCGGTTCCCGGCCACTGGAACACGCTCTCGGTCAGAATGGTGTAGGCCACCATGGTGCCGATCTGTACGCCACCGACGGTAATCACCGGCAGCATGGTGTTTTTCAGAGCGTGCTGGTAGTAGACCTTGTTGTTGTCCAGCCCCTTGGCACGGGCAAACTTCACGTACTCGGAGGAGAGCTGCTCCAGCATCTCGGAGCGTACCAGCCGGATAAACAGCGGCAGCATGATGGAGGAGAGAGACACGGCCGGCAGTATCAGGTGCAGGATACCGTCCCAGGTGAAGAAACCCGACTCCCAGCCCAGCACATTGGCGGTCTCGCCACGGCCATAGGCCGGCAGCCAGCCAAGCTGGATGGAGAAGAGGTACATCAACATGATGGCGGTCAGGAACACAGGAATGGAGATGCCTATGCTGCTCACGGCCATGATGATCTTGGTCAGGATGCTGCGCGGGCGGATCGCCGAATAGACACCGAGTGGAATGGAGACCACCACGATGATGAGCGCGGCAGCAAACACCAGCTCAAGGGTAGCCACCAGCTTGTCGAGGATCACCTCGAGAGCGGGTCGCTTGAAGAAATAGGAGGTGCCCAAATCCCCATGCACCGCATTTTTCAAGAAGCGGCTGTATTTGATGAGGAAAGGATCGTTAAGGCCCATCTTCTCGCGCAATTCGTGACGCTGGGCTTCGGAGACGGATTGTCCCACCAGCTCGCGCAACGGATCCCCCAGGTTGTCCTGGATGGAGAAGGCGACCAGGCTGATGACGAACATCACTATCACGGCCTGATAGAACCGTTTCAGCAGGAATGTAAACATGCTTGTCCTTCTACGTGGCCTGTGTCTTGGCACAGGCTTCTGTTAATGGCGGGGGTCGCCACAGGCTACCCCCGCTCAGTCCTTCCTTGCGACTCGCTTACTTGCCGACCACCAGATCGCCGAAGTAAGGGAAGTTCATTACGTTGACGATGGGCTTGATGTCGGCGTTTTTCTTGGCGCCATACGCCAGATTTTCCCAATGGAGCGGCACATAGGCAGCATCATCGATCAGCATGGCTTCCACCTTTTGCAGCATGGCAGCACGCTTGGCCGGATCTGTCTCGGCGTTGGCATCCATCACCATCTTGTCAGCTTCTGCGTTGGCATAGCCGGCGCAGTTGTACTGACCCATGCCGGTTTCGGCATTCTTGGTGAAGGTCAGGAACTCGAAGAAGTTGGCCGTATCTTCGGTATCCGAGTGCCAGCCGATCAGCTGCATGTCTGCGGCGCACTTGTCAAACTCGGGCCAGTATTGCGCCACCGGCATGGTCTTCAGATCCACCTTGATGTTGATCTTGGCCAGCATGGCGGAGACTGCCTGGGCAATCTTGACGTCGTTGACGTAACGGGCGGCCGGGGAGATGAAGCTCATCTTGAAGCCCTGTTCGTAGCCCGCTTCCTTCATCAGCGCCTTGGCCTTGGTCAGGTCATATTGGGGTACCAGCGCTTCGTTGTGACCGGCATAGCCTTTCGGGCTCAGCTGACCAGCGGGGGTACCAAAACCCTTGTTGATCTTGTCGACGATGCCCACCTGGTTGATGGCGTAGTTGATCGCCTGACGCACGCGCTTGTCTTTGAGTGCAGGGTTGGTGCCCTGGTTCAGCTCTATGATGATGGCGCGAGTACCGGACAGGGTCACCAGCTGGGTGTCCTTGCCATTCTTGACGCGTTCCAGATCGTTCGGGGCAACCGGGTAGATGACATCCACGTCCCCGCCCAGCAGGGCGGCAACACGGGTCGCATCTTCCTTGATGGGCACCAGGGTCAGGTTGTCAACGTTGCCCTTGGAGCTCTTGTCCCAGTAGTTGGCGTTGCGGGTGTACTCCAACTTGACGCCCTGCTCGCGGAACTTGACGCTGAACGGCCCCGTACCCGAGACATTGGTGGATGCATAAGAGTCACCGTTCTTGACGATCTCGGCCTTGTCTTTACCTGCTTCTGTCTTGCCGGTATAGAACTTGGAGTCCATCGGGAAGATATAGGTGACGGTCTGCAGCACCAGGGGATAGGGCTTGTCGGTGATGATATCAACGGTGAAATCATCCACCTTCTTGATGTCGGCGATGGGGTCGAAGATGGCCTTGAAGTCCACCGAGTCTTTCAAACGCTTGACGCTCCACACCACGTCATCGGCGGTGAAGTCGTTGCCGGAGTGGAACTTGACGCCCTTGCGCAGATGGAAGCGGACTGTCTTGTCGTCGATACGCTCAAACTTCTCGGCCAGGCGCGGCTCGAACTGCAGATCCTGAGTCCAGCGCATCAGGGGATCGAACACCAGGTGGGACATCTCCAGGGTCTGACCGGAGAGCTGCTCCTGGGGATCCAGCGAGGTCGGATCAGAGGCTACGGCGACCTTGATGTCGGCGGCAGAAACGTTAAAGGCGAGGCCGGCGGCGAACAGCGCCATGGCGATCTTGGATAATCCTTTCTTCATGTCTTTCTCCATGCTTTTGGCTTTCTTATTGACAGACAAACCGGCGAGCCGGTGCTTTCCTAGCTTGCGATTTCCAGCCCCTCACGGGACATTCCCTTGAATTCCGGCATGAGGGAAATCAGCTTGCAGCTGTACTCATGCTCGGCATTGGTAAACAATTTTTCGGTCTCGGCCACTTCCACCAGATGACCGTGCTGCATCACACCGATGCGATCGCACATCTGGCGGATCACCGGCAGATCGTGGCTGATGAACAACATGGTGAGCCCAAGCTCCTGCTGCAGATCCTTGAGCAAGTTGAGGATCTGGGCCTGTACCGACACATCCAGCGCCGAGGTGGGCTCGTCACAGATGAGGAAGCGCGGCCGGGTCGCCAAGGCTCGGGCGATGGAGATGCGCTGACGCTGACCGCCGGAGAACTCGTGGGGATACTTGACCCCGGCACCACGGCCGAGTCCGACGTGATCGAGCAGGTCGTTGACGATGCCCTCGATCTGGCTCTCGCTGCCCGCCAGCTTATGGAAGCGGATGGGCTCGGCGATGATGTCACGCACCTTCATGCGCGGGTTCATCGAGGAGTAAGGGTTCTGGAATACCATCTGCATCTGGCGGCGCAGGGGGCGACGCTCACGCTCGCTCTTGAGGGCGGTGAGATCGATCCCCTCGAAGAAGATCTTGCCGGTATCGGGCGGATAGAGGCCTGTAATGGCGCGAGCTATGGTGGACTTGCCGGAGCCCGACTCCCCCACCAGACCGAAGGTCTCCCCTTCGAAGATCTCGAAGCTGATGTTGTTGCAGGCCCGCACGTACTGGCGGCGGCTCGGGAAGATGGAATCCTTGGTGACAAACCTCAGGTCCACGTTCTCCACCCGCAGCAGGGCCCCTTCGTAAGTGCGCTCATCCTGACTCTGACCGAGCCAGTGAGTCTTGAGATCGATATTGGTATCAGGCGCACTGGCATCTTCGATGTAGGAGACCAGCGGGAAGCGCACCAGCTTGACGTCCGAGCGGGGCACTGCCGAGATGAGGCTGCGGGTATAAGGATGACTGGGGCGACCCAGTACCTGTTCAGTGGTCCCAAACTCCACCAGATCACCGCGGTACATGACCGCCACCTTGTCGGTCACGTTGGAAACCACTCCCATGTCGTGGGTCACCAGCATGCAGCCCACCTGGCGCTCTTTGCAGAGGTTGCGGATGAGCTGGAGGATCTGATCCTGAATGGAGACGTCGAGGGCCGTGGTCGGTTCATCGGCAATGATGAGCTCGGGATCGCAACTCAGGGCGATGGCGATAACGACCCGCTGACGCATGCCGCCTGAGAACTGGTGCGGATACTGCTTGATGCGCAGCTCGGGCTGCGGGATCCCCACAGCCCCCATCAGCTCGAGGGCCTTGGCAAAAGCCGCGTCGCGAGAGAGCTCAGTATTGGCCAGAATGGTTTCCACCAACTGCTGTTCAACGGTGAACAAGGGGTTGAGGGAGGTCATGGGATCTTGAAAGATGAAACCGATGCGGGAACCACGGATGGCTCGCATCTCGTTCTGGCTCTTGCCGGAGATGAGTTCGCCGTTGAGATAGATGTCACCACGGGCGATGCGACCCGGTGGGCTCAGCAGGTCGATGACGGCGTTGCCTATGGTGGACTTTCCGGCGCCAGATTCGCCTACCACACCGACGATCTCCCCTTTTTCGACACACAAAGAGAGATCTTTGACCGCGGCCAGCACCCCATAGCGGGAGGGGTACTCGATCCGCAAGTTTTTCACTTCGAGCAAGGACATGTTTACCTCTGCGGGGGACATCCGTCCCAAATCATTCGTCCGTAAATCAGCCGCAGATGCCGGTTTGCCTTGGTACTTATCTTGAGTGCTTGTTCTGAGTAAGAAACGCTCAATCCATGAGGCAGTTAAACCAGCGATCCGGGCGGGTTTTTTGCATTTTTTTGGAATAACCCGCGAGTAACTTAGACGGTTTAACCGCGAGTGTAAATGATCGGGTTATACAATTTCGCAATACTTTGCCTAGTCAGTGGCCACTTCAATAGTCATAAATGATGACTTATGTCACATAACCAGACTATATGACCATCATCAATCATTTTTAGTGCTTTTACTTTCAACAAAGGCTCAACAGGCGGGAATATTCACTATCAGCACAATAGCATTAAGCTTCGAATGAGTAGTGAATATTTATGTGAAATGATTTTTAAACGGCAGCATATGCCAGTGAATGAAAATTAAACAGTGGTATATAGGGGAATGCCAGTGTGGTCATCCCCCTGACAGGGCAATTCAACCCAGCCAATATGCCAGTAATTGCATACAAAGCAGGGCGAACAAACCGGCGATGAGATCGTCCAGCATGATGCCGAGTCCGCCGTGAATCCGGCGATCAAACCAGGAGATGGGCCAGGGCTTGAACACATCGAACAACCGGAACAGCACGAAGCCGGCCAGCACCCAGGGCCAGCCGGCTGGCGCCGCTATCATGGTAACACCAAAGCCGATCACTTCATCCCAGACGATGGCGCCGTGATCCGGCATACCGATGGCGTCGGTGGCACTCTGGCAGATGCGAATACCCGCCACGAAACCCACCACCAGCAGGGCAATGAACCAGGGAGTGGAAAGCCCGCTCACCAGCAGGTAAAGCGGTATGGCGGCCAGCGTCCCCATGGTGCCCGGCGCTTTGGGAGAGAGGCCGGAGCCAAACCCCACCGCCAGAAAATGGAGCGGGTTCTTCAGGTTCAGCCTTTTCAGCTCGGGCTTTATCATAAACAAGGTCATGCGAAGTGATCCCAGCCTGTCAGTTGCAGCTCGACCGTTTGCTCGCCGCGAACATAGTCGATACCCGGTTCACCGGCCAGAATGCGGCCGATCCGGGTGAACTTGACGCCACAGTTGGCGAGCGCCGTGTCCAGCGCGCCGCGATACTCTTCGGGCACGGTGAAGCAGAGCTCGTAGTCATCGCCCCCGGCCAGCGCCAGCTGCCAGGCATCCAGCTCCGAGACCGCATCCTGCAGCACGGGCGAGAGGGGCAGCAGACCAAGGTCAATCTGGGCACGCACGCCGGAGGCCTTGAGGATGTGACCGAGATCCGAGGAAAGCCCATCTGAAAGATCCAGCGCACTGCCCGCCAGCCCGCGCAGGGCCTGGCCGGCCAGAATACGGGGATGGGGATGATCGAGCCTAGGCAGCACGGCGGCCAGCTGGTTCTCGTTGAGGGTGCGCTTGCCAAGCAGATGGGAGAGCGCCAGGGCAGCATCCCCCAGGGTACCGGTCACATAGATGCCATCACCGGCCTTGGCACCACTGCGCATCAGGGCCCGGCCTGCGGGAACGGATCCCTTCACCGAGACTGTGATGGAAAGCGGGCCGCGGGTCATGTCACCGCCCACCAGCGCCACATTGTAGTATTCGGCCAACTCCAGAAAGCCTTCGGCAAAACCTGCGACCCAGCTCTCATTGATGGCGGGCAGGGTCAGCGCCAGCGACACCCAGCGCGGCTCGGCCCCCATGGCGGCGAGATCGGACAAATTGACCGCCAGCGCCTTGTAGCCAAGATCCACCGGATCCATGTCGGGAAAAAAATGGACGCCGCTCACCAGGGTGTCTGTGCTCACCGCCAGCTGGGTATCCGCTGGCAGGGTCAGCAGGGCGCAGTCATCTCCAGGGCCCATCACCACGTCCTTGCGGGCGTGGGGGATCTTGAAGTACTTATCAATCAGCTCAAATTCACCCATGCAATAAAAAGCCAGCGGTTAGGCTGGCTCCTCTCTTCAAAGCGGTTCACGATCTTGCTGCGAAGCCGTAAACACGCTCGTGATGCTGATGGACATCAGGATCAACGCTTGTTCAGCGTCTTGATCACCTTGTCCAGTACACCGTTGACAAACTTGTGGCTGTCATCGGCAGCAAAGGCCTTGGCCAGCTCGATCGCTTCGTTGATCACCACACGGGGCGGCACATCATCGCGACGGGTCAGCTCATAGGTCGCCAGACGCAGGATCGCCTTGTCCACCATGTCCACTTCTTCCAGCGGACGGGAGAGGAAAGGTGCAAACACCTTGTCCAGCTCGTTGCAGTGGAGGGCTACCCCGAATAGCAGATCGCGGAAATAGTTCAGGTCCACACCCTTGGTGTCCTGATCGATCTTGAACTGCTCTTCGATGTCGCCCACGTTGGCCCTGGTCATCTGCCACTGGTAGATGGCCTGGGTGGCGCAATGGCGGGCTTTACGGCGCTCGGACGGTTTCAATGTACTTCTCCTCGTTACACGTCCAGCTGTTTCAGGACGTTGATCATTTCGAGCGCGCTCAGTGCAGCCTCTGCACCCTTGTTACCCGCCTTGGTACCGGCTCGCTCGATGGCTTGTTCAATGTTTTCGGTGGTCAGTACGCCGAAGGCAACGGGAATTTCATATTCCATCATTACCTGGGCCATGCCCTTGCTGCTCTCGCTTGCCACCAGCTCGAAGTGATAGGTGCCACCACGGATGACGGTGCCCAGCGCGACTATGGCGTCGTATTGACCACTCTTGGCCAGCTTCTTGATAGCCAAGGGAATTTCGACGGCGCCCGGCACGCGTACCAGGGTGAGATTGCTGTCCTGGACTTGACCTTGACGCTTCAGTACGTCCACAGCACCGTCTACCAGGCTTTCGTTGATGAAGCTGTTGAAACGGGCAACGACAATAGCAACGCGCGCCTCAGGAGCGGCGATATTTCCTTCGATAACCTTCATTGGAAATCCTGTATCTGTGCAATCAAAAGGGGCCGGAGTCAAAAGTGCGCATATTCTAGCACAACAGACCCACGACAAAAACCATGGCCGCAACGGACGGCCATGATCGCTATGTCATTCGGGCGACGTGCTTATTCGCCGACGTATTCCACCACTTCCAGACCGAAACCGCCGAGGGCGTGGTATTTTTTCGGTGAGCTCAAGAGCCGCATCTTGCCAACCCCCAGGGTCTTGAGGATCTGGGAGCCGACACCGACCCGACGCGAAGTACCCTGCCACTTTGCCCCTTCCGGTTGCAGCCCCTTGTCGGCGGCCTCGAAGCCCTTGACCCGCGCCAGCAACTCGGCGCCATGGGCCTCGGCCCCCAGGATCACCAGCACGCCGCCTTCCTGGGAGATGCGGGCCATGGATTTGGGCAAGGGCCAGCTGCGGGCGGCATGGCGGTCGGTCAACAGCAGATCGCTCAGCACATCGTGCAGGTGCACCCGCACCAAGGTCGGCTGCTCGGTCTGGATGTCGCCTTTCTTCAGGGCAAAGTGCACCTGATTGTCGATGGTGTCGCGGAAAGTGATGAGCTCGAACTCCCCATATTCGGTAGGCAGTTTGCACTCGGCCACTTTCTCCACCGTGGTTTCGTGCTGGTTGCGGTACTCGATGAGGTCGGCGATGGTGCCAAGCTTGATGCCGTGCTGCTCGGCGAATACTTCCAGATCCGGACGACGGGCCATGGAGCCATCCTCGTTGAGGATCTCGACGATGACGGAAGCCGCCTCGTAACCGGCAAGACGGGCCAGGTCGCAGCCCGCTTCGGTGTGGCCAGCGCGGGTCAGCACGCCACCATCCTGCGCCATCAGCGGGAATATGTGGCCCGGCTGCACCAGGTCGGCGGCCTTGGCATCGGGCGCCACGGCGGCCTGTACGGTCACCGCGCGATCGGCGGCGGAGATACCGGTCGTCACCCCTTCGGCCGCTTCTATGGTCACGGTAAAGGCGGTGGAGAACTGGGCATTGTTGCGATCAACCATCAGCGGTAGCGCCAGCTGCTTGCAGCGATCACGGGTCAGGGTCAGACAGATGAGGCCACGGCCGTAACGGGCCATGAAGTTGATATCCTCCGGGCGGACACAGGAGGCGGCCATGATGAGGTCCCCTTCGTTCTCCCTGTCTTCGTCATCCATCAGGATCACCATCTTGCCAGCCTTGATATCGGCAATGATTTCCTGGGTTGTGCTCAGCGCCATGGGCTACTCCATCAACTTGCTTCGGGGATTGAGCCCGGAGGCTCACTTTGATACAGAATTATGTTGCTCTAGATGGGGGCTCTGGGCCCCATTTCAATCAGAGCGGGATCACAGAAAATCGTTTTGGTCAGCTGTTTCGCCACTTACAGGAAACCGGACTGGGCCAGTTTCTCCAGAGTCAGGCTGGAGGTAGCAGCGTCCTGCGCCTTGCCTTGCATCAGCCGCTCCAGATAACGGGCTATCTGATCCACCTCGAGATTTACCCTGTGACCCGGTTTCCAGCGGGCTATGGTGGTCTCCTGGGCGGTGTGCGGCACTATGGTGAGGCGAAACAAGTCCCCCTGCACGGCATTGACCGTCAGGCTGATGCCATCTACCGCAATCGACCCCTTCTCGGCGATGTAGCGGGAGAGTTCCGCCGGTGCCTTGATCCAGTATTCGATGGCACGACCGCTGCTGGACTTGCTCTTCACCTCACCCACCCCGTCCACATGACCGGAGACCAGATGGCCGCCAAGCCGGGAGGTCGGCATCAAGGCCTTCTCCAGATTGACGGGATCGCCGACTTTGGCCGCGGCGAAGCCGGTACGAGACAGGGTTTCCAGCGACACATCGGCGGTGTAACTCTTGTCGCCAAGACCAATCACGGTCAGGCAGACGCCGTTGGTGGCAATGGAGTCGCCCAGCTTGACGTCGCCAAAATCCAGCGTCGGCGCGTGGACTGTGAGCGCCATGTCCTCGCCCTGGCGGCGCAGCGCGGCAAGGGTTCCCACCGCTTCGATAATTCCGGTAAACATGCAGATCACCTTGATGATGACGGGGCCGGTTCGGCCCCCGATAACGATTGGAAAATCAGGCTATCCTGGCGGTGATGCGGATATCCTGTCCCACCAGCCGCACATCCTTGATGCAGAGCTTGGGCGCCTGGAAAAGACGGGTGAGCACTGGCAGATGGAACAGGCCACGCCCCTCATCCCCCATCAGTTTCGGCGCCTGATAAAGCACCAGCTCATCCACCAGCCCCTTGTCCAGCAGGGCACCGCAAAGCCTGGGGCCGGCTTCCACCAGTACGGAATTGATGTTCCGCTTGGCCAGCAGCATAAAGAGGCTGACCAGATCCAGCTTGCCATCCAGCAGGGGCAGCTCCAGTTGCTGCACCCATTCAGGCCAGTCGCCAGCCGCCTTGTGACGGGCCAGCAAGACAGGGCCTGTGCTCTGGAACAGGGGCAAGTCCGGGGTCAGCCGGTTCCGGGAATCGACGATGACCCGCAGAGGCTGGCGCAGCGTCTCTTTGGCATAAGTGGCCTTGAGAGAAGGGGGCAGCTCATCCCAACGCACTGTCAGGGAGGCGCCATCGGCCAGCACGGTTTCGGCGCTGGAGAGCACGGCGTCGTGACCGGCGCGCAGCCGCTGCACATCGGCACGGGCCAGGGGGCCCGTTATCCACTGACTCTCGCCGCTTGCCATGGCGGTGCGGCCATCGAGGCTGGCACCGAGTTTGACGGTCACCAGCGGAAAAGCGGTACGCATACGCTTGAAGAAGCCCGGATTGAGCGCCTCGGCTTCGCTCGACAGCAAGCCAAAATCGGTCTTGATACCCGCTTCCGACAACATCCGCAGACCACGCCCGCCCACCTCGGGGTTGGGGTCGACCATGGCCGCCACCACCCGGGTCACCCCGGCCTTGATCAACGCCTCGGCGCAAGGGGGGGTGCGGCCATGATGGGAGCAGGGCTCCAGGGTCACATAAACGGTCGCACCACGGGCTTCGTCACCGGCCTCATGCAGGGCATAGATCTCTGCATGGGGTTCTCCGGCTCGTTTGTGCCATCCCTCGCCGACCACAACGCCGGCTTTCACCAGCACGGCGCCGACACAGGGATTGGGGGCAGTGGTATAGCGGCCGCGGCGGGCCAGTTCAAGGGCCCGATTCATCCATTGGTAATCATCTTGACTAAACATCTGGGCTCCCGTTCAAAGCGAGAAAATGGGCGTTGTAGGTTCGATTAGCGCAGCGTAACCGGACATTGGGAAGCTTATTTCTCCAGCTTGGCGATCTCTTCGCCGAACTCGCGGATGTCCTCGAAGCTGCGATAGACGGAGGCAAAACGGATATAGGCGACCTTGTCCAGGCTCTTGAGCTCATCCATCACCAGATTGCCCACCAGCTGGGAGGCGACTTCGCGCTCACCGGTGGCTCGCAGGCAGGACTTGATATGGTTGACCCCCTTTTCGATGGCCTCCATGCTCACGGGTCGCTTCTCCAGCGCCCGCAGGATGCCACCACGCAGCTTCTCTTCATTGAAGGGCTCGCGGGAACCGTTGGACTTGATGACACGGGGCATCACCAGCTCGGCCATCTCGAAGGTGGTGAAGCGCTCGTGACAGAGCAGGCACTCACGACGGCGGCGTACCTGATGGCCTTCTGCCACCAGACGGGAATCGATCACCTTGGTATCAACCGCACTACAGAAAGGGCAATGCATCGGACCTCCGGCGTTAACAAACAGGGCACCTGCCCCACAGGGGCAGGATCTTGGCGGGCCAGTGTAGCACGGCCATCCAAAACCGGTAAAAGCCCAGAAAAACAATATGTCACCGTCTATATTCCTTAAACACTTCAGGGGATGCGAAGTCCCTCTATGGCCGTTGCAGGCAAGCAGATGACGGTATTTGCATCCGCTTCGATCAGCGCAACAATGGCGTCTCTCGGGCCTTCTCGCCAGGCATCCGTTGCATAGAATGCCGCCTGGGAAGCGATCAGATGCGCAAGATCATCGTATGCCCGCATCAGAAAATAGGCATCCGGATCATGCATGGAGGGACCGTGGCTCACCACATCCATCCCCCATTTACGGTGCAGTGGCATGCTCTGCTCGGTCACCAGCGCATGAAACGCGGCGCGGCTCCCCGCCTTGAGCCGATAACTGCGGATTTCCAGCACTCTCTTCATCGCACTTTCTCCAGCTAAAAAAATACCGCCAGCAAGGCGATATTCAACCCTTCAGTCAACCTTGAGCTCAGTCGTCATAGGGCAAGTCGTCGGGCTCACAACCTGCGTGGTCGGGTACCGGATCTTGCGCAAACTGCACCGCATCAATGTGAGTGTGTCCCTCTATCAATGCCTTGCACACCCTGTGCATGCCATCCATGACCCGACCTGCACTATCCAGAATGATGGGATAGGCAAGGGAAGCACTGGCAATCAACTGACAATGCTCGGCTATGCTGCGCACCGTGGGTCTGGCCACGCCGTGTCCGTACCAGTGATCGGTATCCAGCTCGGCAATCTGTACCAATGGCACAGCTTGCACCGGCAAGCCTTGGCTCAACCGCACCAGACGCCGTACATCCCATGCCAGCAGCCCCTCCGGACTATCGCGAAAATGGTACTGGGCACGGATGGACACGATCAGATCGTCATCTGTGATCCCGGGCTGGGCTGGCATTATGCCTCCTATGTCTGCACAAGCTCGGCGCCCATGGCGGGGCCGAAACAGAAAAAACAATGCCACCCGCAGGTGGCATTGGTCTCAAACCAGCATGGCTGGTGTATCAGGCATAAACCGGGAAACGACGGCAGATATCCAGCACCTTTTCGCGGGTGTTGGCCAGCACTTCGTCGTTGTCATGGTTGTCCAGCACGTCACAGATCCAGTTGGTCAGATGGATGGACTCTGCTTCCTTGAAACCGCGGCGGGTGATGGCCGGGGTACCGATCCGCACACCTGAGGTGACGAACGGGGAACGCGGGTCGTTCGGCACCGAGTTCTTGTTGACTGTAATGTTGGCTTTGCCAAGAGCGGCATCGGCTTCTTTACCGGTCAGCTCACGGCCGATCAGGTCAACCAGCATGAGATGGTTGTCGGTACCGCCTGAGACGATCTTGTAACCGCGCTCGATGAAGGTCGCCGCCATGGCTTTGGCGTTTTTGACGACTTGAGCCTGATAGGTCTTGAACTCGGGCTCCAGCGCCTCTTTGAACGCCACGGCTTTACCGGCGATGACATGCATCAGCGGGCCGCCCTGGCCGCCCGGGAAGACGGCTGAGTTCAGCTTCTTGTACAGATCTTCGTCGTCAGCGGCGGAGAGGATCAAACCACCACGGGGACCGGCCAGGGTCTTGTGGGTAGTGGAGGTAACCACGTGGGCGTGGGGCACCGGGTTCGGGTAGACACCAGCGGCAATCAGACCGGCTACGTGAGCCATGTCGACGAACAGGTAAGCACCGATCTTGTCGGCGATTTCACGCATGCGGGCCCAGTCAACGATACCTGAGTAGGCGGAGAAGCCACCTATCATCATCTTCGGCTTGTGCTCAACGGCCAGGCGCTCCATCTCGTCGTAGTCAATCTTGCCGGACTCATCGATACCGTAGGGGATGATGTTGTAGAGCTTGCCGGAGAAGTTGACGGGGGAGCCGTGGGTCAGGTGACCGCCATGGGCCAGATTCATGCCCAGCACGGTGTCACCCGGCTGCAACAGAGCCATGTAAACGGCGCTGTTGGCCTGGGAGCCGGAATGCGGCTGCACGTTGGCGTAAGTGGCACCAAACAGTTCCTTGGCGCGCTCGATGGCCAGGGTTTCGACCACGTCGACATACTCGCAACCACCGTAGTAGCGCTTGGCCGGATAGCCTTCAGCGTACTTGTTGGTCAGCTGGGAGCCCTGGGCTTCCATGACACGGGGGCTGGTGTAGTTCTCAGACGCGATCAGCTCGATGTGCTCTTCCTGACGACGGGTCTCGTCTGTGATGGCCTGCCACAATTGCGGATCATAATTGGCGATGGTCATGTCACGTTTCAACATCCGTTTCTCTCCTGAAAATCGTTTGCGCGTTAGGTGAAGTGGGCCCGCGCATTGTAACGTGAGCTGGATCAAAGAGACAGTCCAACCACCCAAAAAATTGTTTATAAAATGTAAAATGTGTCGCGAATTTCGAAGTCAGTGCAGGCTATCCCCTCAGCCATAGCGCTGGCATTCGTGCTGACATTAGTGCTGGCGAATAATCCTCCCTCTGTCCATCCGTCCCCGATACCCATCACACCATAGCCCTGCCAGTAAACAGAAACCGGGACAACAAACAGCCAAAACCAGAGCCGGATCATGGATATAGCCGTTACTAACAGATAACATCTTTACACGGCACAGCGGTTGCACAGCCGATAGATGGAGGCAAAACATGCCGGGCAAGACTCTCGCCACGCCCCAGATAGATCTCGATTTGCACCTTCCCCTGGCACTGAGCTTTCGCCAGCCTGCCTGCCGACCGAACGCTGGCAGCAAGAATTTCCACTCGACACACCTGTTCCATGGCGGGTCAAGCCTCTCTCATCCTTCCTTGCATCACCTCAACACGGGGGTACACCATGATGGATAACCTGATGCTTTTTCTGATCATATCGGTATTCGCTGTTTTCTATTGGGTCTACTATACCGGCAGTCGCAAAAGCCCTTTCACCACCCAGTGGGAGACATTGCCCACCAAAGAGCAGTATCTGGCGGCGCACCCGGAGGCCATTGATGGCGATATCATCTTCTGCATTCACTGCGGCCATCATCAGCAACTGGATGTCGGCCTGCTGCACCAGACCGATTTTCGCCGCCAGCATATCTGCACCCGTTGCAAGAAGGCGATCTACCGCGAAGAGATCTGATATCTGATTCATCACCCTGGGAGCTGCAAGTTCTCCGGGGCCGATTACGCCTCGGGATCCTCGACCCGGCTTCCACATCTTCGTGGGCTCCAAAGCGCCCCGGCACGAAATAGCCGATAGGCTGCCGCAGTTCGAGACCCGCCCCCTCTGAGTTGCCATCAATACGCCCTGAAAACGTCGCCATCGGCGGCGTTTTTTCTGGCTTGTTCGCCGAATTGTCACCTATGGGTTAACTTTTCTGCCAAAGCCGTTAGAATCGGGCTCACTCTGTTTCCCGCTTGCCATCCACGGAGGAAAAATGCAGGAATTTCTGGCCACTAGCGAACGTCGGGCCGAACTTTACTGGTGGTTCGCCACCCTGTTTAGCGCCGAGCTCAGCGATGAACAGATCGCCGAATACGACAGCTACGATGTGCGAAGCTTCCTGAAGAGCCTCTCCACGCTGGATCCCATGCGCCCGGCCGTCGCCGAGCTCAATGAGGCCATCGCCCGCCTGCTGGTGCGTGACGAGCGCGCCACTGCCCTGGCGGCCGACTTCAAGGGGCTGTTTCTGGCCGATACGGCCGTTCAACCTTATGAATCCGCCCATCTGGATGCCTCATCCCTCGGCCGCATGCAGCAACGACTGGTGCGCCTTGCCATCGATGTCAGTGCCAAATACCCGCAGCCGGTCGATCACCTTGGGGTCGAACTGGATCTGATGGGCAACCTCATCATACGTGCCGCCGAAGCCCCCAGTGCCGATCAGCGTGAACAGTGGCTAGGCGAGCAGGAAGACTTGCTGCATGGCCATCTGCTGGCCTGGTTCCCCCATTTCGAAGCCGCTTGCCGCGCCGCCGATCCCTTCGGTTTCTACGGCGCCAGTGCTCGCTTGCTGGGTGTATTCCTCACCATGGATGCCAACTACCTCAGCCTGGTCAAACCGGCATCCTCCGCCGACTAAGCCGATGAAAACCGCCCTGCTACTGATCGCCTGCTGGCTGCTGACCCTGATCCCGCAGGATCAGGGTCTGACGCCGCTCTTCAGCTTGCTGTTCAATCCGGACAGAGATCTGTATGGCACGGCCCAGCTCACCGGTTTCGGCGGCATACTCCTGACCCTCTATCTCGCCAACCTGGGGGTGGAAGTGGTGCTTCGCCGTCGTTTTCAGATAGCCGGCATGCTGACCCTGCTGGTCGCCTGGATAGGCTTTATCAATGCCAGCGGCAGCGAAGCCCACTGGCTCTTGCTACTTGCCCTCTCCCTGCCCTTTCATGTGCTCGGCCTGCTGGTGCTGACGCGCGGCATTCAGGCATTCGGCCGTCAGAAAGGCTGAAAAACCACCAAAAGTATTACAAATCATGACAGCCGGATCCCCGCATTCCCCGTCCCAGCAAGGTCGGCGTGGTGGGGGCCGGTAACATCTGCTTACATTCAGCTCCCATTCAGTTTTGTTGCAACCGTTATAGTGCGGCTCCTTTTTACCAACCGACACAGGAGCAACAGCATGCCTCCACAGGATGCGCGCATCACGGGTCTCGATCTGTTGCGAGGGCTTGTCATCTTCATGGCCGTCTTCGAGCACTACACCGGCTACCTCAACTACTGGTACATCGACTTTTTCAACCGTGAACATGCCCTCTGGGACAGCTTCTATCTGTCACACAAGGCGATGGCCGGCCACCTGCTGCCCATGGATAACACCACGGCACAGGTCTCGGCCTGGCTTATTCCCTGGGTGAGCCAGATCTACCTGGCCCTGGCGGCCTTCAACCTGAGCCGTCGCAGCCAGGAGCGTTTCAGACCACAACTGGGCGGCAAGCTGGTGCTGTTTGCCAGCATCATATTGATGCTCTATGTCGAAGGGCTGGTCATAGCCCCCAACTTCGGCGAGGCCATCTCCTTCTATCCTGTCATGCTGTGGATGTGCCTGCTGGCACTCTTCTCTCTGGTTTACGCCTGGTTCGGCATCCGGGGCATGCTGGTACTGACAGTGCTCAGCCTGCTGCTGGATCAATTCGGCGTGCAGACCCTGCTTGGCAATATCGACAGCTGGATGAAGCTGCACGTACACCCCGACTATGAGCTGGATGCACGCCTCGATCTCTTCATGGCCAGCGGCTGCTTCGGTTTCCTGTACGGCTGGTGCTGGCATCAGCGCCCCCAGTGGCGGGATCGCCTCAACGGCCTGGTACTGACTCTCTCCCTCATCGCCCTCGTTATCTATCTTGCGTTTGGCGAGAGCAGTTCGGTCGAACTCAGTGACATCTACGCCAACGAGCACGAGCTGGCGCTGGACATGACGGGACGCGCCGGGATCTGGGGCATGGAGTTTCTGGTGATCGGGGCCGTACTCTGGCTGCATCAGCGCAACATCAACCTGTGCTGGCGACCGCTCAACTGGATCGGCATGTATTCGCTGACCGTCTTCATCTTCCACAAGAGTATCTTCGTGCACCTGTGGGGCCCCTTGCTGCTGTGGTGGACTGCCCGCCAGGGCACCATTTTGCCCAACAGCTTCGGCCTTATCATGCTGCTCAGTGCCACCAGCGTGCTGCTCATCTATGCCTTCCAGCGCTCCGGCATCATCTGCCACCTGATGGGCATGCATCAGGACAGAGACTGGGTGCGGCTCTATGGCAAGTAGTCGCTGGCTGCTGCTGACCCTGCCACTCGCGCTGCCCTTGTCGGCCAAGGAGCAGGATAACCTGTGGCAGGTGGGCGGCCAGTGGCAACTCGACAGCAATCAGGCCGGGGTCAAGGCTGACGCCAGCGCCCACTTCTGGCTCGCCTATGAGCGAGAAACCATGGTCGGCCTGATCTTTGCCGATGGGCAGAGCGCCGGGCTGGCCTTGCCGCTCTACAAGCAGAGCTTCCTCGCGCTGGGGGTCAGTCCCATGCAGGTGGTGGATCGCACCCGTTTCAGCGCGCTCTGGCGCCTCGGCTGGCAACTGGACGAGGATCATCAGCTGAGCCTGGGTCAGCTCTATGATGTGACCGGTCGCTATGGCCATATCTGGTATATGGAACACAGCCTGCCGCTGCCGGCTGCCCTCTCCCTCAATCTCTGGCTGACGCGAGGCAGCCAGGCTCACATGGCGGCCTATGGTACCAGCGAGGGGTGGCGGGATTGGGGCGTCACGCTGGAGCGCAGCTGGGGCTGGCAACAGTGGCGACTGGGCACAGAAGTGGGCGCCAAACAGTGGCTTATCAAGGATCGCGATTGGCAACCCGTGGTGAACCTGACCCTGAGCTATCGCTTCAGCTGGTAGCCATCACTTCAACCGGCAACACAACCAGATAGGGGGCAAATGCAGCCCTCTCTCTTCCCTCCAAAGCGCTTCATGCCATACTGACAACACCTTAAATGACAAAAAAGTCAATTCAGGAGCCGTCATGCAGGAAGAGACATCCGAATCCATGCCAGATCCGCCAACGCCGGGTCAACTGAATCCAAACGAGCTGCAACAGCTGTTTGAGCTGGCGCCGTTCGGCATAGGCGTGTTCGACCGCTACTTTCGCTGCCGCAGCGTCAACCAGACGCTGGCCGATATCAACGGCCTCTCCCGGGAAGATCACTACGGCAAATACCTGCGTGACATAGTGCCGACGCTGGCCCCTGTGCTGGAACCCCTGTTCCAGCAGCTCATCAGCAGCGGTATTCCCCAGGTGGAATTGAGCCTGAGCGGCCAGACGGAGGCCCATCAGGGCCAGCAACGACGCTGGCAGGCAATCTACAGCCCCATGCTGGATGAACAGGGCACTCCTGACGGCATACTGACCATAGTGCGGGATGTCACCGAGCAGTATGAAGTGCAGCAACGGCTGCAACTGGCCATGAGTGCAGGCCAGATTGGCGTCTGGGAGTGGCATGTGGCCGAAGACAGGTTGCAATTTGATGGCCAGGTCGAACGCCTGCTCGGCACGGCCGCCAACCAGTTTCAGGGGGGAATGGATAATTTCATCAAACGCTTCGATCCCGTGTCGGGGGAGCAGCTCAGAACCGCCCTCAACGGCACGGCCCCCCTTCACCTGACTTTGAGCTACCTGGGGCCCAACCAGATGCGGGGCTGGGTCGATCTCCATGCCGATCATGTGGCCGCCACCGACACTCAGGGACGCCGCATCATGGGAGTGATCCACGATGCAACCGATCGCTGCAATCAGGAAGACAAGCTGCGCCAGGCCAATGTAGTCTTCGACACCACGGCCGAAGGCATCATCATCATGGATGGGCAGCGCCAGATCATTTCGGTCAACCCGGCCTTCTGCAACATGACCCAGTACGAACCGGACGAGATAGTGGGCAAGTCACCTGAGGCCATCATGCATCCCCGTCGCCATACCGACATTGACTACCCCTGGCACACCCTGCTGCCAGGCAGCCACGCCTGGCACGGGGAGATGATGTGTCTGCGCAAGGATGGCGACTACTTCACCTCCTGGCAGCATGTCAGCGCCGTCTATGACAGCCGCCACAACACGGCCCACTATGTGATCACCTTCTCCGACATCAGCGCCATTCGCAAGGCAGAGGCGCAGCTCAACCACCTCGCCTATCACGATCCTCTGACCGAGCTTGGCAACCGCAACCTGTTGCAGGAGCGGCTCGAACTGGAAATCAAGACTGCCCAGCTCAATCGGCAACAACTTGCCCTGCTGTTCATCGATCTCGACGGTTTCAAACTGATCAATGACAACCTGGGCCACAGGGCGGGGGACCAACTGCTCAAGCTGCTGGCCGGGCGTATCCGCCAAAGCCTGCGTCACAACGATGTGGCCATTCGGCTAGGTGGAGATGAATTCCTGGTGCTGATCCCCTATTTCGAACAACAGGATGAGCTGGCACAGCTCGCCGAACAGCTGCTGGCACGTCTGCGCGAGCCGGTCGAACTGGAACACGAGCAGGTCGCCATCTCCGCCAGCATCGGCATAGCCCTCTACCCTGAGCACGCCCGGAGCCCGGACGCCCTGGTCAGTGCCGCCGACAACGCCATGTACGAAGCCAAAAGCCAGGGCCGTAACGGCTATCTGTTTTACAGTCCCGACATGGCCGAACAGACACGGGAACGGATGAGCATGGAGCAGGGGCTGCTCAAGGCCGTTGATCAGCATCAGCTCTGCATCCTGTATCAACCCATGACGGATCTGGCCAATAACCGCCTGAGCGGGCTGGAAGCCCTGTTGCGCTGGCAACATCCCAGCGAAGGCATGATAGCGCCAGCCCGCTTCATACCGGTGGCAGAGGAGTGTGGTTTGATAGAGCAGATTGGGGAGTGGGTAATGCGCACCGCCTGCCAGCAAGGACAGGCATGGCTGGCGGCCGGGCTGGCCGTGCCACGGCTCTCGGTCAATGTGTCGGTAAGGGAGATGCGCGCCATTGGCTATGTGGAACGGGTCGCGGCCATCCTGGCGGAGACCGGCTTCCCGGCGGAGCGGCTGGAGATAGAGGTGACGGAAAGCATCATACAGCGAGTCGACCATAGCTTGCAGCTGTTCACCCGCCTCAAGGCGCTGGGGGTGCAGATTGCCATCGATGACTTCGGCACCGGCTTCTCATCCCTGAGCTTGCTCAAAAGCCTGCCCATCGATCGCATCAAGATAGATCAAACCTTCGTGCAGGCTCTGCCCGATGACAAGCACAGTCGGGAGCTGTGCCGCACCATCATCAACCTGGCCGACAGCCTGGGCATGGCGGTCACCGCCGAGGGGATCGAGACCCAGGCACAGCGCCAGTTTCTGCAATCCCTGCACTGTCAGGAGGGACAGGGCTACCTGTTCAGCCACCCCTTGACCGAACCCCATCTGGCTGCCCAGCTGACCCCCCGCAAGGGAGTCTGGTGCTGAAGCCGGCAAGTGCTGCAAGAGCCGCTCAATGATCGAAAATACGGCTCACTCACTGAACGTCAGCCTGGCATCCCACCCCTCGCTCTGGCCCTGGAGCGAGTCTGCCATCAGTGCATCCTTCGGGTAGCGCGGTTTTGGCTGCCCTAGGGTAACAGTCACTGGGGGTTTGCGCGCCAGAAATGCATTGCCCATCTGATCGGCAATACGCTCTCGCACTGCTGGCAAGCTGGCCTGTTCGCGGGTCACGGCAAACTCTTTGGGCTGGGGAGCAGCCAGCGCGGCTTCATCGGCAAGCGTAGAGGCATCGGACTGCCAGAGGGCGGTGCAAAGGAGCAGGGACAACATGGCTATCTCCATCGATAAAACCGATGTTTTTACTCAATCACTGATGAATTGTCACGAATGGCACTGTAAGCAGATGTTTCCATCTATCCAAAAGTCTAATTGCCCTCGTACGCCAAAGGTATAAGTTGTTACTTAATCATTACGAGAATGTATTCAAAGGAGTGACAGATGAGCGAGAGCAAGGTCTACCCGGTCAAAGCCCACATCAGCAACGGTGCCCTGCTGGACAAGGCAGGTTACGAGGCCATGTACCTAGCCTCCGTGCAGGATCCGGATGCCTTCTGGGGTGAACAGGGAAAAATCATCGACTGGATGAAGCCTTATACCAAGGTAAAGAACACCTCGTACGACCCGGGGCATGTCTCCATCAAGTGGTATGAGGATGGCCTGCTCAACGTCTCGGCCAACTGCCTGGATCGCCATCTGGCACAGCGCGGTGACAAGGTGGCCATCATCTGGGAAGGGGACAACCCGGCAGAGGATCGCAAGCTGACCTACCGCGAGCTGCACGCCGAGGTGTGCAAGTTTTCCAACGTATTGAAAGCACAGGGTGTGCATCGGGGTGATGTGGTCTGCCTCTACATGCCCATGGTGCCGGAAGCGGCCATCGCCATGCTGGCCTGTACCCGTATAGGTGCCGTGCACAGCATCGTCTTCGGCGGCTTCTCGCCGGAGGCCCTGGCCGGCCGCATCATTGACTCAGGCTCCTCCATCGTCATCACGGCCGACGAGGGGCTGCGTGGCGGCCGCCCTGTCCCGCTCAAGAAAAATGTGGATGAAGCGCTCACCAATCCGGATACCCGGGTCAGCAAGGTGATAGTACTCAAGCGCACCGGTGGCAATGTTGCCTGGCACAACCACAGGGACATCTGGTGGCATGAGGCAACTGCCGCCGCCAGCAGCGACTGCCCACCCGAGGCAATGAACGCCGAAGATCCCCTGTTCGTCCTCTACACCTCCGGTTCCACCGGCAAGCCCAAGGGAGTGTTGCACACCACCGGCGGCTATCTGGTCTACGCCACCCTCACCTTCAAGTACGTGTTCGACTACCACGAGGAGGACATCTACTGGTGTACCGCCGACGTGGGCTGGGTCACGGGCCACTCCTATCTGGTCTACGGGCCGCTCGCCAACGGCGCCACCACCATCATGTTCGAAGGGGTGCCCAACTACCCGGCCACCAACCGCATGAGCCAGGTGGTGGACAAGCACCAGGTCACCATCCTCTACACGGCCCCGACGGCGATCCGCGCCCTCATGGCCAAGGGCCGTGATGCGGTAGAGGGCACCTCCCGCCAGAGCCTGCGCATCATGGGTTCAGTGGGCGAGCCCATCAACCCGGAAGCCTGGGAGTGGTACTACCGCACCATAGGCGAGGAACGCTGCCCCATCGTCGATACCTGGTGGCAGACCGAGACCGGCGGCATCCTCATCAGCCCGCTGCCCGGCGTCACCGACCTGAAACCGGGATCGGCTACCCGTCCCTTCTTCGGCGTGCAGCCAGCGCTGGTGGACAACATGGGCGAGCCGCTGGAGGGTGCCACAGAGGGCAACCTGGTGATCACCGACTCCTGGCCGGGTCAGATGCGCACCGTGTTTGGCGATCATGAGCGCTTCGAGCAGACCTATTTCTCCACCTTCCCGGGTCGTTACTTCACCGGCGACGGCGCCCGTCGCGATGAAGATGGTTACTACTGGATCACGGGACGGGTGGATGATGTACTCAACGTCTCCGGCCACCGCATGGGGACCGCCGAAATAGAGTCGGCGCTGGTCGCCCATCCCAAGATCGCCGAAGCGGCGGTGGTGGGGGTGCCCCACGAGATCAAGGGTCAGGGCATCTATGCCTATGTCACCCTGATCGCCGGGGAAGAGCCGAGCCGCGAGCTGCACAAAGAAGTGAAGGAGTGGGTACGCAAGGAGATCGGTGCCATCGCCACCCCGGATGTGATCCACTGGGCGGAGGGGCTGCCCAAGACCCGTTCCGGCAAGATCATGCGCCGTATCCTGCGCAAGATCGCGACAGGCGAGACCGACAGCCTGGGGGATATCTCCACCCTGGCGGATCCCGGGGTCGTGGATAAACTCATCCGCGAGAAGTCGGAAGCGGCCTGATCATGCGTTCCATAATGCAGCGCAAGATCGCGACAGGCGAGACCGACAGCCTGGGGGATATCTCCACTCTGGCGGATCCCGGGGTCGTGGATAAACTCATCCGCGAGAAGTCGGAAGCGGCCTGATGTAGCCCGTTATCTGCCTCCAGAGCCGGCCCTGTGCCGGCTTTGTCGTCTCTGCTACTGAGCAATTGAACAGCTCACCACTTAGTGCAAAAAACAGACAGATGTAGAGATTAGACCAGTAAAATGCTGCTAATTTTCACGAAATCAATATAATTGCGAAATCTGTGTGCCAGTGCACACCGAATTGCGCAGAAAATGGCTAGATTTCTGGTAGTCCACAAGATAGCTGGTAGATAGCAGCATTATCATCGAGGATGTACTCAATATGTCGCAAAATCACCGTATTCTCCTGCTCAACGGGCCAAACCTGAACCTGCTGGGCAAACGGGAACCGGGCATCTACGGCAGCAAGACGCTCGATGAGATCGTCGCCGATCTGAAGCACAACGCCAGCGAACTCGGCGTCACACTGGAACACCTGCAATCCAACGCCGAACATGAGTTGGTCAGCCGCATCCACCAGGCCATGGGCCAGGTGGATTATATCATCATCAATCCAGCCGCCTTCACCCACACCAGTGTTGCCATCCGCGATGCGCTGCTGGGTGTCGCCATCCCCTTTATCGAGGTGCACCTGTCAAACGTCCATGCCAGGGAGCCTTTCCGTCATCACTCCTATCTGTCTGATGTCGCTAAAGGAGTAATCTGCGGGCTGGGTGCAGATGGCTACCAATTCGCTTTAACCGCGGCCGTGCATCAGTTGCGCGCGGCTTGATAATCACTGATCAGATAAAGAAGAAAGAGAATGCTAATGGATATCCGCAAAATCAAGAAGCTGATTGAACTGGTTGAAGAGTCCGGCATTGCCGAACTGGAGATCTCCGAAGGTGAAGAGTCCGTTCGCATCAGCCGCAACTTCTCCGGTCAGGTGACCACCGCCATGCCGCAGATGATGATGCAGCCGGCCATGGCCCCTGCCGCCGCACCGGCAGCCGCCGCCGTCGCACCGACCGCAGATGCAGCCACCCCGAGTGGTCACCTGATGCGCTCCCCCATGGTTGGCTCCTTCTATCGCTCCTCCAGCCCGGAAGCCAAGCCGTTCGCGGAAGTCGGTCAGCACGTCAATGTCGGCGATACCCTGTGCATCGTCGAAGCCATGAAAATGATGAACCAAATAGAGTCTGACAAGACCGGCGTGATCAAAGCGATCCTGGTTGAAAATGGTCAGGCCGTCGAATTTGACGAGCCGCTGTTCATCATCGAATAAGGGAAGTTGCCACCCATGTTGGACAAAGTAGTCATCGCCAACCGCGGTGAAATTGCCCTGCGGATCCTGCGCGCTTGCAAAGAGCTCGGGATCAAGACAGTGGCCGTTCACTCCACCGCCGATCGGGAGCTCAAACATGTGCTCCTGGCCGACGAAACCATCTGCATCGGCAAGCCTGCCAGCGGTGAATCCTACCTCAATGTACCGGCCATCATAGCCGCCGCCGAGGTCACGGGTGCCGTTGCCATCCACCCAGGTTACGGCTTCCTCTCCGAGAACGCCGATTTCGCCGAAGTGGTCGAAAAATCCGGTTTCATCTTCATCGGCCCGCGCGCCGAGACCATTCGCCTGATGGGTGACAAGGTCTCCGCCATCGAGGCGATGAAAAAAGCGGGCGTACCTTGCGTGCCTGGCTCTGACGGCCCGGTCGACAGCGATGCCAAGCACAACGCCGCCATCGCCAAGCGCATCGGTTATCCGGTGATCATCAAGGCCGCCGGTGGCGGTGGTGGTCGCGGCATGCGCGTGGTGCGCAATGAAGCCGAGCTGGCTGCCGCCATCGCCCTGACCAAATCCGAAGCAGGCCAGTTCTTCAAGAACGACATGGTCTACATGGAGAAGTACCTGGAGAACCCGCGCCATATCGAAATTCAGATATTGGCAGACGGCCAGGGCAACGCCCTCTATCTGGGCGAGCGTGACTGCTCCATGCAGCGTCGCCACCAGAAAGTGGTCGAAGAGGCACCGGCACCGGGCATCACCGAAGAGATGCGCAAGTTCATCGGCGAGCGCTGCGTGCGCGCCTGCATCGAGATCGGCTACCGCGGTGCTGGGACCTTCGAGTTCCTGTACGAAAACGGCGAGTTCTATTTCATCGAGATGAACACCCGTATCCAGGTTGAGCATCCGGTCACCGAGATGGTCACCAGCGTGGATCTGATCAAGGAGCAGTTGCGCATCGCCGCCGGCCAGCCCCTGTCGATCACCCAGCAGGACATCCGCATCCGTGGCCATGCCATCGAATGCCGGATCAACGCCGAAGACCCGGCTACTTTCATGCCGTCTCCCGGCCTGATCCAGCGCTTCCATGCGCCGGGTGGTCTGGGCGTACGTTGGGATTCCCACATCTACGCCGGTTACAAGGTACCGCCTTACTACGACTCCATGATCGGCAAGCTGATCTGTTACGGCGAGAACCGTGACGTCGCCATCGCCCGCATGCGTCAGGCGCTGGACGAGCTGGTGGTAGAAGGGATCAAGACCAACGTCTCCCTGCAAAAAGAGATCATGAAGGACGAAAACTTCCAGCACGGTGGCACCAATATCCACTACCTGCACAAGAAGCTGGGTCTGTAAGGATCCAAACTTCCGATAGAAGTCAGCTCCGCAAGGAGCCTCTGTTGAAAAAGGGCCATGGCGACATGGCCCTTTTTTGTTATTCTTGCGCCCCTCAAAATTGTCGGAGGCCAAGGTGAATCGTTTCGCGCTCGCTCGTCGGGAAGCAGCCCTCTGCCTGCTGCTGACCCTGCTCTATTTCTTTGCCTGGTATGGCACTGCGTATTTCATCCCGGAAGAGATCGAATACTGGGACATGCCACTCTGGTTCCTGCTCAGCTGCATGGTGATGCCGCTGCTGTTCATTGTGTTGTGCGGCCTGATGGTGGATCGCCTGTTTGTGGATATTCCCCTCGATACGCCTCCCCGCAGTGCCAAGGAGCCTCCCCATGAATCTTGAGTTGATGCTGCCCCTGGTCATCTATCTGGTGCTGGTGCTGGGGATCGGTTTCTGGGCCAGTCGCCATCGCACCGGCGGCGACTTCGTGCAGGAGTACTTCATCGGCAACCGCAGCATGGGCGGTCTGGTGCTCGCCATGACGCTGGTGGCTACCTATACCTCGGCATCGTCCTTCATCGGCGGGCCGGGTGCCGCCTACAAGATTGGCCTTGGCTGGGTGTTGCTGGCGATGATCCAGCTGCCCACCGTCTGGCTTACCCTGGGGGTGCTCGGCAAGAAGTTCGCCATCATTGCCCGCCGGGTCAATGCGGTGACCATCAATGACATGATGTGGGCCCGCTACCAGAGCAAGGCAGTTGTCATTCTCGGATCCGTTACTATCATCCTCGCCTTTATCGCCACCATGGTGGTGCAGTTCATCGGCGGTGCCCGCCTGCTGGAGACGGCCACCGGCCTCTCCTACCAGCAGGGGCTGATGCTGTTTGCCAGTTGCGTGCTGCTCTACACCATCATCGGCGGCTTTCGTGCCGTGGTGATGACCGACGCCCTGCAGGGGATCATCATGCTGATCGGCACCGGCGCCTTGCTGGCTGGGATCCTGATTGCCGGGGATGGATTGCCCAGCCTCATCCACCAGCTCAGGGAGATCGACCCCAAACTGGTGAGCCCGACGGGGGCCGGCGACATGCTGACCCAACCCTTTATGCTGAGCTTCTGGATCCTGGTCTGCGTCGGAGTGGTGGGGCTGCCCCACTCGGCCCTGCGCTGCTTCGGCTATCGGGACAGCAAGGCGCTCCATCGCGGCATTCTCATCGGCACAGTGGTCAGTGCCCTGCTGATGTTCGGCATGCACCTGGCCGGTGCCCTGGGCCGCGCCATTCTGCCCGGCATGGACAGCCCGGACAAGATCATGCCCTCCCTGATGATGGAAGTGCTGCCGCCCTGGCTGGCCGGGGTGTTTCTGGCGGCACCGATGGCGGCCATCATGTCCACCATCGACTCCCAGCTGATCCAGGCCTCCGCCACTCTGGTGAAGGATCTCTACCTCAACTACCTCAATCCCAAGCAGGAGAAACTGGAGGTGCGCATTCCTCGTCTCTCCCTGCTCTGCACCCTGATCCTGGGCACGCTCGTATTGCTGGCGGCGCTGCAGCCCCCCGAGATGATCATCTGGCTCAACCTGCTCGCCTTCGGTGGCCTGCAGGCCGTGTTCCTGTGGCCGCTGGTACTCGGCCTTTACTGGTCAAGGGCCAACGGGCCGGGCGCCCTGGCCAGCATGGTATCCGGCATCGTCTGCTATGGCTTACTGAGCCAGTGGGGGATAAAACTGGCCGGACTGCATGCCATAGTACCGAGTCTGGGGCTGGGACTGGTTGCCTTTGTGCTGGTCAGCCTGCTGACTCCGCCTCCCAGTCAGGGGGTTCGGCGATTATTCGAACAGCAGTAACAAAGAGATTAATAAAGGGTTCCAAAACTATCCCCAAATAGGTGTTTTACGGGTAAACTGTGCGCCAAGTCACAAAACTCAGCACCTTTATGCCAGTACAGAACGCCAGACAGACCCTGATCCAGGCCCTGCAACGACTCGGTTACGCCCTGTTGTTGCCGGTCTCCATACTGCCACTGGCTGCGCTGCTCTACCGGCTCGGTCAACCGGATGTACTGGATCAGGCTGTGCTCTCCCTCACGGGGCGCGCCCTGTTCAGCCAGATGCCGCTCATCTACGCGGTGGCCATCGCCTTCGGCCTGAGCCGACAAGGAGAGGGCACTCAGGCGCTGGCCGGGGCGGTCAACTTCCTGCTGCTGAGCTCCGCGCTGGGCACACTGGCCCCCGGCCTGCATGCAGACATGATCTGCGGCCTGCTGGCGGGGCTCACCACCGCCATCATCTACCCCTGGGTGAAACGGCGCACCATACCTGGCTGGCTGCAGATAGCGCAGGGGGATTTCGCCTGCCTGTGCATCTCGGCGATCGCCTGCCTGTTGCTGGCGTTTCCCCTCTCCCTGTTCTGGCCGCTGCTGGAGCAGGGCATCACGCTGCTGGCCTCGGAACTGCTCACCACCCCACTGGGCGCCTTCTGTTACGGCACCCTCAACCGGCTGCTGATCCCCCTTGGCCTGCATCAGGTGCTGGGCAGTCTCATCGGCCTTGGCGAGAGCAACCTGCAAGCGCTGGCCACCGCCCAGCCGCTGCATGAAGGCTATGTAGCCGGCCTCTATCCCATCATAATGTTCGGCCTGCCGGGCGCCTGCTTTGCCATCTGGCTGCACCGCCAGCGCATGCAGCGACTGCCGCAGGGTGGACTGCTGCTCACCCTGGCGCTCACCTCTGCACTATTGGGGATCACTGAGCCCATCGAGTTCCTGTTCGCCTTCACCGCTCCCTGGTTGTTTCTGGCCCATGCCCTGCTGACCGGGTTGTCGCTGGCCATCTGCAGCGGGCTTGGCATCCAGGTGGGCAGCTACTTCTCCGCCGGTCTGCTGGATCTGGTGTTGAGCTATCAGTCCGGCGAGCACAGCTTCTGGCTCATTCCGGTCGGCATCCTCTTCTTCGTCGCCTACACACTGCTGTTCTATCAGCTGCTGGAACGAGCGCCTCTGAGCCTGCCGAGCAAGCCCATCGCCAATGAGCACCCACGCTTGGCCAGTGTCGCCCCCTCGGATCCCCAGATGCTGGCGATCCAGTACCTCAAGGCGCTGGGGGGCATGGACAATCTGCAAGCCATGAGCGTCTGCCTGACCCGCCTCAGTCTGCGGGTGTGCGACATAGCGCTGGTGGATCAGTCCCGCCTGCCGGGGCTGGGTTGCCTCTCCTGGATCCAGCTCAACGGCCATCAACTGGTACTGGTGCTGGGCCCCAACGCCAGCCTGATTGAGGGGCAGATCCGCATGCTGGCGGAGCGTCAGTCGGTACCGCTCGGCCTTAAACCCAATCAGGAGTCTGCCAGCCCAGGCAACTGGTAGGCTCAGGCGAACGGCAAGCGCTCTGCGACGAAGTCCATCAGCGAGCGCAAGGCAGGCGCCAGATGTTCCCGGCTCGGGTAGATGAGATAGAAGGGATTGGGCGGTATGGGGTGATCCGGCAGCAATTTCTGCAACCGTCCCGTCGCCAGACCCTCCTGACAGACATGGTGTGGCAACAGGGCAATCCCGCCTTCATGCAATGCCAGCTCCCGCAGCGCCAGCAAGCTGTTGCTGATGCAGGCCCCTTGCGGCCGCCAGCCCCCCTCCTGCAGTGGCCACACAGGCAATGCCGAGTGCACCAGACAGGGGTGAAGCCCCAACTCGGACAACTGCTGCGGCGCGCCATGAGCCGCCAGATAACCGGGAGCCGCCACCAGATGGCGCGGCACCTGACCAATGCGCTTGCAAATGAGACTGGAATCTTTCAGCGGCGCCGCCCGCAGCGCCAGATCATAACCCTCTCCTACCAGATCCAGTTGATCGTCGCAGAGGGTCAGCTCCAGCACCACCTCGGGATAGAGGGCACGAAATTCCGCCAGGATCCTGCCAAGCAGCAGGGTGCCGGTCGCCTCGGGCGCCGTGATCCTTACCCGACCGGCGGGGGCGGCGCGCAGCCGCGCCATCGCCAGATTGGCACTACGGGCCAGCGCCAGCAGCGCCTGACATTGCTCCACGTAAATCTCACCCTGCGGGGTCAGGCTGAGCCTGCGAGTGGTACGCTGCAGCAGTCGCACCCCGAGCTGGGTTTCGAGCCGCGAGATCTTCTGGCTCACCGAGGACTTGGGCATGCCGAGCGCCTCGGCGGCACCGGTAAAACTGCCCTGCTCCACCACGGTAGCGAACAGCCCCATCAACTCCAGATCGACATTGTTCATATATTCAAACAGTCTTTACCAATTACCCACCTTAATAAGAATAATTAACCAGACTAGAGTGGCTGGCAATCCCAATCCATCCGATTTGAAAGGAACTGCCATGAAAGCCATTGCCCTGACTCACTACCTGCCCAGCGATCACCCCGACTGCTTTATCACTGCCAACCTGCCCGATCCGATACCGGGCCCGCGGGATCTGCTGGTGAAAGTGACAGCCACCTCCATCAATCCAGTGGATACCAAGGTGCGCGCCCCCAAGGCCAGGATTGAAGCCAGCCCGCGTGTACTGGGCTGGGATGCAGTCGGTGAGGTCGTTGCCGTCGGTAGCGAAGTGAGCCTGTTCAAGGCGGGCGACAGAGTCTGGTATGCCGGCGACATCAGCCGCCCGGGCAGCAACAGCGCCCTGCAACTGGTGGATGAGCGCATCGCCGCTCTTGCCCCCACCAGTCTGACCGACCTGGAAGCCGCCGCCCTGCCGCTCACCGCCATCACCGCCTGGGAGACACTGTTCGAGCGCATCGGCCTTCACCGCGAGAGCACAGGCAAGCTGCTGATCATTGGCGGGGCAGGTGGGGTAGGCTCCATCGCCATTCAGCTGGCTCGCCAGCTCACCAATATGGAAGTGATTGCCACAGCCTCCCGACCGGAAAGCCGTGAATGGTGTCTGGAAATGGGCGCCCATCAGGTGGTAAGCCATCACAAGCTGCAGGCAGAGCTCACCGCTCTGGGCATTACCCAGCTCGACGCCATCTTCTGCACCAATGCTACCGAGCAGCACTGGGATGCCATGGCCAGCCTCATTCGCCCGTTCGGCCACATCTGCACCATCGCCGAATCCAGCGAGCCCTGGGATCTCTCCCTGCTCAAGAGCAAAAGTGCCACCTTCAGTCAGGAATTCATGTTTACCCGATCCCTGTTCCAGACCCCGGACATGATCGAGCAACACAAGCTGCTTGGCCAGGTTGCCTCCCTCATCGACCAAGGGGTGCTCAAGAGCACACTCACCCGCACCCTGTCCGAGCTGACCCCGGTCACCCTGGCCCAGGCCCATGCGGAGGTGGAAGCCGGCCGCATGGTGGGCAAGCTGGTGATCGACATGAGCGGCTTTGCCAACTAAGCCCTCAAACGCACCATGATGGGATAAGTTCACCAAGGAGATGCCCCAAACGGGCACAATCAGCGGCACTCATGACCGCCTGTGGCAGGCCAACGTCCGATAATCAGCCAAAAAAGAGGCCATTTCGCGAGAAATGGCCTGAATACCTGAACATTGGGGTAACAATCACACACATATCCTTATGCAGGACATATTAGTCTTTGCATCTAGCGTACCAACAGCAGCATGAATGCGCCAAAACGGCGTCAGCCCATCCTTGAGGTGTCCTGACAAGATCGGACAGTCCCGGATCAAGCAGCCTGAGTAGTTTTCCTATACCTCTTGTTAAACTCCGCCGGGCTGACATTGCCAAGTCGTGAATGCCGACGTTGGCGGTTGTAAAAAATCTCTATGTATTCCTGAATCGCTGCCTTGGCCTCCGCTCTCGTCTTGAATCTATGGTGATGAACCAGTTCATTTTTAAGAGACCCCCAGAAGCTTTCTATCGGGGCNTCATTCAGACAGCGCTGCGTGAATGGGCTTATGCACGGAGCTATGACTCGTCAGCGCAACGGGCAGAACACCTGCAACCGTGGCTGCATGAGTACAACTGGCATCGTCCTCATGCAAGTCTGGGCTATAAGCCCCCCATCAGCCGTCTTCAATCTGTGAACAACCTGGTGGGTTTACACAGCTAGAGACCTGATTGCCCTTCCACATCATGGGCAAACCACGACAGCACTACCCCATGATGGTAGAATCTCGCGGTTTCACATTTATGAAGAGTCGACGCCATGCCCTGGATACAAATTCGAATCAACGCCACTGCCAAGACGGCAGACAAGGTGAGCAACATGCTGCTGGGGCGTGGAGCCCAGGCCGTGACCTTTATGGATGCCCAGGATGTCCCCGTCTACGAGCCGCTGCCCGGTGAAACCCCGCTCTGGGGCGAGACCGAAGTGATGGGCTTGTTCGATGCCGAAACCGATCCGGCCCCCACCATCGCCTTCTTCCAGCAGATCTTCGGGGAAGACGTGGGCTACAAGGTCGAGCAGCTGGAAGACAAGGACTGGGTGCGCGAGTGGATGGATCACTTCCACCCCATGCAGTTTGGCGAACGGCTCTGGATCTGCCCGAGCTGGCGCGATGTGCCAAACCCCGATGCGGTCAACGTCATGCTGGATCCGGGTCTGGCATTTGGTACCGGTACCCATCCCACCACGGCGCTCTGCCTGCAGTGGCTGGACGGGCTGGATCTGGCCGGCAAAACCGTGGTCGACTTTGGTTGTGGCTCCGGCATCCTCGGCATTGCCGCCCTGAAACTGGGCGCCGCCCGCGTCATCGGCATCGACATAGACCCGCAGGCCATTCAGGCCAGCCATGACAACGCGGAGCGCAACGGCGTCGCCGGCCAGATCGAACTCTATCTGCCAGCGGATCAGCCGCAAGACGTAGAAGCAGACGTGGTGGTGGCCAACATACTGGCCGGCCCGCTGCGCGAGCTGGCACCGCTCATCGCCGGCCACGGCAAGCCGGGCAGCCTGATGGCGCTCTCCGGTGTGCTGGAGAGCCAGGCCCCGGAGCTGGAAACCATTTACGGCCAGTGGTTCGACATGGACCCGACTGCGGTGAAGGAAGAGTGGTGCCGCCTCTCCGGTCGCAAGCACGGCTGATGGCAACCACCTCATACAACAAGGGCACCGATGGGTGCCCTTGTTGTTTTACCTTTGTCCTGCTCTGGGAAGCGGTTCACGCTTCTCCGCCTCCCGATGGCTTATCCTCTCCCCTTCACATCCTAGAGGCCCCACCATGACCGAATATCAGAAGATGATCAGCAGCCAACCCTACAACTGCATGGCACCGGAGCTGGATGTCCTGCGCCGTGAGACGGCGCGCCGCTATCGCGGCTTCAATCGAGCGGAAGAGGAGGATGAACAGCTGGCGCTGTTGCAGGAGATAGTCGGCGAGCTGACGGAGAACGCCTTTATCTGCCCGCCGTTTTACTGCACCTATGGCCGTCATATCAGCCTGGGGGCGGGATCCTACGTCAACATGGGGGCCACGTTTCTGGACAACGCACCGATCCGCATCGGCGCCAACGTCATGATAGGGCCGAACGTACAGGTCTACACAGCTGCCCACGCGCTGGCCACAGATGAGCGCATCCAGGGGGTGGAGACGGCGCTGCCGGTGACCATAGAAGACAAAGTCTGGATTGGCGGCGGCGCCATACTGCTGCCCGGTGTCACCATCGGGCGGGAGGCCATCGTCGGCGCGGGGGCCGTCGTCACCAAAAACGTGCCTGCCGGCGCCCGGGTAGTGGGCAACCCGGCGCGGATCCTGCCTGTCAGCCGCTGAGACGCCCCGCGCTCATGCAAACAAGCGCTGACCCTGACGCACGGGCTCAGGCACTTCCCAGCAAGCGGTCGATACAGTGCACCACCTGCATGCTGGCGCTTTCCATTGTCTTGAGCTGCTCGACCATCTCCTTGATATTGCCCTGCTGGCGAGCATGAAGGGCTGCCTTGCCACTCTCGTGTACCCGTTTGTGTGGCCCATCCAGCTCGCGAAACCCGGGCTGCTGGGCAAAGAGCTCGGCGCCTTGCCCCTCGAAATACCACCTGCCCAGCCGACATTCGGTATGACCATTGACCGGCTCATGGAAGTGCTGCTGATCAATAAGGCGATAGATGGTGTTCTTCCAGACCGCATGATCGAGCTTGGTAGTATTGAGAAAAGAGGTGGTGGCAGCACTGTGGATCACCTGCTGCATCCTGCCGGATTGAGCCAGCACCTGGGCCACAACTGCATCGATCTGGGATGAAGAGGTCGCCACTTCGGCGGCGCTGGCCTGATTGTCATCGATGATGAGCTTGATATCCTGCGCCTGACCGACAATCTGTTTGACCAGCCCCTCAATCTGGCGACTGGCTTCGTGGGCCTTGCTGGCCAATTGCCGCACCTCGTCGGCTACGACGGCAAAGCCGCGGCCAGCTTCTCCGGCTCGGGCTGCTTCTATGGCTGCGTTGAGGGCCAGCAGATTGGTCTGTTCCGAAATACCCTGTATGGCCGCAACAAACTGGTTGATGGCCGACGTGGTGGCATCGAGCTGGTTGACTGCCTTGAGGCTACGCTCGGCTTCACCTGTGATGACATGGGCCCGCTCGGAGAGGCGGCCGATGGCACTGCGGGTCAGGGCGAACAGTTGATCCAGCTCCGAGAGAGCTCTCTTCTCTTCCATCAGATGTTCGGCACTGCCCGCCAGCGCTTCACGCACGCTCTGCAGCATCTCGCCCCCCTTGTTCTGGCACGAGATCACCTGGTTGAAGAGGTCACTACTCTCCCTGCTATTGCGCTGCATCTGCTCATACTCACCTATGGTGGCGCGCAGCTCGGCCAGCGCCTGCTGGTGTTGCTCCTCCTTGAGACTCAGGGCCTCCTGCAGCTGCTGATTTTCCATTTTTAGTTTGCTGTTGAACCACATAAAGCCTCCGGCTGGCAAGAAATGCAGAGTGGGCTACCTCAATGGGAATAACCCACTCTCTTGTTATTATCTGCCAGCGAAGCGCGATCCTGACCCCGATTTTATAAGGAAAAGCGTGAACCTTGATCGCGATCCAAATCTCAATTGGAGCCACAAAAATCTTGCCCATAAAAATAAAGCCCAATGTCATGAAGACGTTGGGCTGTAAAAAGGTGCTACGGAATTGCGACTCTCATCGCAGAAAATTAGAAGGGGTCACCTTCTAAACTGGCACAGGGATATTAACGAGGCGCAAACGTTTTACATAGCGTAATCAACCAGGATTGAGAACAGCCTCTCACTATTTAAAAAATTCCCTGCCAATCCCCATCACCCTCTTGGCAAGTATTTATTTATCAGTACAGCCTCAGGTTCGTGATCGATCGAGATAAAAAAAGCCCTGAAAACTCAGGGCTTTGGCTGAAACTCAAGCAGCTTAGAAGCGCCGAACAAACTCGCCTGGCGGCAGTTCGCGCAACTTGCGCGCCTCCAGCATGGGGGTGCCGAGGTAGAGAAAGCCCACCAGTTGATCCTCTGGTGCCAGTGCCAGCCCTTTGTTGATCAACTCATCGAAGATGAACCAGCCGGATCGCCAGATGCCGTTGAAACCCTGGGCTTGCGCCGCCATCTGCATCGCCATCAGGGCGCAACCGGCGGAGAGCTCCTGCTCCAGTTTCGGCACCTTGGGGTGACGCTGATAACGAGTAGCGACCGCGACCACCAGCGGCGCACGCAGCGGCGCCTCCTGGCACTTTTTGATGCTCTCTTCATCTTCACCACGGGCACTGGCCGCCTCGGCCAGCAGAGCCCCCAGCCGCTCACGCCCCTCCCCTTCAAACAGGATGAACTGCCAGGGAGTCAGGGTGCCGTGATCCGGCGCGCGCAAGCCCGCCTTGAGGATATTGTCGAGCACCTCACCGCTTGGGGCGGGTGTGGTCAGGCGGCCACAGGAGTGGCGGTTGAGCAACAGAGTGAGGGCATCCATGGGCAAATCCTTGTCAGGGGCTGTGATGGCGCTACCTTAGCACAGCGCACAATGAAGAAAACCCCTGAGCCTCAGGGGTTTATCGCAATATCAGACCGATAGCGGGCCAGGGCGAAGCAACTAGATAACGGCGGCCAGCTCGGCCCCCTGGCGGATCGCCCGCTTGGCATCCAGCTCGGCGGCCACGTCGGCGCCACCTATGATGTGTACCGGCTTGCCTGCCGCCTGCAAACCGGCCTGCAGCTCCTTGAGGGGCTCTTGCCCTGCGCAGATGATCACCTGATCCACCGGCAGGCACTGTTTGGCTTCACCTATCTGGATATGCAAACCTTCATCGTCGATGCCAAGGTACTGGACGCCGGAAAGCATATGCACCTTGCGGTTCTTGAGCACGGTTCTGTGGATCCAGCCGGTGGTCTTGCCCAGACCGTCGCCCACCTTGCTCTCCTTGCGCTGGAGCAGCCAGATCTGGCGTTCGGGGGCATCGATCTCCGGCGTGATCAGGCCACCGCGCTCACCAAGTTGCTTGTCGATGCCCCACTCCTTGAGCCAGTGATCGCGATGTCCATCTGTACCACTATCAGCCTTCTTCTCCACAAGGTACTCGGCCACATCAAAGCCGATGCCACCGGCACCGATCACCGCCACTTTCTGGCCGACCGGTTTGTGATCCCGCAGCACGTCGATGTAATTGAGCACCTTGGGATGCTCTATGCCTGGTATGTTAGGGGTACGCGGGCGTATGCCGGTGGCGAGGATCACTTCGTCAAAGCCGCCGCCGAGCAGACTCTCGGCGCTCTGGCGCTGGCCGAGGTAGAGCTCGACGCCGCACTTCTCCAACCGCCTGGCAAAGTAACGCAGAGTCTCGTGAAACTCCTCCTTGCCCGGGATCTGCTTGGCAAAGTTGAACTGACCACCAATCTCGCTCGCCTGATCGAACAGGCTCACCTGATGGCCACGCTCGGCGGCATAACAGGCGAACGCCAGCCCGGCCGGACCCGCCCCCACCACCGCCAGCTTCTTGGGCTGAGGCACGCGGCCAAACGTCAGCTCGGTCTCGAAACAAGCGCGGGGATTGACGAGGCAGGAGGCGCGTTTTTGCTTGAACACGTGATCCAGGCAGGCCTGGTTGCAGGCGATGCAGGTGTTGATCTCGTCCGCCCGGTTCTCGGCGGCCTTGATGACAAATTCAGGGTCAGCCAAGAAGGGGCGCGCCATGGAGACCATGTCCGCTTCGCCGCCAGCCAGAATGCGCTCGGCCACTTCCGGGGTATTGATCCGGTTGGTGGTGATAAGCGGCACTGTGAGGTGCTTTTTCAGCTCGGCGGTCACCCAGCTGAAGGCACCGCGCGGCACGCTGGTGGCTATGGTGGGAATGCGCGCCTCGTGCCAGCCAATGCCGGTGTTGATCAGGGTCACGCCGACCTGCTCCAGCGCCTTGCCAAGGGCTACTACCTCCTCCAGCGTCGACCCCTGCTCCACCAGATCCAGCATGGAGAGACGGAAGATGATGATGAAATCCGTGCCGACCCGCTCGCGGATGGCCCGCACTATCTCCACCGGGAAGCGCATCCGGTTTTCATTGCTGCCGCCCCAGCCATCGGTGCGCTTGTTGGTGCGCTCGCAGATGAACTGGTTGATGAGATAGCCTTCCGACCCCATCACTTCGACGCCGTCGTAACCGGCCGCCCTGGCCAGCTGCGCGGTGGAGGCAAAGTCACGAATGGTGCCGCGGATCTGCCGCTCGCTCATGGCGCGCGGCTTGAACGGGGATATGGGCGCCTTGAGGGCGCTCGGCGCCAGACTGAAGGGATGGTAGGCATAGCGGCCGGCATGGAGGATCTGCAGCGCTATCTTGCCCCCCTCCTGATGCACCGCCTGAGTCACCTTCTTGTGCTTGGCGACTTGCCAGGGGAAGCTCAGCTGTGAGCCGTGGGGCACCAGCCGCCCACGCAGATTGGGGGCTATGCCACCGGTGACGATGAGGCCGACACCGCCACGGGCGCGCTCGGCATAGAAGGCGGCCAGCTTGTCAAAGCCACCCTTCTCCTCTTCGAGGCCGGTATGCATGGAACCCATCAGTACCCGGTTCTTCAACTGGGTAAACCCGAGGTCAAGGGGCGTCAGCAACGTAGGATAAAGGCTCACAATGCCTCCAGTTAATTTTTTGTTATCAAATTGCAGCTAGAGTAAAGAATCAAAAATGCTTTTTCAAACAAATGTTTGGACATTTTTTCGGCGAACAGGCGTATCCCGAAGCAAGAGAAGGCGATCGCACCATGATCGGACCAAAGCGGAAATGGCAATTCACCGGCCAACTGGTTAATAATGACCCTTCTCTACCCATTAACAGGGCGATAACGCGACTATGTCTATTTTCAAAGGTCTGGGTTGGCTGTTTCGCAGTCTCTGGCGCCTGCTCAACTTCACCCGGCTGATGCTGGTCAATCTGCTGTTTCTCATTCTGGTGCTGGTCATCGTCTTTAGCTTCAGCCAAAAAGAGGCTCCACAGGCGCCCATCGAAGGGGCCCTGACTCTCAATCTCAACGGCGTGCTGGTGGAACAGCGCTCCCAGACAGATCCCACAGTGCAGTTGCTGCGCCAGATGGATAACAGCGACGACCAACCGAGCGAGATCGTCCTCTCCGATCTGCTTTGGGCCATCCGCAGTGCCAAAGATGACTATCGCATCAAGGCGCTGGTGATCAAGCCACAGGGGCTACAGGGCACCAGCTTGTCCAAGCTGCAGGAAGTGGCTGGCGCCATCGACTCCTTCCGGGAGAGTGGCAAACCTGTCATCGCTATGGCCGACTACTACAATCAGGGTCAGTATCTGCTGGCCGCTCACGCCGATCATGTACTGCTCAATCAGAGCGGCGCCGTGCTGATCGAGGGGCTCGGTGTCTACCAGACCTACTTCAAGTCGGCGCTGGAGAAGCTCAACATTACCCCCCATGTGTTCAAGGTCGGCACCTACAAATCCTTCGTCGAACCTTATACCCGCAATGATATGTCACCCGAAAGCAAGGAGGCGAACCAGCGCTGGCTGGATCAGCTGTGGCAATCCTATGTGACAGATGTGGCCGAGCAGCGGGAGATAGAACCCGAGGCCGTCGCCCCGGGCAAAGATCGTTTCCTCGAGCTGCTGCGCAAGGCCGGCGGCAACGCTGCCAGCTACGCCCTCGACAATGGTCTGGTGGATCAGCTCGCCACCCGTGACGAGATGACCCAGGCAGTCATCAAAGAAGTGGGTGAAAGCAAGGATCACGGCTGGAAAGGGGTTGGCCTGAAAGAGTACCTAGCGGCGGCCCCCGAGCAATATCCCCAGAGTGGCAAGGATGAGGTGGGTCTCATTGTCGCCAGCGGCGCCATCATGGATGGCGTGCAGTCGGCCGGTACCATAGGTGGCGACAGCCTGTCGGAGCTGCTGGCCGATGCCCGCCGTGACGACAAGGTGAAAGCCGTGGTGCTGCGGGTCGACAGCCCGGGTGGCAGCGCCTTCGCCGCCGAGCAGATCCGCGCCGAACTGCTGGCGCTGAAACAGTCCGGCAAACCTGTGGTGATCTCCATGGGCAGCTACGCCGCCTCGGGTGGCTACTGGATCTCAGCCGATGCGGACAAGATCTTCGCCTCCCCTACCACCCTCACCGGCTCCATCGGGGTGTTTGGCATGTTCGCCACCATCGACAAGGCGCTCTCCCAGTACGGGGTGCACACGGATGGGGTGGGCACCACGGATTATGTCGGTGTCGGCCTGACCCGCGCCCTGCCTGATCACGTCGGGCAAGCCATTCAGCTGAGCGTGGAAGATACCTATCAGCGCTTCGTCGGTCTGGTGAGCAAGGGCCGTGGCCTGAGCCCGCAAGAGGCGGAAAAAGCCGCCGAAGGCCGGGTCTGGACCGGTCAGGATGCCAAGGCGCTGGGTCTGGTGGATGAGTTCGGTAATCAGGAAGCCGCCATCAAGGCGGCTGCCACCCTTGCCAACCTCAAGGAGTGGCAGGTCACTCCCATAGAAAAAGAGGAGTCAGCCAAAGACAAGTTCCTGCGCCAGCTGTTCGACAGCAGCGCCCAGGCGCTGGCCCCGCACCTGCAAAGCTGGTTGCCGGCCGGATTTGGCAAGGCGTTGGTGGAGGTGAACCGCGGCCTGGATCCGCTGACCCGCTTCAACGACCCCCAAGGCACTTATGCCTTCTGCCCTGTCTGTGTGCAGTAATCGGGCACTCGCAATAAAAAAACGCCTTCGGGCGTTTTTTTGCATCTGGCTCAAGGGACCTGATTCACACCAGCAGGCCGGACTCGTGCCAATGATGCAACTCGGCCAGTACCCGGGTCTCCCGCGCCGTCCACTGGGGACAAGGACCCGCCAGCTGGGTCTTGTTGGTTTGCAGCGCATCATCCAGCTCGAACCAGCCAGGGGTGAAACCGAGCCGCACCTCGTAAGGTTGGGGACGAGGTTCACTCCACCCCTCACCGACACGACACAGGTAATAGAAAGAGCGGATGCAATAGGCGTCATAGTCGGCCTCCCGGGCGGCGCGGTACTCCCGCGTCTGGCCGAGCAGGGCGCCGACCTCCACCAGCTCGGCACCACACTCTTCCCGCAGCTCGCGAGCCAGGGCAGTGCCGTGGCACTCCCCTTCTTCAATGCCGCCACCGGGAAACATGAGATCGCCGTTGACCCGGGAGTGCACCAGCAGCAGCCGATCGCCACGCAGGACTATGGCCCTGACAGTCACGCGCTCCAGCCGGCGGCCATCAATGGCTACCTGGCCGTGCTTCAGCTGGATGTCGAAGGGATGAGGCCAGTCACTGGCCAGGTGTTTTATCTGGTTCATCAGGGCTCAGGGACGATAAGTCCCGCTTTTTAGCTGCTCGACTATGGCGGCGGCCTGGCTGTCCCAGGCCTCCTGATCTGCCTTGCTCAACGCATGATAAAGGCCCAAACGCTTGGCCGAAACGTCGGGCGTATCCTGAAATGACTCGCTCACCTTGCCCCACAGATACGCCAGACCGTACTCCTTCTGGCCCATGTAGAGGGTGCTCAGAGAGGTGAGGATCCGGCTGTTGACCTTGTCCCCTTCTCCATAGAGGGAGAGGGCATGGTGCATGAGAGTGATGGCTTTCTGTGGGGCACTCTTGGCATACATGCCCCCCAGTGCCAGCTGCAGCTCGGGCTCTTTGAGTACTGGCTGCCCCTCCAGCGCCATGAATTGCTCACGGGCCTGCTCGTTGGTGTTGTTGGTCCAGTGCCAGAGCAGCAGGTAGGGATCCTGCGAGTTGCGGGTCGCCGCATCGAGCTCGGCCAGCTGATCACCGGCCGCCAGCATGCCTTCCACTCTGGGGCTCTTCTGCTCCCTCGCCGTCTTGTACTCTATGTTGGTCGACCGCTCCGCACACTTGAGATAACGCTCCAGATTGCGCATCAGCTCGTACTTGCGCCTGTCCGTCCCCTCTTCTTGCAGATAGAAGCGGCTGCGGATGATGTCGGTCCGCTCGTAGCGGCACCAGCCATCGTCCACCAGGTCCTGACACAGCTCGGGATGATTGGCACAGATGTTGTGGATCCTGTCATCGTTGCAGGCCATCAGAGTCAGGCCGCAGGAGAGGCCGAGCAGTACGGAACGCAGTGGAAAAGGGGTCATAGTTCACATCTGGTTGGTAACAATGGGAGCCTTGTGCAGCCACCTCTGGCTAGCAAACCGGCTACATATCCATTACAATGCGCGCGCCGTATAAGGCCGCGATTGCAGAATGATATAACGAAATATACACCCCTACACTGATCTGCATTCGACGAATTTCTATTTGCCCCAACAACGTGAAATAAAGGATCTGGTTAATGACCCACGAGCACTACTTGCAGGCGTGGCAGGAGAGCCAGGAGCTCGCCGAAGCCATGCAACCCTTGATAGGTCGCCTCTACCGACAACAAGGGATCGAGATCACCCTCTACGGACGCCCGCTGCAAAACGCCTCCACCATCGATATCCTCAAAGCCCACAGGGTCGTCCGCCGTCATCAGGGCACCCCGCTTCCGATCCAGCAAAGCTTCCCCCTGCTCCAGGCCATCCTGGCCTTGAACCCCACCGCCGCCGAGATCGATCTTGGCAAGCTGGCCGTCGGCTACTGGCAGGATCACCAGGACGAAGCAGGCATTGACGATTACCTGCGTGCCAAGTTGGCGCCAGCACTGGGGCGGTGTGACATCCCGCAACCGACGGACGTGGTGCTCTACGGTTTTGGTCGTATCGGCCGCCTGCTGGCCCGCCTGCTCATAGAGCGTACCGGCGCCGCCAACTCACTGCGTCTGCGAGCCATAGTGGTGCGTGGTGGCCGTGAGGGAGATCTGGAGAAACGCGCCAGTCTGCTGCGCCGTGACTCGGTACATGGCCCCTTCAACGGTTCCATCGAGGTGGACAGTGATCGCAGTGCCATCATCGCCAACGGCACCTTCATTCAGGTGATCTACGCCAGCAGTCCGAGCGACATCGACTACACGGCATATGACATTCACAATGCACTCATCGTCGACAACACGGGTGTCTGGCGCGACGACGCCGGTTTGAGCGAACACTTGAAGGCGCGCGGCGCCGCCCGTGTGCTGCTGACGGCACCGGGCAAGGGCGACATGAAGAACGTGGTGTTCGGGGTCAATCATGAAGTGATCGGGCCGGATGACAAGATCATCTCTGCCGCCTCTTGCACCACCAACGCCATCACACCTGTGCTCAAGGTGATGCAGGACAAGTACGGCATCCGCCACGGCCACGTGGAGACTGTCCACTCCTACACCAACGATCAGAACCTGATAGACAACTATCACAAGGGCGAGCGTCGCGGTCGCAGCGCAGCCCTCAACATGGTGATGACCAGCACGGGGGCCGCCAAGGCGGTGGCCAAGGCACTGCCGGAGCTCAAGGGCAAGCTGACCGGCAACGCCATTCGGGTGCCCACCCCCAACGTGTCGCTGGCCATCATCAACCTCTCACTGGAGCAGAGCACCGACAGGGAGAGTCTCAATGCCTATCTGCAGCAGATGGCGCTAAGCTCGGCCCTGCATCGCCAGATCGATTTTAGCGCCAGTACAGAGCTGGTCTCCTCCGACATGGTGGGTTCCCGCTTCGCAGGCATAGTGGATTCCCAGGCCACCATCGCCGAGGAAGATCACTGCGTCCTCTACGTATGGTATGACAACGAGTTCGGATACAGTTGTCAGGTAGTACGGGTGATGGAGCAGATGGCTGGCGTAGTCCGCCAGGATCTGCCTGCATAGACCGATAGGGTCTACCTGCATAGCCCGCCAGGATCTGCCCGTCTAAGAACCTGGGTTCATGGCTCAATTTTCAAGGAGAAGCCGGATGTCGTTTCAACAGGGTGAGTTTCAACAGGCCATCAGACAGATGCCCAAAGAAGTGTACGAGCGGCTCAAGACAGCGGTCGAGCTGGGCAAATGGCCCGATGGCAAACCCCTGAGCGACGAGCAGAAGGCCACCTCCCTGCAGGCCGTGATGGCCTGGCAGGCGATGCACCTCGACAATCCCGAGCACATGAACATAGGCCGGGACGGCGAGATAGTGATGAAGAGCAAGAGCGAGCTCAAGCGTCAGTACCGTGACGAGGAAGAGATAGTGCGGATCGACCTCAGTCACTGAGCCTTGTCGCGAGCCCTGGCTCGCACGCCATAGCAAAGAGGGGAGCCATAATGGCTCCCCTCTTTATTTTCCTCTCCTCCTCATGGTGAGGAGGCCAGAAGCTGTTCACGACCTGTCGCGAGAAGGCGTCAGCAAGGTGAAGAGCAGCGCAGGAACCGGAGTGTATAGGCATACATGAGCCCTCTTGTTCACAAACAAGCGAGCAGCACATGAGCCTTGATCACGGCTTCGCAGCAAAATCGTGGACAGTTTCTCAGGGCGTCAGCTCGCCGCGCAGGGACTGTTGCATCAGCTCGCGGATGCGGGGTGCAGGCAAGTCCAGGCTCAGCAGGAAGTGCAGCTTGGTGAGCGCCGCCTCGGCAGTCATGTCAAACCCCGAGATAACCCCGGCACGGGAGAGCGCATTGCCGGTGGCATAGCCCCCCATGTTGACCTTGCCGTGCAGGCACTGGCTCAAGTTGACTATGATAACGCCGCGGGCAGATGCCTCGGAGAGCAGCGCCAGCATGGCCGGATTCTGCGGCGCATTGCCCACGCCAAACGAGAGCAGGATCAGCGCCTTCACCGGTTGCTGCAATATGTTGGCGATCACCTCGCTGGAGATCCCCGGATAGAGGGTCACCACGCCGATGGGTTGGGGGGTAATGTCGTGCAGCACCAGCGGACGATCGGACGGCTCCCCCAGCTCACCCGCTTCCAGCGAGATGGCGATGCCGGCGTTGAGCAGCGGCGGATAGTTCGGCGAATCGAAGGCGTGGAAGCCATCGGCGTGCACCTTCTTGCTGCGGTTGCCACGATAGAGCTGGTTGTTGAAGAACAGCGTCACCTCGTGGATCGGGTAGTTGGCAGCGATATAGAGGGCATTGAGCAGGTTCTGCTGACCATCGGAGCGCAGCTCGGCGAGCGGGATCTGGGAGCCGGTGATGATGACCGGCTTGTGCAGATCTTCGAGCATGAAGGAGAGCGCCGATGCGGTGAACGACATAGTGTCTGTGCCGTGCAGGATCACGAAACCGTCGTATTTCTCGTAGTTGCCTTTAATGTCCTCGGCGATCCGCTGCCAGTCCGCAGGCGTCATGTCGGAGGAATCGATAAGGGGGTCATATTCGTGGATATGGTAATCCGGCATCTCGGGTCGATGAAACTCGGGCATCCGCGCCAGACAGTCTTCCATAAAGCCCGCCATCGGCACATAACCGTGGTCGGAACGCTGCATCCCTATGGTACCGCCTGTGTAGGCAATGTAGATGGACTTCTTCACACCCTCTCCTCTTGATGGACCGGAAACTGGCAAATTAATAAAGGAATAAACCGACGACGTCACACCTGACCGGTTTCCTCTTGTGGGCTGGAAACCGGCGAATTATAGAGACTGGCGCCCCAAATGACAGCCGCGAAATAGCAGATGCCGCCCATAATATGACGCCCATCCCAACAGTGTTAAATGTTGCAACAAACACACACCAAGGCTACTTATATGACAAATATGGATTTAAGTGGTGTTTTTTGCTACTATCCGGCGGATTTTTCGTAAATCTCATCTGGATGCCTGATCAATTCAGGCCCGCATCGATCCCATTTCTGCATGGGACCGGGGCTTGCAGCCCCTTCTTTGTTGGCACCTGAGCCACCCTGATTTTTATCCCGGCTGAATCTCTGAGTCTTCATCAGCGAAAGACACAGCCAATCAACATGGGAGTACTGAATGTTACAACTTGATTCCTACGCCACCCTGGTCGCGGCCACTCTGGTGTTGCTGTTCGGCCGTGTGCTGGTGACCCGCGTCGGGTTGCTGCGCACCTTCAACATCCCCAAACCGGTTGCCGGCGGCCTGGTGGTCGCCCTGGTGTTGCTGTTGCTGCGCTCCACCCTGCAGGTGGAACTGCAATTTGATACCAGCCTGCAAACTCCGCTGATGCTGGCCTTCTTCGCCTCCATCGGTCTCTCCGCCGATCTTGCCAGCCTCAAGCGCGGCGGCAAGGCGGTGATCACCTTCCTGATGGTGGTGACCGGCCTGCTGCTGGTGCAAAACAGCCTGGGGGTGGGTCTGGCGACCCTGCTCGGTCTGGACCCGCACATGGGACTGCTGGCCGGTTCCATTACCCTCTCCGGCGGCCATGGTACCGGTGCGGCCTGGAGCGCCACCTTCTCCGAGAAGTACGGGGTGCAATCCGCCGCCGAGCTTGCCATCGCCTGCGCCACTTTCGGCCTGGTACTGGGGGGCCTCATCGGTGGCCCGGTGGCACGCTATCTGGTGAAAAAAGTGCAGGTGCCCGGCGAGGAGCACAACAAGGACGACGCACCACGGGGCTTCGAGATGCCCGACATGGAACGTCCGCTCACCACCTTCAGCCTGATCGAGACCCTGGCACTGATCGCCATCAGCCTGAAAGGGGGCGAAATGCTCTCCGCCTACCTCAAGGGCGGCGCCTTCGAGCTGCCGGTCTTCGTCTGCGTGCTGTTTGTCGGTGTGCTGCTGCGCAACCTGCTGACCCTGCTGAACTGGCACGAAGTGAGCGATCGGGAAGTCTCTTTGCTCGGCAACGTCAGCCTGTCGCTGTTCCTGGCCATGGCGCTGATGAGCCTGAAGCTGTGGGATCTGGCAAGTCTGGCCCTGCCCATCTTCATTTTGCTGGTCGCCCAGACGCTGGCGATGGCGCTCTACGCCATCTTCGTCACCTTCAGGGTCATGGGCAGCAACTATGACGCGGCCGTGCTGGCGGCAGGCCACTGCGGCTTCGGCCTGGGGGCTACCCCGACCGCCATTGCCAACATGCAGGCCATTACCCAGCGCTTCGGCCCGTCCCACCTGGCGTTTCTGGTGGTGCCCATGGTGGGTGCCTTCTTCATCGACATCATCAACGCCATGGTGATCAAGTTGTTTATGGCCCTGCCTTTCCTGTAAGCACGCCACAACCACAAAATAAAAGCCCCGCACTCGGCCGAGTGCGGGGCTTTTTCATTTCAGTCCGGACAGGCTGCAACCCTGAGTCTTACAGGATAAAGGTCGACACCTGCTGGTTCAGGTCGGTAGCACGACCCTTGAGGCGATGGGCCTGATCCAGATCGCGCATGGCGGCGGCAGTGATCTCGTCACTCACATCCTTGATGGCGGTGGTGTTCTGGGTGATCTCGCCAGTCACCTGGGTCTGCTCCTCGGCGGCGGTGGCGATCTGACCCGCCATGTCGGAGATAAGCGAGACGGCCTGGGTGATCTCTTCCAGCGCGGCAGCGGCGGCATCGGCGTCTTTCACACTGTTGTCGGCCAGGCCCTGGCTGGTCTGCATCAGGCTGACCGCACGGGCAGTGGTCTGTTGCAACGTCTCGATAGTGGACTGGATCTCCTGGGTGGAATCCTGGGTACGACGGGACAGTACTCGTACTTCGTCCGCCACAACGGCGAAACCACGACCCTGTTCACCGGCGCGGGCCGCTTCGATGGCCGCGTTCAGCGCCAGCAGGTTGGTCTGCTCGGCAATGCCCTGAATGGTGGAGAGGATACCGGAAATGGCCTGGGCGTGACGGCTCAGCTCGCCGATCACGGCGGTCGCCTGCCCCACCTCTTCGGCCAGACCGTTGATGGACTGGCGGGTCTGGTTCACCAGCATCTTGCCCTGTTCACTGCTCTGGGCGGATTGCTGGGCGGCGGCGGCCGTGTTCTCGGCATTGCCGGCGATCTCCATGGTGGCGCTCGCCATCTCGGTGACGGCAGTGGCAACCATGGTCACTTCCTGTTGCTGGCGCTGCAGCTCGTCCACCGAGGCCTGGTTGGTCACCAGACTGCGCTCGGCGTCGGCGTTCAGCTCGTTGGCCAGCTTGCGGATGTTGGCGATCAGCTGATGCTGACTGCCGACGAAACGGTTGAAGCTGTTGGCCAGCTGGCCCACCTCGTCGTTGGCGTCGATCTTGATGCGCTGGGTCAAATCACCGTTACCGTCGGCGATGCGGGCCAGGGCCTGGGAGACTTTGGTGAGCGGGCCGAGCAACAGGCTGACCAGCCAGGAGATGGCGAGAATGCTGCCCACCAGCACCAGCAGGGCCAGACCGAGCTGGGTCATCAGCAAGGAGGAGAGCGGCGCCTCCAGGGTAGCCTTGTCCAGCACCAGCACCAGTTCCCAGTCGGTATCCGGGATGTCTACCGCCATCAGCAGCTTGTCACGGCCTTCGCTGTCAAAATAGGCAGGGATCAGGGTATTGCCAGCCTTGCTCTGATCGATGAGGGCATTGGTCAGATCGTTGTCGATCTCGGTGGCCGGCTTCATCGCCTTTGCCGCGTCCTTGTACGCGATGACGGTACCATCCTTGTGCATCATGATGGCAAAACCGTCGGCGGGCAGCTTCATCTTGGTGATGTCTTCTACCAGGGATGCGATGGAGAGGTCACCACCGACCACGCCGCCCTGAGCCGGTTGGGCCAGGGTCACCACCATGATGTTGTAGGCAACGTCCAGATAGGGTTTGGTCACAATGAGGCCGCCCTTGCTCATGGCTTCCTGATACCAGCCACGGGAGCGCGGATCATAACCGCTACGGTTGATGGAAGGATCCGAGTCGTTCATCTTGCCATTGCCCTCACCGAAGTAGGTGAGCTGGAAGCGACCCGACACTTGCGCCTGTTGCAGGGCATTGAGGGGGTCTGCACTGGCCTTGTTGCCAAGGGCCTGGATCACGTCGCGACGGGCGGAGAGCCAGTCACTGACGCTGGCGGCCTGCTGGCTGCCCAATCGTTGCACCTGTTCCTGACTGCCTTGCAGCAACAGGGACTTCTGGCTGGTATAGCTCTGCCAGGAGAGCAGCAGGATCACCAATGACAAGGCGATCACCACCGACAACAGTATCTTCTGCTTGAGTGATAGGTTTTTCATCATGATTTCTTCTTATGAGGTCAGGAACCGGATTTCCCAAAAGAGTGCACAGCACTGCGTAGTTATTAGCGACCCGGCAGGCGAAAACTGAACCTGCAAATGAGTCTGCGGACGATATTTTCCACCGAGTTGGGGAAAACTGCACCAGAAATTGACTACCAGATGCGCACAAGAAGAGGCGACCCTGTTTATTCCTTCCACAATTGGCTAGAATATCCCGTTTTTAAATCACATCGACCCCGAGAGTTTTCACGATGTTTGAAGTCAATCCTGTATTAAACAAACTTAAGGAGCTGTCTGAGAGGACAGAGCTTCTTAGGGGGTACCTTTGACTATGACGCCAAGAAAGAGCGTCTAGAAGAGGTCAACGCCGAGCTGGAACAGCCGGACGTATGGAATGAGCCCGAGCGCGCACAAGCGCTGGGCAAGGAGCGCGTCTCCCTGGAGAACGTGGTCGGCACCATTGACACCCTGACCCAGGGTGCCGAAGACGTCGAGATGCTGGTGAGCCTGGCGGTGGAAGGGGAAGACGAAGATACCTTCAACGAAGCCGTGGCCGAAGCCGATGTACTTGAAACCAAGCTGGTGGACCTCGAATTCCGTCGCATGTTCTCCGGTCAGCACGACGGCTCCGATTGCTACATCGACATCCAGTCCGGCTCAGGTGGTACCGAAGCCCAGGATTGGGCCAACATGGTGCTGCGCATGTACCTGCGCTGGGGCGATGCCCACGGTTACAAGCCGGAGCTTATCGAGCTCTCTGACGGCGACGTGGCCGGCATCAAGTCCGCCACCGTCAAGTTCACCGGCGAGTATGCCTTCGGCTGGTTGCGTACCGAAACCGGCGTCCACCGTCTGGTTCGCAAGTCACCGTTCGACTCGGGTGGCCGTCGCCACACTTCATTCTGTTCCGTATTCGTCTATCCCGAGATCGATGATGACATCGACATCGAGATCAACCCGGCCGACCTGCGGATCGACGTCTACCGCGCTTCCGGCGCCGGTGGTCAGCACGTCAACCGGACCGAATCCGCGGTACGTATCACCCACATCCCGACCGGTGTCGTGGTACAGTGCCAGAACGATCGTTCCCAGCACAAAAACAAAGATCAGTGTATGAAGCAGCTGAAAGCCAAGCTCTACGAGCTGGAAATTCAGAAGCAGAACGCTGAGAAGCAAGCCCTCGAAGAGACCAAGTCCGATATCGGCTGGGGCAGCCAGATCCGTTCCTATGTGCTGGATGATGCACGCATCAAGGATCTGCGCACCGGCGTCGAAACCCGCAATACCCAAGCGGTACTCGACGGCGACCTGGACAAGTTTATCGAAGCTAGCCTGAAATCAGGCCTGTAAAAACAGAACAGCAGGAATCACCATGTCTGAACAAACCACAACTCCGGAAGTCGACCACACTCTCGAACTGAACAACGAGATGACGGAGCGTCGTTCCAAGCTGGCCGCCTTGCGCGCCCAGGGCAACCCCTTCCCCAACGACTTCCGTCGTGACAGCCTTTCTGGCGATCTGCATGCCGAATTTGGCGACAAGAGCGCCGAAGAGCTGGTGGCCTTGGGTAAACAGGTGAAGATTGCCGGTCGCATCATGACCCGCCGGATCATGGGCAAGGCGTCTTTCGCCACCCTGCAGGACATGGCTGGCAAGATCCAGATCTACGTGACCCGTGACGATCTGCCGGAAGGCTTCTACAACGAGCAGTTCAAGAAGTGGGATCTGGGTGACATAGTCGGCGTGGAAGGGACCCTGTTCCGTACCAACACAGGTGAACTCTCGGTACACGTCTCCACCATCCGCCTGCTGACCAAGGCACTGCGTCCGCTGCCCGAGAAGCACAAGGGCCTGACCGACCAGGAAGCACGCTGCCGCCAGCGTTACCTGGACCTGATCGCCAATGAAGAGTCCCGCAAGACCTTCATGATCCGCACCAAAGTGGTTGCCGGCATCCGCAAGTTCTTCAACGACAAGCGCTTCATGGAAGTGGAAACCCCCATGATGCAGGTCATCCCGGGTGGCGCCTCCGCGCGTCCGTTCGTCACTCACCACAATGCTCTGGACATCGACATGTACCTGCGTATCGCCCCCGAGCTTTACCTGAAGCGTCTGGTGGTCGGTGGTTTCGAGCGCGTGTACGAGATCAACCGCAACTTCCGTAACGAAGGTATCTCGGTGCGTCACAACCCCGAGTTCACCATGATCGAGTTCTACATGGCCTATGCCGACTACATCGATCTGATGGACCTGACCGAGGAGCTGCTGCGCACCCTGGCGCAGGACATTCTGGGTGACACCAAGATCCGTTACGCCAAAGAGGGTGAAGAGGGTCTGACCATCGATTTCGGTCAGCCGTTCCAGCGCCTCACCATGGTGGACTCCATCCTGAAGTACAACCCGGATGTGACCCCGGCGGATCTGGCTACCCTGGAGAGCGCCAAGGCGGTTGCCAAGCGTCTGCACATCGAGCTGATGAAGGGCTGGGAGCTGGGCCACGTGATCACCGCCATCTTCGAAGAGACAGTAGAGCACATGCTGCTGCAACCCACCTTCATCACCGAGTACCCGGCAGCCGTTTCTCCGCTGGCGCGCCGCAACGACGTGAACCCGGACGTGACCGACCGCTTCGAATTCTTCATCGGTGGCCGCGAGCTGGCCAACGGCTTCTCCGAGCTGAACGATGCGGAAGACCAGGCCAAGCGCTTCCAGGATCAGGTGAACCAGAAAGAAGCTGGTGACGACGAAGCCATGTTCTACGACGCCGACTTCGTGACCGCGCTGGAACACGGCCTGCCGCCCACTGCCGGTCAGGGCATTGGTATCGACCGTCTGGTGATGCTGTTCACCAACAGCCACACCATCCGTGACGTCATCCTGTTCCCGGCCCTGCGCCCGCAACAGAAATAAGCTCAGAGTGCAGGCCAGGCCTGTGACTCGATGGCAACGAAACGCCCCGCAACTGCGGGGCGTTTTTTATGGCGAACATTATGGCGACCATAGAGGGGCACACGCTTGTACCTTACAGAGTGGATGGCAGCAGCCACTCTCCCTGCCAGAGGGTCAACGCCTGACCCGACATCAACACGCGCTCCCCCTGCAGGACAAGCTTCAGCTCCCCACAGCGCGCCGAGATCTGGCGAGCCCGCAGCTCTCTCTTGCCCAGTCGCTCGGCCCAGAAGGGCACCAGAGCGCAGTGGTTGGAGCCGGTGACGGGATCCTCATCCACCCCGACCCAGGGAGCGAAATAGCGGGAGACGAAGTCATCGCCTGCACGGCTGGACGGGGCCGTCACCATCAGTCCCCGCCCAGGCAGGGCACGCAGGGCATGAAAATCCGGTACTAGCCCCCTCACCTCCTCTTCGCTTCCAAGCTCCAGCAGGAACTTGGCACCGGCCGCCAGGGTCTGCCGCGGCGTACAGCCGAGCGCAGCCCCGTAAGCCGGGTCCAGCACCAGTGGTGTGAGCGGGATCCGCGGGAAGTCGAGCTGGATCCATTCCCCCTCGCGCCGGGCCAGCAAGACGCCGCTGCGGGTCTCGAAGCGGATGACCTCCTGAGGGGCCACTTCCCCCGTCTGCCACAGCACGTGGGCGGCGGCGAGCGTGCCGTGACCACAGAGATCCACCTCGACCTGAGGGGTAAACCAGCGTAGCTGATAGCACGCCGCCCCTGCCGGTGTGAGAAAGGCGGTCTCCGACAGGTTGAACTCGGCCGCCATGGCCTGCAGTCGCGCATCAGGCTGGGCCGGCCCCAGCACCACTACGGCCGGGTTACCGCCAAAGGGCTGCTGGCTGAAGGCATTGACATGAAACAGTCTGATAGTCGGCATTCGTTTTTCCTGTGACGTCACGACGGGGCTCATTCTTCGCCGTTTATACCATGAAGCAGGGCGCAGCCCGAGCAGGCTCAAGACAGGATCCCTTGGGGTTTTAATGCATTAATAGAATAAAAAAGACATTTTTATTCTTTGTTGTTATCCATCACACCCCTTAACCTGACCAAAAATCAGACCATGGAAGACGCGTGTGATGCAATTGAAGGACTCCCTGACCAATCTGGCCCCCCTCTCTGATGAACAACAACGTCAGCTGAACCAGGCATTATCAACCCTCAATACCCAACAACTGGTCTGGGTGAGCGGCTATCTCTACGGTCTCTCCCAATCCGGCAGCCAGCCAGTGGCGGCAACGGATGCCGTGACAGCGCCCGGCGGCAGCCTGACCATTCTCTACGGATCCCAGACCGGCAATGCCAAAGGCGTGGCCAGTGCCATCAAGGCGCAGGCCGAGGCCCGCGGCTTGCCGGTGACCCTCACCTCCATGGCAGATTACAAACCCAAGCAGCTCAAGAAAGAGACCCACCTGCTGGTGGTAGTGAGCACTTACGGGGAGGGTGAACCACCGGAGAGTGCCGTCGATCTGTTCGAGCAGCTCAAGAAGGGCAAGGTTGGCAAACTCGAGGGGCTCAAGTTCGCCGTGCTGGGGCTGGGTGACAGCTCCTACGAATTTTTCTGCCAGACAGGTCAGGACTTTGACAGCCTGCTGACCAAGGCGGGCGCCGATCGCATTCATGAGCTTGCCAGCCTGGATGTGGACTATCAGGATGCCGCCAAGGCCTGGGGCGAGCAGGCGGTCAATGCCATTGCCGCCACGCTTTCTGCCGGGGTCGCAACAAGCAGCGTGGCGGGGGCGGTGCAAGCGGCTGTCGGTCACAGCCAGTACGACAAGGCCAATCCCTTCCCGGCCCGCCTGTCGGTGAATCAGAAGATCACCGGCCGCGATTCCACCAAGGATATCCGCCATATCGAGATCAGCCTCGAAGAGTCTGGGCTAACCTATCAGCCTGGGGATGCCCTCGGGGTCTGGTTCGACAACGACGCCGACCTGGTGGGGGAAGTGCTGGCCCTGTCCGGACGCAGTGGTGACGAAGCCACCGCCCATGGCAGCCTGCGCGAGGTGCTCACCCGCAATCTGGAACTGACCCGGTTGCACGGCGGCTTTATCACGGGGTTGGCAGAGATCTCGGGGAATGCCGCGCTCAAAGACCTGGCCGGTGACAAGGCCCAGGTCAATGCCCTGGTGGCCTCTGCCCAAGTGGTGGATGTGCTCAAGCGCTTCCCGACCGAACTCAGCGCGGAGCAGTTGACTGGCCTGCTGCGCCCCCTCACCCCTCGCCTCTACTCCATCGCCTCTGCCCAGAGCGAAGTGGAAGAGGAGGTGCATCTCACCGTTGGCGTGGTGCGCTACCCGCAAGAAGATGGCACAGTGCGCAGTGGCGCCGCCTCCTCCTATTTGGCGGACAGGCTGGCCGAAGATGCCGAGGTACGGGTGTTTGTGGAGCACAATGACAACTTCCGCCTGCCGGCCAATCCCGATACCCCCGTCATCATGGTGGGACCGGGCACCGGCATAGCCCCGTTCCGCGCCTTTATGCAGGAGCGCGAGACTCAAGGGGCCGAGGGCAAGAACTGGCTCTTCTTCGGCAATCCCCACTTCACCCAGGACTTTCTCTATCAGGTGGAGTGGCAGCGCTATGTGAAATCGGGCCTGCTGTCGAAGATCTCGCTGGCCTTCAGCCGGGATCAGGCCAACAAGATTTATGTGCAGGACAGACTGCGTGAAGCGGGTCTGGAGCTCTACCAGTGGCTGGAAGCAGGTGCTCACTTCTATGTGTGCGGCGATGCCAACCACATGGCGAAAGATGTGCAGGAAGCCCTGCTGGATGTGATTGCAGAACACGGTCACAAGAGCCGTGAGGAAGCAGAAGAGTATTTGAGCGAATTGCGTCGTGCCAAACGTTATCAAAGGGATGTCTATTGATGAGCAAGCAAACAATCTCGGAACAGAAAGCGGGGCCGGTCGAAGGACCGCTGGCCGACAACGAGCGCCTCAAGCGCGAGAGCAACTTTCTGCGCGGCACCATAGAGCAGGATCTGCAAGACCCGCTCACCGGCGGCTTCAACGGCGACAACTTCCAGCTGATCCGCTTCCACGGCATGTATCAGCAGGATGACAGAGACATACGCCCGGAGCGTACCGCCCAGAAGCTGGAGCCCCTGCACAACGTCATGCTGCGCGCCCGTCTGCCGGGCGGCATCATCACCCCAGCCCAATGGCAGGTGATCGACAAGTTCGCCGAGGAGCACAGCCTGTATGGCAGCATCCGCCTGACCACTCGTCAGACCTTCCAGTTCCACGGGGTATTGAAGCGCGACATCAAGCTGATGCACCAGACCCTCAATAGCACCGGCATAGATTCCATCGCCACCGCAGGCGACGTTAACCGCAACGTGCTCTGCACCAGCAATCCGGTGGAGTCCGAGCTGCATCAGGAAGCCTACGAGTGGGCCACAAAAATCTCCGAGCACCTGCTGCCCAAGACCCGCGCCTATGTCGAGATCTGGCTGGATGGCGAGAGGCTGGGTGGGGACGAGGAGCCGATCCTGGGTTCCAACTACCTGCCGCGCAAATTCAAGACCACAGTGGTGATCCCGCCCCACAACGACGTGGATATTCACGCCAACGATCTCAACTTCGTGGCCATTGCCGAAGGCGGCAAGCTGGTGGGCTTCAACGTGCTGGTGGGCGGCGGTCTCGCCATGACTCACGGCGACACCAGCACCTACCCGCGCAAGGCGAGTGATTTTGGCTTTATTCCCCTCTCCCACGTATTGGAGGTGGCGGCGGCCGTGGTCAGCACCCAGCGTGACTGGGGCAACCGGGTCAACCGCAAGAACGCCAAGACCAAGTACACCCTCGAACGGGTCGGTGTCGAGGCGTTCAAGGCCGAGGTAGAGAACCGCGCAGGTATCCCCTTCGCCGAGAGTCGTCCCTATGAGTTCACCAGCCGTGGCGATCGCTTCGGCTGGGTCGAAGGGATCGATGGCAAGCACCACCTGACCCTCTTTATCGAGAATGGCCGTTTGCTGGACTTCCCGGGCAAGCCGCTCAAGACCGGCATGCTGGAAATCGCCAAGATCCACCTGGGGGATTTCCGCCTGACCGCCAACCAGAACCTCATCATCGCCGGCGTCCCCGCTGGCGAGAAGACGCGCATCGAAGCCCTGGCTCGTCAATACGGCCTGCTGGATGACGGCGTGAGCGAGCAGCGCAAGCAGTCCATGGCCTGCGTGGCCCTGCCCACCTGCCCGCTGGCGATGGCCGAGGCCGAGCGTATGCTGCCGGCGTTTGTCACCGACATCGAAGGCTTGCTCACCAAGCACGGGCTGGCGGATGACGCCATCATCTTCCGGGTCACCGGCTGCCCCAACGGCTGCGGCCGCGCCATGCTGGCGGAAGTGGGTCTGGTGGGCAAGGCACCGGGCCGCTACAACCTGCACCTGGGTGGCAACCTGGAGGGGACCCGCATCCCGCGCCTCTATCAGGAGAACATCACTGAGCCGCAGATCCTGGCCGAGCTGGATCGGCTGATCGGCCGCTGGGCGGCAGAACGCACGGCGGCGGAGTGCTTCGGTGACTTCGTGATCCGGGTTGGGGTGATTGCGCCCGTTATCGACTCAGCGAGGGACTTCTATGCCGCTTGATGTTACTGAAAATGGCCGTCTTGACCTGCAAGCCCTGCTGACCCTCGGCCGTGAAGAACAGACCGAGGCGCTGGCCCCCCTCAACCGGGAGCTGGACACCATGAGCGCCCCCGAGCGGGTGCGCTGGGCACTGGCCAATCTGCCGGGGGAACATGTATTGTCATCCAGCTTCGGCATTCAGGCCGCGCTGATGCTGCACCTGGTGAGCAGTGAGCGCAACGACGTACCCGTGGTACTCACCGATACCGGCTATCTCTTCCCCGAGACCTACCGCTTTATCGATGAGCTGACCGAACAGCTGGCGCTCAATCTGAAGATATACAGGGCAGAACTGTCACCGGCCTGGCAGGAGGCACGCTTCGGCCTGCTGTGGGAGCAGGGGGTGGAGGGGATCACCCGCTACAACCAGCTCAACAAGGTGGAACCCATGGACCGCGCACTGAGCGAGCTGGGGGCCCAGACCTGGTTTTCCGGCCTGCGCCGGGAGCAGGCGGGCAGCCGTGGCAAGCTGCCAGTGCTGGCCATACAGCGCGGCCGCTTCAAGTTCCTGCCTGTCATCGACTGGAGCAACAAGGACGTCTTCTACTACTTCAAGGAGTTCGACCTGCCCTACCACCCACTGTGGGAGCAAGGCTACCTCTCGGTCGGCGACGTGCACACCACCACCAAGTGGGAGCCGGGCATGAGCGAAGAGCAGACCCGCTTCTTCGGCCTCAAGCGCGAGTGCGGCCTGCACGAAGAGAGCGGCGAGCACGACGGCTCAGGTATCTGATCCCTCTTCAGGATTCTGACAATAAAAAAGCGCCCGGCAACTGCCGGGCGCTTTTATGGGTGATATTCAGTGCATGAAGGCGCGCCCTGATTATCCGCTTACTTGGCGGCGCGAGCCTGAGTCAACCAGTCGTTGACCAGGGCTTCGTGTCCCTTGATCCAGGCATTTGCATGACGCTCAATATCTGCCGGCTTGTTCTGCCCCTGCTTCATCAAACCGTTTTGCACGTTGATGTCATTGATGGGCAGCTTCATTTCGGCAAACAGCTTGGCGGCAGCAGGGTTTGCCTCGGCGAACGCCTTGTTGGCGACTATGTGCATGGTATTCATCTCAAAACCATAGTTTTTGCCATTCGCTAACTTGGTGTCACCCTTACGCCCCTCTGGCAAAGCGGTATAAGGCACTTCCAGCCATACCACATCCTTGCCCGGCACCAGCTCGCCGCTTACCCAGTAAGGCGTCCAAGTGTAGTAAAACACCGGTTTGTGTTCCTTGTAACGAGTGATGGTGTCAGCAATGATGGCCGAGTAATTCCCCTGTTGATGAGTCACAGTCTGATCCAGACCGTAAGTCTTGAGCTGATGATTGATCACCATCTCGCAGCCCCAGCCCGGGTTGCAACCAGCCAGGTCAGCCTTGCCATCACCATCGCTGTCAAACAGTGCAGCCAGCTTGGGATCCTTCAACTGGGCTATGTTGGTGATGCCGTATTTGTCGGCAGTGACCTTGTCGATGAGATAGCCCTGGGCCGCGCCGGTTACATAAGTTCCCTTGCGGTAGAACTTGGCATCATCCCCGGCCTTTTCATACTTGTCTTTGTGGAGCGGATTCCAGTTGAACGTGAGAAAGGTCGCATCGCCGCTGGCGACCGAGGCATAACCCACATTGTAATCCGCCTCTTTGGCAGATTTGACGTCATAGCCCAGCTCACCCAGCAGCTTGCTCACCAGCAGGGTCTGAAACGCCTCCTCCGGCACAGTGCTCTGGATGGGTTGAACTGTCACGCCGGCCATGGCGGCCGTGCTCAGCAACAGAGTACCCAGCGTCAATCCCTTGGTGATGGTTTTCATACATTTTCTCCTTTAGTGTGAGTCTTGTTGCGCTGCCCGAACGGTGCGAGCAGCAAGGCAATCGGGCCATGCTGATACCAGCGGCCGACATGCCCGGAATTGGACTGACCCATCGCCTGAGTCATACGATCCAGCACTATGGCAAGCAGGACTATGCCAAGCCCCCCCACCGAAGCCATCCCCATGTCGAGACGACCAATGCCGCGCAGTACCATCTGGCCCAGACCACCCACGGCTATCATGGACGCAATGACCACCATGGAGAGGGAGAGCATCAGCGACTGATTGACCCCGGCCATGATGGTGGGCATGGCAAGCGGCAGTTGCACCTTGAACAACAGTTGGGAGGGACTGGCACCAAATGAGTGACCAGCTTCAACAAGGTCCTCAGGTACCTGACGAATACCCAAAATGGTCAACCTGATCATCGGCGGCAGCGCGAAAATAATGGTGACGACGACCCCGGGCACATTACCAATGCCGAACAACATAACGATGGGAATGAGGTAGACGAAAGCCGGGGTAGTTTGCATGGCATCCAGCAGCGGCCGGGTCCAGGCTGTTGCTTTTTCGCTACGAGCCAGCAAAATGCCCACCGGCAGCCCGATCAAAATGCAGAAGAAGAGCGAGGTCAGTACCAGCGACAGGGTCACCATGGCATCAGACCAGGCACCAATGAGACCTATACCAATCAGCGAGACCAGTGTTCCCAACGCCATTCGCCCACTGACCAGTTGCCAGGCCACCAGAGTCAAGAGACCAACCATGATGGAAGAAGGAATACTCTGCAGCGCGCTGGTCAGCGCATTTAGCGTCACTTCGACCGGAGCCCGGATGATCTGGAACAGGGGGCGGAAGTTGCTCACCAACGCGCCAATACCCTGTTCAACCCAACGGTCGAGTGGTACCCAGGCATGCTGGAAAGGATCCAAAGGGTCAAAAGCGGGCTCTTCCGCCTTCGAGACGATCTCGGTCTGCCAATCATTGCTGGCTACCGCAGTCTCGGTTGTACTGCCCCAAGGATCTGATGCTGCATCCGTTACCTCGCTGCTGACCACACTATCCTGAGCATTGGCGGTTACCTCTTCAGCCCAGGCCGGATTGCTTGCCAGCAGCAGGGCCGCCAGACAGAGAGAAATTAGTTGCTTCATGCCGGTGTACTCCTGTCCAGAGTGTTGAGTAGATTCGCCTTTGAGATAAGACCCAGATAGGTTCCATCCTCCTCAATGACCGGCACCTGACAAGGTGCAGCCGCCACCAGACTGATCAACTCATGCAGCGGGGTATCCGCCAATAACGGCGTCACTTCATCCAGTAAGGCCTGTTCAAGACTCCCCTTGCTGGCCACTGTGCGCGCAAGAGACGCGAGGGATACCACGCCGACAAAATGACGACTGCGATCCACCACATAACCAAATTCGCGATCCTGCTCCTTGAGTTGACGCAGGGCATTAGCCGGGCCATCCGTGGTGTGCTTCTTGATAAGCGGCATCTGCTTGCGGCTGACGATATCGCGGGCACTGAACACATTGGCCAGATCCACGCCGCGAAAGAAGGCACGCACATAATCGTTGGCCGGTTGGCTCAGGATCTCGTCGGGTGTCCCGATCTGGATCACCTGACCGTCCTGCATGATGGCGATGCGATCACCGATGCGCATCGCTTCATCCAGATCGTGGGAGATAAAGACGATGGTGCGCTGATGGCTGGCCTGCAGCTTGAGCAGTTCATCCTGCATCTCGGTGCGGATCAGCGGATCCAGCGCGGAAAAAGCCTCATCCATCAACAGTATGTCGGGGTCATTGGCCAGTGCGCGGGCCAGACCAACCCTTTGCTTCATGCCACCGGAGAGGGCATCGGGGAAGGAGTCCACCCACTGGCCCAGACCCACCTGATTGAGTGCCTGGCGGGCACTTTCCTGGCGTTCGAGAAGCGGCACACCGGCCAGCTCCAGACCAAAGGCGGCGTTTTCCAGCACGCTCAGATGAGGCATGAGGGCGAAAGATTGGAACACCATGCTGATCTTCTTGCGCCTGACCTGACGCAGCTCGCTGTCCGAGATGGCGGCGATGTCCTCACCGTCGATCAACACCTGACCACGGGTCGGCTCGATAAGACGGTTGAAGAGACGCACCAGGGTAGATTTGCCCGAACCGGACAAGCCCATTACCACAAAGATTTCTCCCTCGTGGATGGCGAGATCCACCCCATGCACACCCAGGGTTTGACCCGTCTTTTTCAAAATGCTGGCGCGGTCGTGCCCTTTCTCCAGCAATTTGAAGACTTTCTCCGGCTGTTCTCCGAAGATTTTATAGAGTGATTTGACTTCGAGTTTGACTGTCATACTGTCCTATTTTTATTGTCGGCATCTTGATAATTAACCCGCCGAACGCTAACCAATTACTTACTACACTAAGCAATTTCCGCCAAAAACGAAAGAACCATAAGAGTCCGAACAAAACAATGAAAACATAATTTATTGATTTTAATGGTTTATTTTTGACAATAAAAGCCTGCAAATCGACAAGCATGACCCATGCCAGCATGCTTTTTTGATTAGATGACTAATATGTTAATCACCCTTGTTAGGAAAAATCTAATGGAGTCGGGCTGTTATGGTGCGATTCTCGGATGCAGTGATCCCCTCGCAGGAAAACCTGCAAAATCATTACAACCCTAATGATTTGATTGGGGAGAAAAGAGGCAGAAAGAGGAGCAAGGAGGAAGAGCCAAGTGCAGCCCTGACAGATGGGATGTCTCTCGGGCTGCCCAGTTGCAGCAAGGAAAAAGGCCCCTTGTGCAGCACTGGGGGCCTTTCATTTTCAACGGTGACCCGGAGATCTCAGCGCCGCTGCCAGGTTTCGAAGCGGTAGGGATACGCGTTCCGCTCATCAGCTGAATGAGACTCTGCTTCCAGTAGCTCCCAGTCGGTATGATCCAACACTGGGAAATGGGCATCGCCCTCAACTTCAAGTTCAATCTGGGTCAGATAGAGACGTTCAGCCTTCGGCAAGAGCTGTTCAAAAAGATGACCACCACCGATCACCATCAGCTCTTCCACCGCTTCGCCATGACTCAATAGTTCTAACGCTGCCTTAACAGAATCAATCACTTCAACACCATCAACCCGATACTCCGGATTACGGCTGATCACCAGATTACGGCGCCCGGGTAGTGGGCGACCTATGGATTCGAAGGTCTTGCGTCCCATCAGCACAGGCTTGCCGAGGGTGATCCGCTTGAAGTGGGCCAGATCGGCCGGCATATGCCAAGGCATCTGGTTGTCCTTGCCGATCACACGGTCTTGAGCCACGGCGGCAATCATGGAAATCTTCACGGTATCAATCTCTCACTTCACCATTCATATAATGGGGCGGTTACGATACACGACCAAGGAAGGAATCGCTAGGCCGAAACTGAGGGCCCCCACGATGAACAGTGCCTTGAGGCCATTCTCCACCGCACTCTGGATAAGCTCCATGGTCACCCCCGAGATATTGAGCTCCACCACGGCAATCATGGTCTTGAACGCATAGCTGCCGGGGATCATGGGAATAATGGAGGCGACGCTGAACACGGGCCGTGGCGCCAGCAGGCGACGGGACCAGTAGACACAGACAAAGCCGACCGTGGTCGCCGCCGCCAGGGTCGCCCACTCGATGGGCATGCCGTAATGGATGAGCAGGGTACGCAAGCTGTGGGCCAGGGCACCGCCCATGGCACAGTACTTCAACATACGCGGCGGCACGTTGAACAACATGGCAAACCCCACGGCCGGAATGGAAGACCAGAAGGCATCTTTGGCCAGTAGCCAGATCAGATCCATCATACTTTCCACCCCCAGATACCGGTCACCGACATGGCCAGAATGATGCCGATGTTGATCCGCCCGCTGATGGTCAGCAGGTCAAGTCCGTTCCTGCTGGCCAATACAGAGTCAAAGTCCTTCATACCTTCCACCCCCAGATACCAGTGACCGACATGGCCAGAATGATGCCAATAGCGGCGCTGATGGTAAGCAGAGTTGCCGTGCCCCAGCGCGCAAGCCCCATGTTGAAGTAACCCTTCACCATGTCGGAAACAGCATTGATGAGCGGGAAACCCGGCACCAGCAAGAGCACGCTGGCTGCCATGGCGAGATAGGGCTGGGCGCCCCAGTTGAAGAAGGTGGCGCTGGAAGAGAGCAAGGTGGCGATAAAACCGGTCGCGGCAAAGTTGATGAGCGGGCTGTGGTGATGGCGGGCGATCAGCTGGCGCACCCGCATCGCCACGGCAGCGGAGAGACAGGTCACCATGAAGATGGGCCAGTCACCGCCAAACAACAGGCTGAAGGCGCCGCAGGAGAGCCCCACCATGGGGACCACCAGCCAGGGGTGGTAATGAAACGGCACTATGCCGTCGAGCCGCAGACGCACCTCTCGTGCCCCTATCAGCTCCTTCTCCGCCATGATGCAGATACGCTGGATCTCGCATACCACCTGCATGTTGATACCGTGTTCCCGCACCCGGCGGGTAGTGGTGACACAACTGCCCTGATAGAGGCTGGTGAGCACTATGGCACTGGAGGAGATAGCCATCTCGACGCTCTCCAGCCCAAGCGCCATGCCGAGCCGGACCGTGGTCTGCTCTATGATGCGGCTCTCCGCCCCGAACTGGGCCAGCATCTGACCCGCCTTGACGATGATGCGGGTGATCTCTGTCTGTTGATCCCGCGACAGCACCCGCCTTGGTGTGATACTTCTCATAATCCCTTCGAGTCGTAGCAAATTTAAAGTATCGCCATATTAGCCTAACTGTCGGCGCCATTCATCCACACCGATCACGGCAATAATCAATTTTTAATACAACAGCCGACGCCACTAAAATACATCAAATGGATTACAAATAACTCCAGATAAATTAACGTCACCAAGCGAGCCTCACCTGGTAACGAATATATTATCTAAAATAACATTTAACTGAATTATTAATGAAGGGCGTTATTTCTTCTTGTGGTAATAGTCAAAGAAAGAAACAACATTATTTTCCCTATAGACGGGCGCCTGATCGGCATAGAGATTGGCATTGAGCTGGATCATCTCGCTGCGCATGGAATAAAAGGAATCGTGCATCATGGCCGCAATACGAATACAGCTGTCCATGTTGTTCTTGGCCAATTGACGCTGGCAGTCGATGCGAAACTGCAGGCCGCGCAGCCGCTGTTGCTGCTCTGGGCTGACCCGGTCGATCAAGCCCTCTATCTGCTGGCGCAGCAACTCGTCGAGCCGCTCGGGCTCCGCCACAGCCAACCGTCTCAAGGTATCAAAATCAGGCAACTCCATATGCCCTCCCGCGGCCAGCCGCTGCATGGTGATACTCAAACAACAACGATCAGCTCATAATTCAACCAACCGTATAAGAAGTTATATAAGACGATTACCCGCCTGGTTCAATCCATACAGCCCTCTTTCGAACCCGATTGCGCCAAAAAATGACGGCAGCGGCAAGCTGCCACCGGCTTATTCGTTATGGATCAACCGATTATTCCTGAATATTTTCACTGGACCTGTTTATACATTTTTATGGCGACGACACCCTGGCCTTATGTCTTATTGAAAGGGAACCTGCAATATTGCTTTTCATTCGGCACTCGATGTTGATCACCACACTCGCCAATGTCTGGCCTCGTTTAACATATCTCACTGATTATGTTATTTTATTTGCCACTTATTCAGCGCAACCAAGAGCAGACCATGAGCAAGGCAAAAATCGGCATCGTCACCGTCAGCGATCGCGCCAGTGCAGGCATCTACGAAGACCTCTCCGGCAAGGCCATCATAGAGACGCTGGGCGCGTATCTGACCTCTGAATGGGAACCCGTCTATCAGGTGATCCCGGATGAACAGGATCAGATTGAAGCGACCCTGATCCGGCTGGCAGACCAGGAGCAGTGCTGCCTCATCGTCACCACGGGCGGTACCGGCCCCGCCAAACGGGATGTGACCCCCGAGGCCACGGAGGCGGTGTGCGATCGCATGATGCCGGGCTTTGGCGAGCTGATGCGGGCCGAGTCCCTCAAGTTCGTACCAACCGCCATTTTGTCGCGCCAGACCGCAGGCCTGCGCGGCAGTTCGCTCATCGTCAACCTGCCGGGCAAGCCCAAGTCCATCCGTGAGTGCCTGGATGCGGTCTTCCCCGCCATCCCCTACTGCATCGACCTGATGGATGGACCCTATCTCGAGTGCGATGAAGCAGTGATCAAGCCGTTTCGCCCCAAGAAATAGGTAAATGGACGGGGGATGTGAACCCCCGTCCATCTCTTATTTGCGGCCGTATACCTTGACCCCGGCCTTGCTCCCCTCAGAATTGCCATAGACCTCGATCCGCTTGATGCAAAGGCGGCTGCCGAGGGATTTCCAGTCCGATTCCTGATCCGCTTTCAGATCCTTGTCAAAAGTGAGGGTCTTGCTGCTGTCGTTGCCATAAAACACCTTGACCCGGTTAAGGGTCAATTCCCGTCCTGCCTTGACCATGATGGACTTGGCAGGTCGGCAGACGATGATGGGAATAATGGCGGCATGGTCGCCCACTCCCAGCAAGAGAGTCTTGCCCAGCCGAAAGTCATCATCGGCCATGGCCGGCGCAGGCAGCGCCAATAAAAGGGTAGACAGCAAGATCGCATTGAAGCCGCGGCGCAGGTGGGGTTGAGCAGAGAAAACAGCAGATGGAACAGACATTATGCCTCCCTAAAAATGGGAGGCATCTTAATTCATCAAGACCAAACCCAGGCTGTACAGGCCCAGGACACAGCTGCACGACCAGGGCATCTACTCCACTTTATCTGCCCTGTAATGGCTCACCTAAATATGGATCGCCAACCTGAGCCTTGGGTGGTGACTGATCCCAGCTAATGAGAGACAGTGCAAACGACTGACAACAGGGGCCCAGGCCCCTGTTGTCGTTACCGCGAGTCAGTTGCCCCACATGGCCATCAGCCGGGACTCCATGGCCTCTTCCTGTTCATCCGGCAGCTCAGTGAAAAGATCCAGTCCGGTCTGCTCTTCCACCGCATCCACAGTCACTATGTAATCCGCAAGCCGGCTGGCCGATACGTTCTGTTGCGGCAGAACGAAGGCGATCGCCTCCTGGTTGGCCACATCCATCACCACCCGGTAGTAGGCGTGGGGCACAGTCACACCATTGCCAATGGCAGCATCGGAGTTGGTGAAGATGGGGCCAGTGATCACCTGAACATCCTGATAGGCGATGGCCCACTGGCGGGTCTTCTCTTCCAGAATGCGCCAGGCCCCCTGATTGAGCGCCGGCAACTGCGGCGTCATGTTGGTCAGCAGGAAGCTCTGCTTCATGGTAGCGGCGGTGGAGCGCATGTCCGCCGCGGGCGCCTGATGACCCCTGTCGTAGCCCGACCCCTTGTAGTCCGCCAGGGTGGCGCGGAACTGCACCGGCACCTCCCTGTCTTCGGCGAAGGCATCCTTGCGCGGCACCTGACCCTGGGCGCTGGCCGCCGTCATACGGTAAGAGACCCAGTCTGCGACCTTGGTGTCATAGTTGTATCCGGCGGCATAACCGTCCCGGCACAACAGCTGACTGGATTGACTCGGGACCCCGAGTTTGACGTGATCCTTGCACTGGAAGCCTGCCGCCAGGGCCGGGAAGGTGGTGAGAGTGAATCCGATAGCCAGAACTAATTTATTGATATTATTCATTATTATGCCACTCCTTGTATTGGGCGGAGTGATTTGACACCAGGTCGGATGAGTTAGGCAATCGAACGGATTGTGAGCGTGTTGAAATTGTGAAGAGGGCTGCAAATCGGTGAAATCCCCGTCGCCAGCTGGGGGATTGTCATCCCCTTGTCATTATGCTGAATACGGTACTTTGGCTGTGTTATCAGAGAGATAGGGCCATGAAAAAGCGGGGCATCAGCCCCGCCTGGATTCAGACTCACGACCCGGTCAGCTCTTGACCTGAGGCCTGGGTGTATCGGCTTGGGAGGGCGGCAGGATCGGCAGCACTATCCGGGGCTGCTCGCCGGTCAGGCTCTTGAGGTAGGCGGTCATGTCGTCGGCCTCCTGCTCGCTCAACGCCTGGCCCAGCTGGATGTCCGCCATTATCTGCACCGCCTCCTTCAGATCCCAGACTGAACCATCGTGGAAGTAGGGGTAGGTCAGCTCTATGTTGCGCAGGGTCGGCACCTTGAACCAGCCGATGAACTGCTTCTCGCCGGTCACGCCACCACGGCCCTGAGCCGGATTGTCGGTCTTGAACGGCTTGACCAGCCCCATCTTCTGATAGGAGTTGCCACCGATGGCCACCCCGTTGTGGCAGGCGGTGCAGCCCTTCTCCTTGAACAGCTGATAGCCCTTCAACTGCTGCGCCGTCAGCGCCTTGCCGTCTCCCTTCAACCAGCGATCGAACGGCGCGTTGGGGGTGACCAGGGTCTCTTCGAAGGCGGCGATGGCGTCTGTCACCTCATCGATGCCAAAGTTCGCCTTGCCGTAGACGGCGCTGAAACGGCTGCGATATTCGGGCAGGGTATGCAGGGTATCCACCGCCAGCTTGTGGGTGAAGGCCATCTCCAGCGGATTTTCGATGGGGCCTGCCGCCTGCGCCTTTAGATCCTTGGCGCGGCCATCCCAGAACTGCACGAAGTTGAGGCTGGAGTTGAGCACTGTGGGGGAGTTGATCGGTCCCTCCTTCCACTTGTGACCGAGGGAGCTGACCTGATTGTCCACCCCGCCGGTCGCCAGGTTATGGCAGGAGTTGCAGGAGATGGCGCCGGATTTGGAGAGCCTCGGCTCGAAGAACAGCATCTTGCCCAGCTCGACTTTCTCTGGCGATCCCACCTTGACTGCCTCGACGGGTTGGATCGGTTCGGCTGCCCACCCCGTCCCCGACAAGCCCAACGCCAGCAACAAATAATGTTTATTCATTTTTCTCTCTCCCTTGTGGCTGTGCATAACAGCAACCTCAGCCTGACCGGGAACGCTTGTGCGTTATTTGCTCAAGATCAAATGAGACCAACAAAAACCACAATAAAAACAATGAATTATTATATTTCAGACGGACTGGTGGCGGGGACTTGCGAGGCAAAAAAGAGCTGAATTTCGATGAGTGAATTATGAACAAATTCATCCACAACAACAGCTGATTAATTAGATTGCTGTCATTGAATAAAGCGATTATTCAATATGCAGTGGCAGCCACCTGTCAATTAGATCCATTTTATATGCATCATAAATATGATCTGTCATACGGCTGTTAATAATAAAAATACTGTCTAACATTCTGTATCCCGCATTTTAGATAATGCCATCCACTGTTCCTTCACTTATTAAGGAAGCGGATGGCTGTGCTTTTCAATCAAGATAAGGATGTATGATGAGAAAGTCTCTGTTGGCCTGCTCTCTGTTGCTCTGCCCCGCCGTCTTCGCTGCCACCCCGCACTGGGAGTACAGCGGTGAGGCAGGGCCGGCACAATGGGCCAAACTGACGCCGGAATTTGGCCAGTGTGCAGGCAGCAACCAGTCGCCGATAGACCTCGACGGTCTGGTCGACGCCAAGCTGGCTCCACTGCAGTTCCACTATCTGGCGGGCGGTAAAACCCTGGTCAACAATGGCCATACAGTACAAGTCGGCTATGCCCCGGGCAGTACCTTGATGCTCGATGGCATGCGCTTCGAGCTCAAGCAGTTCCACTTTCATGCTCCCAGTGAAAACCTCATCAAGGGCAAATCCTATCCGCTGGAAGGGCACCTGGTGCACACCAATGCCAAGGGCGAGATCGCCGTGCTGGCCGTGATGTTTGAAGCGGGCAAGGCCAATCCGGCGCTGACCCGGGCCTGGGATCAGTTGCCAGCGAAAACGGGCGAGATCCACGCCCTCAAGGCGCCGCTTTCGGCCGAGCAGTTGCTGCCAGCCAATCGCGACTACTACCGCTTCAGCGGTTCGCTGACCACACCGCCCTGCTCGGAAGGGGTGCGCTGGCTGGTAATGAAGCAGCCGGTGCAGGTGAGCCAGGCCCAGATCGACGCCTTCAAGACTGTGATGCACCACCCCAACAACAGGCCAGTGCAGCCGCTGCATGGTCGGCTGGTATTGCAATAATCCACCCGGGCGATCACAGAGCCGAAATAGAAAAGAGGGCCAAGGGGCCCTCTTTTGCATTGACCGCGAGTCGTTACAGGCTGGCGGCAATACGCGCCCCTAGGGCGGCGTTGTTCAGCACTAGCTGGATATTAACGGCCAGGGAGTCACCGCCGGTCAGCTCTCGCACCCAGGCCAACAGTTACAGGCTGGCGGCAATACGCGCCCCTAGGGCGGCGTTGTTCAGCACCAGCTGGATATTCGCCGCCAGCGAGTTGCCGCCGGTCAGCTCGCACACCCGCGCCAGCAGGAAGGGGGTGGATGCCTTGCCCTTGACTCCCTGCTCGTCCGCCTCTTGCAACGCCTGTTTGATCGCGGCGTCTATGTCGGCCTTGGGCATGGCAAACTGGGTCGGGATGGGGTTGGTGACCACGGCACCACCTGCCAGCCCCAGCTCCCACTTGAGACGCAGCGCCTCGGCAATGGCCGCCGGAGTGTCGAGGCGGTAATCCACCTTGAAGCCGCTTTCGCGGGTGTAGAAGGCGGGCAGTTCCTCGGTCTGATAACCGATGACGGGTACACCCTGAGTCTCCAGGTACTCCAGGGTCAGGCCGATGTCGAGGATCGACTTCGCACCGGCACACACCACGGCCACCGGGGTCTGGGCAAATTCCTGCAGATCCGCCGAGATGTCGAAGGTCTCCTGGGCGCCGCGATGCACGCCGCCGATACCGCCGGTGGCAAACACCCGGATACCGGCCATGGCGGCAATGATCATGGTAGAGGCGACCGTGGTCGCGCCCAGCCCCTTGTTCGCCAGCACGAAGGGGATATCCCGTCGGCTGCACTTGGTGGCGTCGTGACCGGCCCGGCCCAGTGCCTCCAGCGCCCCCGCATCCAGCCCCACCTTGAGGCGGCCATCCAGAATGGCGATGGTGGCCGGTACGGCGCCGTTGTCGCGCACCACCTGCTCTACTTGGCGCGCCGTCTCCACGTTCTGCGGATAGGGCATGCCGTGGGAGATGATGGTGGACTCCAGGGCAACGACAGGCTTGCCGGCGGCCAGGGCAGCGGCGACTTCAGGTTGGATATCGAGGTAAGCGTTCAACATGGGTACTCCTCCAGCATGCGTTCAACGGCGGCCTTGGATAGGCCGGAAAAGACGGTATCGGAACAATTGACGGTGAGGGCGGCGCAGCCGAGGGCGAAGCGGGTGGTGTCGGTCATGTCGCTCTCCTGCAACCAGGCGTGGGCCAGCCCTGCCATGAAGGCATCGCCACCGCCGGTCACGTTGACGACAGGGCTGCCGAGCACGGGCAGATGGCCCTGGCACTCCCCGTCGCTATAGAAAATCCCCTGATCGCCGAGGCTCAGGAACAGCCGCTGCACCCCGGCGCGGTGGAACCAGGCTGCCGCCATGGGCCAGGTATCGGGCCCGGCTATGGTGAAGCCGCACAGCTGCTCCGCCTCGGTGCGGTTGGGCTTGAGGGTGTGGATCCGGTGCAGCCAGGGGCGGATCTTCTCCACCTTGGCCACAGAGACGGTGTCGACGAAGATGATGTGCTCACCCTGGCGCTCGAACAGCCAGTCCAGGGTGTGGGTGGCGAGGTTGGTGTCGAGCACCCAGAGCCGAGCCGCGCCAAGGAAACCGGTGAGCGGGGTAAGCCGGGCCGGTGTGAGCTGGTCGATGATCGCCATGTCGTTGACGGCGCAGCTCATCTCGCCGCTGCCATCGTGCAGGCTGAGGTAACAGGAGGTAGCCTGCCCCTCCAGCACCAGCACCTGGCGCACGTCAACGCCGGCGCGCTGGCTCACTTCCAGCAGATGATGACCGTACTGATCGTTGCCCACCGCGGTCAGCAGCCGGGTGTCGGTGCCAAGCCGTGCCAGGTTCTCGGCTATGTTGCGCCCCACACCGCCGGCGGAGGTGCGCACCTTGCCGGGGTTGGAATCGCCGATGCGCAGGTTGTCATGACTGCAGCCGCAGATATCCATATTGGCGCCGCCGATCACCACGGCGTAGGGGCCTTCCCGCAGCACATAGCCCCGCCCCTGCACATAGCCCTGTCGCATCAGGCTGGAGATATGGCTCGCCAGCGCCGAGCGGCTGATGCCGAGCCTGTCCGCCAGCTCCTGCTGGGCAATCATGGGATCCTGGCGCAGCAGGGCGAGGATCTCTTGTTCACGCTCAGTCATAGACAAACATCCAGTTACAAACGTTTGTCTATTATTTATGAAAAACGTTTTCCCGCCATCCTCTCGTGCAAGAAATGTCGGGTCAGCCACAAAAAATCACCGGGCAAGCCCGGTGATTCAGCGTGGAACCAGACCCCCACGCTTCAGTCAAGCAGCACCCAGACTCCACCGGCACTCTGCATCACGGGCCAGCAGGCCACCTTCAGCGCCGGATCATCCAGACAGCGGCCATCGGCCAGAGCATACCGCTGCTTGTAGAGGGGCGAGGCGACCACTGGCTCGCCACCACAATCCCCCACCAAACCCCGACTCAACACGGCCACACCGGCCAGGGGATCCAGGTCATCCAGCGCATAGATCCGCTCACCGAGCCGAAACAGCGCCAGGGAGCGACCGTCCAGCCAGGCGCTGCGCCCCGACTGCTCCGGCAGGGCCGAGATCGCACATACCCGCCGCCACTCACCATGCTCGCTCTGCAATAGCGCATCCCTGATGCCGTGCATCTCTGCCCTTTGTTGCCGTTCACCCAGCGTCTCCTGCCCTGCATTCTCGTTGGCATCGCTCATATCACCTCCTTGATATTGATCGCCGGCACCCATTGGCCCCGCTCCTCCCGTCTGGGGGGCGTGCTCCCCTCCGGCTGGTTGACGAAGGCCTCGAACAACTTCAGCTTGTCCGGATCCGCCAGTGTGCTCTTCCACTCGCACTGCCAGCTGCCGACTATGCCGTCCATCATGGCCTCCAGCTCGGCGCCGATGCCGAGCCGGTCGTCCATGATCACCGACTTGAGGTAGTCGAGCCCCCCCTCCATGCTCTCCATCCAGACCGAGGTGCGCTGCAGCCGATCCCCTGTGCGCACGTAGAACATCAGCAGCCGGTCTATGTAGCGGATCAGGGTCTGCTCGTCGAGGTCGGTGGCAAAGAGGTCGGCGTGGCGCGGCCGCATGCCGCCGTTGCCGCACACATAGAGGTTCCAGCCCCGCTCGGTGGCGATGACGCCTATGTCCTTGCTCTGGGCCTCGGCGCACTCCCGGGTGCAGCCGGAGACGGCAAACTTCAGCTTGTGGGGGGCCCGCAGCCCCTTGTAGCGGTGCTCCAGGGTCTGGGTCAGGCTCATGGAGTCCTGCACCCCGTAGCGACACCAGGTGGAGCCGACACAAGACTTCACGGTGCGCACCGACTTGCCGTAGGCCTGGCCTGTCTCGAAGCCCGCCGCCACCAGCTCGCCCCAGATGGCGGGCAGCTGGTCGACCCGAGCACCGAACAGATCGATGCGCTGGCCGCCGGTGATCTTGGTGTAGAGGCCGTACTTGCGCGCCACCTCCCCTATGGTGATGAGGCCGTCCGGGGTGATCTCCCCACCCGGGATGCGCGGCACTACTGAGTAGGTGCCGTCCTTTTGCAGGTTGGCAAGGAAGGCGTCGTTGGTGTCCTGCAGGCCACGGTGGGGCTTCTCCAGCACATGCTCGTTCCAGAGCGATGCCAGTATGGAGGCGACCGTCGGCTTGCAGATGTCGCACCCCAGACCCTGGCCGTGCTTGTCCCGCAGCGCCTCGAAGCTCTTGATCTCGCCGACCCGGGCCAGGTGATAAAGCTCCTGGCGACCGTAGGCGAAGTGCTCGCACAGCCCCTTGTCCGCCTCGACCCCGATCTCGCTCAGCGTCTGCTCCACCACCTGCTTGAGCAGGTTGCCGCAGCCGCCGCAGCCGGTACCCGCTTTGGTGCAGCTTTTCACAGCCCCCAGCTCGTGGTTGCCCGCCTTGACGGCGGCCACCACTGCGCCCTTGCTGACGTTGTGGCAGGAGCAGAGGATGGCGCTGTCCGGCAACACCAGGGGCGCGGGGGCAGCGCCCGTCTCCCCCACCAGCAGGGAGAGGGGCGCCTGGGGCAGCGCCACTCCGTTCTGGTAGTACTGCAGCAGCCGCTCATAATCGCTGCCATCCCCCACCAGGATGGCGCCGAGCAGGCGGCTCCCTTCGCCGTCGGTCACCAGCTTCTTGTAGATGCCGTTGACCCTGTCCAGCAACAGCAGTTCCTGAGCCCCGGTCGTGCTGGCGTGGGCGTCGCCGATGGAGCCCACATCCACCCCCATCAGCTTGAGCTTGGTGGACATGTCGGCCCCGGCGAAACGGGTCTCGCCGCCGCACAGGCTGGCCACAGCGGCGCGAGCCATCTGGTAACCGGGGGCCACCAGACCGAAGATACGCCCCTGCCAGAGCGCGCATTCGCCGATGGCGAGGATGGCGGGATCCGAGCTGTGGCAACCCTCGTCGATGCAGATGCCGCCGCGCTCGCCAACGCTCAGCCCAGATTGACGGGCCAAACCGTCGGCGGGGCGGATACCCGCCGAGAACAGGATCACGTCCGCCTCCAGATGGCTGCCATCCTTGAACTTCAGCCGGTGACGGGCCTGTTCCCCATCCTCGATGCACTCTGTGGCCTTCTCCACCAGCACCTCGACTCCGAGCGCCCGGATCTTGTCCCGCAGCACGGCGCCGCCGTTGTCATCGAGCTGTACCGGCATCAGCCGCGGGGCAAACTCCACCACCTGGGTCTTGAGGCCGAGCAGGCGCAGGGCGTTGGCCGCTTCCAGCCCCAGCAGGCCGCCGCCGATCACCACGCCGCTGCGGGCCTGGGCGCAGGCATCGCGGATGGCGGCGAGATCCCTCAGGGTGCGATAGACGAAGCAACCCGCCCGCTGGTATCCGGAAATGGGCGGCACGAAGGGCACTGAGCCGGTCGCCAGCACCAGCCGGTCGTAAAGGAATTGCTCACCGTTGGCGAGCGTCAAGGTGCGAACGGCTCTGTCCAACGCCTCCACTTCAGCCCCCAGCCGCAGCTCGATGCCCTGCGCCTCATACCAGGCGGGATCCGCCAGTTGCAGCGCCTCGGGCGCCTTGCCGCCGAACACCTCGGACAGATGCACCCTGTCGTAGGCAGAGTCCGGCTCGGCCCCGAATACCGTCACCTCGAACCGGTTAAGGCCATCGGCCGCCACCAGCTGCTCGATAAAGTGGTGGCCCACCATGCCGTTGCCGATCACCAGCAGACGTTGTTTCTCACCTCTCTCGGGCGATTCGACCAAGTGGTGGTCCATCTCATCATCCATACCGTTGCCCACCACCAGCAGTTTCTCTTTGTTAGCCATATCTCTCTTCCTTGAATCCGATAGTGCTCAGGCGCGCAGCTTGCTGCGCACCGGGTCGGCCGCCTTGAGCGGGGTCACCTTGCGCTGCTTCTCATAGAGGAAGCGCAGCACCTGCTGGCGCAGCTTGTGATAGTGACCATCGTCCGCCAGGGCGACCCTGTCTCTGGGCCTTGGCAAGTCCACGGTCAGGATCTCCCCGACCGTGGCACTGGGGCCGTTGGTCATCATGACAATGCGATCGGAGAGCAGCACAGCCTCGTCCACGTCGTGGGTGATCATGATGACGGTATTGCCAAGCTCGGCCTGAATGGCCATCAGCGCGTCCTGCAAATGGGCCCGGGTCAGGGCATCCAGGGCGCCGAACGGCTCGTCCATCAGCAACACCTTGGGGGAGAGCGACAAGGCGCGGGCGATGCCGACCCGCTGCTTCATGCCGCCCGACAGCTCGTGGGGCATCTTCTGGCTGGCGTGATCCATCTGCACCAGGGAGAGGTAGTAATCGACCCGCTCCGCCACCGCCCGCCGGTTCGGCTCAACCTGCCCCACCGCCAGCGCCACGTTCTGCTGGACGCTGAGCCAGGGCAGCAGGGCGTGGTTCTGGAACACCATGGCCCGCTCGGGCCCAGGCCCTGCCACCTCACGACCATCGAGGATGATGCCGCCAAGGGTCGGCTCCAACAGCCCGGCCACCAGGTTGAGCACAGTGCTCTTGCCGCAACCGGAGTGGCCTATGAGGGAGACGAACTCCCCCTTCTCGATGCGCAGGTTAACCCGGCTGAGGGCCTCGAAGCTGCCCTGCTCCGTCTCGAACGAGATGCCGACGTCGCTTATCTCCAGATAACTCTTCATTGGCTCTTCTCCTGCCTGAATAGAAATGTGATTAACGCAGCACCTGGCGCTTGTCCTGAAGCAAAACCACTGCTGCCAGGCCTGGGCGGCCCTAGCGCAATACCTGGCGCTTGTCCCAGGAGAGCCACTGCTGCAGGGCCAGCATGCCCCTGTCCAGGCCGCAGCCGATGAGGCCTATGGTGACCACGGCCACCATGATGCGGGCCAGAGAGGCCGAGCCGCCGCTCTGGAACTCATCCCACACGAACTTGCCGAGCCCCGGGTTCTGGGCCAGCATCTCGGCCGCGATCAGCACCATCCAGGCCACCCCGAGGGACAACCGCAGCCCGGTGAAGATCATGGGCAGGGCCGAGGGCAGCACTATGCGGCGCACATGGGTCAGGAAAGAGAGCCGCAACACCCGGCTGACGTTGTGCAGATCCCTGTCCAGCCCCGCCACCCCGACCGCCGTGTTGATCAGGGTCGGCCAGAGGGAGCAGAGGGTCACCGTCAGCGCCGAGGTGACGAAAGACTTGGCGAGCCAGGGCACAGAGCTGGTGTAGAGCGCGCTCACCACCAGGGTAATGAGCGGCAGCCAGGCCAGGGGCGACACGGGTTTGAGCAGCTGGATCACCGGATTGGCGGCGCGGTAGAGCCCCTGATTCATGCCGAGAAGCACGCCGCACGGGATGGCGATCAGGCTGGCCAGCCCGAAGCCGCACAGCACAGTGAGCAGGCTGGTGGCAATCTGATCGAAGAAGGTGGGGCGCCCGGTATAGGGGCGCAGCCTCACCTCGGCAGCCGGATCCGCCGCCAGCCGCTCGGCATTGCGTAGCTGCTGGCGCTCGAGGAAGGCGCTCGCCTTCTCTCGCTCCTGCACATGCTCCTGCCCCAGGGACCAGAGCTGGCTGGCGGTCGCAAGCGGCCCCGGCAGGGTGCCCAGACTGGTCTGTACCTGACTCGCCCCCCACTGCCAGAGACCGAGGAACAGCAGCACGCCAAGCAGGGGCTGCACCATGACTTTCCAGTTGATGGCTTTCCAATTGATGAGTGGCCACTTGTGTCGTTTCATCGGGAACTCCTTGTTCATTGCACCCGCTCATCGCCCTTGAGGCCGATGGCAAACTGTTGCAGGTAGGTATTGGGATGGCGTCCGTCGTAGATGAGGCCGTCGATGAAACCATCCTGCGGGCCGCGATAGCCCTGCTCGCTGGCAAAATCGGGGAAGTCCTGCGCCTTGAACTTGCCCTCTGCGATCAGCGCCTCGGCCGCCTGGCGGTAGACCTCGGGTTGATAAACTGCCTTGGCGACCTGCTCGAACCAGGCATCCGGCCTGGCCGTCGGGATCTGGCCCCAGCGCCGCATCTGGGTCAGGTACCAGATGGCATCCGAGTAGTAGGGATAGGTGGCGTGGTGGCGGAAGAAGACGTTAAAGTCCGGCAGGCTGCGCTTGTCCCCTTTCCCGTACTCGAAGGTGCCCACCATGGAGTTGGCGATCACCTCCTCGTCGGCCCCCACGTACCCCGGCCGCGCCAGCAGCTTGGCCGCCTCGCGCCGGTTGCCGTTCTGCTCGGCATCCAGCCACCAGGCCGCCCGCAGCAGCGCCTTCACCAACCGTATGTGGGTGTTGGGATGGCGCTCGGCCCACTGGCGGGTAACGCCGAACACCTTCTCCGGGTTGTTGCGCCAGATCTCGTAGTCAGTGATGACGGGCACCCCTATGCCCATGGCAACCGCCTGCTGGTTCCAGGGTTCTCCCACGCTGTAGCCCGCTATGGTACCCGCCTCCAGGGTGGCGGGCATCTGGGGTGGAGGTGTGACCGACAGCAGTACGTCCGCCTGGCGCTGACCCGAGCTGTCGCCGAGGGCGGGAGCATAGAAGCCGGGGTTCAGCCCGCCAGCCGCTAGCCAGTATCTGAGCTCGTAGTTGTGGGGGGAGACGGGGAACACCATTCCCATGTTGAACGACTTGCCCGCCTGCCGGTATTGAGCCACCACGGGTTTGAGCGCAGCAGCGCTCACCGGGGCCGGCACCTGACCCACCACCGCCTTGGGCAGGTGGGGTTGCATGGCAGCCCACACAGGGTTGGCGACCGTGATTGCATTGCCGTTGAGATCCATGGCGAACGCAGTCACCAGCTCGGCCTGAGTGCCTATGCCGACATGGGCGGCCAGCGGCTGACCCGCCAGCATCTGGGCACCGTCCAGCTCGCCGTCGATCACCCGATCCAGCAGCACCTTCCAGTTCGCCTGGGCCTCCAGAGTGACGTAGAGCCCCTCATCCTCGAAATAACCGCGCTCATAGGCCACCGCCAGCGGTGCCATGTCGGTCAGCTTGATGAAGCCCAGTTTGAGCTCCTCCTGCTCGGGAGCCCCCACTGCCGCCAGCGTCGGCAGTGACAGCAGGGCCAGCAGCAGACCCGCACATCCTTGTCTCTTGTTCATTCGCCTTCCTCGCTCACATCACAGTCATGGGCGGCCACTCCCCTGCGCCGTTGCAGGGTTGCGACCAAAAAAAAAGCCTCACCGATCCGGGATCGGTGAGGCCTCTTTGCCCTGTTGCGAGTGACGGGCCCATGGGCACCATCACTCCTTGTATGTTGACTAATTCACTTTCCGTGCCAAATTGGCCAAGCCACAGAAACTGGCCCTATCCTGCCTCTTTCCTCCCTGTTTCTCCCCTCGTTTGCCTCAATTAGGCGCAGTTGCACCAAAACGGTTGGCCACGGGGGCGCTCAGGCAGGCAGGGCCAGCAGCAGTTGCCGAGCCAGCTCCCCCAGGCTCAGGTGCCGGTTCATGGCAGTGCTGCGCATCAGGCGGTAGGCCTGCTCCTCGTCCAGCCCCTGATGACGCATCAGTCGCCCCTTGGCCTGCTCGACCAGCCGCCGATCCACCAGCTGTTGGCGCAGTTCACTCTCGGTCTGCGCCAGCGCCTGCACCATGGCCAGCTGGCTGCGGGCCAGCCGCAGCCACTGCTCGACCGGCTCCCGCTCGCCACACGGGTGGGGCACCAGCAGCACCCCCTGCTGCAACAAGGTGACCTGGGGCTCAGGGCCGATCCGTTCGCAAAACAGCAGGCGTGGCAACCCGGGCCAGAGAGAAAGACCGAGTCGCACCTCGGCGCCAAACTGGCGACTGCTGATGAGCAGGGCATCCCCCTGCCCGTTCGGGCTCAGCAGTTGGCGACTGTCCAGGATCTGCGGCTGATGGCCGTAGTGGCTGACCAGCAGGGCCAGACGGTTGGCCTGACCCGGCTCATCGGCGTGGATCATCAGGCGGGAAGGGGGGCCGGCACGGCCCCCTGGGGGAAGAGTAGTCATGGCGCTCCTTGCCAACGGCTGTCGCAGCTTGTCTGTCGCTGCGTGTCCACCACAGATGACGCAACATGAAGGCCAACTATTTGAATCTACCCCCTTTTTATCTATCTGGAGGTAGTGGAGGTAGGCACTCAGGCAACCCGATCCAGCGCCTGGTTCAGCAGGGCGTTCAGCTCGCTGCGCAGGCTCACCACCTCCCCCATGATCATCAGCACGGGACTCTGTCCGGCCAGTGTCACGGCAGCCTCTGCCAGCATGGCCAGCCGGGTCTCATGCACCTGCTGCTGCGGGCTGCAACCGGCCACCACCAGCGCCACCGGCAGATCCGGCGAGGCACCGGCCGCCAGCAATCCCTGCCGGATCCGGGCCGCCCGCTCCAGCCCCATGTAAAATACCAGGGTGTGGCCGGCCCGGGTCAGCCCCTGCCAACCCTGATAGTCGCCCTCCGCCATCAGATGACCCGTCACCAGGGTCAGGGAGCGGGCCAGCCCCCTGTGGGTCAGGGGGATCTGGCAGCTGGCGGCGCAACCCAGCGCCGCCGTGATGCCGGGCACCAGCTCGGCGGCGATACCGTGGCGGGCCAGGTGCAGCGCCTCCTCCCCGCCCCGACCAAACACCAGAGGATCCCCTCCCTTGAGCCGCACCACCCGCTTGCCGGTGCGGGCCAGCGCCAACAGCAGAGCGTTGATCTGATCCTGGCTCGGACTCGGCTCGCCGCAGCGCTTGCCCACGTCGAAGCGGGCCGCCCCCTGGGGAATGCGGGCCAGGATCTCGCTCCCCACCAGGCGGTCATAGATCACCACCTCCGCCGCCTCCAGCCGTTGCAGGGCGCGCAGGGTCAACAATTCGAGCGGGCCGGGACCGGCCCCTACCAGACTGATTTGGCTCATCACAGACTCCTTGTGTTGCCGCTCACGTCCTCAGACGGAGGCTATATAAACATGCTTGATCAACAGCTTGTCGATCTCTGGCAGACAGGTGCCGCAATTGCTGCCACAGCCGAGCAAGGCCTGCAGCCCCGCCAGCTCGCTCACCCCCTGCCGGGTGATGGCGTCGACGATGCGCTGCTCCGACACCTGCAGACAGGAGCAGACCAGTCGACTATCTCCGGCCAGGGCCGCGCTCAGGGTCTGGCTCAGGGCCCCCGCCTGCAAGGGCGTACCGAGCAGGCTGGCCAGCAGATCGACCTTGATGTCAGGGCGCCGCTCCCCCACCAGCAGCAGGCCGTCGATGCGATCCTGCGCCAGCGCAACCGCAAGCCAGCCCTGTTTGAGCGGCAGCCGCAGCCAGCGGCCCGCCGCTCCCAGCCGCTGCCACAGCGCCTGCGGCCCCTCCGACCAGGAGGCCAGCAGGGTGCAGTTGCCTTCGGGCAGGGGGCGCCTGGCCCACCAGTCCACCGCCTCCCCCCAGGGCTGCTGACCCAGCCAGAGCCCTTGCCAGCGGGTCGGCTGCGGCTCGACCATCACCCGCCCCTGCTTGAACATGGGCTGACCCGAGAGGGGATCCACCACGGCGGCGATGAGGCGGTTGACCGCCCCCTGGCTGCACTGGCTGTCGGTCCAGTGCATGGGCAGGAAAGCGTCCCCTTCCCTCAACCCCTCGTCCACCCCGACGAGTAGTCGCGCTTCACCGAGATCATTGCTCAATCGCACCAGATCCCCCTCGGCCAGCCCGAGCGCCAGCAGGCTGGCGGCGCCAACCCGCAGCTTGGGCCAGGGTTCGGCTTCCTGCAGGCGGGGCACATGGCCGGTGCGAGTCATGGTGTGCCACTGATCCCGCAGCCGGCCCGTGTTAAGTAACAAAGAGCCGAGCAACAACGAGTGGAGCCGCGAGGGGATGGCCCCCGCCGGCGCAGCGACGACGACAGGTTCGGGGGGAAAGTGCTGGGCCAGCGGCAGCAGACGGGCCCGCCCATCCGGCGTGGAGAAGACCCCATCCTCGAACAGGCGGGCGCGGCCACTGGGCCAGGCGGCGTTGACCGGCCAGCTCAGGGGCTCCAGCACCTCGAACTCGGCCCGACTGAGGCGGGCCAGCCCCGAGATGTCGAACTGGCGGGTCCCCTCGTTCTCAAACCCCGACAGGGCTGCGTGTTCGCTGAAGATGTCGTGCTCATCCTCATAGGCAAAGCCCTCGCCAAAGCCGAGCCGGCGGGCCAGTTGGGTCAGCGCCCACCAGTCGGGCCTGGCCTCCCCCGGCAGAGGCAGGAAGGCGCGCTGGCGGCTGATGGTGCGCTCGGAGTTGGTGACTGTGCCGCTTTTCTCCCCCCAGGCGGCGGCGGGCAGCAGCAGGTGGGCCAGCCGTGCCGTGTCCGTGTCCGCCGTCACCTCGGAGACCACCAGCAGCTCGCAGCGGGCCAATGCGTCACGCACCCGGTTGCCATCGGGCAGGGAGACAGCCGGGTTGGTGCCGAGCACCCAGAGCGCGCGTATCTCCCCTCGCGCCACCGCCTCGAACAAGGCCACTGCCTTGTGACCCGGCCCACTCACCATGGTCGGGCTCTGCCAGAAGCGCTGCACCCGGGCGCGCTCGACCTCGCCAAAGCCCATGTGGGCCGCCAGCTGGGTTGCCAGCCCGCCCACCTCACGCCCGCCCATGGCATTCGGTTGCCCCGTCATGGAGAAGGGGGCAGCCCCCGGCTTGCCGATGCGCCCGCACAGCAAGTGGGCGTTGATGATGGCATTGACCTTGTCCACCCCCTGATTGGACTGGTTGATCCCCTGACAAAAGAGGGTGACTGTCCTGGGGGTGCGGGCAAACAGCTGGTAGAAGCCGAGCAGATCCCCTGGCGCCAGATCGCAACTTCGGGCTACCGCCTCCAGCTGCCAGGCTGGGTCGTCCAGTGCCGCAGCCAGCTCGGCAAAGCCGCTCACATGGCGCGCCACGTAATCCTTGTCCCAGCCATCGTGATCGAGCAGATAGCGGCAGAGGCCATTCCACAGCGCCACATCACTGCCGGGCTTGAGGGCCAGATGCAGATCCCCCTGCTCCGCCGTCATGGTGCGACGGGGATCCAGCACCACCAGCTTGAGCTCGGGCCGCCGCGCCCGAGCCTGTTGCAGGCGGCGAAACAGCACAGGGTGGGTCCAGGCGGTGTTGGCCCCCGTGATCACCACCAGATCCGCGAGCTCCAGATCCTCGTAGCAGGCGGGCACCAGATCCTCGCCGAAGGCGCGCTGATGAGCCACCACCGCCGATGACATGCAGAGCCGGGAGTTGGTATCCACGTTGGCACTGCCCAGATAGCCCTTCATCAATTTGTTGGCGACGTAGTAATCCTCGGTAGTGAGCTGCCCCGAGAGGTAGATGCCGATGGCCGCAGGCCCGGATTCGGCCAATATGGCGGTAAAACGACTGGCCAGGGTATCGAGCGCCTGGTCCCAGCCGATGCGCTGCCCCTGCCAGCGCGGATAGAGCAGGCGGTCGGGAAAATCCAGACTCTCCAGCAGACTGGCCCCCTTGACGCAGAGGGCCCCCGCGTTGGCCGGATGCTGTTCATCCCCCTTCAGCTGCCAGCTCGCGCCCTCCCGGCTCAGCCGGATGCCGCACCCTACTCCACAATAGGCACAGGTGGTGTTCATTCCCTCGCTCCTTGTCGCCAGGCAGCCCGTCCAGTCGCGGGTCGCCTCCTTGCCGTGGCCCACAAAAAAGGCGTCCGCCCCTGATGGGGACGGACGCCTTTGTCCAGATAAGCCGAAATCATCTTGTCATGACAGATAACTGCAAACCCTGCGCCAAGATGTCAGCCCCAGTGCCACTGCGACCACCCAGGCAAGGTTGCGCCGGGACGGTGCAGCTGCCCCCTTGTTGGGCCCCGCCAGGCAAGATGCAGAAGCCCTCCTGCAAGCATTGGCACGCATTCCATGGGCAAAGTACGAGCCAGGGGTATAATGCGGCCGCCACAGAGGAGAGAGAGATGAAAGAGTCGGATTACGGCTGTGAGGGACAAACCAATCCACAGTCACCAACAGAAGAAGCATCCCCGTATTGCTGCATCGGACTGGTCAATCCCAAGTCACCGGAGAACGTGGGGGCCGTGATGCGTGCCGCCGGTTGCTACGGGGCGGACGAGGTCTACTACACGGGCAACCGCTTCGAGCTGGCACGCCGTTTTGCTACCGATACCAAGCAGATGGTGGACAAGATTCCCCTGCTCGGGGTCGAGGCGCTGCTGGACTTTGTGCCGACCGGCTGCACCCCTGTGCTGGTGGATCTGATCGAGGGGGCCACATCGTTGCCGGATTATGTCCACCCTGAACGAGCCTTCTACATCTTCGGTCCCGAGGATGGCACCCTGGATCCCGCCCGCTTCGCGGCGGTGAAGGAGGTGATCTATGTCCCGACCCAGGGCTGCATGAACCTGGCCGCCTCGGTCAATGTGATCCTCTATGACCGGCTGGCCAAGCGCCTGAGGGCCGGGCAAGACGCACCTCAGCCATAACAGGGTTACTTCTGCACCCGCTGCTCCAGCTCCTTGATAAAACCGCGATAGTAATCATGGAGTTGATAACGTCGATAGATCTCGGCCAGGGTGCCGCTGCGGATCAGGCGCACCATGCCCTGATCCCAGAGTTGCTGCAGGCGGGCCCCCCGCTCGGTATCGGCAAAGATGGGGTAGGTCGGGATCCAGCGCAGGAAGGTTCGATTCATGTTGGCGGGAATGGCGTCGGCTGAATAGAGCACACCGGCGGTCAGGTAGTAGCGGTAACGCTCCTTGGCCAGCAGTTGCAACGCCATGTCGTGGCTGTCAATCTCGTACCAGCGCATGGAGACCGGGATGTACTTGTCGAAGGCCCAGCCCCTCAGCCACAGCACCCCCTGCCCTTTCAGACTGTTTTCACCCAGCCACTGGGGTTGCCACTTCTTGAGCATGAGCACAGTCAGATCGTCGGCAGAGGCGGGATAGTCCGGCTGGCGTACGCCGTTGACCTCGTCCCGATAGACCCCCATCGCCATGTCGCCCCTCTTCTGCGCCACCACCGCCAACGCCCGCTTGTAGGGCACTATGTGCGGGACGACCTCATAGCCATGGGGCTGATAGATGGCACCGACGATATCCAGATAGATGCCCCGCCCATCGGGCTGGCAGAAACCGGGCCAGTCATCGCAATAGACATGCAAAGGGTCGGCCCTGCCAGGCAAGCAGAACAAGAGAAACAGCAACGAAAGCAGCAGACGAACCATGATTCACCATTTCCTCGGTGGCGATGCGCTCATCGGACGGATCAGCCTGCGCGATGAGTACACCAAAGCCATACCACATGATATGGGGATCTCGAACCGAATCACCTCTTTTTCCCTGTTTTGCGAGCGAGTCGAGGGTTATTGCCCTCTGAATGGGTATTATTGACAATAAGATTCATTAGTAACCCAACCATAGGGGAGCCTTCATATGCCATCCATCAAAACCCTGCTCTGCCCCGTCGATTTTTCCCAGATGTCCCAGTCAGTGCTCGACTATGCGGTGTTCATGGCCCAGAGCCATCAGGCCGAGCTCAAGCTGATCCATGTGGTGGATCAATTGCATGGTTTCGACAGCTACAAAATCCTGCACATGACCGCTGTCGAGATCACCCACGAAATGGAACGCCAGGCCAAGACCCAGTTGAAAGAGCTGGTTGCCACCCTGCCCATTGCAGCCAGCTTCGAAGTACGCTTCGGCCGCGCCGCCGACGAAATCGTCATTCAGGCAAAAGAGGACAAGGTTGATCTCGTGGTCATGGGCAGCCATGGCCGTTCCGGCCTCAGCCACCTGCTGGTGGGCAGTGTCGCCGAGTCAGTAGTGCGCCACGCCCCCTGCCCCGTGCTGGTTGTCCGCTAACCCTTCCATCGCCAATCAACGAACCAAGGCCAGCACTCTGCTGGCCTTATCTCTTTCAGAAACGCGCTCAACCGTGGGCGTAGATGACGCTGCCACCCTTGATGGTGTCTATGATGGCTCTGGACAGCTCCTTGGGCAGCGCAGGGCAGCCCCAACTGCGACCCAGTTTGTCATATTTGCGCAGATGCTGCGGGCTGGCATAGCTGGCCCCATGCACCACAATTGCCCGCTTGCGGGCATTGCAGTTCTTGCCCGGACTCAGGCCATCGAGACGCAGTGAATAGCCGTGCTTTCCCTGATAGGTCTCGGCGGTGCGATAGACACCGAGGGAACTCTGCCTGGAATTCAGCTGATTGGAAAACTGGCGAGCGGCCAGCTCACCTGAATTGCGACCATGGCTGACCCAGGTGTGGTAGAGCAACTTGTGGCGTTTCACGTCGATCACGAACAGTCGGCGCTGGGTCGAGGGCTTGGTGTAATCGATGATGGTGAGGATGGGTTTGCGCTTGTGGCGCACGCTCTGGTAACTGTCGATGGCCTTGCGAAACACCTGCTTGTCGAGCTTGCCTGCCAACCCAAGCTGACGATAGAGATCCTGATCCCAACTGGCATGGCTGCTGGCACTGAAACAGATCGCTCCGAACAGGAGCGGCAAGCTCAACCAGAGCGTACCAAATCGCTTTATCCAATCTGTTTGCTTCATCCTTGAATCTGCTCCCGTTTTTGTTGGTAGCGCAGTGTGCAAAATATCGCCACAGCCTGCTGGATAGTTATATGCAAGCCCCTGATGGGGCGCAAGAAAAAAGCACAAAAATGCCGACCATGGTCGGCATCATGCAGTGCGTTCTGGCTGTGCTATCAGGCGCGGATCAGATAGTCCGCCAATCCTACCCATTTGTAGCTGGTCAGCTCGGTCAACCCCATGGGGCCGCGGGCATGCAGCATCTGGGTCGACACCGCCACCTCGGCACCCAGGCCAAACTGGCCACCATCGGTGAAACGGGTGGAGGCGTTGACGTAGACAGCAGCCGAACCGGCGCCGTTCACGAAACGCTCCGCATTGGCGAGATCATTGGTGAGGATGGCATCGGAGTGACCGGCATTGTGCTCGCGCATATGGGCCAGCGCCTCGTTCACGTCCGCCACCAGCTTGATCCCCAGGGTCAACCCCAGCCACTCGGTATCGAAGTCTTCCGGGCCTGCTTCGCACAGGTTGTCGGCACCAGCCAGCAGTAACATGGCGTTGGGATCGGCCACCAGGGTCACCTGGCGCTCGTTCATCAGGTGGACCAGCTGCGGCAAGAAGCTCGCCGCAATTTTCTCATGCACCAGCAGGGTATCGAGGGCATTGCAGGCCGAGGGGCGCTGCACCTTGGCATTTTCGATGACCGCCAATGAGCGCACCGGATCGGCACTCTCGTCCACGAAGACATGGCTGATGCCAAAACCACCGATGATAACGGGGATGGAGCTGTTCTCCTTGCACATCTTGTGCAACCCGGCGCCGCCACGGGGGATGATCATGTCCACATAGCGATCGAGACGCAGCAGCTCGCCCACCAGCGCCCGATCCGGATTGTCGATGTACTGTACCGCTTCGGCAGGCAAGCCGGACGCAGCCAGCGCGGCCTGGATCACCCGCACCAGTTCCAGATTGGAGTGGAAGGTCTCGCGACCGCCACGCAGTATGCTGGCATTGCCTGTCTTGAGGCAGAGACTGGCGATATCTATGGTCACATTGGGGCGCGCCTCGTAAATGACGCCGATGACGCCGATGGGCACCCGACGGCGGGAGAGGCGCAGGCCGTTTTCCAGCACCCGGCAATCTATCTCGGCACCGACCGGATCATCCAGGGTGATCACCTTGCGCACATCGGCCACTATCCCGGCAAGGCGTGCCGGGTTGAGCAGCAAGCGATCCAGCATGGCCTCGGTGAGGCCTGCCTCGCGGCCCGCCGCAATATCTTTCTCGTTGGCAGCCAGGATCTGGCTGCTGCGTGCTTCCAGCTCGTCGGCAATGGCAGCCAGCGCCCGGTTTTTCTGCGCCGTACTGATGGTCGCCAGCTGATAGGCGGCTTCACGGGCCGCCTGCCCCATTTTTTCCAGACTCATAACCTAATCCCTTTGTCTCTCGACTCTGGGTACCACCCTGGAGCAGTACCATATCGTCTCTGCGAATGGACCATTTATCCCGTTCTATCGAACGGCCTTAGAGCAGTACCATATCATCTCTGTGAATGGCCACGGCCCCATAGCCGTAACCCAATACCTGCTCGATGCTGTCCGAATGCACGCCGCGCAGCTTGTTGAGCTCGACGTGATCATAGCGACAGATGCCCCGCGCCAGCTCGACGCCTTTGGGATCGAGAATGCGCACCACGTCGCCACGGACGAAGTCGCCCTTCACGGAGACTATGCCCTTGGGCAGCAGGCTGGAGCCTTTGTCCTGCATGGCGGCAACAGCGCCTTGATCGACCTGGACTTCACCGTGCGGGGGCGGGCCGGCCAAAATCCAGCTCTTGCGTCCCTCCAGCGGGGAAGCGAGCGCCGGGAACAAAGTACCGATACGCTCACCTCTGGCGAGACGACCGATCACTTCGGGCATCTGGCCGGTGGCGATCACCACCTTGACCCCGGCACGGCGCGCCACATCGGCCGCCTGCAGCTTGGTTGCCATGCCGCCAGTGCCGAGCCCGCCGACACTGCCACCCGCCAACTTGCGCAGGGTATCGTCTATGGTCTGCACCTCTTCTATTAATTGTGCATCAGGGTTGCTGCGCGGATCGGCGGTAAACAAGCCTGTCTGATCGGTCAGCAGGATCAGCAGATCGGCATCAGCCAGGATGGCGGCACGAGCCGAGAGGTTATCGTTGTCCCCCACCTTGATCTCGGCGGTTGCCACGGCGTCGTTCTCGTTGATGACGGGAATGATGCGATGATCGAGCAGGGTACGCAGCGTATCGCGAGCGTTGAGGTAGCGTTCCCTGTCCTCCAGATCGGCACGGGTCAGCAACATCTGACCGATATGCAGCCCATAGAGGTTGAACAAGTCCTGCCATACCCGGATGAGCTGGGTCTGGCCTACCGCCGCCAGCATCTGCTTGTTGGGCAGGGTGGGCGCCAGCGGTGGGTGGCCCAGATGTTCACGCCCGGCGGCAATGGCCCCCGAGGTGACCACCACGACTCTATGGCCGTGACGATGCAAGGCGGCACACTGTCTGACCAGCTCCACCATGTGGGCACGGTTAAGCTGGGAAGATCCCCCTGTGAGCACGCTGGTGCCCAGTTTGACGACTATGGTTCTGTTTTCCATGGGAGCAAGAAGGCTGAAAAATTAGGAATCCCTTTATACCCACGGCCCTGTTGCCCTGCAAGGCAATTAAGCCCGCGAAAGCCCGCGAGCTGTGTTCGGATAAAGGAAGGAGCCAGGCAGGCTTGCCTTGCAACGAAATAAGCCAAGACTCAGGAGAGAGTGTGAGTGGAGGAAAGCAGGGTGGAAAGATGGCCCTGCGAGTGAATGGACAACTCGCAGGGCACAAGATCATCAGGCGGCGGTGACCGCCAGCTCGTTGGTCACCTGCTCGGCAGGGGAAAGCTGGCACTCCAGCAAGGTGAGCTTGTCACTGATGAGCTTGTAGAAGCGGTTGAGGGTTCGCTCGACTTCTGCCTGGTGCTTCTTGGGCAGCGGCTTGTTGATCCACTCCCCTTCTGCATTGTAGAAACCGACCTGATAGTGATAACTGAAGCTGCGATCCTGCTGTTCCAGCACCAGCCACCAGCCCCAGAACTCCCGCTTGTCCGGTGCCGGCTTGGCACTGACACAGACGGAAAGACAGTCGAAACGGTAACGGCCCTCTTCACACAGGTCCTCACGTAAATAGGGGCCGATAGCGGCAAACTGCCTCAGCAGTCGCTTGTAAGTCACTCTTTCTGACATGTTAACCTCCCTGTTGAACAAGCCACATCACCTGGGTGACGTTATGTTTTTAGCGCTAAATCATGTACATAGGTGTTTTTTAAGCCAGTCGATCATCTCTTTCAACGCCTCGTCGTACACCTCCAGCAAGGGTTGTTTGTCGAACACCACCGCCTTGCCATTGTGGCTGGCGGCTGCCAGCGCCCGTACATCTTGCTCGGGGCAAATAAAATCCTTCTTGTGTCCGATACTTAATATCGGCACGGAAGTGCGAGTCCCCAGTAATCCTTGCGTCTTGAGTGAAAATACCTGGCACTTGGTGCGCAGCAAGTCCCACTGAGCCGCATCGGCCCCAAGGCGGTTCGCCAGTCCGTCGCGCATCATGCGCGGGCAGCGGGCAAACATCTCCTGATTGGTGAACACCTGATTGACGCCGGCACCGATGCAGACGACGGTTCTGAGTTTGAACGGTTCGATGAAGGCCAGCCGTGCCGCCACATTGCCCGCCAGACGAAAGCCTACCATGGCAATGCGCTGATGATCGACCCAGGCAACCTCGGAAAGATGGTTCAACACTGCCTGATGCAGGCGACTGGTGTCCTGCACCAGCGGCCAGTGTTCGGCATAGCCGATGCCCGGCATATCCAGCGACAACATGCCGATGCCGTTGGGTTCCAGATACTTGAGGTAAAGGCTGAGGAAATCGACCTGCAAGGAGTCTATGCCACCGCTGACGATGACCAGGGGCACGGGTTTGTCGATGGTCGGCAGATGCAGATAGCCCTGAATGCTCTTGCCACGAAATGGCACCTGTATCTCTTTGAGGGGGACCTTGAACAGACGGCCCGCCTCGCGGTAAGCCATGTTGCAGAGCAGCTGAGCCTGATCGGCCAGCTCGTCATTCTTGAAATGGGGATAGCTGGCGATGGAGTAGTAACGTACCGCCTTGAGCAGATCTTTGAGAGCTGCCGCCGAGTCACCTTGCTCCGCGAGTGCCCGCCCCTGCTTGAAGTAACTGCCAGCCAGCAGACTCCACTCGTAGATCCAGTTTCCGGGCACATATCCCTTGATGGTATCCAGGTAACGCTCGTGGGTGCGCTCACCCTTTCCCATGGCGATGCAGGCCAGGATCTGTTCCACTTCGACCGGATCCGCCCCCTGCCAGGCCCAGGTGGGTCGGCGCAGCAGACGATACCAGTGTGACGACATGGAACCGTCGATAAAGGTTTCGTCCAGATTGGCATCTTGCTCTTCCACCGGGCTGCTGTTGGAGATTTCAGACGTCTCCAGCACCTTCTTTACCCGGGTGAAAAGCTTTTCGGTCAGGTTAAGGTCATCATTCAAGTCCAAATCAATTACTCATACTGTCAGGCAGTGGTCCCATCTTAACCACTTTTCACGCCAGGCAGCCAGTTACACCACAAAAAAACAGGGCTCCGGATGGGAGCCCTGTATGGTGATTACTCTTCGTCGCAGATTGGATGGGCGAATTCCAGCGCCATATCCCATGGCTGCTCAATCCAGGTGTCTTGCGGAATGGCGACCTCGAAATCATCCACCAGCGGCTCACCCATCGGCTTGGCGAAGATGGTGATGAACTTGGCTTTGGGATAAAGATCGCGGATTGCCTTGGCAGTGCCACCGGTATCCACCAGATCGTCCACCACCAGCCAGCCTTCACCATCACCTGCGGTGGTGGCAGCCTTCACCACCACCAGATCACGCTGGTTGTTGTGGTCATAGCTGGAGATGCACAGGGTTTCGACATTACGGATGCCAAGTTCGCGAGCCATCAGCGCGGCGGGCACCAGACCACCACGGCTAACCGCTATGATCCCTTTCCACTGGCTGACAGGCAGTTGACGACGGGCCAGACGGCGCGCTTCACGTTGCAGGTTATCCCATGAGACGTAGAATTTTTTCGGCATGTTATCGATCTCGAAGAGTTATATAAAACAATTACTTAAAAAATAATCGCCTCGCGTTCACGCGCGGCTGAGTTAATGCTGGCGCCTCTGTCTCCCGAATTCGGCTTGCACGTTGGCTGCCTCAGGGCTGGAACCTCGGCAGCAAAAACGGATTCAATGAAAGCGGGATGGGCATAGCTGGCGGCCATGTCGTTTGGAGGAAAGACCCCAGACAGGCTGTTGGGCCGGAATGATAGCACCGTTTGCGGATAAATTGACTGGCAAACGTATGCGAAATGCAGGAAAAAAACTGCATCATCCCGCTCGCGCCATCCGGCTTTGGCCTGCCACACGAGCTGCATAACCAGACGCTGGCGCCAATTGCAGATAAAAAAATAGCAGGGGGAGGATAGATTCCTCGCTCACCTGCTGCTGCATCTTGCGTGTTGCCCCTGTGGGGCGCCCCTGGCTTAGCGGTAAGCGAAGGGATTCGGGTAGCTATAACCCTGGGTATAAAGTGATTGGGCAAACCAATAGGTTGAATTGCTGCCGGACATAGTAAAACTCCTGATTGCTTAACAAGTTACGTACCTTTAATGCGGGCTCAAATCCTTGAACAGATACTCGGTTCCATGGAGGCGCACTTGCTTTGCTTCGGTTCCCTGGAGGCACTCCTCGTCATCCTGACGGGTGGCGAACCACGGTCACTAATTTACCAGCCGGCGCCATAAACACAATGTTTTTGTGATATGCGTCACATAATTTCTTTTGTGCTGGGTCTGGTCACTCACACATCGGCTGCACGCTGTGAAGCGCCAGATTGCCAGCACAAGCCGCCCGCAATTTGCGCTGTTCGCTCACATTTTTGTGTGATTGACTGTATTATCGTTATCCTCTTCCCCGGCCCGTTGATGGGGCCCAATCATTTTCCTTGCTGGTAAGGAGTCCCGACGTGGCACAGCTTAGTTCTCTCTCTCCCAAACTGATTTGGCATTTCTTCGAGCAGATCTGCTCCATTCCCCACCCTTCCAAGCACGAAGCCCGCTTAAGCGCCTGGATAATGCAGTGGGCCCAAGAGGAAGGTCTGGCAGTCAAGCAAGATGCCGTGGGCAACATCATCATCAAGAAACCGGCCACCCCCGGGATGGAAAACCGCAAGGGTGTGGTGCTGCAGGCCCATATCGACATGGTGCCCCAGGCCAACGCCGACACCCAGCATGATTTTACCCAAGATCCCATCGATGCCTATATAGATGGTGACTGGGTGACGGCCCGCGGTACCACCCTCGGTGCCGACAACGGCATGGGCATGGCAGGCTGCCTAGCCGTGCTGGCCGACAAGAGCCTCAAGCATGGTCCGCTGGAAGTGCTGCTGACCACGGACGAAGAGACCGGCATGACGGGGGCATTCGGACTGGAAGCAGGCTGGCTGGAAGGCGAAATTCTGCTCAACACCGACTCGGAAGAGGATGGCGAGGTCTACATGGGCTGCGCCGGTGGCGTGGATGCCAATATTCGCTTCCCGCTGGAGCTGGTAGCCACTACCGAAAGTGAAGGGTTTGAACTGCAGGTGAAGGGGCTGCGTGGCGGTCACTCCGGCGTTGACATCCACCGCGGTCGTGGCAACGCCAACAAGCTGCTGGTACGCCTGCTCAAGGCTGCCGAGCCACTGGGGGTGCGTCTGGCCGAGATCCACGGCGGCACCCTGCGCAACGCCATCCCGCGTGAAGCCCGTGCCAAGCTGCTGGTGCCCACTGCTCACGTCAATGAATTCAAGGCCCTGGTCGATCGCTACGCCGGTATCTACCAAAGCGAACTGACCGCCACCGAAGCCAACCTGACAGTGCTGCTCACGGCTCAGGACAAGCCGGCCAGACTGATGAGCGAGACCCTGCAGGCCCGTCTGCTGGACGCCCTGATGGCCTGCCCGAACGGCGTTATCCGCATGAGCGATGCCATCCCGGGCGTCACCGAGACCTCCACCAACCTCGGCGTCATCAAGACGCTCGAAGGTGAAGTCTATGTGCAGTGCCTGATCCGCTCCCTCATCGACTCCGGTCGCGAGAGCGTCGAACAGATGACTCGCTCCCTGTTCAATCTGGCCGGTGCCAGCTGTGAATTTACTGGTGCTTATCCTGGCTGGGCGCCAGATGTGGACTCCCCCGTCATGGCACTGGTACGCAACAGCTACCAGACCCTGTTCGGCGAGATGCCCAACGTCATGGTGATCCACGCTGGCCTGGAGTGCGGCCTGTTCAAGAGTGCCTACCCGGACTGGGACATGGTCTCCTTCGGCCCGACCATTCGTGGCGCCCACTCACCGGACGAGAAGGTACATATCCCGGCCGTCGAGCGCTTCTGGCAGCTGCTGGTCCATGTGCTGGAACAGATCCCGGCCAAGTAAACCTGCAAGCTCATCAGCGGGAGTCGGCCTCTGATCTTTCGCAGAATAGGCTAGTCCGCTAGCACTATGATTTATGCCCCGCCCAGTGCGGGGTATTTTTTTGCAACCGTCACCTGCAGAGCCGTGCCAGCACACTCCCGAAGAGTCGGATCGGCGCATCTGCAGGCCCCCTTCTTTGATCCACCCGCCCTTCATCTGTTTGAGCATCCCAATACCGCCATCCTGCGATGCATGTCTCTGAAACCGTCTCCATGAACAGAACTGGGTTTGAAAACCTTTTCCATGATTTATGTAACTTTACCACTCAAAAAGTTGATCCATATCACATAAGGCCATAGGATCAAATTGTGACTCAGGTCACAAACAACAATTAGATAACAGAGCGATGAGGTGAATATATGTTTGAGAACCTGGCAGTATTGTTCCACCTTAAGGGTGCAACCAGCAAAAAAGGCGCCGTAGAGAAAGACACCTACGCCCCGTCAACCCGTGAGTATTACTTCCGTTACGGTGCCTGATGCATCAGGGAAGTACATTAAAAGTAGTAAAATTACACACATTATAATCCGTACAACAGCCACCCCATGTCGGGGCCGCTGTCCTGCCTTGGCCAGATGTTCCACGGCCAAACCTGAACTCCAACCATGAAGATGGGGCCCACAGGCCCCATTTTTTTATTGCTTCTCTTCCCTGCCCTCTGGCTGTGACGCCAGCAGCGACATCACACCGCCTTTCCCAACGGCACCACCTCAGCCACCGGCAAGGGGGTGTGGCAAGCTACCTCATGGGCATCCCCATCACAAATCTGCAGGCTCGGTGCCGTATTGCGGCACAGATCCGTGGCATGGGGGCAACGTTGATGAAAGTGGCAACCGCTGGGCGGCGATATGGGAGAAGGTACATCGCCGGTCAGCAGGATGCGCTGGTTGCGACGGCGCGGATCCGGTACCGGAATGGCCGAGATCAGCGCCTGGGTATAGGGATGGCGAGGGGACAGGTAGAGGGTTTGCGCATCCGCCAGCTCGACAATCCTTCCTAAATACATGACGGCAATGCGATCCGAGATGTGCTTCACCACCGACAGGTCGTGAGCGATGAAGATGATGGCGAGGTTCATCTCCCGCTGCAGGTTGAGCAGCAGGTTGACGATTTGGGACTGCACCGACACATCGAGGGCCGATACGGCCTCGTCGCACACCAGCAGCTTGGGCTTGAGGGCGATGGCGCGGGCGATGCCGATGCGCTGACGCTGGCCGCCGGAGAACTCGTGCGGGTAGCGATCCACCGCACTTTTCGGCAAACCGACCTTGTCCAGCAGCGCCAATACCCACTCTCGCCGCTGCTGGCTGTCGCCCTTGCTGTGGATGATGAAGGGCTCTTCCAGGATCTGGCCAACCGTATGGCGGCTATTGAGGGATTCTGCAGGATCCTGAAACACCATCTGCATCTCCTGGCGCAGGAAACGCATCTCTCTGGGCGAGAGCTGGGTGATATCCCGCCCCTCGAAACTGATGGTGCCGGCAGTCGGCTCGAACAGCTTGAGCAGGGAACGCCCCAGGGTGGACTTGCCACAACCTGACTCCCCTACCAGCCCAAGCGTCTCCCCCTGTTTCAGATCGAAACTGATGCCATCCACCGCATAAACGGTGTAGTGCTTTCGCAAAAAGCCACCGCCCAGCCGGAAGTGCTGTTTCAAATCCCGCACGGATAAAAGCGTGTTCATACGGCCAGCTCCTTCCAATGGTGACAAGCAACCCCGTGATGGGGATTGAGCTGTTCGGTCGCCGGAATGGCGATCACACAGAGCTCGGTGGCATGGGGGCAGCGATTGGAAAAACGACACCCGGCCGGCATCTCGTGCAGGGCGGGCACCTGACCCTTGATGGTCTTTAGCAGGCTCTTGGGCACATCTTCCAGCCGAGGGATCGAGCTCATCAGACCATGAGTATAGGGATGGCGCGGACTGTCAAACAGCTCAAAGACATCCGCCTGCTCCACCGCCCGGCCGGCATACATCACCACCACCTCGTCACAGAGCTCGGCCACCACACCAAGGTCGTGAGTGATGAAGATGATGGCCATGCCCGTCTGGGCCTGCAGCTCTTTCATCAGCTCCAGGATCTGGGCCTGGATGGTCACATCCAGCGCCGTGGTGGGCTCGTCACAGATGAGCAGGTCCGGCTCGCAAGAGAGCGCCATGGCAATCATTACCCGCTGGCGCATGCCACCCGACAGATTGTGAGGGTAGACGGCAAAGCGCTGGGTTGGCTCAGGTATGCCCACCTTCTGCAGCATGGCGATAGCCGCCTCCTTGCGCTGGACCTTGCTGTACTCTGGCCTGTGAAGGCGAAACACCTCCATCAGCTGATCACCGACCGTCTGCACCGGGTTGAGCGCCGTCATCGGCTCTTGGAAGATCATCGAAATACGGTTGCCGCGAACCTTGTACATCTGATCCGGCGCCAGGGTGAGCAACTCCTCTCCCTGAAAACGGATGGAACCCGCCACCACCTGACCATGGGGCTTGGGCAAGAGCCCCATGATGGCGAGGGAGGTGACGCTCTTGCCGCAACCGGACTCGCCAACTATCCCCAGGGTCTGGCCCGGGGCCACAGAGAAGCTGACCCCGTCGAGTACTTTTATCTTGCCGTCGTCGACGGCGAACTCCACCTCAAGATCACGTACCTCGAGAATAGAGGCGCTGCTCTGGCCGTTATCAACGGTGAACTTCACCCCATTATCTCGGACGTCGAGGATGGGAGCCTGTATGGTTGGCATAACAGCCGCTCCCTTCTCAATGGCATCAATGATGTGCATAGGTCTTGTCGAGCAGGTTGATGGGCGCCAGCGCCTCTCCTGCCTCCTTGGCTTGTTGGGTCTCTTCCTTCACCTTGGGATCGAGCCAGAGCAGGCCGCCGCTGCTGTGGGGGTAGCCATCCATGGGCCAGTAGAGCAGATCCGGGGTATTTCTGGTGGCAGGCACCTCGGGCAGCATCACATGGCGCCAGCTGCTGGCCCGCACATAGTTGAGCTGCACCCCGGGCACGAAGATGGCGAGATCATAGATACGCTGCTGGATTTGTTGTGAGAGCTTGGCCCGTTTGGCCATGTCGAACTCTATGTTGTAAGCGTCGATCAGAGTGTCGAGCTCCTTGTCAGCCACGTTGAACAAGTTGTTGGTCTGGGGCTTGTTGGCGTTGGCCGAATGGAAGGATTCCCAATACTGGGGATAGAGACCGCCGCCGCCCCAACCGAGCCAGGCTGCCTCGTGTTTCTTCTCCAGCATCACCTTGAAGCCGGTGGCGCCATCCACCAGATTGAGCTCCAGATCCAGGCCCGCCTTCTTGGCTTCCTCTTTGAGCACAGTCAGTCGCTTGGAGTGCTCCTGGGTGGTGTAAGTGAGCGCCAGGGTCAGCCGCTCGCCCTTGTCGTTTTGCAAGATGCCGTCCGGCCCCTGCTTGCCATAGCCGCCCTTGGCGAAGTACTCCCGTGCCTTGGTGATGTCATAAGCCCGGCTTGGCAGTGACATGTCGGTAAAGTCACCGAAACCCGAGCCGAAAGTGGTCGCCCTGTCATAGTCGCCACGCAGTACCGTCTCGATCATCTTGTCGAGGTTCATGGCATGCTGAATGCCAAGGCGCACATTCACGTCCGACAGTTTGGGGTTACTGACATTGAGGTGTACCCCCTGCCCCCCCTGCTTGGTGTCGGTCATGGCCATCACCTTCTGCACATACCCTTTCTTGTATTCCGGCGTGACCGCTTTTTCATGCCACCAGTTGGGCAGGATCATCTCGAAAGTATCGAGCTCCCCCTTCAGGAAGTGGCGAAACGCTATGTTGTGATCCCGGATCACCTGCACCTTGATGGTGTCGATATTGAATCTGTGCTGGTTGTAACGATCGTCTTTGGCCCACCAGTCTTGCTGCTTGCTGAAGGTGATGGACTTGCCCTTCTTGACCTCGCTCATCACATAGGGACCCGTGGTCGGGACCACCGCCCAGTTGTACTTTTTCACCCAGTTGGGATCGAGCTTGTAATAATGTTTGGGCTGGGGCCACAGCTCGGTAGTGTTGAGCAGGTCCAGCTTGGCCTTGCGGCTGCCCGCCTTGACCAGAATGGTGTGGGCATCAATCTTGTCTACCGCCACCACTTCCGTGGTGTAGTAGTTGTTGAACCAGGGCCCCTTGATGTGTTTGGAGCGCATCATCTCGTAGCCGAAGGTGTAATCATCGGCAGTGACCGGCTTGCCATCGGACCACTTGGCCCGGGGATCCAGCTTGAAATAGACGGTCTGGCTGTCCGGTGCTATGGCCCAATGGGTCGCCAACGATGGTATGGGGTTGCCGGTGTTGGGGTGAAAACTGATGAGTCGCAGCTGGTTATCCAGAATATAGGAGCGGAACGAACCATTGGAGTCCGGCCCCACGGTGCGAAACGTCAGGGGAAAGCTGTCGACAAACATGGTGATATCACCACCAGGCAACGCCTTGGGAGACGCGAATGTCGGGTCAGTATCGTTGGTCTCCCATTTGAGATCCGCGGGCAGATTGGCGGCCCAGACCCAGGATCCGTTTACCAGTAGAAAAAGAGCACCTATCCATTTGATTTTATTGTTCATGTTTGACTTCCAAGTCTAGCCCCTGCACTGGGGGTCTTGATTGATAACGGGTTTATCCCTTGCTCCCGGGACCACCTGTGGTGGCAGCCCGCCCTTCATTAATTACTGTTTGTAGCCAGCGTATACCAACGCGGTGTGGCGCCGCTTCCTCACTGATAACGGGTAAATTTGCGCGGGTCAAACGCCTCGCGGATCGCCTCGCCGATAAAGGAGACCATGATCAGCACCAGACTCACCGCCGCCACCACTGAGCTGACAATCCAGATGGCATCCAGATTGTTGATGCCCTGGGAGAGCAATTCCCCCCAGCTCGGGGTCGGCGGCGCCAGACCAAAGCCCAGATAGTCCAGCGCCGTCAGGGTGGAGATGTTGCCCACCACGGCAAACGGCGCCAGGGTGACGATCATCATCAGGGTATTGGGCAGTATGTGGTTGAAGATGATGCGTTTGGTGGTGGCCCCTTGCGCCCGCGCCGCCATCACATAGTCTCGCGCCCGTTCCTTGTAGGTGAGGGTGCGCATGTACCAGGTGATCCCCATCCAGCCGAACAGCACGTTGATGCCGACAAAGAGGCCGAAGTTGGGCTTGGCCAGCGACACCAGTATCATGATGACGTAGAGAAACGGCACCTGGGACCAGATCTCGATGAAGCGTTGCAGGATGAGATCAAAGCGCCCGCCGAGGAACCCCATCATGCAGCCTATGGTCACCCCTATGGCGTAACTGGCCGCCAGGGCGATAAAGGCAAAGCCGATGGCGATGCGAAAACCGTACACCAGCCGCGCCAGCACGTCGCGACCGCTGGTGTCGGTGCCGAGGAAGTGGTGCTCCGCCACACTGGGCGCGTAAGGGGGATAGGCATCCTCCTTGAAGTCCTGTTCATAAGGGTTCCAGGGCACCAGCGGCAGCAGTACCCAGTCGCCTTTGCCTTGTGCTGCGAACTTGGCCTTGAGCTGGCGGTAATTGGTCTCGTACTCGTAATCGAGCCCGAAGTGCTGGCCCGGGATCACATCACCGTAAGTGGGAAAATGGAGCTGACCCTGATAGCTCACCATCAGCGCCCGGCTGTTGACCAGCAGCTCCGCCAGCAGGGAGAGCACCACCAGGGCAGTGAAAATGACAAATGAGTAGAAACCGCGCTTGATCGACTTGAAGCGCTTGAGTTTTTTCAGCGTAACCGGGTTGAGATTCATGGTTATTCTCCAAACCGCACGCGGGGGTCAACAAAAGCGACACAGATATCGGAAACGACATGGCGTGATATCAGCATTGGCATGACAAGAGAGTTCTGGTTCATGTTCACTCTCCAAACCGCACGCGGGGGTCAACAAGGGCCACACAGATATCGGAAACGACATGGCGTGATATCAGCATCGGCATGACAAGAGAGTTCTGGTTCATGTTCATTCTCCAAACCGCACGCGGGGGTCAACAAAAGCGACACAGATATCGGAAACGATATTGCCCACCAGCATCAACATGGAGGTGATGGCCAGAATGCCCATGACGGTGGGGTAATCACGCTCGACGATCGCCTCGTAGCCAAGCAGGCCTATGCCGTCGATGTTAAAGATGGTCTCGATGAGGAAGGAGCCGCCGAAGAAAACAGTCAGCACGCTGCCAAGATGGCTGGCAATCGGGATCAGGCTGTTGCGCATGGCGTGGTCGGTGACCGCCTTGCGAAACGGCAACCCCTTGGCCACGGCGGTACGCACATAATCCGCCGACAGATTCTCCATCAGGCTGTTTTTCATGGTCATGGTCAGGATGGCGAAATCCCCGATGGCGTAGGCGATGAGCGGCAGCAGGGCATGGGCAAAGACGGTGCTGACCTGATCCCAGCTGCTCTCCATGGATTCAAAGTCGTCCCCCGGAAAACCGCCCATGGGCAGCCACTCCAGATGGAAGGCGAACACTGTGATGAGGAAGATCCCCACCACGTAGGCGGGCAGCGCATAGGCCATGTAGATGAGCATTGAGCTTAAAGAGTCAAAGCGGCTGTTATGCCTGAGGGCTTTGGCAACCCCGAGCGGTATTGATACCGCATAGCTGAGCAGAAAGGTCGCCAACCCGAAAAAGGCCGTCACGGGAAGCTTGTCCTTTATCAGATCCCATACTGGCTCGTAGTAGCGGGTCGACTCCCCCAGATCCAGCACAGCCAGCTTCTGCAGCCACTCCCAATAAGCGACCAGCATGGGCTTGTCCAGCCCGTAAAATGCCTTCAACTCCTCGATCTGTTCATCGGAGAGCGCCTGAGCCCCCTTGCTGCCACTGGATCGCCCGGTCTCATTCTGTGAGACCTGAGCCTGCAACAGCATGCGTTCGACCGGGCCGCCCGGCACGAAACGGGTGATGGAGAAGACGAGCAGGGTGATACCGAGAAACGTCGGGATGATCAAAAGCATCCGACGTAAGAAATACGACAGCATGGTGAAACCTCGTCCTTGTTGTTCTTGTGTGGCTAGTCAATTCCGATGACCTGCCTGTCCTTCCTGGCATTACTCACTGGATAGTCTGTTTATTGGCAGACAATCCGCTCGGTCACTGTAAAAGCTCTGCAACAAAAATCAAGTACAAGAAAGGGTAAAAACGATGGAAATGGCCACTTGGTGTAAAAGCCGCAAGAAAATGACGTTTTTTATTTAAAAAAGAAAAATCAAAACAAAACGCTGGCTATCAATTAAATTTTAAAAACAATAAACAGTTGTTTAACTGCTATTAAAGAAAATCCAACCACATGAATTTAAATGGCTTTATCTTCCAGCCCACCGAACTGAAAACGATATCAACACAACACCTCTATATTGTTCTACGGGTAACTACCAATGGTATCTATCGCCACTAAAACAGTGTTTCCTCCTTTTTTTTCTCATTTTCACAAAACAAGATACAAAGAGACATCAGCATTAATAATAAGTTCATCACTTTTTAGTTAGGCGACACAAAAGGCATTTAACAAAATTTTCACATTGCTTTGACTGTTATTCATAGAATTATTCACTGAGAAAGCGCCACACAAATAACACACTCCTCTTATTGCACTCAGCTTGCACTCAGCTCTCTGCTTTTCCCCTGCTCCATTGACGTCACCAGCCAAAGATTGATAAGCCTTACGCATCGCTCCAACGAGGGCGGTATGGAAGCAAACAAAAAACAACCAGGAAGGATATAAGCGATGCTTAGGAAAAGCAGACTCTCTGCTGCCGTAGCGTTTGCCTTGGCGAGCGCGGCAGTTATGACCACCCCTGTCTTGGCCGAAGAAGGCCAAAACGTCGAAAAGCTGCAAAAAATCAAGGTGACCGGCTCACGTATCTCCCGCGTCGATGTGGAAGGTGCCACCCCTGTTGTCTCCGTCAGCAAAGCCCAGATTGAGCAATCTGGTCAGCAGACAGTGGCTGACTACCTGAAACAAGCCTCCTACAACTCCTTCGGTGGTGTATCCCCCTCCTCCGGCAGCTCTTTCCAATCCCAGGCCAGCGTAGGCCTGCGCGGCCTTGGTTCGGAGCGCACCCTGATCCTGTTGAATGGCAAGCGGGTAGCGGGCTCTCCCACCATGGGTGGCACAGCCATCAACCTCAATACCATCCCCATGGCGGCGGTTGAACGGGTGGAAGTGAACCTGGATGGCGGCTCAGCCATCTATGGTTCCGATGCCATCGGCGGTGTCATCAACGTGGTGCTCAAGGAAGGGTATGAGGGCTTGACCTTCCAGGGCCGCATCGGCAGCCCGACTGAAGAAGGGGGGGATGAGAAGAGTGGCTCCATCGTCGCCGGTGTCGCCGGTGAAAAAGGCTCCCTGATGGCGGTCTATGAGCACGACAAAAAAGACGTCATTTACAGCCGTGATCGCGACTATCTCTCCAAGCAGGGCAACGACTCTCCCAGCGCCTATGGACGCAACGTGGAAGGGATTACTGGCCTGGATGGCAATGGCGACCCCATCTGGAAATATGGCCCGCTGGCGGGTGCAACCAATGCAAACGGCACCTGCAAGGAGCCCTTCACCAATTTTGGAGGCGGTTGCAACTTCAACTACGGTCAGGTTGCTGCCACTACTGCCTCCCGCAGCCGTGACACTCTCTATTTGAATGGTCGTTATCATATCAACGACAACGTCGACTTCGTGCCCCAGATCATCGGCTCCCGGGTCGAGAGTTTCGGTCGCTTTGCACCCGCGGCAGGGGTTTTTACCATAGATCCTGCCAACCCGAAAAACGCCCAGTTCTTTACCGACAACGGCCTGGATGCCGCAGCCACTCAGGGTCTGGGCGAGGCGGCCTATGCCTACTATCGCTTCAGCAACGTCGGTACCCGTGACAATCTGGTTACAGACACCACTGGCAGCATGAACCTGGGTTTTGAAGGCACCCTAGCCACCGAAAGCGTCGGTGACATGCAGTGGAACGCCGGTTACATGTACTCCAAGACCGACAACAAGGAGAATGGCACCGGTTATGTACTGAAGTCCGCCGCCCAGAAGGCGGTCGAAGATGGCAAGTTCGTCGGCGGCGAGTTTGATGCCTCCACCACTGCCTCCATGGCCGCCGACACCAGCCGCCGCTCCACCATGGACTTCTACCAGTGGTATGCCGGTGTCCAGTGGGACATGGGCGAACTGCCGGCCGGGCCTGTCAGCTGGTACGCTGGGGCCGAGTACAATGACTGGGTCTACGTCGACAAGTACGATGCCCAGTCAGAAGCTGGCAACGTCATAGGTTCAGCGGGCAACTCCTCCGGTGGAGTAAGGGATGTGACCGCTGCCTATATCGAGTCACTGGTCCCCATCACGGACGAGGTTGAGCTTAACGTCGCCGGTCGTTATGACAAGTACAGTGACTTTGGCAGCGCCTTCTCGCCCAAGGCCAGCCTGCGCTACCAGCCGCTGGACAACCTGATGCTGCGTACCTCCTGGTCCCGGTCGTTCCGTGCTCCCAGCCTGAGCGACCTCTACTCTGCAGACTCCGAGTCTGCCGACTGGGCCAAGGATTATGTCTATTGCGCAGCAAACGGTATCTCGGCTGCAGCATGCCCGAACCAGCAATACACAACCATCCGTACTGCCAATGAGAATCTGAAAGAAGAGACTGCCGACACCTGGAACTTCGGTGTGGCCTACAGCCCGCTGGATGATCTGAATCTGTCGCTGGACTACTACACCATCAAGATCACCGATCTGATCCAGCTGAACTCACTTCAGTCCATCATCTATGACGAGCTGAACAACGGCAGCTCCAGCAACATAGTGCGTAACAGCCAGGGCAAAATCAAACAGGGCACGGCTCCCATGGTCAACCTGGGCGAGCTGAACACCAGCGGCCTGGACTTCAAGGCGGACTACAAGTACGACCTGAACATGGCGACAGTGCGTTATGACTTCGGTGGTACCTATATCCTGGAGTACAAGGAAGGTCTGTATTCCGGTGGCCCTGTCATCGACAAGATCGGGCAAAACGGCAAGCCACAGCTGCGCTTCAACACGGGTGTCGGTGTCAATGTGCCCCAGTGGTGGAACATGGATACCTACCTGAGTGCCAGCTACATCGACTCCCAGAGCCAGGACTACATCGCCGATACCGGTGCTGAAGTGGGTCACATTGCGTCCCAGACTACCTGGAACCTGAACGTCGGCGTGGAAGCCCCCTGGGATGGCAAGATCCAGGTTGGCGTGAAGAACATGTTCAACGCGGCCCCGTCACTGGAAAGCGATGGTTTCACCTATGACGAAGACGTGTACAGCATCGATGGTCGCATCTACTACCTCGACTACACCCAGAAGTTCTGATCAACCCCGTTGATATACGACTCAAGCCGGCCCGGTCGGGCCGGCTTTGCCCAACGTCCAAGGAAGTTACGGAGATAGGGTAATCCTATGAAGACAAGGACTATTAAAATGAAGAAAGCGCTCCTCGGCAGCCTGGTATCCGCTGCCTTGCTGACCAGCTTCAATCTGAGTGCCGCCTCTGCCGGTCAGGCAGTGGACGCTCAAGCCGCCACCGACAATGCATCCAAAGTTTCCCAGCAGAAGATCGACACCTACGCCGAATCTGCCGAGTCTGCCCTGGCTCAGTACAAGGCAGCCTTGCGCCAGGCGGACAGCCTGCGCGCTTACAACGAACAAGTGGGCAAGATGGTCGATTCCCAGGCCAGCGAGCTGGCCTCGATGCAGCGCCAGATTGCCCAGATCGATCAGACCAGCACCGAAGTGGTGCCCTTGATGCTCAAGATGATCGACTCCCTCGAGCAGTTTGTATCGCTGGATCTGCCGTTCCAGAAGGTCGAACGGGAGGACCGCGTGGCGGCCCTGACCGACCTGATGAACCGGGCCGATGTCACCATCTCCGAGAAGTACCGCAAGATCCTGGAGGCCTACCAGATCGAGGAGGGCTTCAGCCGCACCATAGAGGCCTACAAGGCCAGTCTGGACAAGGATGGCGGCGAGAAAACCTACGAATTCCTGCGGGTGGGCCGCATCGCCCTGCTCTACCAGTCCCCGGACGGCATGGAAACAGGAGTCTGGAACAAGCAGACCCGCCAGTGGGAAGCCTTGCCACAAGAGTATCGCAGTGCAGTCGAACAGGGCTTGCGTATCGCCAAGAAGCAGGCACCGCCCGCGCTGATCAAGCTGCCGGTACAAACTGCGGAGAAAGCATCATGAAAGGAATCAAACTCGCCATTGCCTCCCTGATTGCGGGAGCTACCCTGTTCACCCTGCCGGTGACTGCCGCCGAGAAACCGGTGGACCTGAACGCCCTGCTGAACCAGGTCAAGGCCTCCAGCCTGAGCGAATCCCAGCTCAACAAGGAACGGGAAGCCCGCTTCCTGGCCGACAAGAACCAGCAGACTGCGTTGCTGGCCAAGGCCAAGGCCGAGCTCGCCGCCGAAACCGCCAAGGGCGAGCAGCTCAAGGCCACCTTCGATGCCAATGACAAGCAGCTGACCGAACTGACCGACACCCTGCGCCAGCGTTCTGGCAACATGGGTGAGATGTTCGGGGTAGTGCGCCAGTTTGCCGGTGAGTTCAAGGGCATTTTCCATGCATCGCCCATGCGGATCCTGCATCCGGAGCAATCCGAACTGCTGACCAAATTGGCAGAGAGCAAGGAGTTGCCCTCCAGCGAAGAGCTGGAAGCCTTCTGGACCGCGACCCTCAGCCGCATGGTCGATGGTGGCAAGGTGAGCCATATACCGGCAACGGTTGTGTATGGCGAAGGCAACCAGGCAGACAAGACAGTCACCCAGATCGGTGAGTTCAACACAGTTCTGGAAGGCAAGTACCTGAACTTTGTGCCGGAAACCGGCAAGTTCGAGCAGCTCTCCCGTCAACCTGACAGCAAGATCACCTCACCGATCGCTGACTTTGAACAGGGCGGCGATGGCCTAAAACCCATCTATATTGACCCGTCACGGGGTGTGATCCTCTCTCTGCTGGTGCAATCACCGACACTGGGCGAGCGTATCGATCAGGGTGGCGCAGTAGGCTATGTGATCCTGGCGCTGGGTGCCATCGGCGTGCTGCTCGCCCTGTTCTGCGGTGCTCGTCTCTCCCTGATCGGCGGCGCCATGCGCAAGCAGCTCAAGTCCGACAAGGTGATCAAGGGCAACCCGCTGGCTGACATGCTGACGGCCTATGAGACCCACCGCGGTGACAACATAGAGGATCTGGAATCCAAACTGGATGAAATCATACTGCGCAACGTGCCCAAGCTCGAGAAAGGGGTCGGCATCATCAAGCTGATCGCCTCGGTGGCGCCGCTGCTGGGCCTGCTGGGTACAGTGGTCGGCATGATTGCCACCTTCCAGGCCATCACCCTGTTCGGTACCGGCGATCCCAAGCTGATGGCGGGGGGTATTTCAGAGGCGCTGGTCACCACAATGCAAGGTCTGGTCGTCGCCGTGCCCATGCTGTTCCTCTATACCCTGGTACAGACCCAGAGCCGCCGCCTGATCCAGATCCTGGAAGAGCAGAGCGCCGGTTTCGTCGCCCGTTATCAGGAAAGCCTGCACGCCTCCAAAGCCGCAGCGTAAGGAGTCTCCCATGTGGTTCTGGTTGATAGAAGAAGCGGAGTCCATTCGCCGCTTCCTGGGAATGGGAGGAGATGTGCTGGTTGCCATCTTCTTCCTCACTCTGCTGATGTGGGCCCTGCTGCTGGAACGTTGGATCTATTTTCTGACTGTCTACCCGCAGCAGGCGAAAGGGACACACCAAACCTGGCAGGCACGCCAGGATCATCTCTCCTGGTCTGCCAAGCAGATCCGGCGTGAGCTGGTCTCCCGGGTGGCGCTGGCCGTGGACAAGGGGATGCCGGTCATCAAGGTGTTGATCGCTCTCTGTCCCCTGATGGGGCTGCTGGGAACCGTGGTCGGCATGGTGCAGGTGTTTGACACCCTGGCCATCACTGGCACCGGCTCCCCCAGAGCGATGGCATCCGGTATCTCCAAGGCAACCATTCCGACCATGGCAGGCATGGTCGCCTCCCTCTCGGGCTTGTTCTTCGCCAGTCGCCTTGAGCACAGGGGCCGACTCGCTGTCGACAAGCTGGAAGACAGCCTGAAACACGGATAAGTCAGGGACAGATAGCTGGCGGGGAGTCTCTCCCCGCCCGATACAAGCAAGGAGTTTTTGCTATGAGAAAGCGTCACAGCGCAAGCAGCGCAGACGAGGCGGCGATCGATATGACCCCCATGCTGGACATAGTGTTCATCATGCTGATCTTCTTCATCGTCACCACCTCGTTCGTCAAGGAAGCCGGGGTTGAGATCAACCGCCCGAGCGCCAATACCGCCGAGACAGTGAAAAAAGGCAACATCATGGTCGCAGTCCGTGAAAACGGTCAGGTCTGGGTCGACAAACGCATGGTCGAAGTGGGCGCAGTTCGCGCCAACATAGAACGACTGAGAGCGGAAAACCCGGAAGGCGCCGTAGTCATTCAAGCCGATGTTGAATCCCGCTCCGGTGTCGTGGTGCAGGTGATGGATCAGATCCGCATGGCGGGAGTACAGAACATCTCCATTGCCGCCAACAAAGACGGCTGATGCCAGGGGTCACCTATGAGATACCTGATATCCTTTGCCGCCGCCTTCCTGGTGGTGTTCGGCCTCTTTTGGGGCATGAACAAGCTGGTCAACCAGGACAGGCGCGAGCTGCAGGAAAAAGAAGACGTCAGCATGGTCGACTTCATCCGCCTCAAGCCGCAGGAGACACTGCAAGAGAAACAACGGGAGCTGCCCAAGCCGCCGCCGCCGAAACGCCCGCCCCCCCCTCCCGAGATGGAAGTGGCCAGTACGGACAGGCCCAAGATGGAAAGCTCGCCCATGGACATGCCCAAACTCGACCTGCCGGTCAACATAGGGGGCGGCAACGCCCTCGGTGCCTACAGCACGGGCGGCGGTGGTGGCGGTATGGGTGGCAACAACGGTGCCATTCCACTGGCGACCTTCGAACCCATGATGCCCCGCAAGGCGGCGCTGGCCGGGCTCGCCTCCGGCAAGGTACTGGTGGAGTTCACCGTGACCGAACGCGGCACCGTCAGCAATATCCGCATCGTGAAGGAAGAGCCGCGCAGCTATGACCTCGGCAAGGCCGCGCGCAAGACCATCACCAAATGGACCTTCAAGCCGGCCATGGTGGACGGCAAGCCGCAAGCCAGTCGCATGCAGCAAGAAATCGAGTTTGCGACCAACTAAGGAAGGTGGCGATGAAAAAGTTACACACCCTGATCCTCGCCCCGGTTGCCATGGCGGTGCTGCTCAGCACCGCCAGCTGGGCCGCCGAGCAACCAGCCCTGTCGGATCGCGCCTATCGCGCGGTCAACAAGGCGCAGGCGTTGATCACAGAGAAGAAATACGGCGAGGCCAATGCCAAGCTGCAGGAGGCGCTGTCCGGTGCCGGCGAGCGCGTCTACGACAAGGGGGTGATACTGCAGACCCTCGGCTTCGTGGCCGCACAGCAGGAAAAATACGGTCAGGCGACCAAGTACTTCGCCGAGGCCATCGCCACCGGCGGCCTGCCACAACCCGTGGCACAACAGGTGCGCTACAACCTGGCCCAGCTCTATATGGCGGAGGGGAACTTCAAGGGTTCCATCAGCACCATGAACCAGTGGTTTGCGAGTCTGGGCAAGGATGAGAAACCGACCCCGCACGCCTACATCACCCTGGCCAACGCACATGTGCAGCTCAAGCAGTATCGAGAGGCCATCCCTGCGGTGGATCAGGCCATCAAGCTGTCGGCGGGCAAGGCGCCGGAGTCCTGGTATCTGCTCAAGATGGCTGCGCACTACGAGCTGAAACAGTACAAGCCGGCCACAGAGGTGCTGACCGCTCTGGTGGACAAGTTCCCGGAGAAGAAGAAGTACTGGACCCAGCTCTCCGCCATGCACATGCAGGCGGGCAACGATGCCAAGGCGCTGGCGGCGCTCGAATCGGCCTACAACCTCGGCATGCTGACCGAGTCAGCCGAATTGCAGCGCCTCGCCAACTACCTGGCCTTCGCCGGCATTCCCCACCGCGCGGCACGCGTGATGGAGAAGGCGATGAAGGAGGGGAGCATAGAGAGCAGTGCAGCCAACTACAAGACACTGGCCAACTACTGGCATCAGGCCAAGGAGCTGGATCCGGCCATCGATACCCTGGCCAAATCCTACCAGATGGCCCCCAGTGCCGAGCTGCAGCTCAAGATGGCGCGCATGATGATCCAGAGCAAACGCTATCAGGATCTGGTGGCCCTGGCCGCCAAGCCAGCCGCCAATGCCAGTGGCGAACAGCGGGCGGATCTCAAGTTCCTGACCGGGGTCGCCTATTTTGAGCAGAAAAAGCCGAAGGAGGCACTGAGTGCCTTCACCCAGGCAGCACAGAATGGCAACGTCAGCGGTCGCGCTGCCCCCTGGATCAGCTTCCTCAAGGAGCAAGAGGGAGAGGCAGTCACGCAGTAAGCGCACAGGCTCAGGCCATTCACTCCCGGGTCGAGGTCAAGGCTCAATGACGCGAAACGGGTGCGGGCGCCCTCCCCGCCCCCGTTTCATACCACAAGGGGTTCGCCCCACCGCTTGCCTTGGTGGCAATTGGCCGCTCTTCGGAGCGGTCTTTTTTATACCTGCGACCTCCTCTTTATATCTGCCGTCATAAAAAATCCGGAGCCTGGGCTCCGGATTGGGTCATTCATGGATACGGGCATTACCTCACCTGTGGGGTGTCGGCCGTGCCCGCTCCGTTGCGCCATCAGTAACTGCATACCTGCTTCCAACTGCCATCGGTTGCCTTGGGCTCGCTGCTGGTCCACCAGTTGGCCTGCCACACCACCTTGTTATGGGTGAGGCGATCGCCACCACCTGCGTGATCACCCTGCGGCCAGGTCGGGTAGGCCTTGTAGGCCGTCGGATTGACGTTCTGGCTGCTGCAGCTGGTGCCGCCCGGGTTCTCGCCACCGCCCGAGCCCAGTACGGCCTCTGGCAGGGTCGGGAACTCGGCCTTGAGACCTATGGTCTGGCTGCCGCTGATGATACGCATGCCGCTCGGCACGCCGGCGGCGGGCAGGTAGTAGGTCATGGCAACTTCAACTTCAGCGCCCGGCGCCAGTGTCTGCCAGCTCGGCAGGTTCATGGCGACCTTGTGGAAGTCCTTCTCGTTGGCAATGCCCTCCGAGTTGTCGTTGCCACCGCTCTCGACCACTTTCAGCCCCATGCCACTCTGATCCGTGATGGTGTCAGAGGTGGACGTCGGCATCAGAAACTCGATGCGAGCGCCGCCCGGAATGGTCTGGGTCGACTTGTTGACCAGCTTGAGTTTCGGGTTGATCGGGTAGTTGGAGTCTCCTTCCTTGAAGCCGGAGAGGCTGACCTGGATGTCGAGCTGGGCACTCGGTGCAGCCAGATCATTCTGCTTGTTGTTGTAGGGAGTTGCCTTGGCAAACTTCTCGTAGGCAAGCGTAGTCAGCGTGCTGCCCATGCCGTACTCGTTCTTGGCCGGATCGAAGGCGTAGTCCCCCGCCATCTCCCAGAACATGACGCCACCCAACCCGCGCTTGATGATGTAGTCCAGCTTGTGACCCATGGACTCTTCATCTTCGGTGGAGAGGAACACCTTCTTCTCCTCGTTCCAGAGCCAGGGCGCATGGGCCTTGTCATCGTAGTAACGCACATACTTGCCCTGCATCACGTGGGCCGGGTTGTTGGGGTCCAGACCCCAGGCAGTGCCGTAACTCGGCAGCGTGGTGATGCCCAGGCTAGCCGCGTGCTCCAGGTTCTTGGCATGCCACATGGGCACGGCGCCACCGCCGATCTCCTTGCCGTTCTTGTCCAGATCGTGCCAGATGTTGTCGATGCCGACCGCACCATTGCCGCACGGAATCGTACTGCCACCGGTGCCCGGCTGGCACTCGTTCTGGCTCGGCAGGGCCGCCTTGCCACCCAGACCGTGACTGCCACCGCTCACCCCCTGCCAGCCGCGGGTGTAATAGGGCACACCCACGTTGATCTTGCCGGCCGCCAGCGCACCACGGAAGTAGTGGGCAGACCAGGCGGCGTTGAGGTAACCGATACCGCCAAACTGGGCCTGATTGTATACGCCCCAGTGGGAGAGTTCGGGATCGGCATTGTTGTCGAACAGGGCCGCGTTGTGACCAACAAAGTGGTTCCAGGCACCGTGGAAGTCATAGGTCATCAGGTTGACGTAATCCAGATACTGGGTGACCTGGAAGTTCTCCATGCCGCGCAGCAGGTAGGCTGACGCCGGTGAGGCTATGGTCAGCATGTACTTGCGTCCATCCTCGGTACCGGCATTGTCGAGCCGCGCCCGCAGGGTTTTCATCAGCACCTCGTAGTTGGCAAACAGCTTGGCACGGCACTGGTTGGAGAGCGGGAAGTCGTTGGGGTTGCCTGCATCCTTCATGGAGGTGGGGTACTCGTAGTCCACATCTACCCCATCGAAACCGTACTGTCGGATGAAGCTCACCGCCGAATCGGCAAAGGCGTTGATGCCGGCTGTATTGACCGAGCAGTCGCCCTTGGTAGTGGCGGTGTAGAAGCCGCGGGTATCGGCCCAGCCCCCTACCGAAATAAGGGTCTTCACGTCCGGATACTGCTTCTTGTACTTGGAGATCAGGTTGAAGTGGCCCTGATAGGCGAATTCGGGATCCATCTCGGCGCCCGGCACACCATCCCAGGTCAGCTTGGTGGCTGCATCATCCACCTTGATCTGGTGACTCTGCTCGTCCACAGCCGCGAAGGCGTAGTTGATGTGGGTGAGCTTGTCCCAGGGAATGTCGTTCACCAGGTAGGCGGGCAGGCCATTCTTGCCAGTGCGCCAAGAGGTGAAGTAACCGATCACCCGGCGGGCGTGGTCATCCCCCATGCACTCGTAACCGTCCGGGCGATAGATCTGGCGAATGTCACAAGAGAGGTTGCCACCGGTGGGCGGTAGCGCCGCCTCTTCCACCTGCACATCGACCAGGGCAGACTCGCCCACCAGATTTTCCTTGTCGGTCGCCACCAGCTTGAGGGCGGCAGCCCCCTTGCTCTGGGGCGTCCAGCTCACCTGCCAGGGGGCGCTGACGTCTTCACCGACTTTCTTGCCATCCACATAGAGCTCGACCCTGGCCACGTCATTGTTGGCATCGGTGACATTGCCACTGACCGCCACGCTGCGCCCCAGGGTTACCTTGGCGCCGTTGGCCGGGCTGCTGATGCTCACCCTGGGCGCCTCTGGCGCAACCACGGCGTTGACGCTGAAGCTGGCATCCGCCTCGCTCAGCACGGCGCCATCCTTGTCCAGCCCACGAGATTTGAGTTGATGGGGGCCGACACCGGTAGCGACCCAGCTGGCCGACCAGGGGGCCCCGCTGCTCACCGCCACCGGCTGACCATCGATCAGATACTCGACCTTGACCAGGGCGCTGCTGTTGCCGCTCAGGGTGACCGCCAGGGCCACGGGTACACCTTCGTTGAAAACGCTACCAAGCGCGGGCGAACTGATTGCAAGCCCAAGGCCCGGAGTCGTGCCGCCGTCATTGAACAGCGTCCAGGCATCGGCCCAGACTGCACCCACACCGGGGGCATAGTGATAGGGGGATGCCCCGCACCAGCCGGAGTAGGGAAATTCTTTGCATTCGTAGAGAGCGCCTGCGTTGCTGACCACATCGCCAGCCTTGTAAGCGGTGCCGGCCTGATAGGCGGGATAAGCGGCTTGTGCCCAAGCGGGCATGGCAGCCAGGGCCACCAGCATGGCAAGCCTGCTGGGCCTTAAGGTCTGTTGCATATTGTTATCTTCCTTGTTTTGTCTTGGCATTGGTCACCAGGGCAAAGAACAAGCGCAACCGGCGTGATGGGAGCAGACAACTGGCAATGGACGTGCCACAAACACCACCTTCACCCTGGGAAGCCCCGCTATCTGGATCGACTGATCTGGAGACCGGAGGCATTGCGTCCCGGCATTTCGACCGGTTTGCCCTTTACCTGGGTTCCGTGAGGAACAAGCCGAGTATAGGAATCAACCAGCAGAGTCTCAATCTTCATTCTCGAAGAAAAATATGTGGATGCAAGCCAGATCACACTTTCCCGAGAACAGTGAATTAATGATTTTATCATTAATTTCATAACGTTAGTCAGGTCAAAAAAACCAGCACTGCCCTCATTTGCATCCCGGTAATGTGCGTTGGCTCACTGGTATGACGTGCCAGAAATGTGACAATGCGCGCCCTTGGTCAAGGTGCCAAGGCTATGGAAACACTGGCAAAAAATAAAAAAGGAACCGTTATGAAAGGAACACGTACCCTGCTGTCGCTGGCCGTGGGGCTTGCGCTCGCGTCCCCGTCCGTCCATGCCGCCAGCTTCAGCTGCCCGGCTGACAGTGCCCTCACCCCCATCCCCGTCATTCAGGGCATTGGTGGCAAGAGTCCCCTCATCCCCGATGGCAAGTTCGAAAGCGCCCAGAGCGTCACGGTCAAGGCGGTGGTCACGGCACTTGGTGAGAATCTCAACAAGGGTTTCTACCTGCAGGATCTGCAAGGGGATGACAATCCCCAGACCTCGGATGGCATCTTCGTCTACCTCAACGACAAGAACTTCGCCAGCAAGTACCCGGACATCAAGCCGGGCGCCGAAGTCTGCCTGGAGGCCAAGGTCGAGGAGTACTACAACCACACCCAGCTCAAGCCGGTCGTTGACAGCGGCGCCCCGCGTCTGCAGGTTCTCGCTCAGGGCTCTGTGCCTGCCGCCGTGCCGCTGCGGGTACTGGAAAACGAGACCCTGGCCCGGGCGCTGGAGCGTCACGAAGGAATGCGGGTACGCCTCGATGCTGACAGCGCGCTCAAGGTAAGCCGCAACTTCAGCTATGACTACGCCGCCAAACGCAACAATCTGGTGCTGTCACACCAGGCACCGCTGATGAAGCCGACCCAGCTGCATGCCGCCGACAGCAAGGAAGCCAAGGCGCTGGCCAGGGCCAATGCCCGCAACCGGGTATTCCTCGAGTCTGACTTCAAGGCCACCGATGGCAAACTGCCCTGGTTGCCGGGCTGGGATCCGGAGCAGGGTTATCTGCGCATCGGCGATGCCCCGGTCAATCTGGATGCGCTGGTGGGTTACAGCTACAACGAATACCGGTTGATAGTGCCGCAGGATCAGGTGATCACCGCCGGCGATCTGCTGCGCACCGGCGATAACGATCGCCAGAGCGCACCGGCCCGTGCCGATGGCACCGACTTGCGTATCGGCAGCTTCAACGTGCTCAACTACTTCACCAGCCACTCCAGCGTGGGGGGGGCCCTCAATGTGCTGTGCAAGGATCAGGCGGATGCGGACAGCGCCAAGGGCTGCAACCGCGGCGCCAAAAACCTGGAGGACTTCCAGAAACAGCGCGCCAAGATAGTCAACGCCATCACTGAGATGGATGCCGATCTGCTCGGCCTGATGGAGATGGAGAACAACGGCTTTGACAGCCACTCCGCCATCAGTGATCTGGTGCAAAGCCTCAACGCCCAGCAGAAGGAAGCCGACAAACAGTACGCCTTCGTGGCCCTACCCAAGGCGCTGCTTGGCGACGAGCGCTTCTTCGGCGGCGACGCCATCATGGTGGCCATGATCTACCGACCCGCCAAGCTGACCCCGCAGGGGGATGCCAGCGTCATCACGCTGCCGGTACAAAAATACCAGGATGCGAAAGGAGTCGAGAAACAGGCCTCCCAGCGTGACTCCCTGGTGCAGAGCTTCACCGTCGAGGGCAGCAAGGAGCTGCTGACCCTGGTGGTCAACCACCTCAAATCCAAGGGGTCCGGCTGCCTGGAGAACCTGGACGGCAAGGAGCCGGCCGATCTGCAGGGCAAGTGTACCGAGTTCCGGGTCACTGCCGCCAAGGTGCTGGGCGACGCGGTGAGCACGCTGTCGGGTATGGTCATGTTGGTGGGTGACCTCAACTCCTACGCCAGGGAAGATGCGATCCGGGTGCTGACCGACTATGTGCCGACCGAGGGTCAGCGCAAGATAGTCTCGGCCTCCCGGACCTTCCTCGGCGAGCAAGTCTATGAGCAGACCGGCAGCGAAGTGAGCAAGAGCTATGGCCTGATCGACATGAATGTCAGGTTCAACAAGGAGAAGGCTATCTCCTACAGCTACGAGGCCGAACTCGGTACTCTGGACTATGCCCTCGCCAACCCGGCACTGGCCAGCAAGGTAATCGCGGTCGCCGACTGGCACATCAATTCGTTCGAGAGCAACCTGTTCGAATATGGCCGTGGCTTCACCGGTGACATGATCAAGTCCGACAATCCGTTCAGCGCCTCCGACCATGATCCCATCATCGTCGACCTCAAGCTGAAGGAAGAGAGCAACGGCGGTGGTGGTGCCATGGGCGCCCTGTTGCTGGCCTTGCTGCCCCTGGCCTGGCGTCGTCGCCGCTGATGCAGCTTTGCCATCACGCCAAAAGCCCGCTGCGATGCGGGCTTTTTTACGAACAGGAGACGGCCGGACACAAAATGAGCCAAAACAAAAAGGCCACCGCGATAACGGTGGCCTTTTGGCTTCTTGTCACAAGAATGTGGTGGAGCTACGCGGGATCGAACCGCGGACCTCTTGCATGCCATGCAAGCGCTCTCCCAGCTGAGCTATAACCCCAAATTTTGTACTCAACAAATGGTTCTGGCGGCCATCTGTCGTAAATAGTGGTGGAGCTACGCGGGATCGAACCGCGGACCTCTTGCATGCCATGCAAGCGCTCTCCCAGCTGAGCTATAACCCCGGAATTTCGTACTCAACAGATGGTTCTGGCGGCCATCTGTCGCAAATAGTGGTGGAGCTACGCGGGATCGAACCGCGGACCTCTTGCATGCCATGCAAGCGCTCTCCCAGCTGAGCTATAACCCCACAAAGGTCGGCCTGGGTGATACACACCGCACTGCCCTGGGTATTTCATCTTCAATCAGGAACCTGGTGGAGCTACGCGGGATCGAACCGCGGACCTCTTGCATGCCATGCAAGCGCTCTCCCAGCTGAGCTATAACCCCTTTGATTCCAGATTGTTCGAGGAGAATTTGGTGGAGCTACGCGGGATCGAACCGCGGACCTCTTGCATGCCATGCAAGCGCTCTCCCAGCTGAGCTATAACCCCAACTCACCTCGGCGCTGACGAAGTTATCTCCGGCAACGGAGGCGCATGATAGGCATCACCCGCTTTGCTGTCAACCCAAAAATAACACCGGCTGGAGCGTTTAGTCAAAATTCAAGCAGTTAGCTGTTTTTACCGGCAACCTTGCCGCTATCTCGCTGTTTTATGTCACAAATCTGGTTAACCGCGAAAAACAGAGGCTCCCTTGCGGGAGCCCTTTATTGTCAGTGGAAGGCAATCTATCCGGCTGCCACCAGTCGCGGCAGCAGGCGACTTACTCGGCGGCCATGCGGGCTTCGATATACGCCAACGCGCGATCGATGCGAGCCAGCACACGCTCTTTACCCACCAGCGCCATCACGGCGTCGATGCCGGGGGACTGACCCAGGCCGGTCACGGCCACGCGCAGCGGCATGCCGACCTTGCCCATGCCCTGACCCAGCTCGGCGGCAGTGGCTTCAATCAGCTCGTGCAGCGCTTCGGTGGTCCAGTTATCCAGCGCAGCCAGCTTGGCCTTGGCCAGCGCCAGCGGCTCGGCAGCGACGCCGCGCAGGTGCTTCTTGGCAGCCGCTTCGTCGATCGCTTCGTACTCTTCGAACAGATAGCGGCTCTGGGCGGCCATCTCCACCAGGGTATTGCAGCGCTCGGCCAGCAGAGTGACAACCTCTGGCAGTGATGGGCCCTTGCTGGTGTCAATCTTCTGGTTTTCCATGTGCCAGGCCAGATGCTTGGCCACATAGGCCGGATCCAGGCTGCGCATGTAGTGGTTGTTCAGCCACAACAGCTTGTCGGTGTTGAAGGCGGAGGCGGATTTGGAGATGGCATCCAGGCTGAACAGCTTGATCATCTCGTCCAGGGTGAAGATCTCCTGATCGCCGTGGGACCAGCCCAGACGCACCAGATAGTTCAGCAGCGCTTCCGGCAGGTAGCCGTCGTCGCGGTACTGCATCACGGACACAGCGCCGTGGCGCTTGGAGAGCTTGGCACCGTCGTCGCCCAGGATCATGGAGACGTGGGCAAACTCCGGCACGGGCGCGTTCAGCGCCTTATAGATGTTGATCTGGCGCGGGGTGTTGTTGATGTGGTCTTCGCCACGCACCACGTGGGTGATCTCCATGTCCCAGTCATCGACCACCACGCAGAAGTTGTAGGTCGGCGCGCCATCGGTACGGCGGATGATGAGATCGTCGAGCTCGGTGTTGGCGAACTCGATGCGGCCACGGACGTGGTCATCGAATACGACTGAACCTTCGGTCGGGTTGCGGAAGCGAATAACGTGCGGCGCATCGGCCGGGTGATCGTGAGCCGCATCACGGCACTTGCCGTCATAGCGGGGCTTCTCGCCGTTGGCCATCTGACCTTCGCGCAGCGCGTCCAGGCGCTCACGGGAGCAGTAGCACTTGTAGGCACGGCCATCGGTCAGCATCTCGTCGATGATGCCGTTGTAGCGGTCGAAACGCTTGGTCTGGTAGTAGGGGCCCTCATCCCAGTTCAGCTCCAGCCATTCCATGCCCTCAATGATGGCGTCGATCGCCTCCTGAGTGGAACGTTCCAGATCGGTATCCTCAATACGCAGCACGAACTCACCGCCCTGGCTCTTTGCAAACAACCAGGAATAGAGTGCGGTACGGGCACCGCCGACATGCAAAAAGCCGGTCGGGCTGGGAGCAAAACGGGTTTTGACTTTCATCTTTAAGCCTTGTGTAGAGGGCCTTGGGCCAATTCGTTAGAAAAAACCGTCGCATTTTAGCACTCAGAATCCCGGATGGGAAAACCATGAGGCCGTTGCGGGCTAAAGTAGGGGGTTAAATTTGCTGCCCGGCCGCCTGCAGCCTGATATTTGAGGGGGATCGCAAAACCGAAGCGGCATTTCCGATTTGCTATGGGGAGTGTTGGAGAGCTGCCTCCTCCGGCCGATATCCAAACAACTCTCACACTACTTCTCACGACACAAGGAAGAGACGATGCAGTTCCGTTCTATCCAGAATCGAATTCTGGTCATGGCCGGGATCGCCATGACCGCAGCCCTGGTCATACTGATCCTGCTCAACCAGTATTCTGGTCAACAGACCCAACAGCTGACCATCAGCTCCAGTCGCGCCGCCCTGCAGCAAGAAGCCTGGCAAAAGGTGAGTGCCAACGCACGGGCCGAGGCCGCCACCATCACACAGCTGCTGCAAAAGGGGCTCTCCTATACCCAGCAGATGGCCAGTGCCCTCGCCTTGCAACAAGAGGGCAAGCTGCCGCTGGATCGCCAGCAGGCCACGGATCTACTCAAGGCGCAGCTCGCGCTCGAACCACAATTATATGGCGCCTTCGCGGGATTCGAGCCGAACGGTTTCGACGGCCAGGACGCCGCCTTCGCCGGTCAAAGCCCGCTGGGTAGCGACAGCCAGGGCCGCTTCGTGCCCTACTTCTATCGTGACAAGGACCAGATAGGCACAGACCTGCTGCTTTCCATCGAAAAGACCGATCCGGATGAATTCGGCAACCCGGCCAACGACTACTACTCCTGCCCAAAACGGGAAGGACGCTCCTGCCTCATCGACCCCTTCAAGGTGGACATCAACGGCCAGCAGGTGCTGGTGAGCACCATCACCACCCCCATCATGGTGGCAGGCAAGTTCAAGGGGATCGCCGCGCTGGATCTGGCTGTGGACTCCATCAGCCGTCAGGCCCAGTCCCTCAACAGCAACATCTATGACGGCAAGGGCGAGACCCTGATCGTCAGCGCCGCCGGCGTCATCACAGGCACCAGCGGTGACGCCAGCCTGCTTGGCAGCCGGGCCGACAAGCTGCTTGGCAACCAGTGGCAGCAATATCTGAAACCGGAAGTGCAGCGTCAGGAGCTGGACGAATCATTTCGTATCTCTGTGCCCATCATGGTACCAGGCATGAGCCGCAACTGGGCCATCATAGTCACCCTGCCCTACAAGGTGGTACTGGCGGGCGCCGATCAGCTGGAAAGCCAGCTAAGCGACATGAGTCAGGCTGCCATGACCCAGCAACTGGTGGGTGCCCTTGTCGTACTGGTGCTGGCACTGGCTACCATGCTGATGATAGCGCGCAGTATCACGGGCCCCATCCGCCAGATGGTCAGCCTGGTGGACGATATCGCCGATGGCGAGGGGGATCTCACCAAGCGTCTCACCACCCGCTCCGTCGACGAGCTGGGGGATCTCGCCAAGGGCATCAACCGCTTCATCGACAAGTTGCAGGTGCTGCTGGGGGATGTGCTGAAAACCGCCAGCGAGGTGAACCGCCACGCCGGTGATACCGACCGCATCGCAGGGCAGACCGACACCAACTTGCAGCATCACCAGGCGGAGATGGAGCAGATGCTGACCGCAGTACAGGAGATGTCCTATGTCAGCCAGGAAGTGGCCACCCACGCCAACAACACCGCAGACTCGGCCAAGCAGGCCCAGAGCGCGGCGGATCAGGGCAAGGTACGCTTCCAGCAGGTGATCCAGTCAATGCACAAGGTGGCGGCCGAAGCAGGCAAAGGCGCCGAAGTGGTCGAGGGGCTGGCTCACGACAGCGAGCAGATCACCAACATACTCACTGTGATCCAGGGCATTGCCGATCAGACCAACCTGCTCGCGCTCAACGCCGCCATAGAGGCAGCACGGGCAGGCGAACAGGGCCGAGGTTTTGCGGTGGTGGCCGACGAGGTGCGCAAGCTGGCGGGCAACACCCAGCAGGCGGTGCAGAACACCCAGGAACTGCTCGAGAAGATCCGTCTCAGCTCGGCCAATGCAGTCAGCGCCATCAATCAGAGCCAGCAGCTGACCCATCAGGCGGTGGGCGAGGCGGATCTGGCGGAAGAGGCGCTCGCCAGCATCTATCAGGCTATCTCTACCATCAACGACATGACCTATCAGATCGCCTCCGCCGCCGAGGAACAGAGCTCCGTCTCCGAGACGGTGTCCGGCAATCTGTCAAAAACCAACGCACTGGCCAATGACATCGCTCAGGATGCGACCGAAACGGCCAAAGCCAGCCAGGCATTGCGTCAGGCAGCCGAGCGTTTGCAGCAATTACTGGGACAATTTCGTCTCAGCTGACAATTTTCCTCTCTCGGACTCTCCCCCTCGGGGGCGAGTCCGTTTACCATAGGCAACGAATTTGCCTGATGGCAGGCAATGTAGTGAGAGGTAAATGCCGTGCCCACCCCGGACCGTCGCCCACGTGGCCATAACAGACGAGCCCAGCAGCGTCGACAAGACGAATCACAAGGATCCCTGCTCCATCGTATCAATGCCGCTACCCTGCCCCTGCGCCAGCGCATCGGCCAAGGGATGCGTGGCCTTGGCCAACGCGGCCAGGAGGCCAGCGCGGGCAAATTCAAGCTGGCCAACCCGCTGCCCCGCAAACATACCATAGGCCTGCTGGTGCTGGTGCCCATCTGGCTGCTGTTGCTGGCCTGGGAGCCTGCGCCTGCCATGCCGACAACCGCCCCGTCCGGTTCGCTCGCCGTACCGCTGGCCGTGCCAGCCGAAGCGCTGACTACTGGCAATGGCACCTCGGCCGCCAAACCGGTCGAAGAGAAAGTAGATGGCAGCTGGCTACAGCACGATGTGCAAGCCGGTGAAACCCTCTACTCCATCTGGCGCAAGTTCGAGCTGCCAGGCGCCGAGCTCAGTCGCCTGATTGCCATCGAAGGGCCGGACCGCCCTTTGACCCGGCTGCAATCGGGCAAGTCGGTGTTCATTCTGGTGGATGACAACCGCCGCATCCAGCGGGTGGAGATCCGCTCCTACGGTCAGGCCATCTATCGGTATGACCGGCAGGGCCAAGGGTTCGCCCTCAAGGAGTGACAAAACGGGAGGCCATGAGCCTCCCGCTTTTTGATCCAGCACCGTGAAATAAGCCGCTGACTTCACAATATTTTTAGCTTGCTCAAAAAATGAAAAGCGCAAAATTGACAAGGATCTGCTCTCACGTACAATCGTTTGTGCTTTAGACAGGGATTGTTCTACATGCTACTGGGACAAATTGACGTGGTCAGTCATGCTTCAACCCCTGATTCCTAGGCAAATGCTGCCCAACAAGGCTTAGTTTCATTTCGTTATAGATAGGACTTACCACATGTCTGACATTCGCACCGGCCAAGTAAAATGGTTTAACGAAACCAAGGGTTTTGGCTTCATCGAGCAATCCCAGGGACCGGACGTTTTCGTTCACTTCTCCTCCATCCAGAGCACAGGTTTCAAGACCCTGGCTGAAGGTCAAAAAGTCCAGTTCACTGTGACTCAGGGCCAAAAAGGTCCTCAGGCTGAGAACGTTACTCTGCTTTAAGCCACGCCAGTGAGCCTGTAGGAGGAGACCTGCTCCTCCTATTTTTTTGCCTGCCGTTTACCACTCCACCATTGTTCATCGCCCGCTTGTGACCAGACCCTCTCCGGCTTGTGACTGCGCTTGCCCGCCATTTCCCCCTTGTCGCTCCTCAACCATCAGGCCACCAGGGCAGCGTCTTGGTATCAGGCTAAGCAAGTTTGGCAAACAGAGGGATAGAGCTGAAAAGCAGGAACACAAACGCATCGCAGCGCGATACGGGAGTCATTTTTGAAGGATTAAAAGGAATGCTGGTACTACGAAGAGAAATTGGAGCGGGAAACGAGATTCGAACTCGTGACCCCAGCCTTGGCAAGCATGAATCGTGCTCTACCGACTGCGATTGGTTCAGTACTCGATGACGTACAGAGAGGGCACTTGAAGAGAAATTGGAGCGGGAAACGAGACTCGAACTCGCGACCCCGACCTTGGCAAGGTCGTGCTCTACCAACTGAGCTATTCCCGCAACAGGATGTTACTTGCAAATGTGTTGGAGCGGGAAACGAGACTCGAACTCGCGACCCCGACCTTGGCAAGGTCGTGCTCTACCAACTGAGCTATTCCCGCAACATAAATGGTCGTTTTGCGCTGGTGAAGATGATTGGAGCGGGAAACGAGACTCGAACTCGCGACCCCGACCTTGGCAAGGTCGTGCTCTACCAACTGAGCTATTCCCGCATCGGGCTGGATTGAACCAGTTTCATCATCACATTTTGGAGCGGGAAACGAGACTCGAACTCGCGACCCCGACCTTGGCAAGGTCGTGCTCTACCAACTGAGCTATTCCCGCATCGGGCTGGATTGAACCAGTTTCATCATCACATTTTGGAGCGGGAAACGAGACTCGAACTCGCGACCCCGACCTTGGCAAGGTCGTGCTCTACCAACTGAGCTATTCCCGCATCGGGCTGGATTGAACCAGTTTCATCATCACATTTTGGAGCGGGAAACGAGACTCGAACTCGCGACCCCGACCTTGGCAAGGTCGTGCTCTACCAACTGAGCTATTCCCGCAACAGCGTTGTCATTATCTGGTCTGTGAAGATGATTGGAGCGGGAAACGAGACTCGAACTCGCGACCCCGACCTTGGCAAGGTCGTGCTCTACCAACTGAGCTATTCCCGCATCGGGCTGGATTGAACCAGTTTCATCATCACAATTTGGAGCGGGAAACGAGACTCGAACTCGCGACCCCGACCTTGGCAAGGTCGTGCTCTACCAACTGAGCTATTCCCGCACACACCATAAAATGGCATCAAAACAAATCGTGCAGCATTTGGTTGCTTGCGCTACTGCACGGGAGCCGAATTATAAGAGCAGTCTTTCCAATTGCAAGGGCTTTTTCGTCTGGTTGCGCGCGTTCGCTCAAAAGCTGGCCGAACTGTCGATTTTAGCAACCAATCGATGGCAACCCCATGCCAGGCAATCAGATCTTGAAGACGTGACTACGGTAGAAGCGCAGCTCGGCGATGGATTCACGAATATCGTCCAGCGCCATGTGGGAGCCACTCTTGGTGAACTGATCCAGCAGCTCGGGCTGCCAGCGACGTACCAGCTCCTTGATGGTGCTGACGTCAACGTTGCGGTAATGGAAGAAGGCTTCCAGCTCGCTCATGTGCTTGACCATGAAGCGGCGATCCTGGCCTATGCTGTTGCCGCACAGCGGGCTGGTGCGCTCCGGTACCCACTGGCGAATGAAATCGAGGGTCTCGGCCACGGCCCTGGCTTCGTCATACTGACTCTCCTTGACCCGGGCCACCAGTCCGCTCTTGGTATGGGTGTTGACGTTCCAGTCGTCCATCTTGGCCAGCTCTTCATCGCTTTGGTGGATGGCGATGACAGGCCCTTCTGCCAGCACGTTCAGATCCTTGTCGGTGACTATGGTGGCGATCTCCAGTACCACGTTCTCTTCGGGGTCCAGACCCGTCATCTCCATGTCGATCCATACCAGGTTCTGCGCGCTGACTGTCATGATTATTCTCTCTATTGGGAGGAATGGCGGAATTTTGCCAATTTGCATGTATCATACTGGCTTTGAATCTGTTCATAAACTGGCGAATCGAGTGGCAAAGAAAGCAAAACTCAATCTGGGTCAACAAAGGCGCGTCCAGGCCAACCGCGAGCGGCGGTTGCAAAAAGATCACACCACTGTCGTGGATGACACCCTGTTTGGCCCGGCCATTGAAGGAGTGGTGATCAGCCGTTTCGGTCAGCATGCTGACGTAGAAGCGACTGACGGCACCATCCACCGCAGCAACCTGCGTCGCAGCAGCATCAGCAGCCTGGTGTGCGGCGACAAGGTGGTCTGGCGGCCCGGCCTCAATACCGCGACAGCGGGCGTCATCGAGGCGGTGCATCCGCGCCACTCAGTGTTGACCCGGCCGGATTTCTACGACGGGGTCAAACCCATCGCCGCCAACATCGACCAGATCATCATCGTCTCGGCGGTGATGCCCGAGTTCTCCACCAACATTGTCGACCGTTATCTGGTCGCCGCCGAGGATGTGGAGATACAGCCACTCATAGTGCTGAACAAAGTCGACATGCTCGATGAGGCTGCCCGCATCCGTGTCGAACGACAACTCGACCCCTATCGCAAGCTGGGCTATCAGGTGATCCTGGTGAGCTGTGAGAGCGGCGAAGGCCTCGATGAGCTCAAGGCCCAGTTCGAAGGCAAGATCAGCATCTTCGTCGGCCAGTCCGGGGTGGGCAAATCATCCCTGACCAACGCCCTGATGCCGGGGCTGGATGTGCTGACCGGCGAGATCTCCGAAAACTCGGGGCTAGGTACGCACACCACTACCACAGCGCGACTCTATCACTTCCCGAGCGGCGGCGATCTCATCGACTCCCCCGGGATCCGCGAGTTCGCACTCTGGCATCTGGAAGCCGATCGCATCACCTGGTGCTTCATCGAGTTTCGTGACTACCTGGGTGGTTGCCGATTCCGCGACTGCACCCACAAGGACGACCCAGGCTGCGCACTGCGTGCGGCGGTCGACCGTGGCGACATCAGTGCCGATCGCTTCCACAACTATCACCGCATCCTGGAAACCATGCAGGAAGCCCGCCACGGTCGGCAACAAGCCCGGACGTGACCTATTCAACCCTCTTTCCATAAAGACCAGATCAAGATCATGAGCATCACTGACAACCTGAAAATTGCCGGTCAATACTGTTTGCCCAAGCACGCCCTCTCCCGTCTGGTGGGCAAGCTGGCTGCAGCAGAAGCGGGCAACCTCACCACCCGGGTGATAGAGGCCTTTATCAAGCAGTACGGCGTCGACATGAGCGAAGCGCTGCACGAAGATCCGGCCCACTACGCGAGCTTCAACGCCTTCTTCACCCGCGAGCTCAAGCCGGGGATCCGTCCGCTGGTCGAGGATGCCATGACCCTGGCCCTGCCGGTGGACGGCACCGTCAGCCAACTCGGCCCCATCCATCAGGGGCGCATCATCCAGGCCAAGGGCCACGACTACAGCGCTCGTGAACTGCTGGGTGGCTTCGAGGATCTGGTGGCGCCGTTCAAGGACGGTGATTTCGCCACCATCTATCTGGCACCCAAGGATTACCACCGCATCCATATGCCGCTGGACGGCGTACTGGAGAGCATGGTGTTCGTGCCGGGGGATCTCTTCTCCGTCAACCCGCTCACCGCCGAGAATGTGCCCAACCTGTTCGCTCGCAACGAACGTGTGGTCGCCACCTTCCGCACCCCCCATGGCCCCATGGCGCTGGTGCTGGTCGGCGCCACCATAGTCGCCAGTATCGAAACCATCTGGGCCGGCAATATAGCGCCGACCAGGCAGAAAGAAGTGGTGCGTTGGGATTACAGCGGTGATGAGGCCATCACACTGCAAAAAGGGGCCGAGATGGGCCTGTTCAAGCTCGGCAGTACCGTGGTCTGCCTGTTTGGCCCCGGCATGCTGGCCGGTTTTGAGCCCCATCTGGCCAATGGCGTCACCACTCGCATGGGTCAACCCTTTGCCAAGCTGGCGGCCGACGCATGAGTGACCAACCAGGCTCCTCGCAAGCAAAAAACCCGCTGCACGGGCTGACCCTGGAGGCGATCGTCACCGCCCTGGTCGAGCACTATGGCTGGGCAGAGCTCGGACAGCAGATAAACATCCGCTGCTTCACCGACGACCCCAGTATCAAATCCAGCTTGAAGTTCTTGCGCAAGACCCCCTGGGCACGGGAGAAGGTCGAAAGCCTCTACCTCTATGTCCAGCGCAAGCAAGCCAAATTGAAGAAGGAAGGGCCAGATGGCGTTTAAGATTACCTACACCTACAAAAAGCAGACCAAAGAGCTCGGCTATGCGAACGACAAGTTTCGCAGCATCTACGATGCCATTGCCGCCGCCGAAGGGCTGGATCTCTCCAGCTTCCATGCCATGGAGGCCCAGCTGGCCCAAGTCTGCCGCCGCGACAAGAAGAGCGTGAAGGATTACCAGGAGAACTACTTCAAGGAGCTGGGTTTCTCCAACATCGTCATCGAACGGGACAATCTCGAAGGCAAGCTCGAAGACAAGCAGGAGTAAGCATGCGCACTCTGACTCTGATGGCCGCCTCCCTGCTGCTGGCGGCTTGCAGTACCCCGACCCAGCATATGGTCGGCAATGATCAGGATATCCACGGCTGTCGTGCCAGCGCCGGTTATCAATGGTCAGCGCTGACCAACCAGTGCGTGCGCCTGTTTGAGCAGGCAGTGAGACTGCAATCCCTCAAATCGGATGAGACCGGCAGCGCCTTCGTGCTGTTCAATGCCGACCAGAGCAAGGCCGAACTGACTCTGCCAAACGGTGAGCAGACCTTGCTGACCCGACAAGGGGATGAGGGCAACTGGTCCTGGCAGGGAGGTGCCTACCAGCTCTTCCCCTGGAAAGGCTATGTGCTCAAATCCGGCGAGCAGGCACTCTTTCACGGCGACAGCGCCCTCTAGTCGCCAGCCAGTCGTGCTGACGCTCCGAACGCCCCCGGCCCCTGCCGGGGGCGTTTTTCTTTATGTCTGGCGGCAACACAGGGGCACCCGGGTGTCAGAACCTGAAATGCGCTGACGGCGGTATATACCCTCTATTCAAGGCACGCTGACCGCCCAAAAACAAACACCCCGCTGCAAGCAAGGGGGTGTTTGATGCTGGCCACCATACAAGCAGGCGGCTGACAGAGGCGGATCAGTTGCCCAGAGTGGCAAACAGACTCTGTTCCAGGCGCCCCTGGGAGACACAGACAGGCGTGATGGAAGGGGCTGCAACACGCTCACCGGACGACTCAACGAAGTAGAGCTGGGTATTGCCCTTGACGTTGACGGTCGCCACGCTGTTGTTGCCGCTCTGGGTGATGATCAGATTGATCTGCAGATTGGGGTTGCCCAGCGCCACTTTGGAACCCATGGTGCCGCAATCCAGCCACTCCAGACCATCGGCGGAGTTTTCGACGTTGGCCGTCATCAGACCCGATCCACGCTGGCTGTTCTCGATGTTGAGACCGTGATCGGCAAACCACTTCTCGGCGCGCGCCCACACCAGATCCACCGGGATCTGCATCTCCTGGGTGTTGTTGGTCGCCTTGGCAACCGGTGGGTTATAGCGGTACTGCTCACCACCATTGTTGTCGCTGGCACACCCGGCCATCAGCAGGGCCAGGGCGATCCCCAATATCTTTTTCATGCTGCTTCTCTCATCCATATTATTCGGCCATCGGCCAACCGGCGGCTATTATGGCGTTGACGACACAGACTGTCAGCAGAGATCGGCAGAAATGCATCCTCGTTAACCCAAGCTTTACAAAACCCGTCTGCTATCATAGATTTGCTCGAAATTACCCCCGTGAGTGCCTGCGTGAATTCCTTGCTCACCCTGACGCTGTTACAGCAGATCATCGATCAGTTGCCCATGAATATCTTCTGTCGGGATACGGACGGGCGCTACCTGTTTGCCAACCGCACGTTTGTGGAGCAGGCCGGTCTGCAGCAAACAGAAGATCTCATCGGCAAGACGGACATAGAGATGCCATGGGGCAACATCTTTCGGGAAGAGGATGATCGCCTGCTGGCAGAGGGCAATCCTCTGCTCTATCAGCAGCTGCACTGCAACAGTGGCGACAGCACCCGTTGGATGGAGATCCACAAGATCCCCCTCTATGACGAGCAAGGCAAGCCGGTGGCGCTGTTTGGCATGGTCAACGAGATTGGCCAGCGCAAGGAGCTGGAGCAGACCTTTCGCCAGCAGCAGCTGCTGCAGCGCCGGCTGCTTGACGCCATCCCGGATCCCATCCGGCTGGAAGACCATCAGGGACTGCTCATCGACTGCAACCAGGCCTTTCTCGACTTCATGGGCATGGCGGCGAGCGAGGCGCTCGGCCAGCGTGTCGCACACAGACTCTCCACCGAGTTGCCCATGGGGCGGGGCGAATACTGCCTGGTGGATGCCAACGGTCAGGGCCGCCACCTGGAGATAACCCGGGTCGATGTGCCGGACGACGAGGGCAACTCCCTCGGCATCCTGACCTTGAGCCGTGACATCACCGGACTGCGGACCACCCAGGCCCAGTTGCAGCAGGAGCAGCACTACGACAGCCTGACCGGCCTGCTCAAACTCTCCCATTTTCTGCAGACCAGTCGCCACCTCGGGGCCCGCAAGGCCAGCCTGCTGCTGGTCGACCTGCAACACTTTCGCGAGATCAATGACCGCTTCGGCATCCGGGTCGCCGATCGCCTGCTGAGCCAGGTGGCTCGTCGTCTGCAACAGCTGGCGCCGCCCCAGTCACTGGTGTGCCGGGTCGCCGCCGACGACTTTGCCATGCTGCTGCCCGAGCTGAGCGAACCGCTGGCGGACTGGAGTCGCCGCCTGCAAAACGAGCTGATGGTGCCCTACCAGATCGAAGAACACAGGATCCAGATCCCTGTGTTCCTTGGCATTGCCCACGGCAGGGCCAACGACGCCGAACGGCTGTTGAGCCATGCCGAGGCCGCGCTGGCCCAGGGCAAGCGTCAGCAGCAGCACTGTACCCTGTTCGATCCCGAGCTAGACGCCAAACTCAAACGCCGTCAGCTGATCGCGGCCCAGCTGCCGCTGGCCATCAAGTCGGGGCAACTCACCGCCGTCTATCAGCCCATCATCAGCACCCGCAACAATCAGTTGCACGGGGCTGAACTGCTCTGCCGCTGGCCCCACCCCGAACTCGGCATGATCTCGCCAGATGAATTCATCCCGCTGGCAGAGGAGCTGGGGCTCATCGGCCAGCTCGGTCAGCGCATGCTGGAACAGGGCTGTGCCCAACTGGCCCGCTGGCAGGGTGCGGCGCCGGATCTGGTGCTCTCAATCAATCTGTCACCGCTGCAATTTCGTGACCCCGACCTCTGCCCGCAGATCTTCGCCTGCATAGAGCGTCACGGGCTCGCCCCCTGGCAACTGGAGCTGGAGATCACCGAAGGGGTGCTGATGGAGAACGCCGACGAGATTGAGAGCAACCTCGCCAATCTGATTGAGGCAGGTTTCCAGCTCGCCATCGATGACTTCGGCACAGGTTACTGCTCGCTCGCCTACCTGCCACGGCTGCAGGTGGCTACCCTCAAGCTGGACCGCAGCTTCACCCAGGGGCTGGCCACCAACCAGGCCACCACCGCCATAGTGCGCTCCGTCATCGGCTTGGGCCACGAGCTTGGGATCAGGATCACCGCCGAAGGGGTTGAAACCCCCGAGCAGCAAGCCTGGCTGGTACAAGCCGGTTGCGATCGGCTGCAAGGCTACCTGTTCAGCCGCCCGCTGCCACCCGACGAGTTTGCCCGCAACTATCAGTTGCCCGGCAGCTGATCGCAGACAAAACAAAGGCCACTCGAAAGTGGCCTTTTTGTTGTCCGGCACAGCGCCGACACCCGCTGTCGTCCTTACTCCTGGAAGTAAGTGCCCCAGCCGTCGTAATCCACGCCGTACTTTTTGAGGATCGGCAACATTTTCTCGATGTCGGCCACTATGGTCTCTATGTCCAGCTTGCGCTCTATGGTGGCATCAAAACAGAAGATGGGGGCGCCGTCATCCAGCTCCATCTCTTCCGCGTCAGTCACTTCAAAACCGGCCTTGAACAGGTCGACGGCCGCTTTCTCCAGCTGATCGAAATCCTGACAGGCGAAGTGGTGCTCAATGTCATATTCCAGATCCGGGTTGCTGCCATCGGCCAGCAACTCGTTGACGATGGCGGTGGTCTCTGCACGCCACTCTTGCATATCAAGACTCATATTAACCCCAGCTACTACTTTGTTAGTGTCACATGCCGTCGGCAATCGGGTGCCTGCTTCGGCTCACATTCACCCGGAGCGGCATAGTTGCGGCAAAGCATACCCGCAGAGTGCATCCGGCTCAATGCACAAGCCAAGATAGCGGCTCACCCGGGGCCACCCCAAATGGGGTGCCATCATAAAAGGTTAATAAAGTGTAATCTGCCGCTTCTCGTGAAATGTCCCATACGGAACTTCACATCTGGATTGACGATACGCACAACCCCATCGAAAAGCACTGTGAAATCAGCACTATCCACCAGTTTTCACACGGTGACAAGGGTCACTCAAGGGGTGTATCAAGGGACGCGGGCGCAACAGGGCCCGTACGGAAAGAGGAGCCAGCAAGGCTCCCTTTTATCATGTGAAGGAGCACATAGAATGCCTAAAAAAACAATAATGAGCCTGATCATCGGCTCAACCCTTATGATTGGAAACCACGCCATGGCCGCCCCGGTACATGGCCCGTTCGATGCCCCCCTGGCCGACGAGGTGAAGGTGCTGGATATGCTGAAGAAAAGCGGCCGCATCCCCACCCTGGCCTCCCCCGAGATGGAGCAGGCCGCCCTCGCCCGTTTTTATCGCGAAAAGTCGCGAGCCTACCAGGGCCACAGCGGCACCCTGGCGGTGAAAGAGGGCAAGATGCGAGAGACCATTCTCAAGAAGATCCGCCTGAACGGCACGGCCCGTCCCGGCGACCGTGTGCCCACCCTGCTGCTCAAGTCCATCGAGAAGGAGCACTACAACGGCAAGATGCGCAAGGACAAGATCCTCGCCATCCTGGTGGACTTTCCCGACTACCCGAAGAACAGCGTCACCCCGGATCTCACCAAGATGTACTACCCGGACTACACACCCGAGCACTACAACGACCTGCTGTTCTCCGGTAAGGGCTACAAGGGCCCGAACGGTGAAACCTTCATCTCCATGCGCCAGTTCTACGAGCAGCAATCCGGCAAGAGCTACAGCGTGCGCGGTCAGGTGGCGGGCTGGTATACCGCCGACAAAAATGCCGCCTACTACGGCGCCAATGCCACCCCCAACACCATTCGGGACCTGGTGAAGGAGGCGTTGATCCAGGTGGCCAATGACCCCTCCATCGATCTGGCCCAGTTTGACCAGGAGGATCGTTACGATCTCAACGGCAACGGCAACCGGAACGAGCCGGACGGTCTCATCGACCACCTGATGATCTTCCACTCCAGCGTGGGGGAAGAGGCCGGTGGTGGCGATCTTGGCGAGGATGCCATCTGGGCCCATCGCTGGAACCTGGGTGCCCCCTTCCCCATCCCCGGCACCAGCAGCCCGAACGGCAACTTCGGCGGCCAGTTTGCCGCCTACGACTACACCATCCAGCCCATCGATGCGGCGGCCGGGGTCTGTGCCCATGAATATGGCCACGATCTGGGACTGCCGGACGAGTACGACACCAAGTACACAGGCAAGGGTGAACCTGTGGCCACCTGGTCCATCATGTCATCCGGCTCCTGGGCCGGCGTGATAGGCGGCACAGAGCCGACCGGTTTCTCCGCCTGGGCCAAGGAGTTCCTGCAGGCCTCCCTCGGCGGCAACTGGTTGCACGGCAGCAATGTGCAGCTCGCCGACCTCAGCCCCCGCGGCAACGTCTACATGCTGGATCAAGCCAACGACAAGGGCCGCAACGACGACGTGGTACGCATCAATCTGCCCGCCAAGCAGATACCGCTCAATCCGCCTTATGCCGGCCAATACGAATACCACGGTGGCAAGGCCAACAACCTCGACAACCGCATGAACCTCACCCTGGACTTGACCGGCAAGCAGAGCGCCAGTCTGGCGTTCAAGGCCTGGTACCAGATTGAAGAGGGGTTTGACTATGGGCGGGTGCTGGTCAACGGTCAGCCCATCCCCGGCAACCTGACCACCAGCGACGATCCGAACGGGATCGGCTTTGGCGTCGGCATCACGGGCAACTCCAATGGCTGGACCGATGCCGAATTTGACTTGAGCCCCTGGGCCGGTCAGAAGATAACCCTGACCCTGCAATACCTGAGCGATGGCGGCGTGGCCGAGAACGGCCTCTTCGTGGACGAGATCCTGATCCTGGCCGACGGGGATACGCTGGTGAGCGATGGGGCTGAAGGCAACTCTGCTTTTACCCTGGCCGGGTTTGTGAAGAGCAACGGCAACGAGGCCAAGGATCACTACTATCTGGCCGAGTGGCGCAACCATGCAGGGGTCGACAAGGGGCTGGCCCACATCAATGTGTCTGACCAGCTGATGCGCTACGAGCCGGGTATGTTGCTCTGGTACGTGGACAACAGCCAGGACAACAACTGGGTAGGCGTCCACCCGGGTGAGGGCTTCCTCGGCGTCGTTGATGCAGACCAACGCACTCTGAAGTGGAGTGACGGCGCCGTCGCCGGCACCCGCTACCAGATCCACGATGCCGCCTTCAGCCTGGGCTTCCAGCAACCGCTCAACCTCAAGCACCCGAGCGGCTCCCTGCTGCGCGATTTCTGGGTCACCCCGAACCGGGTGTTCAAGGATTCCCGCAGCTACCAGAGCAAGGAGATCCCGGATGCGGGTCGCCTGCTGCCCGAGCATGGTCTCAAGATCAGCGTCACCGGTCAGGCCCGCGACATGAGCACAGGGCGGATCATCGTCAGCCGTCACTGAGTCATCCAATGCACCCAGGGGGCTCAGGCCCCCTTTTTCATTGCCCACAACGAAAAACAGCACAACAAGGCAGAATTGAGGGTAAAAACCGCTGACAGGAGGGAAAGTTGCTCGGTTATCGAGCGAACGGTACCTCAATCTGCCCCCTGTGGTTGACACATCTGCGTATAAAGGGTTTAATGCGCGCCGTTGCCCAGATAGCTCAGTCGGTAGAGCAGGGGATTGAAAATCCCCGTGTCGGCGGTTCGATTCCGTCTCTGGGCACCAATAATTCCTCCTTAGTTCAGTCGGTAGAACGGCGGACTGTTAATCCGTATGTCGCTGGTTCAAGTCCAGCAGGAGGAGCCAAATTTGAAGAGCCCGCTCATCGAGCGGGCTTTTTTTATGCCTTTCAGCTGCCGTTGCAGGCTGCCAACAGCAGGGTAGCCCCACAGGCTGCGCTAAACAGCAAGAGCCCTGTTTGCAGCACGCCTTCCGGGTTCACCCCTTTCTCTTTTTTCCGACGTCGTATCCACGATGGCTTCACCGAGTCCACCTCACCCTGTTCCAGCACTGATCCCTGCGCACATCGGCAGGCGAGCCATCTTTGTGTCAGCCTCCCTTTATCGTCAACCTTTGCCTCGATAATAAATTCATCAAAGAGACCCTCCCTGTCCCGTTTCATGAGCATGCTGACACGCGGATGTGCGGGCGATCGTATGCCTGGCTCACAAGGAGGTGACAGGCAGCAAGGTCTCGGCTCTGTTTGACCGGCGGATCCAGCCTTGAAGCACACCGACTCTGCGCCCCAGGCTCCCCCTCTTATCCGGCCAGCTCTATCTTGCCGTAGTCGAGGCGATTCTCCTTTGGCGCGCCCTCTATGCTGCTCACCGCCTTCAGCTTGTACCTGATGATGTAGCCGAAACAGGCGAAGAAGAGGCCGATCACCAGGGCACCGACCCACTGGATCTGCAGGAAGTCGAGCTTGAACAGCAGGGTCAAGCCGGCCAGCATCAGCAGGTTGAGCCCGAAGTAACGCCACTGGCCGAGCCGCTGGGTCGTCAACCCCAGGTTGTCGGTATAGAGGCGGATCAGGGAGTCGAGGGAGTTGATCACCATGGTGATCCCCACGGCTACCATGGCCCAGTTGAAGAAGCCGGCGGTCGAGAGCCCCTGCTCGTGGTAGTAGTAGAGCACGGCGAACCAGACGGCGATGGCCAGGGAGGGGAACACCAGCATGGCCCCCAGCAGTTGCCAGGTACGCAGGCCACCGACGAAGCGGGCGGTGAACTGACCGATCATGATGCTCCAGGAGAACCACCAATAGAGGTAAAAGGCGTGGTAATCATTGAGGGGCAGCACGAAGCGCTCTATGTGACCAAAGTATCCTCCCACCAGTGCCAGCGTCGCGGCAAAATCGGCCAGGGATCCCGCCGGCGTGAGAAAGGCGGCGCCCCACATCAGGGCGATCAGGGAGATGAAGCAGGTCGTCGTGCCCAGACTCAGGATCCTGACGAACTTCAGGCTGGTGCTCGAATAGATGGAGAGCGCAATCACCAGCAGCACTATCAGGTAAAAACTCGCCACCAGGCTCTCGCCATCCCCGATCTGGGGCAGATACCAGGGCAGGTTGCTCAGCAGCAGATAGGCGGTGAAGGCACAGGTGCCTATGATCACCAGGTTGTTGAGGAACTTCACCGGCGCCAGCTCAAAGAACTTCACTCTGGGTTCTATCACGCAGAAATAGAAACAGGTCAGAAAGTAGAAACCCCAGATAAGAAATCCCCAGTAACCGAATTCAATGGCAAGCGGATTGGTGAAGCCATATTCCGGGCTCGCCTGCAGATCGGCATAACCGGCAAACTCGGTGAGCGGGAACATGATGAGCCCCACATCCAGGCCGGAGGTGAACAGGATGGCGACGAAGGTAAAGGTGCGCACCGGCGTGGTACCGATACAACGAATATTGCCCCAGCGATAGAGCACAAAGGCGATAGCGGCAAAGGTAAACAGTATTCCTGCACTGAGCCAGACTGTCATGACTGACCTCCTGCGATATCCCTTTCGTGACCAAACATAAGTGCTCCTTGTCATTGCATTGTGGTGTTCAAGAGGCAGTTCGGCTTCCTGCGGACATGACTCCCCCAACCCCGCAGTGGCGAGGGGAAATGGACACGGGATCAGGGCTTAGCTATCGCCGGTATCAAGTGCGATCGGGCGATAGCTAAGGTCTGACGAACTGCCATCCGGGTAGTGGCATCTCTATTTATTAAACCAACAGGCTCAAGCCAGGGAACGCACTGGCTCCCGCGGACGCTGCTTCTCCTGCCAGTGGTCGGCCAGCCCCACCTCGACCGGGTGCGCCGTCAGTGGCACCTTGCCCAGGATCAGGTCGGCGGCGCGCTCGGCCACCATCAGGGTGGGGGCATTGAGGTTGCCATTGGGAATGGTCGGGAAGATGGAAGAATCCACCACCCGCAGCCCCTGCAGGCCATGAACCCGGGTCTCGGGATCCACCACCGCCAGGGAGTCCGTCCCCATCTTGCAGGAGCAGGAGGGGTGGTAGGCGCTCTCCACGGCACTGCGCACGAAGGCATCTATCTGCTCGTCGCTTTGTACCGACACCCCTGGCTGTATCTCCTCTCCCCGATAGGTATCCAGGGCCGGCTGACCGATGATCTCCCGGGTCAGTCGCACGCAGGCGCGAAATCCTTCGACATCATCCGGATGGGAGAGATAGTTGAAGCGGATGGCGGGGGCCTGACGGGGGTCGGCCGAGCGCACCTGCACCTGGCCGCGACTGCGGGGCTTGTTGTGGCCTATGTGAACCTGGAAGCCATGGCCCGCAAACGCCTCCTTGCCGTCATAACGCATGGCGGCAGGCAGGAAGTGGTATTGCAGATCCGGCCAGGGCACCCCCGCCTTGGAGCGGATGAAGCCACAAGACTCGAAGTGATTGGTCGCCCCCAGGCCATCCTTGCGCAGCAGCCAGCGGCTGCCGATGAGGAATTTGTCCCACAGACCCAGTTTGCCATTGAGGGTGATGGGTTGCTGACAGCGAAACTGGAAGTAGAACTCCAGATGGTCCTGCAGGTTTTCGCCCACCCCGGGCAGAGGGTGCAGTACCCCTATCCCTGCCGCCCTCAGGGTATCGGGATCGCCGATGCCGGAGAGTTGCAGCAGATGAGGTGAGCCGATAGGGCCTGCACTCAGGATCACCTCCTTGCCGGCCCTCACCTCCTCCGTCTTGCCCTTGCGTTCGAAGCGCACCCCGACCGCCTGTTTGCCCTCGAGCAACACCTTGTGGACCAGGGCACCGGTCAGCACTGTGAGGTTGGCCCGCCCCATGGCGGGTCTGAGATAGGCATTGGCACTGGAGCTGCGAACCCCCTGCCTGACCGTCATGTGCATGGGGCCGAACCCCTCCTGCTGGCGGCCGTTGTAATCCGCCGTCCCGTCGTAGCCAGCTTCCACACCGGCATCGACGAAAGCCTGATAGAGGGGGTTTTGCATCTGGTTGCCATTGTTGACCCCAAGGGGTCCCTCAGCGCCGCGATACTCATCCCCACCGAAGGCCCACTGCTCGGCCCGCTTGAAGTAGGGAAGGCAGTTGGCGTAATCCCAACCCTGCGCCCCGGCCTGCTGCCACTCGTCAAAGTCACCGGCGTGGCCGCGCACATAGACCATGCCATTGATGGAGGAAGATCCTCCCAGCACCTTGCCCCGTGGGCAGTGCATGCGCCGCCCGTCCAGATGGGGCTCGGGCTCGGTCTCGAACTGCCAGGCATACTTTTTGGTGTTCATGGGGATGGAGAGAGCGGTCGGCATCTGGATGAAGATGCTCTTGTCGCTGCCCCCCGTCTCCAGCAGCAGCACCCTGTGCTGACCATTCTCGCTCAGGCGGTTGGCCAGCACGCAGCCAGCGCTGCCCGCCCCCACTATGATGTAATCGAATTGCGTCATGGTGCCTCCTTAAAACGGGCTCTGGATCGCTTGCATGCCGACATAGACGGACTTGAGCTGGGTGTAGTGCTGCAGAGTCGCCAGGCCGTTCTCCCGCCCTATGCCGGACTGCTTGAAGCCGCCCACCGGCATCTCGGCCGGGGAGGCGCCATAGCTGTTGATCCAGCAGATCCCGGCCTGCAACTGGTGCACCACCCGATGGGCGCGACGAATATCCCGGGTGAAGACACCGGCCGCCAGCCCCAGTGCAGTGTCGTTGGCTCGCCGTACCACCTCTTCCTCCTCATCGAAGGTGAGTACCGACATAACGGGACCAAAGATCTCTTCCCGGCAGATCCGCATCTCGTCCCGGCATTCGCTGAAGATGGTGGGGGCGACGAAGAAGCCATCCGGTGCCATGGCCGGCCGCAGCGCCTCCCCGCCACAGCGCAGTGTGGCCCCCTCTTCCTGGCCGATGCGGATATAGTCGAGCACCTTGCGCTGATGCTCACGAGAGATGAGGGCACCGAAGTTGGTGGCGGGATCCATGGGGTCGCCGATCCGGATATTGTCCCGGGTTCGGGCCAGCAGCCGCGCCATGAAGGCGGGGTAGATCCCCTGTTGCACATAGACGCGGGTGCCATTGGTGCACACCTCGCCCTGGGTATAGAAGTTCGCCACCATGGCGGCGCTGACCGCCTCTTCCAGATCCGCATCGTCGAAGATGATGAGGGGGGACTTGCCCCCCAGCTCCATGGTCACCCCCTTGAGGGTCTCAGCAGCAGCGCGCATCACCTTCTTGCCGGTGCCCACCTCGCCGGTGAAGGAGATCTTGGCCACCTCGGGCGCCTGACTCAGCCAGGCACCGACCCGGCCATCCCCTTGCACCACATTGAAGACGCCAGCGGGCATGCCGGCCTCGATGAAGATCTCCGCCAGCTTGAGGGCACCGAGGGGCGTCTCTTCCGAGGGTTTGAAGATCATGCTGTTGCCGCAGGCCAGCGCGGGGGCCGCCTTCCAGCAGGCAATTTGCAGCGGGTAGTTCCAGGCGCCGATCCCGGCACAGACGCCGAGGGGTTCGCGGCGGCTGTAGTAAAAATCAGCCCCCAGCTGCTGCTGATTACCCTCGATGGCAGCGGCCAGGCCGGCGAAGAACTCAATGCTGTCGGCGCCAGTCACCACATCCACCACAGAGGCTTCCTGCCAGGGCTTGCCGGTGTCGGCTACCTCGATGGCGGCAAGGATATCGTTACGCTCACGCAGCAAAGCCACGGCCCGCAACAGGATCCGGCCACGCTCGACCCCACTCATGGCCGACCAGAGCGCAAAACCCTTCTGGGCACTCGCAATGGCCGCAGTTTGCACTGCCTCATCGGCCACCTCGACCTCGTAGATGACGGCCCCGCTAGCCGGATTGATCACCTCGAAGTACTCGCCCGAGGCATTGGCCAGATAACGGCCGTCGACAAAATTCTGATAACGCTTCAAAGACATGAATTCACTCCGCTGGGGTCAGTCGTTGCTGGATAAAGAGTTTGCAAAGCCGCTCGGCGCGGCTGAAATCGGGTTCAGGGCTGGGGCTCAAAGCACTGCGTAGCCAGAAGCCATCTATCATGGCGGCGCTCTGTTGTGCGGCAGCCAGTGCCTCTTGCCGGGTCAGGCACAAGCCGAAGGAGCAGGCCAGATTGCTCAGCAATCGCCGCTGATTGATCCGCTGAAGGCGGGCCAGGCCCGGTTCATGGCTGGCCTGAGACCAGAAAGCAAGCCAGGTGCGCGCCACGGCCCGGGAACACTGCAAAGGGGTGAAATTGGCCTCCACTACCGCCATCAGTCGTGCTTGTGGCGACATACCGGGTACGAGCCGCTCCCGCAGCGCCTGACCAAGCGCGGCTTGCAGGTCTCGCATGGCCGCTTCAATCAGACCCTGCTTGCCACCAAAATAGTGGCTGATGATGCCGGAAGACATGCCGGCCAGGGTACTGATGCGATGGATGGTGGTGTGTTGCAAACCGAACTCGTCCACCGAAGAGATGGTGGCCTGGATCAGTTGCTGACGACGCTTTTCAGAGACTCCGACTATGGGCATGTTTTTGTTAATTGATTGTTCAACCAGCAACAACCATAAAGATTAGAGCAGGAAGGATCAACCACACAAAAATGAGTGAAACAAAAAACAAAATGCAGAGATAAACAAAAACACCATTAAAAAACAAATAGATAAACAATAATGAAAAGCGTGAATTTAATTTAGATATCAAATCAATTTGTTTCTAAAAGGTTACTTATCAGAGCAAAAAACAACCAAACCCATTTCAATCAGTTGCCCCCCCAACCATGAAAACGGTCATCTGGAGGTCACAACAACAGGGTGTGGCGGTGGTTTTTTGTCTATGCCGACACCGAATGTCACCTTGATAGAAGGGGAGCGATAGGCATAGAGGATGAAGATTTCATGAGCAAGAAAATGGGGGGCTGACTGCGGGCACAGGATCGCGAACAACATGAGGGAAATTACCCGTCTTGCCACCCCTTTCAAAAACCGGCGTGACCGGGCCGGGGGCCATGGTTATGATATGGCTCCCACCAAAAAATCACCTCGTTCAGGGAGAACGTCAGATGAGCAACCCCTTGCGTTACGTGCTGGACGGCATCCATTGCGAGCCACACTTCTTCACCGTGCCCCTTGATCACCAGCAGCCGAACGATGAGGAGACGCTCATCCTGTTTGGTCGCACCCTCTGCCGCCAGGACAAGCTGCACGATGAGCTGCCCTGGCTGCTGTTCCTGCAAGGGGGGCCCGGCTTTGGTGCCCCGCGTCCGACCGCCAATAGTGGCTGGCTCAAGCGGGCCCTGCAGGAGTTTCGGGTATTGCTGCTCGATCAGCGTGGCACCGGCCACTCAACCCCCATCAGTGCCGATGCGCTGGCCCAGCGCAGCGCCCAGGAGCAGGCCGACTACCTCAGACTGTTTCGCGCCGACAGCATAGTGCGGGATGCGGAATATGTTCGCGCCATCCTGAGTCCTGCTCGCCCCTGGAGCCTGCTCGGCCAGAGCTTCGGCGGCTTTTGCAGCCTCACCTACCTTTCCCTGTTCCCGGACAGTCTGCACGAGGTCTACCTCACAGGCGGCGTGGCCCCCATAGGCCGCAGTGCAGACGAGGTCTATCGCGCCACCTATCAACGGGTGGCGGACAAGAACCGCGCCTTCTTCGCCCGTTTCCCCCATGCCCAGGGCATCGCCAACCGGCTGGCAAACCACCTGCACAGCCACGAGGTGCGCCTGCCCAACGGCCAGCGCTTGACGGTGGAGCAGTTGCAGCAGCAGGGGCTGGATCTCGGCGCCAGCGGTGCCTTCGAGGAGCTCTACTACCTGCTGGAAGATGCCTTCATCGGCGAGCGGCTCAACCCCGCCTTCCTCTATCAGCTGCAAGCCATGCAGCCGTTCAACACCAACCCTGTGTTCGCCATACTGCATGAGTCCATCTACGCCGAAGGGGTCGCCAGCAACTGGGCGGCCGAGCGGGTCAGAGCCGAATATCCGGCCCTGGCCTGGGCACCCGGCAAGGATTTCGCCTTCACCGGCGAGATGATCTTCCCATGGATGTTCGAGCAGTTCCGTGAGCTGATACCACTCAAGGAAGCGGCCCACCTGCTGGCCAAAAAGGCCGATTGGGGCCCCCTCTATGATCCCGCGCAGCTGGCCCGCAACACTGTGCCCGTGGCCTGTGCCGTCTATGCCGAAGACATGTATGTGGAGTTCGACTACAGCCGCGAGACCCTCAAGGGCCTCGGCAACAGCCGCGCCTGGATCACCAACGAATATGAACACAACGGCCTGCGAGTCGATGGCGAGCTGATACTGGACCGCCTCATCCGGCTGAACCGGGAGCGCTGATCCCGGCCGGGCGACGAGCCCGTTGCGATACACATAATATCGAGGGCGACCCATGAGTCGCCCCACCCTTTGGAAGCAGCACAATAATAAGGACACCCATTGGATCACCCGGAAATCTCGGCCGGCTGGCTGAGCCGCCTCTTCTATCACTGGACGGGCCCGCTGCAACGCAAGGGGCTGACCGAACCCCAGGTCGGCCTCGACGATCTCTATCCCCTGCTGCCGGAAGACAGACGGGATGGCAGGGCCGATGCCTTCCTTCAGCTCACCGCCACCCAGCCGGTACGCCCCTGGCCCATCACCGCCTTTATCTGGCGCCATTACAAGGGGCGGATTGGCCTGCTCACCCTGTTGCAGCTGCTCGGCATGCTGGCGACCCTGGCCAGCCCCTGGCTGCTCAACCACAGCATGACCCAGCTCGGTGCGGGCGCCCCCACGGAGCAAAAATTGCTGCTGGCTTTCGCCCTGTTTGCCTCTGTGCTCGCCGCCGGCATGCTGGCGGAGCACTCGTTGCAACTGGCGCTCAAGATGCACGTCCCCATTCGCCGCCTGCTGGCCGAAGCCCTGCTGGCCAAGGTGATGAAGCTGGGGGGCAAGAGCTTCGACGACAGGGCCGGCGGTCGGGTGCAGAACCTCATCAACCGGGATGTGTGGGACATAACCTGGATCCTGGCCGACCCCGCTATGCCGCTCACCATGGCACTGCAACTGCTCGGCACCATAGCCCTGCTGGTGTGGCAGGTGGGCAGCGCCGGTCTGGTGGGTTTTGCGGTGCTCACCCTGCTGCTGCTCATCTCCACCCGGGTGGTGCGGCGGATGAACCAGCAGGAGCAACAGCTCAAGCGTCAGCAGGACGAGCGCAACGGCATACTGGCGGAATACATCAAGAAGCTGCGACTGGTGCGCCAGAACGGGCTAGGCGCCTTCTTCACCCGAGCGGCCAACGCCAAGCGCCAGCAGGAGCTGGGGGTACTCGGTCGGGTGCTCAAGCTCGATGCCATCAACGACAGCCTGATGCTGAGCACGCCGCTGCTGGTGACGCTCGCCACCTTCACCACCTATCTGGTATCGGGCCAGAGCCTGACCCTGCCCCAGGTGTTCACCACCATAGCCCTGTTCACCGTGCTGCGGATCCCCATGATGCGGCTGCCCTATCTCATCCGCACCCTGATCAACTTCAACACCGGCTTCAACCGGCTGTGCGAGTTCCTCAACAGCCCGGAGCAGCACAGGGATCTCACCGATGCCAGCCTGCCCGTCGGCAGCCTGCGGGTCGATGCGGTCACTGCCCTGCACCAGCAGAAATCGGTACTGCAAGGGGCCAGCCTCATCATACAGCCGGGGGAACTGGTGGGGATCACGGGCCCCACCGGTTCAGGCAAGAGCTGCCTGCTGCACCTCATCGCCGGCTTCGATGACAGCTTCGAGGGGGAGATCCGCCGTCACGGCCGGGTCGCCCACCTGGGCCACAAGCCCTGGTTGATGAACGACACCATTCGCAACAACATCTTGTTCGGTCAGCCCTGGCACGGTGAACGCTATCGCTGGGTGCTGGGAGCCTGCGCCCTCGGCGCCGACCTCGGCCTGCTCAGCCATGGCGATCAGACCCTGGTGGGCGAGCTGGGTACCCGCCTCTCCGGCGGTCAGCAGCAGCGAGTCGCTCTGGCCCGCGCCCTCTATGCCCAGGCCGATATTCTGCTGCTGGACAACCCCCTCTCGGCACTGGACCCCATCGTCTCGGCCCAGGTGCTGGAGCAAGGGCTCGCCTTCAAACCGGGCCCGACCCGACTGCTGGTGAGCCACGACCCGGACGTGCTGGCCCACTGCGATCGGGTGATCCGCATCGAGCAGGGCCGACTGGTTGAGCTCGATGCCCGCCAGCTGGCGGATCTCATTCAGCACCCGCTTCCCGCCCCCATGGTGGCACCGCAGGAGGCTGAACAGTTCAGCGAAGAGAAGGTGGTGGAAGGCAAGGTGGACTGGGGGCTGTTTGGTTTCATGTGGCAGCGTCTCGCCGCCCCGGGCGCCATCCTGATCGCCCTGCTGCTCACCCTGGGGCAGGAGGGGCTGCGCATCGCCTCGGATCTCTGGCTCGGCGGCAAGGCCGGGCTCACAGAGGTGAGTTCACTGCTCGGCATCTATGTGCTGCTGGGGGCAGGATCACTGGTCTGCATCATGGTGGTGCGGGTCATCAACTACAAGCTGGGGCTCAAGCTGGCCTGGACCCTGTTCGACGGCATGCTGAGTCGCATCAGCCGCGCCCCCATGGCCTTCTTCGACAAGGTGCCGCAGGGACGCATCCTCAACCGCTTCGACCGGGATCTGGGGGAGGCGCAAGAGATACTGCTGTCCATGCTGATGGGGCTGTTCGGCATGCTCATCTCAGTGCTGCTGCAGGTGGTGGTGATAGGCGTCAACATGCCGCTGCTGCTGCTCATCGCCCCCCTGGTGGGCTGGGCGCTCTATGTGCTGCAACGGCGCTACCGGGCGGTGCAGCTCAAGCTGCGGCGTCAGGCATCCGTGCTGCGCTCGCCGCTCTACATCAGCATCAGCGAGACCATTCGCGGAGCCCCCGCCCTGCGTCTGGCCGGAGCCGAGCGCTTCGCGCTGGATCAGGTGCTGCTGCACTATGACAACAACCTGCGCAGCTGGTACACCACCACTTCCATCAACCGCTGGCTCGGCATGCACCAGACCCTGCTCTCCGCCGTGCTGGTGGGCGCCGTGGCGTTGATGGTGGCCTTTGGCAACAGCTCGCTGCTGGGGGCCGTCGCCATCACCTACGCCTTTACCGCCTCGGCCATGCTCAACTCCCTCATTCGCACCTTCGCCGAAGTGGAGCAGGTGATGAATGCGGTGGAGCGGGTGCGCGAATACAGCGAAATCGAGAGCGAGCGCCAGCAGGGGGAAGCGCTGGTGACGCCCCATCCCGGGGTGCGCTTCGACAACCTGGGATTGCGCTATCCGGAGGCGAGCCAGTGGGCCCTGCACAAGGTGAACTTCGAGTTGGTCCCCGGCGAGAAGGTGGGGGTTTGCGGTCGTACCGGTGCGGGCAAGAGCTCGCTGCTCGGTGTGCTGCAAGCCATGTATCCTGTCTCACAGGGAGAGATTTACTACGGCGATCAACCGCTGTCCCGGCTTGCACCGGAGGCGGTGCGGGATCTCTACGACACCGTCTCCCAGACGCCCCTCACCTTCTTCGGTACCTTGCGCGCCAACCTGGCGCCGCTCACCGAGCAGGATGACGAGGCGCTGGAGTTGGCACTGGCCCGGGTCGGTCTGGCCGAGCGCTGCGCTGGCAGGCTGGACGAGGACCTCGACAAGCTGCAACTCTCGGCTGGCGAGACCCAGCTGCTGGTGATCGCCCGCATACTGCTGTCACGTCGCCCGCTCATAGTGCTGGACGAGGCCACCTCGGATCTCGATCACGGCGGCATGCGCAAGATGGCGGAGCTGCTCTATCGCTATCGGCCGGAGGCCACTTATCTGGTCATCGCCCACCATCTGGAGCCGCTGCTGTCGGTGGACAAGGTGGTGGTAATGGAAGCGGGAACCGTGGTGGAACAGGGCTCGCCGGTCAGCCTGCTGGCCAACTCCCACTCCCGCTTCCATCAGCTGTTTGTCGGTCAGGTCAACCGCCAGGTGGCCGAGATCAACTGACACGAGAAACAACAAGGGCTGCCCGCAGGCAGCCCTTGCTCTTTGGTGGAGCCTCAACGCTCCATGATTTGGGTGACATCATCCTGCTTGATCATCACCTCCCGCCCTTCGGCATCGTAATAGCGGTACATGCCGGTGCTCTCATCCAGCTTGGGCTTGCTGTCGGTGGTGATCATCTTCCCATCCTTGGTACTCATGATGTATTGGGAACTGCACGCCACGAGTCCCAGTGCACACACCAGGATCATCATCAGTTGTTTCATCGCCTGTCTCGTCTCCCTCTTCACCCTCACCACGAGGGTGGTGACTGAAGCCTAGCGCAACCTCACCGCCCCCACAGAGTGGATTGACAGAACGGGATCTACATCAAAAATCAGTGACTTGGCATCGACGTTGAACTTGATGCCAGCGGCACATATGAAAAAGGCCGGACATCTGTCCGGCCTCTTGTGACTGCCTGTTCATGACTTGGCGGGCTGACGCTCACCGGTCACTGTGGGGTTCGCAGGGTCTGCACTCCACTCGTACCAGCCACCGTCATAGACACTGATCCGCTTCCAGTCCATCAACCAGGCGTAGAAGAAGGCTTCGGAGGCGCGCCAGCCGGTACCGCAGTAGAAGGCGGCCTGCTGGGTCGGCTCGATATTCCACTCATCCCACATGGTGAGGATCTCGCGGGCCGGTTTCATGGTGCCGTCCGGGTTGTGGAAGTCACTCATGCTGTTGGCATCCACGCCACCACGCCCCCACTTGGCCCCCGGAATGTCGCCTTTCGGCTTGATGTAGCTGTAACCTGAGGTATTGCCGACAAACTCGTCCCAGGTGCGCACGCTGACCAGGGCACTGTCGGGCTGCTTGAGCAACGCCTTGGCCTGATCGAGTGTGGTGTAGTACTCGGGGTGGGCCGGAATGGCCACGCCAAACTCTTTCACCGGCTCGAACTTGTTGGGCAGGCCGGTTTCGGTGCGCAGGTGCTGCACGAACCAGGCATCGAGGCCGCCATCCAGCAGGCGCACATCGGCCACGCCGGCATACATCATCAGGTGCGCCGCGCGGGCTGCCGCCATTGTGTTGCGACCATAGAGGATGACGGTGGTGTCGTGACGGATGCCATTTTCCAGCAGCAGCGCCTTGAGCGCCTCGTCAGAGACCTTGTTCCACAACGGCTCCTCTTCCAGGCGGTTGGTATCGATATAGCCAGCCCCGGGTATGTGACTGATGAGATAGGCCTTGGGTGAACCCCAATCCACTTCGAACAGCTTCCACTCCCCTTTGGGGGCGGCAACCACGGGTTTGCCTTCCTGCAGGTCCGCCAGCCAGCGCGGATAGACCAGCTGCTGCCAGCGCGCCAGATACTCGCGGGGGGCGGCTTTCCACGCTTGCAGCTCGAACAGCTGCTTGATGCCCTGCTTGCGCAGCAGACGGGCCACCTCGGCCACTTCCCGCGGCTCGCCATAGAGCGCCACCGGACGATCGGCTTTCAAGCCCTTGATCTCCAGTGCCTTGGGCCATTCGTCATCACTGTATTTCCAGTCGGCCGAGAGATTTTCGGCGCCAGCAACGTGGCCACCCTGCTTCTCCCCTTCCATGGGCCAGCCCTGATAGAAGTGGCTGGCACGGGTATCCAGAATCACGGCATGTTTGGCCTTGGCATCCGCCAGTGAGAGGGGTGGCAGTTCGGCTGCAAAGGCGGGCAGCGCGCACCAAAGCAACAGGGCCGTCAGACTGGTCCGCAACAGACCAATATATGCTTTCATGATGTTTTCTCGATTCATGGTAAACAAGGTTAAAAAATGGAGCGGCCCAGACGCTCGGCCAGCAGCTCCAGTGCCGCCGTGCCCGCCAGCGAGTTACCAGCCTTGTTGAGCTCGGGCGACCAGACGCAGACAGACAGCTCCCCCGGAATGAGGGCTATGATGCCACCGCCGACCCCGGATTTGCCCGGCATACCGACCCGATAGGCAAAATCACCGGCCTCGTCGTAGAGACCACAGGTGGCGAGCAGGGCATTGACCTGCTTGGTGGTGCGGGCCGGCAGCAGCGGTTCACCGGCCCCCAGCGGCACGCCGCGGTTGGCCAGATAGATGAATGCCCGCGCCAGATCGACACAGCTCATGCGGATGGCGCAGGCATTGAAGTAGCTTTGCAGCACCTTGTCCACTTCGTTTTCGAAGTTGCCATAAGCCTTCATCAGATAGGCGATGGCGGCGTTGCGGGCGGAGTGCTGATATTCGGAGCGGGCCACCACCTGATCCGCCATGATGGCCGGGTTGCCACTGAGGCGCCGCACCAGCTCCAGAGTACGTTGGCGCGGGGCCGTGAGCCGGGTCTCAAGCAGATCGCTCACCACCAGGGCACCGGCATTGATAAAGGGGTTGCGAGGTATGCCCTGCTCGAACTCCAGCTGCACCAGCGAGTTGAACGGCTGGCCGGAGGGCTCCTTACCCACCCGGGCCCAAATCTCCTCCTCCTGATAGAGAGTGAGCGCCAGCGTCAGGCTCAGAGCCTTGGAGATACTCTGGATGGAGAAGGGCTCGAAGGCGTCACCGGCGGTGAACAGCTCCCCCTCCACGGTACAGACCGCCATGCCGAGCCGATCGGCCGGCACCTGGGCCAGGGCCGGAATATAGTCGGCCACCTTGCCTTGCCCGAGCAGCGGGCGCACCTCGGCCAGAATGCTGGCCAGTAATTCGGATGACAACACCATAAGCGATTCCATAACTAGGGGCTGTGGAGATCCCATCCCCACTGACAAAAATCCCGCCAATGGCGGGATTTGTCTATGTACCCGACACAGGGTACCCATAACAGGTCGCCCGCAACAGGCAAGCGGTTATCAGGCCGGTTCACCGTACCAGAGGTCAAACAGTTCGGTGACCACCACGGCTTCCATCCCCTTGCCTTCCAGCCAGGATTTGAGAACGGCGCGGTCTTCTTCGGTACATTTGCCCAGTTGCTGAGTGCAGATCATCCCTTCCCAGGCCAGGTGGCCTGAACCGGCGAACGCCAGTCTACGGGGTTCAACAACCTCATCGATCATCGCATCGACTACCGCATCGATGGTCTCTTCGGCAGTGCCGACCGGGAAATTGAAACTGATGTCGAATCCCATTTCCTGGAATTCGTCGACTCGCAGTTTCTTACGCAGACGGCGGCTACGATTGGCCATGATAGCTCCTTAGGTTAGTTGACTCGTTAAATTAGTTAACGCGTTTGAAAATCAGATCCCAAACCCCGTGGCCCAGACGATGGCCCCGTTGTTCGAATTTGGTCAGCGGACGCCAGTCGGGACGAGGCACCCAGTTGCCGGTGGTGGAGGTATTCTCGTAACCCTCGGCGACGCTCATCACTTCCAGCATGTGTTCGGCATAGTTTTCCCAGTCGGTGGCCATGTGGAACACGCCACCTATGGCCAGCTTCTGGCGGATATCCTGGGCAAATGCCGGCTGCACGATACGGCGTTTGTGGTGACGACTCTTGTGCCAGGGATCCGGGAAGAAGAGTTGCAGGCAGGCCAGCGAACCGTTCGGGATCATGTGCTCCAGCACCTCGACCGCATCGTGGCAGATGACCTTGAGATTGGTGACGCCCGCTTCCTGGGCGGTGCCGAGGCAGGCACCCACACCCGGCGAGTGTACCTCTATGCCGATGAAGTTTTTCTCGGGGGCATTCTTGGCCATCTCCACCAGGGAGGCGCCCATGCCAAAGCCGATTTCCAGCACCACAGGGGCCTCGCGGCCAAACAGGGTGACCAGATCGAGCGGTGCTGGCGCGAAATCGATACCCATGACCGGCCAGAGTTCTTCCAGGGCCTTCTCCTGCCCTTTGGTCAGGCGGCCTTCGCGACGGACAAAGCTGCGGATCTTGCGCATGAACTTGCCGTCTTCGTTAAATACATCTTGGGTCACAGACATAATCAAATTGCTCGTTATTGCATCGGTCTGGGTCACAGACGACATGAATGGATTACTCGTTATTTCATTGCCCAGGGTCACGGATCACATGGATGAATGGCGCGTTATTTCATCAATCCGCGAAACAGGGTAGCGAATTATCCCAAGATAGGCCCAAGGCGCAAGTGTTTCGCGAAACAAATCCCCCATCGCTGACCAATTCCGCCACCACGATTGACAAATGCCACCCCCTTCACAGAATCTGCCGGGCGCCGGGCGCATGCTTGCCTGCGAAAATAAAACCATACACAACAAAGGATTGCAGTATGAAACACACAGCATTGGCGTTTGCCATCGCAGCCCTGCTGGCCGGGTGCAACACCTCCAGCAATGATTCACAGGCGCCCAGCGCCGCCGAGCAAGCCTATGAGTATCTGGTGCAACTGAGCTCGAGCGCCGAGGGGATAGGAGCCAGACCCACAGGCACTGAGGCCGAGACCCGCGCCGCAGCCTGGATCCAGGATCATCTGACAGGCTGGGGTTACGATGTGCAGAAGCAGCCGTTCACCTACACCAAGAGTGGGGCCAGCAAGGCCTCCCAGAATCTTGTCGCCGAGCTGAAGGGCCAGAGCGACAAGGTGATCCTGATCGGCGCCCACTACGACAGCACGGGTGACAAGCATGGCTCTGAAGGCGCCACCGACAACGGCGCCGGTGTCGCGGCGCTGCTGGCGGTCGCCGAGGAGCTCAAGGGACAGACCCTGCCCTACACGGTACGCTTCGCCTTCTTCGGCGCGGAAGAGAACGGCCTCAACGGCTCCAAAGCCTATGTCGCCAGCCTCGACAGCGCCGCCATCGCCCAATTGGTGGCCATGGTGAACTACGACACCATAGCCGGCGGCGACATCGTCTATGTTCACTCTGCTCACTCGGATGTGGCCGAATACAACTGTGCCGAGCCAAGCCGCTACAGCTTCGATCCCAAGGTCCGTGACCGTCTGCTGGCCATCTCCAAACAGACTGATACCCCGTTCGCCATCCACCCCAGCTACGCCGGCTATCCGGAAGGGGAGACCGGCAGCTGGTCGGATCATGCACCCTTCGCCTGTCTGGGGGTGCCCATCGCCTACGTGGAGGCCACCAACTTCACCATCAACGGGGCAGATGGCTATGACGGCTACTCCCAGACCACCAATCCGGCGCTGTGGGACTGCTACGACGATGCCACCAAGAGCGCCTGCGATCGGGACAGCGAGACCCAGTGGGGCAAGATCTGGCATACCCAGTACGACCGTCTCGACAAGATGGCCGAGCTGTTCCCGGGCCGGGTGGAGCAGCAGCTCAGCGCCAACACGGATCTGATGATCCGCTTCCTCAAGGAACCGGGCCTGTAACGCCAACAAGCCGTCAATGACGCGCGTTGGCCTGGGACCAATTCAGGGCTTTTTACGCTCAACGGCTGCCCCCGGCCGATAAAATTCGGGCAGGTGCCAAACCTGCCCTTTTTTATCGATTTTTGTTGCAGCCATTGCCTCATTTTTTAAATCTGATACAAACGGATAACTTGGCGGTCGAATGGAGCGACCGCTCACCATGCCAGAGAGAACCCTATGCAACCGTTTTTTGCCCAGCGCTTCGAGAAGGTAGAGCCTTCATTTATCCGCGAGATCCTCAAGGTCGCGGCCAATCCCGAGATCATCTCCTTTGCCGGTGGCCTGCCCAATCCGCACCTGTTTCCGGTCAAGGCCATCGATCAGGCCTGCCAGGACGTGCTGCGCGAGCAAGGCGCCGCCGCCCTGCAATATGCCGCCACCGAGGGCTTCGCCCCGCTGCGCCAGTACATTGCAGACCGCTATCTGGCGCGCCATGGCATGAGCGTCAACCCGGACAATATCCTTATCACCAGCGGCTCCCAGCAGGCGCTGGATCTGCTGGGCAAGGTGCTGATCGACGAGGGGCAGGATCTCATCATTGAAGAGCCCGGCTACCTTGGCGCCATTCAGGCGTTCTCCGTCTATCAACCGGCATTCCAGCCCATTACGCTGGGGGAAGAGGGTCTGGATCTGGTGGCGCTGGATGCGCTGCTGGCCAGCGGCTCCAACGCAAAACTGCTCTACGGCGTGCCCAACTTCCAGAACCCGAGCGGTGTCTCCTACAGCCGCGCCAACCGCGAGGCACTGGCCGAGCGACTGGTCAGCCACGAGCTGCTGATGGTGGAAGACGACCCCTATGGCGAGCTGCGCTTCGAAGGGGAGCACCTGCCCCCCATCGCCAAGCTGGCTCCGAACAATACTGTGCTGCTCGGCTCCTTCTCCAAGACGGTGGTGCCCGCCTTCCGTCTGGGCTGGATGCTGGTGCCGGACTGGCTGCGCCAGAAGGTCACCATCGCCAAGCAGGCCACCGACCTGCACAGCAACGCCTTCAGCCAGCAGGTGCTGCATCGTTTCCTGATCGACAACTCGCTGGATGCCCATCTGGAGAAGATCAAGGAGGTCTATGGCCGCCAGCGCGCCGCCATGGAGGCCGCACTGGCTCGTCACTGCCCGCCCGGCGTGAGCTACACCAGACCGGAAGGGGGCATGTTCCTCTGGCTGACCCTGCCTGCCAGTGTCAGCGCCATGGCACTGTTCGACGAGGCCATCAAGGAGAAGGTCGCCTTTGTACCCGGCGCCCCCTTCTATGTGCGCCCCGAGATCAAGAACACCTTGCGGCTGAGCTTCTCCTGCGTGGATGAAGCCACCATAGAGGAAGGGGTCAAACGCTTGACCCGCGCCCTGGCCCGCATGCTCTGACTGCGCTGCTGACTGAATAAAGAAAAACCAGCGATCTGTCCAGGTCGCTGGTTTTTTTATTTCTCACGCAGGAGAAACCGGGCCTGTCAGGCTGTCAGCTGCTTGGCAAACTCCTTCATCGGCATGGGCCGGCCATAGAAATAGCCCTGCAGGAAGGTCACCTGACGCGCCCTCAGGTAGGCGGCCTGAACCTCGTTTTCCACCCCTTCGGCAACCAGCATCAGGCCGAGCCGGGTCGCCAGATCGATGACGTTCTCGACGATATGACTGGAGAGCGCATCCGAGCCGATCATGCCGACGAAGCTCTGGTCAATCTTGAGAAAATCCACCTGGAACTGCTGCAAGTAGGTCAGGCTGGAGTGGCCGGTACCAAAATCGTCGATGGCGATGAAGACCCCGAGCTGGTGCAGCTCGGCGAACAAGCGGTCGGTCACCTCATCCGCCACTATCAGCTCCCGCTCGGTCAGCTCCAGCACCAGCTTGATGGGGTTGGCCTTGAACCCATCGATGAAGTCGCGACAATCCTCCACCAGGCTCAGATCCTTGCAGTGGCTGGCACAGATGTTGAAGCCAAAGTGAAATCCCCTCGGCAGGGTATGGGCCTTGCCGGCAAACTGATCCCGCACCTGTGCCATCAGCAGACGGGTCATGGGGACTATGAGGCCGCTGTCTTCCGCCAGCGGAATGAAGCGATCCGGCGATATCATGCCCTGACGGGGATGCTGCCAGCGCATCAGCACCTCGCAGCCGCACCAGTGTCCATCGTCCCCCGTCACCACGGGTTGCAGATAGGGTATGAATTCCCGCTGGGCCAGCGCCCGCCGCAATTCTTGTGAAGGAGAGGTAGAGCGGCCGGTCAGCCAGAACACGCCGCCCCCCACCAGTATGCCCAGCACGGGATAGATGATGAGGCTGGCCCTGGAGTAACTCCAGACATGGCTGCCGTACTCATTGTGGGACAGATCGGTGACCACCCTGAATGGATACTTCGATGACACCTGTTCCAGATAGCCGCCCGTGCGGGATGGCACCTCCTCGCTGACCTGGCCGTTGGCCTGCATGGTCCGGCTGCCGATGACCAGCGCCAGCGGCGAGTTGCGGCTCAGCATGTCGAGAATGTTGTGCAGATAGTAGCCGTCTACCCCGACCAGCACGCTGTTATCCCCCACCGCCTGCCGATAGACGACAAGGGGGCGATCCGGCGTCACAGGGTTGCCTCTCAGCAGGTCGAGCTGACCCTCTGCGTAATCGGCCAGGGAGAAGAGGCCGCTGTAGGAACCGTAGAGGGAGGTGCAGTAAATATGCTCCCCCTTGGCCAGGTTGACGGTACGTATGTCCGGCACGGTCGCCACCTGATCCCTCAGCCCCTGCACCACTTCGTCGCAAGGCCGATCCATGCTGCTTCGCACCATGGACGCCGCCTGCTGGGCATTGTCCAGCGTACGGTCAAACATGTGTCGTGCATGCAAGAGACGCTCCTCGGCATCCTGCTTCACCCCCGAAAACGTCTGCCATGAGATGATCAACACCCCCAGCAACACAGACAGAAAGCCTGCCAGCAGGGACACTCCCAGCCTCGTATAGAACTGGCGCAACCTCAAACGACGAAAAGGCATAATCATCCTCACGGCAACGACAAAAAAGCGGGCAAGTCTACTGGTCTCCGCTCACCTAGCAAGCTCTTCTGATACGATTGGCTGCAATCAGGTTTGGCCTGATTGACACCATACGCCATCAAAACAGGGCTCGCAGCCACATAGAGCAAGGCATCCGGGCCGGAACGAACCCAATCCCCCCAATCTGGCCCTGGCTCATATCGAGCCAGCTGATGCCTCGGCAACCAGAGCGGGTGTGACGATTATAATCTTTGCAAAAACAGTTGCTTGTTCATGTTGTGCTGGCCCACTAAAGTAGAGCCAACAGAGTCAGGGAGTATGGATATGAAAATATTGATCACGGGAGGAACCGGCTTTATCGGCCGCCGCCTGGTGGCACATCTCAAGGTGCAGCACGAGGTAGTGGTGTTGACCCGTCAGGGGAGCCGCGCCTACGACCTGCTCGGCCATGACATCAAGCTGCTCGACAATCTGGATCGGCTCGACGACCTCAACGACGTGGATGCTGTTATCAATCTGGCGGGGGAGCCCATCGCCGCCGGGCGCTGGAGCGAGCAACGCAAACAGCTGCTGTGTGACAGCCGCTGGCTGCTGACCGAACAGCTGGTCGACCTCATCAAGCTCTCCAGCACGCCGCCCAAGGTGTTGATCAACGCCTCCGCCATCGGCTGGTATGGGCGGCAGGGGGAGACGCCGCTGGATGAAGAGTGCAAGACTCCCCACGACGAATTTACCCATCAACTCTGTCAGCAATGGGAAACCCTGGCGCAAGAGGCTCGCAGCGCCCATACCCGGGTCTGCATAGTGCGTATCGGCCTGGTGCTCGGTGCCGATGGTGGCGCCCTGCCCAAGATGCTGCCCCCCTATCAGCTCGGCCTCGGCGGCCCCATGGGATCAGGCCAGCAGATCATGAGCTGGATCCACATTCAGGATCTGGTGCGCGCCATGCTGTTCCTGCTGGAGCACGACGAGTATGACGGCATCTTCAACGGTACGGCCCCCCACCCCGTCAGCAATCGCGAGTTCAGCCAAACCCTTGCAACTACTCTGCACCGACCGCATCTTTTCTTCGTCCCCGCACTGGCGTTGCGACTGCTGATGGGAGAGGCGGCCGACCTGCTGCTCACCGGCCAGAAAGTGCTGCCGGCCCGCCTGCTAGAAGCCGGTTTTCACTTCACCTTTCCCGAACTGCCCCAGGCCCTCACCAACCTGCTGCACCGGCCACGCTGAACCTGTTCCGGCAAGATGATTGCCGAAAATAACAAGCCCGGCCATGTGGCCGGGCTTGTTGCATTTGCGCAAAAAGCAAGAGACTAGAGCAGCCCCTGACCGAGCCCGCGCAGACGATCGCTCAGGGTGCCCGCCAGCAATTGACGCTGCATTCCCTGCCCCGCCAGCGTCACCAGCAGGGCGCCCAGCAAGGGCAAACCGCCCCAGATGGCCCAGTGGAACTGCCACTGCCCCTCGAACCACCACCATTGCAGGCCAAAGGAGCAGAGTTCGACCACCATGGCGGCGCACAGCCCCGCCAGCAGGCCACTGGCAACCAGCTCCCAGCGCAGCATCTTCTTGAGCAGGTCGCTGCTGGCCCCCAGAGTGCGCATCAGCAACAGCTCGCGACGGCGGTGGGCCATGCTGGCCTGGGTCTGGGTCAGCAACACCAGCAGGGCAGCCACCGTCACCAGACCCAGCATCAGACCGAGCGCCCGGCTCACCTGATCAGACACAGCCGTCAGCCGCACTATCAGATCGTCTACATCGATGAGACTCACGGTGGGATGACGACGGATGATCTCCACCTCTGCCGCTCTGCCTTGCTCCGGCAGGCGATAGCTGCCAAGCCAGGTCTGGGAGAAAGAGGCCAGCATGTCAGGGGAGAAGATCATGTAGAAATTGGGCCGCATGTTGTCCCACTTGATGGCCCGCAAACTGGTGACCTGCGCCTTGAAGCTGCGCCCCTCTATGGTGAAGCCCAGAGTATCGCCGAGCGCTATGTCGAGTCGCTTGGCCAGGTCCTGGTCCACCGACACCTGGCCGGGCCCATCCAGCCAGCGTCCATCGGTCAGACGATTGTCTGGCGGCAGGCTGGCAGTGGTGGTGAAGTTGAGTTCACGGTTCACCCCTTCCCGCCCATCCTCGTCGTTGTCTCGCACCGCCTCGCTGGCGATGCTGACCAGCCGGCCCCGTACCATGGGATAGAAATCCGAGGTCAGGGCACCCGCCTGGCGCAACTCGGCGAGGATCCCTTCCCGCTCGTGATCGGCCACGTTGACCAGGAAGCGGTTGGGCGCATCCACCGGCAAGCGGGCGGAAAACTCATCGAGCAGGTCAACCCGTGCCGCCCACAGCAGGCCAAACAGCATGAGCGCCAGCGCAAAGCCAGCCAGCTGGAACAGGCCGCTGCCACGCTCGCGGGAGAGGTGATTGATGGCAAGGCGCAGCGCATGGGGCCCCTTGACCCGACGACCAAGCCGCAGCAGCAGGGAAGCGATCAGCGCCAGCAGCCCCATCAGCAGGCCCATGCCACCGATCAGCCCCAACGCCAGGGTCGCATCCGCGGTAAAGCCCCACACCAGACCAAACAGCCCCAGCAAACCGACCGGCAACGCCAGCCAGGGCGGGATCCCAGCCTCCAGCTCACGACGTAGCACCCGCAGCGGCGGTACCTTCAGCAGGCGCAGGAAGGGCACGAAGGCCAGCAACAGTGTGATGAAGAAGGCGACCGCCAGACCGAGAGCAAAGGGTCGCCAGGACGGCGGTGGCAGATCGGCCGGCAGCAGGTTGCCCAGCAGATGCAGGGTCAGCCACTGCATGGCACTGCCCGCCACCAGACCGAGCAGGGCACCGACCAGGGTCAGTGACAGCAGCAGCGAGCCCATCAGTTGCCAGAGCGAACGACGGGACGCCCCCAGCGTCTTGAGCAGTGCCACCATATTGGTCTGCCGCTCGGCGAAGTGGCGCACCGCTATGCCCATGGCCAGCGCCCCCAGCAGCACGCCGGCCAGGGAGGCAAGCCGGAAAAAGCGCTCGGCATTGGCCAGCGAGCGACCCACCTGGGAACCCTGATCGTCCGGCTTGATCAGTTTTTGTCCCGCTTTCAGTTTGGGTTTGAGCCAGCGCTCATAGCTGGCTACGTCCTCGCGCGCCCCTTTGAACAGGTAACGCCACTGCTGGCGGCTGCCCGGCAGCAGGGCGCCGGTCGCCTCGATATCATCACTGTGGATCAGCGCCCTTGGCGCCAGCAGGAAGGGGCTGAAGCCCTGATCCGGCTCCTGGCCCAGCACACCTGCCACCTTGAGGAGGGTATTGCCTACCTCCAGCTCATCCCCAATTTTTGCCTCCAGCAATTGCATCACCCGGGCCGAGAGCCAGATCTCGCCCGGGGCCGGTGCACGCTGGGGAATCAGCTCCAGCTTGCCATAGAAGGGAAACTCGCTCGGCACGGCGCGAATGGAGGCCAGTTGCAGCGCATCGCCATGGAACAGCATGCTGTTGAAGCTGACCGTCGTCTGCACGGAGAGGCCCGCTTTCTCTGCCTGCTTGAGCCAGTCAGCTGGCGCAGGTGTGGCCGAGCGCAGCGCCCGGTCGGCACCGATAAAGTCGCGTCCCGATGCCTTGAGTCCGGCATCCAGTCTGTCCGCCACCAGGGCCACGCTCAGCACGCAGGCCACGCTCAGCGCCAGCGCCAGCACGAACCAGCGCAACTCGCCGTTGAAGCCTTCTCGCCGCAACAGGCGCAATCCCAATCGCCACTGCATCATGCGTCACCACTCCCGTTCAATCGGCCAACCTTGCTGTCATATCCAGGCATTCTCTTATGCACGCTGCACCTCATGTTGTTCGACCTCCAGTCGTCCTGCCGCCATCACCAGTTGCCGCTGGCAACGCTGGGCCAAGTCGTGATCATGGGTGACCACCACCAGGGTGGTGCCATATTCACGATTGAGCTGGAACAAGAGTTCGATCACTGTCTCGCCGGTCTTGCTGTCGAGATTGCCGGTAGGTTCATCCGCCAGCAGCAGGCTGGGACGGGTCATGAAGGCGCGCGCTATGGCAACCCGCTGCTGCTCACCGCCAGAGAGGCGCGGTGGCAGATGGTGAAGGCGCTCGCTGAGCCCCACCGCCGCCAGCAGCTCGCGGGCTCTGGGCTCGCAGCGGGTCTCGCCACGCAATTCGGCTGGCAACATGACATTCTCAAGCGCACTCAGGGTAGGCAACAGCAGGAAGGACTGGAAGATAAAGCCGACCTGCTCGGCTCGCAGGCGGGCACGGCCCTCCTCGTCCAGTTGCACCAGCGACTGCCCGAGGATCTCGATATCCCCCTCGCTCGGCAGATCCAGGCCGGCCAGCAGCCCCAGCAGGGTAGACTTGCCCGAGCCTGAGGCACCGACCAGCGCCAGTGTCTCGCCGGTATTGACTTGCAGGTCGATCCCTTCAAGGATGGTGAGGCTTTCCTGGCCCAGGCTAACGGTTTTGCCCAGGCCCTTGACGACAATAATGGGAGTTGAATTCATGACGCGTTTCCTGTTCGCCTTATGTTGCCTGGTTTCATCGGTACAGGCACAGACCCTGATGGTATTGGGTGACAGCCTGAGTGCAGGTTATCAGATGCCGGCGGACCAGAGCTGGCCTGCCCTGCTCAACCAGAAATGGCAGCAGCAAGGGGGCGAGCATCAGCTTATCAATGCCAGCATCAGTGGTGAAACAACACAAGGGGCCCTGGCCCGCCTGCCCGCTCTGCTCAAGGAGCATCAACCGGACTGGGTACTGATTGAGCTGGGTGGCAACGACGGTTTGCGAGGGTTCGCCCCCGCCATCACCCGTGACAATCTGGCCAGGATGGTGGCCTTGACCAAGGAGCTGCAGATCAAGACTGTGCTGACCCAAATCCAGCTGCCCCGCAATTACGGGGCCCGCTACCTGCGCCAGTTCGAGCAGATCTTTCCGGAGCTGGCCGCCGCCAATGCGCTGCCACTGATGCCCTTCTTCATGGATGATATTGCGTTGCGCCCTGAACTCATGATGAACGATGGCATCCACCCCACGGCGGCGGCGCAGCCGTTGATCCGCGACCGTGTGGCCAGCTTTATCGAGCCCCTCTTGACTCAATAATGCCCCCAGTATCCCCCTATACGCACTATCGGGCCCTCTTGGCCCAAAACAAAGATCCCGCCGAAGCGGGATCTTTGTTTTCATGACCATCAGCGTTTCAGTATCTGGCGCAGCCGCTCCTGTGCCACCCCGACCAGCAGGTCCGGCTGGAATTTGGAGATAAAGCGGTCACACCCCACCTTCTTGACCATGGCCTCGTTGAAATTGCCGCTCAGGGAGGTATTGAGCGTGATGAAGAGATCCGACATGCGGGCATCGCTGCGGATCTCGTGGGTCAGCCGATAGCCATCCATCTCCGGCATCTCGGCATCCGTGATCATCAGCAAGATTTCGTCAGTCACCTTCTTGCCCGCATCACACCACCCCTTGAGCAGATTGAGCGCCTCCAGGCCATCCTGGCATTCGATTACCTCCAGGCCAAGCTGGGCAAGGGTTTCTCGCACCAGATTGCGGGCCGTGCTGGAGTCATCGACGATGAGCACCTTGCGGCCATTCATCTGCGGCAATATGGCCAGGTCCAGCACTTCTTCCGAGATGCGGATGTCGTAGGTGATGATCTCGGCCAGCACCTTCTCCACGTCGATGATCTCGACAATCTGGTCGACGCCATCTTCGGGTATCCGGGTAATGGCCGTCAGATAGTTCGCCCGCCCGGCGGAGCGCGGCGGTGGCAGAATATCCTTCCAGGTCATGTTGACGATGTGGGCTACCTGCCCCACCAGAAAGCCCTGAATGGTGCGGTTGTATTCGGTGATGATGAGGTTGGACTCGCTGTCGATGGGCATGGCGCGCATGCCAATGGCGCTGCGCAGGTTGATCACGGGGATAGAGGTGCCACGGATGTTGGCCACCCCGCTGATGTTGTGGTGCGCCCCCGGCATCTTGTTGAGATGGGGCAGCTTGACCACTTCCCGCACCTTGAAGACGTTGATAGCAAACAGTTGTCGGGATCCCAAACGGAACATCAACAACTCCAGACGGTTCTCCCCTACCAGCTGGGTACGTTGATCCACTGAATCCAATATGCTCGCCATATAAAGCCCTTACGTCCGTTGCCCGAGTCTCGACATAGTATAGAAGGGTCAGAATCCCAACACGACCCGTATTCTTATCCTATGTCGGCCAGATGATGACGGAACTTGATGAAAAAAAGCGAGAATCGGCTCAAAGCCGGTCTCTCCTCACACTTGTCAGCAGCCAAATGGCTGACCCGCAGCCCTTTCGGCCGCGGGTGTAGGCCAGACCTTTGCGATGCGCAGCCAAATCCCCTGCCATCACCGCCAGTGGATGCACTTTCCGTTGGTCAGACATAAAAAAGCGGCAGATTACTCTGCCGCTTTTTACAGACTTCAAACCGGATTACTTGTCGATATCCAGCATGTTGTTGCTCAGCATGTAGTCGATCACCTGGGAAGAGGTGGACGCCGCACTGCCGGTGAGGCTGTCAAACGTGTGGTTCATCAGCACTATCTCCTGAGTCACGGACGCCGTACTGCTCTCCTTGACCTGCAAGTGAACTCCTTCGCTGTCCTGGAACACTGAGAGCAGGCCCTTCAGATCGTTCTGGTTGTGAGAACCATCGTGATCCAGCAGATCCCTCAGATCCAGCTTGTCACCTTCAGCTCTGGAGAAGTCGACCACATAATCCTTGGCGATGGTGCCGCCAGTGGTGTCGCCCTGCAGCCAGATAAAGGTATCGGCCCCGGCATCCCCCTTGAGAATATCGTTGCCCAGGCCACCGACCAGAATGTCATTGCCCAGACCGCCGCTCAGGGTGTCATTGCCGGCACCGCCATACAGGGTGTCGTTGCCGCTGCCGCCGTACAGGGTATCGTTACCGCTCTCGCCATACAGGGTATCGTTGCCACTACCGCCGAACAGTATGTCGTTGCCGGCACCACCGAACAGGAAGTCGTCACCACCCTGACCGAACAGTATGTCGTTGCCTTCTCCGCCGAACAGCACATCGCCCTTGTCGTTGGCGGAGGACTGATCGAACTCGCTGGCATGACTGCTGATGTAGTCATGGACCTGGGCATCCGTCACCGAACCTGCACCCACCTTACCGGCTACATACTGCTTGATGGCCGCATAGCCTTCCCCGTTGATACCGGCGAAGTGAACCGCATCGCCGAACAGGATATCGTCGCCGGCACCGCCATCGATCCGGTCACTTCCCGGCTTGTTGTTGATGGAGGTCCCCAGAATGGCGCCGGCCAGATCGTTGGCGGACACGTTGGACTGCACTACCTGATCGCTGTCAAACAGCTTCAGGGTATCGATGGAGACGCTGCTGCCGATACCGATCGCTTCAAGCGTCACGTTATTGGCCAGCAGAAGCGGCAGCACAGCCAGCGCGTTTTGCAATGCCCAGTAGTTGCTGTCATAGGGGGTGGAGATCTCGAAGGTACCATCCCCCTGTGCCTTCAAGGTCCCGATGGAGGTTGAGCTCCACTTGTTGTTATTGCCCTGCGACCACTTCTGAACATTGCCGCTCGCGTCGATCAGTACCCGGTTGGCGCCGCCGATGTAGGCGTAGAAGGCTTCACCCGGCACATAGTTGTTGACGTTGACAAACGAATCGAGACGCTCGCTGGTCTTCGTATTCACGATCGGGTTGGTATCTTCATAGCCGTAATAGGTGTTTGGTGCCCCATCGGTAATGAAGTACGCCAGGTTCTTCGCATTGGTGTTGTTCTTGGCGGTGTCGCTGTTGAACCAGTTGGAGGTTGTCTTGAGCGCATCCTCGTAGTTGGTCGCCCCACCGTTCCAGTAACTGCCGTCCATGCTGTCGAGCACAGCCTGCAACTTGGTCAGGACATTGGGATCCTTCAAGTCTACGCTGATGGACTTGTTGGCCTGACTGTCGAAGTCCACCAGGAAGATGTTGACCTTGCCCGCCCCCTCAGTACCGGCACTGGTCTTGAGGGTTGCAAACACCTGGGCCAGCTGGCTCTTGATGGTGTTCATGGCGCTGGTGCCGATACTGCCCGAGCTGTCGACCATAAAGGCAATGTTGTAGTTCTGGCCAGGCAACACCACGCTGCCGTCGAGATCGCCCACCACTATATTGTGTTCGCTGCCGTAGGTACGGTTCTGATCGCCCGGCTCCCCTTCGGTGGAGAGGAAGTAGCTCATGCGGATCGAATCCTGATCCGATGCGCTACTGGTCTGGTCGGTCACCACCTCCTTGGCGATGGCCTCCACCTTGAGGTCGAACTGACCGGCATTGCTGCCCGGCACCCGCAGGGTCAGACCGGTCAGCTTGACGTCCAGCGCGCCCTGATTCCAGAGACCACTGAGGGTCAGCTTGCCATCGGCACCTGCCGTTCCCAGCACTGTGCCACCCTGATACAGGGTCGCACCACTCGGCATGCCGCTCAGCTCCAGACTGTCGAGCTGTTCACTGCCATCCCTGTCGGTAAGGGATGCACTGATCTCGAGGGGGTAGTCCACCACACTGGGCTGTACCGCCGTCAAGGTTCCGTCAGTCTGATTGAACTGGTAAATGCCGTCATCAAACTGAACCAGTTCAATGTCGTACAGCGACTTGCTGATGGTGGTGCCGTTCTCCTTCACCAGGAAGTTGAAGCCGCCATCACTTCTGCGCTCGATGACATAGTTGGCACGCGACCCCATCAGCACGGCAAGGTCTGTACCTGCGCCACCATACAGGGTGTCACCACCCAGTCCGGCAACCAGAATGTCGTTACCTACGCCGCCGTCGAGGGTATCGCCCGAGACAGAGTTGCCACCGACCAGCACGTCATTGCCCAGACCGCCGACGAAATAGTCGCCGCCGCCCTTCACGCTGACGATGTAGTCATTGCCATTGCCGCCCACCACAGAGTCCTGACTGGTAGTGCTGTCGGTCAGGCTGTTGGTGATGCCGAAGCTGCCCTTGTTGAAGTTGCCGCTCTGGAACGCGCCTGTCGAGATGCCGGACGACGGGTACTGGGTATAAAGCGGTATGCCATTGCCGGTCAGGCTGATATCCACCACCGGCTTGTCAGCCACGGCAGCGATGTCGATCACCAGCTTGCCTGAGTTGCTCAGGTTGGCACCGTCGCTGATCTGGTAGCCGAAGCTGGCGTAGTCCCCTTGCTGGTTGCCCATGGACGTGCCGTTGCCATTGGCGGCACTGGTGCTGGACTCGTTGAGCCCTGGCACAAAGCGCAGATGGCCAGTATTGATGTCATCGTAAGAGACGAGGTCACCAACCTTGACGGCAATCCACTGACCCGCGGCATTGAGATACTCCAGCTTGCCATTTTGCGGCAGCGTGCCGATCACGACGCTCAGATCAGACGCAGCCTGATCATCGCTGGCACCAAACTGGGACCACTTCAGTACCAGTGGCGTATCTTCCGTCCCGACACCGTGCCCACCCGTGGTCACAGGCGCGCGGTCGTTGTCGATGATGGTGCCCGTGCCGTTCTGACCGCCCACTGTCACCGTCAGCGTTTCGGTCGTTTCAACCAGTCGATCGTTCACGGTCGGCAGCGTCACGGTAAAGCCGGATACCCCGGCCGGCACAGTGATCTTGCCTGTGGCGCTGTTGTAGGTCACCCCGTTGCTGAATTGTGCAATTCCCCAATCAGAGCTGGATGCCGGATTGGCACCGCTGCCCTGAATGGCGAAGTCATACTGGGTCGCCTCATGGGTCTGGTCAGACAGGGTCACCGTATGGGAAAGATTGCCGCCTTCCTCCGCGCTGCCGCTCGAGACAGATTGTACGACTGGCGTCACCAGTGGCTTGGTTGCAAAGGATCCCAGGCTGGAATCACCATCCGCATCCACTACCTTGATCTGGAAGTCGATATCACCGTCGCCAAGCGGTCTGGACATGTTCTGGTACTGGAAGAACTCCCACTTGCCGGTGGCCGGGGTAAATTCCAGACGGAACACCAGGGAGCCATCACTGGCTTTACCTATCAAGGTATTGGCCGATTCCATGGAGGTGGTGATCAGCTTGCCGGTTGCCGTGGTCAGCCCGGTTTCGTTGGAGCCGAGCAGCTGCATATGGCCCTTGCCATCAGCCCCCCACTGCGGTGTCACCGTGCCTGAACCGTAAGCGATAGCCTGGGCGGTAGAGGAGCCGATGAACTCTATGCTCTTCACCGTCAGGTCGCTGTTGTCCGAGGTATTGGTGTTGCCGTTATTGGTGGCCTTGATCACCATGGTGTCGAAGCCGCCTTGCTGCACCTGGAAGTTCTCGGCGTAGTCGCCACTGGTCGCATTGGAGCTGAAGGTCTGGGTACCGATCAGCACGCCAGCACGGTAGAACTCGACCACGCCACTTTCCAGCTCACCACCGAACATCTGGCTGAACTTGATGTTGGCACCATAGGCAACCGTGCCCGGATCCAGCTTCACAATTAACTGCTCGGAGGCAGAGGTTCCGTTCGCGAAGTGACGGAAGTCTATCTCGTTGGCAATGTTGTGGTACGGCCCGGCCACGCTGGACACCCCCAGCCCGGCATTGGAACCATTGACACTGGCATCGATCAGAGTTGAGTTGGTTGCGGAGGTGAACCCCTTGGCTGTGATGGTAAAGCCAGCCAAATCCACCAGGGCCTTGTTGCCACTGAACTTGGTCAGATCAAATACCCCGGTCAACACATCTGGAATATTTGTCTTGGTAACGGAGACGGCAGCAGCATCACCCGCGACTGGCGCGTCATCCTCAACGGTGACATCCAGTTTGCCCGTGGTTGTGCCCTTGCCATCGGAGACCTTGACGTCCAGCTGGAACGACAGGGAATCCTCCTGATCCTTGACGGGATGGTCGAGCGGCGCCTTGAGGGTCAAATCATAGGCCCAATCACCCTTGCCGCTGGCATTCGGTGCAGTGAGCTTGACCTCGACCACAGCCTTGTAGCCGTCGCTACCCGGGGTGCCGGTATAACCGACCAGCGTCTTGCTGCCCGCATCCCAGCTCCACTTGACTTCGGAGCCGCCGGATGTGAGCCCTGCGGGTCCACCCAGTGACACAGTCAGCGTGCTGCTGTCCACATCACCCACTGAAATGGTACCGGACATGCTCTTGGCATCCGTGGTATCCGGGTTGCCGTTGATGTCGATGATCCCGTTGGGCAAGCCTTCCTCGGATACAATCGCACCATTGGAAATCCCCAGAGTCGGCAGATCGTTGACCGCCTCTACCCTGATAGTCACGGTAGCAGGAGTTGCGTCGGCCAGCCCTTCATTGTCCACGGCCACATAACTGAAGCTGGTGTCACCATTCCAGTCGGCACTCGGTACAAAGGTCAGTTTGCCAGCATCCACAGCCTGAATACTCTGATTTTCCGTCACTGGCACGCCATCGAGCAGCAAGACACCATTGGCCGGCAAGCTCTTGATGGTAAAGCTCACGACAGTACCATCGATGTCACTGCCAGAGAGCGCAGGTATGGCGATACTGGCAGCATCCTCCAGACCACTGGCTTGCTTGTCCGCCGTCTCAGGGGCTTCATTCAAAATGGTTGCCATGTCGCTGCCCGGCAGGGATTCATTGCCAGCCTTGTCGGTCTGGGTCGCGGTCACCGACAACGCCTTGCCATTGGCCGGGGTCGTCTCCGTCCAGCCAATGGTGCCATTGTTGTAAACAAAGCCGTTTGCCGGCTGCCCGCTTGCCAACATCAGCACACCATTGACCAGCTTCAGCTCGACCGAACTCTCGGTGCCACCGTTGTTGATGGTCAAGGTGACCTTGCCACCCGCAACCAGGTCACTATTGCTGACCTCGGCCCGCACCTGGATCTGATCATTGCCGATCTCTCCTTTGGTCAGCAGCTGGTCGTTGTTGGAGTCATCCACTATGACGACGGTCGGCGCACCGGTGGCCGTGGTGTCGACCCCGTAGCCTTCGCTGTCGGTCGCGGTGGCGCTGTTGCCCGCCGCGTCGGTGCTGGTCACGCTGGCCTCGATGGTGCGGTCGGTGTCGGCCGCCAGGTCGCTGCCCGCCACCAGGATGGTGAAGCGGCCATCGGCATCCACCGGACCGGTGAACGGCTTGCCGTTGACGGTCAGGGTGACGATGTCCCCTGCCTTGAACTCGCCCGTCACGGTGCCGCTGACCGGTCAGGGTGACGATGTCCCCTGCCTTGAACTCGCCCGTCACGGTGCCGCTGACCGGGATCTGCTGACCCGCTTCGGCGGCGTTGATGACGTCGTCGTCGGTGATGTTGGCATCAAGGGTGATGGCCAGCGTTGGTGCTGTCACATCCACACTGCCATCATCAGTGGCGGTGCCTGTGTTACCAGCAGGGTCGGTCACGCTGGCGGTTACGTCATAGTCACCGTCCGGCAGCGGAGAGATCACATCCGTGCTGTAAGTCCCATCCGGCTGAACAGTCGCAGTCAGGGTTTGCTGGTTTCCATTGGCATCCGTGACCACCAGAGTCACTGTGCTGCCAGGGGTAGCATCTGTGGTCCCTGTGATGGTCGGGGTGGTGTCATTGGTGTTGTCGGGCGCATCCACTGTGATGGATGGAGCCGTGCTGTCCACGCTGCCATCATCGGTGGCAGTGCCTGTGTTACCAGCAGAGTCGGTCACGCTGGCGATCACGTCATAACCACCCTCCGGCAGGGGAGAGATCACATCCGTGCTGTAAGTCCCATCCGGCTGAACAGTCGCAGTCAGGGTCTGCTGGTTGCCATTGGCATCCGTGACCACCAGAGTCACTGTGCTGCCAGGGGTAGCATCCGTGGTTCCTGTGATGGTCGGGGTTGTGTCATTGGTGTTGTCGGGCGCATCCACTGTGATGGATGGAGCCGTGCTGTCCACACTGCCATCATCGGTAGCTGTGCCTGTGTTGCCGGCAGGATCGGTGACATTGGCGGTGACCGTATAGGCGCCATCTGCCAGCGGGGTGACAACATCCACACTGAAGGTTCCGTCCGGGTTGACGGTTGTGGTCAGGGTCTGTTGATTGCCATTGGCATCCGTGACCAGCAGGGTCACAGTGCTGCCTGCCGGCGCATCCGTGGTACCAGTCAAGGTCGGGGTGGTGTCATTGGTATTGTCTGGCGCAGAGACGGTGATCACCGGCGGCACCAGGTCGAAAGGATCATCTTCACCCGCGACCGCATCGCCTGTCACACCGGCATCCGTCTGGTTAGCAGTATCAAATCCCGCCGCCGCTATGGTGGCATCGCCGGTACGATCTATGGTGACGAAGCCGCCATTGCCACTGGCACCGGCCACACCACCTATGTTGCCACCGCCTGCGGCAGGAGCACCGCCGGCTGCAGCCGCTTCAAACGCCTGGGTCGGGTCGGCCCCGCCCAAAATGGCTTGTTGCAAAGCCGATATCTCATCAGGAGTGCCTGTGGCCACATCCTGGTTCTGGGCCAGCAAAGGTGCCTGAGACGTTTCATCCTCAGCCTGCTGCTCGTTGGTCGGGCTCAGGGTGAAAGTCTGGTTGCCGCCGTTGAAACTGGCGCCCTCAGGAGTGATCAGCACCGCATCCCTGGGCAGGATATCGCCTTCGGCAAGCTGCTTCTGGCTGCCATCTGCGGCGACCAGGTAAATGTTGCCTTTCAACTGGGTAACAACGACGTCCTGTTCCAATGCGATTTTATGGCTGCTCATGTTCTCTCCTGAATCTCTATTGGCATGCAATATTCCACCGTCTAATGTGCCCGTGAATGACGCCAGAAACCAGTTAGAAAATTCGAATGGATAGACTGATTTGAGGCTAAACCGGCCGGTTAAACAGAAGGGTCAATGACGGAGGAGGTAAAAATAAAATCAAGATGATCAATGTGTTGCATTTTGATGACGGGAGCACATCACTGTGCTCCCGTCCGGGTCATGGTCAGACACCCGCCCACAGCAGGATGGCGAGCAACTGGGGGGAAATTATCCGCAGAAACATTACCAGGGGATAGACGGTGGCGTATGACAGGGCACTGGCACCACTGGTAGGGTGCATACCGTTGGCAAATGCCAGGGCGGGGGGATCCGTCATGGAACCCGCCAGCAAGCCGCACAGGGTGAGGTAGTTCATCTTGCCATACAGACGGGCCAGCACCCCGACCACCAGCAGCGGGATCAGGGTAATAGCCATGCCGTACATCATCCAGGCCGGGCCATCACCGTTGATCAGGGTATCGACAAAGCCGGCACCGGACTTGAAGCCCACCACCGCCAGAAACAGTACTATGCCAATCTCCCGCAGCGCCAGGTTGGCACTCGGCGGCATAAACCAGTAGAGCTTGCCGATGCTGCCAATCCGCGACAGGATCAGCGCCACCACCAGCGGACCGCCCGCCAGACCCAGCTTGAGCGCCGCCGGGAACCCGGGCAGATAGAAGGGGATGGAGCCGAGCAATACACCCAGGCCGATGCCGATGAACACTGGCAGCATCTGCACCTGCTGCAGCTTCTGCTGCACGTTGCCCACCACATTGGTCACCGCCTCTATGGCGTCCAGTCGACCCACAAGATTGAGGATGTCACCAAACTGCAGGCTGGTCTGGCTGGTCGGTACCAGCTCGATACCGGCCCGGTTGAGGCGCGAGATGACAACGTCGTATTTCTGCTTGATGTCGAGATCGCGGATCTTCTTGCCAAGTACCTGCTCGTTGGTGACCACCACCCGCTCTACCCGCAGATCGGTGCCGCGAGTCGAGAGCGAGGTCTCCACTTCTTCCCCCAACACCAGCAGTACCTTGTGCAGCGCATGCCGATCACCCACCAGGTGCAGCAAATCACCGAGCTCGATGCGCGAATCCGACCGCGGCACCATCAGTTCCTCACCGCGTTTGAGGCGGGAGCAGATCACATCCGACTCGTCGAGACTCGGGATCTCGCAGAGCATCAGGCCATGCATATTGGGGTTGCGCACCGCAATATTGATGGTCTGCAAACTCTCCTTGGTCTTGCCTGCATGTTGCTCGAACTGGTCCGCTTCTTCGTCGATTTTGATGCGAAAAAACAGACGAACCAGCCACATGGTCAGCAGGATGCCGCAGATGCCAAACGGATAGGCAACGGCATAGCCCATGCCCATCAAGCCGGTCGCGCCGGGAGCGGCCCCCAGTTCGGCCAGGATCTGCTGACCCGCACCAAGGGAGGGCGTATTGGTCACGGCGCCGGAGAAGACCCCGAGGATCACCGGCAAGGGTACATCGAACAGTTGATGCAGCCCTGCCGCGACCACACAGCCAAGGATCACCAGCAAGGCAGCGAATCCGTTCAGCTTGAGGCCGGAACTGCGCAGGGAGGAGAAGAAGCCGGGACCGACCTGGATGCCGATGGTGTAGACAAACAGGATGAGACCGAACTCTTGAATGAAGTGCAGGGTTTGCTCATCGAGCGCCAGATCAGACACTCCCGCGAAGTGGCCCACTATGATGCCACCGAACAGCACACCTCCTATTCCCAAGCCAACGCCATAGACCCGCCAGTTTCCCAGCCAGAGCCCCAGCACCGCCACCAGCGACAACATGCTGATGGAAAGCGCGATATCACTCATCGTGTGCATCCTTTGCGAATTGAACTGTCCCTAGCTTGTCAGCAAACGCTGATGCCAACTGTGTGATACCGCACGATTTTATCCTTCTGAACGGCAAAAATACCAATTAATGGCTAGTCAAGCGATGTAACCATAAATGGCCATAAAGTGACAAACACTGCCACCCAGCACGAACAGATGCCAGATGGCGTGGTTGTAAGGAATGCGCTTGGCCACGTAGAAGATGACCCCCAGGCTGTAGATGAGACCACCGAGCCCGAGCAGCAACAAGCCCTCGCCCTCTAGATGGAGGTAAAGCTGATAGATGACCACCAGCGACAACCAGCCCAGCATCAGGTAGGTAAACAGCGACAATTTTTCGAATCGGTGGATGAAGAACAGCTTGAACACCACCCCCGCCAGTGCCAGCCCCCAGATCACCACCATCAGCCCCTGCGCCAGCGGGGTATCGAGCGCCACCAGCAGGAAAGGGGTATAAGTGCCAGCGATCAACAGATAAATGGCGCAGTGATCAAACACCTTGCACCAACGTCTGGCACTTCCCTCCGCCATGCTGTGATAGAGGGTCGAGGCAAGATAGAGCAGCACCAGGCTGCCGCCATAGAGGCTATAGCTGATAAGCGCCTGGGTGCCCTGCCCCCAACCCTTGTTCAACAGCAGGATCAAGCCCAGGATCCCGAACACCAGCCCCAAGCCGTGGCTGAGGCGATTGGCCAACTCCTCGCGGGGAGAATAATCCGTCACACTGCTCATAACATACTCCTGCCCAAACTGGGCTCACTCTAGCTGCCGCCATTTCAGAGTACAAGTGTTAGCTTAAATGGAGCATCATCTGATTGGGCCCATCCCCATGATGCGCTCATGGCTGTCACCCGTTTACCTTTGGTGTATGCTCTGCGGCCGATGCCCACGTCGCTGTCGCTGCTACGGTTGCTCACCTCCCGGTGACACCCTGGCAACCTGGTCTGGAGAACCTGATGAAGTTGACTGAACTGTTTGCACTACCGGATCCGGCCTTCGGTCAGGCCATGACGGCCCTGCTGGAGACCTTCCATCACTCGGATGACAGTCAGGCCCCCTACCAGCACGACCACTTCACCCACCAGCTCGATCAATCCCGGATGCCCACTGTCGGCATCTCGATGGATGACTATCTGGCGCGATTGGCAACCCTGGTGCCAGGGGCCTCCCATCTGACCTCCCCACGCTACATGGGGCACATGACGGCGCCACTGCCCGCCTTTACCGCCGAGTTGTCACGCCTGCTGGTGATGCTCAACCAGAATCCGATGAAAATGGAGTCTTCCCGCCTGCTCAGCTTTCTGGAGCGGGAGGTGCTGGCCAAGTTGCACCGTCTCATCTATCGCGCCGATGATGCTTTTTATGGCGAGCAGATGCATGCCAAGGATGCCGCCCTCGGCGTCATGACCAGCGGCGGCACCATCGCCAACGTCACCGCCCTCTGGCTGGCCCGCAACCGCGCCTGTGGCGACAACCTGTTCGCCCTCTATGAGCAGGGCTATCGGGGCGCCGTGATCCTGGGATCCCGGCTGATGCACTACTCCTTCGACAAGGGGATGGATCTACTGGGGCTGGGCGCGCACAGCGTCTGGCGGCTCGCGACCGACGACCAGAACCGGCTCGACATGGCCGAACTGGAGCAGGCACTCATCCAGTGCAAGGAGCAGAAGTTAAAAGTGCTGGCACTGGTCGGGGTAGCAGGCAGTACCGATTTTGGCTCCATCGATCCCCTGCCCGAGCTGGCGGCTATTGCGGCCCGCGAGCAGATCCACTTCCACGTGGATGCCGCCTGGGGCGGCCCGACCCTGTTTTCGCACCGCTATCAGGGGCTGCTTGCAGGAATTGAACTGGCCGATACTGTGACCCTAGATGGGCACAAGCAACTGCTGGTACCACTCGGTACCGGCATGCTGCTCTGCCGCCAGCCGGACCTCATGATGACGGTCAAGCGAGAAGCGCCCTATGCCATCCGTGCCAGCTCCTTTGATCAGGGCCGCTTTACCCTGGAAGGCACCCGTCCCGCCAATGCCCTCTATCTGGACGCGGCCTTCCAGCTGTTTGGCCAGCAGGGTTACGCACGGCTTATCGAGGCCAACTACGACAGAGCCAGACTGATGGCGGATCTCATCAACAAGGATCCCGCCTTCGAGCTGATGTCGGCCCCGGTGATGAACCTGCTCTCCTACCGCTGCATTCCGCCCCATCTGCAGGGCAAAGCGCTCGACGAGGCGGCCAACGGCCAGATCAACCAGTTCAACGTCGCCCTGCAAAAAGCCCAGCGGGCCGAGGGGCACAGCTTTGTCTCCCGCACCCAGCGAGCGGTAGGGCGCTATGGTTCCCAGCCACTCACCCTGCTGCGCGCCGTGCTGCTCAACCCGCTGATTGAGGAGCGCCATATTCGCGAGCTGCTGGCGGATCAACAACGCCTCAGCGCCGACATTGCCCGGCAATTATTCGGCCAGGCAAGCAGCAGGGAACTGGACGCCAAATGAGCGGTCTTATTCATTTGCCGTTGTCTACCTTGCAGGTAGACTGGACAAAATTTTGAGGTCTATTTTTGAGGGCTATGAGCCAGACATGAAGCAATTTATTGAATTTATTCCACTTATCGTTTTCTTCGCGGTCTACAAGTTCTACGACATCTACACGGCCACCGGCGCCCTGGTCGTCGTGACCGGTCTGCAACTCATCTATAGCTGGGTGCGTTACCGCAAAGTCGAGAAGATGCAGCTCTTTACCTTCCTCTTGGTCGGTTTCTTCGGCGGCCTCACCGTCTTCTTCCATGACGACGCCTTCATCAAGTGGAAAGTCACCGTCATCAACATCTTGTTCGCACTGGGCCTGCTCATCAGCCGCTACGGCTTTGGCAAGAACCTCATCAAGCAGATGCTGGCCAAGGAGCTGCAAGCCCCCGATGCCATCTGGGATAGAGTCAATCTTGCCTGGGTTGGTTTCTTTACCGTCTGCGGCCTGCTCAACCTCTATGTGGCCTTCAACCTGCCGCAAGAGATGTGGGTCAATTTCAAAGTGTTCGGCTTGCTCGGCATGACGCTGGTGTTTACGCTGCTGAGCGGTGTCTACCTTTACCGCCACCTGCCGGCCGAGCAGAAAGGCGAACTGAAAAAATAATCGCCATCAAGAAGAAGGATTGTCTCATGTGGTATCTCATCTACTCCGAGGATGTTCCCAACAGCCTGCCCCTGCGCAAACAGGCCCGTCCTGCCCACCTGGCCCGCCTGCAGGCGCTGCAGGATGAGGGACGACTGCTGACTGCAGGTCCCAACCCGACCATAGATGCCGACGATCCGGCCGATGCGGGTTTCTCCGGCAGTACCGTCATCGCTGAATTTCCCAGCCAGGCCGATGCCAAGGCTTGGGCAGATGACGATCCCTATGTGGCAGCCGGTGTCTATGCCAAGGTCACCATCAAGCCCTACAAAAAGGTGTTTTGAGCTCAGGTGGTGGGCGAAAATGCAAAAGGCCGGACACTGTCCGGCCTTTTCACATTTGTGCTGCCCCTGTTTAAAGGTCGCTCAGGCCCGCGCGACAAACCAGGGGTTGAGAATATCTGGCTTGTTGTAGGCAAGGGGTGATCCATCGAGCCGGGTCACGCTGCCCCCGGCCCCTTCCAGCACGGCCTGCGCCGCTGCCGTATCCCACTCGCAAGTAGGTGCGAGGCGTGGATAGAGCTCGGCCCCCCCTTCGGCAATGATGCAGAACTTGAGAGAGCTGCCCATGGAAACCAGCTCAATCTCGCCCCGCTCTATGTCACCAAAGCGCGCCAGATAATCGAGGGTCTCCCGGGACAGGTGGTTACGACTGCCCACCACCCGCCATGGCGACCCTTCCTGATGAGGCAAGGTCTGGATGGCTTCACGTTTGCCATCGGCCACACGCCAGGCTCCCATCCCCTTGCCGCCATACCAAAGCCGGTCCAGCACGGGGGCATAGACCAGACCCCACAGCGGCTTGCCATCCTCGATCAGCGCGATATTGACGGTGAACTCGCCGTTGCGGGAGACAAACTCCTTGGTGCCGTCCAGCGGATCCACCAGCCAGTAACGGGACCAGCCATGGCGCAACCCCATCACCTCTGGGCCGGACTCCTCCGAGAGCACGGGAATATCGGGGGTAAGCCCTGCCAACGCCTGCACTATCACCTCATGCGCCCCCTTGTCGGCGGCGGTCAGCGGGCTTTCGTCCCCCTTGTACTCCACCGTAAAGGGCTGGCTGTAGATGGCCATGATGATGTCACCGGCAGCACGGGCGATGGGCTCCAGCTCGGAAATTGCAGGGAAAAACATAGAAAAGACATCCTGGTCAAATGGTTAACACAGTGTACCTATTTTGGATTGGTATGGCTTATAGCTGATTTAGCTGAGTTATTACCTGTCACTTCTGACAGACAAAAAGTGGCGCGACTCGGCTAATTCTCAATAGTCATTCGACGCAACATAAGGACATGAAGCAATGAACTACAAGACCCTGACCGCCACCCTGCTGCTGAGCTGCCTGCCCCTGTTGAGCCAGCCTTTGCTGGCCGCCGACAAGCCGGCTGCCAAGCCAGCCACCACGGTCACCACCGCCAAGGAGAGTGGTAAGGTGAACCTGAATACGGCCAGTATCAATGAGTTAACTGCCCTCAAGGGGATCGGGGAGAAGAAGGCGCAGGCCATCGTCGATTTTCGTGAGAAGCAGGGCAAGTTCACCACGGTTGAACAACTGGCGGATGTCAGCGGCATAGGGCCGGCAACCCTGGAAGCAAATCGGGACATGATCATCGTCAAATAGCCGGTTTGGACACCTTCCATCATGAGGGCAGCCTGTGGCTGCCCTATTTTTCTTCGGGTATCATGGGGCCACTTTGTATCTCTGGACTCTCTCCATGAAAAAGACACAGCTCGTTGTACGCAAGGCCGTTCTTCCCGTTGCCGGTTTGGGCACCCGTATGCTGCCTGCCACCAAGGCCATCCCCAAAGAGATGCTGCCCGTGGTCGACAAACCGCTGATCCAGTATGTGGTGCGTGAAGCCATCGCTGCCGGCATCAAGGAGATCATCCTGGTGACCCACTCGAGCAAGAACTCCATCGAGAACCACTTCGACAAGAGCTTCGAACTGGAAGCCACCCTGGAGAAGCGGGTCAAGCGGCAGCTGCTGGAGGAGGTGCAACACATCTGCCCCAAAGATGTCACCATCATGCATGTGCGCCAGGGCGAGGCCAAAGGTCTGGGTCATGCCATCTTGTGTGCCCGTCCGCTGATCGGCGACAACCCCTTCGCCGTGCTGCTGCCGGACGTGCTGATCGATGACATGGCCAGCAACCTCAAGCGCGATAACCTGGCCGAAATGGTACACATGTTCGAAGGGGATCAGATCAGCCAGATCATGGTGGAGGCGGTTCCAGAGAGTGAAGTGGACAAGTACGGCATCGCCGATATCAAGGGGGAAGATCTGACCGAGGGCATGTCCCTGCCGATGCAGGCCATTGTCGAGAAGCCGCCCCGTGACGAAGCGCCTTCCAATCTGGCCGTGGTCGGCCGCTACGTGCTGTCAGCCAACATCTGGCCGCTGCTGGAGCGCACCCCCGTCGGTGCAGGTGACGAGATCCAGCTGACCGATGCCATCGCCATGCTGATGGAACATGAGCAGGTCAACGCCTATTTCATGAAAGGACGCAGCCACGACTGCGGCAGCAAGATGGGTTTCATGAAAGCCAATGTGGAATACGCGGTACGCCATCCGGAACTGAACGGTGAATTCACCGCCTGGCTGAAGCAGTTTGTCAAACAGTTGTAAACGCTGAATATTTAACCTATCTACAGAATAAAAAACTGGGCATCGTTCGATGCCCTTTTTCATTTTATAAACAATCTAAATCATAATATTGTAATTTAATCACGCTTGTTCTATAAGGATTAAGGCTTGTTCCTAGCCCTTGCATAAAACTCCTAAAAAAATATAAGACACAGGTGGAAGTTCCAATGAATAATCCGTCCAAAGGGACCTTTTTAGGTCACCCTAAAGGGCTTTTTTTGCTCTTTAGTACCGAACTGTGGGAGAGATTCTCCTATTACGGCATGCGGGCCGTGCTCGTGCTCTATCTGACAGACATGACTGCCAACGGCGGTATGGGCTGGACTCAGGCTGATGCCCTCAAGCTCTACGGCATCTATACCGGCCTGGTTTATATCACTCCGCTGATTGGAGGCTGGTTGGCTGATACCTTCCTCGGCCAGCGTCGCGCCATCCTGATCGGTGCTGTCCTTATGGCTGCGGGTCAGTTCACCCTGGCTCTGCCACACGCCATGTTTCCTGACATGGTCGTCAGTGTTTTCTACGCGGGTCTTGGCTTGCTGATCCTGGGTAACGGTCTGTTCAAGCCGAACATCTCCACCATGGTGGGTGACCTTTACAAGGAAGGTGACCACCGTCGTGACGGCGCCTTTACCATCTTCTACATGGGCATCAACCTGGGTTCCCTGCTGGCTGGCGTGATTTGTGGCGCCGCTGCCACTGCCTATGGCTGGCAAGCCGCCTTCGTCAGCGCCGGTATCGGCATGCTGCTCTCTCTGGTCGTACAGGCCACCATGGCGCAACGCTTCCTGGGTGACATAGGTCGCGTGCCCGCTGCCCAGCGCGCAGCGGAACAACGCAACAAGGAACAGAAAGCACCGCTGACCAAGCAGGAAATGGATCGCATCAAGGTGATCCTGGTGCTGGGTCTGTTCACCATCATCTTCTGGGCAGGCTTCGAGCAGGCCGGTGGTCTGATGAACCTGTATGCTCAGCAGTATACCGACCGCATGATCGGCAGCTTTGAAGTGCCGACCGCCTGGTTCCAAACTCTGAATCCTTTCTTCATCATCACGCTGGCCCCCATAGTCGCCGCCATCTGGATCAAGCTTGGCAACAAAGAACCGAACTCACCGGTGAAGTTCGCCATGGGTCTGCTGTTCCTGGCCGTGGGCTTCCTGTTCATGATCGGTGCCGTGCTGGAACAGGGTGGTGATCAGAGCGTCAAAACCTCCATGTTCTGGCTGGTCGGGGCCTACCTGTTCCACACCCTGGGTGAGCTATGCCTCTCCCCGATCGGTATGTCCATGGTGACCAAGCTGGCTCCGCTGCGTCTGGCCTCCCTGATGATGGGTGCCTGGCTCGGCTTCATCGCTGTGGCCAACTATGTTGCAGGCTTGATTGGTTCCTTCGTTGGTGAAGCAGGCCCCATCGCCATCTTCGGCGGCATTGCCATCGCTGCCGTGATCAGTGCCCTGATCCTGCTGACCATGGCCAACCGTCTGGTCTACTGGATGCACGGCGCCGAAGGTCCGGCAGAAGAGCCCGAAGAGCACGACAAGAAACTGCAGTCCGCCACCGCCTAACCGGTCAGGGTTGTGAGAAACAAACGGGGCGCCCATTGGGCGCCCCGTTTGTCTTTGTCTGCCACAAACCAGCCATCAGTGATGGCGTACCTGCATATGGAGAGCACTGCCGCTATCGTTGTGAAACTGCAGGTCAAAGGGTTCGTGCCAGCTGCGCTTGTGCAATGGGTAGTGGCTGCTGCGCATCAGACCGAGCGGCAAACCACCAGCTCGCATAAGCCAGTGCGGTGAAGTCAGCCCGGCATTGGCAAATACCAGCCCGTCCTCCTGATCAAACAGCAGAGCCGCCATGGCAAAGGCGTGACGCAGACCGGATTCGATAAGTTGCAGATTGAGGTAGTCGAGCAGCCGGTGCGGCTGGGTCAGCAGCAGGCTCTCCTTGTGCTGGAACTGGCGATAGGGGGCATTCATCAGGGAACGCACCAGGGCGCCGCAGAAAGCCGCATCCACCCCGAGGATCGGCAGCTCCATCACCAGTACCAGCAGCTTGTCATCCACCTTGAAGGTATCCGGGATAAACAGGTTGCCCATCCCCTTGAAGGTGACTTGCCATGGACCCCACTCCTGCAGTGATGGCGGCCTCAGCCAAGCCAGCAAGCGGGTGGCGGCTTTGTCGTGATCACGAAAGAAGTCGATGTGATCCATCAGTTCCAGCTGCTGCCCATAACCATAGTTGGCCGTCAAACACTGTTCTATGCTGTGGCGCACCAGGCCATAATCAGACACCGGCTTGATGAGATAATCACGGGCACCGGCGCGCAGCGCACGCTCGACCGCCTCCATCTTGCTCTGGGCCGAGATGACGATGACGGGAATATGGGGATAGCGGGCAGAGAGGCAGGCGATGACCTCATGCCCATCCATGTTGGGCATGTTCAGATCGCACAGCACCACATCGGGGTGATAAATCGCGGCGGCAGAGAGGCCTTCTATCCCGTCTTCGGCCTGAAATACGCACGCCCCGTCATGCTCGAGATAAGTTACCAGAGAGTGGCGAAAAACGGCTTCATCCTCCACCACCAAGATCCGTAATCCGGCTTTTGACATCTTGACAAAGCTCTTATTAGTCAACTGGTTATTTAAAGAATAAGCCTAGACCAAATCGACAGAGACATGTGCACCAAGACGTCAATTTATGACAATCATTCCCATTTCTTATAGAGCGTCTCCGCATCCAGTTGTTTGATAAACGATTGGTAGTCAATTCCGGCAGCCAACACGAATTCGGTCAGCAGGCAGCGGCACACCCGCAGCAGCTCGGCGCCCTGCCAGGGTTTCTCAAGGTAGTGATCGATGCGGGCCAGATTGACGGCCGCTATGGTGTCCTTGTGGGTCGCCTGTCCGGTCAGCAGGATCTTGCGAGTATGAGGAAAGCGCCCATCCAGCCCGATCCGGGTCAGCAGCTCCACTCCGCTCAGGCCCGGCATCACATGATCCGACACCACCAGCGCAATCTGCTCCCCGGCGGCATCCAGCTCCTCCATCAGGGTCAGACACTCCTGTGCCGATTCGCACTCTTCCACCCTGAGCCAGCTGGCCAACGGCGCCAGATCGCGGCTGATGGCGTTGAGCACCTCCCGCTGATCATCCACACATATCAGATTCATCTTGTCCATATTCCCTCGGTAATCTCACCTTGAATGCCGTCAGGCCAGGTTCGCTGACAAGCGAAATCTCGCCGCCATAGCTGGTCACTACCCGTTCGGCAATGGCCAGCCCCAGCCCCAATCCGAACGAAAGCCCGCCACGCTTGGTGGTGACATTGGGCTTGAAGATGCGGGGTTGCAACTCGGGCGGTATCACGGGGCCATTGTTGGCCAGGGTCACCTCGATCCACTCGTCATGGGTCCGGCAGTGGAGCCAGATCTTCGGATCTGCGGTCGCTTGCAGGGCATCCAGCGCGTTTTTCAGAATATTGGCCCATACCTGCACCAGCTCGGCCTCGTTGGCACAGAGTCGGGGATCTCCCTCCAGCACAGGTTCAACCTGAACCTGGCGCAACGAGCTCTGCAGTAACGCCAGCGCCTGCTCAAGCGTATCGCGCACCTTCACGCCGTGACGACGCTCACCATCGGCGCCCCCCAACTGCTTGACTGAACGCACGATCGCCGCCGCATGGTTCACCGCCAGCTGCATGTCGTGACAATCGCGACCAAGCTGCCAGTAGTTGGCTACCCCCAGCAGATCCCGCATCCGTGCCCGAGTGGGCTGTTCCCCATTGAGGATCCGCGCCAGGAGCTTGGCCTGCTCCGGGGCCAGCCTGAACTGCTCCTCCAGCCGCCGGGCATCCCGCCTCACTTCGGCGCTGGAGCTCAGTTGTCCCGCCTCCAGTCCCTGGCGAAACAGACGAAACTCTCTGGGATAATATTGCCGCAGCATGTCGCCGAGAAAATCGACCAGACCGCTGCCATTGCGTGTCACCACCCCGATGGCGTTATTGAGCTCGTGGGCCAAGCCTGCCGCCAGCTGGCCAAGCAGACTCAGTTTTTCCGCCTCCAGCAGTCTCAGCTGGGTGCGAGTCCGCTCCAGATAGGCATGATTGACCTTGCGCTGGCGCTGGGCCAGCTCGGCCATGATGACCGGCATGAACTGATCGGCCAGCGAGCCGAACCGCTCGGGCTCGACCGGCAGGGTATTGCGATCGAGCCAGGCCAGCTCGCACGGCTCCTGCGCCACCAGCCTGCAATAACTGGCCCCCCGGGAGAAATAGCTATGCACCCCGAGGTAGTTGCCCGCCTCCACTATCATGATTGGCACTCGCTGGCGCTCGCTCTCAGCCATGATGGTGCCTTCTACCCGCCCGCTGCGCAGCAAATAGAGCCGATCGTTATGCTCTCCCTGCTCCAGCAACTGCTCCCCCGCCGCCAGGGTGCGCTGGCGCAGCGGATCGCTGAAGTAACGCAAATGAAGGGGATGGGGCTCGCTCATTGCACAAACCCTATGGCATTGAGCAGCGCTATCATGGCCAGGCAGAGCAAGAAGCCAACGCCGCCGCAACTGACCCCCACCAGCGCCATATGACGAGTATCCACATTGCCGCTGGCATGAGCCAGCGCATTGGGGGGTGTGCTGATGGGGAGCGCCATCCCGAGGCTGGCGGCAAAGGTCACGCTCAGGATCAAGCCCATGCTGCCACCGACCGAGCCGAGATCCAGCGAGGAGCCGAGAGCGGCCACCATGGGTAGCAACAGGTTGGCACAGGCAGTATTGCTCATGAAATTGGCCATCAGCAGACAGAGCCCCGTCGCCCCCACCATGATCAGCATGGGTGGCCACTGACTGAATGGAATGGCCTGCACCAGACTGGCCGCCAATCCCGACTTCTCCAGCCCCATCCCCAGTGCAATACCGCCGGAAACCAGCCAGAGCACGTCCCAGGAGACCTTTTTCAAATCGTCCTTGGTGAGTACCTGGCCTATCAGGAAGATAGCCACCGGCACCAGACCGACCGTATAGGAGTTGATACCGTGCCAATCGCCAGTCAGCCAGAGGCCAATGGTGAGGATGAAGGTGGCATAGACCAGCAGCGCCTTGGGCGTCTTGAGAAAATGGCCCTTGATCTCGAGATCGATGCGACCCTGCTCACAGGGAAACAGTCTGATCAGCAGCAACCAGCCAAACCCCAGCATCAGCAGCACGAAGGGCACGCCAAAGCTCATCCAGGCGGCGAAACTGATGGCATCGTCTCCTACCAGATACTTGAGGGCCACCGCATTGGGTGGCGTGCCGATGGGAGTGCCAATCCCCCCCAGGTTGGCCGCCACCGGGATGGCAAGGGTGAAGGCGATACGACCGGGATCACGCGGCCCCAGCAAGGCCAGTACGGGGGTCAGAATGGAGAGCATCATGGCGGTGGTGGCGGTATTGCTCATAAACATGGAGAAGGTGGCGGTGATCCCCATCAACCCCAGCAGCACCCTATTGGGATTCTGGCCGAACGGCCTGAGCATGACGCGCGCCAGGTTCATATCCAGCCGATACTTGGTCGCCGCGATCGCCAGAAAAAAACCACCAAGAAACAACATGATAATGGGCGAAGCGAAGGTACTCATTATCTCCTTGTGGCTGAGCAGGGTGCCAAACTCCGCAGAAGGGGAGGCAGGCTGCCACCACTTGATCCCGCTGTCCGACACCAACAGCAACTCCAGCACAATGATCAGTACCGAAGTCGCAAAGATGGGGATCGGCTCCAGCACCCAGCAGAGGGTAGCCATCACAAAGATGGCGAGGATCCGCTGCTCTATCACTGTGAAGCCAGCCAGGCCGAAGCTGGCGGTAGGCAACATCAGGATCAGCAGGGGTGCAAAGAGGGGTAACCAGTATTTAGCGCTCAAAGGCATAGTCAGAGTCCATTCGCTGCGATGGGGCAGTCTGTGGGCAAGCTTGCCCCAACAGGGTGGTAAAGTCCGTGAAGGGGATCATGGTTCATGGCCATGACTACCCACCAAGTGGTACATTCAGGCAAGCCATCCCCCTCTTGCCAGCCGCGAATTGTATGAGGCCCCGCCATGGGGGATAATGCCTCCCACGCCAGCCCCTGAAGAACATCATGACACCAGCCGAATACAGCGCCCTCGCCCATCCCAGATTGACCCATCCGGCTCGCAGCCTCTATACCTTGCAGCTGCGCAGACTGGTGCTGGAAAATCAGCTGGCCCGACTCAACTATCCCGAGCTTGGGCGCTCATTGGCAGTGGTTGATCCAAGCGATCCCAGCGGCTTCTGTTTTCAGGTCAACGCCCGCCAGCTGACCGAACTGTTCGACGAGCTGATGGAAGCCGGCCTGCTGCAGGTCGAGGCGCAGGCTGACAGTGAGCACTACCATCAGTGTCCGTTCCAGCTGCCGCTGCTGACCCAGAAGGTGCGCAGCCCGCTGCCGGAGCGCCCCTTCCAGATGCACCTGCAATGGCGACCGGATGAAGAGCTGCCCGCCCTCGCCCGCCTGTGCGGGGTGATCGATGCCAGCTACAACGAAGAGGATCTGGGGGAGTTCATCGCCTACTGGCTGGGCCGCCCCGAGGTGTTCGACTCCCAGCATCAATGGATGCTCAAGTTCATTCGCGCCCTCAAGACCCGCCGCTACGTCCGTCGCCAACCCATGGAAGCGAAAGGCTACCAGCAGGTCACGTCAGCCACCGTATACACCGGACCGAGCAAAAGAGCGGTAGAAATGATGGAAGAGGTAAAGCGCCTAACTGAAGCAAAAAATCAGACGGACGAAGAATAGATATCTTGTGATAAAAGCCAGTAAACATGTGAAATACTGAATCACATCATCAGCATCCTCGAAGGAGTGCACAATGACTGACCCGAACGATCCCCTGCGCCAGGAGCTGGAAGAGATCGAGGCCAAGCGCCAGAAGATCGCAAAGGCCAAACAGGATCACCGAATTCACGATCCGGAGCTGAGCCAGCACGTGGGCGGCCTGCTTGAGCGCATTCGCCGTCTGCAGGCCCAGACCGGTGGCGGCCAGTACGACTATGAGACGCTGCGCAAAGAGTACGATACCAAGGCCAACGCCGAGGTACGCGAACTGCAAAAGGTGGCTCGCCAAGATAGGATCAAGAAGCTCATCGCAGCAGCAGACCTAAATACAGACTGGGTTTTTGACAAAATAGATACCTTAGATCCAGCTATGAATGATGGTGTAAATAGCGCTCGACAATTCATTGCAGGATTTGAGCACTGGGAATCGAAAGGTGGGAGTTGCATCTTAATATACGGTGATTTCGGCACAGGGAAATCTACTCTTGCAGGCGCCGTGGCTCATGAACTAATCGAACGCCATCAGAAGTCGGTAATCTTTCAACAGTGGGCCTCCATAGTAGATCGCCTCTTCTTCAACGTGATCCAGGATCAGGAGGAGCGCAATCAGTACCGCCGCGCCCTGGAAGAGGTCGACCTGCTGATCATCGACGAAGTCGCGGCCAATCGTGCCAAGATGGCGGAGAGCCAGTCCAGCTTCCTCGGCCACCTGCTGCGCCGCCGGCGCAACCTCTCCAAAAGCATCGTCATCATCACCAACCACAGCCCCCAGAGCCTGCACCATGCCATCGGTGACTTCGCCTTTGAAGCGATCAAGGCGTTCAACCCAGTTGATGTCCCATTGCATGGCCCCAGTCGTCGCCCCAACATAGGCCACTACAACGGCTGATCTCCACGCGAGCCCGTGCCAGCTGGCCGGGCTCGCAGTGCCTCCCTGCTTACCCGCCACCAAATAAAAACAACTCTCATTTACAGAGCAATGCCAACCCTCTAGGCTAACCCTTTCGCCAAAGGGAGCAGAACCATGCCAACCACACTTATCTTCGGAGCCAGCCGCGGGCTGGGCCGCGCCTTCACCCATTGTGCCTTGAGCCAGGGTCACAGAGTCGTGGCCTTGGTCCGTAACCCGGAGATGGCAGCAGAGCTGAGTACATTGGGGGTCGAGGTCGTTGAAGGTGACGCCCTCGATCAGGAGGCAGTGGCGCAAGCTTGCAGGCTGGCTGGCCACGAGGCCGGGGTAGTCTCGACCCTCGGCAGTTTCCGCCAACCGGAACCCGTCGACTATTTGGGTAATCGCCATATGATCGACGAGATGGAACAAGCCGGGCTGACACGCTTGCTGCTGGTCACCTCGCTCGGTTGCGGCGACAGCTGGCAATACCTGCCAGAGCGGGCGCGGGCTGCCTTCGGTCATGAGGTGCGCTTGAAGAGTCTGGCCGAGAGCTGGCTGCAAAGCAGCGCACTGAGCTGGACCATATTGCGCCCGGCGGGCTTGCAGGACGGTGACGCCACTGGACAGGCGGAACTGAGTCAGGGGAAAGAGATGCACGGCCTAGTACGACGTCAGGATGTGGCCGCACACGGATTGCGCCTGCTTGTCGATGGGACGGCGCAAGGGAATATCTACGCCATCAGTGACCCCACACTGCAACGCGGTTAATCCTGCCAGCCAATTAAAAAAACGGTCAGCCTCAGCTGACCGTTTCCATATCGGGCAGGGTTCAATTGACGGCAGGCACGGACCGCTGGCGCCATGCCAGCACCCAGCAAGCGAGGCCGCCGTTGAGCAATGCCAGTCCCCACAACTGCCACCAGTAGCGGGAAACCTGGTCAAAATCGGCGCCCATCTGGTTGAGACGCAAGAAGCCCTCGATGGCCGGAGTACTCGGCACCCACTGGGCCAGCCAGTTGAGCGGGGTCGGGATCAGCTCCAGCGGCCAGATGAAACCCGCCAGGAAGACCAGCGGCATGGAGGAGAGCAGCACCACCTGGGTTGGCAAATCCCGCCGTGTAAACAGGGCGCCCAGCAGCACCCCCAGCCAGGTAGTCGCCAGCAAGAACGGCAGGGTGAACAACCACAGCGCGGCCGGCTCTGCGGTACGCACTATGTTGTAGTGATCGAAGCAGAAGCCGAAAAAGTAGGCCACGGGCAGCACGAAGAGCCCGCCCACCACCAGGGTTCTGGCCAGCAATAGGGCCAGCACAGGGGCACTCTGCCAATAACCATGCTCACCGCGCCCACTGCGTTGATTCTGGGTCGCCCCCAAGATCCCCGTCCCCATCAGCAACACCTGGTGCAGGATCAGCACGAACACCGCCGGCACCACATAGTTCACATAACCCATAGTGGGATTGAAAACGGGCAGCACGTTGAGTGCCACTGCATTCCAGCCCGTGGCGGCCTGGGGCAAGGCCTCGCCATGGCTCAGCAGCCGAGCGACCTTCACCTGCGCAGCGAGCGAGCCACCGGCCTGGGCAAGGCCCTCGGCGATGGTGCCGTAAACCAGGAAGTAGGAGGCATCACCGGCGAAACCCAGAGTGACGCTCTTGCCCTGCATCAGATCCCGATAAAAATGGCGAGGGATGTGCAGGATACCGCGGCCCTTGCCCGTCAGCAGCAGATGACGCGCCTCATCCAGACTGGCCGCCCGCGCCACCAGTTTCACCTGGGGGGTGGCATCGGCCATGAACTCCAGCTGGCGAGAGAGCTGACTGCCATCTTCGTTGACCACCACCACCGCCTCTTCCCGCGGCAACTGGTGCAGGTAAGGTTGCGGATAGAGGAAGGAGTAGAAGAGTACCCCGCCAAACAGGGTCAGCATGATGGCCCTGTCGGCCAGCAGGGTGCGCAGCTCCAGCCGCAACAGATCCCAGAAACCTAGCATTGTTCCGGCTCCTTATAGGCTGTCTGACGAGCAAGATCGGCCTGTTGCTTGTAACGACGAGCAACCAGCAACAACGGCAGTAAAAACAGCAGCAGGGCGCCGAACTGGGGCAAGGCGGCACCGAGCGGCTGACCGTAGTTGGTCTGCCCTATCTGCAGCTCCACATAGTGGGAGATGGGCAACAGACTTCGCCAGAACTGGGCAAAATCACCCATGGCACTGACCGGGAAAGTCACCCCCATAAAGGCAAATCCCGGCGCTGTATAGGCGCCCGCCAGCGACAAGGCACGGGCCGGATCCCGAATCATCCCGTAAAAGAAGGCCCCCATGCTGACGCAGGCGGCCGAGGCGAGCCCAAGACCCAGTGTCAGCACCAGCCAGCTGCCTTGCATGGGATAACTAAACGCCTTGAACAGCAGCAGGCTCCACACCAGGCCCCAAGCCCACCCAATCAATACATGAGGCAACAAAATGCGCCAGAGGCCGAACCAAACCCCTTGAGTGGTCCAGTCCAGCCCCAATCGATCGGTGCGAGCCAGGGCATTGATCCCGTAGAGCACCACCAGTATCTGCCATACCGCAGGCAGCAGGGCGCTCAGCAGAAACTGGGCATAGCTGGAATTGATGTTGTAAAGCGCCGTCACCTGGCTGCTGATAGGCACGGATTGCCCCACGGCGCCGGATAGTACCTTGCCATCGGCCATGGCTGCGAGCACGCCTACCTGACCATTGAGAGTGCCGACCACCTGGGCCAGCGCCGAGTTGACCAGCTTGGCAATCAGGATGAACTGGCCATTGTTGAACACTGTCACCTGGGGCTGGGTCCCCTGGCGGGCATCCCGCTCCAGATGATGAGGGATCACCACCAGGGCGTAGATCTCCCCCCCTCGTAGGGCGCGAGCCCCCTCATCGATGGAATCAAACTGACCCGTGAGGCGCAGGCCGGCGGAACCATCCAGCGAAAATGCCAGCTGGCGGGAGAGGACACTCCGATCCAGATCCACAAGACCAACCTTGAGATCACGCGCCAACCCGGCCGAGAAGATCCAGCAGAGGATACTCATCAGCAAGAGGGGAACCCAGCTCATCAGGGCACGACCGAAGGGGTCCTGCCACAATCGCCGCCATTCATGTCTCATCAGAGTTCGACCAGCACACTCATGCCAACTCGCAGACCGTCAACCGGCTGCAAGGGGCGCGCCTCCACTTGGAAGCTCTTCATGTCGAAGCCCTGACGGGTATCGGTAGCACGCCAGGTGGCAAAATCCCCCATCACGGCCACATGAGTGACCTTGAAGCGGACCGTCTGCTCACCCAGACCAGGAATGGTGGCGTCAAACTCGGTACCCAACGCAAAGCGGGGCAGCAAGTCTTCACGCACATGGAACTGGGCCCAGGCATCCCCCATGTCGAGCAGCGTCACCACGGGGAATCCCTGCGGCGCCAGCTCGCCACTACGCAACAACACCTGGGACACTTCACCTGAGTGGGGGCTGGCGATGCGGGTATCGGCCAGATAAGCCTCCACTTCCGCCACCGAGCCTGCCGCCATATTGGCCTGCTCACGGGCCGCCACCTTGGTCTCTTCCCGTGCCCCTTCCAGGGTCATTTGATATTGCTGCCAGGCCATGCCTTCGCTGTACTTGGCCGCCTGCCAGGCAGTCCAGGCTTCATCGCGCTTTTGCAGCGGCATGACCCCATCACGGTGCAGACTGGCGATACGCTCGTAAGTCTTGCCACGCAGCTGGGCGGCCGCCTTGGCTTTTTGCCACTGATCCTTGGCTGCAGCGATTTGCTGGGCACGCGCCCCTTTCTCGGCTTCTTCGGCCATGGCCCCGGCCGCAGCCTGACCCGCCTTGGCCTGGCTCAGCTTGGCCTCAATCTCGGGGCTGGCCAGGGTGAATACCAGCTGATCCTTGGCCAGCACGTCACCCTTCTTCACCAGCACCTCGTCGATCCGGCCCGCCACCTTGGAAGAAACCGAATACTGCTGCGCCTCTATCTGGCCCTGCAAGCGAACCGGCTCAGGCTGATAGGCAAGCCAGAAGCGCCAGCCCAGCCAGAGAGCAAGCAACACCAATGCCAGTGGCAACAACAGCGGCTTGCCTTGGCTCATCTTCTTCTTGATGGGGGAATGACTCATGAATTCACCTTTATTGCCTGACCATGCTGATATTGATTGAAACTATTCATCTGACCGGAGAGTGCCAACAGGCGAGCCAGCGAAATCACATATTGATAGGCAGCGGCGGCGCGTTGGGTCTTGACCCCCGCCAGCTGGTTACGGGCATCGACCACATCCAGCGACGTGGACAGCCCCTGACCGAATGCCTTGTCCCGCAGCAGTACGTTCTCCTCGGCCAGGGCCTGGGAAGAGGAGAGTGCCTGATACTCCTCCAGCCCCTGCGCCGCCTCGCGCCAGGTCTTCTCGACCAGCAACTCCAGATCCTGGCGGGTCTTGGCCTGCAGCAGATTGACCTGCAACTCGGCGCTCTTGGCCGCCTGCACCGTTTCAGAGCGCCCATCCCGACTTACCAGCGGCATACTGACCCCGACGCCAACCAGCCAGTCAGGCGTGGTTTTAGAGGCCAGCGAGTCATCTTCATAGAGGTTGTAGTTACCGAACAGGAACAGCTCGGGGGCATATTTGCCCTTCTCAAGCTTGATCAGACCCTGAGCCTGCTCCTTCTTGGCGGCCAGCAGCTTGAGGCCAGGGTGGACCGCCAGGGTCTCCTGCACGAAGGCATCCAGTTGCGGCATACCCTCATTGATGAAGAGCTGGGTGTTGGGCTCGGCCTGCTTGAGTTTGAGCATGTGGCCCAGCGCCAGCTGAGCTATCTCCAGAGTGCGGCGGGATTTCTGGGTGTCGATGCGCGCCCTGTCATAGGCAGATTGGGCAGAGAGGCGCTCGACCTTGGCGATCTGGCCCTGGGCTTCGAGTTTCTTGGCATGATCCAGATGATGGGCCAGCCCCTGCTCTATCTCCTGCTTGGTCTGCACCACCTGCGCGGCCAGCACTACGCCGAAATAGGTCTGGGAGAGGCTCTCGAAGGTGGATTGCTGCTTGAGCACCAGCAGCTGCTGCGCTTCGCTCACCTGAGCCTGACGGATATCCTGCGCCGCATCGATGCGACCACCGGTAAACAGTGGCCACAGCATCTTGACCGAACTGGTCACCACATTCTGCTTGGTCAGGGGAGTCACGAAATCACTGGCGGAGAGATTGAGCGCCTGCATGACAGGGGCCAGCACCTTGCCAAATTCCGGATGGTTGGCGATAGGATTGAGATCCATCATGTCGAGCTCCATCGGCTGATCGAGGTGGGTATAGCTGGCCCCCACATCCACCTTGGGCAGATACATGGCCTTGGCAGCCTCGCGCAGTTGCTTGGCTCTATCCACACCGGCCTGTTCTGCCGCCAATCCGTCATCCTGCTGGATAACCCGACTCCAGGCTTCGCTGAAACTGACCGTCTGTGCCTGGGCTGAGCCCAGCATGGCCCCAAGCAGGCATGGGCAGAGAGATTTGATGAACCTTGACGTCATACATCCCCAATCTGTTTGTAATGAAATTGTTTGGAGCCTTTGCTCGATTCAAGGCCGGTATAATAGCGCAAACCAGTACGGGAGGGGGACAGCCAAATCGTCGAGCTACCCACTCATTTGACCCCGCAGATCCACCCCGACAATATGCCTGATTTTCAAGCACTCCTGAATTTGCAAGCCTTGGCGCGACGTTTTTTTCAGAAAAAAATGGCTGACGCTCAAATACTAACCTTTTCTCCTGACTAAAAAATGCGTAATATACGCCGCCCTAAGCCGATGGTAACCGTGGAATGCAGATAGGTCCCCACACGCTTGAAACACCCTTGATTGTGGCGCCCATGGCCGGTGTAACAGACCGACCATTTCGTGAACTTTGTTTGCGATTGGGTGCCGGCATGGCCGTTTCCGAGATGCTGCTGGCCAACCCGGATGTCTGGGATACCCAGAAAACCAGGATGAGAATGGATCACTCTGCAGAAGGTGGCTTGCGATCGGTCCAGATTGCCGGAGCCGACCCAGAGATGATGGCGTTTGCCGCCCGCTACAACGTGGAGCAGGGCGCTCAGATCGTCGACATCAACATGGGTTGCCCAGCAAAAAAAGTGAACAAGAAGTTGGCAGGTTCCGCCCTGCTGCGCCATCCCGATCTGGTCAGAACTATCTGCCGGGCCGTAGTGGATGCAGTGGATGTGCCTGTTACCTTGAAGATCCGCACAGGATGGGATCCGGATAACCGCAATGGCGAGGAGATCGCCCGAATCGCCGAAGATTGCGGTATCGCGGCCCTCGCCGTGCATGGTCGTACCCGTGCCTGCCTCTACCGGGGTCACGCTGAGTACGACACGATTAAGGCGATTAAGCAGGCCGTATCGATTCCTGTTGTCGCCAATGGCGACATAGACAGCCCGGAGAAGGCCCGGTATGTCCTCGACTATACCGGCGTTGATGCCGTGATGATCGGCCGTGCAGCGCAAGGACGACCCTGGATTTTCCGGGAAATCCGTCATTTTCTTGAGACGGGCACCAAGCTGCCGCCTCCCGAAAGGGAAGAGGTTCGCACCCTGATGAACGAGCATGTAACCAACCTGCACCAGTTTTATGGTGCATATCTGGGAGCGCGCATTGCCCGTAAACACGTGGGCTGGTATCTGGATGAAGAAGAGACGGGCCGAGAATTCCGTAAGCACTTCAATGCCCTGGATTGTGCAGACGCACAACTAGAGGCACTCGAAGCGTATTTCGATGGATTAGGTTAACGCATAACTAAAGAGCCGACCGAATATGTTCGAACAAACCCTGACTTCTGATGCATTGGTAACAACTACTCACAATCACGCTGCCGAGCCGACCCAGCGCCCCCTGCGTGACTCTGTGCAACAGGCCCTGCGTAACTACCTGGCCCAGTTGAACGGTCAGGAAGTGATTGATCTGTACGATATGGTCCTCTCCGAAGTCGAAGCTCCCATGCTGGACGTGATCATGCAATATACCCGCGGTAACCAAACCCGCGCCGCTGTGATGATGGGCATCAACCGTGGCACCCTGCGCAAGAAACTCAAGCGCTACGGCATGAACTGATCTCGGTCAGATCTGCTGCAGTGCAGACGAAGGCGTATTCCAGCAATGGGATACGCCTTTTTCTATGGCTGCCATTTACTCGCTGGCAAGCTTGATGCCCAGCCCCACGAACAAGCCCCCCATCAGACGGTTGAGCCAGCGCCCCAGCCGGGCAGGCAAGCTCACCCTGCGGCTCGCATAGGCCGTCGAGAAGGCCAGCAGGTGGCACCAGAGCATGCCATTGAGGTTGAAGATACAGCCCAGCAGAATGAAGGCCAGCGCCTTCTGTGGCGCATCCGGGGCGATAAACTGGGGCACAAAGGCGAGAAAGAAGAGCGCGACCTTGGGATTGAGCACATTGGTCAGCAACCCCTGCCGAAAGATCCGGCCATAGGAGAGTACAGGCAAGGGCACAGCCGCGTTGGTAGCAGAAGGCGTCTTGGCCCCTTGCCAGAACATGGAAAGCCCCAGGTAGACCAGATAGAGTGCCCCCATCAACTTGATGACGGTGAACAGCTCGGCCGAGGTGCTCAGCAAAGCCGACAACCCTAGTGCAGCCGCCAACACATGCACCATGGTGCCCGTCCCAATCCCCAGCGCAGCCACGGAACCCGCCCGCCAGCCCTGAGAGCCGCTGCGCAGCATGATGAGCAGAGAATCAGGCCCGGGCATCATGTTCAACAACAAACCAGATACGATAAACAACGCCAGATCGTGGATCCCCAACATACACAGCTCCTTGCTCGTGAAAGAGACAGTCTATGGATCCCGTGCCTCTTGTCATCCCCCATAGCAGCAATAGTGATTATCAACGGAGGGAATAGCAGAAAAGCCTGGTGCACATTAGTGTGAATTGGAACCCGGGCTGAGATGGTATTGAGCAGAGTCCACATCCTGGCTTTCGTTAGCCCCAGCAAGCGACATGGACGGGGATATATAACGCTGAATGGCCCAGCCATCCGGAACAGAACGGGGAAAATGAACGAGTAAGGGGGCAGAAGGAAAGCATCACCTAGCCATTACAGCCAAGCCCTTGAATTTCAGGAAATAAAAAACCCCGCTCATAGAGCGGGGTTTCTTGTATTGGGTGCCTGGCAGTGTCCTACTCTCGCATGGCGAATGCCACACTACCATCGGCGCTACCGCGTTTCACTTCTGAGTTCGGCATGGGATCAGGTGGTTCCACGGCGCTATGGCCGCCAGGCAAATTACTTCAATCTGAGAAAGCTGACGTGAATAACGAGTTGCCTGTTGGCTTCGCTATCACTGAATTAGTTAGTAGTTCGTTCATTCGCTACAAGGCCAGAAANTGATGTCTTTGGCCAGCTCAGCGGCCAGTGCTTTGAGTTTGTCTTGGTCCATTTGCTTACCCACGAAGGTATCCTTTTGAAAAAGTTACTTATTCGTGGGCGGTTACACAATTGGATTTACAGGCTCGGAAACCGATGCTTTCTACAACCGGTTGGATGAACTAATTAAAGGTAAGAACAAAGTTATTGTGCGCTTCATTGACCATAAGCTTGAGGTGGACTCGAAGCTGTGGAAGCACCTTAAAAACTGCTCGAACATTAGTGAAGTACCAACATCTTCAATTACTCCTATATGCACTGCAAAATGTGCCTCAGTCGTTGGGAGCGTTGGCCTGATCGCTTACATTGCTACATTGATAGCCGCGTTGATTTTTTATGGCATTTACAAAGGGTACCGTATTCACCTAAAAGGAACCCCTCGAATTGATGGCGCAGAAGTTGGGGAGTTTGAAGTAGGATTGGTGCCGCCAAAATAAAATTGAAGCGACCGGATATTCCCCAGACCACCGCTGAACATATCCAGTCAACTCTGCTGGGGTGAATTTTGACATCAGGCTTACAGCCCACACTCACTCTTGCCTGCCAATCCCTCTGATTGCGTCTCTCCGGTCTTCTTCCGGTCTTACCATAACCGATGCACTCAGCGGCAAAGACCGGAGCTGGCGACCGGAGAAATGACCTGACGGCGAACGCTGTCATCTACTCATCTGAGTGACACCATTCACCCCAAACATAGCGTTGCCAAGCGGACCAGATATGGACCGGAACTTGTTATGCGTACAGGAATGAGTAGTGAAAATACAGAGATGGGCAGCATCGCCATCTACAACACCGGGAACATTCATACCCGAATGCAGTTCCCCTTCAACCACTTGCGCAATCGCCCGTTGGCATTGTGGTAGGGAGAGGCGGTATTGAACTGGATCATCCGCCCCAGGGTCCACTGCTCATACCAGGGGCGACCATACAGCTCATCGTCACTGCGCGTCACGATCAGCTCGACGATGCGGGTCCTGGCCGCCATCAGCCGGGCCAGCAGTGCCGGATAGGCCAGCCCCTCATAATCCCGATAGAACTTTTGGGCCAGCCTGCCCAGCTCGTTCCACTTAAAACCCGTCTCGGGAAAATCTACCGGCAAGCCCGCCGCATCCCGCTCTATCCACTTGATCACCAGCTCATTCCAGCCGATGAGGTTGGCCACGCTCATGCTGGTGCCCTTGCTGTGCCCTTCCATCACCAGCTCCTGTGCCCGGTTCTCGGGTACCGCCTGCAAGGCCTTGAGCAACTTGCCAAAATTCGTGTCGATGGCGAGCAGCAGCTCGGCCTTGTCTTGGGGGATCCCCATAGTTCTTCTCCTCCACCCTCGTCCCCACCCCGTTACCGGGAGCGGAATTACGGCTACACATATCCGAAGATGTGAGCACTATAGCGAGCATGATGAGCACGACACCATGATCCGGCACCGGCAAACTATCTGTTGGCTGACCATGGGGATTGATAGCGAGACGAGCACAGTTATGGCCGTAAAAAACAGGCAAAGAAAAAGCCCAGCATTGCTGCTGGGCTTTTGTGTTGGCTCCTCCTGCTGGACTTGAACCAGCGACATACGGATTAACAGTCCGCCGTTCTACCGACTGAACTAAGGAGGAATTGTACTTGGTGCCCAGAGACGGAATCGAACCGCCGACACGGGGATTTTCAATCCCCTGCTCTACCGACTGAGCTATCTGGGCAATATATAAATGGTGCCGGCTACCGGAATCGAACTGGTGACCTACTGATTACAAGTCAGTTGCTCTGCCTACTGAGCTAAGCCGGCACACTTAAACCACTGTGCATGAACTAATTTTTACTTCATGGCACCAAATTTGGTGCCCAGAGACGGAATCGAACCGCCGACACGGGGATTTTCAATCCCCTGCTCTACCGACTGAGCTATCTGGGCGTGGGCGCTATTAAACGGATTTTAAGGCAGGTGGTCAACGGGAAATTTCACTTTTTGTCTCGTTCGTCTCTTTTTTGCGCAACATCATCCATTTCCCCTACTTCTTCCTGTCGGCGCTGTGCCTGGCGGCCCCAGACTCTGGGTTCTTCACCCTTCAACAGACGGGCTATGTTCTCGTGATGGCGGATAAGGATGAGGCAGGAGAGCAGGGAAACCGGCAGTGTGTATTCCGGCTTGATCAGATAGGTAAAGAGTGGGCTAAGCAACACGGTAATGATGGAGGCCAGCGAGGAGTAGCCGCTCACCAGCAATACCAGCAGCCAGGTGCCGATCACGGCTCCCCCCATGGTGAAGCCAATGGGCATCATGGTGCCGAGTGCCGTCGCCACCCCCTTGCCCCCCCGAAAGTGGAAGAAGATGGGGTACATGTGACCCAGGCAGGCAGCAACCCCGATAAAGCCGAGGTAGACGGGCTTGATTTGCAGATACCAGGCAAGATAGACAGGCGCCGTGCCCTTGAGCACATCGAGCAGCAAGACCACCAGTGCAGCCACTCGACCGCCGAGACGCAACACATTGGTCGCTCCCGGATTATGGGAGCCATGATCCCGTGGATCCGGCAGACCCGTGATGCGGGAAACCAGCACGGCACTGGACAGCGAGCCGCCCAGGTAGGCCAGAATAATCATCAAAATCGTCAGGGCCGTCATCTTGGTCGTTTTTACCACGATATGAATGGGGTATGATGCGGGCCACATTCTCTGGCTTGGGGTTGCCCAAAGGCGTGTCGCCCAAACCGACCGCGCGGCAAACTGCTTGCCGAGCCTGCATCCCTGCGCTGTCATCACAGCCCATCAAGAGTAAAGAAGAAGTACTGTCATGGACAAGGTGTTTATTCGCGGACTCGAGGTTTTGACCACCATCGGTGTATATGAGTGGGAGAAGGGCATTCGCCAGAAGCTCTGTTTCGACCTCGAAATGGGGTTTGACAACCGTCCCGCCGCTGCAACCGACGATATCAATCTGGCACTGGATTACGCCACCCTCTCTCGCAAGATCTGTGATCACGCCTCCAGCAAGGTGGTGGAGCTGGTCGAAACCATGGCCGAGCAGGTCGCCATGCTGGTACTGGCCGACGAGCGGGTGCAATGGGTCAAGGTCACCCTGACCAAACCGGGTGCTGTCCCCAATGCGGCTGGCGTCGGGGTAGAGATACTGCGCCATCGCACTCCGGCTGCGAGCGCCTGCTGATGACCACCATCTATATCAGCCCGGGCTCCAACCAGATAACAGGGAGCACTGCATGACCCGTATCTACATCAGCCTGGGTTCCAATATCGAGCGGGAGCACCATATCCGCGCCGGTCTTGATGCCCTGCATGCCGAATTGGGCGAGCTCACCGTCTCCCGGGTATTCGAGAGCGAGGCGGTTGGCTTTGCCGGTCGCCCCTTCTACAACCTGGTAGTCGGCACCGACACAGATATGCCGCTGGCCACCCTGTGCCAACGGCTGCGTGCCATGGAGTTTGCCCACGGCCGCGAGCCGGATGCCAAGAAGTTTGCCCCGCGTACCCTGGATCTGGATCTGCTGCTCTATGGCGATCTGGTCTGCGATGTACCGGTCGCGCTACCCCGTGGCGAGATCCTCACCAATGCCTTCGTCCTCTGGCCGCTGGCCGAGCTGGCACCGAGCCTGCGCCACCCGGTCGATGGCCGCACGCTGGACGAGCTGTGGCAAGGTTACGACAAGGCATCCCAGCGACTCAGCCCCATTCCCTTTCACTGGGAAGCGCGCGAGCTGCAGCATCACTGAATCAACAAGGGCACCCTAGGGTGCCCTTGTTGCATCTTGCAAGGCGGCTTATCCGCCATAAGAAAGTGTGATTGGGCCCGGCCCGCCATGGCTGGCAGGATAGGGCTCGCCACAGGAGACCCCTATGCCGCTCGATACCATTCACGACTTCAACTGCCAGCTACTGGCCCCATTGCCTCACCAGCGCTATCAGTACGAGCCCATCCTCGACTACGCCACCGACGAAAGAGTCAGGGCCCGCTTTGGCTGGCAGGCGGTGTTCAGCAAGACGCTGTTTCTCAAATTCAAGGATGGCCGCTTTGCCCTGCTGCTGACCCATCAAGAGGGGCGACTCGACAACAAGGCGGTCAAGGCCGCGCTCGGTGCCAAGCCGTCTATCTGCACCGCCGAGGAGATGCAGGCAGAGATTGGCTGCCTGCCGGGAGCCGTCTGCCCCTTCCTGCCGAGGGCTGATATTCCCTTGCTGGTGGACTCGGCCCTGCTGGCCCATGATGCCTTCACCTGGACGCCGGGCCACCCGGAGCAGACCTTTATCCTGGCGACCGAGCATCTGCCCCGAGTACTGGCCCAGTTACCCTGCCAGGTCAGCTATCTCACCACGATTCAAGCCTGACTGCCGACGGCACAACCCGCTCACCCCTTGTCCCGCGCCAGTTGGGCAAAGATGAGCGCCGCCAGCATGGACATGAGACCGATGCACAGATAGGTGAGGTGGAAACCGGCCAGCCACTGCCCACCCGAGGCTGACGAACCGGCGGAGAAAAGCCCCAGCAGGCTGGCGGCGATGGCGACCCCCAAGCTCATGGAGAGCTGCATCACCACCGACAGCAGTCCATTGCCGCTGCTGGCGTGCTCCGGACTCAAATCCTGCAGGGTCAGGGTATTCATGGCGGAAAACTGCAATGAGTTGATGGCGCCAAACACCATCAGCCAGCCCAGCAGCACCCCATAGGGAAGCTGGTTATCGATGAGGGCAAAACTGGCGATCATGGCACCCAGCGCCAGTGTGTTGCCGATCAGAATGCGGCGATAACCGATGCGTGGAATCAACTTGTTCACCAGCGTCTTGGTCAGCATGGCGCCGAGCACTGTGGGGATCATGGTCATCCCCGCCTTGCTCGGCGAGAACCCCAGCCCCAGTTGCAGAAAGAGCGGCGTGAGGAAGGGCATGGCGCCACTGCCGAGGCGGGCAAACAGGTTGCCCCAGACACCGATGGCGAAGGTGGATGTCTTGAACAGCGCCAGACTGAACAGCGGTTGCTCGGCATTGGCGGCATAGAGCCAGTAGCTCGCCATGGCGGCCAGACCGGACAGCAACGCAAACAGCGCCCAACCGGTGGAGATGCTGTGCTCCCCCAGCCCCTGCAAGCCCACCGACACCAGCACCATGCCGGCGCTGAACAGCACGAAGCCCTGCCAGTCGAACTTGGCCGTGCCTTGACGCAGGTCGGGCATGAAGTGCCAGCTGGCGATAAAGCCGAGTATTCCCACCGGCAGGTTGATGAGAAACACCCAGTGCCAGCTCGCCACTTCCACCAGCCAGCCCCCCAGCGCAGGGCCTATCAGCGGCCCCACCAGCCCGGGGATGGTGACGAACGACATCACCCGCAGCAACTCATGTTTGCTGTAGACCCTCAGCACGGCGAGGCGCCCCACCGGCATCAGCAGGGCGCCGCCTATGCCCTGCAACACCCGTGCGGCCACCAGCATGGGCAGCGTATTGGCGGCAGCGCAGGCCAGAGACCCCACGGTAAACAGCAGGATAGCCGCCAGATAAATACGGCGAGTGCCGAACCTGTCCGCCAACCAGCCAGAGGCGGGAATGAGCAACGCCACCGTCAGCATGTAGGCGATGATCACCGACTGCATCTGCAGCGGGCTCTCCCCCAGGGTTTCGGCCATGCTGGGCAGGGCCGTATTGAGGATGGTGCCATCCAGGGTTTGCATGAAGAAGCCGACCGCCGCCAGCGGCGGCAGCCACTTGCGTTGGGCAGGCGTAACCATGTGTGTGCTATCGGGCATGAGCAGCCACCTCCTCTTCAGATAAAAAAAGACCCGCACGAAAGCGGGTCATATCAGCCTGTCAGGCATCCGGCTGGCCGAGCATGGCTCTGAGCTGCTCTTCCAGACTGGGCTCGGGGGCCTTGAGCGTATCCAGGAACAACCGCTCTATCCCCGCCTTGTCCTGACTTTTCACGATAAACACCAGCCGGGACTGGGCCTTGCCCTCCGGCCAATCTCCCAATGCCTGCAGCGGATAGAGCTGGCCATGAACGCCGTGGATCACCACGGGCTGGCTCTCTCCCTCCAGCTGCAAGATCCCCTTGAGCCGCAGCAGGGCATCGCCATATTGGACCTGCACCGCATCGATGGCGGCCAGCAGGCGGGATGGCTTGAGCGGCTCGCCGATACGCAGGGAGAAGCTCTCTATGTTACCGTGCTCGAAGTGAGTAGGCGCGGCAGTGCCCACCTTGGCGGCGAACGGCTTCATCTTCGGCTGCATCGGCGAAGCCAGTCCCTGCTTGGGGGATTCGGTGCGCAGCCAGGCCAGCAGCTGGCGCACGTCACGCCCCGCCGCCTCGTTGTAGGCACCCAGCTTTTCCAGCACCGCAGGCGACAGCTCGCCGTTGGTGACCCGCTCGATGGGGGCCGCCGGATTGAGGGCGGCCAGCTGGGCCTCAACCCGCGCCAGCTGTTCGTCCTCCACCAGATCCCCCTTGCTCACCACCAGCAGATCCGCCAGCGCCACCTGTTTCACCGCTTCATACTGTTGGATAAGCTGCTGCTCGATATGACCAGCATCCACGACTGTGACTGTGCCGTCGAAGCGGTAGCGCTGGGCGATAAAGCCCTCTTCGCGCAGGGTAAACAGCACGGGCGCCGGATCGGCCAGACCGGTTGTTTCTATGATGAGCCTTTTGAACGGCTTGATCTTGCGCTGGATGGCGCGCATGAAGAGCCCCTGCAGCGCCTCCACCAGGGAGCCCTGCACCGAGCAGCAGATGCAGCCGGAATCGAGCAGCACCACCTGCTCGTCTACCTGCTGCACCAGATGGTGATCCAGCCCGACAGAGCCGAATTCGTTGATGAGCACGGCGCACTCGCCAAGCTCGGGCTGCTTGACCCAGTGGTTGAGCAAGGTGGTCTTGCCGCTGCCGAGAAAGCCGGTCAGCAGGGTCACAGGGATCCGGGTGTCTTGCATATCTGTCATATCGATGACACCCCTCTGGTCGGCAGGGTGATGAGCGCGCGGGTATCTTGCATATGGGTCATTTTCAATCCTTACCGGTTGGCGAACAGATCACTGAGCCAGCGGTTCTCAAAGCGGCCGTGAGGGTCGAGCTCGCCCTTGAGGGCCAGGAAGTCGTTCCAGCGTGGCAACAGGGCCGGGAAGTTGTAGAGATCCATCGCCAGATGCTTGCCAAAATGGGGAATGCCACCGAGGGGCACCAGCAGTTGCTGCAGCTCGCGCATCTGCTCCATGGAGCCGTTGACGAAGGTGCCATCTGCCGCCAGATAGACCAGGAAACCGACCCAGCAGACCGATTTATCGTAGGCGGCGCTGAGCCAGGCCTCGGAGGGGCCGGTGCAGCGCAGGATAAAGGGGTAGTGCAGCACGCCGGGATTGGCCTGCTGCCACGCTTGCAGGGTCTCCAGCGCCTCGTTCATGCGATGCAGCGGCACCGCCACCTCGCAGTTGATCTGGGGTGCGGGGATCCCCTTGCAGAGGATCTGGTAGACGTTGCCCACCAGATCGGAGGCATCCTTGAAACGGCGCACCGTCTCGAAGTGCTCCCCTGCCAGCGCCTCATCCTTGGTGTCTTTCGCCATCTTCTGCAGGGTGGCATCTATGGTGGCATTCATACGGGCGTCGATATCGCCCTCCAGCAGCAGCGGCTCGCTGCCGGCGGCGCGGTAACGGGCCACCTCTTCCTCGGAAGCGGGATCCACCAGCCAGATGTGGCTCTCGCCGGTCCAGGCGAACCACCAGCTCTTCACAAAACCGTGCTCGCGATTGAGCCGCTCGTTGTGCGCCAGCAGGAAGGGATAGTCGGTGGTGAACTTGGTGCAACGCATGATGCGGTTCGGTACGGTGCGAAGGCGCACGTCGAGCAGTATGCCGAGCATGCCCATGCCCATCACGAAGGCACCGAAGCGCGGATCGGTGCGATCCACTCGGATGATGTCGCCATTGGCCAGCATCACAGTCATCGCCTCCACGGCATCGCACAGGGCGGACTGGTGCAGCCCCTGGCCGTGGGTGCCTGTGCTGAGCGCACCGCCCAGCGTCTGGATGCCGATGACGCCCGGGGATGCCGGCAGCATCCGCTCCATGGCGATGAGATCGGCGTAGATGGTATCGAGCGGCGTACCCGCCTGATAGGTGACGGTATCGGCGGTTTTCGCCAGCTGGCCGCGCAGCAGGTACAAATCCACCAGCAGCGCCTGACTGCCCTCGGCATAGACGCTGTGAATGGGTTCGAAGGAGAGGCCTGAACCGATCAGTCGCAGCTTGCGCTCCGGGTATTCACGCAGCAGCGCCTGCAGCTCGTCGCGGTTCTTCGGGCGCCACACCTGATCCAGGGCACCGAGGGGATTGGTCCTGGACCAGTTGAACAGCACCTCCCGATTGTTGATCGCCTTGATGCTGTGAAATGCCTGGAACTTGACCGTCATACCGCGCCTCATCTGACTTCTAAATGAGCGGCAATTCTACCGAAAAGCGGACCACAAGGCATGAAAAACAAGCCCCTACAGTCGGGGGGTGGATAAGGGGGATGACTCCCCCACTCCCTCAGCGCGATTGCTGGGTCAGTGCCAGCAGCATACCGAACCCCACCAGCAGGCCGCCAAACACCCGGTCAATCCAGTGGCACAGTGGCTGCCATCCCTGACTCAGTGAAGAGACCCATAGTCAGATCGCGTTCGATATACCCCGTACAGATTCTGGCAACCGGGCCTTCGCCTCTCCCGGTAGCCGCTCCTCGCAGAATTGACGCAACGGCATGGGGCGACCAAACAGGTAGCCTTGCAGGTAGTCGACTCCCTTGGCTCTCAGATAGGCGGCCTGCAATTCGCTCTCGACCCCTTCCGCTATCAGTAACAAGCCCAGTCTGGCGCCCAGGTCGATGACATTCGCCACTATGTGCTCGGAGAGCGACTCTGTACCGATACGGCCGATAAAGGATTGGTCGATCTTCAGATAATCCACGTGGAACTGCTGCACATAGAAGAGGCTGGAGTGACCCGTTCCGAAGTCATCGATAGCCAGCTTGACCCCCATCTGATCCAGTTGCCGGAACAGGGAGAGGGTATTCGGATCCACTACCAGCAGCTCACGTTCGGTCAGCTCCAGCACCAGCACTATCTTGCCGGGGGCAAACTGCGCCAGAAAAGTGCGGCACTCCTGCAGCAAAGCCAGGTCGCGACAGTGGGCCGCGCTGATATTGAAACTGATGTGAAAGCCATCGGGCAGGTGTGCCTGCTCCCGGCTCAACACCTGGGCCACCTTCTTCATGATCAGGGTCGTCATGGGCACTATCAGCCCGGACTCCTCCGCCTGGGGAATAAAGAGGTCGGGACGGATAAGACCTGAATTGGGATGCTGCCAGCGCATCAGCACTTCCACCCCCATCAACCTGGTGTCACTCGTGGTAACCAGAGGTTGCAGATAGGGTTCGAACTCCTTGGCCCGCAGCGCTCTGCGCAACTCGCCGACCGGGGAACCCGGGCGGCCCAGCAGCCACCATACCAGTAGTGCAAAGGCTAACGAGAGACCGCATAGCAGAGAGAGGATCAGAGATTTGTGATCCCACAGCGAATACCAGTAAGCCAGGGTTACGTAACCGGCATGAATGGAGAAGGGGTAGTGCGGTGAAGTCAGCTCGGTTCTGGCCAGAGCATGCAGGTCGGGAGCCTTGTCCAGATAGTGGCCTGCCTCATCAAACCAGGTGCTGCCCACCCGCATGAAGAGATTGCCGGCGTGATGGCTCAGGGTCAGCATGACGCTCAGGTATTCCCCATCGATGGCGCTCAAGGCCGCATGCCCTCCCTGCTCACTGCGCACTATCAGCAAGGGATGATTGGCCCGCACCTGATTGCCACGCATCAGTAGCAACTTGCGCGCTATATAGGGGCTGGCATCATCGACCTCACGCACGGAGCCAAACAGGGAGGTGCAGTACAGCATCCCCTCCTTGATCAGATTGACCGAGCGAACAAAAGGCACCAGTGCGACCTGCTCACGCAGCTGAAAATCTATCTCGTCACAAGGCGCGCCCACCAGCGGCAGCACCTGACGATTGGCCCGCTCGGCGTGATCCAGCATGTTTTCCATGAGCGTCATCGCCTTGTGGGCGGCGGCGGCGGAACCGAATTCCAGCTCCTGCATGTAGTTTTTGTGCGTTGCCCATCCTCCCACCAGCAGCGGCAGGATGAAGACCATGAAAGCGCAGCAGAGCCGAAGCCAGCGGCGGGAGAGATCGATATAAAAAAAATGCATAACCGATTCATCCAAAGAAACGGCCCGCCAGCCCGAATCAGGTGAGCATCAGGCAAACGGCAATGTGGTTATGACGACAAGCCCCACCAGTCTGCGCTGACCGGGCCTTTCCCCTGTTTTCCCGCAGTGACTGCCGCGGGGATCTCCCTCTCTTCTCTCTGGCAATGCAGGACAAAAGGAGGGGTGCAGCTTACCTCAGCTTGCCATCCGAACCACTTATCCTGAATAAATATTTGTGTCTGTATGCATCGTATGCAGCCCTGTTACCCAATAAAAAAAGAGCCCCGGCACTGCCGGGGCTCTTTTGCATCAGATGACGGCGAATGCCGGAATCTTATACCGCTTGTTGCAGGATCACCGCATCGGCCTTCTTGGTGTAGGAGGCGATCTCGTTGAAGTTGAGGTAGCGATAGGTATCGGCCGCAGTGGCATCCAGGGTCTTGGCGTACTGCAGATACTCGGCAACGGTCGGGATCTTGCCAAGGATGGCGGCAACGGCAGCCAGCTCGGCAGAGGCCAGGTAGACGTTGGCACCCTTGCCCAGACGGTTCGGGAAGTTACGGGTGGAGGTAGAGACCACAGAAGCCCCTTCCGCCACGCGCGCCTGGTTGCCCATGCAGAGGGAACAACCCGGGATCTCGATACGCGCACCGACGCGACCGAAAATGCCGTAGTAGCCCTCTTCGGTCAGCTGATCCTTGTCCATCTTGGTGGGCGGTGCGATCCACATGCGAGTCGGCAGTTCGCCCTGATACTTCTCGAGCAATTTACCGGCGGCACGGAAGTGGCCGATGTTGGTCATGCAGGAACCGATGAAGACTTCGTCGATCTGGCTGCCAGCCACGTCGCTCAACAAACGGGCATCGTCCGGATCGTTCGGTGCACACAGGATGGGCTCCTTGATGGTGGCCAGATCGATCTCGATGATTTCGGCGTACTCGGCATCCTTGTCCGCTTCCATCAACACAGGGTTAGCCAGCCACTCCTCCATCCCCCGGATACGGCGGGTGATGGTGCGCGGGTCGCCGTAGCCTTCGGACAACATCCATTTCAGCATGACGATGTTGGACTTGAGGTACTCGGTGATCGGCGCCTGATCCAGCTTGATGGTGCAACCGGCCGCGGAACGCTCGGCACTGGCGTCAGCCAGCTCGAACGCCTGCTCCACCTTCAGGGTCGGCAAACCTTCAATCTCGAGGATACGGCCGGAGAAGATGTTCTTCTTGCCCGCTTTCTCGACGGTCAGCAGCCCTTTCTGGATGGCGGCATAAGGGATGGCATGGACCAGGTCACGCAAGGTGATGCCCGGTTGCAACTCACCCTTGAAGCGCACCAGCACGGATTCCGGCATGTCCAGCGGCATCACGCCGGTCGCGGCGGCAAAGGCCACCAGACCGGAGCCCGCCGGGAAGGAGATACCGATGGGGAAACGGGTGTGGGAGTCACCACCGGTACCTACGGTATCCGGCAGCAACATGCGGTTCAGCCAGGAGTGGATGACGCCATCACCCGGACGCAAGCTCACACCACCGCGATTCATGATGAAGTCCGGCAGAGTGTGGTGAGTCTGCACGTCGATGGGCTTGGGATAGGCGGCTGTGTGGCAGAAGGACTGCATGGTCAGATCGGCGGAGAAGCCGAGGCAGGCCAGATCCTTGAGCTCATCGCGGGTCATGGGGCCCGTGGTGTCCTGGGAGCCGACCGTGGTCATTCTGGGCTCGCAGTAGGTACCAGGGCGAATGCCCTGCACGCCACACGCCTTGCCCACCATCTTCTGGGCCAAGGTGTAACCCTTGCCGGTATCGGCCACAGGCACAGGACGACGGAATACGGTGGAGAACGGCAGACCCATGGCTTCGCGGGCCTTGTCGGTCAGGCCACGACCGATGATCAGCGGAATACGGCCACCGGCACGCACTTCGTCGATCAGCACCTCGGTTTTCAGTTCAAACTGGGCCAGCACCTGATCGGTGCCGTGCTTGCAGATCTTGCCGGCAAAGGGGTAGATGTCGATGACATCGCCCATCTCCAACTTGGAGACATCCACTTCGATGGGCAGGGCGCCCGCATCTTCCATGGTGTTGAAGAAGATGGGTGCAATCTTGCCGCCGAGGCAGACACCGCCGGCGCGCTTGTTCGGCACGAACGGAATGTCGTCACCCATGAACCAGAGCACAGAGTTGGTGGCGGATTTACGGGAAGAGCCGGTACCGACCACGTCGCCGACATACGCCAGCGGGAAACCCTTCTCTTTCAGGGCATCGATGGTCTTGATGGGGCCGACGGTGCCGTCATTGTCCGGAGTGATGCCGGGACGGGCATTTTTCAGCATGGCCAGGGCATGGAGCGGAATATCGGGACGGGACCAGGCGTCCGGCGCAGGGGACAAATCATCGGTGTTGGTTTCACCGGTCACCTTGAATACGGTCACAGTGATCTTCTCGGCCAGCTCGGGGCGAGAGAGGAACCACTCGGCATCGGCCCAGGATTGCATCACCTGCTTGGCGTGGGCATTGCCCGCCTTGGCCTTCTCTTCCACGTCGTGGAAGGAGTCAAACATCAGCAGGGTGTGGGAGAGGCCCTTGGCGGCAAGTGGCGCCAGGGTGGCATGATCCAGCAGGTCGATCAGCGGCTGAATGTTGTAACCACCCTGCATGGTGCCCAGCAGCTCAACGGCTTGTGCGGCGGTCAGGATGGGAGAGTGGGCTTCGCCCTTGGCGATGGCGGTGAGGAAACCGGCTTTGACATAAGCCGCTTCATCAACACCTGGTGGAATTCGGGAGGATAACAGCTCTTTCAGAAAGTCTTCTTCGCCAGCGGGCGGGTTCTTGATCAGTTCAACCAGGGCGGCGACCTGCTCTGCATCCAGAGGTTTGGCAACCACGCCCTCGGCGGCACGTTCTGCGACGTGTTTACGGTATGTTTCAAGCACGACTAATTCCTCTTTGGTCTTTTTTTGGGGTTCGCCCAGGCTCGCGGCGATCGTCCTTGCGGGACACCCGTAGGGTGCCCCTCACTATATAAGTTTTAACGAGTAATTAAAATCCAAACCCTGTACAGATATTCAACAAGCCAGGCTAACCAATTAAACTTGCTCACATTTTGTCGCCACATAAAAGCCGGGCAAGAAATAAGTTAACAAAAAGGCATCATTTGGCCGTTATTCGAATGTAGTGCCCAATTGCAGATAGAACATGTTGTTGCCCCCCTCCGCCATGCCGTAGCCGAGGAAGATGGGACCGAGGAAGCTCTCTATCCCCACGTAGACGGATCCTCCGGTGAAGGAGCTCTCGATACTGATGTCTTCCCCCTTGTCCCACACCCCTCCTTGCTCGAGGGAGCCCCCCAGATAGAGCGGCGCCCGCAGCGCACCAAAGTCGTTGTCGACCACCCGGTAGATGTAGCGCAGCCCGCCAAACAGACTGTAGCGACCGCTGAGCTGGTAGCGCTGGAAACCGGACATACGGAACAGCCCGCCCAGATCCTGCACGAACAGTGGATACTCTTCCTGGGAGGTGGAGCCGCCCCCTTCCAGCAGCAGGTTCAGGCTGTGCCTGTCCCAGGACCAGGGCTTGATCATAGAGAGGTGATAATTGATCCCTTCATAGCGATCATCTATGTCTTCGTTATTATCCAACCGGACGGTGGAGTATCCCCCCTTGATGTCCCAGTAGGCGCCCTCATAGGGGAAGTAACGGCTGTCGAGGGTATCGTGCTCGAAGCGGACGTAAGGCCCCCAGGAAGAGGCGTCCACACTCGCATCGTTAATGTTGCGCACATCGATGCCTCCCACTTTTCCCTCCAGTCCCAGGGAGATCCGGCTCCATGGCTGCCGGTTCCAGCCCACCGCCAGATCGGCGCTGGTGAAGCCGTATTCAGAGTCAACATAACTCAGACCTTGAGTGCTCTCAGTATCTTCTGGCAGAAAGATCCGGCGCTGGGTCTTGTCATAAGCAAAGCTGGCCTCGCCGTAGAAGGTCTGGGAAGGCTCCAGCGGCGAATAGAAGTTGGTCTTGAGGTGCTTGGCGGTGCCCAGGGAGGCCTCAGTCAGCCACTCGGCGCCCCACTCATTCAAGTTGGTGAGTGTGTAGGACATGCCGACGTTGTAGTTGGAGCTGCTCTCGAAGTCGTCGGAGAAGCCAAACTGGAAGTTGAGGTAGCCCGGCCCCCAGTTTTTCTCGCTGGCATCAACCACCAGCACGTTCTCTCCGTCGCGCTCTTCCACCTCATAGGTGATGCGGTCAAACGACTCCAGTGCGTAGAGGCGGCGAATGCCCGCCTCCAGGCTTTCGTTGGTCTGTATCTTGTCGGGTTTCACCTTCAACATGGCGCGCACCGTCTCGTCGGAAAGGCGTGACTTGTTGAGGATCTCCACCTTGTCGATGTAGTAGGCGGACTGACCGCTGCGCTCGGCACGGCGGCTCAGCTTCTGGTTGCGATAAGCGGCGTACTCCCTGGGAGAGAGAGAGAGCGCATCGAGCTGGGTAGCGGCACGGTAGGCTACCGCCTCCCCCTGCTTGATCCCTTCCGGCATCAGGGCAAAGTCGGCAATGCCCATGTTGCCAAATTCAGGGGTCAGCAATATGTCTTTCGGCCCCAGCAGTGCCTTCTGCTTGTCGGTGCCGACTTGGGTCATGTAGGTGGTGAGCTGGTCTATCATGGCGAGGCCGGACTTGAGGGATTCCCGGGTGCGCAACCTGGCGCCTATGTCCACCGCTATCACCACATCAGCCCCCATCTCCTTGGCGACATCGACCGGCATGTTATTGACTGTGCCGCCGTCCGCCAGGATATGCCCCTCCCACTCCACCGGTTTGAGGGCGCCAGGAATGGACATGGATGCCTGCATCGCCTTGGCAAGGCTGCCCCCCTCCAGTACGAAGGGCGTCACAGTCTCCATATCAGTGGCAACGGCGCGATAGGGAATAGGCAAGTCGTCAAAGCTCTTCTGCACCGGCAGGTTGGAGGTAGCATGGCGCAGCAGGCTGGCCATGGATTGCCCCTGGAAGAATCCATCCGGGAACTGAACCGAATCACCGTTGACACCGATATCGGTGCGCAGCTGATACTTCTCACTCTGCTGCTTCTTGCGCAGGGATAGCTCGTCCCGACCGACCTTGTCCTGATATCCCTTGTTCCAGTCGATGGCCAGGGTGGTGCGCTCCACCTCCTCGGCGCTGAGCCCCATGGCGTACATGCCCGCCACGTAGGAGCCCATGCTGGTGCCCACTATGATATCCACCGGAATGCATTTCTCCTCCAGCACCTTGAGGATGCCGATATGGGCCGACCCCTTGGCACCGCCACCGCTCAGCACCAGGGCAATCCTGGGCCGTTCGGACTGGGCCGCCGCCATGAGTGGCAAGCTGGCCAGCAAAATCAGAAACAGGTGGGTCCATCCCCGACGAAAGATGCGCATATGATTTTCCATTGAATCCAGTACGAGCCAAGTAAGCAGTGACGCTTACTATAAAGTGCGAAAAGCTAACCGCAACAGCCACGACAGCAATATAGGGCTGCGATGGAGGCGCTGTTCGTTGATAAACCGGAGCTGCACCAGCGCGCCCCAGTGAGCGCAAACGCAATCCATCAATAAAACCGGTTAGCCCCTCAAGGGCATCACCACACTGCCGTTAATATGTGCTCAATCCCATCTCCACACTTCTGAGTCACTCCCATGCTTGCACGCCTGACACTCAAACAGAAAATTCTGGCCACCGTCACCCTGGCCGTGGTGCTCTCCTGCCTGCTGGTGGGTTACTTCAGCCAGCGCTCCGCGCAACAACTGATCGAAACCCGCATGTTCGAGCAGGAGCTGCCCAACCTGACCCAGCGTATCGGCAAGGAGATCGAGAAAGATCTGACTTCGGTCGCCAATGCCGCCAGACAGCTGGCCAATGACCGCTTCGTGCTGGACTGGGTCGCTCGCGGCATGCCCAGGGAGCAGGAGTCCATCCTCATCGATCAGCTCAAAGACATGACGGCCCAGTATGGTTTGGTGACCGCCTCCTTCGCCGATCGGCAGAGCGCGGCCTACTACAACCAGGATGGCTTCCTGCGCAACCTGACCCCTGAGCAGGACGCCTGGTTCTACGGCTATACCAAGAGCCCGCAAGACCTGATGCTCAGCATCTTTCGCGAGACCAATGGCGAGGTGAAGCTGTTCGTCAACTTCCAGCAGCTCAACGGCCGCGGTCTGGCGGGGCTCGCCAAATCCCTCGACAGCATGGTCAGCATGCTCGCCAACTTCCGGATCGGTGACAGCGGCTTCGTGTTCATGACAGATGGCAGCGGCAAGGTGAAGCTGCACCCGGATGCCGCCCGCATCGATCGGGACAACCTGACCCAACTGGCCAGCGACACCACAACCAACCTTCTGACCAAGCAAGCGTTCGCCGCCACCCAGGCCGAGGTCGATGGCCAGGCTGTGATACTGGCCACCAGCTACATCCCCATGCTCGACTGGTATCTGGTGGCCCAGGTGCCGGAAGCCGAGATCTATGCAGAGCTGGACAAGGCGCGACTGCACATTGTGCTGGTGAGCCTGGCCATCGCCGCCGGCATGGGCTTGCTCGGCATGCTGCTGGCCGGTTCCGTCAGCCGCCCGCTCAACGAGCTGGCCCGCCTGTTCCGTGAACTGGGCAGTGGCGATGGCGATCTCACCCAGCGCCTCAAGGTAGAAGGCCACGACGAGCTGACCCAGGTTGCCACCGGCTTCAACAACTTCGTCGCCAAGATCCACGGCTCCATCGAGCAGGTCGCCAGCAACTCCCGCCAACTGGCCACTACCGCCAACGAGGTGGCCAGCAAGGCGCAGCTGACCCAGCACAACTGTACCGCCCAGCGCGACCGTACCGTCCAGGTGGCGACCGCCATTCACGAGATGGGGGCGACGGTAGGCGAGATCGCCGGCAACGCCTCCCTGGCGGCGGACGTCGCCAGACAGGCCAACGAGCAGGCGGATGCGGGTGCTGTCGTCGTCGCCCAGGCCCGCCACGGCATCGTCGGCCTCTCCAGCGAGATTGAGCAGGTCGCCGGTGTCATTGAATCCCTGGCCAACCAGACCGACTCCATCGGCAGCATACTCGACACCATCCGCAGCATCTCGGAGCAGACCAATCTGCTGGCACTGAACGCAGCCATTGAAGCGGCACGGGCCGGTGAACAGGGCCGGGGCTTTGCCGTGGTAGCCGACGAGGTACGCAATCTGGCGAGCCGCTCCGCCGCCTCCACCGCCGAGATCCAGGGCATGATCAACCGGCTGCAGGAGCAAAGCGCCCGCGCAGTCAGTGCCATGGCCCAGGGCCGCAGCCAGAGTCTGGAAGTGGTGGCTCAGGCTGACGAAGCCAATGCCGCCCTTGGTCATATCACGGCCCACATCACCCAGATCAGTGACATGAACATCCAGGTCGCCACCGCTACCGAGGAGCAATCCAGCGTGGTGGGCGAGATCAATCGCAACGTGGAAGACATCAACCAGCTCACCATGGAGACGGCCGACATAGCCCACCAACTGACCGAGTCGAGCCGCAGCCTGCAACAACTCTCCGGCGAGCTGGACAAGCTGGTCGGCAACTTCCGCCTGTAAGCGGCGTCGGGAGTCACACCTAAAAAGGAGCGCCATGGCGCTCCTTTTTTATGCGGCTTGCGGCCCATTCCCCGTGCCTTTGCCCAGGAGGCGGCCAATTCATATCTATACTGGCAACAACCCTCATCGACCACATCATGGCCAGCCATGAAGGAGCACTCCCTTGCTAGAAGGTAAACTGACGCTCAAATTGCAGCTGATCCTGGCTGTCACAGTGCCCTGTCTTGCCCTCTTGCTCGTGGGTGGCGCCAGCCTGCGAAGCATGGGCTCCATCCAGCAGCAATCCACCGAGCTCTACCAGAACACGGCCACCCCCATGCGCGCCATGGCGGAAGTGGTATCACGCATCCCCCGCATGCGGGTGGGGATCGACATGATGCTGCTGCAAGATACCTCCCTCAAGGATGAACGGGGCGTACTCAGCCGGGTCAAAGATGCCCGTGACGAGGACATTCCCGAGATGCGTCAGGCCATGCAGCAGGCGGTAACCGCCCAGACGGATCCGGCGGCCAGAGCGGATGCGCAAAAACTGCTGAGCCAGTTTGAAGGAATGGAGAGCAACGAGCTGAACCCCATGCTGCAGGCGCTGGAAAAAGGGGACATGGAGGCGGCGAGAGGCATCTATCGGGATCGCTATACTGTCACCTATGGCACCATGCGCAAGGATGCCAACGCCCTGCTCGACGGCCTGATCCAGCAGGCACAGCAGCGCCATCAGCGCGGTGAGCAGAGCTATGCCAGCGGACGAATGCAGATGATCACCATCATCAGCGGCGCCATCCTCATCTCGCTGCTGGTCTCGGTGCTCATCCTGATCAACCTCAAGCGTCGGGTCGGCTTCCTGCAACAGTACATCGGCTATGCCGCCGAGCATCTGGCGCTGGACTCCCGCGCCAAGCTCACTGGCAATGACGAGCTGGCGGAGATCACGGAGAGCTTCAACCACTTCGTCAGCAAGATCCACAGCGCCATCGAGCAGGTCGCCAGAAACTCCCACCAGCTCGCCGCCACCGCCGACGAAGTGGCCAACAAGGCGCAGCTGACCCAGCAAAACTGCACCGCCCAGCGTGACCGCACAGTGCAGGTGGCTACCGCCATCCACGAAATGGGGGCAACCGTGAGCGAGATTGCAGGCAACGCCTCGCAAGCCGCCGAGGTGGCCAGACAGGCCAACGACCAGGCTGAAGCGGGCGCTGACGTGGTGGCCCAGGCCCGCCACGGCATAGTCGGTCTCTCCGACGAGATTGCACAGGTGGCGGGCGTGATAGAGTCGCTGGCGACGCAGACCGACTCCATCGGCAGCATTCTGGAGACCATTCGCAGCATCTCGGAGCAAACCAACCTGCTGGCCCTCAACGCCGCCATCGAGGCGGCCCGCGCCGGTGAACAGGGCCGCGGCTTCGCCGTGGTGGCCGACGAGGTGCGCAACCTCGCCAACCGCTCCGCCGCCTCCACCGCCGAAATTCAGGGCATGATCAACCGGCTGCAGGATCAGAGTGCCCGCGCTGTCAGCGCCATGACTCAGGGCCGCAGCCAGAGCCTGGCGGTAGTGACCCAGGCCGACGAGGCCAATGGCGCACTCGGTCAGATCACCGCTTACATCACCCAGATCAACGACATGAATATCCAGGTCGCCACCGCCACCGAAGAACAGTCGAGCGTGGTCGGCGAGCTCAATCGCAACGTGGAGGACATCAACCAGCTCACCATGGAAACTGCCGATATAGCCCACCAATTGACCGACGCCAGCCGCGGCCTGCAACAGCTCTCCGGCGAGCTCGACAAGCTGGTGGGCAATTTCCGGCTCTGACCGGCATTTTGCATTGAGCCAGAAACAACAGAGAGCGCCGCGGCGCTCTCTGTTGTTTCTGCTGGTTGCTTGTATTGCGGCATCGTCAGCGCTTCCCATCCCGCTTGCGCTGATACATCAGCTCATCCGCGCGGGTAAGCAGTTCAGCCAGCGACACACCGCCGCCCCCGTCATAACAGACGATCCCGCTGCTACAGGTCAGCGCATAACCGCAACCACTGCGCCGATTGTGCTCGGCCAAGATGGCGTTGAAACGCTCATAGGCCAGTAGCGCCTGCGCTTCCACCACATTGGGCAGCAAAACGGCGAACTCATCGCCCCCCATCCGGGCAAACACATCGGCGCCGCGAAAAGCCTGTTTGAGCAGGCCGGCAAAGACAATCAGGGCCCGATCCCCTTCAGCGTGTCCCCACCGATCGTTAATCTGCTTGAAACCATTGAGATCCAGATAGAGCAACGCCAGTGGCATCTGCAAGCGGCTTGCCAGCGAGAGGCTCTTCTCTGCCAGCATCGCGAACCCTCGCCGATTGGAGATCCGGGTCAGCTCATCAATGGTGGCCAATTGCACCGCTTCGAGTTCCCGCACCACCATCGCCGCCAGATCCTTGAGCAGACCCACATCTTCGTCACTCAAGACCCGCGGCACCGTATCGATGATGCAGAGCGTCCCCAGCTTGCAGCCGTTGGCGATCTGCAGTGGCTGTCCGGCATAGAAGCGGATGCAGGGCCCGCCCATCACCAGCGGATTGTCGGCAAAACGGGGATCCTGCGAGGCATCCGGCACGATGAAGGTCTCATTGCCCATGATTGCGTGACCACAGAATGAAATATCCCGTGCGGTCTCACTGACCTCTAATCCGATACAGGATTTAAACCACTGGCGCTCTTCATCTACCAGGCTCACCAGCGCGATCGGTACATCAAACACCCGTCGGGCAATGCGGGTCAGCCGGTCAAACCGCTCCTCGGCCTCTGAATCAAGCAAAGAGAGCCGCCTCAGGGTGTCCAGTCGCAATGCCTCATCGGGTGGAATGGGTGCCTCTAACATGGTTCTCTCTCATTAGCGCCAAAACCTACCTTTAGCATAAGTAGCTTTAGAAAAATCAAAGCGGTACGGAGAAAAACAAAAAGCCGCTCATTCGAGCGGCTTTTTCAGGCAAGCGGGGAAGAAAATTACTTTTTCTTCTTGGCCTTGGCGTTCGGCAGATCGGTGATGGAGCCTTCGAACACTTCGGCAGCCAGACCCACTGACTCGTGCAAAGTCGGGTGAGCGTGGATGGTCAGGGCGATGTCTTCGGCGTCAGCACCCATTTCGATGGCCAGACCGATTTCACCCAGCAGTTCACCACCGTTAGTACCCACGATGGCACCACCGATGACGCGGCCGCTCTCCTTGTCGAAGATCAGCTTGGTCATGCCGTCGGAGCAATCAGACGCAATGGCACGGCCGGACGCAGCCCACGGGAAGGTGGCAACTTCGAAGTTCAGCCCCTGTTGCTTGGCTTCCTTCTCGGTCAGGCCAACCCAGGCCATCTCTGGCTCGGTATAGGCGATGGACGGGATCACTTTCGGGTCGAAGTAGTGCTTCTTGCCGGCGATCACTTCGGCGGCAACGTGACCTTCGTGAACACCTTTGTGCGCCAGCATCGGCTGACCCACGATGTCACCGATGGCGTGGATGTGAGCGACGTTGGTACGCAGCTGCTTGTCCACCTCGATGAAACCGCGCTCGGTCACGGCAACGCCGGCCTTCTCGGCATCCATCAGCTTGCCATTCGGCACACGGCCTACGGCAACCAGCACGTTGTCGTAACGTACCGGCTCGGCGGGAGCGTGCTTGCCTTCGTAAGAGACGTACAGGCCATCTGCACGGGCTTCAACTGCGGTGACCTTGGTCTCCAGCATGATGTTGAATTTCTTGGCAACGCGCTTGGTGTAGATCTTGACGATGTCTTTGTCGGCAGCCGGTACCAGCTGGTCGGCAAATTCCACCACGTCGATCTCGGAACCCAGGGAAGAGTAAACGGTACCCATCTCCAGACCTATGATGCCACCACCGATCACCAGCAGCTTGCCTGGTACGGAAGTCAGTTCCAGCGCATCGGTTGAATCCCATACGCGCGGGTCATCATGGGGGATGAAGGGCAGTTTCACCGGACGGGAGCCGGCCGCTATGATGGCGTTGTCGAAGGTCACTGTCGTCTTGCCGTCAGCACCGTCTACTTCGAGGGTGTTCGGGCCGGTAAACTTGCCGAAACCGTTGACCACCTGAACTTTACGCATCTTGGCCATGCCAGCCAGACCGCCGGTCAGCTGGTTGATGACCTTCTCTTTCCACAGGCGAACCTTGTCGATGTCGGTCTGCGGGGCACCGAAGATGATGCCGTGTTCGGACAGCGCCTTGGCTTCTTCAATGACTTTGGCGACGTGCAGCAGTGCCTTGGACGGGATACAACCCACGTTCAGGCAGACGCCACCCAGGGTGGAGTAACGCTCGACGATAATGGTATCCAGACCCAGATCGGCGGCACGGAAAGCAGCGGAATAACCGGCAGGGCCAGCACCCAGTACTACGACCTGAGTTTTGATTTCTTTACTCATCATGACCTCTTTGTCGTTCTTATATATCCCCGGACGGCGCAGTCTTATGCCAACTCAATGCCAAACAAGGCGGCTGCAACCGTGAAAAAACGGGGCAAGTTTACAATCCTGTTAATGAAATGAGAAGTAAAAAGGGCAGGCTCTGGGCCCGCCCTCTCACTTACAGGACCAATCGACGAATGTCGGACAACACGCCACTCAAGGTGGTGACGAAGCGGGCTCCGTCAGCACCGTCTATGACCCTGTGGTCATAGCTCAGGGCAAGCGGCAGCATCAGGCGAGGCACGAATTCCTTGCCATTCCACTTCGGCTTCATCTCGGACTTGGAAACACCGAGGATAGCCACTTCCGGCGCGTTGACGATCGGGGTAAAGCTGGTACCGCCGATGCCACCCAGGCTGGAGATGGTGAAGCAACCGCCCTGCATGTCGGCAGCGGTCAGCTTGCCGGCACGAGCCTTCTTGGAGATCTCGGCCAGATCGCGGGACAGCTCGTAGATGCCCTTCTTGTTGACGTCACGCACCACAGGAACCACCAGGCCCCCCGGAGTATCTACCGCCACACCGATATGAATGTACTTCTTCATGATCAGCTTGCTGCCGTCTTCGGACAGGGCGCTGCAGAAGCGTGGGTGTGCTTCCAGGGCCTTGGCGGCGGCTTTCAGGATGAACACCAGCGGGGTGATCTTCACGTCCAGCTTCTGCTTCTCGGCCAGCAGGTTCTGCTCTTTGCGGAACGCTTCCAGATCCGTGGTATCGGCTTCGTCGAACTGGGTGACGTGCGGGATCATGGCCCAGTTGCGATGCAGGGCAGGACCGGAGATCTTCTGGATCCGGGTCAATTCCAGCTCTTCGACCGGACCGAACTTGCTGAAGTCAACCTTGGGCCATGGCAGGACACTCATGCCGTTGCCAGTGCCGGTACCGGCTGCCGGGGCAGACTCGGCACGCTTGACTGCATCCTTCACATAGGCCTGCACGTCTTCTTTGACGATGCGACCCTTGCGACCGGAGGCTTTCACCTTGGCCAGGTTGATACCGAACTCACGGGCCAGGCGACGTACGGCCGGGGCGGCATGTACGTAGGCGTCGTTGGCAACGAAGTCGGAAGCGGCAGCAGCCTGGGCAACCGGAGCCGGAGCAGCGGCAACAGGGGCAGCAGTGACCGGGGCGGCGGCCTGGGCAACCGGAGCGGCAGCGGCCGGAGCAGCACCAGCCACTTCGAATACCATGATCAGGGAACCGGTGGAGACCTTGTCACCCGCCTTCACCTTGATCTCTTTGACGATGCCGGCGAACGGTGCAGGCACTTCCATGGAGGCCTTGTCACCTTCCACGGCGATCAGGGACTGGTCGGCTTCGACCTTGTCACCCACGGCGATCATGATCTCGGTCACTTCGACTTCGTCACCGCCGATGTCAGGTACATTGACCTCTTTGGCAGCGGCGGCCACAGGGGCAGCAGCCACGGGAGCAGCAGTCTCAACCGGCGCAGCAACGGCGGCAGGAGCAGCGCCCGCCACTTCAAATACCATCACCAGAGAACCGGTAGACACCTTGGCGCCAGCAGCAACCTTGATCTCGACCACGCGACCCGCGAACGGCGCCGGCACTTCCATGGAGGCCTTGTCACCTTCCACGGCAATGATGGACTGGTCGGCTTCAACCATGTCGCCCACGGCAACCATGATTTCGGTCACGTCCACTTCGTCGTCACCTATGTCCGGTACGTGCACATCTTTGCGCACGGCAGCAGCAGGGGCGGCGGGAGCAACCGGGGCGGCAGCCTGGGCAGGCGCCGGCGCAGCAGCGCCTTCCGCTTCGAAGATCATGATCTGGGAACCGGTGGCAACCTTGTCACCCACCTTGATCAGGATCTCTTTGACGATACCGGCAGCCGGTGCCGGTACTTCCATGGAGGCTTTGTCACCTTCCACAGCAATCAGGGACTGGTCGAGTTCGACCTTGTCACCCACGGCCACCATGATCTCGGTGACTTCAACTTCATCGGCGCCGATATCCGGAACCATAATCTGTTTGGACATAGTGCTTTATCCTCTTACGCGTCTGTCGCGTTAACCTTTGCAAGGCAGTGCTGGGCAATGTGTCCCGGCACTGCACTCGATCCTCTTACGCGTACAGCGGGTTGACCTTGTCGGCATCGATGCCGTACTTGGCGATGGCGTCAGCCACAACCTGCTTGTCGATCTCGCCGCGCTTGGCCAGTTCGGTCAGGGCAGCAACTACCACGTAGAATTCGTTCACTTCGAAGTGACGACGCAGGTTGGCACGGCTGTCGGAACGGCCGTAACCGTCGGTACCCAGCACACGGTAGTGCTCGGTCGGTACGAAGGCACGCACCTGATCAGCGAAGGACTTCATGTAGTCGGTCGCAGCTATGGTGGCTTCGGAACCCAGTACGGTCGCGATGTAGGGTACGCGAGCCTCGGCGGTCGGGTGCAGCATGTTCCAGCGATCCACGTCCTGACCGTCACGGGCCAGTTCGTTGAAGGAGGTGACGCTGAACACGTCGGAACCCACGCCGTATTCGCTGGCCAGGATCTGGGCGGCGGTGCGCACATGACCCAGGATGGAACCACAACCCAGCAGCTGTACCTTGCCCTTGGTGCCGGCAACGGTTTCCAGCTTGTAGATACCCTTGCGAATACCCTCTTCTGCACCTTCCGGCATGGCCGGCATGGCATAGTTTTCGTTCAGGGTAGTGATGTAGTAGAAGACGTTCTCCGGCTTCTCACCGTACATGCGACGCAGGCCGTCCTGGACGATAACCGCTACTTCATAGGCGTAGGACGGGTCATAGGAGATGCAGTTCGGGATGGTGTTCGCCAGGATATGGCTGTGACCATCTTCGTGCTGCAGACCTTCACCGTTAAGGGTGGTACGACCCGAGGTCGCGCCCAGCAGGAAGCCACGGGCTTGCTGGTCACCGGCTGCCCACGCCATGTCGCCGACGCGCTGGAAGCCGAACATGGAGTAGTAGATGTAGAACGGGATCATCGGGCAATCGTTGGTGCTGTAAGAGGTCGCAGCAGCCAGCCAGGAGGACATGGCGCCCAGCTCGTTGATACCGTCTTGCAGAACCTGACCCTGCTTGTCTTCCTTGTAGTAGGAGACGATGTCGCGGTCTTGCGGGGTGTACTGCTGACCGTGCGGGCTATAGATACCGATCTGGCGGAACAGGCCTTCCATACCGAAGGTACGGGCTTCGTCAGCCAGGATCGGGACTATGCGCTTGCCGATGGACTTGTCTTTCAGCAGCACATTCAGGGAACGCACGAACGCCATTGTGGTGGAGATCTCGCGAGCCTGCTCGCCCAGCAGGGGACCAAAGGTCTCCAGCGCCGGGATGTCCAGCTTGGTGGTGGTCTCACGCAGACGGGTCGGTACATAGCCCTTAAGCGCGGCACGGCGGGCGTGCAGGTATTTGTGCTCTTCGGTACCCTCTTCGATCTTCAGGTACGGCAGGTTTTCCAGCTGCTCGTCGGTGACCGGCAGGCTGAAACGATCGCGCAGGTGACGCACAGAGCCCAGATCCATCTTCTTGACCTGGTGGGCAATGTTCTTGCCTTCGGCCGCTTCGCCCATGCCGTAACCCTTGATGGTCTTGGCCAGGATGACAGTCGGCTTGCCCTTGGTCGCTGCAGCTTTGGAGAAAGCGGCAAACAGTTTACGGGGGTCGTGACCACCGCGGTTCAGGGCGAAGATCTCCTCGTCGGTCATGTCTTTGACCAGCGCGGCGGTTTCCGGGTAACGGTTGAAGAAGTGCTCACGCACGTAGCCGCCATCGCGGGACTTCATGGTCTGATAGTCGCCGTCCACGGTTTCGTTCATCAGCTGGATCAGCTTGCCGGACGTGTCTTTCTTCAGCAGCTCATCCCACTTGCGACCCCAGATAACCTTGGTGACATCCCAGCCGGCACCTGCGAACAGGCCTTCCAGCTCGTTGATGACCTTGCCGTTACCTACGACCGGACCATCCAGACGCTGCAGGTTGCAGTTGACCACGAAGACCAGATTGTCGAGCTTTTCACGCACGGCAACGGTCAGGGCACCCTTGGCTTCCGGCTCGTCCATCTCGCCGTCACCCAGGAAGGCGTAAACGGTCTGCTCGGAGCAATCCTTGATGCCACGGTCGGTCAGGTACTTCAGGAAGCGAGCCTGATAGATGGCGGCGATGGGGCCCAGACCCATGGAAACGGTCGGGAACTGCCAGAAGTCCGGCATCAGTTTCGGGTGCGGATAGGAAGGGATACCCTTGCCGTCCACTTCTTGACGGAAGTTGTCCAGCTGATCTTCGGTCAGACGACCTTCAGCGAACGCACGGGCGTAGATGCCCGGGGAGATGTGACCCTGGAAGTAAACCAGATCGCCACCGTCCTTCTCGCTGCGAGCGCGGAAGAAGTGGTTGTAGCAAACTTCGTAGATGGTCGCAGAGGAAGCGAAGGAAGACATGTGACCACCGAGGTCCAGGTCTTTCTTGGAGGCGCGCAGCACTATCATCATGGCATTCCAGCGGATGATGGCGCGGATGCGACGTTCCATCTCCAGATCGCCCGGGTAAGCCGGTTCGTCACTGGACGGGATGGTGTTGATGTAGTCGCGATTCGCCTTGGCAGCCACGTCCACACCGCTCACGCGGGCTTTCTCGGCCAGTTGTTCAAGAATGAACTGAGCGCGTTGCGGACCCTCTTCACGCAGCAGGGATTCCAGAGAGGCAAGCCACTCCAGCGTTTCTATCGGGTCCACATCGTTCTTCAGGATATCAGACATGGCTGGTTCCTATTTTGTTGTGATTGCACGGCATTGCACGGCGAAGGGCGCAAGCATTCGACAATAAAGCCTTGTGGGATTAGTTTTCCTGCTGACGGATCCGACGCATGGATCGCTGGATCCGGCTGTCTTCCCTCTGCATATCCAACAAGGTGTCCTCGATAAAGGCCAGGTGCTCATGACAAGCAGCCCTGGCCCGCTCCGGAGCCCCCGACAGGATAGCCTCGATCAGATGCGCACGATGGCGACGTATCTTGGCTACCACTCCCGGACGGCGATTCAAAATTTCGTTATTACGTAAAATGTTCTGCTCAAGCATGGGGCCCATGGCCCGCAACAGGTGCAGCAGCACCACATTGTGGGACGCCTCGGCCACCGCCAGATAAAACTGGGTAACGGCGGCAGATTCGGTGACCAGCGAACCTTGCTGACCGGCTTCCTCGATGGCGGACTGCGCATTGCGTATCCGCTCGAAGTCGGCATCGGTTCCCCGCAACGCAGCATAGTAGGCACAGATGCCTTCCAGCGCGTGACGAAACTCCAGCAGGTCATACTGGGCTTCCGGGTGGGTGCTGAGCAGCTCGAACAGGGGATCGGCGATCCCCTTGCTCAAGGCATTTTGTACGTAAGTGCCACCGCCCTGACGGCGATACAAGAGTCCTCTGGCTTCCAGGCGCTGGATGGCTTCGCGCAGGGAGGGGCGCGATACCTGAAACTGGATGGCGAGTTCACGCTCGGGCGGCAACTTCTGGCCCGGTTGCAAACTGCCTTCCAGAATCATCTGTTCCAACTCGGCGACAATGGCGTCGGCCAGCTTGGGTTGAGTAATCTTGAGATAGGGCATGAGGCTACTTTGTTAAATTGGTATTACCAATTTCATGAATGGGGCGAAAATTAGCAGAGGGCTTGGAAAAAGTCCACCCAAAAGATGATCTGAATCAAGGTTCAACCTTGCCACTTAAGGGGTAAAAAGAGGGATTTATGATTTAGCTCATAGAAATTGGTCTGACCAATATTTTTGAGCTGGCTCACAGGCAACATTTGATCAACAGCAGGAAAAAATGGCCTGCCATAAATGCAAGCCATTGATTTTAAAAACACTAACTTATCTTTAGAATATTTACTTAAAGTTGAGCATTTGCAGATAGCGCTGCCATTCGAAACTGTCACCCGGATCCGTCTTGCGCCCGGGGGCAATATCACAATGACCGACAATCCGTTGCGCAGTAATGGCAGGATAATGGCGAGATATGGTTCGACTGAGCCCTGACAGCACCTCATATTGCGCATCGCTGTAGGGCTGCTCGTCGGTTCCCTCCAGCTCGATGCCGATGGAAAAGTCGTTGCAGGCCTCTCTCCCCTCCCAGCTCGATATACCGGCATGCCAGGCGCGTGCGCCAAACGGTACGTATTGCACCAGCTCACCGTCCCGCCGGATCAGGCAGTGGGCCGAGACCCGCAGCTGATGAATGCTGGCGAAATAGGGATGCGCAGTCGGATCGAGCCGGCCCAGAAAGAGATCGTCAATCCAGGGACCGCCGAACTCCCCTGGCGGCAGGCTGATACCGTGTACCACCAGCAGGGAGATATCGTCCACACTGGCTCGCTCGTTGTGGTGCGGTGACGGCACCTTGCGCGCCTGCTCACACCAACCGTCTGAATCAATGGAAAAAACTGCTTTAGGCTGGGTCATCATCTACTCGTTCTGCAATGGAATGGCGCACTTGACAAGGAGCGACTGGGCAGCAGGATGATTCGCCTCTCACGGTCGCCGCAATCGCCTGAATCCAGCCAGGCAACTGTGATAGGCTGAGCCCTCTGTTGCCCAACGCAGGAAAGGATATGCACCCTATGGCACGCCGCTTCTGGTTGCTGGCCTGGCTCTCTTTGATGGGGCTGCTGACCCTCTATTTCCACCACAGCTCGCAACCGACCGTGACCGCCAGCGGTGAGCTGCGGCTCAAAGCCGATGCCAGCGGCCATTATCGTCTGGAGGGTGCCATCAACGGCCAACCGGTGCAACTGCTGCTGGACACGGGCGCAACCCGGGTCACAGTGCCGCTGCATGTGGCCGAGCGCATCGGGCTGACCCCCAGCGGCCATAGCCGTGTCAACACGGCAGCCGGCATCATCCAGGTTCAGACCGGTCAGATCGAAACCCTGGCGATGGGTCCGCTGACCTTGTACGATTTGCCCATCTTTATCAATCCAGCGGCCGGCGGGGACGAGATCCTGGTGGGCATGAATGCCCTCGGCCGGCTGGAATTGCGCCAAAAAGACAGGCAGTTGCTTCTCAGACCCTTGCAGGAATAAAGGCATGTTTCAACAGGATATCAGCCGCGCCGTGTGCGCCGCGCTACTCGAAGACCTAGGTCAGGCCCTCACCACGCTCGATCAACCTGATGCCAGCGCCGATATCACGGCCCAGCTGATCCCGGCGGATCGCATTGCCAGCGCCCGTGTCATCACCCGGGAGGCGGGCGTCTTCTGTGGCCAACCCTGGGTGGATGAAGTGTTCGCCCAGCTCGGCGGCGAGGTCAAGGTGGAGTGGAAAGTGCAAGATGGCGAACTGCTCTCCCCCAATCAGGAGCTGTTTCGCCTGCACGGCCCGGCCCGCGTCTTGCTGACCGGCGAGCGCAACGCATTGAACTTCGTGCAGACCCTTTCGGGTGTTGCCACACTCACCGCCCGCTACGTGGCCGAACTGGCGGGCACCGACTGCCGTCTGCTCGATACCCGCAAAACCCTGCCGGGGCTGCGCACCGCCCAGAAATACGCCGTCACTTGTGGCGGTGGCAAGAACCACAGAATCGGCCTGTTCGACGCCTACCTCATCAAGGAGAACCATATCCTTGCCTGCGGCGGCATAAGCGAAGCCATCACCGAAGCCCGCCGCCTCAATCCGGGCAAACCGGTGGAGGTGGAGGTCGAATCCCTGGCCGAGCTGGCACAGGCACTGGCCGCCAACGCCGATATAGTGATGCTGGACAACTTCGATGTGCCCATGATGCGCGAAGCCGTGGCCCTCAATCAGAGCCGTGCCAAGCTGGAGGTCTCCGGCAATGTGACGCTGGACACGCTGGCAGAATATGCCGCCACCGGCGTCGACTTTATCTCGGTAGGGGCACTGACCAAGCATGTGCGGGCACTAGATCTCTCCATGCGCTTTATTTAGCTGGATAAAGCCAACTGAGAAATACTCGCGATCTCATCATGGCTCGGCTGACATATAAGAAGATGAAGGACTTGCAAAAGGCGCCACGGGCGCCTTTTCTTTATGCAGGATCCCTCAGCAAAGGAGTGTGATGATGGACCCCATCCCGCCAGTAAAAAAGAGCCAGTAGAGGCTCTTCATCCATGATTTATATCAAGTTCTTCGCAAATGACAGGAAACTAGTTAACAAAGGCGATGCGCTCTGTTGCCAAGTCGAACAGCTCGGATAAGATACTGACGTGTGGATAGTTTTCCACCAGCACGTCTCAGGAACCAAGGACAAAAGGATATTTGACATGAAGAAGCAATCAGGCTTTACCCTTATCGAACTGATGATCGTGGTCGCGATCGTCGCCATCCTGGCCGCCATCGCGCTACCGGCGTATCAGAATTATACAAATAAGGCCAAATTTACCGCAGCTGTTTCGGCAACAGGACCAGTAAAAACGGAAGCTGAAATCTGTGCGCAAACTACCGGTAACTACGGATGTTCCAATCTATCTGCTGCAAGTAACTTTGCAGTTCCGGCAGGAGTAACTTTAACGCTTAGTGGTAATACCAGTGCCAGTACCAGCATTACAGTTACAACCTCAATGGCTTCACCTTCTGGAGCATACAGCTTGGTAGGGGCAATTAGCGGTGGTGTTGTTTCATGGACTGGGACATGCAGCCCGGCTAATTTCTGCTAATTGCACATGACCTCTAGCCCCAATAGCGGCCTGGCGTTAAGCCTGGCCGCCTCATCCCTGCTCAGTGAGTCCGACTCACAGCGTTACCTGAGCCAAGCCAAGGCCCAGCGCAAACCCTTCGTGACATTTCTGATTGAAAACGAGATCCTCGACAGCAAGGCGCTGGCGGATTTTTGCGAGCTGGAATATGGGGTACCTCTGCTGGATCTTGCCGCCTTCGACCTGGCCGAGATCCCGCAGAAGTACCTCAATCAGAAGCTGATTGAAAAACACCATGTGCTGCCCATCTACACCCAGGGCCATACCCTCTATATTGCCATGTCGGATCCGACCAATGTGTCGGCACTGGAGGATTTTGGCTTCAGCTTCGGGCTCCATAGCGAAGCCCTGCTGGTGGAAGAGAACAAGCTCACCGCCGCCATCGGCAAGCTGCTGGAAAGCGAACAGGATGCCCTCGGCATGGAGGAGATCGACGAGTCGGAGATCTCCGAGCTGGAAGTCTCGGACGAAAACTCCCGCCTCGATGAGAGCGTCAATACCGCAGATGACGATGCCCCCATCGTCAAATACATCAACAAAATCATGATGGATGCCATCAAGCGCGGGGCCTCGGATCTGCACTTCGAACCCTATGAGACCAAGTACCGTATCCGCTTTCGTATCGACGGCATACTGCACGAGATAGCGACGCCGCCGGTCAATCTGGCCAACCGCTTTTCGGCACGCCTCAAGGTGATGGCGCGACTCGATATCGCCGAGCGACGACTGCCCCAGGACGGTCGCATCAAGCTCAAGCTGTCGCGCAACAAATCCATGGATATGCGGGTCAACACACTGCCCACAATGTGGGGCGAGAAGATCGTTATCCGTCTGCTGGACTCTTCCGCAGCGCGGCTCAATATCGAACAGCTCGGCTTCGACGACCGGCAGAAGGCACAGTATCTGCGGGCCCTCTCCAAGCCCCAGGGCATGATACTGGTGACAGGCCCGACCGGCTCTGGCAAGACGGTCTCTCTCTATACCGGCCTCAATATTCTCAACACCACAGAGGTGAACATCTCCACTGCCGAAGATCCAGTGGAGATCAACCTGCCCGGTGTCAACCAGGTACAAGTCAATCCCAAGGCGGGGCTGACCTTCGCCAGCGCCCTGCGCTCTTTTCTTCGCCAGGACCCCGATGTGGTGATGGTGGGGGAAATCCGGGATCTGGAAACCGCCGAGATTGCCATCAAAGCCGCCCAGACCGGCCACCTGGTGCTCTCCACCCTGCACACCAACTCGGCTGCCGAAACCCTGACCCGGATGATGAACATGGGGGTTCCGGCCTTCAACATCGCCTCTTCGGTAACCCTCATCATGGCCCAACGCCTCGCTCGCAAGCTCTGCGATCACTGCAAGGCGCCGGAAGTGGTACCCGAGGCTGAATTGCTGGAGCTGGGCTTCACCCAGCAGCAGTTGGCCGCCGGCTTGCGCCTGTTCAAACCGGTAGGCTGCAAAGAGTGCTCGGGGGGCTACAAGGGTCGGGTCGGTATCTACGAAATCATGCTAATGTCTGAAAACATTGCAAAATTGATCATGCAAGGGGCCAACTCCCTGCAAATTGCAGCGATTGCTCAAAAAGAGGGGATGCGAACCCTGCGTGTCTCGGGCCTGGAGAAGGCCCGCTTGGGAGTGACCAGCCTGGCAGAGATCAACCGGGTGACCACCAACTGACAGACCATGTTCAATCAGACAGACTGATCCAGGTGATGCCGAACCGGCATCCTTGACGATTCCCATCAGGCCAGGGCATCCAGGCAACAAGAGAGTCGGATGCCAGCGCCCAATTGCAGGATGCAGTGATGGCAACGCTAACGCAAAAACAGAATGCCCCCAAGAAAGTCTTTGCCTTCCGCTGGAGCGGGGTAAATCGCAAGGGTCAGAAGGTATCCGGCGAGCTACAGGCCGACAGCATCAATACGGTCAAGGCCGAACTGCGCAAGCAGGGGGTCAATGTCACCAGAGTGAGCAAAAAGAGCCAGGGGCTTTTTTCCAAAGGTGGCGCCAGGATCAAACCGATGGATATCGCCATCGTTTCACGTCAGATCACCACAATGCTCTCCGCCGGGGTACCTCTGGTGCAGAGCCTGCAGATCATAGCCCGCAGCCATGAAAAAGCCGCCATGCGCGAGCTGATGGGCCAGATCGCTGCCGATGTGGAGACAGGCACCCCGATGTCAGATGCCCTGCGCCGCCACCCTCGCCATTTTGATGCGCTCTATTGCGATCTGGTGGAAGCAGGCGAGCAATCCGGCGCCCTGGAAACCATCTACGATCGCATCGCCACCTACAGAGAAAAGTCGGAAGCGCTCAAGTCCAAGATCAAGAAGGCGATGTTCTATCCGGCCATGGTCATCCTGGTCGCCATCGTCGTCACCTCCATACTGCTGCTGTTCGTCATCCCGCAGTTCGAGGACATCTTCAAGAGCTTTGGCGCCGAGCTGCCCATCTTCACCCAGTTTGTCATCGGCATCTCCCGCTTCATGCAGGATTGGTGGTATGTGATATTTGGCGGAATAGGGCTTGGCATTTTCCTTTATGTAAGAGCCTGGCGCGCGTCCCAAAAGGTCAAAGACAACACAGACAAGTTCATCCTCACCATTCCCGTGGTGGGCATGATACTGCACAAGGCGGCCATGGCCCGCTTCGCCCGCACCCTCTCCACCACCTTCTCGGCGGGCATACCCCTGGTGGATGCACTGATCTCGGCCGCAGGCGCCTCAGGTAACTATGTCTATCGCACCGCCGTCATGGCCATTCGCAACGAGGTGGTAGCCGGCATGCAGATCAACGTGGCGATGCGCACCGTGGATCTCTTCCCCGACATGGTGATCCAGATGGTGATGATCGGTGAGGAGTCAGGCGCCATCGATGATATGCTCTCCAAGGTCGCGACCATCTTCGAGCAAGAGGTCGATGACTTGGTCGACGGCCTCACCAGCCTGCTGGAGCCTCTCATCATGGTGGTGCTGGGTGTACTGGTCGGCGGCATGGTCGTTGCCATGTACCTGCCCATCTTCAAGCTGGGTGACGTGGTAGGTTAAGGAGGCAAAAGACGCCTCTCTGATGGCGCCTATGTCCGATTACGCTGCGCTAATCGAACCTACGAGGCTGCGCCGCAAGTATCCTGCGGCCGCTACATATATGGTTTTTCAACACTGACGGTTGGTTATGACACTTCTTCTCGAGCTGGCACACGGCTTGCCATGGCTCTACTTCTCGCTGGTATTTCTCTTCTCCCTGATGATCGGCAGCTTTCTCAACGTGGTGATCCACCGCCTGCCCATCATGCTGGAACGGGAGTGGCAGGCCGAATATCGCAGCTATTTCAGTTCAGACACGCCGCAGCCAGAAGCTGACGAGCGCTACAATCTGATGGTGCCGCGCTCCTGCTGCCCTCACTGTAATCACCCCATAACGGCCCTGGAAAACATTCCCCTGCTGAGCTGGCTCTGGCTCAAAGGTCGCTGCCGGGGCTGCCAGACCGCCATTTCGGCTCGCTATCCGCTGGTGGAGCTGCTGACCGCTCTGCTCTCTGTGGTGGTTGCCATGACGCTCACCCCTGGCTGGGACACGCTGGCTGCCCTCCTGCTGACCTGGGTGCTGGTGGCACTCACCTTTATCGATCTGGACAAGATGCTGCTGCCGGACCAGCTCACCTTGCCGCTGCTGTGGGGTGGGCTGCTGTTCAACCTGCTTGGCGGATACGTGCCCCTCGGCGATGCGGTCATCGGCGCCATGGCAGGCTATCTGGTGCTGTGGAGCCTCTACTGGGCCTTCAAGCTGCTTACCGGCAAGGAGGGCATGGGCTATGGGGACTTCAAACTGCTGGCGGCGCTGGGAGCCTGGCTTGGCTGGCAGGCGCTGCCCATCGTACTGCTGCTCTCTTCTCTGGTCGGCGCCATCTTCGGCATTGGCCTCATTTTGCTGCGCAACCATCACCAGAGCAAACCCATCCCCTTTGGCCCTTATCTCGCCATCGCAGGCTGGATCGCATTGCTCTGGGGCGATAGCATCACCCGCTGGTATCTCTCCACTGTCCTCTGAAAAAAGGGTGCACTGACCCATGTATATCGTTGCAATCACAGGCGGTATTGGCAGCGGCAAAACCACCATTGCCAACCAGTTTGCCGAGCTTGGCATAGACATAGTGGATGCGGACGTCATCGCTCGCGAAGTCGTGGAGCCCGGCACACCGGCACTGGCCGCCATCGCCGCCCAGTTTGGCCCCGAGATGCTGGATCCGCAGGGGCAGCTCGATCGGCGCCGCCTGCGGGAGCGGGTATTCAGCGATCCTGACGCCAAGGCATGGCTCAACGGCCTGCTCCATCCGCTGATCCGCCAGGAGATGCTGCGCCAGTGCGCCAACGCACGCTCGCCCTATTGCCTGCTGGTGGTGCCGCTGCTGATCGAGAACCGACTTACCCAGCTGGCCAACCGGGTGCTGGTGATCGATGTGGATGAGGCAACCCAGATTGAGCGGACCTGTCGCCGGGATGGCGTTAGCCGGGCGCAAGCAGAGGCCATTCTGGCTGCACAGGCAAGCCGTGCCGAGCGGCTCGCGGCAGCCGATGACGTGCTGGACAACCAAAGTGACGCAGCCGAGACCATAAAGCGCCGGATTTTAGCGCTGCACGAGACATATATGGCATTTGCCTCTCAACAAGCCAGTCAAGTGTGAGTACACTAGGCCGGTTTATGGCTGGCCAGGATTAGGCATGATTTACGATTTTCCCCTCAATGAAAAAAGCCGGACCTATCTTCGTCTGGAGTCTCTCTTTTCCCAGATCCGCGACAATCTGGACAGTGACCAGTCCTGGGCACATATCGCCTTCTTCAAGGGGCTGTTCGATCTGCAAGAATTGCTGGAGCGCGGAGACCTGCGAGCCGATCTCATCAAGGATCTGGAGCGTCTCGGCCAGCGTCTGAGCCACTGGGCCAGTCTGCCGGATGTCGATCTGGAACAGATCAAACAGATGCAGCAGGAGAGCACCCAGCTCTCTCGCAACCTGCTCAGTGCCTCACGCCCCGGCGCTCGGCTGAAAGAGGATAGACTGCTCGGCTCCATCCGTCAGCGCTTCTCCATTCCGGGCGGTCTGTGCGCCTTCGATGTACCGCAACTGCACCACTGGTTGGGTACGCCGACGATGGTTCGCAACCAGCAGATGCAACTTTGGCTCAGCGACATCAATCTGCTGATGAATGCCATTACCCTATTGCTGCGGCTATGGCGTGAATCCGGCAACTTCAGCGACGAGATCGCTACCAATGGTTTCTTCCAGGATACTGCCGAGAATGCGGAACTGATCCGCATCCGCCTGCCCGATGCCCAGCAGTGCTATCCGACGCTGAGCGGCCACAAGAACCGTTTCGCGCTGCGCTTCCTGCCCACTACAGATCAACAGATTGGCGACGTTCCCTTCCAGCTCGCCTGCTGCTAAGGAGTAACCATGGTCACCAAAGTAAAGTGCCCGACGTGTAAAACCGAATTGGAATGGGGGCCGCAGAGCCCGTTCCGCCCCTTCTGCAGCAAACGCTGCCAGCTTATCGATCTTGGCGAATGGGCGGATGAAGAAAAGCGAATCCCGGGCCCCATCAACCCGGACCTGCTGCCTTACCCGGATGAAGGTGAGCAGTGGCAGTGAGCCGCACACAAAAAAGGGCCGACAAGGCCCTTTTTTAATTGCTGTCAAATCCGTAGCAATGACTTAGCCATGGTCAATCAGATCGCCAGAGAGGCTTGCAGCCGCCCCACGATAGGATCGTTGGCATCCGGAAACTGGTATTCATGCAGTGATGCCAGCGGCACCCACAGGCACTCCTGCCCCTCCTTGCCAAACGGCTCACCGCTAAAACGGGTCACCTTCCAGATATCCAGCAGCACCTGCTTCTCGGGGTAGTCATGATGCAGCTCCATGAAGGGAGCGCAATCCAGCACCCGGATACCGATCTCTTCCCACAGCTCCCTGTCCAGCGCGGTGAGCAGGTCTTCCCCCGCCTCTACCTTGCCACCCGGGAACTCCCAGCGATCGCCCTGATGGCGGTCTGAAGAACGCTTGGCGATGAAGATATCGCCCTGCTCATTCTCGATGACGCCAACCGCCACCCAGATCCGTTTTTTCTGTTCCATCTTGTTACCTCTGCGCCCTCGGCTTGATCGGACCACTCGATGATGCCCGGTATCCAAAGACACTTCGCCAATCGAACCTGCAAACCGAGGCTAACGCCTCATCGTCTTCACCTGTTTCATAAAAACAAGGCGGGCACCGGGCCCGCCTTGTCATCGCCTGATCCAATCAGGTCAACTGACCGTGGCAATGCTTGTATTTTTTGCCGGAGCCGCAGGGGCAGGGATCGTTGCGACCGATCTTCTGCTCATCCCGCACGAAGGTGGTGTGACCCTCTTCGGCAGCGGCCTCTTCATCGGCCAACTGGCTCTCTGCGGTGGCATGGGTGTAAGTGCGGGGAGCGGCTTCGGACTGCTGGCGCTGCTGCTCTTCCAGGGCTTCCACGTCACGCTCCTGCACCTGAACACGGCTCAGTATGCTGACCACGTCGCGTTTGAGGGTTTCCAGCATCTGGGTGAACAGATCGAAAGACTCGCGCTTGTACTCCTGCTTGGGGTTCTTCTGGGCGTAGCCGCGCAGATGGATACCCTGACGCAGGTGATCCATAGCCGCCAGATGCTCCTTCCACAAGCCATCCAGGGTTTGCAGCATCACCGCCTTCTCGAAGTTGCGCAGCACCTCGACACCGACCAGTTCCTGCTTGTGGGCATAGAGTTTGGTGGCTTCGTCCAGAATGCGCTCGCGCAGCTTCTCTTCATACAGCTTGTCATCTTCCGCCAGCCACTGCTGCAACGGCAGATCCAGCCCGAAATCGGCTTTCAGACGCGCTTCCAGACCCGGCACATCCCACATCTCTTCCAGAGACTGGGGCGGAATGTATTCGTCGATCACGGCGCCATAGACGTCGTCACGGATGACGTGGATGGTCTCGGAGATATCGTTGGTATCCAGCAGCTCGTTGCGCTGCTCATAGACCACCTTGCGCTGGTCGTTGGCCACGTCATCAAACTCGAGCAAGCTCTTGCGGATATCGAAGTTGCGACCTTCCACCTTGCGCTGGGCATTTTCGATGGCCTTGGTCACCCAAGGGTGCTCGATGGCCTCGCCCTCTTCCATGCCCAGCTTCTTCATCATACCGGTCACGCGATCGGAGGCGAAGATCCGCATCAGGGTATCTTCCATGGAGAGATAGAAACGGGAGGAACCCGGGTCACCCTGACGACCGGAACGGCCGCGCAGCTGGTTGTCGATACGACGGGATTCGTGACGCTCGGTACCGATAATGTGCAGACCACCTGCGGCCAGCACTTCATCGTGACGCACCTGCCAGGCCGCTTTCAGCTCGGCGATTTGCTCGTCAGTCGGGTTATCCAGCTGGGCAATCTCGGCCTGCCAGTTGCCACCCAGCACTATGTCGGTACCACGACCGGCCATGTTGGTGGCGATAGTAACGGCGCCAAGCTGACCTGCCTGAGCCACGATTTCCGCTTCCATGGCGTGGAACTTGGCGTTCAGTACCTTGTGCGGAATATTCTCCTTGGTCAGGATGCCGGAGAGCAGCTCGGAGTTTTCGATGGAGACAGTACCCACCAGCACCGGCTGACCACGGGAGACGCAACCGCGAATGTCTTCGACGATGGCGGCATATTTCTCCTGGGCGGTCAGATAGACCAGATCGCCCATGTCTTTGCGCACCATCGGCTTGTTGGTCGGGATAACCACTGTATCCAGGCCATAAATCTGCTGGAATTCAAAGGCTTCAGTATCTGCCGTGCCCGTCATGCCCGCCAGCTTGTCATAGAGACGGAAGTAGTTCTGGAAGGTGATAGAGGCCAGAGTCTGGTTCTCGTTCTGGATCTTGACCCCTTCCTTCGCCTCGACGGCCTGGTGCAGGCCATCAGACCAGCGACGACCCGGCATGGTACGGCCGGTGTGTTCGTCAACGATGACGATCTCGTCTTTTTGCACTATGTAGTCGACGTTGCGCTCAAACAGAGTGTGGGCACGCAGACCGGCGTTGACGTGGTGCAGCAGGCTGATGTTGGTCGCGGAGAACAGAGAGTCCTCTTCGGCCAGCAGCCCTTCTCGCTTGAGCAGCTCTTCCACGAAAATCTGACCATTTTCGGTCAGCAGGGCCTGACGGTTCTTCTCGTCTACCGTGTAGTGACCTTCGCCTGTGTACTCTTCGGTATCTTCCTTGTCCTGCTTGATCAGTTGCGGGATCAGCTTGTTGACCTGGATGTAGAGGGCGGAACTGTCTTCGGCCGGGCCTGAGATAATCAGCGGGGTACGGGCTTCATCGATGAGCACGGAGTCGACTTCATCCACCAGCGCGTAGTTAAGCGGACGCTGGACACGCTGCTCGGGCGAGAACGCCATGTTGTCACGCAGGTAATCAAAACCGAATTCGTTGTTGGTACCGTAGGTAATATCTGCAGCATAAGCGTCACGCTTCTGGGACGCATCCATGCCAGGCACGTTGCAATCGACCGTCATGCCGAGGAAGGTGAACAGGGGGCGGTTAGCCTCGGCATCACGCTTGGCCAGATAGTCGTTCACCGTCACCACGTGCACACCACGACCGCTCAGGGCATTCAGATAGGCCGGCAAGGTAGCAGTCAGCGTCTTGCCCTCACCGGTTTTCATCTCAGCGATGCGGTTGGAGTCAAGCACCATGCCGCCAATCAGCTGGACGTCGAAGTGACGCATGCCAAACACCCGCTTGGAGGCCTCGCGCACGGTCGCGAACGCTTCCGGCAGCAACTGATCCAGCGTCTCACCCTGCTCCAGACGCTGACGATATTCAGCTGTCTTGGCCTGCAACTCGCTATCGGACAAAGCCTCGAACTGAGGCTCCATCGCATTGATCTGTTTTACAATTTTGCGCAAAGCCTTGAGCGTTCTGTCGTTCCGGCTGCCGATAATCTTGGTAAGCAGTGTGCTAATCATGGGTACCAACTATTTCTGGTTATATAAGTGTTCCGTCACTGGAACCTGGAGAAAAAAACCTAACCCCGTCTGGCGTTGAGAAAGCGTGCGGGGTTGACCTGACGACCGTCTTTCAATACTTCGTAATGCAAATGGACCCCGGTCGCGCGACCGGTGCGTCCCATCAAGGCAATCTTCTGACCCTGATCGACTAGCGTGCCAACTTCAACCAGCAACTTGGAGTTGTGGGCATAGCGGGTCACCAAACCATTGCCATGGTTCACTTCCACCATGTTGCCAAATTCCGGATGGCGGCCTGCCCAGCTGATAATGCCCGGGCCCGTCGCCAAAATAGGGGTACCGGGCTTGCCACGGAAATCGACCCCTTTATGCATCTTGGCGCGACCGTTGAACGGGTCGACCCGACCACCAAAGCCCGACGAGATCCAGACCCGCTCCTGTTTGACAGGCGAGCCTGAAATAAAACCGGCATCGGCTATATGGTGATTCATGATGAAAGATTCAAGTACCGACAGCTGCTCTTCACGACTGCTGAGCTGCTGGCTGAGATGCTTCATGGAATCCTGCAATTCATTCAGGTTGACTTCCAGATCCACATCATAGGAAGGACCGCCCATAGGGGGCAGTTCCTTGAAATTGAACTCCTCGGGATCGAGGTCTGCCTGCTCGGTCAAGCGTTCACCGAGCGCATTGATACGACCCAACTGCCCCTGCATGGTGCCCACCTGGGCGGCCAGCATGGCAAGCTGTTCGCGGGCTTCATCTGCCCCTTGAGTGGATGTCTGTTGTTCGGCCATGGCCAGCGCCACTTCGAGCGCATCCATTTTCTGGTGCCAGCTCTGCCAGAGCCAGCCGCCACCCAGGGCCAATACAGAGAAGAGGATTCCGCCGACCCAGGCCAGACGTTGTTTGGGCAAATGCAACTTGCGTCGCTGCTTGCCGTTGAGGATCAGGGTAATGCTCATAGAAATCTGTCTGCTCGGTCAGGTGAGGCCAGGAGCCTGCACGGGAAATAAAACCGGGAGATAATCGGTATCGGTATCGGTATCGGTATCAGGATGGAAAAATGAATGACAGGACGTCGGTGCGGAGAGATGACCGACGTCCTGTTGCACAGCTATCAGGCCAGAACCAGACCGTTATCGTAGTAAGCGATAGGCGCTTTGGCACCCTCACCCTCGAAGGTCACCAGTTCCCAGGCCTCCTGCTTGGCCAGCAAGGCACGCAGCAGCTTGTTGTTCAGAGCATGGCCGGTCTTGTAGGCACGGAATTCGCCGATAATGCTGCGGTTACACATATAAAGGTCACCGATAGCATCCAACATCTTGTGTTTGACGAATTCATCTTCATAACGCAAGCCATCTTCGTTCAGTACCCGGTAGTCATCCAGCACAACAGCATTTTCCAGGCTTCCGCCCAATGCCAGGTTCTGGGAACGCAGGTACTCGATGTCACGCATGAAGCCAAAAGTACGGGCACGACTGATCTCTTTCACGAAAGAAGCACCTGAGAAGTCCAGCACGCAACGCTGATTGCGTCCTTCAAATACCGGATGCTGGAAATCGATCTCGAGATCCATTTTGAAGCCGTTGCGATAGGGGTGGAATTCCGCCCACTTGTCGCCGTCTTCAACCCGGATGCTCTGCTTGATCCGCACAAACTGCTTGGCAGCATTTTGCTCACGGATACCGACTTCTTGCAGCAGGTAGATAAAGGGGTGCGCACTGCCGTCCATCACCGGGATCTCGGGTGCGTCAACCTCGACATAGAGGTTGTCGATCCCCATCCCGGCCAGCGCGGCAGAGAGGTGCTCAATGGTAGAGACACGGACACCGGCTTCGTTGACCAAAGCGGTACAAAGCACAGTATCGCGCACCTGATCGGCATTGGCTGGCAGCGCTACCACAGGATCAAGATCGGTACGCAAGTAAACGATCCCTGTGTTAACAGGCGCCGGACGGAACGTCATTGTGACTTTCCGGCCCGAATGCAGGCCAACACCAGTGGCCTGGACACTCGTTTTCAAGGTTCTTTGTCTAATCATGGGCGTATCCGCTTAACAGCTCATATTCCGGACCAGATGGTCGTTGGCAGGCCATCTTAGCACATTCCTTAAGCAACAAACAAACTAGTGCCATTAGAGGCTTAGTCAGCTTGCTTGCGCAGGAACGCAGGAATATCGAGATAATCCGGTTCACGACGAGCTTGCGGCTCGGCGTTGACCACCTTGGCCGGGGCCTCTTCCATCACGCGAGACTGCAGGGCTTCGCTGATCAGGGGCTGACGGGCCGGACGCTCTTGTACCATGTTGTTTTTGACCAGCGTGATGTCGGGCTTGCGCTCGGCACCGATACCGGTAGCCACCACGGTCACACGCAGTTCGTCGTGCATTTCCGGGTCGATTACGGTGCCCACCACCACAGTGGCGTTCTCGGAAGCGAAGGCCTTGACCGCGTTACCCACGGTTTCGAACTCTTCAATGGTCATGTCCATGCCGGCGGTGATGTTGACCAGGATGCCACGGGCACCGGCCAGATCCACGTCTTCCAGCAGCGGGCTGGAGATGGCTTTCTCGGCCGCTTCTTCGGCACGATCATCACCGGAGGCGGAACCGGTACCCATCATGGCGGTACCCATTTCACGCATCACGGTACGCACGTCCGCGAAGTCGACGTTGATCAGGCCCGGACGGGTGATCAGCTCGGCGATCCCCTGTACCGCACCCAGCAGCACATCGTTGGCTGCCTTGAAGGCGTCCAGCAAGGAGATGCCACGACCCAGCACCTTCAGCAACTTGTCGTTGGGGATCGTGATCAGGGAGTCGACATTCTTGGACAGCTCTTCTATGCCGTGGGCGGCGAAGCCCATCCGTTTTTTCCCTTCGAAGGAGAACGGCTTGGTTACGACAGCAACTGTCAGTATACCCATCTCGCGGGCCACTTCGGCCACGATCGGTGCAGCACCGGTACCGGTACCACCGCCCATGCCGGCGGCGATGAACACCATGTCGGAACCGGTCAGCAGCTCACGCAGCGCTTCCCTGTCTTCCATGGCCGCATCACGACCCACTTCCGGATTGGCTCCGGCACCTAGACCCTTGGTGATGCCACCACCGATCTGCAGAGTTGTGTTGGCGCTGGAGTTACGCAGAGCCTGGGCGTCGGTGTTGACGGTAATGAATTCGACACCTTCGATGTTTTGACGAACCATGTGCTCGACTGCGTTACCGCCGCCGCCACCCACACCAATCACTTTAATGACGGCTTCGTCAGTGTGGCTATCCATAAATTCAAACATGTTGTCTCTCCGCTTTATTTGCCTGACTCAGCAAAATCTTTTAGAACTCGCCACGCAACCAGTTGCTGACCCGTTTGACCAGCCCACCTACGCTTGCCTTGGCGGCATATTCCTTGCTACTGCCTGAAGATTGATGGGTGCGGCCATACTGCAGCAACCCGACCGCGGTCGAGTACACAGGTGCCTGCACATAATCACTCAATCCCCGTATATTCATGGGCTCTCCCACCCGGACCTGGCTTTGGAAGATCTGCTCTGCGCACTCCACAATGCCTTCGATCTGGGCAGCGCCGCCGGTCAAGACCACACCGGCTGCCAGCTGATGCTTGACCCCCTGCGCTTTCAACTCGCTTTGTACCCGCACCAGCTCATCATTCACCATGGAGAGCAACTCGGTGTAACGGGGTTCAATCACTTCAGCCAGTGTCTGCCGTTGCAGGCTACGCGCCGGACGACCGCCGACACTGGGTACTTCAATATTGTCTTCCTTGCTGACTAGACGGCCGAGGGCACAGCCATAGCGCACCTTGATCGCTTCTGCGTCAAGCGGCGGTGTGCCGAAGGCGTAGGCGATATCGCTGGTCACTGTGCTGCCGGCGTACGGGATCACCTTGGTGTGGCGCAGGGCACCGCCGGTAAACAGCGACATGTCCATGGTACCGCCACCTATGTCCACCACGCAGACACCCAGCTCTTTCTCGTCTTCGGTCAGCACGGCATAGCTGGAAGCAAGCGCGGAGAAGATCAGCTGATCCACTCGCAAACCGACCTTCTCCACACATTTTTCAATGTTGCGGGCCATGTCGTTGTGGCAGGTGATCAGGTGCACCTTGGCCGCCATCCGCACACCGGACAGACCAACCGGGTTCTTGATCCCTTCCTGGTAGTCGATGGCAAACTCCTGGGGCAGCACATGCAGCACCCGCAGCTCATCGGACAACCGTACCGACTTGGCGGTGTGGATGACGTTGTCCACGTCCTCCTGGGTCACCTCCTCATCGGAGATGGGCACCATGCCGGTTTCGTTGCGGCAATCGATATGCTTGCCGGACAGCCCCAGATACACAGAGCTGATCTGGCAGTCGGCCATCATCTCTGCCTCTTCCACCGCACGACGCAGGGATTTGACCACGGAATCGAGATCGTTGACCCCGCCCTTATCCATGCCACGCGAGGCGTGACTGCCCATGCCGATGACATTGAGCTCACCGTCTGGCAGCACTTCGCCGACCAGAACCGCCACCTTGGTTGTGCCGATATCCAGTCCGACAATCAGATTTCTATCTGCGGTTTTGGTCATTCACTTTCTCTTCGTTCTTCTTCCAGCCAACTGCCATTCCGGTGTCATATCGAAGATCCACATAAGCAACCCGCTCACGGGGTTCGATGACCGGAAAAGCATCGATAAACCGCTGCAGTCGGAGCGCAATATCCGCGCGCCCCAAAAACAGCTGAATGTTGCCATCCAGGGTCAATTCCCAGGCATGGCGGGGAGTCAGATTCACCCCCAGCAACTTGTATCCTCTGGCCGCCAGCTGCGCCTCGTACTGACGGCTGGCTTCCAGCACCTTTGCGGCCTGGTCTTCAGGCCCGGATAGCTGCATCAGGGGGGTCTTCACCCTGTCCGGCGCACTGAACACCTCACCCTTGGTGTTGACGAAGCGGTTACCATTCCAGCGTGCCGCTACCGCCTGTTCGGTGAGATAGACCTTGATCTTGTTTGGCCACTTCTTGCGTACAGAGACCTGGGCCACCCAAGGCAAGGCGTTCAACCGCGCCTGTAATTCGTTAACGTCCAACTCGAAGAAGTTACGCAGCTCGGCACCATCCAGCACGGCGCTACGCAACTCGTCGGTTTGCAAATACTGGTGTTGCCCCTGCAGCAAGAGCTCGCTCATGGGCAACCGGTTGGCATCCGTCAGCCAACCTTTAACATCCAACGCAGTCTGGTAGAGACCCCACATGACCAGGATGAAAAATGCCACCCCTGCAATGAAGCCACCCTTGGTGCGCACTTGTGCACTTGCCTCCACCCGATCTTTCCCCGTTTAACGCGCCACTTTGGCCCTTTGCAGACCGGCTCGCCATTATATAGGCGCCGGCTTGGCGGTCAAAATACTCATTGGGCCCTCAGGCGCCGGATTTCATGCTGTCGATGCTCAATTTCATCTCACTGAGCCGACGGGACAAGGCACCTACGTTCCCGGCCCCCTGGGTCAGCACCAGATCCCCCTCGCCAATCAGGTCCGCCAGTATCGCAGGAACATCGTCCGGAGTAGCGGCAAAGATGGGTTCCAGGCTGCCACGGGAACGGATGGAGCGGCACAAGGCTCGACCATCGGCCCCGGGGATTGGCTCTTCGCCGGCGGCATAGACTTCCAGCATCACCAGCACATCCACCTTGGAGAGCACGTCCGAGAAGTCTTCATAGAGATCGCGGGTACGGGTATAGCGGTGTGGCTGGAACACCATGACCAGGCGCTTGTCCGGCCAACCGGCGCGTGCGGCATTGATGGTCACCTTGACTTCGCTCGGGTGGTGACCATAGTCATCCACCAGCATGGCCTTGCCACGACCTGTCTCGAATTCACCATATTGCTGGAAGCGGCGTCCTACCCCTTCAAACTTGGCCAGCGCACATATGATGGCATCATCGCCGATCCCGTCTTCGGTAGCGACAGCAATCGCTGCGGCAGCATTGAGCGCATTGTGGATGCCAGGCAGGTTCAAGGTCACTGCCAGCTCGCCTGCATCCTTGCGACGTACCCGGAAACAGCTGCGATTGCTGGTCTGCACGAAGTCCAGTACCTGCACATCGGCGTCGTCGCTCAGACCGTAGGTGATGGTCGGGCGAGCGATCTCGGGCAACATGCCACGGATCACGGGGTCATCCACACACACCACGGCCAGACCGTAAAACGGCAGGTTGTGCAAAAAGTCGATGAAGGTGGCCTTCAGCTTGGAAAAGTCGCCACCGTAGGTTTCCATGTGATCCGCTTCGATGTTGGTCACGATGGAAACCATGGGCTGCAGATGCAGGAAGGAGGCATCGCTCTCGTCCGCTTCTGCAATCAGGTAACGGCTGCTGCCCAGACGCGCATTGGTACCGGCACTGTTGAGCAGACCGCCAATGACGAAGGTCGGATCCCGGTCCGCTTCGGCATAGATGCTCGCCACCAGACTGGTGGTGGTGGTCTTGCCATGCGTCCCCGCTATGGCGATACCATGACGAAAACGCATCAGCTCGGCCAGCATCTCGGCGCGGCGCACCACGGGTATGCGCAACTCGCGGGCAGCCAGCAACTCGGGGTTATCCTGCTTGATGGCGGTAGAGACCACCACCACGCTCGCCTCGCTCACGTGTTCGGCACTGTGCCCCACGAAGATATGGGCACCCAGCGACGCCAGTCGCTCAGTCACCGCATTTCGGGCCAGATCAGAACCGGTCACCTGATACCCTTCATTGGCAAGCACCTCGGCGATCCCGCCCATACCGGCGCCACCTATGCCGATAAAGTGGATGCGACGCACCCGACGCATTTCAGGGATCATGGTACGCAGTTTTGCCAGTTCAACCTTGGTCATAGTTCTCTCTCATTCTGCCCGGCTGCAAGTCGTTTGCATTCATCGGCAACCCGCTCGGCGGCATCGGTAATGGCAACACGACGGGCGGCCTGGGCCATGTTCAATAGGGTTTCCCTGCGCCCGGCAAGCCAGGAGAGACGCGCAGCCAGAGAGGCAGTGGTCAGCTCGGATTGGGGCAGGAATTCAGCAGCGCCACCATCGACCAGGGTCAGGGCGTTGCGGGTCTGGTGATCATCCACCGCATGGGGCAGTGGCACAAAAATGGCGGCGACGCCGGCAGCGGCCACTTCGGAGACGGTCAGGGCCCCCGCGCGACACACCACCAGATCGGCCCAGGCATAGGCATCGGCCATGTCCTTGATAAACTCGCTCACCTCGGCCTCGACGCCCTGTTTGGCATACGCCTGTGCGACAGATTCACGGTTGCCCTTGCCACACTGGTGACGCACTTCAATCGGCACGCCGGCAGCCGCAACCGACGCTGGCACCTGTTCGTTGAGCACCCGGGCTCCCAGGCTGCCACCGACGATCAGCAGATGCAGCGGCTCTGTGCTGCTGCTTCGCTGCGGATCCGGCAAGGCGACCACTTCGGGTCGAACCGGGTTGCCCACCACAGCGGTGCGACGACTCGGCGCAAATGCCCCCGGGAAGGCCATCAGCACCCGTTTGGCGAGGCGCGCCAGCAGTTTGTTGGTCAGGCCGGCCGCCGCATTCTGTTCGTGCAGCAGCAGAGGAATACCGGACAGCCAGGCCGCCACGCCGCCAGGGCCTGAGGCAAAGCCGCCCATGCCGAGCACAACGTCGGGCCGTATGGTCTTGAGCACGCGGCGAGCCTGCAGCACCGATTTGACGATGCGATAGGGTGCAGCCAGCAGACGCTTGATGCCGTTGCCACGCACTCCCTGAATGTCGATGAAGGAGATGGGATAACCGTGGGCGGGCACCAGCTCGGCCTCCATACGGTCGGCGGTGCCGAGCCAGTGGATGGTCCAGCCCTGGGCCTTGAGGCGATCGGCCACGGCCAGGCCAGGGAACACATGGCCCCCAGTACCGCCTGCCATCACCAGCAGTGTCTTGCTCACGAAACCTCCCGCACGCGCGCCTGGGCACTGGCCTGACGCAACTCGAAATCGATACGAACCAGCATGCTCACCGCCACCATCATGATGATGAGACTGGAACCGCCATAACTGACCAGCGGCAGGGTCAGCCCCTTGGTGGGCATCATACCGCTGGCGGCGCCGACGTTGACGAAGGTCTGGAAGCTGAACCAGATACCGATGCCAATGGCCAGATAGCCTTCATACAAGCGCTCGGCAACCAGAGCCTGGTGACCCAGCTTGAGCGCCTTGAACGAGAGCGCAAAAATGAGAAACAGCGCGCCCAGCACGCCGGCATAACCCAGCTCTTCACCCAGGATCGCAAACACGAAGTCAGTGTGGGCTTCCGGCAGGTATTCCATCTTCTGGATGGAGTTGCCAAGCCCCTCACCAAACCAGCTGCCACGACCAAACGCCATCAACGACTGGGTCAGCTGGTAACCGCTGCCGAACGGATCGGCCCAAGGGTCGAGGAAGGAGGTCACCCGCCGCATCCGGTACGGCTCGGCGATAACCAGAGTCACTACGGCGCTCACCCCTACCAGGATAAGACCGATGAACTGGCCCAGGCGCGCCCCCGCCAGAAACAACATCCCCAGAGAGGTGACAAACATCACGACCACAGAACCCAGATCAGGCTGGGCCAGCAGCAGAATAGCGACCACGAACAGCACGGCCATCGGCTTCATGAAGCCGATGAAGCGCTCGCGCACCTCGCTCTGGCGGCGCACCAGGTAGCCCGCCAGATAGACAAACAGCGCCAGCTTGCCAAACTCCGCCGGTTGCAGGTTGAAGGGGCCAAGGGGCAGCCAGCGGATAGAACCGTTGACGCTACGCCCCACCAGCAACACCAGCACCAGCATCAGGATGGCGAGTACCAGCATGGGACCGTTGTAATGCTGCCAGCGTGCCATGGGCACTTGCAGCACAAACCAGGAGATGCCAAGGGCCATCACCAGAAACAGGCCGTGACGCTTCACGAACATGAAGGGATCGTTGTTGATGGCGATCCCCTCCGGGATCGAGGCCGAGGCCACTATCACCAGCCCCACCGCCATCAATGCCAGCGCCAGCACCACCAGCTGCCGATCGTAGAGACCCGCAGGGCGCGCCGGTAACAACCAGCGTTGCAGCAATCCTGCGACGGAGCGAAGGGCGCTCATAGTGCCAGCACCATTTTGGTGAAGTGATCACCACGGGCTTCGAACGACTTGAATTGATCCAGGCTGGCGCAGGCGGGCGCCAGCAACACCCAGTCACCCGGTCTGGCATCGGCCGCGGCCTTGGCCACGGCGGCATCGAGGTCAGATACCCGCTCGGTTTGCTCACCGAGGGCGAGCAGTATGTCGGCATCCTGACCGAAGCAATACATGTGATCGATCTGGTGGCCAAGTAGTGCCTGCAGCGGACCAAAATCCTGTCCCTTGCCCTGACCACCGGCCAGCAGCAACAGGCGTCCCTTGACCGCTTCCCGCACACCGGCCACGGCAGCCAGAGTGGCGCCCACATTGGTGGCCTTGGAATCGTTGATCCAGCGCACTCCGTTCACCTCCCGCACGAAGCGGGCGCGGTGGGGCAGGCCTTCAAAACGGCGCAGCACGGCGAGTTGCGGCTCGCGGGGAATGCCCACCGCATCGCACAGGGCCATGGCGGCCAGAGCATTCGCCTGATTGTGGGCACCGACGATCTTCATTTCGTCCACGGGGAGCAGCGGCTCACCGTGCAGGGTCAACCAGTGGCGGCCATCCAGCAGGCAGCGGCCATAGCCGTTGCAGTCGAGACCGAAGCTCTGCCATACCTGACCCACGTCGGGCTGGGTCTGGGCATCGTCCCGGTTGACCAGAATGTGTTTGGAATGCTGGTGGATCTCCATCTTGGCGGCGCGGTAATCGGCCATCCCCTGATAACGATCCATATGATCTTCAGACAGGTTCAGCACCACGGAGGCGGCGGCACGCAGGCTGTGGGTGGTCTCCAGCTGGAAGCTGGAAAGCTCCAGCACGCAGAGATCCATCGGCTGCTTGAGCAGCTCCAGCGCTGGCGTGCCTATGTTGCCACCGACGCCAACCTTGAGGCCGGCCTCGGCAATCATCTCGCCGACCAGTGTGGTGACTGTGCTCTTGCCGTTGGAACCCGTGATGGCGATCACCGGCACCTGGGTCTCGCGCACGAACAGCTCGATATCGCCAACGATACTCACCCCGAACTCGGCCGCAGCTTTCAGTTCGGGAGTGGCCAGGGCAATGCCCGGGCTCGCCACTATCATGTGCGCCTGCTTGAGCAGATCGCCATCCAGCCCATGGATCAGTTCTACCTCGGCGGGCAGTTGATCCTTGCCAGGTGGATTGGCGCGGGTATCCATCACCAGAGGCGTGACGCCACGGCCGAGGAAGTAATCGACGCAGGAGAGTCCGGTTTTACCGAGTCCTATGATGATGACCATGGCTTACCTCACCTTCAGTGTGGCGAGGCCAAGCAGCACCAGCATGAGAGTGATGATCCAGAAACGCACGATAACGCGCGGCTCCGGCCAGCCTTTCTTCTCATAATGGTGATGGATTGGCGCCATGCGGAAGATGCGCACGCCGCGCAACTTGTAGGATCCCACCTGCAGGATCACGGAGACAGTCTCCATCACGAAGACCCCCCCCATGATCACCAGCAGAAACTCCTGGCGCACCAGCACGGCTATGGTGCCAAGCGCGCCGCCGAGGGCCAGGGAACCGACATCCCCCATGAAGACCTGGGCCGGATAGGTATTGAACCAGAGAAAGCCCAGACCCGCCCCGACGATGGCGGTGCAAACGATCACCAGCTCGGAGGTATAGGGCACGTAGGGAATATGCAGGTAGTTGGCGAAGTTGACGTTGCCGGTCGCCCAGGCGATCAGGGCAAAGCCCCCTGCCACCATCACGGTCGGCATGATGGCCAGACCATCCAGACCGTCGGTCAGGTTAACCGCGTTGGAGGTGCCGACGATGACGAAGTAGGTCAGCACTATGAACATCAGCCCCAGCTGCGGCATCACATCCTTGAGGAAGGGCACCACCAGCTGGGTCTGGCCGTCATGGGTGGCCGTGGTATAGAGGAACACAGCCACCAACAGCGCAACGGCGGATTGCCAGAAGTACTTCCAGCGGGCGATCAGGCCGTCGGTATTCTTGCGCACCACCTTGAGGTAGTCATCGGCAAAGCCGATGGCACCGTAGGCACCGAGCACGAACAGCACCAGCCAGACATAGGGGTTGTCGAGACGGCTCCAGAGCAGCACAGAGATGAAGATGGCTGCGATGATCATCAGCCCCCCCATGGTCGGGGTACCCCGTTTGCTCAGATGGGATTCGGGGCCGTCGTTGCGGATCACCTGGCCGAATTTCAGGATCTGCAGACGACGGATGAGGTGAGGCCCCATCCAGAGCGCCACCACCAGACCCGTGATGATCGACAAAATGGCGCGAAACGTCAGGTAGGAGAAGACGTTGAAGAAGGTGAAGTGCGGGGTGAGCAGTTCCGCCAGCCAGACTAGCATGTGGCTGACTCCTGACGGTCAACGACCATCTTGACGATATCTTCCATGCGGGAGCCGCGGGCACCTTTGACCAGAATCGAAATTTCTTGATGTGTATTTATCATTTGCGCAAGCACTTCAAACAACGACGCCTTGTTATCGAAATGTCGACCAGCCGCGGCATCTGCGGTGTGGCGACTCTGTTCCCCTACTGTCAGCACGGCGTCCAGACCGCACTCACTGGCATGGCGTCCGACCCGGGCGTGTTGCTCGGCAGACTCCTCACCCAACTCCTTCATGTCACCGAATACCAGCACCTTGTAGCCACCCATGGCAGTCAGGGCATCGATGCCCGCCAGTACGGACTCCACGCTGGCGTTATAGGTGTCATCCACCAGAGTGAGCCCACCCCAGCGCTGTACGCAAAAGCGTCCCTTGACCGGCGCCATCTGCTCCAGCCCCGCCTTGACGGAGGCAAGCGAGGCACCAAGTGCCAGACAGCCTGCGGCAGCAGCCAGGGCATTGGCCACGTTGTGGCGACCTGGAATGGCCAGAGTCAGGCTCAATTCCCCGTTCGGCGTCACCATCACGAATTCGGCGCAGCCCTGCCCGTTGAGCGCGATGCCACGGGCATGGAAAGGCTGATTCTGATCCTCGATGGAGAAGGCACAGTGGATCCCGGCTGCCTGCCACTTGGGCCAGAAGGCGCTATCGGCGTTGACGATGGCGGTTCCCTGCTCGCTCAGACCTTCAAAAATCTCGCTCTTGGCGTGAAAGACACCCTCAAGGGAGCCGAAGCCCTCCAGATGGGCCGCCGCCACGTTATTGATGAGGGCGGCATCGGGTCGGGCCAGCGACGTGGTCCAGGCGATCTCGCCCGGGTGGTTCGCACCCAGCTCCATCACCGCAAACTGGTGCTGCGGTTCGAGCCGCAACAGGGTCAGCGGCACGCCCACTTCATTGTTGAAGTTGCCGGCGGTGGCCAGCACTTCCCCTTCGTGGCGCAAGATGGCGGTCGCCATCTCTTTCACCGTTGTCTTGCCACAGCTACCGGTAATGGCCAGCACTTTCGGATTGATGCGCTCACGCACCAGCTTGCCGATATGCCCCAGCCCCTTGAGACTGTCGGTCACGACAAGCTGTGGAATGGCCAATGGCAGCTCGCGCTCCACCAGCAGGGCAGACGCCCCTGCGGCAACGGCCTGATCGCAAAAATCGTGGGCATCAAAACGCTCACCGCGCAGCGCAACAAACAAGGCGCCCTTCCCCAAGGTGCGGGTGTCGGTACTGACAGTCGTGATCTCGCCGTCTTCACCGATCAGACGCGCATCGAGCACCTGTGCCAGGTCGGCAAGCCTGAGGGTCATCATGTGAATGACTCCAATAATGTGTGCAAGGCGGCGGCGACGGTTTCCCGGTCGCTGTAGTGCCGCTTGTCGGTTCCAATGATCTGATAATCCTCGTGGCCCTTACCGGCCACCAGGATGATGTCCTGTTTGCTCGCCTGACCGAGGGCCAGTGCAATCGCCTTGACCCTGTCGTGCTCAATCTGCACGGCAGCAGGATCGCGAAGGCCCGCCACCATGTCCGCCATGATCTGGGCCGGCTCCTCGGTACGGGGGTTGTCGTCGGTGAGGATCACGCGATCCGCATGCTGCTCTGCCATGGCAGCCATCATGGGGCGCTTGCCGCGATCCCGGTCGCCACCGCACCCTACCAGACACCAGAGCTGACCTTCGCAGTGCACCCGCAGAGCCTGCAACGCCTTCTCCAGCGCGTCCGGGGTATGGGCATAATCGACCACGGCGAGCGGTGCATTGCCGCCACCGAAGCACTCCATGCGACCGGTCACCGGCTGCAATTGAGGCGCGGTTGCCAGCAGCACGTTGAAGTCATAACCGAGCACCAGCATGGCACCCATGGCGGCCAGCACATTGCTGACGTTGAAGCGCCCGAGCAAGGGGGCGGATAATACACCATTCCCCCAACTGGAGTTAATCTGTGTGCGAAAACCTTGTTGGTGGAAGTGGGGATCCTGCGCCGTCAGCTGTCGACCCGGATGGTCTGCAATCGGGCCGTTTACGCTGAATGCCACCGCAGCGGGATAGGCCGCCAGCCACTGGCGCCCCAGCCGGTCATCGGCATTGATGACGGCGCAGGGTTCATCGACCAGTTTGAGCAGCTCTTCCTTGGCGGCGCCATAGGCTTCCATTGTGCCGTGGTAGTCCAGATGATCCCGGCTCAGGTTGGTGAAAACGGCGGCAGCAAACGGCAGCGCCGCAACGCGATGCTGTACCAGACCATGGCTGGACACCTCCATCGCTACTAGATCCGCGCCCTGCTGTTGCAGGCTCGCAAGATTGGCCTGCACCTGCACTGCACTGCCGGTAGTGTTTTCTGCTTCAACCAGCTCACCGAACAGACCATTGCCTATGGTGCCCATCACGCCGGCCTTGCCACCCAGCAGGGTGCGCCAGTTGGCAACCAGCAGCGCAGTGGTGCTCTTGCCGTTGGTACCAGTGATGCCCACCAGATCCAGCTTGCTGGCTGGTTGCCCGTAAAAATAGCCAGCCAGCTCGGAGAGCCTGGCAGGCAGATCACGGATCCCGATGCAGGGAATGGTCAGAAGTGGCGCGACAAATTCCCCGTCCTCCTCAAACACGATGGCGGTCGCTCCCTGAGCCACCGCCTGTTCGATAAACCGTCTGCCATCCATCTGATGCCCGCGGATAGCGATAAAGAGACAGCCTGGCCCGACCCGCCGACTGTCCAGCTGGATATCGGTGAGGCTGAGCGCCGGAGCACTGATGCCGAAGGGGCGCAGCAGTGAATCAAGTGCGCGGTGCAACATGGGAAGCCTCCGTACAGGCGAGAAGGCGGGTGCTCAAACGGTAAAGCGACATGGAAAAGGCCCCGAGAACAACAGGAACAAACAAGGAATGCAGCAGATCAAGTACGTGGCGCAGCATGGGTGGCCTCCGTACGGGCAAGCTTGGGCGGTACCGAAGGCGGTATCGCATCGGGACGAATATTGAAAAGTTGCAGCACACCACCCATGGCCTCGGCAAACGGTGGCGTCGCCACGGCACCGCCATAGTAAGCGCTGCCCTTTGGCTCGTTGATCACCACCACCATGACAAAACGGGGATTGCTGGCCGGGGCGAAACCGGCAAACCAGGCCATGTAGTCCTTGCCGTAACCGCCGGCGACGGCGACTTTGGCGGTACCACTCTTGCCGCCAACCCGATAGCCAGGGATCTGTGCTTTCGGAATGGCATTGCTGACCACATACTCCAGCGCCTGCAGCATGGCGGTGGCATTGTTGTGGTCGATGACCTGTTCACCCTTGGGCGGCGTGGTTACCTTGACGATGGAAAGCGGCACCCGCTTGCCCTTGTTGGCCAGGGTGGCATAGGCAGACGCCAGTTGCAGCGGGGTGACCCGCAGACCATAGCCAAAAGAGAGGGTTGCCCGCTCGATATCGGACCAGCGGCGGCGCTGGGGCAGCATGCCGCTGCTCTCGCCCATCAGACCACTGCCCGTGTCCATGCCGAAGCCGACCATGCTGAGGGTATTGATCATCTCCTGCGCCGGCATCCGCAGCGCGATGCGCGACATGCCGATGTTGGAGGAGTAGCGCAATATGTCATACAGGTTGGTCGCTTTGTGGATACTCACGTCGCGGATCTGCTTGGCCCCGATAAACAGGGGCCCACCCGGGATAATGTCCTTCCAGCTGGTGACACCCGCCTGCAGGGCGCTCAACAGGATCAGGGGCTTGATGGTCGACCCCGGCTCATAGGTATCTGTCACTACCCGATTGCGCACCCGAAAACTCTGGTACTGACCGCGGTTGTTCGGGTTGTAGGAGGGGGTGTTGACCATGGCGAGTACCTCGCCGGTCTTGATATCCAGCATCACCATGGAGCCGGACGTCGCCTTGTTCTCGTCGGTGGCATGCTTGAGGGCTCGATAGGCGAGCGCCTGTACCCGCTGATCGATGCTCAGCTGCAGATCGTTGGCGTTCTTGCCCTCTTTGACCAGCCCGAGTCGCTCTATGACTCTGCCCTGGCGGTCTTTGCGCACCCGCATCTCGCCCGGCGTCGCCGTCAACCACTCGTTGTAGCTGCGTTCGATCCCCTCGATGCCACTGCCATCTATGTTGGTTACCCCCACCAGATGGGCGCTGATCTCGCCGGTCGGATAGAAGCGACGCGCCTCGGGACGCAGATAAATGCCGCCCAGCTTGAGGCCCTTGATGTATTCCGCCACTGCCGGTGTCACCTGCCGCTGCAGGTAGACGAAGCGCTTGCTCGGGTTGGAGATGCGGTGCTTGAGGGTATTGATGTCGAGCTTGAGCACGGCAGAGAGCGCGAGCCAGGCGCGCTCATTATGGATGGCGCCAGATTCGTGCACGGTTTTGGGGTCGGCCCAGACCGCTTCTACCGGTACTGACACCGCCAGCTGTTCGCCGTTGCGATCCGTGATCATGCCACGCACAGCCTGGGTGGAGGTGGTTCGCAGGGAACGCATATCCCCTTCCTGGCGCAGTCGATCCGGATCAATTACCTGGATCCAGGCCAGCCGCAGGATCAGGCCGGCAAACGCAATGCCGATAAAGAACACCAGCGTGCGAAAGCGCCACGGATAGAGTGACGGCGCTTTGGCTTTGGGTGGAGTCTTGGCAGATGCCTTGCGTTTCATGGTTGTGTAATTACCTTCTCGGTGGTCACCAGCGGGCGAGCCATCTGCAACTTGTCCATGGCCAGACTCGCCACTCGGGAATGCTCAGCCAGGGTGCCCTGTTCTAGCAGCAGGTGGCGCCATTCGATGTTGAGTCGATCCTCCTCGGCCATCAGATCGTTCTGCTTGGCTGTCAGACCGCGAGTCATGTTGGTCACCAGGATCACGCCAAAGGCGGTGATCAGCACGGCAAAGGCCAGTACAACCGGCAACTTGTGCCGCCAGAGATCAGCGAGGATCTCTTTGGCCAGATGCACACGCACCTCGCTCATGGCTTACTCCGCCAGACGCTGGGCGACCCGCAGCACAGAGCTGCGGGATCGGCTGTTTTCGGTGACTTCATGCTCGGAAGGCTTGAGCGCCTTGCCGACCGATTTCAATTTGCGACCACCGGCCAGTTGAGCTTCGGTCAAAGGGATACCGCGCGGCACTTCGGGGCCTTTCTCGTGTTTGCGGATAAAGTGTTTCACCAGCCGGTCTTCCAGCGAGTGGAAGCTGATGACGGAGAGGCGCCCTTCTGGCGCCAACGCCTGCAGTGCACCGTCCAGCGCTGTCTCTATCTCGTCCAGTTCGCTGTTGATATAGATACGGATCGCCTGGAAGCTGCGTGTGGCAGCGTGCTTGCCCTTCTCCTTGCTCGGATTGACCCGGGCAATCATCTCAGCCAGCTGGCGGGTGCGTACGTAGGGCTCGGTGACCCGATCGTGGACGATGGCGCGGGCTATTTTCTTGGCAAAGCGCTCCTCACCGAAGGTCTTCAAGACCCAGGCAATGTCATCTACATCGGCACGGGCCAGCCACTGCGCGGCACTCTGGCCGGAGGTGGGATCCATGCGCATGTCGAGCGGGCCGTCCTTCATGAAACTGAAACCACGTTCGGCATCATCCAGCTGGGGTGAAGAGACACCGAGATCCAGCAGGAAGCCATCCACTTTGCCCAGCAAACCGCGCTCATCCAGATAGGAGACGATACCGGAGAAGGGACCATGCACGATTTCAAAACGGGGATCCTGGATCTTGGCCGCCTCTGCAATGGCCTGGGGATCCCGATCGATGGCGATCAGCCGGCCGTAGGGGCCAAGGTGCTGGAGAATGAGACGAGAGTGACCACCCCGGCCAAAAGTACCGTCCACGTAGATGCCGTCCGGCTTGATGGCCAGCCCTTCAACGGCTTCGTGCAACAGCACTGTGATGTGTTCAGCGGCTTGGGTCATTTATAAAGAAAAATCCTGTAGTCGTGGCGAGCTTGCCCAGTCATCCTCAGGCAGGCCCTGAATGTCATCATTGACCTGTTGTTGCCAGCGGGCTTCATCCCACAGCTCAAACTTGTTGAGCTGGCCCACCAGCATGATCTTCTTGTCCAGCCCTGCGTGGCTGCGCAGTGGCTGGCTCAGCAGCAGACGGCCATTGCCGTCCAGCTCGCATTCGGTCGCATGGCCGAGCAACAACCGCTGCAAGCGGCGTTCTACGGGATTCATGCTGGAAAGCATCTTGAGCTTGCGCTCGATCTCTTCCCATTCGTTCAGGGGGTAAAGCAGCAGACAAGGATGGGCAATATCTATGGTGCAGACCAGCTGGCCGTCGCTTTCGTCGCGTAGCCAATCACGGTACTTGGTCGGAATCGCCAGTCGCCCTTTACTGTCCAGGCTGATGGCATGTGCACCACGCAACAAATTGCAGTCCCTGAAAATGAGTTAAGGGGGCAAATCGCCCGATAAAAACCACTTTGATCCACTTTTCCCCACCTTGAAGTTTAAGGACGTGCTGAGGGCTTTTCAAGCGAGGATATCGGGCATGGGGAACATATTGACGCAGCGTTTGGTCACTAAGGATTAAATGAGTTGATTTTCCACAGGTTATTTGTGTTAACAGCGATATGATTAATTGAAATCAATTAAAAAATAAACAAGTCGAACGAATAAGACACTCCAGTGTCATCTCTCGTTGGCCCAACGACAAACAACGCTCACGCTGCACACAGATGAACCATAACCATATGATTTATAAATAACAATTTTGGTGAAGAATCATTTATCAACAAATATCACGGCTCAAACAGGGCAATATTTCTCCGAAAATAAAAAAGAGCCCCACGATAAATCGCGGGGCTCTTCGGAATGAGGTCGGAGTCGGCCTGTAAGCCGGGTTCTGTACCGGGTTGCCCCGGGTAGCAATCATTCCTCTAGGCCAGCAATCGCTCGCTGGCTCAAGCAACCTACCCGCCCCCAACGCGGGCCGCGCCAATAGGGGCCTATTTGGTCTTGCTTCGGGTGGAGTTTACCGTGCCACGAACTGTTACCAGACGCGCGGTGCGCTCTTACCGCACCCTTTCACCCTTACCTGATCCCTTGCGGGCCATCGGCGGTTTGCTCTCTGTTGCACTGGTCGTAGGCTCACGCCCCCCAGGCGTTACCTGGCACCCTGCCCTATGAAGCCCGGACTTTCCTCCCCTCCGCCCGTCTGTCCCGAGGGACACAACGACGAAGCAGCGATTGCCCAGCCAACTCCGAGGCGCGGATTATAGCCTTGCGATACGCACGGGGTAAACCGGCAATTCCCGTTTACAGCAATTAATAGTGCTCTAATCCGTACTTGTAGAGGGCATTTTTCTTCACACCATGGATTTCTGCGGTGAGCGCAGCCGCTTTTTTCAGTGGCAACTCGGTCACCAGCAACCCCAGGGTACGGATCGCCTCGGCGGGCAGCTCTTCTTCCGTTTTGCTGGCTCCCGCTACCACCAGCACTATCTCGCCACGGCAGCGGTTATCATCCTGACCAAGCCAGGTCAGCATCTCGGACGCGGGCAGACCATGGATGGATTCGAAGGTCTTGGTCAATTCGCGACACACCACCACCTGACGCTCCCCCAGAATGCGAGCAATCGCTTCTACCGTGTCCTGCACCCGACGTGGGGATTCATAAAATACCAGTGAGCGGGTGTCTTCGATCACAGCCTGCAATCGATCATCACGCCCTTTGCTTTTGGCGGGCAAAAATCCTTCGAAGGCGAAGCGGTCGGTCGGCAAACCGGCTGCGCTCAGGGCCGTGATGGCGGCACAAGGACCAGGCAGTGGTACCACCTTGACGCCTGCTTCGCGACAGCGGGTGACCAAGTGGTAGCCTGGGTCGCTGATGAGCGGAGTCCCCGCATCGGAGACCAGAGCGACGGTCTTGCCTTCCTTGATCCGGCCGATCAGCACATCGGCTTTCTGCTGCTCGTTATGATCGTGCAGCGCGAAGGTGGGTACCGAGATTTGGTAGTGGCTCAGCAGGATACCGGTATGACGCGTATCCTCGGCAGCCACCAGATCGACACGGCGTAAAATGTCCAATGCACGCTGGGTAATGTCCGCCAGATTACCGATCGGAGTGGGGACTATATACAGGGTTGGGATGTCACTCATGGGATCTCCGAGTGTCCCGACAATTGTGTCGCCATATTGGCCCGTTTACACTATGGGGAACTTCAACACTGGTCGGGGAATGAACTTGAACCGGGTTACAAAGCAGCTAAGTGTATCACGACTCTTCGGCATCATACTCGCGGCAGCACTGCTCGCCGCCTGTGCGTCGGGGCCCAATCAACCTTCCGGGCAGCCAGGTATGCCATCGGCCTTCTCGGATCTGACCAAAAATGCCCAGTGGTATCTGGAGCAGGTGGATCCTGTCAAACCTGCCGAAGCCTTTACCTGGCAGGTGATGGCGGCACGCAGCTATTTGGCACTCGGCCAGGCCAAGCCGGCATCGGCGCTATACCAGCAACTACAGAAGCAGGCCCAGAGCGCGGAGCAGAAAGCGCAGCTGCAACTGTTGCAGGCACATCTGTTGCTCGCCCAGGGCAACGCCAACCAGGCGCTGATCCTGCTGGAGGGTAAACCGGACGTGCCGCTGGATGCCGATACGCAGAAAAATTGGTATCGCCAGCGGGTAGTGCTGCAGCTGGATATCAACAACAAGTTTGGTGCAGCCAAGTCGCTGATCTTGATGGAGCCCTATCTGGCCCAGAATGAGCTGGCGACCAACCATCAGCAAATCTGGTCTCTGCTAAAGAGCATGACACCCTCCACCTTGCAGGCACTGGAAGAGGCGCCGGCCCCTGACGTGACCACAGGTTGGCTGCGACTGGCGGCACTGGTTAACGAGTTCGGTGCCCAGCCCAGTCAGCTGGCCCGTCAGCTGGCAGGATGGAAACAGGCTTTCCCTGACCACCCGGCCCAGAAAGACATGCCAGCCGGTCTGGGGGATCTCGCCACCAGCCACATCAATGCGCTGCAGCAGATCGCCGTGTTCCTGCCGCTCTCGGGCAATCTCGAGCCGCAGGGCGCCGCCATTCGCAACGGTATGTTGATGTCTTACAAGGAGAATCAGAGCCAATTTACCCTGAACTTCTACGACACCCAGACCAAGGCGATGGGCGAACTCTACAAGCAAGCCATTCAGGAAGGGGCCAACATGATCATTGGCCCGCTGCTCAAGGACAGAGTCGAGGAGCTGCTCAAGGCCAATCCGACCGTGCCCGTGCTGGCGCTGAACGAGTTGGACAAACCTATCGTCAACGACAGCACCTTCTACTTCTCGCTCTCTGCCGCTGCCGATGCAGCCCAGGCCGCGCAATATCTCTACGGTCAGGGTTACCGAAAACCGCTGCTGATCGCTGCCCAGGGCCGAATTGGCTACAGCAGTATCAAGGCATTCGAGCAGGCGTGGGCCACAGTGAGTCAGGACAAGCCGGTCGTGGCCACCTTTGGTGCTCGTAACGAAGTGCAGGGCATGGTCAAGAATGCTCTGAGTGGTCGCTCGACCACACGGGCCGGGGAGGTGGTACAACTATCGGCAGCCGCGCCACGCAGCATAGATGTGGTCTACGTGGTCGCCAATAGCCTGGAGACCCGGATGATCAAGCCCTACGTGGACATCTCGGTCAATCCCATGGGCAGCCTGCCCATCTACAGCAGCTCACGCAGCTACGACAGCGCTACCACAGAGGTCGCCTCCGAGCTCAATGGTATGCACATTTCAGACATGCCGCTGCTGCTGGGTGGCTACGAGCAGCAACGGGAGCAGATCGCACTGCTCTGGCCGCAGACCCAGGGTGATCTGATGCGCCTGTTCGCACTGGGCTACGATGCCGTCAGCCTGGCAGAAAACCTGCCGCAGATGCGCAAGGTCAATGTCATGCAGCAACCAGGCATGAGCGGACAGCTGAGCGTGGATGCCAATGGCAACATTGTGCGGGTACTGGATTGGGCCACCTACCAGAATGGTGCACTGGTCAGCGACAGTGCAGCACCTCAGCTTGAGGGAGCCCCCAATGAAGGATCTATTGGCACGTATGAGTCAGCAGTGGCAGAACCTGTTTCCGTCACCGACGAGCAAGGGACAATACTTTGAGCAAGTAGCGGAACGCTGGTTGCAGGCTCGCGGCCTGCAACCCGTGACGCGCAACTACCGCTGCCGCGGCGGCGAAATCGATCTCATCATGCGCCAGGGGAATACCCTGGTGTTTGTTGAGGTCAGATACCGCGCTCATGCCAGCCATGGCGGGGCCGCCAGCTCTGTCACCCGGCGCAAACAGCACAAGATCGTGCTGGCAGCGCGCCACTATTTAACGCAACATGCCATCAACGAGGCCAGTCAGGCCTGCCGATTCGATGTGATCGCGTTTGAGGATGACCAGCCAAACTGGATCCAGAACGCATTTTAAGAGGACCCTATGACTGACCGCATCAAAGAAAACTACACCGAAAGCATCCAGACCAAAATTGCCGCCGCCGAGGCACTGCCGGACGCTATCCATACTGCGGCCCAGATGCTGACCATCTGTCTGCTCAATGGCCACAAGGTGATGGCATGCGGTAATGGTCCCTCTGCGGCGTTGGCCCAGCTGTTCATCTCCGAGCTGGTCAACTGTTACGAGACCGAACGCCCTTCCCTGCCGGGCATGGCACTGACCCCAGACATGGCCACCATCAGCGCCATCGCCACCGATCATGGCTTCGAAGAGGTCTATGCCAAACAGATCAGAGCCCTGGGGCAAGCCGGCGACATCCTGGTGGTCATCACCACGACAGGCAACAGCCGCAGCCTGATCAAGGCCGCAGAGGCCGCTCTTTCACGGGATATGACCATAGTGGTACTCGGCGGGGGAGACGGTGGGGAAATCGCCGGACTGCTCGGTCCCAACGATGTGGAGATCCGGGTACCATCCGCTCGACGCCCCCGTATTCTGGAGGTTAACCTGTTGACCCTGCACTGCCTGTGTGATCTCATCGACCAGACACTTTTCCCGCAACAGGAAGATTGAAACCATGAAGAAGCAAACTCTCCTGCTCGGCCTGTTGGCTGGCACCCTGCTGCTGCAAGGCTGCGCAGCCGTGGTGGTAGGCGGTGCCGCAGGCACTGCCAAGGCTTCCGGCGATCGCCGCACTCTGGGTGCCCAGTGGGATGATCAAGCCATCGAACTGAAAGCTGCCAATCTGTTGGCCGACAACAAACCCTTGAGTGCAGCCAGCAAGATCAGCGTCTACAGCAACAACGGTCGCGTACTGCTGGTCGGCCAGACACCTTCTGACGCTTACAAGCTCGAGGCTGGCAAAATAGTTGCCCGCATCGATGGCGTACGGCACGTCTACAATGAGCTGCGACTCGGCCAGCCAGTCAGCATAGGGGTACGCAGCAATGACTCCTGGATCACCTCCAAGGTCCGTGCAGACATGCTGGGGGCCAAGAACTTCGACAGCGCCAAGGTCAAGGTGGTCACCGAGAACGGCGAGGTGTTCCTGATTGGCCTGGTGACTCGCCAGGAAGGAGACCACGCCGTTGAAATAGCCCGTCACGTCAGTGGTGTGAAGCGCGTGATCAAAGCGTTCGAGTTCGCCCAGAACTGACACGCAGGTAGCAAACAGATATAAAAAAACGCAGCCAGTTGGCTGCGTTTTTTTATTTGATGACTTTCAGCGTCGGCCGACCGGTCGGCCGCGGTGGTTCCGGCTCGGGCTCCACCGGTGCTTCGGCCTGCTCCAGCCAGAGGTCGTAACCTGGCTCGGGCGGGAACATGGTACCCACGCCGTTCTCCCTGGCATGAATCGCCAGTATGGCGGCCATAGGGATATAAACCTGCTGGGAGACACCGCCAAAACGGGCACTGAAGCTGACTGCTTCATTGTCCATGTGGAACTGCCCCACAGCACGCGGCGCTATGTTCAGGACTATCTGTCCATCCTGAACAAACTGCATCGGCACCATCACATGGGGGATATTGACGTTGACCACCAGATGCGGTGTCAGCTCGTTATCCAGCAACCAGTCAAAGAACGCCCGTAACAGATACGGGCGACTGGGTGTCATTGTTGGTTCCATGCTCATACGCCAGCGCGGATCTCACGTTCAGCTTCAGTCAATGAAGCCTGGAAAGATTCACGCTCGAACAGACGAACCATGTAGGCTTTCAGCTCTTTGGCACCACGACCGGCGAAATCGATCCCCAGACTGGGCAGACGCCACAACAGCGGTGCCATGTAGCAATCGACCAGACCGAACTCTTCGCTCATGAAATACGGCATTTCACCGAAGATCGGCGCGATGGCCAGCAGGTTGTCACGCAATTCGGCACGCGCCGCATCGACATCGGTACCTGCCATGATCTTGTCGGCCAGGGAGTACCAGTCCAGCTCGATGCGATGCATCATCAGACGGCTGTTACCACGGGCAACCGGGTAAACCGGCATCAGGGGCGGGTGCGGGAAGCGCTCGTCCAGATACTCCATGATGATGCGTGAGGTGTACAGTGCCAGCTCACGATCGACCAGAGTCGGTACAGTGTTGTACGGGTTCAGCTCGGCCAGCTCATCCGGCAAGTTGCTTGGGTCAACCTGGCAAATATCTACGCTAACACCCTTCTCCGCCAGGACAATACGCACCTGATGGCTGAACATATCGTTGGCACCGGAAAACAGCGTCATTACCGAACGCTTATTGGCAGCTACAGCCATTGAACCCTCCCGTCATTAAAAAGCAGAAACGGCAATGAAGCATCTTGGTCTTCATTGCCGTGCATTATATTACCCGGATCTGGTCGCTTAGTGAACGTCGCGCCAGAATTCCTTCTTCAACAGCACAGTGAAGATGAAGAAGATTACGATGAATCCAAGTACCCAGAAGCCCATGCGTTCGCGCTCCTGTTGTACCGGTTCAGCCGAGTAGACCAAGAAGTTTACCAGATCCAGTACCGTCTGATCATACTCTTCGTTATTCATTTCACCGTTGCCGTCAGATTTGACACTGACAACCTGCTGTACGTCCACCCCATCCACAGTGTGGGTCGCAAACTCGGCACGGGGTGTGCCTTGCAGCGGCTCCAGTACGTGAGGCATGCCCACGGACGGGAAAACAGCGTTGTTCACGCCAAACGGACGAGTCTCATCCACGTAGAAAGAGCGCAAATAGGTATAAACCCAGTCAGCCCCGCGCACCCTCGCTACCAGGGTCAGATCGGGAGGCGGTGCACCAAACCACTTGGCCGCATCCTTCTCCGACATGGAGATTTTCATCAGATCGCCGATTTTGGCTCCCGTGAAGATAAGATTTTCCCTCATCAGCTCATCAGGAATCTCCAGGTCTTGCGCAACGCGGTTGTAGCGCTGGTACTGGGTAGAGTGACAACCGGCACAGTAGTTCATGAAAGTCGTGGCACCGCGCTGCAGAGACGCCTTGTCACTCAGGTCATAGTCGGCCTTGTCCAGCGGGAAAGTACCGCCTGCAGCAAGCGCCAGGCTGGGCAGCAGGGCCAGCACTGCAAATATTATTCTTTTCATTTGAATGTCACCCTCTCCGGCAGCGGCTTGGTACGCTCATTCTTGCTGTAGAAGAACAGCAGAACAAAGAACCCGAAATACCCCAGCGAGCAGAACTGGGCAACCAGGGTCAAGGTCGGGGTCGATGGCAAGACACCGAGGATACCGAGAATGACGAAGCAGACCACGAACTGGGCAATATTCAGCTTGTGCAGCGTGCTGCGATAGCGAACGGAGCGCACCTTGCAACGATCCAGCCAGGGCAGCAGGAACAGCACTACGATGGAGAGCCCCATCATGATGACACCCAGCAACTTGTCAGGTACCGCACGCAAAATGGCGTAGAAGGGAGTGAAGTACCACACGGGCGCAATGTGCTCGGGCGTTTTCAGACCATTGGCCACTTCAAAGTTCGGCTTCTCGAGGAAGTAGCCCCACATATCCGGCTTGAAGAAGATGATGGCGCAGAAGAAGAACAGGAAACCGGCCACGCCGATCATGTCCTTGACGGTGAAGTAAGGGTGGAAAGCCACCGCATCCAGCGGCCAGCCGTTAGCATCCTTGTGCTTCTTGATGTCGATGCCGTCAGGGTTGTTGGAACCCACTTCGTGCAACGCCAGTATATGCATGGCCACCAACATCACCAGCACCAGCGGCAACGCTATGACATGTAGCGCGAAGAAGCGGTTCAGGGTCGCCCCCGAGATGACATAGTCACCACGGATCCACAGGGTCAGATCCTCTCCGATCACCGGAATGGCACCAAACAACGAGATGATGACCTGAGCCCCCCAAAATGACATCTGGCCCCAGGGCAGCAGATATCCCATGAAGGCTTCCGCCATCAGCACCAGGAAGATCAGCATGCCGAAGATCCAGAGCAGCTCACGCGGCTTCTGATAAGAGCCATAGATCATGCCGCGGAACATATGCAGATACACAACCACAAAGAACGCAGAGGCCCCAGTGGAGTGCATGTAGCGCAGCAGCCAGCCGTAGTCCACATCACGCATTATGTATTCGACTGAGGCAAAGGCACCCTCAGCGGAGGGGTTGTAGTTCATGGTCAGCCAGATGCCGGTGATGATCTGATTAACCAGTACCAACATGGCCAGCGAACCAAAGAAGTACCAGAAATTCAGGTTCTTTGGTGCCGGGTACTTGGCCATATGGTCGTTGTACATGGCAGTGAGCGGAAAGCGATAGTCAATCCAGCCCATCAGTTTGGAAAACATGGTCAGGCCTCCTTGCCATCATCGGCACCGACCAGGATGGTGGTGTCGCTAAGATATTGGTACGGCGGAATGACCAGGTTCAAGGGTGCAGGCACCCCCTGGAACACTCGACCAGCCATGTCGAACTTGGAGCCATGGCACGGGCAGAAGAATCCGGAGGTCACGCCTTGAACCTGCTCACCGAAGTTATCCGGCAGGTAGGAAGGAGAGCATCCCAGATGGGTACAAATACCGACCGCAACAAAGATTTCGGGTTTGATGGATCTGTAGCCGTTATGGGCATAATCCGGCTGCTGTGGTTCGTCAGATGCGGGATCCCGCAGCTGGCCATCGTGAGCCGCCAGTGCATCCAGCGTCTGCTTGGTGCGTTTCACCACCCAGACCGGTTTGCCTCGCCACTCAACACGGATGAGCTGGCCTGGTTCCAACTTACTGATATCCACTTCTACCGGAGCGCCCGCCGCTTTGGCCTTGGCACTCGGGTTCCATGACTTTATAAACGGCACTGCGGTAAAAGCAGCTCCTACCCCACCAACGGCAACCGTTGACCAGGTAAGAAATCTGCGGCGACCGGTATCAACTGGCGCATTGCTCATCCAAAAACTCTCCCATGTGGACTCCGCACATTCTTATTGTGTCCCTGTTCCCCTTTCTTCCGTGACAACAGCGGCGGAAGCGGAGTTACAATTGTCACAGAAAAACCGAGGGAATTTTAAAGAAAAGATAACAACTTGACAAGAAAGACCAGCGAAGGGCAAAAACAATAAATATACATTTTTTTGTCTTTTGTGACGTGGTGTTAGCATTGGCGTAGGTAATATTACCAATAAAAAAAGCCTGGCACATGGCCAGGCTTTTTTGACACTCGTGAGAGTGAGTACAAAAAGCGAATTAACGCTTGGAGTACTGCGGACGCTTACGAGCTTTGTGCAGACCGACTTTCTTACGCTCAACCTTACGGGCATCGCGAGTAACAAAGCCTGCTTTACGCAGTTCGGCGCGCAGGGTTTCATCGTACTGCATCAGAGCACGAGTGATACCGTGACGGATCGCACCAGCTTGACCGGAGATGCCACCACCATTAACGGTGATGTACAGATCCAGTTTCTCGGTCATCTCAACCAGTTCCAGCGGCTGACGAACTACCATGCGGGCAGTCGGACGGCCAAAGTACTGCTCCAGGGAGCGCTGGTTGATTACGATTTTACCGCTACCCGCTTTGATAAACACGCGAGCAGTGGAGCTTTTGCGACGGCCGGTACCGTAGTATTGATTTTCTGCCATGTTGCCAGTTCCCGATTAGATATCCAGTACTTGAGGTTGCTGAGCAGCATGAGCATGCTCGGCGCCTGCGTAAACTTTCAGTTTACGGAACATGGCACGGCCCAGAGGACCCTTCGGCAGCATACCTTTGACAGCAGCTTCGATTACCATTTCCGGCTTACGCTTGATCAGCTTGTCGAAGCTGATTGACTTGATACCACCCGGGAAACCGGAGTGAGAATGGTAGATTTTATCGGTAAATTTCTTACCGGTTACATGTACCTTCTCAGCGTTTACAACGATGATGTAATCACCGGTGTCAACGTGCGGAGTATATTCAGCTTTGTGCTTACCACGCAGACGAGAAGCGATCTCGGTTGCGATACGACCCAGAGTTTTACCCTCTGCGTCCACAATGTACCAGTCACGTTTTACGGTTTCTGGCTTGGCAACGAAAGTTTTCATTAAGTTAAACCCAATTACCTGTTACAGACCCAATTGCTTATGGGGGCTCTCCCACAAACAACAAACGATGGCCTACCTGTACCCCTTCGAATACAAGTAAAGCTTAAAGTGTCGCTGTCTTATCGACAGCTGTAACGTGGGCCGGGCGATTATAAGTGAAGTTGCCTTAAATATCACCTGCTAATTTCACTGCCATGAAGCTAGCAAATGTCGCCCGGCCCTACCTGCCGCAGATGCCCATCCGACTGGCAGGCGCGGTATTGTGACTAAGGAAGGTGCACTCTGGCAAGGTATTCGTGCGATTGCATTTCCTGAAGCCGTGAAAGACAACGTTTGAATTCGAAATTCAACAGCCCGTTCCCGTAGAGTTCTGTCATGGGGACAGCCGCCGACATGATGAGTTTGACGTGCCGTTCATAGAACTCGTCCACCATGGCGATGAAGCGGCGAGCCGCGTCATCCGTGCCCGCCCCCATGGGTTGCACATTGGCAAGCAGCACAGTATGAAACAGGCGGGCCAGCTCTATATAGTCGCCCTGTGAGCGAGGAGTACAGCAAAGTTGCTCGAACTCCATATACAGCACACCTTCCCCCATTCCCAGCGACGTCAATTGACGATGATTGATCTCGACACTGCCAGCGTTGACCTGCTCCAGACCCGTTAACTGTTGGAAATATCGGTCCAGATTGGATTTTGCCTGCTGATCCAGCGGGAAGTGATATATCTCTGCCTGCTCCAGGGTACGCAAGCGATAGTCGATGCCACCATCCACGTTAAGTACCTCGCAATGACGCTCGATGAGCTCGATTGCTGGCAGAAAACGGGCTCGTTGCAGACCATTGCGATAAAGGTCCTGTGGCGGGATGTTGGAGGTCGCTACCAGCACAACACCATGACCAAACAGCTCCTGGAACAGGGTGCCAAGCAGCATGGCATCCGTGATGTCGGAGACAAAAAACTCATCGAAACAGATGACATCTGTCTCGCTGGCGAGCTTGCTGGCGATGAGCTTGAGCGGATCGGCCTGGCCGGTCAGCCCCTTGAGTTCGTCATGCACCCTGTGCATGAAACGGTGGAAGTGGATACGCAGTTTTCGCGTCCCCGGCAGGCTCTCGAAAAAAGTATCCATCAGCCAGGTCTTGCCTCTGCCCACTCCGCCCCACATATATAGTCCGAGGACGGATTCCTTGGCCTTGGGCTTTTGCAACCAGCCCAACAGGCCGCGGGATCTGGTCGGAGTCGGGCTTTGGCACAAATCCTGATAGAGTCGCTGCAGACGGGCCACGGCCATCGCCTGGGCCGGGTCGGCCACAAAGCCGGGGCGCTGCAAATCCTGCTGATATTTTTGCTGCGGGGTCATCCTGTCAACCACCTCCAAGTCCCTGAATGAAGGACAAAATGGTATCACGCTCTCGGGGTGCACGGTATAGTGCCATCAAGGCGTAGCGGCCATCCAGGCCGCCTCAACACACATTGATTTAGCTGTAACAAGGAGCATCTATGAGTCTGTTAAACGGGATCCTGCTGGCTGTCGCCGCCTTGATTATCGGTATCATCATCGGTCGCTTCACGGTGCGCAGCCGGGATGCCGGACGTCTGGAACAAGAGCTGAAAAAAGCGCACACGGAGCTGGAAAGCTACCAGGGCCAGATCAATACCCACTTTGCCGACAGCGCCGCCCTGATGGAGCAGCTTGCCGAGCAGTATCAGACCCTCTATCGCCACATGGCTGAGCAGAGCAAATTCCTGGCCAAGGCACAGGAACCGCTGTTCCGTGAAGCACTGCTTGAAGAAAGTGCCGATACTCCGGCCAACGAAGAACCGGGCATTCCGCCCCGTGACTATGCCAGCGCCTCCGGTCTGCTCAAGCAGTCCAGTTAGTTCCCCGCGGAACTAATTGCGCTGTGTTGTGGTCAGACCTTGACGATTGCATTGCAACTTTTTCTGGGAGCTGTTTTTCATATGCGTAAACCTCTTTCTGTGCTCAGTGTGCTAGCCCTCAGTGTCGGTATCGCCATGTCTGCGGTCCCTGTGCAGGCTGCACTGCCCTCTTTGCTGGCGAACAATCAGGAGATGCCGAGCCTGGCGCCGGTTCTCGAACAGGTCACGCCTGCCGTGGTCAATATCTCCGTCTCTGGCAAGAAAATCACTCGCCAGCGTCTACCTGAACAATTCCGCTTCTTCTTCGGCCCCAACATGCCTGATGAGCAGGTGAGCGAGCAGCCCTTCCAGGCGCTGGGCTCCGGCGTCATCATAGATGCCAAGAAGGGCTACGTGATCACCAACGCCCACGTCGTACACGAGGCGGACGAGATCAAGGTCAACCTGAAAGATGGTCGTGAATATGCGGCCAAGAAGATAGGTGAAGACAAACAGTCCGATATCGCCCTGCTGCAAATCAAGGCCGAGGATCTGGTGCAGATCAAATTTGCCGATTCAGACGAACTGAGGGTCGGCGACTACGCACTGGCCATCGGCAACCCGTTTGGCCTGGGCCAGACAGTCACCTCCGGCATCGTCAGCGCCCTGGGACGCAGTGGCCTCAACATCGAAAATCTGGAAAACTTCATCCAGACCGATGCGGCCATCAACTCCGGCAACTCGGGCGGCGCCCTGCTCAACCTGCGTGGTGAGCTGATCGGCATCAATACCGCCATTTTGGGCCCCAACGGTGGCAACATAGGTATCGGCTTTGCTATTCCGTCAAACATGGTGCGTGACCTGTCGGAACAGATCGTCAAGTACGGTGAGGTTCGCCGTGGCCAGCTGGGGATCACGGGCTCTGAACTGACCTCGGATATCGCCAAAACCTTCGGTTACAACAAGAAGGATGGTGCCTTCGTCAACCAGGTCATGCCTGACTCCGCCGCCGCCAAGGCCGGTATCAAGCCAGGCGACATCATCGTCAGCATAGATGGCAAGGCAATCCGCTCGTTTGGCGAACTGCGAGCCAAGATAGCGACCATGGGTGCCGACAAGCAGGTCGCGCTGGGCCTCATCCGCGACGGCAAAGAAGAAACCGTCAAGGTCATGCTGAAGAAGGCCGATGACAGCGAGATCCTGGCCAGCGTCCTGCACCCTGCACTGGAAGGGGCCAAGCTCAGCACCACCTCGGAGCCGGTGACAGGCGTGGCTGTCTCCGATATAGCGGCTCGCTCCCCTGCTGCGGCCTCCGGTCTGCAGAAAGGCGACATCATCATTGGCGTCAACCGCCTGCGAGTAAACTCGCTGGCCGAGCTGACCAAGGCATTGAAAAACAAGCCGGATGTGCTGGCGCTGAACATACAGCGCGGAGAGTCTTCGCTCTATCTGGTGATCCGTTAATAACCTCACACCCGCGGCCCTCGCCGCGGGTGATTTTTATCCACCGATAGTGTTATTCTCTGCCCGCTGCATGTACGGATGAGAATGACATGAAAATCCCACCTTTGATCAGTTACTTGGGCAAGTCTGTCGGCTTCGGTCTCACCGTGGCGGCTCTCCTGTTGCTGCTGTTTCCCGATTTCCGTGGCGGTGCCCAACTCCCCGGCATCATCACCAATGCCCGTGAACTGAGCTTCTCTTACGCTGCTCATAGAGCCGGCCCTGCCGTCGTCAACATCTACACCCGCAGTTTCTCCCGCAATCAGGGCAATCAGGCTGAACTCAGACCCCAGGGGCTGGGCTCGGGTGTCATCATGAACCAGCGCGGTCATGTGCTGACCAACTATCACGTCATCGCCGATGCGGACCAAATCATAGTCGCACTGCAGGATGGGCGGGTGTTCAGTGCCGAGCTGGTCGGAACCGATCAGTTAACCGATCTGGCGGTGCTCTACATAGAATCGGACAACCTGCCGGTGATCCCCCAGGATCCCGACAGGCAGCCGGATGTGGGAGACGTTGTGCTCGCCATCGGCAACCCTTACAACGTCGGCCAGACCATCACCCAGGGCATCATCAGTGCGACCGGTCGCCTTGGTCTCTCCAGCATGGGACCGGACGGAAATGGGCGGCAGGACCTGCTTCAAACCGATGCGGCCATCAACGAAGGCAACTCGGGGGGCGCCCTGGTCAATGGCCGCGGCGATCTGGTGGGCATCAACACGGCCGCCTATCACCTCAACGGCAATCAGGAGAGCTACGGCATCAGCTTCGCCATCCCTTACCGGTTGGCCAAACGGATCATGGATGAGCTGATCACCAACGGCCGTGTCATTCGCGGCTACCTCGGCATCTCCAGCGTTGAACTCAACCCCATAGTGGCGCGCATGATGAACCTCGGTGATTTGCGCGGACTGGTGATCGAGAGTCTGGATCCTGACGGTCCGGCCAGCAAGGGAGGTCTGAAACGGGGGGATGTGCTGCTCAAGATCAATGGGGAAGCGCTCAGCGGCGTGCGCTCCGCCATGGACAAGATTGTCGAGAGTCGTCCCGGCACCAAACTCACCATATCAGTGTTTCGTGATGGCAAGCCGCTGGAAGTGGAGGTCACCATAGAGGAAGACCTGCGCTACCAGCAGGGCAAGGCCAATACGAATGTCAGTGGCGCTAACGCCAGCTGACCCTCTTGTCTCTTCATATCACAAGGGCGGGTAACCGCCCTTTGTCATTTCTGCGGATCCTCGCTCCCCTCATACGTGAGACGACTCACAGTTTCAGCCTGTGCGACTCTGGGGCCATCTGCCAGAGAAGTGCGCCATCGATCACACTAATCCAGCCCCGATAAGCTCCCTTTCCCCTGCTGGTACACAAAAATGGGCCTTTTAAGCCGCTTCGCACGGGAATTTCCGCTTCGAATCGGAAAAACGCTGCCTCCTCTGTACGCCCCTGCGGGCTTAGGGTAACTCCATACCTTCTGCCAGCCTTGGAGAGCAGACATTGCACACAGAGACTCATGACCAGAACCTGACCCCGGACAGCCCGGCGTTGCTGCACCAGACCGACCTGATCCTGGCTCGCATCCACACCCTGCTAGGCGATCAGGGCATACGTCCCAACGAGGTGCAAAAGCAGATGCTGGCCTCCCATGTCAAAGCCATGGTGTGGCGTTCCCATAGCGGGGAATCCCTGCCGGAGGTCGATCTCAGCCTGTTTGACGAGATCTCCCCCCTTTCCCTGCGCCTGGCCGAACAGGTCGTCGCCTGGCTGGACAAGCTGGCCTATGAAGAGGCTCACCTCTTGTCCGTCCATTTCGAAGTCGCCAAAGAAAATGAACTCAGCTCAGCGCTGAATCAATAACAAAAGGAGATATCCAGATGTCAGCCATCAAACTCGTGATTGGAGATCGTCTCGGCAAGGGTCAGAAAGTGGGGGCAGGGGCAGAAGCCGCCGGCGCCAGCGTGACCGTGATACCCGGCATGGCCGCCGATATGAAGCTCGGTGATGTGATGAACAAGGAGCAGGCGGATCTCGGCATCTCCTTCTGCGGCAGCGGTGGCGCCGGTGCCATCACGGCCCAGACCAAGTACGGCTACAAGTGCCGCTACGGCATGCGCTCCGTCGAGGAGGGGGTCACCGCCATCAATGACGGCTGCGTGGTGCTGGGTTTTGGTTTCATGGACAAGGAAGAGCTTGGCCAGAAGCTGGTAGAAGCCTTCGTCAAGAAGCACGGACGCGCCTGATGAAAGAGGACGTCACCACCCAGGTCATCGTCAACGGCAAGGGGGCGACCCGCCAGCAGGCGTTCGCCGCCGCCCTCAGCCAGGTGCAGCACACTCTGCTCAAGGACAACCCGCACGTCATGCTGCGGATCGAACCGGTCGAGGTGCAGGTGCTCAAGGCCGAGGAGTCGGTCCGGGTGGAGAAGTTCCTGTTCTTCTTCCTGCCGCGCCAGCGCCGCGAATTCCGCGTCCAGCTGGAGATCACGGTCAAGGTCACCAGCCTGGATGCCGACAAGGTGACGTTCACCCTGGTGTGACACCCCCCGCAGTGACAACCCCACAAGAGGGATACATTGGATGTTTCTAATCATATTTATCAAGTCACTCATCATCGGCGGCCTGGTGGGCGTCGGGGTGGGGGCCGGCGCGGCGCGGATGTTTCACGCCCCGACCGTGCAGGGCATGGGTGCTTTTCGTACTCTGGGTGAGCTCAATTCATGCGAAGGGGATCCCGCCTCCCACTTCTCCTTCGGTCTGGGCTTCTTCTTCAACGCCTGGGCCTCGACCGTGGCGGCTGGTGCCTTCACCCAGGACGTGGATCACCGCATCCTGCCGAACTGGGGGGCGGCGGCCCTGATGATCCGCAACCGGGATCTCGCCAGCACTTTGCACGACCCGAAAAAGATGGCCATCGCCTGCGGCATCATTGGCGCCATCGTGGTTGCCTTCCTCAACAGCACGGCTGCCGCTGTACCGGCCGCCCTGCAGGTGACAGCAGTCAAGGTGCTGGTGCCTGCCGCCAACCTGCTGGTCAATACTGTCATGCCGGTGATCTTCTGGCTGGCCGCCATCGAAGCGGGCAAAAAGTCCGGTTTCTGGGCCACCATCTTCGGCGGTCTGGCGCAGCTCATCATGGGCAACGCAGTACCGGGTCTGGTGCTCGGCATTCTGATCGGCAAGGGGGTCGAAGAGAGCGGCTGGAACCATGTCACCAAGGTGATGATGAGTGCTATCGTCCTGCTGTTCGTGCTGAGCGGCTTCTTCCGCGGCTTTGACCTCAAGCTGATTGAATCCTTCCACATGGGCATCCCCCTGTGGCTGGAAAACGTCCATAACCTGCTTGCCAATAAATAAGGGGCCACACCATGGATGAGAAACTGAGAAACAACTTCTGGTACGCAGACTGGTCCTTCCCCATCTTCGTCGGCCTGCTGTCGGCCGGGGTCTTTGCCGGAACCCACATGTACTACCTGTACGGTGTCGGCGCCTTCAACGAGGTGGCCTTCGTCGCCATGCTGAAAGCCGGCATGGACACGGGTGCCTACGGTGCTGTGGCGGCCTTTGGCGCCAGCTTCCTGTTTGCCCGCATCATAGAGGGCTCCCTGGTGGGGATCCTGGACATAGGCGGCGCCATCCAAACCGGCGTCGGCCTGGGCGTGCCCGCCCTGCTGCTGGGGGCCGGCATTCTCTATCCAGTGGAGAACTTCGGCGCCTCCCTGGTGACCGGCATGGTGATTGGTCTGGCGATTGGCTACATCATCATCCTGGCGCGCAAGTTCACCATCAACCAGAGCAACTCCACCTACGGTGCGGACGTGATGATGGGGGCAGGCAACAGCTCGGGCCGCTTCCTGGGCCCCCTGATCATCCTCTCCGCCATGGGTGCCTCCATCCCCATAGGACTGGGTTCCCTGCTGGGGGCACTGCTGTTCTATGTATGGAGCAAGCCCATCACAGGGGGCGCCATCCTGGGTGCCATGTTGCTCGGCACCTTCTTCCCGGTCGCCCTAGCATAAGCACTCGCCGCCCTGCGGGGCGGCCTCTTCGAGGTCATCACAATGCATGACATGATCATCAGAGCGGGACGCCTGGGAAATGGCGAGCTCATCGATATCGCCATCCGGGACGGCAAGATAGCGGCAATCGGCCAGCAGCCAGCCCAAGCAGAAACGAAGCGGACCCTGAACCTCGCCGGTCGTATTCATGTGAGCGCTGGCTGGATCGACGGCCACACCCACTGCTATCCCGCCTCCCCCATCTATCATGATGAGCCGGACAAGGTAGGGGTGGAGTCCGGCGTCACCACAGTCATTGACGCGGGCAGCACAGGCGCCGACGACGTGGACGACTTCCAGCGGCTGGCCTCGGGCTGCAAGACCCGGGTGCACGCCCTGCTCAACATCTCCCGCATCGGCCTGCTGCGCCAGAACGAGCTGGCGGACAGCCGGGATCTGGATGCCACATTCGCGTCCGCCGCCATTGCCCGCCACCCGCACTTCATCGTCGGCATCAAGGCACGCATGAGCGGCAGCGTGGTGGGCGAAAATGGCCTGCAACCACTGCGCATGGCCAAGGCGCTGCAACAGGCCCACGGCCGGCTGCCGCTGATGGTGCATGTAGGCAACACGCCACCGGATCTGGACGAGATAGTTTCCCTGCTGGGGGATGGCGATCTGCTGACCCACTGCTTCAACGGCAAACCCAACCGCATCCTGACCCCGGCTGGCGAGCTGCGGGTCGCGGTGCGCGAGGCGATGAAACGGGGGCTCTTGCTCGACATCGGCCACGGCGGCGCCAGCTTCAGCTTCGAGGTGGCGGAGCTGGCTATCCGGCAGGGGATCCTGCCCCGCACCATCAGCTCAGACATCTACTGCAAGAACCGCATCAAGGGGCCCGTTTACAGCCTGGCCCACGTCATGTCCAAGTTTCTCGCCATCGGCATGACGCTGGAGCAGGTGCTCGCCTGCGTCACCGACCATGCCGCCGATGCCCTGCGCCTGGCCGGAAAGGGGCGGCTCGAGGTGGGCGCCGATGCCGATCTGACCCTGTTCGAACTGGCCAGCGGCCCGACCCTGTTTATGGATACCGAGGCACAGTCGCGCAGCGGCGACCTGCAACTGCTTCCCCTCGCCGCCCTGGTGGGTGGTGACCTGGTTCTGACTCACTATGGGAAATCACACCATGCCTTCTGTTTATGAGAAATATCAGCTCAAACCCGTGATCAACGCCTCCGGGCGCATGACCATTCTCGGCGTCTCCACCCCCGAGCAGGAGGTGGTCGATGCGGTCAACTTCGGCCTGGGCCACTACTTCGAGGTGAAGGATCTGGTCAACAAGACAGGCGCCTACCTGGCAGGCTTGCTGGATGTGGAAGATGCTGTGGTGGTCTCCTGCGCCAGCGCCGGCATAGCCCAGTCGGTGGCCGCCGTGATAGTGCGTGGCGACCCCTACCGGCTGGAGCAGCTGCACGCCCATGCCCACGGGGTGCCGAGTGAAATCGTGCTGCCCAAGGGGCACAACGTCAACTTCGGCGCGCCGGTCGGCACCATGGTCAACCTGGGTGGCGGCAAGGTGGTGGAGGCCGGTTATGCCAACGAGTGCTCCCCTGCCCAGTTGGCCGCCGCCATCAATCCCAATACCGCAGCCATCCTCTACATCAAGTCCCATCACTGCGTGCAGAAGAGCATTCTGTCGGTGGCAGAGGCGGCAGAAGTGGCCAAGGCTCGCCAGCTGCCACTGATCGTCGATGCGGCAGCGGAAGAGGACCTGCGTCTCTATTACAACCAGGGGGCGGATCTGGTGATCTACAGTGGCGCCAAGGCCATCGAAGGGCCCACCAGCGGGTTGGTGCTCGGCAAACGTCAGTATGTGGAGTGGGTCAAGCAGCAGGCCAACGGCATAGGCCGGGCCATGAAGGTGGGCAAGGAGGGGATTCTCGGCCTGACCCGCGCCATCGAGCGCTACCTGGAAAAAGAGAAGGAGAGCGGTGCAGCCATGGTCGCCAAGATGGCCCCCTTCATCGAGCGCCTCAACCAGCTTCCGGGCGTCAGCGCCAAAGTGGTATGGGACAGTGCGGGGCGCGACATAGCCCGTACCGATATCGCTTTTGACCACCAGCAGATCGGCATGACCACAGTCCAACTGGTGGCTCGACTGCAACAGGGCACGCCTGCCATCTACTGTCGTGGCTACAAGGCCAACGAGGGGCATATCGAGATCGATGTTCGCAGCGTCACCGTGCCCCAGCTCGACCAAATCCACTCCGCCATTGCCAACCTCGTTCAGGAGAATCGCTGATGTCCCTAACTCCCAATTACTACCGCAACCGTGTCTGCCTCAACGTACTGGCGGGGTCCAAACAGAATGCTGTCGACATTTATGAGGCGGCCGAAGGCCATGTGCTGGTCGGCGTGCTCTCCAAAAACTATTCGGATGTGCCCTCCGCCGTCGCCGATATGAAGGAGTACGCGAAACTCATCAACAACGCCCTATCCATCGGGCTGGGGGCGGGCGATCCACGCCAGTCCGCCATGGTAGCTGAGCTGGCCTGCCAGCTGCAGCCCCAGCACGTCAATCAGGTCTTCACCGGGGTGGGTGCCAGCCGGGCGCTGTTGGGCCAGCCAGAGACGCTGGTCAATGGCCTCATTTCCCCCACAGGCACCCCCGGCATGGTGAAGATCTCCACCGGGCCCCTCAGTGCCCAGCAACCGGACGGGATTGTGCCCATCGACACTGCCATCGCCATGCTCAAGGACATGGGCGGCAGCTCGGTCAAGTTCTTCCCCATGGGAGGGCTGGAGTGTCGTGACGAGTATCAGGCGGTGGCCGAGGCCTGTGCCCACCACGGCTTCTGGCTGGAGCCCACAGGTGGCATCGATCTCGACAATTTCGAAGAGATAGTGCGGATCGCGCTGGACGCAGGGGTCGAAAAGGTTATCCCCCACGTCTACAGCTCCATCATCGACAGCGAGAGCGGCCAGACCCGCACCCAGGATGTACGCACCCTGCTCGCCACGGTGCAACGACTGCTGGCGTGATGAAAGATGGCACCGGTCCGATCACTGGCCGGTGCCTGGCTTGTTAATGACCCGCTTGTTAACATCGACCCTTTATTTCGCGACAGGAGTCCCGTCCCCCCTCATGACCAAGCTGCCCCACCCCAGACTCCATCAACTGCTGACCCAGCTCCATGCCGAACCGCTGCCACAGGAGGAGCTGGCTCGCCGCCTCAATGTCTCCACCCGTACTGTGCGCACCGACGTGGCGACCCTCAACGAGCTGATTGCCACCCACGGCGCCCACCTGATCCACCAGCGCGGCAGCGGCTACCAGCTCAAGATTTACAATCAGGGGCTGTTTGATGAGTTGCTGGCGGCCCAGGAGCAGGAGAGCAGCCTGCCGCGCACCAGCCGCGAGCGGGTGCTGCACCTGCAGATCTTACTGCTGACGGCGGAACAGGGGATCAAGCTCGACGAACTGGCGGATACCTGGTATCTGAGCCGGGCGGCGCTGCAGGGGGATATGGCGGAGGTGCGGGAGCGGCTCGCCCACTTTGGCTTGCTCATCGACAGCAAGCCACGGCTGGGCATGCGCATCCAGGGTGGGGAGACGGCGATCCGGGCCTGCCTCACCCAGTTGCTCTATCAAGAGCTGCTTCACAACAACCAGTTGCAGAGCCTGCTGCCCAACCTTTGCCCCGGCAAGACGCTGGAGGTAGTGGGCAATCACATCCATGCCCAGCTCAGCCGCCATCAGCTGCGCCTCGCCGACGAGAGCTTGCAGCAGCTCACCATCTACTGTGCCGTCGCCCTGCTGCGGCAGGCTGCGGGGCACGAGCTGCGCCAGTTTGCCAGCGAAGACATCACAGAGACGCTGGCCGCCGTAGCCAGTGACATTTATGCAGAGCTGCCGACCCTGATGCCACCGGGAGAGGAGGAGATCGCCTGCCTCGCCATCCAGATCCAGGCCCGCCTCACCGCCGACACGCCCAGGCTCAGCCCGGCCATGGCCGCCGAGAGCGAGCAGTTGGTCGAGCATCTGCTTGCCTATATCCAGCAGCACTATCCCTATGATCTGCGCGGCGACCTGCAGTTGCGAGCGGATCTGCAGACCCATATCAGCGCCATGCTGCTGCGGGTCAAATACCAGATCGGCAGCCACAATCCGCTGGCGGATCACATCAAGCAGTACTACCCCCTCGCCTACGACATCACGCTGGCCGCCATTTCGGAGTGGATAAAACAGACACCTTACCGGCTGACCCACCACGAGATCGGCTACCTGGTAATCCATATCGGGGTAGGGCTGGAGCGCCACTACGACATCGGCTACACCCGCCGTCCCCAGGCACTGCTGCTGTGCGATGCCGGCAACGCCACCTTCCGGGTACTGGAGGCGCGCATCAAGCGGGAATATCCCCAGCTGCAACTGGCCAGCCTGGAGTCGGTGCGAGATTACGAGGGATTGACGCGGATCGAGCAGGATTTTGTCATCAGCACTGTCAAGGTGAGCGAGAAGAACGTGCCCGTGGTGCAGGTGGCACCTTTCCCGACCCAGTATCAGCTGGAGCAGCTCGGCAAACTGGTGCTGATCGACCGCACCCGCCCCTACCTGCTCGACAAATACTTCGATGCCGACCACTTCATGGTGGTCAATGAGCCACTCAACCAGAGTCAGCTGTTCGCCCGCATCTGCGATCAGCTGGAACAGGAAGACCTGGTGGAAGCGGGGTTCAGAAGTTCACTCCACGAACGGGAGCGCATCGTCTCCACCCTGCTGGGAGAAGGCATAGCCCTGCCCCACTCCCTAGGCCTACTGGCCCGCCGCACCCTGGTCTATACAGTGCTGGCACCACAGGGGATCGACTGGGGCAATGGCGAAACAGCCACCCTCATCTTCGTGCTGGCCATCAGCAAGGCGGACTACGAAGAGGCGATGGGGCTCTACGATCTGTTTCTGGCGCTGATGAACGAAAAAGCCAGCAAGAATCTGCTGGCTTGTCGGGATTTTGCCAGCTTCAAGGGGCTGGCGCGCACCGGTTCCTGAACCAGGGCGGGGAGTGAGTCACTCCTCGTTGAAGCCGGAGGTGAACAGCGCCACCACGGCGGCCAGCGCCTCCACTTCTTCGGGGCCCTCCACCTGCACTTCCACCTGCTTGCCCTGGGCTGAATCCAGCATCAGCAGGCCGATCACGCTGTCTGCATCGGCCTCGATGCCGTCCTCATTGCGCAGCAGCACGTGGGCATCGAAGCCCTGTACCAGCTCGAACAGCATCATGGCCGGTCTGGCATGCATACCCAGTTTGTTCTTCACTTCCACCGAGGCTGAGACGGTCATCTGATCTTCCTATTGGTCCATCAATGTTGCGGCGTACTTTTGTCGAGGGTGCGGTGGCGGATCTGGACGTTCTTGCCGAGCAAGCGGAACGCGCCAGCCAGCTGCTCTGCGATGAACACGGACCTGTGCTGGCCCCCAGTGCAACCAATTCCCACAGTGACATAGCTACGATTGTTGCGCTCCAGATGTGGCAACCAGGTCGCCAGCATGTTTTCAATCTGCAGGATGAACTGCATCACGTCTGGCTGGCTGGAAAGGTAGCGGGCCACGGGCTCATCCTTGCCGGTAAAGGGTTTGAGCTCGGGGATCCAGTGTGGATTCGGCAGGAAGCGAGCATCGAACACGAAGTCAGCGTCCTTGGGGATGCCGTACTTGAAGCCGAACGACTCGAACACCAGCACCAGTTCGTTCTCTTTCTTGCCAAGCACCCGGGTCTTGATGAGCTCACTCAGGTCATGAATGCTGAGGCTGGTAGTGTCGATACGCAAATCGGCGGTCGAGGAGAGCGGCGCCAGCAGATTGGTCTCTTCACGGATCGCCTCATCCAGTGAGAGCTGCTTGCGAGACAAGGGGTGCAGCCGGCGGCTCTCGCCGTAGCGCTTGAGCAGGGTGGAGTTCTCCGCATCGAAGAAGAAGCTGGAAAATTCCACCCTGCCCTCATTGCGAACCTGGGCCAGCAGGGTCTCCAGCTTGTCTGCGCTCACCGGCAGGTTGCGCACGTCGATACTGACCGCCAGCTTGTCATACTGGCTCTCGACCGACACGATCAACTGGGGCAGCAGGTTGACCGGCAGGTTATCCACACAGTAATAACCCAGATCCTCCAGCACGCGCAGGGCCACTGTCTTGCCCGAGCCGGAGCGCCCACTTACCACTATTAATTGCATCTTGTTGCCTCACCGCTTGGGGTCATCACGAGGGCCCGAATATCAGGCCGACGTCATGATCTGATAGAGATCTTCATCGCTGGTTGCCTGGCGCAACTGGCGGCAAACCGCCTTGTCGCCCAGTTTGGATGCCATCAGGGAAAGGGTCTTGAGGTGCTGTTTGCACTCGCTTTCCGGCACCAGTAGGGCAAAGAGCAGGTCAACCGGTTGATTGTCGATGGAGTCGAAGGGGATAGGCTCTGCGAAGGTCATCAGGATGGCGGTCGGCGGAAACTCGTCACCGATCCGGCCGTGGGGAATGGCGATACCGGCACCGATCCCGGTACTGCCCATTTTTTCTCGTGCCAGCAAACACTCGAACAGTGTCTGGCGAGAGGTCCCCAAGCGCTCAGCGGCTAATTCACTGATGATCTCGAGGGCACGTTTTTTGCTGGTACAAGGGACCGCACTTTTGGTGCAGTCCCGACTCAGTATGTGTTCAAGTTGCATAGTTATTTTTGATTTAACTTATCTTTGTGCTTGATGATCTGCCGATCCAGCTTGTCCAGCAGGGTATCAATCGCAGCATACATATCAGCATGCTGTGAATTGGCGAACACCTCACCACCGCTGACATGCAGCTTGGCTTCGGCGATCTGGTTCAGTTTTTCTACGCTCAACACCACATGAACATTGTTGATGTGGTCAAAGTGACGCTCGAGTTTGGCAAATTTGTTGTTCACATAATCACGCAGAGCTTCGGTGATCTCGACATGGTGTCCGGTCAGGTTAATTTGCATAACGTCTTCCTTTTGTTTTGCCTAAACCAGGCGTTTGCGCTGATTGGATGGCGGGATCAACAAGGATTCACGGTACTTTGCGATCGTGCGTCTCGCCACCATAATACCCTGTTCGGCCAGCAAATCCGCGATCTTGCTATCACTTAGCGGCTTGGCGGGATTCTCCGCCGTCACCAGCTTCTTGATCAGCGCGCGAATTGCGGTCGATGAGCACTCTCCTCCTCCTTCTGTGTTCACATGACTGGAGAAAAAAAACTTCAGTTCGAAGATGCCGCGGGGGGTATGCATGTATTTCTGGGTCGTTACCCTGGAAATGGTCGACTCATGCATCTCCACCGCCTCGGCGATATCGTTGAGCACCATGGGCTTCATGGCTTCTTCACCATACTCGAAAAAGCCCTGTTGTTGCTCGACAATACAGGTCGCCACCTTGAGCAGGGTGTCGTTGCGGCTCTCCAGACTCTTGATGAACCACTTGGCTTCTTGCAAGTGGGAGCGAATGAACTGGGTATCCTGGCTGGTACGCGCCTGACGGGCCATGGCGGCATAGGTCTCGTTGACCCGGATGCGCGGTGCAGAATCAGGATTGAGCTCGACGACCCATTTGTTGCCCTTCTTGACGACGGTGACATCCGGGATCACGTACTGGGAGTCACTCTGTATGATGCCGTTACCCGGCCTGGGCTCCAGCTGCTGGATAAGGTCCAGCACCTCCTTGAGGTCACTCTCCTTGAGCTTGGTCTTGCGCGCCAGGGTGCGGTAATCGCGGTTGCCGAGCAAGTCCATGTGCTCCTTGATCACCTCCCTGGCCTCATTGAGCCAGGGCAGTTCAGGAGCGTACTGGCCAAGCTGGATCAGCAGACACTCCTGCACCGAGCGCGCGGCGATGCCGACCGGATCGAAATGCTGCACCCGCTTGAGCACGGCCTCGACCTCGTCGAGTTCCACCTCGACATCCTCGCTGCTCACCGCCGCCTGTATATCTTCGAGAGAGACGGTCAGATAACCGGAGTCATCGATGGCATCTATGATGGCCAGCGCAATGGCGGCATCCAGATCGCTGAACGGGGTGAGGCGCATCTGCCACAGCAGATAGTCTTGCAGGTTCTCGGTAGTTTCCCCCTGATAGACGCTGTCCTCCCCATCGTGGATGGGGCCTGCGCTCTGGGCTGTGCCGGCTGAATAGACATCTTCCCAAGTGGTATCTACCGGCAGTTCGTCCGGCATCTGATCCTGGGCCATGGCATCGCTGGAGTCGAGCTGACTGTCGTCGACGGGCTCTTCCGGGCTGGTCTCCTGAACCTCATTCTCCTCTTGCTCAAGCAAAGGATTGTTGTCGAGCGCTTGCTGAATTTCCTGCTGGAGTTCCAGGGTGGAGAGCTGGAGCAGACGAATCGCTTGTTGTAATTGCGGCGTCATGGTCAGGGACTGACCGAGACGCAACTGTAATGTCGGCTTCATCTACGTCGGGATATCCTTATGTTCAGCGAGGCAGTCGTCAAAGGAAATGAAGAGATGCCCCCTTACTATAGACTGAATTGATCGCCCAAATAGACGCGCTTGACCTGTTCATCGGCAAGGATCTCGGCCGGTGCACCTTCGGCGATCATCTTGCCGTGGCTGACGATATAAGCCTTCTCACATACGTCCAGAGTCTCCCTGACGTTGTGGTCGGTGATCAAGACACCAAGGCCTCTATCTTTCAGATGCTGGATGATCTTCTTGATGTCTATCACAGAAATGGGGTCGACCCCGGCAAACGGCTCATCCAGCAGAATAAAGCGCGGCTCGGCCGCCAGCGCGCGGGCGATCTCGACCCGGCGTCGCTCCCCCCCTGACAGACTCTGACCCAGGTTGTCACGGATATGGGTGATGTTGAACTCTTCCAGCAGTTGTTCGACCTTGTCTTCACGCTCTTCGCGGCTCAGCCCCTTGCGGGTCTGCATGACCCCCATCAGGTTGTCGAACACGGACAGACGACGGAAGATGGAGGCCTCCTGCGGCAGATAGCCGATGCCGTTACGGGCACGGATATGCATGGGCTGCTGGCTGATGTCCTGATCATCAATGGTGATGAGGCCGGCATCGCTCTGCACCAGCCCCACTATCATGTAGAAGGAAGTGGTCTTGCCGGCACCGTTCGGGCCGAGCAGGCCGACGATCTGGCCGGTACCCACCTCCAGACTCACGTCACTGACCACCATGCGACGCTTGTAACTTTTTTGCAGGCCGGCTGCTTTCAACACTGCCATGGTTTATTTTCCCTGCTTCTTCTGGTCGGCGGGCTTGTCGAAGTTCTCTACCTGATCAGGCAGGAACACCGTCTTGACCCGCTGGGTCGGCCCCTTGCTCTCGGCGATCATCTTCTGTTTGACGATGTCGTAGCGGATCAGGTCACCGTTGACCTGGCTGTCTTCCTGTTTGAGCTGACCGTTGCCGGTAATGGTCACCAGGCGATTTTTCAGCTCGTAGCGAATGCTGTTGCCGTGGGCGTTGACCGGTTTGCCGTTGTCCAGGATCTGGAAGAAGGTAGCAGGCTTGCCATAGGCCGTCATGACCTCGGCCCCTTTGTCGCCGGAACGGATCACCACCACCTTGTCAGCCTTAATCTTGATGGTGCCCTGAGTGATGATGACATCGTCACTGAAGGTGATGCGGTTGTCCTGCATCTCGGCCACCTGTCTGACCGCATCCACATAGACCTTTTCGGCAAAGTCGGACTCTTTGGCACTCACTGTGCCGCACAGCAGCAAAGCCGCGAGGGCCAGATTAGCGTTTTTCATTGAAATAGATGGCATGGCCCTGATCCAGTAATTCAAAATATTTGCGTTCCAGATGACCCTTCAGGCCAACGCCTTCGGTCTGGAATTCCTTACCCACTATGCTGACATGCTGATTGCTTCTCACATTCTGAGTCACCAGATCCAGCTCCAGATAGGGGGTATCCAGTGTGGAGATGAAGGAGGTGGGCAGCAGGCCATCCAGATGTACCTTGTCGCGCAGGATCACGTTGTCATCTGTATTGAGGACACCTGTGTCGGCCGTGACTTTCCACTCGGCCTCACCCTGCTTGTCAAACATGTAGACCACCGGCTTGTTGAAGGTAGCCTGCTCGATGATCTGGTAATACTCCGCATACTCGGACTCCAGCCGTTCTGTGCGTCGACCGTTGACATCAAAACGGGTGGTCACCAGGTTCCTGGCGGTGAAGTCCGGCTGGTAGTTTTCTGCCTTGGTGGTCGGCTCCGGCGTCAGGTCGATGTCACCAATCTGCCAGGCGGCCAGCGCCACCAGAAACAGCAGAGCGAACAACAGCGTCTGTCTGCTCATACCGAGGCCTCTGGCTGATAATCGCCATGCCCTTGCGCCTGCAGTATGAGGTCACACACCTCGCGCACCGCGCCCATGCCACCGCCAAGCCGGGTCACCATATCGGCACGACTCAGCACCAGCGGATGAGCATCGGCCACGGCAATGCCGAGCCCGCAGGCCTGCATCACCGGCAGATCTATGGTGTCATCCCCCATATAGGCGGCTTGTGACGCTTCCAGACCTAGCTTTGTCAGCAGCGCCTCGAAGTGGGGCAGCTTCTGATCCGCCCCCTGTACCAGATGCTGCACTCCCAGGCTCTTCATCCGATCGCTGACGATGCGGGAGTTGCGCCCGGTGATGATGGCTATTTCAATCCCGGCATTGAGCAGGGCCCGCATACCGGCGCCATCGCGGGTACAGAAGGTCTTCAGCTCTTCGCCGTCATTGCCCATATAGATGAGGCCGTTGGAGAGCACCCCATCCACATCGCACACCAGCAGGCGGATTTGCGCCGCCCTGTCGTATTGGCTGCGCGTCACCGGACCATAAAGGGTCGGTACGTTTTGCATCAAATTACTCCGGCTTTCAGCAGGTCATGCATGTTGAAGGCCCCCAGCGGGCGCTTGTCACCATCCACCACCAGTAATCCGTTGATCTTTCTGGTTTCCATCAGTTTGACAGCTTCTGCCGCCATCATCTCGGGGCCAACGGTAACACAGTTGGTCGTCATCACCTTGGCGATCGAGGTGTGATGGATATCCACCTGCAGATCCAGGATCCGGCGCAAGTCACCATCGGTGAACAGTCCGGCCAGCAGACCCTCTTCGTTGACGACCGCCGTCATGCCCAGACCTTTGCGACTCACTTCCAGCAGCGCTTGGCTGATGGTGGCATCTATCCCCACCTGGGGCAACAGATCGCCGCTATGCATCAGGTCACCGACCCGCAGCAGCAACCGCTTGCCAAGGGAGCCACCAGGGTGGGAGAGCGCAAAGTCATCGGCGGTGAAGCCGCGGGCTTCCAGCAGGGCAACCGCCAGTGCATCGCCCATCACCAGAGTAGCCGTAGTGCTGGAGGTCGGCGCCAGGCCCAGCGGGCAGGCCTCTTTATCCACCTTGATGCACAGATGCACGTTGGCCTCTTTGGCCATGGTGGAGGCCGGATTGCCTGTCATGCAGATCAACTGGATGCCGCGACGTTTGAGCACCGGCAGCAGGGCCAGGATCTCGTCGCTCTCACCGGAGTTGGAGATGGCGATGATGAGGTCACCGCTGGAGATCATCCCCAGATCCCCGTGGCTGGCTTCACCCGGGTGGAGGAAGAAGGCAGGGGTGCCAGTGCTGGCCAGGGTGGCAGCAATCTTGCTCCCGATGTGACCTGACTTACCCATGCCGGTGACCACTATCTTGCCACTGCAGCGCAGCACCAGCTCGCATGCCTTGTCAAAGGCATCGTTCAGGTACTGATAGAGTCCATCAATCGCTTGTTTTTCAATGTCCAGCACAGTACGAGCGCTGCGACGAAAATCGAACAGTTCAGACACTTTCTCAGGCTTTACAGACATAAAGGCACAGCTCCGGGCGGAAATTTGCTGCGGGATTATAAAAAAGTCTGTCGAGATAAGCGAATCGGATACTTCTCGGTCTCAAAAGAGAGACAATCTGTGACGCAAAACTGTCGCGCTTTTGAGGAGGCAGGCTGTTCAATAGTTGTTCCTTGCTGTTGCTTAGACCTAGACTAGCCCATAAAATTCGCTCTTCATTTACACCGGATGGACAATTGTTTGAACAATGACCTTATCACCATCTCCGATCTGACCTTCAGTCACGGAGATCGGCTGTTATACGACGGGATCAACCTGACCATTCCCCGTGGCAAGGTCACTGCGGTCATGGGCCCGAGCGGCATCGGCAAGACCACATTGCTGCGGCTGATCGGTGGCCAGATCAAGCCGGAGTCCGGTCATATCCTGTTTGACGGGGAAGATATCCCCACCCTCTCCCGCTCTCGCCTGTACGAAGTGCGCAAGCGGATGAGCATGCTGTTCCAGAGCGGCGCCCTGTTTACCGGCATGACGGTCTACGACAATGTGGCCTTCCCGCTGCGGGAGCATTCCGGTCTGCCGGAGGAGCTGATCCACACCATCGTCATGATGAAGCTGCAGGCCGTGGGTCTGCGCGGGGCAGCTCAGCTGATGCCGTCCGAGCTCTCCGGTGGCATGGCACGCCGTGCCGCACTGGCCAGATCCATAGCGCTGGATCCGGACCTCATCATGTATGACGAACCGTTTGTCGGCCAGGACCCCATCACGATGGCGGTGCTGGTCAAGCTGATCAAGGAGCTGAACAGCGCCCTCGGCATCACCTCCGTCATCGTGACCCACGACGTGAACGAGGTGCTGACCATCGCCGATTACGCCTATATCATCGCCAACCGCAAGGTGGTGGCGCACGGTACGCCGGCGCAGCTGCGCGAAGAGCATAATCCCGAAGTCGAGCAATTCCTGCTTGGATTGCCCGACGGTCCTGTCCCGTTTCATTTTCCGGCAGGCGACCTGCTACAGGATCTGTGATGTTGATAAGCCAAGTAAGCAAGCTGGGCCGGGTTGGCGTGCGCGTCATCAGCTCCATCGGCCGTGCCACCATAATGCTGTTTCATGCGCTGGCGGGCAAACCCGAGCCACGCAAGCACTTCCCTCTGCTGCTTCAGCAGTTGTATGTCGTGGGTGTGCAGTCCGTTGCCATCATTCTGGTCTCCGGCCTGTTCATCGGCATGGTGCTCTCGTTGCAGGGTTACAACGTATTGAAAGACTTCGGCGCCGAGCAGAGCCTGGGCCCGCTGGTTTCCCTCTCCCTGTTGCGGGAGTTGGGTCCCGTGGTGACCGGCCTGCTGTTTGCCGGTCGCGCCGGCTCTGCACTGACCGCCGAGATCGGCCTGATGAAGGCCACAGAACAGCTATCCAGTCTGGAGATGATGGCGGTCGACCCGCTGCGCCGGGTAGTGGCCCCTCGCTTCTGGGCCGGCGTCATCAGCATGCCGCTGCTGGCCTTCATGTTCAGCCTGATCGGCATCTTCGGTGGCAAGCTGGTCGGTGTGGATCTGCTGGGGGTGGACGAAGGCAGCTTTTGGTCCGCCATGCAGGCATCCGTCGACTGGCAGGATGACATTATGCAAGGTGCCATCAAGAGCCTGATCTTCGCCCTGGTGGTCACCTGGATTGCGCTCTTTAACGGTTATGATGCCAAGCCGACCTCGGCCGGGATCAGTCAGGCCACAACCCGTACCGTGGTCCACTCCTCCCTGGCCGTGCTCGGCCTGGATTTTATACTCACCGCAGTCATGTTTGGATAAGGTAAAGATGAAGTTCAGCAAAGTAGAATTCCTGGTTGGCGCCTTCATGCTGGCCGGCATCGGTGCCATTCTGGCGTTGGCACTGCAAGTAGCAGGGTTGAGTTTCAAACCGGAAGGAGAAACCTATACCCTGCGCGCCCATTTCGATAATATCGGCGGCCTGAAAGTACGTTCACCGGTCAAGGTTGGTGGCGTCGTCGTCGGTCGGGTCAGCGACATCACACTGGATGCCAAGAGCCAGGTGCCTGTCGTCTCCCTGCTGATGCAAAAGAGTGCCGGCGAGTTTTCCGAAACCAGCACCCTCTCCATCCTGACTTCAGGCCTGCTCGGCGAGCAGTACATCGGCCTGATGCCCGGCTTCAGCGATGAGGAGATGGGTACCAGCATGCTCAAGGATGGCGACATGATTGAAGACACCAAATCAGCCATTGTGCTGGAAGACCTGATTGGCAAGTTCCTCTATAGCCAGTCTTCCGACACCAAATCCGACAGCAAGTAAGGAGTAACCATGTTCAAGAAGATCGCCCTGTTGCTGGGTCTGATGACCAGCATGCTGTTTTCCCTGGGGGCTCACGCCACCAATGCCGCCGACCCCTATGCCCTGGTGGACGAAGCGGCCAAGCAGACCTTTGCCCGCCTGAAGGCGGACAAGTCCCAGGTCAAGAGCAATCCGGATCACCTGCGGGTCATCATCCGTGAAGAGTTGCTGCCCTACGTAGACAACCGCTTCGCTGCCTACAAGGTGCTCGGCAACCAGATCAAGCAGACCACCCCGGCTCAGCGTGACGCCTTCGTCGAGGTGTTCACCGAGTACATGGTGAGTTCCTATGCCGATGCGCTGGCCCATTTCGACAAGCAAACCGTCAAAGTCGAGCCGGGCAAGGCGCCGGGTGACAGCAATATCACAGCCGTCAACGTCAGCGTGAAAGAGACCGGCAAGCCGGATATTTTCCTCGAATTCAAGCTGCGCAAGAACAACAAGACCGGCGAATGGAAGGCCTTCGACATGGTCGCCGAAGGGATCAGCCTGCTCTCCGCCAAGCAGAACGAGCTGGGTGGCCTCATTCGCCAGAATGGCATAGATGCAGTGATCGCCCAGCTGCGCGCTCACAACGCCAAGCCGTTGGTCATCAAGTCATGAAATTTAGCGGCGATCTGCAGGCGCCACAGGTCAATGCCCTGTGGCAACGCCGCGCCGAGTGGTGGCAGGAAGATCGGCTCGAACTGAGTGGCGTCACCACCCTGGACTCCGCCGGGCTGGCACTGCTGGTCAAATGGGCCAAAGCCGTATTGGTACGAGGCGCCACACCGCAACTGGTGGGCGCCTCCACTGATTTTTATACCCTGGCCAACCTGTATGGGGTGGCCAGTCTGTTTCAGTCAACTCCGCTCACAACCGAGGACGCATAATGCAAGTCTCTGAAATTGAAGCGATACTCCTTGAGGCTCTGCCATTGTCCGAAGTCCATGTCAAAGGAGACGGCAGTCACTATCAAGTGATCGCCGTCGGTGACATGTTTGACGGCATGAGCCGGGTCAAGAAGCAGCAGGCCATCTATGCCCCGCTGATGGACAAGATCGCCAGCAACGCCATCCACGCACTCTCCATCAAGGCCTTTACCGATGCCGAGTGGAAACGCGAACGTAAATTCCTACTGCCCTCCTGATTGGTATCTAAGTAAATGGACAAATTCAAGATCGATGGTCGTTGTACTCTCAACGGCGAAGTGACCATCTCTGGCGCCAAAAATGCCGCCCTGCCGATCCTGTTCGCCACCCTGCTGTGTGATGAGGAGATCCACCTCTCCAACGTACCGCGCCTGAAAGACGTGGGCACCACCCTCAAGCTGCTGGAGATGCTGGGCGCCACCACCAAGGTCAACGGCAACGTGACAGTGCTGACCGGTGCGGTGAACAACCACGTCGCCCCCTACGAGCTGGTGAAGACCATGCGCGCATCCATACTGGCGCTCGGCCCGCTGGCTGCCCGTTTCGGGGCTGCCGACGTCTCCTTGCCCGGTGGCTGCGCCATCGGTGCCCGTCCTGTCAACCTGCACGTCCACGGCCTGGAGCTGATGGGTGCCAAGATTGCCATCGAGGACGGTTACATCAAGGCCCGTGTCGATGGTCGCCTCAAGGGTGCTCATATCCTGATGGACATGGTTTCCGTCACAGGTACCGAGAATCTGATGATGGCCGCTACCCTGGCCGACGGTCGCACCGTGATCGAGAACGCCGCCCGTGAGCCGGAAGTGGTCGATCTGGCCAACTTCCTCAACGCGCTTGGCGCCAAGGTTCAAGGCGCGGGCACCGACACTCTGACCATCGACGGTGTCGAGCGTCTGCACGGTGGCAGCTACAGCGTGCAGTCTGACCGTATCGAAACCGGTACCTTCCTGGTTGGCGCAGCAGTTACCGGTGGCAAAGTCACCTGTCGCAAGACAGATCCTTCCCTGCTGGAGGCGGTACTGGTCAAGCTGGAAGAGGCTGGCGCCTTGATCGAGAAAGGGGCTGACTGGATCACCCTCGACATGACAGGCCGCACTCTCAAGCCGGTCACCATCAAGACAGCTCCCTACCCGGCCTTCCCGACCGACATGCAGGCACAGTTCACCGTGCTGAACGCCGTCGCCAAGGGCACCGGCATGGTCACAGAGACCATCTTCGAGAACCGCTTCATGCACGTACCGGAACTGGTGCGAATGGGTGCGGACATAGAGCTGCAGGGCAATGTGGCCATCTGCCGTGACACCGAGCAACTCAAGGGTGCCCAGGTGATGGCCACAGACCTGCGTGCCTCCGCCAGTCTGGTGCTGGCAGGCTTCGTCGCCGAAGGCTCCACCATAGTCGACCGTATCTATCACATCGACCGTGGCTACGAAGATATCGAGCACAAGCTGCAAGGTCTGGGCGGGCGCATCGAGCGTATCAAGTGATTGCCATCCCTTGAACATGTCTGTTAAAAAGGCCCCCTCGCGTTGGCGAGGGGGCCTTTTTCATATCATGGATTCAGCGTGAGGGCGGGTATTAATGTCCCGCCAGCTTCATATTCTCCACCAGTACGGAACCGGTCTTGAGGCTGGAGCGCTCATCTTCATCACACCCCACCGCCACGATATGGCTAAACATCTCGGTCAGGTTGCCTGCTATGGTGATCTCTTCCACCGGGTAGGCAATCTCGCCATTCTCAACCCAGAAGCCGGCTGCGCCACGGGAGTAGTCGCCATTGACGATGTTGACCCCCTGCCCCATCAGCTCAGTCACCAGCAGACCAGTCCCCATCTCCTTGAGCATCCCCTGGAAATCCTGACCCGTGTTGGAAACCTGCCAGTTATGGATGCCACCGGCATGACCCGTGGTGGTCAGTCCCAGCTTGCGGGCGGAGTAGGAGGTAAGCAGCCAGCTCATCAGCTCGCCGTTGCGCACAATGTCCATATTCCGGGTAAGTACCCCTTCCCCGTCAAACGGCGTACTGGCCAGTCCACCCAGCAGGTGGGGAAACTCTTGAATAGTGAGCCACTGGGGCAGGATCTGCTTGCCCAGTTTGTCGAGCAGGAAGCTCGACTTGCGATAGAGGTTGCCACCGCTGATGGCCATCACCAGATGGCCCCACAAGCCGGCGGCTGTGTCCGGGTGAAACAGCACGGGCGCATGGCGAGTGGAGATCTTGCGGGCACCCAGTCGGGAGACGGTGCGTTCCACCGCCTCATCGGCGATGCGTTGCGGACTCCAGAGCCCGCCCAGGTCACGACTCGAGGAGTAGCCGTAGTCCCGTTGCATGTCGCCATCCAGCTCGCCAATCAGCACGCAGCTCAGGGAGTTGCGTGACGCAGCATAGCCTTTGACGAAGCCGTGGCTGTTGCCATAGACCTTGATGCCGAGGTGGCTGGAGAAACCGGCCCCATCGGAGTGTTTGATGCGGGCATCGCGACCCAGCGCCAGCCGCTCACACTCGATGGCCAGCTCGATCCCGCGCTGGGGATCCAGTTCGATTTGGTGGCACAGTTGCAGATCGGGGGCATCCCAGGCCAGCAGCTCGGCATTTGCCAGACCGGCACAATCATCGGCAGAGGTATGGCGGGCGATTTCCATGGCCGCTTCGACGGCGGCGCGGATGGCTGGCTTGCCCAGATCCGTGGTAGAAGATGAACCCTTGCAACCATCGCGATAAACCGCAATGCCCAGAGCACCATCCTTGTTGAATTCGATACTTTCCAGTTCACAACCCCGGGTGTTCACCGACAACCCGGTCTGTTTGCTGATGGAGACTTCGGCCAGCGAGGCGCCCAGTCCTTTGGCTATCTCCAGTGCCTCGGCAACGACGGCCTCGAGATGGGCTTGATCCTGGCGAATTTGGTCTTGCTGATCCATAACTCACATCTATATGAAGGAAGGAAAGGGGCTAAGCATATCAGACCCCTGCGCCCAGCGGGAGAAGCTGGTAACATATCCACCAACGTGAATGACAGGAATCAAGAGACCGATGAGTCAATATCAAGACGACAACGAGTTGGAAGACTGGGGCCCCAGCAAGACTCAGCTCAAGCGTGATGCAGAGGTGCTACAAAAGCTGGGCGCAGAGATAGTTTCTCTAAGCCACAGCGAGCTGGAAAAAATCCCGTTGGATGAAGAGCTTGCCGATGCTGTCGAGCTGGGCCGCAAACTCAAGCCCAAGAAGGATGAGTCCTTCCGTCGCCATTTGCAGTTCATTGGCCGCTTGATGCGCAGCCGTGATATCGAGCCGATCGAAGAAGCGCTCTCCATCATCAAGAACCGCCACTCCACCGTGAATGCCCGCTTACATCGCCTGGAACAGTGGCGTGAGCGCCTGATCAACGAAGGCGACAGCGCACTCAACGAGTTGATGTCCCAGTTCCACGAGCTGGATCGCCAGAAGCTGCGCCAGCTGATCCGCTCCGCCAACAAGGAACGGGAACTGAACAAGCCGCCGGTCGCCTATCGCGAAATGTACCAATACCTGCGTGGCGAAATCGAAGACCTGCTGTAAGTGATGGCTCACGCCTCATGGCGAGCAGCAAGCGACACAGCGTAAAACGGGGCCAACATATGGCCCCGTTTTTTTATTCTGGTTTGCGAGCTAATTACCCGCCATACACTGTGTATGAGTACCGGGTTGCAGATAAGGCATCAGCAGTGGAGCCATCCCCTTGAGCACCTGCACTGGCAGGGCAGAGGTGAAGCGGAACTTGTCAGACTGGCTGCCCGGCACATAGGCGGTCAGGGTACCGAAGTGGTCCTCTCCCAGAAAGAAGACAAAGGTCGCGGTCCGGTTGCGCGCCAGCGAACTGGTGACATTGCCATAACGACCCACTGTCTCGATCCGGTTGTCACCTGTCCCCGTCTTGCCCCCCATCGGCAGCACAGTGCCATCAGGCAGAGCAAAGGCACCGGCGATACGCCTTGCAGTTCCCCCTTCCACCACCTTGGAGAGTGCATTGCGCAAAGCAGTCGCTACTTCTGCGGGCAGCACCCGGGTGCCCTCGGTGTGAACGGGCTCAAAGTTGGTCTCAAATGGTGTGCCCTTGGCAAACGAGAGATGTTCGATACGCAGGGTGGGAGCCCGAATGCCACCGTTCTGAATGATCCCCATCAACTCGGCCAGCGCGGCGGGTCTATCCCCCGAGCTACCCAGAGCCGTTGCCAGCGATGGTACCAAATGGTCAAACGGATAACCCAGCTTGGCCCAACGCTGATGGATGTCGAGGAAGGCCTCGACCTCCAGCATGGTACGGATACGGCTGTCACGGGCACTGCGGTGACGAGTTTTGAACAACCAGCTATATACCTCTTGTCGTTCATCCCGGCTGGCTTCAACCGCATCGGCAAAGGTCGCCTTGTCGAACTCCTTGAGATAGGCAAGCAACCACAGCTCCAGCGGATGAACCCGCGCGATGTAACCCTGATCCGGCAAGGAATACTTGCCTGGGCCATAGCTGGTGTAAAGCTGCTCAATGCGTCTTTCGCTGAGCTTGTCACGCGGCAACCGTTTGGCCAGGAAGGCGGCAAAGGTCTCCTGCGAGGCATCCGGCATCAGATAGCGATGCACGGCAGCAAGTCGTACCGCGCTGGGCTTGAGGCCATCCAGGAAGGTGTCGAGCTGCTCATCCGCCGTCTTGCCGCGATACTTGCGCCAGAAGCGCAGCAGATAGGTTTGCCCCTCCTTATCGGCAAACTTGGCCAGATACTCGGTACGACGGGGATCCTTGTCATCCTTGAGCAGCTGGGCGCGGTTGCCCTCCCGATAGAGGCTGTAGCGCACTATGTCCCGCATCAGACGCACGAACGGCAAGTTGATTGACTCGCGCAGTGCATCTCGTATTGCAGGAATGCGTCCGTTATCCTCACGGCGGAAGTTGTTGAAGGTGTGCATACCGCCCCCGGTGAAGAAGCCTTCGTTCGGACTGGCTGAGTATTGGCGATCCAGTGCGGCCTCCAGCATCAGCGGCAGGCTCTTGTCCTTGGCCGTCATCAGATAGGAGACGGCCCAGCGGCTGAGGTTGTCCTGACCCGATACCTCAATCTTGCGCAAGCTCTCTGCTGGCATATCGGAATAGTTGTCATGCAGCTCTGCAATGATTTCCAGATAGGTGGTCAATACCCGCAACTTGGCAGTGGAACCCAGCTCCAGCTTGCTGCCTTCGTTGATGTCGAATGGCTGATCCGTGTTGTCCGTCTGCACTCGTACCTTGAAACCTTCCGGTGATTTCTCGAACAGAGTGAAACTGTAACGCACATCCCCTGTCTTCTCCGGCGAGAGCAGACGCTCACCAAACAGGCCGACCTGAGCAGCAAACGCGGGATCGGCAAGCTGTTGCAGATAACGGGAGATCTCGTTTTGCAGCGGCATATTGAGGCTGGTATCCGCGCTCATATCCATCCGGTCCAGATCATACAGCTGCACCCCGAGCTGGCGGCTCAGGCGAGTGCGCGCGACCTGCAAACCCTTGTTGTTGTTGACTCGGGTCATAGCGGGGGACTGGAGGAAGTCGCGGAAACCAAGTTTGGCCTTGAGCGCAGCCTCCATCAGTGGCGGCGTGATCATTCCCTCCTGCACGAACAGTCGTAGATAACTGTCCGTCAGGGTCGCCAGTGCATCCCGTCCCTGCGCCAGATAATAGGAAGGGCGACGGTGTGCGATCATCAGCGAAACAACCTGCCGCAAGGCAAGTCCTTGATCTTCAAGTGCCGCATCCTGGTTACGAGCCGGATCCAGCAGCCGATTGACCTCGTTCACATTGGCGCCAAACCAGACCCACAAGCCATCACCCAGCCCATGTACCTCGCCATAACCAGGGGCAGCCGAGAGTGGCACAGAGTTGAGATAAGCCCAGGCAACCAGCTTGCGCGCCTCCAGGGTTTCCGGCCCCAGCCGATACGCCCGCACACTGGCTGACGCCATCTGGCGGATCTTCTCGGTCGGTGACAGGGTCAGACCATCGGGAGAATGACGGTACTTCTCGACCTGAGTCGCCAGTGTGCTGCCCCCTGCGGACTGATCCTGCATGTCCAGTGCCTTGCCCACCTGCGACATTGCTGCCTTGGCAAAGCGGGGCCAATCTACCGCCGGGTTTGCCAACGGCTGCTCGTTGCTCAGCAGATCGCGGTTCTCGATAAACAACAGCGACTGGATGACCAGGGGAGGAATGGAAGCAAAATCCGGGTAATAGTGAGTCGGATACTTGAATTGATAGAAGGGCTCGGCACGGCAGTCATGCAGGGTCAGACCGGCCTGCACTTTCTCGGTATAGGGAACAAAGAAACCACGGCTGGCATAGTCATAGAGCGCATCGGAAAAATGTGTCTGCTCGCTGACCTGATAACCCCGTTGCAGCAGACGCTCCTGCATCATGGGCAGCAGCACATAGCCGAGCCGCTTGTCGAAGGGGCCATCCTCAGGGAAGATTATTTGCTTGCTGGGGCCAGCTTCGACCTGATAGGTCAGCTTGGCCGCATAGCGGGAGATCTCCTGCGACTGCAGCCGGGAGGTCTGCATCTCATAGCCAACCAGGGCAATAGCAGCCGCCAGGCACAGTAAAAAGAGAAAGCAGAACAACCAACGCCACCAGGGACGACGCTTGCGCTTGTACTTGCCGTCCGCGCTTGGGACAGATGAATCTTGAGATGCCACTTTGTTCAAATCCGTCTGTTCTAATGCGCCCATATCAGCCCCGCCATGGTTGCGCAATTTATTGTGTTTCACTCAAGCTTAGTCTTTTCAAGTCAATGGCTTGAAAACTGTTGACCGCTTTGTAGCGATGGTAACAGGGCGATCAAAAAAAGGGGAGCCGATTGTTGCAGCTTGATGAGAGATCCGAGCTGATGGCAGAAAACAAAACACCGGCCTAAAGCCGTAATGCCAGTCAGTTAAGCCTGACTGGCATTGTTTTTATTGGCTTTTTTTACACTGTATTTCTGTGGCCTTGGCTTCACGCAGCGGGGGTAGCTTCGTTCCCTTCGTGCCGGCAGCACAAACTGCCCCGCCTGCTGCTCCAGCTCCGCCACCCGCTTCGGGATATTTCCCGCGGACATGTACGGCATGCAACTCAGTTCATGGATGAGGTACACCGATGCCATGTGAAAGCTCAGCTGGCTTGCCGTGTATCCCTTTAGACTCGCCGCCATCTTCACCATCTGGCTGCGCAGCAGGTTGTACGCCAGCAGCACGCCCCACAGCTCTTGCCGTATCCCCGTCGCCTTCTTGCTACGCAGGGTCAGTCGGTGTTGTTGCAGGCTGTGCTTCATCTCCCGATAGCCCAACTCGATTTCCCAGCGATGGCTGTAGAGCTCGACGATGTCAGCCCCCGGGAAGCGCATCGGGTCAACCATTGAGGTCAGCACCTGCCGCTCCTTGCCGTTGATAGTGCGGGTCAGCAAGCGGGCTTCCACCGTGTCCGGCAGTTGCGGCCACTTCTTGCGTGCCTGTGGATTGGTTTTGAGATGCACCAGTGCATCCTGGCGCCCCAGCTTGCGTACCACCTCGTATTGCGTGCCCTTTTTGAGCGGCAGCAGCCAGTGACGCTCGCTGCCAGCAGTTTGCCAGGCGTGTAGCAGACCGAGGGAGTAAAACCCCTTGTCGAACAGGGTCAGCGAGTGGTCCGGCGTGCGCGCGACAAGCTGTTCGGCCAGCGCCATCTCGTTGATGGCGCAACTCTCCATGACAGCCTGAACAAGCAGGTGGCTGGTCAGCTCCATCTGGCAGAGCATGCGCACCTGCGGATAGGCGGTCTGCCTGGCAGTGTCCTACTCTCGCATGGCGAATGCCACACTACCATCGGCGCTACCGCGTTTCACTTCTGAGTTCGGCATGGGATCAGGTGGTTCCACGGCGCTATGGCCGCCAGGCAAATTACTTCAATCTGAGAAAGCTGACGTGAATAACGAGTTGCCTGTTGGCTTCGCTATCACTGAATTAGTTAGTAGTTCGTTCATTCGCTACAAGGCCAGAAACACTTCTTGGGTGTTGTATGGTTAAGCCTCACGGGTAATTAGTATGGGTTAGCTCAACACATGCTGGCGTGAAGGAAGTCGAGGGCCTGTTCAATACGCATAAAAAATCCGAAACCAAATCAACAGGTTTCGGATTTTTACACATCAGCAGGATCGGTCAATGGATCCTTAACTGATCGGCATTAGGCCTAAAGCCGGTGTTTTCAGGTAGCAAAGAGGCTTGCTTACTTGCTGGAGCTCATGGCTTTGAGCTTGGCACTCAGGTCTTTACGCTCTTTGGACAGCTCGGCATTCTTGATGATGTGATCATCAACGCGCTCTTCATAGTCGGTACGCATGTTGGCGATGATGGCCTGAACCTCATCGATACTCATACCGGGCTTGATGTAGTCACTCAGGTTGTCGAGGAGCAATACACGCTTCTGGTTGTCACGGATCTTCTTCTCGTTGTCCGCGATTTCACGCTTGAGTTTGTTCTGGCGACGGGACATACGCACATATTCCAGTACATCGCTGAAGGTGGACTTGTTTACTTGTTCCATATCGATACCACTGACTTAAGGTTGATAAAAGCAGGCCAAGCATTACCGGTACAAGAGAGAAAAAAGAGAGTGTACAGGTAAACCCGAGATGCCCTTACTCTACCGAGTTATGAGGCATATACAACCCTAATTGCAGGCTTGGCAGCGGGTTTTGGCAGGAGAACATCAATAGGAACACTAAAACTCAAGAGCCATGATAGCGCACGAAGCGGTCACGTCAGGAGGCAAGACGCCAGTAGTGCTTTGGTGTCTGAGCTAAGGTCATATGGAATGTGCCATCATAAGGTGATAGCCGACCAAAACTTGAATTTCAGGCAATAAAAAACCCCGCTCGGTGAGCGGGGTTTTTCGTGTTGGGTGCCTGGCAGTGTCCTACTCTCGCATGGCGAATGCCACACTACCATCGGCGCTACCGCGTTTCACTTCTGAGTTCGGCATGGGATCAGGTGGTTCCACGGCGCTATGGCCGCCAGGCAAATTCTTCATCGATTTGTCCGGAACAAATCGAAACCGCCGAAGGCGGGCTCGAAGAGTGAGGTTCAGNATGCTGTGAGTGCCCACACAGATTGCTTGATTCAAATTGTTAAAGAGCGTCACGCTTGTCGCGTTGAGGAGGCGCATATTACGCTCCTCACTTCGAAAGTCAAGCGGTTGTTTTCGCTTTTCTTTCGACGCCGGCTTCGCAAGGAAGCTGGCTCATCAGGTTGGCGTGTTCCGCCGTGCTGGTAGGGGCGCATTATAGGGAGCCGCGCCGGGATGACAAGGGCTTTTTCATCACAATTGTTCGTTCGCTCAGATATGCAGCAAACCCGTGCCTTTTTGCTCACAACCCCATCAATTCAGGCTTTGGCTGGATTTAAATTGAACATTTGAAAAGTCACTTTATAATTGGCTTTTCAAATGTCAATTAAGGTTTAACCATGCATCAGATCCTGGATAGCCGTAAAGAAGAACAGATAGTTCCTCTGTTCCGCTTGGGGTTTCGGCCTTTCTTCCTGCTTGGGGCCCTCTTCTCTGCCTTGGCCATGCTGGGCTGGCTGGCACAGCTCAATGGCTGGATCCTGTTGCCAGGAGTCGGCAACCCCATCTGGTGGCATGCGCACGAGATGCTGTTTGGTTTCGGTGCGGCCATAGTGGCGGGCTTTCTGCTGACCGCTGTACAAAACTGGACGGCCCATACCGGCGTTCGGGGCTGGCCGTTGGCACTGGTCGTGGGTCTGTGGGCCGCACCTAGGTGCTTGTTGCCCTGGCTGGGAGAAGGGAACCCTGCTCTGATGATGATGGATCTGATGTGGCTACCGCTCTGCGCCTGGTTCCTGGCCAAGCCCATCATAGTGACCCGCCAATGGCGCAACCTCTTCTTTGTCCCCCTGCTCGTGGTACTGACGCTGCTCAATGGCGCCAGCTGGCTATGGCATGGGGAGTGGATCGTCATAGAGCATCTGCTGATCACGACAGTGCTGCTGTTCACGACCCTGATTGCAGTGATGGGAGGACGAGTCATCCCCTTCTTCACCGCCCGAGGTACCGGCTTGGAGAAAGCCGCGCCCCTGCCGTGGCTGGAGCGCATAGCACTCGCATCGCTGTGGCTTATTTTGCTGTGCTGGCTGCTGCTCCCCACCCAATGGACCACCAGCACTTATATGGTGCCTCTATATATAGTGGCGGCAGGCTTGCATCTGTGGCGACAACTGCGCTGGCGCCTGCCGACCACCCTTGCGCATCCCCTGCTGTGGTCACTGCATCTCGCCTACCTGTTTATTCCGCTCGGTCTACTCGCTCTCGGAGCGCAGGCCGCCGGCCTGCCCATCACATTGTCGACGGCCAGCCACCTGCTCAGCGCCGGCTGCATGGGCACCATGATCCTTGGGATGATAGCGCGCGTCTCCCTCGGCCATAGCGGCCGAGCCTTGCAAGTGGGGCACCGGATAAGCTGCGCGTTCGCACTGGTCATAGTGGCAACGGTGATCCGGGTTGTGATCCCGCTACTCTGGCCTGCCTATACCCTGCACGGCTGGAACCTGAGTGGCCTGGCCTGGGTCGGCGCCTATGGCCTGTTCGTCTGGGTTTATGCCCCCATACTGACCCGCCCCAGAGTGGATGGCCGTCCGGGCTGATCATCCGGGCTTATTCTCGGGGCCTGGCCGCCGGATAGTGGATCAGGTTGTGAAAGATCGCAGGGGCAATTCCCAGATTGCGATAACCATGGGGGCGGTCGGCGGCAAAGCGGACCGCCTCCCCTTGCGCCAGTGAACGCCACTCCCCTCCCACCAGCACCTCCATCAGACCACTGATGACGATGACATGCTCGGTCACACCGGGCTCATGGGGTTCGGATTCGCGCTGATACCCGGGTAGCAGCGTCAGTTCAAACAATTCAAAACCAAATCGCTTCTCATAAGGAAATAAGGGAGCGACCTGCATGCCCTCTCCCGCAGGCTGTTGACGAATGGCGTCGGCGGTACGATAGAGTACCTCTCCCTGCGCTGCTGGGGCTGGCTCGATGAAGCTGGAGAAGGAGACCCTAAAGCCGGTGGCGATCTTCCACAGGGTAGCCACAGTAGGGCTGGACTCTCCCCGCTCAATCTGCCCCAGCATGGCCTTGCTTACCCCCGTCTCACGGGCCGCCACATCCAGGCTCCAGCCCAGTTCGCTGCGCAACCCCTTCAGACGTTGGGCCAGATGCTGATTCATCTCTTGCATGACTGCCTCTTCATTGCTCTTGCATGAATCGCCTTGTGCGCTATAGCGCACGGCGATATAGTCAGAGCACACATTGTACGTAATAACGCACAACCAGTCACAATCCGACAAGGACGTCACTATGCCCTTCGCCCTTCCCCACCTGGTGGCAGGTTTCATCGCCGTGATGGTCGGCTACACCAGCTCCGTCATCCTGATCATTCAGGCTGCTACTGCGGCGGGGGCCGATGCCACCCAGCTTGCCTCCTGGCTATGGACGCTGGGTATCGGTATGGGAACAAGCTGTATCGGCCTCTCCTTTTATTACCGCATACCCGTACTGACCGCCTGGTCGACCCCGGGGGCCGCCCTGCTGATCACCAGCCTGGGCAACTTCACCCTGGCTGAGGCCATAGGCGCCTTCGTTATCTCTTCCCTGCTGATCACCCTGTGCGGCATCAGCGGCTGGTTCGATCGCCTGATGCGGCATATCCCGGCTCCGCTGGCCGCCGCCATGCTGGCCGGAGTCTTGCTCAGATTCGGGCTGGATCTGTTCAGGGTCGCGCCACAAGATCCCTTGCTGCTTGGCATTCTACTGCTGGCCTTCCTGCTGGGCCGCCATCTCTGGCCTCGCTACACCATGGTGCTGGTGCTGGCGATGGGAATAACCCTCTGTGTCCTGCGGGGGGATCTGCAACTCGACACTCTGCACTGGCAGTTCGCCAGCCCGGTCTGGACCTGGCCGAGCTTCTCCTTCGATGCCTTGTTCGGCATAGCCCTGCCACTGTTCATCGTCACCATGACCTCCCAGAACATGCCCGGCATTACCATATTGCGAGCTCACGGCTATCAACCGGCCACCTCCTCCCTGATCACCTGGACCGGCCTGACCGGCCTGTTGCTGGCCCCCTTCGGCGGTTATGCCTTCAACCTCGCCGCCATTACGGCCGCCATCTGCATGGGCAAGGACGTGGATCCCGACGCCAGCCGTCGCTGGCCGGCTGCCGTCTGGGCTGGCGGCTTCTATCTGCTGACCGGTTGCTTCGGGGCAAGCGTGGCCGCCCTGTTCACCGCTTTTCCTGCCACGCTGGTAACCTGCGTGGCAGGGTTGGCTTTGCTCGGCACCATAGGCAGCAGCCTGCACACGGCATTGCAGCAAGACGAGGCGCGCGAAGCCGCCCTGCTCACCTTCATCATCACGGCCTCCGGGATCAGCCTGCTGGGTGTCGGCGCCGCCTGCTGGGGGCTGCTCGTCGGTGTCATCCTGCATCAAGTCAATCAACGAAGAAACTGACCTGACCATCTGGGGAGCCTCCCGTGAGACACAGCACATAATTCAGAAAAATTGGTTCACAGCTGAAACTAATTGCCATTAAGTGGTGCCGAGGCACTTCTTCTTCCCCGATGCGTGCCTCTGTCAGACTCATAAACTGGAGAACAATAATGAGGAATCAGGCTGTCATTTTGTTACTGGCACTGCTGGGCGCCACCACCGCCCATGCTGCCGACTCGGATCGGGAGCTGGCACGCCAGCTCGCGCTACAGCAGAAAAACCTGCTGCCACTGCTGAGCAATCAGGAATACCAGAGCCCGCTGCCCAACCTGCTGCAAAAGGCCAGTCCACGGCTGAAACGGCAGGCGAGCGATGCCAACCAGGCCGCCATCAGTCGGCAAGGGCTGGACGGCGAGGTCAAGCAGTTGATGCAACTGCGACTGGCCAACCCGGAGCAGGCCGCCGCACTGCAACAAGGGGTCGAACCCCTGGTTGCCTATGTACCGAGCGGAGATGAGAAGAGCTGGAGCGCGATCGAAGCTTTCGACAGCGCCGGCAATCCCGTCTATCTGGATGTGGACAAGGCACCGGCGCGACCTGTCCTGGTGGTGGAAGCAGACCCCGTCAAGGCCAAGAACGCCGGCCTGAAGGTGATGCGCAAGGCGCTGGCCGCAGCCGATCTGCAGGCTGCCCCGCGCACAGCCGCCAGTACGGCACCGCTCAAGACCAGCATCCTGAAGAAGATAAGACTGAAGGATGATCAGGAGCCCTGGCTGCTGGGTGCGGCCGAAGTCTATGCAGTGGTCGCCGGGGTCAATCCCAGCCGGGATGAGCCCGTGGTCGACATAGTCGACATGCCCTACCTCGACTATGACAACACAGACTACACCCCCAACCAGATCCTGGTGTACTGGGATCGCTACCGCTGGGGTGCCGTCGACATCGTCATGATGGAGCAGGATGACAACGTCAACTACAAGGAGCTGAGCGCCTTGTTCATCGATGCCCTCAAGCTCGCCTTTACCGCTGGCGGCGTGCCGGAGGCGCTGCCATTCCTGGATCTCGGCGGTCGTATCGTCAAGGCGCTGCCCGACTCCTGGATGACCAACAACGATGACTATCTGGATACCTTCTACACCCTGGAGCAGGACCAGAGCTATCACCAGTATCCGGGTGCCGCCGGCAATGCGGTCATCGATCTCGAACCAAAAGAGATAGCCCCAACCCGGCCTTGACAAGCCGCTATGAAAAAAAGCCAATGAGCAACTCATTGGCTTTTTTTGTGCCTGCGGCAACCTGTGTCAGGCCGGGTCCTTCGGCCTGACCCCCAGGGTATGGCAGATGGCGTAGGTCAGCTCTGAGCGGTTCAGGGTATAGAAGTGGAAATCCTTCACCCCCTCCTGACTCAGCACGCGCACCTGATCGATGGCAATGCTGGCGCCCACCAGGTTGCGGGTCATCTGATCGTTGTCCAGCCCCTCGAAACGCTGATGCATCCAGCGCGGGATCTTCACGTTGGTAAAACCGGCGAACTTGGCCAGGGTCTGGTAGTTGGAGACCGGCAGTATCCCGGGCACGATTTCAGCATCTATGCCGATGGCGGCACAGCGATCCCGAAAGCGCAGGTAGGTCTCCACATCGAAGAAGAACTGGGTGATGGCGCGGTTGGCACCGGCATCAATCTTGCGCTTGAGGTTGAGCAAGTCGGACTGCGCACTTCTGGCCTCGGGATGACCTTCCGGATAGGCGGCCACCGAAATATCGAAATCAGCTTCTGACTTGAGCAGGGCCACCAGATCGGTGGCATACATATCCGGCTTGTCGAGTCCGGGCGGCAAGTCACCGCGCAGGGCCACGATATGGCGGATGCCGCTGTTCCAGTAATCGCGGGCTATGGTACGCAGCTCGTCGCGACTGGCATCGATACAGGTCAGATGGGGCGCCGCAATCAGGCCGGTACGCTCCTTGATGTCCTTGATCACTTTGTGGGTGCGATCCCGGGTGCCGGAGTTGGCACCGTAGGTCACGGAGACGAACTTGGGTTCCAGCACTTTCAGCCGTTCGATGGACTGCCAGAGGGTGTTTTCCATCCCTTCACTGTTGGGTGGAAAAAACTCGAAACTAACCCCTATGTCACCGCTTAAATCGGCCAGACTCTGGTTGAGTGCCTCAACCTGACGTGCACTGTGAAATCCCATCTGCTCTCTCCCTGCCCTGCAACCCATTCCTCTACGTCAAAACGGATGTTTAGACGTCCAAACGTCTTTCTATCTTTATGAGAAAACGGATCAAAGTCAACCCTGATTTACAGATAGGAGTGAGACTCTGCTGTTTATTTGGCAATTAACCTGAAGTAACGATTGGCACCCCATCCCAAAAGCCGTGGAGTCGCGTTATGATGAACACAGATCGTCCTGGACGTTCTGAATCTGCGTGTGATTGTTTGGCCGGAGGTTTCTCCGGCCCCTTTTTCAACCTCTTCCCTTCCCTGCCGATAACCAATTGAGCCATTCGCAGGAGCCTCGTCATGGATACCCACCCCGGTTTTGCAACAGACTTGCTGTTCGATCGCTATCAGGGCAACGTGGTAGACCATGAGCAGTTCTGGGCCGTGCGCACCCCTGATGCTCCCGATTACTATTTTGGCAACTACCTGCTGCTCCCCACTCCCCCCAGCGATCGTGACAAAGGCTGGCTCGAGGCCAGTTTTGACAAGCTGATCGGGCTGGACCCCAGAGTGCAGCATCGCACCTTTCAGTGGCCGCTGGCAGAAGGCCAGAACAGCCGAGTAGCAGGTTTCGTGGCGGCGGGATATCAATACATGGAATGCGTTGTGCTGGCGCTGGATGCCACCAACCTTCACCAGGCTGCCACTATCGACCAAGCCGCAGAAGCCCGCCCTTTTTCACCCGCCGACTGGGATGTCTGGCTGGCGTTTGAGCTCAATGAGCGAGATCCCGGTCACTCGGTGGAAAACTATCTCCCCTACCTGCAGTCCCGACGTCGCCTGTATGAAGCCATGATCGCGGATGGACTCGGGAAGTGGTGGGGGATCTGGCAGGAGGATCAGCTGGTTGCCAGCTGCGGCCTCTTTTTCACCGGGACCATGGGTCGGTTTCAACTGGTACGTACTCATCAGGAGTGGCGTAACCGGGGGCTATGCCGTCAGTTGCTGAGCCAGGTCGCACGCCAGGGGCTGGAGCGGGCCAGGCAGCTCATCATAGTAGCCGACGAGCACTACCACGCTCAGCGGGTCTATCGTTCATTGGGCTTTACCCCTGTGGCCCGCATCGGCAGTCTCTGCCGCTGGCCCCATGAGACCCAATAGTCCGAGTGGCAGGCAGAAATGAAAACGGGAGGCTGGTGCCTCCCGTTTTTTATGGTGTTGCCATTTACTGCTGTGGCGCTTCCAACTCTTCGGACAGTGCCTGCTCAATCTCGGCAGATGGCGCCGGTAACGGGGCGGCCGCCGCAGAGGCTGGCATAACCGGCGTGATCGATGGAATGGGCGCGGCGGGGGCATCCTCTGTCACGACGGGTGTGACCGCAGATGGCGCAAGAACGGCAGGCACCTCTGTCGTGGCAGGGACAGCCGAAGGTGCAGGTTCGACCGGTACCTCGGTCGCGGGGGTAGCCGAAGGCGCTGGTGCGACCTGAGCCTCAGTGGTGGGTACCGCAGGTACGACAGTGGCGGGAACAGCCGGTGCCTCACATTGGCAATCCTGCCCCTTGGCCTTGTTGCCCTGATGGGGTGGATACCAGCCCTTCAGCCCTTGCTCCAGCCGGTCTGCCGCCGCTTGTGGTGCCATCTTGCCCAGCAGCACGGCCTGACTCACCTCGGCCAGCTCATCCCCCAGTTTGGGTTTGCCACGGGAGAGGATCTGGGTCGCCACCCGTATGGTGGAATCACACTGATCGCGCCACTCCATCATTTCCTTCGCCGCCGGATTGGTGACATCAAAGAAGTGGTTGGAGAGGGAGAAGAACCCCGGCAGCGAGTTGGTATAGAGCTCGGCAAACTGGGGGGTGGTCAGCCACTGCAAGAACGCCATGGCCGCCTCCTTGTTCTTGCTGGCAGGGTTCATGCCCATACCGATATCGGTGTGATCGGTAAAGAAACAACCCTCACCCTGTTTGGCTACTGGTGGGCGCATGACGCCAAAATCGACCTTGCCGGTAAAGGGGGCGATTTCCCACGATCCCGCCACGTAGAAGGCGGCCTTGCCGGAAGTGAACAGTTCATTGGTGGCAGCATAGTCCCGGTTCTCACCCCCCTCTCCCAGGTAGGGGCGCCAACGGGCCAGCTCCTCAAGCACCTTGACGTATTGCGGGTTGTCGAGCCGCTCCTGCCCGCCGATCAGCGCCAGACGACCATCTTCCCCTTTCCAGTAGTTGGGGCCTATGTTCTGAAAACCGAGTTCGGACGAAACCCAGCTCTCGGCACCACTCATGGCCAGCGGCACATAGCGACCGTCAGCTTTCACCTTGTCTAACGCGGCAAAGAAACCATCGCGGGTTTGCGGTATGGTCAGGCCCAACTCACTGAATATCTTCTTGTTGTAGAAAAAACCGTGGATCACTGACGCCATGGGCACACAGAAGGTCTGGGCACCGGAATCGGTTTGCCAGGGTGACTGGGCAAAACTCGGGAAGTTTTCCATCCCCGACATCTCGGTCAGCTCCGCCAGATGACCGGCCTTGAACAGGGCAAGGGAGTCGTCAAACGGGCGACAGGTAATGAGATCTCCTGCCTTGCCATCCTTCAGACTGGTCAACAGGGTCGGCATGTAGTCGACATTCTGCACGCCATTGAATTTCACCTGGATTCCCGGGTGAGCAGCCTCGAAAGCAGGAATTATCTTCTGCTCCCACAATACTTTGTCATCCGTCCGCCAGCTTTCGATCACCAGCTCACTGGCCACCAGTTGACCACATAACAGGAGACTCAGGGCCCCAATCCACTTGTTAGACATAAGCCCTCCTAGACCTTGAAATGTGCGATCAATTGCTGCTGCTTGGCGACCAGATCCGCCAGCACTTCACTGCTGCTTGCCGACTCTCTCGCCTCCCGCTCGGTCTCATAGGCCACGTCGGCGATGCCGGCGATATGTCGAGCCACCCCCTGGCTGACCGAAATCTGCTCCTGGGCGGCATGGGCAACCTGATCCGCCATCGACTTGATGGAGGTCATCCGCTCGGCAATGGACTGCAATGCCAGATCCATCTCGCGAGTCTGTTCAACACAACTGCGGGTCTGGTCCTGACTGCGGCCCATCACCTCCACCACCTGTTTGCTCGAGTTCTGCAGGTTCTCGATCATCGCCTGGATCTCTTCGGTCGAGGTCTGGGTACGGTTGGCAAGCGCTCGCACCTCATCAGCCACCACGGCAAAACCGCGACCGGCATCGCCGGCACGGGCCGCTTCGATGGCGGCGTTCAACGCCAACAGGTTGGTTTGTTCGGCAATGCTGCGGATCACATCGAGGATGCTGCCGATGTTGTTGCTGAACTCACCCAGCTTGTAGGTAATGCCGACCGCCTCTTCCATTGCGCCCGCCAGCTGCTCGGTGATCTTGCGAGTGGTGGCCACTTTCTGGCGGCCACTGCGTGCCTCGTCATCAGCCAGATCCACCTCACGCTTGGTGCCATCGGTAGAGCGGGCCACCTCGGTGGCGCTCACTTCCAGCTCTGTGATGGCAGCAGCCACCTGATCGGTCTGGCTCTTCTGATCCTGCACCCGTGACATGGCCCGCTCGCTGATCTCGGCTGCGCGGCTCGCCTCCTCCACCAGGTGGAGAGAGCCAGCATTGATCTGGGAGAGCAACTCCCCCGTCTTGCCCGCCAGGGTGTCGATAGAGCGGGAGAGGCTGCCGAACTCACAACTGCTCTGATAGTTGATACGGCGGGTCATGTCCCCGGCAGCCATGTAATTCAGCTCTTTGTTGATCATCTGCAGCGGTCGCTGAATGCTGCGCGCCGTGGTATAGCCGATGATGAGCGCTGCCACGGCCGAAATGGCGGCGACGATCAGGATCCAGAAGCTGGCACTGCTGACCGCATCATCCGCCGTAGTACGGCTCTGGCTGGCGATAGTACCGGCCGACTGACCCATCTGGTCGAGCAGGCTCAAGCTGTTGACCAAGCTGGCGTCGAGCTGCTGGTTCAACGTCTGCAGGGATGCCGCCAGTTGCTGGGCATTGCGCATGGTGGCAAGCAAGCCTTGCTGACCGAGTGCCAGCTCTTGCATGCGATCCAGGTTGGACACGAAACGCTGCTTCACATCGTCGGGAACCAGCACGCGTTCGAGACGCTTGCGGGCCATCTCTATATCCTTGCTGAGCACCTTTTCCAGCTCATTGAGGTCGGTTTTGGCATCGGCTCGGCGAATGTTTTTCAGATCACGGGCGATCCCGGAGGTGATGAGTTCGGCCTTGTTGCGCATGGAGCGTTTGCTTGCCGTCTGTTGCAGCAGCAGATCGGCTGCACGCTGATAGGTGTCCTCCAGCCGGATGAAATCGATCTCCAGCTTGTGGCGCTGAACCAGGGCATTGACCCACTGGCTGTGCTGGGCGAGCACCTGGTCCGCCAGACCATAGAACTGCCTGGTGGCGCTATCCACCTGCTGGAAGCGGGCATTGGCCTCAGCGACCCCGGTGAACTTGCCCATCTCCTGGCTCAGCTGAGTGAAGCGGGCTTGCTGTTCTTTGAACTGGCTGGCGAGTTGTGGCAACTGACTTGCCTCCTCGCTGGTCCGATAGACCAATACCCAGCGGTTGCTGTCTTGCAGGGCGCCTTTCAGGCCTGCAACGGCAATCACCAGTGGCGTCGCCTGGTCGGATACCTGCGACAAACCGTCGTTGATACCCCTGATCTTCACCGTGCTGATCACGCCAAGCAGGATCAACAGCAGCAGCATCAACACAAATCCGGCGATGATCCGCTGCACAATAGATAAACCCATGGAGACATCCTCACTCGTGGGGGGAAGGTAACGTGAACATAGACACTATCGGCACAAGCGGCGAATTATAGAGGGTGGGCTTGGGTTATTTTATTGATCCATATAGGGTTGGATCACAATTGACAGAGGATAACGCAGACACAAAAGGGCCCGAACAGTGTCGGGCCAAAGAGACGTGCTTAGCTGTAAAGGCCCTTGACGGACCGGTTCGGCTACTTGTCAGAAGCGATAGCCGACACCAAACATGAAGGCCATGGGATCGATGGAGGTCTTGATGGTACCGACGGCAGTGTGTACATCGGTGTCGATATCCATGATCCAGGCAGAGGCGTTGACAAACCAGCGATCGTTGATCGCCATGTCCAGACCGACCTGACCGGCCATGCCCCAGGAAGAGTCTACGCTGACATCGGTTCCTGCCAAGGCACCACGTCCTTCCTCATCAAAGAAAGTGGTGTAGTTCACACCTGCGCCTATGTAAGGACGAACCTTGCTCTTGGCATCACCGAAATAGTACTGCGCCATCAGGGTCGGTGGCAGGTGCTTGACCTTGGCAACCTCACCCAGACCAGCAGTGGAAACGGAGTGGGAGAACGGAGTGGCTGCCAACAGCTCGACACCCCAGTTATCCGTGATCAGATAAGAGAGAGTCAGACCCAGCTGCATGTTGCTGTCAATTTCCAGCTCGCCGGTACCCAGTACGTCATCACTGCTCGTTTGAGGAGAGACAAATGCCAGGCCGCCGCGCACCAGAATATCGCCAGCCTGGTGGGCCATGGCGACGGGAGAAGCAAGTGCGGCTGCGATCATCAGAGGGAGGATCTTTTTCATCACATTTTTCCTTTTAGTTTTCGTTCTATGTTGCAAGCCTGAAGACTATAAAAGGATGTGAATGCAGGGTTATTGATTTAGCTCAAAAGTTACCAAGAAATAGATAGATGTGTACAGCAGCTTCCAGACCACCTGAAGCCCTAGTGAAATAAAGAAAATGTCATCAATAACAATACATTAATCTAAATAAATTTAGACCAAGCCCCATTAAATGGCCATTCAAATATATCTTATGGTGGATTTAAGCAGCGGCTTGTGACTACTTAGTCTTCATGGCAACGTATTTTTGTATCAAATGTGACTCGGCTGTGAGCGGAATATTCATAAAAAACAGACCAAAGGGAAACACAATAGTCTCCGCGCAGCCATCATATGAGATCCCATTTTTCCAGCTGATGTGGCAGGTATTTATCCCCGGCATCCTACTGTCAATACAGGCTCATCAAGCGGGCTGACGGAGATGAGATGCCTGACACAAGAGGAACTCTCCCTCCACTATCTGTTCCGGGCTCAATGCCCACTGCTCCCGGGCCAGTTCACCGCTATATCCCCGCCAGCGATCCCGCCCCTCCTGCTTGGCCCTGTACAGCGCCATGTCCGCCAGCTTGAAGCTGAGATTCCAGAACGAATCTTTCAGCTCGGGGTGCAGGGGGTAACTGCAATACCCTAGTGATGCCGTCATCCGGAGGGGCACCTCTTCCCGACCGAACCGATATTCGGCAATCTTGCGGCGCAAGCGCTCAATCCGATCTGCCACCCGCTCCGCTTCCTCACAGGTCAACAGCAGCAGGAACTCCTCCCCGCCCAGCCGGATCAGCGGCTCCTCCTCGCCGAGAGCATTGCGCATCAATGCGGCCAGCTGGCACAACACCAGATCTCCCATGTCGTGGCCAAAGCGATCATTGACCTGCTTGAAGTAGTCCAGGTCCAGGATCACCAGCACCCTGGCAGCGGTGACGTTATCCCGGCTCAGCAACCACTCGTCGAGGTAGCGCCGATTGGAGGCATGTGTGAGCGGATCCGTATAGGCGGCGACCTCCATCCTGGAAGAGTGCGCCTGCAAGGCGCTGTGGTGCAGACTGATCTTGGCCGCCATCTCCCTGAACTTGCGGCTGAGCAGGGCCATCTCCTGGCTACTGTCGATAAGCGGCAGCAGGCTCACATCCTGCTTGTCGCCAAATTTCTGCAACGCCTTAACCATCTCGCTGACCGGCCCCAACACTATGGCTCTCAAGCGGGCCAGGGCCATCAGAACGCAGGCGATGCTGATCAACAACATGCCAAAGAAGGTCCAGATAGCCCCCTCCATCGCCCCCTGCAACACATCACGATCGTCTTCCACTATCAGGGTCAACACGGGGTCGCCATTGCTGTCGAGCAGCAGCCCCTCTCCCCTGATCCGCTGCAGGCCCAGATCAACCAGGCGATAGCTCATCTGTGGCTTGAGTGGCTTGAAGGAGAGGAAGTTATCGGAAGGCTTTGGCTGGGAGAGGGTCAAAGAGAGGGCTGTGCGCTCAGCCAGATCATGCAGATAGCGAGCATCCAGCCAGCGAGTCACCAGCAGATAGCCATTGGGTGTGGCGTTTCCCAGGGTGTTGGTCACCGGCTGGAGCGAGTAAATGAGGGGTCCCCACTGGGATCCCCTCACACCGCTCAGGCTGCGAATCCCCTCCTGACGGGATTCACGCAGCAACTGCAGCTTGAGGTCATCCAGGAAGAAGGGAAGCAGGGTCGTGTCCGTGCCTGGCGTCTCGGGCAGCAGGGTGCGGGTCCAGATCTCGGCCCCCTGCAAATCCATATAGCTCAATACGTTGAGTTCGAAATCCCGCATCGGGGTATCGACCAGCAAATTGGAACGAATATAGGCCTGATTGGGGTGAGCCAGAAAGCGATAGCTCTCATCCCAGATGCCCCAATCCCGGGTGAAGGCATTGATGGCACTAATATCACCCTGCACCGCCTTGATCACCCGCTGCAGGTGCTCCTTCATTCGCCGCTCTTCGACCCGCTGCGCCGCCGGCACCTGAGCCAGGGCAATCACGATGAGCAGCATCATGATGGCTCCGGCCCAGACGGGAAACATGGAGTAGGCCAGCAAATGATCGATGGAGCGAGAAGGTTGAGCCATGAACGCCAATATCCTTTGGACGGCAAACGAGGGAGCGAAAACTGTCTTGTACCAAGTATGGAGTATCCACCTCCTGGGGCGGCAACTGAATCACTTCCATAAAAAACAAGGGGCCCAGGGCCCCTTGTTTCATGACTGCTGTGATTATTTTACCAACAGCGGCGCCAAAAAGCGCGCCGTATGAGAATCCTCACAACGGCTGATCTGCTCCGGCGTGCCCGTCACCAGAATGCGACCGCCGCCAGCGCCCCCCTCGGGTCCCAGATCGACGATCCAGTCGGCGGTTTTGATGACGTCCAGATTGTGCTCGATGATAACGATGGTATTGCCGCGATCCCGCAGTTGATGCAATACCTTGAGCAGCTGCTGGATATCGTGGAAGTGCAGCCCTGTGGTCGGCTCATCCAGGATATAGAGGGTCTGGCCGGTGTCCCGCTTGGAGAGCTCGCGCGCCAGCTTGACCCGCTGCGCCTCGCCGCCGGAGAGCGTCGTCGCTGACTGACCAAGGCGAATGTAAGAGAGACCCACATCCATCAAGGTTTGCAGTTTGCGCGCCACTGCCGGTACCGGATCGAAGAAGGCACGCGCGTCCTCCACCGTCATGTCCAGTATTTCGTGGATGTTCTTGCCCTTGTACTTCACCTCCAGAGTCTCGCGATTGTAACGCTTGCCCTTGCAGACATCGCATGGCACGTAAACGTCCGGCAGGAAGTGCATTTCCACCTTGATGACCCCATCCCCCTGACAGGCTTCGCAGCGACCGCCCTTGACGTTGAAGGAGAAGCGACCCGGCAGATAGCCACGGGAGCGCGCCTCCTGCGTGCCGGAAAGCAGCTCGCGGATCGGGGTGAACAGGCCGGTATAGGTGGCCGGGTTGGAGCGCGGGGTACGACCGATGGGGCTCTGGTCGATATCCACCACCTTGTCCAGGTGCTCCAGTCCCTCGACACTGCGATAGGGCGCCGGGGTCGACTCGGTCGCCTTGTTGAGCTCGCGGTGGGCAATGCGGAACAGGGTGTCGTTGATCAGGGTCGACTTGCCGGAGCCGGAAACGCCGGTGACGCAGGTCATCACCCCGAGAGGCAGATCCAGATTGACGTTACACAGATTGTTGCCGCTCGCGCCTTTGAGTTTCAACCACTTGCCGGTGAGCGGGGTACGCTCGGCAGGAATGGCAATCCGCTTGCGGCCAGAGAGATAGTCACCGGTCAGCGAATCCGGGTTGTCGATGATCTGCTGGGGTGTCCCCTGGGCCACGATATTACCGCCATGCACCCCGGCCCCGGGGCCTATGTCGAGCACGTGGTCAGCCAAGCGAATGGCATCCTCGTCGTGCTCCACCACGATGACGGTGTTGCCCAGGTCGCGCAGATGGATGAGGGTCGTGAGCAGCCGCTCGTTATCACGCTGGTGCAGGCCGATGGAAGGTTCATCCAGCACATACATGACCCCAACCAGGCCGGCGCCAATCTGGCTCGCCAGCCGGATACGCTGGGCTTCCCCGCCGGAGAGGGTCTCTGCACTGCGTGAGAGACTCAAATAGTTGAGGCCGACGTTAACCAGGAAGCCCAGCCGTTCGACGATCTCTTTCAGGATCTTCTCGGCGATCTGGGCGCGCTGGCCAGTCAGGCTCAGTCCCTCGAAGAAAGCCAGCGCATCCCCGATGGACTGTTCGGCGATGGCGGAGAGGTTGCGGTTGTCCACGAATACGTGGCGCGCCTCTTCCCGCAGTCGACTGCCGCCGCAACTGGTACAGGATTTGTTGGCGATGTACTTGGAGAGCTCTTCCCGTACCGAGTTGGACTCTGTTTCACGGTAGCGGCGCTCCATGTTGTGCAGGATCCCCTCGAACGGATGCTTGCGCACCACCACATCACCGCGATCGTTCATGTAACGGAACTCGACCTCGGTACGGCCCGAGCCACGCAGGATCACCTCCTGGGTTTTGAGGGGCAGATCTTCCCACGCGGCCTCCAGATCAAACTTGTAGTGATCGGAGAGGGATTTGAGCATCTGGAAGTAATAGAAACTGCGCTTGTCCCAGCCACGAATGGCGCCGTTGGCCAGACTGATGGAAGGATCATGGATCACCTTGGCCGGATCGAAGTATTGCTGTACCCCGAGCCCATCACAGGTGGGGCAGGCACCGGCCGGATTGTTGAAGGAGAAGATGCGCGGCTCCAGCTCTGACATGGAGTAGCCACACTCGGGGCAGGCGAAGTTGGCAGAGAAGGTCATGGGCCCAACCCCCTCCTCCCCATCCATGGGCACCACCTGCACGATACCGCCCGAGAGGGTCAATGCCGTCTCGAACGATTCGGCCAGCCGCAACGCCAGGTCATCGCGTACCTTGAAGCGGTCCACCACCACTTCTATGGTGTGCTTCTTGTGCAGCTCCAGGGTGGGTGGATCCGAGAGATCGCACACCTCGCCATCGATACGGGCCCGGATATAGCCCTGGGCCGCCAGATTCTCCAGCAACTTGGTGTGCTCACCCTTGCGATCCCGTACCACGGGGGCCAGCAGCATCAGTTTGCTGCCCTCCGGCTGGGCCAGCACCTGATCCACCATCTGGCTGATGGTCTGGGCGGCGAGCGGGATGGCATGAGTCGGGCAGCGGGGCTCACCTACCCGCGCAAAAAGCAGACGCAGGTAGTCATAAATTTCGGTGATGGTGCCAACGGTCGAGCGCGGGTTGTGAGAGGTGGACTTCTGCTCGATGGAGATGGCAGGGGAGAGCCCCTCTATATGATCCACATCCGGTTTCTCCATCAGGGAGAGAAACTGACGGGCATAGGCAGATAACGACTCCACATAGCGACGCTGCCCTTCGGCATAGAGGGTATCGAACGCCAGGGAAGACTTGCCTGAACCGGAGAGGCCGGTAACCACGATCAGCTTGTCGCGGGGCAAGGTCAGATTGATGTTCTTGAGGTTATGGGTGCGAGCACCCCGGACCACTATCTTTTCCATCTTGTTGCACGCTCGATACACAAATCAGAGCGAATCAGTATGGCATAGAGACTACTGGATGAATAGACAGGTTTCATCCATCATCTCCATCGATTTCAGAGATATTCTTTGGCCCAGCTGACCGCCTGCAACCGGTTCTTGACGTTCAATTTCTTGAAGACGTTATAGAGGTGGGACTTGATGGTGTGCTCGCTCACAAACAGGCTGTCGGCAATCTCGGTATTGGAGGCACCCGTCATCAGGTAGCGGATGATCTCCTGCTCGCGCGCAGTCAGCAGCGTCTGGTTGCGCAGGTGATGTTCTCCCCCCTTGCGGTAGTAGTTGACCAGATCGCACAGCAAATGGCGCGGGATCCAGTACTCCCCCTGCAACACCTTGCGAATGCCGAGCACCAGCCGATCCAGCGGATCCTGGCGGAAGAAGAGCCCGCTGGTGTGAGGCCACATCAGCAACAACTCGCGATCCGTGCTGGTCGGGGCATTGAGCAATATCGTGTTGGCTTCCCCGAAGCGACTGGAGATCTCCCTCGGCCACCCACTCTGCTGGCTCGACTTGAGGTAATCCAGATCGACCAGAAATAATGGATGTGACTCTCGCCCATCCTGTTCCGGCAGCGCCTCCAGGGCGCTTACCAGCAGGATGGGGAGTGCTAGCTGCTCAGCCAGATAGCTCTGAAAACTGGTCGCCTGCACATTATTTTCAGTCACCAGTACGACTATGGTGTATGGGGTGGTCATGAAGAGCACGTCCTTGAACATTCAGGCCATGGTTTTTTTGGCAGCAGAGAGTACCAAGCCCCCCAAACGCTGCAGCATTAAAAAAGCATTAGACGCCAGTGTGCCTCTTTTGAAACTCACCAATTTCCCAAGCAATACAAATGACTAGCCATCCCCCCCCATTTGGGTGGAATACTGGCACTGTGCCCGGCAAAGAGTGTCACAGTACAGTCGGAACCCGTTTTGCTACGTTTGCTCAGGCCATCCAGCCCTGCTCGCTTGCTGGCCATGGTCGGCCTCGTGTAAGTTAATCCTTCGGTCAATGCTACGGGTGGAGGATGGCAGGGCAGGAAGATGTGCGCTCGTTCACGCCAACTGTTATTATTGCGGCCAAAATCTGAAAGCGGAACATTGGCCAGCTGGCCGACTGAACCGGGTTCAGTCATCGCATGATGTGTCAGTGTCGCCAAGCGATGCTGCCTATCTCGCAGAAAACAAACGATATGTTGAATTGGTCCGGGCATATGGCCTGGCCGGTATATAAGGGTGGAAGAGAGATTATGGCCAGTCGAGGCATCAATAAAGTCATTCTGATCGGTAACCTGGGACAAGACCCGGAAGTACGCTACATGCCGAGTGGCGGTGCCGTGACCAATATCACCCTGGCCACCTCTGAAACCTGGCGCGACAAGCAGACCGGTGAGCAGAAAGAGCGTACCGAATGGCACCGTGTGGTGTTCATGGGCAAGCTGGCCGAAGTGGCTGGCGAGTACCTGAAGAAGGGCTCCCAGGTCTATGTCGAAGGGAAACTGCAGACTCGTAAATGGCAGGATCAAGGTGGCCAAGAGCGTTATACCACTGAAGTGCTGGTAGACAGCTTCAGTGGCGTGATGCAGATGCTGGGTGGTCGCCCGCAAGGTGGCGCTGGCCAAAACATGGGTGGCCAACCTCAAGCGCAAGGCAACTGGGGTCAACCACAACAAGGCATGCCAGCCCAGCAGCCGGTAAACCAGGCTCGTCCTGCCGCCGCACCGCAGCAAAACATGCAGCAGCCACAAGGCGGTTATGGTCGTCCGGCCCAACAGCCCCAGTCAGCACCGCCTGTCTACAACGAGCCGCCGATGGACTTCGACGACGATATCCCGTTCTGATCCGCAATGAATCCCGAGAGGCCCTGTTCATGCAGGGCCTTTTTTTACCTGTTATTGACGCAGGCACGGCATGCAGTGCTATTCCTGTGTGAATGTGGCCGTTATTTCCACGTGTCACAGGCCGTCTTGGGATTATGCTCAGGGCGACTCGTTTGCCAGAGAGAACTCATGGTGTTTCTGCATCGCACGCTACTGCTCACCATTTGTCTGACCACCGCCATGGTGGCCCCCCGGCTATTTGCCGCCGAACTGCTGCGGGTGGGCGTCAGCTTCGCCATCCCCCCCTATGTGATCGAGGAAGAGGGACGCGGGATCGAGCTCGACCTGTTTAAAGAGGCCTTTCGCGACAGTGGCTATGAGCCCCGCTTTGAATATCTGCCACTGGAACGCACTTTCCGGATGATGGAGTCCGGCAAGCTTGACGCCATCATCAACGTCAAGCCCGGCATGCTGAACAATGTCTTCCTGTCACAGCCAGTGATCGCCTTCCATAACCGGGTGTTCACCCTCGGCAAGACTCATATCAGCACACTGGACGATATGAAAACCCTGAGAGTCAGCGCCTTTCAGCGGGCTCGCCAGATACTGGGAGGTGCCTTTGCCAGCATGGCGGATCAAAATCCCCGCTATGAGGAGGTCGCCAAACAACAGGGGCAGGTTCACAGACTGATGCTGGGGCGGGTGGATGCAGTGATCCTGGAGCAGCGGGTGTTTTACTACTATCTGGCAGAGCTGGCCGACAGCAAATATGGCGCCGAGCTCTATGCTAGTGGCCGGGTCAGGCAATATGACCTGTTTGCGCCAACCCATTACCATTTCGCCTTTCGTCAGGTGGAGCTGCAACGCAGGTTCGATCGCCAACTGGATGCTATGCGAGCCGACGGACGCTATAGGAAGATCTTCGAGTCCTACGGCGCCACACCATAAGGCAAAAACATAAAAGCCAGCCTGTGAAAGGCTGGCTTGATACTGGCTCCAGAGGAACTACAGCGTGGAGGAGCGTTACTTTATAGCGCTGCCATTTTTCAGGTCTGCTTTCTGACGTTTGGCGTCGCGCTTCTCTTTCAGTGACATCTGCGGTTTTTTCTTGGCATCTTTGCCGTTGTGATGTTCTTTGTTACTCATCATCAAACTCCAAAAATGTTACCCAGACAGTTGGAACCCAGGTTCCAGCATGCCATCCGAATCGTAGACTTCAGTAGTACGCTTTCAGTGACGACCGATTGATCGCACTCACTCCAGCATACCCCCAATGTTGCGCAAGAATCCACCCTCATCAGCCAGGGTTCGTCCTGAGTCATGCCTCCACCACGGCCCAGATCGGATACCTGATGGCATGAAAGGCCAAAAAACCTGAGTATGCCTGATAAAATTCGCCTCCCCTGACATATTCCCTCACGAATCGAAATAAATCACCAAATCAAAAACAACTATTCTTTAAATAAGAAAAGGTAATTTAGATAAGCATTCTCACTACCGTCAGAAACAAAATATTACAACCTGAATAGGCGGTTTTATTTTCAAGCTGATATTATCCCAACTTATTTTAATAATTATGTTCCCGAGAATAAGGACATCCCATGACCAGAAAAACGAGGGCGGCGCTGGTCTCCGTTTGCTCAAACATCACATTGATTATCATGAAGATATTCGCGGGCATTCTGAGTGGCTCAGTCAGTATTATTTCGGAGGCAATTCATTCGGCAATGGACTTGGTGGCGGCTCTCATCGCCCTGTTTGCAGTACGCAGGTCAGATATTCCCCCCGATCAACGCCATCCTTATGGACATGACAAAATAGAAAACGTCTCCGGCGTGATCGAAGCTTTGCTGATCCTGCTGGCCGCTGGCTGGATCATCTTCGAAGCTATTGGCAAGTTGATTACACCAACGCCGATCGAAAGCGTAGGTTTTGGCGTACTGGTCATGCTGATCTCGGCGCTGGTCAACAGCGGCGTCTCCACCTATCTGTATCGGGTGGCCAAAGAGGAAGAATCCGTTGCCCTGGCAGCTGATGCCCTGCACCTCAAGGCAGACGTGTTGACCTCCCTCGGGGTGGCTGTCGGTCTGTCGGGTATCTGGCTCGCCGCCGGGCTGGGTTACAACCTCTATCTGCTCGACCCCATAGTCGCCATCTGCGTGGCGCTCTTCATTCTCAGAGAAGCAATATCCATGCTTGACCAAGCTTTTCAACCACTGCTGGACCACAGCATGAACGAGGAGGAGCTGGCCATGACGACCCGAGTGATCGAACAGTGCTGCCCGGAGCATGGGGGCTTTCACGCCCTGCGCAGTCGCCAGGCCGGACGCCGTCGCCACATCGATTTCCATCTGACCCTGCCCAAGGAGATGAGCATCGAACACTCCCACGCCATCTGCGATCGGATAGAAGAAGGCATAATGCGTCACATACCTCATGCCATAGTGCTGATCCATGTCGAACCGAGCGGCCACAGCTGAGAGATGTACCAGACAAACCGGGACATACGAGAAATCTGCAGTGAACTGGCAGATAAATGACGGAGAAAAGTGCAGAACCGGCTCTTTTATGCCAGCGGAGCGGATTGCATAAGAAATAGTCGGCGAAAATGTGTTAATGTATTCTACCCCCCAGCCGCCCCAGGAGCGCGCCGTGAAAAAGTTGGAAATGAAAGACCTCACCGAAGCCGAAAAGGCCGAGATAACCCTGTTGCTCCAAAAAGCCCAGGCCAATGCTGATCATCAGCTGACCAACGCAGAACGTAACAGGATCCGTGAGGAAGGCCGGCTTAAAATCGTGGCAGATCGTGCAGAGGCGGCCAAGGTGGCTTCCAAACTGGCTCGGGAAAAGGCCAAAGAACGGGCCAGAAATCAGGTACTGCCAGAAACCTTCAGCTGGATCGATTCCGTCAGCAACAAGTTTCGCAGCAAGCGCTGAGTTAGCGCTGTGTTGATGAACGCCCACCCACACCAGACCGATGTGGGTGGGCGTTTGCCATTCAGGCCCTGCGGCAACCAAGGAAGAGCACTGCTATACCGCTCTTGATCAGGAACGCCTCTACGCCAGTCAGAAAGCAGTCACAAAAAAGCTCGGCGCCAATCATAGCAAGGGCCAGCGCTCAATCTCGCCAGTGAACGCCGTGGCTCATGTGACAATATGAAGTTGGTAGCACGTCGATAACCAGAAATTAATATTGAGATAAAGTTTGCTTTAACGAAGAGAGCATGTTTTAATCTCTCTCGATGGTTCGGTAGTTCAGACCTGTTTATGTTAGGCAGTCATTTTAGTAAAGCAGTGATTAGTATAAGAGTTATCTAAGATAATTCTTATTAAATAATTCTCCTTCTTTAGTGCTCCCCATACGTATTGCTGACGAAAAATCATAGATTGCCAATTTTTGGCACTTAAAACACTATTTTAGGAAATTATTATGTCTAACAAAATGACTGGTACCGTTAAATTCTTCAACGCCGAGAAAGGTTTTGGTTTCATCTCCCCGGCTGACGGCAGCAAAGACGTGTTCGTACACTTCTCTGCAATCCAGTCCACCAGCTTCAAAACTCTGGACGAAGGTCAGCGCGTTGAGTTCACCATCGAGCAAGGCCAGAAAGGCCCGGCTGCTGCCAACGTAGTTGGTCTGTAATTCAAGCAAGGAAGCCTTCACGCTAGCTAACGCCTGCTGAGAAGACCTTCTGCAAGAATTAAAAAACCCGCCTAGGCGGGTTTTTTGTTGTCTGAAATTCCGTGTTTACCCCGCTTACCCCCTCTCTCTCAGCCCTTTCATCTCTCCCTCGACTCTGTTCATCTTGCTGCTTTATGTCACCCAAGTACTCCCCGCCCTGCCAGCCCTATGACGGCTCAATAAACTTAATGAGATTAATTATCGTTTACACATCTTTCACTGATCATTACAATGCCAGCCGACAAACGGGAGGATTATTCAATTGAACCTTCCCGGTCCTGATTTCACGCGGGATGCAGTGAAGTCACCCCATCGAGTTCACCCAAAGGATGAATGTCACTTTCTCATTAAAAGAGTTCAGGCCAACATGATAAAAATGCACCGCAACAAGCTGACCACGCTCATTCTCGCCGCCCTCGCTTCCCACGCATATGCCGCCGAACAGGAAGTCATGGTTGTGACGGCTTCCGGCTTCCAGCAGAAGATCGAAGATACCGCCGCCTCCATCTCGGTCGTGACCCGTGAGCAATTGGAAAAACGCGCCTACCGTGACGTGACCGATGCACTGAAAGATGTGCCGGGCGTGGTGATCACCGGGGGTGGCAGCAGCAGTGACATCAGCATTCGTGGCATGGGCTCCAAATACACGCTGATGTTGGTGGATGGCAAGCGAGTCGACAGCCGTGGCACTCGTCCCAACAGCGATGGCCCGGGCATAGAGCAGGGCTGGTTGCCACCGCTGCAAGCCATAGAGCGTATCGAGGTAGTGCGTGGCCCCATGTCCTCCCGTTACGGATCGGATGCCATGGGCGGCGTCATCAACGTCATCACCCGCAAGACAGCCAGCATGACGGCATGGCAGGGTTCGCTGCATGCTGACTCCACCTTCCAGGAGAACAAGGACTCAGGCAACATCTTCCAGACCAACGCCTACACGGCCGGCGCTCTGGTAGACGGGCTGCTGGGGGTGCGTCTGAACGGCCAGCTTTCCCATCGCGGTGAGGATCAGTTCCAGAATGGCTTCGCCGAACAGGAGATGCGCAGCGGCACTGCCGTGTTCAGCCTGACCCCTGACGAGCACAATCGCTTCGACTTCGAGGCCAGCCGCGGTCTGCAGGATCGTGATCGCACGCCGGGTGAGTCCATCCCGGCCAAGTCCAAGCCCAGCCTGAGCACTTACGAGCGCACCAACTACGCCATCACCCACGACGGCCGCTATGACTTTGGCTCCTCCACCAGCTATCTGCAGCGGGAAGAGAACACCAACCCCGGCCGCCAGATGAAGCTGATCAACACCATAGCCGATACCCATACCCAGTTTGAGCTGGGGGATCACTACCTGAGCCTGGGTGGCCAGTACCGCTACGAGGATCTGCAGGATCAGGGCAACCAGCTCAATGTGGCCAACCGCGCCAATCAGCTGACCCGCTGGAGCTGGGCCATGTTCGTGGAAGACGAGTGGGCACTGACCGACACCTTCGCCCTGACCGGCGGCGTGCGCATGGACAGGGATCAGAACTACGGCACCCACTGGAGCCCGCGTCTGTACGGGGTCTGGCATCCGGCCGAGTTCTGGACCTTGAAAGGGGGCGTCTCCACCGGCTACCGTTCACCGGATCTGCGCATGTCGGCCGCCAACTGGGGCCAGGCCACGGGGGGCGGCACCCAGGACGGCATGCTGGTCGGCAGCCCGGAACTCAAGCCGGAAACCAGCGTGAGCCAGGAAATCGCCCTGCTGTGGGATGGTCAGGAAGGGCTGAGCACGGGGCTGACCCTGTTCAACACCGACTTCGAGGACAAGATCTCCGAGATCCGCCGTTGCACCAGCAAGAGCGACCCCTCCTGCACCCTGAACGGTCACACCTATGACTTCATCAGCGACCGCATCAACGTCGACAAGGCGAACATGCGCGGGGTGGAAGGGACTGCCAACTGGACCATCAATGAAGAGTGGTCGCTGGCCTCCAGCTACACCTTCACCCAGTCCGAGCAGAAGAGCGGCCCGATGGAAGGCAAGGCACTGAACCAGATGCCGCGCCACATGTTCAACACCACGATCGACTGGCAGACCACAGAAGAGGTCAGCCTCTGGTCCAGGGTCAACTTCCGCAGCAAGACCTCCGATTACCTGAGCCGGGTCAAGATGGCAGAGGGCACGCCTTCTTACACCTTCTTTGACACAGGTCTGGTCTACAAGGCCAACAAGAACCTGAACGTGACCGCCGGCATCTACAACCTGTTCGACAAGACGGTGGATTACACCAGCTTCGGTACCGTGCTGGACGGTCGTCGCTACAACCTGGGGATGACCTACAACTTCTGATGATGAGCCGCCGCCCCCTGGGGCGGCGGCCTACTCTTCTTCTGCCGCATTTTCCTTCTCCTCGGCATAACAGGCCGCCTGCCAGGTATTGCGTCCCAGCGACTTGGCGCCATACATCAACCTGTCCGCCTGCAACAACACCCACCGGCCATCGGCTCTGACACCATCAGGCACCCAGACGGCCCCGGTACTGATGGAGAGCCCCAGCTCACCGGCACTGGTCTGCAACTTGCGCAGACTCACTTCCCGACCTATCCGGCTGGCCCAGGCCTGCAGTGCAGCCATATCCGCCATCGGCAGACTGATACAGAACTCCTCCCCCCCGATACGGGCAAACAGCGCCCCGACCGGCAACACCAGCCGCACCCGTTCGACCAGCGCCGAGAGCACCTCGTCACCGACCCCGTGACCGAAGTGATCGTTGATCCCCTTGAAGCGATCTATGTCGAACAACAGCAGGGCCGAGGCCTGTCCGCTGGCCAGCCGCTGCTCAAACTCGGGCAGAAAGGCACGCCGGTTCAGGATCCCCGTCATGGAATCTGTGCCAGCGAGGCGCTCAAGCCGCGCATTGGCCAGGATCAGCTCGGCGGTGCGGCTTGCCACCGCCCGTCGCAATTGCACTATGTAGACCAGCAGCACCATGCCTCCCAGCGCCAGTAACCAGGGCCAGAGGTGGAGTGGATAGACTGTCTCGATATGCATCCACTTGCGGATGATCCGCTCCCGATCAGCCTCACCCAGGCGGGAAAACCCCAGCTCTAGCTCCTGCAACAGGGCGTGATTGCCCTTGGCGACCGCAAAGCGTATCTCGTCGCTGTAGAGGTGGCGTACCGGGATGAAGCGGCTGGGATCCGCCGAGGTGTAGATATAGAAGTTCGCCACCTGCAGATCGGCGATGAAGGCATCCAGTTCACCGCTGAAGGCGGCGCGCAGCATGGCATCGTTGTCGCTGAAGGTTTGCAGGTGGGTGGTGGGGAAGTGCTTGCGGGCGTAGTACTCCTCATACCCTCCCGCCACCACACCCACACTCTCGTGCTGCAGGTAGTAGTTCACATCCGTGCCGCGCAGGGAGTTGGCAAAGAACAGCTGGGAATCGAGACGGGAGAGCCCCTGGCCATAGTCATAGAGCGGATTGCGCTCCGGTGACCAGAGCAGGCCGCCATGGACATCGGCCTGGTACGCACCAGGTCCAGCGAGGTCTGCCAGTCCACCAGTTTGAACTGGATCGGGCGACCGGTGACGCGGCCATATTCGCGCCAGAGATCGATCAGCAGGCCATCCGGCTGCCCCTCCTCATTGATGTAGGAGAAGGGCTGCCAGGCCTTGGAGTTGGCCACTATCAGGGGTTTGACCGCGGGGGTAGCCCAGACGGGCAGCAAGAGTGCAAGGAGCAGCAAACCTGCGCCCCAGCTGACCCGCCGACCTGCCCCAGAAGAGACCGCCATTCCTGAACCCACCTTGTTATTGGACATCTATGCGGCCATTTATTATCACTAGCTTCATCATAGAAGAGCAAGCATGACCCAGTATGAAATTGGCGTTATTTCAGTCTGATAGCAGCAAAATAAACCAAGGAGGGCGCCACCTGGGCGCCCTCCTCATACAGCCTCGACAACAGTTAAAGGGGCAGGCTGATCCTGGCTTCCAGCCCACCCTGCTCCCGGTTGTGCAGGGTGAGCTCGCCCCCATGCTGGTGTACCAGGGTGCGAGCGATGGAGAGCCCCAACCCAACGCTACCGGATTCGATATTGCGCGCCTCATCGAGTCGCACGAACGGCTTGAACACATCTTCCAGCCGTTCAGGATCTATGCCAGGCCCCCGATCGCAGACCCGGATCAACAGCTCACTCTCGGTGCGCTCCAGCGATACCTCGGCACTGCCGGCGTACTTGATGGCATTGCCGATGAGGTTTTGCAGCACCCGCCGCAAGGTATTGGCGCGGCAGGCATAGACCTGCTTTCCCTCCACCAGGCAAGTCACCGGCTGACCGGTATCGGCATAATCGTCACACAGACTCTCCAGCAGACTGACCAGATCCAGCTCTCTGGTCGCCTCCTGCTGCCCCTCTTCCCGGGCAAAGCTCAAGGTGGCCGCCAGCATCTGCTCCATCTGTTGCAGGGTCTGCTGAATGCGTTCCTTGTCTTCTCCCTCGGCCAGAAACTCGGTTCTTAGCCGCAAACTGGTGATGGGGGTGCGCAAGTCATGGGAGATGGCCGCCAGCATCCGGGTTCTGTCCTGCACGAAGCGGTCGAGCCGGGTATGCATGCGGTTGAACGCCTGGATGGATTCACGGATCTCGGTCGGCCCCTCTTCGTGGAGCGGCTCTATATCCTCGCCACGCCCCAGCCGGTCGGCACTGGCGGCCAGCTGTTTGAGCGGCCGGGTCGCCCGACGAAACAGCCAGATCATCAGGCCAATCACCATGCTAGCTACCAGCATCAGGTTGAAGGTGGTCTGCCAGGACCAGCTCGACGACTCCTTGTCCACCAGAGAGCTGAACTGCAGCCAGCCCCCGCGCGGCAACTGGATGGAGCCATACAGCCGCATGTCCTGCGGTGGCGGCATCCCCTTGCGGTCCTTGATCATGCGGGAGTGGTGTTTCCAGGCGCGGCTGCGCTGGGCATCCTGCTTCAGCTCGGCGCTGATCTCCACCATCAGTGACGGCGGATAGCCCAGCCGTGAACGCACCTGCTGCTCGAAACGGGGACTGCGATTCTCCGGTTGCAGCGGCTCGTCAGAGAGGCGCAGCAGCAGGGTATCGCTGCGGCTCGCCTTGAGAATTTCGTCGTAGAGCGAGGGGGGTGACAGGGCCAGCAGACGCGCCACAGAGACGATGCGCTGCATGGCATTGCGGCTGTTGATGTAGCCGAGCGCCTCCTCCCGATCCGAGCGGTAGATCTGGATGCTGAGCAGCTGGATCAACACCAACCCGGCCAGCGCCACCAGTATGATCTGGCCGGTGAGCCCCTTGGGCCAGAGGCGGGAGCACAATCGCTTGATCATGGCCACGAGGTCACACCTGGGTCACATCGGCGGCGAACAGGTAACCGCCACCCCAGATGGTCTTGATAAGTTCGGGGTTCTTGGGATCCCGCTCCAGCTTGCGGCGCAGCCGGCTCACCAGGGTATCGATAGCCCGGTCGAAGGCGACAGCCTCCCGGCCACGGGCCAGATCCAGCAGTTGATCCCGACTCAGCACCCGCTGGGGACGTTCCAGAAACACCCGCAACAGGTCGAACTCGGCGGTAGAGAGGCTCAGCCCCACCCCCTCCTCATCCACCAGCTCCCGCCGGTTGATGTCGAGCAGCCAGCGATCGAAGCGCAGATCCCGGGTCAGGGTCTCTGGGGCGGGCTGCGGCTCGACGTTGGTGCGACGCATCACCGCCTTGATGCGAGCCAGCAACTCCCGCGGGTTAAACGGCTTGGCAAGATAGTCATCGGCTCCCATCTCCAGCCCTATGATGCGGTCCGTCTCCTCCCCCATGGCGGTGAGCATTATGATGGGCATGCAGGATTTCGCCCTCAGCTCCCGGCACAGAGTCAGGCCATCCTCCCCCGGCATCATCAGGTCCAGCACCAGCAGATCGAACTCCCGCTCTTCCAGCAACCGCTTCATCTCCTTGCCATCCCGGGCACAGCTGACCCGCAGGCCATGCTGCTCCAGGAAGCGTTTCAGCAGATCGCGGATCTCGCTGTGATCGTCGACGACCAGAATGTGGGTGCTGCTTTGGTTCATGAGAGCCTCTCCTGTTAGAGCTGGCACGAGTATACGAAAATCTGTCGGGCGGTTTGTGTCAAAGTGTGCCAGATCAGCAAGATGCCACACTCTGCTACAAAAAAGCGGTCACTCGGCAAAATTGAGACACAAGGCGAAGGTTTACTGGGGCTCGTCCATATTCGCTCATTGCAGGAGACAGGCAATGCTCGCCCTCACCACGCCCTTCATGCTGGCTTATGCCGCCAGTGAGGCCCTTGCCAGAGCGGCGGCCAAACCGCACCAAGCTGCAAAGACAGACCGCCTGACCCGGGATCCCCCTTCGGATGGCGATGGCATCACGGCGGCCAGCCTCCCTGCACCCGACGAGACACACTTCCCTTCCCCATGATGCAGACCGCGCCCGGTTCGGGCGGCGCCTGACACCATGACGCACAACGCCGGCATCCTTCGGCGAGCCACACCAAGGAGACAATGATGATTAAAAAGACCCTGACCCTGTTTGCACTGGCCGGACTGGCCCACATCGGCATGGCACAAGCGGCCATTCCGGCCGACGTCAGCGCAGCCCCCGGCCTGCTGTTCGTCAACTGGCACGATAACGCCAGCAGCAGCAGCGCCAACCCGACCCTGATGATCCGCAACGCCTCCGGCGATCTGCTCAAGCAGGTGCCCGCCGAGCTGAAAGGGATGCAGCAGGTCCGTCTGCCGATGAGAGCCCAGGGCAATCTCACCCTTAGCCTGAACGATGACAGCGACAGCTATCGCATGCCTTACAGCGTTGGCAGCGGCCGCCAGCGCTGAGCCAACCTATTCACCCTGTGGTTTTCTCACGATAATGATGTTGCCTGACCGGTGACATAGAAATACCCCGCCAGAGACTGCATCCGGTGGGGTATTTTTATTGGTTCATACCGGCACTGAATATATTTCGGCCCGCCACTATCACTTATTCCCCTGATCCGATGAGCAGACAAATTTAACCGGGAGGCAACCATCCTTCTATGGGTAGCCCCCTGTTTTCGCTACCGTCTTCAGCAAGGTGAAATACAAGATCCCGATGTCACACTCTGCTACAAAATAGGCTTCAACTGGCAAAGTTCAGACACCAGTCTGGTGTTTACTTGAGGTCAAGGCGAGCAAGCCGAATCCGAACTCAATCCGCAAGGAGATATACCATGAAGACTCTGACCAAAACTCTGCTGACCGCCACCCTGATCCTTGGCCTGCCGCTCGGCGCCTATGCCGCAAGCGAAGCCGTTGCCACTACCCAGGCCGGCGCCATGACCAATTGCCCCATGGATGGCAGCGGCATGAAAGGTGGCAAGCACCACGGTGGCCGCCACGACAAGATGGCCCGCATGCAGAACATGACCCCGGAGCAGATCCAGGCCAACCTGCAACAACGTTATGACAGGATCGAAGACCCGGCCAAGAAAGCCGAATTCGTGAAGAACCTGAACCTGCGCGCCGACGGCATGACCAAGCACGCCGACGCGATGAAGCAGTTTGCCGAAGCGCACCAGTAAGCGCATCGCAATCAGCACAAGGGTGGCCTCGGCCACCCTTTCTTTTTTCCACTTTCCCGCGCACTGGCTCATGGCAGGGGGATCACCCCGTCGAGCCGTCATTTCCCTTATCTTCTGCTCCGGGTTCTGTGAGCGATAACAAACGTTTTATGTTCGAAATGGCTAATAATGGCGACTCAAACAACAAGGTCACGCAAGACAGTGCCAACAACAGACAGGAGTCGTTATGGGGTGGAGTCTGGGAACAATCAAGGGACGATATACAGCCGTCTTCGTGGGATTCATGGTGCTGGTGTGCGCCCTGACGGTCATCGGCATCCAGATCTGGATCAAGCCGGCGCTGCAAAAGGCCGGTGAACAGAATGTGACACTGCTGGTCAGCGAGATCGCCACCGACATCCTCGATGAGCTCAACGGCGTACAGAGCCAGTCCCGCAGCATCACCCAGCTGGTCGCCCAGCTGCCAAGCGAGCAAATTGATGCCCTGCTGCCTGCGCTGATCGATCAATATGGCAATGCCATGGTGTTTGGCGGCGGCATCTGGCCGCTGCCGGATCAACGGGAAGCGGGCCGCGCCAAGTTCAGCACCTTCTTTCACAGGGATGCGGCCAACAAGCTGATCCCCAACACCTACTGGAACTCGGCCGAGGCCCCCAATTACTTCGAACAGCCCTGGCACAAGGCGGGGCAACAGGCTCCCCAGGGCATGTGCGTCTGGGCGGCGGCCTACAAGGACGGTGCCAGCCAGCAGCCGAGAACCAACTGCGCCATGGGGATCTATCGCAACGGCGCCCTATTCGGGGTATCGACCATAGATGTGACCCTGGGTTTCTTCAACGATCTGGTGGCCAGGAAAGAGCAGGAGATCGGGGGCCAGGTGATGATCATCGAGGCTGACGGCAAGATCCTGAGCAAGAATGCCCGTCTGAACGGGGATGTTGTGCTGGGCAACCTCTCGGCTCACGCCGATTACCCCTTCGCCGGTGCCATCGCCAGCCTGCTCGGCCAGAGCCGGGGTACAGGGCTGTTGCGCACCACTTTCCAGGATCAGGGGCAGGAACAGACATTGCTGCTGCAGGCCATAGAGGGGACTCCCTGGTTGCTGGCCACCGCCCTGCCAACCAGCACCCTGACCCAGGACAGCCAGGACGTGCTCACCACGCTGGCCGCAATCCAGTTGCCCCTGGTCGGGCTGCTGTTCGTGCTGATGCTGCTGGCCATCACTCAGCTCGGCAGCCGTTTGCAGACCCTCAAACAGAATATCGACGCCCTCTCTGCCGGCGATGCCGACCTGACCGCCCGCATCCAGGTGAAGGGGAATGACGAGCTGGATCACATCGCCCTGTCGGTGAACCGCTTCATCGCCTATTTGCAGCAGATGATGGTGCAGGTGACTGACGCCACCGACCTCATCACCCGCGAACTGGCGCAGCTCGATCAGCAGACGGGTCAGGCAAGACGGATCCTTGGTGAACATGCCGCCGAGACGGATCAGGTGGTCACCGCCCTCACCGAGCTCAGCTCCACCGCCGACAGCGTGGCACAACACGCCAGCGACTCGGCCAGCTTCACCGAAGCCGCCAACGGCCAGGCAGCCAATTCACGCAAGGTAGTGGGATCGGCCTCCGCCAGCGTAGTAGCCCTGATCGACGAAGTGGATCTCGCCGCCGCCAAGGTGCTGGAGATGCAGGAAGATGCCAAGCAGATCGGCAGCGTGCTCGGGGTGATAGGTGGCATCGCCGCCCAGACCAACTTGCTGGCGCTCAATGCCGCCATCGAAGCAGCCCGGGCCGGTGAACAGGGCCGCGGTTTCGCTGTGGTGGCTGACGAAGTGCGTGCCCTGGCTGCCCGTACCCAGAAGAGCACGGCCGAGGTGGGCAGCATGTTGTCGCGCCTCACTCAGGGGGTGGCCGACGCCGTCGTCGCCATGGAGCAGACCAAACGCAGCTGTCAGGCCGCAGCAGATACCACTGGGCAGGTGACAGGGGGGCTCGACGGCATGGCCGATTCAGTGGTGCAGATCCACGATCTCAGCAGCCAGATCGCCACCGCTGCCGAGGAGCAGAGCCGGGTGACAGAGGAGATCAACCGCAACATGGTGAGCATCCGCGACATGCTCAACCTGCTGGTGGAAAATGGCCGCAACACGGAGCAGAGCGCCGAGTCGCTGCTCAGCTCCAACCGCCAGTTGCTGGCCCTGGTGCGGCGCTTCAAGGTTTGATCATGAACGTCAACCAGCAAAAAGGGGCCATCAGGCCCCTTTTTCATGCACGTCATTCAGACTCAAGCCTTGGCTTTGTCGGCCAGGTTCAGGGTCTTGACGGTTTCGCCTTCGAACTTGATGACCACGTTCTTCTGTGCCACTTCGGACTCTTTCAGCAGAGTCTTGGTGGTTTCAGCCAGCAGCGGGGAGGCCTTGTTCAGGGCGCTCAGGTCATAAGTCCACACTTCCAGACCGGCTTCGGTCTTGGTGGTGACGGGCGCGCCCAGCTTGTCCTTGATGGCTTGCTTGTTGGAGCCGCCTTCCTTTATGTCCAGTGCACTCTTGATCGCTTCGTTGGAGGCGCTGTCCATGGCGGTACCAGCCATCTCTTTGGCACTGCTGGTCACACTGCTGGTCACTGTATCAGTCAGGGAGTCCATCAGACCGGCGTGGGCAAACAGGGGCAGTGCAGTCAGGGCAATCAGGATGCTCTTTTTCATCGATTCATGTCTCATGGGGGATTAAAGAGCGCGCATCAAACCAGCGCCCTCAACAGGAGTCAAGGCAATCGCGCGGTCAATACGCATTCGGGGGGTAAATGAGAGAAATCCGACAACCGGTCGCGACCGGGCAACCGGTGAAAACAGGCCCTTGTCATCTATTCACCGATCTGGTTCTTGCCCGCCAGCTTGGCCTGATAGAGCGCCCTATCCACCCGCACCATCAGCTGGCTCAGGGGTTCATTCAGCCGGTATTCCGCCAGCCCGAAACTCAGGGTGATATCGCGCTGCTCGCAGACCTGTGACTGGGCGATCAGCGCCCTCAGCTTGTCGGCCACCCGCCTGGCATCAGCAAGAGCGGTATTGGGCAGCACCACCATGAACTCGTCCCCACCCCAGCGGGCCAGCAGGTCAATCTCGCGAATATGGCTTTGCACCCGCGCCACTACGTTGATCAGGGTTTGATCCCCGGCGGCGTGGCCATGGCTGTCATTGATTTGCTTGAAGTCATCCACGTCAATAGCGATCACCGAGAACGGCTGATGAAAGCGCTTGGCCCGTTCGCACTCCATCTGGATATCCCGCTCGAGCCGATAACGGCTAGCGGCGCCGGTCAGGGCATCGGTTTCTGCCAGCTGGCGGTTCTCTTCCGCTTTTTGCTGCAAGCTTCCATTGAGCTGAACCAGCTCAGCCGTGCGCTCTGCCACCAACTGCTCCAGTGAATGGTTGCGTGACTCAAGCTGTTCATAGAGCAGCTTGCGAGCATGGATATTGCGGTGGGCACCTATCATGCGCGCCACTGAACCATCCGGATTGCGCGCTATGATATGGCCGCAATCCTCGATCCAGATGTAGCTGCCATCCTGACAGTGGCAGCGGTACTCGACCCGATAGTCGGGTGCCGACCCCGTCAGATAGGCATCGAAGCAGGCCATCACCCGTGCGATGTCGTCGGGGTGGATCACGCTCTCCCAGGTGAAGACGTTGTTGCCAAGGGAGTGGGGCTCATAGCCCAGCATCTGATACCAGCCCGGGTTGCGATAGACAAAACCGGTATTGACGTTCCAATCCCAGATCCCGTCACTGACCACCTCCAGAATGCCGTGCACTACGGCCTCACTGAGGTCCGAGATCCTGATCGTGTCACTCTCTTGCAGCATAAAGACCATCCTTGTTCTTCTGCCCCGTACAGTGGCGGGGATGCTCAAGCCCGATTGTTGAAAAAACAGCGGAGGGGGACTATCACCCGGCAGCTTGACCGCCTCTCTTTGCCCGCCCAGACCTGCCCTGCCATTGGCCATATTATCGGCAGAAGTCAGGTTCGTATGAACAACGGCTGCAACCAGTGTGGTTCAGGTTACTGCGTCTGTCCGGTTATAAATCCTGGATGACACAGGCAAGCCCTTGCGCCGTGCACACCCAGTCGACAAGGGATTCATCCAGCCGAGCCAGGGCCCCCCCCTGCGGCTGCGTGTCAGTAGGTGGCGATAATTGCACCAATGAGGGGCACCGCTTTGGCGCGGCCCTGTCCAGATTGGGTAAACATTACACTAAATAGGCCAGAGATAAACTTAAAGTATTGAAAATAAACACTAATACTTTTGGCCCACTAATTGCTTTGATCAGGGTCAACCACCAAAGGATTGGGGAAGCTGCATGAAACTGATCACCGCCATTATCAAGCCATTCAAACTGGATGACGTTCGCGAAGCCATCGCCAGTCTCGGCGTCGAGGGGCTGACCGTCTCCGAGGTCAAGGGCTTCGGTCGCCAGAAGGGGCACACCGAACTCTATCGCGGCGCCGAATACCAGGTCGATTTCCTGCCCAAGGTAAAGCTGGAGATCGCCACCCTGGCCGACAACGTCGAGCACATTGTCGAAGCCATCTGCAAGACCGCCTACACCGGCAAGATCGGTGACGGCAAGATTTTCGTCTATGACCTGCAGGCTGCCGTGCGGATCCGCACCGGCGAGACTGACGCAGAAGCCCTTTGATACAACAGGAACCGAGGAACACAACATGGAAGAGTTGATCAAGTCCGTTTCAGAGCTGCGCTATGCGCTCGATACCTTCTATCTGCTGATATCCGGCGTGCTGGTCATGTGGATGGCCGCCGGCTTCTCCATGCTCGAAGCCGGGCTGGTACGCGCCAAGAACACCACCGAGATCCTGACCAAGAATATCCTGCTCTACTCCATTGCCTGCATCATGTTTCTGCTGGTTGGCTACAACATCATGTACGTGGACAACACCGCCGGTGGCTGGTTGCCCAGCTTCGGCAGCCTGATCGGCACCCAGGCTGACGATGCCGGTCACTCACTGCACTCCGACTTCTTCTTCCAGGTGGTGTTCGTGGCGACCGCTACCTCCATCGTCTCGGGGGCCGTGGCCGAGCGGATGAAGCTCTGGTCCTTCCTGCTGTTCTGTGTGGTGATGACGGGCGTCATCTACCCGATGGAAGGGTACTGGACCTGGGGCGGCGGCTTCCTCAAAGAGGCCGGTTTCTCCGACTTCGCAGGCTCCGGCATAGTGCATATGGCCGGTGCCGCCGCCGCCCTCGCCGCCGTGTTGCTGCTCGGCGCCCGCCGCGGAAAATATGGCAAGCAGGGTGAGATCTACCCCATACCGGGTTCCAACCTGCCGCTGGCAACCCTGGGTACCCTGATCCTCTGGATGGGCTGGTTCGGCTTCAACGGTGGCTCGCAACTGGTGCTCTCCACCGCTGCCGACGCAACCGCCATCGGCACAGTGTTCGTCAACACCAATGCCGCAGCGGCAGCCGGTGTGGTCGGCGCCCTGCTGGTCAGCAAGCTCACCTGGGGCAAGGCGGATCTCACCATGATCCTCAACGGCGCGCTCGGCGGCCTGGTTGCCATCACGGCCGACCCAGCCTCCCCCAGCCCGCTGTTCGCCAGCCTGATCGGTGCCCTGGCCGGCGCCCTGGTGGTCTACGCCATCGTCGCCTTCGATCGCCTGAAGATTGATGATCCGGTCGGCGCCATCTCGGTACACGGTGTCTGCGGTCTGTTCGGCCTGATGGTAGTGCCCCTCTCCAACGAGAGCGCCACCTTCTCGGCCCAGCTGCTGGGTGCGGCCGTCATCTTCGGCTGGGTGTTTGGTGCTTCTCTCATCGTCTGGGGCCTGCTCAAGGCAACCATGGGGCTGCGGGTCAGCGAAGAGGAAGAGATGATGGGAGTCGACGTGCACGAATGCGGCATCGATGCCTACCCCGAGTTCGTCACCGTCAAATCCAGCATCTGACCGACTGAACAAGCACAATGCCACAGGGCCGGAGGCAAACCTCCGGCCCTGTTTTTTATCGCCCCAAAATGGGTGCTGTGTGAATATCCTGGGTGCGCAGTGCCCTGCGCCATCGTCATGCCCCTGTGGTGCCAATGGCAAAAATGTGTTCAACACAGGGCAAAGGTGCGCTGTTTATCGGGCTTGAGGTATTCTGTGGGATTGAACGAATAACCGCCATCATGCCCATCATGCCCATGATGACCTCTGTTTACATCCGCACAATAAACAAACCAACGATCGAAATGTCATTACCGACAGATGAAGGAAAATATTCAATAAAATCAGATTTGTGCCATTCAAATTCGCCCCTGCCATTATATCTTGCCAGCCCACCTTGTTTTTATTTATATAAATAAAGCTAAAACTCTAAATGAGTCATTTATTGAACATGATGCTCTGCCATTATTTTCCATAATATTAAAATCCATGACGACAATAGGTTGTTATTGCCGGATGCACTGACTATAATCCGCGGCCCTCCAGCAATGGCGGATAAAGGGAATATAAATAAACTTCATGGATAGAGGTATTTCAACCACGCAGAGTTCACGCATACAGGAATAATTTATCCATGAATACCTTCAATAAAGCGCTCGTTTTCTCCCTGCTCGGTCTGGGTATCAGCACTGCCGCCTGTGCAGAAGGCTGGTATGCAGGGCTGGATCTGATCACCTCCAAGGCAGATCTGGATGGCATGGCGCAGCAAGCGTATGACGCCAAATTGATGGACGATCGTCTCGATGGCGGTAGCCTGATCGTGGGTTACAGCTTCAAACCCTGGCTGGCCATTGAAGGTGGTCTGCATGCCCAGCAGATGAGCCAGCTGATGTGGATCACCAGTTCAGTGGCCACCGGCTTTGTTGACACCACCATAGACACCCGCAGCATCAGCCTGGCCGCCAAGTTCAGTCAGCCGCTGGCATATGGCTTCTCTGCCTACGCCAAACCTGGCCTCGCCTATACCCGCACCGAAGTCGAAGTGATTGGCAACGGCAGCATACCCGCGCTGGGAGTGAACGAGCAGGGTCGCATCGACGAAGCGAAAGGCCGGGTTCATCCCAATCTGGAAGTCGGTTTTGACTATGCCTTCAACAGCAGCATCTCTGCCGGTATCGGCTATGAGCGTCAATTCAGCGCCCTGACACTGGGTGACGATCACCACTCAATGGATACGTTCAAGCTGGGTCTTCGTTACCACTTCTAAGTTATCTTGTTCCTCAGGGGGAGATCTCCCCCTGCTTTTCCCGCCAATGGATCTTCTCCCCCGGTTTCCATCCGCCAGAATATAAGTTAAATCCGCCATTCAGGTTATTTGACGATCTATATCCGAATCCGGCAATGGCTTTGTTACCTGATCCGAACAGATATTCACCCGGCTTATTTCCCCCATGCTTCACCCATGTTTGGGCATCTCATTAGATGCGGGCCAACATAGCTCAGTTGCCGCGCCAAATGGTGCCAGGCAACGCCTATTTCGCTATTTTGCCGATCAGGTCTGTGCGCCGCTTATTCTATCGACTCAGTGCCGCCTCTCCGTGCGGATCCGGCTTTAAATGCGGGATGGTGCAGATTGCGATAATGGCTGGGAGCCAGACCTTGCTGGCGCTTGAAGGCGGTGGAGAAGTGGTACTCGTTCTTGAAGCCGCACAACTGGGCCACCTGTTTCACCGAGTCGCCGCCGCTGGCCAGCAAGAGAGCGGCCCGTTGCAACCGCAGCCGTTGCAGCAAGGCCATGGGGGCCAGCGCGAAGTGCTGCTGACAGAGACGATAGAGCTGGCGCTGCGAGAGATGCAAGGCGTCAGCCATACGCCCTATGTCCCAGCACTCGGTCAGGGATTCTTTGAGCATCAACTCGAGACGCAGCGCCTGCCGCTCACCACGACTCTGCACCTCCCCCTTTTGCAGCAGGCGGCGCAGATAAAAGCCAAGCTGTTCTACCAGCAACGCACTGAGCAGCGGGTCCTGGTGGCGCTCCTGCTCCGCATAGAGGTTCTCGATAGTGCGAACCAGGGTCCCCTGCTGGGAGGTACACCCCAGCCTGGAGTGGCTGGCGAAGGCATCCCAGGGAGAATCCTTGTGCAGCAGCAGCCACACCAGATCCCAATCACCACTCGCCGCCGGTTGTGGCTCCGGCGCTGGCGGCTCTGGCGACTGCCCCTCCGGTAATAGCGTCTCTGGTAGCTGATAGCAGAGCGGCTGGCCCGCCGGGATCAGGGCCCACTCCCCGACTTGCAGCCGCTCAAGACGATCGCCAATCAACACCTCCCCCTCGCCCCCCAGGGTGAGCAGAAAACAGTGCACGTCCTCAAAGCAACGCTCGATCCTGTAGTGGGTACGCAGACATGAGCAGCCCGCCAGCCACACCTGCTCTTGTGCAAGGGCGGGCAACAGACTGTCACAACAGATCTGCTCGCGGCAGTCGGGGGAGACGTCAATGACTTCAGGATTGGCAGTTTCAGACATCATCAGGACGGGCTCAGCCATGTCGAACGTTCAAGACCCAGCATAGCATGGTCGGTATCAAGTCACAGGAGACAGGCCATGCACATACATCACGTCGCCATCTGGGCACAGGATCTGGAGGCACTCAAGACATTCTACTGCACCCTGTTTGGCGGGCAGGCGAATGAGCGATACCACAATCCGGCCAAACAGTTTTCGTCCTACTTCGTGCGTTTCGAGGGGGGCGCCAGTCTGGAGCTGATGCACAGCCCCATCCTCTTTCCGGCAGATCCCAGTCTGCCGCACCCCTTGCAGGGGCTGGCACATATTGCCTTCTCCCTCGGCAGCGTGGAGGCGGTTGACAAGATGACGGCCCGCCTCAAGCTGCTCAAGGGCGCCGAGGTCAAACACCTGAACGGCCCCCGCTGGACCGGCGACGGCTATTACGAAAGCACCTTCCTCGACCCGGAAGGCAACCGGCTGGAGCTGACTGTTTAGCCCCTTGATTGGCCCCTCACCCTAGCCCTCTCCCAACGGGAGAACCGCGTTCGCCAGCCACGCAAGGGCTGGAGGTGAGGGACAATCTCATTGCCGTAGTCAGCAAATATGGCGACAAGGAGCATAGGGGAAAGGTTGGGATGCGCAGGCGTAACCCCCCCGCCAAACCAACCAGAGAAAATAAATGCTAAATAGGACTTTGGAGGGTGTTTTACCTAATGAATTATCTTGAGGTCATGTACATGATGTGTAGCAGTACGAAACTTAAACTTTTTTCGTCATGAGTATCGTCTCATAACCTTCAAAAACACCAGAAATAGCTAAAAACTCTCCAGCCTTTACAAAACCTGCATTTTCATACGCCCGTAACGCTTTTTTATTGTCTCGTTCCGGATCGATGATAAACGTATCCGCTGTAGCATCTATTGTTGAACGGAAAAACGTGATGAACTCGTTGATTGCTATTGCTGCAAGTCCTTTTCCAAGGAAACCTTCCTCACCGATCATAAAATCCAGGCTGACAGTACTTCCTGTTTTTGATAGATACGATTTCCAGAGATCGGGAATTTCATCACCTTCCGATATTTTATTTGACATCATGAGGCAAAATGGCTCACCATTTTTACACCCAATCCAATAATCAAATATTCCATCAAAATAGGGGCTTGTTATTTTTCGGCCTTTCATAAAGATATCAAGATCTTCTCGATAGGCATCACTGTTGTCCCAAAACTCTTGGACGTAAGGTTTATTTAGCCAACTCAAGACCTGCTCTTTATGCTGCAAAGTCGCTTTTTCAAAAGTAATACTCATATTAATCTCCAGTATTGTTAATCAGATTTAATAATATCACTTTAACCTGAACATCAGATTAATGTCAGTAGGTAGGGTGTAATAAGAGAAGCGCATTACACCTTTTGCCAGATAAATAGCAGCGGTGCAATTCACTTCGTTCATTGCACCCTACCCGATTTTACCAAGTGGGCGAAGTGGGCATTGAACCCGCTCCCTCACCCTGCCCTCTCCAAAAGGGAGAGGGGATGATGCAGCATCGGGGATATGGCGTTGGCAATCGGGGGAACTTCGGGAGTAGCGGGTTTAACGATATTTCTATGATGCGATGTTGGATTGTCTGATTTTCGATTACCCGATTGACCAATTACGCGATCGTCCGATTACGCTTCGCTAATCGAACCTACAAATGCCAGATAATCCCGTGGTGCGAACCAGACCAAAGGGAGCTCAATCTCCCTTCTCCCGTTTATTAAAAAGGAGGCGAAGGGCTGGGGATGAGGGGAAGGGAAAAAGAGATTTCGCGGTAAATGTTGGGCTTCGCTACGCTCAGCCACAACCTACACAATCGGTAGGTTGGCGCTGAGCCTGCGAAGCCCAACATACGAGATCACATATTAAGATCTCCAATCAATGCTATTGGTTATAGCACCAATTATCTCTGTTACTTTTTCCACATTACCAAAGAAGCGAGCGGGATATGCATTGGAATAGTTACTCTCTATGAACTCCTCAGCAAACCCTATAACTAAGTCTAACTTACCAGATATTGAATTACTATCAGGCACTACAACATCATTCGCATTAATAATGTTGCACACTTTATTAAGAAGTATTGCAGAAAAGACTCTATTTCCATGAGTTACAATCAAATGGCGCTTACTATTCTCATATCGGTCAATAGAATCAAGCTTTGATGAGATAAGACTCTCAATACATCTTAAATGCCTTACAGAGTTAATTAACTTCACACCAGAAACACTAGGATTAAAAATTTGACGATATAGAGCACCATCTAAATTATCAAAAAACTTACCACGCTGTGTTTTTAATGTTGCAAGAACTGATGGTGAAAGAGTTAAACATGCCAATCCATTCAGAGCTTCGTCTAAATCAATCGAGTTTTCATCCATAATTACCGATTGGTTGTCAGTCCTTAACAACTGATATTTGTATCCCTCAACAACCAGCTCTCGAGCAAGCCGAATCTGTTCAACATGTTGAGATGCGAAGTCTCGCCCCAAGACTCTATTTTGGTGATTATTTGCCCTAGTAATCAAGCTTGCAATTTCAGTATTATCATTGTCATTCACCTTAATTAATCTAGCGGGAACTTTTATCAACCGAAGCTTTTCAATTAAATCTTGTTGTGTATCACTGTTTTTAAATACCTCGCCGAGTGTGCTTACAGTCTGCGCTCCATTAATAACACTGGCATTCGAAAATTTGAAAGTCCCCCTTGATGTGCCTCTATTAGAGTTTCTTCTATGTGGCTCTATTTCTGATACCAGCAGAGTTACACCATTATTAAAATACCAAAATAACTCAGGATTAGTGATTGCAGTGGCTTTTATTGACTCATTTACTTCTGTACTTCCTAAAATATTCCTAATGTTTTTAGAAAACAATTTTGTTCCATGTGCTCTCCACCAATCAACTACTTGATCACCACTAATTTGACCATAAAATGCTTGGTACGGCTCCAACATCAATCCATAGTGGTCTAACTCTACATCATTTAAATCAACCTTGATATTTGAACCAGCTTGTAACCACTCAGTTAAATCTTCCGCTGAAACCAAGTGAACTTGAAATGGCAACTGAGAATTATCTATGTCAGAACCAATCAGTGCCGCATCATTCAACTCTCGCTGCCATGAAATCATATCAGCAAGGATATTGTTAGCGGCGCCTCTCTTACCCGTATGGGTCATGACAAATAATATTTTATAGTCTATAGAGTTAAGCCCAACCTCAATATCCTCTGACATATTTGACAAAATTTCATCAAACCGATCATATTGTGACATCTGCAATAATTCACAAGCATGCTTAAATGCTAGAAAATCTGCATTTGTCCACGTACCATTTCCAGCTTGATTATATTTCGACTGCACTATAACGATTTTCTTTTCTGCATGGTTGACACAAATAGCATCAATACCGCCATCCTGACTGCTATCGCAAACACATTGACCAGCAAGGACGTCATCCACATCGGCCAAATATGATATTGAAAATGCAGCCAATGCGCGACTTGCCATTTTAACTTCATAGTCAGACTGGGTTGGCTCACACTCTCTTTTGTGTATGTAATCTTGGAATCGTGCAGTTAAAGTTCGTCCCAATCGTTGAGCAACAAGCCTAGCTGTAGGTGCTGCTGGCGTTATATTATCCTGTTCAGACAACTCACTAACATATGCCATTGATAAAAATCCTTATTGCCTATTTGAATTCGTTACACCACAAATAATAAAAAGTTAATACGACAACCTCTCCGCCAGACCGGAATAACGCTCGGTCTTTTTCCGTACTGCCTGTGCCAACAGGGCGCGATCGCCGTAGAGATCGAGCCGGGCCTTGGCGCGGGTGATGCCGGTATAGACCAGCTCGCGGGTCAGCAAGGGGCTGGGGCTGTCGGGCAGCACCAGCACGGTATGGGCGAACTCGGAACCCTGGGATTTGTGGATGGTCATGGCGTAGACAGTCTCGTGGGGCGGCAGGCGGCTGGGCAGAAGCGCCCGCAGGGTGCCGTCCGGCTGCTCAAACCATACCTTTAACCGCCCGCTTTCATCGGGCAGGCAGAGCCCCATATCGCCGTTGTAGAGGCCAACCCCGTGGTCGTTGCGCACCACCATCACAGGGCGACCGGCATACCAGTCGCCGTCGCGGGCAATCAGGCCAGCCCGTGACAGGGCCAGTTCCAGCCGCTCGTTAAGCCCCAGCACCCCGAACGGGCCGTCGCGCAGGGCGCAGAGGATCTGGAAGCTGTTGAATGCCTTGAATACGGTCGCGGGATCCTCCCCCGCACGGGCCGCCTTGAGATAAGCGCCGTAACCGGCCACCCCCTGGGCAATCAGGGCCTCGTAGGCCTCCCCGGCCCAGGGGTGCAGGCTGATATCGGCAAAGCCCATACCCCAGACTGCCTCCACCGCCGTGGCCTCGCCGCTGTTGCAGGCGCGCGCCAACTGACCGATGCCAGAGTGCTGATCAAAGCGCCAGCTCTTGGCCAGCAAGCAGAGGCTGTCACGCACCGGTGCCCCCGCGGGTGTGCCCTGCAAGCGGTAGCCGGTCTGGCGGGAGAGCCAATCCGCCTGCGCCGGGCTGATGCCCTGTTCGATAAAGCTGCAGATATCGCCGAGCACGGCCCCCGCCTCCACCGAGGCGAGCTGATCCTTGTCGCCGAGCAGGATCAGGCGGGCGTGGCTTGGCAGCGCATCGAGCAGGCGCGCCATCATCGGCAAATCGACCATAGAGGCCTCATCCACCACCAGCAAGTCGAGGTGCAGCGGGTTGCCTGCGTGGTGGCGGAACTGGCTGCGCCCCGGAATGACCCCGAGCAACCGGTGCAAGGTGCCCGCTTCGGTGGGGATCGCTTCGACCCATTCGGGGGGCAGATCGAGGGCCTGCAGGGCAGAGCCGATACTCTCGGTCAGGCGCGCCGCCGCCTTGCCGGTGGGGGCCACCAGCCGGATCGCCGGTGCCTTGCCGGCTTGCAGGCCGGTCTCCACCAGAATGGCGAGCAGTTTGGCCACAGTCGTGGTCTTGCCGGTGCCGGGGCCGCCGGAGATCACCGCAAAGGGGCGCGCCGCCGCGGTGGCCGCCGCCAGCTTCTGGCCGTTGCAACAGAGCGCCTCGGGTACCAGCGTATCCAGCTTGCCAAGGTCGCTCGCCGCCTGGGCGCTGGCCAGCAATGCCTCGATGGCGGGCCAATCCACCTCGCTCGGGAACACCAGATCGAGATACTTCTCGATAAAGTGGCGGGCCGAGAAGTCGGGGGCGAGGCGGGCCTTGAGCAGCGCCGCGAACACCAGCCCGTAGTCGCGGGCAAACAGCCGCGACAGGGCGGGAGCAATCTCCGGCCATTCGGCGCGTTCACTCAAAGCGCGCAGATGACGAGCCACCCCCAGTTCAAAATCGTGGTAGCAGGTGAGATAGAGCCGCCCGTGCCAGAGCCGCAGCGGCCAGCGCGGGGCGAGCCCCTCATCCTGTTCCGTACCGACCAAGGGGCTTGCCGCAAACAGGGCGGGCCAGCGGCCAGGATCCGCCAGATCCACCAGCAGATCCCGGCTCTGCTGGGGATCCAGCCCGAACGGTCGCAGGGATGGCTTTTCGTTACCAGAATGTGCCAGCATCTCCAGCGGCAGACAGACATGGCCGCGCCCCAGCTCGAAGCAGGTGAGCGCAGCCCCCAGCACCAGCTCGGGGCTGCCGCCAAGATCGGCCACCAGCTTGGCAAATTGCAGATCCAGCTGGCGAATGCGCCCCGTCAGCGCCAGTGCTTTCAACCGTTCGATCATGATGGCGCTGGTCGCCGTGCTGATCATGGTGTCGCTCATGCCTCTACCTCGTTCAATGGGTGGGATCCCGCTGCTGGCGGCTCACTGCCTGCGCTAAACAACCGATCCAGCCCCAGCACCAGTTCACGGCTCGGGCGGGTATGGAAAATGCCCCCCTGCGGCATGCCGCGCAGGAACAGATAGAAGACGCCGCCAAAGTGCTGCTCGAAGTCGTAGCCCGGCAGGCGCAGGGTGAGCAGCCGGTGCAGCGCCAGCGAGTAGAGCTGGTATTGCAGGTCGTAGCGATGATCACACATGGCCCGCTCCAGCGCCGGTCGGCTGTAATCGGCGGGGCTCATGCCGAGGTGGTTTGATTTGTAGTCGAGCAGATACCAGCGCCCCTGCCACTCGAACACCAGATCGATAAAGCCCTTGAGCATCCCCTGCACTGTGGCAAAGCTCAGCGGCTTGTTGCCCCGCGACAGCGGGTCATGCTGCTGGCAAAGCGCGGTCAGCGCCGGTGCCGTCACCCGCCCCATGGGCAGGAAGAACTCCAGCTCCACCTGCTTGCGCTCGGGCGCCAGATCCCGCAGCCGCACCGGCTCGTCAAAGCCGGTATCCAGCGGGGTATCGAGCACCGTCTCCACCTGCTGTTGCAGCACGGGCGCCCAGTCCTCGTCGAAGCCATCTTGCGCCAGCAGGGCAGCGATATGGTGCGCCAGCGACTCGCCACCGGCGCTCTGAAAATCGATGGTTTCGAACAGACTGTGGAGCAGGGTGCCGGGGCGTGCCCCCTTCGGGAAGGTGAAGATGGAGGGCTCAGGCGCTGCCACCTCCCCCGACTCGGCCAGCAAGGCAGCCGCGCTCGCCGACTCTGTGGCTACCTCGTCATCGAAGCCGGGATTGGCCAAGACACCCTTGCTGTGGCCGTGGCCCTGCGCCGCCAGCCCGGAGTAGGAGCTGATCCACCAATCCCGTTCGAGGGAACCGGTAAAGCGGCGCACCTGCGGCTCGCCCAACTGCTCCTCTTCTGTCGGCAGCGGGGCCGGACGGGTGAGCGAGGGCTCACCGACAGCCACACCGGGCAGCGCCTGCGACAGCTCGGTCAAAGCGGTCGCCAGGGTATCGGCATCCCCCTCTTCGCCCTTTTGCAGCAGATAGCCGATGGCGGTGTGGTGCAGGTCTGTCTTCTCCGACTTGCCGTTACCGGCCCGCACCGGTGCCAGCCCCAGCCAGGTGGCGTAGACGCCCCGGGTCAGCGCCACGTAGAGCAGTCGCAAGTCTTCGGCGAGGCGCTCCTTGTCCGCTTCGGCAAGCGACGAGTCGGCGCCGGTCAGGTCGAGAATGGTGCGATTGCCCGCTTCATCCGCCTCGTGATAGAGCGGGGTCTCGGCGGTTCTGTGGCTGCAGATAAAGGGCAGGAACACCAGGGGGTACTCCAGCCCCTTGGATTTGTGGATGGTGACTATCTGTACCAATTTGCGCTCGGATTCGAGGCGCAGTACCTGTTCCGCATCCTGGCCGCTCGGGCGGCTCACCGCCTCCCCCAGCCAGCGCAGCAGGGCATATTCCCCATCCAGCTCGCTGCTCACCTGTTGCAGCAGCTCAGCCAGATGGAGGAAGTTGGTCAGCCGCCGCTCCCCATAGGGGTTCGCCAGCAGGGAGGAAGCGAGATTGCGCCGGTGCAGCAGGGCCCGCAGCATCGCCAGCACGCCACGGCGATGCCAGATCTTGCGGTACTCCATAAACTCCTGCACCGCGCTCTCCCACGCCCGCTCGTCGCTGGCCAGCCCATCGAGCGCCTTGGCATCCAGATCAAACAGCCCGGTGGCAAGCGCCGCCCGCAGGCTGCGCTCTTCGCTCGGATTCTGGCAGGCGTGCAGAATCAGCAGGATCTCCCGCGCCTCCGTCTGCTCCAGCACGCTCTCGCGGTTCGACAGGTAGACGGAGGCGATGGCGAGGCGCGCCAGCTCCTGCTGCACCAGCTTGCCCTCGGCGCCGGTTCGCACCAGCACGGCGATATCTCCGGCCTTCACCGCCTGATCGCCTATCTTCGCCTTGCCCTCGCGGGCCAGGGTCAGCAGGCGGTGGATCTCGGCGGCGGTGGCGCGCGCCATCTTGCTCTGGTAATCCCCCCGATTGAAGGTGGGCTGGCCGGTCAGCTGCCAGCAGTGGAGCACTGGGGCGGTGGCACCATCGAGCAGCAGCGCCTTGCTCTTGCCCTGCGCCTCCACCGGCAGGAAGGGAATATCCGCCTCGTAGATAAAGGGATCCTTGGCCCGCTCGAACAGGCCGTTGACCGCCCCCACCAGCGCACTGCTGGAGCGCCAGTTGCGCCCGAGGGTGTAGTGGGCGCTCACATTTCGCCGCGCCTGAATGTAGGTAAAGATGTCAGCGCCGCGAAAGCCGTAGATGGCCTGCTTGGGGTCACCGATCATCAACAGCGCCGTGTCTGTGTGGCCGCCGTAGAGCCGATGGAAAATGCGGTACTGCTGGGGGTCGGTATCCTGAAATTCATCGATCATCGCCACCCGATAGGTGGCGCGGATCCGATCGCAGAGCCGCTCGCCAAGGCCCGAACCAAGCGCCCCGTCGAGATCCTTGAGCAGGTCATCGAACGAGAGCTGATGGGCTTGGCGCTTGCTCGCCTGCATCCGGCTGCGCACCACCCTGGCCGCCCGTTGCAGGATAAGGTCGCGAATACCCGGGCGGCTCGCCAGCAGCGCATCGATTTCGCTGAACAGCGGCAGGGTTGGTAACGCCTTCCCCTTGCTCAGCTTGGCCTCCAATGTTTCTTGGCCGAAGCGCTCGAGATCCTTGGGCAGGGTATAACCGCTGGTCGGATCCTGTGCCCAGTCCCCGATCTTGGCGAGCCAGCCTTCGTAGTTCTTGCCGGTATAGAGCTTGATTTGCCCCTCTGTCTGGCGGCGGATCTCGTCCCCTTGCGCCAGCCAGCCATTTTTCACCGCTTCGATACGGGCCATGGCCGCTTGATGACGAGCGGCAAGGGTCTCATCCCCCAGCGCAGGCAGTATCTCCAGCTCGCTGTTGTCGAGCCAGCTGCTCATCTCCCGCAGCAGGGCGGCGGGGCTCGGCCAGAGCGCGCGCACCGAACTGGCGAGGGTTTTATCCACCGGATAGAACTCGGCGCGCCAGTAGTCGCTCACCGCCTGCAGCCTTAGCTGGCTGTCATCGGTGAGAAATTCTGTTTCAAAGAGGGCACCCGACTCGAAGGCATTCTGCGTCAGCATCCGCTGGCAGAAGCCGTGGATGGTAAACACAGCCGCCTCGTCCATCTGCCGTTCGGCGGCCAGCAGGCGGCGGGCCGCCAGTTCGTGGTCCTCCACCTCTTCAAGCAGCTGGGTCAGCAGCACATCCTTGCTCTCACCGCGCAAAAACGCGAGGCGCGCCTCGTGGATGCGTGCGCGGATCCGCCCGCGCAGCTCGGCGGTGGCCGCCTCGGTAAAGGTCACCACCAGGATCTCGGTCACAGAGAGCGGCCGTTCGTGGGCGCTGGGCTGACCGGCATCCGCCCCCTCTTCGATAAGCGGGCCGTGCCCCAACAGCAACCGCAGGTAGAGACCGGCTATGGTGTAGGTCTTGCCGGTACCGGCAGAGGCTTCGATCAGTCGTTCACCGTGGAGGGGAAAGCGCAGGGTATTGAGCGGGTTAGCCATTATTTCAGCTCCTCCAGGGTCTTGAGCAGCGGGGTCAGGTGCTCGCGGGCCAGCGCCTGCAACTGCCCCAGCGCCTCGTCATCGAGTTCGGGGAAGCAGCGGGCAACGTAAGCGTCTGCCCCCTCACCATTGATCATCCAGCCGCCGTTGAAACGGGTGAGGGCCGCCTTGTCGGCGGCATCCGGTTTGTCGGGCTCCTTCTCCATCGACTTGAGCCAATCCCAGGCCGTGTTGGGGAAAAACGGCAGCGGTCGCTTCATCCCCTGCGCCCAGAGCGCCACCAGCGCCGCCAACTTGGGCCTTGCCTCGTCGGCCGAGAGCTTGGGCAGCCGCAGACTCTGTTTGGCATCGAACAGCAGGGTGTCACCGGGGGCACAGCTCAGGGAGAGGCAGAGGTGCTGGATCCAGCCCAGCAGCAGATCCTTGCCGTTGAAGCTGCCGGGTTTCACCACCAGCAAGCGCCCCTTCTGGGTGTCGATCCACCCTTGCAGCTGGCCCTGGGCCAGGGAAATATCGATCTCCACCGCCTGTTTTTCACTGACCCAGGGGCGCAGGCGCTCCGCCAGCTTGCCCATCTCGGCGTCCAGATCATCTAGCAGCAAGCTGCCGAACCAGCCTTGGGGCAGCAGGCCAGTGAGCTGCAACCGCTCACGCCGTATTGCGCTGTCCCCCTCGGCCAGATGGGAATCGAGCAGCAGGGCCTTGAGCTGGTAGTGTTGCAGACCGTCCAGCTCGAATGGCTCGCTGTCTTCAATATTGGCTTCGTTGAGTTCAAACCACACCTTGAGGCGGCGGTTGAGGAAATACTTGGCGGGCTGGCGATAGAAGCGCAGCAGCTCCGCCAGCTCCAGCCCCTGCTCCTTGCCCCATTCGGGCGGCAACGGCAGCTCGCCACTCTGGAAGTTGGCGGCGCCACGCACCGGATTGAGGGCAGGCAGCCAGTCGGCGGCATAGGTAAAGAGCCGGGACTCTGCTTCCGGATAGAAGTAGCTGCGGCTGTAGGGGGTGAGCGGGTGCTCGACCACCAGGTGCTTGAGCAGCCGCTCGCCGGAGGTCTCGTCGTCGAGCGCCTCATCCCCCGCCAGCACGAAGCCCTGGCGTACATAATCGATCAGCTCCGCCAGCAAGACGGACGGCACCTTGTCGCTGTTGTCCTGGGCGCTGAAGCCCTGATAGCTGATATAGAGCCCCTGCTGGGCGCTGAGCAGCGCCTCTAGGAACAGGTAGCGGTCATCATCGCGGCGCGAGCGATCCCCGCGCCGCGACGCCACCGCCATCAGATCGAACCCCATGGGGGCCAGGGTGCGCGGGTAGACGCCGTCGTTCATGCCGAGCAGGCAGACCTGCTTGAAGGGGATGGAGCGCATCGGCATCAGGGTACAGAAGTTGACCTGACCGGCGAGGAAGCGCTGGCTGGAGCGGGACTCCCCCAGTACCTTGCCGAGGTAATCTTGCAGCAGGTCGGCGGTGATGGGCTGATCGAAGCGGGCCTCGCCGAGCTGGGTCTGCCACTCGGCCAGCTGGCTGCGGATCAGTTGCAGCAGGCGCTCTTCTTCCTCGTCGGCCAGATAGAAGCGATCCAGCAAATCAAGGAGGCAGGCTGACCACTCGGGCAGGCTCTGCTCACGCTGCAAACGGGGCAGAAACTCCGCCAGGGAGTCGACAAACCAGGCCAGCTTGCCAAGGGCCAGGCCCTGCTGACCTTCGATCTCGGCATAGGGCAATATGCTGGCCACAGCGCCCTGCTGCCCTGCACCATGATCGGTGCAGAACGACATGCCCGCCACCGGCTCCCCATCCCCCATGGCAAAGCCCAGCAACATGCGGCGCAAGCCAAACAGCCAGCTGTTGCCGGACATGCGCGGCAGCTCAAAGCGCTCCGGGTAGGCATCATCCAGACCCCAGCGGATGCCGGTCTCCTGCACCCAGACCCGCAGCTGGTTGAACTCGTCGTCATCCAGCTCGAAGCGGCGCAGCACGGCGGGCACCTCCAGAATGGCGAGCAGCTCGCCGGCGCCGAGGCGGGCGCCAGGCAGGTGCAACAGGGCGAGGAAGCTTTGCAGCAGCGGGCTCTCCTGGCTGGCTGCCCGATCCGAGACCGCAAAGGGGATCTGGCCCCGCGCCCCAAACACGGCCTGAATGTAGGGGCCGTAGCTGTTCACATCCGGCATCATCACCACCACATCCTTCGGGGTGAGGGACAGGTCCTGCTCGAACAGTGCCAGCAGCCGGTCGTGCAGCACTTCGAGTTCCCGCATCGGGCCGTGGCAGGCGTGGATCTGCAGGGATCCATCCGTTGGATCGATCGGGCTCTTGTGGTGGCTGCTGTCGAGATCGAACTGGCCCTCGCCCCGCGAACCCAGCTCCAGCACATCCTTCTGGATGGCGCGCAGCAGCCTGACATTGCCTGTGGCATCCACCTCATCGATATCGACGAAGGCCTCGATTTGTGGCACCTCCAGCTCCATCAACTGGTGCAGGTAGTCGCGCCCCAGCTTGCCCATGGAGGCGAGCAGCGGGTTGGCGGGCCCCTGCAGGGTGTCGAGGTCCGTGCCCGGTTTGAGCTTGTTCTCCAGCCGCGCCAGGGTTTTGCGATCGAGTAGATCCCCCCAGTAGTAGCGGCAGGGATTGGTGACGAACAGATGCACCTCCACCTCGGGTCGGCTGCCAAGGGCCAGCAGGGCTTCCACATAGCGCGGTGGCAGCGCCGAGATACCGAACACGAACACCCGCTGGGGCAGCTTGCCCGGCAGATCCCGTGTACGTTGCAGCTCGTGGATGAACTCCTCGTAGAGGTTGGCTCTGTGGTAGCCGCTGGGGCTCAGTGCCAGGGTGCGGGCCACCAGCTCGCGCCACAGTTCGGGCTGCCAATCCTGACCACTCACTCCGGCCAGATCCTGGCTCCCTGTTCCGACCAGCCCTTCCCCCTCTTCCCAGCGAGCGATCCAGTCAGGCCGGTAAACCAGATACTGGTCGAACAGATCCGCCACCTTCTGGCAGAGCTGCCACAGTCGAACCTGTTCGGGATCCCCGGCAGGATCTTGCTCATCCCCACCGCCCAGATAGGCGGCGAGCGGTGCGAAGGCGGGACGATCCAGCAGGGCGGGCAAAATGGTCATCAGCTGCCAGCTCATGGCGCCCTTGTTGTAGGGGCTCTGGCGCGGCACATCCGCCAGCACCCGGGTGAACATCTCCCAGATAAAGCTGGCGGGCAGCGGAAATTCGATATTGGCGGCGATGCCGAATGCCTTGGCCAGTTCCAGCTTGAGCCACTGGGCCATGCCAGGACTCTGCACCAGGATCTGTTCCTGCTCGAAGGGGTGAGCGAGAGGTGCCTGCCGGATGTGGTTGACCAGCAGCTCCTTGAGCAGATCCAGCTGATTGGAGTGGTAAAGGGTAAACATGGACGACTCCCGCCAATTCAAACGAGGGGGTGAGCACGGAAAAAGATGAGCGATTCCCGTCACTTCACACGAAATGAGATTGTCAGGGATCGGGGGGGAAGATGCAAAAGGCGCTTGTTGCCCCTGATGGCGCCGGCGGCAGAATATGCGGGCGGTCGCACATTTGTCCCGGGCACAAAAAAGCCGGTGCAGTTGCACCGGCTAAAAGGCGTTGGAAAACTTGAACCTTCAGGGTATTACCAGTTCTTGCCGAGGCGGGCATCCAGACTGAAGGCCCCTGCACCGGCCGCCGCCAGGGCCAGGAAACCACCGGCCACCGAGACGTTCTTCATAAACATCAACATCTGCATCTGATCCGCAGGCTGATAGTGGAAAATAAAGGCGGCCATCAGGGTAAAACCGGCCAGCAATACGGCGATGCTGCGGGTAAACAGGCCCAAGACCACCGCCAGACCACCACCCAGCTCAAGCAAAATTACCAGCGGCAACATGAACCCGGGTACGCCCATGGCTTCCATATAACCCTGAGTACCGGCATAACCGCCGATCTTGCTCCAGCCTGCCATCACAAACATCAGCGCCAGCAGTACACGACCCACCAGCAGTGCCATATCTCTCATCTTGTCCATTTCAAATTCCTCGTTTTACGTCAAATCACCGCTGACTGCTTCAGGGTAGGTCAAATAACAGGGCTTGGCTGGCACTCGTTGCCACCAGATCCCATTTGGGTTCATCACGACTGAGTACCCCGTCGCCGGGTCGGGCAGCCAGACCGTTGGCGGTCAGCTCCCCTGAAATCATCTGCAGGTAACCGTGTCGGCCAGCCAGCGCCCAGGTGAGACTCTCGCCGGGTTCGAGCTGCAACTGCCATACGCGGGCCTGCTGGCGGATCCTGAAGGATCCTGCTTCGCCATCCGGAGATGCCACCAGGGTCAATCCCGGGTTGGCTTCAATCTTCTTCTGCTGATAACCGGGGGCCGTGCCGTGTTCGTTCGGCTCGATCCAGATTTGCAACAGGGAGAGCGGCTCCGTCTGCGAGGGGTTGTTCTCGCTGTGCCGGATGCCTGACCCGGCGCTCATCAGCTGGAAATCCCCTGCCGGTATCTGCTCGGCATGGCCGAGGCTGTCCTTGTGCTCTATGGTGCCGCTCAGCACGCAGGTCAGGATCTCCATGTTGGCGTGAGGGTGAGTGGCGAAGCCGCCACCGGGTGACACCAGATCCTGGTTGATGACCCGCAGCACCGAGTGTCCCATCCAGTCCGGGTCATAGTAGTGCCCGAACGAAAAACTGTGGCGCGCATCCAGCCAGCCGAAGTTGGCCTTGCCGCGCGCTTCTGCGGCTCTCAATTGCATCATGGTGTGATCCTCACGTACCAAATAGGTCGATTAACGTTGGCGGCCGTCACCCAGACCGAACGGGATGCGGTAGTCACTGCTCTGATCACCCAGGCTGACGGTCAGGTTGCCCTGAGTGCGGCTTGGTATCTTCACCTGCTGAGCGCCCATCAGATTGGCGTGGACAGAGGCAACCAGATCACCGGACTCATCGCGCACTTCCAGCATGGGGTTGGCCTTGCCATCCATCGCAGCGGTTGCATGCCAGTTTACAAACAGCACGCCCGGTGCGGCATTGAGGTCGGCAGGAACAGAAGCCTGTGCAAAACCTGCGGTCATCAGGCCTGCAACGGCCAACATCTTGATTACGTTTTTCATGTTCATTTACTCTCTTGGTATTTGTGTCATTGCCTGGGCCGGTTTGGCCAGAATCAATGCATCCGTGCAAGAGGTTATTCAAATAGTGTGTTGTTCTTTCACCGAAGTCAGACATCCTGATTTACGATGTCACAGCCCGGAACTACCTTTTATTTGGCCGCTCGGCCTTCCTGCCTAAGCGTTGATTGAATATTAAAGTGACTTGGCCTAAGTTGTTATCGAGATAAACTGGCAAACATGTTCAAAAAAATTGAAGGTATGAAATGGCCAAGGAATCGAACAAGGAACGGGCGCTGACCCTGGAGGCGATCCGGGTGCTGGACGCCATCGATCGTCGCGGCAGCTTCGCGGCGGCCGCAGATGAGCTGGGCAAGGTCCCCTCGGCGCTGAGCTACACGGTACAGAAGCTGGAAGACGAGCTGGACGCCATGCTGTTTGATCGCAGCGGCCACAGAACCAAGTTCACCCCGGCCGGCCGCATGCTGCTGGAGCGGGGCCGGGTACTGCTGGAGGCAGCCGAACATCTGGTGGGCGAAACCCGGGCGCTGGCCCGGGGCTGGGAAACCGACATCACCATAGCCGTTGATGCCCTGGTGCCGGTACAGGCGCTCTATCCCCTGGTTGAAAGACTGGCCGAGTTGACGGATACCCGATTGAGGTTTCGCGCCGAAGTGCTGGCGGGCAGCTGGGAGTGTCTGGAAGATGGCCGCGCAGACCTGCTCATTTCCTCTCTCAACCCTGACATCATGATGACCGGCATCAAGCATCAGGCGCTGCAGGAAGAGGTGATGCTCTATGTCGCCCACCCGGATCACCCACTGCACCAGGAGCCCGAGCCCCTGGCGGACGAGACGCTGCGCCGCTACCGCGCCATAGCGGTAGCCGACTCTGCACTGCGCAAACCCGTGCTCACCTATCGCCTGCTGGACAAGCAGCCACGCCTCACCGTCAGCACAATGACAGAGAAGCGTGATGCCCTGCTGGCGGGAATAGGTGTCGGCACCATGCCACTGAGCTGGATAGAAGAGGACATCAAGGCCGGTCGGCTCAAGGTGATCAGCCCCGAATATCGTCACCAGATCCAGGTCGTGCTGGCCTGGCGCCGCGATACCATGGGCAAGGCCAAGAGCTGGCTGGTGCGGGAGATCCCCAAACTGTTTCCCTGCAAGGGAGAGTAAGACAGGGAACACTCAGCATGACAAACGGAGGCGGCGCTCGCCTCTGCTTGACGGCGGGCTCAAATTCGGGGAAAAGAAAAAAAGCGGACCTCTTGCGAGTTCCGCTCAATGCCAGGAAAGAATAAAAACCTTGCGGTTTAAAAAACCCTTAAATTGGAAGCAAACAATCGTTTTCTCAACCAGGAAGGTCTTGAATCCGATTCGTTTTGAATTATGCGCGATGTTTTATGCATCACCAGTAAAATGTTGAACGGTTGAAGGATATGCACCGCTGAGTATCACTATCTGCAACCTTCATCGCTAACTGGTCTGGCCATTTCAATCGTTTTCAACGGGTTTATTTCCTCTGGTTTTTTTAAGTGTCAATATCTGAGCCCATAACCAGAAAAGAACTCAGTTTCTGACACAACATAAAGATGCAGATAAAGGAATAGTTGCATGACCTATAGCCAGACCCTGGCCAACCACATTCTCGACACCCTGAAGAAGACCCTGACCGACAAGGGGATCCGCTATCAGACCCTGGCAGAAGCCATGGGCGTCTCCATCGCCACCGTCAAACGCATGATGAACAAGCCCTCCCTGCCGTTCGATACCCTGCTGGAGATCTGCCACCTGGTGGGACTCTCGTTCGAGGAGCTGCTGGACCGTACCCAGGATGTCCAGAGCCGCCGGGCCGTCTTCACCCAGGAGCAGGACGAGGCGTTTCACAAGGAGCCGGGGCTTTATGCCTTTCTCGCCAACATCTTCTGGCGCGACAAGACCCTGATCGATCTCAAGCGGGAGTACAGCCTGACCGATGCCTCCTGCTACCTCTACCTGCGCAAGCTGGAGAAGCTCGGCATCTTGCAGCTCGGCATCGACAACAGCTACCACTTCCTCATCAGCGAGCGCATCAGCTTCGAGCAGCACAGTCGCTTCGCCCGCCAGCAGGCACGCCAGGCCATGTCGGTGCTGGGTGACTATCTGGTGGAGAACATGCACAAGTCCAACAACTACATGGCGCTGTGCCAGCTTCATCTGGACGAGAGCGAGGCCATGGCACTGATCGAGCGGATGAAGGAGTACTGGCATCAGGAACTCAAGCTCAACCGCCCCGCCATCGGCCAGCGGGAGGGCAGCAAGACCTACACAATGTCGCTGCAGCTGGCGGACTGCGGTTATCAGAGCTTCGACGACCTGATCCCCAATATCGATAACTGATCCCGGCGGATCCTGCGGGATCCGCTGCGCTGATTGGGGCCTACTCGGTGAGTTGAGTTTGCTGCGATCTGCCTGCGACCGGCTGCAACGCCCGCGTATCCAGACAGATGCGGATCGCATCCGGCCGCCAGTGCTCGATATCGCAATCCACCAGCCCCCCTCTCTCGTCATAGTTGACCCGCACCAGCCGCAGCACAGGGCTCCCTTCCGCCAGATTGAGGGAGCGGGCTATGGTGCCCCGCGCCGCCGAGGGGGTGATCTCGAGGCTGGCCCCGCCCTGGCCTATGCCATAGCGCTGCTGATAAAGCTCGGTGAGGGAGCTGGCCAGCGGCGCACTGGCGATATCGGGAAAACGACTGGCCAGCAGATGGTGGCTGACGTGGAGCACGGGGCGATCGTCGATCAGGCGCAGGCGGCGGATCTCGTAAAGCGGCGTGAAGGGATCCAGCCCCATCCAGTGACACAGCTCGCTGCTGGCCAGGGCGCTGCCGTGGGCCAGCACCCGGGTCTCGGCGATACGCTGCTGCTCGCCGATCCACTGGTGGAAATGGGTATGGATGGCGGGATCATAGGTGAGTCTGGGCGGTGCCACGAACCAGCCACGCCGCTCGGCCCGGTAGATAAGGCCATCCGCTTCCAGGCTCGACAGTGCCTCCTTGATGGTGATGCGGGTGGTGGCAAAGCGCTCGCTCAAGGCCCGTTCGGCGGGCAGCTGCTGCCCCGCCGCCAGCTGGCCGCTGCCGATATAGCGGCGCAGGGTCTGGCAAATCTGTTCACACTTGGAGGGGCTCCGGCCAGCGGCCATACCCTGCTCGCTCAATCGCAACTCAGTCACTGTCACATCCCCTGGTCATTCAGGTTTGTTTACGGCTGGAGTAGACCAGCGTCTATTGGCCCTGAGTTGTAACCCGTCTGGATGACAGTGCCATGACAGCCCAATTGTCATCAAACTGCCATCAAAACGCCCCGCCACCGTCATATTCCCCCTCTAGCATCCCTCTCGAACCTTAACTGACCTAGTCCAGAGGGATGGGATGATGAAAAGCGTGATCGCAAGTGCACTGGCCCTGGTGGCCATCAGCCAACCACTGTTTGCAGCCGAAAATATCGCGGATCTTGAGAAGGCCGCCCGCGGCGAAGGCCAGCTCCACAGCATCGGCATGCCCGACAGCTGGGCCAACTGGAAGGACACCTGGCAGCAGTTGGGCAATATCTACGGTATCAAGCATCAGGATACCGACATGAGCTCGGCCCAGGAGATCGCCAAGTTTGCCGCCGAGAAGGCCAACGCCACCGCCGACATCGGTGACGTGGGCGGCGCCTTCGGTCCGGTCGCGGTCAAGCAGGGAGTTACCCAGCCTTACAAACCCTCCACCTGGGCAGACATTCCAAACTGGGCCAAGGATGCGGACGGTCACTGGATGCTGGCCTATACCGGCACCATCGCCTTCCTCATCAACAAGGATCTGGTCAAGGCCGCCCCCACCAGCTGGCAATCCCTGCTCGGCGGTGACTACAAGGTGACCCTGGGTGATGTGGGCGTCGCTTCCCAGGCCAACAACGGCGTGCTGGCGGCGGCCTATGCCACCGGCGGCAGCGAGAAAAACCTGAAACCCGCGCTCGAGCTGTTCGGCCAGCTGGCCAAACAGGGACGCCTCTCCCTGAACGACCCTTCCATCGCCAATATCGAGAAGGGTGAAGTGGAAGTGGGTGTGCTGTGGGACTTCAACGCACTGAACTACCGCGACAAGATAGACCCCAAGAAGTTTGATGTGGTTATCCCGAACGACGGCTCCGTCATCGCCGGCTACACCACCATCATCAACAAGTGGGCCAAGAACCCCAACGCCGCCAAGCTGGCGCGGGAATACATCCTCTCGGACGCAGGTCAAATCAACCTGGCCCGTGGCTACGCCCGTCCCATCCGCAGCAATGTGGTATTGCCGTATGACGTGAAAGCCAAGCTGTTGCCTGCCGAGCAGTATGCCAATGCCAAGCCGGTGCAGGATCATGCAGCCTGGGAACAGAGCTCCAAGGCCCTGCCGCGCCAGTGGCAGGAAACCGTCATGATCAACATGCAGTAAGGGTATCCAGTGCAACACAAGGTGATAGTGGTACTTGTGGATGGCCTGTCTGCCGAGGTAGCCCACACAATGGGCTACCTCACAGGCATGGTGGAGGCGGAGCGCGGCTTGTATACGACCCTGAGCTGCGCCCTGCCCTCCCTATCCCGGCCGCTCTACGAGTGCATCCTGACCGGCGTACCGCCAGTGGCCAGCGGCATCACCCACAACGGTGTCAGTCGCTTGAGCCAGCATGAATCCATCTTCCATCTCGCCCGAGCCAGCGGCAAGCGCACGGCAGCCGCCGCCTATTACTGGGTGAGCGAACTTTACAACCGCAGCCCCTGGCTGGCGCTACGGGATCGCTATACCCATGATGAACAGCTGCCTATCCAGCACGGCTGCTTCTACTGGGATGACAGCTACCCTGACAGCCATCTGCTGATGGATGGGGAATGGCTGCGAACCCAGCATGACCCCGATTTTCTGCTGATCCACCCCATGGGAGTGGACGATGCGGGCCACCAGTTTGGCCTGGACTCGCGCCAGTACCGCAACCAGGCGCGCCGCATGGACAGTCTGCTGGCCGATCTGCTGCCCCAGTGGCTGGGGGAAGGTTACCAAGTACTGGTGACCTCGGATCACGGCATGAACAACGACTTGAGCCACGGCGGCACCTTGCCCGAGGAGCGCACTGTGCCGCTCTGGCTGTTTGGCGATGCCTTTGTGGCTCAGTGGCCTGCCGGACCTGCCTTGCAACAAACCCAGCTCTGCGGCCTGATGGCCGACTTGCTTGGCGTTGCCCATGACAAGCCTAGCGGCCTGCTGCTGCTCAAGGCTGCCTGCCTGCGCGAGGTGCACTGATGATCTCTGCCGCCACAAGGATCCTGCCGGATCAAGCCGTGATCCCGCGTCAAGCCCGTCGCCACTGGCTGCCTGCGCTGGTACTGCTGCCGTTTTTCCTCTTGATGATACTGTTCCAGCTCGCCCCCATGGTGTGGGTGCTGGTGGGCAGCTTTCAAACCCCGGATGACTGGGGCCTGGATCATTACCGGGAGATCCTGAGCTCCCCCTTCTACCTGCAATCCTTCACCAACTCATTGCGCATCGCCGGTATCGCCAGTTTGGCGGGGCTTGCCATCGGCACCCTGGGGGCAGCGGCGCTGCGCCAGAGCGGTGAGCGGGTCAAGCGAACCCTGCTGGCGTTTGTCACCATGACCAGCAACTTCAGCGGTGTGCCGCTGGCGTTCGCCTTCATCATCATTCTCGGCATCAACGGCGCCATCACACTGCTGCTAAAATCCTGGGGCTGGATCGACGGTTTCAACCTCTACTCAGGGGCTGGTCTCATCCTCATCTACACCTATTTCCAGATCCCCCTCGCCCTGCTGCTGCTCTACCCGGCGTTCGATGCACTGCAGGATGACTGGCCCCAGGCCGCCGCCCTGCTGGGGGCCAGCAAGAGGCAGTATGTGTGGCACGTGGCACTGCCGGTGCTGACGCCAGCACTGCTCGGTACTCTCATCATACTGTTTGCCAATGCAGTGGGAGCCTATGCCTCGGCCTATGCCCTCACCACGGGCAACTTCAACCTGGTGACCATACGGGTGGCCAGTCTGGTCTCCGGCGACATCTTCCTCGAACCCAATCTGGCGGCGGCGCTGGCGGTGATCCTGATGGTGCTGCTGGGAGTGGTGACGGCGGCAAATCAATGGCTGCTCAAGCGCAGCTACCATGCGAAGGGAAATTCCCATGAGTGAACTCCAACCAAGCTGGCCGCGCTGGGTGCTGAGCATCCTGGTAGCAACCCTGCTGCTGCCACTGCTGGCGACCCTGCTCTACTCCCTCTCCACCCGCTGGGGGGCGACTCTGATGCCGGACGGCTTCACGCTGGAATGGTATCTGCAACTGTGGGGGGATCCGCGCTTCCTGGCTGCCTTCGGCCGCAGCCTGTTTGTCTGCTTCGCTACCCTGCTGCTGGGCACCCTGGTGCTGGTCCCGACCGTGCTGGTGGTGGCCTACTACTTCCCCAAGCTGGATCCCTGGATGAACCTGCTGATCCTGCTCCCCTTTGCGGTGCCGCCCGTGGTCTCCTCGGTGGGGTTGCTGCAGATCTACGCCGACGGCCCGCTGCCGATTATCGGTACGCCCTGGATCCTGGTAGGCACCTGGTTCACGGTGGTGCTCCCCTTTATGTATCGGGCGCTGGCCAACAGCTTGCAGGGCGTGCCGCTCCGGGATCTGATGGATGCCGCCCACCTGCTGGGGGCAAGCAGCACACGCGCCTTCGCCCTGGTGGTGCTGCCAAATCTGCGCAAGGGGCTGCTGGCGGCGCTGTTTCTCTCCCTCTCCTTCCTGCTTGGTGAGTTCGTGTTTGCCAACATGCTGGTGGGCACCCGTTACGAAACCCTGCAGGTCTATCTCTACAACATGCGCGCCACCTCGGGCCACTTCACCAGCGCGCTGGTGATGAGCTACTTCCTGCTGACCCTGCTGCTCACCTGGGCGGCGAACAGATTCCATCGGTGATCCCATATGTTCCATCTAGAAGTAAGCCAACTGCACAAATCCTACGGCGAGACCAAGGTCTTCGAAGGGATCGAATTCGGCATCCGCAAGGGGGAGCTGGTGACCCTGCTCGGCCCCTCCGGCTGCGGCAAATCCACCCTGCTGCGGGCGCTGGCCGGGCTGACGCCGGTCGATGGCGGTCAGGTACGGGTGGCCGGTGAGGACATCACCTGGCAGGCGCCCCAGAAGCGTGGCATCGGCATGGTGTTCCAGAGCTATGCCCTGTTCCCCAACATGACGGTGTGGGACAACGTGGCCTTCGGCCTGAAAATGAAGCCCCAGCCGGGACGGGAGCTGGCCGCCAGCGTGCAGGAGGCCTTGAGTCTGGTGGAGCTGGATGGCTTCGAGCGCCGCTATCCGGGCGAGCTCTCCGGCGGCCAGCGCCAGCGGGTCGCCCTCGCCCGGGCCCTGGTGGTACGGCCGCGGATCCTGCTGTTGGATGAACCCCTCTCTGCGCTGGATGCCCGCATCCGCCGCAGCCTGCGATTGCAGATCCGCGAGATCCAGCAGCGGCTCGAGCTCACCACCATCTTCGTCACCCACGATCAGGAAGAGGCGCTGACCATGTCGGATCGGGTGTTCCTGATGAACAAGGGATCCATCGTCCAGAGCGGCACGCCGGAAGAGATCTACACCCGTCCCGCCAGCGAGTTCGTGGCGAGCTTTATCGGCCACTACAACCTGCTGCCCCCCGAGCAGGCCAAGTCGCTGTTCGGCCCCCGTTTTCGCGGCACCCTGGCGCTGCGACCCGAGTCCATCAACCTGTTGCCTGCGGGGGAGCAGAGCCTTGATCCCTGCCTGCCCGGCGTCATTCGCCAGCAGCAGTTGCTCGGCAACATCATCCGCTATCAGGTGGAGTGCGAAGCGGGGCTCTTGACGGTGGATACCCTCAATCGCTCGGCCCGCGACCTGTTGCCGGTGGGCACGGCCGTCACCCTGGCGGTGGCCCGGGATCAGCTGTGTGAGGTAGCATAAGCGATGGATTACGCCCTATTTAAAGCGGCGAGCGGCCAACATGCCGCCCGTCAATCATCACAGTTATGGATAGCTAGGAGCAGGCATGGCGCTGGCACTGTTTGATTTGGACGAGACCCTGATTGCCGGGGATTCCGCCAGCCTCTGGCTGGAATACATGGTGGCTCAGGAGCTGGCCCCGGCGGGCATGATCGCCGAGGAGCAGGCCATGATGTCCCTCTACCATCAGGGCAAGATGGATATGCAGGAGTACATGGCGTTCACCCTGCAGCCCCTGGTGGGCAAGTCACGTCAGTGGCTCGGCCAGCAATGCCACCACTTCGCCGAGCAGGTGTTGCGGGAGCGGATCTACCCCCAAGGGTTGGCACGCATCGAGTGGCATCGTCAACGCGGTGACACGCTGGTGCTGATCTCGGCCTCCGGCGAGCATCTGGTGGCGCCCATGGCGCAGATGCTGGGGATGGATCACTGCGTCGCCATACTGCTGGATGAAGAGGAGGGTCGGCTGACCGGCCAGACCCGCGGCACCCTGAGTTTTCAGGAGGGCAAGGTAGTACGCATCAACCAGCTGTTTGCCACAGACGCAGCCCCCTGGCAGGAGAGCTTTGGTTACAGCGACTCCCACAACGATCTGCCGCTGCTGAAGGCCGTGGCCCACCCCCATGCGGTCAATCCGGCCCCCGGCCTGCGGCAAGTCGCCGCCGAACACGACTGGCCCACCCTTGACTGGCAGCTGGCCAGCTGAATGAAGAAGAGGCCTTCAGGCCTCTTCGTTGCTCAACACGCTGTCGTTGGGCGGGATCCCCTTCTCGGCGACCGTTTCGTGCAGGCTGCCCAGATAGATGCGGTTCTTGCCATCGCGCTTGGCGTGATAGACCTCGGCGTCGGCCACCGCCAACAGGGTCTTGCCATGCGCTATCTCGCCGCTGGCCACCAGCCCGCCACTGAAGGTGATCTTGAGGCCGGGTTCACGCCAATCCAGTGACTCCACCCCCTTGCGAAACTGCTCCAGCAACATCTGGCAGAAGTGGATGTCCGGATTCGCCATCAGCACCACCAGCTCTTCCCCGCCGTAACGGCAGACCCAACCGTGATCCCCCAGCAGTTGCATACCCAGCTGTGATACTCGCTTGAGCACTACATCCCCGGTCTGGTGGCCATAGGTGTCGTTGACCAGCTTGAAGTTATCGAGATCGAGCATGGCCAGACAGAAGGGCTGGCGCTCAATCAGCAGGCGATTCAAACGCTCGTCGAAGAAACGACGGTTGTAGAGACCGGTCAGCTTGTCCAGATTGGCCTGCTGGCGGGCCTCGTGATAATCCTTGCCCGCCTCGGCCAGCTCGGCATAGACATGCTTGAGCTCCTGCATTCCCCCCTGGGGCACATCGTCGGGTTGGGTCCGGCTGGCCCGGATCATGGAGGAAATCTCATTGAGCATGCGGCGAAAATAGCGGGACCACACCAGCGCCAGCATCACATAGAGCACGCAGGCCAGCGCTACCATCAGCAATACGTTGAGGGAGACCCTGTCGACCACCGCCTGAACACTGGCCGCGGGTTGCACGCTGATGAGCACCCAGTTCCGCTCCGGCAACTTGCTGTAAGCCACAAACAACTGGGAATCCTTGTCCAGAAAGATGCCGTCCTCCCGATTGAAACGGGAAAGCCATTGAGGATGGTCCATGGGCTTGAGCAACCGGGCGGGATCCGGGTGTACCAGCACCTTGCCTGACTGGTTGACGATCATCTGGTAACCATTGTCAGCCTGCCGGTTCAACTGGGCCGAGAAAGGCGCCAGAATGGCATCGACCGCAAAGACCCCTTGCACCTTGCCACTCTGGTCAGTCAGGGCCCGCGCCAGCGCTATGACCAGATTGCCATTGATGTAGTCGTAGTAGGGCTCGGTCCAGACCATTTCGCCCACATGCTGGCTGGCCAGCTGATACCAGGGCCGAACCCTGGGATCGAACTGGGCATCTGCCTGCCATTCGGGGTAGATCAGCATCTGGCGCTCGGCCGTGCCGACATAGATGTAGATCAGGTCAGCCATGACCCCCTTGTAAAGCTGCCAGGCCTTCAGGTAGGAATCTGTGTTGTGCAGGCGGGGGCCGCTGATATCGTCCACCTTCACCTGGTCATAGATCAGCGTAAACTGTCGTTCCATCTCGTGGAGATAGGGCTCGATAAAGACGTGGCGCAGCTGGTGATTGGTGGCGAGCAGACGCTGCTGCAACTCGTTTTGCAGGCTGCGTTCCATATGCAGATAGTAGATGCCGCCCAGCATCAAAACGGGAATGAACAGCAGCAGCAAACCCAGCCGCATTCTGGCAACCAGAGACCAGGTTTTTTTGGAGACGACACGCTTGCCCAAACAGGACTCCTGCTACCACCAGACATGATGTAATGTCAGAATATCAGCCCGACCGGATGGCGTCCAAAAGGAAGCTCACTATGTTATTAATCAGAAGGATCTGTCACGGATGCTGAACCCGGACCTGCTGATGGCACTGCACTATTGCGCCGTGATCACCCTGACAGGGGCGATCACTTCCGAGTATTTCCTGTTCCGGCGCGGCATGTCCATCGAGCAGGTACGCAAGCTTTTACTGGCCGACGGTCTGGCAGCGCTGGCCCTGCTACTCATCTTCATCACGGGTGTCTTGCAAGTGCTCGCTCACCCGGACCAACCCGCAATACTGCTCGCCAACCCTGGCTATCGTACCAAGCTGCTGCTGTTTTTCCTGATGGCCATCAGTTTCGGCTACCCCAGCCGCCTCTTCTATCGCTGGCGCCGCTCCCTGCGTCATGGCCGGGCCCCTATGGTCTCCATCCAGCAGCAGTTCTGGGTGATCTGGATCCTGCGCGGCAATCTGTTGCTGCTCGCCCTGATCCCTCTGCTGGCAAGCCTTGCCAATAGCTGATGTGATACGGCTCCTGCGTAGTCGTTCTCTCTTCACATAAGCCAGCCCTGGCGAGCCAAACTCGCGAGCCGCTAAAGACAAATCCCCCCGCACACGGTTATCTTGGTGGCTGGCGCCGTGAGGATGGGCGCCCGCCACTTTCTCAGGGATGAATCCGTATGCGTTCGAACATGATGTTATTGATGGCCGCCGCCATCTGGGGGCTGGGCTTCGTCGCCCAGCGCCTGGGGATGGATCACATGGGGCCTTACACCTTCAATGGCCTGCGCTTCCTGCTCGGCGCCGCCTCTCTACTGCCACTGCTGTGGTGGCTCAAGTCTCGCCAGCCCGCGGGTCAGTCCGACGATCGTCGCCTGCTGCTGACCGGGGGCCTGCTCGCCGGAGCCGTGCTGTTCAGTGCCGCCTCCCTGCAACAGGTGGGGCTGCTCTATACCACGGCTGCCAAAGCGGGTTTCATAACGGGTCTCTACATCATACTGGTGCCGGTGATCGGGCTGGCCCTGCGTCACAAGACAGGGACCAACACCTGGGTCGGCGCCCTCATCGCCATGGCGGGGCTCTATTACCTCAGCGTGACCGAGGACTTCACCATAGGCTATGGCGATCTGCTACAAGTCGCGGGCGCCCTGTTCTGGGCCATTCACCTGCTGGTACTGGATCACTATTCGAGTCGGGTCGCGCCGATCCGGTTGGCGGGTGTGCAGTTCCTGGTGTGCGGCCTGCTCAGCCTGGCCGTCGCCTTCACCATAGAGATGCCGACTATCAGCGGCGCCGTGGCCGGGTGGCAGGCGCTGCTTTACGCCGGTCTGGTGTCGGTCGGGGTCGGCTACACATTGCAGGTGGTGGGTCAGCGCGGTGCCCATCCTGCCCACGCAGCCATCATCCTCAGTCTGGAGACGGTATTCGCCGCCATCGGCGGTGTGCTGCTGCTTGGCGAAATCCTCGATAAGCGGGCTATCGTCGGCTGCGCCCTGATGCTGGCAGGCATGCTCATCTCTCAGGTGCGCCTGCGCTGGTGGTGGAAATCGCGCAAGGATCGCCTGCCGAAGCAGGGCTAACGGCGCGGCGCGCGCGGCATTGCACAGAACGAAGCCAAAAAGAGGAGCCATATCGGCTCCTCTTTTTATTGCACTCGTTGTTACACCCACAATGTTACGTTTTGCTGTACTCGGCCCCTGTCCCTTCAGCGTTGAACGCTGGAGCAGAAGCTGACGTCGTCACGCAAGGGGTCATTGCTCACGCTGTGGTATAGCTCGAAACAGGGCCCGTCACCGAACGCCAAACCGGCGGCGACTATATCGCCGACATGCTCCTGCCAACGCGGCCCGTACTGACTGCGGTCCGTGATGAGATAGCGGGACTGGGCGTAGCGACCGGCGGGAATAAGCTGGATCTCGACCTCCCCTGCCCCGACCGTACCCGCCGGCACTGTCACACCTATGTCGGTGCGGCACTGGGCCGGCGGCGTGACTTCCGGGTTGTCGTGGTAGATGAAAATCCACTCCCCCTGCGCCAGACCCCGCGCACTCGCCCACTGGTGCAGTTGACCACAGACAGGGTCATACCCTTCGCCATAGGGGCCGGTGACGCGAATATAGGCCAGGTTGCGGGCATCCATCTCGATGGTTTTCATGGTGTTGCTCCTTGCTGATGAGTGGTCTTCAGCATAAGGGAGCAGCCGGTCACTGGCGTGTCCATCCTTGCTCAACAGGTGTCCATTCTTGCTCTTGTCCCGGCGAAACGCCCCCGGCGTACAGCCGTAGTGACGCCGAAATGCCTTGGCAAACGCCTGGGAGCTGGCCAACCCGGCGCCCAGCGCTATGGTAGTGACGCTGGCGTTCGTGTAACAGAGCTGCCAGGCAGCCCGCTGCATGCGCAGGCGCCGACACATCTCTCCGGGGGTCTCGCCCGCCACTGCGGTGAACACCCGGTGAAAATGGTAGAGGGAGAGGCAGGCCCGATCCGCCAGCGCCTCGATGGAGAGATCCGGATCCCGCTCCAGCGCCCGCAGCACAGGGATGAGTCTGCGACGGTAGTCAATCACGGGCGGATCCTGGCCATGTAGAGCGCATCCACATACTCGCCCTGGCGAAACGCATAACCGCGAGCCAGCCCCTCCTGTTCGAACCCGAACTTGCGATAGAGCGCCAGCGCAGCATCGTTGTCGCTGTAGACGGTGAGCTCGATGCGCCGCAGATTGAGCCAGTTGTCGGCCATTTCCAGCACGGCGCCCAGCAGGGCCGAACCTATGCCCTTCCCTGCCCAGTCATCTCGCACGCCCATACCGATACAGGCCACATGCTTGCGCCTGGGATTGGGCTCCATATGCAATGAGATCTGGCCCACCAGCAGACCATCCACCTCCGCTACCAGCGCCACTACACCGCTGTTTTCCAGCCGCTGCTGCCAGACCCCCAACGCTGGATAAGGCAGTTGCAGTGTACCGGCCTGAGCATGAGGCATGGCATAGAGATCCCGCAAAGCGGGGGCATCGGTGGGTTCGGCATGACGGACGGTGATCTGCATATGGGGCTCCTTTGGCTGACTTTCATCATGCCCCATCACCAGTACCGGGTCATCCCCCCACAATACCCATTTGCGATACCTATCAAAGGGCTAGGAAAGGCCCATTGGCCCATGAGGAGCGGGATCCGTAGGCTGACCCCCTATCAACAAGGAGAGACATTCATGACTGACAAGACACTGCACAGTGCCAACGGCGCCCCCGTCGTCGACAACAACAACAGCCTTACCGCCGGTCCCCGCGGCCCCGTGCTGATGCAAGATATCTGGTTGATGGAGAAACTCGCCCACTTCGACCGCGAGCGCATTCCCGAGCGGGTGGTTCACGCCAAGGGCTCGGGCGCCTACGGCACCTTTACCGTGACCCACGACATCAGCCAGTTCAGCAAGGCCGATCTGTTCAACGCCATCGGCAAGCAGACCCCGGTCTTCCTGCGCTTCTCCACCGTGGCCGGTGAGAAGGGTGCTGCCGATGCCGAGCGAGACGTACGCGGCTTCGCCCTCAAGTTCTACACAGAGCAGGGCAACTGGGATCTGGTGGGCAACAACACCCCGGTCTTTTTCATCCGCGATCCGCTGAAATTCCCCGATTTCATCCACACCCAGAAGCGGGATCCGCGCACCAACCTGCGCAGTGCCACCGCCGCCTGGGACTTCTGGTCACGCCACCCCGAATCCCTGCATCAGGTCACCATACTGTTCAGCGATCGGGGCATTCCCAAGAGTCTGCGGGAGATGAACGGCTACGGCAGCCACACCTTCAGCTTTATCAACGACGCCAACGAACGCTTCTGGGTCAAGTTCCACTTCAAGACCGAACAGGGCCACAGCTTCTACACAGATGAAGAGGCGGCCAATGCCGTCGGTCAGGATCGGGAAACCAGTCAGGCCGATCTGTACAATGCCATCGAGCGGGGCGACTTCCCGCGCTGGAAGGTCTATGTGCAGGTGATGCCGGAGGCCGACGCCCAGAGCTACCAGATCCACCCGTTCGACCTCACCAAGGTGTGGCCGCACAGCGACTATCCGCTGATCCCGGTGGGCGTGCTGGAGCTCAACCAGAACCCGGACAACTACTTCGCCCACGTAGAGCAGGCGGCGTTCACCCCGGCCAACGTAGTGCCCGGCATCGGCTTCTCCCCGGATCGCATGCTGCAGGGACGGCTCTTCTCCTACGGCGACACCCAGCGCTATCGCCTCGGGGTCAACCACGGCCTGCTGCCGGTGAACGCTCCGCGCTGCCCGTTCCACCACGGTGCCCATCGTGATGGCGCCATGCGCAGCGACAGCAATGGCGGCGCCAGCCCCAACTATCAGCCGAACCGCTTTGGCACCCAGCAGCCGAGCGAGCAGCACGAACCGGCCTTGAGTCTGGAAGGGGCTGCTCTGCACTACGATTTTCGTGACTACGACAGCGATTACTACAGCCAGCCGGGCAAGTTGTTCCGCATCATGGACGAGGGGCAGCGCTCGCGCCTCGCCGCCAATATGGCACGTTCCCTCATCAACGTGGAGGATGACGCCATCGTCGTCGCCCAACTCCGGCATCTTGAGCAGGCCGACCCCGAGTACGCCAAGCGGGTGGAGCTGGCACTGGCTGCGCTGCAACGCTAAGCCGCAAGCAGGCAAATAAAAAAACGGAGCCCCAGGCTCCGTTTTCAATGCTGTATCAATCCCGAACGGAACGCGCTTCGCGCTCTGCCCGTTCCCGTACCAACAGGCGTTTATACCACCAGTTACTGCGACGACGTTGAGTATTGGAAGAGCGACGAGCCATTTCTTAGGTCCCAGCCAAGAGAAGGAAAGAGCCGCATTATGCGATAGAGATCACGTCCATGTCTTTAGCTGGATCAAGAAAAGCCTCACTGGCCCAGGCTAATTGTCTCGCTATCCGACGGTGCCCTGGTCACAGGCGTCACCTGAGGCGGCAAGCGCCAGGCCAATGGGCCATTGGTCTCCTGCTCGTTTTGCGGGCCACACTCCAGCCAGCGATTCCCCTGTTGAATTCGGGCACCCAGCGAATATTTCTGATTCCTGATATCAGCAAATCCGTTCCGGCAGCGATCCCAACGGCAACACCCACTCGGTCCCGACCTCTGCCCGCGTCACCTTGACAAGCTCGGCTGCCACACCGCTCGTCCCCAACATGGCCAGCAACAGGCAAGTCGTCCCACCCTTGATTCGATTCATGACATCACTCCTTGCGCGATACCAGTATCGGGCGACCATAACAGGCGCAAACTTGATTAATAAGCCCAGCGCTGGCTGGCATTCCCAACCCAGTATGATAGCCTGCCCACGCCCGTCAAAACCGGCGCAGGAAAACCCCGGTATACTTGTCAGCCATCGACAAATATAACCTTATTTATCAAATCGTTATTTGGATATTATCCCAATGCGTATCATGCCGTTGCTCCAGGCGGCCTGCCTGAGCCTGATGTTGTCCGCCTGCGTTGCCCCCCTGTTGATGATGAGCCCGACCAGCCAGCTGATGTGGGCGCTGCTCAAACCCCTGGTGGGCTTCGATCCCAACGAAGCCAATCTGTTCGAACAGCCCATCATCAAGGATCGGATGACCAGTATTCTGGGCCCCAACTACGACAGCACCATGCAACTGCTAAAGACCGCCAACGAGCTGCAGCAGGAAGGCCCGCTGTTCTACGTGGTCTCCCGCTATGCACCCATGCCTGATGTAGCCAAGCAGGCGGGCATGGTGTGGAACTCACAGACCAACCAGATGTCCGTCATGCTGCTCAAGGGGGATGGAACTCCTCAGGTATTTGGCGAAAATCTGGCGGCAGCGACACCGAGCTGGCCAACCGAGATGCAGGGCTGGCAGGCTCAAGCCAAACCGGCTGCGACCGCGCTATCCAGTGCCAACACTGCTCTGACCGATACCAACAAGGTACTGACAGGGGCCGCAGCGACCACCTCTGTACTCGGCAATGTGCTGGGTTCAATACAGCAAGGCGCCAGCAAGACCATGGCGGATACCACCAAGCAGGTGGTGGGCAGTGCCACCGCCTCGGCGCAGCAGCAAGCCAACAAGGCCGCGTCCGAATCTACCAAGCAGGCTGTGAGCAGCAGCAAGGCCACCCTTGATGCGGCAGCCCAGGCCGACGCAGCTCGGCGACAGAGCGAACAGGCGCGCGCAGCCGCTGAAGCAGAGATGGAAGCGCTGCTCAAATAATCCGAACAGGCCATCATACGATGGCCTGTTTTCCCCTCCTCTCCCCCATATTTGGCTGCAAACCGCATGCTTGTAGCGCAAATCATGAACTTCTCGATATAGCCCTCTAAACTGGAAAAGATAATTTTTCGCAAGGAGTGCCGTCATGTCACGTCTGCTCAGCCTGATGATCTGCTACTGCCTCTCCATGACGTTGCATGCTGCGACATTCACTTACTATTCCGAACAGAACATGCCGCTCAATGGTCAGGATGAGCAGGGCAAAGGCACTGGATTGGCGGTCGAAGTGCTGAGACTGATGTGGCAGGAGATGGGGGAACCGGAGCAACCCATTCACTTCATGCCCTGGGCCAAGGCCTGGTACCTGCTGACCCAGCAACCGGATGCCGTACTGTTCACAACAGCTCGCACCAAAGCACGAGATCCTCACTTCCTCTGGGTCTGTCCCATCAGCCACTCCCGGGTGTCGCTGGTGGGCCGCAAGCAAGATGCCCCCAGGATCAGTAGCAAGGCCGACCTGGCCAAGTTGCAGATTGGTGTCATGCAGGCCGATGTAGGGGAACAACTGCTGCTGAACAAGGGGGTAAGCACTGCCAACATGATGTCATGTGGAGCGGATGGATCAGGTGGTACGCCAGCTCATCATGGCCCGCACCGATCTGGTGGCGGGCAACGAAGTGATGCTGTTTCACCAAGCCCAACAGCTGGGTTTTCAAGCTGATACCTTCGTCACCGTTGCCATCCTGGCAGAGCAGGACAACTGCTTCGCCTTCAACCCTGCGGCCGACAAGCAGCAGATCGCCCGCCTGCAACAGGCGCTGGACAAGGTCAGACAGGGGGAAGCATTCAAGCGGCTAATCGCCCGCTATCAGGATGTGGTGCAATCCCCGCCAGCGGATCACCTGCCCCTGATTGAATGAAGACAGATGCAAACAGGCCACCCTAAGGTGGCCTGTTTTATTGCAGCGCACTGTTACTGGAAGTGGCTGTCGTGTTCGGACTTCTTGGCCTGGGTGCTTTCGCTGTGCTCGATGGCGGTGCGGATGAGATCCACCCCGGCGCGGATGATCAGCACCCCCATGTTGACCAGCTTGACGCAGACCCACATGAATGTGATGAGCAGGATCAGCTTGAGCACAGTCTGGAATGCTTCCAGGAAGTTCTGTTCGAGCTGACCGGTCAGGCCGCTGGCACTGGTCATCAGCCAGGTGTAGACCTCACGCACGAACGGGATTCGGCTCGGCATCTCCAGCACATCCAGTGCGGCAGGCAAGGCCTGAAAGATAACGATGCTGCCGAACAGTATCAGGATGACACCGATGGCAATGCCCAGAAAAAAACCAAACTGTCTCATGGAAGGTCCCAAGGTTTGCTGCATGAAAATAACATAGCTGCCAATACTAGGGACTGCCTCACCCCACGGCAATCCTTCCTCGCCTTGCTGCCGTGTACCAAACCCGCCATTAGCTGGCATCCAGACCTGAAATCATTGCCCAACTATCTGATTTCTGTGACCCTTGCGCTCATCCACACCCACAGTTCAGGCGCCATGTTTCGCTACTGTTTTTTAGTGCTTTGTGCCCTGCTGCTGGTGCAACCAGCCTCAGCCGATCCCACCGCCGCCGTCTGCGTGGTCAAGCATCAGCAACAACTGCTGCTGGTGCAGGACAGGGTCTCCTCCCGCTACAGCCTGGCCGGGGGCTACATAGATGCAGGCGAGACCCCGCAGCAGGCAGCGCAGCGCGAGCTGTTTGAAGAGACAGGGTTGCGAAGCCGGATCAGTGGTGAATTGGGACAATGGCAGGGAGCTGCCCTGTTCGCCTGCCAGGCCCTGCAACCCATCAGGGTACAAACAGGATCGGGCTTCGTCTCACTGTTGCAGGCCCCCAACCTCGGCGGTGAAATACTCAATGCCAGGCTGATCGATCCGGCACAGTTGCCACATGCACAACGCCGCTTCCCGGCGCAGCTCGACTGGTTGGCCCCCAGATTGGCCGACATTCCCGACAGCCCTGTGTTGTGGCAGCACGACTTCAGTACCGACGGCAACGAGTTGCACCGGGCAGAGCTCCCGCTGATCCGGCAGTTGCAGAGCTGGCTCGGTGCTGACGTGCTCTGGCTTGATGCCAGCAATCTGTTTGGTTCAGGCGCGTTTCAGCTTGCCCTGTTACCTTTGCTGCTGCCGCTGCTGGGCTGGCCTCGCCTGCGTCAGCTGTTGCTGGCCATGCTGACCCTTGCCCTGATGGTGCTCGTGGTCAAGGAGGGTATCGGCTGGCCCAGACCCTTCCACCTCGATCCTGTACTGGCACAACAGAGTGCACAGGGCTTTGGCATGCCAAGCGGCCATGCTGCCTCGGCGCTGCTGTTCTGGGGCGTGCTGCTCAGGCTGTGCTGGCCCGCCAATCCCTGGCGCAGCGTAGCGTTGGCACTCTTGCTGGCTGCCACGACAGGGTTGGCCCGGGTCTGGCTCGGCGTTCATTTCTTCTCGGACGTGGCGGCAGGACTGCTGCTGGGCGCGCTGATGCTGGCAATTCACGCCGGATTATCCGGTATTTCAGCAAAACCACCGAGCTGGATCTGTCTGACCTTTGCCTGCGCACTGGCCGCCTGGTGGAGCCAATCCTCTGCCCTGGCTGGCCTTGCCATGTTCAGCCTGGGTCTGATGCTCGGCATGCTGCTACCCTTGGCGCGCGCACGGACACAATACTTGCGAATGCTGACGGTTACCCTGCTCGGTGGCCTGCCCATCGGGGCGCTGCTGTGGTCGCTGCCACTCTGGCTGACCAGCTCAGGACTCACTCTTCTGGGCCAGTGGCTACTCTATTGTTGCCTGGGGCTCTGGTTGAGCGCCGGCCTCTGGTGGATACTCTCACTCATGAACTCTGACCCGTTACCCAGGGGCTCCAGCTCCGACAAGGGATTGTTATGAATATGAAAAAAGTGGATTTAGCCAAGATCACGCTGGGCGTGCTGTTTCTCAGCATTCTCATCATCTCGTGCTTCATGGTGCTGCGCCCCTTCCTGCCTGCGCTGGTGTGGGCCACCATGATCACCATAGCCACCTGGCCACTGATGCGGATGGTACAACGCCTGCTGTGGGGCAAGCGCATGCTGGCAGCCCTCTTCATGACGCTGGTACTGCTGCTGATGTTTGTTATTCCGCTGTTCATGGCACTGGCCAATGTGGCGGAGCAAGCTCCCATGCTGATCGAGCTGGGCACCACCATCAGCCATTCACCGCCCCCCGAGCTGCTCTGGCTGCAACAGGTCCCTCTGGTGGGCACCAAGCTGTATGAGTTCTGGCAACAGATCCTGGCGAGCGGCGGCCAGGTACTGTTTACCAAGCTGGCCCCCTACTTCGGTCAGACAGCCCGCTGGCTCGCCTCCCAGGCAGGCAATCTGGGATTGCTGTTCGTGCACTTCCTGCTGACAGTCGGGATCTGCGGCGTGCTCTATCACTCGGGTGAGATGGTGGCGACCGGCATTCGCCGCTTTGCCCACCGGCTGGCGGGCCAACGGGGTGACAATGCCACCGTGCTCGCTTCACAGGCGATCCGCGCCGTGGCGATGGGGGTGGTGGTGACAGCTCTGGTGCAATCATCCGTGGCCGGTATCGGCCTGCTGATTGCTGGCATCCCCTACACCATGGTGCTGGTGGTGGTGATGTTCCTGCTGATCGTCGCCCAGATCGGGCCCTTCCCTGTATTGCTGGCCTGTATCGGCTATCTCTACTGGAGCGGCGACACCACCTGGGGCACCTTCCTGCTGGTCTGGTCACTGTTTGCGGGCACCATGGACAACTTCCTGCGCCCCTTCCTGATCAAGCGTGGCGCTGACCTGCCGCTGATCCTCATTCTGGTGGGGGTTATCGGTGGCTTGTTGACCATGGGAATTATCGGCCTCTTCATTGGCCCGGTCGTGCTGGCGGTGGGTTACACCCTGCTGGATGCCTGGATCAAGGAAGATGACCAACCGGCGACCGCTGCGGTTGAAGCGCCCAAGGCCGAGTGACGATTCAGCCATCCATCGCTGATAAAAAGAGCCGCCCATAAGGGCGGCTCTTTGGTTTTTGACGATCGTGATTTATGGCGATCGTGTCGGATTGGTTGATCCGCGCCAACCTGCATATCCCACATATTACCGTCCCATGTAGGTTCGATTAGCGAAGCGTAATCGGACGATCGAGATGCCGTTGTTCCGGTGTTTCCATGAGCCAGTGGCGGCCTACCAGAGGGGAAATGCGGGTGGCTGTTATAGCGTGGGAATTGATTGACGCGAACGTCCGATTACGCCTAACGGCTAATCGAACCTACGGGCTGTTATTTGTGGTGATTGTGATTGTGGCGATGGCGATGGCGATGGCGTCAGATTGGCTGATCCGCGCCAACCTGCATATCCCACATATTACCGTCTGATGTAGGTTCGATTAGCGAAGCGTAATCGGACGATCGAGATACCGCTGTCCCGGTGTTTCCATGAATCAGCGGTATCTGGCAGAGGGGAAATATGGATGGCCGTTATAGCAGTGGAATGGATTTACGCGAATGTCCGATTACGCCTTACGGCTAATCGAACCTACGGGCTAATCCACCTTGAAGAGTTTGTTATATACGTAATTTAAAGTCTGACTCAAATACCACCAAGCCAGAATCTATTTCTAGTTTTTGAACTGAACAATTTCTCAAGCCTATTATACTACTGCCACAGTCATATACTTCGGCAAGGCTAACTTCCTCCCCCAACTTCAGCTGTATTAGTTGATTAGGTGGCTGACAGATAAATGACAAACTGTTTTCATCACTTGATATAACCTTCCCTTTGATACTAAGTCTATTGCTATCTGTGTAAATTTTAATGAACTGACCAACTTTGTTATTTTTTAGATGTTTGGAAAGTTCCGCCTCTCCTTTAATGGGTTCGATTACAGACGAGTAAACATGCTCGTGTGCATTTAGTATTGAATAATAGTTTAGATAGAAAATATTTCTTAATTCACTATCGTTAAATTCTAATGTTGACTCAGCTTTAATAAGGTCGCACGAAACGTAAGCAATTGATGGCGTTAAAGAGAAAAAGAAAAAAGAGCTTTCATAAGAATCTGGTACTGAATGATCTAAGTTATTTTGTGGAATGATCAACTTTAAATCAGATGTGTTGACATTTTTTCGAACAACAGGGCTGTCGGTGGTGATAAATAGAAATTTGGTACTGTTATAGATAATGCAAGCATTAGAGTTGATAATTCCACCAAGATCAGCAGTGGGGATTTGTTTTTTAACAATATTTTCTAGAATGGATGCATATTGATTGCCACCTGTAAATCCATCGCTCCATTTAGCAATTTGATCCCATGAGTTTTGCATTGAAGTGATAAACTTATCCACCCTTATGTACTGTATAGTGGCAAAGTATGAAAGAAAAGAAATAACTTCACTATCAAGTTCACGATTTACTACCTTTTGTAAATTCTTCCGGTATGACCTTTCTACACCGGACAAAAAATTCTCAATGTACGGTTCATTCGGGTTATCTTCCGGCAGGTTGTAATAATAGGATTTTTTAAATACTTTGTGGTTTATACCTCTCATTTTCCAACTAGCATCCAGCGTTCTTGAATTCACATAAATTCCAGCCTCAAGCTTAGGATTATGTTTTTCAGCCTCAGATAGGTTAGTGACAAAGGAGCTTAGATAGCACGCGGAAACCAAATGTTGCCCTTTTTTTTCTGCCACAAATCCTCCGATAGTTGAAAGAAGATAACAGTGATTGGATAGAAGGCGGTACTAATCCGTTAATAGAGCCTTCCATATAACTCCGGTTTGCCATGATCGATTCCACGAAAAAATCATTTTAAAGCAAAATGTTACCGTCACACCTATAGTGCTGGGCGCGCTCGAGCAACATCCTCTTTTGGCTCTACTTTTTGCCACCGAGCAAAAATACACTTCTGGGGCGGCAATGGAAAGCGCCATCTGAACTCCTTTTCATAAACAACTCAGTAGTGTGATCGGGGGGGAATATATCAACAGATCGAAGGAGTAGCTCGGCCAGCAATTTACCGACGGTGAACCCGACCGGGAGGAGGGCGGGCTTGCCACCCTCTGAGGCAGGTCACTGAATCGGGGGCGCTGGCGTGGTTAAATGGTCGGCTCACATCTTGCCGGATATTGCTGTGACCATGCCATCTGACCTTCAGCCGCTGCTGCCCTGGCCTGACTATCTGCAGGCATCCTGGCTGCGCTGCGCCCACCAGACCAGTGCCACCCTCTGGCATCCGCCCCACAGCGCCAAGGGCCAGACCTTGCAGAGCCTGCGCCAGCGCAAACGGGACTTGCTCACCACCGGCGAGATGGCCCTCGAAGATCTCTACGAATTTATGGAGGGACGCCCCTGCGCCCTGCTGCTCACCGACGAGAGCGGCTGTCTGCTGGCCCAGACCGGCCATCCCGATACGCTGGCGGAGCTGGCGGCGCTGGGGTTTGGCCCCGGCGCCTTTTTCAGCGAGGGGCGCATCGGCACCAATGCTATCAATCTGGCGGCGCTGGAGGGAGTGCCGCTCTGCGTCAGCGGCCCCCAGCACTTCAACCAGACCCTCCATCCGTGGCACGGCTGCGCCAGTCCGGTCTACAACAGCAACGGCCGTCAGGTCGCCATCATAGCCCTGATCTGCAAGTTGGAGGAGGCAAGCGCCGGCGATCTGGCGCTCACCGTCAGTGCCGGTCGCGAGCTGGCCCATCTGCTGCAGATGGAGACCCTGATGCAGGAGTCCCAGCACCACCTGAGCGAGCTCTACGCCCTGCTCGACGGCATGGATGACGGCGTGCTGGCCTGGGATCCCCAGGGCCGGCTACGCTACCTCAACGGGCTGGCGGCCAACCGGCTGCGGCTCGATCCTGCGCTCTGTCTCGGTCAGCCGCTGGAGCAGCACCTGTTGTTGCCCCAGCGTTTGCAGCTGGCCATCAAGGGGCAGACGCCACTGAGTCATGTGGAGGTGACGCTGGAGCGGCTCGGCGCGCAGGGGGGGGAGTTTATCAATGCGCTGGTGAGCCTCAAGCCGCTGCCGGGGCCGGAGGGGGTCAGCTTTATCGCCCTGCTGCACCCGGTCGATCGGCTGCGGGCCATTCACCAGCTGCGCCAGACGGTGCCCGAGTTGTCGGCACTGGTGGGCGAATCGAGCGCCATGCGCAAGCTGCTGCGCTACGCCCGGCAGGCGGCCCAGAGTCAGGGCCCGATCCTGCTGCGCGGCGAGGAGGAGGTGGGCAAGGCCCAGCTGGCGGAGGCGATCCACTTTGGCAGTGAACGGGCCGCCGGGCCGCTTATTACCCTCAACTGCAAGGCGCTGCCGAGCGAGCGGATGGCGCTGGAGTTGATGGGATCTGACGAGGCGGGGCAGGAGCGGGCGGGCAAGTTCGAGCTGGCCCACGGCGGCACGCTCGTGCTGGAGCAGGTGGAGTGTCTCTCTACCCCCATGCAGGCGGCACTGCTGCAACTGCTCAAGACAGGTCGCATCCAGCGCTTCGATTCGGCCCGCATCCTGCCGCTCAAGGTGCGGATCATAGCGACCAGCAGCGCCCCGCTGGAGCAACTGGTGCAGGAGGGACTGTTTGGCCGCCAGCTGCTCTATGCGCTGCAGGCGTGCGAGCTGTGGCTGCCAGGGCTGCGGGATCGCGCGGCCGATCTGCCGGGCCTTATCAGCCAGCAGCTAGGGGCGCAGGGGCGCGAGCCGGTGCGCCAGTTCAGTCCGGCGGCCCTCGATTGTCTGCTCGCCTATCCCTGGCCCGGCAATCTGGGGGAACTGCGCAGCGCCGTCGAGCATGCACTGCTTCACTCCGGTCAGGGGCTGATCCCGCCGGAGGCGCTGCCCGCCGCCATTCGCCACGGCTATCAGCTGGTGGCGGACGAGGTGGTGGGGCAACCGCTGCTCACCCTGGCCGAGCTGGAGCGGCAGGCCATTTTGCGCTGCGCCCACGCCTGCAAGGGACAGGTGAGCCAGATGGCCCAGCATCTGGGCATCAGTCGCACCACCTTGTGGCGGCGGCTCAAGCTGCTCGAGATCGATCCCGCCGACTATCACGGATAGTGATGATGGGCTCTGCAGCGTGAAGGACACAACCCGCCCAGCCTCAAAGAACAAGGCCCCGCAGTTGCGAGGCCGTTTTATATGGCAAGGTCAGCCGTGGCGCGGTTACAGCCCCAGCTGGTGGGCGGTGACTATGGCCGCCAGCACATCCTCGGCAGTGACCTTGAACGGCATATTGTGGATGGTCTCCCCCTCGGCGGTGGAGGCTTTGGCCACTTCCATCAGGCGCGCCATATCCAGCTCCTTGACCCCCATCATATGCAGGTTGGTCGGCAGGCCGATCGAGCGGCAGAAGGCCAGCACTGTCTCGATCTCCGCCATGGGCGCATTCTCCAGCACCAGCTGCACTAGCGTACCGAACGCCACTTTCTCACCGTGATAGAGGTGGTGACACTCGGCGAGCTGGGTCAGACCGTTGTGGATGGCGTGAGCGGCGGCCAGGCCGCTGCTCTCGAAGCCGATACCGCTCAGGTAGGTGTTGGCCTCTATGATGTTCTCCACCGCCTTGGTGCAGAGCCCCTGCTCCACCGCCAGCTTGGCCTTGTAGCCATCGGCCAGCAGTGTCTTGTAACAGAGCTCGGCGATGGCCTGGGCCGCCAGGGTAGAGGCACCACCGGCCATGGTCTGGCAACCGGAGACCTTGTTGGCCCGCGCCTCGAAGTAGGTGGAGAGCGCATCCCCCATGCCGGAGACCAGCAGCCGCACTGGGGCCCGGGAGACGACGCCGGTATCCATGATGACCATATTGGGGTTGGTCGGGATCATCAGGTATTCGCTGAACTGCCCTTGTGGGGTGTAGATGACCGCCAGCGCACTGGTTGGCGCATCGGTGGAGGCGATGGTCGGCACTATGACCACAGGCACCTTCTGGTAGAAGGCGACCGACTTGGCGGTATCGAGCGTCTTGCCGCCACCTATGCCGATGATGACGTTGAACGGCGTCTGGTTGCAGCGGGCCAGCAGGCGGTCGATCTCGGGGCGGGAGCATTCGCCGTTGAAGCAGTCGAACTCGGGCTTGATGCCCACGCCGTGGAAGCTGGTGGCAACCGTGTCGCCAACCAGCTTGGTGACGAAGGCATCGGCCAGAATGAGCGGCTTGGCACCGAGTGCCTTGACGTAGTTGCCGATATTGGCGAGGGCCCCGTTGCCTTGCACGTATTTGCTGGGGCTGATGATGATGCGGTCCATATTCTATCCCTCTCTCTAGTTCATAAGACTTCTTTTGAAACTAACAGGGGCGAAGGGGCGGCTGTGCCGGGGAGTCCTTCGTCTTTAAGTGGCGCGGCTGCTGGCTGATGAGGCCGTTGCCGCGCCTTAAAGCAGGCGGGTCAGTCGCCGAAACGTTCCGCTGCCAGCTGTTGGAAGCAGGTCAGGGCAGCCTCGGCATCTTCTCCCTGTGCCAGCAGGGTGAGTCTGTCTCCCTGACGCACGTTGAGCATGGTGAGCCTGGTCAGGCTGCGGGGGTTGGCCTCTTTATCCCCCTTTTGCAGTTTCAGCTCGGCGGCAAAGGGTTTGAGGGCTGCTACCAACCTGGCTGCGGGGCGCACATGCAGGCCGTGGGGGTTGTCGACCACCACCTCGCAGCGCAGCCAGCCCTCGTCGACTGCCGGTGCCGTTTCAGTGGCGACCTGCGCATCTGTGGCAGGCAACATGGCTTGCTTGGGCCCTAGGGCGCCGAGCGCCTCTGCGGCCACCTCGTCGAGGCTCATACCTGAACCTGCCGCCACCACGGCGGCAAGGGTGCCCTCAACCAGCGGGGCCGGGCAGAGCCGCACCCGGGCGCTTAACTCGGGGGGCAGCAGTTCGAGGGCGGTTTCGGCGCTGAGCAGAGCGCTGCCCAAATCCATCAGCACCAGTACACCGCTGCCGTCGTCCGCTTCTTCTATCGCACTCATCACGGCGATGGCATCTGTGCCTATGGGGTGGTCGGGGTCATCGACCCCGGCCGCCAGCAGCAGTTTGGCCGGGCTGCCCAGCTGGTCGGCCAGCGCTTTCAATCCGGCCGCCAGCATGGCGCTGTGAGAGACAACTACGATGCCGATCATGTCACAACCTCGCTCTGTCACGCAGGGCGGTCAGCAGCAGCAGGGTCGAGGTAGCCCCGGCATCCTGATGGCCTATGCTGCGCTCGCCCAGATAGCTGGCTCGCCCCTTGCGGGCCTGCATCTGTATGGTGGCCTCGGTGCCAGCTGCGGCAGCGGCCACTGCCTTGTCCAGCGCTTCGTTGAGGGGGAGCTCTTGCTGCTGCGCCTGTTGCAGGGCCACCAGTGCCGGCCACCAGGCGTCGCACATTGTCTTGTCGCCCGGCTCGGCGCGGCCGCGGGAGACGATCCCCTCGACTCCGTCGCTCAGCATTTTGCCAAGCTGGCTCAGGCTCAGGCTTTGGCAGGCGTCCGTACTGGCCGCCGCTCGAATGAAGAAAGTGCCGTAGAGCGGGCCGCTGGCGCCGCCAACCGAGGAGAGCAATGTCATGCCGGTGGTTTTCAGCACCTGACCGATATCCTTGTCTGCCACCGCAGGCAGTTTCTCCGCCACCTTGGTAAAACCGCGCTGCATGTTGAGGCCGTGGTCGCCGTCGCCGATATCGGTATCCAGCGCAGTGAGGTAGTCACGCTGTTCGGTAAAGATGTGTTCGCAGTCGAGCAGCCAGTTGACGATGTGATGTTTGCTTAGCATGAGAGTAAGGGCTCCTTAGCAGCCGCGACGCAGGGCGGGGGTGTGAACGGGGGCATCCCACAGGGTCATCAGCTCGTCGTCCACCTTGAGCAATGTGATGGAGATACCTGTCATGTCGAGGGCGGTGCAGTAGGGACCTATCAGGTTGCGCACCAGATGGATGCCCGCCTCTTCGCACAGGGCCGCGAGGCGACCATAGACGCCATACAGCTCTGAAATCGGGGTGCCGCCCAGGCTGTTGACCAGGGCTATGACACGATCGCCCCGGTTGAGCGGTTCGATGAAGGTGTGCTCTTCCTGCCAGCTGCCGGAGACTCTGTCCCAATGGCGCAGGGTGCGGCCATAGGGGGTGTTGTCCGCCAGCTCGCTGAACATGTCATCCACTAGGGTATTGAGGTCGGTGAAGGGGCGGCGCGCTATACCGGGTTCGCCGTGGATGCCCACGCCAAACTCCATCTCGTTGTCCGCCAGAGTGAAGGAGGGCTTGCCGGCGGCAGGCACGGTACAGGCGTGCATGGCGACGCCTATGGTGCGGCTCTGGTTGTTGATGCGACGGGCCAGTGCCTCGCAATGGGCCAGGTCATAGCCCGCTTCGGCTGCGGCACCCACCAGTTTTTCGCACAGCACTGTGGTGGCGACGCCACGACGACCGGCGGTATAGAGGCTGTCTTTCACCGCCACGTCGTCATCGATCAGCGAGAAGCCGACCTTGACGCCATCGCCGTGCAGCAGCTCGACCGCGGTCTCGAAGTTGAGCACGTCGCCGGTGTAGTTCTTCACCAAAAACAGCACGCCCGCGCCGCCATCAACGGCCTGACCGCACTCATACATCTGATCCGGAGTCGGCGAGGTAAAAATCTCGCCGGGGCAGGCGCCATCCAGCATCCCCTTGCCCACCAGACCACCGTGCATCGGCTCGTGGCCGCTGCCACCGCCGGAGACCAGCGCTACCTTGCCCATCACTGGAGAATCGGCGCGGGTGATGTAGTGGGGTTCGATACGTACCTTGAGCTCGGGGTGGGCGGCGGCCATCCCCATCAGTTGTTCACGGACCACGGCATCGACGGCATTGATCAGTTTCTTCATGGCTCACTCCTTGGCTTGCCACCGCACGGGTGGGCAAATGGTTGATGGAGCCAGTCTAACGACAGAAAAAAGGATAAAAATGACGGTCTGTTCGGTTCGGATTTGAAACAGCAGAAGGGGTATAGGTGTTTCAATCTGAAACGACGCAGGGCAAACGGGCGAGAAACTGTTAGCGGCCTCACAGCCATGAAAAAGGGCCCCGCAGGGCCCTTCGCTACAACCGGAATAAGTGGACGGGTTAGATGGCCCAGCCACCGGCATAGAAGATCACCAGTGCCGCGGCAATGATGACGGTACCGACGTTGAGTTTCTTCCACTCGGCGGCAAACAGACGACCCACGACCAGCGCCACGAAGCCCAACATGATGCCGGTGACGATGTTGCAGGTGAGCACGATGAAGACGGCGCACAGCATGCCAGCGAGGGCATCGACCGAATCGCTGAAGTCCAGCTTGGTGACGTTGCCCAGCATCAGCAGGCCGACGTACATCAGGGCCGGGGCGGTGGCATAAGCCGGTACCAGATAGCTGAGCGGCGAGAGAAAGATCATCAGCAGGAACAGCACGCCGACCAAGGCTGCGGTCAGGCCGGTCTTGCCACCGGCCGCGGTGCCTGCGGCAGACTCGATGTAGACGGCAGCCGGAGCTCCACCCACCACGCCAGCGACCATGCTGCTGACGGAGTCGGCAGTCAAGGCCTTGCCGCCGCTGATGATGTGTCCACGCTCGTTGATAAGGCCCGCCTGACCGGCCACGGCACGTATGGTGCCGGTCGCGTCAAACACGGCTGTCATCACCAGCGCCAGTACGGTCGGAATGACCACCGGATTGAGGGCGCCCAGCAGATCCATGCTGCCAACCAGAGAGCCTTTCTCGCCGGTCAGGCTCGGCATGGCGAAGAAGCCCTGCCAGGTCACTTTCGGGTCGAAGATGAGGCCGAGGATGGAGATGGCGATGATCACCATCAGGATGCCGCCCGGAACCTTCCGACGCTCCAGACCGAAGATGGCGGCCAGACCCAGTACCGTCATGACGACCGGGAAGGAGGTCACCTCACCCAGCTGAACCGGCAGACCGGCCCCTTCGTTCTTGATCACCATGCCGACGCCGTTGGTAGCGATCAGCAGCAGGAACAGACCGATACCGATGCCGGTGCCGTGGGCGATACCGGAGGGCAGGTTATCCAGGATCCACTGGCGCACGCCTGTGACGCTGATCAGGGTAAACAGCACACCCATCAGGAAGATGGCGCCGAGGGCAACCGGAATGCTCAGTCCCTGACCCAGTACCAGACTGAACGCGGTAAAGGCGGTGAGGGAGATGGCGCAACCTATGGCCATGGGCAGCTTGGCCCACAGCCCCATCAGCAGAGAGCCGAAGGCGGCGATCAAACAGGTGGCCACGAAGACGGGGCCTTGCTCAAAACCGGCAGCACCCAGCATGTTCGGTACCACTATGATGCTGTAGACCATGGCAAGGAAAGTAGTCAGCCCTGCCAACAGCTCCTGGCGCACACTGCTACCGCGCGCGGAAATGGAAAAATAAGAGTCCAAAAAGCCGCCGTTCCCTGATTGGGCGGCCATATCTTGCTTTGCCATGACATGTCCTGAAAGTGTGAAGGAAATCGTTTGCGTTTGTGGCGCGCAAAATAGCAAGAATTTGTCGAAATTGCAGCGAATTCCCTGACTTTTTCATCAAAATGGCGGAAAGCGTTCTCGTTCGGACACAAGTTTGCATACCAGCTTGTTACTGCTATCACCTTCACCTAGGGGACACACTTCTATACTGCAGAGAAACCATTCGCACAGCCAGACGGGAGATAATCTATGCACACACGCAATCTGCTGAACGATATTCCCTCGCCACTGCCTACCGAACTCTTTCAGGATCTGGTCAGTACCAACCACCTGCGGATAGAGCGCATTCTCTCTCACGGACATCAGACAGCACCGGGAGAGTGGTACGATCAAGATGAACATGAGTGGATCCTGGTCGTACAGGGCGAAGCCAATCTGCTGTTCGTTGATCCCCAGACCCAGGCACAACAGTCGGTACAACTGGGCCCAGGCGATCACATCAATATTCCCGCCCGCCAGAAACACAGAGTGGAATGGACTCACCCCGACATGACCACAGTCTGGCTCTGCGTGTTTTACTGAAGTGTATGAAGGGGACGGAAAAGCCAGGCCTTAGACCTTGAATGGGATTGAATTGATACAGCCAAGGAAATATTGAGAAGGTTGAAGCGGATAAACTTGAGGGATCGCAAAATCAAAAAGGCCTTCCCGATCGGGAAGGCCTTCGAATTAGTGGCGGAGCGGACGGGACTCGAACCCGCGACCCCCGGCGTGACAGGCCGGTATTCTAACCAACTGAACTACCGCTCCGCTATTTGGTTAGCTTTTCGCTAAATCTTTTGCCGCTTATCAGAGGTGTCATCCTCTCGGCCAATGACGTGAATTTTCACATCATCGTTTAATTGGGTGCCTGGCAGTGTCCTACTCTCGCATGGCGAATGCCACACTACCATCGGCGCTACCGCGTTTCACTTCTGAGTTCGGCATGGGATCAGGTGGTTCCACGGCGCTATGGCCGCCAGGCAAATTCTTCATCGATTTGTCCGGAACAAATCGAAACCGCCGAAGGCGGGCTCGAAGAGTGAGGTTCAGGACGAACCGAATAATCTGAGAAAGCTGACGTGAATAACGATTTGCCTGTTGGCTTCGCTATCACTGAATTAGTTAGTAGTTCGTTCATTCGCTACAAGGCCAGAAACACTTCTTGGGTGTTGTATGGTTAAGCCTCACGGGTAATTAGTATGGGTTAGCTCAACACATCACTGCGCTTACACACCCCACCTATCAACGTTGTGGTCTCCAACGGCCCTTTAGGACCCTCAATCTGAGCCATGATCAAACTCTTCAATTTAAGTTTGGTTTGCGTTCATTCATTACCGAGGCAATGAACTTCAGCGGCTCAATGAATTGCTGAAATAAACTGCTCGACTTCTTATTGCTAAGAAATCGTCTTGGTCACTTCACCAGACATTGAAAATCAACAAAATTGTTTGATGTTCGATGCTGTGAGTGTCCACACAGATTGCTTGATTCAAATTGTTAAAGATCGACGCAACAGTGTGTTGCTGCGGGAGTGGAATTCTACTCAACCGCCTTCTCGAGTCAAGCCTTATTTTCAAAGGCTTTTCGAGGTTATCGACGAGGTTGTTTGCGTTGCCGCTTGCCCTGTCGATGGAGGTGCATTATAGGGAGTTGAATCTTTCTGGCAAGCAGATAATTGCAAAAAGATGGCTTTCATCAACCGTTCGCTCACAAAGCCACCAATGCGCATGTTAAGCGAACGAAATCAGCCCGCGACGGGCACTGAAACGGCGAAATCGTGCAGGTTGTCGTAGATGGCATCCGCCAAGGCGATGCCGGCGTCAGTTACAGGTTTGCCAGTACGCACCATGACTTTATGACCAACCTTGGCACTGGCTGCCGCTTTCAGGTCGGAAGGTTTGTCGCCAACCATGTAGGATCGACTCATGTCGACGTCCAGCTCCTGTTGCGCCAACAGCAGCATGCCGGGCTCAGGTTTGCGGCAATCACAAGGCGCGCCGTGATCCGGGTGATGTGGACAGAAATAGATTCCATCGAGATCCACATCCCGATCGGCCAGTGACCAATCCATCCATTCGGTCAGATTCATGAAGTCATCTTCACTGAAGTAGCCGCGGGCAATACCAGACTGATTGGTGACGACGATCAACAGATAGCCTTTCTTCTTTAACAGTTGCAGGGCTTCGATCACACCGGGCAGGAAATGGAAGTCATCGACTTGGCTGACATAACCTGTGTCTTCGTTGATGACACCGTCACGGTCCAGAAAAATGGCGGGCTTGCTCACTGGGGATTACCTCAATAAATGATTTTGCAAAGTATCTCATAGGGCATAAGGCCCAAAAAGAAAAAGGGGCGGCCGAAGCCACCCCTTTTGATGTTTGTAATAACGAATCGATTAAGCGATTACGCTAGCTACAACACCAGCACCTACGGTACGGCCACCTTCACGGATAGCGAAACGCAGGCCGTCGTCCATTGCGATCGGCGCAATCAGGGTAACAACCATTTTGATGTTGTCGCCTGGCATTACCATTTCAACGCCTTCCGGCAGTTCGATGGTACCGGTCACGTCGGTAGTACGGAAGTAGAACTGCGGACGGTAGCCCTTGAAGAACGGGGTATGACGACCACCTTCTTCTTTGGACAGTACGTACACTTCAGATTCAAACTTGGTGTGCGGCTTGATGGAGCCCGGCTTGGCCAGTACCTGACCACGCTCTACGTCTTCACGCTTGACGCCACGCAGCAGCGCGCCGATGTTCTCGCCTGCACGACCTTCGTCCAGCAGCTTGCGGAACATTTCAACACCGGTACAGGTGGTAGAAACGGTATCTTTGATACCCACGATTTCTACGGTCTCACCGACTTTGACGATACCGCGCTCTACACGACCGGTTACTACGGTACCACGGCCAGCGATGGAGAATACGTCTTCGATAGGCATCAGGAACGGCAGGTCAATTGCGCGCTCCGGCTCCGGGATATAGGTATCCAGGTGGCCAGCCAGCTCGATGATCTTCTCTTCCCATGCCGCGTCGCCTTCCAGCGCTTTCAGCGCGGAACCACGAACTACCGGCAGGTCATCACCCGGGAAGTCATACTCGGTCAGCAGTTCACGAACTTCCATCTCGACCAGTTCGAGCAGCTCTTCGTCATCTACCATGTCGCACTTGTTCATGAACACGATCATGTACGGGATACCAACCTGGCGACCCAGCAGGATGTGCTCACGAGTTTGCGGCATCGGGCCGTCGGTCGCGGCTACTACCAGGATCGCGCCGTCCATCTGGGCAGCACCAGTGATCATGTTTTTAACGTAGTCGGCGTGACCCGGGCAATCTACGTGCGCGTAGTGGCGGGTAGCGGTATCGTATTCTACGTGGGAGGTGTTGATGGTGATACCACGCTCACGCTCTTCCGGTGCCTTGTCGATCTGGTCGAAGGCGAAAGCTTTACCACCGAAGTGCTTGGCCAGCACGTTGGTGATGGCTGCAGTCAGAGTGGTTTTACCGTGGTCAACGTGGCCGATGGTACCCACGTTAACGTGCGGTTTGTTACGCTCAAATTTTTCTTTAGACACGACGTAGTCCTTCTAGGTTAAACCCGCCTACCGTCGTAGGCGGGGAATCATAAATTACTTGGATTTGCGCTCTTCGATAACTGCCTGAGCCACGTTGTTCGGGGCGTCGGAGTACTTAGCGAATTCCATTGCGTAGGAAGCACGACCTTGGGTAGCGGAACGCAGTGCGGTCGCATAACCGAACATCTCGGCCAGCGGCACCAGGGCACGTACGATCTTGCCGGACGGGCCGTCTTCCATACCTTCGATCAGGCCACGACGACGGTTCAGGTCACCGATAACGTCGCCCATGTAATCTTCCGGAGTCTCGACTTCGACCTTCATGATCGGTTCGAGCAGTACCGGATTGGCTTTCATGTAACCAGACTTGAAGGCCATGGAAGCAGCGATTTTGAACGCCAGTTCGGAGGAGTCGACATCATGGTAAGAACCGAAGTGCAGACGCACGCCCAGATCCATTACCGGATAGCCTGCCAGCGGGCCGGATTTCAGCTGCTCACGGATACCCTTGTCAACACCCGGAATGTATTCACCAGGAATCACGCCGCCTTTGATGTCGTTAACGAACTCGTAGGCTTTGCCGGCTTCCAGCGGGTACATGTCGATAACGACGTGACCGTACTGACCACGACCACCAGACTGCTTGGCGTGCTTGCCTTCGACATCCTTGACGGTTTCGCGGATGGTTTCACGGTAGGCAACCTGAGGCTTACCTACGTTCGCTTCAACCTTGAACTCGCGACGCATACGGTCAACGATGATGTCCAGGTGCAGCTCACCCATACCGGCGATGATGGTTTGGCCAGATTCTTCGTCAGTCCATACGCGGAAAGACGGATCTTCCTGCGCCAGACGGCCGAGTGCCAGACCCATCTTCTCTTGGTCAGCCTTGGTTTTCGGCTCAACCGCGATGGAGATTACCGGCTCCGGGAATTCCATACGCTCGAGGATGATCGGTGATTTTTCGTCACACAGGGTGTCACCAGTGGTCACGTCTTTCAGACCGATGGCGGCAGCGATATCGCCTGCGCGAACTTCTTTGATCTCTTCACGCTTGTTGGCGTGCATCTGAACGATACGGCCAAAACGCTCGCGCTTCTCTTTGACAGAGTTCAGCACTGAGTCACCGGAGTTAACCACACCGGAGTAAACGCGGAAGAAGGTCAGGTTGCCTACGAACGGGTCGGTGGCAATCTTGAACGCCAGAGCAGCGAACGGCTCGTCATCAGATGCATGACGCTCGTCTTTGGTAACGCCGTCCAGCTTCAGGCCGTCGATGGCAGCTACGTCGGTCGGAGCCGGCAGATAGTCAACCACGGCGTCCAGCATGGCCTGTACGCCCTTGTTCTTGAACGCGGAGCCACAGGTAACCAGGATGATTTCGTTGTTCAGAACGCGCAGACGAAGAGCTTTCTTGATCTCTTCCTCGGTCAGTTCTTCACCACCCAGGTATTTTTCCATCAGGTCTTCAGACGCTTCAGCAGCGGCTTCAACCAGGGACATGCGCATTTCTTGCGCCTGTTCCAGCAGCTCGGCCGGGATCTCTTCGTAATCGAAGGATACGCCCTGGTCAGCTTCGCTCCAGTTGATGGCTTTCATCTTGACCAGGTCGATAACGCCCTTGAAGTTCTCTTCTGAACCGATGTTCAGTTGCAAAGGAACCGGGGTACCTTTCAGACGGGTTTTGATGTGCTCAACGCAGCGCAGATAGTTCGCACCGGTACGGTCCATCTTGTTGACGAACGCAATACGGGGAACTTTGTATTTGTTAGCCTGACGCCATACGGTCTCAGACTGTGGCTGTACGCCACCTACGGCACAGTACACCATCACGGCGCCGTCCAGAACACGCATTGAACGCTCTACTTCGATAGTAAAGTCAACGTGGCCGGGGGTATCGATGATGTTGATACGGTGCGGTTGGAACTGTTTACCCATACCGGACCAGAAAGCGGTGGTCGCGGCGGAGGTGATGGTGATACCACGCTCTTGTTCCTGTTCCATCCAGTCCATGGTGGCGGCGCCATCGTGAACTTCACCGATCTTGTGACTTACACCGGTGTAAAACAGAACGCGCTCGGTAGTAGTAGTCTTACCGGCGTCGATGTGAGCGGAGATACCGATATTACGATAACGCTCAATGGGGGTTGTACGAGCCATTGTCATCCTCTTACTAGGAGCGGACCCCTAGATAACTGAAGGTGCGCAGAGCCAAAAGACCCTGCGCAAGCGGATTACCAGCGGAAGTGAGCGAAGGCCTTGTTCGCTTCAGCCATACGGTGAACGTCTTCACGTTTCTTGACAGACGAACCCTTATTGTCAGCGGCATCCAGCAGCTCGCCAGCCAAACGCTGAGCCATTGATTTTTCACCACGTTTACGAGCGGCGTCAACCAACCAGCGCATTGCCAGGGCATTGCGACGGACCGGACGAACTTCTACCGGCACCTGATAGGTTGCACCACCGACACGACGAGATTTAACCTCGACGGCCGGACGAATGTTGTCCAGGGCTTCTTCGAATACGGCCAGGTGATCTTTGCCAGATTTGGTGGCAATGATGTCCAGCGCGCCATATACGATGGCTTCGGAAACAGATTTCTTACCGTCAACCATTACTACGTTGACAAATTTAGCCAGCAGCTCTGATCCGAACTTAGGATCCGGCAGGATTTTACGCTGACCAACAACACGACGTCTTGGCATTTCAAATTCTCCGTAACTTCAGGGGTTACCCAAAACTAGAAAGTTATCTAACTAGAAACGAATTAACGTTTGGCCTTACTTAACGGAGAACCATTAAGCTTTCGGACGCTTCACGCCATACTTGGAGCGAGCCTGCTTACGGTCTTTAACACCGGCACAGTCCAACGCACCACGAACGGTGTGGTAACGAACACCTGGCAAGTCTTTTACACGACCGCCACGGATCAGCACAACGGAGTGCTCTTGCAGGTTGTGACCTTCACCACCGATGTAGGAGGTGACTTCGAAGCCGTTGGTCAGACGTACACGGCATACTTTACGCAGTGCAGAGTTAGGCTTCTTCGGGGTGGTGGTATATACACGAGTGCACACGCCACGCTTCTGAGGGCACGCTTCCAGCGCAGGCACGTTGCTTTTAACAACGAGCTTGATGCGTGGCTTGCGAACCAACTGGTTAATAGTTGCCATCAAAAGGCTCCTGATAATGACTTCATAAACATGTGAAAAATCCTCCCCGCAGATACGGGGACGCGAAATTTTATGCCCTGTTGTCAAGGGAGTCAAGATTTATACAATCCGTGCCGCAAAAGGGCACAATGGATCCCTTGTAAAGAGTCATAACTGACTGAACTTCATCGATAAAAATGGATGCTAGCCGCCCCAGGTCTGTGGTGACCCTTTTTCCGCGATCAACGCGACCAGACCGGCCATATCCAGATCCAACCCGATCCTCTGCTGCAATCCCCTCGCCTGCAAGTCTTCTCGCATCACATAGAGCGGAATATCTGCCAATCGCTCGCACCATTGAGGGGCCGTAGCCGCGATAACGGCATCCTGCATCAGCACCAAGAGATCATCCGGCTGGCGATAGCAGAGCGCCTGTTCCAGATCCCGGCTCAGGAAGGGGGACGTCAGTATCAGCTGTATCATGGTCACCTCAAAAACAGATATGGGTAGCGCATTGGCCCCACTGGCGGCAGATATCGGCACGGGAGAGGCTCTCAGCAGGGATCAGTAGGTCATCCATCGTCAGACCTCGTTCGGCAAGCGAGTCGGCACACACATAGACTTCCTCGATGTCATACAGCTCCAGCAGCTTGAAGGTCGGTGCATAGTGGCGCTGCAAGATGGCTTGAGGCTGCTGCTCCTTGACCAGTTGCAAGACACCGTCACCGATGAGGAACAGGGCGAGCGACTCGGTCAGCGCCGAGGTCGCCAGCAAGGCATCCAGCCCTTCCCGTCCGGCGGCGGTACCATGGGGACCACGCCGGCAGATGAAAGCTATCTTGTTCATCTCACCCTCCTAGAACTGGACAAAGCGATCGGCGGTCAGGCTGGCTTCGGCCAGCTGACCCAGCCCACTCAAGCAAAATGGTGCCTGCAGGTTGAACTGCACCTTGCCTGCCCCCTTCGCCTCAGTCTCATCGAGCACACCACGCCGCATGGCGGCGGCAACGCACACATCGATACGTATCCCCTGCCCTATGGCCAACTCACGCCACAGCGCCACCAGGTTGCTCTCATCGGAGGCGGGGGCGTGCAGTTCGTTGCCATTGCAGACCCCATCCTGATAGAAGAACAGGTGTGATAGTCGATGCCCTTGTTCGATGAGGCTCAAGGCAAAACGGTAGGCGGTGCTGGCCGACTGGGTGCCATAGGCAGGCCCCGTCACCAACAGGGCGAAACTCAAACTCATATCCGGACTCCTGTGCAGGTCTCTATCCATTCTACGCCAAAGACAAAAAAGCCCCTCCAGGGAGGGGCTCTTCATTCAGCCGTGGATCAGACGTAAGCGATGGCTTCGACTTCAACCAGCACATCTTTGGGCAGACGGGCCACTTCCACACAGGAGCGGGCCGGCGCCGAGTCACCAAAGTAGCGTGCATAAACCTGGTTAAAGGCAACGAAGTTGTTCATGTCGCTGAGGAAACAGGTGGTCTTCAGCACCTTGCTGGTGTCGGCACCCGCCGCCTTCAATACTGCAACCAGGTTCTTCATCACCTGCTCGGCCTGCGCTTCGACGCCGCCAGCCACAATCTCCATGGTGGCAGGATCAAGCGGGATCTGTCCGGAGGTGAAGACCAGCTCGCCCAGTTTGGTAGCCTGAACATACGGACCAATTGCGGCTGGTGCCTTGTCGGTTGCAATAACTTCTTTAGCCATTCTTGTCTATCCCCTTCTATGGCGCTTACTCGTTCTCGTCTTCACCCTGCTTGCGCTGTCGGATGTACAGATAAACGGTATGTTTGGAAATATTCAGTTTGTCGGCGACCAGATTGATCGAGTCCTTGATATCAAATATGCCCTTCTCGAACAGCTGGGTCACGATAAACCTGTTTTTAGCATTGTTGGCAACGGTCGGATCACGGTTGATCTCATCGATGGTGTTATCCACCGTCTGGGCGACCAGCTCTTCCACACTGTTGGCAAACGTCTCCGGTGACTGGCGCTCAACTTGTTGCGGCGTCGGAAAAAACTCGGCGACAAACTCGTGAAAAGGCGCATTGATGTGCAAGTTGATGCAGATAAGACCGATCACCTGCTTGTCACTGTTCCTGATGGCGATGGTACTCGACTTCATCAGGGCACCGGTACGGCTGCGGGCAAAATAACTCTGGGTGTAATCCTGGCCGGTATTCTCTATGTCCTTGAGCATACGCAGCGCGAGATCGGTAATGGGGGCCCCCTCGTTCCGTCCCGTATTGAACCCGTTGGCAATCTTGATCACGGACTCGTGCAGATTTTCCAGGGAGTGAAGAACCACTTCACAGTGCTTGCCGAACAGTTCGGCCAAGCCTTCGATAAGCCCTCCATAGGAGCGCAACAATTCCCTGTCTTCGTCTGTAAAAGTGCGACCGATCAGTTGCTCTTCGGGAAGCATCACTTCCTCGATACCGACAGTCATGTTCTACCTCTGTAATAACCATTCAACTTTCCCGAGTTTTCAATTGCGGGGGGGCAAAGTCAACTTTTTTTGATTTTTTACTCTCCAACCTTGCTCTGGATCATCCGAATATCCACGTGGCGACTGGCTTTGACGAGAAAACAGCCAATAAAAAGGGCCCCTTGAAGGAGCCCTTTTCGATCACTGCAGCAGAAGATTACTCTTCGTCAAAGCTGCCGGATGCGTTGAGCAGATCCGCCAGATTTTGCTGAGCTTCGTCGGCAGTCACCTGCGGCACACCAACAGCACGGGCTGCGGCGGCACGCTGATTGATCCGGGCATGGTGGTAGGCAAAGCCGGTACCAGCCGGGATCAGACGACCCACGATCACGTTCTCTTTTAGGCCACGCAGTTCATCACGCTTGCCGCCAACGGCCGCTTCGGTCAGAACACGAGTGGTTTCCTGGAAGGAAGCCGCGGAGATGAAGGACTCTGTGCTCAGGGATGCCTTGGTAATACCCATCAGGATATGACGGAAGGTGGCCGGAGTCTTACCCTCGGCAACCAGCTTACGGTTGGCAATCTTCACGCGAGCCACTTCAACCTGCTCGCCTTCGATAAGGTCAGTGTCGCCAGCGCTCAGGATCTCGCACTTGCGCAGCATCTGACGGACGATGACTTCGATGTGCTTGTCGTTGATCTTAACGCCTTGCAGACGGTAAACGTCCTGCACTTCGTTGGCGATGTAGTTGGCGACCGGGCTGATACCGCGCAGACGCAGGATGTCGTGAGCAGATTCAGGACCGTCTGCCAGCACTTCACCCTTCTCAACTTTTTCACCTTCGAACACGTTCAGGTTACGCCACTTCGGAATCATCTCCTCGTAGACGTCGCCACCATCAGTCGGGGTGATGACCAGACGGCGTTTGCCCTTGGTCTCTTTCCCGAAGGAGATGGTACCGGAGATCTCGGCCAGGATAGCCGGTTCCTTCGGTTGACGTGCTTCGAACAGATCCGCAACGCGCGGCAGACCACCGGTGATGTCCTTGGTACCACTGGACTCTTGCGGGATACGCGCGACCGCGTCACCCACGCCCACGTTGGCACCATCTTCCAGGTTCACGATCGCCTTGCCCGGCAGGAAGTACTGGGCGGCAACGTCGGTACCCGGGATCATGACATCCTTGCCGTTCTGGTCGACCAGCTTCACGGTCGGACGCATCTCTTTACCGGCGCTCGGACGTTCGTTGACATCCAGCACGACGATGGAGGAGAGACCGGTCAGCTCGTCGGTCTGACGAGTGATGGTCACGCCATCGATCATGTGCTCGAACTGGAGGCGACCCGCCACTTCAGTGATGATCGGGTGGGTATGCGGATCCCAGTTGGCGACGGTGTCACCGGCGCTCACGGCCTGGCCATCTTTCACTTCCAGCACGGAACCGTAAGGCAGCTTGTGGCTTTCCTTGGTACGGCCCATGTCATCCATGATGGTCAGTTCGGTAGAACGGGAGGTGATAACCAGTTTGTCATCGCTGTTGTGAACGAACTTGGCGTTCTGCAGCTTGATGCTACCTGTGTTCTTGACCTGGATGCTGCTCTCGGCAGCAGCTCGGGATGCGGCACCACCGATGTGGAAAGTACGCATTGTCAGCTGGGTACCCGGTTCACCGATGGACTGGGCGGCGATAACACCGACAGCCTCACCCTTGTTAACTAGGTGACCACGAGCCAGATCACGGCCGTAGCAGTGAGCACAGTTACCGAAGTCAGTTTCACAGGTGATGGCAGAACGTACCTTCACACGGTCAACGGAGTTGCGCTCCAGCAGGTCACACAGCTGCTCGTCGAGCAGGGTGTTGCGCGCTACCAGAATTTCGTCTTCAGTACCCGGCTTGATCACGTCATCGGCAACCACACGGCCCAGCACGCGCTCACGCAGCGGCTCGACCACGTCACCACCTTCGATCAGCGGAGTCATCCACAGACCTTCAACAGTGCCGCAATCGTCCTCGGTGATCACCATGTCTTGTGCCACGTCAACCAGACGACGAGTCAGGTAACCGGAGTTAGCCGTCTTCAGTGCGGTATCCGCCAGACCCTTACGGGCACCGTGAGTGGAGATAAAGTACTGCAGTACGTTCAGACCTTCGCGGAAGTTAGCCACGATAGGGGTCTCGATGATGGAGCCATCCGGCTTGGCCATCAGGCCACGCATACCGGCCAGCTGACGGATCTGGGCTGCGGAACCCCGCGCACCAGAGTCGGCCATCATAAAGATGCTGTTGAACGACGCTTGCTCTTCTTCTTCACCCAGAGAGTTGACATCACGCTCTTTGGACAAGTTCTCCATCATGGCCTTGGAGACGCGCTCGTTGGCGCTGGCCCAGATATCGATAACCTTGTTGTAGCGTTCGCCCGCGGTCACCAGACCGGACAGGAACTGGTCCTGGATCTCGGCAACTTCGGCTTCGGCAGCGGCGATGATGTCTTTCTTGGCATCCGGGATGACCATGTCATCGATACCAACGGACGCACCGGACAGGGCCGCATAATGGAAACCGGTATACATCAGCTGGTCAGCGAAGATAACGGTGTCCTTCAGGCCCTGCTTGCGATAGCAGGTGTTCAGCAGACGGGAAATGAGCTTTTTACCCAACGCCTTGTTGGAAACACTCTTGATCCAGTTCTGCGGATTGGCATCCAGATCGGCCTGCTCTGCAGCAGTCAGCACCTTGGGCTCATCGATCAGGGCATATTCCATGCCTTTCGGCAGGATCAGGCTCAGGATCGCACGACCAACAGTGGTGTTCTTCAGCTCGGTACGCTCTACCAGCGAATCATCTGCCTGACGGAGATATTCGGTGATACGTACTTTGACGCGAGCATGCAGATCGGCCAGACCGGCGCGATATACCTTCTCGGCCTCTTTCGGGCCGGCCAGCACCATACCTTCGCCCTTGGCGTTGATACGGGCACGGGTCATGTAGTACAGACCCAAGACCACGTCCTGGGAAGGAACAATGATCGGCTCACCGGAGGCAGGCGACAGGATGTTATTGGTAGACATCATCAGCGCACGCGCTTCAAGCTGGGCTTCCAGGGTCAGCGGTACGTGGACCGCCATCTGGTCACCATCGAAGTCCGCGTTATAGGCGGCACAAACGAGCGGGTGCAGCTGGATAGCCTTGCCTTCGATCAGGGTCGGTTCAAACGCCTGGATACCCAGACGGTGCAGGGTCGGTGCACGGTTCAGCAGAACCGGGTGTTCGCGGATCACTTCGTCCAGGATATCCCAAACGACAGCTTCTTCACGCTCCACCATCTTCTTGGCGGCCTTGATGGTGGTCGCCAGACCGCGGGATTCCAGCTTGCCATAGATGAACGGCTTGAACAGTTCCAGCGCCATCTTCTTCGGCAGACCGCACTGATGCAGACGCAGGGTCGGACCTACGGTGATAACGGAACGACCAGAGTAGTCGACGCGCTTGCCCAGCAGGTTTTGACGGAAACGACCTTGCTTACCCTTGATCATATCGGCCAAGGATTTCAGCGGACGCTTGTTGGAACCTGTGATGGCACGACCACGACGGCCGTTGTCCAGCAGGGCATCCACGGACTCTTGCAGCATGCGCTTTTCGTTGCGCACTATGATGTCCGGTGCAGCCAGGTCCAGCAGACGCTTCAAGCGGTTGTTACGGTTGATCACGCGACGATACAGATCGTTCAGATCGGAAGTCGCGAAACGGCCGCCGTCCAGCGGTACCAGCGGACGCAGGTCCGGCGGCAGCACAGGCAGCACTGTCATGATCATCCACTCCGGCTTGTTGCCGGACTGCAGGAAGGCTTCCATCAGCTTCAGACGCTTGGTGGTCTTCTTGCGCTTGGTTTCGGAGTTGGTTTGATCCAGCTCCTCACGCATGGTCTTGACTTCACCTTCCAGATCGATGGCACGCAGCAATGCAAGGATTGCTTCGGCACCCATCTTGGCGTCAAATTCGTCGCCCCACTCTTCCAGTGCGTCCAGATAGTTCTCTTCGGAGAGCATCTGGCTGCGCTCGAGGTTGGTCATGCCGGGTTCGATCACTACATAGGATTCGAAATACAGCACGCGCTCGATGTCACGCAGGGTCATGTCCAGCAGCAGACCGATACGGGACGGCAGGGACTTCAGGAACCAGATGTGGGCAGTCGGGCTGGCCAGCTCGATATGGCCCATACGCTCGCGACGGACCTTGGTCTGGGTCACTTCTACGCCACACTTCTCGCAGATCACACCACGGTGTTTCAGGCGCTTGTACTTGCCGCACAGACACTCGTAGTCCTTCACCGGTCCGAAGATACGGGCACAGAACAGACCATCACGTTCCGGCTTGAAAGTCCGGTAGTTGATGGTCTCAGGCTTTTTGACCTCACCGAATGACCAGGAGCGGATCATGTCAGGAGAGGCCAGACCGATCTTAATACTGTCAAACTCTTCGGTCTTGGTCTGAGCCTTCAAAAACTTGAGTAAGTCTTTCACGTGTTTCCCCTGTCAGGAGTCTAACCTCGGCGCCCCTACTGCCAAAGCAGCGGGGCGCCCACGTCAATTCTCGAACAATAAGAGCGAGCTCTTACTCTTCGTCCAGCTCGATGTTGATACCCAGAGAGCGGATTTCCTTCAACAGTACGTTGAAGGATTCGGGCATGCCCGGCTCCATACGGTGGTCGCCATCCACGATGTTTTTGTACATCTTGGTACGGCCATTCACATCGTCAGACTTGACGGTCAGCATTTCCTGCAGGGTATATGCCGCACCGTAAGCCTCCAGGGCCCACACTTCCATCTCACCGAAACGCTGACCACCGAACTGCGCCTTACCACCCAGCGGTTGCTGGGTAACCAGGCTGTAAGAACCGGTAGAACGCGCATGCATCTTGTCGTCTACCAAGTGGTTCAGCTTCAGCATGTACATGTAACCCACGGTGACCTTACGCTCGAAGACGTTGCCGGTACGACCGTCGAACAGGGAGATCTGACCGGATTCCGGCAGATCGGCCAGCTTCAGCAAGGCTTTGATTTCGTGCTCTTTGGCACCATCAAAGACAGGTGTAGCGACCGGCAGACCCTTGCGCAGGTTACCCACCAGGGTACGTACGTCGTCGTCAGACAGCTCGGCGATGTCCACTTGCTTGGTGTCTTTCTCGCCCAGGTCATAGACCTGTTGCAGGAAGTCACGCATCTCGTGCAGCGCGCGCTGTTCCTTGATCATGCGGTCGATCTTCTCGCCGATACCCTTGGCAGCAAGGCCCAGGTGTACTTCGAGGATCTGACCGATGTTCATACGGGACGGTACGCCCAAGGGGTTCAGTACGATGTCGACCGGACGGCCGTATTCGTCATGAGGCATATCCTCGACCGGGCAGATCTTGGAGATAACACCCTTGTTACCGTGACGGCCCGCCATCTTGTCACCCGGTTGGATGCGACGCTTGACTGCCAGGTAAACCTTGACGATTTTCAGTACGCCCGGCGCCAGATCATCACCCTGGATAATCTTGCGACGCTTGTTCTCGAACTTCTTGTCGAAGTCGGCTTTCAGCTCGATGTGCTGTTCGGCGATCTGTTCCAGCTCGATCTGCTTGGCTTCATCTTCGATGGCCAATTCAAACCACTTGGTACGATCCAGCTTGTTCAGACGATCTTCGCTGTAACCGGCGGCCAGCAGCAGGTTGCGGGAGCGGCCGAAAATGCCGTCTTCCAGGATCTTGAACTCTTCGGTCAAGTCCTTCTTCGCTTCCTTCAGCTGCATCTCTTCGATTTCTTTGGCGCGCTTGTCTTTTTCCACGCCATCGCGGGTAAAGACTTGCACGTCAACCACGGTACCGTACACACCGTTCGGCACACGCAGGGAGGAGTCCTTCACATCGGAGGCCTTCTCACCGAAGATGGCGCGCAGCAGCTTCTCTTCCGGCGTCAGCTGGGTTTCACCTTTCGGTGTTACCTTGCCGACCAGAATGTCGCCGCCCTTCACTTCGGCACCCACGTAAACGATACCGGACTCGTCCAGCTTGGACAGTGCGGCTTCACCCACGTTCGGGATGTCGGCAGTGATCTCTTCCGGACCCAGCTTGGTGTCACGGGAGATACAGGCCAGTTCCTGGATATGGATGGTGGTCAGGCGATCTTCCTGAACAACACGCTCATTCACCAGAATCGAGTCTTCAAAGTTGTAACCGTTCCACGGCATGAACGCGACGCGCAGGTTTTGGCCCAGCGCCAGTTCGCCCAGATCGGTAGACGGGCCGTCAGCAACCACGTCACCGGCCATGACCGGCTCACCCAACATCACGCAAGGACGCTGGTTGATACAGGTGTTCTGGTTGGAACGGGTGTACTTGGTCAGGCTGTAGATGTCGATGCCGGCTTCGCCTGGCAGCAGCTCATCTTCATTGACCTTGATAACGATACGGGAGGCATCGACGTAGTCGATCATGCCGCCACGCTTGGCCACTACGGTTACACCGGAGTCAACGGCCACGGCGCGTTCCATACCGGTACCTACCAGCGGCTTGTCAGCACGCAGAGTCGGTACGGCCTGACGTTGCATGTTCGAACCCATCAGAGCTCGGTTAGCATCATCGTGTTCCAGGAAGGGGATCAGAGCGGCTGCCACAGATACGATCTGCTGCGGGCTCACGTCCATATACTGGATCTGGTCGGCGTTCATAAAGGTGGATTCACCTTTGTGGCGGCACGGGATCAATTCATCTTTCAGACGGCCATCTTCGGTGGTCGCGGCGTTAGCCTGTGCGATCACGTACTTGCCTTCTTCAATAGCAGACAGATAGTCCACTTCGTCGGTGATCACACCGTCAATGACTTTACGGTACGGCGTCTCGAGGAAACCATACTCGTTGGTACGAGAGTACACGGACAGAGAGTTGATCAGACCGATGTTCGGACCTTCAGGAGTCTCGATAGGGCACAGACGACCGTAGTGAGTCGGGTGCACATCTCGAACTTCAAAACCGGCACGCTCACGGGTCAAACCGCCCGGGCCCAGCGCAGAGATACGGCGCTTGTGGGTGACTTCGGACAGCGGGTTGTTTTGGTCCATGAACTGAGACAGCTGGCTGGAACCAAAGAACTCTTTGACTGCGGCGGAGATCGGCTTGGCGTTGATCAGATCCTGCGGCATCAGAGTGTCCAGGTCGCCCAGGGAGAGACGCTCCTTGACCGCACGCTCGACACGCACCAGACCGACACGGAACTGGTTTTCAGCCATTTCACCGACAGAACGGATACGACGGTTACCCAGGTGGTCGATATCGTCCACTTCGTCATTGCCGTTACGGATGTCGATCAGGCGCTTCATGACTTCGACGATGTCGTCTTTGGTCAGAGTGCCAGCGCCGGTCTCATCTTCACGGGACAGACGACGGTTGAACTTCATCCGACCTACGGTAGACAGGTCGTAACGCTCGGAAGAGAAGAACAGGTTCTCGAACAGCTGTTCTGCTGCTTCACGGGTGGGCGGCTCGCCCGGACGCATCATGCGATAAATTTCGACCAGGGCTTCCAAACGGCTGGAGCTGGAGTCGATACGCAGGGTCTCGGACATGTAGGCACCGTGATCCAGTTCGTTGGTGAACAGAACCTCGAAGTGCTTGAAGCCGGCTTGGGACAGGTTGGCAACCGCTTCCAGGCTCAATGCCTGGTTGGCAGTCACAACCATTTCGCCAGTTTGCGGATGCGTGTAGTTCTTGGCAGCAACTTTGCCAACAACATACTCAACCGGTACCTCAATCTGGGTAACGGCATCTTTTTCCAACTGACGGATGTGACGCGCAGTCACACGACGACCGGTCTCAACCACCACGGCGCCATTGGCCACGATGTCAAAGGTCGCAGTTTCACCACGCAGGCGCTCCGGCACCAGATCCATCATCAACTTGCCATCTTTTACTTCAAAACCTATGGTCTCGAAGAAGTTGGCCAGGATTTCTTCGGAACTGAAGTCCAGGGCGCGCAGAATAATGGAAGCCGGCAATTTACGGCGACGGTCGATACGGACAAACAGATTGTCTTTTGCATCGAACTCGAAGTCCAGCCAGGAACCACGGTAGGGGATAACGCGGGCGTTATACAGCACCTTACCGGATGAATGAGTTTTGCCTTTATCGTGGTCGAAGAAGACGCCCGGGCTACGGTGCAGCTGGGAGACGATTACCCGCTCGGTACCATTGATAACAAAGGTGCCGTTCTCGGTCATGAGCGGAATTTCGCCCATGTATACTTCTTGTTCCTTGATGTCTTTGACGGTGCCGGCAGCTGCTTCACGATCGTACAGAACCATACGAAGCTTGACACGCAGCGGCGCGGAGTAGGTCACTCCACGGATCTGGCATTCTTTTACGTCAAATACCGGCTCACCCAGGCGATAGCTGACATACTGAAGCTCAGCACTACCGGAGTAACTGGTGATCGGGAAAACGCTACGGAAAGCGGCCTCTAGGCCATATTCACCTTCCGGGTCAGCCTCGATGAACTGCTTGAAGGAGTCCAGCTGAATGGACAACAGATAAGGCGTGTCCAGTACCTGGTCTCGCTTACCGAAGTCCTTACGAATGCGTTTTTTTTCGGTATAAGAGTAAACCATAGGGTTCCTCAGCTCGCTGATAAGTGACCCACTCTGTCCCGCGGGACAGCTCTGTCTCAACACCGTTTTGTGTTGGCCCGGACGATGATACGGTCCGGATTGCTGGTGCACCGAGAGTCGTAAACGGTGTGAAATGCTCTCAGTCTACAGCGCAAAAAGGCTGGTGAACAAATATTCACCAGCCCTAGCCTGTTTTATCAGGCTAATCTACATAAATGCAGATTATTTGATCTCAACAGAAGCACCAGCTTCTTCAAGCTGCTTCTTCAGAGTTTCAGCTTCATCTTTGGAGATGGCTTCTTTCAGGTTGGCAGGAGCGGCTTCTACCAGGTCCTTGGCTTCTTTCAGGCCCAGACCGGTAGCGGCACGAACGGCCTTGATGACGGCAACTTTGTTGGCGCCAGCAGCAGTCAGAACTACGTCGAACTCGGTTTTCTCTTCTACTGCTTCAGCAGCCGGACCGGCAGCAACAGCAACAGCGGCAGAAACACCGAACTTCTCTTCCATAGCTTCGATCAGCTCAACAACTTCCATTACGGACATGGAAGCAACGGCTTCGATGATTTGGTCTTTAGTGATAGACATGACAAAAATTCCTGATGTTGAATAAACTCAAACAGCCTAAATAGGCGAGAATCAAGCAGCAGCTTGTTTCTGATCACGCACAGCAGCGATGGTACGAACCAGCTTGCCAGCAGAGGCTTCTTTCATAGTCGCCATCAACTTCGCAATTGCTTCGTCGTAAGTCGGCAGCGTGGCCAGACGATCAATTTGTGCTGCGGCGATAAACTCACCGTTAAAAGCGCCGGCCTTGATTTCGAACTTTTGGTTCGCTTTGGCAAACTCTTTGAACAGACGAGCAGCAGCGCCCGGGTGTTCGTTGGAGAAAGCAATCAAGGTAGGACCAGTCAATACGTCGTTCAGGCACGCGAATTCGGTACCTTCAACCGCGCGACGCAGCAGGGTGTTACGCACAACGCGCATGTACACACCGGCTTCACGAGCGGTTTTACGCAGGACGGTCATCTTGTCTACAGTGACGCCGCGAGAATCGGCTACAACTGCGGACAGGGCGCCTTTGGCAGCTTCGTTGACTTCAGCAACAATTGCCTTTTTGTCTTCGAGTCCCAATGCCATTGGCTTAACTCCTGGATTGAATCTGAGTCTCATGACTCAGTACTGACACATCCCCCCTACCTTCACAACAGAGGGGAACGATGCGGTAGCAGGATTCCAGAAGAGAAAGAATCTTTCTCGCTGGGTTTCCGGCACCGTCTACGCAGGAAGGATTAAGGCTTTGCGGCCTCCTGCGGTCTTGGACGGAGGTCGAAGCCCCCAACCAATCAAGGCGCAAAATTATAGATTAAATTTTGCGCCTTGTAAAATCCATCAATTAGGCCTGAGCTTCCAGAGAAGCTTGGTCTACGGCAACACCGGCACCCATGGTGGTGGAGATGCTGACTTTCTTGATGAAGATACCTTTGGCGGAAGACGGCTTGGCCTTTTTCAGGGCAACCAGCAGTGATTCCAAGTTTTCTTTCAGCTGAACTTCGTCGAAAGAAACCTTACCCAGAGTGGTATGGATAATACCATTCTTGTCATTACGGTAACGAACCTGACCAGCTTTAGCATTCTTCACAGCTTCAGCAACGTTCGGGGTTACAGTACCAACTTTCGGGTTCGGCATCAGGCCACGCGGGCCCAGGATTTGACCCAGTTGACCAACAACACGCATGGCATCCGGGGATGCGATGACGACGTCGAAGTTCATCTCGCCTTTCTTGACCAGATCGGCCAGGTCATCCATACCAACCAGTTCAGCACCGGCAGCTTTGGCAGCTTCGGCGTTGGCACCCTGGGTGAATACGGCAACACGTACATCACGACCGGTACCGTGCGGCAGTACAGTAGCACCACGAACGTTCTGGTCAGATTTACGAGCATCGATACCCAGGTTGACAGCAACGTCAACGCTTTCAACGAACTTGGCGGTAGCCAGTTCTTTCAGCAGGGCAATGGCTTCGTTGATGGAGTACTCTTTGGTACCGTCAACTTTTTCGCGAATAACGCGCATACGCTTGGAAAGTTTTGCCATTGTCTTAATCCTCCACTACCAGGCCCATGGAACGAGCGGAGCCTGCGATGCAACGTACTTTTGCATCCAGATCGGCACCGGTCATATCCGGCTCTTTGGTCTTGGCGATTTCTTGCAGCTGGGCAACAGTCACCTTACCAACCTTGTCTTTGTTCGGCTTGGCTGAACCAGACTGGATACCTGCAGCTTTCTTCAACAGGAAGGCAGCAGGCGGAGTCTTGGTTTCGAAGGTGAAGGAACGGTCGCTGTAAACGGTGATCACGACCGGAGTCGGTGAGCCTTTTTCCAGCTTCTCTGTACGAGCGTTGAACGCCTTACAGAATTCCATAATGTTAACACCGTGCTGACCCAGAGCAGGACCAACGGGAGGGCTGGGGTTAGCACTGCCAGCCTTAACTTGCAGCTTGATATAAGCCGTGACTTTCTTAGCCATTAGAAAAATACCTCAGAAATGGGTTCTAGCGCCTCGGAGACATGCTCCTGCAAACGGCTCCCCAACTAATAAAGGGGCAGCGAATTATAGTGACATTCGCTGCCCCTGACAACCGTTAACGTACAGAGTTTAATCAGCCCTTTTCGACCTGACCAAAATCCAGTTCTACCGGCGTTGAGCGACCGAAGATCAAAACAGAGACCTTCACGCGGCTCTTCTCGTAGTCCACCTCTTCAACGGTACCGTTGAAGTCGGCGAACGGACCATCGGCAACCCGCACCATTTCACCCGGTTCAAACAGGGTTTTCGGACGCGGCTTGTCGTGGGCATCTTGCAGGCGGTTCAGGATCGCATCGGCTTCCTTATCAGAGATAGGAGCCGGGCGATCAGATGTGCCACCAATGAAGCCCATCACACGCGGTACGTTACGCACCAAGTGCCATGTGGTTTCATCCATGAGCATCTGAACCAGCACGTAGCCCGGGAAAAATTTGCGCTCACTCTTGCGCTTCTGGCCAGCACGCATCTCGACCACTTCTTCAGTCGGGACCAGTACTTCACCGAACATGTCTTCCATGCCATGCATCTTGATATGTTCGCGCAGGGATTTAGCTACCCGACCTTCATAGCCGGAGAATGCCTGCACGACATACCATCTCATACGTTGTTCACGTTGTTCAGTCATGGCTTATCCTTACACTCCGGTAATCAAGTTGACCAACCAGACCAAGGCACCGTCCAGCATGAACAGCAACAGCCCCATCACGGCAGTCACCGCCAGCACAATCAGGGTTGTCTGAATGGCTTCCTGACGGGTCGGCCATACGACCTTGCGGACTTCCAGGCGAGACTCACGGGCAAATGCCAGTGTCGCCTTTCCCTTGGTGGTTTGCAGGGCTACTGCACCAGCAGCAGCAATGACAACGACCACACCCAGGGCGCGGACGGCAGCGACAATATCGTTGAGCAGGTAATTACCCACTACAGCGGCCGCCAGGATGATGAAAACCAGGCCCCAAAGCAGGGTATCCTTGCTTCCGCCCTGGCTCTCAGAACTAACACTCATACAACCCACCTGTATCTGACGTAACCAAAGACACAAAAGCCCCGTACGAGACGAGGTATATGGCAGGGGCGGCAGGACTCGAACCCGCAACCATCGGTTTTGGAGACCGCTGTTCTACCAATTCGAACTACGCCCCTACATAAGAAAGCCCCTATTATAGGGGCTTTGCTTTATTTATGTAAGCCAAAGATTAAGCAATCACGCTGGCTACAACACCGGCACCTACGGTACGGCCACCTTCACGGATAGCGAAACGCAGGCCGTCATCCATTGCGATCGGCGCAATCAGGGTAACAACCATTTTGATGTTGTCGCCTGGCATTACCATCTCTACGCCTTCCGGCAGTTCGATGGTACCGGTCACGTCGGTTGTACGGAAGTAGAACTGCGGACGGTAGCCTTTGAAGAACGGGGTATGACGACCACCTTCTTCTTTGGACAGTACGTACACTTCAGATTCAAACTTGGTGTGCGGCTTGATGGAGCCCGGCTTGGCCAGTACCTGACCACGCTCTACGTCTTCACGCTTGACGCCACGCAGCAGCGCGCCGATGTTCTCGCCTGCACGACCTTCGTCCAGCAGCTTGCGGAACATTTCAACACCGGTACAGGTGGTAGAAACGGTATCTTTGATACCCACGATTTCTACGGTCTCACCGACTTTGACGATACCGCGCTCTACACGACCGGTTACTACGGTACCACGGCCAGCGATGGAGAATACGTCTTCGATAGGCATCAGGAACGGCAGGTCAATTGCGCGCTCCGGCTCCGGGATATAGGTATCCAGGTGGCCAGCCAGCTCGATGATCTTCTCTTCCCATGCCGCGTCGCCTTCCAGCGCTTTCAGCGCGGAACCACGAACTACCGGCAGGTCATCACCCGGGAAGTCATACTCGGTCAGCAGTTCACGAACTTCCATCTCGACCAGTTCGAGCAGCTCTTCGTCATCTACCATGTCGCACTTGTTCATGAACACGATCATGTACGGGATACCAACCTGGCGACCCAGCAGGATGTGCTCACGAGTTTGCGGCATCGGGCCGTCGGTCGCGGCTACTACCAGGATCGCGCCGTCCATCTGGGCAGCACCAGTGATCATGTTTTTAACGTAGTCGGCGTGACCCGGGCAATCTACGTGCGCGTAGTGGCGGGTAGCGGTATCGTATTCTACGTGGGAGGTGTTGATGGTGATACCACGCTCACGCTCTTCCGGTGCCTTGTCGATCTGGTCGAAGGCGAAAGCTTTACCACCGAAGTGCTTGGCCAGCACGTTGGTGATGGCTGCAGTCAGGGTGGTTTTACCGTGGTCAACGTGGCCGATGGTACCCACGTTAACGTGCGGTTTGTTACGCTCAAATTTTTCTTTAGACATGATCGTCCCTCTAAACTAACGCTGAGTACGCGGTGGCAAGCTAACCACAGAACAGTTTATATGATGGATTTGAATCTGGTAGGGAAGAGAGGTTGGTGCTGGCAGCCAGGTTCGATTGCCGAACTCACCCGCTAAGGTGTGACTCTTGCTATCGCCTGAGCCATATCAGCATCTTGGAGCAGGCAGCGGGAATCGAACCCGCATCATCAGCTTGGAAGGCTGAGGTAATAGCCATTATACGATGCCCGCATTTCTCTAACCCAAAGAACTCAAACCGCAGAGAAATATGGTGGAGGGAGAAGGATTCGAACCTTCGAAGGCAGAGCCGTCAGATTTACAGTCTGATCCCTTTGGCCGCTCGGGAACCCCTCCGGTGCATAAATGCCACAACGGTAATTCTGCTTGCACCCGTTGTTTTATCGCTTTTGCCGGGCAAATAACGACAGACATCCAAGCGTCGCGCATTTTATTGTAAGGATTTTGGGGATGCAACCATTGCGCCTTGCAAAATGTGCATTATTGCCGGGAAGTATGCAAAAAAGGACTCACTCCCTGCTCGGATCCGCAGCATAGCTTGTCGCTCCCCACCCCTTGGTGTATGGTCGCCCTGCCCAAGAAACAGTGATGACACCATGACGACAGAGCATAACCCCTATCTGCAATTCACCCGCGATCAATGGGCGTTATTGCGCGATTCGGTCCCCCTGACCCTGACCGAACACGATCTGCAGACCCTGCGCGGGATCAACGAGAAGGTGTCATTGCGGGAAGTGGAAGAGATCTACCTGCCCCTCTCCCGCCTGCTCAATCTCTATGTCAAAGCCAAGCAGCGTCGCAGCCGGGTACTGGAGCAGTTCCTCGGTCAGTCCCGCGGCAAGGGTACCTATATCATCAGCATTGCCGGCAGCGTGGCGGGGGGCAAAAGCACCACGGCCCGTATTCTGCAGGCGCTGCTGGAGCGCTGGCCGGAACATCCGCGGGTAGAGCTGGTCACCACCGACGGCTTCCTCTATCCCAACAAGGTACTGGAAGAGCGCGGCCTGATGCGCCGCAAGGGGTTCCCGGAATCCTACGACATCCGCCATCTGGTGGAGTTTGTCGCCAATATCCGGGCCGGCCATGAGAAGGTAGAGGCACCTGTCTACTCCCACCTTATCTACGACATCATTCCCGATGAGAAGAAGGTGGTGGAGCAGCCGGACATCCTGATCCTGGAAGGACTCAATGTGCTGCAAAGCGGCATGGACTACCCCCAGGAGCCCCATCGGGTCTTCGTGTCGGACTTCGTCGACTTCTCCATCTATGTGGATGCCGATGCCGAACTGCTGCGCACCTGGTATATCGAACGCTTCCTCAAGTTCAGAAGCGGTGCCTTCTCGGATCCCGACTCCTACTTCCATAACTACGCCAAACTGGCGGAGAGTGAGGCGACCCGGATCGCCAGCAACATCTGGCAAGATATCAACTATTTGAATTTGCAGGAAAATATCCTACCAACTCGTGAGCGTGCCAACCTGATCATGACCAAGGGCCATGAGCACGCCATCGAGCAGATCAAGCTGCGCAAATGATGACAGCAGTTGCCGGATAACGAAGAGGGGGCCCGCAGGCCCCCTCTTCTATTTGGCATCATCAGCGGCCTTGCTGGCCCTTAGTCGCCCCGGCGCAGGGATAGCTCGCCCCCCAGATAGAATTTGACCCCTTCGCCCGTCTCCAGTCTCAGGGCGCCGCGATCGTCGATGCCACGGGCGATGCCGCGGATCTCCTGATCTCCCATCAGCAGGCGCACCGGGCGACCGGCAAAGTGATCGAGCCGATTCCAGTCATCGACAAAGCTTGCCAACCCCTGTTGCTCAAAGGTGTGCAACGCCCGCTGCAGATGGACGATCATCCGGGCTGCCAACTGATTGCGATCCACCAGTTCCGGATTGATGTGGCGCAGCTCGGCCCAGGCCTGATCGATCTTCTCCCCTTCGCGGGCAGGCATCGCCAGATTGAGACCGATGCCGATCACCAGATGACAGCTGGCCCCGGCGCTACCGCTCATCTCCACCAGTATCCCCGCCAGCTTGCGGCCCTGATAGTAGAGGTCGTTCGGCCACTTGAGCTCGACCCCTTGATAGCCAAGGGACTCCAGCGCTTCAACCACTGCCACGCCGACCGCCAGACTCAGCCCCATGGCCGCCGCCATGCCTTGTTCCAGCCGCCAGTACATGCTGAGGATCAGCTGGCAACCGAACGGCGAAATCCAGGCTTTGCCACGGCGACCGCGCCCGGCGGTCTGGCACTCGGCCAGACAACTCTCGCCGGAGCGCAGATCATTGACCCGATCCAGCAGGTGCTGATTGGTCGAGCCAATGACCGGAAAACAGTGCACCGGCGCCATCGGGGCCAGCGCTTGCAAGGTGGCCTGATCGTAAAGCGCCATCGGCACCGCCAGCCGGTAGCCCTTGCCGGTCAGGCTAAAGAGATCCAACCCCAGCTCCTTGAGCGCAGCCATGTGTTTGCTCACCGCCGCCCGGCTGATGCCAAGCTGCTCGCCCAGCTGTTCGCCGGAGTGAAACTGGCCGTCGCTGAGCAGGGTGATCAGGGTCTGTCTGATGGGAGTCAGGGTCATGAGAGCACCTCGTCGAGCCAGGTTTCGCCCTGCGGCCCCATGAAGCGCACCTCGTGCTCCAGTGCCACGCCAAACTTTTGTTCCACGCTATCACGGACATGGGCCGCCAGCGCGATCAACTCCATGGCGCTGGCGCCCCCCAGATTGACCAGCACCAGCGCCTGCTCCTGATGGACGGCGGCGCGGCCGATGGCGAAGCCTTTCAGGCCGCACTGATCGATGAGCCAGCCCGCCGCCAGCTTGGCCTGCCCTTCCCCAGCCGGATAGCAGGGCATCTGCGGATATTGCTGCTTGAGCGTATCGGCCAGCGTCGTCGTTACCACGGGGTTCTTGAAGAAGCTGCCCGCATTGCCGAGCAGGTTGGGATCCGGCAGCTTGGCCATCCGGGTGGCGCAGACGGTATCGAAGATGGCCTGCGCCGTGGGCGTGTCACCGAGCGCCGCCAGCGGGCCGTAGCCCAGCATGGGCGTCCAGGCCTTGGGCAGACGCAGACCGACGGCGGTAATGAAGTGAGAATCCTGACAGGCGTGCTTGAAGATGCTGTCACGGTAGCCGAAATGACAATCGGCGGCCTTGATACGCTCCACCTGACCAGTCTGCCAGTTGAATGCCTCCACATAGGCACAGAAACGAGCCAGCTCGACCCCGTAGGCACCGATATTCTGTACCGGCGCGGCGCCGACTGTGCCCGGGATCAGCGCCAGATTCTCCAGACCATACCAGCCCTGTTGCAGGGCATGACACACCAGTTGATGCCAGTCCTCACCGGCGGCCACATGCAACAGCCAGTGCTCCCCCTCATCCTGCAGTGCGATACCCTTCAGCCGGTTGAGTACCACCAGGCCAGCGAAATCATTGCAAAACAATATATTGCTGCCGCCACCCAACACCAGGCGGGGCAATTCTGCCAGTTCAGGACTGGCCAGGATCTGCGGCAGGTCATCAAGATTGTCTACCTCCGCCAGCCAGAGGCAGTGGGCATCGAGGGCCAGGGTGTTGAGCGTCAACAAGGAGGCGTGGGGGGTGAGTTTCATCTGCGTGTCCCGACAATAGCAAGCGGGCAGTCTACCTTATATTCCCGCCGGACGAAAAATCCCGCCCTCTTTTCGGACTCGATCTGCTGGAGTAGAGTATCCGGCTCCGACTCCTGAGGAAGTACTCATGAACAACCAATTTGCCGTCATCGGACTGGGTCTGTTTGGCAGCGCCCTGTGCGAAGAGCTGCAACGGCAGGATGCCGAGGTGCTGGCGATTGATATCGACGAAAGTAAGACCCGCCAGATAGCTACCCTGTGCAGCCATGTCGTCGTCGCCGATGCGACCGATGAGGCTACCGTAGCCGAGCTGGGGCTGGCCAACTTCGATATCGTTTTCGTCGCCATCGGTGACAACCTCGAGACCAGCATACTCACCACTCTCGTCCTGAAAGAGGCGGGCGTGAAGAAGGTGTGGGTCAAGGCCCGTGACAAGTTTCACGCCAAAATCCTGCATAAAGTCGGGGCCGACAAGGTGATCAATCCGGAGTGGGACATGGGCCGACGGGTCGCCCAGAGCATGCTGGACAACCGGTTGTTCGACTATCTGGAGCTGGGCCACGATATGGTGCTGACCGAAGTCGTTATCGGTCTGCAGCAAAATGCCCGCAATCTCGGTGACTTGCATCTGCTGCAGCAGAACGACTTTCAGCTGCTCGCCATCAAGCGAGGCGATGTGCTGCATAACGTGCTGACCGGCAAGATGGAGCTGCAACTGGGCGACATACTGATCATGGCAGGCAACAAACACGCCATCGACCACTGGCTGGAAACCCTATGATCAATTGGCGCAGCAGCTACGCCTTCGCCCTGCATCGGGATGACAACTCCCGCTGGAGCGAAGCCAAGCTGATCCTGGGCAGCTTTCTGGTCATCCTGCTGATCGGCACCATTTTTCTGGTGCAACCCTCCAGCCACAATGGCGAGGTGACCTTCGTCAACGCCCTGTTCACCGCCACCTCGGCCATCAGCGTGACCGGGCTCGGTGTGGTGGATACAGGTACCGCCTTCACGCTGCAGGGGCAGATCTTCCTGTTGATATTGATGGAGATTGGCGGTCTGGGTCAGATGACAATGACACTGCTGCTGATCGCCATGTTCAGCAAACGGGTCGGCCTGCGCCAGCAGGTGCTGGCCAAGGAGGCGCTGGGACAGGAGGGCTCGGTCAACATAGTGGGGCTGGTCAGACGCATAGTGTTGTTCGCCTTTATCGCCCAGCTGATCGGCACCGCTGTCATGGCCATCCGCTGGGTGCCCGATATGGGCTGGGAACACGGCCTTTACGTCAGCTTCTTCCATGCGGTTTCTGCCTTTAACAACGCCGGTTTCTCGCTATTTTCCAATAACCTGATGAACTACCGGGATGACCCTATCATCAGCCTGACCATCGCTGGTCTGCTGGTCCTCGGGGGAATCGGCTTTACTGTCGTCGTCGATCTGGTGCGCAACCGGCGCTGGCGCAAGCTGAAGCTGCACAGCAAGCTGATGCTGGTGATGACCCCAGCCCTGCTGCTGCTGGGCACCCTGATGTTCTGGCTGCTGGAGCGCAACAATCCGGGCACCCTTGGCGCCACCTCCCTTGGGGGACAGTGGCTGGCTGCCTTCTTTCACTCTGCCAGTGCGCGGACCGCGGGCTTCAATACCATGGATATCGGGCTGATGACCCCTGCGGCCCTGCTATTCCTGATGATGCTGATGTTTATCGGGGCGGGTACCACCTCTACCGGCGGTGGTATCAAGGTGACCACCTTTGCGGTGGTGCTGCTGGCGACCCGTGCCTTCCTGAGCAAGCGACCCCATGTCACAGCCTTTGGTCGCACCTTGTCACCCCAGATAGTGACCCGCTCGCTGGCCATCATCATAGTCAGCACCATGGTACTGATGCTGGCGATGTTCCTGCTGATGGTGACCGAGGATCTGCCGTTCGACAAAATCATGTTCGAGACCGTCTCTGCGTTCGCCACTGTGGGGCTTTCTACCGGCATTACTGCCTCCTTGAGCGAGCCGAGCAAGCTTATCCTGGCTCTGGTGATGATCTGTGGTCGTCTCGGCCCGCTGACCCTGGCTTTCATGCTGGCGCGCCCGAGCGAAACCCGCATCAAGTACCCGGAAGAGAGTGTCTATACGGGCTAGTTCCAGGTGCAATATAGAAAAAGGGGCCAAGGGCCCCTTTTTCTATTTGGCTTATCCAGCCTGGTATTGCGGCGCGGCGACTCAGGTCGCCTTGCTCTTGGCCTGGCGCTTGCCGGTACTCTTGCGAGGAGTGCCAGTGGTGCCTGCGCTGATCTTGCGACGGGTAAAACGCGGCTTGCCGGCCCCCGACGCAGTCTTGGGCAGGGCGCTGAAGCTGGCACCGGAATCCTGCCGGGCTCCCTCAATCAAGGCGTTCAACTGATCTGTCAGTGGCCCCATAAATTGCTGATAGCTGGCGTGCCGCTCGGCAATCTGGCCCAGGCTCTGCTCCCACAGAGCCGTCATGTCCGGCGTGGTGGCGGTGGCGGGCAGCGCCAGGATCAGTGCCCGCCCAGTGGGCGTGCCCTTGATGCTCTTGCCCTGGCGCACCAGAAAACGACGCCTGAACAGCAGGTCTATGATGCCGGCCCGGGTCGCCTCGGTACCGAGGCCGTCCGTTTCGCGCAACGTCTTGCGGATCTCGGGATCCTGCACGTAGCGAGCTATGCCGGTCATGGCGGCCAGCAGGGTGGCGTCGGTGAACGACTTGGGCGCCTGGGTCATCTTCTCCAGCAGCTCACCGCGCTCGCACAGCAGTTGCTCCCCCTCTTTCAGGGCGGGCAGGGTACCGGCTTTCTCTTCATCGTCATCTTCTTCAACCCCCAGCAACGCCTTCCAGCCCGCCTTGAGGATCCGCCGCGCCTTGGCCAGGAACAGGCCACCCGCGATACGCAGCAGCACCTTGCTGTCGTTGTACTCGAACGGAGGGTAGAACTGCAGCAGGTATTGGCGCGCCACCAGACCGTAGATTTTGGCTTCATCGCCGCTGAGGCTGCCCTCGTTGCCACGCTTCTCGGTGGGGATGATGGCGTGGTGGGCATCCACCTTGCTGTCATTCCACGCCTTGCTGCGGATCTTGCCGTCCGCCTCGCTCACCGCCCTGGCGAGTGCCGGCGCAGTGGCAGCGATGGCCTCCCGTACCTGGGCCGCCCGATTGAAGTGATCGCTGGGCAGGTGACGGCTGTCGGATCTGGGATAAGTGATGAGCTTGTGGCGCTCGTAGAGCCCCTGACACACATCCAGCACTCGCTTGGCATCCATGCCAAAGCGCTTGGCAGCATCGATCTGCAGGCTGGAGAGGTTGTAGGGCAGCGGTGCTGCCTGCTTGCGGGCCTGTTCCTCTACCTCTTCTACCGATGCTGGTTGGCCATTGATACGACTGACCACTTTCTCCGCCAGCGCCCGGTTGAGCACCCGCCCCTCATCGTCCTGCCAGGGCAGGCAGGCCTCGGAGGGCAGCCACTTGGCACTGAAGCGCTCATTACCTTCAGTCACCAGATAGGCCAGCACCTCATAGAAGGGCTTGGGTACGAAGGCCTCTATCTCCAGATCCCGTCGCACCACCAGCCCCAACAGCGGGGTCTGTACCCGACCGACCGACAGCAGTTCGCTGCAACCGCCCTTGCGACCGAGCAGGGTGTAAGCCCGGGTCATGTTGATGCCATAGAGCCAGTCGGCACGGCTGCGGGCCAGTGCCGATACCGCCAGCGGCACGAACTCCTTGTTGTCTCTGAGCTTGTCGAGGGCGCGGCGCACCGCCGGCGGATTGAGATCGCTGATAAGGCAGCGCTGCACCGGTCTGGTCTTGGGGTAGCCGAGAAAGTCGATCACCTCGTCCACCAGCAGTTGCCCTTCCCTGTCCGGGTCACCGGCATTCACCACACAGTCGGCCAGCTTGATCAGCCGCTTGATGACGGTTAGCTGGGTCTTGGTCTTGGGCTTGGCCACCAGCTGCCACTGGGCGGGGATGATGGGCAGTTGCTCCATGCGCCACTGCTTGAAGGCGGCGTCGTAGGCATCCGGCTCGGCCTGCTCCAGCAGGTGGCCGATGCACCATGTCACCACATCCCCCTGGGCTGTCTCGATGAAGCCCTCCCCCTTCTTGTGGGGCTTGGGCAACACATCGGCAATGGCTCGGCCAAGACTGGGCTTCTCGGCGATAAAGAGTCGCATGGTAAACACACCTGGATACTGTATATGCGAACAGTATATACCGAGCCTTTTGCAAAGCCCAAGCCTGGCCATCCGCGGGGTCGCTGATCACGAGCACGCTGTCGGTCAGAGGTACGACTCGGGATAAAGCGGGCGACTCCCCTTCAGGATGCGAATGCGGGCCATGTAATGAAACCTGACCCGAACGGGTTCGAATTGGATAGGGAACGCGCGGACATTAAATTAAATTCAATTAAATGATAAAATACAAAATAATAAATGTATTTAAAATAACATTACAAAATAAAAATCATGATAGAGGTCAACACCCTACCTCTCTCTAGCTACTACTATATTGGTAATATTTGATCGTAGGAAAATGCCGCCATGCTTGGAAAATTATTGAGAAAGACCTGGTTCTGGCTCCTGCTGCTCGGAGCCCTGCTGGGCGTCGCGGCATTGGGTGTCACCATGACAGTGATGCATAAAACCAGTTCTACCGAGTTCTGCGTCTCCTGCCACTCCATGCAGACCCCGCTGGCCGAGTATCAGGGTAGCGTCCACTTCCAGAACGTGAAGGGGATCCGCGCCGAGTGTGCAGACTGCCACATCCCCAATGAACCCAGCGCCTATCTGTGGACCAAGATCCGCGCCGTGAAGGATATCTATCACGAGGCGATCGGCACCCTCGACACCCCTGAAAAATACGAATCGCACAAGCTGCGCATGGCCCAGACAGTGTGGGACCAGCTCAAGGCCAACGACTCCGCCACCTGCCGCAGCTGCCACAGCTACTCCGCCATGGACATTCTGGCCCAGCGCCCCAATGCCCGGGCCGAGCACCCGGTTGCCATCAAGGAAGGCCAGACCTGCATCGACTGCCACCGCGGTGTCGCCCACATCATGCCTGACATGAGCGAACTGGCTGCCGCCGGTGCCAGCGAGCTGGCCCAGGCTGCCGCCCAGACTCCGGCCAACGTCACTACCCGTTACGCCATCGCCACGGCGCCGCTGTTCCTCGATGCCGCCGCCAAGACAGATGAAGGCACCCTGATGCCCTCCACCAAGGTGGAAGTACTGGCCAACGAGAATGGCCGTGCCCAGGTGCAGATCGAAGGCTGGCAACAGGACGGCGTGAGCGAAGTCTTCTACGCAGCCCCCGGCAAGCGGATCCTGAGCGTGCTGGTCGGCGATGCCGCCAAGAAATCCCTGGTCACCGGCCAGAGCGAAACCGACAGCGCCACCAACCTCACCTGGCATCAGGTCAAACTGACCGCCTGGGTGGATCAGACCCAGCTCATCGGCGATCAGGGCAAGCTGTGGCAATACGCCTCCACCCTGATGTCCAACAACTGCACCGGCTGCCACGGCCTCACGGCGCTGGATCACTTCAATGCCAACCAGTGGATCGGCGTCATCAAGGGGATGGAATCCCGTACCTCCCTGACCCCGGAACAGGCTCGCATGCTGACCCAGTATGTCCAGAAACATGCCAGTGACATGAGCGCGGCGCACTAAGGCTGGCACAGAGGAAATCGTCATGACTTTTTTTACCGATAAGAACACCAATCTGTCCCGCCGCAACCTGCTCAAGGGGCTCGGCGCCTGCGCGGCCTTGCCGCTGCTCGCCGGCATCTTCCCGAAGAGTGCTCTGGCTCGGGCCATCAGCACGGCGCTGGAGCAGTTCCCGACCCTGGTCCCGGCCCAAAAGGGCATACTGACCGGCGCCCACTGGGGTGCCTTCGAAGCCATAGTCGAAGATGGTCGCATGGTGCGCGTCCAGCCGGTAGCCGATGATCCGGCGCCGAACGACCTCATCGACATGGCGCCCTACCAGGTCCATGCCAAGAACCGCATCAAGTACCCCATGGTGCGCAAGAGCTGGCTGGAGCAGGGCCCTGGTGCCAGACCCGAGCTGCGCGGCGCCGATGAATGGGTGAGAGTGAGCTGGGACAAGGCCATCGAACTGGTGGCCGGCGAGATAGGTCGGGTGCAGAGCGACTTCGGCCCGCAGGCGATCCACGCCGGTTCCTACGGCTGGAAGAGCGTCGGCATGTTCCACAACAGCCGAACCCTGCTGCACCGCCTGATGAACTTGGCCGGTGGCTTCACCGGTTATGCCGGTGACTACTCCGCCGGCGCCGCTCAGGTGATCATGTCCCACGTCATGGGCTCCATCGAGGTGTATGAGCAGCAGACCGCCTGGCCGAACGTGATCGAACACGCCGAACTGGTGGTGCTGTGGGGCGTCAACGCCCAGGTGACCCTGAAGAACAGCTGGAACATGCCGGACCACGAGGGTCAGGCCGGCTTCCAGGCGCTGAAGGAGAAGGGCACTCGCATCATTAGCATCGATCCCGTCTACAACGAGACCGCCAAGCTGGCCGGGGCCGAGTGGATTGCACCGAACGCCTATACCGACGTGGCCATGATGCTGGGGGTGGCCCACACCCTGTATACCGAGCAAAAGCACGATCAGGCCTTCCTCGATCGCTACACCAGTGGTTTCGACAAGTTCCTCACCTACCTGCTGGGCAAGGAGGATGGTCAGCCGAAGAGTGCCGAGTGGGCGAGCACAGTCTGCGGTGTCGATGCAGCCGTGATCCGTCAGCTGGCCCTCGACATGGCGTCCAAGCGCACCATGATCATGGCGGGCTGGGGCATGCAGCGTCAGCATCACGGCGAGCAGCCCAACTGGATGCTGGTGACCCTGGCCGCCATGCTGGGCCAGATCGGCCTGCCCGGTGGCGGCTACGGCTTCAGCTACCACTACTCCTCCGGTGGCAGCCCCACCGCCAAGGGCGGCATACTGGCGGGTATCTCGGCCGGCAACGCGCCCAAGAACAGTCCGGCCCCGATCCCGGTGGCCCGCATCGCCGACTGTCTCGCCAACCCGGGCAAGACCATCGACTTCAACGGTCGTCAGGTGACTTATCCAGACATCAAGCTGGTCTATGTGGCGGGTGGCAACCCCTTCCACCACCATCAGGACACCAACAACCTGCTCAAGGCGTGGCGCAAGCCGCAGACCGTGATAGTCCACGAACCCTACTGGACCGCCACCGCCAAGCACGCAGACATAGTGCTGCCGGCCACCACCAGCTATGAGCGCAACGATCTGGAGATGGGGGGCGATTACTCCCAGCGCTACGTGTTCCCCATGCACCAGTGCGTACCGCCCCAGCACGAGTCACGCAACGACTTCGACATCTTCAGCGCCATTGCCGCCAAGCTGGGCCTGCTGGAAGCCTACACCGAAGGCAAGGACGAGATGCTGTGGCTCAAGCAGATGTATGACGGCATGGCTGCACAGGCCCGTGGCGCGCGGGTGGCGCTGCCGCCATTCAACATGTTCTGGGAATCCAACAACTACATCCGCTTCCCCATTCCGGAGGCGAACCGCCAGTGGATCCGTCACGCCGATTTTCGCGAGAATCCCTTGCTCAACCCGCTCGGCACCCCGTCCGGCAAGATCGAGATCTTCTCCAACACCATCGCCGGCATGGGCTATGCCGACTGCGCCGGCCATCCCAAGTGGTATGAGCCCAAGGAGTGGGTGAAGAGCGAAACGGCCAGCCGTTATCCGCTGTCGCTCAATACCTCGCACCCGACCCAGCGCCTGCACTCCCAGCTGGACAACACGCCGCTGCGAGACAAGTTCGCCATCGCCGATCGGGAGGCCATCCTGATCCACCCGGATGATGCCAAGGCGCGTGGTATTCAGGATGGGGATCTGGTGCGCGCCTTCAACGATCGCGGCCAGATCCTGGTGGGCGCTTTGGTGTCGAAAGACATACGTCCTGGCGTGGTGCGCATCTGTGAAGGGGCCTGGTTCGACCCGGCCAAACCGGGTGAGGCGGGGGCCATTTGCAAGAACGGCAACGTCAACTGCCTGACCTTCGACGAGGGCACCTCCAGCTTGGCGCAGGGCAACTGCGGCCACATGGCCCAGCTGCAGATCGAGAAATACAGTGGCCCGGCACTGGCCAACACCGCTCACGCGGTCCCGGCCAACGGCTGAGTCCGCACTCGGCCAACCAAAACGGCGCCATCAGGCGCCGTTTTTTATTGCTGTCAATGTGCTATGGCTTGGTGATTCAGAAGTCGCCTTCTTGCATGTACTCTTCGCGCACGCCACCCGCTCTACCACCAGAGCTTGGATAAGGTGACTCAGAAGTCGCCTTCCTGCATATACTCTTCCGCGCACTCCACCAGCTGGGGCCAGAGCTCTTCCGGCACCCAGGCATCCGGGTCATCTTCGTCGCCATCGTATTGAGTCCAGAAATAGCGGCGCAGGCCGGCGGCGAAGTCATCACTGACTTCGGCCAGCTCGGAGAGCGGCCCCAGCCAGGCGATACGGCGCAGGCCGGAGGCGAGATCGTTGAGCGCATCCACCAAGGCACGATCGTCGCTGATCTGCTCCACCAGCAGAGTGAAGCGCTCGCGGGCACTGGCAACTTCGTCTTCGTCCAGCTCGCCGGCATCGGCCAGCAGATCGATGAAATCTTCCAGCAGGAATGCGATCAGGCTATCTCTGTCTTCAAACCACTGAAGCTGTGCCCCCTTGATCCCCAACACGGAGGAATCGAACGAGTCATCAAGGTGACATAGTGCCCATGGATCGTCTGTCATTGCTACCCTTCCTCAGGCTTGAACAAGTGTCTTATCTTATGCCTGACCCTCCCCCCTTGCCACCTTGGGCAGTGAAGGGAAGCTACCAGACCACCACAATTCCATCCGCCCCATAACGGGGCTGATAATATCTAGCTCTCTACCCTGGCCACCTTGGGCAGTGACAGAGACGCAGCCAGACCACCCAACTCGGCCCGACCCATGATGAGGTTGCCTCGATAGGCCTCGGCCAGATCGGAGACTATGTTGAGGCCGAGCCCAGAGCCCGGCACCTTCTCGTCGAGCCGTACCCCGCGCAACACAGCCTTGGCGATCTGATCCTCGCTCATGCCGGGACCGTCATCCTCGATGCGCAGCGTGATCCAGCCCCCCAGCTCGGCGCTGGAAATACGCAGCTGACCGGCCGACCACTTGTAGGCGTTCTCCAGCAGGTTGCCCACCATCTCGTCAAAGTCCTGCTCCTCCACCCCGACCGCCAGATTGGCCGGCACCTGCAGATCTACCTCCTTGCCCGGATAGAGACGGGAGAAGGCACGGCAGATGTACTCCACCCGTGCCCGCACCGGGGTCGACACCCCTAGGATCTTGGCGGCGCCGGTCACCCGCGCTTTGCCGAGGTGATAGTCGATGTGGCGCTGGATCTGGTCAAGCTGCTCGCCGATGGCGGTTTGATCCTCCGGCGACAACTGGGCCACCTGATTGCGCATTATGCTGAGCGGCGTCTTGAGGGCGTGAGCCAGATTGCCGGTATGGGAGCGGGCTCGCTGCAGCAGCTCGCTGTAGTGGTGCAGCAGGCGGTTGATGTCTTCCACCAGCGGCTGTATCTCCAGCGGATAACGCAGCCGGAATCCCTCCTGATGCCCCTGATGTACCCGTCCCAGTTCGCGGCGCAGCAAATGCAGCGGACGCAGACCATAGACGATCTGGAACATGAAGCCCAGCACCAGACCCGTGGCGGCGAAGCCGAGGCCCAGGAACAGGCTGATGCGGGTCTTCTTGAGGGTCTGGGTCAAGGCGCTGCTGTCCTTGGCCATCACCAGGGTAAACGTCCGATCCGACCCGGGCAGCAGCACGGTACGCGTCATGATGAGCAGGGGCTCCTTGTTGGGTCCCCTGCCGACAAACAGATCCGGATCGCCGAACGCCGACTTCAGGCCCTGCACCTTGAGGTGCACATCCCACAGGGATCGCGAGCGGCTGACCACCTCATCCCCCAGCTCCAGCTGCCAGTAGTAGCCGGAATAGGGTTGACGAAAGCGAGGGTCGGCCATGGGTTCGGTGACGATGGGCAGGCCGTCTGGCTGGATCTCGAGCCGGGAGAGCAGATCGTAGAGCTGCAGGCGCAGGCCGTCGGCTTCCGCCTCTTGCCAATAGTTGCGCATCATGGTTTGCAGGCTGAAACCTGTGGCAAACAGGAAGAGACCACACCAGACCATGGCGATGACCACCAGCCGCCCCCGCAGGGTCCTGACCAGCCTCATTCACCGCACCCTGGCAGGGGTTGCATCAAGGCCCGACTCATTCGTTGATCCGGTATCCAAGGCCACGCACAGTCTCAATGAGATCTGCGTGGGTCTTCTTGCGGATCCGGCCGATGAAGACTTCGACGGTATTGGAGTCGCGGTCAAAATCCTGAGCATAGATGTGGTCGATCAGCTCGCTGCGCGACACCACCTTGCCCCTGTGCTGCATCAGGTAGCCCAGCACCCGAAATTCATGGGCGGTGAGCTTGATGGGGGTGCCTTCGTACCACACCTGGGAGGCCGCCATGTCGAGCCGCACTCCGCCGATCTCCAGGATCGAACTGGCATTGCCGGCCGCCCGCCTGACCAGCGCCTGCACCCTGGCGACCAGCTCCGCCACCTGGAACGGCTTGGTGAGGTAGTCGTCGGCACCGGCATTGAGCCCCTCAATCTTCTCGTGCAGCTGGCCGCGGGCGGTCAGCACCAGCACAGGGGTATCGATCCCCTTGCTGCGCCACTCCTTCAGCACGCTCAGGCCATCGCGACCCGGCAGGCCGAGATCCAGGATGATGGCGTCATAAGGCTCGGTCTCGCCGAGAAAGCCGGCCTCGTTGCCATCGTGGCAGAGGTCTGTCACGAAACCGGACAGACGCAGCTGTTCGGCCAGCTGGCCCGCCAGGGTCTTCTCATCTTCAACTATCAGAATTCGCATAAATGGGTATCCAAAGCAGGGTTACTCTTGCGTCAACGGAGATGGGAGGGTTGAACAGTTGTGCCGGATTGTCAGTTTGGAGCCCAACCTGGCACCCACCCAAAGGTCAATCTTCCTCTTGCGGCGGGCGTGGCTCGAACAGCCGCTCGAGATGGTGGCCCTTGAGCCACACCATCTCCAGGTTGTCGGCGCGATAGCCGACCTTGATGACGCTGTTCTCGCTGTCGATGAGCTTGAGCTCATACAGCCAGATGCCATCCTCTTCCCCCAGGTCGACGCGCAGCACGCGCACCGGCAGAAGGGAGGCCACCTCCATCACCTCATGAAAGGGCCTGACCCGACCCTCGCTGACAGCTTGTTGCAGCAAGGCCTCGTTCGGCGTGGTCGCCTGCGCCATCACGGGCAGCAACAACCCAAGCAGAGACAGGGCTCTATTCATGGGTGATTCATCTCCAAAAACCTAACATAATGCCGTTTATAGTCTGCCAGCCATGAATCCGGAATGAATATGATCCCACGCAGTTTCCTGCTGATCCTTTGCCTTTTCTCCACCCTCGGCTGGGCGGCCCAGGCGCGTCTCGACATGCCGGCGCTGGTCAAGTTGTTGTTGGCCCAAGGGTACCACGACATTCGGGAAGTGGAGCTGGAAGGGGATAAATTCGAGGTAGAAACCCTGGATGCCGACGAACAGCGAGTGCAGTTGCTGGTCGATGCCTACACGGGCGACATCACCAAAAAAGAGGCCGATTAGGCCTCTTTTGCTATGCGAGTTCTGCGCTGTGATGCCTGAGCGGCAACTCACGCCTCTTTCAGCTTCTGGCGTTGACGCTGACGCCAGGGGCGCAGCAACTTCTCCCGCCGTGGCCATAGCAGAGCACAGGCCAGCAGCAGGTAGATGAGCGGTTCCTGCCAGCCACTCTTCACCGACCACCAGTAGTGCACCGGCACCAGCAGGGCAACGGCATAGATCCAGTTATGCAACTTCTGCCAGGCCGGCCCCATGACCCGCAGCAGGGTGGGGATAGAGGTGATGCTCAGCGCCACCAGCAACAAGAGCGCCACTGCCCCCACCAGTATGTAGCTGCGCTTCACCAGCTCGCCGCCGATGAGCCCCCAGTCGAATTGCAGATCCAGCCCCAGCCACACCATAAAGTGCAACCCGGCCCAGGCCGCGCACCAGAGCCCTAGAGGGCGGCGCAGCTTGATGAGCTGCCCCTGCCGCCAGCGCTTGGCGAGCGGTGACACCAGCAGGGTGATCAGCAAGAGATTGAGCGCCCCCTTGCCGAGATAGTGGGTCAAGCCCTGCACAGGATCCCCCCCCAGCAGCCCGGCTGGCAAGGCATACCCCAGCCAGAGCAGAAAGCAGAGAGAACCCAGATGCACCAGCACTCGCAGGCCCTTGATGTGAACCGCTGTCAGTCTCAGTACCATTTTCTTGGATCCATAGCTTGATAAGGGAGGACCACCCCATGGGTTCGGCCCTTGGTATGAGCGGTTGTCAGTCTCAGTACCATTGTCTCAGATCCATTCCCTGATAGAGCGAGGCCACCTCGTCGGCATAACCGTTGAACATCAGGGTAGGCTGACGCTTGGCACCGAAGATGCCACCCTCCCCGATGAAGCGCTCGCTGGCCTGACTCCAGCGCGGATGATCTACCTCCGGGTTGACGTTGGCGTAGAAGCCATATTCGTTCGATGCCAGCAGATTCCAGGTGGTCGGTGGCATCTCTTCCACCAGCCGGATGGAGACGATGCTCTTGATGCTCTTGAAGCCGTACTTCCAGGGCACCACCAGCCGGATCGGAGCCCCGTTCTGGGCGGGCAGCGTCTTGCCATAGAGGCCCATCGCCAGGAAGGAGAGCGGATTCATCGCCTCGTCAATGCGCAGCCCCTCCACATAGGGATAATCTATGCCTCCTCCAAGAGAACGGGATGCCTGCCCCGGCAACTGTTCGGGATCATAGAGGGTCTCGAAGGCCACGAACTTGGCGCGACTGGTGGGCTCGGCACGGCGAATGAGCTCCGCCAGACTGATGCCGCTCCAGGGCAACACCATGGACCAGGCCTCTACGCAGCGCAGCCGGTAGATGCGTTCCTCCAGCTCTGTCTTGTTGATGAGGTCCCACACATCCAGGGTGAAGGGCTTGGCCACCTCCCCCTCTACCCGCAATTGCCACGGCTCGGGTTTTAAATAGTGACCGTTGCGAGCCGGATCCCCCTTGTCGGTACCCAGCTCATAGAAATTGTTGTGGGTGGTGGCCTTCTCCTCCGGGGTGATGATCACGCCCTCAGGTCTGGCGGTGGCGCGAATGTTGAGCGGTCTGGTCGATGCGGCAGGTGCCGGTTTGTCGGCGGAGAAGAGGTCGAGCACGCCAGCCTGAGCGGGAAACGCCAGGGTGGCGGCCCCCAGCCCCAACCCTTTGAGGATAAGGCGGCGATCCTGATAGACGGCTTCCGGGGTAACATCCTGTTCGGTGGGATGATGAGAAGAACGGCGCTTGATCAACATGGAAAAACTCCCGGGGCTATGAGGGTAACAACCATAAGACCTGCCCCGGCCGAGTTTTATTTCACGAAAATTTACATGAGCTGGTAAAGGGGCAGAGCCTTGGCCATGGTTCCGATCAGGAACAATGCTACGAATACCAGCAGAGGAACGATCACATTTGGCGCCATCAGACTCACTCCATCAGCAGGACAGGGCCCATAACTATGGTGCAGGGTCGAGCACGCCTCCAATGAATTTTTTTCGCGAGCGCAAGCGTATTCCTGAGTTGAAATGAGTGATGAAGATCACACACAATCTCGCCCCTGCTTGCCGCCCCCCCTGCGCGGGGTAGGCTCCCTTTCTTTACGAATTCCACTACTTTCCACTACTGAAGAGTCACGCCATGAGCCCATTGATCGCCATCGCCATCACGACCGGGATCCTCTCTGCCGTCTGGGGCTGGGTTGCCGTCACACTCGGCCTCATCTCCTGGGTCGGCTTTCTCGGCTGCACCAGCTACTTCGCCTCCAGCGGTGGCTACAAGGCGCTGTTGCAAACCATGCTGTGCAATGGGAGCGGCATGCTGTGGGCATTGCTGCTGATCCACGGGGATGCCTGGTGGGGAGCGGGCATGGCGGGTTATGTGATGACGGGGGTGGTTGCGACCCTGATGTGCGTGCAGGCAAAGCAGCAGTGGCTGGGCTACATTCCCGGCACCTTCGCCGGTTGCTGCGCCACCTTCGGTGCCGCGGGGGAGTGGCGCCTGATACTGCCGTCCCTGGTGATAGGCGCACTGTTCGGTTATCTGATGAAAGCGATCGGGCTCTGGCTATCCCAGAAAACCCAGAAAGCCCAAACCTCTACCGCCGTAGTCGATCCCGCCTGAATGGCACTCACCAGCGGATAATCCTTCGCCGGGACGCAAACCTATACTGCCCGGCTTATCCCTTCGACTTGAAGTTTGCCGCCTCTATGCCGTGCCGATTCAATAACTTGTAGAAATCGGTACGGTTTCTGCCCGCCATGTTGGCCGCCAGGGTCACGTTGCCCTCAGTGGTACGCAGCAGACGGATCAGATACTCCTTCTCGAACTCGGCCCGCGCCTCGTTGAACGAGGGGATGCCCCCGCCACCGCCACTCAGGGCGGACTCCACCATGGACACCCCAATCACAGGACTGCAACAGAGGCTCGCCAGCTGTTCCACCACACTGTAGAGCTGACGCACGTTACCGGGCCAGGCGGCGGCCGCCAGCATGGCCAGCGACTCGGGTGAAAAACCCAGGGCCGCACAGTCATTGTGACGACTGCGATATTCGTCCAGCGCCTGTCTGGCCAGCAGCGGAATGTCTTCACTGCGGGCGCTGAGAGGTGGCAAAGTGATGTTGGCCACATTGAGGCGGTAGAAAAGATCTTCCCGAAAACGCCCCTCTTCCATCGCCGTCACCAGGTCCTGATGGCTGGAGCTGATGACCCGCACCTCTGGCGTACCCTGACCGTACTCCTGCAACACCTGCAACAGCTTGGCCTGTAGCGATTCCGACAGATCTCCTATCTCGTCGAGAAACAGGGTCGCGCCTTTGGCTTGTTCGAACAGGCCGGACTGACCGTCCTCGCCAAACAGCTGCAGATCCAGCGCAGGCCACGGCAAGGCGGCGCAGTTGATGACATGCAGCGGCTTGTCACGACGACTGCTGGCCTGATGCAGGGCTTGAGTCATCACCCCTTTGCCTGAACCGGACGGCCCCATGATCAGCACGGGCACTTCCATGCCGGCTATGCTGTTGGCCTGGATCAACAACTGTTCCATCTGCGGATTGCGGGTCAGGATCAGCGATTGCCACTCCTGTTGCTGCTTTGGGCGTGTCAGGCTCAACGCATGCTCTATGGTGGCAAACAGCTCATCCTTGTCGATGGGTTTGGTGAGAAAACTGAACACCCCGGAGCGGGTAGCCTGGATGGCATCGGGAATGGTGCCGTGAGCTGTCATTATGATGACAGGCAACCCCAGCCACTGTGACTGGATGCGCTCGAACAGCGCCAGGCCGTCCATGCCGGCCATGCGCAAGTCGCTCAACACCAGATCGGCCCGTTGCTGGCGCAGTCTGTCCAGCGCCCCTTCGGCGCTGTCGGCGGTATCCACTTCATAGCCCTGGCTGCGCAGGCGCATGCTCATCAGCTTGAGCAGGCTGACATCGTCGTCAACCAGCAGGATCCGGCTCATGGCAGGGCCTCGCCACTGCCGTTGAGCTTGCGTTGATTGAGCTGTTCATCGATGGCGGAGAGCTGTTCAATCTGGCGGCGCAGACGCTGCACCTCCTGACTCTGGTCGTCACGACGGCTGTCACGTACCAGCAGCTCCTCACCCAGCGCAATCCAGCTGCGCAGGAAAGCCTGGGCATCGAGCCCGAGCTCGGGCAGCAGGCTCTTGAGTTTGTCCAGCCCGGCCCGACGGTTTGCCACTGACTCGGAGGGGTGGGTATTGACCATGGCCAGACTGACCCGGCTTTCGACATCGGTCGCACCCTTGAGGCGCTGACGCTCCTGCGCCCGCTGCTGAGCGTGACTGGCCAGCAGCCAGTCCGAGTATTGCAGGCGTACCTGCATCTCCTTGTTGGCAAACTCCATGCGCTTGGCGAGGGCGAGATCCGGCGACGCCGCCGGGTCACGCGCTGGCAGCAAAGAACAGCCTGTGAGCAGGCCCATCATCAATACCGGAACAACACAGTGTTTCATCTTTTGCTTCACTTCAACGTCAACCGGAAACAGACATCAGCCTGTTCGTCTTCAATCAATACCAATTCACCGCCAAGGCTCATCGCCGACTCGCGGGCGATGGAAAGCCCCATGCCGGAGCCTTTCAACAAACCTTGCCGCACTATACTCCCCTGCTCGAATGGCTCGAAGATCCGCTCCCGTTCGGCTACCGGAATGACGGGCCCTTCGTTGGCCACTTCCAGCCAGCCGCAGTTGGCATCCTGCCCGGCGCGGATCCAGATCTGGCCACCCCTGGCGCCATAGCTGACCGCATTGGAAAACAGATTATCGAGGATCAACCGCAAGCGATACGGCTCCGCCTGCAACATGATGGGATCGGTCGGCAAGTGTACACTGATTTGTTTGGATTCCAGCGCCAGCCGGTACTCTGCTGTCAACTCTGACAGCAAGGGCGCCAGCGCCACCGGCGTCAGGGTAAACACCTCCTGCTGGCTGAGGCGGTTGAAATCGAGCAGACGTTCGATCAGGGTCTGCAATCGGCGACTGTTCTCCTCCAGCATCTGGCAGATCTCCTGCTGATCCGGCGTAAGCGGCCCCACCAGCTGCTCGCCAAGCAGGTCCGAGCCCTCCCGCAGCACCGCCAGCGGCGTCTTGAGCTCATGGGAAACATGGCGCAGGAACTGGTATTTCTGCTGTTCCAGCTCCTTGAGCTTGTCGTGCAACCAGTTGATACGCTCCCCCAATACCACCAACTCTGCTGGCCCGTCCACAGGTCGTTTGTCCGGCTCCACACCCGCGCCCAGACTCAAGATCCGCGACTCAATCTGACGCACAGGGTGGATAATCAGATAGGTAAACAACAACACCAGCAGCAGGCTGAGCACGGCCACGAAACCGCTGACCCACCAGATCTCTCTCATCAATTCTGCAATCATGGCGCGTACCCGGCTCACATGCTCATCGACCTGGCCTCGGGTAATCACTTCAAGCTGCTGATTAATTTGATTAAATTCATCAAATTGCGGGCTGGCCGAGGCGGCTCTGGCCTTGGCCAGATCCTGCAGGCTCTCGAGCCAGGCCAGCACCTGCTCGAGGCCGGTGTAAGCCTCGGCATCCGGGATCGAGCCCTGATGAGCGGCGAGCAGGCTGCGGTAACTGGCAAGCTGCTGCTGGTAACTGGCCAGGATGCGCTCATCCCCCAGTACCGCATAACGGCGAAGAGTACGTTCCAGATCAATGGCCTGGGTTGTGAGCAGGGTCGCCCGACGGGTATCGCGCACCGCCCGCTCCAGCTCGTCGCTGGTCAACTGGCTCAAGTGTTCGAGGGCCTGACTGTCGTGCCAGATCATGCCGCCCAGCGGCATCAATACCAGGACGAAGCCCATCAATACCACTTGCAGCAAGGAACGTGGGCGTACCTTGGTCATCTTGTGCTGTCTCGATTCATCATGGGTGGGTCAGCATATCTGCACTCCCCCAAAAAGCAAAACCGGCCAGGAGGCCGGTTCATACCGCAAATGAGGGACGGGGTTCACGCCAGACCGACGGATGCCACACAGATAATCAGGATCATTGCCAACGCGCTGGATGCGGTCAACAGTGCCCATTTCAGTTCCACACTCATGCAAACCTCCTTTCTTGCCAACAAGAGCCTGATCACAACAGACAACTGTATGTTAATGCATAGTTAATCCCATAACCGTGAGCCGTGTATACATTTCAGATGAGCCCAACCCAAGGATCGGTGAGCATGTTCTATCTGTGCAGCATTGGATCGAATCTTGATCCCCATATTCACGTCAGTCAGGTGGTTGGCGAACTGCTTGAACACTTTGGCCGCCTGCAGCTGAGTTCGGTGATCCAGACCAAACCGGTGGGAATGCACTCCAGGCACGACTTCCTCAACTGCCTGTTCGTTGCCGAAAGCGGGCTGACAACCCAGCAGTTGAAAACCCTCTTCATCGCCATGGAACTGGCCCATGGCCGGGATCGCAGCGATCCGAACTGCAAGGTGCTCGACCGGCCGCTGGATATCGACATTCTGGCCAGCAGCGCCGCAGACGATTTTGCCGCGACTCGCGTCGATGCCTATCTTAATGAACTGCTGGCCGAGCTGTATGGCCAGGGAGAAGTGCATGACCGCAAGGTCACGCTGCCACTGCATACCAGGCTGATGAAGGGCAAGGTGATCGAGGAGCTGCAGGTAGGCTTGACCCCCTTGCGGCTCAGTCAGGGTTCAGATGACCGCCAGGCTGCGGCCGCCATCTACCCGGATGCTGGCCCCCGTCATGTAGTCGTTCCCCATCAGTAGCTGCACCGCCTGCCAGATAGGCTCAAGCCCGCCTTCCCGCGCCAGCGGCGTCTTCGCCAGCACTTGCTGGCGCCACCCGTCGCCATGTTCGTCGAGAAACAGGATAGGGCCCGGCTCTATGGTGTTGACCCGGATGGCAGGCGCCAGTTCGCGGGCAAAGCTCATGGCAAGGGAGTGGGCTCCGGCCTTGGTGGCCACATAGCTGGCAAACTGGGGCGCCGGAGCGTGAATGTAGATATCCGTGATATGGATGATGCTGGCATTGGCATTGCGGGCCAGCTGGGGCGCCAGCGCCCTGTTGAGCCGAAATGGCGCCGCCATGTGTACCCGATAGAACTGATCGAACTGGGCCAGCTGCGCCGCAGGATCTGCCGCCTCTGGTTCGAAGGCCGAGGCGTTGTGGATCACCAAGGCCAGATCCTGCTGTGATGCCAGCACCTCAATGAGCTGGCCGACCTGCTCTTCACAAGCAAAATCCGCCTGCACCAGCGTCACTCCCAGGGCGCGCAGCCGAGCCAACTCGGGTCGCTCGCTGCGATAGCTGCCCGTTACCTGCCAGCCTGCTGCCACCAGCTGTTCACACAGGTAGAAACCGAGTCGACGGCCACAGCCCGTTACCAATGCACGCATAACCTCTCCTTTTGTCATTGCTCACCAGCCACTGGCATACCCGCGACGGCGGCACCTATCAATCCCCATGGCACAAACCACTGGCCTTGTCCGCCTCACAGCGCCCATAGTGGCACTACACCCCGCATCTGGAGCCATCATATGCTACATATTCGCGATCACATGAGTCGCCTGACCCACTTCCTCACCCCGCAACTCGGTCTGGCCGAAGCGCTGGATCGGCTGCACCACTCAGGGCTGAGCGGCCTGCCTGTGCTGGATGACCAACAACAGCTGGTCGGGTTTCTCTCCGAACAGGACTGCATTCCCAGTCTGATCACCGGCAGCTACCACTGCGATACCCGCACTCAAGTGGAAGACATGATGAGCCGGACGCCTCTCTCGGTCGACCCGGACGACAGCATTCTGGATCTGGCGCGCCAGATGACCGGGGCAAAACCCAAGATCTATCCGGTGCTGGAGCAGGGCAAAGTGATCGGCATCATCAGCCGCCATCAAGTGATGCAAGCCCTCAATCAGCAGATGAAAGGCTGCCATCAGACCTAAATCTGGTAACGCCCCTTGTCACCGATGTCGAAGTGCAGGGGCATCCGCCACTTTGCCAGACAGAGCAAGCCAAGCAACAGGCCGCACGCCAGGGCAACCGGCGCGGCTGCCCAGCCCAGTTGTGCCCACTCCAGTCCCCACAGCAACGGCAACAACAGGGGCAGCGCCTTGATGCCCGGAATGGCGAAGCAGAACTGCTCCTTGAACGTCAGTCCGGAGAGCGTAGCCAACGACGCCCCCAACACCAGCACCTCGGGCGCGCAGCTGGCACTCAGCACCAGGCCACCCCAGGCAAACACCTGCAAGATGAAACGGATGCGCTTGTCATAGACATGCAGGCAGAGTCCGCATACCCCGCTGGCCACCACCAGCGCCGTCCACCAGACTGAGGGCGCTAAAAAATCCTGCCCGATCAGCAGGCTGGCCCCTCGACACACAAGCAATAAAGCTGCCAGACTCAAGCCAAGACGATAGAAGCAGACAGATAACCTGTCGATGCCATCCAACTCACTTTCGATTTCAGGATTTGCCATCCGGGGTCGTCTCTGTTGAATATTCGGGCCAATATACTTGAATCATGCCCGTGGGCGATTCCCTATTCCGTGCAGGAGATTTGGTTTGCGAAAGTTACCCCTGCTCTGTCTGCTGTTCCCTCTCTGGCTCCAGGCCAAAGAACTGGTCATAGGCGGTACGCTTGAGCCGCCACTGAAGTTTCTGGATGACAAGGCCCAGCCTGGCGGACTTGATGTGGACGTGGTCACCGCCATCTTCAACAAGCTCAAGATCCCCATCAAGATCGAACTGACCGATGCGGGTGCCCGCCTCACCCGCAATGCCGAGACCGGCGTGTATGACCTTGTGATGACCCACTCCTACAAGCCGGAGCGAGAGAGCTACCTGCTCTATCCACAGCAATCCCATCTGCGCCACAGCTGGCACTTCTTCGTGCGCAAGGCCGACATGCTGAGGATCCGCTACGATACCCTGGAAGACCTCAAACCCTGGCGCATCGGGCTGACCAAGGATTTTGCCTACACTCCCGAACTGGCTGCGGCGCTCAAGGACCCCGTCTATCAGATCCAGGAGATCCCCATCAACCAGCTGCAACTGCGCAAACTGATCGCCGGGCGCATCGATACAGTGCCCATGCCGCTGGTTACCGCCTTCGCCCAGATCAGAGAGGAGGGGCTGGAGGGCAAACTCGATTACCTGCCCAAGCCACTCAAGGCCAGCCCCTACTACACCGTCTGGACCAGGGCCAAGGCCGATGCCGATACACCAGCCATGATGGCCGCCTACGATGCCGAGTTGTTGCGCATGAAGCGGGATGGCAGACTCAAGGCCATCTACGACAAGTACGGCATTCCCTATATCGAACCCTGATCCCGACGATCAGGCTGCTCGTCAAGGTTTCACGTCTCTCAATATCGGGTTCTGCAGCGAAATGAGCGTTTCGGTGGACTGTATCTCGTCTATGGTCTGGATCTTGTGGATCAGCACAGTCTGCAACTCGTCGATGGAGCGGGTCATCACCTTCATGAAGATACTGTAGTGACCCGTGGTGTAGTAGGCCTCCACCACCTCGTCCAGCGCCTGCAACTTGGCCAGTGCCGAGGGGTAATCCTTGGCGCTTTTGAGATTGATCCCGATGAAGCAACAAACGTCGTAACCCAGCTTCTTGGGGTTCACCTGCACCCGCGTGCCCTCGATGATCCCCGCCTGCTTCATTTTCTCCACCCGCACATGGATGGTACCCGGGCTGACCGCCAGCTGTTTGGCCAACTCGGCATAAGGGATCCGCGCATTCTCCATCAGGGCGGTGAGGATGGCCTGATCGAGATTATCGATCCGATAATTTTCCGGCACTTTTTTGCACTCCCGTTGACGATATCTCATTAATTTGCGGTCTATTTTGAACAAAAAAATGTGTAAAGCCTATTTCTATTATCGAATATTGAATTTAGTGTTCATTCTGTTGAAGAATCGTCACATCCAACGGGTTCTAGACAGGTATTCAGTATGAAACAGCACTACATTCGCAGCCAACAGCAGATCAGCTTCGTCAAAGAGATGTTCTCCCGCCAACTCGCCCAGCAACTGGGCCTGATGGAGGTGCAAGCCCCCATTCTGAGCCGGGTCGGAGATGGTACTCAGGACAACCTGTCAGGCAGCGAGAATGCGGTGCAGGTCAAGGTGAAGACACTCCCCGAACACAGCTACGAAGTGGTTCACTCCCTTGCCAAGTGGAAGCGCCAGACCCTGGGTCGCTTCGGCTTCGGCCCGGGTGAAGGCATCTACACCCACATGAAGGCACTGCGCCCGGACGAAGACAAGCTCACCCCCATCCACTCCGTCTACGTGGATCAGTGGGACTGGGAGAAGGTGATGCCGAGCGAGCGCCGCGATCTCGCCTATCTGCAAGAAACCGTGCGCGGCATCTGGGCCGCCATCAAGGCCACCGAGCGTGCCGTCTGCGCCGAACATGAACTGACTCCCTTCCTGCCGGGCGAGATCCAGTTCCTCCACAGCGAAGCGCTGCTGGCCCGCTACCCGGATCTCGATGCCAAGGGGCGCGAACGCGCCATCGCCAAGGAGCTGGGTGCAGTCTTCCTCATCGGCATCGGCGGCGCCCTCTCCCACGGTGAGCGTCACGATGTGCGCGCTCCGGACTATGACGACTGGAGCAGCCACAGCGAACTGGGTCTGGCGGGTCTGAACGGTGACATTCTGGTGTGGAACCCTGTGCTGGAAGACAGCTTCGAGATCTCCTCCATGGGGATCCGGGTGGACGCAGAGGCCCTGCGCCGCCAGCTCGCCATCACCGGTGATGAAGGTCGCCTGCAATATGACTGGCACCAGGATCTGCTGGCAGAGCGGATGCCGCAGACCATAGGGGGCGGCATAGGCCAATCCCGTCTGGCCATGTTGCTGCTGCAAAAAGAGCACATAGGTCAGGTTCAGGTCGGCGTTTGGCCCTCAGAGATGAAGGCCGCCATCCCTGGCATGCTGTAATGCTGTAATGCTGTAAGCAAGATGATTCAATGGGTCTGACCCGCATGCTGCGGCGTTCAGGTCAGGCCTGACAGGTGTGTGGCCGCCCGGGATGAGAGAGCGCATCACGGGCATGCTGTAAGGAGAGGATCATTCCGACCCTCTGCGAAACCGGGGCTTGCCCCTGCGACCCGCTCAACCCACGTCAGGTCGCATGACTACATTCCTCCCGGCAATCTTAGGATTGCCGTTTTTTTATTCTCCGATATCACAGCTGACAGATATGACAACGCCAGCCCGAGGGCTGGCGTTGTTGGCATCGACACAGGTCGGTTTACTGGTTCATGGTCAGGCCGTTGCTGTCGGCCCCCAGCAGCAGTTTCTTGCCGGGCACGATACGACCGGAGAGCAGTGCCTGGGCCAGCGGGTTTTCCACCTTGTGCTGGATCGCCCGCTTGAGGGGACGTGCCCCGTAGACGGGGTCGAACCCGGCGTGCACCAGCTTCTCGAGCAGCGCCTCGCTCACCTCCACTTCGTAACCCTGGGCCTCCAGACGACCCATCAGGCTCTTGAGCTGGATGCGGGCAATGGACTTGATGTGATCCTCGTCGAGCGGATGGAACACCACTGTCTCGTCGATCCGGTTGATGAACTCCGGTCGGAAGCTGCGGGTCAGCACCTCCATCAACAGGGCCTTCATCTCGTCGTAATCCTTCTCTGAGTGGTGCTCCTGGATCAGATCCGACCCCAGGTTGGAGGTCATGATCACCACAGAGTTGCGGAAATCGACGGTGCGACCCTGACCATCGGTCAGGCGGCCATCATCGAGCACCTGCAGCAGTATGTTGAACACATCCGGGTGCGCCTTCTCCACTTCGTCGAGCAGGATCACGGAGTAGGGGCGACGGCGTACCGCCTCTGTCAGATAACCGCCCTCTTCGTAACCCACATAGCCGGGAGGCGCCCCCACCAGACGGGCCACACTGTGTTTCTCCATGAACTCGGACATGTCGATCCGCACCATGGCATCCTGGGTATCGAACAGGAACTCGGCTAGCGCCTTGCACAGCTCTGTCTTGCCCACCCCGGTCGGCCCGAGGAACAGGAAGGAACCTATGGGCCGGTTCGGATCGGAGAGCCCGGCACGGGAGCGACGAATGGCGTTGGAGACGGCCTCGACCGCTTCCTCCTGACCGATCACCCGGCTGTGCAGCTTCTCTTCCATCCGCAGCAGCTTGTCGCGCTCCCCTTCGAGCATGCGCGCCACCGGAATGCCGGTCCAGCGTGCCAGCACATCCGCTATCTCCACGTCGGTGACGCGGTTGCGCAGCAGGCTGGTCTCCTGCATCTCTGCCTGGGTTGCGAGATCCAGCTGTTTCTCCAGCTCGGGGATGCGGCCGTACTGCAGCTCTGACATCCGCCCCAGATCGCCGGCACGACGGGCGACATCGAGATCCTGACGGGCCTGTTCCAGCGCCGCCTTGATGTGCTGGGTACCGGCGAGGGCAGCCTTCTCGGCCTTCCACACTTCATCCAGCTCGTTGTATTCCCGATCCTTTTCGCCAATCTCCTTGCTGATGAGATCCAACCGCTTGCGGCTGGCATCGTCATCCTCTTTCATCAACGCCTGCTGCTCCAGTTTCAACTGGATGATGCGTCGCTCAAGCCGGTCGAGAGACTCCGGCTTGGAGTCAATCTGCAGACGAATGCTGGCGGCGGCCTCGTCAATGAGGTCGATGGCCTTGTCCGGCAGCTGGCGATCCGCGATATAGCGATGCGACAGCTGAGCCGCCGCCACAATGGCCGGATCGGTGATCTGCACATGGTGGTGCAGCTCGTAACGCTCTTTCAGGCCGCGCAGTATGGCGATGGTGTCCTCCACGCTCGGCTCTTCCACCAGCACTTTCTGGAAGCGGCGCTCGAGGGCTGCATCCTTCTCTATGTACTGACGGTACTCATCCAGCGTGGTGGCACCGACGCAGTGCAGGTCGCCACGGGCCAGCGCGGGCTTGAGCATGTTGCCCGCGTCCATGGCGCCCTCGCCTTTACCGGCGCCGACCATGGTGTGCAGCTCGTCGATGAAGAGGATGACGTTGCCCTCCTCCTTGGCCAGATCGTTGAGTACAGCTTTCAGCCGCTCTTCAAACTCGCCGCGATACTTGGCACCGGCCACCAGGGACCCCATATCCAGCGACAATACCCGCTTGTTCTTGAGCCCCTCCGGCACTTCACCGTTGATGATGCGCTGGGCCAGCCCTTCGACAATGGCGGTCTTACCGACGCCGGGGGCACCGATCAGCACAGGGTTGTTCTTGGTCCGGCGTTGCAGCACCTGTATGGTGCGGCGGATCTCTTCGTCGCGACCGATCACCGGATCCAGCTTGCCGAGTTCGGCCCGCTCCGTGAGGTCTATGGTGTACTTCTCCAGCGCCTGGCGATTCTCCTCGGCGTTGGCATCATCGATCTTTCTGCCGCCACGCACCTTGTCGATAGCAGCTTCGAGTTTCTCTTTGGTCAGCCCCTGGGCACGCAGCAGCTCACCCAGGTTGCCCTTCTCGTCGAGGGCCGCCAGCACGAACAACTCGGAAGAGATGAACTGATCCTTGCGCTGCTGGGCCAGCTTGTCACAGACGTTGAGCAGGCGGCCGAGACCGCTGGAGAGCTGAACGTCGCCCTCCACGCCACTCACCTTGGGCAGTCGATCCAGCTCAATCCCCAGGCGTGAGCGCAGGGTATTGATGTCCATCCCGGTCAGGGTGAGCAGTGGACGAATGGAGCCGCCATCCTGATTGACCAGCGCAGTCATCAGATGGACGGGTTCGATAAATTGGTGATCACGACCCAGTGCAAGAGACTGGGCATCGGAAATAGCAATCTGGAATTTGCTGGTAAGACGATCGAGGCGCATTGCACTCCCCCTTCAAGGCAGACGCCGCTTGCGCGGCAAACAACATAACTTTCTGACAAGAAAGATGAGGCCCGTACGGGTTATTTCAAGGGCAGCGGCTGGTTATTTTTTCTGCAAAGCGGGGATGGGCTGGATCCCGGCCCTTTTCCGGAGAAAAGAGCCGGGCACAGGCTATTGTGCCAGCCAGACAAGCGATGCCATGCGGCCAGTCTGGCCATCGCGGCGATACGAGTAAAACCGCTCGCCATCGCCGAAGGTGCAGAACTCGCCACCGTAAACGGCGCTCACACCGGCACGGGCCAGCCGCAGCCTGGCCAGCAAGTAGATATCCGCCAGCCATTTCCCCTCGTTGGATGAAGGTACGAATGCAGCTTCTGCTTCGGCCTGCTGCGCCATAAAGGCGTCGCGCACTTCGCCCCCCACTTCGAAGGACCCGGGGCCTATGGCGGGGCCAAGCCAGGCGAGGATATCGGCAGGATTGCACCCCATGGCCTGAATGCTGGCTTCCAGCACGCCACCCTGCTCATTGCCCAACAATCCGCGCCAACCGGCATGGGCGGCCGCCACGACAGTGCCGGTTCTGTCACAGAACAACACCGGCAGGCAATCGGCTGTCATCACTATGCAGGCCAACCCCGCCTCATGGGCACAGGCTGCATCGGCATCCGGCACGACATCATACTGCTTGCTGACCTGATGCACTGCGGTGCCATGCACCTGATTGAGCCAGTTGAGGGACCCGGGGATCTGCGCCGCCTGCTGCAGGCGGGCCCGATTGGCCTCAACCCGCGCCACTTCATCACCCACATGGGCTCCCAGGTTGAGACCGGCGAAGACACCCTGGCTCACACCGCCATCCCGGGTGGTCGACAGCGCTCTGACACGAGCCGGTGCCGGCCAGTCGGGTTCGATCCATTTCATCTGTGGCTCCTCTCACATTTCTACATATAAAAACGGGGCTCCTTCGCTGTTGCCAGTCAAGGAGCCCCGTTTCAGGCATGATTCAAGGCCGGGCAACGGCAGAAACCGTCGCGGACAGCCTTGTTCATCAGCTCATCAGTTCCAGACCAAATCATCCGGATTGGCGAGGGTATCGGCCCGCATCACTTCCATCAGATCCAGCATGTCCTGCGGCGTGGGCGAGTGCCACTGCATCACTTCCCCCGTGATGGGGTGAGCCAGTTGCAGCATGGTGGCATGCAGCGCCTGACGGTTGAAGTTACGCAGCGCCAGGGTCAGCTCGGGGGTCGCATTGCGCAGCGGGCGCAGACGACCACCGTAGGCAGGATCCCCTACCAGCGGATGCTTGATGTGAGACATGTGTACGCGGATCTGGTGGGTACGACCGGTCTCAAGACGCAGACGCAGACGGGTGTGGCCACGGAACTTCTCATGTACCCGATAGTGGGTCACGGAAGGACGGCCATTGGGCACCACGGCCATATGGGTACGCTGGGTAGGGTGACGACCTATGGGGGCATCTACCGTGCCACCTGCGGTCATGTGACCGATGGCGATGGCTTCGTACTCACGGGTGATCTGGCGCGCCTGCAGCGCTTCCACCAGATGGGTCTGGGCCGGTACCGTCTTGGCCACCACCATCAGACCTGTGGTGTCTTTGTCCAGACGGTGCACGATACCGGCGCGAGGCACCTCGGCGATGTCGGGATAGCGGTGCAGCAGGGCGTTGAGAATGGTGCCATCCGGCGTGCCTGCGCCCGGGTGAACAACCAGACCGGCCGGTTTGTCGATCACCAGAATGTGTTCATCTTCGTAGACGATGTTGAGTGCTATGTCCTGGGCATCCCAGCGGGTGTCATCTTCCAGCTCGACATCTACATGCACCTGTTGCCCGGCAAGTACCTTCTCGCGCGGCGTGTTCGCAACCTGACCATCCAGGGTCACTCTGTCCTGTAAAATCCACTCCTTGATGCGGGTTCGGGAGTAGTCTGGAAACAATTCGGCCAGGGCCTGGTCGAGTCGCTGCCCGAATTGGTGATCCTGAAATTCGCCTGTCAGTTCAATATGCTGGCTCATGTATGGTCTCTTGAGCGGGGGGTATCAATTCGAAATAATCCGGGTATTCTAGCTTTTCTTTTAGCCAAGCATAACGGATACTTTGCCAATTTCGTGGAAATGGACCGGATGTTGTTGATGGGAAAGAAGTCTCACCTGCTGATGTCACTCGCCTTGGTCGCTACCTTGATCACAGGCTGTTCCAGCACAAAACCCAAGGTACCCGACGAACCGCCGGAGACCCTGTACCAGAAAGCACGCCTCAAGCTGGATGCCGGTAACTATGTGAATGCTATCGAGTTACTGGAAGCTTTGGACTCGCGCTATCCTTTCGGCGCCTACTCCAACCAGGTTCAGCTTGACCTGATTTACGCCTATTACAAACAGGACGATACCGCTCAGGCGATCGCCAATATCGACCGTTTTATCCGCCTCAATCCGGCGCATAAAAATATCGATTATGTGTTCTACATGCGCGGTCTGACCAACATGGCCGGCGATTACAACTTCTTCCAGGACTTCCTGGGTATCAATCGGGACGATAAAGACCCCTCTTATGCCCGTCAGGCCTTCCAGGACTTCAAGACGCTGTTGCAGAATTATCCCAACAGCGTCTATGCCGCCGATGCCCGTGCCCGCATGATCGGCCTGAAGAACCGCCTTGCCCGCTACGATCTGAGCGTGGCCGAGTACTACGTGAAGCGTGATGCTCTGATCGCCGCCGCCAACCGTGCCAAGCTGATTGTCGAGACCTATCCCGACACGGCTGAAACCGAAAAGGCGCTGGAGATCATGGTCGATTCCTACGACACGCTGAAGATGCCGGCCCTGGCCCAGCATGCCCGTGAAGTGCTGGCCAAGAACTACCCGGACAACCGCCTCGGCCGCGGCTGAGTGAAACGGCTAGACAGGTAGCAACAAAAACCGATGCCTAGGCATCGGTTTAATGTGATGGTCAGCCTGACCCACAGCCCAGCAGGCTACGCTTGCTGGGCTGTTTCTTTTCTACTTCAGGAGAGCATCATGGCAACTATCGCACTCTTTGGACTCGACATCGGCAAGCACTCGCGGCTCACATCATGGATCGGGCATGATAGCCCACCAAGAATCCGGATAGATTAGAGCAAGCCTGCCCTGTCAGTACTCATCATCAATCTGGCCTTGCAAAGTTCAGGCTGACCATAGATTTTTATACCTGCAATGTGGTCCGGGCCGTGACGAGGGGATGGTGCAGTGCACTGCGCCATCCTGTTATTTGGCGACATTGCCCGCCACATTGAGCACGTCCCAGGTGCGGGAGCAGAGAGACGGCGCATATATGCAGCGTCGTCATACTCTCGCTTTTTATTTGGCGACGTTGCCCGCCACATTGAGCACGTCCCAGGTGCGGGAGAAAGGCGGCGCATAGGCAAAGTCCAGCATGCCGAGCTGCTCGGTAGTGACCCCCATTGTGATGGCGACCGCCAGCGCATCGATGCGGTGTACCGCCCCCTTGCGACCCAGGATCTGGCCACCCAGCAGGTGCTTGCTGCCCGCCTCGTAGACCAGCTTGACGTGAATATCGGACTGGCCTGGGCAGTAGTTGGTGTGACACTTGTCCTTGATGACGACGGTGCGGTAATCGATGCCCATCGCCTGGGCTTCTTGCTCAGAGAGACCAGTGCGACCCGCCTCCAGCCCCAGCACCTTGAGCGCCGCAGAGCCTAGCGTGCCCGGGAACACCTGCTCGGCCCCGGCCAGGTTCTCGCCCACCATGCGCCCCAGCTTGTTGGCTATGGTGGCGAGCGGTACATAGACCTGCTGCTGCTTGACGCTGTGCCAGACGCTGGCGCAGTCGCCAGCCGACCAGACGTTGGCCAGCGAGGTGCGGCCCTGCCTGTCCACCTCGATGGCACCATTGGCCAGCCGCTTGATGCCGGTGTCGGCCAGGAACTCGGTGTTGGGCTTGACCCCTGTGCAGACCACCACTATGTCGGCCTCATACTCTCCCTTGTCGGTACGCACGCCGGTCACCCTGCCATTCCCCAGCAAAGCCTCGACTCGCTCACCCAGATGGACACAGACCCCTTGCTCGCGCAGCTCGGTTTCGATGTGCCGGGTGATTTCGCTGTCGAAGGCATCTGGGATGACCCGATCCGCCAGTTCGATGAGGCGCACTTCTTTACCCTGATGCACCAGCGCCTCAACCACTTCCAGTCCGATAAAGCCGGAGCCGATCACCAGGGCCCGGGTATTTCGCTTGTCCTGCACAGCCGCCTTCAGCGCCAGACCGTCGGCCATGCGGCGCAGGCCGAACACCCCTTGCTGCTGCAAGCCGGGAATGGGGGGCATCACTTCACGGGCACCGGTGGCGACCATCAGACGATCGTATGTGTCGGTGAAGACATCACCCTGGTGCTCCACTTGCACAGTACCGGCGCTGGCATCGAGCGACAGCACCCTATGGCCCGTCTTGACCTCGATCCCCTTGGCGGCGAACTGCTCGGGGGTGAACTCGGCCATGTATCCCGGCTCCTGAAACTCGTCGCCGACAAAATAGGGCAGGCCGCAGGCACCGAAGGTGATCACCTCGGACGCCTCATACACCACGATTTCAGCATCCTTGGCCAGACGGCGGGCCTTGGCCGCCGCACTCATACCAGCGGCTTCGCCACCTATGATCAGGATTCTCATACTTTCTCCTTTCAATGACAGAGGGAGGGCATGCCCTCCCTCTGGTCTATCGATGGGCAGGGGCTGGCTCCTGCCCTGGCAAGCGGGTCAGATGGTGGACTCTTCGCCGTCCAGACACACTTCATGCTCGCTGTTGAACACCTGCATGTCCGTCTCGCCCAGCAAGCGGCTGGTGACAGTGCCCGCAGTGATGGAACCTGAGACGTTCAGGGCGGTACGGCCCATGTCGATCAGCGGCTCGATGGAGATGAGCAAGCCCGCCAGCGCCACCGGGAAGTCCAGGGCGGAGAGCACGATCAAGGCGGCGAACGTCGCACCACCACCTATCCCGGCCACCCCGAAGGAGCTGACCGTGATGATGGCGATCAGCGTCATGATGAAGCCGGGATCCATGGGATTGACCCCCACAGTGGGAGCTATCATCACCGCCAGCATGGCCGGATAGATGCCTGCGCAGCCGTTCTGGCCGATGGTGGAGCCGAAGGAGGCGGCGAAGTTGGCGATCCCCTCTGGAATGCCGAGCGCCTTGGTCTGGGTCTGCACGTTCATCGGGATCGAGCCCGCACTGGTGCGAGAGGTAAAGGCAAACGCCAGTACCGGCATGATCTTCTTGAGAAAACGCAGCGGATTGATCCCCACCAGACCCACCAGCAGCAGATGCACGGCGAACATGATGGCAATGGCGCCGTAAGAAGCCATGACGAAGTTGAGCAGGTTGAGGATGTCGGCATAGTTGGAGCCGGAGACCACCTTGGCCATCAGCGCCAGCACGCCATAGGGGGTGAGGCGCAGTACCAGAGTCACCATCCGCATCACTATGACGTGGGCCACCTCCATGAAGCGGCCGAAGCTCTCGAAGATCTCCGGCTTCTTGCGGGCTATGCCGGTGGCGGACAGACCGATGAAAATGGAGAAGATCACCACGGCTATGGTGGAGGTCTTGCGCGAACCTGTCATGTCGAGGAAGGGGTTGGCCGGAATGAATTCCAGCACCATCTTGGCAAAGGACATGCTTTCGACGCTGCCGAGGGTGGTCTGCAATGCCGCGCCCCTGGCGGTCTCGGCGGCACCGGCGGTGAGTCCTTCAGCGGTCAGACCGAACAGGTTGGACATCAGTATGCCTGCGCCGGCGGCAAGCATGGTGGTGAAGATCAGCACCCCTATGGTCATGGCGCTGATCTTGCCAAGGGCAGTGCCGCCATTGAGCTTGAGGATGGCCCCTATGATGGAGACCATGATGAGCGGCGTGATGATCATCTGCAGCAGCTTCACATAGCCACTGCCGACGATATCCAGATAGTCGATGGTCTGGCCTATGACCCCTGCACCAGCCCCGTAGAGCAGTTGCAAGGCGGCACCAAACAGTATGCCCAGCCCCAGACCCGCAAACACCCGACGGGTGAAGCTCACATGTTTTTGCTGCAAGCGATAGAGAAACAGCAGCAAGATGGCCGCAATGGCCAGATTACCTATAACGCTAAGAGTCATGACGATATTCCCCAAAATAATCGGGCCGGGCCCGAGGTGTACGGACGAGTGCCCGGTACGCACACTCCTCCCTGAAACTCGCCGCATCGTGGCGGCACGTCCCCCGGTGCAACCGGGGTGACGCAAAACCGGGACGTGCCGGGCAGGCTCCTCCCTGACATCGACCGCATCGGACGCTCCTTGGCCGGAGTGGCGTCAGCAGACGGAAAAACAGAGGGTGGCCTGCGCCACCCCTTGCATCACTGGGCTTTGCCTTGTTGCTTGGCCCGCATGATGTTGATGATCTCGATATCGGTATCCAGCATCCCCAGTTTGGAGAGGCGACCCAGGTTGGCGATGGTTTCGTCCACGTCGTCGGAGACGATGCCTTCGCTCTGGGGCACGTGCAGATTGTTGATGGCCATCAGCGACGATTTGACTGCCGCCGAGGTGGAGGTAGAGACCTTCATGGAGCAGGCACTGCCTGCGCCGTCGCAAATGATACCGGAAACGTCACCGATCATGTTGTTGATGCAGTGACTAATTTGCTCGAACTGGCCGCCCAGCAGCCAGGTGATGGCGGCCCCCGACCCCATGGCAGCCGTGCTGGCGGCGCAGAGGGCAGACAGCTTGTTCTGATGGGTCTTGATGTAGATGGCCACCAGATGGCTCATCACCAGCGCCCGGGTCAGCTGCTCGTCGCTCGCCTTGAGGAAGCGGGCGGCGGCGACCACCGGCATGGTGGCGGCTATGCCCTGATTGCCGGAGCCCGAATTGGACATGGCAGGCAACATGGCACCGTCCATCCGCGCATCGGAGGCGGCGGAGGAGAGCCGCATCGCCAGCGTCATCAGATCGTCCGAGAGCAGCTTGCGCTCCACCTGCTCGGTCAGGATCTTGCCGATGCGCAGGCCGTAACCCTGCAGCCCTTCATCCGCCAGCGCCTGATTCATGGTGGCGGCGGCACCGATGAAGTTGATCTCCGCCAGCGGCACCTCCAACGCAAACGCCACGATTTCGCGCAGTGTCATGGCGGGCTTGTCAGACTTGGCGGGCTGGATCTGCACGCCCGGGGCACTGTTTTGCTCCATCAGCACTTCACCATCCAGCTCCATCAAGACGATGCGGGTGTGATCGGTGCAGATCACCACTCGGGCACTGTGACCCTCCACCTCGGCCAGTACCTCGGCGTAGAGCACATCCGGCACATCCTTCACGTCCACCTTGATGATGGGCAGCAGCGCCTTGGCCTCTTCCACCTGGGCCGGGGTCAGGGTATTGAGCACTTCCAGCCCCGCATCCGGGTTGCCCCCCGTGAACCCGACAGCGGCGGCCACGGGCAGACCTATCATGCCGGTGCCCGGCACGCCGACCCCCATGCCGTTCTTGAACAGGTTGCCGCTGACCCAGACGCTGACACGGGTCGGCGTTTGTCCCAGCAGCTTGCGGCAGTTGGCAGCAGCCAGCGCCACCGACATGGGCTCGGTGCAGCCCAGGGCCGGCACCACTTCACGCTTGAGCAGGGTAATAAAGTCGGTCCATTGTGCTTTCATTGCTGTTTTTCTCATGTTCTGTCGCCCACGATCGGGCTGTTATTGTTCGTTCAGATCCGCTTTGCGGTTGCGGATATGCAGATAGACGGTATGACGGGAGATGCCGAGCATCTCGGCCACCAGCTGGGCGGCATCCTTGATCTCGAAGATGCCCATGTCGTAGAGCCGGTGCACGATCGCCTTGTTGCGTACGCTGCTGCCAAGGCTCGCATCCTGATCCACCTTGTGGATCACCTGGGCGACCAGATCGTCAACCGAGCTGGCAAAGGTCTCGTTGTTGAGGGGCGCTGGCGCAGCGGGCAGCGAGAAAGTATCGAGCAGGGCCCCGAGCGGCGTCTCCAGGCTGAAGTTCACGCACAGCATGCCGATGGGTTTGCCCTCCCGGTTGCTGATGGTGATGGAGGAAGACTTGAGCAGCCCCCCCTCCCGGGTGTGGGAAAAGTAGCTGCTCCACTGGCTGCCTGCGGCGCTCTGCAATTTGTTGAGGGCAAAGTCGGTGACAGGTGCACCCTCTTCCCGGCCTGTGATATGGCCGTTGGCGATCTTGATGACGGAAGCATGCAGGCTGTCAAAAGCGTGCAGCACCACTTCACAACCCGGGCCGAACAGGGCGGAGAGCGCCTCCACGGCAGGTTCGAAGCTGGCGATCAGGTGGCGCTCTTCATCGGTCAACGCACTGGTTTGGCGTAATGGGGTGGCCTGCATCATAGGAGTCATCCAGTCAACTTGGGGTAACGCTAAAGCAATCAGACTCAAATAAAGTTGAGCCATATCGCTTTTTGCGCAGGCATTATGCCCAAGTGGCGGCAAAGTGCCACAGATTGTGAACGAGAGCACAACAAAAGGACCCGCCTGGTGACACGACTCAACAAACGGGACTTGGCCGTGCCTCAGAGCCCGTAGCGGGCCATCAGGGCCTGATACTCGGGGGTCTGCTTGAAGGCTTTGAGGGCGAGGGAAAACTGATAGGCCAGGCGCTCGTGGCCGGGTTTGTGGGTGAAGGCGAGAAAGTTGCGGTTGTTGTCGGTCACCGTCTTGATGCTATGGCCCACCAGATCCTGCAACCCCTGCCCCTTGAGCAGATGCAACCCCACCCTCTGGTTCATCACAACGGCATCGAGCCGCCCCGCCATCATCATGTGCAATTGCTTGATCATGTTGCTCTCTCCCGTCATGGGAAAGCGGGTGAACTCGGTCGCGGTGAGGAAGGCTTCGCCATAGGCATAATCCGCCTGGGTGCCGATATGCAGCCCCTTGAGGCTGGTGAGGCTCTGGAAGTCGACGGGTTTGTTCAGGGGGAAAAATATCACTTCGCCACTCTGGGAGAGCGGCTCATCCGGATAGTGCAGCCACTCCAGTCGCCGCTCTTCGAAGAAGGCATCGACGATGGCATCTCCGTTCTGGAATCTGGCCTCCTGCAGCACCCGTTTCCAGGGCAATACCTTGACTGTGGTGCGATAGCCCATTTTTGTGAGTACTTTGCGGGCCAGCTCCAGATCGGCGCCCCCCAGGCTGCCGTCGTCCAGCCGCATCACATAGGGCGGCCACAACTCGGTCAACAGAGTCAGGCTCGGCTGTTCGTTTGCCTGTACCGTCCATCCCCACCAGAGGCAGAGCAGGATCCATCCTTTACGCCACATCATGCCGTGATCTCCATCCATGCATTGGCTGAGGATATACCAAAAAGTGAGTAATAAAAAAGGAGGCCGAAGCCTCCTTTTGTCTCTCCTGGCCGACGCTTACAGCGCTTTCAGGATGGCCTCGACGCTGGCCTTGGCATCGCCAAACAGCATCTGGGTGTTCTCTTTGAAGAACAGCGGGTTCTGGACACCGGCATAGCCAGTGTTCATGGAGCGCTTGAAGCCGATGACGTTCTGCGCCTTCCAGACTTCCAGCACCGGCATGCCGGCGATCGGGCTGCCCGGATCTTCCATCGCAGCCGGGTTGACGGTGTCGTTGGCACCGATCACCAATACCACATCGGTATCGTTGAAGTCGTCGTTGATCTCGTCCATTTCCAGCACGATATCGTACGGGACCTTGGCTTCCGCCAGCAGCACGTTCATGTGACCTGGCAGACGACCGGCAACCGGGTGGATACCGAAACGCACCTTGATGCCGCGATCACGCAGCTTCTGGGTGATTTCAGCCACCGGATACTGGGCCTGCGCCACCGCCATGCCGTAGCCCGGGGTAATGATGACGGAGCTGGCGTTCTTCAGCAGATCAGCCACTTCCTCGGCGCTGGTTTCGCGGTATTCGCCCATCTCCTGGTCGGCCGTGGAGGCCACGCCGTCGGAGCCGAAGCCACCGGCGATAACGGAGATGAAGGAGCGGTTCATCGCCTTGCACATAATGTAAGACAGGATGGCACCGGAGGAACCTACCAGGGCACCCACCACGATCAATAGGTCATTGGAGAGCATGAAGCCCGCCGCTGCCGCTGCCCAACCCGAGTAGGAGTTGAGCATGGAGACCACGACCGGCATGTCGGCGCCACCGATGGAGGCAACCAGATGCCAGCCGAAGGCGAAGGCGATCAGGGTCATCACCAACAGGGCGAAGGTAGAACCACCAGCATTGACGAAGTAGACCATCAGCGCCAGAGAGGCCAGCACGGCCAGCAGGTTCAGCTTGTGGCGATGGGGCAGCATCAGTGGCTTGGAAGAGATCAGGCCACGCAGTTTGCCAAACGCCACCACGGAACCGGTGAAGGTCACGGCACCGATGAAGACGCCCAGGAACACTTCCACCAGATGGATGTTCAGCATGGCGCCGGAGAGGTGCTCGACCTGGGCGACACTGGCCGCCTGCTCGAACGCCGCCCGGGCAGCAGCCAGCGTCGCATCCAGGTTGGAACCGACGGACACCACCACCTCGGCGGGCGCAGACGGGTGCAAGTCGATGAAGCTGTTGAAGCCCACCAGCACGGCCGCCATGCCCACGAAGCTGTGCAGCACGGCTACCAGCTCGGGCATCTCTGTCATCTCGACCTTGAGAGCCAGACGCACGCCGATGGCACCGCCGATCACCATGGCCAGGATGATCCAGTGCACGCCACTGGTTTCCGGGTTGAATACGGTAGCGAGCAGGGCGATGGCCATACCCGCGATACCGAACAAGTTGCCATGCTTGGCCGTTTCTTGCTTCGACAGTCCCGCGAGACTGAGGATGAAGAGCACGGCGGCAACGATATAGGATGCTGTTACCAGTCCTTGAGACACGTTAAACCCCCTTAATCCTTACGGAACATCTTCAGCATGCGCTGGGTGACTGTGAAGCCACCAAAGATGTTGATACTGGCAATCAGCACGGCGACAAACGAGAGCGCGGTGACGAGCGTAGAACCCTGACCAATTTGCAGCAGGGCACCGACCACGATAATGCCGGAGATGGCATTGGTGACCGACATCAGCGGCGTATGCAGGGAGTGGGAGACGTTCCACACCACGTAGTAACCGACCACGCAGGCCAGGATGAATACGGTGAAGTGAGACAGGAAGGCGGCAGGTGCCACGGCTGCCACCCAACCGAAGGCGGCGATGCCAAGGGCACCGAACACGAACTTCTTGTTGGAGGGCTGCTTCGCTTCGGCCTTCTTGATCGGGGCAGCTGCGGGCTTCTGCGGCGCGGCAGAGACGGAGATGGCGGGCGGCGGGAAGGTCACTTCACCGGCCTGGATCACCGTCATGTTGCGCTGGACCACGTCTTCGAAGTCGATGGCAACCTGGCCGTCCTTCTCCTTGCACATCAGCTTCATCAGGTTGACCAGGTTGGTACCGTAGAGCTGGGAGGATTGGGCAGGCAGACGACCCGGCAGGTCGGTGTAACCGATCACCTTGACGCCGTTGGGGGTCACGAACAACTCGGTCGGCTTGGTGTATTCACAGTTGCCACCCGTCGCCGCAGCCAGATCCACGATCACGGAACCCGGCTTCATGCTGTCGACCATCTCCTTGGTGATCAGCTTCGGAGCCGGACGACCAGGGATCAGGGCGGTAGTGATGATGATGTCGACTTCCTTGGCCTGCTGGGCAAACAGCGCCATCTCGGCTGCGATGAACTCATCGGACATGACCTTGGCATAACCATCGCTGGAGGCACCATCTTCGCTGCCGAAGTCCAGCTTGAGGAATTCACCCCCCATGGATTCGATCTGCTCGGCCACTTCCAGACGGGTATCGAACGCGCGGACGATGGCGCCGAGGGAACCGGCAGTACCGATGGCAGCCAGACCGGCCACACCGGCACCGATCACCAATACCTTGGCGGGCGGGACTTTACCGGCGGCAGTGATCTGGCCGGTGAAGAAGCGACCAAACTGGTGCGCAGCTTCGACCACGGCGCGATAGCCGCCTATGTTGGCCATGGAGGAGAGGGCATCGAGGGACTGGGCACGGGAGATCCGCGGCACCATGTCCATCGCCATCACATTGATGTTGCGCTCGGACAGCTTCTTGACCAGCTCAGGGTTCTGGGCAGGCCAGATGAAGCTCACCAGGGTGGCACCATCTTTAATTTGTGCGATCTCGGCATCGGTCGGCGCGTTGACCTTGAAGATAAGGTCGGCTTGCCAGACGCTCGGTACCACGCTGGCACCGGCAGCCTCGAAGGCGGCATCATCGAAGCTGGCCAGCTGGCCGGCACCGGCCTCGATGGCGACCTCGAAGCCGAGCTTTTTCAGCTGCTCAACGGTGGCCGGGGTCGCTGCGACCCGGGTCTCACCGGCGAGACTCTCTCTCGGTATTCCAATCTGCATGACTATTCCCTGATGGTTAATAAACAATCGCTGCCCAGTGTCGCATTTCTGGCGAAACAAGACATGACCAAAGTGCAGGTCACGGGCCCTTTGTTATGAAAATCAGTAGGCTTTACCTCAACCTCCTGTCATGGTCAGGCCCCCGCTTCTCAGGCGCGAAGGTGATTAGTATCAAATTTTGGAGTTTTATTACAACCGCAGTCCCGATGGTGCGCGTACAGAATTCAGCCCATCCCGGACCTGGATTTAAAAAAACAAACCAAATTAGCGACTTATACCAGTAAAAAGCACTGGAAAAAGTGATCCAACCAGTCAAAAAAAATGTTTTACCGGCCCTCTATCTTAGCGCTTTTTGTTCTTACGAAATCTGCTCCGATCACAGATATCGGGGCGAAAACAGGAAAAGTAACTGTTTTGTAACAGACAAGGGGCCGGCCACCCGCCAAATGGCAGGCCCCGACCCCTCTGAATTAATCGTTTCGATCCCGACGTTCTGCCCCTGTGCGGTTACCAGGCGGCTTCATAAATATGCTGGCTCTGCACCAGATCGATATCGCCGTGCTCGCCAATGGCGGTCATGCCGTGCTCCGCCAGCTTGCCGATCAGGGTGTCGATGCCCAACTCGCTCAGACCATAGTCCCGCAGGCGAGTCTTGACGCCCATCCGCTCGAAGAAGTCACGGGTGGCGGCAATCGCCCCGTCGATACGGTCGCTCTCGCTGCCGCTGCGCAGATCCCACACCCGCTCTGCGTATTGCAGCAACTTGGCATGCTTCTGCTGGCGCTTGGCCTGCAACAGGGCGGGCAGCACCACAGCCAGGGTCTGGGCGTGATCCAGGCCATGCAGGGCGGTCAGCTCGTGACCCAGCATGTGGGTAGCCCAGTCCTGGGGCACACCGGCACCGATCAGACCGTTGAGGGCCATGGTGGCACTCCACATTATGTTGGCGCGCACCTCGTAGTTTTCCGGTTCCACCAGCGCCTTGGGGCCCTCTTCGACGAGGGTCAACAACAGGCCTTCGGCGAAGCGATCCTGCACCTTGGCATTGACCGGGTAGGTGAGGTACTGCTCCAGGATATGGATGAAGGCATCCACCACACCGTTCGCCACCTGACGAGCCGGCAGCGTGTATGTGAGCACGGGATCCAGCACGGCGAAGCGCGGCATCACGAAGGGCGAGAAGAAGTGCACCTTGTCACCCGTGCTGCGACGAGTCACCACGGCACCCATGTTCATCTCGGAACCGGTGGCCGGCAGGGTCAGCACGGCGCCGAGCGGAATGGCGGAGCGCACCTCGTTACCAACGGTCTCGAGTATGTGCCAGGGATCCCGGGCCTCATCGTAATGGGCAGCGGCGGCGATAAACTTGGTACCGTCGAGCACTGAGCCGCCGCCAACGGCGAGCAGGAAGTCGATGCGCTCGGCGCGGGCCAGCGCCACCGCCCCCATCAGGGTCTCGTAAGTGGGGTTGGGCTCGATGCCACCGAATTCAAACAGTGTCATGCCCGCCAGCTCGTCGCGGATCTGGGCCAGCAGGCCGGTACGCACCACACTGCCACCGCCATAGGTGATCAGGATGCGGGCATCGCTCGGGAGCTGTTCACGAAGCTGGGCAACCTGGCCCTTGCCGAACAGGATCTTGGTCGGGGTATGGAGAGTAAAGTTGTTCATCGACATTGCCTTTCTATGTTTCGGGCGGCCAGGCCGCAAAATGTGATTGCATTTTTCTCCAGACCACCTCTACCATCAAGACAACATCCTGCTTGATTCTTGCCTATTTCTACAAACCCGCCAGAATCACCACAAAAGAGACTCCATGCAGAACCGTTACACCGACCTCGCCGCCAAACTGACCCGTCACGTCACGGCTCCCGGCATCACAGCTTCTCCGGTTGAGCAGGTAAACCTCATCTACACCACCGAGTACCACGGTCGCACCCCAGTGCTCTACCAGCCACGGATGATAGTGATATTGCAGGGACACAAGGTGGGCTATCTGGCGGATCAGGTGTTTCGTTACGATCCCAGCCACTATCTGCTGATGACGCTGCCGCTGCCCTGTGAGTGCGAGTGTTTTGCCTCCCCCGAGCAGCCGCTTGTCGGTTTCTCCCTCGAGATCAACGTCGCCACCCTGCAGGAGCTGTTGCTGGAACTGGGGGATGCCCTGCCCGCCCCGGCTGTGCAAAAGAGCGGTGTCCACTCAGTCCCCCTGTCCGAAGAAATGTTCTGTGCTGCCGAGCGACTGATCGACCTGATGGACAAGCCCCACCACGCCCGGGTGCTGGGACCGCAGACAGTGCGGGAGATGCTCTTCTACGCGCTGCACGAGGGGGGAGGCCCGGCGCTGCAGGCGCTGGCCAACCGTCACAACCATGTAGGCCAGATAGCCCGGGTGCTGCGTATGATAGAGTCGCGCTTCGCCGACAACCTCACCATGGAGGAGCTGGCGCGGGAGGTGAACATGAGCGTCTCCGCCTTTCACCACCACTTCAAGGCGGTCACCTCCACCTCGCCGCTGCAGTACATCAAGTCATTTCGCCTCCACAAGGCGCGGCTCATGATGCTGCACGACGGCATCAAGGCCGGTGCCGCCGCGGCCAGAGTCGGCTACGAGAGCAACTCCCAGTTCAGCCGGGAGTACAAACGCTATTTCGGCAGCACGCCAACCGATCAGGCCTCCCGCTTTCGGGACGGCCAACTTCGTATCATTGAGGGATAAAAAGAGGGATAACTTATGCGTTCACTGTTCTGTCTGTTGTGTGGCCTGCTGTTGACGGCCTGTACCGGAATGGCCGATGGCATCCGTCCCGTCACCGGCTTCCAGCTCGACCGCTATCTTGGTACCTGGTATGAGATAGCGCGTCTGGATCACAGCTTCGAGCGGGGGCTGGAAGAGGTCAGCGCCAGCTACAGCCTGCGGGACGATGGCGGCGTCAGGGTGATCAATCGCGGCAAACAGAGCGATGGCAGCTGGCGCGAGGCCGAGGGCAAGGCCTATTTCGTTGACAAGCCGGACGAGGCGCGGCTCAAGGTGAGCTTCTTCGGCCCCTTCTACGGCGGCTACAACGTCATCGATCTTGACCCCGATTACCAGCTCTCCCTGGTGACCAGCTACAACCACGACTATCTCTGGATCCTCTCCCGCTCCCCCAACCCGCCGAAAGCCAAGGTCGATGCCCTGGTCGCCAAGGCGAGAGGGCTGGGTTTTGCCACCGACAAGCTCATCTGGGTCAAGCAGCCCGGATAACCTACGGACATGCAAAAGGGCAGCCCGCGGGCTGCCCTTTTTATTGCTGGCCGGTTATTGCTGGCCGGTTTAGAGCCGGAAGCGGCCTATCTCCTGCTCCAGCCGCTCGGTCAGCAACTTGAGCTCGGCGGCCTGAGCGGCCTCTTCGCCCGCCTGCTCAGCCAGCTCCTGAGAAACGTGGCGTATGTTCTCGGTATTGCGGCTGATCTCGCTGGTGACCGAGGTCTGCTCTTCGGCCGCCGCCGCTATCTGGGTCGCCATGTCGCTGATGGAACCTATGGCCTGGTTGATCAGTGACAGACTCTGGTTGGCGGCTTCCGCATCCTCCACGCTGGTGCCCGCCAGCTGGCGACTGGTCTCCATGCCACCGACCGCACGGCGAGTGGTCTGCTGCAGGGTTTCGATCATCTGCTGGATCTCGTCGGTGGAGTCGTGGGTACGCTTGGACAGCACCCGTACCTCGTCCGCCACCACGGCAAAGCCACGGCCCTGTTCGCCGGCCCGTGCCGCCTCGATGGCGGCGTTGAGCGCCAGCAGGTTGGTCTGCTCGGCGATGCCGCTGATGGTCGCCAGAATGCCGCTGATCTTCTGGGCATGGGCATCCAGCTCATTGATGATCTGGCTGGCATCGGCCACTTCATCCGCCAGCCCTGTGATGCTGCGCTGGCTCTGGCCAACCTGGGACTGGCCCGCAACGGCGAGCTTGACCGCATCCCCCGAGGTGGTGGCCGCAAACTCGGCGTTACCGGCGATCTCCTGAGTCGCAGAAGCCATCTCGGTCACCGCAGTCGCCACCATCACGATCTCGTCCTGTTGCTGGCGCACCCGCTGGCTGCGAGCCAGGGCACCAGCCGCCTGAGTACGGGACTGGGCTGCCAGCTCGACGGTCACATCCCGCAAGCGGCTGACGATGCCGTGCAGGCGAGCCACAAACTGGTTGAAGCTCTCGGCCAGCTGGCCCACTTCATCCTTGCTGCGGGTGTTGATGTGGACTGTAAGGTCCCCCTCGCCGTGGGCGATATCGTGCAACGCCCCTGCCACCCGGCCCAGATCCTGGAACAGGTACTTGAAGGTGCTGGTCAGCACCAGGCCGAACACCAGGATCAGACCCGCACTGATGAGTGACAACTGCAACAGCAGGCTCTGCAACGGCGCCATCAGCACATCCTCATGCATCACCATGGCCAGCAGCCAGTCGGTGTTGGGGATCGGCAACACCAGCATCTTGGTGTCACGTCCGCCGATCTGCACCGCCTGCTGGCCGCCCTGCTGACTCATGCCCACCAAGCGGTTGGCATCGAGCTCAGGCGCCAAGTCCTGGCTCTTCTTGAGCGCCAGATCCTTGTTCGGGTGAGCGACGATGAGGCCGCTCTTGTCCAGCAGCATGGCGTAGCCATCCCCCTGCACCCGCATCGCCAGCACATCCTTGATGAGCTGTTCCAGCGCCAGGTTGGCACCGACCACACCGGCCAGCCGGCCCTGCTGCATCACGGGTTCGGCCAGGGTCACCACCAGCTGCTGCATGGTCACGCTGACATAAGGTTCCGTGATGATGAGCTTGCCCGCCTTGACCGCATCCTGATACCAGGGTCGCGCACGCGGGTCATAGTCACCCTTGTTGAGGGAGGGATCGTTGCGGGTCATCACCCCCTCCTCCGAGCCGTAGTAGGCCAGCCCGAAGCCGCCGGATCGCAAGGTCTGCTGCAGATGGGGCACCAGCTCGGACGTCGGGTGGTTGGCGATGACATTGACCTGGGCGGTCAGGCTCTCACGCCTGTCCTGCATCCATTTTCCGATCCCCTCGGCGTAGGCGCTGGCATAGTTGCGCGCCTCGCTGTCGATGGCGCTCAGGGTCTGGTTTTTCAGGGTATAGAAGGCGGTCATGCCCAGCAGGCAGACCGTGATCAGGACCACGCCAAGACTGGTGGCCAACAACTTGCCGCGAAGGGAGAGATTCATGGGATATCCTTATGGCTGTCTCAATGGCGTCAAACAAAGCTGCATACCTTGTGTGGACTATATCGACTGAAAATCCTGTTCCATGAATACCAATCCCTTGATTTTAAATGCATCAGTAGCTATCCCACTGGCAACGCTCCTTTCCATCCGGCACTCATCCTTTCCCTCTTGATCCACTGTCGGTGCAACCCCAACCAACGTAAAAAGGCCGCCTTGAGAGGCGGCCCGTCTTGTATCCCGTCACACGCGCCTACCTAGCGCACCCGGGCGATGGCGGTATTCAGCCGCATATTGCCAGCATCCAGACTCGGGGTTTGACCGTAAAACTCGAACTCCAGCTTGACCCCGGGGCGGAACACCAGACAGTGGGTCGAGCCGCCGAAGTGGAACATGCCGAGCGGATCCCCCTTCTTCACCCTGTCCCCCGCCCTCACGGTAACATCGCAGCTCGACACCTCGGCCATGCCCACAGGCACCACGCACATCAGCCCGATTTTGGGGTTGTCTGCTTCGATGAAGATCAGCGCCCGGGTTGCCACCGAGGTAAGGAAAGGCTGCGAGTTGTTGGGCGCGCTGGGATCCGCCCCCTGCAGGTCGACAAAGCCCTCGAACTGGTTCTCCAGATAGTAGGTGCCGTTGACCACGCGCACCTTGCGGATGGTGCCGCTCACCGGGCTGTGCCAGCGGTGATAGCTGAGCGCACTGAGGAAGGCCTGATACACGGTGCCGCCATCGAAGCGGGGCGCCAGATCGTCGAAATCGAGCATGTTGTCCAGCGAATAGGGCTGTCCCTTGAGCCAGAACTGATCGCTGCGGCTCACCCCTTTCTTCACCTGCAACGGCGCCGATTCGCAGGCGTTGACGATGACGTTGTCATCCCCAGGTGCCGAAATGGGTCGCACACCGGAACGAAAGGTGCGGGTGAAAAAGTCATCCCAGCAACTGAAGCCGTGATACTCGGCCGACGGGTCACATTGGAAAATCTGCTCAAAGCTGCCAGGTGTCGGATTTGTCCCTTCCCCCAGGGCCCCGCAGGCCACCTTGACCATCTCGCTCTTGGCCGCCTTGCCGAGCCAGGGCACCACCAGAGTCTCTTTATCCAGCCTGCTGACCGGCTCATTCAGCACATAGCGTGAGGCCGGGCTTTGCAGAAACAGCGCCCAGTAATCGAGGATTTTCTTGAACTGCTGATTGATCAGAGCGTTGGCAAAGAAGTGATAACCGGATTGGGTCGCCATGGGCCAGTCGAGCAGGGCATTGATGGGGAAACCGATAAGGCCGGAGGGTTCGTGCGTCGGAATATCCTGATATGCCTCGGGTGCCGTGGTCATGATGCCGTTGAGCAACCCCAGAAACTCCTCGAAGGATCGCACCTCGACCTGGCCTAGCGGGGTCAGATGCTTGTGACGCCAGGCCTCCTTGAACATGGCTTCTGCCTGGGCGTGCAACCAGGGATCGGCATTGACCAGATCCCGCAGCTCGGCGATGGGGGGCACCAGCTCACCCGGCTGGTTGGCGACATAGTGCTTCATCCGCCGGATCCAGCGCGCTATATGGGCACTGTCCCGGGGTACCCAGCCGCCGGGGCGAGACTTGTTCAGTCGGGTTTCAACTGCCTCGTTCATTAGTCTATCTCCGCAAGTGATGTTCACGCCCACAATCCACGGCTTGAGCATTGGCTATCTGAGTGCCATCAAGGCGCAATGGCACCGCCCGTCTTGTGTAGCACAGGGAGCCATGAAGCACGATTGCCAGAAACGACAGGGCGGATTGGTGCAATAGCGACTAGCGGTCAAGGCAGGCGTTGAATGTGAAGCGAGACAACTGCCGCGAAACGACCGCAACACAGGGAAGAGAGAGGGAAACAGGGGAACAAAACCGGGAACGCAGAAATGCGAAAAGCCAGCTCAATGAGCTGGCTTTTCTGAAAATGGCAGGGGCGGCAGGACTCGAACCCGCAACCATCGGTTTTGGAGACCGCTGTTCTACCAATTGGAACTACGCCCCTGCAACAAACGAGGCGAATTATACAAAGCCGGGTTCAAAGGTAAAGGCTTTTTTCTCACTTTCGATTCGATTGCACAAATGACGAGCAACTCGCGGCAATTTGCGCAGCCTGACGGGGTAACTTGCTGTATTTACAGCCTTGTCAGGGTAGGAAAGCCACATAAATGGGGGTAGGGTGAAGATTGGTTCCGGGAGGCTGTTCATGCTCAATTACCGATTGCTCCAACAACTGGCGCCGCTCAACTTCAGGGATGAACGCAAGACGGAGTCCCTGTCCGACTATCTCGACCGGGTTGCCCCGCAGGTACCCTTCATTCCCCACAGCGTGCTTTCTCAGTGGATTTATCGCCATTGGCGCGGTTTTGAGTCCAACTGGAGCTTTATCGATCTCGCCCGTCACCAGTTCGAGTGCGAGCAGTGGGCCACCGAGCGGATCATCGCCCAGACCGGCTCCCGTCATATGGAGGTGATCGAGCGCTGGGGCGAGATGCTGCGCCACAACCGCTACGTACGCCGATCCTGGCTCGGCGACTACATGCTGACGCAAGGCACCTGGTCAGAGCCCATCATAGTGCTGGCCACGGCGCTGGATAGCCGTTACCCGGACGGGCAGCCGCTGCCACAACCCTATTGCCTGCTGGAAGGACACCACAGACTCGCCTATCTGCGTTCCATGGCCGAAGATCAACAACCCCTGCAAACAGAACACAGCGTGTGGGTTTGCCGACCCGTTCACTGCACTTAAACGTTTTCCTGCACAAATCCTGCCTTTGAAATAAATTTTTGACAATTTAAAAACCAGCCCTATAATCTGTCCGGTTTTGAAAAAGGTCGGGACAAGACGATGCAGTTTTTGATTCGGAAAACAGCCTTGCAGACGGGTGGTGCGCACCAGAGCGGCCCCGTTGTTTCCGGTTCCCGCCCCACAGATCCCCAGTTATTTTTAAAAAAGGCCCCTGTTTCAGGGGCTTTTTTTTGTGCCCGAAAAACCTTCATTGATGTCAAAGGGAATGCAGACGATGACCAATCCACTCTATAAGAAACATGTCATCTCCATTTCGGACCTGACCCGGCCCGACATGGAACTGGTGGTCGCAACCGCACAGCGGTTGAAGGCCGAGCCCGACACCCGCCTGTTGAAAGACAAGCTGATTGCCAGCTGCTTCTTCGAAGCGTCTACCCGTACCCGCCTCTCGTTCGAGACCGCGGTCCAGCGCCTGGGTGGCAACATCATCGGCTTCGCCGACGGCGGCAACACCAGTGCCAAGAAAGGCGAGACCCTGGCCGACTCCATCAAGATCATCGGCTCCTACTCGGATGCAGTGGTGATGCGCCACCCGAAAGAGGGCGCCGCCCGTCTCGCCTCCGAGTTCTCCCGCGTGCCTGTCATCAACGGTGGTGACGGTTCCAACCAGCATCCGACCCAGACCCTGCTCGACCTCTTCTCCATCCATGAGACACAAGGCAAGCTCGATGGCCTCAACGTGGCCTTCGTGGGTGACCTGAAATACGGCCGCACAGTTCACTCCCTGGCCCAGGCCCTGAGCCTGTTCAACTGCCGCTTCTTCTTCATCTCCCCGGAAGCGCTGGCGATGCCGGACTACATCTGCGAAGAGCTGGAAGAGAAGGGCATACGGTTCAGCGTGCACGAAACCATGGAAGAGGTGATGCCGGAGCTCGACATCCTCTACATGACCCGGGTGCAGAAAGAGCGCTTCGATGAGACCGAATACAAGCACATGGCCGCCAAATTCGTGCTGGAGCTGGCGACCCTGGAAGGGGCCAAACCCACCATGAAGATCCTGCACCCCCTGCCCCGCGTCGACGAGATCGATGTGGCGGTCGACAAGACGCCTCACGCCTACTACTTCCAGCAGGCGGAAAACGGGGTCTACGCGCGCCAGGCACTGCTGGCTCTGGTACTGAACGAAACCGTCTAAGGGAAAAGGGGAACATCATGTCCGAGAAGAATCAACTGCAAGTCGAAGCCATCCGTCACGGCTCCGTCATCGACCACGTCCCCGCCGGCCAGGGTATCAAGATCCTCAAGCTGTTCCAGCTGATCGAGACTCAGGAGCGGATCACCGTCGGTTTCAACCTCAAATCCGGTGCGCTAGGCAAGAAGGATCTCATCAAGATAGAGAACACCCGCCTGACCGCGGAACAGGCCAACCAGCTGGCCCTGTTCGCCCCCAAGGCGACCGTCAACATCATCGAAGACTTCGCCGTGGTGAAGAAGCATCAGCTGGAACTGCCTGAGTTCATCACCGGTGTGTTCCACTGCCCCAACTCCAACTGCATCTCCCACAACGAGCCGGTGGACAGCTACTTCCGGGTGCGCGAGGTGAAGGGCGTGGTACGCATGAAGTGCAAATACTGCGAGAAGTCCTTCACCCAGGACATCGTCAGCGAACGTTATTGATAGCCAATCGGGCCCCAAGGGGCCCATTTTTGACCCCTGTCACATCACAGATTCTCCGTTTAGCTATAATTTGCCATCCTATAAAGGCTAAGCATCGTTGATTCCCTGCCTCACGTCTTACCATCAGAATTTTTAGCTATAAAAAAGCATTGATGGCAGATATCGAGCGATAGCCTCCGGTCACAGTCAAAGGAAATCGCCGTGGTCAAAACCCTCAGTCGTCCCGTTGAACAAGAGCCCGATCTGGCCCAGCTGGATGCCTGTCGCCAGATCATCGGCCAGCACTGCTACAGCACCCAGGAAGAGATCCGCCGCGAGCTGTCGATGCGCGGCTTTGCCGACATCAGCCAGTCCACCATCTCCCGTCTGTTGCGTCGCCTCGGCGTGGCCAAGGCCCAGAATGCCAACGGCAAGAAGGTCTACACACTAGTGGACGATCAGCTGGAACCCGCCGGCAGCACCCGCTCCATTCACGACATGGTGCGCGAAGTGGTGCACAACCAGCAGATGGTGCTGATCCACACCACACCGGGCGCCGCCACCGTCGTGGCCCGCCTGCTGGATCGCAACGCCAACCCCGAGATCATGGGCGCCGTCGCCGGCAACGATGTTGTGCTGGTCGCCCCGCGCCATATCAGCCGTACCCGTCAGGCCCACGCCGCCGTGGTGCGCACCCTGGAGCAGGCCCGCTGAGCTCCTCCCCTGAATGCAGCAAGGCGACCCGGGTCGCCTTTTTGTTGTCTTGCCCACCTGTGATTGCGGGCTCATGTAAGAGGATCGCCGACTTCCCTGTCCTGTTTCTCGGCCATGGAAAAACGGGAGCCCGCAGGCTCCCGTTTCATATTGCATGTCATCGGTGTCATGAGAGCACGGCGCCCAGACTGAGGCAGACCACGATCAGCACTGTCAGGATACCGAGCAGCGGCGCCACCCACTTCAGCCAGCGCACATAAGGCACCTTGGCGATGGCCAGACCGCCCATGACGACGGCGGAGGTCGGGGTCACCAGGTTCACCAGACCGGAGGCAGACTGATAAGCAGTCACCACCAGCTCGCGACCCACGTTGGCGAAGTCGGCCAGCGGCGCCATGATAGGCATGGTCAGCACGGCCAGACCGGAGGAGGACGGCACCAGGAAGGAGAGCACCACTTCCAGCACGAACATGACGTTGATGAACACCACTGTGGAGAGACCGGTCACTATCCCTTCTGCGCTGTGCAAAATGGTGTGAGTGATCATGCCGTTGTCCATCACCACCACGATACCGCGAGCGATACCAATGATCAGGGCCACACCCAGCAAGTCGCGGGCACCGTCGATGAAGTTGGTGGTCAGCTCCTCTTCACTCATGCGGGAGATGACACCGACTATGATGGCGGCGGCCAGGAAGACGCCGGAGATCTGCGCCATCCACCAGCCGAGCACGGCAACACCGTAAATCATCACGGCGAAGGCGGCGACGAAGATACCCAGCACTATCTTGCGAGTCAGAGTGAACTCCAGCATCTGGTCGCTCTTGTTGCCAAGGAAGTGAGCACGGTTCTCTTCCCACTTGTCAGCCACCAGGGATTTGCTGGGGTCGTTGCGCACCATCTTGGCGTAACGCATCACATAAGCCACGCACAGCAACCAGCCGGCCACCAGCATGGCGACGCGCAGCCAGATGCCGTCGGTGAAGGAGATGCCCGCCGCGTTGGCGGCAATGACGGTGGCGAACGGGTTGATGGTAGAACCCAGAGTACCGATACCGGCACCCAGCAACACGGTCGCAGCGGCCACTACCGGGTCGAAGCGGGCGGCCATCATCACGGGCACCAGCAAGGTGTAGAAGGGCAGCGACTCTTCGGCCATGCCGTAGATGGTGCCCCCTGCGGCGAACAACGCCATCAGGATCGGGATCATCCACTCTTCACGGCCACGCAGCCGATCGGTGACCCGTTCGATACCGGCATCGATGGCACCCGTCTTGGTCACAATGCCAAGAAAACCACCGATGATCAGGATGAAGAGGGAGACGTCGATGGCGCCTGCCTCATAAGTGTCGTGGTTGTAGAGACCATCGATAGGTGCCAGCAGCACGTCGACTATCCCCTGGGGATTCCCCTCTACCAGCTTGTAGGTTCCGGCCACCGGCACTTCCTTGCCGAGGGCGTCGTTCATGATCATGTCGTATTTGCCGGCTGGCACTACCCAGCTCAGGGCGGCCACCAAGGCGATCAGCACAAACAGTATGGTGTAGGCTGACGGGAACTTGAATTTGGTCATGGTCCAGCTTCCTTCTGTGGTGTGGTATCCATGCAAGCTGCGGGTTGTAGGGTTAGAGGTATTATGCCGCTGTCACATGGTCGAAAAGCCGGGGGTTGCCCCCCGGCACCACTACTGCGACCTTAGTCGCCCAGCGTAGCAACCATCACTGCCTTGATGGTGTGCATCCGGTTTTCGGCCTCGTCAAACACGATGCTGTGCTCTGATTCGAACACGTCCTCGGTCACTTCCAGACCTTTCATCCCATATTTGTCAGCCACTTCCTTGCCCATGGTGGTTTCATCGTTGTGAAACGCCGGCAGGCAGTGCATGAACTTCACATCCGGGTTCTTGGTGGCGTTGATGACGTCCATGTTGATCTGATATGGGGTCATCAGTTTCACCCTTTGATCCCAGGCTTCTTTTGCTTCACCCATGGATACCCAGACGTCGGTGTAGAGGAAGTCGGTGCCCATCACACCCTCTTTCACATCTTCGGTCAGGGTGATGCGAGCGCCTGTCTCTTCGGCGATCAGGCGGCACTTGGCAACCAGATCCTCTTCCGGCCAGAAGGCTTTCGGAGCGACCAGGCGAATATCCATGCCCATCTTGGCGGCACCGACCATCAGGGAGTTGCCCATGTTGTTGCGGGCATCACCCAGGTAGGCGAACTTGATTTGATCCAGACGTTTGCCCTTGCCGTGCTCCAGCATGGTCATGAAGTCGGCCAGGATCTGGGTTGGGTGGAATTCGTTGGTCAGGCCGTTCCAGACCGGGACACCGGCATAAGCGCCCAGCTCTTCCACGATCTCCTGGCCGTAGCCGCGGTATTCGATGCCGTCATACATGCGCCCCAGTACACGGGCGGTGTCCTTCATGGACTCCTTGTGACCAATCTGGGAACCGCTTGGGCCGAGGTAAGAGACTTGCGCGCCCTGGTCGAAGGCCGCCACTTCAAACGCACAGCGGGTGCGGGTGGAAGTCTTCTCGAAGATCAGGGCGATGTTCTTGCCGGTCAGGTGTTTGCGCTCATAGCCACCGTATTTGGCTTTTTTCAGGTCGATGGCGAGATCGATCATGTATTGGATTTCGCGTGGGGTGAAGTCCAGCAGTTTCAGGAAGTTACGGTTACGCAGATTAAAAGCCATGATGAGTTCTCTCTCTATATTTGTTCAGACCAAATAGGCAGTCGTGTTGGCTACGCATTCACAGTTCAAATTTGTTCGAGTCACATTCGGGTGCGCTATTGGCTACACACCCACGGTGCGAGTGGCGATGATATTGGTACCCGCCTCTCCCTTGAGGATGGCCAGACCATATTCCAGCGAGCCGATCCCGACCATGCCGCCGGTCGCTTTGACAAATTCACAGGACGCCTCAACCTTGGGCCCCATGGAACCGGCATCGAACTTGACGCCAGCCAGTTCATCCGGGCTGGTGACTCGCAGCGGATGCTGGGTCGGCTTGCCCCAATCCAGGTAGACGGCATCGGCATCGGTCAGGATCAGCAGGGCGTCGGCCTTGATCTGCTTGGCCAGATAGGCGGCAGACATGTCCTTGTCGATGACGGCTTCAATACCGGTCAGGCACTTGCCATCCCAGGTCACGGGAATGCCACCACCACCGGTACAGATGATGAGGTGTCCTTGTGCAATCAGGGTTTCGATGGCATCGCCTTCGACGATGCGCTGGGGCAGCGGTGACGGCACCACGCGGCGGAAGAACTTGCCGTCAGCCTTGACCACCCAGCGCTTCTCTTCAGCCAGGGCGCGGGCTTCCGCTTCCTCATAGACGGGGCCGATAAATTTGGTCGGATTGGCAAACGCCGGATCCTTGGGGTCAACCTGCACCTGAGTCAGCAGCGCTGTGACGTTGCGGCTCGGCATCAGATTTTTCAGCTCCTGGATCAGCATGTAGCCGATCATGCCCTGGGACTCGGCGCCCAGCACATCCAGGGGATAGGGAGACACCTTGGTATAGGCGCTGTTTTGCAGGGCAAGCAGGCCGACTTGCGGGCCGTTGCCGTGCACCAGTACCACGTTGTACTCCTGAGCTATCAGGGCGATGGTCTTGGCGGCGGTGGCGATGTTCTTGCGCTGGATATCCGCTTCAAGGGGCTCGCCACGACGGAGCAGGGCATTGCCACCCAGGGCGACGACGACAGTTGGTTTTTTCATGAGTGTTGATCTCGAGTCTTGATATGTGTGGCGCCAGCCTCTGCCGGCGCCATGCCGTCTTGTCAGATGCCGTCACGTTCCATCGGGCAGCTCATGCAGCGGGCGCCGCCGCGGCCACGACCCAGTTCTTCACCCGGAATGGAGAGCACTGTGATGCCGGCCTTGTCATATTTCTCGTTGGTGTAGGTGTTGCGCTCATACCCCACCACCACGCCAGGACGCACTGTCAGCACGTTGTTGGCATCATTCCACTGTTCGCGTTCGGCTTCGAAGCTGTCACCACCCGTGGTGATGAGCTTGAGCTGATCCACACCCAGCGCTTTTTCAATGGCGGAAACAAAGTAACCCTCTTCCTTGATGTTCATACCGGTGGCACCGCCCGGAGTCAGGCTCCAGCAGTTCACGTCCTTGCGGATGACTTCCGGATAGACGGAGAAGGTATCTATATCCATGTGGGTCATGACGGTATCCAAGTGCATGCAGCTGCGGTGTTTCGGCAGTTGCATGGCGATGACCTGTTTGGCCTGACCGTGTTTGAACAGGCTGCGAGCCAGGTGCTCGACCCCTTGCGGCGTGGTGCGCTCGGACATGCCGATGAGCACGGAGCCGCGACCGATCACCAACACATCTCCCCCTTCGATGGTGGAGTTGTCGTAGTCATGATCCTCATCACCGAAGTACTTGATGAAGTCCTGACCGGCAAACTGCGGGTGCCAGCGGTAGATGGCCTTCACATGGTTGGTTTCACGGCGACGGGCGGCCTTGGCCATGGGGTTGATGGAGACGCCACCGTAAACCCAGCAGGAGGTGTCACGGGTAAAGAGATGGTTCGGCAGAGGTTCAATGATGAAATCGGTCGGAGCGTGCATACCGACGACCATGTTGACGCCACTGTAAGGCATCTCTGAGTAGGTCAGGCCGCCGGAGAGGATGCGGGCCAGCTCACGGTGCGGCATGTCCGCCAGGAAGCAACGCACGTCATTGGCTAGAGAAGAGCCGAGACGATAATCGGAGACCTGATGTTGCAACAGCCAGGTTTTGGCTTCCGGTACATCCAGAGTTTCAGCCAACAGATTGGTCAGCAGGAAAACTTCGACATTCTGATCGCGCAGTACCTGAGCGAATTTGTCGTGCTCCTGACCGGCACGCTCAACGGACAGGACATCGTCAAACAGCAGATCCTGGCAGTTGGAGGGGGTCAGACGCTTCAGACTGAGGTTGGGGCGGTGCAGCATGACGCGGCGCAATTGGCCAACTTCAGAACCTACATAAAATTTGCTCATGATTATATTCCGTCTAGCAGTGGTCCCTGCGAGTGATTGAATAGATTCCTTCTATTCATGCTCGTGGCTAAGGCGGGATATTCTTTATGTAGGGTACTCAGCTTGTGTTCTATCCTGCCCTTGCCTTTCGAGACCGAGGTTAGACCTGCAAATCACGCCAAACTTGGACATTGATCACATTCAGCCAGAACTGAATAAAACCACAGTTTATTCTTTGACGAGCATAACAGAACTGACAATCTCCCATTCAAGAGAACCGCTTGAATAAGCAATTTCCTACACTTTAATTTCATATTTCAGCTTATTTCATTCATTTTAAATCTCGATAGCGCAAAACAAACCAAAACAAAAAACACTTGTTTTTCATACACATAAATAGAAATTCTTAATCTATTGAATTTAATATTCAAAAAAATGAATTCTTCACTGATTTTAAAGGGAGGGATACCAAGATAAATAGTCATAACCGGATCGCTCGCTGAATAATCCTCTTCTTGTCCCAGATCATGGCATTGTGCCAGACCCGCCAGCACAGGCCTGTGCCGCAAGCTATCAGTGACATACCTTTTATATGGATATGCACAAAACCAGCATCTTGGTCATGCATTTTTCACCGCCCCTGCCACACCCTCTTTTCAAACTTTTTTCATTAGTTGAATTTATTTCGCAACCTTGCGTCACAGGCCGACTCGACTTAACTCAGAAAGTGATCCGGATCACGCCCTGTTCTGTCACCAAGGAGATAGTCATGAAGATCAAGTCCCTGTTTCTGCTTGCCGCCCTGGTTCTGCCCGCAACACCGTCCCTGGTCAGCGCACAAGGCGCCCCTGCCATCCCCATGGTGGTCTGCCACGTGGACAAGGCACCCCAGATGCTGGTCCCCGAGTATGTGTGTCAGTGGTACGGAGGTCGTCAGCACTACTGAGTGTGAAAGCCAGGAGGAGCCCGGCTCCTCTTGGCTTGTCATGCATCAACCCCCTCCTATACTCAAGGCAGCTATTTTTCATAGGGATAGGGGACTGTCATGATCCTGCTGGTCGGTGGTGAGAAGGGTGGGAGCGGCAAGAGTTGCCTGGCTCAGAATCTGGCAGTCGACCTCAGAACCCGGTTTCATGGCGAAGTGTTATTGGTCGATTGTGACCCCCAGCGCACCACCTCCGACTGGATCCAGGAGCGCAACGACAATCCGGAGCTGCCACAAATCAACTGCGTACAGCTCTATGGCAATATTCGCAACGACCTGCTCAGCCTGAAGAACCGCTACGATTACGTCATCGTCGACTGCGGTGGTCAGGATAACCGGGCTCTGCGCTCCACCATGGCGGTGGCCACCCATGCCCTGATCCCGCTTAGACCCAAGCGCCGCGACCTCAAGACGTTGCCGCACATGGAAGACCTCATCACCACCTGCAAGATGGTCAATCCCACACTCAAGGCTGCCGTTGTACTGACCCAGTGCCCTGCTCTGCCCAACCAGGTAAAACGCATTCTGGAGGCCAAGGAGGTCTGCTCCTCGTTCGGGGTCGATGTACTCAACGCCATCACCTACAGCCGCAACGTCTATGACGACAGCGAAGAGAAGGGGCTCTCCGTCATGGAGATCGAGCCAGATGGCAAGTCGGCCGAAGAGATCCGGACCATCGCCAAAGAGTTTTTGGAGCTGGAGGTGTGAAATGGGCCTTGCCGACCTGAAGAAGAAGCACAATCTGCATCATCAGAAGAAATTCACCATCGACGAGTTTATCGAGGATGCGGATTTCTACGCCAAGGGCAAACCCAAAGTAGTCAGTCTTGAGCTGAGCCTGCATCGGGATGAAGCCCTGACGGCGCTCGCCTTTATCGAGCGTGGCGAACACCTGAAACCCAGCTATAAAAAGGCAACTTTCTCCCTGAGTACGGCGGCCATCGACGAGCTGGGCAACCTGACCCAGCAGGACGGTATGAACAAATCCCTGCTGTTGCGCCTGTTCACCCACTATTTCTCCTCTCTTAGCCCGGAAGAGCGCCAAACCATCTATGAGCGGCTGCAAGAGCACAACTGAATCTCACCCTATTGGCAACTATTATCATCCCCCTGCTCACCTGTAGTGACTCCCTCTCTACTTCCTGAACCCGAGTTAAATAGAGTGTGAGACATTCGCCATTGACTGCGTAAGCCAGGCGCCTGAAAAGACCCCGCGATAGTCGGAAGACAGGATCGAAAAACCTGAACAAAAAATTAATAACATAATGATTTTAAAAACAAAAAAACCATAAAGGTTTCCTTCGTAACCAGATCGGTAAAAACGTTTTTCACTCTGCCGTTGTCGTCCCTCCTGAAATCCTTATAGTTACTCCTGCACGGACGCAATGAAGTCGGTCAGGAAGACTGGCTGCCAGGGTTGGGCAAATGGACTCACCACAGGATGTGGTAAAGGACACCTCCCAGGACGGAGAAAGTGCGACGGGAACGGATGACTCGTCAGGCCATGATGGCTAAAGGACACCCCAAAGGATTGGGAAGGGGAAACCTAAAGGAAGAGGTATAGTCAGGGATTGCAGGGAGCAACTTCGTTCAAGGATATGAGCGATAAGACTATCGGGGGCGACGCAAGTCGCCCCCATCTTTTTGGCCTTTTTTTACCTCGGCCACACCATAGCGCTATTACGCCAGTCGGAAGTGCCCCACGATTTCTCTCAGCCGATCATAAGTCTTCTGCATCGACGCCGAGCTTGCCACCGTCTCTTCCCCGTTGCTGGTCAGCTGACGGATCACCTCGGCAATGGCACTCATGTTGCGATTGATCTCTTCCGCTACCGCACTCTGCTGCTCGGCAGCTGTGGCAATGTGGCTGATGAGATCGTTGATCTCCACCACTTCACCCGCCATCAAGTCCAGCGACTCGTTTACCTTGGTGGTGTTCTCGGCAGCTCCCTGACAACTCTGCTTGGTGTTGCTCATGGCATCCACCACTGTCTGGGTTCCCCGCTGCAAGCTGGCCAGCATGGTCTGGATTTCGGCCGTGCTCTTCTGGGTGCGGGCAGCCAGCGAGCGCACCTCGTCCGCCACCACCGCAAAACCCCGTCCCTGTTCACCGGCGCGAGCCGCCTCTATGGCAGCGTTGAGTGCCAACAGGTTGGTTTGCTCGGCAATGCTGCCAATTACCCCAAGCACTGAACCAATCTGCTGCACATCCTGCTGCATGGCTTCGATGGATCGCGCCGTCGCCGCCACCTCGTCCACCAGCGCCATCACGCTGGCCATGGCCTGATCGACTACCTGACGGGATTGATCCGCCAGCTGCTGGCTCTGACCGGTGAGCTGGGCGGTGCTGGCGGCACTCTCCGAGACGGAAACCGCAGTGCGACTCATCTCATTGATGGCCGTCACCACCTGTTCGGTCTCACGCACATGATCCGCCAGCAAGGATTGAGCAGCACCGGTCTGGGTGGCCAATCCTTCGATGCCGGTATTGAGCTGACCACTCGCCCCCTGCACCTCTCTCATCATCTCCTGCAGACGCTCGATGAAGCGGTTGATACCGGCCGAGATCTGGCCCAGGTCATCCTTGCTCGTCACGGCCAGTCTGCGGGTCAGGTCGCCGCTGCCGCGAGAAAGCTCCAGCACCAGATCCCGCAACGAGAGGATGGGACGATAGGCCACATTGAGCGCCAGCATGGCCAGCACCAGCACCAGGACAGCCACCGCCAGCAGGGCCATGACAATCTTGCCGTTGAGTGCCTGGGTCATGGCGCGGATATAGTCGAGATCGACATAACCGGTCAGGGTCCAGCTGCTGCCACGAATATCCAGCTGATTGGGGCGAGACTCGCTCTCTCCCTGCGGCTTGCTGCTGTAGAGCACATTGCCCTGACCGTCAGCAAGGGAGAAGTAGCGCCCTTCCCCGCTCACTTTCTCCAGCAGATGCTTGAACTCGCTCATATCGAGGTAATAAAGGTAGGCAGAATCGGCACCGCGCGGCACCAGTATGGTAATGACCGGCTTGCCATCCACCTGTTGTAACGGGCTGATGGTGATCTGGTTGTTGGCTTCGGGGATCAGCTTGCGCAGGGCATCCACCTTGGCCGCATCATTGATGACACCGCCCACGTCGAACGCCATGTCGCCGATCACCTTGACGATGTTGTGAAATCCGGTCTCTTGCAGAGTCTTCTTGACGTTGGTCACGCCGAAGTTGAGGTTGGCCGCCAGCAGGATTTTCTGATTGATGTCTCCCGCCAGCTTCTCTTTGACGAGCACTATCTGTTCATTGATGTTCTGGGTGGACTGGGTTCGAATGTAACCACTGATGAAGTGATTCACACTGAACCAGGCGGTGCCGATGGTGACCAGAATGGCCAATAGCAGCAAGAGGTAAATCTTGACCTTGAATGGCATGGGTTCCCTCCAGAAGGGAGGGCCGGCAATGCCAACCCTCCCTGCCAATTGTTATTTCTTCTTGGCGTACTTCATGGAGTCCAGAGCCACCGCCAGTATGATGATGCCGCCCTTGATGATGAACTGCCAGTAAGGGCTGACTCCAATATAGGTCAGGCCGTAGTTGATCAGGGTGAAGATGAGCACCCCTGTGATCACGCCGGCAACCGTCCCCACACCACCGGCGAACGAAACCCCACCCACCACGCAGGCTGCGATGGCATCCAGCTCGTACATGAAGCCCAGGTTGTTGGTGGCACTGCCTACACGGCCCGCTTCCAGCATGCCGCCGAAGGCGTAGAAGACACCGGCCAGGGCATAGATCATCACCAGGTTGACCGCCACATTGACACCGGAAACCTTGGCGGCCTCGGGGTTGCCGCCGATGGCGAAGATGTTTTTGCCAAAGCGGGTCTTGTTCCACAGCACCCAGACAAAGACGCTGGCGATGGCCGCATAGAAGGTGAGATACGAAAGCTTGAACCCCCCTATCCGGATAAAGCCCTGCGCGAAACTCGAGAAGCGGGGGTCAAAACCGGCCACCGGCGAGGCACCCACGGAGTCAAAGTAGAGGGAGTTGATGCCGTAGACGATGATCATGGTACCCAGGGTGGTAATGAACGGGGTTACGTTCAGATAGGCCACGATCAGACCGTTAACCAGCCCGATCAACGCCCCCACGGCACACACCAGCAGGATCACCACGGGAATAGGCACTTCCCCCAGGCTGGGAAACACCTTGTTGACGTTGGTCAGCGCCTGCAACATGGTCGCCGCAATCAGCGCCGCCAGACCGACCTGACGACCGGCCGACAGATCCGTACCCTGGGTGATAATAATGCCCGCCACCCCCAGCGCTATGATGACCCGCACCGAGGACTGGGTAAGGATATTGCTGAAGTTGGTGAGGCTCAGGAAGGATGGCTCCTGGATCACTATGACCATGAGCAGCACCAGCAACACCAAGTAGATGGCGTTTTCCTTGAGCGCCTGCATCAGATTGAAATTTTTAGCCGACTCCATAAATGTCTTCCTGTCTCTAGAGGTACAGAGATGCCAGGCGCAATATCTCGCTCTGGTCAGTTTCTTTGGTGTTGACGATCCCGGCGACCCGGCCATTGCTCATCACCATGATGCGATCCGTGATCCCGAGCAGCTCGGGCATTTCAGACGAGATGATGATGATGCCCTTGTCCTTCTTCGCCAGCTCCAGGATGAGCTGGTAGATCTCGAACTTGGCCCCCACGTCGATGCCGCGGGTCGGTTCATCCAGCATCAGGATCTCCGGCTGGGTCAGCAGCCAGCGGCCGATAATGACCTTCTGCTGGTTGCCACCGGAGAGGGAGCCGATCTGCGTCTGCTGGGTCGGCGTCTTGACCCGCATGGCGTCGATGACCCACTGGGTGTCGCTCTTCATCTTGTTGTTGCTGAGCAGCCCCATGGAGCCCTTATAGCTGTCCATGTTGGCAATCAGGGAGTTGAAGGCGATATCGAGGCGCGAATAGATACCAGTGGAGCGGCGTTCTTCCGTCACCAGGGCGAAACCGTTCAAGATGGCCTCGTGCGCCGTATGATTCGCCACTACCTTGCCGTGCAGCTTGATGGCACCCGCACTGTGGTCGCGAATGCCGAACAGGGTTTCTACTATGTCGGTGCGCTTGGCCCCCACCAGCCCTGCGATGCCGAGGATCTCCCCCTTGTGCAGGTTGAAGGTCACGTCCTGGATGGAGGGCTGGTTTTTGGCCGTCAGATGCTCGACCTCGAGGATCACCTCTTTGGGCTGGTTGGTTTTTTCCGGGAAGCGCTGGGTCAGCTCGCGACCGACCATCATGCCGATGATCTGATCCATGGTCATGCCCTTGAGCGGCTGGGTTGCCACCCACTGGCCATCCCGCAATATGGTGATCTCGTCACACAGCTGGAAGATCTCTTCCATCTTGTGGGAGATATAGACGATGCCGCAGCCCTTCTCTTTCAGCTTATTGATGATCTTGAAGAGGTGGTTTACCTCTTTCTCGGTCAGGGAGGAGGTAGGCTCGTCCATGATGACGATCTTGGCGTCATAGGAGAATGCCTTGGCGATCTCGATCATCTGCATCTGGGACACGGAGAGCGTGCCCACCTTGACCTTGGGATCGATATCGATATCCAGCTCGTCAAAGATGCGCTTGGTGTCGTCATACATCTTGCCGTGGTCGACAAACCAGCCCTTGGTGGGATAGCGACCTAGCCACATGTTGTCCATCACGGTGCGCTGCAATACCAGGTTGAGCTCCTGATGCACCATGGAGACGCCATTTTCCAGCGCCTCTTTGGAGGAGGTGAAATTGACCTCCTGCCCCTTGAAGAAAATCTTGCCCTGATCCTTTTCATAGATGCCGAACAGGCACTTGAGCAGCGTGGATTTCCCCGCCCCGTTCTCGCCCATCAACGCATGCACAGAATGAGGACGGACCCGTAAATTGACATTATCGAGTGCCTTGACGCCGGGAAAGCTTTTACTGACGTCAATCATCTCCAACAGCCATTCTGATTGTTGCTGTGTTGTCATATCAGCCATCACATCTGGTTGAAAAAAGGGCAAGGGGATCTCCCTTGCCCTGGAGGAGGGAGTTACTCGAATTGAGACAGGTTGTCTTTATCCACACCCACGTAGGCAACACGTACGACCTTGTCGACGATAGTCCACTGGGTACCTTCACCGGCCGGCTTGCCTTCAGCCAGATTCTTGGTCAGCTCGAAGGTGGCCTTGGCCTGGTTGGCTGCATCGTTCAGCACTGTCCCCGCCATGGCACCGCTCTTGACCATGGCCAGCGCCTCGGGCAGCGCATCGACGCCGAACACCGGAATGGCGGTCTTGCCCTGGGCTTTCAGTGACTCGACGGCGCCCATCGCCATGCCGTCGTTGTTGGCAATGACCACTTCAATCTTGTTGGCGTTGGGGCCGGAGATCCAGGCATCCATCTTGTCCTTGGCCATGGCGGTATCCCACATACCTGTATCCATGTGCAGCTGCTCCGTCTTGAGACCGCCATCGTTCAGGGTCTTGACGACGTAGGAGGTGCGGGCTTCGGCATCCGGGTGGCCCGGCTCGCCCTTGAGCAGCACGAACTGGATGACGCCATCCTTGTTCAGATCCCACTCGGGATGGGCTTGCCAGTGTTTGGCGATCAGCTGACCCTGAATGATGCCTGACTCCTTGGAGTCGGTACCCACGTAGTAAGCCTTCTCATAGCTGGCCAGATCGGCAGTGCTCGGCTCCTTGTTGTAGAAGACGACCGGAATATCTTCGCCACGGGCCTTCTCAATCACGACAGGGGCAGCCGCCGGGTCAACCAGGTTGATCGCCAGGGCCTTCACGCCCTTGGCCAGCAGCACGTCGATCTGATCGTTCTGCTTGGACTGGTCATTCTGGGAGTCATTCATCAGCAGCTCCACACCCGGGTTTGCCGCTGCTTCCTTCTCGATGGCCTTGCGTACCACAGCCATAAAGTTGTCGTCGTACTTGTAGACGGTAACCCCCAAACGGGTTTCGGCATGGGCAGTGGCCCCTGCCATCAGGCTCATCAGTACGGCGGCAACTGTCGTGATTTTTTTCATTGTTATGCTCCGATCTCTCTATCTGTTTTTGTAGGGAATGCTGTACACCAATTGAACTGGCGCCAGCCTAATGTAATCAGTTTGTTGTATGCCGGTCTGTGATCATGGCAACAAAATGAAAACGTTTACACTCTGTTACATAGCAATAAACTCATTAAAAATCATGGCGTTGAAGTTAACCCTGCTTGGTGAGGACCTGAACGTGCCTTTTCGCTACCTATGAACAGGTCAGATTCAGCGTAGAACACAGCTCCAATAGTAGCTCCCTGGCTGCAACCAATATTCCGGTCGCACGCTCTGGCTCCAGGAGTCATCGCCACCCACTCCCATATGAAAACCATCGAGACAGAGGTGCAGGCCTCCCTGCGCCACCAGATCGGTCTGATGGCGCGCCAGGGTTAACTGCTGCTGACTGTAGCGACTGACGCTGAAGTGGAACTGCCCTTCGAACGTCAGGTCCCCCAGCAACAGTTGGCGCGTCTCACAACGCAGTCCGTTGTCGGTCGGGAACACATAAGGGGTGTGCAGAGCCGTCAGAGGCAACTGCCAGCGACCGAGATCAGCGCCAAGCAGGCGATCCGGATAGTTCTCATGGGGGCCGCGGCCCAGCCAGCTCACCTCATTGAACTCATGGTTCACTCCTTCATCCAGCCAGAGCCTGGCACCGATGCGGGGCAGCGATGGCATGTCTGCGGCGACCTCCACCCTGATGGTGAGCCCCATGGCACCATCGGCGCCAAAGCTGTGCTGCCAGCGGGTCGACAGCTTGAGCGCCTCGTTGACGAAGTAACCGTGGGTGACCACCACACAGCCCTGATGAGCATTGACCTCCAACCCGAGACAGCGATGCTGCAGATGGTTGAGCCCTGCCCTTTCCCAACGGGCAATCCAGGCGTTGGGATCGGTGTGATCCGCTTCGCTGGTACCTATGTCGTTGTCCAGCGGCGCGCGATAGAAGTGATCGACAATGGCCCCCCTCAGTCGCTCGCGGCCATGTTTCTGCCAACTGCGGATGCGGCCGCTGCTTTTGTCCAGTTGCCACTCGCAGCCAGCCGCGCAGACAAGCCAGTGATCCGGCTGCTCGCTTATCGCGGCGGGGTTAAACGCCGCCGGAATCGCCATGGGCGTTGGCAGCATAAATTGCTGGTGCGCCACCTCATGCTCCGGCTCGGCCCAGGCAGTAACTGCGGGTTGCACTATGGCCAGCTCCAGCCAGGCGAGGGAGCCTGCCGCAAAGGCTGGCAGCGTATCCAGCAAGGTCAGCGCCACGCTGGCCCGAGGTGCGAGAGTGAGTGGGCATTCCCCCTCCAGAACGACAACGCCGTTCTCGCACAGTCGCCAGCGCAGCAATTCGTTATCCGTGGTACGGAACAGGTATTCACTGTCGATCCCCACCACCAGGGGATGCTGGCTCAGCAATGTCAGCTCGAAAAATTGCTGGGCCCGCTTTGCCTCGAACAGGGCGGGATGGGGCGCCCTGTCCGGAAACAGCAGGCCGTTGCAGCAGAACTGGCGATCGTTGGGCTGGTCGCCGAAGTCACCGCCGTAAGCCCAATAGTGGCGGCCATCGCCGGTCTGCTTGTCGAGCCCCTGATCCACCCAATCCCACACGAAGCCGCCCTGCAGCCTGGGATGATCACGAAACGCCTGCCAGTAGTGGGCAAAGCCCCCCAGGCTGTTGCCCATGGCATGGGCGTATTCACACAAGATGAGTGGCCGGGTCTCGCCCGGCAGGCCGATCCACTTGGCCAGCGCCCACTTGGGCACGGCCGGGAAGGGTTGATCCTGATGGGTACGGGCATACATGGGGCAGATGATGTCGGTAGCGGCCGTGTCTGCCCCGCCCCCTTCGTACTGGACCGGACGACTCGGATCACTGCGCTTGAGCCAGCCATACATGGCGTCGTGGGCAGGGCCATAGCCGGATTCGTTGCCCAGTGACCAGATGATGATGGAGGGGTGGTTGAAGTCGCGCGCCACCATGCGGGTGACCCGCTCCAGAAACGCGCTACTCCAGGCGGGATCCTGCGCCAGTCGCCCCATGGGCACCATGCCGTGGGTCTCCAGGTTCGCCTCGTCCACCACGTAGAGACCGAGCCGATCGCACAGGCGATAAAAGTCAGGATGATTGGGGTAGTGGGAGCAGCGCACCGCGTTGAAGTTGTGCTGTTTCATCAACCGCAGATCCTGCTCCATGGCGGCAGGGGTCATCACATGGCCCAGGGCTGCGTCGTGCTCGTGGCGGTTGGCGCCGCGAATGAGCAGAGGCTGGCCATTGACCCGCAGCAGACCGTCACGGATCTCCACCGCCCGGAAGCCCACGTCATGGGCCTCGCTCTCGATGGGCACGCCCTGTTCATCCAGCAGGGTCAGGGTCAGGGTCAGTCGATAAAGGTGGGGCGTCTCGGCGCTCCACTTGTGCGGCGCCGCTACCTCCAGCCATAGCTCGGCCCTGTCTGTGTAAGCGCCCTTCTCGTCGATGGCGCCAGTGCCCAGCAGCTGGCGCCGGTCGGCGATCAGCGTCTCACCGAAATAGAGCTTGGCCTCCACCGCCAGCCCGGCGCCCTCATTGACTTGCAACTCCACCTTGAGGCGAGCATCCCGATAACAGGCATCCAGCACGGGTGTCAGCCGCACGTCCATCAGATGGCGCTCGGGTTTGTGCAGCAGGCTGACGGAACGGAAAATCCCGCCGAGGCGCCACATGTCCTGATCTTCCAGATAGGAGCCATCAGACCAGCGCAGCACCAGCACCGCCAACCGGTTGCGACCGGCATTGAGGTATGGACTCAGATCGAATTCGGCAGGCAGCCGGCTGTCCTGGGAATAACCGATCCAGCGGCCGTTGCAGAACAGGTAGAAGGCGCTGTCCACCCCGTCGAAGATGATGCGGGTCTGGCCGCTGGCCAGCCAGTCGGCGGGCAACTCGAACTCGCGGGAGTAACAGCCGGTCGGATTGTCTGCTGGTACCCGGGGCGGGTCACAGGGGAAGGGATACTTGATATTGGTGTAGATGGGACCGTCTGTGGCGGGACGTGACGCCGGATAGGCGGCATCCAGCTGCCAGTTGCCGGGCACTGAGATGGCACAGGCATCCGCCAGATCCTGCTCTAGCCACTGCTCAGGCACGAACTCCGGAGCCTCGAAGAAGGAGAAACGCCATTCGCCATCCAGCAGCAACCGTGACGGTGAGGCGAGAGCGGCACGGGCATCCGCCTCACTGCGCCAGCTGAACAAGGGGGTATGAGCCGCCAGACGATTCACCGATGTAATCGCCTGGGTCTGCCAATCCTGACGGGCCACTATCTCCCTGAGCATCTTTTTTCTCTCCCTGCATCGACGCTGAAAACCTATGCAGTGTAGGGGAGTTTTGTCCAGGGATCGGCGATCTCGCTCACACAGATGTAAACGATTACACTCATTGTGTTAAGTAAAACAGGGTAAAAAATCGCTAAATGAAGGTAAAAATGAGCTCCGCCGGATCGCCCACCTGAAAAAGGGCGATCCGGGACAGGAAACTGACGGAAACAGGAGGGGTCAGGCTCGAACGGGTGCCACAGAGTGACGATTGATCAGCGTCGGGGTGTAAATGCGGCTCTGCACAGCTTCACTTTCACCCGCAGCCAGCTGCAACGCCAGCTTGGCTGCCTGGGCCGCCATCAGTTCGATGGGATAACGCATGGTGGAAAGCTTGGGCCTCAGGTATCGGGCGTAGATGATGTCATCGAAGCCCACCACCGAGACCTCCTCAGGCACCTTGAGGCCGTTGTCAGCCAGCACTGAGATGGCCCCCGCCGCCATGGCATCGTTGTAGGCAACCACGGCCGTGATGGACTGCCCTTTGGCCAGCAGGTTGAGCATGGCACGCTCCCCCCCCTCCTCGTTGGGCATGCCGCTCTCGACCAGCTCAGGATCGGCGCGCAGCCCAGCCTCGGTCAAGGCATCCTGGTAACCCTGCAACCGCAAGGTAGCATCCTCGATGGCGTGGTCCGAGCTGAGAAAAGCGATATGCCGGTGGCCCAGCTCCAGCAGATGCCGGGTCGCAGTGGCGGCCCCCTGTCGATTATTGAGAGCGATGCAGCGCCCCTTCAAGGCAGGAATGTCGCGATTGATCAGCACCATGCCGGGCACCCGCAGGGCGTAGTCGATCAACTCCTCGTCACTCAACGCCTTGCTGTGTACCACCAGCGCCTCGCACCGCTTGCCGATCAGCAAGTCGATGGATTCGCGCTCTTGCTGCGCCCTGTGAAAACCATTACCCATCAGCAGGTGCAATCCCTGCTCCACTGCCACCGCAGCGACCCCCTTGATCAGGGCACCGAAGAAGGGATCTGCCACGTCACCCACCAGCACGCCCATGGTGTCACAGGTCTTGCTGACCAGTGCTCGGGCGTTGGCGTTGGGGGTATAGCCCAACTCGGCCATGGCTTTTTGTACCACCTCGCGAGAAGCGGCACTGGCCTTGGGTGAGTTGTTCATCACCCGTGAAACCGTTGCCACAGATACATTGGCCAAACGGGCGACATCCTTGATGGTACTCATGCTGTTTTCACTTATTTCACAGTTCAAGACGGAGCCATTATACCGGGCATCATCAGTGATAACAGGGGAAAAAGCCAAGTCGTGTCATTTATGACCACACGCGCAGGTGTAATCGTTTACACGCTTTTGTTAAGCAGTTCACAGTTTGCTCGTCAGGGGCTCGGCTAAACTCCTTCACAGGCTTTTTTCAGCATGGAGAAGAGGATGAAAGTACTGGTCACCGGTGGTTGCGGCTATATTGGCAGCCACACCTGCCTGGCCCTGCAGGCCGCTGGGATTGAGCCTGTGGTGGTGGATAATCTCTGCAACAGCAAGGTGGGCGTGCTGGCCCGCATCGCCGCCATCAGCGGGCGGGCCCCCCTCTTCTATCAGGGGGACATACGTGACCCGGCACTGCTGGATCGTATCTTCGCCGAACAGCAGATAGAAGCAGTGATCCATTTTGCCGCCCTCAAGGCGGTCGGTGAATCAACCCGCCTTCCCCTCGAATACTATGAAAACAACCTCGCTGGCACCCTCACCCTGCTGCAGGCGATGAAACGCGCGGGGGTCAACAGCCTGGTCTTCAGCTCCTCGGCCACCGTCTATGGTGATCCGGCCAGCACGCCCATCCGGGAAGATTTCCCCCGCAGCGCCACCAATCCCTATGGTCGATCAAAACTGATCATCGAAGAGATCCTCGAGGATCTGCACCGGGCCGAACCGCACTGGAGCATGACGCTGCTGCGCTACTTCAACCCGGTCGGGGCCCACGAGTCCGGCACCATGGGGGAAGATCCCCAGGGTATCCCCAACAATCTGATGCCCTTTCTGACCCAGGTCGCCATCGGTCGTCGTGACTGTCTCTCTGTCTTTGGGAACGATTACCCCACCATAGATGGCACTGGCGTGCGCGATTACATCCATGTGATGGATGTCGCCGAGGGGCATGTCAAAGCGCTGCAACATTGCGCCCGTCAGGGCGGCGTACATACCTACAACCTGGGCACGGGCCAGGGCCAGAGCGTGCTGCAGATGGTCGCAGCGTTCGAAGCCGCTTCCGGTCAACCGCTACCCTGCCGCATCGAACCCCGGCGCCCTGGCGACATAGCCGAGTGCTGGGCCGACCCGAGCAAAGCAGAGCGCGAGCTGAACTGGCGCGCCAACCGGGATCTCGCAACCATGTGCGCCGACAGCTGGCGCTGGCAATCCAGAAATCCACAGGGGTACGAGGCGTAAGCATGCACAGCGCCGCTCGCCCTCTCTTCCAGGCCACGTTGGCGGCCACCCCATCCATTTCATCAGGTAATGAGGAGTGATGATGTTCAACCCGGTTGATCACCCCCACCGTCGTTTCAACCCGCTGACCGGTCAATATGTGCTGGTCTCCCCCCACAGGGCCAAGCGTCCCTGGCAGGGTCAGGTCGAGAAGGTCAGTCAGGCGCCGAGCCAATCCCACGATCCGGATTGCTTCCTCTGTGCGGGCAACCAGCGCGTCACCGGCGACAAGAACCCGGACTATCAGGGCACCTTCGTCTTCACCAACGACTTCGCCGCCCTGATGCAAGACACACCGGCCACCCGCGGCGACCAGGATCCCCTGCTGAAACTGGAAGCCGCCCGCGGCACCAGCCGGGTCATCTGCTTCTCGCCGGATCACGGCAAGACACTGCCCGAACTGCCGCTGCCCGCCATAGAGGCAGTGATCACCACCTGGATGGAACAGGTGGCCGAGCTGTCGAGCCAGTGGCAATGGGTGCAGGTGTTTGAAAACAAGGGCGCCGTCATGGGCTGCTCCAACCCCCATCCCCATGGCCAGCTCTGGGGCAGTGACTTTCTGCCCAACGAGATCGCCCGCGAAGAGCAGCACCAGCGCGACTGGCTGGCCGAGCACGGTCGCCCGCTGCTGGTCGAATATGTGGAGCGGGAGCTGGCGGATCGCAGCCGCATCGTAGTGGAAACAGCACACTGGCTGGCAGTCGTTCCTTTCTGGGCCGCCTGGCCGTTCGAAACCCTGCTGCTGCCAAAGACCCATGTGCCCTCCCTGCTCGGCCTCACCCCCGAGCTGCAGCAGGATCTGGCGGTGGCGCTCAAGGAGCTCACCAGCCGTTACGACAATCTGTTCGAGTGCAGCTTTCCCTACTCCATGGGCTGGCACTTCGCCCCGCCCCATTCAGACTGCCCCGAGGCCTGGCAACTGCACGCCCACTTCTATCCGCCGCTGTTGCGCTCTGCCACAGTGCGCAAATTTATGGTGGGCTTCGAGATGCTGGCAGAGACCCAGCGAGATCTGACGCCGGAACAAGCGGCAGAACGACTTCGCGCACTCAGTCCAATTCACTACAAACACACCAGCCAAGCCAATGAGGAGGCCCTATGACCCCCAGCCAACGCGTCAGCGCCGTTTTTGTCGAGCAGTTCGAACAGCAACCTGACCTGCTGGTGCGCGCCCCCGGCCGCGTCAACCTCATCGGCGAACACACCGACTACAACGACGGTTTCGTACTGCCCTGTGCCATCGACTACGAAACCTGCGTCGCTATCGGTCTGCGCAGCGACAGTCAGGTGCAGGTGATCGCCGCCGATTACGACAACCAGCGCGACCGGTTCGACCTGCACCAGCCCATAGAGCACCACCCCAGCCAACGCTGGAGCGACTATGTACGCGGTGTGGTGAAGTACCTGCAGGAGCGCGGCCAGGCCTTGCACGGCCTCAATCTGGTGGTCTCGGGCAATGTGCCGCAGGGGGCGGGCCTTTCATCGTCCGCCTCGCTGGAAGTGGCCATAGGCCAGGCTTTCAAGGAGGCGCTGGGGCTTCACATCAGCCAGGCCGAGATTGCCCTCAACGGTCAGCAGGCGGAGAACCAGTTCGTCGGTTGCAACTGCGGCATCATGGATCAAATGATCTCCGCCAGCGGCAAGCAGGATCATGCCCTGCTGATCGACTGCCGCTCGCTCGAAACCCGCCTCATCCCCATGCCATCCGATCTGGCGGTGCTGATCGTCAACTCCAACGTGCGCCGCGGTCTGGTGGACAGCGAGTACAACACCCGCCGCCAGCAGTGTGAAACTGCCGCCCGCCACTACGGGGTCAAGGCACTGCGGGATTTGGACTTGGCTGCACTGGAAGCAGGCAAAGCCGGACTGGATGAGGTCTGTTACCGCCGCGCCCGCCACGTGGTGGGCGACAATACCCGTACTCTGGCCGCCGCCGATGCGCTGGAGTCCGGCGACCTGGTACGCCTCGGCCAACTGATGGCCGAGTCCCACGCCGCCATGCGCGATGACTTCGAAATCACCGTGCCCCCCATCGACGGTCTGGTGGAGATCATCAAAGCCAGGCTTGGCCGCGAGGGCGGTGTACGGATGACCGGCGGCGGCTTCGGTGGCTGCGTGGTTGCCCTGCTGCGCCCGGCGCAGGTCGCCGAGGTGATTGCCGCCGTCGACGCCGAGTACCCGGCCCGCTTCGGCATCAAGGCCGACAGCTATGTCTGCCGCGCCAGTGCAGGAGCGGGCAAGCTATGACAGCCTTCACTCCCCATGACGGCATGCACCCGATCATCACGACTGACAGCCATGTCTGCCGTACCCATACAGGCACAGGGGCAGGCAAGCCATGACACCATTCGAGCTGGAAAATGAAGAAGGGCTGCGCCTGCGCGGCCTCGATTTTGGCGCCACCCTCACCTCCCTCACCCTGCCGGTGGCAGGCTCACGGCGTGAAGTGCTGCTGGGCTGCGCCGATGAAGCCTATCCCGCACAACAGGTGTGGCTGGGCGCCGTCGCAGGCCGTTTTGCCAACCGCATCGGCGGGGCAGCGCTGGTACGTGATGGCCAGCACTGGGCTCTGGATGCCAATCAGCCGCCTCACTGCCTGCACGGTGGACAGGAGGGGTTTCATCACAGGATCTGGCAGATCAAGGAACAGGAATCGGATCGGGTCAAACTCGTCCTGCTGTCAAAGGCAGGGGATCAGGGCTTTCCCGGCAACTTGCGGGTGACGATGGAGTATCGACTGGAACAGTACGACCTGGTGGTGGAGTTCAGAGCCAGCACAGATGCCCCCACTCCAGTCAGCCTCACCAGCCATGCCTATTTCAATCTGGACGGGGACAGCAAGGGCGGCGATGTGCGCGACCATGCCATCAGTCTCAATGCCGACTACTTCCTGCCTACCGACGGCAGCGGCCTGCCGCTGACCATTGTGCCAGTGGAAGGTCCCTTCGATCTGCGGGTTGCACGTCCCATAGGCCTGGATTGGCTGAGCCACCCCCAGCAACGGCAGGCCAAGGGGTACGATCACGCTTTTCTCCTCAATGGTCCTGAACAGGGGCGAGCAGCGCAGGTGGTGTCGGGGGATAAACAGCTGACGATGGAGGTCTATACCAACCAGCCTTCGTTGCAGTTCTACACCGGCAACTGGCTGGCCAACACGCCGAACCGCAGCGGTCAGCCCCATCAGGATTACGACGGCTTTTGCCTTGAAGCGCAGCAGCTGCCAGACAGTCCCAACCGGCCAGCGCTCGGTGATCCCTGGCTGCTGCCGGGCCAGCACTATCATCACCAGACCCGTTACCGTTTTATCCCCGCAGACTAAAACAGGTGCTGGTGGCGTCATTCTCCCGACCGCCCCTCTGTCAGGGGAGGAACCGGCTGACACCCCCTCTGTCAGGGAAGCGCTTTGTGTGCGCCCTTTCTTCCGGCAAGGGTGGGAGCTTTGGCCAACGACACCGGGCATGACAGCACACTGACAGTTATCGAGCCGATTCAGGAGTCTTTATGGATGACAACTACCTGGCCGCCCCCGACCGTTACCAGCGCCAACCCTATCGATCCGTCGGCCGCCACGGCCTGCGCCTGCCCAGCATAGGGCTGGGGCTGTGGCACAACTTCGGCGAGGGCAGAGATCCCGCCAGGGTGAAGGCCATGGTGCATCAGGCATTCGATCTGGGCATCACCCACTTCGATCTGGCCAACAACTACGGGCCGCCCCCCGGCTCCGCCGAGACCACCTTCGGCCGCGTGCTCAAGGGCAGTCTGGCCCCCTACAGAGACGAGCTGATCATTGCCAGCAAGGCGGGTTATGTGATGTGGGACGGCCCTTACGGCGACGGCGGCAGCGCCAAGTATCTGTTTGCCAGCCTGCATCAGAGTCTGCGCCGGCTCGGACTCGACTACCTGGACATCTTCTATCACCACAGGCCGGATCCCCGCACCCCGCTGGAAGAAACCTGCCAGGCACTGGCGCTCATGGTGCGTCAGGGCAAGGCGCTCTATGTCGGTCTTTCCAACTATCCGGCCGAACTGGCCGCCCGGGCGGCGAACCGGCTGGCCGAACTAGGGACCCCCCTGCCTTGTCAATCAGCTCAAATACTCCCTGTTCCAGCGGGAAATAGAGGCCGAAACCCTGCCGGTCTGCCGTGAGCAAGGCGTGGGAGTGGTGGCCTTTTCGCCACTGGCTGGCGGCCTGCTCAGCGACCGTTATCTGGCGGGCATACCGGCGGATTCCCGTGCCGCCAGCGGTAGCCCCTTTCTCAAGCCGGAACAGATCACTCCGGACAAGCTGGCCAGGATCCGGGCCCTGCACACCCTGGCGCAGCAGCGAGGACAGGATCTGTCACAACTGGCGCTGCAGTGGGTGCTGCGCGATCCCGTGGTGAGCTGCGCCCTGATTGGCGCCAGCAGCCCCCAGCAAATAGTGAACGCTGTCAATGCCCTCGCCTTACCCCCGCTGGATGAGCCGTTGCAACGGCAGATAGAGACGACCTTGGCATGACCCTCTCCCGCCGCCGCTCTTGCAAGGGGGGAGGAACCACTGCTGCATCGGCGTGGACAAGAGGGGCGTGATGGCGGCACCTTCCCCGAGAGATGGCCCCCCTCCCCTGACAAGGGAGGGGCAGGGTGGGATCTGGCAACCCTGTATGACGACAGTCCCTCACAGCACCCCAATATTTTCTGGTTGCCTGCCCGGTTTTCCTCCATCATTGGCCACCCCGACCCAGCTCGGGGCTGACCTTATCCGGACCAATCAACCAAGAGATCTGAACCATGACAGAGTCTTACGCCCTGTTTGTCGCCTTTGTGCTGGGCATAGTAGAGGGCCTGACCGAGTTTCTGCCCGTTTCCTCGACCGGCCACATGATCATCGTCGGCCACCTGCTGGGCTTCGAAGGGCCCAAGGCCGCCACCTTCGAAGTGGTGATCCAGATGGGCTCCATTCTCGCTGTCGTGGCCGTCTTCTGGCGCCGCCTGTTTGGCTTGATTGGCATCCACTTTGGCCAGAAACCACCTCAGGATCACGCCACCCTCTCCCTGGTGCACATCATCCTCGGCATGCTGCCCGCCGTGATCATCGGCTTGGGGATTCACAGCTGGATCAAGGCCAACCTGTTCGGACCGGAAACCGTGATGTACGCCCTGGTTGCCGGCGGCATCTTGCTGATCATCGCCGAGAAGTTTCGTCCGGCGGTACGCTCCGAGACCCTGGATGACATCAGCTACAAGCAGGCGTTCGGCATAGGTCTGTTCCAGTGTCTGGCGCTCTGGCCCGGTTTCTCCCGCTCCGGTGCCACCATCAGCGGCGGCATGCTGATGGGGATCAGCCGTCAGGCAGCGGCCGAGTTCTCCTTCATTCTGGCGGTGCCCATGATGGTGGCGGCAAGCGGGCTGGATCTCTACAAGAGCCGCGACCTCCTCTCCATGGCCGACTTTCCCATGTTTGCGGTGGGGTTCATCACTGCCTTCGTGGTCGCCATGATTGCCATCAAGACCTTCCTGGCGCTGATCCGTCGCCTCGACTTCATCCCGTTCGCCATCTACCGCTTTATCGTAGCCTTCGCCGTCTACCTGGTGTTTGTTGCCTGATGACAGGCAAATAGCCGAATGAAAAAGGGACCTTTCGGTCCCTTTTTCTATTGCTGCCCCACCTCAATAGAGACGATGGGTGATGCCGTTGAGCAGCCGCGACAGTCCCTTGGTGAACTGGACCGGCGCATCCTGCACCGTGTAGCAGAGGCAACCATCCGGCGTATGCGGGCTGTGGGCATGGCTGGCATCGCGCCAGATGAAGTCCCCCGCCTGATAGCAGGTGTCACCATCCTGCATGTTGCCCGCCAGCAACAGGGTCAGCTCGTAACCCTGATGGGTGTGCTCGGGGATGCGACCACCGGCCTCGATGTGAAGCAGACTGGCGCGGGCCCCCATCTCGTCCAGCGGCAAACTGTGCTGGCGAATGGCACCGATATGGCGCCACTTGGGGGCATGGTGACGGGCAAGCACCCTGGGCAGGCGGTATAAATGGCCGGCTACCTGCAATTCGGGGGTGGACGGCGCCGGTTGGCCGAGCTCGGCCTGGCTGGCCACTGGCTGCTGCAATATGCCGGCCAGTACGGCGTCGAGTCCGGCTGGCATGGGCTCGCTCACCTCGGCTGACTGCTCGGTCGGCTCCAGATACTGGCGAGCCAGTTCCTCTTCGCAGGCTCGCAGACTGGCAGCACACTCGGGGCAGAGCTCACAATGGGCAGAGACACCGACGGCCAGCGGCAGGGGCAGCTCGTCGGCGGCGAAGGCGCGCAACATGGCGTGAGTCGGATGGGTTTTAATCATGGCCTTGCTCCACTTGCTCTTTCAATTTCTGTAATGCCAGTCTGAGGCGAGATTTGATGGTGCCAAGAGGCACGCCGAGTCGCTCCGCCAGCTCCTGCTGGGAGAACTCCTGCAGATAGATGCCGCGCACCACCTGCTGTTGCGGTTCCGGCAGGGTGGCAAGATAGTGCGCCATCTGGCGGGTCAGCACCGCATCCTCACCACCGCTCAGGTGCTCCTCTTCCGCTCTGAACTCCAGCATGGGCCACAACTCCTCGGCGCAGAGATCCTCCTTGCTGGCGCGGCGGCGGCGCAGCATGTCGAAACTCTGGTTGCGCATCACGGTGTAGATCCAGGTGGTTGGCGCCCCCTTTTCGGGGTGGTAGAGGCGAGCCTTCTGCCACACCAGCAACATGGTCTCCTGCACCAGCTCCATGGCGTTGGCCTCGCTGCCAAGGTGACGCAGGCCATAGCTGCGAATGCGCGGCGCGAAGTGAGTGAACAGGGTGGCAAACGCGGCCTTGTCAGCCTGCTCGGCCACCCGGATGAGAAGAGACTTCAGATCGCCATCTGGGTTGTCCATGGGGGGCGATATCCTGCGCAGAGTCGATTGGGGTTGGCCAGTATATGCCATTGCGCCATACCTTGAATGTTGTGGTCATCACCATTACGCCAAGCGCGCAAAAAGGATCACCCGATAAGCCGCAAAATCGCGCTCAATGACTTGCAACCAGCAAGCCCTTCAACAGAGAAAGCGCGGGCTGGTTGTTCTCCGCCGCCAGCAGCCACTGCTTCTGCTCCACGGGAATGGGCAGCACCTCCAGCCAGCGCTGGGCCACCCAGCTGGCATCATCCCAGTCGGGGTCGTGGTAGAGCGCCGCATACTCCGGATAGTCGTTGAACACCTCCTGCAATGCACTGACCAGGGATTGCTGGTCGGCATTGAGTCGCACGGACTGCCAGAGCGGCAGCAGTTCCACCTCGCCGACTCTCAACCCGTCGGACTCCTGCCACAGATCGGCGATCCTGACCCGTTCCATGCCGAGCACTGTAATGCCCAACAAACCGTCTGGCAGTTGATCGAAATCGACTATTCGCACCCGGGTAGCAATGGGGTACATGTTGCGCAGCGCATCGGGCTGGCGGGGGTCGAGCATGCAGAGCACAAAGCCCTGATCTCCCGCCTCGGCGATCATGCGCTGGTATCTGGGCTCGAAGATGCGCAGCGGCATGATGCCACCGGGCAGCAGGTGAGCCGAGAGGGGAAACAGCGCCAGTTTCATCAGGATATTCCTCTGTTGGAGATGCCTGTTGATACGACGCCCGCACCAGAGCAGATCATTGAGTGCCAGTGGGAATAGAAAAACCCTTAACAATCAGGGGAAAATAGCCTGGACAAGCCGATTCGATATGCAGTAGAAATGGATAAGCACCGCTTATCCCAGTGAATATTCTGGATAGTGGTGGCAAATGCAGTGAAATATCCGCCCGACCAACTCTGGCGGGCCGTCCCTATAGTTTTCTCGGGCCGATGCGGGTAAAATTCACGCCCTTATATATCAGTCATTTTTCGACGCGCAACCTTGGTGGTCAGTTATGAAAGAGCATATTCATCATCTACTTGAACAAACGGTAGCCAATCTCAAGTCAGCAGGCGTCTTGCCGGCGGACCTGGAAGCCCGGGTGCAAGTAGACCGATGCAAGGAGAAGGCTCATGGTGACCTGGCCACCAACCTGGCCATGCTGCTGGCCAAACCGGCCCGCAAGAATCCCCGTGAGCTGGCCGCTGCCATCATTGAAAACCTGCCCGCCTCGGATCTGATCGCCAAGGTCGAGATCGCCGGTCCCGGCTTCATCAACTTCTTCTTCGACCAGCGCTGGCTGGCCGGCCAGGTCGAGGCCATGGTGACCAGCGCCAACGCCAACGTGAAGCTGCCGACGCCGCAAACCGTGGTGGTGGACTACTCGGCGCCGAACGTCGCCAAAGAGATGGCCGTGCACCACATCCGCTCTACCGTGCTCGGTGATGTGGCCGCTCGTGCTCTGGAGTTCCTCGGCCATAACGTTGTGCGCGCCAACCACATTGGTGACTGGGGTACCCAGTTCGGCATGCTGATCGCCTATCTGGAGAAGATGGCCAACGAGCACGCCAGCGACATGGCGCTCAAGGATCTGGAAGCCTTCTACACCCAGGCCAAGCGTTGCTACGACGAAGACGAAGCCTTCGCCGAGCGTGCGCGCAACTACGTGGTCAAGCTGCAAGGTGGCGATGAGTACTGCCGCACCATGTGGAAGAAGCTGGTCGACATGACCATGGAACAGAACCAGATCAACTACGACCGCCTGAATGTCTCCCTGACCAACAAGGACATCATGGGCGAGTCCATGTACAACGACATGCTGCCCCAAATCGTCACCGACCTGAAAGCCAAAGGGCTGGCGGTCGAGAGCGAAGGCGCCACCGTTGTCTTCCTGGACGAATTCAAGAACAAGGATGGCGAGCCCATGGGCGTCATCATCCAGAAGAGCGATGGCGGTTTCCTCTACACCACCACCGACATCGCCTGTGCCAAATACCGTTATGAAACCCTGGGCGCCGACCGGGTCATGTATTTCATCGACTCCCGTCAGCACCAGCATCTGATGCAGGCCTGGACCATCACCCGCAAGGCGGGCTATGTACCGGAATCCGTGCCCCTCGAGCACCACGCCTTCGGCATGATGCTGGGCAAGGATGGCCGTCCCTACAAGACACGCTCCGGTGGTACCGTCAAGCTGGTTGACCTGCTCAATGAAGCGGAAGAGCGCGCCGCCGCCCTGCTGGAGAGCCGCAACAGCGACCTCTCTGCCGAAGAGAAGGCCAACGTGGTCAACGCCATCGCCATGGGCGCGGTCAAGTATGCGGATCTCTCCAAGAACCGCACCACAGACTACATCTTCGACTGGGACATGATGCTGTCGTTTGAAGGCAACACTGCGCCCTATCTGCAGTATGCCTACACCCGCATCCAGTCCATCTTCCGCAAAGCCAACATCGATGCCAGCACGCTTATTGGCAACGTGACCCTGAACGAAGAGGCGGAAGAGGTACTGGCCCAGAAGCTGATCCAGTTCTCCGACGCGGTCAACGGCGTTGCCGACAAAGGCATGCCACACCTGCTCTGTACCTATCTGTACGAGCTGTCAGGCAACTTCATGACCTTCTACGAAGCCTGTCCGATCAACAAGGATGGCGTCGATGAAGCCACCCGCCAGAGCCGCCTGCTGCTGTGCGCCGCCACTGCCAAGGTCCTGAAACTGGGTCTGGGCGTGCTGGGCATTCATACCCTGGAGCGCATGTAATAGATGGCAACCCGGGATTACGTCGGCAACAGCCCGAGAAGACGGGCCGGTGGTCGTAACACCAAGAAAGCGGCACCTCGCCGCTTTCCTGTTATCCCGGCACTGCTGGCCGGGGCGCTGCTGGCGGGTTTCGGCGGCTTCCTGTACATGATCAATGGCAAGGGCAGCGATGCCCCCACCATTGAAGAACAGGTCAAGGCCAACAAGCCCAAAACGCAGAACAATGGTCTACCCCAGGAGAAGTGGAGCTATATCGAACGGCTTGAAAACAAGCAGGTCGATGTCATAGCGCCACCTCCCCAGCCGGGTGTGTTGCCGCCGCCACCGGCGGAGACGCTCACCCTGCAGCCGGAGAAACTGCCGCAGCCTGTGCCGACCGACATCCCCCAACCGGGTACGCCCATTGGTCAGGTGCAGCCCTACAAGCCGCAACCGGTTCAACCGGCCAAACCCGCCCCTGTGGCCAGCGCCCAGGAGCAGGTGATCGATCGTCAGGCGGACCGGGAGCGGATGGAGCGGGAGATCCGTGCCGAACTGGAACGTGAGCGGGCCGCGGCGCCCAAACCACAAGTTGCGGCAGCCACGGGCGACGACAGCGGACGCTACATGATGCAGTGCGCCGCCCTGCGTTCGCAGGATTCTGCCGAATCGCTCAAGGCCCGTATCGCCTTCACCGCCGGGCTCTCCTCCAGCCTGCAAGTTGTCAACGGAGCCGGTGGTGCCGTCTACAAGGTGATGGTGGGTCCGTTCAGCGGCAAGGCAGCCACAGATGCGGCCAACCGCAAGCTGCAAAGCGCTGGCATCAGCGGTTGCATCCCCAAGAAGGGGTGAACCCTGTCAGGGGAACCTTGAGAAAGGGCCGGGTCGACAGACCCGGCCCTTTCTCCTTTCTGTCCTACCAAGTCTCGATAGAGGTCGACCCGCTTCGGATACTCCCCCAGGGTTGAAAAGCCAGTCGGGCATCCCCATCTTTCTTGCCATGCACAGTCAGGCCGTTATTCGGCTCAAGCGAGGTAAGTAAAGTGACTACCATAGTTTCAGTTCGCCGCAACGGTCAGGTCGTGATCGGTGGTGATGGCCAGGTATCCCTCGGCAACACCGTCATGAAGGGCAATGCCCGCAAGGTTCATCGTCTCTATAACGGCAAGGTACTGGCGGGTTTCGCTGGCGGTACTGCCGATGCCTTCACTCTGCTCGAACGCTTCGAAGCCAAACTGCAGGCCCATCAGGGTAATCTGGAGCGTGCCGCCGTGGCGCTGGCCAAAGACTGGCGCACCGATCGCGCCCTGCGCCGCCTCGAAGCCCTGCTGGCGGTCGCCGACGAGCACAAATCCTTCATCATCACCGGCAACGGTGACGTGGTGCAGCCGGAGCAGGATCTCATCGCCATCGGCTCGGGCGGCAACTTCGCCCAGTCCGCGGCCATCGCCCTGCTGGAAAACACCGAGCTGGATGCCAAAACCATAGTCGAGAAGTCCCTCAAGATTGCGGGCGACATCTGCGTCTTCACCAACGGCAACCACACCATAGAAGTGCTGGATTATTCAGCTAAATAAGCCAGCCAAGTAACCCATTTTCGAAGGGGTGGGCCCTGCCCGCCCCGGATACAGGAATGCCATCATGTCCGAGATGACCCCGAGAGAAATCGTTCACGAGCTGGACCGACACATCATTGGTCAGGCCGATGCCAAACGCGCCGTCGCCGTTGCCCTGCGCAACCGCTGGCGCCGGATGCAGCTCGGTGAAGAGATGCGCCATGAAGTGACCCCGAAAAACATCCTGATGATAGGCCCGACCGGTGTCGGCAAGACCGAGATCGCCCGTCGTCTGGCCAAGCTGGCCAACGCGCCCTTCATCAAGGTGGAAGCGACCAAGTTCACCGAGGTGGGCTATGTGGGCAAGGAAGTGGACAGCATCATCCGCGATCTGACCGACGTCGCCATCAAGCTGGTGCGCGAGACCGAGATGGAGAAGATGAAATACCGCGCCGAGGAGGCCGCCGAAGAGCGCATCCTCGACGCCCTGCTGCCCAACCCGCGCAACACCTGGGGTGAGGAAGAGAAAGCCGACAACTCCAACACCCGCCAGATCTTCCGCAAGAAACTGCGGGAAGGTCAGCTGGATGACAAGGAGATCGAACTGGAGCTCTCAGCCTCCCCGATGGGCGTCGAGATAATGACACCGCCGGGTATGGAAGAGATGGCCAACCAGCTGCAGGGGCTGTTCCAGAACCTGGGCCAGAACCAGAAGAAGAAGCGCAAGATCAAGGTCAAAGAGGCCATGAAGGCGCTGATCGAAGAGGAAGCCGCTCGTCTGGTCAACCCGGAAGAGCTGAAGCAAAAAGCCATAGCGGCGGTCGAGAACAACGGCATCGTCTTCCTCGACGAGATCGACAAGATCTGCAAACGCGGCGAGAGCTCCGGCCCGGACGTTTCCCGTGAAGGGGTACAGCGCGACCTGTTGCCGCTGGTGGAAGGCTGTACCGTCAACACCAAGCACGGCATGGTCAAGACCGACCATATCCTGTTCGTCGCCTCCGGCGCCTTCCAGGTCGCCCGCCCGTCGGATCTCATCCCCGAGCTGCAGGGTCGTCTGCCGATCCGGGTCGAGCTGACCGCGCTCACCACAGATGACTTCGAGCGCATCCTGACCGAGCCGAACGCCTCCCTGACCGATCAGTACAAGGCGCTGATGGCCACCGAAGGGGTCAATATCGAGTTCACCAAGGATGGCATCCGTCGTCTGGCCGAAGCGGCCTGGCAGGTCAACGAGCGCACCGAGAACATAGGTGCCCGTCGCCTGCATACCGTGATGGAGCGACTGATGGAAGACATCTCCTTCGATGCCTCCGAGAAGTCCGGCGAGACCTTCGTGATCGACACCGACTATGTCAACGCTCACCTCGGCAAGTTGATTGAAGATGAGGACCTGAGCCGCTTTATCCTGTAAGCGAGTCTCGGCACAGCACTGACTATTCTGGACGCCTCCACTATGGAGGCGTCTTTTTTGTGTCTCATGATCCTCACACCACCGCCAGTGCCTCCTCTCGTCTGCGCCCCACCAGCCATAGCGCCAACCCTGTGAGCAGGCCGGTCAGGGCAAAGGTAACCTGAGTACCGAACACCAGATCGGTCGGCATGGCCATGCTCAGATTGTGCGTCCCCACCAGAGTGGCAAACAGGCCACCGAGCCCGGCTGCTCCCGTCAGCTGACCCAGATTGCGCGACAGGGTCAACAAGCCCGCAACGGCCCCCCGTGCCTGCTCACTCGCCCCACCGACCACGGCACTGTTGTTGGCGGTCTGGAACAATGCATAACCGGCCGTCAGCAGCAGTATGGGCAACAGATAGCCGAGCGGACCATATCCTGCCGTCAGGGTTGCCAGTCCAAGGGCTGCTATGACCATGACAGCCAACCCCAGCCGAACGACCCATAGCACGCCAAACCTGTCCACCAGCCAGCCGGCAGGCATACCCGTCAAGGCGGCCAGCAGGGGTCCCCCCGAGATCATGAGCCCGACCGTCGCCATATCGAGGTCAAACACGCCCCTCAGGTAGAAGGGGCCGATCAGCAATGTCACCACCATGACGCTGGCCACCAGGGCACTGGCGAGCAAGCCGCCCCTGAGCCTGGGTTCGGCCAACAGCACCAGTGGCAACAGGGGAGAGGGGTCGAGGCGCTCGCGGCGAATGAACAGTGCAGTGACAAGCAGAGCCCCCGCCCACAACCCCAGCGCCAAAATCCCTCCCGAGGTCAGCGCCAGCCCGTAGCAGAGCAGCGCCATCACCAGCATCGACAGACTCGCCAGGTTCACCCTCTCTCTTTGTGGCAAAGCGCCCTCAGGTGGCAGACCCAGCATGCCGGCACCCAGTGCCAGCAGGCTGACGGGCACCAGCAGCAGAAAGGGAGCCTGCCAGCCAAACGCCCCGATCAAGAGGCCGCCGAACGAGGGGCCAAGGGCTGTGCTACAGGCCGACAGGGTACCGAGCAGTCCCATGCTCCAGCCACGCCGCTCTGGTGGCACCAGCTGCCCCACCATGGCGAGCGCCAGAGAGAGCATGCAGGCAGCACCGGCTCCCTGCAGGACGCGCGCCGCAATCAGCCAACCTATGGTGGGAGCCAGGGCGCACAGCAGGGACGCCAATGCAAACAACGCCATGCCCCAGAGCAGCAAACGCCGCCGGCCAAACCTGTCCCCAAGCCTGCCAGCCACCACTGTCAGGCAGGTGATCCCCAGCAGATAGGCCACCAGTACCCATTGCACGCTGGCAAAGGGGACGGCAAATACCTGTCCCAACGCGGGCAGTACCATGTTGGCCATGCTCCCCGCCAGCATGGGCAACAGGGTGGCAAGACCGAGTGCCAGCAGGCCAACACGGCGGGCAAAAGGCGTCGGGATTTTGATGGAATGTGACATGGGCATGACCTCCGGCGAACTATGATGCCGACAAGGCTAGTCAGAGCGTGTATCTGGCGGAAGACGCACGGCTTGCAACTTATAGCTGCACGGCACGCCATATGAAGAGCCGGATTCTCGCGTATGATGAATCCAACCGACCGCCATCAGGTTGGTCACCCCTAACACCCGGCTCGGCGAGGGCACGACCATGACCACCCCCGATTTCAATCTGCTGCTGACCCTGGATGCGCTGCTCGATGAGGGCAGCGTGGCCGGGGCGGCCAGGCGGCTGAAACTCAGCCCCTCCGCCATGAGCCGGGCGCTGGCCCGCCTGCGTGACACCACGGGGGATCCGCTGCTGGTGCGCGCGGGCCGGGGGCTGGTGCCAACACCACGCGCCCTGGCCCTGCGCGAGCGGGTCAGCCAGCTGGTGCAGGAGGCCGAAGCCGTACTGCGCCCCCAGCAGGAGATAGATCCGGCCCACCTGGTGCGCACCTTTCGTCTCAGATCCAGTGACGGTTTCGTGGAGAGTGTCGGGGCGGCCCTGCTGGCGCGGCTCGCCGCCGAGGCGCCCGGGGTGCGGCTGCATTTCATGGCCAAGCCCGACAAGGAGAGCCAGCCCCTGCGCAGCGGTGAGCTGGATTTTGAAACCGGCGTGATCGGCACCAATACGGCGCCCGAGCTGCGCACCCAGGCGCTGTTCCAAGATCGCTTCGTCGCCGTGGTACGGCCGGGTCATCCACTGTGCGAGGGGCCCCTGACCGCCGCCCGCTATGCCGCCGCCCGCCATGTGCTGGTGTCGCGGCGCGGGCAGGAGCACGGCCCCGTCGACGAGGCGCTCGCCGCCCTGAAGCTGGAGCGTGCCATCGCCACCCTGGTGCCGGGGTTTGCCACTGCGCTGGCGCTGGTGCGGGGCAGCGATCTGGTGGCGACAGTACCAGCCCTGCACTGCGCCTCCCTGCACGCCGATCTGGTGACTCTGCCCTTGCCCTTTACCTTGCCCAGGATCACTCTGGCCCTGCTCTGGCACCCACGGCTGGACACCGATCCGGCCCATCGCTGGCTGCGCACCATCATCCGCGAAACCTGCGCCCGCGCCCCCTATCAGGCCACTCCGAAAGAGCGGTGATCTGCGCCACCATAATCCGCAGCACCACCCAGATGCCACACAGTGAAAGCACCTCTGCCGAGGTGTTTTCTTTCATTATGCCTGGCCAGACGGGCTCCCCCTCTTGCCCCCCCTTGCCCCGTGACAGCCAAAGCCCAGAACGCACCACTGGTATACCTATTTATGTATAGCTCTGAATTGTATCGAATTACCCCTGAGGAGATATATAAATAGACACTTGATTTGCATCAATCGTCCCGTCCCTGCGACTGGGTAGCCTAGCCTCAGAATGATGTTTTATTACTCCAAACTAGAGGCAATCATGAGCAAAGTCAGGCTGGCCGTCATAGGGAACGGCATGGTGGGGCACCGCTTCATCGAAGAGTTGATCGAGCGGGCCGATCCGGACCAGTTCGAGATCACCGTCTTCGGTGCAGAACCGCGTCCCGCCTACGATCGTGTCCATCTCTCCTCCTACTTTTCCCACCACACCAGCGAAGATCTCTCCCTCGTCAAACCCGGTTTTTACGAGAAGCACGGCATCCGCCTGCTGCTCGGCGAAGCGGTGAAAAAAATTGACAGGGCGGCCCGCGAAGTACATTCCAACAAGGGCACTGTGGTCGGTTACGACAAGCTGGTGCTGGCCACCGGCTCCTACCCCTGGGTGCCGCCCATTGCAGGCAGTCAGCACCACGAGTGCTTCGTCTATCGCACCATAGAGGATCTGAAAACCATCCGCAGCGCCGCCAAGAGCGGCAAGAGTGGTGTTGTCATTGGGGGCGGCCTGCTCGGCCTGGAAGCGGCCGGCGCTCTCAAGGCGCTCGGCCTCGAGACCCATGTGGTGGAGTTTGCCCCGGTCTTGATGGCGGAGCAGCTCGACGGTCAGGGTGGCCAGCTGCTGCGCCGCAAGATCGAATCCATGGGGGTGCAGGTTCACACCAGCAAGAGCACCAGCGAGATCCTGATGCACGGCGGTCGTGACGCCCGGCATCGCCTCGCCTTTGCCGACGGCAGCACGCTTGAAGTAGATGTGGTGGTCTTCTCCACCGGCATACGCCCACAGGACACCCTCGGCCGTTATTGCGAACTGGCCATAGCCGAGCGCGGCGGCGTAGCTGTCGACGATCACTGCCTCACCTCGGATCCCGACATCTATGCCATCGGTGAGTGCGCCGCCTGGCAGGGTCGCTTCTTCGGCCTGGTGGCGCCCGGCTACAAGATGGCCCAGATCACGGTCGACCACCTGCTCGGCGGCGACAGCCGCTTCGAAGGGGCGGACATGAGCGCCAAGCTCAAGCTGCTCGGCGTCTCCGTCGGTTCCATCGGCGATGCCCATGGCCGCACCCCCGGCAGCCACAGCTATGTATTCCAGGACGATCAGGCCGGCGTCTACAAGCGTATCGTGGTGAGCGAAGACAACAGCCGCCTGCTCGGTGCCGTGCTGGTTGGCGATGTGGATGACTACGGCAACCTGCTGCAGCTGATGCTCAACGCCATGCCGCTGCCCGCCCACCCGGATACCCTGATCCTGCCCGCCTATGCCGGTGCCAAGCCGACCCTGGGAGTAGATGCCCTGCCGTCCACCGCCCAGATCTGCTCCTGCTTCGACGTATCCAAGGGCGACATAGCCCAGGCGGTCGCCGAGGGCCACACCACGCTGGCCGCCATCAAGCAGCACACCAAGGCCGGTACCGGCTGCGGCGGCTGCGTGCCGCTCATCAGCCAGGTGCTCAACGCCGAGCTGGTGAAGCAGGGCATAGAGGTCAACAACCACCTCTGCGCCCACTTCCCCCACTCCCGCCAGGAGCTGTTCCACCTGGTCAAGGTGGAAGGGATCAAGAGCTTCAACGAGCTGCTGGCCAGACACGGACACGGCTATGGCTGCGAGGTGTGCAAACCCACGGTCGGCTCCATCCTCGCCTCCTGCTGGAACGACTATGTGCTGAACCCGCTCAACACCCAGCTGCAGGACACCAATGACATCTTCCTCGGCAACATGCAAAAGGACGGCAGCTACTCCGTCATCCCGCGCATGGCCGGTGGTGAAGTGACCCCGGAAGGCCTGCTGGCGGTGGCCGAAGTGGCCCGCGACTACAAGCTCTACACCAAGATCACCGGCGCCCAGCGCATCGGCCTGTTCGGTGCCCAAAAAGATGATCTGCCCGCCATCTGGCGGAAATTGCTGGCCGCGGGCTTCGAGACAGGTCAGGCCTACGCCAAGGCGCTGCGCATGGCCAAAACCTGTGTCGGCAGTACCTGGTGCCGCTTCGGCGTGCAGGACAGCGTCGGCCTCGGGGTCTTCCTCGAGAACCGCTACAAGGGCATTCGCACCCCCCACAAGATGAAGTTCGGTGTCTCCGGCTGTACCCGCGAATGTGCGGAAGCTCAGGGCAAGGATGTCGGCATCATAGCCACGGACGCAGGCTGGAACCTCTATGTGGGCGGCAACGGCGGCATGAAGCCGCGCCACGCGGACCTGCTGGCCTCCGACCTGGATCGGGAAACCCTCATCAAGCTGATCGACCGTTTCATGATGTTCTACGTCACCAGCGCCGACAAGCTGCAGCGCACCTCGGTCTGGCTCGGCAACCTGGAAGGGGGTGTCGACTACCTGCGCGAGGTAATCGTCGACGACAAGCTGGGACTGAATGCCACCCTGGAGCGCGACATCCAGGTGCTGATCGACAGCTACGAGTGCGAGTGGTCCCGCACCCTGAATGAAGAGGAGCAGCTCAAGCGCTTCAGCCACTTCATCAACAGCGGCAAGCGTGACCCGGACGTGCAGTTCGTCAGCGAGCGCGATCAGCACAGGCCCGCCACTCCGGCGGAGCGCATTCCCGTCTACCAGATCGAAGTGGAGGCAAAGTGATGAAATTAGCCTGTCAACTCAATGAGATTTTTCCAGGCACGGGCGTCTGTGCCCTGCTGGAAGGGCGCCAGATCGCCCTGTTCCGCCCGAGCGCGGCGGCCGAGGTGTTCGCCATCGACAACCGGGACCCCTTCTTCGCCGCCAACGTACTGTCGCGGGGCCTGATCTGCGAACACGAGGGCGCGCTCTGGGTTGCCAGCCCGCTCAAGAAGCAGCGCTTTCGTCTGAGCGATGGCCACTGCTTCGAGAATCCGGCCATGTCGATTGCCTCCTTTGCCGTAGAGGTACGCGATCAACAAGTCTGGGTCGCCGTCTAACTCCATGAATATCGGGGCTGCCCGCGGGCGGCCCCCTTAAAGAGAACACCTATGTATACCGAGACCATCAACAAGTGCGCCGCCAACGCGGCCCGCATCAACCGCTTTGAGCGCAGCGACAAGCTGGGCTTCTGGCTCAGCTCCGCCATGGCGGGGGCCTATGTGGGCCTGGGCATCATCCTCATCTTCACCCTGGGCAACCTGGTCGACCCCAGCATTCGCCCGCTGGTAATGGGAGCCACCTTCGGCATCGCCCTGACGCTGGTGATCATCGCCGGCTCCGAGCTGTTCACCGGCCATACCATGTTCCTCACCTTCGGGGTGAAGACGGGCAAGATCACCATGACCGATCTGCTGCGTATCCTGCCCCAGACCTGGGCCGGCAACCTGCTCGGCTCCATTGCGGTAGCGCTGATCTACTCCTACGGCGGCAGCCTGCTGCCGGATGCGGGCAGCCTGGCCCACAAGGTGGCGCTGGCCAAGACCCAGGCACCGGCCCTGACCCTGTTCATGAAAGGTGTGCTGTGCAACTGGCTGGTCTGCCTCGCCATCTGGATGGCACTGCGCATCGAAGGTGCCGCCAAGTTCATCGCCATCTGGTGGTGCCTGCTGGCCTTCATCGCCTCCGGTTATGAGCACTCGGTCGCCAACATGACGCTGTTCGCCCTCTCCTGGTTCGGTGCCCATTCCGAGGCCTACACCCTGGGCGGCATAGGCCACAACCTGCTGTGGGTGACACTCGGCAACACCGTCTCCGGCGCCCTCTTCATGGGACTAGGCTACTGGTATGCCACCCCGAAAGCGGATCGTCCGGTCGCAGTGACAGACGCCAACGCCGCCACCAGCCAGACCCAAACCGCCTGATCCGGAGGCCCCATGGACTACTTGCCCATCTTTTGCCGACTCGACAACAAACCCGTACTGCTGGTCGGCGGCGGTGAGGTGGCGGAGCGCAAGGCGCGCCTGCTGCTGGACGCCGGTGCCCGCCTGACTGTGGTCTCTCCCGCACTCGACCCCGAACTGGCAGCGCTGGCCACCAGCGGGACTATCGACTGGCTGGCTGCCGAGTTCGAGCCGGCACACCTGACGGGCAAGTGGCTAGTGGTGGCCGCCACCGACAGGCGTGAAGTCAATGCGCTGGTCTACCAGAGCGCCAACCAGGCGGGCATCTTCGCCAACGTGGTGGACGATCCCAAACGCTCCAGCTTCATCATGCCGTCGATCATCGACCGCTCACCGCTGATGGTGGCCATCTCCTCCGGCGGCAAGGCCCCGGTGCTGGCCCGATTGCTGCGCGAAAAACTGGAGGCCCTGCTGCCCCAGCACCTGGGCGCTGTGGCCGCCTTTGCCGGCGGCCTGCGTGAGCGGGTCAAGGCCCGTTTCGCCAGCATGGGAGAGAGGCGCCAGTTCTGGGAGCGGCTGCTTGGCGCCGACCGGCTCGGTCAGGCGCTGGCACGGGGTGACAAGGCATCGGCCAACCAGCTGGCCGATGCTCTGTTTGCCGAGGATGCCGGTGCCAAGGGGGAAGTGATTCTGGTGGGCGCAGGCCCGGGGGATCCCGGTCTGCTCACCCTGCACGCCCTGCGCCAGATGCAGCAGGCTGACGTGGTGGTCCATGACCGGCTGGTCTCCGACGAGGTGATGGCGCTGGTGCGCCGCGATGCCAAACGCATCTTCGTCGGCAAGCAGGCGGGCAACCACTGCGTGCCCCAGGAGGGCATCAACCAACTCTTGCTGGAAGAGGCGAAGAAGGGGCTGCGGGTAGTACGGCTGAAAGGGGGCGACCCCTTCATCTTCGGCCGGGGCGGCGAGGAGCTGGAGACGCTGGTCGGCAGCGGCGTGGGCTTCCAGGTGGTGCCGGGGATCACGGCGGCGAGCGGCTGCGCGGCCTATGCGGGCATTCCTCTCACCCATCGCGATCACGCCCAGAGCGTGCGCTTCGTCACCGCCCACGGCAAGGGTGGCACCCAGGATCTGGACTGGCCCCTGCTGGCTCGGGATCAACAGACTCTGGTGTTTTACATGGGACTCTCATCGTGCGCCACCATACGCCAGAAGCTGACGGCTCACGGCAAGGCGGGCACAACGCCGGTGGCGCTGATCGAGCGGGGCACCCAGCCTCGCCAGCGGGTCATCCGCGGCACCCTCGACCAGCTGCCGGAGCTGGCCGTCGGGGTCGAGAGTCCCGCTCTTATCATGGTAGGCTCCGTGGTAACCCTGGCCGACAAGCTCGCCTGGTTCGGTCAGACCAACCATGGGATGCAAGCCGCCGCACTGGCCTGAACCCGCTATCTGCCAGTCCATTCAGACCGCCGCCATCATGGCGGCGGTTTTTTATGACGTCTGACGGCACTCATGGTCATAACCTCCTGTTTTGAGTCTGGTATCCTATGGGGAGGTCATCCGGCCAACCGATTTCAGGAATTCCGTTTCATGTCTCACCCCGTCAAGAACAGCGCCAAACAGCGTGAAAAAGACAGAAGGCGCATCCTCACCCTGTTGCTGGCCGACGATGCCCTCACCGACAGCCTGCTCGACCCCCAGTCGGCACAGGATGCAGCGCAGCGCGACCAGACTGGCGAAATAATCCGTCTGGTGAACCGACTGCCCGCCGCCGACGTCGCCGATACCCTGGAATCCCTGCCGCCGGACGAGCGGCACGCGCTGTGGCAGCTGGTGAATGAAGAGAAGCATGGCCAGATCCTGGTCGAGGCATCGGAGACTGTGTGGGACAGCCTCATCAACGGCATGAGCGACAAGGCGCTGCTACATGCACTGCGCTCCCTTGATATCGACGATCAGATCTATCTGGGCCAATACCTGCCTCGCAACCTGATGGGCCGCCTGCTCACCTCCATGGCCCCGCCCCAGCGCGACCGGGTACGGGACGTGATCCGCTACGGCAAGCACACTGTCGGCGCCATGATGGACTTCGAGATCATCACGGTGCGAGCCGAGGTGAGCCTGGCGACAGTGCAGCGCTACCTGCGCCTGCGCGGCAAGATCCCCGTCAACACCGACAAACTGTTCGTCATCGACAGGCGCAACCGCCTGCAGGGGGAGCTGCCCCTCACCACTTTGCTGCTGCACAAACCGGATACCCTGGTCGCCAACGTCATGGAGCGGGATCCCGTTACCTTCGACCCGGAAGACAACGATGAAGCGGCGGCCCGAACCTTCGAGCGGGATGACCTGATTTCCGCGGCTGTGGTGGATGCCAAGGGCAAGCTGATGGGTCGCCTCACCGTCGCCGAGGTGGTGGACCTGGTGTATGAAGAGAGTGACACAGACCTGCGCCGCATGGGGGGTATCAGCGAAGATGAAGACCTGTTCGCCCCGGTCAGCAAGGCGGTCAAGACCCGCTGGGCCTGGCTCGCCATCAACCTCTGTACCGCCTTCGTGGCGTCACGGGTCATAGGCCTGTTCGAGCACACCATCTCGCAACTGGTGGCGCTGGCGGCCCTGATGCCCATAGTCGCAGGGATCGGTGGCAACACTGGCAACCAGACCATCACCATGATAGTCCGCGCACTGGCACTGCAGCATATCCAGGCGGGCAACATCTCCTTCCTGCTGTGGCGTGAGCTGGGGGTGGCACTCGTCAACGGCCTGGTGTGGGGCGGTACCATGGGGGTCGCGACCTATCTGCTCTATCAGGATCCGGCGCTGGGTGCCGTGATGACGCTGGCAATGATGATCAACCTGCTGGTCGCCGCCCTGATGGGGGTCATCATTCCCATGACCATGACCCGTCTCGGCCGGGATCCCGCGATAGGCGCCAGCGTGATGATCACCGCCATCACGGATACCGGCGGCTTCTTCATCTTCCTCGGGTTGGCCACCCTGTTCCTCATCTAGGAACGACCAGCCTCAAACAACAAAGGGAGCCACTATGGCTCCCTTTGACTATCCCGCTCGGGCAGCTACACCCGGTACTTGGCCACCGCCTGGTGGAGCAGCTTGGCCTGCTCGGTCAACCCATGGCTGGACTTGGCATTCTCCTCCGCCATCAGACTCGACTCCTGGGCGATATCACGGATGTTGGTCACGTTGCGATTCACCTCGTTGGCCACCAGGCTCTGCTGCTCGATGGCGGCGGCGATCTGGGTGCTCATGTCCATGATGTGAGTGACATCCTGGGTGATTTGCCCCAGCAGATCACCCGCCGTGCTGGCCTGCTCCGAGCTGCTGTTGCCCTGTTCCCGGCAGGTTGCCATCATGCCCACTATGCTGCCGGTCTGTTTTTGCAGCGAGCTGATGATGCCGGCGATCTCCTGGGTCGACTTCTGGGTACGGATGGCGAGGCTGCGTACTTCGTCTGCCACCACCGCAAAGCCACGGCCCTGATCTCCCGCCCGCGCCGCCTCTATAGCCGCATTGAGGGCCAGCAGGTTGGTCTGCTCGGCAATGCCGCGGATCACGTCCAGCACAGAGCCTATGGTCTCGCTCTCTTTCTGCAACTGGGCCACCTCGCGGGAGGAGCTCTCCAGATTGCCCGCCAGCGAGCGGATCTGGCGAACCGTGTTTTCGACCGCGGTGCGCCCCTCCATCGCCTTGATGTTGGTCGCCTGGGCATTGTTGGCAGCCTGCTCAGTGTTGCGTGCTATCTCCTCTATGGTGGAACCCATCTCGGTGGAGGCCGTCGCCACCTGGTCTGTCTCCTGCAACTGCCTTGACGCCCCTTCGCTCGTGCGCCTGACGTTGCTGGAGAGGTGATCCGCCGCCTCGGTCAGGGTATGCACGCTCTGCTTCACGTCGCCGATGAGATGGCGAAAGCCGCCCAGCATCACGTCCAGATTGCCCGCCAGCTGGGCCATCTCGTCAGCCCCTTTCAACTCAATCCTGAGGCGCAGGTCATTGTCCTGACGGATGCGATTGACTGTGTCATTCACCCGCGAGATGGGTCTGTCTATGCTGCGACCCAGCAGTACGCTCATGACGCCAATCAGCACTATGATCACGCCGCCACACACCAGCATCAGACTGTTGAGGCGGGAGGTCTGCCGTACCAGCTCGTCGGCAATATGCTGGCCGACAGCCGCAAAGCCCTGCTCGGTCTGATGCACCAGATCCCGCATCTGGTTGCGCAGTCCCTCATCCTCTTTCAGTCCCAGCACCTGCATCCCCTGCACTAGGGCAACGAAGTCCTGCCGGTACTGCTGGCTGGCCTGCTCCAGCTTGCCACGGTCAGCCTCCGGCAATGTTGCCAGATTATCCTGGAAGCTCTTGTGTAGGGTCTGGAAACGCTCCAGATACTGGATGTCGGAGCGCAGCATGAAGTCTTTCTCCGCCCGTCTCAGTTGCAGCATAGTGACGAGCAGCCCTTGCTGATCCAGCTGTTTGAGCCCCTCTTCAACCTGATGCACCGCCGCTCTCAAGCGGCCATAAAGCCCATCTTCCGGCCCCAACCCGATCGTCTGCTGTTGGGTCACCAGATCGTTGAAGGCCTTGCCATAGAGCCCCATCTGCTGATCCAGCCGGGCCAGTTCACCGTGCACGACGCTGATGTTGTCATCTGTGCTCAGAGTCCGGTTGAGGGTGTGGAAATCAGTCAACTCTTTATTGAAGCGCTCGACGAAGGTCAGATCCTTGCGGATCAGAAAATCCTTCTCGGCACGCCGCAGGTTCAACATGGCGATTTCGAGCCCGTCCACATTGCGTTGGGCTTCAGCCAGGTGGCGGCTTACCTGGCTGGAGTAGAGGAACAGAGCGCTCAGCACCAGCATGGCAACGGCCACCAGCGCGGTATTCAGGATCAATTTATGACGGATCAACACTATGGGCCTCTCACAAACAAGGGATGGACTGCATTGAGCTTATGCAGAAAACGTTATCCCTGTTGTTGTTCAAGGAATATTCATTGAAATGCCAGTCCCACTCCTTATACTGGTTCCACCTGTTTCCAGCGGTGGATTTGACACAATGGAATACAACACTTCAGAACTGTGCGACATCTATCAGGACATGGTGGATGTGCTCGAACCCATGCTCTGCTCCTTCGGCGGCCGCGCCTCTTTCGGCGGCGTCATCACCACGGTGAAATGCTTCGAATCAAACGGTCTTATTCGTGAGCTCGTCAAAGAGAACGGCGTCGGCCGCGTGCTGCTGATCGATGGCGGTGGCTCCATGCGCCGTGCCCTGATCGACAGCGACATTGCCACCACGGCCGCCGAGAACGAGTGGGAAGGGATCGTCTGCTATGGCTGCGTGCGCGAAGTCGACATCCTGGAAGATCTGGATATCGGCATCCAGGCACTGGCGGCCATTCCGGTCGGCGCCGACAGCAAGGACGTGGGAGAGACGGATCTGCCGGTCAACTTCGGTGGCGTCACCTTCCTGCCTGATGATCATCTCTACGCAGATACCACAGGGGTGATCCTCTCCCCTGAGGCACTCGATATCGAGTAAGCCGGAATCAACATGACGATGGGAGCCCTGGCTCCCATTTTTTATGGCTGAAACTTGCTGAAAAAAAGACAAAAAAAGAGGGCCAGAAGAACTGGCCCTATAACTGGAAGCAATGTGAGCAATGTCGTGCCTTCACAAGAAGTCCATCACGTTGGAACGAATGAAGTCTTTCCCGGAAAACAAGTTAACAATAATCATTCTCATTTAACTAAGCAACCCTTATTTTCCGAAAGTGCAAAAAAATTGACCACCGCCGGGGTGGTCAATCTCGTCAGGCTTGGCGCGTCGCCGTTTGCAGACCGGCCAATCCGGCCTCACCCACCAGCTTGCGGCTGAGGTAACGCAGCAAAACACCGTAGAGCGGTACAAACAACCCAAGGCTTATCAGCAACTTGAATACATAGTCCACGGTGGCGATCTCGACCCAGTGCTCGGCCATGAAGGGATCCGTGCTGCGCCAGAAGGCGATGCTGAAGAAGGCGATGGTATCCACCAGATTGCCAAACAGGGTCGAGGCAGCTGGCGCCACCCACCAGGCCCTGAGCAGGCGCAGCCGGTTGAACACCACCACATCCATGAACTGGCCCACCAGATAGGCCATGAAACTGGCCAGAGCGATGCGCGCCACGAACAGGTTGAACTCGGCCAGATTACCGACCCCCTGGAAACTGCCTTCGAAAAACAGTACCGAGAGGACATAGGACACCGTCAGCGCAGGCAGCATGACTGTCTGGATAATCTTGCGTGCCAGGCCGGCACCGAAGATCCGCACCGTCAGGTCGGTGGCCAGAAAGATGAACGGGAAGCTGAATGCCCCCCAGGTGGTGTGAAAGCCGAAAATGGTGATCGGCAGCTGCACCAGATAGTTGCTGCTGGCAATGATCAGTATGTGGAACAAAGAGAGGCGCACCAGCGCCGTGCGGTGCTGAGCAGGGGTCAAATTCATATTGTGACCTTTTTGGTTAATGGGGTTAGGGAACCCATACCGCCACCATTGGCGATAATTGAGGGGCGAGATTATACGCCCCCCAACTGATAGTTCAATCTTTATGCTGCTGATCCGGCCAGCGGCCATTGTCGCCTAAGGGGCAAGACCATAGGCCCCAAACCGATAGTTCAATCTTTATGCTGCTGATTCGGCCAGTGCCCATTGTCGCCTAAGGAACAAGACCATAGGCCCCAAACCGATAGTTCAATCTTTATGCTGTCGGCCAAGCCAGATCACCACCTCGCGATCTGCCGGCTGCACTGCCGCCAGCCAGCAACCGCTGTAGTGCTCATATTCCAGCCTGAGCTGACTCCCTTCAAATTCCAGCCGCCAGCTGTGACGATCGGCGCCCCACTCCTTGTCGACAAACCCTAACTCCCACTCCTGCAACAAGCCCTCGGCCAGCGCCGGAAAGGTATCCCAGCAGAGTCCCGGGCAATCCAGCATCACAACGCCTTGTTCCAGTTCGATGCGATTCACGCGCCAATTCATGGTTTATTCCTCAGCTACTGCAAGAAAGCTCACCACCGCAATACCACTGAGGGACGGGCGTAGCCAGATCTGCATATTCGGGTTGTTCATCATAGGGCTGCTGCAAGGCAGCAAGCAGCCGCTCGAACTGGGTCATATCCCCACTCTCGGCGGCATCTATCGCCTGCTGGGCCAGGGCATTGCGCAGCACGTACTTGGGATTGATGGCATCCATCTGTGCCTTGCGGACAGCATCCTCGCTCCCCTCCCGGATCAGCCTGACCCGATAAAGTTCAAGCCATCCCTGCCAGAGGGCAGGATCCGGCAGCAAGGCCAGCAGAGAGACAGGCCACTCCCCCTTCCCTGTCACCTCACCCAGGCGGCGCAGGAAGAGATGATAATCCACCCCCTGGCTCGCCAGCAGCTGGAACAGCTGGCGGAACAGGGCGGGATCTTCCTCCTCCCACTGCGTCAACCCAAGCTTGGCTCGCATCAGCTCGGAGTAGTGCAGCATCAGCTGATGTTCGTACTGGGCAAGCGAGGTGGCCAGGGCGTCGCCGTCGACATGCCCGGCCAGCGCCTGAGCCAGCTTTTGCAGATTCCAGTAACCCACCGCCGGTTGCTGATCCAGTGCATAGCGACCATCCGGATCCGAGTGGTTGCAGACAAAATCCGGCACATAGGCATCAATGAAACCGTAGGGACCGTAATCCAGAGTCAAACCAAGCAGGGACATGTTGTCGGTATTGAGCACACCGTGGCAGAAACCCGCCGCCTGCCACTTGGCGATAAGCCGTGCTGTGCGGCGCACGACTTCGGCAAACAGCTCGGCGCCGTTGTCCAGTTCAGGGAAGTGGTAACGCAGCAGATAGTCGATGAGAGCCGGGATCTTCTCCCCCTGACCACTCCAGGCAAAATATTCGATGTGACCGAAGCGCAGATGGCTGGGCGCGGTACGCAACACGGTTGCGCCCGTTTCTTCCTGCTCCCGGTAGACAGGCTCCTTGCTGCCCACCAGCACCAGTGCGCGGGTGGTGGGGATACCGAGGGCATGGAGCGCCTCTGAGGCAAGATACTCGCGGATGCTGGATCGCAGCACGGCCCGGCCGTCACCGAAGCGGGAGAAGGGCGTCTTGCCCGCCCCTTTCAGATGTAGATCCCAGCGCTGGCCATCGGTGGTCAGTTGCTCCCCCAGCAACAGGGCGCGGCCATCACCGAGGCGCGGGCTGTAACCACCAAACTGATGGCCCGCATAGACCTGCGCCACAGGCTGCATGCCAGGCAGCGGCTTCCCCAGACCACAACAGGCAAGCCAGTCAGTGTCACTGACACCATCCAGCCCCAGCTCGGCCAGCAGGCCACGATTGAGATGCAGCAACCTAGGTTCACGCAGTGGCTGGGGGACGACAGGCTCACAAGCCCAGGGCAATTCAGTGGCAAAAGTGTTGATCAGCTTCATGGTGGTGCGATTCGTCCCTGCGTATGCTCGTGTCACTCTTTATACCGCCGTCGGCCGAGTTCGGCTAACAGGCGATTGCGCTATTTCATTTCAAGGAAAAGAAGATGCAAAGATGGGTGTATGCCCTGCCGCTGCTGGCACTGGCTTGGGGACATCTGGCCAAGGCCGCCGACATCGAAGCGGGCAAGGCCAAGGCGGCTGTCTGTGCTGCCTGTCACGGGGTAGAAGGCAAGGCACTGATCCCCAACTATCCCCATCTGGCTGGCCAGAACCACGCCTATCTGGTGAAACAGCTGAAAGCCTTCAAGGATGGCAGCCGCCAGGAGCCCTTGATGGTGCCTTTTATGGCCCCCTTGACCGAAGCAGACATGGAAAATCTGGCTGCCTTCTATGCCAGCTTGAAATAACCCGCCTTACCCAGACGACCCCGGCCCTCATCTTGCCCAGAGTTGGAGGTGAAAAATTTCGCCTCCCCTCCCGCCCTTTTGAGGGGGAGGTTGGAGTCATTGCCTACCGCCGGCAGTAGTCGATGATAAGGTCCATAAAGGCTTCGCCGAAGCGCTCCAGCTTGCGATGCCCGACGCCGTTGATGGCGAGCATCTCAGCCTCGGTCATCGGCATCAGCTGAGCCATCTCCACCAGGGTCGCATCGTTGAACACCACGTAGGGCGGCACCTCTTCGTCTTCGGCGATCTGCTTGCGCAGGCCGCGCAACTCCTTGAACAACCGTTTGTCGTAGTTGGCGTTGTCCAGCAGGCCGTTGCGCTTCTCCTTGCGACTGGAGATGGGTTGCAGCCGCGGCACCGCCAGTTCCAGCTTCATCTCGCCACGCAGCACAGGGCGGGACGCCTCGGTCAGCTGCAGCACCAGATTGCGGGTGATGTTCTGGGTCAGCAGCCCCTTGTGGATCAGCTGGCGGATCACGCTCATCCAGTATTCGTGGCTCTGATCCTTGCCGATGCCGTAGGTCGACAGCTTGTCGTGGCCGTGATCCTTGATGCGCTGGTTGAGAGAGCCGCGCAGCACTTCCACCACATAGCCCACCCCGAAGCTCTGACCCACCCGCCAGACGCAGGAGAGCGCCTTCTGGGCATCTTCGGTGCCATCGTAGCTCTTGGGTGGATCCAGACAGATGTCGCAGTTGCCGCACGGCTTGTCGTTGTATTCACCGAAGTAGTTGAGCAGCACCTGACGGCGGCAGGTCTGCGCCTCGGCGAAGGCCGCCATCACGTTGAGCTTGTACTGCTCAACCTGCAACTGCTGCGGGTTTTCTATGTTGTCGAGCAGGCGCCGCACCCGGCCTATGTCGGCGGGATCGTAGAGCAGCAGCGCCTCGGCCGGGGTACCGTCACGGCCGGCCCGGCCCGTCTCCTGATAGTAGGATTCGATGTTCTTGGGGATGTCGTAGTGCACCACGAAGCGCACGTTCGGCTTGTCGATCCCCATGCCGAACGCCACCGTTGCCACCACTATCTCGATGTCATCCTTGAGGAAGGCATCCTGGGTCTGCTGGCGCTGGGCCAGGGGCAGACCGGCGTGGTAGGGCGCGGCCTTGCTGCCGTGGCGGGAGAGGCGCTCGGCCACCTCCTCCACCCGATTGCGACTGGAGCAGTAGACGATGCCGCAGTTGCCCTTCTGGCTCTGCACATAGCGCAGCAGCTGCTCCGCCGCCTTGAACTTCTCCACCAGGCTGTAACGGATATTGGGCCTGTCAAAGCTGGCGGTATGGATGAAGGGATCATTGAGCTCCAATCGGTGCAGCATGTCGCTGCGGGTCGCCTCGTCGGCGGTGGCGGTGAGCGCCACCACGGGCACCTGGGGGAACCACTGCTTGAGCCGGCCGAGCGCCGCGTATTCCGGCCGAAAATCGTGACCCCACTGGGAGACGCAGTGAGCCTCGTCGATGGCGAACAGGCCGAGCGGCAGCTCCGCCAGCCGATCCATGAACTCGTGCTGCAACAAGCGCTCGGGGGAGACGTAGAGCAGTTTGATCTCGCCGCGACGCATGGCGGCAAAGTTCTGGATCATCTCCTCCCGACTCAGGGCCGAGTTGATGTAGATGGCCGCCACACCGTTGGCGCGCAGGCTGTCGACCTGATCCTTCATCAGCGAGATAAGCGGGGAGACCACTACGCCCAGCCCTGGTCGCAGCAGCGCCGGGATCTGGAAGCAGAGTGACTTGCCGCCACCTGTGGGCTTGAGCACCATGGCATCGCGTCCCGCCACTATCTGCTCGATGATCTCCAGCTGGCCCGGCCGAAATTGCTGGTAGCCGAATACCGCCTGCAACAAGGCAAGTGGAGTATCGGGCAGGGTTTCGGCAATGACGGTCATGGGCTCTCCTTTGGGGTCGCCATTCTAAAGCAGCCGCCGCTCACAATAAACCTGCCATTGCGACTGTTAAGGAAGTGTTGCAGACTGGCTGGAGTTTTTACTCGGCTTTGATGACAGGGATCGGTATCAGAGAATGAAACACATGCTGAAGAAGATGGCGCTCAGTGGCATTGCCAACCTGTTCGCAGAGCGGATGCCGTTCAACAAGCTGATTGGCATGCAGGTGACCCACTACGACTTCGACAAGGTGGAGCTGCGCATCAAGATGGATGACAAGCTGATCGGCAACCCCTTCCACAACATCTTGCACGGCGGCGTCACCGCCAGCCTGCTGGATGTGGCCGGCGGCATGATAGTCGCCGCCTCCTGCATTGATGAGCTGGAAGATTTCTCCCCCAACTACCTCAAGGAGCGATTCTCCCGCCTCGGCACCATAGACCTGCGGGTGGACTACCTGCGCCCGGGCCGCGGCAACGAGTTCATCGCCACCGCCCACATCATCCGTGCTGGCAGCAAGGTCGCCGTAGCCCGGATGGAACTGCACAACGAAGAGGGCACCCACATCGCCTTCGGTACCGGAACCTATCTGGTGGGCTGACCCCACCTATTGCATAAAAACCACGCTGCTAATCTGATTTTAATCATTAGAATCGTTACCCCCTCTGCCGCCCACTGGTCCATACTGAAATTCGGGATTGTGTGCAGAGGGAGGATTGCAGGCGATGAGTGCGAAACTGGCCACCAAACCATCCAGAGCCTTGTTGACACAGCTCGAGTCCATGCTCGACGAGGTGCAGACACCCGAGTGTCGCCACTGGCTGGAACAGGAGCTTGAGGGATACTCTCTCTGTTCGCACCTGCCTTGGTATCGCATCGTAGCCTGTCGGCAACGCGGTCACTTCTTGGATCTGAAGACGGGAAAATATTTGACCTGTCACATAAACAGTCAAACGCTAAGCCAACGCGATCTGGCCCAGATTCAGTTCATTTATGCCCGTGAACCCGCCGCCCATTATCTACTGCAACGCAATTCCGGTATTGAACCCTGGCCAGAACAGCTGCTGGAAGATTATCAGGAGCAGTTGATCCCCGGCCATTTATGCCTGCAAGCCTGGCATGAGCCCGTGTCTTCATTACGTTCACAACTGATGGAGGGAATCGAACATTTCATTAGTGAGTACCCCAAGCACGCGGCCTTGCAACCTCAACACAGCTTCAAGGCATTGCGGCATCAGCATTGGCATATCTGAGTAAGCGCCTGGCGCGCAAGGAGGGCACCATAGACAAGACCCATAGCGAAATTGCCACAATCTAGAGTGCCGGAGTCAGGATCAGACTCCACCCATGGGCCACCGAGCGGTGGCCCTTTTAATGGCTGCGCAACACGATGGCAAGAAGAGGAAAGAGAAAAGAAAAGCTGTCTCGGTATCGATATGCCTCGGTCACAACCAGCAACCAGCAACCAGCAACCAGCAACCAGCAATATTTTTCGTACCGAGGATCAACAAAATCCAGATGCGAAAAGGCCGCTCATTGAGCGGCCTTTTCTAATATGGTCGGTGTGAGAGGATTCGAACCTCCGACCCCTTCGTCCCGAACGAAGTGCGCTACCAAGCTGCGCTACACACCGATGTCTGCGGGGCGATAATTTACCTAAAGCCCTGACATGACACAAGCCTTTTTTACGTTTGACAGGAAAAAAGTGGCCATTGGTTCAACTATTCAACGCTTTGGCCCAGGGTTCACAGAAAGGGGGCACCGCTGTGACATTTTTCCAACCTACCTCAGGAAAACTGAAATTCGGCCGGGCCCAGCAAACGGCGCTGCCAATCAGCCACCACACCATGTTCCAGCCAGTTGGCCGCATGCTGGCGCCAATTGGGGGAGAGCGCCGGGTTTTCCAGCAGCAACAGCAGATCCGCCTCGTTGCGCACCTGGTTGAACAATATGTCGGCGGTGCGCTTCACAGTCAGAGCAGGATAGGGTCTGTCGACCAGCTCCATCGTCTCTTGCGGTACGACCATCCCCTCCTCCAGCACCCGCAACAACCAGCCACAGCGACCACTGAGTTGCATCACCTGAGAGAACTGGGGGTAACCAAAGCGCAGATTCAGTTTGAAACAAGGGGACCTGGGCTGGCTTATCTGGATCAGCGCCTCACCGAGCCGATAGACATCACCAATACAGGCCTGCTCCTCGGTCAACCCAAGGCCGGACAGATTCTCGCCAAAAGCGGCGGGTTGCCAGGGTGTGCGGGGCGCAGCAAGGCCCATGGCGGTTTGCCAGTTGTGCCACCAGGGGTAGTGATCGGCAGGGTAGTAGTGCAGCGCCCTATCCGGGCCGCCATGATGACGTGGGTCACTTTGCTCATCGCCACCCAGGCCGCCAAAACTGCACCAGAGCGGTATGGTCGTGGCTTGCTTGTTGATGGCACTGACCAGGCCCGGTACCAGTTCGGTACCCTGGCCACTAAAGATGGAGATCCGCATTCTCATCCTCCGGATTGACGAGAGAATGCGGATATTAGCACGAGGTTAGGCGACTGCCTGCATCTGGGTGGTCATGGCGATCTCGGCACGGCGACGTTTTTCCGCCCTGGCCATCAGATACCAGCTGCTGAAAGTGAACAGCGACACTGACAGCAGGATCAGGCTGGCCACAGCGTTGATCTCGGGTTTCACCCCGAGCCGCACTGCCGAGAAAACTTCCATCGGCAAGGTGGTCGCGCCCGGCCCCGAGACAAAGCTCGCCAGCACCAGATCATCCAGCGACAGGGCAAACGACATCATGCCGCCCGCCGCCAGCGAAGGAGCGATCATGGGGATGGTGATCAGGAAGAACACCTTCCAGGGCTTGGCTCCCAGGTCCATGGCCGCCTCCTCGATGGAGAGATCCAGCTCCCGCAGTCGCGCCGATACCACGATCGCCACATAGGCGGTACAGAAGGTGGTATGGGCAATCCAGATGGTCAGCATGCCACGCTCGGCAGGCCAGCCCACCAGTTGCGCCATGGCGACGAACAGCAGCAGCAACGACAGACCCGTGATCACTTCGGGCATCACCAGGGGGGCCGTCACCATGCCGCCGAACAGGGTCCGGCCACGGAAGTGCGGGATCCGGGTCAGCACGAAGGCAGCCACAGTCCCCAGCGCCACGGCAGCAACCGCAGTGTAGAGCGCTATCTCCAACGAGCGCAGCACGGATCCAATCAGCTGCTTGTTATCGAGAAGGCCGAAGTACCACTTGAGGGACCAGCCTCCCCATACCGTCACCAGCTTGGAGGAGTTGAAGGAGTAGATCACCATGATGACCATGGGCAGGTAGATAAACAGCAACCCCAGCCACAGCATCATCTTGGCAAAACCGAAACGTTTCATATCTTGCCCTCCAGCTCTTTAGCCTGGTTGCAGTTGAACAGGGATGACAGAGGGACTATCAGCAGTTCCTTCTTCATACCTTGCCCTCCAATTCCTTAGCCTGGTTGCGGTTAAACAGGATAATGGGGACTATCAGCACCGCCAGCATCACTACCGCCAGGGCAGAGGCCACCGGCCAGTCGCGGTTGTTGAAGAACTCCTGCCACAGCACCTTGCCGATCATCAGGGTCTCCGGGCCACCGAGCAGCTCCGGGATCACGAACTCACCCACGACCGGGATAAACACCAGCATGCAGCCGGCAATGATGCCGTTCTTGGAGAGGGGCACAGTGATCCGCCAGAAGCGGGTCAGGTTGCGGGCACCGAGATCGGAGGCTGCCTCCAGCAGACTCTGGTCATGCTTGACCAGATTGGCATAGAGCGGCAGCACCATGAACGGCAGGTAGGAGTAGACGATGCCGATGTAGACAGCCAGGTTGGTGTTGAGGATCTGCAGCGGCTCGTCGATGAGGCCGATGCCCATCAACAGACTGTTGAGCAGGCCGTTGTTGCTGAGGATCCCCATCCAGGCGTAGACCCGGATCAGAATGGCGGTCCAGGTTGGCATCATGATGAGCAACAACAAGACCGTCTGGGTCTCCTTGTTGGCGCGCGCTATGGTGTAGGCCATGGGATAGCCGATCAACAGACAGAGCACTGTGCTGATGAAGGCTATCTTGAGGGAGCCAATATAGGCAGCTATGTAGAGCTCATCCTCCTGCAGCAACAGGTAGTTGCCCAGGTTGAGCAGTATGGTGAGCTGATTGTCGGCCCAGCTCACCACGTCGGTATAAGGCGGGATCGCCACGTCCGCTTCGGCGAAGCTGATCTTCACCACTATGATGAAGGGCAGCAGGAAGAAGAGGAACAGCCAGAAGAACGGAATGCCGATCACCAGCTGGCGCCCACCCAGTCGCTTCAGTCGTCTCAATGCCTTCATGATTGCAGCACCACGCCGCTGTCATCTTCCCAATAGAGGAACACCTGGTCATCCCAGGTTGGCCGCTTGCCGTGGCGTTCGGCATTGGCGATGAAAGCCTGAACGATTTTGCCCGAGGGCAGCTGGATATGATAAACCGAGTGACCACCCAGATAGGCGATGTCATAGACCTCACCCTTGGTCCAGTTGAAGTCCGGATGCTCGATCTCGGTCGGTTTCTGGGTACTCATCAGCAGTTTTTCCGGCCGCAGCGCGTAGGTCACCTTCTTGTTCTCGGCCCGGGAGCTGATGCCGTGGCCCACGTAGATGGGCTGTTCCAGATCGGCGCAGGCGATGGTAGCATGGTCCTGCTCATCCTCCACCAGCAGACCGTCAAACAGGTTGACGTTGCCGATGAACTCGCACACCAGCCGACTAGCCGGGGTTTCGTAGATATCCATCGGGCTGCCTATCTGCTCGATGCAGCCGAGGTGCATGATGGCGATCCGCTCGGCCATGGTCATGGCCTCTTCCTGATCATGGGTCACCATGACGCAGGTTACGCCGACCCGCTCTATGATCTCCACCAGCTCCAGTTGCATCTGTGAACGCAGCTTCTTGTCCAGCGCCCCCATGGGTTCGTCCAGCAGCAACAGCTTGGGGCGCTTGGCCAGGGAACGAGCCAGCGCGACCCGCTGACGCTGACCACCGGAGAGCTGATGCGGCTTGCGGCGCGCATACTGGGCCATCTGCACCAGTTTGAGCATCTCTTCCACCCGCGCATCCACCTCCGCCTTGGGCAGGCCATCCTGCTTGAGGCCAAAGGCGATATTCTGCGCCACCGTCATGTGGGGGAACAGGGCATAGGACTGGAACATCATGTTGATGGGACGTTCATAAGGCGGCATGTCGGTGATGTCGACGCCATCGAGGAACAGCCGCCCCTCTGTGGGGCGCTCGAATCCCGCCAGCATCCGCAGCAGGGTCGATTTGCCGGAGCCGGAACCTCCCAGCAAGGCGAAGATCTCCCCCTTGTGGATGTTGAGGGACACGTTGTCGACCGCCAGCGTTTCATCGAACTGCTTGCTTACCCGATCTATTTTGACCAGCACTTCTTTGCGCTGCTGGTTGCCCTCGAGGGCTTTCTTGTAGGCACTGGAGGCTATCGCCATTACCAAACTCCCAAACGTGATACCGGCCTTTGGCCGATCCATAAACAATCTGGCGCCCCGGGGTGGGCGCCAAGGTTAGGTTCCGGACTTGATCTTGGTCCAACTCCGGGTGATCAGACGCTGCACCGCCCGGGGATGCGCTTGCTGCACATAGAGTCGTTCCAGCACCGCCTGGGGTGGATAGACTGACTCGTCATCTCGCACGCTCTCGTCCATGTACTCTCCCGCCTTGGCATTGGGATTCGCATAGCCCACATAGTTGCTGACCTTGGCGATCACTTCGGGCTGGAGCACATAGTTGATGAGGGCATGCGCCTCTTTCACATTGGTGGCATCCGCCGGGATAGCCATCATGTCAAACCAGAGATTGCCCCCCTCTTTCGGGATGCTGTAGGCAATATTGATCCCCTTGCCCGCCTCGTCGGCACGGGCCGCTGCCTGCAATATGTCGCCGGAGAAACCGGCCGCCACACAGATGTCGCCATTGGCGAGATCGGCTATGTACTTGGATGAGTGGAAATAGGTCACATAGGGCCGCACCTTCAGCAACTGTTCCTCGGCACGCTTGATATCTTCCGGCTTATGGCTGTTGGGATCGAGTCCGAGGTAGTTGAGCACTGCCGGGATCATCTCGTCCGCCGAATCGAGGAAGGCGACACCGCAACGGGACAGCTTCTGCATATTTTCCGGTTCGAAGATCACAGCCCAGGAGTCAATCTTGTCGACTCCCAGCACATCCTTGATCTTGTCGACGTTGTAACCGATGCCGTTGGTTCCCCACAGATAGGGGACTGCGTATTGGTGACCCGGATCCACCTTGTCGAGCTGCTTGAGCAAGACGGGATCCAGGTTGACCAGATTGGGCAGCAGGGCGGGATCCAGCTTCTGGAATGCACCTGCCGTGATCTGCTTGGCCAGGAAGTTGTTGGAAGGCACCACCAGATCGTAACCAGTACGTCCGGTCAGCAACTTGCCTTCCAGGGTCTCGTTGGAATCGAACACGTCATAGACGGTCTTGATCCCGGTTGCCTGCTGGAAATCACTGAGAGTGGTTTCACCGATATAATCGGACCAGTTGTAGAAATGAACCACGGGGGCGGCATGAGCCAGGCTTGCCAACCCCAGGGCCAGGGTCATAGTCACAGTCTTGGTTGTGTGCACGTATCAGTCCTCATCTGTTTTTGGTATGCCAGCTGCGCATCCATACGCGCCGTTCAACCTGTCGGGTTGTCACCACCCTCCCGGCCGAACTGCAGACCGGGAGGGGTACTCGTCACTTACTTGCCAGACTTGATCTTGGTCCAGCTGCGGGTCATCAGGCGCTGCACCTTGGCCGGCAGATCCGGGAAGGTATAGATCTTCTGCAGCGTCTCGGCGTTGGGGTAGATACCCGGGTCGGTACGGATAGCCTCATCCACCAGAGGCGTCGCGGCCTTGTTGCCATTCGGGAACTGCACAAAGTTGGTGATGCTGGCGATCACCTCAGGCTTCATCAGGTAGTTGATGAAGGTGTGCGCGGACTCTGCGTTCTTGGCATCCGCCGGAATGGCAATCATGTCAAAGAAGCTGCCCGCCCCCTCTTTCGGAATGCTGTAGGTCAGCGCCACGCCGTTGTTGGCTTCCGCCGCCCGCGCCTTGGACTGCTGCAAGTCACCGGAATAGCCGACCGCGACGCAGAGATTGCCGTTGGCCAGATCCGAGATGTACTTGGAGGAGTGGAAATAGGCGGTATAGGGGCGGATGGAGAGGAACAGTGCCTCGGCCTGCTTCAACTCGTCCGGCTTCTGACTATCCGGTTTGAAGCCCAGATATTGCAGGGCGGCCGGCAGCATTTCGGTCGGTGAGTCGAGGAAGGAGACACCGCACTCCTTCAACTTGGCCATGTTCTCCGGTTTGAACACCAGATCCCAGGAGTCCACCGGCGCGTCCTTGCCCAGCACGGCTTTTACCTTCTCGGCATTGTAGGCATAGCCGATGGTGCCCCACAGGTAAGGAATGGAGTACTGGTTGCCCGGGTCGCTCGGTTCGAGCGCCTTCAACAGGTCGGCATCCATGTTTTGCCAATTGGAGAGTTTGGACTTGTCCAGTTTCTGGAACACGCCCGCCTTGATTTGCTTGGCCAGGAAGGGGTTGGACGGCACGACTATGTCGTAACCTGAACTGCCCGCCAGCAACTTGGCTTCCAGCACCTCGTTGCTGTCGAACACGTCGTATACCACCTTGATGCCCGTCTCTTTCTGGAAGTTTTCCAGGGTCTCCGGCGCGATATAGTCGCTCCAGTTGTAGACGTGCAACACCTTCTCGTCGGCCATCGCCCCGGTACTTGCCATGACCAGCGCCACAGAAGCGGCAATCATTCCCGTTTTGAAAGACATCATCCTTGTCTCCTAAGCAAATTATATGCGCAAGCCAACCTGCCCAGCCCCCGCCTACCCTTTCAGCTTTGCCGCCGTCAGATCAAGACTGAGCTTGGCCAGATTGACCAATTCATCCACCTGTTCCTCGGTGATGACCAAGGGGGGCGATATGATCATGGTATCGCCGACCGCCCGCATCACCAAGCCATTGTTAAAGCAGAATTCCCGGCAGGTCATGCCGGCTTGCAGCCCAGCCGGGAAGCGGCTGTTGGTCTGCTTGTCCTGCACTATTTCCAGCGCGGCCACCAAGCCTTTGCCACGGGTTTCGCCCACCAGCGGATGGTCCGCCAGCTCGCGCCAGCGGCGCTGCAAATAGGGGCCGATAGTATCATGAATTCGCTTAACTATGCTTTCGCTTTGCATAAGATTAATGTTGGCAATGGCGACGGCGCAGGCCACCGGATGACCGGAATAGGTGAAGCCGTGGTTGAATTCGCCGCCCTCGTCCACCAGCACCCTGGCAACGCGATCCCCCACCATCACGGCCCCCATGGGCAGATAGCCGGAGGTGATGCCCTTGGCCAGGCACATGAGGTCCGGCTTGATGCCGAATCCCTCGCTGGCGAACCAGTGGCCGGTACGGCCAAAGCCGCAGATCACCTCGTCGGCAATGAGCAGGATCCCGTAGTGATCGCAGATACGCTGGATCTCGGGCCAGTAGCTGTCGGGGGGAATGATGACGCCGCCGGCGCCCTGGATGGGCTCGCCGATGAAGGCGGCCACCTTGTCCACCCCCAGTTCCAGGATCTTCTGCTCCAGCTGGCGGGCACGCTCCAGACCGAACTCGTGGGCACTCATGCCCTGCCCCTCGCCGAAGTGATAGGGCTGATCGATGTGCACTATGCCGGGAATGGGCAGGCCGCCCTGGGCGTGCATCCCCTTCATGCCACCCAGACTGGCACCCGCCACGGTGGAGCCGTGATAGGCGTTGTGGCGGCTGATGATCACCTGCTTGTCCGGCTGCCCCTTGCTGGCCCAGTAGTGGCGGACCATCCGCAGCACCGTATCGTTGCACTCGGAGCCAGAGCCGGTGAAGAAGACATGATTGAGATGGGGCGGAGTCACCTCGGCCAGCAGGGTCGCCAACTCGATCACCGGAGGATGTGCGGTCTGGAAGAAAAGATTGTAGTAGGGCAGTTGCTGCATCTGTTTGGTGGCTGCCTCCACCAGCTCCTGACGACCGTAGCCCATGTTGACGCACCAGAGTCCCGCCATGCCGTCCAGAATGCGACGCCCGTCGGAGTCTTCCAGATAGATGCCTTCGGCCCTGGTGATGATGCGGCTGCCCTTCTGGTTCAGCGCCTGAAAATCGGTAAAGGGATGCAGGTGGTGGCTGGCATCCAGCTGCTGCCACTCACGTGTCGTGTGCTGCATTGTATTTGCTCCTCGGTTCCTTCGATTTAAGCGGGACTCTTTCGTCAATCAATCCGGGTGGCAGGCGCTCTTTCAGTCACTGCCACTCACAGCTGGCATGCTTTCTGGTGTCTTCGATACAAGGAGAGGAGAGGCCGGGTCTGGCCTCCCCCGCTGTAAGGGCTGGCACGCCCACGGGATCACACGTTCAGCAGCAGGAACTCGCGCTCCCAGCGGCTGATCACCCCGAAGTAGGTCTCGTACTCCTTGCGCTTGACCGCCACGAAGGCGCGGATGAAACGCTCCCCCAGCATCTCCTTGAGGGGCTCGCACTGCTCAAGATGGCTCAGAGCCTCCTCCAGCGAGCGGGGCAGACTGTAAGGCAGGTCATAGGCGCTCGACTTCATTTCCGGCAACGGATCCAGCTTTTCCATCATGCCGAGGTAGCCGCAGGCCAGGGTCGCAGCCAGCGCCAGATAGGGGTTGGCATCGGCGCCAGCAAAACGGTTCTCTACCCGGCGGGCACTGGCATCGGAGAAGGGCACCCGCAGGCCACAGGTGCGGTTCTCTACGCCCCACTGCACGTTGCGCGGCGCGCTCTCGCCAAAGGTGAGCCGACGATAGGAGTTGACGTTCGGCGCCAGCAAGGCGGTCACGGCTGGCGTGTATTTCTGCAGACCGGCGATGAAGTGCATGAACTGCTCGGTATTGCCGCCATTGTCCGTGCCGAACAGGTTGCGACCATCTGCATCTTCCAGACTCTGGTGGATGTGCATGGCGGAGCCCGGCTCGTCGCTCATCGGCTTGGCCATAAAGGTGGCATAGATGCCGTGACGGTGAGCCGCTTCCCGCATGGTGCGCTTGAACAGGAACACCTGATCGGCCAGATCGATGGCATCGCCGTGCAGGAAGTTGATCTCCATCTGGGCGGCGCCGGATTCGTGGATAAGGGTGTCCACTTCCAGTTCCTGCGCCTCGCAGTAGTCGTACATGTCCTCGAAGATGGGGTCGAATTCGTTGACCGCATCGATGCTGAACGACTGGCGGGCCGTCTCCGGGCGGCCATTGCGGCCAATGGGCGGTACCAGAGGATAGTCGGGGTCTTCGTTGCGCTTGACCAGGTAGAATTCGAGCTCGGGGGCGACCACCGGCTTCCAGCCCTGCTTCTCATAAAATGACAGGACCCGACGCAGCACCGAACGCGGCGCTATGTCGATCAGATTGCCATTGATGTCGAAACAGTCGTGGATCACCTGAGCGGTCGGCTCCAGGGCCCAGGGCACGAAACGAATGGTGTTGGGGTCCGGGTAGAGCTGCATGTCCCGCTCCAGCGGGTCTATCATGCTGTCGTCATCCGGGTACTCGCCGGTCACCGTCTGGGTGAAGATGACCTCGGGCAGCCGCATGCCCCCTTCGCGCAAAAATTTGTTGGCTGGAATGATCTTGCCTCGGGCATTACCGGTGAAATCCGGAAACAGGCACTCCACTTCCGTGATGCGATTGCTCTCCATCCAGCCCTTGATACTGTCCATGTTAAACCCCGACTTTACGATTGCCATTGGCAAGGGTGTCTAGTATATGGAACACCCTTGTTATCAAATTGTAATCAACAACACCATAAAAGCCCGCCGTCAAGGCTGATGTCAAGCGGTGGTGTTTAAAAAATTATAAATAACGGTGCATATAATGACCATTCCGACACCAAATACTAAACACCTTGGCTCACCCAAGACCCACTGCAAGGCCGATGCCAACGAGGGTGCCTGATCCTCCATGTTCTCAGTCAGACCCTGTCCGAATCAGGTCATTTTTTTGCAAGGGCGCACAATCCTTATCCTATTTGCTTTGCATGCCTGCATTTTTTTGGTACAAGGCCCGCCCTGATTTGCACTCTCCTGCTTGGATTTGGTGCAAATTCAGGACACAGGGCTTGGTCTGCAGGCAGACAGCCCCCATAAACAGGGATAATTGGGTTAGTAACTGACTGGTAGTAAACCGTATGTGTGATTTCATGACTAAAGACCAACTGGCCTTTTACAAGGGGCAGATCGAGCGTCAGATCCTCGAACTCGAAGATCGCCTCAACTCCCAGGCCAGCCAGGCCATCGCCACCGATACCAACGAGATGGCTGATGAAATTGACCGTGCCAGTATCGAGGAAGCCCGTCGTCTGGAGCTGAACCGCATCGAGCATGACAAGTTGCACCTGCGCAAGCTGCAGGGTGCGTTAAGGCGTATCAACGAAGGGGATTTTGGTTACTGCGAATCTTGCGGTGACGAGATTTCTCTCAAGCGGCTGCAGGCTCGTCCCGAGTCCCGCTTCTGCGTTGAATGCCAGAGTACCAAGGAATTCAACGACACTCACGTGTACCGTCGCGTTGCCTGATTCTTCTGTTAGACTCCGGGCAAGTCCCGGATTCTACAGGAGAGCAGAGAGTGAAATGGTTCCTCAGACTGTGCTTGTGTCTGCCGTTGCTGGCACAAGCACAGACCCTCACGGTCAAGGTTCCCAGCCGACCAATCAACGATCTCGACAAGGAATATCAACTCAAACTGCTGGAACTGGCGCTGACACATGCCGGACAGCCGTTTCGCATCGAGCAGGTCGAACTCAACCTCAACCAGTACAGCCTGCAGCAACAGCTGAGCAAGGGAAAGACCATCAATGTATTCTGGATGGGTACCTCCAGCGCACTAGAATCCTCCCTCATTGCCGTCCCGATCCCGCTGTTTCGCGGTCTGGAAGGCCTGCGCCTCTCCTTCATCCACAGCGACGCTCAGGAGAAGTTCAACCAGATCAATTCGCTGGCCGATCTCAAGCAATTGAAAGCGGCACAAGGTGTGGGCTGGGCTGACAACAAGATCCTGGAAAACGCTGGCATCCCGACTTATTCCGGTCGCTACAGCACTCTGTTTCGTCTCATCAACGACGGCGACAAGCTCGATTTCTTCCCGCGCAGTCTGGTGGAGATCTTTGCCGAGCGCAGCGAACTGGTGGCGCAATACCCCAATCTGGTCATCGATCAGCGCCTGCTGATCCGCTATCCCTTTGCCGAGTTCTTTTTCGTCAGCCCCGAGTATCCCAAGCTGGCCAAGGCGATCCAGACAGGGCTGGAACGGGCCTATGCCGATGGCAGCTTCATGACCTTCTTCCGTGAGAATCCCAAGATCCGTGAAGCCCTCGCCAGCGCCAATCTGGAGAAACGGGTCACCATTCAGCTCCCCAACCCGGACATGACTCCCTTGCTCAACAGTATTCCAGCCCAATATTGGGAGTATCCTCCGCGGTAACAGTGTTCGAACGGCGTGCGCGTTGAGCGGCGCTGGCATCACTGCCGGGATTATCCCCCGGCCATCAGGGATCGGGGGCAGACAGCCCTCTGAGGCAAGCGGGGTCGTGGCAGCCAGAGTGCCGGGATCGCGCCTTGCCCGCTGCTGACAACTCAAGGAAATCATATGCGAAACATGAATAAAGGCCTGCTGCTGGCGTGCTGTCTGATGGCAATGCCGGCCCTGGCCGACAAGGCCGACCCCATAGGGGAGGTGAGTACCGCCTTCAAACTGTTCGGCCCCAACCACAAGATCCTGGTAGAAGCGTTCGATGACCCCAAAATCGCCGGCATTGCCTGCTACCTGGCACGCCCCAAAACCGGTGGCGTCAAAGGCGGGCTGGGACTGGCGGAAGATCCCTCTCACGCCTCGCTTTCCTGCCATCAGACTGGCCCCATCTCACTGCCTGCCAAGCTCAAAGCGGGGGAGGAGGTGTTCGATGTCAGCACCTCACTGGTGTTCAAGGAGCAGAAAGTGGTGCGTTTTTACGACGAAAAGCGCAATGCGCTGGTTTATCTGACTTACAGCACCAAATTGGTAGATGGTTCGTATAAAAGCGCAGTGAGTGCGGTTCCCATCATGCCATGGGGCTGAATCGGCCCTATTTATCCCGTGATGACGGCCCACATTTGTTGTAATTTAACTACATCATTATTTGCGGAGAGCACACCATGAAAGTCGCCGTTTTCAGTACCAAGAGCTACGACAAGGAACACTTCAATCAGGCCAACAGCCAGTACGGCTATGAGCTGGAGTTCTTCGACGTACGGCTGGAGGCCAAGACAGCCCGGTTGGCCCACGGCTTCCCCGTGGTGTGCCTGTTCGTCAATGACGACGCCGACCGGGAAGTGCTGACCGAGCTGGCCGCCAACGGCACCAAGGTCATCGCCCTGCGCTGTGCCGGTTACAACAATGTGGATCTGGCTGCCGCCAAGGAGCTGGGGCTGAAAGTGGTACGGGTCCCCGCCTACTCCCCCGAAGCCGTTGCCGAACATGCGGTGGGGCTGATGATGACCCTCAACCGCCGCATTCATAAGGCCTATCAGCGCACCCGCGATGCCAACTTCTCGCTGGAGGGGCTGGTCGGCTTCAATATGCATGGCCGCACCGCCGGCATTATCGGCACCGGCAAGATCGGCATCGCCACCCTGCGCATCCTCAAGGGCTTTGGCATGCGTCTGCTGGTAAGCGATCCCTACCCGAGTCAGGCGGCCATCGACTTGGGTGCCGAGTACGTGGATCTCGACACCCTGTTTCGCCAGTCCGATGTCATCAGCCTGCACTGCCCCTTGTTCAAGGAGAACTATCACCTGCTGAATAAGGAGGCGTTCGCCAAGATGAAGGATGGCGTGATGATCATCAACACCAGCCGGGGCGGCCTGCTCGACTCCAACGCCGCCATAGAGGCGCTCAAGACCGCTCGCATCGGCGCACTGGGGCTGGACGTCTATGAGGAAGAGGAAGACCTCTTCTTCTCCGACAAGTCCAATGAGGTGATCACCGATGACGTGTTCCGTCGTCTGTCGGCCTGCCACAACGTGCTGTTTACCGGCCATCAGGCCTTCCTGACCCGCGAAGCGCTGCACGCCATCGCCGATACCACCCTCGGCAACCTCAAGGCCATAGAGAGCCGGGGCCATAGCGACAACGAGGTGGAGTAATCCTCTCGCACCCGTAGCCATGAACGACAGAGGGAGCCATTCCCTCTGTGTTCCACACCGACATGCTCCCCCCTGTGTATTTTCCCCTGCGACCTCAATATCCGGGGTGCCGGGTTGTGAGACCCGACGTCATCGGGTAGGCTACCTGCCCTTTTTTATTCAGGAGTCTGGCTGCCCATGTTTATCGGATTTGATTACGGTACTTCCAACTGTGCCGTCGCCGTGATGGAACAAGGCAGCCCCAGGCTGCTGACTCTAGGTGGTTCCCGCTATCTCCCCTCCACGCTGCACGCGCCCCACAGAGACGCCATCGCCGGCCTGCTGGCCGAAGGGCTGGCACCGGCCCAGCAGGCCGAATACCTCAAGCTGCGCGGCCCTGTGGTTACCCGTGCCCAGGCGGTACGCCGCCAGATGCGGGAAGAGGGGCTGATCGACGAACTCAGCTTCGGCGCTGCGGCGCTGGAGCGCTATCTGGAGGAGCCGGACGATGGCTATTACATCAAGTCGCCGAAATCCTTCCTCGGCGCCTACGGCCTCAAGGCTCCCCAGATCGCCCTGTTCGAAGACATCGTCTGCGCCATGATGCTGCACGTACGCCGCCAGGCGGAGCAGCAGCTTGGCACTCCGGTACGCCGCGCCGTGATAGGTCGACCGGTCAACTTTCAGGGGCTGGCAGGGGAAGAGAGCAACAGGCAGGCCATCGCCATCCTGACCGAGGCGGCCCGTCTGGCCGGGTTCGAGCAGGTGGAGTTCCTCTATGAACCCGTGGCGGCCGGCTTCGAGTTCGAGGCGCGGCTGGGTGAAGACGCCGTCGTGCTGGTGGTGGATATCGGCGGCGGCACCACAGACTGCTCCATGCTGCGCATGGGCCCGAGCCATCGCGACCAGCTGGATCGCAGCGGCGATCTGCTCGGCCACAGCGGCCAGCGCATCGGCGGCAACGACTTCGATATCAGGCTGACGGTGGAAGGCATGATGCCGCTGCTCGGCATGCACGAGACCCTCAAGACCGGTAAACCGCTGCCTCACCCGCTGTTCTGGGATGCCGCCGCCATCAACGACGTCAGCGCCCAGGGCCGTTTCTACAGCCTGGATACCGCGCGTCAGCTGCAGGATCTGCAGCTCGACAGCCTGCCGGGCAGCAAACTGGGACGGCTGGCCAACCTGCGCGCTCACAAACTGAGCCACCAGCTGGTATGGCGTGCCGAGCAGGGCAAGATCGCCCTCTCGGAGCAGGAGCTGAATCGCCAATCCCTGAGTGAACTGGAGAAGGGGCTGGAAGCCGAGCTCAGTCGTGAACAGCTGGCCAGCGCCTCTGCCCTGCTGCTGGAGAAGATTGGCGAGCTGATGGACGAAGCCATTACCAATGCAGGAGTGCAGCCGGACCGCATCTTCGTCACTGGCGGCAGCGCCCGTTCGCCGCTGATCGCCGCCTTTATTCGTCACAAGTTGCCCACCATTCCGCTTGAGGGTGGCGATGACTTCGGCTCGGTGGCGGCAGGGCTTGCTCGTTATGCCGCATGTCTGTTCGCTGACTGAGGCCCGCAGTTCCACCTCACGGAGACAGAGACGATAAGCGCTCTTATCGCCTGTTCAGCATCGAACGCATCCCGATCACGGCAAGGTGTTGCCATTTAACGACACAGGGTTGACTCACAGGGCGACAGAAGCAGTCGGGGTCGGCTCCCCTCGCCCTGCCCCGGGGACGGCGCAGGAGGTATGCTTGTTGCTCCCACTACCGGAGCCCTTCCATGCCCAGATTCCTGCTACTGCTGCTCGCCCTGTTCCTGCTCAGCGCCTGCAGCAGTACCCCTTCGTTCGTCCAGCAAGACTTGCAGCATCATCACTGGGTGCTCGACAAGCTGGATGGCCAGGCCATTGCGGCCTCCCGCGACAATCCGCCCGATTTCGAGATAGGTGAACACTTCACCGTCAACGGTATCGCTGGTTGCAACCGCTACTTCGGCCAGGGCCACCTCGAGGGCGACAGATTCTGGGTTACCAGCCTCGGCAGTACCGAGATGGCCTGTCAGGCTCCTCTCGACGCCATAGAGCAGGCAGTCATCACCACACTGCTCGAAGGCGCCACCCTGAGCGGCACCACCCAGACCTTGATCCTGAAGGGGAAACAGCACAGTTTGGAATACACCTTGCGTGACTGGGTGCTATAAGCGCGGTTGTCTGCCGGCGTCAAACTGACTCAATTGCGGTCGGAACTGCACATCAACAGACCCTCATGCTCACGAAACCGGCATCACAAACAGGAACAAGTGTCCCGCCTGTGGCACAATATGAGGCAGTGCTCGCAATGGAGGCTGCCTCAGCCATGTCGATGGATCGTCTGTTTGACAAGATCAAACAACTCCCCACTATTCCGCAGCTACTGCATGAGTTGATGCAGAGTTTCAGCGATGAAAATGCCCGTATCGACCAGATAGCGGGCAAGATCGCCATGGACCAGGTGATCAGCGTCAAGGTGCTGCGGATGGCCAACTCGGCCGCCCTGCGCCGTGGCAATGATGTCACCTCCATCGAGCAGGCGGTGATCCGCCTCGGTTTCAACCGGTTGCGCTCCGTGGTGGTCGCCTCCGGTATCATAGGCACCTTCAAGGCCCCCCCCAGCTTCGACAAGAACAAGTTCTGGACCGAGACCTTCCAGGTTGCCACTATCGCCAAGACCCTGGCCCAGGAGGCCAAGGTGCTGGATCCCGAGACCGCCTTTACCTGTGCCCTGATCCACAACATAGGTGAGCTGCTTATCCAGAGCACACTGCCGGAAGAGGCCGAGCTCATCAATATGGCGATCCAGAAGGGGAGCAGCCGGGTAGAGGCCCAACGGGAGATGCTGGGGTACGACTATGCCCAGCTCGGTGCCGAACTGGCACGGCGCTGGAACCTGTCGGAAGCCTTCGTCGATGCCATCTCCCAGCAGCTGGATCCCCTCTCCCACGATCCGGTCAGCAAGGAGGCGGTGCTGATCCGGCTCGCCGTCTTCATCTCCTTCGCCTGGAATGCGGGTGTGCCCGCCCAGGCCATCATTGCCCGTTTCCCCAAGCCGCTTGCCGACCAGCTGGGGCTGGATCCCAAATCGCTGGCAGGCCAGCTCGAAACGCTTCACGAACAGGGTAATGCCCTCGCCGACCTTCTAACTCAATAAGCACTCATGACCCATCCATTTCTGTTTCATCCCCAGGTGGCGCCCTGGTTCAAAGAGAGCGCCGACAGCTTGCAACTCACCCTGTTCAGCGAGCTGGATGCCCCGATCCGGGAGGTGTGGCTGCGCCACGAACCTGACAACGAAGAGTACCTGCTGGCGATGACGCCAGTCTCGACCCGGGACAGATTGCAGGTGTGGCAAGCCACATTGCCACTGCTCAAAGGGCAGGATATCCACCTCTACTGCTTCAAATGCCTGACCGATGAGGAGCAGTGGTGGTTGCACGGCGCTGGCGTCAGCTCGGCCATGCCGCCTCGGGAGCAGCACTTTCGTTTCAACAGCCTGCACCAGCCGCCAGCCTGGGTGCAGGATCAGGTGTTCTACCAGATCTTTCCCGACCGCTTCTGCAACGGCGATCCGGCCCTGAGCGTGAAGCATCATGAATACGAGTACCGCGGCAAGGCGGTGATCAGCAAGGGGTGGGGTGAGCCGGTCAGCCGCCACGAAGAGGGGCTCGGCGCCTGTGAGTTTTACGGCGGGGACCTGGCGGGGATAGATGCCAAGCTGCACTATCTGCAATCCCTCGGGGTCACGGCGCTCTACCTCAACCCCATCTTCGATTCGCCGAGCAACCACAAGTACGATACCCAGGACTACTTCAAGGTCGATGCCCACCTCGGCAGCAATGCACAGTTCGCCGAGCTGACCCGTAACCTGCACCAGCGCGGCATGAAGATCATTCTGGATGCAGTGGTCAACCATACCTCGACCCAGCACCCCTGGTTTTGCCCGCCACAGGGTGCCCAGAGCAACCCGGATTCACCGTGGCGCAACTTCTACACCTTTGACAACGAAGGGGACTATGTCAGCTGGAAGGGGATCCGCAGCCTGCCCAAGCTCGACTTCTCCAGCGAGCAGGTACAGGACGCTATCTATCGCGCCGACGACGCCATTCTGCGCTACTGGATGCGGGCGCCCTACCAGATAGACGGCTGGCGCTTTGACGTCATCCACATGCTGGGGGAGCGTGGTACCGCCGAGGGCAATCGCGGCCATGTGCGTGCCATTCGCGGCGCCGTGAAGCAGGAAAACCCGGATGCCTATGTGCTCGGCGAGCACTTCTTCGAGGCGAGCCAGTGGCTGCAGGGAGATCAGGAGGATGGCGCCATGAACTACTATGGTTTTGCCCACCCGATCCGCGCCTTCCTGGCCGGGCAGGACATCGCCTACCACCCCATCAGGATCAGCGCCGACGAGCTGGATCGCTGGCTCAAGCTGGCGCGGGCCCATATCCCGTTCAAGAACCAGCTAGCCCAGTTCAACCTGCTGGACAGCCACGATACCGCCCGCTTCCTCCATCTGCTGGGAGAGGATAAACAACGGATGCAGCTGGCCGCCACCTTGCTGCTCACCTATATCGGCGTGCCGTCCATCTACTACGGCGACGAGGTGGGGCTCTCGGGTGGCAAGGACCCGGATTGCCGTCGCTGCTTCCCGTGGGAGACCACGGCCTGGGACCACGTGCTGCACGATCACTACCGCCGGCTGATCCAGATCCGCAAGCAGCGGCCTGCTCTGCGCCGTGGCGATATCCAGACTCTTTACGCCGGCCCTCACAGCTATGTGTTCGCTCGAACCCTGCAAAGCGATCAAGTTGTGGTCGCCTGCAACCGTCATCCGACCGAGCCACGCACCATCAGCCTACCGTTGTGGCAGACCGCCAGCCCCGCCAGCCGCTTCACCGATGCCTTCAACGGTGACAAGTACGAAGTGGTACAGGGACAGGTACAAGTGACCATACCCGCCAACTCGGCCAGAGTGCTGATCTCCAGCTAAGCGTCAAAAAAGCGGAACCGGATGTTCCGCTTTTTGTTAAAGCATCAGAGATCGCATAAAGTTGTTTGAACTGGGTTGGATTTCTCTATGAATCATCTAGTTACTTCACTCATAGTGGAATAAAACTGGCATCATACAAAACTGCTTCCAGCCCTTTTCGGCTAAACTGGTTCCAGGCACATATATTGCTTGCCTCTTGGCATCACTAGCGAGAATCCGTCATGTTCGACAATAAAACCCTATTGATTACCGGCGGCACTGGCTCGTTTGGCAAGATGCTGGTCAAGACAGTACTGGAACGCTACAAGCCGAAGCGGCTCATCATCTACTCCCGCGACGAACTGAAGCAGTTCGAGATGCAACAGGTGTTCAACGACCCCTGCATGCGCTATTTCATCGGGGATGTGAGGGATGCCAACCGGCTGAACATGGCGATGCGCGGCGTCGATTACGTCGTGCACGCGGCCGCACTCAAGCAGGTCCCCGCCGCTGAATACAACCCCATGGAGTGCATCAAGACCAACATTCATGGGGCGGAGAACGTCATCCAGGCCGCCTTGCTCAATCAGGTCAAGAAGGTGATTGCCCTCTCTACCGACAAGGCTGCCAACCCGATCAACCTGTATGGCGCCACCAAACTGGCTTCCGACAAGCTGTTTGTGGCGGCCAACAATATTGCAGGCCAGGATCCAACCCGCTTCGCGGTCGTGCGCTACGGCAATGTGGTAGGTTCACGCGGCTCAGTGGTGCCCTTCTTCCAAAAACGAATTGACCAGGGTGCCAGCACACTGCCCATCACCCATGCCGAGATGACCCGTTTCTGGATCACCCTGCAGCAAGGAGTGGATTTTGTGATGAACAACTTCCCGAGGATGAAGGGCGGCGAGATCTTCGTGCCCAAGCTGCCCTCGGTACGGATCACCGACCTGGCTACCGCCATGGCGCCCCAGCTGGCCCAGGAAATTATCGGTATTCGCCCCGGTGAGAAGTTGCATGAGGTGATGTGCCCTTCCGACGACTCCTACCACACCTTCGAGTTCGACGACTTCTTCATCATCGGTCCCACCATCAATTTCAATAATCGCAACAATGACTTCTCAGTCACAGCTGTGGGCGAGAAGGGTCTCATGGTCGAACAGGGTTTCGAATATAACTCCCGCAACAACAGCGACTTCCTGACGGTGGCCCAGCTAAGAGAGTTGAATGACAAGGTGGTAATGGAATGATCCCGTACGGCAGACAGTCGATCAGCGAGGCGGATATCGAGGCCGTGGTCGAGGTACTGAGGTCGGACTTTCTGACACAGGGCCCGGTCGTTCCTCGCTTCGAGCAAGCAGTCGCCGATTACTGTGGCGCATGCTTTGGCGTCGCCGTGAACTCGGGTACGGCCGCTCTGCACATCGCTTGTCTGGCTCTGGGTGTCGGCCAGGGAGACTGGGTCTGGACCTCCCCCATCAGCTTTGTAGCCTCGGCGAACTGCGCACTTTATTGCGGTGCTCAGGTTGACTTCGTCGACATAGAGCCGGATACCGGCAACATGTGCGCACTGGAGCTGGAGCGCAAACTGATTGTCGCCAAGGCGGAAGGACACCTGCCCAAGGTAGTGATTCCGGTGCACTTCGCGGGCTTGCCCTGCGATATGAAAGAGATCCATAGTCTGGGCCGGGAGTACGGTTTTCGCATCATAGAAGATGCCTGCCACGCCCTCGGCGCCCGCTATCACGGCGAACCGACCGGCAATGGCCGCTACAGCGACATCACAGTCTTCAGCTTCCATCCGGTGAAAATCATCACCACCGGCGAAGGCGGCATGGCCATGACCAATGACCCCGCCCTGGCCAAAACCATGCGCATGCTGCGCAGCCATGGCATCACCCGTGAACCGGAAGACTTCATCAACGAACCGGACGGCCCCTGGTACTACGAGCAACAGATGCTGGGTTTCAATTACCGGATGACAGATATACAGGCGGCGTTGGGGTTGAGTCAGATGAGCAATCTTGACGCCTGGATCGCCAAGCGCAGTGAGATTGCCCGTCGTTACTTTGAAACGCTGGCACCTGAACTCTTGCCCCGTTACTTCAGCCCAGAACGGCGCAGCGCCTTTCATCTCTATGTGCACCATGTTGCTCCAGAGCATCGCCAGGCGCTGTTCCAGCGACTACGCGAGAATGGTGTAGGTGCCAATGTCCACTATATGCCGATCTACAAACAGCCCTGCTATCAAAAATGGGGCCAAATGCCCCAATCTATTGCCGATCAGTTTTACGCCGGAGCCATCACCTTGCCGCTGTTTCCAGCTTTAAGCGCTGCCCAGCAAGTGCACATTCACTCCTTTTTGTTATCAACGATCTGATCCCGATCCGCGGAGCGCCTTATGCACATTCTGATTTACGGAACCTCGACCCAAGCGCTGCATTTCTTACCGGCATTGGCATTGAACCATACCCTGTTGGGCTTTGTTGACAGTGACCTAGCGAAACAGGGCTCACGCTGGATGAACAGACCGGTTTATCACCCCAGTCAGCTTACGGGGCTCCAATTCGACAAAATCGTCATCGCAAGCTGTTTTGTCAGCGAGATCAACCAGACGCTGGCCAGTTATGGCATCGAGCCGGGGATTTCAGTCGAGGAGTTTGATGAGGTAGTCGTGCAGACCAGCCGTGAATATGAGAATGCCCTACAAGCGGTGCGTACCAAACGCGAAGATATACTGCCCAAGATCCCCTTGTTGCAACACCATATCGAGGGCGCAACCCTGTTGACTGATCGGCTGTCGCTACTGGCGCTATTGCCCAAACACGGGGTAGTTGCCGAACTGGGCGTGGCGGCAGGGGATTTTAGCCGCCAGATATCTGAGATATGCCAACCCAGCAAGCTGCATCTGGTGGATATATGGGGCTCAGAGCGTTACGGTGAATCGTTGTACCTGAGTGTGAACAGCCATTTTCATCAGCAACAGCAGCGTGGCGAGGTAATCATTCACCGCAAGCCTTCGCTGGAGGCGCTGGAAAGCTTCCCGGATGAGACCTTTGACTGGGTATATATCGATACGACTCACAGTTATGAATTAACCCGGGATGAGCTCAGAGCCTGTGCTAGAAAAGTAAAATCAACCGGTATCATTGCTGGTCACGACTACATCCAGGGCAACTGGCGATCTCAATATCGCTATGGTGTCATCGAAGCAGTGCATGAGTTTTGTGTGGAATATAACTACCGAGTGCTTTATCTGACGATGGATATCTCTGAATATCTGAGTTTTGCGCTAGCAAAAAATAGATAAACCTCATTACCTCCCGACTCGACCGGTACAGTGTCGTTACCCTGTGCCAGACCCTGGGGGTTCACCGAAGTGGCTTCTATGCGTGGTTGAAACAGCCCGCGTCGCCACGGCAGCAGGAGGAGGAACGACTGACCGGATTGGTCAAGCAATCCTGGCTGGAAAGTGGTGCTGTCTACGGTTATCGCAAGATCCATCGCGATCTTCGTGACTTGGAGGAAGCCTGCGGCAAGCACCGTGTGGCCAAATTAATGAAGCGGGAAGGGCTACGTTCGCAAACGGGCTATCAACGCCGTAAGGGGCATGATGGAGGCAAGAGCCCACAGGTTGCCCCAAACACGCTGGCACGTCAGTTTAAGGTGCCAGCCCCCAACATATCCTGGGTGACTGACATTACCTACATACGCACTCAAGAAGGGTGGCTGTACCTGGCGGTGGTGCTCGTCCTGTTCTCTCGCCAGATCGTCGGTTGGGCGATGAAGCCACACATGATGGCAGACTTGGCGGTTGATGCCTCTTGATGGCCATCTGGCGCCGAAAGCCCAAGCAGCCTGTGTTAGTGCATTCGGATCAGGGCAGCCAGTTTACCAGTGGGGAATGGCAGGACTTTCTGAAGGCTCACAACCTGATGAGCCGACGTGGCAACTGTCACGACAACGCTGTCGCCGAGAGCTTCTTTCAGTTGCTCAAACGGGAGCGGATCAAGCGTAGGATTTACTCGACAAGAGACGAAGCCCACAGCGACGTATTTGATTATATCGAAATGTTTTACAACCCAATCAGACACCATGGTTCCAATGATGGGCTGTCGCCGGTAGAGTTTGAAAGGCAGTTTATTTTTCAGCAACAGAGTGTCTAGAAAACCCGGGGCGATTCAGGCTTGTTGACCAAGACAGATAACAATCTGCTCGCAAATAAAGTCGAGCTCATCATTCGACAGATCGAAATACATCGGCAAACGGACGATCGAGTCGGTGAAATGATCCGCATTCGGTAGTGCTCGACCATCATGTAGTTCCTGAAAATAGGGGCTGCTGTGCAAAGATTGATAATGAAAAACAGCTTTAATCCCGGCTAAATCCAGATGTTTAATCAACTGACTACGCTGTTGGAGGCTGGTACAGTCCAGATAAAACATATGGGCGTTGTTGGTGGCATAGTCAGGAATTGATGGTAGCTTGATCCCATATGCACCGACCACTGGCGTTAATTCCTGTAAGTAGCGATGCCATATTTCCAGCCTACGCCTTTGTATCGCTTCCAGCTGCTCCAACTGGGCATACAGATAAGCAGCTATGATGTCCGATGGCAGAAATGAAGAGCCAATATCAACCCAGCCATATTTATCGACTTCACCGCGAAAAAATGAGCTGCGGTTCGTCCCTTTTTCTCGGATTATTTCAGCTCGCGGTACATATTGCGGATCATTTATAACCAGCAAACCACCTTCACCAGAAATAATATTTTTCGTCTCATGGAACGAGAATGTGGACAAGCATCCGATACTGCCCAACGGGCGAGATTTATAAAATGCATCGATCGCCTGGGCTGCATCCTCCACAACCGGAATATTATATCGCTCAGCCAGCGACATGATCGCATCCATATCACAGGCCACTCCCGCATAGTGAACAACTACAATGGCACGTGTTCGCGGAGTAATGAGCTTAGCAATCTGTTTGGGGTCAACGTTTGGATGATCAGGATAGGAATCAGCAAAAACAATCCTTGCACCGCGCAAAACAAATGCATTAACGGTCGAAACGAAGGTATAGCTAGGAGCAATCACCTCATCACTCGGCTGGATATTGAGCAAAATTGCCGCCATTTCCAAGGCATCGGTACAAGAAGTAGTCAGCAACGCTTTGCCGAAATGATAATTAGACTCAAAATAGTTATGGCATTTACGAGTGAAGATACCATCACCAGATATTTTTCCACTGGCAACTGACTCCGCGATATAAACCAACTCGCGGCCATGTAGATAAGGCTTATTAAAAGGGATCATATTATCCAACCTAAAATAACGACTTCATGTCTATATTAGAGTCCTAGACTGCTGACAACAGTATAACCTCGATAGACGTCAGCAACATTGCCTATGCATCAATTAACAAGTGATAACCACACAAAGCCTTCTCAACTCGGAATGGAAACGAGTTGTACAGATTAAGTACCCCGACATTTGCAGCGGAGATAACTGTTTTGATTAGCTTAATATCTCTGGCTTGCGCTAGTTTAAAAACAGTATGCCAAAGTGGAACCGAGAGCATTGCATATGCTGAGCAGGTTCCGGTCAAAATCCAGTCGAGAGATTCGCCATCGACAGAAAGACGCTGTGCATGAAAACCAACTAGTTTATCTCCATGTTTGGCAATCAGTAGCTCATGAGGGGCATTGGCTAACACATCGATCCAGTTCGCTGTCCGCTGCTGAGCAGCAATATATTCAATATTCAAATCCTCAAGCATTCTTCCGTGCTTAAAATTATCTCGTGCCATGGCCTTGATGAAATCAATCTCTTGCGGTGACTGCACAGGAGCCAGCTCCAAGCGGCCACTCAAATCGCGATCAAACGAATAAGTCTTAGGGTTGCGAAATGATAGCTCGTAGCTAAGTTCAGCATAATAAAACCCGGCTATCTCAAGAGCATGCCGTTTTTCTCTAAAATGATCAACTCTGGCCTGAACATATTCAAAATTCGATTTTTTTATGAATGCAATAGCTTGAGGCAGCAAAGAGTTAAACTCTGAACTGCTTGGACAATGATCTATAATTTCGCATGTTCTTCTCGCCAAAACCACATCGTTCCAAGGAGTATGTCGTACTTCAATATACAGCGACTGATCCCTAGGTGCGTAAAAAAATTGAGAATCCATTGCATCCAACTTAGTCACCATAGACTGCCCATGCGCAATGTGACTGCAATGGAGTTCTATACAGACGTAAATTATTGAGACCCAGTACTTCGTCCAACGCTCTGGTTTCACCAGGGAAAAACTCGCAATTCAATTCATCAAAAACCAGCAATGAACCACGTGTGAGTCGAGGGAGAATTTTTTCCAGTACGTCTTTGGTTGGCTTATAAAGATCCATGTCAAAAATGGCCATAGAAATAATAGCATGCGGGTTATCTTCCAGCCATTTATCTATGGTCACCGAGGCATCTCCCTTAATAAGCCGATGTTTTATCAGATCATTCATCGGTGCAAAGCTTTCATGCAGTTTTAACAGCTGCGCAAGTTTATCTTCATATTCCTCTATCGACTTATAATCGCCAGTATTCGCATATGCGCCATCTTTCACATCTACCGATGGAAAACCTTCGAACGTATCGAAGCCATGAATCACGCGACTTTGATTAAACGGCTCAAAGATGCTGCGCATATTAATAAGCAATGACATACCGGCGCCCCAGTGCACACCAAATTCGCAAATAACACCGGGCACATCGACTATTTTTTTATACAACTCGGCATAATATAGAACTCGCGCCACAGAATCGACCCGCAATGATACTAGATTATGCCTATGCCACGCTTCCCCAAATAAAGGGGATAATTGTTGAACCAAAGCTTTCAGTTGCTGAGTATTGTTTGATTTTTCATTGGATGTATAAACCAATTCACCATCACGTGATTGAAGCGCTAATTTATCATTCATATCATTGTTAGCCATATCAATCCACCTTGCGTCAGTTTAACAAAAAATTAATCACCATATAGCCCACTCTCGATGCGGTATAGGTTGACATCAAACATTATTTATTCAGATAAAACTGACGTTAAGTTTTCTGGCACCGGTCACGACCTTCGCCGCACCAAGCAGCTGGTCTGGCACCTCAACCCAATTCACATCGGAAGCCACAAACAGTTGATCACACAAGTCCTCAAGGCGTGACCCCTCTCTCACGAGGATCAGATCTGCAAAAGCTCCAACTGTCATCGCAATCGGCCGAAACGGCGATCGTTTGATGAAATGAGCTACCGCTTCAAGTACCCCAAGATTCTGCCGCATGCCGTCATCCGAGAAAGCACAGTCATTGAGCATGATGCAGCCATCGGGCGAAACAAGCTCCTGATATAACATCAGATCACGCAACACCCATTCATACTGATGGTTGGCATCCACATACACACACTCAAAACGTACACCTTCCGCCTTTAGGGTCTCAAACGCAATTTCGGTTGACTCGCGCAACAGGCGAACATTAGATATCGCTTTGAAGCGTTCACAGCAAATCTCGTAAAGCGCATCGAAAGTATCTTGCTCACGCATTGAGCCACCAAAATAATCGGCAAACACGTCTGGATCACTAACCCAATTTGGCAGCTTTTCAAATGGGCTGTAAGCACCTAACTGCGGAAGTGGCGGTAAAGCAAGCCAACTATCGACCAACGTCATGTGACTTGGCTGCATGGTTTGGTACATGACCATCGCATTCTCGCCACGCAGGACGCCAAGTTCGGCCAAACGCGGCCGGTTACCAAGAGAAGAAAATGCCGCGGCCAAAATTTTATAAAAATCGTTTCGTGTCCAATTTACAACTTTCAATAGTACCTCCTCATCACAGATGGCAGTGATGTTGACCATTGCATGGTTTAGCTGATTATTGTGCCATATTGGCGGAAATTATAAATTAACAAAAACAGATAGCCAGTTATTTAATCTCTATATGTGAGCCCTGTTTTTTCTGAGCGCGAACACTACTTGTTGGCTCAAACATAACCAGTTTGCCGTAACGATTGACCGACACTGCATATATTTTCATCGGCAACACCAAGTGATCCCAATTGTTCAATAATGGCCGTATAGTAATCTGATGCTACAATAAAAAATGCATCAACAATGCTGACAGTACTTATATGCTGGCATCGCAATGCTCCAACCTGCATACCATGCTTATGCGGTGAATTATCTATGTATCCAACAATTTTAATTGCTGAATACTTTGGATTTAGCCGGCAATACTCACTAAATATTTCGTAGAACTTGCAGCCCAACCCACCGGCACCAAATATGTAAATTTTGCCATTGCACTGCAATAATCGCTGCAGCAATGGAGAGGCTAGCGGTGCTGGAAAACGAACATCAAAAACAGCCCAATTTGCACGATCGATGGATTTTTTTACTACAGAAAACACCGATTCGGCAGCATGATTCCGTTTAACATAGTCAACTGTTTTTTGAGAAACATCACGCCATTTAGTTGAATTCCATGTCATATAGTCACTGATTAAATCATAGTATGAACGTCGACCATAAAGCTTGACCGTATCTTCACCCAATACATCTAATGCCAATCCATAACCAGCTGTGACATTCAGGTCCGTCTCATGTAGCCAAGTACCTTTCATTTTCGGCATTAAACCAATTGAGCCAACATCAATCAAAATAGTCGGCAATCCTAACGACCCAAAAAGCAAGGGCGTCGTTCCCATCGCAATACCAAAGTCAAATTGACCCGCGGATATATACCGGGGCATTTCAGAGAAAGGAACCTCTCCATCAAAACTGACGGTGATATCCTTAATTTTAACCATGGCATTCTCAATATACATCTGCGCCTCACTATTTCCTCTCCCAACCAGATGAAGTGAGACTGAAACATTCGAATGCTGCACAGCAAAATGTTCGAGCTCCAAGGAAAATTGCACTAGACCAGGGCTTTTAAATGAATCAAATCGACCACACCATAGTATGTTTAATTGATGACTATCCGGCTTGGATAAACACAATGATCTTATTTTTTCTGTTGGTGTTTGACATATACTGTCGACATGAAAAGCATATTTAAAAACATAACTCATATACTGTTTAACCAGATACCCACCCCAAAACAGACTGCGCGTTTTATCCAGCTGGATTAATAAATGTCTATATTCATCCCACAAGGTATTACGATAGTGAGGATTCATACACTCTTCTTGCACAAAGCCGACAGATGGCTCCCAATGTGTCCACTCTTCATGGTGCATGGTGATTGTAGTCAAGGACCAATTTTTTTCCTGATTGAATAAACATATTGAAAATAGGACGTTGGGCACATTATAGGTTACTATTCGCAGAAAACCATGCCTACTTGCTCGTAACTGAGCACCATACTGGGCAATAACTTCTCTAGCTGACGGAGCTTTCCATAATGAGTAATCCATATCATCTGGAATATAAATAACATCAACGCAATGAGTGGTTTGGTCAAAGTAATTAGCAACATAATCGCCTCGACTTGCCAACACAGCAACCTCTTCACCAATAGACAACAAGTATTCAATGACGCGAATAAAATATGTTTGAGCACCACCAAGCTCGGGATTGCGAATAAAGAAGATATATGTATTTTTCATGTGTACTCTCACTCCACATCATCCCTGAGAAGGCTGTACAAAAAAGAAAGGTACTGTTTCAAATGTAATTGATACTGCTTGCAAATCGTCAGTTCACTTTAGCCAAACATTGGTCTCTTTTGAAATGCCAAGCTCAGTTCTAGATCTTTAGGTCAATCAATGCAGCTCGCATAGTAAATTTGGTCATAAATACTCTCTAGCCGTTGCATGCAGTTTTTAATATTCATGTTTTTCAATATATTTTCTCGAGCATTGATACCAAATTTTTCTGAAAGCTCATGGTCTGTCAAGACCCTATCCAAAAGCATGGATATCTCGTCAATATCTTTTTCCTTATGTGAATAGCCAGTAACACCATCCACAATGCCTTCAGTCGCCCCACCGCGAGCAGATGTAATAACTGGCACACCACAAGACTGCGCCTCTAATACAACGATAGGTAGGCCCTCAGCATCACCATTTTCTGCAGTAATACTTGGCAGGCACAGAACACGAGACTTTGATAGCTCCTGCTGTATCTCTTCTAGACCGAGAGCCCCTAAAAATTCAACCCGAATGTTATGCTCAATCGCAAAATTTTTGAGCATTGTTTCTTGCGGTCCCGATCCGGCAACAACTAATTTTATATTTCTAAACTTCTCCTGAATTTTACAAAATGCGGCAAGGAGATACTGACATCCCTTTTTTTCGACTAATCTTCCAATGAAGAGGACCTGCAGTCGCTCCGACATGGCTATATCAGATGGCTTGAATTGCTCACAATCAACGCCAATATAACTAACAGTTAGTTTTTCTTCGGGTAACCCATATTCTATAGCGCGGTTTTTTATCGCTTCTGAAACAGCCAGGAAATGAACATTTTCTTCTTTGGCGAGAGCTATAAGTCTTTCAGGATATGAGGCCATTGCTCTTCCGCCACTTCCGTTATGCCACCATTCTTTATAGATGTTTATATCATATCCATGCAATGTAATTATCAGTGGCACATTCATTTTTTTGGCTAACGGATATACCCTCAAGCCATCAATCGCAAAATGTGCGTGAATTAAGCTGAAGCCAGCATCCTTATACCCATCCGCTCGAGACAACAACGAAGTTTGCACATAGTCATTCAATGCTCGCTGTATAGATAAGGCCGTATGTGCTGCTTCACTTTCCAATAAAGTTTCAACAGTCAGTCCATCGAGTGGCAACCCTTTACCTAATTGTGTTTCTCCAAGTAACGTAGCTGACCAGTGTTCAAGATTGCTAGCTTGAGCTAAAATGAATGTTTCAGAATAGGGCAGAAGGTGAGTGCGAAAAATAAGAATTTTTTTCATTGCACAACTTCCTTTAAAGTTGAAATTACACCACAACCACTCATCGTTATAATCAACGATAGCATATTGGAACTATATCTATAAATTTACGACCCTCTACCCAATACGGATGCACCTACTCGCCATCATAGATAATATACTCATCATTTAAATAGACAAAAGGCTGGATGTTTTCATCAACATCAAATGAGCTTATCATCTCTACAGATGAAAAGACGCTTTTATAGCGCTCATAGTAATCTAACCCAGGTGCGCGGACATGATAATCTTGTGATGGGTCTGGTTCATCATATTCGATTGTATGCTCACAAATAACTGGAACAGGTAATATAGAAATACCATTTGGTCTTAAAATGCGATGAATTTCAGACAAAGCTTTTCGATCATCAGGAATATGTTCCAGAACATGCAAGGCGAACACAAAGTCAAATTGTCCATCGGAAAATGGCAACGATTGAATATCCACTTGATAGTCGACATCGTCCATTGCCAAATCAGCGGTTTTATAGGAACCAAAATGCCCATCAAAAAATGTCCGCATACCTGGTTCTGGTGCGAAATGTAACGCACTCATTCTCTGCATAGTTTCTTTATCTAGCAATTTTTGCAAAACAGAAAATTGCAGACGATGCCGCTCGAGACCTAAGCAGCGGGGGCACTGTGCATAAGGTCTGAAATCAATTCACCATAATAGTCACAGAGAGGGCAGTGATAAATTTTTCCCAAGTGCTCTCCTTATCGATACTGATCTGCATACCAAGTTACTCTACAACATCACAAATTAGTATCGCGCATAGTTTGCAAAACATGAGCTGTTTGCCGCTCCCAGCTATAATTATTTTCTGCATATGTCCGCAATGATTTAGCTACTTCATCCATGTTGAGTTTTTTATACTCCTGATAGAGCGAAATAAAATCCACCGGAGAATCATCTGCTGGCAACATCCAAGTTCCAGGCAGAGTTGCTTTAGAAAAAGAATCTTCCACGCTATAAACAAATGGCAAACCGTAAAACATAAATTCTCGGTGCTTTAATGGTTCTGCGTAGCTGACTCCAGTGCGGTGGAAGCCCAACGTTCCAAGACCAAGATGCACGCCTGCATATCGATTGGCAAGCGCCAGTGGATCCAGGGCTCCGGTAAATGTCACATATTCGGCAACCCCTAACTCTTGGGCCTGTTGCGCTAATTGCACGGACGCAGGCCCCTGGCCCACAAGGAACAATCGCAGATCAACATCCGGGTAGGCTTTGACGAAATCGGGTATCAGCGGGAACAGGCGGTCATACCCATGCCAGCGCGCCAGATAGCCGACACCCAGCAGATGGAAAGCTTTGCGGATATCCTGCTTGGGCTCTGGCGCTTGTGGTTCAACCCAGGTGGCCCCATTCCCTATCTTACAGAGGGGCCTGCCTTGCAATGTGGCTCCCGGCGCCACTCGGCTGGGGGTAAAGAATCCAGCCACAAGCGGTGCTAGTTGTAGGAAAAATGCCTGATCGATCTTGGACACTAGTGCTGGCAGTTCATTCTGATATTCCAGTGTATACATCTCGATGAACAAGGGCACTGCCACCTCGCGCAGTCGGCGAGCCAATTGCACTAGCTCGTCGTTATGCATCGGGTGGTAACGGACGTAGGCCCACTCGAACGAGCGTGCCATCGCCTGCTGCCCGGCAATCCACGCTGCGACATGCACAAAGAAATCTCCTGGTGCCACCGCTGTGGTGATGATCTCTCGCTGAACTTCGCTCCCCGCTTCGAACACCAGCCGCACAATATCTGGGCCATCGCCACAGATCATATGTACCTGTTTGTGATTTAGACTAAAACCCTGCGTCTGAGCCAGCACCTTGCGCATAACGCCCATGTGCCCACGTGTTTTAAGATTCACGTTATAGACAGCTAGAATAAACCCATACCCCGCCATTATTTCCATCATGCCTCCGCAGCAAAAAATGCATCTACTGACTGACGTGCCGACTCCAACACAGTGGCGATCTGCAAGGCTATTGCCCCGTCGACAGTCTGTGGTAGCAAATTCCAGAGCAGATCGGTTAGCTGCTCATCATGTGCCACCTCGGTTGAGGTAGCATCAAACAAGTGAGGAACCACGACCAGGCGGACAGCAGTGGGCGACTCAGGCAGCGGCACAGTGTTGACGCACTCTGGCCAGTCAAGGATGCTCTTCGACAAGGCCTCATACAATGCAGGATCCAGCACAAAACGGTGACTCTCTACACTAAATTGGCCACAACTGACGATGAAACGACACATGCTGTTGTGTTTTCTTGCAGCTGACATATCAGACTTTGTCACGGCGCTCATATCTAGCCGGTAAACCCCGGGCGGTACCATGACCTGAAGCAGTTTTTGCTTGCCACTACCGCGATCCGGAAAGGCTGCGCCCTGATAACGCCCACCGATACCGATAGCGGCATCGTCTAAACCACGTTGCATGGCAACAAGTAATTCGTCCATAGCGTTCAAATGCTGGAAGGTGATGTTTCGCGCCAAGCTGCGCTGTACATAATGTTTGACCTGATGGGGAGGATAGCAAACAGGATGCTTTGCGAAGAAGCGCAGTTTGTTACGCCAGTAGTAGTAGCGGGGCAATGTATTAGTAGCATTAGCACCACCTCCCTTGTGCAAAGCCTGTAGTTGTGGCTGCGCGACTACACGCCAACCGGCATCTTTGACTCGTACACACCAATCAATGTCATCCCAATAAAGAAAAAAGTCCTCATCAAATACACCAACCCGTTCGATGATTTCAGCCTTTGTCATCAGACAGCAGGCAGGCACATAGTCACAATCCACTAGTTCCATCACTATCGAAGAATAGGATTCGCCTGCGAAATTAAGGTGAAAATTAAAGGTAGCATCCTTCAAGGAAACGTTGGCACCAACCTCCTGTACTACCTCAGGATTATCCATCTTACACACTGCTGGCCCCACAACACCTATATCGTTGTGATTAGCGAGTAAATCCATCATCCCAGCTAGGGTATTTGGTAGCACGACAGCATCATTATCCAGCAACGCAATATAACGATACCCTGTTTGTTGTGCTTGGCGCATGCCATAAGCAAATCCCCCAGAGCCACCAATATTTTCTTTTAATACTTCAAGTCTAATATTAGGATAGTGTTGTCGAATCAAGGCTGCAGAGTCATCTGTTGATGCGTTATCTACAACAAAAATATCTGCCAATTCGCCAGCCGTATTTTGTACTGATTCAATTGCCCCAAGCACGCAATCTTGTTTATTGAAGTTACATATAACTACACAAATTGATTTCATTTTATTTCCAGCTGGCTTGCTTTTGTATGTTAAATATTAGCAGGTTGCACCTACTTGTTCGAAACAGCGTAATGAATTATCCACCGCATCATCCATATCAAAATAGCGATACTCAGCAAGGCGGCCCAAGGCTATCAGCTGCGGGAACTGGGCCAATTCATCGCGGCAAGCCTGATAATTCTGTTTGGCTATATCGGTAAACAGCGGGTAGTAAGGCTCCAGCCCCTGCTCTGGCACATAGGCACAGGGATATTCATAAACGATGCTGGTGCCGGGATGTTGCTGCCCGGTCAGATGCTTGAATTCGGTGATGCGGGTATAGGCCTCTTCATTCGGGTAATTGACCGTGGTCACCGGCTGAAATTGAGCTTGCGACAGATGACAGTGCTCAAAGCGCAGCGAGCGATACGGCAGACCATAGTGATCCTCCGGCATCAGCTGATCCAGCATGCCGGTATAGACCAGCGGTCCGGCAAAAGGCACGCCATCCAGCAGTATCCGTTTCTGTTGCCAATCCAGACAAACATGGGATCCCATGGGGGTGGAGAGCCTGACCTCAATCAAGGGGTTCGCCAGCATGCGCTCGAACATGGCGGTGTAACCCTGCTCGGGCACCGCCTGCCAAGGATCGATGAAGTAACGGTCATCACGATTGACGACGACCGGCACTCGCGCAGTGACCTCGGGCGAGACCTGCTCTGGTGATACACCCCACTGCTTGCTGGTGTAGTTGACGAAGGCACGCTCATAAATGAACTGTGCCAGCTCAGCCAGCAGAGGCTCAGCTTCCTGCCGCAGCGCCATGATGGGCACTCTGGCCCCCTCACCGAACCTAGCCTGAAGAGCCTCAATCATAGCCGCTGCCTTCTCGGCCGGGAAGCAACGCTCTATGCTGGTCAGGTTGAACGGGATTGGCACCAACTGGCCATCGATCCGTGACAGCACACGATGCTCGTAAGGCCGCCAGGCGGTAAACTGCGACAGGTAATCCCAAACTTCCCGCTTGTCGGTATGAAACAGGTGCGGTCCATAGCGATGGATCAGCACCCCATGTTCGTCATATTCGTCGAAGCAGTTGCCACCTATGTGGTCGCGCTGTTCCAGCAACAGCACCTTCCAGCCAAGCTGGCTGGCCATTCGCTCCGCCATGACGGCGCCGGACAGCCCGGCTCCGATGACAATCGCCTGATAACTCACGCTACATCTCCAAACAGTTGTTGCACGACGCTGGCCGGATTGGTGCGCCCCTCCCACGCCAGCTGATGCCGCTTGTCGAAAAACCAGCCCGGCGCCAGCGTGGCCACCTCGCTCACCGACTGCTCAAGCAGGTTGAGAAAACGGGCGTAGTCTCCCTGCCGCAAGAAATAGAGCGCAGCAGAGTAGTAGTGATGGGCGCGCCCCTGGGCAATAGTCACAGGATCAGCGCCAAAGTCACCGGCATTGTCACAAGCCCGCAGCAGGTCGCGCAGCGACTGCTCACGACGCTCGGCCGATTTGCGGGTCTGCCCGCCAAAGCTCTGGGTGTGGAAGCGATAGCGCCCCAGCAGCTCGGGGATAAAGTCGAGGGTTCCCGGGTTGAGAGAGAGATTCAGAATATGCCAGGGGTAATCGAGGATGATCTTGCACCCCTCGTCGATGGCATTTTCCATCCCCTCATAGCGCCGAAACATGATAGAGCTGGCATTGACGAATACCCCGAAGCGGATCAAGGCCTCTCGCGTCATCACGGGTTCTAGATAGCGAGCATTGTAATAATCGCGGGTGAAGAGTTTGATCCGTGCCCCGGTCTCATCATCGAACATCTCGGCTTCGTGGTAGCAGAGGGTGCAACCCGGGTGTGCATCCAGATAATCTGCCTGGCGCTGCAGCTTGTCCGGCAGGGCCAGGTCATCCCCATCCACATAGGCAAGATAGTCACCCCTTGCCTCTGCAAGCAGCCGTTTCTGGGTCTTGGCCAGCCCCATGTTCTGTTCGTTCTGCAGAATGCGCAGTGTCGGCCACTGCCGCGCCAGCCGCTGCAAGATAGCCCAGGAGTCATCACTCGAGCCGTCATCGATGGCGATCACTTCGAACTCGAAATCCGTTTGCTGCTCGAGCAGGCTGAGCAGGCAGGGTTCGATGAAGCGCGCCAGATTGTAGACAGGCACCAATACGCTGACTTTCATAGGGAAATCCAAGAGAAGATGAGTAGAAAAGAAGCGGATGGGAGAAAATGGGCAAGGCTACCGCACGGTCCCTGTCAACCCTTCCCCCCTCTCTGTCAGGTTTTACTGCAAGAGATATGCCTGACCAAGCTAATCCATTGAAGCTGCGGGATTTATGTGAGCCACACCCGATTATTCATGCTGGGCGAGGCCACGGCTGCAAACTTGCAGCATGTCGATGCCATCCCAGTGCCACTCGAATGCCAGCGCCTGTCCCGGTGCCACCACCCGGTCTATGCGGCAGGCGGGCGCATTCGGCAAGGCATCCTCAAGCTGCGCCTTGTGTGCACCGACCCAGACACAGGTCTGCATATCCCACGGCTGCAACAGCAGCTCATTCAGGGTATCGGCCACAAACTCGGCGACTGTACCTCCTCCGACGTGTGCGAGCCGCAGGGAGGCGGCCGGAGTCAATAAGGTGACACCCGGGAATGCGCTCAGCTGCATCTCACCGTCCAGGGCGGCATTTTGTTGACTGTGGATGAGCCGCTCCATCACCAGAGCGGGATCGTTGGCAAAGGGAGCAAACAGGGCCACCAGCAGTCGGCGGCGCAACTCGTCGTCGGGCTCGCCCAGCCAGCAGAGGGTAGTGGGGGAGGCGCAGGCCTGCTGATTGAAACGGGTACAGTCCTGTTGCAGGGCCCCCAGGGTCTGTTGCCAGCCCACAGCATCCAGCCCGGCCAGCCAGTGGCTGTCTAGCACCGCCATGGAGCGGCGATCCGGAAATACCACTTCCTGTGCACTTGGGGAGAGAGGAATGGCCCGCACCTGGCGGATGGTCTCGTCGCCGCCCCAGATGATGCGCAGCCGGCAGCGGGCCGACAACCAGCCGGTGGTGCCTTCGTCGTGGCCATAGCGAATGAAGCGGGTGCGCATGGCGATCCCCTGCCACTCAACCTGGCTGAAGAGGTCGTTCAGTATGGTCAGCATGGCCTCCTGTACCGGATCGTGGCGCGACGACAGCCGCACCACGCAGGGGTTGCCCATCAACAGGGCCACCAGCCAGGAGTAGAAGGCCACGGTCGGCACGTTGGAGGGCACCAGGTGAAACACGACGCCCACCGGCCCCCGCCCCTGCAGCCGCTGCCGCTGCCGCTCTCTGGCCAGCTGGCGCGGCCGCAGCCAGAAGCCGAACGCGGCCAGATCTGGATGACGCCGCCCCTCCTGCTGCAGGCGGGTCGACAGGGCCGCCACGAAGTCACAGATGACGGGAGCAAAACAGGGCTGCGGTTGCGGGCAGAACGTCTGCCAGCTGGCAGCCGGTGCTACGAAGCTAACATCGGGCCCCGTCAACCAAAGCCCCTCTACCGCCTGCGGCGGCGTCACTGGAAGGTGTCGCTGCATCCCCTCACCTCGGCGCCTTGCTGGCGCCCTGATACCTGAAAATAACGGCCATGGCGGCCACAGGGGCAATCATCCTCCCCCAGCAGCACGCCGAGATCCTCGGTCAGCAGGCTGTGGCCAGGATAACTGCCGGGAATGGCGGAGATCACCTGCAACAAACCGGGCTGACCGACCCCGAGCGGCTGATGGGTGAGCGGATCCCGCACCTGCAGATCGGCAAACACCGGGGCATGCAGATGCCCCTGCTCGCACTCGACGAAGATGGATCCCACCTGCTCCACCATGCCATAGAAGTTGTGTACCCGACCCAGCCCCAGCTGCTCGCGGCAACGTGCCTTGAAGGCGGGATTGTCAACCGCCAGATGCTGCAGCTTCTTCCAGCCGCCGCTGTGAAACAAAATACCCTGCTCAAAGGGCAGGTGCAGTCCGCGCTCGCGCAGGGGCTCCAGCAGGCATTGCCAGACCATGAAGGTAAAGCCGAACAGCAGCACAGGCTGACCAGCGTATTTGTCGCAAAACGCCTCTATTACCGGCCAGTTGGGCCGCATCTGCTCGTCGAGGGCATAGGTGTGGTCCCGGCCGAGGAAGGAGAGCCCCAGGGCGCCTGCGCCGCGTGCCGAAAATCCGCTGCGGTTCTGGATGAGGGCGGGTTGCTCCACCAGCAGCATGGGCAGCCGCTGCTTACCGACAAACTCCTGCAGTATCTTCACCAGCACCTTGCTCTGCAATGCTGCGGTCTCCCGATCCAGCACTATCCGTGATGGCGCCCCCGTGGTGCCCGACGAGGTGAGCACCTTGAACACCTCGGCCTCGGGCACGCTCTGCCACTGGGCCAGCTTGAACAGCCGGGCCGCCAGATAGGGCAGAGCGCCATAATCGGCAGCCTCTGCCGTCCAGCCGAAGGCATGCAGCACATTGGCATAAGGGAGGCAGTGCTCGACATGGTGATGGGTCAGGGCATTGAGCCGCGCCAGCAACAGCGCCTGTTTGGCAGCCTGGGGCAGGTCGAAGATGGGGACGGCGAGCAAGCTTTCCATCACGCCTCCTCCGCCAGTCTGGTCAGGGCGGCATAGTCAATCTTGTGGTTGGTGGTGCGCGGCAGCTGTGCCACCTGCATCACCCGCACCGCCCGTGGCGGCGCCTGCAGCCACTGCGCCAGCTCGCGCTGCAAGCCGTCGGCCGTCAGTTCGCCATGGGGTTCGACGACCACCAGCAGGCAGTCATCACGCCCGCCACAGGCCCCCGACCAGCCCCAGCGATGGAGCTGGCTCTCGACCTCCGCCAGGCTGATCCGCTTGCCGAACAGCTTGAGAAAACGACTGAGACGGCCACAGATGTAGTAGCGACCAGCCTCGTCATTGCGAGCCAGATCGCCGGTGGCCAGCTCCTGCAGCAGGGCGCCCTGCACCAGATCCTCGACGGTAGTGGCATAGCCCAGCATGACGTTGTCACCGCGATAGACCAGCTCACCCTCCCCGGGCTTGCCCCCCTCCAGCTCGCGCAAAGAGAAGTGGCCGCCGGGAATGGCGCGACCGATGGCATCCGGATGGGTGGCCACCTCGTGCGCTGCTAGCCAGGCCATGCGCGCCGTCGCCTCTGTCTGGCCATACATGACGAAGAAACGGCGCCCCAGCCGCAGGGCCTGTTCGGCAAACTGCTGCGCCAGCGCGGGTTCGAGTCGCCCCCCCGCCTGGGTCAGGGTCTGCAGGGAGGGATACCGGGCCCAGTCAAAACGCAGCCGGGCCAGCATCTGATAGGTAAAGGGCACGCCGGCAAAGCTGCTCACGCCGTGCTGCTCGACCTGCTGCCAGAAGGTGCGATCCAGCACGCTCCCCTCGCTCTGCACCAGGGAGGCACCCACCAGCAGATGGCTGTTGAGCACCGAGAGGCCATAGGAGTAAAACAGCGGCAGGCTGGTGATGGCTCGTTCAGTCATCGTCAGCGCCAGATAGTCGGCGATGGAAGCAGCGTTGGCCGCCAGATTGCGGCCCGAGAGGCGCACCCACTTGGCACTGCCCGTGCTGCCAGAGGTAGGCAGCAACACCGCCAACTCGGGGTGTAACAGCGGGCTGGCATCCCTGAGACGGATCAACTCCCCTTCTTCATTTACCCGGCAGGTCACTGCGAACTGCTGGCAGCTGGCATCGTGCTGGCTCGAAGGGAGAGCGGGATCCGCCAGCATCACCGCATGCCCCAGCCTGAGGGCGGCCAGATAATGCAGCAGATGGGAAGTGCGGGTGAAGAAGGGTAGATAGACAAGGCTGCGCTCACTCGGGTAAGTCGCTGCCACTTGCATCACCCGCCGTGCCAACTCGCCGTAGGAGAGCCAGCCATCCAGCGGATCCCGCCAGGCCAGCGCCGGGTTGTCCTCATGCAGATGAGCGAGTAGAGGATGGAGTTGCTTCATCAGACCAACATGCCTCCATCCACACCTATGACCTGACCGGTCACGTAACTCGACAGGTCGGAGGCGAGAAACAGCGCTACCTTGGCCACCTCGTCCGGCGTGCCGATCCGCCCCATGGCGATGCTGGCGAGACGTTCGGCGAACTTCTGGTCAGGGATGGCATGCGCCATCTCGGTATCGATAAAGCCGGGGGCGATGGCGTTGACCCGGATCTGGCTGGCGGCCAGCTCCTTGGCCAGTGACTGGGTAATACCGATCACCGCCGCCTTGCTGCCGGCATAGCTGCTGAGCCCGACGGCGCCCACCCGTCCCATCAGGGAAGCGAGATTGATGATGTTGCCACCACCGCTGCGCTGCATCAGGCGGGCGGCGTACTGGCTGCAATAGACAACGCTGAAGGTGTTGTGGCTGAAGGTCTGCTCCAGCTGGGCCTGATTGACCATGCCGAGCAGCCCCTCTTCAAGTATCCCGGCATTGTTGACCAGTACATCCAGCTGACGGGTCTGGGCAAACAGCTGCTGAAAGGCCTGCTTGACCGCCTGCGGCTCGGCCACATCGAAACAGAGCGGCTGGCAGGTGACACCAAACTCGGCGCCGAGGGCGGCCGCCAGCTGACTCATGGCCGCTTCATCGCGGCCCCCCAGCCACAGCTCGGCTCCTTGCGCGGCGAACTTGCGGGCGATGGCGAGGCCAATGCCGCGCCCGGCGCCCGTGATCAGTACCCGCTTGCCCTGCAGCAGCCCCTGCATCAGAGGGCGACCCCGTATTTGGCCAGGATCTCCCGCGCCTTGGCGACCGAGCTCATGTCGATGATGTCATCGGTATCGAGCAGGACGCCGTAGCAATCCTCCAGCTGGGCTATCAGGCCCATGTGGGCGACGGAGTCCCACTGGGGAATGCTGTTGTAAGCCAGCCCGTCGCTGACGGTGCCGACGTCTATGCCGAGGGCATCGGCAAAAACCTGTTCCAACGCTGTAGTCATCTGAAAAATCTCCGTAGCCGTTCACGGGCGGCATAATAATCGGCGGGTTGCAGTTCAAGGGCGAGAAAGTCGCCCTCCTGCCCATGTTGGCGATAACCCAGCTGTTCGTTCAGGCGCAGGGCGGCGCCGTTGCCCGTGCGCACCAGGGTGCGGATGCAGCCGAGCTCAAAGGTATCGAAACCCTGATCGAGCTGGGACAGGGCGGCGGCAACGGCCAGCATGGGGTGACGCACGCTGGAGGTGCCCAGATAGAGGCCCGCATCAGCCACAGGCTGACCTTGCAATGGCTGCTGCGCTTCCCCTTTCAGATTTACGTAGCCTGCCCGCTGACCCCGACACCAGAGCACCCAGTGTTGCTGATCCGGCCGCTCACGGCTGCTGACAAACCACTGCCGCTGCTGGCGGGGGGAGATGAGCGCCTGTTCGACCATCTGCAGCCGTACCTCATCCTGATTGCGCCAGCGCCTCAGTGTGGGCAAATCCCACGGCTGAACCGGGCGCAGCTCGACACCATAACTCATGCTCAATACCACCCACTTCCCATCACTTGCCCATGTTATCGACCATAGCAGGGCGATTCCGTAGCAAAGCTCAATAATATAAGATGAAAACTCGGTATAATCTCAAAAATAATCAAAGAGTTGTCAGCAATTATCCGGGCGGGGATGCCAGACCCCGTCCCTCAGGGAGAGAGTACCATGGCCATCGCCATCATTCCGGCCCGGGGCGGCAGCAAGCGCATTCCCCGCAAGAATATCCGCCCCTTCTGCGGCCAGCCCATGCTCGCCTACGCCATTCAAGCGGCCAGAGCGGCAGGCTGCTTCAGCCGAATTGTGGTCTCCACCGATGATGAGGAGATCGCCGACCTGGCCCGCCAACTCGGCGCCGAGGTGCCCTTCCTGCGCCCCGCCAGCCTGGCCGACGATCATACCGGCACCACCCCAGTGGTGATCGATGCCATCCGGCAACTCGACGATCTCGGCATGCAGGCGGAATACTACTGCTGCATCTATGCCACTGTGCCACTCATTCAGGCCGGCGATCTGAGCGCCGCCCACGACCGCATGCTCGCCAGCCAGGCCCCCTTCGTCTACACGGTGGCCGAATTCGGCTTCCCCATCCAGCGGGCGGTACGCATGGACGAACAGGGCAAGGTCACCCCCTTCTGGCCGGATCAGATGGCGAAACGATCCCAGGATCTGGAGCCCGCCTACCAGGATGCCGGCCAGTTCTACTGGGGCAGCCGCGCGGCCTGGATGGGGGGCATCAGCCCGGTGGGCGGGGAAGGGATCGGCCATATTCTACCGAGGCACAGGGTAGTCGACATAGATACGCCGGAAGACTGGCACCTGGCCGAACTGCTCTATCGGGTGCTGAGCCAGGATGGCGTTTAACGTCGCCTTCCGGCTCGATGCCGGAGCCGAAATAGGGCTGGGCCATCTGATGCGCTGCCTGGCCATCGCCGATCGGCTGCGGGCGGCGAGGGCCGAGTGCCACTTTCTCTGCCACGACTTGCCCGCGCATCTGCTGCCGCTGCTGCAGCCCCATCACCACCACCCTCTGGTCACGCTGGGCGACGCCGGCCCCCTGCCTGGCTTGCAGCCCGATTGGCTGGTGTTCGATCACTACCAAATTGACCACATGGTCGAACAAAAACTGGCGGTCCACTGTGGCCACGTCCTGGTGATCGACGATCTGGCCGACCGTCCGCATCACTGCCAGTTGCTGCTGGATCAGGGACCACTGCGCACAGCCGCCGATTATCAACCGCTGATCCCGGCCGATTGCCGACTATTGCTGGGCACCGACTATGCCCTGCTGCGGCCCGCCTGTCGCCAACTGGCACGTCAACAAACCAGCCAGTGGCAGCGAGGGCTCATCTGCTTCGGTGGCGCCGACCCGGCCGGCGCCTGCCTCACCACCCTCAACAGTCTGGCCCGCTTGCCGTGGGCGCGAACCATACAGTGGACCCTGGTGGCAGGCGGCGCCAACCCCTTCTGGCCCGAGCTGGAGCAGAGGGTGGCCGAGCTGTCCGAGCTCAAGATCGCGCTGCTGCGCCAGAGCGATCAGATGGCGCAGTTGATGAATCAGCACGACTTCGCCATCGGCGCTGCCGGCGGCATGACCTGGGAGCGGGCCTGTCTCGGCTTGCCGACCCTGGCGGTGCCCATAGTCGACAACCAGCAGTTCAACGATCAAGTGATAGCCCGCTTCCAGCTGGCCGAACGGCTGATGCTGAACGAGCTGGCCGAGCCGGCGCGGCTCATGCAGGCCTTGCAGCGGCTGGAGCGACAGGCTGATGACTATCGCCAACGCGGCCAGCAACAGGTGGATGGCCTGGGGCTGGATCGCCTCACCGCCTGGCTGCTGCCCCAAGCCGATTATCAACTGATACCTGACGGCCAGCAGTGGCGGTTCCAGCAGGATGACAAACTTCTGCTTACCCTGACCCTGTGCGGCCCGCAGCTGGTATGGCAGACCCATACGACACTCACGCCACCGCAATGGCAAGAGCTGGCACATCGCTTGCAAACAATTTTCTCCCAATTTCCCCTCTATCTTGCCGAGCCACCGCAGATAGCGCCCCCTGCCCCCTGGCAGCCGGCGCCGCAAGGCTGGCAACTTGGCACAGGAGTCTGACCACAGATGCAGATCGCCCATCAATCCATAGGCCCGGCGCAGGCGCCCTACGTGATCGCCGAGCTCTCGGCCAACCACAACGGCAACCTGGAACGCGCGCTGGCCATCATGACCGCCGCCAAGGCGGCCGGGGCCAGTGCGGTCAAACTGCAGACCTACCGACCCGATACCATCACCCTCAAAAGCGATCGGCCCGAGTTCCAGATCCACGGCGGCCTGTGGGATGGTCACAGCCTGTATGACCTCTATGAGTGGGCGCACACGCCGTGGGAATGGCATCAGGCCCTGTTTGCCAAGGGGTGCGAGCTGGAGCTGACGGTATTCAGCAGCCCGTTCGATTTCAGCGCCGTGGATCTGCTGGAATCCCTCGACTGCCCGGCCTACAAGATTGCCTCCTTCGAGCTGGTGGACCTGCCCCTGATCCGCTACGCCGCCCAGACCGGCAAGCCGCTCATCATGTCCACCGGCATGGCTAACGAGGCCGAGATCGCCGCCGCCGTCGAGATGGCACTCAAGCATGGCAGCGGCCAGCTGGCGCTGCTGCACTGCGTCAGCGGCTATCCGGCGCCCTCGGCCGAATACAACCTGCGCACCATCCCCATGCTGCGCCAGCGCTTTGGCGTCGAGGTCGGGCTCTCGGATCACACTCTGGGATCGGCGACCGCCATCGCCGCCACAGCACTCGGGGCGACCCTCGTCGAGAAACACTTCACCCTGGCCCGCGCCGACGGCGGTCCGGATTGCGCCTTCTCCATGGAGCCTGCCGAACTCACCGAGCTCATTGCCTCGGTCAACACCGCCCATGCGGCGCTCGGAGTGGCCGACTACCAGCTCACCCAGAGCGAGCAAGGCAACCGCGCCTTTCGCCGCTCCCTCTATCTGGTCAAAGATATTGCGGCCGGAGAGGCGCTCACCGCCGCCCACATCAAGTCGGTGCGGCCTGCCCTCGGCCTGCCTCCCGCCGATTACGATCGACTCATCGGCAAGCGGGTCAGTCGCGACATGGCAGCCAATCAGCCGCTGAGCTGGGAGTGGATAAACAAAGATGAGTGATGAACTGCTCGCCCAGCACGGCAGGCTTATCCGCCAGCGCTGGCCCGCCCTCTGGCCCCGCCTGCAGGCGCAGGACGTGGAGAGCATCCAGGCCGAGCTGACCGAAGGGCTGGGCTCGACCCTCAGCATCGACGGCATCCAGCTCACCAGTCGTCATGACAGGGTGAAAGAGGCCGAGCTGCAGGCGGCCAGCCTGCCCGAGGTCGCCGTGCTGCACCTCTACGGCACTGGGCTCGGCGATCTGCCGCGCGCCCTGCTGGGCCGCACCGGCCTCAAGCGGCTGGAAGTGAAGATCATGAATGGCGCCCTGTTTGCCCTGGTGCTGCGGCTGCTGGATCAGCAGGACTGGCTGGCTGACCCCAGGGTCGAACTGATGATGGCAGGGGACGAGAGCGAGATCCGTCTGCCCTTCTTCGCCCTGCCGCCCGAGTTGCTGCTGGTGGAAGACGCCGCAGCCCGTATCCGGGACCGGCTGGTAAGCGAGATAGAGCTGCCGTTTGCCAGCGCCAGGTTCGATGCCGAGCATCCGGCTGTCACCCGCCGGCTGGCCGAAAACCGCGAGCTGCTGACAAGCGATGGCGACGTGGCCAGCCTGTTCGGGCTGGCACGAGGCAAACATGCCCTGATCGTCGCCAGCGGCCCGACCCTGCAAACCAATCTGGCCACCTTGCAGGCCCAGTTGCAGACCCGGCGTCAGGACTACCTGCTGATCAGCGTCGACACAGCGCTCGCTTTTTTGCTGCGCCACGGCATCCGGCCAGACATAGTGGTCACCATAGATGACGCCATTCACGGCAGCCGGTTGCCGGCCGACCAATCGGCCCAGACCACCCTGGTCTACTACCCCACTGTGCCGACGGCAGCGCTGCTGGCCTGGCAGGGGCCGCGCAAGGCCGCCTACTCCCGCAGTCTCATGTACCAGGCACTGATGCAGGAGATCCCCAAGGGAACCCTGCACTCGGGCGGCAGCGTGATCCATCCCGCCGTCGACCTCGCCGTGCAGATGGGCTGCCAGCAGGTCATTCTGCTGGGAACGGATTTTGCCTTCCCCGGCGAGCTAACCCACTCCGGATGGGCGGATGGCGCACTCGGCCCCACTGCCAGCCAGGCACTCAGCTGGACCCTCGACGGGCACGGTCGCCGGGTCAAGACCAACCCGAACTTCTCCGCCTATCGCACCGAACTTGAGCGATACATAGCGCGCCATCCCGAGGTGCATTTCTGGAACAGCAGCCGGGAAGGGGCCGAGATAGCGGGCTGCAGCTACCACCCGGAGTACCTGCCATGAGTGATAGTCTGACAACCCGCATCAGGGCGCTGGCACACCAGTTCAGGCTGGGGCAGTCGCTTGCCGCGAGCCAGACTCTGCCCGGTTTGCTGCAGGAGGCCCTCACCGCACGGGGCAGCCTGCCCCCCGAGCTGATAGCCGCCCTGCTCCGCAGCCAGGAGCGGCAAGACTGGCTGGGGCTGGCCGATTACCTCGAATATGAGCTGGTGCATACCCTGACAACCCCTTCCGCCCCCACCACAGCAGGAGATGTTTCATGATCAAGGCTATTTCCAATGCCTCCGACGAGGAGCTGTCTCGTCGCCAGACGTTCAGCGAACTATTGCGCGCCAGCCCGCTGCCACCGGCCGAGCTGCAGAACAATCTGGGCCTCTACCTCAAGCGCCAGTCGCTCTCCCGCATTCTGTTCATGCATGAGCTCTACCAGAAGATCATTCCGGTACACGGCGTCATCATGGATTTCGGTACCCGCTGGGGTCAGAACCTGGCGCTCTTCTCCTCGTTTCGCGGCATGTATGAGCCCTACAACTACAATCGCAAGCTGGTAGGATTCGACACCTTCAGCGGCTTCCCCTCCCATGCACCGCAAGATGGGTCGGATGCGGCCATCCAGCCGGGCGCCTACGGCGTCACACCCGACTATGAGCAACATCTGGCACAACTGCTCGCCGCCCATGAAGCAGAAAGCCCGCTGGGCCATATCGTCAAGCACGAACTGGTGAAGGGGGATGTGACCGAGACGCTGCCCGCCTATCTGGCCCGTCAGCCGGAAACCATGATAGCGCTGGCCTATTTTGACTTTGATCTTTACGAACCGACCCGTCGCTGCCTCGAGCTCATCAAGCCGCACCTCACCAGGGGGTCGGTGCTGGCATTCGATGAGCTGAACTGGCCCGCCTTTCCCGGGGAAACCCTGGCCCTCAAGGAGGTGCTGGGGCTGGATCGCTACGCCATCCGCCGCACCCCGCACAACCCGGGGCCGGCCTATCTGGTGATCGAGTAATCCGGCCGCTGGCTGAGGCGACGCAGCAGCCCTGCTTCCAGCAGCATGCTGGCCAGTGGTACCACCCGCCAGAAAGGCACCTTGATGGTCTCGGCGATCTCGAACATGGTCAGCTGGCCATCGCTGTAGGCCAGCAGATTCATCATCTCCCTCACCTGCCAACCGGAATAGCGAGTCGACAGATCCGGATAGAGACCCCGCTTGCCCAGCTGGGGCTCTCCCAGCACTGTCACCTCGCAACGCTCATCCAGTTCCAGACACTCGATGGCCCGGCGCAGCGCCAGGAAGCCGCCCGCCAGACCGGCAGGGGTTACCAGCGAGAGATCATCGAGCGAAGTGTGGTATTCGGCATAGCAGCCATATTTGCTGCGCATCAGGGTAGTGACCGGCAGGTCGATGCCGGGGGCGCACAGCTGGCGCTCGTTGGAGCCTCGCTCCAGGAAGCTGTAAGCCTTGTAACCCGGCGCCAGGTGGCCCAGCACATGACGGCCGATGCGATCGGCCAGCGTGTTGCCCTGGCGTGAGGGCAGGAAGGAGTAGCTGCGCTCATCGCCCAGGCAGGTCAGGTTGAAGCCGGCCAGGGTGTGCTGCTTGAGGTGGTCCAGATGGCGGGAGAGGTAGACGATGGCCCCCAGGGTTTCGGGCACCAGCATCAATCGATAGCTGTAACGGCGCTTTGGCAGGGAGGCGAGCCAGGCCATCAGGAAGACACCGACACAGGGGCCTGACAGCTCATTGTTGGCCATGGAGGGGTGACAGGTGTAGCTGGACAGCAGTATCTCCTGCTCGCTCTCTCCCGGCAGCACCCACTCGCCATACGTCAGCGAGCCCGGCGCCAGGCTGGCGTCGATCACCACCTCGTAGTTGCCCTCCGGCAGCGCCTCGCGCACCTTGTGCGGCAAGCAGAAGCCCCAGCGACGCTTGTAATAGGAGGTGACATAGGGGATGGCATCCGGCATGTCGGGCAAGGAGTGCAGATGGGGCTGCAGTTCGGCCAGGGAGAGGGTGCAGCGCACCGGCTCAGAATAACCCACCAGATGCAGGTTGTGATCCTTGAAATCCACCACCTTGCGACCGTCCGGCCCCACTATGTAGGCCTGCTGTACGTTCCACTCATCGGGCACTGTCCAGTCGAAACATTCGGTGCCACTGGCCACCTCCCGGATCTGCAGATCAGGCAGGCAGTGCTGGCGGATCAGGGCCAGAGTCTGGCGCACGCCATCACCGGTCAGGCTGCGGTTGAGGGGGAACAGCAGGGTCAACAAGCGATGCAACTGCTCGCCCAGTTGAGCCTGATCATCCCAGTCCACAGGGAGGTAGCCAGTATTGTGTGGAGAGGTCATGCGGGCTCCTCGATCAATTCGACTATATGGCCAAGGGGGCTCAGGAAAAACTGGACGTGGGCACCGCCAAAGGCGATGGCCGGCTGGCTGGGACCAAGGGGAAGGTGACGCTGATCCCGCAGTCTGGCGGCACTCTCAGCGAGGCAGGCCACCCGATAGGCCAGATGATTGATGACGTTGCGCCGGGTCTTGAGCACCTGGGTCACAGGACTATCTTCTGTCGCCGGCGCCACCAGCTCATAGCAAAGGCCGCCCTCATCGTGCACGAACTGCACCCATACCTTCTGCAACGGATCTTCCACCGCCACCGAGAAGCGAGTCAGCCCCAGCACCTCCCGGCAATAAGCCTCACCGCTGGCGAGATCCGGCACCACCAGACCTATATGGTCAAACTGCATGGGATTCCCCTCCTGCACGGATCAGGGCGAATGGCGCCGTCGCCACCAGTTCACTGGCGGCCAGGATGAAATCGCGACAGGACACGGCCCAGACCGGTACCCGCTGGCACAGGGTCTGATGCCAGGCGCCCCTCTCCTGCAACAGGGCCACCAGCCGGGAGAGGTCGATTTCGCTGGCCAGCGCCAGATCCCGCACATAGTAGTCGGCCTGCCAGTTGCGCAAGGCGCCGGCGACACACACCTGCCCCTCGAATAATTTGTGATAGCGATAGGGCACGGCCAGCCGTTGTTCCACATAGTGGGTAAAGGTGATCCTGTCCGGGTGACAGCCCAATCCCAGCAACCAGCCATCCTGCTCCGCCAGCCAGCCAAACGGGCTCTCCTGACCGAAGCAGTCGTGGCACTCACGGGCCGCAAGCTCGGCCCCGTGGGGGCCACTGATGGCAAAGCTGAAGATGGGATCCAGCGTGCGGGTGACGCCGTCACGCTGCCTGAACACCTCCGTCATCAGTCCCACCTTGCTCGGGGTGAAGGCCGGGTCGAAGCACTCGCCCGCCATTGGGCTGTAGGTGAAGGTCGGCACCAGCAGATCCCCCGCCAGCCACTGCTCCAGGCAGGTCCAAAAGGCGGCTATCCCCTGGGCATTGCCCATACCGGGAAACTGGGCCACGACCATGGCATCCGAGTGCACCATGAGGGCGCTCCCCTTGGGGATCCCCAGTTCGCTCAGCGCCTGTTCGATGGCCTGTTTCACTCGGCAACCCCTTTGCGTAGCAGAGCCTGCCTGATATCGGCCAGGCTCTTCAGCTCGGCCAGCTCCTGCGGTTCGAACCGCACGGCAAAGTGCTGCTCGATGAGCAGCAGCAGATTGAAGTGACCCAGAGAGTCCCACTCGGGAAAGCTGCCGAGGCCGAGGGCGGCCTGCTCGTTGATGCTGGCCTGGGGAAATTGCTGGCGAACCAGCGCGATGAGGTCATTCATTGGCATAAAACTCCAGAAACGGGAGAGAAAGAGAGGGGAGATCCAGGCAGAGGAACATCTCGTCCGCCAGCGGCGTCAATCCCGCTGGAGTGGTTATCGGCCGGGTCCGCAGGGTCGCCAGAAAATCCCGCGCCGGCTGGTTGCGATCCGTGGGCACCATGCTTATCACCAGTTGGTCAACGCCTTTTGCCATCAGTCGGGCAGCCACTTGCGCCAGCAGCCAGTGTTCGAAGCCTCGCCCCAGCACCCGACAGCTGATGGCCAGGGTATCGAGCAGCACGGCCCCCTCATTGAGGGGGCGTAGAACCAGCAGGGCCGTCATGCCGTGATCGGCAAACTTGTCCTGCAGCGAGGCCAGCCAGACCTCGCCCTGCGTACTGGCAAGCTGTGCCAGCTCACCCGCCTGATAACGCCGGGCGGAGAGATTGAACTGGTTGGTCTTCTGGCTCAGCTGCTCTGCCCGCAGCTGGTTGCTTTGGGAGAGCGGCTGCCAGCTCGCCCGCAGCCCCAACTGTTGCAAGAAGGCCTGTTCGTCACCCAGTTGCTGGCGCACTGCATTCGCCTCTGCCTGTGCCTGATAGGAGCCCTGGCGCAAGCCGTCATCCCGGCTCTGGTGGCGGCTTTGCAGCTCGGCGAGCATCATCAGCGCATCGGGCCAACCCCAGATCTCGGCGGGGGGCGTGATGACGGTAACCTCGGGGCAATTGGCACGCACCTCGGCGCGCTCCAGCTCGCTGTCATCCCAGAACACCAGACTGTCCAGCCCCACATTGAGCCGCGCGGCCAGGCGCCGCAGGCCGGCGGACTTGGGCTCCCAGCCAATCTCGGCCGCGGCTATGTGCTGGCGCTCAAGCACCATGCCCTGGTGCTGCTCGAACAGCCGCCACACATCGTCGGCCAGATTCTTGGAGCAGAGCGCCAATATGACGCCCTGCCCATGCCAGTAAATGGCCGCCTGCTGGAAGGCCTGATAGAGACGACCCACCCCATCCTGCCCCAGCAGGACGCCACCCACGCCATCTTCGCCGACCACGCCACCCCAGAGGGTATTGTCGCAATCGAGTACCAACACCTTGTGAGCTGGCCTGTGCAGCCGCTGCAGCAAGGGAGCAATCCACTGCGCCAGACTGGCCAACCCGGCCATGGAGAAGGGACAGGACATCAGATAGTGATTGCGATTGTCGAAACAGTGGTGGCGACCCTGCTGTTGCAACCAGAGCGGCAGGTGCAGGTCATCCAGGCCGGGATGCTGCCGCCGCAAATGGGCAAGCTGACGCTCACATTCACGGGCCAGACAGGCAAGCGCTGAGGGCGCCGCGCCAAATACGGAGACAGGGGAACGACTGCAGACCCCGACCAGCAGATGATCCTGCGGCCGACGCTGCAAACGCTGTTGCAGGGGCTGACAGAGTGATGCGACGAAGGCGGCCACAGCCAGCTGTTGCGCCTCTTGTGCCAAACCGCTCCACGCTACCAGCGTCTGTGCCGGCACCAGATCTTCCCACAGCCAGATGATGATGTGAGTCTGGGGGGCAACCGCTTCAGATGGATTCATCAGGGTTTGCAGCCACTGCCCATGGGGCGCGACCTGCACCTCGCCATGGGCAGCCAGCGACCGCCAGGCCAGATTGCCCGGCATCAAGAATGAACTGCCACTGAGATGAATCGTCTTCATGACTTCCCCCGCTCCGCTATCGGCGCCATCCAGATTGCAACGGCATGGCCTGATCGTCTTTTATCTTCCAGAAAAATAAAAGCATTTTCAGCCACTTGGTCAGTAATTGATGCTGACGTAGGGCACTTCTTCCACCTGCCACAACTGCTTGAGGAAGACGGTCAGCACAAAGAAGAAGTTGGCCAGCAGGTTGGCGAAGCGATAGAGGATGGGATCGAAGCGGACGCCGCTCTCTTCGAGGCGTACCAGCAGCCGCACCACCTTCTTGCTGCCGCAGCGGCACAGGTGCAGGGTGGGGATGGGCTGCGGGCCACGAGGCAAGACAAAACCCGTGACCCGGCCGCGGCTCGCCTCGTTGTAGTGGTCATACCGCGTTTTCAACCACGCCAGATCCTCTTCAAAAATACCGAGCTTGCCCCGTACCGAACCGTTGAGGTTGTAGATGAGTCGCTGCAGGGCCCCCAGGTCGGCCACCATCTCGCGGGTCTCCTCTTCCGAAGGAAGCTGGGCGAGCACGGCCCCCACCTGACAGCAAAGCTCGTCGGTTGCTATCTCGTAATCACACTGGAACTGGGTTTCGAAGATGAAGGGGTAGCAGAGCTCGCGCTTGTCTCTTAGCTTCTTGGGATTCGGGTTCATGGGCTGACCGGATTGGGAAAAGAGCCAGTTTGCCAGCCCTCGGAGGAGCTGGCAAACGGCAGCTTATGGCTTGAACCGGGCGATGGCGGCTCAGACGCTCTTGCTGGCGGGCTCGGTCGCAGGCTGGAACTGGCCTATCATTCGCAGCGCCTCCAGCATCCGCTGGTTGAAGCTGGTAAAGCTGTTGACCTGAGCCGGTTCGGTCTGGCCACGGGCCGCCAGCACCGCAGGTGTCAGTGCCTGCTGCTGCGACTCCGGCAGCAGGGTATCCGCCTGTTGCTGTACCTGATTCAGCTTGGGCAGGTAATCCGCCAGCGGCTTGAGGAGATCCTGCAGGGAGCTGGCCCCCTGGTAGGTTTGGCTCAGCTTGACGCTCTGCTTGAGCTTGAGGGAGTAGGAGGCCAGCTGGCTGTCATCCAGCTTCAACTCGCCCGCCTTCTTCAGCAAGTCCTCGAAATTGCCGGAGAAGAAGTTTCCCGCCAGATCGTCGATCCCCTTGATCAGCTTGCCGATGGAATCCATCTCGTCGCTGCTGAGATCCCCCTCCAGCGAGAAGCTGAAGCTCTGGCTCGACTTGAGGCTGAACTGACTGCCACTCTCGCTGTTCTCGGATTTGACCTGCCAGCTGTCGTTGAAGCGCAGTACCACCTTGTCCCCATCCTTGGTCTGGATCTCCAGGTATCCCTGCTGACGGCTGGCCATCTCGGCCGCTCCCATCTCGGTGGTGGAGACCTTGCCAAAGAACTCTTTCTCGAACTCCTCAAGCCCGTCCTGGATCAGCTTGTAGCTCTGATCGATGCCGGTCTTGATGTCTTCGTTCTCGGTGGCCCAGTCACCCAGCTGCTCCCTGGCGGCACCAAATCCCATGTCCACGCCCTTGCGGGCCTGTTCCATCATTTCGGTCAGGTCATCATCGGACTTGCCGTCCGCACGGGCGGCACCAAGCCGTCCTGTGATGAACTGCAACACATTGTCTGCCACCGACTGGAAGTCGAACAGGGTCTCGGGGGTGACCACCTCCGGCTCTTTTGCCTTGGGCGCCTGATAGCGCTGACCGTTGATCTCCAGCGCAAACTGCAACGCCTGCTGTACCAGTACCTGCGCCCACTTGGGTGGTTGGTGCAAGGAGACTTCTTCCCCGCTGCTGGCCTGCTTCTCTTGTGCCTGTTGGGGTGCCTTGGGCGAAACGCCCACTCCCTTGGGTTGGGCTGAGCCCACGCCGTCGATTTGCATAATGTGTCCTCCCACCATGCCTGTAGATCAGGTATCGGCCTGACTGAACACTTCTTGACCACAAAATACTGGACAATCTGCGGCTGGCTTTTAAAATCGGGCCCCTTTGGGTGGCCTGCTGCCTTCCCCCCGATTTCGACCCGGCCCTGCCGGTGTGCATGTGAGGTATATCATGACCCAAATCCAGCAAGCTGGCGCCGACTCCCAGGCCCTGCGGACCCCCGCCGACTATCAGGCCCAGCTCGACGAAAAGCGCGAGCGACTCACCCAGCTGTTTGCCGGCTTCAATCCTCCCGCGCTGGAGGTGCATGCCTCACCCGCCGAGCATTACCGGATGCGCGCCGAATTTCGCATCTGGCACGAAGGGGATGACCTCTTCCATTGCATGTATGCCCAGGCCACCAAGGAGATCATCCGGGTCGCTCACTTCCCCACCGCCAGCCTTCTGATCAACCAGCTGATGCCGGTGCTGCTGGCAGGGTTGCGCCCGCACTTTGTGCTGCGTCGCAAGCTGTTCCAGATCGATTACCTCTCGACCCAATCCGGCCAGATCATCGTGAGCCTGCTCTACCATCGCAAACTCGAAGCCGAATGGCAGCAAGCCGCCGAGACGCTGCAAGCCGATCTGCGGGCTCAGGGGTTCGACCTGCGGCTGATTGGCCGCGCCCACAAGCAGAAGATCTGTCTGCTCGATGACTTCGTCATCGAGCAGCTCAACGTGGCCGGCCGCCAGCTCACCTACAAGCAGGTGGAGAACAGCTTCACCCAGCCCAACGCGGCCATCAATGAGCAGATGCTGGGCTGGGCGCTGGATGTGACCAGGGGGAGCGAAGGGGACTTGCTGGAGCTTTACTGCGGCAACGGCAACTTCTCCATCGCGCTGGCCCAGAACTTCCGCAAGGTGCTGGCCACCGAGATTGCCAAGCCGAGCGTCGACTCCGCCCAGTTCAACATCGCCGCCAACGGCGTCGACAACCTGATCATACTGCGCATGTCGGCCGAAGAGTTCACCATGGCGATGCGCGGCGAGCGGGAGTTCAACCGCCTCAAGGGAGTCGATCTCAAAAGTTACCAGTGCAACACCATCTTCGTCGATCCGCCCCGCGCCGGTCTCGACGATGCCACTGTCAAACTGGTGCAGGAGTACGACAACATCCTCTACATCTCCTGCAACCCTGAGACACTGCAGGCCAACATGGCGGTGCTGGGCGAGACCCACGAAGTCGCCCGCTTCGCCCTGTTTGACCAGTTCCCCTGGACCCATCACATGGAAGCCGGGGTCTACTTGAAGCGCAAGGCAGGCTGATTCGGCGGGTCTCCACGACCGGCGTGACCACAGGGCCCAAGGGCCCAAGGGCCCTGTTTGATTAGTTATCCCGGTGCACGCCACGCGGGGAGCCGGTATGCTGGCAGGCGCGCATCCGCGCCACTGCCAGGGTGTCACGCCACAATGCAACGCATTCTTTTTGTTGAAGATGATCCCGAAATAGGCAAGCTCATCAGCAGCTGGCTTGCCCGTCACGACATCGAAGTACTGCTGGAGCCCAGAGGCGACATGGCACTTGCCAGAATCGAAGCCGAGCAACCAGACCTGGTGCTGCTCGACATCATGCTGCCTGGGCAGGATGGTCTCTCACTGTGCCGGGATCTGCGGCCACGCTTCAAGGGCCCCATCGTCATGCTCACCTCTCTCGACAGCGACATGAACCAGATCCTGAGTCTGGAGCTGGGAGCCAACGACTACATCCTCAAGACAACGCCGCCCCCTGTGCTGCTGGCCCGGCTGCGGGTCCAGTTCCGCCAGCAGGGACAGGCACCGCAAGCAGCCGTGGCCAATACGCCGCCCCAGCGCCTGCAGTTCGGCCGCTTGCGGATCGACGGGCCGGGTCGGGACGTTCGGCTCGATGGCGACAGCATCCCCCTCTCCACCGCCGACTTCGACCTCTTGTGGGAGCTGGCCTGCCATGCGGGACAGATCCTGGGACGGGAGACGCTGTTTCGCAGCCTGCGTGGCCGCGACTACGACGGCCAGGATCGCAGCATGGATGTGGCCATCTCCCGCCTGCGCCGCAAGCTGGGGGATGACAGCAACAACCCGACCCGCATCAAGACGGTGCGCCAGAAGGGTTATCTGCTGGTACCCCACGCCTGGGAATAAGCAGCCACCGAATGATGTTGATGATCCCTTCTCCCCTTGCGGAGGATGAGGGGCAACAACGCAATCAAGGAAAGATGAGGGATCCCATGCGCCGTCTGTTTATCCAGTTCTACCTGCTGCTGATCGGCTGTTTCACCCTGGCCATACTGCTGGTCGGCCTTGTCTATCAGGTCAGCGCCGAGCGGGCGGGCGACCGCTATCTGGAGCGGATGATGCAAGGCTCCCTCGGCCTGCTCACCGGCGAACTGGCGCGATTGCCGAAAGAGCGCTGGCCCGTGCGCATGGCGGAGCAGAGTCGCCAGCTCACCCTGCCGCTGCAGATCGGCGCCCTCGCCAACCAGCCGCTGGCCAAGGAGGATCAGGCCTTTCTCGAGGCGGGCAACATAGTCATCGTCGAAGGGGATGACACCTTCCTGCAGCGCATCCCGGGCACCGATCAAGTGCTGATCGTCGGCCCAGTGCCCTATCTCTCCTATCTGCACGAGCTGCACTGGGTCGATGTGGGGCTGCTGCTGGCCATAGGTCTCTCCCTCGGTCTGCCGATCCTGCTCTGGCTGCGCCCGCACTGGCGTGGCCTGCAACGTCTCGAACAAACCGCCCGTCGGGTGGGTGATGGGGATCTCTCCAGCCGCACCGGCCTGCCGCCCGGCAGCAGCCTGGGCCGGGTGGGACGCACCTTCGATCAGATGACGGAGCAGCTGCAAGCCATGCTGGCCAGTCGCAAACAGCTGACCGATGCCATCGCCCACGAACTGCGCACCCCGCTGGTCAGGCTGCGCTACCGGCTCGCCATGCTGGCCCCTCAACCATCGGCAGCGGAACAACAGGGGCTGGAGCGCGATCTGGGGGCACTGGACGCCCTCATCGAGGAGATGCTCACCTACGCCAGGCTGGATCGTCCCGAGCTGCCGTTGCAATGCAGCGAGCTGGAGCTGGCCAGCTGGGCCGGCAGCCACCTACCGGACTGGCAGGCGCTGCGGCCAGAAAAACGACTCGACTTGGTGTGTCCCACCCATTCCCTGCCCTGGCGCGGCGATCCCCGCCTGCTGGACCGGGCGCTGGAGAACCTCATCGGCAACGCCCTGCGCCACGCCACCAGCCGGGTGACCCTCGCCATGAGCCAGCAGCAGGATCACTATCTGCTGGAGGTGGCCGACGACGGCCCCGGCATAGATCCGGCGCTGGCGCCCCAGATCTTCGAGCCCTTCATGCGCCTGGATCAGAGCCGGGATCGCCGTACCGGCGGCGCCGGTCTCGGCCTCGCCATAGTGCGCAGCATAGCCCGCCACCACTGTGGTGAGGTGCAGTTGCTGCCCAGTGCAGTCGGCGCCCGCTTCTGCCTCAGGCTGCCTGTACATTTGGATACAAACCGTCACCAGTCGCTCACTGAACCGCCAGCGGAACAGCCCTAGGATGAAGTCATGGAGAAAAGCTCCATGTCATCAAACCGAATGAGGAACTGGAATATGAACAAGCTGATCCCCCTGAGCCTGGCCGCTGTCTTCGCCCTGACCTCCGGCTTCACCATGGCAGCTACCCCCACCATGGCAGCCACCCCCACCAAGGCAGCCGCCCCTCAGGCGACCCAGACCAAGATGGTGAAAAAGCATCACAAGGCCACTCATGCCAAGACACCGGCCGTCAAGGTCGCTCCCAAGACCAAATAACGACGCATCAAGCTTCCCGTAACAAAAAGGGGCCCAATCATGGGGCCCCTTCTGTCGTGGTCGGCATGGCGCCGCAGACTTATTCCAGCATGTAGTCTGCCGGCAGCGCGACGCGCGCCACACCGGAGGCGACCGCCGCCAGCGCCACGGCACGGGCCACCCGTGGCAGCAGACGGGCATCCATCGGCTTGGGAATGACGTAATCCTTGCCGAAGGCCAGCGCGCTCACCCCTGCTGCGGTCAGCACCTCGGCCGGTACGGGCTCCTTCACCAGACCGCGGATCGCCTCGACCGCGGCTATCTTCATGGCATCGTTGATGCGGCTGGCGCGGGCGTCCAGCGCGCCGCGGAAGATGAAGGGGAAGCAGAGCACATTGTTGATCTGGTTCGGATAATCGGAGCGGCCCGTACCCATGATGAGGTCATCGCGCACCGAGTGGGCCAGGGTCGGCTTGATCTCGGGATCCGGGTTGGAGCAGGCAAAGATGACCGGATTGGGTGCCATCAGGGCCACTGCTTCGGCGGGCAGCACATCCGGACCGGACACACCGACAAACACATCAGCCCCTTCAATCACATCCATCAGGGTGCGCAGCGACGTATCGTTGGCAAAACGCTGCTTGTAGCGGTTCAGGTCGGTACGGCCTGTGTGGATCACCCCCTGGCGGTCGAGCATGAAGATGTTGTGTGGCGCGGCGCCGCACTTGATCAGCAGATCCATGCAGGCAGTGGCCGCAGCCCCCGCCCCCATGCAGACGATGCGACTCTGTTCGATGCGCTTGCCCTGCACTTCCAGCGCATTGAGCAGACCGGCGGCGGTGACGATGGCGGTGCCATGCTGGTCATCATGGAACACGGGAATGTCGCAGCGCGCGATCAGCGCCTCTTCGATCTCGAAGCACTCCGGCGCCTTGATGTCTTCCAGATTGATGCCACCGAAGGTGTCGGCGATGGCCGCCACAGTGTCGATGAACTGCTGGCTGGTCTCGTGCTTCACCTCTATGTCGATGGCATCTATGCCGGCGAAGCGCTTGAACAGCAGGGCTTTGCCCTCCATCACCGGCTTGGAAGCAAGCGGACCCAGGTTGCCCAGCCCCAGTATGGCAGTACCGTTGGAGATGACGGCCACCAGGTTGCCCTTGACGGTGTAGCGGTAGGCATCGTCGGGATTGGCGGCGATCTCGCGCACCGGCTCGGCCACACCCGGGCTGTAGGCCAGCGCCAGATCGTGGGCTGTCTCGGCGGGCTTGGTGAGGGCGATGGCAATTTTGCCCGGCACGGGCTGAGCGTGGTAATCGAGTGCTTGTTGACGAAGATCGGACATGGGGGACCCCGATACGGAAGTGAATGATGTGGTGCATTGGCTCGCGACAGGCGAGGGCTGGGGATCATAAAGAAAACCGCCGGCCTTTCACAGAGGAAAGTATTGCAGGCGGCCAATGATAATTCAGTAATTAGCATGTCATGCTAACCATGAATACCCATTTAGTTATAGATATGGTTTCACCCCATCACAGGGATGCCTGCTTTGGCTTCTGCCTGTCTGGCGATGGCCTCCGTCATCCCCTGAAAGATGAAGAGATGAAACGGCAGCATGGCAAGCCAGTAGGCCAGCCCCCAGGCCCCCTGGGGATGCCAGTGGGCGGTAACCCTGATCCGGGTCAGACCGGACTCCTCCGGCAGTATGTTGAACGCCAGTCGCCCCACCCCGGGCGCCTTCATGTTGAACAGCAGATCCAGCCTGCGCCCTTCGTCCACCCCCAGGATCTGCCAGGAGTCCAGCATGTCCCCCTTCACGAAACGATCCGGGTTGGTGCGACCACGGGTACGGGCCGGGCCGCCGATCAGGTGATCCATCCACTCGCGCACCACCCACAGCTCGTTCATGTAGAAGTAGCGCTGCTCCCCCCCCAACTGCTGCAACACCTGCCACACCACCTCTGGCGAGGCGAGACAGATGGCCTCCCCGCTGGCGGTGCGATCATAGAAGCCGTACTCGGGATGGCGCCAGCGCAAGCCCAGCGGCGTCTCCTCCCCCTGCTGCTCGGCCCCGAGCTTCTGCTCCAGCGCCAGACTCTCCGCCAGCGCCTCGTCAAAACTGAGCAGTGTCTGGGGCAGCAAGGCCCGCAGCGGGCCATCATCGGCAGGGATATCGTGCTTGAGACCACCCACCAGCGCCTTGGCCACCGGCTGCGGCACAGACGTGACGAATTGCAGCCACCAGGCAGAAAGCTTGGGGCTCAGGAAGGGGATGGGAATAATGGGGCAGCGCTTGCCGATGTGGGCGGCGAACTTCTGCAACTGCTGCTGGTAGCTGAGCAGCTCGGGGCCAACGGCATTGAGCACCTGACCATCCACTCCCTCAACTTCCACCAGCCCGCCCAGATAGTGCAACAGATTGGAGAGGGCGATGGGAGGCGTGCGAGAGCGCACCCACTTGGGGGTCACCATCATCGGCAGGTTGAACACCAGATCCCGCATCACCTCGAAGGCAGCCGAGCCCGGCCCTATGATGATGCCGGAGCGCAGCTCCACCGTCGGCACACCCGAGTCACGAAACAGTTCACCACAATAGCGGCGGGAGTTGAGGTGACGACTGTTGCACTGCTCGGGCTGAATGGCACCCAGATAGATGATGCGGCGCACCCCGGCGGCGCGGGCGGCGGCGGCAAAGTTCTTCACTCCCTGCTGCTCCAGCCGGTGAAAATCGGCGCCGGCACCCATGGCGTGGACCAGATAGAAGACGGTGTCTATGTTCGCCAGCGCAGGCAGCAGTGTGATGGGCTTGAGGCTGTCGGCAAAGCGAAACTCCACGCCCTGCGGCAGGCGGCAGGGGCGACGAGCGCCAGCGATCACCCGATAACCCAGCCCTTGCAGGTGAGGGACCAGATAGGAACCGATATAACCCGCGGCTCCCATCACCAGACAATTTCGCATTGGCACTCCTCCCGTATTGTTCATGCTCACCATGAAGGTGCTGTCATCGACAGACATGCATCTCCCTTGATTGAGCCAACACCATAGGGCAAACCAGTTCAATACAAAACGTCGACCAATGAAAAAGGCGCCCGATGGGCGCCTTTTTCAGAATTCTTCAGAAGTAAGATTACTTCTTGGCAGTCAAGCCACCGAAACGCTTGTTGAACTTGTCTACACGGCCGCCGCTAGAAACTTCTTTCTGCTTGCCGGTATAGAACGGGTGGCATGCGGAGCACACGTCCAGGTTCAGATCTTTACCCATGGTAGAGAAAGTGTTGATGACGTTACCGCAAGAGCACTTGGCGGTGATGGCTACGTACTCGGGATGGATACCAGCTTTCATGGACAACCTCAATTATCAGGCCGTGTCGCTATCCGATCTTCTGTCGGACACCACACGATTGTTGAACACAGTTTCAAAGGCTGCGAATAATATAGGAAATGCCTGAGATCAGGCAAGTGGCTTCGCAGAAAAAATAGGCAATCCCTGGTGAATTCTTCCCAAACGCTGGATCTGGTTCGTGTCGCTGTCCCGGTACCGTTACGCCGTCACTTCGACTATCTCTCTCCCTTGCCCCTGCCTGAGCCCGGCTGTCGGGTCGAGATCCCCTTTGGCCCCCAGACGCTGGTCGGGCTGGTGGTCGATCATCCGGCCGAGAGCCAGGTGCCCAGAGCCAAGTTGAAACCCTTGAAAAGGGTGCTCGACAGCACGCCAGTGCTGGGGCCGGACATACTGGCGCTGATGAACTGGAGCGCAAACTACTACCAGCATCCGCTGGGAGAGGTGCTGCCCCACGCTCTGCCGGTGCTGGTACGCAAGGGGGAGCCAGCTGCCTATCGGGAGCTGGAGTTCTGGTTTGCCACGCAAGCCGGGATGGATATGGACCTCAATGAGCTAAAGCGGGCCGCCAAGCAGCAACAGGCCCTCGCTTTACTGCGCAAGGGGCCGCAAACCCCGTCCGCCCTCAAGCAGGAGGAGATCCAGAGCGCGGCGCTCACGGCGCTGGAGAAGAAGGGCCTGCTGGAGAAACGCAGCCTGGAGCCGAGTCATGATGGTGACTGGGCGACGCACTTTGACGCGGGAGAAGGGCTGCGCCTCAACGGCGAGCAGGCGCTGGCGGTATCCGCCGTCACCAGCCAGAGCGACCAGTTCGGCGCCTTCCTGCTGGACGGTATCACAGGCTCCGGCAAGACAGAGGTATACCTGAGCATTCTCGAGCCCCTGCTCAAGACGGGCAAGCAGGCGCTAGTGATGGTGCCCGAAATTGGTCTCACCCCCCAGACCATCAATCGCTTCCGCCGCCGTTTCAAGGTGCCCGTGGTGGCGATGAACTCCGCCATGAATGACAGGGAGCGGCTCGATGCCTGGCTCGCCTGCCGCGATGGCGGCGCCGCCATCCTGATAGGAACCCGTTCCGCCGTCTTCACCCCGTTCAAGAACCTCGGCATCATCATCATCGACGAGGAACACGACAGCTCCTTCAAGCAGCAGGACGGCTTTCGCTACCACGCCCGGGATCTCGCCGTGATGCGGGCCCATCGCGCCGGCATTCCCATACTGCTCGGCTCGGCCACCCCGTCGCTGGAAACGCTGCACAACGCCAGAACCGGCAAGTATCACCACCTCAGCCTGACGCGCCGCGCCGGCAACGCCCAGACCGCCCGTCAGGTGATTCTGGATATCAAGAGCGTTCGGCTGCAGGCCGGGCTCTCCCCCCAGCTGGAGCAGCTGATGGCGGAGCACCTGGTGGCCGGCAATCAGGTGATGCTGTTTCTCAACCGGCGCGGCTATGCCCCGTCGCTGATCTGCCACCAGTGTGGCTGGAGCGCCGCCTGCGAGCGCTGTGATGCCTGGTACACCTGGCATCAGGCAGGGCGTCGCCTGCACTGCCACCACTGCGACAGCGTGCGCCCCCTGCCCCACAGCTGCCCCGAGTGCGGCAGCAAGGAGCTGATAGGCTCAGGGGTGGGCACAGAACAGCTTGAGCAGCTGCTCACCACTGTGTTCCCCCAATACCCCGTAGTGCGCATCGACAGAGACAACACCCGTCGTAAAGGGGAGCTGGAGACCCATCTCGGCGACATCAAGGCGGGCAAGTACAAGATCCTGATCGGTACCCAGATGCTGGCCAAGGGCCACCACTTCCCGGATGTGACGTTAGTGGGCCTGCTGGATGTGGATGGTGCCCTGTTTTCCGCCGATTTTCGCGCCGCCGAGAAACTGGCCCAGCTCTACACCCAGGTGGCGGGTCGCGCAGGTCGCGCCAGCAAGCCCGGTCTGGTGGTGTTACAGAGCCACCACCCGGAACATGCCCTGTTGCAGGATCTGACCCAGAACGGCTACGGCCACTTCGCCGACACGGCGCTGAAAGAGCGCCACCTGCTGGGGTTGCCACCGTTCAGCTATCAGGGGCTGTTTCGGGCCGAGGCCAACGGCCGCGATGAGGTACAGCTGTTTCTCGCTCGCCTCGCAGATACGCTGCGTAGCGCCCGTTACCCCCACGTGCAGGTGCTGGGACCCATCAGCGGCTTCATGGAACGCAAGGCGGGCAAGTTCCGGATGCAGTTGCTGGTGCAGGGGCCGAACCGGGCCCCGCTGGCACAACTGATGGATTGGGCGGTCAAGGAGCTGGATGGCTGGCCCGAGACCAAGAAGGTACGCTGGAGTCTGGATATTGACCCCACCGAGCTGAACTGAACCAGTTCGTATATTGCTCAAGCGCTGACGGCGACTCGCCAGAAGTGGTGACTCGCGATCCCGCGATTCGCCAGCCTGGGTCCGGGTTCAGACCCGCAGATCGATCTGCTGCACCCAGCCCCCCTTGCCCTGCTCGGTGAGGTAGAGGCCGGATTGGCGCAAGACCCCCTGATTGCCGCTCTCCCCCAGGTGGTTGAAGGGCGTATCGAGGGGGCGCAGCAGTATGGCACCTATCCCAAGCTCCACCAGGGCGATGGGGGCATGGTCCGGGTGCCAGAACTGCAGGGCAGAGAAGTGGCTGTCTCGTTCATCCAGTACGCCGTTGCCATCTTCATCCAGCGCGGCCAGCTCACCAAAACCGTTGCCGGAACGGGCACCGAACAGCTCGCCACCATCGTCTATGGCGCCGTTGCCGTTGCGATCCAGCGCCACGAAACCGCTGCCTTCGCTCAAACCCGGCAGGCTGTCATCCTTGCCATCCTGATCGATATCGAAGTTGACCCTTGCCTCGGTCAGATCGGCTATCTTGCCATCCAGACTGAGCACCAGCGGGTCTTTCAGGGCATTGAGGGTGGTGCGGCGCTGACTCACTTCAAGCTGCCGCCAGTCGAGTACAAAGCCGAGATCAAGCTGCAGGGTCTGGCCGTCACTGGTCTGCACGCTGGCCGATGCCACTACATTGAGCTGCTCCTGTTCCAGCAGAGTGTCGGTCACCTCCACCGCCTGATCCGGCTCCGCTGCCTGAGGGGCGGCCTCTCCCTGGGCCACGCCCTCCATCTCCCCTCCAGATGACTTGATGGGTTTGGGCAGCTCTATCTCGTGGCCGAGCATGGCCTCTATCATCAGCTTGATCAGCCGCAGCCGGTTATCCAGGCCGTCATTCGGATTGGTCTCCTCGGCTTCCGGCTTGACCAGAGAGGGCACCCCCTCAGTCCCCATGGCACCTTGCTGAGCCGCCCCTCCCTGCGTCGAGATCGTTCTGGCTGAGCGCATCAGCTCCGCCACCACGCGTTCCACAACAGGAACCGCAGCCGGACCTGCAGCAGGGGTGGCCTCACCGGCTGTCGTATTCCCGGGCACAACCGGGGCAACAGGCCCCAGATTACGTACCTTGCGAGTCTGTAGCTGCTGATACTGGTGTTGCACCTCCCCCTGGAGGTCGTAGTGATCGATGCGCATCTGATCGCCCTCGGCGCTATACATCTGGTCAATTATCGACCAGCTGCAACCGGGGGCTTAACACCGATTGGCTATATCAGGTCACGGTTGCGTCATCATCGGCACATAACAAGGCCAGGGCCAGCGATCTTGCCTGCACCAGTGCCAGCGGCTGCTGATAGCTGTGCGCCATAACAACGGCGCCCTCCAGCAAGAGACAAAGTCCGGTAGCTTGCGGGATGCTGCACCCGAGCTGCATCCTGACCCAGTTCAACAGCGCCTGTTTGTGCGCCACCACCAGCTTGCGCACCGGATGACGCGGATCGGCAAATTCGGCGCTGGCATTGATGAAGTTGCAACCGTAGAAATCACTGCGACCAAACCACTCCCCGAATCCGTCGAGCAGAGCCTGCAATCGACTCTCCCTCCCCTCCAGACCTGCCAGCTTCCCCTCGAGCAGGGCGAAGAACTCCTGCTCGCGGGAGAGCAGTACAGCCTCGATCAAGGCATCTTTGGTCGGAAAATGGCGGTAGAGGGTTCGCTTGGTACTACCCGCCTCTGCCCAGATGCGATCTATGCCGGTCGCGTGAAAACCATGGCGATTGAACAGGCGATAGGCGGTTGCCATCAGCTGTTGGCGCTTTTCACTCACGATTCATCCCTTGAAGTACACCGATCTGTCTACCTAATGTGCCTAATCACGTCAGACAAACCAAGAGAGAAACGTGATGAAAAAATGGTATGGCCCGTTCTGGGCAGGGTTGGGGGCCGCCTTGGCGATCGGGATAATGGGCTGGTTGAACGTCAGTTGGCACACGGCCCTGATCATGGCGCCTTTCGGGGCAAGCTGTTTGCTGCTGTTTTCACTGCCGGCAAGCCCGCTGGCTCGTCCATCCAAGGTGCTCGGAGGCCATCTGCTGACCGCCAGCGTCGGACTGCTGGTGCAGTGGCTCCCCTTGCCGCTGGAGTTGCAGCTGGCATTGGGAGTGGGTCTGGCCATCGCGCTGATGCAGGGCCTGGATCTCATCCATCCCCCCGCTGGCGCCAACCCCTTGCTGGTGTTGATGACGGGACAGGAGTGGCCCTTCCTGTGGCAGACAGTGCTGCCGGGCGCCTTGCTGCTGATCCTGCTGGGCCAAGGTTTTCAACGGCTGAAGCTGTGGCCGCTCAAAACCACATAAAGCAAAGAGGGAGGCAGCGCCTCCCTCCTTGTTATCTCGCTATCCCGTCCATGCCGTTACTGGACTGGCTGGGAGACCCCTTCCAGGTGGATCTCGACCCGGCGATCCGGGGCCAGACAGGCGATCAGCGCAGGCCGGGAGCCAGTGGTGCAGTTGTTGCCGGTCACAGGGGAGGATTTGCCACGTCCCTCGACCCGCACCTTGTCAGCAAACAGTCCCTTGGCGATCAGATAGTCGGCCACTGTGCGAGCACGTTGTTCCGACAATGCCTGGTTGTAAGCATCGGAGCCGATACGGTCGGTATGCCCCACCACAGTCGCGGCACCGTCCTTGGGATTGGCGGCCACTATCTGGCTGAACAGAGTATCGAGCGCCTGACTGGCAGCCGGCTTGAGGGTGGCCTTGTTGAACTCGAACAGCACATCCGAACTCAGGCTGAACGTCTTGGGGGCCACCACAACGGCAGGTGCGGGTTCCACGACGGGGGCCGGAGCAGGGGCCACCACCTCGTTCCCGTGCAGGCCGAAGCGATAGAGCATGCCCACAGAGAGCAGGCCGTTATCCATCTCTATGCCGGAACGATCGAGGGAGGCATCTCCCAGCGGGGTTGTGTACTGATATTCGAGACGGGCGGCCCAGTCACGGTCGATAGCATATTCGGCGCCCAGGGCCCCGACAAAAACTGCGCCATGCTTGTCGCCGGTTTCCTTGATGAAATCGGTCGCCGTCCGGGCTGACAGCTCGCTGTCTGTCCAGGCGTAGCCACCACCAATCCGGCCATAGAGATCCAGCGCATCATTGACCGGAAACCCTATCTTCATGGTGGCCTGGATCATCTGGCTCTTGGCTTCCCCCTCCACCCTGACCCCGCTCAGCTCACCGGACGAGGTGTACTTGCCGAGCCAGTCATAGCCGAACTCGAAACCCAGGTTGGGGTTGAGCTGATAACCGGCAAACGCTCCCAGTCCGAGAGCATCCTTGCTGGTGCCGGTATTTTGCAGCGCCCCCAGGGTATCCGAAACCACTTGCTTCTGGTCGACGTCGAAGTACTTGGACCAACCGGCCTTGCCCCCGGCATACCAGGTATTGTCCTGGGCGGCAGCCTGCACGGCCCCGGTCGCAAGCAGGCCGCTGACCAGAGCGGCAAGTATCGATTTATTCATGGTGAAAGCCTCTGCGATAAGTCGTTGTGGGCGCGCAATGCGCTCTCTTCCCTGATGGGGCCAAGCTGGCCCCGCCACTCAGGTTATCCCATCTCTTGTCAGCCTCAAATGACCAGGGACTCAAGAGTGTGAAGCTGGCGACATTCCAGACGGGAAAACGACCCTGTGCATGAGGATTTTCATAGTGCGTTGAAAGCGCTGCATAAACTCGGCTCTTCCGGTGGCCAATATGTCGCTGTCGCCACCTAAGCCCCGAGAAACAGGCCCAAAAATGAAGAGGGAGGCATAACGCCTCCCTCCTGCTTTTCGCTCTGTATCAGCTGGCCAGAAACAGCCGGTAGGCGGGGTCGTCACTGACCTCTTTCCAACCGTAGCCAATCTCGCGCAGGTAGTCGTGGAAGGCGGCCACGTCCTCGTTCGGCAGTTCGAAGGCGCAGAGCACGCGGCCGTAGTCGGCGCCGTGGTTACGGTAGTGGAACAGGCTGATGTTCCAGCGACAGCCCAGGGTCTCCAGGAAGCGCATCAGGGCGCCCGGCTGCTCCGGAAACTTGAAGCTGTAGAGACGTTCACCGAGGGGCCGGGCCGGGCGGCCGCCAATCATGTAGCGCACGTGGTTCTTGGCCAGCTCGCTCTCTGTCATGTTGACCACCGGATAGCCGTTGCCACCGAGCTGATCGATGATCTGGCCAAGCTCCTCGCCGCCGCCGGTCAGGCGCACCGAGACAAACAACGACGCCTGGGCAGCATCCGAATAGCGGTAGTTGAACTCGGTCACCATGCGAGGCCCAAGCTGGCGACAAAAGTCGAGGAAGGCCCCCTTGCGCTCGGGTATGGTCACCGCCAGCATGCCCTCGCGCTTCTCGCCGATCTCGCAGCGCTCCGACACATAACGCAGGCTGTGGAAGTTGACGTTGGCGCCCGACAGAATGGCCGCCATCCGCCCGCCCTTGACCTGCTCCCGCTCGCTGTAGGCCTTGAGCCCCGCCAGCGACAGGGCGCCGGAAGGTTCGGCAATGGCACGGCAGTCGTCGAAGATGTCTTTCAGCGCGGCGCAGATCTGGTCGTTGGAGACGGTCACCACCTCGTCCAGATACTGGTTGCAGAGGCGGAAGGTCTCGGTGCCAATGCGCTTGACCGCTACACCGTCGGCAAACAGGGAGACCCGCTCCAGATTGACAGGTTCGCCGGCCTCCATGGCCGCCTTGAGGCAGGCGGACCCCTCCGCTTCCACCCCGATCACCTTGACGTCCGGCAGCAGCTGCTTGATATAAACCGCCACACCGGCGGCCAGGCCACCGCCACCCACAGGCACGAAGACGTGGGTGAGGTGGGTATCCTGCTCCAGCAACTCCTTGCCGATAGTGCCCTGGCCCGCGATCACCTCGACGTCGTCAAACGGCGGTATCAGGGTGTAGCCCTCCAGTTCGGAGAGGCGGCGGCTCTCGGCATAGGCCTCATCGAAACTGTTGCCAAACAGCATGACATTGCCGCCCTGGCGGCGTACCGCATCGATCTTGATGTCCGGCGTGGTCTTGGGCATCACTATGATGGCCTTGATGCCGAGCTTGGCCGCCGACAGGGCGACCCCCTGGGCATGGTTGCCGGCAGAGGCGGCGATGACGCCGTGATCCTTCTGCTCCTGGGTCAGGGTGGCGATCTTGTGGTAGGCACCGCGCAGCTTGAAGGAGTGCACGGGTTGCAAGTCTTCACGCTTGAGCGCCACATGGTTGCCAAGCCGTTCAGACAATTTTTTAAGGGTCTGCAATGGTGTCACCCGCGCCGCCTCATAGACGGGGGAGAGCAACACCTTGCGTAGATAATCAGCCGCAGAGACCATGAGTTATTCCTCCGTCTCGCATTGATGGGCGCATACTGCCCCCGGCTCATCACGGAGCAAACGATAAAGGCTCATTATCACTCCTCCAGCTTGCTGCGATCACGCACAGCGCCCTTGTCGGCACAGAGGGAGGCGAGCAGCACTTTGTTCGAATAATTTCTCGCAGAGTTCATTATCACTCCTCCAGCTTGCTGCGGTCACGCACAGCGCCCTTGTCGGCGCTGGTGGCGAGCATGGCGTAGGCGCGCAGGGCAAAGGAGACCTGACGCTGACGATCCAGCGGCTTCCAGCCACGGGCTTCCACGGCAACACGGCGGGCGGCCAGCACGCTGTCGGCCACCTCCAGCACCATGCTGCGGGCCGGGATGTTGATGTTGATGATGTCGCCATCCTCCACCAGACCGATAGTGCCGCCAGAGGCCGCCTCAGGCGAGACGTGGCCGATGGAGAGACCCGAAGTGCCGCCGGAGAAGCGGCCATCGGTGATCAGGGCGCACTGTTTGCCCAATCCCATGGACTTGAGATAGGTGGTGGGATAGAGCATCTCCTGCATGCCCGGACCCCCTTTTGGCCCTTCGTAGCGGATCACTACCACTTCACCGGCCTTGACCGTGCCATCCAGAATGCCGGCAACCGCCGTGTCCTGGCTCTCGAATACCCGGGCCGGGCCACGGAAACAGAGGTTCTCGTCATCTACCCCGGCCGTTTTTACGATGGCGCCATCAAGGGCCAGGTTGCCGGAGAGCACGGCGAGGCCCCCCTCCAGGCTGTAGGCATGCTCCAGCGAGCGGATGCACCCCTCGGCTCTGTCTACATCCAGCTCGGGCCAGCGGCAATCCTGGCTGAACGCCTTGGTGGTGCGGATGCCAGCTGGCCCGGCGCGGTAGAAGTCCACCACCTCCTGGCTCGGCTGGCGGCTGACGTCGTATTCGTTGAGCAGCTCGGCCAGGGAGCCACCCAGTACGGTACGGGTGTCACCGTGCACCAGACCCGCCTTCTCCAGCTGACCCAAAATGGCGACCACGCCACCGGCACGGTGCACATCTTCCATATGGTACTTCTGGGTAGAGGGGGCCACCTTGCACAGCTGGGGCACTTTGCGAGACATGCGGTCGATATCGGCCATGGTGAAGTCCACCCCGGCCTCCTGGGCCGCCGCCAGCAGGTGCAGCACTGTATTGGTGGAACCGCCCATGGCGATATCCAGCGCCATGGCATTCTCGAATGCCGCCTTGGTGGCGATATTGCGCGGCAATGCCGACGCATCGTCCTGCTCATACCAGCGCTTGGCAAGGGTGACGATGCGCTGGCCCGCCAGCTTGAACAGCTGCTCGCGATCGGCGTGGGTCGCCAGCATGGAGCCGTTGCCCGGCTGGGAAAGCCCCAGCGCCTCGGTCAGGCAGTTCATGGAGTTGGCAGTAAACATGCCGGAACAGGAGCCGCAGGTAGGGCAGGCGCTGCGCTCCACCTGTTCGCTCTGGGCATCGGAGACCTTGGGGTCGGCGCCCTGGATCATGGCATCCACCAGATCCAGCTTGATGATCTGATCGGACAACTTGGTCTTACCCGCTTCCATGGGGCCGCCGGAGACGAAGATCACGGGTATGTTGATGCGCAGGGCGGCCATCAGCATCCCCGGAGTGATCTTGTCACAGTTGGAGATGCAGACCATGGCATCGGCGCAGTGGGCGTTGACCATGTACTCCACCGAGTCGGCGATAAGCTCGCGAGACGGCAGCGAATAGAGCATGCCGCCGTGGCCCATGGCGATGCCGTCATCCACGGCTATGGTATTGAACTCTTTGGCCACGCCGCCGGCGGCTTCGATCTCGCGGGCCACCAGCTGGCCGAGATCCTTGAGGTGAACGTGGCCGGGCACGAACTGGGTGAAGGAGTTGACCACGGCTATTATGGGCTTGCCGAAATCCTCGTCTATCATGCCAGTGGCGCGCCAGAGGGCGCGGGCCCCGGCCATGTTACGTCCGTGGGTGGTGGTGGCGGATCTCAACTTCGGCATTGTCTCTACTCCCTGAATGCCCATGGGGCGCATTATTTCTTGAATGTGTGACTCGCGGATCGGGAATCGATCCTGGTCAGGGCACAGCACGGATGCCCTGACCAGAAGCGACTCGGGGAGGCATGGCACCTCCCCGTTCTCGGTCACCCGTTACTTGTCATCGACCGGGGTCAGCCAGTTCCATTTGTCCTTTGTCTGGCCGTTGAACAACCCGAAGAAGGCGTTCTGCAACTGCTCGGTCACTGGGCCACGGCAACCGGCACCTACCTGCATCCGGTCCACCGAACGCACAGGCGTCACTTCGGCGGCAGTGCCCGTCATAAAGATCTCGTCCGCAACGTATAGCGCCTCACGGGGCAGCGCCTGCTCGCGCACCTCATAACCCAGATCGCGGGCAAGGGTCATGATGGTGTCGCGGGTAATGCCGGGCAGGATGGCAGCGGTGGCAGGCGGGGTGAAGATCACGCCATTTTTCACCAGGAACAGGTTCTCACCCGCGCCTTCGCTCAGGTAGCCGTTCACATCCAGCGCCAGCCCTTCGGCGTAGCCGTTGCGCTTGGCTTCCCGGCTGATGAGTTGAGAGGAGAGGTAGTTGCCACCGGCTTTGGCGCCGGTCGGAATCGTGTTGGGGGCCAGCCGGTTCCAGGAGGTGACGCACACATCCACCCCGTTTTTCAGACCCTCTTCCCCCAGGTAGGCCCCCCACGGCAGGGCAGCCACCATGAGCTCGGCCTTGGCATCCAGCGGTGGATGCAGTCCCAGCCCCACATTACCGATAAAGGCCAGCGGACGCAGATAACCGCTCTTGAGGCCGTTCTCGCGCACCACGGCGCGGCAGGCTTCATTCACTTCGGCCTCGCTGTAAGGCACCTCCATCCAGTAGATCTTGGCGGAGTCGAACAGGCGGCGGGTGTGCTCCTGCAACCGGAAGATGCAGGTGCCCTTGGGGGTGTCGTAGGCGCGCACGCCCTCGAACACAGAGGAGCCGTAGTGCAGGGCATGGCTCATGACGTGCACCTGGGCATCTTGCCAGGGCACCAGGCTGCCGTTGAACCAGATGTACTTGGGCTGAGTGGGGGATTGGGAAGACTGTGACATTGCTGTTGCTCCTTAAGCTCTGATCCGGGGTTGCTGTTCCAGTGCATCGACCCGGGAGACGTCCACCAGCTTGACCAGCTGGCTCCACAACTGCTGGATGGGACGCTCCGACTCGACAGTAACCGTGATCCGCAGCTGTTGGCAATCCTGCTCCGCCCCCATCTCCATGCTGAGGGCACAGAGATTGAAGCCGCGGTGGCGCACCACCCTCAATACCCGCTCCATCACTTCGGGTCTGGGCTGGGCGTGAATGTGCAAGGTGTGTTGTGCAAATGCTGGCTGCGCAAAGGTGTGCGGGTTCATGGGCGTTGCTCCATCATCTTGTGGTTGGCGACTCCCGGCGGAACCAGGGGCCAGACGTTTTCTTCCTCTGAAATGGCCACATGCAGCAGATAGGCGCCTTCGCTCCCCAGCAGGCGGTCGAGGGCTGCTGCGATTTGATCCTTGCATGTGATGGTCTCACCCGGGATGCCAAAGGCGGCGGCCAGAGCGACGAAATCGGGGTTGTCGGAGAGGATGGTCTCGCTGTAGCGGCCATCGAAGAACAGCTCCTGCCACTGGCGCACCATGCCGAGACGCTGGTTGTCGATCAGCACCATTTTCACCTGGAGCTGGGCGCGGCGTATGGTGCCCAGCTCCTGCACGTTCATCATGAAGGAGCCATCGCCGCTCACCAACACCACTTCGTCATCGGGGCGCGACATCTTGGCGCCGATGGCGGCGGGCAGACCAAACCCCATGGTACCGAGACCGGCACTGGAAAGATGGTTGCGCGGACTGGTGAAACGCATGTGCTGTGCCACCCACATCTGGTGCTGACCCACGTCGCAGGCCACCACGCTGGTGTCCGGCAGCCGGGCCGAAAGCTGCTTGAGCAGGGCCGGGGCATAGATGGGCTGGCCGGGATGGTCGTAGCGAAACGCATACTCGCGGGCCATGTTAGCGCAGTGCTCACGCCAGGGATCGATAGCCAGTGCCATGGCCAGGGCGGGCAACACCCGCTTGAGATCCGTGGTGATGCCCACTTCGGCGGCGCGGCGCTTGCCGAACTCGGCGGCGTCCACGTCCAGATGGATCACCTTGGCTTCTGGGGCAAACTCTTCCAGCTTGCCGGTCACCCTGTCATCGAACCGGGCACCCACTACCAGCAGCAGATCGCACTGCTGCACCGCATAGTTGGCCGACTTGGTACCGTGCATGCCGAGCATGCCCAGATAGACAGGGCTGTCAGGATCCAGCGCGCCAATCCCTTTGAGGGTGGTGACCGCCGGCATGCCGGTGACGGCGGCAAACTCGCGCAGCTGGGTTTCGGCATTGGCCATACCCACTCCGCCACCGACGTAGAGCACGGGGCGCTCGGCGGCGGCGATCAGGGTGCGGGCAGCGGTCAAGTCTGAGGGGTTGAGGGCCTCAGGCTCCTCCACCGCAAACAACAGATTCTGCGCTGGCACGGCGGCCAGCTGCACATCCTTGGGAAAGTCGATGAGCACAGGACCAGGACGACCTTCGGTGGCGATGGCGAAGGCCTCTTCCAGCACACGCCCCAGATCCACCACATCGGTCACCATGAAGGAGTGCTTGGTGCAGGAGAGGGACATGCCGAGCACGTCGACCTCCTGAAACGCATCTGTACCTATGGCGGAACAGGGCACCTGACCACTGATGGCCACCAGAGGCACGGAATCGAGCAGTGCTTCCGCCAGCCCGGTCACCAGATTGGTGGCGCCGGGGCCGGAGGTGGCGATACAGACCCCCACCTGGCCGGAGGCGCGGGCATAGCCCACCGCAGCCATGGCGGCGCCCTGCTCGTGGCGGCAGAGCTGATGGGCAAGACCCCCGTCATACAGGGCGTCGTAGACCGGCATGATGGCTCCGCCCGGGTAACCAAACACCTGGGTCACACCCTGTTTCTTGAGAGCCTGTACCAAAAACTGCGCGCCGTTCATGTGGAAAATCCTGTCCTGTAGTCGAAAAAAAACCCCCGAGCTGTGAGGCTCGGGGGTCGCTTGTTTCGTTCTGTCCGGTGGTGGGTCTATCCCTTGTTCCGTGCAGCTAAACGAGCCCCGAGCGGTGAGATAATAATCACCACTAGGACCACAATAATGCTGACGAAACGGGAGGCCATGTTCATAGTTACAACCGGAAATCCTGTGAAATTGGGGCGGTTTGCACCGCGAATGGCTATTAGAACTAGCACGGTGATTTTTATTGGGCAAGCCTTTTTTACCTGACAAGACTCTGATTTTGACTAAGCAGCAGCCTTGCGGCTGGAACAAAAAACCAATAAAAAACGGTTAACCAGCACATACATCAAACCAAGGACGGGATTTATGTCATTAGCTGTGGTTTATAGCCGTGCCAGCCTGGGGATAGCGGCGCCGCAAGTCACGGTGGAAGTTCACCTCTCCAACGGTCTGCCCGCCTTCAACATGGTGGGATTGCCGGAAACGTCGGTGAAGGAATCCCGGGATCGGGTGCGCAGTGCCCTGCTAAACGGCAATTTCGAGTTCCCGAGCAAACACATCACGGTCAACCTGGCCCCCGCCGACCTGCCCAAGGAGGGAGGCCGTTTCGATCTGGCTATCGCCATCGGCATTCTCGCCGCTTCCAAGCAGATACCGGCAAAATACCTGCTCAATCACGAATTTTTAGGGGAGTTGGCCCTGACCGGCGAGATCCGTCCCGTGCTCGGGGTGCTGCCCGCCGTGCTCGCCTGCCGCGATGCGGGGCGCACCCTGCTGGTACCGAGAGAAAATGGCCCCGAAGCCTCCCTCATTCAGGATGCCGAGGTGCGTACCGCCCACCAGCTGCTGGCCGTCACCGCCTGGCTGGCAGGTCAATATGAGCTGCCTCTGCCGGAGCCCCAGACCACGGACTCCCTGCCCGATGTGCCGGATCTGCAGGATGTGATCGGCCAGTCACAGGCCAAGCGGGCATTGGAGATCGCTGCCGCCGGCAGCCACAATCTGCTGTTCATAGGCCCGCCCGGTACCGGCAAGAGCATGCTGGCCAGCCGTTTGCCCGGCATCTTGCCACCCCTGAGCGAGCAGGAGGCGCAGCAGACCGCCGCCATCCACTCCATCGGCGGCCTGACCCCGCGCGCCGGTCACTGGCACCACAGACCCTATCGCACGCCGCACCACAGTGCCTCTGCGGTAGCGCTGGTGGGCGGTGGCAGCCATCCGCGGCCCGGCGAAATTTCGTTGGCCCATAACGGGGTGTTGTTTTTGGACGAACTACCCGAGTTCGAGCGCAAGGTGCTCGACTCCCTGCGCGAACCGCTGGAGACGGGCCACATCACCATCAGCCGCGCCGCCCGTCAGGTGGATTTTCCCGCCCGCTTTCAACTGGTGGGCGCCATGAACCCCAGCCCCTGCGGCCACTATGGTGACGGCCAGACCCGCTCCAGCCCGGATCAGATATTGCGCTATCTCGGCAAGCTCTCCGGCCCCTTCCTCGATCGCTTCGACCTGACGGTGGAGGTGCCGCTGCTGCCCAAGGGGAGTCTCACCGGCAAGGCGGAGCGGGGGGAATCGAGCCAGCAGATCCGCGATCGGGTACTGGCGGCGCGGGAGCGAATGCTGAGCCGCAATGGCAAGCTCAACAATCTGCTGGATAGTCGTGAAATCGAAGATATTTGCCGATTATTGCCGCAAGATGCCGAGTTTTTGGAGAATGCCATCCAGAAGCTGGGCCTCAGCATCCGGGCCTGGCACCGCATACTGCGGGTGTCACGCACCATAGCCGATCTGGCGGGGCGACCTGCGATCGAGAAGGAGCATCTGATCGAAGCACTCGGCTACAGAGCCATGGACAGGCTGCTGTCGCGGCTGCGCAGCGGCTGAATGGCTGGGATAGAGAGATAGTGAGTCCCACATGCGTGATGGTCCCGTGCATGGTCTAGCGGCTCATCGGCTGATATTATGGTCACAGATCTGACCACTTGGTTGCCACCCACAGACAACGAGACGGACCCGACTCATGCACAACAAGCTGATAGAGCGGCTGCGCGGCAGCCTCTCGACCCTGCTCTATTTTTTCAACACCCTCTTCTGGTTTATCCCCATCTTCTTGCTGGGCATTTTCAAGCTGCTGTTGCCGCTCAAAGGCTGGCGTACCCTCTGCAACGCTCTGCTTGATGGCTGCGCAAGCTGCTGGATCGGTGTCAACAACCTGATCCAGAAAACCATCATAGGGACCTCTTTCGAGGTGGTCGGCGCGGACAAAGGAAGCCGTGATGAGTGGTACATGGTGATTGCCAACCATCAATCCTGGGTCGACATACTGGTACTGCAGCGGGTTTTTAATCAAAAAATCCCCTTCCTGAAGTTTTTCCTCAAGAAAGAGCTGATTTGGGTACCTTTTCTCGGTCTGGCCTGGTGGGCGCTGGACTTCCCCTTCATGCGGCGCTATTCCCGTAAATTTCTGGAAAAATGGCCACATCTGAAGGGAAAAGACATAGAAACAACCCGAAAGGCCTGTGCCAGGTTTCGCCACATTCCGGTGAGTGTGATGAACTTCGTGGAGGGCACCCGCTTCACCGCCCACAAGCACGACAAACAGGCAGCGCCTTATCGCCATCTGTTGCACCCGAGGGCAGGCGGCATCGCCTTCACCCTGGCGGCCATGGGCGACCAGCTGCATCAATTGGTGGATGTGACCATCGCCTATCCGGGTGGTATCCCCAGTTACTGGGACTTCATGTGCGGTCGGGTGAAGGAGATCAAGGTTCAGGTCCGCTTTCTGCCGATTGAACGCAAGCTGGTAGGGGATTACTTCAATGACCCCGAGTTCCAACAGACGTTTCAACAGTGGTTGAACGGGATCTGGCACGAAAAGGACCAGACCCTTAGCCAACTGCTGGCAGACAAGGCGCAGTAAAAGACCCCTCGCCAATCCAGCTCTACTAGGCAGCAGGGCTGGCCTTCAGGTTGGTGGCCATGGCAACAGTTTGAGAGTGGTTTTCAGGAGTGGCTGAATGCGCGTTGGTAGGAAACTGACGTTGTGCGGGCACAAGTGATACAGGCCGATGCTATGGGTCAGTTTGGCGTTGAGTCCGACTCCTTGGCGATTGCCGAAACAAGCGCCAAGGCTAGTTCTGGCAACTGCTCCTCGCTGAACACTGCGATGCCGTTGCGACGCAGCAGGGCCGTGGTCTTGCCCTCACCCGCAACTGACACACCTTCGAAGCGGCCGTTATAGATACGGTCGCTGCCGCATGAGGGGCTCCCCTCTTTCAGCAGCGCGAAGCGAATCCCCTGCGCCTGACAGAGCGCAAGAGCCAGCTCGGCACCGCGATCGAACTCGGCCGTCACATCCAGTCCACTCGCGGTCAGCACCTGGTCGCCCTGCCGCTCGGCAGGGGGGCGCGGAGTCGGCAGTCCGCCGGCCACTTCGGGGCAGAAAGAGTGCGTTCGCCCCTCGGCGCCAAGCTCACTCAGCCAGTCGCTGACAATCCCCTTGCTCTGGCCATCGTAACGTACCGGCTGACCCAGCAAGCAGGCGCTCACCAGCACACGAACAGGGAACGCACTCACGCTTCTGCCCCGTGCATCACCTGATCGAACATGACGCAGCAAGGGCTCTCCAACCGGTAGAGGATGGCGGGGCGCTGCTTGCCGGTGCGCTTGCGGCCGGTATCCACCAGAATGTCGGCACGATGGATGCGCTTGCGAAATGCCGCCGTGTTCATCGGAGTTTGCAGAATGATTTCAAAGGCACGCTGCACTTCGGAGAGAGTGAACTCGGGCCCCAGCAGTTGCAGCGGCAAGGTGCTGTAGCGACTCTTGATCCGCAGTCTCTCCAGCCCTCTGGCGATAAGCTGGGTATGATCGAAGGCGAGGCTGAGGCCGGGCAGGGCCGAGAGTGGATGCCAGCAACCGTGCACGGCTTCGACTTCCGGATCGACCAGACAGAGGTAGACCAGCGCGGTGGACCAGCCACGGGGATCCCGCTCCAGATTGCCGAGAGTGCAGACCTGTTCGCTGTAGCAATGGCCGAGCCCCCACTCCGCCAGCAGGCGATGGCGGGCCGTGTCCAGGTCCCGATCCCGAGTCTCGTCGATGCGCAGTGCCGGCAGTTGCCAGCAGTTGGCAAAGGGGGGGTGATCGCGGGTTTCGAGCAACAGCTCGAGCCGCTCCTCGTACAACCGCAGCACCACCATATCCAGACTCATTCTCAGCATGTCGATCGCCCTGCTCGCCTTCCATTAATGTTTGGTAGATAATATCACACGAATAGTATGTGAAGGAGCCAATCATGGGAACCGTCGCCAGCCTGGATATTGATGCGCAGAAGGGATTTACTCCCCTCTGCCCGAACGAACTGCCCGTCGTGGGCGGGGATGATATTGTGGCTGCGCTCAACGCTCAGGCCACCCTCGCCACCCTGCGTATTGGCAGCAAAGACTCCCATCCCGCCAACGCAGCCTGGGCCGTCAGTGACCCCGCCGGCATGCTGTTGCCGCTGGACTTGCCCAATGCCGACCTCACCTGGCCGGTACACTGCGTGCCCGGCACCCAAGGCTTCGAGCTGCTGGATGGCCTGCCCGCCCCCATCGATTACGACTTCTTCGTCTGGAAGGGGGTCGAGCCGGATCTGCATCCCTACGGCACCTGCTTCCACGACCTGGCCGAACGGCGCAGCACAGGACTCATCGAGTTTCTGCAAGCCCGCAAGGTCGACACTGTGCTGGTCGGCGGCCTCGCCACCGACTACTGCGTCAAGACCAGCGTGTTGCAACTGCGCCACGCCGGTTTTCGGGTGATCGTCCATCTCGATGCCTGCCGTGGCATAGCCCCGGATACGGTTGCCAGCGCCCACTCCCAGATGATCGAAGCCGGGGCCGAGCTGGCCCAGACCCTGATCGATATACAACGCCTGCTGGATGCCTGATATGCCACCGATTCTCACCAGCCTGCTCGACACCGATGCCTGCACGTTACACATGCAGCAGGGGAGCACCATCGTGCTCACCAGTCTGCGAGGAGCCTGATATGCCTCCAATCCTCACCAGCCTGCTCGACACCGATGCCTACAAGCTGCATATGCAGCAGGCGGTGTTCCACCGCTATCCTGATGCCGAGGTAGTGGCCGAATTCCACAGCCGCAACGAAGAAGATCTGCTGCCCATGATGGGCCAGATCGAGGAGCAACTGCGTCTCGCCGGATCCCTGCGACTGACCAAACCCGAGCTCGATTTTCTGGCCGAGCGCCCCTTCTTCACCCCTGACTACCTCGACCACCTGCGCCGCAAACCGCTTGATGCCTCCCTGCTCAAGGTGTTCGAGCAGGATGGCCGCATCAATGTGCGGGTCGAAGGGTCCTGGCAGGATGTGATCCTGTGGGAAATCCCTGTGCTCGCCATCATCAGCGAGATGCGCAACCGCTTCCGCTACCCCCAGTTTGGCGTCAGCCAGGCGCTGGATCGGCTCGATCAAAAGATCGACAAGCTGGAACAGGACCTCAGCCCGGAAGAGATGAGCGAGTTCAACCTCATCGACTTCGGTACCCGTCGCCGCTTCTCCCATGCGGTGCAGGATGCGGTAGTGGGCCGTCTCAAGGAGCGGCTGCCGGCATTTCGCGGCACCAGCAACTACCTGCTGGCCCAAAAATACCAACTACCAGCCGTGGGCACCCAGGCCCACGAGTGGTTCCAGGCTCACCAGCAGCTCGGCTTCCCGCTCGAGCACAGCCAACGCGCCGCCCTCACCAGCTGGCTGGACGAATTCACCAACCACCTGGGGATCGCCCTGACCGACTGCATCACCATGGACGCCTTCCTGCGTGACTTCGATTTCGAGCTGGCCAGCCGTTATCAGGGTCTGCGCCACGACTCCGGCGACCCTGTTGTGTGGGGCGAGAAGGCCATCAGCCACTACCAGCGCCTCGGCATAGACCCCACAGACAAGACGCTGGTCTTCTCCGATGGACTCAACCTCGACAAGGCGGTGCAGCTGTTCCGCCACTTCCGTGGCCGCATCAACACCAGCTTCGGCATCGGCACCAAGCTCACCTGCGATCTGCCCGGTGTCAGCCCCATGAACATCGTCTTCAAGCTGATGGAGTGCAACGGCGGCCCGGTCGCCAAGATCTCCGACAGCCCGGGCAAGACACTGTGCCGGGATGCGGACTTCATCCGCAACCTCAAGCAGGCCTTCCACGTCGGGGTGTAACATGCCTTTTTGAGGAGCCCATCTTGCGCAGAGCGCCGGTGGCCCCCTACCATGACCCTCTTGAAAGGTCCGACTGGTGTCGGGCCTTTCTCTTGCCCGAACGACAGACCACAAGGAACCGCCCATGACCTCTAAATGGATATTTGCCCTCACCACCCTGCTGGCCAGCCTGGGCGCCACTGCCGCCGAGCCGCTGCGGGTATCCGCCATCCCGGACGAAGCCCCCACCGAGTTGCAGCGCAAGTTCGCCCCGCTGGGAGAATATCTGGCCGAGAAGACGGGGCGCGAGGTGGTGTTCGTACCGGTCAACGATTACGCCGCCGTGGTCGAGGCGCTGGCCGCCGGCAAGCTCGACATGGCCTGGCTCGGGGGTTTCACTTATGTGCAGGCCCATCGTCGGGCCGACAAGGTAGTGCCGCTGGTCCAGCGCCAGGAGGATGCCCAGTTCACCTCCAAATTCATCGCTAACGCCGACAGCGGCATCAAGACCCTGGCCGATACCAGGGGCAAGGACTTCGCCTTCGGCTCCCCCTCCTCCACCTCGGGTCACCTGATGCCGCGCCACTTCCTGGCCGAGCAGGGCATCAATCCGGAGCGTGACTTCGCCCATGTCGCCTTCTCCGGCGCCCACGACGCCACCGTCGCCTGGGTCGCCTCCGGCAAGGTGCCGGCCGGTGCGCTCAACGCCTCCGTGTGGGACAAGCTGGTGGAAGAGGGCAAGGTCGATACCGCCAAGGTGAAGGTGATCTGGACCACGCCGACCTACTTTGATTACAACTGGACAGTGCGTGGCGACCTGGATCCGGCGCTGCAGGATAAAATCAAGCAGGCTTTCCTCAGCCTGGATCCTGCCGTCCCGGCTCAGGCCGAGATCCTCAAGCTGCAACGGGCCAGCCGTTTCATCGAAACCAGGCCCGAGAACTACCTGGGCATAGAAGCGGCCGCGACCCAGGCCGGTCTGCTGAAGTGATCGCCGTTGCGCTGAATGGAGCAGGGCTGCGGCTCGGCGAGAGCCGCATCCTGCATCCGCTTCACCTGCAGATCGAGGCGGGGGAGTGTGTCGCCATCATAGGGCCGAGCGGCGCGGGCAAGACCAGCCTGCTGCGGCTGATCGGCACAGAGCTGCGCGGTGAACTGGCACTCTCCCTGTGGGGGGCAGATCCCTGGGCCCTCTCCACCCGGGCCCGCCAGCGGCTGCGCAGCCGGATCGGCATGGTCTGGCAGCAGCCTCCGCTGCCCGCCTCCCAGCCTGTGGTGACTGCCGTGCTGGCTGGCAGACTCGGCCAGTGGTCCCTCGTTCGCGCCCTGCTCTCGCTGCTGCGCCCCTGCGATCCGGACGGTGCACGGGCCGAACTGGCCCGCCTCGGCCTCGCCGACAAGTGGCAGCAGCGCTGCGGCGAGCTCTCCGGTGGCCAGCTACAGCGGGTCGGCATAGCCCGGGTGCTCTATCAGCAGCCGGACCTGATGCTGGCCGATGAACCCGTCTCCGCCCTCGATCCCGTGCTCGCCCGGAGCAGCCTGGATGCCCTGCTGGCGCAAGCCCGAGCTCGCGGCAGCACCCTGATCGCCAGCCTGCACGCGGTCGAACTGGCGCTCGAGCGCTTCCCGCGCATCATAGGCCTGCGCGAGGGACGGGTGCAGTTCGACTGCCCCGCCGCCGCCGTCACCCCGGCCATGCTGGCTGCCCTCTACGCCGGTGACCAGGCCGGTGACCAGGAGGCACTGCCGTGCATCGGCTGATGAGCCGCTGGCGCCATCCTCTGCCCTGGCTGCTGGCCCTGGTCGGCTACAGCCTGTGGCAGCAGGCCGACGGCTGGCTGGGCCTGCTTGATGGTCAGAGCTGGCGACAGATGGGCAACTTTCTCGCCACCAGCTGGCCACCCCGCCTGGATCAGGACTTTCTGGCCCTGACCCTGACCGCTACCCTGGAGAGTCTGGCCGTGGCGACTCTGGGGCTGGCCGGTGCCCTGCTGCTCGGCATTCCGTTCGCCCTGCTCGGCTCCCGCGCCCTGTCGCTGGCCGAGCTGGGCCCCATCCCCAGCCCGCTGCGCGGCGCCTTGCGCTCTTTCAGCCGGCTCATCGCCATTCTGCTGCGCAGCCTGCCCGAGCTCATCTGGGCGCTGCTGTTCGTGCGTCTGTCGGGGCTCGGGCCCCTGGCCGCCATCCTGGCCATCGCCGTCAGCTACGGCGGCATGCTGGCCAAGGTCTACAACGAGATCATGGAGAGCGACGCCCTGCAACCGGCCCGCGCCCTGCTGCTCGGCGGCAGCGGCCGCCTGCAGGCGCTCTGGTACGGCGTGCTGCCCGCGGTGCGCCAGGAGCTGCTTTCCTACACAGTCTATCGCTGGGAGTGTGCTCTGCGCGCCTCCGTTATCATGGGCTTCGTCGGTGCCGGCGGGCTCGGCCAGCAGCTCGAACTCTCGTTGCGCATGTTTGCCGGTGGCGAGGTAGTGACCCTGCTGCTGGCCTTCATCCTGCTGGTGACCCTAGCCGACGGCCTCAGCGCCTGGCTGCGCCACACCCGCTCCCCCGGCCTGCAACTGCTTGCCTGCCTGGGGCTGGCCAGCGCCATGGCACTCCACCAGCTCGACTGGCGCATGCTGAGTTTTTCCTTCGGCGGGCTGGGCCGGTTCATCGGCGAGTTTCTGCAACCGGACTGGTCGGGGCCTTTTCTGCGAACAGTCGGCCTTGGCCTGCTCGATACGGTGCAGATGGCATTGCTGAGTACCCTGTTGAGCGCCCTGCTGGCCCTGCCGCTGGCCTGCCTTGCCCGCCACTGCTGGCCACTGAGGCTGCTGTTCAACCTGCTGCGATCCGTGCCGGAGCTCATCTTCGCCAGCCTGCTGGTGATCGCGGTCGGGCTGGGGCCGGTGGCGGGCATACTGGCGCTCACCCTGCACACCACGGGTGTGCTGGCCCGGCTGTTCGTGGAGACGCTGGAGAATGCGGATCAGGCCCCTCGCCTCGCCCTGCAATTGAGCGGCTCCGGCCCCACGGCCAGCTTCTGGTACGGGCTGTTTCCACTGGTGTCACGCCAATGGCTGGCCTACAGCCTCTATCGCGGCGAGATGAACCTGAGGGCCGCTACCATACTGGGGGTGGTGGGCGCAGGGGGGCTGGGGCAGCAGCTCTATGTGTCGCTCAGCCTGTTCCGTTACGATCAGGCAGCCACCCTGATCCTGGCCATCTTGCTGCTGGTCTGGCTGGCTGAGGGGATCAGCCGCCGCTCCCGTTTGCCGCGCCCAGCCCCCTCCCAGCGGGACTGCCAGATCTGAATCGGGAGCAAGCAGCCGGCGTCGAGCTGGCCAGGCTCCAATCCCGATAAACAAAAAGCCCGCCGGTTTGCACCGGCGGGCTTTTTCCATGGGTTACTGCGGGATCAGTCTTTCTTGGCCAGCAGGAAATTCACCAACTGGCTGAACTGTTCCTGAGAAGTAATGGATTCGATCTTAACCATATACTTGCCGTTGACCAGGAAGGCCGGCACACCGCGAATGTTGTAGCTCTCGGTGTTGCGATCAAACTGGGACACCATGCCGGATACGGCGAAGCTGTCGACGGCACCGTCGAACTCTTCAGCCGGCACGCCGTTATCCAGGAAGATCTGCTTCACATCCGAGCGGCTCTGCGGATACTGGCGTTGGGTATGGATCTTGTTGAAGATAGCCGGGGTCAGCTTGGCTTCAACATTCAGCAGGCTGGCCAGGGCATAGGCGCGCTGCATTTCCGGACCCATCTCGCGGCCCAGGAAGGCCACCGGGTTCTTCTTGAGGGGAACGCCTTCTGGCATCCCCGCTTTCAACTGTTCAACGATCGGCTCGAAGGTCGCGCAGTGCGGGCAGTAGTAGGAGAAAAACTCCACCACTTCCGGCTGGGCACTGCCTGTCTGTTTGACCACGTCATAGTTAACGCCTTCCTTGAATTCGGGGGCGGCGTGAACCATGGGGATCATCAGCATGGCAGCGAGGAAAAATAGTACTTTTTTCATGACGTTTCCTGTTAAGGGATCACTGTGAGGCACGCCCGGCGAACCGAAGCAGTGCCAAGCCTATTGCGTCACCACTCAGACGTCAATGGCAAAGGGCCACACCGGCAGGCGCTACGGCAGAGAGCGTCATCGACAGACAATCGCTGTGGGCTGATGCCGACGCGCCCTCGCTCACCACCCCGGCGTCAGGGTCAAAGGTGGTGCCTTGAGCGCGGCCAGTTGATCGTGCAGGGTCGCAATCTGCTGACGCCAGTAGTGGTCGGTATTGAACCAGGGGAAGTGACGGGGGAAGGCGGGATCTTCCCAGCGCCGTGCCAGCCAGGCCATATAGTGAACGATGCGCATGGCCCGCAGCGGCTCAATCAAGGCCAGCTCGCGCGGGTCGAACTCCATGAACTCCTCATAGCCAGCCAGCAGGGTATCGAGCTGGATCAACTGCTCGTGGCGCTCGCCGCTCAGCATCATCCAGAGATCCTGGATGGCGGGGCCGGTGCGGCAGTCGTCGAGATCGACAAACATGGGGCCGTCACGCCACAGAATATTGCCCGGATGACAGTCACCATGCAGGGAGATCTGTGCCACATCCAGAGTCATAGCATCGCAGACGTGCTTGATCAGCTCGTCGAGTACACCGAAGAATTGCTTGGCCAGCCCGCTCGGCAGCCATTCACCGGATGCCAGCAGCTCGCGCGGTTCGTGCAGCATGCTCTCCACATCCAGTCGGACGCGGTGATGGAAGGATCGGCTGGCACCGATCTGGTGAATCCGGCCAAGATAGCGCCCCACCCACTCCAGCTGATCCAGGTTGTCCACCTCGAACTGGCGGCCTCCCACGCTCTGCCAGATGGCAAAGGGGTAGCCCTGGTGCTCCAGCAAGGTTTCACCCGCGAAGGAGAGCGGCGCAGCGACCGGGATCTCCGCCTCATTGAGTCGGGCGGCAAAGTCGTGCTCTTCCAGGATCTGGGCACGACTCCAGCGACCGGGACGGTAGAACTTCACCACATAGCGGCGGCGCTCCTCGTCCTGAAACTGATAGACCCGGTTTTCGTAACTGTTGAGCTCGATGAGACCGGAGTCGAGTCGCAGACCGCTGAGATCCAGCGCATCCATGATGAGGTCGGGAGTAAGGTCGGAATAGTTGAAACGCATGTCATCCACCATTAAAAAGGGGCGCCGTTGCGCCCCATTCTATCACCACTAAGCTCAATGGCGTTCCAAACCAATCAGTTGCACCAACTATTCCCATTACAGCCGGCTGATAAACTTGCTGGCCTGACGCAGTGTGCCCTTGCTGTCATCGGCTGCCGCCCCATCCCGTTTCAGCACGAACTGTATATCCAGGGTCGGCTTCTTCAGGTTGAAGGGATCGACCGCCACGCTCACCGGCAGGGTGTAGATCTCGCCCGCCTTCAGGGTCACTTCGCGGGGGCCGAACCACTCGTGCTCCGGCAGCCCTTCCACATCCAGCTGATAGGTCTGGGCATGCAGTGTCTTGTTGAGGATTTTGAGGGTATAGGTGTTCTCGATGAGCCCCTCGCTGTTCTCGCGGAACAGCTGGTTGCGATCCCGCAGTATGTCGAGCCCCATGGGCATGATGGACATGGCGTTGTAGACGAACACCCCCAGCATGATGACCATCACCAGGCCATAACCGAGCAGCTTGGGCCGCGCCACATGGGTGCTGTTATGGGCCAGCTTGTGCTCTGTGGTGTAGCTGATCAGCCCTTTCGGATAGCCCATCCGATCCATGGTCTGGTCGCAGGCGTCGACGCAGGCACCACAATTGATGCACTCGTACTGCAGGCCGTCGCGGATGTCGATGCCGGTCGGGCAGACCTGAACGCAGAGGTCGCAATCGATGCAATCCCCCAACCCCAGCGCCTTGGGATCCGCTTTTCGACTACGGGCACCCCGGGTCTCACCACGCTTGGTGTCGTAGCCGACGATGAAGGTGTCCTTGTCGAACATGGCTGACTGGAAGCGGGCATAGGGGCACATGTGGATACACATGATGGCACGCATCCAGCCGGCATTGCCGTAGGTACAGGCCGTGAAAAACAGTACCCAGAAGATGACCCAGCCACTCGCCTGCAGGGTAAAGAAGTCGGGCACCAGCTCGGTCACATCCTGGAAATAGGCGACGAAAGTGAGACCGGTACCGAGGGATAGCAGGATCCAGGCCAGATGCTTGGCCCCCTTGCGGGCCAGCTTCTCGCCACTCCAGGGAGCAGCATCCAGCTTGCGCCGCTTGTTGGCGGCGCCTTCCAGCTTCTCTTCAAACCAGATGAACATGAAGGTCCAGACCGTCTGCGGGCAGAGATAGCCGCACCAGACCCGGCCGAGGAAGGTGGTCACGAAGAAGAGGGCAAAGGCGGCGATCATGAAGATCCAGGCCAGCAGGGTCAGATCCTGCGGCCAGATGGTGGCACCAAAAATGTGGAACTGCTGATGGCCAACATCGAACAGCACGGCCTGACGACCGTCATAGCGCAACCAGGGCAAGGCGACGAAGAGCACCACGAAGAACCAGCCCATGACCTTGCGCATCCGCTGCCAATAGCCGGTCTGTGCCCTCACGTAAATGCGGTTGCCGGGATTGAACCTGTCATCGCTGGCTTTGAACGTGTTCGGGTTGAAAGTCCCGGTGACGCCCTTGTCAGTCACATCCTTGATATCGATTTTTTCATGATCGGCCATTGCAAGACACAGCTCCCTTATTTGTTATGGAGCGGATTATATCTTAAACAGCCTGCTAATTGTGTGGGTAAGATGTATCTAATGTTCGAGTCGTGTCGCAATTTTCAGCAACAAAAAAAGCGTATCGCCGGTTGACGATACACCTCTCATTGAGATTCTCTTGAAGCCACTCAGCCCGGTTTGTACCGAGCCAGGATCACTTGATGCCGCGAGCCTTGAGCAGGGCTTCCTTGAAATCGGGTACATGATCCTTGGCCAGACCCGGGATCATCGCCTGCTTGTCGGATTCCCGCATCTTGAGGTGGTAGATCAGCATGTCGTCGGTCAGGTCGGACAAGGCGCCGTCATAGCCAGCTTCCGCCGCCAGTTTGGCAACAAACTGCACCAGGCTGAGATCCTGTTCCTTGATCCAGGCAGGCTGCAACAACTCCAGCAGCTCTTCGATACGATGACATTGCATAGACAACCTCTTTAATCTGTCATGTGAAACTCAGGCAACCTTACCCATCAAGGCTACTTCGATACGATCCCGTCCATTATGCTTGGCCTGATAGAGGGCCGCATCCGCTTTTTGGATAAGCTCCGCGATGGAGCCGCTCTGATCCGGCACCAGAGTGGCGACCCCGAAACTGCAACTGACCCGGCCAGAGACCAGGGATTTCTGGTGGGGGATACCCAGATCCTTGAGGGCCATTCGCACGTTTTCGGCAATCTGCAAGGCCCCCTGCATGCTGGTACAGGGCAGCAACAGAGCGAACTCCTCCCCGCCGTAACGAGCGGCGAGATCATCCTCGCGGCGCTGCACCTCGGCCAGCAACGCCGCCACCCGTTGCAGACACTCGTCACCCTGCTGATGACCATACAGATCATTGAATTGCTTGAAATAATCTACATCCACCAGCACCAGCGACAGGGGCGCCCGGGCGCGGTGACAGCGGCGCCATGCCCGTTCCAGAGAGTCGTCGAGGTGGGCGCGGTTGGCGATGCCGGTCAGGCCGTCGAGGCGGGAGGTGAGACGCAAATGCTCGGAGACGGCCTTCAGCTCGGCCACCAGATCGGCGTTGGAGAAGCGGTGGTAGAGAGAGGCGACCTGATCCCGCCGCAGACGGCGCAGCAGGGTCGGCAAGAAGACAAACAGATAGCCTGCCAGCATGCAGGAGACAATCCGCTCCTGCTCGTTGCCGGCCCCCAGCTCGAACAGCATGGCAAGCCCGAGTGGCAAGACGGCGCCATAGAGGGAGCGGCGGCTGCCAAACAGCATGATGGCACTGCCGGTGAGGATCAGGCTGGAGAGCATCATCATGGCGGCACGATAGGTGTCGGGCAGCTTGTCCATGTAGAGCAGCACACCGAGCGCCCAGATGATGGAGGTAATGGTGACCCCGATGAACAGCTCGCGTTCCAGCACTGGCAAGGGGGTCTGCGTCAGACTGGACTGACGCCAGCGCAGGTGCCAGCCACGACACAGCAGCAGCAGGCAGACCAGAGCCAACCAGCCGAGCGCCTCGCCGGCGGGCAGGTAATCGTGGAACAGCAGGCTCCAGCCGAGTGCCAGCAGGCCCAGGCAAGGCAGGCTGAATGAGGAGTGAGTATAAAGCTGGGCCATGATGGCCTGCTTCACCTGACGTGTCACACTCTGAGTCAACTGCATGCTCCCTTTACAAGAGCCGCACAGTCTACCACTCCCCCTTCCGGGCCAACAATAAAACGTCTGTTATTAAGCGGTTAGTCAACCGCGTTCCAGCTCGTCCAGGATAGGACACTCAGGATTTTCGTCCCCGTGGCAGCAACAGACCAGCCCTTCGAGGGAGGTCAGCATGGCTTGCAAGCCTGCGATGCGGCTGCGCAGATCAACTATTTTCTCCTGCGCCAGCTTCTTCACCTGAGCGCTGGTTCTGTGCTCGTTCCGATAGAGCGCCAACAGCTCCTGGCACTCCTCCAGATTGAAGCCTGTCTCCCGCGCCCGCTTGACGAAGCGCAGCTCCCGCAACGCACCCTCCGTGTAGCTGCGATAACCGTTATCGCTGCGTACAGGGGCTGAAATGAGGCCGATACTCTCGTAGTAGCGAATCGTCTTGGCGGTCAGCCCCGTGGCCTTGGCAACCTTGCTGATGTTCATTTATGTCTCCTTACCAATCTGGATGAGGGCTGGTGTGTGCGCCGCCTTGGGCTGCCAGCGTTTCAGTAACAGGGAATTGCTCAATACCGTGATGCTGCTCAGGGCCATGGCCGCCCCCGCCAGCTCGGGGCTGAGATAACCCAGCGCCGCCAGCGGAATGCCGATGATATTGAATACGAAGGCCCAGAACAGGTTCTGCTGTATGGTGCGCCAGGTGGCTGCAGAGATGTCGATGGCATCGGCCACCAAGCGAGGGTCAGATCGCATGAGAGTGATGGAGGCGGTCTCCATTGCCACATCGGAGCCGGAGCCCATGGCGATGCCCACGTCCGCCGCCGCCAGCGCAGGGGCGTCGTTCACCCCGTCGCCCACCATGGCCACCAGCCCATGAGTGCTTGCGCGCAGCGCCTCCACTTTTTCCACCTTGCCCGCAGGCAGCACAGAGTCAAAGGCTCCGTCCAGCCCCAGCTTGGCGGCGATATGGGCCACGGGTGCCGGCGCATCGCCGCTCACCAGCCAGCTGGCGATACCACGCTGACGCAAGATGGAGATGGCTTCCGGGCTCTCTGGCCTCAAGGTATCGGCCAGGGCGGCGATGCCGACGGCCACGCCGTCGATGACAACCCAGACCCGGGTCGCACCGTCAGCAGGCTCTTCATCCTGCAGCGACTGATCAATCCCGAGCTGAGCCAGCAACGATGAATTGCCGATAGCGACCGAGTGGCCTGCCACTGTGCCGAGGATGCCGGCACCGACCCGTACCTCGACCTCGTCAGGCTGAGGCAGTACCACCTCCTTGCCGATTGCCTCGCGCATCGCCAACGCCAGCGGATGCTCGCTCGCCTGCTGCAAGGCGGCCGCGAGCCGCAACTGCTCGTCATTGCCGCTCCAGCTTGCCAGCACGGGCCGCCCCTGAGTGAGGGTACCTGTCTTGTCGAAGATCAGCGCCTTGATGGCGTGCGCCTTCTGCAGGGTATCCACGTCTTTGATCAGAATGCCGTGACGGGCCGCCACCCCGGTGCCTGTCACTATGGCTGCCGGCGTCGCCAGCCCCAGCGCACAGGGACAGGCGATCACCAGCACGGCCACGGCAGCCAGCAGTGCCTGACCGAAGTCGTGGCCGTAGGCGTACCACACCAGCAAGGTGAACAGGGCAATGGCCATCACCACAGGCACGAACACGGCGGACACCTTGTCCACCAGCTGTTGCAGCGGTGCCTTGCCCATCTGGGCGCTCTCCACCAGGGCGATGATCTTGCTGAGGCTGGAATCCTCCCCCACGGTAGTGGCTTCGATCTCCAGCACGCCGGAGCGGTTGATGGCGCCGCCCAGCACGCCCTCCCCGATACCCCGCGGTACCGGCAAGCTCTCACCGGTGAGGATAGACTCATCGAGATCGCTTGCGCCGCTCACTATCTTGCCATCCACAGGCACTCGCTCGCCCACCAGCACCCGCAACCGATCGCCGCGCAGCACTTCATCTATGGCCAGGCTCTGCCAGCGCTCGCCACGCCAGACGGTGGCGGTTTCCGGCCGCAGCGCCATCAGCTCGCGAATGGCGGACTGGGTACTGCGGCGGGCGCGCGCCTCCAGCAGTTTCCCGAGTGAAATCAAGGTAATTATGATGGCGCTCGCTTCGAAATAGAGCTTGCCGCTGGCGGCCATCCCCAACGTCAGCAGCAGGTAGAGGCTGTAGAAGTAGGCAGCACTGGTGCCGGTCGCCACCAGCACATCCATGTTGGCGGAGCGGTTCTTGATAGCGAGCCAGGCGCCGCGATAGAAGCGGGCCCCAATCCAGAACTGCACCGGGGTAGCGAGCACCAGCTCCAGCCAGGCGGGCAGATGCCAGGGCAGCAGCCCCGCCATGGCGATCATGCCCACCAGCAGCGGCAGGGTCAGCAGAGCTGAAATAACAACCTGGATCAGCGCCTTGTGTGCGGCGGCAGCCTCCTGCACCTCCCGCGCCTGCAACTGCTGGCGGCGACCGCTGGCAGAGCCCTGCGCCAACTGGGCTCCAAAGCCGAGCGCCTCTATACGTTCGCGCAACGAGGCCGGCGTCTGCATACCCGGCACCAGCTCGATGCGGGCCTGCTCGATGGAGAAATTGACCTCAGCCGAAATAACGCCAGGCAATGCCGCCAGCATCTTGTTGAGACGTGCTGAACAGCCTGCGCAGGTCATGCCGCTGATCTGGAAGGAGAGGGTCTCATGGCCGTAGCCATAACCCTGCCCGGTAATGCTGTCGAGTACTTCGGGCAAGCGGGCCGGGTCACCTAGCTCGATGGCCGCCTGCTCCAACGCGAAGTTGACGGTGGCCGTTACTCCCTCAAGCTGGTTAAGGGCAGTGCTGATGCGGCTGGCGCAATTAGCGCAGCTCATGCCGCTGAGCGGCAGTTGCAGATGAATGGGGTCTTGAATCTGGGTGGTCATGGTGTCCTCCTCGGAACCAATCGGCCAAACTGGCTGCCGACCGACAAACCCTAACCTTTACTGTAAGGGCAAGCTCAAGCCACGACACGCACTTTTTAAACATAAAAAAAACGGCGCCCGCCCCTGCCGGATTACCCGGGCAAGAGGCGAGCGCCGATGCATGGCTTGTTAGCGCTAGAACAGAGGGCGATTAGATGCCGTACTGGGCGCGATAAGCCTGCATGGCCACAAGTTGGGCTGCCAGCTCCGGCTGCTCGGCCTGCTTCTCTTCCAGATAGGCGATGAGATCGCTCATCTGGATGATGGCGATAATGTGGGCGCCGTAGTCACGCTCCACTTCCTGAATGGCGGAGAGCTCGCCCTTGCCCTTCTCCTGACGATCCAGCGCGATCAGCACGCCCGCCAGGGAGGCACCGTTGGCCTGGATCAGATCCATGGATTCGCGGATGGCGGTCCCGGCGGTGATGACGTCATCCACCAGCATGATGCGCCCCTTGAGCGGGCTGCCCACCAGATTGCCGCCCTCGCCGTGATCCTTGGCCTCCTTGCGGTTGAAGCACCAGGGCACATCCACATCGTGTTGCTCCACCAGCTGCACAGCGGTGGCGGAGGCGATGGGGATCCCCTTGTAGGCCGGGCCAAACAGCACATCGAACGGGGTGCCGGCATCCATCAGGGCGGCGGCATAGAAGCGGCCGAGGCGGGCCAGATCGCGGCCGCTGTTGAACAGACCGGCGTTGAAGAAGTAGGGGCTTTTACGACCGGATTTCAGGGTAAATTCACCGAATTTGAGGACCTGTTTCTCCAGGGCGAACTCGATAAATTGACGCTGGTAGGCTTTCATTCTGGCTCCTTGCTTGGCTTGTCGTTTACTGGTGTGGGGTATAAAAAAACGCGGTCAATGCCGCGTTTTTCAAAACAGAAATCAGGAGAGTGACTGCTTCTGCAGCGCAATGATCTCTTCAATGCCGCCCTTGGCGAGCCCAAGCATCGCCAGCAGCTCTTCATGGGTGAAGGGCTCGGCCTCTGCAGTGCCCTGCACCTCTATGATGCGACCATCTTCGGTCATCACCACGTTCATGTCGGTCTCGGCGGCGGAGTCTTCGATGTACTCCAGATCGCAGATGGCTTCGCCCTGATACATGCCGACAGAGACGGCGGCGATCATCTGCTTGAGCGGACTCTGCTTGAGCATGCCCTTCTCGACCATCCAGTTCAGCGCATCCACCAGCGCCACGCAGGCACCGGTAATGGAGGCGGTGCGGGTGCCGCCATCGGCTTGCAACACGTCACAGTCAACTGTGATGGAGTGCTCACCCAGTGCGGTCAGGTCTACCGCCGCGCGCAGGGAGCGGGCGATCAGACGGGAAATCTCCAGGGTACGACCACTCTGCTTGCCGGCGGCCGCTTCGCGGTTCATCCGGGAGTGAGTGGAGCGCGGCAGCATGCCGTATTCGGCAGTGACCCAACCCTGACCCTTCCCTTTCAGGAAGCGCGGTACGCTGGTGTCGACGCTGGCGGTGCACAGCACGCGAGTGTTACCGAACTCCACCAGCACTGAGCCTTCTGCATGTTTGGTGAAATTGCGGGTAATGGTAACCGGGCGAAGTTGCGCGGCACTGCGATCGCTTGGACGTGACATGGAACGGACCTCTGGGCTGGCTCAAATTGGCGAAGGAGTATAAGTGATCCAGCCCCAAATATCAGCCGCTAAGAAGCCGTTCATCATCGGTCGTGAGCAGTCATCGCAAGGGTGAGTAACCACGCAGGAACCGGCGTCCATCACCCTCGTTCATGAGCCAGGGCAGCACCGGGCCGGCTCAACACTGTCCCACAAAAGCCGGAACGGGTTCTAAAGCCACGGCTATGGCTGACGGGACAAGTCTGGCTGAGTATACTGGCCGCACACTTCATCAAGCCCGGAACAATCAATGATTCACAGCATGACCGCCTACGCCCGCAAGGAATTCAAGGGCGACTGGGGCACAGCCGTTTGGGAAATTCGTTCGGTCAACCAGCGCTATCTGGAAACCTATATCCGTCTGCCGGAGCAACTGCGCAGCCTGGAGCCGGTGCTGCGTGAGCGTTTCCGTGCCAAGCTGCAGCGCGGCAAGGTGGAGTGCAACCTGCGTTTCGAAGCCGCTCAGGCCGCCGCCAGCCAGCTGCACATCAATGAAGAGCTGGCCAAGCTCATCATCGACAGCGCCAACTGGGTAATGAAAGAAGCGGGCCAGGGCCAGCTCAACCCGGTCGACGTGCTGCGCTGGCCGGGTGTCATGGCCGCCGCCGAACAAGACATGGACGCCGTCGCCACCGAGCTGCTTGGCGGGTTTGACCAGACCATGGAAGACTTTATCGCCTCCCGTGCCAGCGAAGGGGCCAACCTCAAGAACTTGATCCAGCAGCGTCTGGATGGCATCCAGGTGGAAGTGAAGAAGGTGCGCATACACCTGCCGCAGATCATAGAGTGGCAGCGCCAGAAGCTCACCGATCGCCTGACCGAAGCCAAGGTGGAGCTGGATCCGGCCCGTATCGAGCAGGAAATCGTGCTGCTGGCCCAGAAGATCGACGTGGCCGAAGAGCTGGATCGTCTGGAGATGCACATCAGTGAGACCATCAAGATCATGAAGAAGGGTGGCGCCTGTGGCCGTCGTCTCGACTTCATGATGCAGGAGTTCAACCGCGAGTCGAACACGCTCGGTTCGAAATCCATCAACGCCGAGGTGACCCAGTCCGCCGTCGAGCTGAAAGTCCTGATCGAGCAGATGCGCGAGCAAATTCAGAACATCGAATAGTTTTTTCAGCCGCCCAAGGATCTCTTTAAAGCCCCGTATTACCTTGTGAATAGCAGGGTAGATACAGGGCTTTTTTCATTTTACCGGCCACATAGATGGGCCGATGTCGGTGACAACCGGCATGCCGCGCCTGCTTGTTTTGTTCGACGATGATGGCTCCCCGTTCGCCGCCAGGGGTCATGTTGAGGTTGAGGCGAACAGCATGGCGGCCGGGAACATAACTCAACAACTCAGACTCATGTTGCGTAACCGGATACCCGCCTACAGCAGATCTTTCAGCCGGGTTAACAGCGCTTTACGGCTGTTATTCGCCACCACAAATCGCTTAAAGCGCAGGGCAAACGCGGGGCTATCGCCTTTGAGCTGATAGGCTTCGCATAACTGATGCAAAAAGCGTGATGCCGCATCGTAGCCACTGGCACACGTGCGATCCGCTTGCTCTTGTGCTTGCTGCCAAGCGTGTTCGCGCTGATGGTAGATATCCGTCAATGCTTTCTCTTTTTCCGCTTTCTCAATCGCCATTTTCTTTGCGATCGCGTCGGCTTGCGCTTGCTGTAATTGGCGTTGCGCTTGTGCAACGTAAGGCGTAATCACGTCAGGAGTTAACCAATAGTGATAGGCTTCATCCTGGTTGGCCGATTCTTTTCGCGTCATCGCCAAGGCTTGATGACGGGTTAACTGGCCTTGTTCAAACAGCGTGCTTAATAGCGTCTGTTTCTCCGCGTCAGTGAGATGATGGAACCAGCCGTCAAACTGCAACTCGGCCTGTTTGGCTGGGTGACTGGGGTGTGCATTCAGCACCATCGCCAGCGCGTTAACCCAAGCCAAGGGAATATCATAAAGGGTGGCAAAAGCCTGCACCTCCTCACTGAGGTGCTCAAAATCGAAATGAATTAAAGGTACCCCATCAATTTCTTCATTAAATTCGCACTCTTTCAGCCACATAAAATAGACAAGACGCCAATCACCCTGAAGTAAGGCACTGCGCAAAGCGGCTAAGTGTTGGAAAAAGTCGTCAGCATGTTCATCGTCAAAATATTCGCCGTACTCTTCGATAGAAAAAGTCAGCAATTGCCATTCATCGCGTTCATCTGCATGAAGGCCATCGAGCGAAAAGCCAAGTAACGCATCGGGGATCGTGCCGGCAGGCAACTTGATATAAGCATAAATAGAGCCCCAATTGGCATAGTAAAAACCGATGTCGAAATATTTTAACATCAGCTCGACAGGATCGGCCTTCAAGTCACTGTAGGTGTAATAGACCTGAAAAGCGGTCGCGGTAATCTCGGCTCGACTTGAAATGGCTCTGAGTGCCTGGCGGGCGTGAGGGGCTAACTGCCCATCGACACGCTCAAATTTGTAGTATTGATATTCGCTCACGATGACCTTGCTATCGGTTAAGGGTGAATTGAAAGGTTTGCTGTAACAAAGGCTGGATATGAACCCTTCTGGCGACCGGCTCAGCGTTGATATAACGCTTCGGCTCAATCGTCACAAATCCCCAGTATTGTAAAAATCGTTCAATAAACCGTAACTCGATGAGCGTGCCCAAATTGCTTTCCGGTGAGAAGTAATGGTCGGCAGGGATGGCCAAGAGCACATCGGGGAACGCCGTCATCACCTCTTGCACCAACTCGGCGGCACTGTGGTGGTGTTGCAGGCGCCACAGCATAAACACCCAAAACATACGCACATCGACATCGAATGGATATTGGTCAAAATACGCCCAGTTATATTGGCTGACGGCAGCCGCTAGCATAGGTTTAAAAAAGGGCTGTATCCCTGCCGCCTGATACTGTTTCTGCGCTGCTTTTTTCACATGATAACGACCGCTGCGGCGATAAATAATCCCACTGAGTTCGGCTAACACTCTGGTGTAGTGCAGGGCATTGAATTTGTCTTCGTTATTGCCCGCAAACTCGCTGAACCTGATGTCACCTGCGCCCTGCGCCACGGCAAACTCCGGCAATAACGCACAGGCCTGTTTGACTAATTTGGTCGGCAAGTTGCCTTTGCTGGTGGCGTTGAATGACCCGGATTGCGCCATGGCCTCATCAAGCATGAGGCCTAGATAGCGCATCACCGGGCTGGCAGCAAGATGTTCTGGCGTGCTGATGGTGAGCCACTGTAATTGATCGAACGGTGCATAAAGCCAATTGGCCATTTGGGTCGGCGTCACCCCACAAAAATCGGGATGCGGTTGGTTATTACAATCCGCCATTTTGTGCTGTAACGCCACATTGAGTTCCGCCAGGCTCAAATGTGGGTTCATGGCCAACATGGCGGCGACCTCATCCTGCACGTCGGCATGCAGCTTGCCCTCGCGGGTCATACAACAACGTTTAAATTTTTTACCGCTACCACAGGGGCAAGGATCGTTACGACTGGGTTTCATCATCAATGCCTCTTATCATCGGGCGAATGCCGCAAGCGACTTATCAGGACAGGGCGCCTGCCACCAGCGACTCGGCCAGGGCAAGCTGGGTCTGCTGGCTGGTTTGCAGGCGGGATTTCAATTGATCGCAGAGGGTCATCAGTTCATCGACTTTGGCAACAATGTCATTTTGGCATGCCATTAAAGGAACCATTACTGGTATTTCCTCCACAACCTTCTTACTTATTTTTGGCATGGTCCCAGATGTTCCTGTCATCCTATCCCACATGAAGCGCCGAGATCTCGGAGATGACAACCATAGAGACAGATATTTTGCACTGACTTTATGATTCACCATAATCTTCATCATCAAGTCAGGATAAATGATTCCATCAACATCACATTCAACTAGGCAGTTAGAGCCGACATAATTTGCAGAATTACCTCGTTGAATTAGAATGTCATTTTTTCGTATGAATAGATGTGATTCTTTTTCAATAGCAATATCAATGTTTTTAATCTCAGTTAAATTTAGGCAGCCATAAGATGTTGCGCCTAATTTCAATACATAAAACCCGGTATCTTCTGTAGTTTCCTTTGGCGAAAAACCATTTCTCGGGCCAAATGAGATACAATTTTTAAGTTTTTCTTCTCTGACATTATTCCCCCAAGAAACCAAAGTACCAGTGACAGCCATTTGCAGGATGGTCTGTTTCAAGGCGTCGATGCTGGCCTCGGTGGTAAAGAGGGTATCGAAGTGAGTGCTTAGCCGCGCCCAGTTTTGCGCTAGTTCGTCGGCATCGGCACAGTCTATCAGCGTAGCAAGCAGGGTCTCCACCAGCGTCTGATGGGCCGCTAGCTGTGATTCGCTGCGCTGCTCCAGCTGGTCGCAGAGGGCCATTAGCTCATCCACTTTGGCGACGATGCGGTGTTGTTCATCTATGGAGGGAATTCCAATTGGGATCAGTTCCAAAGTGCCTTGACTTAATGCAGGGACAGATGTTCCGACTTGATACTTGGCCATATCAATAGATGTTAAAAGAAAGAATAAATAATCGGATGCTACTTCACTATAAGGAGTAATGCCCAAACAATTGTTATCTATTGCTGTTGCCTTGGATATTATTCTTCTTTTATTTGTTGCAATTGCCCCGCCAATCTTTGGGAATATAACGGCGCCAGCTTTGTGTAAATTTAACTTTATTCTACGTGCAGTATCTTCACTGACCGTATTCATGGTTTTCAAAATGAATCTTTCGTTTCCATCAAGATTCATATCGCTAACCTTGCAAAAAAGAATTTCTAAATCTTCAAGGCCCTGCTCATTGGTAGGAAATCCGTTTCCAGTAGCCCATATACCTATCTCTCCCAAACGGGTAATTACCCACCCTTTTGGCAGTTCAAACGGCTTATCTTGCTCACTAACTTTCGGTAATGCCTTGGGCTTTTTAATTTTGCCCTCTTTGACCAGCCGCACCTTTTCGGCTGCAATCCGTTCCAACAGCACGGAGGCCGGTTCATCGCTCGGGTCTTGCGGTACCAGTTTGCCGCGCACCGCCAACTCCAGGATCAGCTCACGCAGCTTTTTGATACCAGTAAGTTCCAGCTTGCTGCTCGCGCCGCGCCCGGCACTGCTTTTCGGGCGCACCGTCGCACTCCAGAGATCCAGGTGGTCGGTAATCAGATTCTCGATTGCCATTATGCCTGCCCCTCTTGCTTGACCGCACCTTTGCCCAAGGCGTCACCCAGAATGGCTTTTAGCTGGTCACGCAGGGTCTGGATTTCAGCCTGCTCTGTGGCATAGCGCGCCAGCAGCTCGTCGGGGTCATGGCTTATCTGCTCGCCGACATGGGGATTTTTGATATCGAGATTAAAGTTGCGCTCGATGATGGTGTCGATACTGGCCTTCCAGGCTTGTTCGTTCTCTACCCGGGCAGCAAAACCGTCAGCCTCATCCCCCCACCAGGCAATCTCGGCCTCAAACTCCTCGAACTTCATCGGCTTGGTTTTGCTGTAGTTCTTCACGCCAGCCGGATAGGGGTGCTCGTAGAACCAGACATCCTTGGTGGGCTGACCCTTGGAGAAGAACAGGATATTGGTCTTGATGCCGGTATAGGGGGCAAACACGCCGTTGGGCAGCCGCACTATGGTGTGCAGGTTGCACTCGCTGGTGAGCAGTTGCTTGATCTTGGTTTTGACCCCTTCGCCAAACAGGGTGCCGTCAGGCAGCACCACGGCGGCGCGACCGCCCTTTTTCAGTACTTCGATGATGAGTTGCAGGAACAGGTCGGCGGTTTCACGGGTGCGCAGATCGGCGGGGAAGTTCTGCTCGATGCCATCCTCTTCGGTGCCGCCAAAAGGCGGGTTGGTGAGGATCACGTCGATATCGCTATCCCAGCTCGACAGCGGCTTGTCGAGGGTGTTGCCGTGGCGGATCTGCACCGGCACCTCGATGCCGTGCAGCAGCATGTTGGTGGTGCAAAGGAGGTGCGGCAGCTGCTTCTTCTCGACCCCCAGGATCTGCTGCTGCAGGGTCTGATGGTCGGCAGCGGTCTCGACATAGTGCTCTTTGACATGATCAAACGCGCAAGCGAGGAAGCCGCCGGTGCCGCAGGCCGGGTCCATGATCCGCTCGCCGAGTTTGGGGTCGATGCGGTTGACCATAAAGCGGGTGACGGCGCGGGGGGTGTAGAACTCACCCGCATTACCGGCGCTCTGCAGGTCGCGCAGGATCTGCTCGTAGATGTCGCCAAACAGGTGGCGTTCGCTGCTGTCGGTAAAGTCGATCTCGTTGAGCTTGTTGATCACCTGCTTGAGCAGGGTGCCGTTCTTCATGTAGTTAAAGGCATCGCTGAACGCCTCTTTCACCACATAACCACGGGGGTTGAGACTGATATTGGCAGGCTGGTTTTTCAGGCTGTCGAACAGATCGTTGTTGACGAAATCGAGCAGGGCATCACCGGTCAGCCCTTCGCTATCGGCCGCCCAGTTGCGCCACAGGAAGCGCTCGGGAATGGGGCAGCGATAGTTATCCTGCTCAAACTCCAGCTCCTCTTCCTGGGCGTCGAACACTTTCAAAAACAGCAGCCATGAGAGCTGGCCGAGACGCTGGGCATCACCGTCGATACCGGCGTCCTTGCGCATGATGTCCTGAATGGATTTGATGACTGAGCTGATGGATGACATGAGAATCTCTGCTTTTTACAAAAATGGTGACGAATACAGGGGCGAATGCGTCAGGAGTATCGATAAAACAAGCGGCCATCATTGGAATGGCCGCATGGTAGTTCAGAAGCAGTCAGGTCGTCAGGCGCTCTGCTGCTCGCGATCAGTGTGGCGATAGATCTCTTGCTCCAGTTCGGTGATGGCCTGCTCGAACTGTTTGGCGCCACCAAAGCCCTTCTTGGCCAACTCCAGCGGGCGACCCAACTCGGTAAAGGGGGCCACTTTTAGCGCATCCTTGGTCTCAATCTCGGTCACCCCCTGATCGGCATACTTGTCGAGCAGACTGGTCAGCACCTGCTGGGCGGTGTCGTTGTACTTGGTGAAGTAGTTGCGCTTTTTGACGTTGTTGGCCCGCTCGCGCCGGGTCAGTGGCGGCTGATCGTATACCACGTGGCAGATAAGGTCGAACGGGTCGAGATCCTTACCCACTTCCTGCTCCAACACCTCCCACAGCACGCCCGCCTGCGCCAATTCATCCATGATGGCTTGCTTGCGTTCGGCGGCTTGCCAGCGTTTGGTGAAGGCATCGAGGGTGGCAAACTCTTTGAGCAGGGTCTTCTTGGTGTAGTCCTTGAAGGATTCGGTCACCAACTTGCCATCGGCATCGTAATACTGCACCCGCTCGGCGATGACGCTGACCGCCACGCCGTTGACATAATACTTGCTGACCCCGGGCTCGGGGCCACCCAGCGGGCCTGCGCCCTGACTCCCTGCGCCACTGTGGCCACCGTCACTACCGGTTGTGTAACTGCCGGGTTGTTCATCAACCCCGGGGGCAAACGGATCGTCATTATCGCCGGGTTCATCGGCTGGCAGTGGATCGGCGCCGTCGATGAGATCGCCCAGACCATCATCCGGGTTGTTGATGTCTGCCGGTTTGACCACCATGACGCGCTCCGGCTCGCCGTCGAAACGGGGATCGGCAAACAGCTCGGTGGCCTTCTTGAAGTCGAGAATGGTAAACCAGAGCTTGCCGTACTTGTCGTCGATACGGGTGCCACGGCCGATGATCTGCTTGAACTTGGTCATGGACTGGATGTTTTGGTCCAGCACCACCAGCTTGCAGGTCTTGGCATCAACGCCAGTGGTCATCAGCTCGGAAGTGGTGGCGATGACTGGGTAGGGCTTTTTCGGGTTGATGAAGTTGTCGAGCTGGGCCTTGCCAAGGTCATCATCGCCGGTGATTTTCATCACATAGCGGTCATCTTTCAGCATCTGCTCGGGGTTGAGGTTTGCCAGCGCCCGTCGCATCCGGTCGGCATGATCGATGTCGTTGCAGAACACGATGGTCTTGGCCATCGGGTCGGTTTTCTTGAGGTAGTTGGTGATGGTTTCGGCCACTAGCTGGGTACGCTCGTCGATCACCAGAGTGCGGTCGAAATCCTTCTGGTTATAGATACGGTCTTCAATCAGGTTGCCCTGTTTGTCCATCTGCCCTTTGGTGGGACGCCACCCCTGCAGATCCACATCGATATCGACCCGCACCACCTTGTAGGGGGCAAGAAAACCATCTTCAATCCCCTCTTTCAGGGAGTAGGTATAGACAGGGTCACCGAAGTAATCGGTGCTGGAGACTGTTTCGGTCTCTTTGGGTGTGGCGGTGAGACCAATCTGGGTGGCCGATGAGAAGTATTCGAGGATCTCGCGCCAGGCGCTGTCTTCGGCGGCGCTGCCCCGGTGACATTCATCCACCACGATCAGGTCGAAGAAGTCGGGTGAGACCTGCTTAAAGGCTTTCTGTGACTCTTCTGGCCCGGTGAGCGCCTGATAGAGAGCAAGGTGGATCTCATAGGCGGGATCGACAGTGCGTCCGGTGACCTTGGTCATGGCCGGGCCAAAGGGCTGAAAGTCATTGATCTTGGTCTGATCCACCAGAATGTTGCGATCGGCGAGAAACAGGATGCGCTTCTTGGCCCCCGCCTTCCACAAACGCCAGATGATCTGGAACGCTGTGTAAGTCTTGCCGGTGCCGGTGGCCATCACCAGCAATACCCGATCCTCACCTTTCGAGATGGCTGCTACGGTCTTGTTGATGGCTTGCAGCTGGTAGTAGCGGGGAGATTTGCCACTGCCATCCGAGTAGTAGTCCTGACTGATGACAGGCAGCTGAGCCTGGGTGTAGCCCTTCCAGGTGCAGAGTTTGTCCCAGAGCTGGCCCGGGCTGGGGAAGTCCTCCAGCGCGATCTCGGATTCCAGCTTGGCCGGATTGGTCTTGTCATGAAACACGAAGCCATCGCCGTTACTGGCAAACACGAACGGCACATCCAGCAGACGGGCATAATCGAGCCCTTGCTGCATCCCCTTGCCAATTTCATGCTTGTTGGCTTTGGCCTCGATCACCGCCAGTGGCAAGCCCATCTTGTGATAGAGCACGATATCGGCCGATTTGACCTTTTTACGTGCCGCCATCTGGCCGCGCACCACCACTTTGCCATCCCGCAGCTTCACCTCCTGGCGGACCTGGGTCAGGTCATCCCACCCCGCCACCTTGATGGCAGGCAGCAGGTATTTGGAGATGATGTCGGCTTCGGTGAGGGTTGCTTTGTTGATCTCGGCCATGAGCACTCTTCCGGTCGGGGGACAATATTGCTCAAGATTCTCTCATAAAATCAGCCGAGTTTTGTTGATTTCAGACTCATAAAGCAACATGGAGGGCTGCTCTTGATAGCGTACCTTCTGGCCAAGGATACGTCTGGCAATCGCATAACTAGGTCGTAGTGAATGCTTGTTGAAGGGCATACCTTTTTGGAACCATCGCACGGCATCAAAACACGACCTTTCGGTAGCCTTTTGATCCGACGGAACACACTTCAAGTCTGCGCCTTCACCAATAGATCACTTTTGAGTTGTCTTTGAACGCTTGATACAGACCACCCACATACTTCAGTCAGGATCGGTAGGTTTGCTGCACGATAATGCGTAGCGTCCATCACAATCCTGGCATAGCGACCAGCTGTTCACGTTTGCAGAGCAAGGTCTCGACTGGTTGGCTGCCCATATTGATTGAAACTTCGACGTCATATCTCCGTTTACCGTTCTCTTACCCGCTATAGGGGATAAGTGTTAAATTCCGCCTATAGCGTGTAAGTTATATTTACCTCCTATAACAGGTAAATATTGATATACCTGTCATAGCGTGTAAATTGGAAGAAGGCACGCGACCAGGTAGTCGAATCATGAAAGTAACCAGCGCCAAGCAGCTGAGCGCCTGTATCAAGGATGCCAGGCTTTCGCAAAAGCTCTCCCAGGGTAAAGTGGCCGAGAAAGTGGGAATTAGGCAAGACACAGTCTCCAGCTGCGAGCTCAACCCTGAGTCCACCAAGCTGGAGACCCTGTTCAAGATCCTCGCGGCACTCGAATTGTCACTGGACATCAAACCCCGCAATGAGTCATCCGATAGCCCTGCGTCAGGCTGGAAGGAGGAGTGGTAATGGCCCATCTGGCTGTCTACATGAACGGCTATCGGGTAGGCACATTCACCAAAACTACCAGTGGTGCCCATCAGTTTCAGTACCATGAGTCGTGGCTAGCACAACCGGGCAGCCGTCCGATCTCACTCTCCATGCCATTGCGCCATCAGGCCTACCGGGGCGATGAAGCCTATAACTTCTTCGATAACCTGCTGCCAGATAATACGGAGGTGAGGAACAGGGTTGTAGCACGCTATCAAGCGGCATCAACCCAGCCCTTCGATCTGCTCAGTTGCATTGGCCAGGATAGCGTAGGGGCATTACAGCTGGTTACTGAAGGGCACGATGTTCCAGATGTCAGGCGAATCGACTACAAGGCACTTTCCGATGACGAACTGGAGCAGATCCTAACCAGCTACAAATCAGGAATCCCTTTGGGGATGGTCAGGGAGCAAGAGGAGTTCCGGATCTCCATCGCCGGGGCGCAAGAAAAAACAGCACTGCTCTATCTCGATGGCCGTTGGTACTTGCCACTCAACGCAACACCGACAACCCACATTATCAAACTCCCCATCGGCAAGATTGAAAGCCACTCCTACTCGATAGACCTCTCCCAGAGCGTAGAAAACGAATATATCTGCACTCTGATTGCCAAGGAGTTTGGTCTACCCGTACCTCACTGCTTCATGATGCAGGTTGGCCAAGTCAAAGCACTTGCTGTGGAACGCTTTGACAGACGTTACGCTGCCGATCGCAGTTGGATCATGCGGCTTCCTCAAGAGGATTTCTGTCAGGTATTGAATGTTCCGTCAGCACGAAAGTACGAGAGCCATGGAGGACCGGGGATCACTGACATCATGAAAACCTTGCTGGGCTCTGCGACACCAGAACCGGATCGCTACCTGTTGATGAAATCTCAGGTGCTGTTCTGGCTGCTGGCGGCCACCGATGGCCATGCCAAGAACTTCTCGGTCTTTATTGAACCGGAAGGGCGTTTTCGCCTGACCCCATTTTACGACATCCTCTCTATGTATCCCGCGTTTGGTGGTCGAGGTCTACACCCACGCGATGCAAAGCTGGCCATGGGCCTGACCGCGACCAAGGGCAAGAAATATGCGATAGAGCAGATATTTCCTCGCCATTTCTATCAGACAGCCAAAGCGGTGGGATTTGAAAAGGTGCAAATGGAAATGATCCTAAACGAAATGGCAAGCAGGGTGGATGAAGTGATCTTGGCCGTCCGTCAGCAGTTACCAGAGACATTTCCCGCCCAGATTGCGGACTCGATTCTGGATGGGCTCAGTACCAGAGCGCAGCGTTTAACACGGTAGTCAACCAAGTGAAATGAATCCTGGCCAGAGACAAAACATAAGCACCAACCATTACCACCTCACATCCAGGCCCAGTTTTCCCTGTTTCCCACTTTTCCCACCTCCACTTGGCCAGCGCGGGGATGGTTCAGCATAAACAGGGGGCTATGACCATTGTCTGGGTAGTACTTTGGGTAGTTTTTTCTAAAAAAATAAGAAAAATCACATCATACCTATGATTTTTATAGCCATTTACAGTTAGTCATACAATCAGATCCAGAGTATAGAGTGATGGATGCAAGAAGCCCGTCAGCGACGGGCTTCTACTTTGTGTTCGCACCACACCACCATTGGCTTGAGCCAGATCAGATTTTCACTCAGCGCCGACAGCATCTGACTCGCTTGTGCGGTATGCTGGCACGCTGATGATCAACAACGACCTCTATTGAGGCCTGCCTTATGAAATACCTTGTAGTTCAAACCAAACAGATAGGGGATGTGCTGATCTCCACCGCGCTGTGCAACAACCTCAAGCAGAACGATCCAACCGGGGAAGTTCACTATCTGGTCATGGATTATTGCGCGGGTATGGCGCAGGGCAATCCCAATATCGCTCGACTCATCGTCATCGAGAAAGCCAGACGCAACGACTGGCGTTACATGAAGGACCTGCTGCTGGATATCCGCCGCGAAAACTATGACGTGGTGGTCAACAGCCAGGGCCAGATGATCGGCCTGCTGACTTGCCTCTTCTCCGGTGCCAGATTGCGGATAGGATTTGACTCCTTCCCCTGGCGACTCGGCCACAACCGCATGGTGCGCTTTCGCAAAGACACAGAATTCCAGGGCAACAGCACCCTAGTTGACGACAGGTTCTCGCTGCTAAAACCCCTCAACCTTGCCAGAGAAGATCGCAATTACCATCTCTGGCTGAGTGAGGAAGAAAAACAGCAGGGACGTGAAACCTTGCAGGCGGCCGGCGTCGATCCCGCGCGACTCTTGATCGCCATGGGGGTCAACTCGCTGGGGCACTACAAGCGCTGGCCCATCGACTGCTTCGCCCAGGTTGCCCAATGGCTCATCGAACAGCACAACGCCCAGATCCTGATCTACTGCGGGCCGGGAGAAGAAGAGTACAACCGCAGCCTCAAACCGCTGCTGTCAACCGAGCTGCAGGCCAGCGTGTTTGACCACATCAAGACCCGCTCGGTGCGGGAACTGGTGGGTCTGTTCGCCCATTGTCAGCTGTTTGTCGGCAACGATACAGGCCCGCGCCACATGGCCCAGGCCATCGACCTGCCCCTGCTGACCATAGTCGCCCCGGGCGGCGACAAGATCATCGCCAACCCGGTCAACCACCCCCGTTATCAAGCCATCGATATCTTCGATGCCAAGGGGGCAGAAACTGACCAGCTATCAGCACTGAATAAAAATGGCACGAATGAACAACTCTATCGCCTCATTACTCCCGAGATGGTGACGGAAAGACTGAGTACACTTATTGCTCAACTGAAAGCAACATAGAAAGCGCGTCAGATATTGCATGACTTTCTACATTGTTCATATCCGCATTGATGCCTGGAGAGTGGCTAAATATCACCTTGGTTAAGGGTGAGGGACTTGGTAGCCATTGATTGAACTCATTCCCATGTAGTGGGTAAATAGCGATCAGTGGTTTTTTGAGTCCAGCTGCGATATGAACGATGGCAGTATCGACCGAAATGACCACGCTGGCTTCCCGAATGCAATAAATTGCATCCTCAATTGTATTCACCCCTTCCAGTAGCACCACATTGTTTGCACCACAACCATTTATCATTTTCTGTGCATCCTCACGAGTGGCAGGTGAGGAAAGTAGAGCAAAATGACGAGTGGGGAAACACTGACCCAAAACAGTCAGCAATTCCGTTACCTTTCCTTGTGACATGGACTTGTAACGCGTGCTACCAAAAGGATTGATAACAATACTATTGCCGCAGCCAGATATAACCTTGTCTCTAGCAACATCGGGGATGATATATGTAGTATCTACATCCATTAACCCTAACATGTTCAATATATATGTATACTTCTCTTGAAATAGCATGCCCTTGGTAGTATCAGAGAGCTTTATATTTACCCGTGCGACATTATCATCCAGCGATGCGATATTGGTTGGCGATAACTTATACAAAAAGTATAAGTCTTTCATCTTCATCCCTTCGGTGAGATGTATTGCCAGATCCACATGAGGAATTGACAAGGCTATATCGCAAAGAGTTTTGTAACTTGGCCTTTTAGTTACTTCTATCACATGGTCAACACCAAACTCCTCTCGATACAAAGGTGCCAAGGCAGGGGAGGTAATAACAGTAATGAATTTATTAGGCAGCTTTTTCAGCTCTCGGAAGAAAAATGATGAGGCAAATGAATCGCCTATCTTGGCATCCCAACGAATCACTAAAATATGACTTATGTCTCCTTGCAAGCCAAGAGGAGTCTTCTTGTCAAAAAAAAGAATTCCCAAGGCCCGACGAATCCGGTCGCGTAATAGCTGCAGATATCCAATCACGATTCGACCTCTCGGTTAGCCAGATGAGGACCATAGTTGCGATCATCGATCGTCGTCTCAAACAACCCTACATCCATGCAGCTCGGCTCAACTCCAGATGCAGTCAGTCCATTCAATTGCAACCGCCCGGTCAGATAATCAGATGGCATTCTGATTGGATATGCCTTGCTTAATAATTTTTTAGCACCAGACAATGTCAATATATAACCAGCAGTAGAGATTATTCCACGTTTAGAGCTACGACTTGGGGTGCGATATCTTGCAAGACGATATCCCTCGGGCAAAGGCTTCATCCATGGCCAACATTTGGCTTTGCCATGATACAGGAAAATAATCTCAGAATGACTCTTTGCAATGGCGCTCTCCATAATCGCGTTGAAGTGCATATGGAGATATATATCATCCTCCAGCACCACACAACGCTCTATGTTTTTTTCCACCATCATCTCATACAACCTGATATGACTCATGGCGCAGCCTACTTCACCCATGCTGAGATCGTGACCACACGTCTCACGGGCAAGGGGAAAGTCAACATGCTGCAACTCAGCATCACTCAAAGATTTACCATCGACTGCATCGAAAAATGTAAATTCAAGGCCAAGATGCTTCATCTGTTTAATAAGCATTGCTCGCCGATCTTGACTTCGAGAAAGACTAATGACAAATATCGGAATCATAATGCGCTCTCATTTACTTCTATTTCAGATGAATACCAAACAAATATCATACTCAAGACATATAAATATAATACATTTTGATGTTCAAATGGAACGTCACTCAGTCCATTGATAGCAAATGTTAACGGGATAAAAACACCCGCTGACATCCACCCCATATTCTTTATGGCTAATCCTATTGGATAAAATAAAAAGACTGCTAGAGCAAAAAAACCAACGCTACCGCGAATAACCATATTCTGCATATACTGGTTATGAGCATGAGCCAGAGCAGGGTGAAGAATAAGGGGAGAAACTAGTTTTTTTGCAGCCTGTTCCTGTTTCAAGCTATCAAAACCGCGGGTTCCCACTCCAAAGACGGGAGCATCAACAAACCCCAACCAAGCACTCTGCCATGCCACGACCCTAAGCCCCCATGAAGAATCATACGACCCTTTATCCATTTTCTGCATGTCGGACACCGCAGCCGCTACCCGTTTCTGGATCAACTGATTGCTATGATACGTTGCTCCCAGAGCAACCGTGCATAACACGGCAATCGCAGCGTATTTCCAAGGCTTGAAACACCCCTTATAGCAGATGATATACACGACAACACCACCGAGAGCCAGCCAGACACCACGACTCTGGGACAGGTAGAGAGCAAACAGGGCCGCCACCAAAGCGACCAAGGCGCCATACCTTATCCAGCTCAACAGTTGTCTCTGCTGGAACACAAACCAGTTCAATATCGCCAGTGTCAATGCAGCCTGCGAAAAGAGAATGGCATTGGTAAATCCTTCAACTCTGACAATACCACTCTGATATTGCCAGAGGCTCATAATACCCAAGCCAATACCCCCAGTGACAATCGCAGCATAGCCCAGTGTCAACAGAGCTGGCTTGCGTGGTATCAGCAACGCAAACACGACAACATAGAATAAACCACGCATCACACCATATTGATCACCATGGATCAGCCGGTTTACAAAAATCATGGCTGCATAGGCTGCCAATACCCAGAGAATACGCCGGTCCTCAAGCCCGACGTTTCGCTTTTTACCAAAAAAGTAATTTAGCAGACCAAATACGGATGCCACGACGAGTAGATTGGCAAGAATTGTCTGGCCGGCTGGCACCAAAAAAAGGCCGCAAAATGAAAACATAATCACCAGCGCAAACAAGGCTGTCGTAGCTTTGTCGAGCAGTTCAAGGCTTCTAATGGACATCAATTATTATTTCCTGAATACGTAGTTACCCCGAATCTTCCGCCACAGGCCAAAAACATCGGTACGAGGGAAAATGGCGATGCGACGGATCCGATAGGGATCCTGATGCATGGCTCGGGGACCACTGTTGGTGGCTACGGCAAAGCGGTAACCAGCGGCCTGTGCCTGCTCCTTGGCGCTATCATCCATGTCCCCATAAGGGTAAGCAAACGACAGCAGCGAATAGCCAAGCAATGCTTCCAACTGTCGTTTATTTTCTCTTATTTCATGGGCTTGTTGCTCTGGGGGGAGCTTGCTCAGCCGTGGATGGGTCAGGGTATGGCCCCCAATCTCCACATGGCCGGAGGCCACCAGTGCTTTTATCTGCTCCCCATTCATCAGGGAAATCTGGGTATCCGGGTTGGTGGGGTGTTCCACGTCCCAGCGATTATGCTCCTCTCCCGTCACCACATATACCACGGCTTTGTACCCGTATTTTTCAAGCAATGGCAGCATGCGGGTCAGGTTGTCCTGGTAGCCGTCATCGGCGGTGATCATCAGGTACTTCTTGCCATATTCCAGGCGATGAATGAAGCCCCTGTCAGCCAGATCGCGGAAGGTCAGCGTCTCGTAGCCCAACCATTTCAGCAAGCGCAGATGCTTCTCAAACATGGCAATCGGCATCCAGGTACCATGCACCCCCTTCTCGCTGTCGTGCTCGATAAAGCGGTGATACATGACGACAGGCATCTCCCGGCGCAGGGTTTCCACCACTGCATCCTGATAGACAGACTCCAGCACGGATACTACCCCTTGCAAGCCATACTCAGCCTGAATGCGCTGGCAAATAACGTCCGGCACAGTCCTGCTGGCCAACGCAGGCAGAATTTGCGCCTTCAAGGCAGCGAAGTCGATCGCCAGATCCTGCGGTCCTATATCGCCAAAGTTGCTGGCCAGCGCCTCCGCCAGATTCTGTTCAGTCACCAGTCCAATAGCCTTGGCCTCGCCGATGGCAAACGCAGGACGGCCGCACAGCAGTGCCTCCATTGCGACCCTACCGGCCCCGATCACCAGATCGCAGCCCGCCAGCAAGGCAGGGACATCATCCACATAACCGACAAAATCGACCTGGTTCTGGAAGCGACAGAAACGCTCGGGCACCTGACTGCCGCTCACCACACGAACCTGACAAGTGTCCAGATCAAGCACCTCATCCAGCAGGCGATAACAGAGCTCGCCCTTGGGGCCACTCAGACGACCTATGATGGCGATCACCGGCTTGGGGTTATCCGGCGCCAACACGGGCTGAAACTTGTCGGTCTCGATACCGTTGCGCAGTACCTGCACTATGGCCGGATCCACCCCCAGATTGTCGACAATCTGATGGGCAATATCCTCACAAACGGCAACGGCCCGATAGCCAAGGGCATGGAACGCCTTGCGGGAGGCGTGTACCGGCTGACGTCCATGTACCGTGGTGATCATAGGAGTACCGGTCAGTTTGCAGGCCACATAGCTGCTCCAGCCGGAGGCTCGGGAGTGGGCATGTACCAACTGAATATGGTGCTTCTTGATGAGGTAGATGAGGTAAAACACATGCCAGAAACGGCGCAGTATGCTGCGCTTGTTGAACCTCAGCTTGAACACCGGCCCCAGGGTAGGCTTGGTCAGCGTATCTGAAACGTAAAAAACGTTGTGGCCACGCCGGGTCAGTTCGTTACCGACCGTGGTGGCATAGACCTCAGCTCCCGTCACTTCGAGCTGGGAGAGTGCCATCAATATGTTCATATTTTTCCCACCCACAACGTATTCTATACATCTCTCTACCCTCTCATGAGAGAGCGGTAGACGAATTTCATCATGCCGATGAGGCAATGACTAGGTATTTAATAGTGTCTCAATATCTCGCATGCTGCGTTCGAAGCTGAAAAATTCAGATCGCTGCTTCGATAACTCAGCATAGCGTTCACGAATGGAATCATTCTCCAATAGCATTTTCAAACCATCAGCTAACGCTTGTGCATTCGCAATGGGTACCAAATGACCAAACGCCCCATTACTTAATGCCTCTTTGGGTCCGGTACAATCGGTTGACACAATGGGTTTGCCGAGCGTCATCGCCTCAACCAGTACAACTGGATACCCTTCATAATGAGAAGAAATGACAAATATGTCACAACCTGCAATGTAGGGATAAGGATTATCTTTGAAACCAAGCAGACTAGTATTATCACCCAGTTGATGCTCTGTGATATAGGCTTCCAGGGTCGACCTGTCCGATCCCTCACCAAGAATCGTCAAGTGATAATTCAATCCCGCAGAGATGTTTATTCTGTGAGCATCCAATAGAACATCAAATGCCTTTTGATCATTGAGCAAGCGACCAACAGCCAATACATTGAGACCAGTACCTACTCTGATTTTTTGTTTGCCACCGTCAATGATTTTTTTTATATCTATCGGGTTGTAAATGACTGAGGTAATATCATTCAGAGCAGGGTAAAGGCTCAAAACTGATTGCTTGGAACCTTCCGAAACACAGATTATTTGATCCATGCTCTCATATACGACCTTCTCTATCTTTCTTGGCAGGGTATGATGTTTCTCCAAGTCTATATGTACCCATGCTATTTTTTTCTTGGGACCATCCAGGTGAGATAATAGCAAACTACTGTCACCCTCCAGAAAAGAAACCCCGACATCATACTCCTCTGGGAACGACATATTGGCTAGCCATGGCTTTGATAGAACTGCATTAAGCCATCTTTTCTTTAGCGAATACATCATTCCTCTACGGACTAGCCCCGTAGGCTCTGCATCTAGCAGGTATTTTATTTTTACATGAGGTGGTATTTTTGATAAATACATTCCCTCACGTTTCAATAACAACAACGTGACGTCATACTTGATATCATCAAGACTATTGACAATATTAACCAATACCTTTTCAGCCCCTCCTCCCCCCAATGTCTCCATCAGGAATAGCACTTTCTTTTTCATACTTAAAGTCACTTCAGTTGGAGGTTTTAATACTAAAAATACGGGCCATCTCTTTAGGAGACGGCCCGGACTCCATAAGGCTGATTTACGCCCGGTTCAACCAGGCCATGTAATCGGCCACGCCTTCGGCCACTGTCTTGAACTCGCCGTCATAACCGACACCGCGCAGCCTGGTCAGGTCTGCCTGGGTGAAGCTCTGATAGCGACCCTTGAGGTGATCCGGGAAAGGGATGTACTCAATGGCGCCCTGCTGGTGATGCTTGATCACTGCCTCGGCCACGTTCTGGAAAGGCTCGGCACGGCCGGTGCCGCAGTTGAAGATGCCGGAGTGCTGCGGGTTCTGCCAGAACCAGAGGTTAACCTTGCAGACATCGTCCACATAGATGAAATCACGCATCTGGCCACCATCCGGGAAACCGTCACAGCCCTCAAACAGCTTGGGATTGTCACCCTGCTTCACTTGGGTATTGAGGTGGAAAGCCACAGAGGCCATGGAACCCTTGTGCTGCTCGCGCGGACCGTAGACGTTGAAATACTTCAGACCCACGACCTGGGAGTTGATCTCCGGCAGCCAGCGGCGCACGTACTGGTCGAACAGCTGCTTGGAGTAGCCATAGACGTTGAGCGGCTGCTCGAACTTGGGATCTTCGATGAAGTTGTCGTTGCGGCCACCGTAGGTCGCGGCGGAGGAGGCATAGATGAACGGAATTTCCCGCTCGATGCAGTAGTGGAACAGATCCTTGGAGTACTCGTAGTTGACCTCCATGATGAACTTGCCGTTCCACTCAGTGGTCGCGGAGCAGGCACCTTCGTGGAAGATCACCTCGATGCCGTCATCCCACTCTTCAAACTCGTCACCAGAGACGATCCGCGCCTGGAACTCGTCCTTATCCATGTAATCGGCAATGGTCAGATCGACCAGGTTGACGAACTTGGTGCCGTCGGTCAGGTCATCGATGACCACGATATCGGTCCGTCCTTGAGCGTTCAGCTGCTTGACCAGATTGCTGCCGATAAAGCCAGCACCGCCAGTTACTACGATCATGGAGTTTGCCTCGCGTACGTTGATGGTCACATGTGACTGCTTGTTAAAGCTGTGTATAGTGAGCCAATTTGAAATTGCCGAAAAGTTTATCACGGGCCGCAAGGGGATTCGACCTTGATGCAAGGGGCCCGCCAGAGGGAACAGTGATGAAAACCAGAGACAGGATCATTCACAGCGCCACCGAGCTGTTCAACGATCAGGGTGAACGCAACATCACCACCAACCACATTGCCGCCCATCTGGGCATCAGCCCAGGCAACCTTTATTACCATTTCAGGAATAAAGAAGACATCATCCACTCGATTTTTGATCAATATGCCCGTCACCTGAGCGAGAGCTTTACCCCGGCGCGCAGCAACGAGATCAAGCTGGAAAACCTGATGGGCTACCTGGATGCCATCTTTTATCTGATGTGGCAGTTCCGTTTTTTCTACGCAAATTTACCGGACATCCTCAGTCGCGATGAGCCATTGCAGCAGAAGTATCTCAAGGCCCAGGAGCAGTTGCGCTCCTCCGTGGTCGCCCTGCTCAGGAGCCTGCGCGAAGGGGGTATCATAGATGTCAACGACGAGGACCTGCCCGACCTTGGCCAGACCATCAAGATGGTGGTGACCTGCTGGATCCCGTTCCAGATTGCCCAGGCCCCCCATACCCGCATCACCAAGCCACTGCTCTACCAGGGGGTATTGCGGGTGCTGTTCCTGCTGCGTCCCTATATCCAGCCCCAGGTGGCCGGGCAGATCCGTCAGCTGGAGCAGCATTACAGTCAACTGGCCCAACCAGCAGGGTGAGATCTGTTTCACAATTGTTGAATGTCAGCACAATCATTTGAATTCACCGCAACAGATTGCAGTAAAATACTGCCCATTGTTGATAAACAGCTGCAATAGCCAATAAGGATCGAGGATGTCTAACGGATTCTATCGTCACCTGACCGAGCAACTTGGCCAAGTACAGGCTGAAGGATTGTACAAGCAGGAGCGCATCATCACCTCGGCCCAACAGGCCCAGATTGCGGTGGGCGGTGAGCAGGTACTGAACTTCTGTGCCAACAACTATCTGGGACTGGCCAACCACAAGGACCTTATCGAAGCAGCCCATCAGGGGCTCGATAGCCACGGCTTCGGCATGGCCTCGGTTCGCTTCATCTGCGGTACCCAGGACAACCACAAGGTGCTGGAACAGAAGCTCTCTGCCTTCCTCGGCACCGAGGATACCATCCTCTACTCCTCCTGCTTCGATGCCAACGGCGGCCTGTTCGAAACCCTGTTCGGTGCCGAAGACGCCATTATTTCCGATGCCCTCAACCACGCCTCCATCATTGATGGTGTGCGGCTGTGCAAGGCCAGGCGCTATCGCTATGCCAACAACGACATGGCCGAGCTGGAAGCCCAGCTCAAACAGGCCAACACCGATGGTGCCCGTTTCAAGTTGATCGCCACCGACGGCGTCTTCTCCATGGATGGAGTCATCGCCGATCTGAAATCCATCTGCGATCTGGCCGACAAGTACGATGCCATGGTGATGGTGGATGATTCCCACGCAGTCGGATTCATTGGCGACAACGGTCGCGGCACCCACGAATACTGCGGTGTGCTGGACAGAGTCGACATCATTACCGGCACTCTGGGCAAGGCTCTGGGAGGCGCCTCCGGTGGCTATACCTCAGGCAAGAAAGAGGTTATCGACTGGCTGCGTCAACGCTCCCGTCCCTACCTTTTCTCCAACTCGCTGGCCCCCTCCATCGTCTCGGCCACCATCAAGGTGATCGACATGCTGGCCGAAGGTCACGAGCTGCGCGCACGCCTGAAAGAGAACAGCCAGTATTTCCGCGAACGGATGAGCGTTGCCGGCTTCACCCTGGCAGGTGCCGATCACGCCATCATCCCTGTGATGCTGGGGGATGCCAAGCTGGCCTCCGAGATGGCGAGCCGCATGCTGGCCGCCGGCATCTACGTGGTGGGCTTCTCCTTCCCTGTCGTCCCCAAGGGCCAGGCCCGTATTCGCACCCAGATGTCCGCCGCTCATACCCGTGAGCAGCTGGACAAGGCGATCGATGCCTTCATCGGCATCGGCCGCGAACTCGGTGTCATCTGATTTGAACCAAGGGGCTGCAGCCCCTTTTTTCTGCATTCATCGTGACTGACTGGCATGAAGGAACAACCATGAAAGCACTCTCCAAACTCAAAGCCGAAGTCGGCATCTGGATGACGGATGTCCCGGTACCTGAGCTCGGCCACAACGATCTGCTGATCAAGATCCGCAAGACCGCCATCTGTGGCACCGACATGCACATCTACAACTGGGACGAATGGGCCCAAAAGACCATCCCCGTGCCCATGGTGGTCGGTCATGAATACGTTGGCGAAGTGGTCGCCGTCGGCCAGGAAGTGCGTGGCTTCGCCGTGGGGGATCGGGTCTCCGGCGAGGGCCACATTACCTGTGGCCACTGCCGCAACTGCCGGGCCGGCCGCACCCACCTGTGCCGCAACACCATAGGGGTCGGCGTCAACCGCCCGGGTTCCTTCGCCGAATATCTGGTGATCCCGGCCTTCAACGCTTTCAAGCTGCCTGACAACATCCCCGATGAACTGGCCGCCATTTTCGACCCGTTCGGCAACGCAGTGCACACTGCGCTCTCCTTCGACCTGGTGGGCGAAGACGTGCTCATCACAGGTGCAGGCCCCATCGGCATCATGGCTGCAGCCGTCTGTCGCCACGTGGGAGCCCGTCATGTGGTGATCACGGACGTCAACGAATATCGGCTGGAGCTGGCTCGCAAGATGGGCGCCACCCGCGCCGTCAACGTCAGTAAAGAGAAACTTGCTGACGTGATGAGCGAACTCGGCATGACTGAGGGCTTCGACGTGGGGCTGGAGATGTCCGGTGTGCCCTCGGCCTTCCAGGACATGATCGACAAGATGAACCACGGCGGCAAAATTGCCATGCTCGGTATCCCCCCCTCCACCATGGCCATAGACTGGAACAAGGTGATCTTCAAGGGACTGTTTATCAAAGGGATCTACGGCCGCGAGATGTTCGAGACCTGGTACAAGATGGCCAGCCTGATCCAGTCAGGCCTGGATCTCACTCCCATCATCACCCATCATTTCCATATCGATGACTTCCAGCAAGGCTTCGAAGCCATGGGGTCCGGCAAGTCCGGCAAGGTGATCCTCAGCTGGGACAAATAAGCCCTTGGGTCGCCCTCTTTCATGAAACCCGGTGAATACCGGGGTTTTTTATCATGCATCCTCACCAGTTTGTGATCTGACGAAGAAACTTTGCACGCAGAGTGCTTAACACTTCACACACAAGCGTTTAAATGGCTGTAACTATTCGGTTATAATCCAGCCGTTTTCTAGGGATAATAAAAGCCTGCTGGGAGTACATGAGCGTGTTGAAAAAACTGAGCTATTTGCTGGCTGTCGGAATGACGGCTGCCAGTTTGTCCGGCGTTGTACTTGCTGCCGATGAGATGTCACCGGACGCGATTGCCGAGCGGATCAAGCCCGTCGGTCAGGTCTATACCGCCAAGGAACTGGAAGGGATTGCGACTGCAGGCGCAGCTCCTGTGGCGGCAGCACCATCCGGCCCACGTGATGGCGAGGCCGTGTACAAAGGGGCGTGCTTTGCCTGTCATGACATGGGGATTGCGGGGGCGCCCAAGCATGGTGACAAAGCCTTGTGGGAACCACGTATAGCCCAAGGCTTTGATATTTTGAAAAAACATGCAATTGAAGGCTTCACCGGCAAGAGCGGTGTGATGCCAGCACGAGGGACTTGCGTCACCTGTAGCGATGAAGAGATCGAAAACGCCATTCACTACATGACCGACAACCTCTAAGTGATTGAAAGGGCCGCAATTGCGGCCCTTTCAATCTGTTTACTTCCGACTACTCTTTGTAAGGTAGGCAAACCGGGAGTTTCTATGTCAGCCCAACCCACAGCACCGCATTACTCGACTCCCTTGTTGGCGTTGGTCTCCTCTATTATGGACTTCCCAGCACCCTCCGAGGCCACCCCTAAAGAGTATGACACCCTGATCCAGCAGCTGAACCAGCTCTGTCCTCTGCAACATTTTGGCATATTGGGCTTATCGGAAGCGGGGCTGCACTGGGTCTGCGAGCATCAGATTTCTGACCGTTTCAAACTGCAGCTGGGGCTGGAGGAGTCGCGGATCTCCGATCAGCTTGACCAGCTCGATGAGGCGAAAGGCTGGTGCATACTGCCGGTCGAGCACGGTCAGATACAGTGGTTACTGGCCTGCTGCCAGCCCAAGGATCTGCCCACACTGCGCCTGTTGCTGGAATGTCTCGCCAAGCGGCTGAATGAAACCCAGGCAGGCTCCCAGCTATCGGAACTGGCCTCCCCCCTTATCCGCAAGGATCCGGACTGGCAAAAAAAGATTGAGAGCATCAATCGCATTATCCGCCTGGCCAATACCCTGCCCAGCCAGGCACTGTTCTCCCAGCTGGAAGCTGTGCTACGCCAGATACTGGCCATTCAGGACATGTTGCTGGTCCGAATCGACAGCCATCGGCTGGAAAAAATATATCCCGAGCAGCCACCGCACAGCAATGAGTTCATAACCAGCCTGTGCCACAGCACCAACAACATGGAACAGCACAAAGAGCAGTTGCACTGGTACAGCCAGCCCTTGCGCCTGCAGCAGCAATACTTCGCCCACTTCCTTATCAGTACTCAGCAGCCGCTGGAGACAGATAACCGGTTGTTCCTCGACTTCCTGCGCAGCCAGCTGACCCTGTTGCTGGAGCTAAGGCGGATCCGGCAGCAGCTGCACGACATCAACTCGGAAGACTCCATCAACCAGCGCCTGCAACAGCTGCGGCAAACCAATCTCAGATTGCAGAAGCAACTCAAGCAACACCAGGAGCTCGAACGCAGGCTGCAATTCGATGCCCTGCACGATCCGCTGACCCAGTTGCCGAATCGGGCGCTGCTGATGAATCACCTCAATCATGCCATGACCCACTTCCACCGCTACAAGACGCCGGGGTTTGCACTCATCTTCGTCGATGTGGATCACTTCAAGCAGGTCAATGACACCCTGGGCCATAGCGCTGGCGATCAGTTGCTCAAAGAGATGAGTCGCCGTCTGCAAACCTGCATCAGACAAAACGACATGGTGGCCAGACTGGGAGGGGACGAATTTGTCATCTACTTGGACAACAGCAAGGACGAGGAGGATATCAGCCCTGTTCTCAACCGCGTCATCAGCCGCCTCTCCTATCCGTTCCGGCTGCAGAGCAATGAGCTGAGCATCACGGTCAGCCTGGGGGTGGCTAGCGTGTCGGAGCAGACTTCAGATATCAGTCAGCTTCTGCATCAGGCCGACCTGGCCATGTATCAGGCCAAGCGCAACGGTCGCAGCCGCATTGTCAGCTATTCGGAAGAGTGCTCGGCCCAGACCTGGACCTCACCGGAAGAGATGCTGGCCAGAGCCCTGCGAGAGGGGCGCATAGTGCCTTATTTCCAGCCGGTGATCCGGCTCAAGGACAGCCGTCTGACAGGGCTGGAGGTGATGGCTCGCTGGATCACGGAGGAGGGTGTACTCAAGGATGCCTTCGACTTCATCCCGTTGGCGGAGCAGTGCGGCCTTATTCAGGAACTGGATTACCAGATATTGCGCCACACCTGCCAACAACTGAAGAACTGGCTGCCCATATCTAGCCAGAGCAAGTTCAAGGTTGCGATCAACCTCTCCGGCAAGCATCTGGTCAACCACGATCAGATCATGCGACTGGTCGACATTATTGAGAGCGAGGGGATAGCACCGGGTTACCTGATTTTCGAATTTAACGAGCGGGAGCTGTCGCGGCAGGATTCCGATGCCCTCACCTCTTTGCATGAGCTGAGGGCCAAAGGCATTCAGATCAGTCTGGATGATTTTGGCACCGGCTTCTCCTCACTCAATGCCCTGTTCCACTTCCCGGTGGACTACATCAAGGTGGATGACAGTTTCACCCATCGCATGCTGCAATCCCCCAAGGATCTGGCGCTGATCCGCGCCATACGGGACATCTGCCAGGATCTGGATTTCACTCTGGTAGTCGAAGGGATCGAGAACCAGCAGCAATTGCAGAAGCTGATCGACATGGGCTGCCTAATGGGACAAGGACGCTACATTTCACCACCTATGCCGGGGGCAGATATCACTCCCCTGCTCAGCCAGACCAAGGGTGAACGCGGCTAGCTGTGTCGGCTCAATCCTTCTTGAACAGCGCTCGCAGGTTGGCGACACCGACCTGCCCTTTCTGCTGGCGCTCCTCGGCCGTCACCTTCTTGTGATTTTCCCACTCAAGATCATCCTGGGGCAGCTCCAGCAGGAAGCGGCTCGGCTCGGGCCTTACCGACTCTCCATACTGGCGCCGCTCCTTGCAGAGGGTGAAGGTGAGCTCGGTCTGGGCACGGGTAATGCCCACGTAGGCGAGGCGCCGCTCTTCCTCCACGTTGTCTTCATCGATACTGGTCTGATGGGGCAACAGGCCCTCTTCCATCCCCACCATGAAGACGTAGGGGAACTCCAGCCCCTTGGAGGCATGCAGTGTCATCAGCTGCACCTGATCGGCGTCATCTTCTCCTTCGTTGCGCTCCATCATGTCGCGCAAGGTAAGGCGGGTGACCACCTGGGCGAGCGTCATCGACTCTTCCAGCTCATCCCCTTCCAGCATTTCGGTGATCCAGCGGTAGAGGGTGGAGACGTTCTGCATCCGCATCTCGGCCGCTTTTGGGCTGGGGGAGGTCTCGTAGAGCCACTCCTCGTAGTGGATCTCCTTGATCATGTCCCGCACCGCCTCAACCGGGTTGCCCCGCTGCGCCTGCTCGCCTAATCGCACCAGCCAGTTGGTAAATGCTTGTAGTGCACTCAAGCCTCGGCCGGAAAGGGACTGTTCCAGCCCCAGCTCAAAGCTGGCGGCAAACAGGCTCTTGCCACGCTGGTTGGCATACTGACCCAGTTTTTCGAGCGTTGTGGGGCCTATCTCGCGGCGCGGCAGGTTGACCACCCGCAGGAAGGCGGTGTCCTCATCCGGGTTAACCAGCAGCTTGAGGTAGGCCATGATGTCCTTGATCTCGGTGCGGGAGAAAAACGAGGTACCGCCCGAGATACGGTAGGGAATGCGGTTGGTCATCAGCGCCTTCTCGAAGATGCGGGACTGATGGTTGCCACGATAGAGGATGGCGTAATCCTTGAACCGGGTGCGGTTCATGAACTTGTGGCCCATCAGCTCGGCGGCGATCCGCTCCGCCTCGTGCTCCTCGTTCTTGGCAAACAACACTTTGACCGGCACCCCGTAATCGAGCTCGGAGAAGAGCGCCTTGTCGAACACGTGAGGGTTGTTGGCAATCAATATGTTGGCGCATTTCAGAATGCGCCCCTTGGAGCGGTAGTTCTGTTCCAGCTTGATGAGCTTGAGACTCGGAAAGTCTTCGTTGAGCAGCACCAGATTCTGCGGCTTGGCACCGCGCCAGGAGTAGATGGACTGGTCATCGTCCCCTACCACGGTAAAGCGGGCCCGTTCACCGACGATCTGCTTCACCAGCTCGTATTGGCTGGTGTTGGTGTCCTGGTACTCATCGACCAGCAGGTAGCGGATCTTGTTTTGCCAGCGGGTGCGGACTTCTTCATTGCTCTTGAGCAGCAGGGTCGGCATCACGATAAGGTCATCGAAGTCGAGCGCGTTATAGGCCACCATCTGGCGGTGATAGCGCTCGTAGAGCTGGGCCATCAGCACCTCTTCCGGCCCCTGGGCGATACGCATGGCACGCGCCGGCAGTATGAGGTCGTTCTTCCAGTTGGAGATCTGGCTGATAAGGGCCGAGAGCTTGTCCTTGTCGTTGTCGAGCTCCGCCTCGGTCAGCCCTTTCAGCAGCGCCAGCTGGTCGGTATCGTCAAAAAGGGAGAAGTTCGCCTTGAGATTCAGGCTCTTATGCTCACGGCGTATGATGTCGAGGCCCAGGGTATGGAAGGTGGAAACCATGAGTCCCCGCGCCTCCTTGCGACCCAGGGTCTGGCCGACCCGCTCCTTCATCTCCCGCGCGGCCTTGTTGGTAAAGGTAACGGCGGCGATGTTGCGCGCGTTGTAGCCGCACTGCTGTACCAGATAGGCAATCTTGTTGGTGATGACGCGGGTCTTGCCCGATCCGGCACCCGCCAGCACCAGGCAAGGGCCGGAGACAAACTTGACCGCTTCGTTCTGATTGGGGTTGAGCTTCATGGGCCGGATCTCTTGGCTTATGATGAGGGGCGGCATTGTAACAGAGATCCCGCAGGCAGCCGAAACCGGGCACGGGATCCCGCCACTTCATCTTGTGTTTGCCCGCCATTTTCCGGATCATGACCGACTTTTCCAGACGAGATGAGGGGAGCATGAATCAGCAACAGCACGCCCGGCTGCGCAGCCAGTTTCCGGCGTTGGCGCAAGAGGTCAACGGCCACCCTCTGATCTATCTGGATAACGCCGCCACCACCCAGAAACCCCAGGTGGTGCTGGATGCAATCGCGCACTACTATCGGGCCGACAACGCCAACGTGCACCGCGCCGCCCATGCGCTGAGCGGCCGGGCCACACGCGCCTTCGAAGATGCCCGCGAGACGGTTGCCCGCTTTATCAATGTCCCTCGCAGCCACGAAGTAATATGGACCCGTGGCACCACTGAGGCGATCAATCTGGTGGCCCAGAGCTGGGGGATGAGCGAGCTGAGGGCGGGGGATGAAATCGTGCTCAGCACCCTGGAGCATCACGCCAATATCGTCCCCTGGCAGCTGGTCGCCCAGCGTACCGGTGCCGTGATCCGGGTCATCCCTCTCGATGAGCGGGGCGATCTCGATCTGGCGGCCTATCAGGCCATGCTGGGGCCACGTACCCGGCTGGTGAGCGTGGCCCACGTCTCCAATGCCCTTGGCACCGTCAATCCAGTCAAAGAGATGGTGGCAGCGGCCAAGGCGGTCGGGGCCCTGAGCCTCATCGACGGCGCCCAGGCAGTGGCCCATCTCGAGGTAGATGTGCAGGCTATCGGCTGCGACTTCTACGCCTTCTCCGGCCACAAGCTCTATGGCCCGACCGGCATCGGAGTGCTGTGGGGCCACACTGCACTGCTGGAGCGGATGCCCCCCTGGCAGGCCGGCGGCGAGATGATCGACAGGGTCAGCTTCAGCGGCACCACCTTCAATACCCTGCCCTTCAAGTTTGAAGCTGGTACTCCTCATATTGCCGGCGCCATCGGCCTGGCCGCTGCCATCGGCTTTGTGATGGAGCAGGACAAGGATTCATTGGCCAGCCATGAAGCGGCGCTGACCGACTATCTGGTTGCCGGACTGCAACAGGTGCCAGGGCTGCGTCTGGTCGGCGAACCCGGTCAGCGCGCCGGCGCGGTCTCCTTTCTGCTGGACGACATCCACCCGCAAGATGCCGCCACCCTGCTCGACATGCAGGGCATTGCGCTGCGGGTCGGCCATCACTGCGCCATGCCGCTGATGGAATCGCTCGGTATCGGCGGCACGATGCGCGCCTCGCTGGCCTGCTACAACAATCGGGACGATGTCGACGCCCTGCTGGCCGCCCTGCACAAACTCAGTGACTTCTTCTAAGGCAGACAATCCAATGAACAGCCTCGCAACCTATACCCGGATAGGCGTTGAGCCCGACGCAAATAGCATCCGTCAGCAATTTGCGGCAGCAAACGGCTGGGAGAACCAGTACCGACTCATCATCCAGCTCGGCAAACAGCTGCCTGCACTGCCCGGCGAATTGCAGCAGGAGGAATTTCGCCTCAAGGGGTGTGAGAGCCAGGCCTGGTTGAAAGGGGAGAAAGGTGAGGATGGTAACTGGCACTTTGCTTGCGATTCCGATGCCCGCATTGTGCGTGGTCTGATCGTCATCGTACTGGCGGCGCTCAACCACCAACCTGCAGCGGCGATCCACTCCTTCGACATGGAGGGCTATTTCACCGAACTGGGGCTGGAGAAACACTTGAGCCCGTCGCGGGGCAACGGGCTCAGAGCTATCGTGTTGGCAATCCGGGAGCAGGCTGCCTAACTGTGATCTCTCTGTAGGTTGTTCACTCGGGGCATTCCCGGAAAACTGGAGGCGCCAACCAAACCAATCATCCGAGGTGCCCCAGTGAACAACCATAAAAATGCCCGATTAACCGTCTTTGGTCGACAGCTCCTTGTCCAGCGTATCCTTGAGCAGGGCCTGCGCGTTGAAGAGGCCGCTCACGCTGCCGGCGTCAGTACCCGCACCGCTTACAAGTGGCTCACTCGATATCGCCAGGAGGGGCCTGATGGCTTGTACAATCGCTCTTCTCAACCTGCATCCTGCCCTCATGCCATTGATGACCTGCGCCAACAGCGGATTATCGAACTGCGCAAACAGCGACAAACCTATCGGCACATCAGCCAATCTCTGGGCATAGGGCACAGTACTGTCGCCCGTATCCTGCAACGAAGGGGACTGAATCGGCTGGCTAATCTGGAACCTGCCCCTCCAGTACAACGCTATGAACATGAGAAACCGGGTGACTTGCTGCATCTGGACATCAAAAAGTTGGGGCGCTTCCGTCGTCCCGGCCATCGGGTGACTGGTGACCGCCGCCTGGATTCCCGTGGAGCGGGATGGGAGTATGCGCATGTGGCGATTGATGACCATTCCCGTGTGGCCTTCAGCGCCCTGCTGCCTGATGAAACGGGACGCAGTGCCTGCCTGGCGCTGTTACAGGCACTTCGCTACTACGCCGGGCTCGGCATTCGCTTCCGTCGGCTACTCACTGACAATGGCGCCTGTTATCGGTCGAAACGCTTCCAGAAGCTGTGTCGTCGCTTGGGACTCAAGCACCTGCGCACCAAACCTTACACGCCCCAAACGAATGGCAAAGCAGAGCGCTTCATTCAGACAGCGCTGCGTGAATGGGCTTATGCACGGAGCTATGACTCGTCAGCGCAACGGGCAGAACACCTGCAACCGTGGCTGCATGAGTACAACTGGCATCGTCCTCATGCAAGTCTGGGCTACCAGCCCCCCATCAGCCGTCTTCAATCTGTGAACAACCTGGTGGGTTTACACACCTAACCCACCTAGTACAGTGGTCGATCAGGCTTCGCCAATCGACCCTGTGTCTTCATTGCCGGCCTCTTTCTCGGCGCGGGCTCCCCGCTCGGCAATCTTCTTCAATACCCGGGACGCGGCAACCAAGCCAAAAGTGGCCGTCACCGGCGTCACGGCGCCAAAACCGGAAGCGCAGTCCATCTTCATATTGCCATCACTGGCCCCCTTAGCCTGGCAGGTACCACCATTGCCATCCGGATAACTCAGCTGCTCGGTTGAGAAGACACACTCAACCCCGAATTTGCGCGCCGGATTCTTGCTGAAGTTGTGCAACCGACGCAGGTCGGAGCGGACCTTGGCGGCCAGCGGATCCTGAATGGTCCTGGCCAGGTCGGCCACGGTAATCTGGGTGGGATCCATCTGTCCACCGGCACCGCCTGCCACGATCACCGGGATCTTGTTGCGCTTGCAGAAGGCAATCAGCGCCACCTTGGCCTTGACCGAGTCGATGGCATCCACCACATAGTCAAACTCCCGCTTGATATGCTCGGCCAGGTTGTCGGCGGTGACAAAGTCATCCACCTCGATCACCTCGCAATCCGGGTTGATGGCACGGATGCGCTCGGCCATCACTTCCGTCTTGAGACGGCCAACCGTGCCCTGCATGGCATGGATCTGGCGATTGGTGTTGGTGATACAGATATCGTCCATGTCGATCAGGGTGATCTGGTTGATGCCAGCCCGAGCCAACGCCTCGGCCGCCCAGGAGCCGACGCCACCGATCCCGACCACACAGACTTTCGCCTGGCTGAAGGAGCGCAGCGCACTCTGACCATAAAGACGGGCTATGCCCCCGAATCGCTGTAGATACTCTGCTTTCATACCACCACCTTGCTTGAGGGCGGCCATTATAGCGGCAACCTCTCTCAGGGGCGATGATCGGATGATGGTAGTGTTGATGTGAGAGAAAAGGAGTGCGGTATCGGAAATGAAAAAAAGCCCAGTCTTTCGACTGGGCTTCTTAAGTAGTGGCGGAGCGGACGGGACTCGAACCCGCGACCCCCGGCGTGACAGGCCGGTATTCTAACCAACTGAACTACCGCTCCGCTATTTGGTTAGCCTTTCGCTAAATCTTTTGCCGATTATCAGAGGTCCGGCAAAAGTAGCAAGCTACTTTCCCGCTGCCGCTCGACTTGCATGTGTTAGGCCTGCCGCCAGCGTTCAATCTGAGCCATGATCAAACTCTTCAATTTAAGTTTGGTTTGCGTTCATTCATTACCTAGGCAATGAACTTCAGCGGCTCAATGAATTGCTGAAATAAACTGTTCGACTTCTTATTGCTAAGAAATCGTCTTGGTCACTTCACCAGACATTGAAAATCAACAAAATTGTTTGATGTTCGATGCTGTGAGTGCCCACACAGATTGCTTGATTCAAATTGTTAAAGAGCGTCACGCTTGTCGCGTTGAGGAGGCGCATATTACACTCCTCACTTCGAAAGTCAAGCGGTTGTTTTCGCTTTTCTTTCGGCGCCGGCTTCGCGAGGAAGCTGGCTCATCAGGTTGGCGTGTTCCGCCGTGCTGGTAGGGGCGCATTATAGGGAGCCACGCCGGGATGACAAGAGAAAAACTGCAAAAAATGGCACTTTTTGTGGTTTTGCGGTTCAACCGTTGTTTTATTAAACGAAAGCCCCGTATCAGCGGGGCTCCTTCGGGCAATAAACCCTGTATTCACATCAGGTTGCTATCTTTTTGACCAGAATTCCCGGGCAAAACTGCGCACCTTTTCCCAATCAGTAAACTCGAGATCCTTGCTGATATCCGTGCTACCACCTGTCATCTTCATGATCAGCTGAATGATACGGGTCTGCCACCAGTTATAGCGGGAATACTGAAGCGCACCGGCAAACACTCCCAAGGTCTTGGGTTTCCAGGGAGAGAGGCGCAGGAACTTCTTCATATAGGCATTGGTCTGCGGCGTTTGTTTCTCCGGCTTGCGCGCGGTCAGATTGACGCAGAAGAAGGCAGCGTTGGCCACCTCCAGCTGCTCCTGATGAGCGTGGATAAAGCTGAGCAAGCTGGGATGAAAATTACCATAACGGATAGATGCGCCGATCAGCACCTTCTTGTACTTGCTGAGGTTGCACATGGGCAGGGCATGCAGATCATGCATCACCACCTCGCATCCCGGCATCTCCTCCAGCATGACATCTATGATTTTGCGGGTTTGGCCGTCCCGAGAGGAATAAAGCACCAGAATCTTGTCCATAACAACCTCAACTACGCCAGAATGCGGGGGTAAACAGTACCAGAAGCGTGAAAATTTCCAATCGACCAAACAACATGGCCAGGATCAGTATCCATTTTGCTGCGGCGCTGGTACCGGCAAAGTTGGAGGCCACATCCCCCAAACCCGGTCCCACGTTGGTCAACGTCGCCGCCACAGCAGAGAAAGCAGTCACCTCATTCATCCCGGTGGCGATCAGTGCCAGCATGAACAGCACAAACAGAATAATGTAAGTGGCGAAGAAACCCCATACTGCCTCGACGATGCGGTCCGACACCGCCTTGCGGCCCAGCTTGAGGGTATAGACGGCGCGCGGATGCACCAGCCGCTTCAACTCCCGCACCCCCTGCATGAACAGGATCATGAAACGCATCACCTTGATGCCCCCTCCGGTACTGCCGGCGCAGCAACCAATAAAGGAAGAGAACATCAGCATCATGGGCAGGATAGAGGGCCAATCCGCATAACTGGTGGTACTGTAACCCGTGGTAGTGCCGAGCGATACCGATTGAAACAGGGCGTGGTTGAGGGTCTCCTGCCAATGTTCATAGTGGTTGTGATGCAGCAGCACGACCGCGCAGAACAAAAACAGGAACAGCTGGATACCGAGGAACACTTTTACTTCAGGATCGCGCAGATAGCTCAGCAGACGCACCGGCGTATGGGTAAACACCATGAAATGCAGGCCGAAGTTGATGCTGCCGATCAGCAGGAAGCACACTGTGATGAGGTTTATCGCCGGACTGTTAAAGAAGCCGATACTGTCGTCGTGGGTGGAGAAACCGCCGATGGAGAGGCTGGAAAAGGAGTGGCAGATAGCGTCAAACAGCGACATCCCCGCCAGCCAGTAAGCAAGGGCGCAGAGCATGGTCAGCAAGAGATAGATGAACCAGAGCGCCTTGGCAGTCTCGGCAATGCGTGGCGTCACCTTGGTATCCTTGACCGGCCCCGGGATCTCGGCACGATAAAGCTGCATGCCACCGATGCCGAGCAGCGGCAAGATGGCGACTGCCAGCACTATGATCCCCATCCCCCCCAGCCACTGCAGCAACTGACGATAGAACAGGAAGGCCTTGGGCAGGTTATCCAGCCCGGTCAGCACGGTTGCTCCCGTGGTGGTCAGGCCGGAGAAAGATTCGAAAAAGGCCTCCGAGACCGACATACCGGGGACGTCGCCGATAATGAACGGGACTGCGCCCACACTGCCCAGCACAGTCCAGAACAAGACGACGATGAGGAAGCCCTCTTTCGATCTGAGTTCCTTCTTGTGATGGCGGTTGGGGAACCAGAGCAGCACGCCAAGCAGAAGCGCGATAAAAAAGGAGCTGACGAACTCGGCACCACCACCATCCCGATAACCAAACGCAACCATGGCGGGCAACAACATGGTCGAGCTGAACAGCGCAACCAGCAGGCCAACGATGCGAATAATGCTCAGAATGTGCATTCCGGCTCCCTCTTCAGGCTAAAAGAGCGATGGATTCTAGCCATCTAAGGAGCGAAGGGATACCCGTCCATGGGTTCGGTCGGTCAATTCCCGATCAACCTGGGCCCAAACAGAGGATTCCCACGCGACCTGCAAAGTGACGCGAGCACCATAATCGGCATCCAGTACCTGACCGCGATGGCTGCTGAGCAGCGCCTCTACCGCGCCCATGTCGGTGTAATCACACTGGATGAGAGAAGGGGTTTGCTGATGCCTGATCTGAGTCTCCAGTCGCTTGAGGGCTGCGCCGACACCGCCACCATAGGCCTTGACCAGACCGCCGGTACCCAGCAGCACACCACCGTAGTAGCGCACAACAACGGCGGCTATCTCACCCAGTCCGGATCCCATCAGCTGGGCCAACATAGGCTTGCCAGCAGTCCCCGAAGGCTCGCCATCATCGCTGAAGCCGTAAACCTGACTATCTTGCGGCGCCCCGGCAACAAAAGCCCAGCAGTGATGCCGGGCCCCGGGGTGCAACTGCTTTATCTCGTTTACCCAGACCTTGGCCACCTCGACCGTCGGTGTATGGGCAATAAACGTGATGAAGCGGCTCTTCTTGATCTCTTCACTGAGCTCCAGCGGCGCGGCAGGGATGGAATAGCCAGCCGCCATCAGAGACCCGCTTGTCTCGTCATATTCTCCACCCCGTTGGCATGCAGCACTATGTTGTCCTCGATACGGATGCCGCCGAACGGACGCAGCGCTTCCACCTTGTTCCAGTTGACCCGTTTGCCCTGCTCACTCTGACGCAGTGGCTCCAGCAGACTGTCGATGAAGTAGAGACCCGGCTCTATGGTGAACACCTGGCCCACCTCCATCACCCGGGTGCAACGCAGGTAGGGGAACTGTTCGGGGGCAGACAGGTGCGTACCGCGCTCATCCTGCATGAAACCACCCGCGTCGTGAACTTGCAGGCCAAGGAAGTGACCCAGGCCGTGGGGGAAGAAGACATTGGTCACGCCGGTGTGGATCATCTCATCCACTGACATGTCCACCAGCTCCACGGATTGCAGCAGTCGCGCCAGCTTGTGGTGCATCTGCAGATGCAGCTCGCTGTAGCGCCGCCCCGGCTTGATCTCCTCGATAATCTCCTGCTGTTGTGAGTCCAGCGTCGCAATCAGATCGGCAAACTCGCCCCTGCGCCAGGCCCAGGTACGAGTAATGTCGGAGGCATAACCGTGAAAGTCCACCCCTGCATCGATGAGGAAGGAGTAACGTTCCGCATCCGGCACCCGCAAAGCAGACAAGTGGGTGTAGTGGAGGATGGCCGCATTGCGGTTGATGGCAACGATATTGCCGTAAGGCGCGTCATTGGCCCCTTGGCCAACGGCTTTCATATAAGCCAGGTTGATCTCGAACTCGCTCGCCCCCGCCATGAAGGAGTCCTTGGCCGCGATGTGGCCACGCACACCGATGCGATTCGCTTCGCGCAGGCACTCCAGCTCATAGGGCGTCTTGTAGGCGCGGTGATAGTGCAGATAGTTGAGCACGGCTTCCGGGTTGGGCTGACCCAGCCCCAGCAGCTCGGCCACTTCCAGATGACCGCCCAGATAAGCCCACTCCTGCTTGCTGGCAGGCAGGTGATCGGCGATCTGCTCCGGCCTCGTCAGGAAGCGGATGTCGAAGAAGTCGACCCAGAAGGCGTTGGGCAGCTCTGCCACCTTGTGCCAGAAATCCACCGGCCGGTAGAACAGCAACACCGGCTTGCTCACACCATCCACCAGCAACCAGCAGTGGGGATTGTCCAGTACCGGCAACCAGGCCTTGAAGTGCGGATTCACCTTGAAGGGATAATCCTGATCGTCGAGGAAGATGCGGTGAGTCTGGCCGGAGTGGATGGCCAGGCCGCTGAGCCCCTGCTGCTGCAGTATGTCGCGGGTACGATGCTGCAAGGTATCGAGGTGCTGGGCAAAAAGTTGGCTGTAGCTGCTCATGGCGTCCTGCTCCGGGGAAAATGTGATTTCAGCATAACATCAAGCGAATCAAGGCTCGAACCGTCAAGCTATCGCTTCGTGAGGTAACGCATACGTTACAAAGCTTTTGTTATGAAACAAAAACCAATCATTAACAAATAAAAAACAATTCAATACACTGCCGGTAGATACATGCAGTCAGGGACTACTCATGCACAATCTTTGCCTGTGGCAACCGGATCAGGACAGGATTCAACAATCCAATCTCCAGCAGTTTATGGGCGAGGTCAACCGCTTCCACGGCCTGCAACTGCACAGCTATGCCCAGCTCTATCAGTGGTCGGTGGAAAAGACTACTCGCTTCTGGCCTCTGGTGTGGCAGCACTGCGGTGTCAAAGGGGAACTCGGCGACATAGTGGCAGAGAACCGCCAGGATATGCAGCGCACCCGCTGGTTCCCCGATAGCCGACTCAACTTCGCCGAAAACCTGCTGCGCCGCCAGGATGAGAGTCCGGCCATTATCTCCCGCATCGAAGGCAGCCCAAGCCGCACCCTGAGCTGGCGTGAACTGGCTGATCAGGTGGCCAGACTGGCCCAGTGGCTGCGCAGCCAGGGGATAGGTCGGGGCGACGTGGTCGCCGCCTACCTGCCCAATATCCCGGAAACCGTGGTGGCCATGCTGGCAACCACCAGCCTGGGCGCTATCTGGACCTCCACTAGCCCCGACTTTGGCGAGGCCAGCGTGGTGGAGCGCTTCGGCCAGACTCGGCCCAGGGTAATGCTTGCCGTAGACGGCTATCGCTACAACGGCAAGGCCATCGACATCCAGGCCAAGGTGGCCGGCGTGGTCAGCCAGATCGACAGCATAGAGCAGACGGTGATGATCCCCCTGCTCGGCAATCCCCTGCAACTGGGCCACGACTGGCAGCAAGTGCTGGCCAGCCAGCCGGATGCCAGTCTGCAGTTCGAGCCCATGGGCTTCAACGATCCGCTCTATATCCTTTATTCGTCCGGCACCACCGGCAAGCCAAAATGTATCGTCCACGGCATAGGCGGCACCCTGCTGCAACATCTCAAGGAGCATCAGCTGCACTGCGACATCAAGCCGGGGGAGCGGGTGTTCTACTTCACTACCTGCGGCTGGATGATGTGGAACTGGCTGGTGAGCGCCCTCGCCTCCGGTGCGACTCTGGTGCTCTATGACGGCTCCCCCTTCTATCCGGACGGCAACGTGTTGTGGGATCTGGCGCGCGACGAGAAGATTACCCTGTTCGGCACCTCGGCCAAGTACCTGGATGCCCTGCACAAGCAGGGCTATGCCCCCATCAAGACCCACGAGTTGCCACAGCTGCGGCTCATCTGCAGCACAGGCTCTGTGCTTTCACCGGAAGGGTTCGACTACGTCTATCAAGGCATCAAAAAAGATGTACAACTGAGCTCCATCTCCGGCGGCACCGACATCTGCTCCTGCTTCGTCATCGGCAATCCCATCAGCCCCGTCTATCGCGGCGAGAGCCAGGGACGCGGCCTCGGCCTCGCGGTACAGGTGTTCAACGAAGCGGGCCAGCCGGTGCAGGGGGAAAAGGGGGAACTGGTCTGCACCAAGCCCTTCCCGGCCCAACCCATCGGCTTTTGGGGGGACGAGAGCGGGGACAAGTACCACGCCGCCTACTTCGAACGATTCGACAACATCTGGTGCCACGGCGACTGGATCGAGCTGACCGACACTGGCGGCATCCTCTTCTATGGCCGCTCCGATGCCACTCTCAATCCGGGGGGCGTGCGCATCGGCACCAGCGAGATATACCGCTACGTGGAGCAGCTGGACGAGGTGGAAGAGAGCATCGTCATCGGCCAGCAGTGGCAGCAGGACGAGCGGGTGGTGTTGTTCGTCAAACTCAAGCCCGGGCTCAAGCTGGACGAGCCGCTGCGCGAGCGCATCTGCCAGCAAGTAAGGCAGCACTGCACGGCCCGCCACGTACCCGCCCGTATCCTGCAGGTGGATGCGATCCCCCGCACCAAGTCCGGCAAGATAGTGGAGCTGGCAGTGCGGGAAGTGGTGCACAACAGACCCGTCAACAATACTCATGCTCTCGCCGATCCCGAGGTGCTGAGCCAGTATCGAGATCGGCCTGAACTAGCCCGCTGACAAGGTTCAAGATTAATAAAGGCGTCATCAGACGCCTTTATTTTGACTGTTAACCTGAGGCGAGCTTTTACTCGAAACCTGTTAAACAAATGTTTTAAATAGGTGTTGAAATTGTCTTCTTTTGGATCAATAGTGAGCCTCGCCCCCTGCTGGGGATAAAGGAGCAACACCCCCCACCGAGTGGGAACAAGGAGACACTCTCATGATCTACCAAGGCGAAACCCTGTCGGTCAGCTACCTCGAAAACGGCATTGCCGAACTGAGGTTTGATGCCCCGGGTTCAGTCAACAAGCTGGATCGCGCTACCCTGCTCTCACTGAGCGAAGCGATCGCCGCATTAAAACAAGAACGTGAACTAAAAGGTCTGATCCTCACCTCCGGCAAAGACGCCTTTATCGTCGGCGCCGATATTACCGAATTCCTGGAACTGTTCGATCTGCCGCAAGAAGATCTGCTCGGCTGGCTGAAAAAGGCCAACGACATCTTCAGCGCCATCGAAGATCTGCCGGTGCCGACCCTCTCTGCCATCAAGGGCCACGCCCTGGGCGGCGGCTGCGAGACCATACTCTCCACCGATTTTCGTCTGGCCGATACCAGCGCCAAGATTGGCCTGCCAGAGACCAAACTCGGCATCATGCCAGGCTTTGGCGGCACGGTTCGTCTGCCGCGCCTAATCGGTGCCGACAACGCGCTGGAGTGGATCACCACAGGCAAGGATGTCCGTGCCGATGATGCCCTCAAGGTGGGTGCCGTCGATTCCGTGGTCGCGCCAGAGGCACTGCACAGCGCCGCCGTGCAGATGATGAAAGATGCCATCGCGGGCAAGCTGAACTGGCAGAGTCGCCGCGCCGCCAAGAAGGCCCCGCTGCGTCTCTCCAAGCTGGAAGCCATGATGAGCTTCACCACCGCCGCAGGCATGGTTGCCGCCGTGGCGGGCAAACACTATCCGGCGCCGATGACAGCGGTGAAAACCGTCGAGGCCGCCGCTGGCATGGGCCGTGACGAGGCGCTGGTGGTCGAGGCACAGGGCTTTATCAAGCTGGCCAAGACCGATGTCGCCAAGGCGCTGGTCGGTATCTTCCTCAACGATCAACACATCAAGGCGCTGGCCAAGAAAGCGGCCAAGCAGGCAGCTAAGGCCACCAGCCACGCCGCCGTGCTGGGCGCCGGCATCATGGGGGGCGGCATCGCCTACCAGTCTGCCAGCAAGGGCATTCCGGCGGTGATGAAGGACATCAACGAAAAAGCGCTGGCGCTGGGCATGGGTGAAGCCACCAAGCTGCTCAACGGCCAGCTCGAGAAGGGCCGCATCGACGGCATCAAGATGGGCCAGGTGCTCTCAGCCATTACCCCGACCCTGAGCTATGACAACGTCAAGCATGTGGATCTGGTGGTCGAAGCCGTGGTCGAGAATCCCAAGGTGAAGGCCGCCGTGCTGGGCGAAGTGGAAGGGATCATTGGCGAAGACGCAGTGCTCGCCAGCAACACCTCCACCATCCCCATCTCCCTGCTGGCCAAGGGACTGAAGCGCCCGCAAAACTTCTGCGGCATGCACTTCTTCAACCCTGTGCACCGTATGCCTCTGGTGGAGATCATCCGCGGCGAGCAGACCTCCGATGAAACCATCAACCGCGTAGTGGCCTACGCCGCCGCCATGGGCAAGTCGCCGGTGGTGGTCAACGACTGCCCGGGCTTCTTCGTCAACCGGGTGCTCTTCCCCTACTTCTTCGGCTTCAACAAGCTGGTCGCCGATGGCGCCGACTTTGCCGCCGTCGACAAGGTGATGGAGAAGGAGTTTGGCTGGCCCATGGGCCCCGCCTACCTGCTGGACGTGGTCGGCATCGACACAGGTCACCATGCCGGTGACGTCATGGCGCAGGGCTTCCCGGCTCGCATGAGCAAGGAAGGCCGCACCGCCATCGATGTGATGTATGACGCCAGCCGCTTCGGTCAGAAGAATGGCAAGGGCTTCTACGCCTACGAGCAGGACAAGAAGGGCAAGCCGAAGAAGGTGGCCGATGTGGCCGCTTACGAGCTGCTGGCCCCTATTGCCAAGCCGAAACAGGATTTCGACAAGGAAGCCATCATAGCCCGCATGATGATCCCCATGATCAACGAGGTGGTGCTCTGCCTGGAAGAGGCCATAGTGGCCACGCCGGCCGAGGCCGACATAGCGCTGGTCTATGGTCTGGGCTTCCCTCCCTTCCGTGGTGGCGTGTTCCGCTATCTGGACACCATAGGTCTGGATCGTTACGTGGCCATGGCCGACCAGTATGCCGACTTGGGCCCGCTCTACCGTGTCAGCGACCGCTTGCGCGAGATGGCTGCCCAGGGCAAAACCTTCTACTGATTGCGGAAAGGAGATCCATTCATGAAAGACGTAGTCATTGTCGACTGTATCCGGACCCCCATGGGCCGGTCCAAGGGCGGCGCCTTCCGCAACGTGCGTGCAGAAGATCTGTCCGCGCACCTGATGAGCTCCATCCTGCTGCGCAACCCCAACCTCGACCCGAACGAGATCGAGGACATCTACTGGGGCTGCGTGCAGCAGACCCTGGAACAGGGCTTCAACATAGCCCGCAACGCCGCCCTGCTGGCAGGGATCCCCAAGCAGGTAGGTGCTGTCACCGTCAACCGGCTGTGTGGCTCCTCCATGCAGGCGCTGCATGATGCTTCCCGTGCCATTCAGGTGGGTGATGGGGACATCTTCATCATCGGCGGCGTCGAGCACATGGGCCATGTGCCCATGAGCCACGGGGTCGACTTCCACCCCGGCATGGCCAAGTCGGTAGCGAAGGCCTCCGGCATGATGGGGCTGACCGCCGAGATGCTGGGCAAGCTGCACGGCATCAGCCGCCAGCAGCAGGACGAGTTTGCCGCCCGCTCCCACCGCCGCGCCTATGCCGCGACCGTGGAAGGGCGCTTCGCAAGAGAGATCGTCGGTCTGGAAGGGCATGACGCCAGCGGCGCCCGCTTCTTCTACGACTACGACGAGGTGATCCGCCCGGAGACCACGGTCGAAACCCTGAGCCAGCTACGCCCTGTGTTCGACCCGGTCAACGGCACAGTGACCGCTGGCACCTCCTCGGCTCTGTCCGACGGCGCCTCGGCCATGTTGGTGATGAGCGCAGATCGGGCCAAGGCGCTGGGGTTGACCCCGCGCGTCAGGGTGCGCTCCATGGCCGTGGCCGGTTGCGATGCCGCCATCATGGGTTATGGCCCTGTGCCTGCTACCCAGAAGGCGCTCAAGCGTGCCGGTCTGACCATAGGCGACATCGATCTGGTCGAGCTGAACGAGGCGTTCGCCGCCCAGTCACTGCCTTGCGTCAAGGACCTGGGACTGCTGGACGTGGCGGAAGAGAAGGTCAACCTGAACGGTGGCGCCATCGCCCTGGGTCACCCGCTGGGATGCTCCGGCTCCCGCATCTCCACCACACTGATCCACCTGATGGAGGAGAAGGACGCCAATCTGGGTCTTGCCACCATGTGTATCGGTCTGGGCCAGGGCATAGCCACAGTGTTCGAACGGGTGTGATGCCAACGGCTCGCCCTCACTGCGACAGTGAGGGCGAGCCAGAATTGTCTTTTTGGGGTCGGCCTTGCCGGCCCGTCATCGAGTCTGTCGAGATCGCCACACGGGGTGATCTCCTGTCGTCGGAATCTGCGTGTTGGCCGCCCCGTTTGGGTCGGCCTTTTTTATTTAGAGAGCGCTATATGGGAGGATATTGCCCATAACCTCACATTAGATGGGGGGCTTGCTTGCTTTTTGCTCCCCCGACAGGTTCAATCTGCACAAAAAAATGGGTGGATGCACATACATATGTCAACGAGCAAACAACTGCTGATCGTCGACGACGACCAAGAGATCCGCGAGCTGCTCAATGAATACCTGACCAGGGCCGGTTTCCAGGTATTGACGGCGGCGGAAGGCAACGAGATGCGCCAGCAGCTCGCCCTGCACAGCCCGGACCTGATTATTCTCGATATCATGATGCCCGGCGACGACGGCTTTACCCTGTGCCAACAGATCCGTCGCGATTCCCAGGTACCCATCATAATGCTGACCGCCGCCTCCGATGAGGCAGACAGGGTGATCGGCCTCGAACTCGGCGCCGACGACTACATCGCCAAGCCGTTCAGCCCGCGCGAGCTGCAGGCTCGTATCAAGGCGTTGCTGCGCCGCGCCGAATTCCGCCAGCCGGAAAAAGAGAAAGAACCGAGCCGCCGCCTGCGTTTTGCCGAATGGACCCTGGACACCCTGAGCCACCAGCTGACCCACGACGATGGCAGCCTGCTGGACCTCTCCGGCAGTGACGCCCTGCTGCTCGGCATGTTCCTGCAGCAACCCGGCGTGGTGCTGGACAGAGACACCATCTCCGATGCCACCCGGGGCCGCGAGAGCCTGCCGATGGAGCGCGGCATCGACGTGCAGATCAGCCGTCTGCGCCAGAAGCTGGGTGACAACGGCAAGAGCCCGCGCATCATCAAGACCATACGCGGCAGTGGCTATATGCTGATTGCCGAAGTACACGAGATCCCGTGAAGGGTAAAAAGGTAGCAACGGCATGCTGATCGACAAAAGGCACGAGATCCCATGAGGAGTGGCTGGTTCTGGCGGGCGCTGGTCCCCCGCTCCCTGCTGTCGCGGATGCTGCTATTGCTGCTGCTCGCCATCCTGCTCTCCCAGACCATACTCACCGGTATCTGGATGCAACAGATCCAGAAACGGGAGCTGGAAGGCATGCTCAGCACCACCCGCAATCTGGCACTGTCGGCCGCCTCCACCGTCAACTTCTTCAAATCCCTTCCGCTGCAGTACCGCCACATAGCGCTGGATCAGCTGCGCAATATGGGGGGGAGCCGCTTCTTCGTGTCACTCAACGAGGAAGAGATCCACATCAGCGCCATCCCCGACAGCGAGCGCAAGACGCTGGTGCTGAAAGAGGTGCAGGGGGTGCTGGTCCGCAAGCTCTCGGACGCCATGGCCATCAAGGTGGATTTCTCCCGACCCGAGGACCTGCACGTCTTCAACAACGACACCCTGCTGGCGGATCTGCCCTCCTCCTGGGCCCGCTATACCCTGTCGCTGGAACCGCTCAATCCGCCCGTGCTGGTGACCCAGATAGAGATAGAGCCGGGTGAATGGCTCTATCTGGCAGCCCTGCTGCCCGCCCCCTACATGACCCTCGACGATACAGTGATGCCGAGCAACCAGGTGCGTTTCATCGCCCTGATGACGGTGTTTCTCTGCTTCTTCACCTTCCTGCTGGTGCGCTGGCAGACCCGCCCGCTGCGTCGTCTCGCCAAGGCGGCGGTCAACCTGGGCAAGGATATAGACCAGCCATCCCTCAAAGAGGAAGGGGCATCGGAAATCGTGGCGGCGACCCGCGCCTTCAATATCATGCAGCACCGCATCCGCCGCTATATCGATGATAGGGAGCGGCTGTTCAGCTCCATCTCCCACGATCTCAAGACCCCCATCACCCGGCTGCGGCTGAGAGTCGAGCTGCTCGATGACGAGGTGCAGATCGGCAAGTTCAACAAGGACCTGGACGAGCTGGAGCTGATGGTCAAAGGGGCGCTGCAGACGGTGAAAGACACCGACATCCACGAGAACATAGAGCAGCTGGACATAGACGCCATGCTGGAGCAGATGGCCGAGTCCATGAACCTGCATGACGAACGGCTGACCATAGAGGGCCACTGCAAGCAGCTCTACCGTGGCAAGCCGCTGGCGCTCAAGCGCTGCATCGGCAACCTGGTGGACAACGGCATCAAATACGGCCAGAAGGTGCGCATCATCATCATGGACGACGAGGAGATGCTGATCCTCTTCATCATGGATGAGGGCCCCGGCCTGCCGGACGATCAGTTCGAGCGCATCTTCGAGCCCTACTACCGGCTCAGCACGGATCTGGCCGGTACCGGCCTTGGTCTGGGCATAGCCCGCAACATAGCCCACGCCCATGGCGGCGATCTGGTGCTGGAAAATCGCCCGCAGGGCGGCCTGCAGGCCACCCTCTCCCTACCAAGGCAGTAACCTTATGAAGTGGTTATCTTTTTCTGTCATCGCCCTGATCTCTTCGCCCGTTGCCGCCTCCCAGCGTGTCGGGGTGCTGCACGGGTGGAGTGCGGTCGGCACCGACCACTCTCCTTCACTCAAGGCTGTCACAGTATGAAGTTGTTCCCGTTTGCCATTGTCGCCCTGCTCTCCCTGCCTGTAGGCGCCTCCCAGGTGGAGGTGCTGCATTGGTGGACTTCCGGTGGCGAGGCCAAGGCGGTGGAGGTGCTCAAGTCCGAGTGGACCGAGCAGGGCAACCAGTGGAACGACTTCGCGGTGCAGGGCGGCGGCGGCAAGAGCGCCATGACGGTACTCAAGAGCCGGGCGCTGGCGGCCAACCCGCCGGAGGCGGCACACCTCAAAGGCTACGAGTTGCGGGAGTGGGCCGGGCTCGGCTTTCTTCGCGACCTCACACCCATGGCCGAACACTTGGGCTGGTATCCGCAGCTACCGGCCATGGTGCGAGAAACCCTCAGCCAGAATGGCGCCCTGATGGCGGTGCCCACCGGCATTCACCGCGTCAACTGGCTCTGGCTCAACCGCAAGGTGTTCGACAAGCTGGAGCTGACCCCGCCTACCGACTGGAACCAGTTCGTGGTGGTGGCAGAGCAGCTCAAGGCACAGAACATCACACCGCTCGCCATCGGCAACGAACCCTGGCAGCTGGCGGTGCTGTTCGAAACGGTGGCGCTGGGCGAGGGAGGCAAGGATTTCTATCGCAAGGCCTTCGTCGAACTGGACGGCGCGACCCTGACCGGCCCCGACATGGTACGGGTGCTGACTCGCTTCCAGCAGTTGCGCGCCTACGTACCCAAGAGCTTCGTCGGTTTGAAGTGGCATCAGGCTACCACCCAGCTGGAAACCGGCGAAGCCGCCATGCAGCTGATGGGGGACTGGGTGAAGGGGGAGCTGAGCGTGAGCAACTACAGGCCGGGTGAAGACATAGAGTGCCTGTCCAGCCCGGGCAGCGACGGTCTGTTCAGCTACAACCTGGACTCCATCGCCATGTTCAAGCAGCGGGATCCCGCCCAGTTGCAGGCACAGGGTGAACTGGCCCAGTTGCTGATGACGCCGCGCTTCCAGCAGGAGTTCAACCGGGTGAAGGGCTCGATCCCCGCCCTTACCAAGCCGGACATGAGCAAGTTCGATCGCTGCGCCCTGCGCTCCTATCAGGATTTCCTGCTGGCGGAGCGAGAGGGCAATCTGCTGCCCAGCATGGCGGAAGGGATGGCAACGCCGACCAACATGCGCCAGGCGATCATGGATGTGTTGAGCAACTTCTTCAACGATCCCAATGCCAATCCGCAGCAGACGGCGTTGCATCTGGAGCGGGCCATGCGCTCGACCCGCTAATCCTTTTCTCGACAGCCAGAAACGACAAAGGCGGATGGTGATCCGCCTTTGTCGTTGTGGGAGAAACTAACTGTTCAAGGATTGTCGTTCTCGTCCTCATCTTCGTCGTAGTAATCGCTGAGCTCGATCCAGAGCCCCAACCCTATCATCACCATGGCACCGAACCAGGTGCCGGTATTACCGATCGGGCTGCCCATCACTATCATGGCGAAAGCCAAGAACCCCATGCCTGCGTAGGCTTGCAATCTGCCGTAGGAGACCTGCATATTCACACCTCCTTGTTGAATATGATTCAATTTTTATATTACTCATAAGGCGAGATGTGGGTAGGGCCAGATCACACTTTGGTTACATATGCTGCATTAAGGCCTCATTGTTTGATTATTTTTTCGCCTTGAGTATCATTGGCAGCTGAATAGGTTGAAGGTTGATTATTGATGAGTACTTTATTCTGCGACGCAACCCATGAATTGGATGCAATCGGGCTTCGTTGCCCCGAACCCGTGACGATAGCGCGCAAGAAAGTGCGGTTGAAGGTTGATTATTGATGACTACTTTATTCTGCAATGCGACTCATGAGTTGGACGCAATCGGGCTTCGTTGCCCGGAACCCGTAATGATGGTGCGTAAAAAAGTGCGCTTGATGGCCCAGGGCGAGACTCTGCTGATCAGCGCCGACGATCCCTCAACCACTCGCGACATCCCCAGTTTCTGCCGCTTCATGGATCACACCCTGGTCGCCAGCGAGACAGAGCAGGCCCCCTACCGCTATCTGATCCGCAAGGGTCAATAAGCCCAGTTTCGGAGCAAACATGACAGCCATTACCCGAGTCGGTACCACCCAGCGTTGGTCAGACGTGGTCATCCACAACGGCACCCTCTACGTGGTGGAAGTGCCCGCCACAGATGACGCCGACATTCACCAGCAAACCCGCGAAGTGCTGACCAGCCTGCAGCGCCTGCTGGAAGCCAACGGCTCCGGGGTCGACAAGATCCTGATGGCCAACATCTATCTGAAGGACATTGCGGATATCGCCGCCTTCAACGAACAGTGGGATGCCTGGATCCCGGCTGGCACGGCACCGGTACGCGCCTGCGTACAAGCCCGACTTGCCCACGAAGGCTACAAGGTGGAAGTGCAGCTGACTGCGGCAGTTTAAGCCGAACGGTATGCCTGGCTACCCTGACGCAAGCACTGCGGCCGTTTAAGTCCGCAACACCGGATAGCAAAAGGCCCCGCCATCACTGGCGGGGCCTTTTCGTTACCACAAACCGGGGCAACTTACGCGGTCGGGATCAGGGTGATGGTAACCCGGCGGTTCTGAGCCTTGCCGGCGGCAGTGCTGTTGGTGGCAACCGGCTGATCCGGGCCCACACCCTGGGTGGAGATACGGCTACCCGTTACCCCATGGCCGATCAGCTGGGCGGCTACGGCATCGGCACGCTGGGCGGAGAGCTTCATGTTCAGATCGCGAGAGCCTGTGCTGTCGGTGTGACCGACCACGTTCAGGCGGGTCTTGTCGAACTCGGCAACCACCATGGCAACGCCGGACAAAGTATTGGCACCGGCCGCTTTGAGCTGGGCGCTGGAGCTGTCGAAAGTGACGTTGTTCGGCATATTGAGGATCAGCTCGTCGCCATTGCGGGTCACGCTGACGCCAGTGCCCTGCAGCTTCTCGCGCAGCTTGGCTTCCTGCACATCCATGTAGTAACCGATACCGCCACCCAGGGCGGCGCCGGCGGCCACGCCAGTCAGAATACCCTTCTTGCGATCCCCCTTGCTGGAGGAGAGCGCCCCCACGGCGGCGCCCGCCGCGGCGCCGGCCAGCGCACCCCAGGCGGCCTTGCCAGTCTGCTGTTCGCCAGTATAGGGATTGGTAGTACAGCCACTCAGGGCAACGGTCAGTGCCAGGGCTGGCACCAGTATCTTGGCTCGCATGAAAAAACCTCTATGAATACAGTCCGGCACCATGCCGGGGGCCGGATTGTAACGCGCCATCACGCCATTGTCTGACGCAGGTCTGAACGGCTGGCGAGAGTGAGCGTTTTTTGCGCGCCAGCGGCGCTTGGCGGGCCAAATTCGGCTACAAATGCAGCCGAACTTATCGCAAGGAAGAGGGTGGCCGACACCCCCAGGCCATTCGGCGTGACCGATAGCCTATTGACGGGAGTCTGGCACGGTCGATAAGTGGCCTCAGGCGGGCTGCTGACACTCGGCGTGGCAGGGGCAACTGACCAGATGATCGTTCACCATCCCCACTGCCTGCATGAAGGCGTAGCAAATCGTGCTGCCGACGAAGTTAAAGCCGAGCTTCTTGAGTGCCTTCGACATGGCATCCGACTCCTTTGATGTGGCCGGAATATCGCCGTTGCCCTGCCGCTGGTTGACCATGGGAGCGCCACCAACGAAGCCCCAGAGGAAGTCGGCGAAGTCGATCCCCTGATCTTGCAACGCCAGATAGGCACGGGCGTTTTTGATGATCGACTGCACCTTGAGGCGGTTGCGGATAATGCCGGTGTCCTCCATCAGCCGCTCTACATCCTGCTCGCCGAACTGGGCGATCAGCACAGGATCAAAGTCGGCATAGGCTCGATGGTAGCTCTCGGTACGCTTGAGGATGGTGATCCACGACAGCCCCGCCTGCTGGCCATCGAGGCAGAGCTTGGCAAACAGCTCGCGGGAGTCATAGACCGGCCGGCCCCACTGCTTGTCATGGTATTCAATATATTCCGGGTCCTTGGTCACCCAGGCGCAGCGCAGTTCCATTCTTCGTCTCCTGTTGTTTTTCTCTGCCCGACTCTCTGTCCGACAAGGGGATTTCATCGGCCACATGAGGGGGCTTCCATCCCGGGCCAACCAGGCCCGGCGCAGCCCCGCCCCATGAATCCCCTACAATTTCGCCTATTATCCGACCATGCCAGACGGTATACTCCTTCGGTTCACATTCAGCAAATCTTGCTCTGATTTCACTTCGCGCGAAAAACACTATGCAAAAATTCGATGTCAAAACCTTTCAGGGCCTGATCCTGCAGCTGCAGGACTATTGGTCCCGCCAGGGCTGTACCATTATTCAGCCGCTGGACATGGAAGTGGGTGCTGGTACTTCACACCCCATGACCTGTCTGCGCGCTCTGGGCCCGGAGCCCATCGCCTGCGCCTACGTGCAACCGTCCCGCCGTCCGACCGACGGCCGCTACGGTGAAAACCCGAACCGCCTGCAGCACTACTACCAGTTCCAGGTGATCATCAAGCCTTCCCCCGACAACATTCAGGAACTCTACCTCGGCTCGCTGAAAGAGCTGGGCATGGATCCTGAAATCCACGACATTCGCTTCGTGGAAGACAACTGGGAAAACCCGACTCTGGGTGCCTGGGGTCTGGGCTGGGAGGTGTGGCTCAACGGCATGGAAGTGACTCAGTTCACCTACTTCCAGCAAGTTGGCGGCCTGGAGTGCAAGCCGGTGACCGGCGAGATCACCTATGGTCTCGAGCGTCTGGCCATGTACATCCAGGGCGTGGACAGCGTCTATGACCTGGTCTGGTCCGATGGCCCGCTGGGCAAGACCACCTACGGCGACGTGTTCCACCAGAACGAAGTGGAGCAGTCCACCTACAACTTCGAACACGCCGACGTGGACTTCCTGTTCCACTGCTTCGAGCAGTACGAGAAAGAGGCCCAGCACCTGCTGGCACTGGAAACACCGCTGCCGCTGCCCGCTTACGAGCGCATTCTGAAAGCTGCCCACTCCTTCAACCTGCTGGATGCCCGCAAGGCCATCTCGGTCACCGAGCGTCAGCGCTACATATTGCGCATTCGCACCCTGACCAAGGCCGTGGCCGAGGCTTACTACGCCTCCCGCGAAGCGCTGGGTTTCCCCATGTGCAAGCGCACTGAGAACAAGCAAGGTTAAGGAACGGACATGGCACAACATACATTTCTGGTAGAGATCGGCACAGCTGAGCTGCCGCCAAAAGCCCTGCGCTCCCTGGCCGAAGCCTTTGCCGACAACTTCAAAGCCGAGCTGACCAAGGCCGACCTGGCCTTCTGCGACGTCGAGTGGTTCGCCTCACCGCGCCGCCTGGCGCTGAAGGTACACGCGCTGGCCAGCGAGCAGCCGAGCAAGAGCGTCGAGAAGCGCGGCCCGGCCGTCTCCCAGGCGTTCGATGCCGAAGGCAAGCCGACCAAGGCTGCCGAAGGCTGGGCCCGTGGCAACGGCATCACAGTTGAACAGGCCGAGCGTCTGGTCACCGACAAGGGTGAGTGGCTGGTTCACACCGCCAAGGTCGAAGGCCGTCCGGCTAAAGAATTGCTGGGCGAACTGGTCGCTGCTGCACTGGCCAAGCTGCCCATCCCCAAGATGATGCGCTGGGGCGACAAGACCATCCAGTTCGTGCGTCCGGTGTTCACCGTGACCCTGCTGCTGGATGGGGATCTGGTTCCCGCTCACATTCTGGGTATCGACTCTGCCCGCACCATTCGCGGTCACCGCTTTATGGGCGAGCCCGAGTTCACCATCGACAACGCCGGCCAGTACCCGCAGATCCTGCTGGAAAAAGGCAAAGTGGTTGCCGACTTTATGGCGCGCAAGGCCAAGATCAAGGCTGACGCCGAAGCGGCCGCTGCCGCCTTCGGTGGCGTTGCCGATCTGGACGACGCCCTGCTGGAAGAGGTCACCGCACTGGTCGAGTGGCCGGTCGTGCTGACCGCAAACTTTGAAGAGAAGTTCCTGGCCGTGCCGGCTGAGGCGCTGGTGCACACAATGAAGGGTGACCAGAAGTACTTCCCGGTCTACGACAAGCACGGCAAGCTGCTGCCGAAGTTCATCTTCGTCACCAACATAGAGTCGAAAGACCCGAGCCAGATCATCAGCGGCAACGAGAAGGTGGTTCGCCCCCGTCTCTCTGACGCCGAGTTCTTCTTCAAGACTGACCTCAAGCAGACTCTGGCCTCCCGCCTGCCGCGCCTTGAAACCGTGCTGTTCCAGCAACAGCTGGGCACAGTCAAGGCCAAGGTCGAGCGCATCGAGACCGTCGCCGGCTTTATCGCCGAGCGCATCGGTGCCAACGTGGCTCAGGCCAAGCGTGCCGGTCTGCTCTCCAAGTGTGATCTCATGACCAACATGGTCGGCGAGTTCGCCAGCACCCAGGGTGTCATGGGGATGCACTACGCCCGTCACGATGGCGAAGACGAAGTGGTGGCCGTAGCCCTCAACGAGCAGTACATGCCGCGCTTCGCCGGTGATGCCCTGCCGTCCGCTCTGGAAGCCTGCGCCGTGGCGCTGGCCGACAAGCTCGACACCCTGGCCGGTATCTTTGGCATCGGCATGCTGCCCAAGGGTGACAAAGACCCGTTCGCTCTGCGCCGCGCCGCCATCGGTGCCCTGCGCATCATGACCGAGAAGCAGCTGGATCTGGATCTGGTTGAACTGGTGGAAGAAGCAGTACGTGTCTACGGCGACAAGCTGACCAACAAAACCGTCGTCACCGATGTGGTCGACTTTATGCTGGGTCGCTTCCGCGCCGCCTATCAGGACGAAGGCATAGGTGCCGATGTTGTGCTGGCCGTGCTGGCCCGCCGCCCGACCCGTCCGCTGGACTTCGATCGTCGCGTCAAGGCCGTCAGCCACTTCCGCAGTCTGGATGCCGCACTGGCATTGGCTGCTGCCAACAAGCGCGTCAGCAACATTCTGGCCAAGGTCGAAGGCGAACTGCCGACTGCCGTCAAACCGGAACTGCTGCAGGACGCTGCCGAGAAGGCGCTGGCAACTCAGGTTGCTGCCCTGCAAGCCGAACTGGCACCGCTGTTCGCTGCCGGTGACTATCAGGCTGCCCTCACCCGTCTGGCCGCCCTGCGCGAGCCGGTCGATACCTTCTTCAACGAAGTCATGGTGATGGCCGACGACGAGGCCCTCAAGGCCAACCGTCTGGCACTGCTGAACAACCTGCGCAACCTGTTCCTGCAAGTAGCGGATATCTCCCTGTTGCAGTGATCTTGGTTGAGTAAGTGATATTAAAAACGGCGCCGCGAGGCGCCTTTTTTATTGAATCCTTACCAATATATTTAATATTCACTAATAAAAAAGGCGGTTTAATAGTGAAGAAATAATTAATAGATCTACCTAATTGGTCCTCCAATGTGATGTAGAGTGCCAGTTAGTTGGTCTGAGTTGGTGTCTCCATGACAACTTCCATTGACTGGCTTTTAATCACTCTTAGAGGAATGAAATTCATAACGAATCGTTTGAAACATCCAAGGTCAATATAATCTCTAAGGGCTTTTGTAAATTCTTGTATCTCAGAAAATTTATTTTTAAGATGCCTATCATACTCGAGTCTTAGCCCTGTTAACTCCCACTCTTGCTCACCTTGGGGGGCTTTTCTAATTTCTATATCCAGTCTGGCTCGTTGTTCTAGCATTGACGCCAGCTGCGCATGATGTGAGTTCAATGCTGTGGTTTGCATGCGGATTAAAAAAAGCTCTGTAGGTCTAAATTTTGCTGGTGTATAAAGTAACGTATTTTCGTAGTCTTGAAGCAAAGCAAGACCATTCAATGTGAATTTCCTCCGAGAAGATAATCCATCAATCTCATTATTTAGAACACCTATATTAACTTGACATCGCATTATATTGGATTCGGTTATATGATGAATTTGCATTCTAACCAATTTGTTATAGCTTAATTTATTAAAAAATCCAGAGAGAATCGATACAAGCATTGTAAGCAGTGCTCCGACCACTGCACCTAATAAAGCGGCAAAGATCGCGAGGTATAAGTCTGATGCTTCTAATTGCTTTGATAACTCAAAAAAGAATTGTCTTATAAAATCTACAATATCCATAATTGCTACTCATATCCCTGAACAGATTTAATAAAAACACATTAACACAATTAAAAAATGTGACACCCACCAATTTTTCTCTCATCCGAGCAGCCCGTAGGTTCGATTAGCCGTCAGGCGTAATCGGACGTTCGCGTAAATCGATTCTCCCGCCATAACGGCCAGCCGAATTGCCCCCTCCGGCTGGCTGCCGCAGACTCGCAGGAACAACCAAAACAAAAACATCTCGATCGTCCGATTACGCTGCGCTAATCGAACCTACAACGGCTTTGCCAACGTGGCGACAATCTTCTCCACGCTCTGGGCTACCGACAGGGTGGCACTATCCAGTATCAGCCGCTCCCTGTCCCAGGGTTCATATTCACGGTCGAGCACCGCCTGCCAGTCCGGCAATGCAAACCCCGCAATATCGGCCGTCCGGCTCTCGACCCGTTCACGGTGCAGGCTCGGATTGGAGCAGACGAAAAACTGGGACACCCACCTAGTTCCAGCCTTTGACAACTCACTCCCCCTCCATGTCCTGCCGAACCTGATCGCACCAGTCGCGCCGAGCCGTGACCGGGCGTAACATAGCTGGCACACTCATCGCTTTTTCAGGCACGGTTCACCCCCGAAAAATCTGAATCGGCGACGGCCGTGGGCTAGGATGATGAAAGCAACCTCCTGTTAATAGCCGCTGACCATCAGGGAAATTCATGCTGCAGAGACCCAGCTTCTGCCTCTTCTTTTCTGCCATGCTGCTCCTGCTGCACGTCTCATTGGTAATGGGCGCACCGACCAAAGGCACCATCACCCTGGTGAGCTCGCTGGATACCAAGGAGTCCATGTACGGCCGCTGGCTGAAGCTGATTTATCAGGATGCCTTTGCGCGCCTTGGCTACGACTTCATCTATGCCGGTTACCCGGGCGGGCGAGCCCCCCATATGGCCGAGAGTGGCGAGGTCGATGGCGAGATACATCGTGCCACCGAATATCAACTGCAAACCCGCCACCTGCTAAAAGTCCCCGAATCCCACTTCACCCTCTCCTATGAGGCGTATGCCGCCATTCCGGGTATTCAGCTCAAGGGGTGGAGCAGCCTGCTCGGCACCTCTTATCGGGTGGAATACCGCCGCGGGGCCAAGTTGCCAGAGTTGGCACTGTCCAGGGTGGTGGCACCCGCCCAGCTGTTTGATATCAGCACTGTGGATCAGGGAATGGGCAAACTGCTCAAAGGGCGCAGCGATCTCTATATTGAGCAAACCATGGTAGCCAGGCAGGCTATAGCCGTGCAGATCACCAGGTCTGAAGCCGGTACCAGGATCTATTCCGCAGGCATCATGGATACCCTTGACTCATATGTTTATCTGCACGAGAGACATAAAAACCTGGTGGCCCAGCTGGCGCTCGTTATCCGCCAGATGAAACAGGAAGGCGCCATAGCCCGTTATCAACGACAAGCGCTGCAAGAGAGCACACCCTGGCAACCGGCCTGGCCTCTTTCCGGCAGATAGCGTTTAGTGTTCAATGGCAGCAAATTCACCTGTTGGCAGACCGTTTTCCGGGCGCCATCCAGGCTTGTTATCATTTGAGGCTGGATATAGGCTTGATATCGCGCTCCGGCTCACCAGTCCCCCTTATGAGGAAAGCATGGACATACCTTCTGCTCCCCCCCAGCTATCGTGCCAGCAGTGCCAGGAAAGCGGGGATCTCGGCTTCGATTTCACCATGGCCTTTCAACCCATAATTCGCTGTCGCACCCGTACCATATTTGGCTATGAAGCGCTGGTCAGGGGGATCAATAACGAACCAGCCCACTCAGTGATTTCACGGGTCAACGATGACAATCGCTACCGCTTTGATCAGCTTTGCCGGATCAAAGCCATTGCACTGGCGGCCAAACTCAAGATGCAGGGAATGCTGAGCATCAATTTCCTGCCCAATGCGGTCTATCGTCCGGAGCGCTGCATCCGCACCACCTTGCAAGCAGCGCGGGAGCACCAGTTTCCCATCGAGCAGATCATGTTCGAGTTCACCGAAGTGGAGCGCGTGGCGGATAACCAGCATATTCGCCACATAGTGGATCACTACCAGGCACTCGGTTTCAAGACGGCGATGGATGACTTTGGCGCCGGGTATTCCAGTCTCAATCTGCTGGCAGATTTTCTGCCAGACATCATCAAACTGGATATGCATCTGTTGAGGGGGATCGATAAAGACAAGGTCCGCCAGGCCATTGTGCGCCATTGTCTCGCCCTCTTTGAGGAGTTGAACATCACCCCCCTGGCGGAAGGGATCGAAACCCGGGATGAAATGGCATGTCTGCAGGAGATGGGGATAGACCTGATGCAAGGTTATCTGTTTGCCAAACCCGGTTTCGAAATACTGCCCCCCGTGGATTTCGATGCCCTTCAGTAAAACGGGAGAGGTGAGCCAGGCAAGCGCCCCCGCCATCGATCATCATAATCCCCCCCATCACTCACCTGACCCGGGAGCATGATGGCGAGCAGCGTGACCCGTCTGTGGGGATGCCGCGGCTAGCGGCATCGTCATCCATTTATCAAGGAGAGAGACATGATGCAACGCAAGACCCTGGCCCTGCTGCTGGCGACTCATCTGCTGATAGGGGGATTGGGGTTTGCCGCCGGCATCTATACCCTGCCCATACTGATCGCCCCACCCGCACCGAGCAGTGAAGCGGTAGCGGCCAGCCAGCAGCAGGCCAGTTTCAGCGGCACCTTTCGTCGGGATCTCAAAGACAGCGACCGGCTGCACTGGGGGGAAGGCAAGGTGAGCATTGGGCCCGACGCCGTCAGCCTGATGGGGCAACTGGCACCTGGGCCCGATTACCAGCTCTATCTATCACCGGAATTTGTCGAAACCGAGGCGGATTTTTCCCGCCTGAAAGCGCAGATGGTGCACGTCGGGCCGGTCAAAACCTTCGACAACTTTATCGTGCCACTGCCCGCCAGCATCGATCCAGCCCGCTACAGCAGCGTCATCGTCTGGTGTGAAACCTTCGGCCAATTCATCACCGCAGCCCGCTACCGCTGAGTTCAACGTCAGATGGCCCCCCCCCCGAACGGCTAGCTTTTGTTATCAAAAAGGCGCCAAAAGGCGCCGTTTTTCTTGTTGCAGCACACCCCCTCACACTAACTCGGAGGGAAGTGGCCGCCAATGCTGATCACCTTGACCTGTTGCAGGGTGCCATTGATGGTAAAGGCGACCCTGTGCTCCTGACTGAGCCGGATCGTGTAGACCCCCTTGTTGTTGCCGCTCAGCTGCTCGTAGTGCATATCGCCGACCTTGCCGGCGGCACTCTTGGGATCCGAGCCGCGCTCGATCTCCCGCCGCCATTCGTGATACTTGCTCATGGCCGACGGGGTCACAGCAACATGCTTGTCCTTGTTGTAGAGGATCCGGGGTTGAGAATCATCGATAGTCCATGCCATAGCCATCTCCATAGTCAGGCTCCAAAGAGAACCAAACTATAGCCCAAACCAGCTGAATGGCAGACTACGGTGGCACAACGCCGAACCGCTGTTGCAGCAACCGCTGGCCCCGATCGGTCAGGATCAGCTCACGACTGCCCAGTCCTCGCACCAGCCACCCCTTGTCCAAAAGATGGGCAAGCAGCCGGGTTCCCAGCTCGCCTCCCAGATGCATGCGCCTCTCGCTCCAGTCGAGACAGTGGCAAGCAAAGTGGCGCTTGCCACTCGGCTGGCAATCAACCCCAAGCTGCGCGAAATGGTGCTCCCCCTCAGGAGTCAGGGCATAACTGCTGGCGTCCAGCCAACCTCGGGCAATCAGGCTGTCATGGAGTCTCACCCCCAGCTCGCCCGCCAGATGGTCATAACAGGTGCGGGCAAAGCGCAGTCGTTCCGGGGTCTTACTCCTGAGCGCACCGGCGCCCATGTCCACCAGCCCCATCAGTTGCTCAACAACCAGCGCCACCTCGTGGCTCGCGATGCGGTAGTAGCGATACTTGCCCTGCCGGACACAGGCCGTCAGTCCCTGTTGCTGGAGCATGGCAAGGTGACTGCTGGCAGTGGATGCCGACACCTCGGCCACAGTGCTCAGCTCGGTGGCCGTCCAGGCACGGCCATCCATCAGGGCGCACAGCATGCGGGCGCGACTACTGTCGGCAATGGCGGCCGCCACCTGTGCCAGACCTTGTTCAAGGGTGTCCTGTTCGCTCATATCTCTACGCTCTGCTCGTCGTTGCTATTGCCACTCGGCCGTGACAGTGCGGGCCTTGTCGATATCATCCGTCACCAGTATCAGCTGGTTGGCATGGTCACTGTACAGGATGATGATGTTGACCGATGCATCCCCCAAGGCGCTGCAGATGGCGCCAAGCTGACCCGGCACTTCCTGTTTCAGACGACGCACCAGCACTTCACGTACCGCAACTACCGTCAAACCGGCCTGCTCTGCAGCCTGGGCCGCCCTGGCACCATTCTCAACCAGAAAATGGGCATGACCTGCTCCACCCGCAGTAAACATGCCCCCGCCTTCCAGGCTGACGCCTGCCCGTCCCATCAAGAGACCAAACTGCCCCAGCGAGCCCGGGTTATCGGGCAACATCACGTGAATATCGTACATCCTTGCCTCTCCATTCTGCTTGCGATAAGAGCCTGCAGATTAAGGGAGCTACCGCAGCAACGCTTCGATGGCGAGCGAAGTGTGCCCTTGCTGGGCGCATGGGCAGGATGCAAGGGAAGAGTGGGGCACTGGCCTTATACCAAAACGGCGCCCGAAGGCGCCGTTTTGTTGATCCCCCACAAGTGCAGGTGGGACTGGCCAGGCTTGATCAGCCGGTATAGACAGGCAGCAGACCCGCCATATTGAGCAGGTGGAAGAGCGCGGTCAGCACACCGAACAGCAAGACCCCCACTATCATCGGCAGGCCGCCCGGCGCGCGGAAGCCATCACCTTTGCCGCCTTGCTCGCTCTTGCCGGCGCGCACCTTCCAGGCCAGCAGCGCCGGTATGATGCAGGTCCAGAGGGTCGCCACTGCGCCTGCGTAGCCGATGGCCATCAGGAAACCGAACGGGAACAGCAGGGAGAGCAGCAGCGGTGGCAGGAAGGTCACACCCCATGACTTGGCGCGGCCCTTGGGACTGTTGTCGAACTTGAACAGATCCGCCAGATAGTCGAACACACCCAGACCCACACCAATAAAGGAGGAGAGGATAGCGGCCATGGAGAAGAGGTTGAGGGCGTTGGAGACGGCCTCCGACTCTATCACCGAAGCCAAGGCCTTGAGCAACACGTCGACGTTGCCGCCCTGCGCCACCACGGGCCCGAACTCGCTGCGCGGCAGGTTGCCGAACACGCTCACCAGCCAGATCAGGTAGAACAGCAGCGCTATGGCGGTACCACCGAGAATGGCGTAACGGGCGCGGCGCTCCTCACCGTAATAGGCGCGCATGGAGGAGACAGAGTGGTGATAACCGAACGAGGTCAGTGCCACCGGCAGCATGGCGAGCGCATAGGGTGCATAGCTGGCGTGCTCGCTCAGGGTATCGAACAACAGGGTCGGCTTGATGTTGAGGGAGAGACCCGAGATGCCGAACACGAAGCTCAGCCCCATGGCGATGACCAGCACGACCGAGATACGATCCACAGCCCGGGTCGAGTGCCATACCAGCCCGGAGAAGCCCAGGGTGAACAGAACTGAGGCCCAGTGGCTGCCGATCCCCGTCATCCCATCTATGATGAGACCGGCCGAGGTGATGTAGGCGTAAAGCAGTATGCCACCGACGAAGTAGACGGTGATGTTGTTGAGGGCGTTGACCTTGTCCCCCAGCAACTCCCGGGTCACGGTATCGAACGACACGCGCAGCGGGTAGCCCTGATAGGATTCCAGTAGCATCCAGCCAGAGACCGTCATCACTACCATGGTCAGGGTAATGGCCAGGATGGACCAGATGGTCCAGGCGCCCGCCCCGGCACTCGGCAAGCCCAGCATGCCGGCCCCCACACAGACGCCGGCAATGATGCATGCCCCGCCCACCAAAGATGGTTTCTGTCCCATTTACTTCTCCAAAGACGATTGTTGATCTGATCGCGACCGCGGACCGTTGCATTTGCTACGCCGGTTGTCATGGTAGATCGCGCTCATCTTGCTGCCGGCGCCGGGTGCTTGCTGCTTCGAAAGCGGAGCAAGGTGTGACCGGGGCTAGCTGCCGGCCCGACATGGCAGCAGGGCCATCATGTCGGGGAAGGGACTTTACCCTGCTACCCCTCAGGTATCAAATGCGGATGCATCCTCAGACAGCCCGGCGCCCCTCAGAGGAGCACCTGCCACTGACTCATCGGTGCTCAATGCGCCAGTTGGGGCAACAGCTGCAGCAGCTGGGCCCGCACCGCCCGCGGTGTCTGGCTGACCCAGATATCCAGCAGGCCGTAGGAGAACAGCGGCAGTATCAACAACAGCAGGCAGAGCAGGCCCAGCAGCCAGCGAGGAGTGAGCCGGCTCGTTTTGCTGCCAAGGTGCAGCGCATCGGCCCGTTTGGGGCAGGCGGCGACACAGCTCAGGCAGCTGCTGCACTCCAGACTGCGCACCGCGATCAGCTGATGTACCTGAATGCGGGACGGGCAGGCCCGGCTGCACTTGTCGCAGTCATGGCCAACGCTGCGCAGGCAGCGGGCCGGGTCGCGGCGAATGCGCAGCGGGGTCAACAAGCCCAGCAGGGCGAGCCAGGCGCCGTAGGGGCAGAGGTAGCGGCAGAAGCCCTGCCGAAAAAGGGCAGTGATCAGCAGCACCCAGCCCAGACAGAGGCCGGAGATGAGGTTCAAATTGAAGAAGAAGGCGCCCATCTTCATGTCCGCCGCCTGATGATAGGGACTGGCGAGATAGCCGGGCAGGGCGGCAGCGGGCACCGCCAGCAGAATGATGAAGAGCAAAAAGCCGAGTACCAGGAATTTCTGGGAACGCAGCACGGCATCGAGCCAGCGCGGCGGCGTCCACTCCCCCGCCATCAATCGACTGCGCAGACGATGCAACCACTCACCCACCAGCCCGATCGGGCAGAACCAAGCGCAGAAGGCCCGCCCCAGCAGCAGGGCCGACAGGCAGAGCACCAGCACTGTGATGGTGGCAGCCGGATGATGGGGGTCCACTATGCCCTGACTGAGCCAGGCCCGCAGCCCGAGCCCACCGGCGATGGGCAGGAAGCTGTCGACCACGTCCGGACGCACCAGCCAGGGAGGTATCCCCTGCCCCAGCTGCCAGATATGCAGGCCATACTGCACAGTCACCAGCCCCCAGCAGAGCAGCAGCAGATGGCGGGTCCACTCCCGCAGCGGCTGGCTGTTGATCTCGCTTGGCATCGGTAGCGGCTTGTAGCGATGAAACAGGCTGAGGGTGCCAACCACCAGCCCCAGTGCGAGCCAGAGGGTGAGATCCGCCGCCACCAACCAGCCGACGAGCAGCAAGCCGAGGGAGAGGCGCCATGACCAGCCGGGCCCTGCCTGCCATTGCAACAGGACCAGATAGACCAGGCCACAGGCCAGGGTCACGGCTTCGAACACACTCATTTTCCCCCCACAGCACTCATTCGACTCAGGGGCACAGAATAACCAACATCTGAGTTGATTATTTTGATCTGCATGGGCAGAGGGGGCCATTCACCCGGATTGGCCCCCACCCGTTCTCACCCTTTGCGGCTGTTGAACAGGGGCTGATCGGATTCTGCCTGCTCGGCCCAGAAGTGGATGTTGAAGCGGGCATCCTCCGACAGCTCGACCCTGTGCCAGTACTGGGGCGGGCTGGTGGCAAACTCCCCGGCCCGGATCACCAGGCTGACTTCGGGCTCCTCGGCCTGCTCGTCGGCAAAGCCGTGATAGGTGACTGTGCCCGCCATCACGCAGAGCTGGCCGAACACCCCGGCCGCCGTATTGTGGTGGCTGAGCAGGGCCTGGGGCACATTCTCGCGGGTAAAGAAGGGAGTGGAACGACGCACCACCCAGTGAGACGGAATAAGTTGCATGGACATAGCAATTCTCCTCAAGTGGCCGGGTCAACCCGACCTGACGTTATCAATGAATCAACGGGGCAACTGGCGCAGCAGCGGGAAGGCGGCACTCATCTGATCACCTCCCACCACGAAACCGCACAGCTCGCCATCCTCGCCGTGCGCCTCGGCCACCATGCCTTGGCTGTTCCAGCGGCACTGCCAGGCGAGATCCTCGCCCTTGGTGCGGCCCGCCAGCTGCAAGGGATAACGCGGCGTCTTCACCTTCACCAGCATGGGCGGCAGGGTCAGTGGGGTCGGCATGCCAAGCAGGGTACGCGCCAGCGCATTGGCCCCCAGCACTATGGGTTGCAGGAAGGGGAGCAGCTGTCCTCGCCACTGGGCGCAATCACCCAGTGCGAAGATATGGGGAGCGCTGGTCTGCAAGCTGTCGTCGACCAGGATGCCGCGCTCGACCGCGAGCCCGGCGGCTTGTGCCAGTACCAGATTCGGCTTCAGGCCGATGGCGGCGATCACCAGATCCTGCTCGCTGACGCGCCCGTTACTCAGGGTGACGCGCCAGCCACCCTGGGGCCGATCGGGATCGAGCAGGCTCAGTTCAGCGATACCCTGACCCAGTTGCAACTTCACTCCCTGACTGCGCAGTGCCTGCTGCAGTGGCTGACTCAGCACTGCAGGCAACAGGGCGCTGAGCGGGCTGTCGGCCAGATCCACCAGAGTGACCTCGCGATCATAGCTCGCCATGTCCATCGCCAGCTCGCAGCCAATCAGTCCTGCCCCCAGCACCATGATGCGGCGGGCCTGCTGGATTGGCCCCTCGGCAGCGGCGTACTCTTGCAGGCTGTTGAGGGTCACCAGATGCTCACTGCCAGGCAGGTAGGGGCGGGCCGCACTGGCGCCGGTGGCCAGCACCAGCTGACCATAGGCAAACTCCCCCTGCCCGGTCATCACAATACGACGAGCAGGATCGATGCCAAGCACGGGGCAGTGGGGCAGCAACGCGATGCGCTGCTGCTCGGCAAAGTCGCTGCCGCTCAGCCGGGTCATGGCCGCTGCGGTGCAACCTCGGCTCACCACGTGGCTGAGATCCGGCTTGTTGTACTCGTCGCCGCTGTCGGCCGTGATGAGACAAATGGGCTGCTCGGCATCCAGCTTGCGCAGGCTCTTGACCAGTTGCTGGGCGGCGAAACCGCTGCCGATCACCAATATCTCCCGGCTGACACCGGCCTCACTCAGAGTCGCAGCCTTCATACACAGGCCTCCATCGCGCAGGGCTCGAATACCTCCTTGCCGATGCCGCAGCCAGGGCAAAGGAAGCTCTCCGGCACCCGGGCCCAGGGGGTACCCGGCGCCACCAGCTGATCCGGCTCACCCAGAGCCGGGTCATAGATCCACTGGCAGACGGTGCAGAGCATGGGCTGGTCATCGTCCTGCTCGCAGGTGGTCGGGGCCACGCCGCGAGATGCAGGGATCCCCATCGCACCAGAAAAAGCGGGGACACTCATCTCAACCACAACTCCTGCCTCAACTACCGGAGCCGCTGCGGCGCTAGTTGTGATGATCGGGCGGGGCGCCTCGAGCGGGTGCAGTGCCCACTGGCGGGCGAGCTGGCGACCATGCTCGCGGCACAGGGCCAGCGCCGATCCGTCGGGGCGCCACTTGGCCTTGAGGGAGATGCTGATGTCGAAACCCGCATCCATCAGCCGGGTCTGGATCCGGTCAACGGCACCGCCGGTCCAGCCGTAGCTGCCGAAGGCCGAAGCGCGCTTGTTGCGAAAACGCAGGCCGGTGATCTCTTCGAGCATGCCCGCCACCTTGGGCATCATGACGTTGTTCATGGTGGAGGAGCCCACCAGCACCCCTTTGGAGCGGAACACCTGGGTCAGGATCTCGTTCTTGTCGTGGCGCGCCACGTTGTAGATCTTCACCGCCACCCCGGGGTCCACCTCGTGGATGCCCTGGGCGATGGCATCGGCCATCATGCGGGTGTTGTTGGACATGGAGTCGTAGAAGAGGGTGATGCGATCCTCCTGGTAGTGGTCGGCCCACTCCAGGTATTTCAGGATGATCTGGGTGGGATCGTCGCGCCAGACGATGCCGTGGGAGGTTGCCACCATGCTCACCGGCAGGTTGAAGCCCAGCACCTCCTTGATCTTGGCGGTCACCAGCGGGCTGAAGGGGGTGAGTATGTTGGCGTAGTAGCGCTGGCACTGCTCCATCAGCTCAATCTGATCCACCTCGTCGTTGAACAGGTGCTCGTCGCAGTAGTGCTGGCCGAAGGCGTCGTTGGAGAAGAGCACAGCATCCTCCGTCATATAGGTCATCATGCTGTCGGGCCAATGCAGCATGGGAGTCTCGATAAACACCAGCTGCTTGCCGTTGCCGATATCCAGGCTGTCGCCGGTTTTCACCGGGTGGAAATTCCACTCTGGATGATGATGGTGACCCGTGATGGAGTCGATGGCGTTGTGGGTGCAGTAGATGGGGGTGCCCGGGATGCGGGCCATCAGCTCGGTCAGGGCGCCGGCGTGATCCTCCTCGGCGTGGTTGATCACGATAACGTCGATGGAGGCGAGATCGATCTCGGCCGCCAGATTCTGCACAAACTCGCGGCTGAACTTGTGATCGACCGTATCGATCAGCACATTCTTGCCTTCGCGGATGAGATAGCTGTTGTAGCTGGTGCCCTTGTGGGTCTTGTACTCGGTGCCGTGAAAATCGCGCACCTCCCAGTCCCGTTGGCCGACCCAGTGAATGTTGTTTTTGACGTGAATGGTCATCAAGTTGTTCCTCAGAATGCAATAGCGAATGTACGACTGAACGGACCATTGCAGTTGACGTGCCAACTCGTAACTCATTGTTTTTATAGAAAACGTATTTCAGGCGTTGTCATTTAGACAACTACCACTCATAGTCAAAAACACAAAGACACTGTCATTTGGACAATTCTCGTGATTTCAACCGACAGCCTGGCGCGCATCGCCCTCGACCTGCAACTCGGCATCTCCCATCAGGACAGGTTCCACCGTCTGATCCAGAGCGTGCGCAGCCTGCTGCACTCGGACGCCTCGGCCCTGCTGCGCTACGAGGGGGGCCAGTTCATACCGCTGGCCATCGACGGCCTGATGCAGGACGTGCTGGGCCGCCGCTTCGCGCTGGCGGACCATCCGCGCATGGAGGCCATCGCCCGTGCAGGTGACGTGGTGCGCTTCCCCGCCGACAGCAACCTGCCCGACCCCTATGACGGCCTGATCCCGGATCATGACGACTTCAGGGTGCACGCCTGCGTTGGCCTGCCACTGTTTTCGGATCAGACGCTCATCGGCGCCCTGACCATAGACGGCATGAACCCGACCCAGTTCGACGGCATCAGCGACGAGGAGCTGCGACTGGTGGGCGCCCTGGCCGCCGCCGCCCTCAGCAACGCCCTGTTGCTGGAACGGCTCGCCCGCCAGAGCAGCGAACCCCTCGCCCCCTCCACCCAGAATGGGCCGGGCCAGCTCGAGATGATTGGCCGCTCCCCGGCCATGGACCGGTTGCGCCACGAGATAAACGTGGTGGCGAGCTCCGAGCTGAACGTGCTGATCCTAGGGGAGACGGGAGTCGGCAAGGAGCTGATCGCCAAGGCGGTGCATCAGGGCTCACCCCGTGCCAGCGCGCCACTGGTCTATCTCAACTGCGCCGCCCTGCCGGAATCGGTGGCGGAGAGCGAGCTGTTCGGCCACGTGAAGGGGGCTTTCACCGGCGCCATTCACAACCGGGCGGGCAAGTTCGAGTTGGCCGACAAGGGCACCCTGTTCCTGGACGAGATCGGCGAGCTCTCCCTGTCGCTGCAGGCCAAGCTGCTGCGGGTGCTGCAATACGGGGATCTGCAGCGCATCGGTGACGACACCCCCCTCAAGGTGAACGTACGTATCCTGGCCGCCACCAACCGGGATCTGAAACAGGCGGTGGTCGAGGGGCAATTTCGAAGCGATCTCTACCACCGCCTGAGCGTCTTCCCGATCCACGCCCCCGCCCTGCGGGAGCGGCCGGACGACATCCCCCTGCTGGCTGGTTATTTTTGCGAACGCTGCCGGGTCAGCCTGGGGCTGGAGCGGCTGCGCATCGAGCCCAGGGCGCTGCAACTGCTCGCCAGCTACGACTGGCCGGGCAACGTGCGGGAGCTGGAGCACGCCATCCACAGAGCCGCCGTGCTGGCGCGGGCCGAGCAGGGCAGTCAGGCCCCAGCACTGGATTGCCACCACTTCAACCTTGCCACCGGCAGCGCCTCCTCATCCAGCCGCATTCCTGTGGAACAGGCAGCGCAGCAGATGACGGCAGGCATGGGGCTGCGCACGGCCACCGATGCCTTCCAGCTCCGGCTGATCGAGCAGACCCTGGCAGCCCAGCACGGCAACTGGGCCGCCACCGCCCGAGCGCTGGAGATGGACGGCGGCAACCTGCACCGGCTCGCCAGACGGCTCGGCCTCAAGCCCTGAGACGCACCCCGCCCATAAACAAAACCCCCCTCGGTGACGAGGGGGGTTTTCGTGGTGCCTGTGCTGTGACAGGGGCAACGGCATGGTCCATCAGCGGCGGGGTCAGTCGCGGGCACGGCGCAGGTGGTAGTCGACGTGATAGTCGTTGGCGTTGCGAAACATGATGGAGTAGTTGAGAAACTCCCCGTTCTCGCCATACGAGAGGGAGGTCAGCCGCAGGATGGGCGCCCCCTGCTCGATATGCAGCAGCTCGGCCATCTGCCGGTCGGCCAGCACGGCGCTGAAGCTCTCGTAGTTGCCGGCGATGGGGAGCTGGCACTCGTTCTCGATATAGGCAAACTTGGACCCCTCCAGATGAGCCACCGACAGGGTGCGAAACAGCCGCACCGGCATGTAGCTCTCCTCCACCAGCAGGGCCCGACCGTCCACAGAACGCACCCGGCTGGAGAAATAGACGGGCTCGTTTACCTTGACCCTGAGGTGGCTGGCAATCGCCGGTGGGGCCGGCATGGTACGAAACTCCAGCACCTTGCTGGTGAGCAGACGACCCTGATCGCGCATCAGCTCGGTAAAGCCGCTCAGCCCCTTGGTCTCATGCTGGACATCCTTCTTGGTCACATAGGTGCCGCTGCCGTGGCGCCGCACCACTAGCCCCCATTCGATCAGCATGTCCACTGCCTTGCGCACCGTCATGCGTGACACGCCGAACTGGCTCGCCAGCATTTTCTCGCTCGGCAATACGTCTCCCACCCGGCAATCCGCGCCATTGACCCGGATACGCAGCCGATCTGCCACCGATTTATAGATCACTGATAGACCTCTCCCGGCCTGTACCCGCGGCCCTCTCATTCAGGAGCTCCAGGCTCAACCAATTGAAAATAAACAATTTTAAATTCAAATAAAACGACAAGAACGTCACAAAAACAAGATGTACAACAATATCTCAAAATTTAGATCTCTTTGTCTAAATAAGAGCATGCGCCGGATCACATAACCACCACATATTTCATGAGGGCTTGACCCATTGTTGTTAGGTTCAATTCAGCAACACAGACAACACCCCATCAAAAACTCTTTTAATAAAGGGACTATATATGCTCAGTCAAATTCAACGCTTTGGCGGAGCAATGTTTACTCCTGTACTACTGTTTCCATTTGCAGGTATGGTAGTGGGCATTGCAATCATGCTGAAAAATCCCATGTTCGTGGGAGAGGCGCTGGCAAACCCGCAAGGTTTGTTTTTTCAAATAGTACATATTATTGAAGAAGGTGGCTGGACCGTATTCAGAAACATGCCGCTAATATTTGCCATTGGTTTGCCGATTGGGCTGGCAAATAAGGCGCAAGCCCGAGCATGTCTCTCCGTCCTAGCCAGTTTCATGACCTGGAATTATTTCATCAATGCCATGGGGATGACCTGGGGCGACTATTTCGGAGTCGATTTCAGCCAGACGGTCGGTGGTGAAAGCGGCCTGGCCATGGTGGCCGGGATCAAGACGCTGGATACCAGCATCATAGGGGCCATCGTCATCTCGGGTATCGTCACTGCCCTGCACAACCGCCTGTTTGATCGACAGCTTCCCGTCTTTCTCGGCATCTTTCAGGGCAGCTCGTTTGTCACCATCATCGCCTTCTTCGTCATGATCCCCTGTGCCTGGCTGACCCTGCTGGGGTGGCCCAAGGTACAGATGGGTATCGCCTCCCTGCAGGAGTTCATGCTGATTTCGGGCCCGCTCGGTGTCTGGGTCTACACCTTCCTCGAGCGCATTCTTATCCCGACCGGCCTGCATCACTTCATCTATGGCCCCTTCATCTTCGGCCCGGCCGCGGTGGAAGGCGGCATCCAGCTTTACTGGGCCCAGCATCTGCAGGAGTTCAGCCAGAGCACGCGTCCGCTCATCGAGCTGTTCCCCCAGGGTGGCTTCGCCCTGCACGGCAACTCCAAGATCTTCGGTGCAATGGGGATTGCCTTGGCCATCTACGCCACTGCCACCCGTGAGAACAAGGCCAAGGTGGCCGGTCTGCTGATCCCGGCAACCCTTACCGCCATGCTGGTGGGCATCACGGAGCCGCTGGAGTTCACCTTCCTCTTCATCTCGCCTCTGCTGTTTGCCATCCATGCCCTGCTGGCTGCCACCATGGCCACCGTCATGTACCTGTTCGGCGTCGTCGGCAACATGGGCGGCGGCCTGCTCGACCAGTTCCTGCCGCAGAACTGGATCCCCATGTTCCACAACCATGCCGGCATGATGTTTACCCAGATAGCCATAGGCCTGGCGTTCACCGGACTCTGGTTCCTGATATTCAGAAGCCTCATTATGAGATTCAATTTAAAAACCCCGGGACGGGAAGACAGCGAAATAAAGCTTTATTCAAAAGCAGATTATCAGGCAGCCAAACAACAGCGGGGTGGTGATATTGCGAATCAAATTATCGAAGCACTCGGCGGCAGCAAAAACATAAGAAACCTGAATAACTGCGCCACCCGATTAAGAATGTCGCTGATAAATTCCAGCTCGGTCGCAGCAGATGAAGTTTTCAAACAACTGGGCGCCCATGGAGTGGTTCGTCATGGCGACAGCATTCAAATAATCATAGGTCTGCATGTGCCACAGGTACGTGAAAATATGGAATCGATAATGAACAACCCCACTCAATCCTCTTCTTTCGTAACGGAGTCATGATCATGAAAAAATTCTCTGTAGTCATCGCCGGCGGCGGCAGCACTTTCACACCGGGTATCGTCCTCATGCTGCTCGAGAACCAGCATCGTTTCCCGCTCAAGGAGATCAAGTTCTACGACAACGATGGTGCCCGCCAGGAAGTCATCGCCGAGGCATGCAGGATCCTGCTCAAGGAGAAGGCACCCGAGATTGCCTTCAGCTACGGTACCGATCCCAAGGCCGCATTCAGCGAGGTGGATTTCGTCATGGCCCACATCCGGGTCGGCAAATACCCCATGCGCGAGCTGGACGAGAAGATCCCCCTGCGTCACGGCGTGGTCGGTCAGGAGACCTGCGGCCCGGGCGGCATCGCTTACGGCATGCGCTCCATAGGTGGCGTGCTGGAGCTGGTCGATTACATGGAGCAGTACTCCCCCAACGCCTGGATGCTGAACTACTCCAACCCGGCCGCCATAGTGGCGGAGGCAACCCGTCGCCTGCGCCCCAACGCCAAGATCCTGAACATTTGTGACATGCCGATCGGGATCGAGGGCCGCATGGCCCAGATCGCCGGCCTTAAATCCCGTAAAGAGATGCGGGTGCGCTACTACGGCCTCAACCACTTCGGCTGGTGGACCCGCATCGAGGATCTGGCAGGCAACGACCTGATGCCGACGATCAAGGAGCACGTCGCCCGCCACGGCTATGTGCCCGATCACGCCAGCCATGCCGAGGCAAGCTGGAACGATACCTTCGCCAAGGCCAGGGATGTGTGGGCACTCGATCCGGATACCTTGCCCAACACCTACCTCAAGTACTATCTCTTTCCGGACTATGTGGTGGCCCACGCCAACCCGGAACATACCCGCGCCAACGAGGTGATGGAGCACCGCGAGAAACAGGTGTTCAGCGCCTGCCGCGCCATCGTCAAGGCGGGCCACTCAGAAGCGGGCGAGCTGGAGATAGACGAGCACGCCTCTTATATAGTGGATCTGGCCACCGCCATCGCCTTCAACACCCAGGAGCGGATGCTGCTGATAGTCCCCAACCGGGGTGCCATCAACAACTTCGACCCCGAGGCCATGGTCGAAATCCCCTGCCTGGTGGGCAGCAGCGGGCCCGAGCCCTTGCAGGTCGGCGATATCCCCCTGTTCCAGCAAGGCTTGATGGGCCAGCAGGTGGCCGTCGAGAAGCTGGTGGTGGAAGCCTGGGTCGAGCGCTCTTACCAGAAGCTGTGGCAGGCGATCACCCTGTCCAAGACGGTGCCGAGCGCCTCTGTGGCGAAGGCCATCCTGGATGACCTGGTGGCCGCCAACAAGGATTTCTGGCCAGCGCTGCAATAAATCGCCCATAAACAAAAACCCCCTCGGTAAGAGGGGGTTTTTCGTGGTGCCGACTATCGCCGTGCAATACGGCGTGGCGGTCAACGCAGGGATTTGACCGAGCGACGGACGATAAGCTCGGGCTCTACCGTCATGGACTCGACTTCCAGCGCCTTGTTGCGGATCCGGCTCACCAGATGCTTCACCGCCAGCAGGCCGAGCTCGGCCTTGGGGTGGCGTATGGTGGTGAGCGGCGGGCTGGAGAAACGCGCCATTTCCACGTCGTCATAGCCGATCATGGAGATATCATCCGGCACCTTGACCCCGGCTTCCCAGGCAGCGCAGATAGCACCTATGGCCATGGGATCATCGAAGGCAAACACAGCCGTCGGGCGAGGCGTGAGGGCCAGGATGCGCTGCATGGCATCGAAACCGCTCTGGCTCTCGTAATCCCCTTCGAAGATCTGCTCCTCTTTCAGAGTCAGACCCTGCTCGCCCAGGGCATCGCGTACCCCGGCCAGTCGCTGCTGGGTGGTCGGCTTGGAGATTTGGCCCGTGATACAGACGATGTCCGTGTGACCCTGCTCCAGCAGATGGCGCACGGCCAGACGCGCACCTATGCGGGCGTTGTCATTGATCACGTTGGCGAAATCGCACTCGGTTCCCCAATCCAGCACCACCTGTGGCACATTCTTGTGGATGCGCAGCATGTCGCGCAGCGGGGTGTCGATGTCGGTCCCCAGCACCAGCAGGCCATCGACCCGCTTCTCCATCAGCATTCTCAGGTAATGCTGCTGGCGGGGCGGCTGGTTTTCGGTGTTGCACAGGATCAGGCTGTAGCCCTGCTCGAAGCAGTAAGCTTCGACCCCTTGCACCACTTCCGCAAAGAAGGGGTTGGCACTGGTGGTCACCAGCATGCCTATGGTCTTGGTTGAGTTTATCTTGAGGCTGCGCGCTACCGAGTTGGGCGCGTAGTTGAGTTCTGCCACCGCCTCAAGCACTTTTTGGGTTGCATCTTCGCTAACCCGACGGGTGTGATTGAGTACATGTGAGACGGTGGAGATGGATACGCCTGCGCGCGAGGCGACATCCTTGATAGTGGCCATCTCTGTCTCCTGAATATCAAAGGCGGAACATTAGCAGATTTCCCGAATAAAGGCTTGGTTTTAACGGGCACTGCCAATGATTTGTCAATGCTGGCTAATCTAGGCGGTCACCTCCATTTGCGCAAACGGATTTTGGTCAAATTGGGAGCAGCGTCAGAGTAAAATATCGTCAGTTTTTTCCTCTACTATTTACCACCAGCACACCTTGTTGTGAAGATGTTAACTTGATAAATCAGCAGTAACACCCAAGCAAACTAGCAATATCAGTTATTTGTTTCAAAAAATCCTTATTCCACCCTCTCTGGTTAGTATCTTTAACAGCTTGTTATTGCCCAGCGAGGAATGATAGAACCATACCTATTGCCGGACTGGCGGGATCCTGGTTCGGAATGACACATGGAAAATGAAACAATCCACTGATTAAGGGACGAATCGATGAATAAGTTGAGCAAAATTGCAGTCAGGACAGCGGTTTCTATGGCTCTGTTCGGATCGGTATCGCTGGCCCATGCGGCGGACACCATCAAGATCGGCATCGCCGGCCCTGTGACCGGCCCGGTCGCCCAATACGGTGACATGCAGTTCACCGGTGGCAAGATGGCGGTCGAACAGATCAACAAGGCTGGCGGTATCGCAGGCAAGCAGATCGAAGCCGTCATCTATGACGATGCCTGCGATCCCAAGCAGGCGGTGGCGATCGCCAACAAGGTGATCAACGACGGGGTCAAGTTCGTAGTCGGCCACCTCTGCTCCGACAATACGCTGCCAGCCTCCGACATCTATGAAGATGAAGGCGTGCTGATGATCACCCCCGCTTCCACCAACCCCAAGATCACCGAACGTGGCTACCAGCTGACCCTGCGCACCATAGGTCTGGACAGCGATCAGGGCCCGACTGCCGCCAAGTACATCATCGAGCAGGTCAAGCCCCAGCGCGTGGCCGTCATCCACGACAAGAAGCAGTACGGTGAAGGCATCGCCTCCAGCGTGAAAGCCTCGCTGGATAAAGCCGGCGTGAAAGTGGTGGCGTTCGAAGGCATCACAGCCGGTGACAAGGACTTCTCCGCCCTGATCGCCAAACTGCAGAAAGAGAACGTCGACTTCATCTACTACGGCGGCTATCACCCCGAGTTGGGTCTGATCCTGCGCCAGTCGGCCGAGAAAGGGCTCAAGGCCAAGTTCATGGGTCCGGAAGGGGTAGGTAACAAGGACATCTCCGCCATCGGTGGCCCGGCTTCAGAAGGCCTGCTGGTCACCCTACCGAACAAATACGATCTGGTGCCGGCCAACGCCCCGCTGGTCGCCGCGTTCAAGGCCAAGGGACAGGACTCTTCCGGTCCCTTCGTCTGGACCACCTACGCCGCGGTGCAAACCCTGGCTGCCGGTATCGCCAAGGCGGGTGAAGATGACCCGGCTGCCGTCGCTGCCGCCATCAAGGCCACGCCGATCGAGACCGTCATGGGCACCCTGAGCTGGGCACCGAGTGGCGACCTGAAAGGCTTTGAATTCGGTGTGTTCCAGTGGCACGCCGACGGTACCTCCACTCAAGTCAAATAATCTGCCGGTCGGGGTGACGTGAGTCACCCCTCCCTTCTTGCGGGCAAGCACAGGGAACGTAGTATGTCCGAACACCTCCTTTACCTGGTTCAGCAACTGCTGAACGGGTTAACCATAGGTAGCACCTATGCGTTGATCGCCATCGGCTACACCATGGTCTATGGCATCATCGGCATGATCAACTTCGCCCACGGCGAGGTTTACATGATCGGCTCCTATGTCGCCTTTATGGTGATGGCCGGGCTCATGATGATGGGCATCGACAGCACCTTCCTGCTGCTGGGAGGCGCCTTCCTGGTCAGCATCATCATTACCGGAACCTATGGCTGGACCATAGAGCGGGTCGCCTATCGCCCGCTGCGGGGCGGCAACCGCCTCATCCCCCTCATCTCCGCCATCGGCATGTCGATCTTCTTGCAAAACATGATGCGAATGGCGCAGGGCTCGCGGGATATCGCCATGCCCACCCTGATCTCCGGGGGCTGGACCCTGGGTGGAGAAGACGGCTTTCAGGCCAGCCTCTCCTACATGCAGCTCATCATCTTCGTGGTGACCTTCATCACCATGCTGGCACTCACCCAGTTCATCGGCCGATCCCGCATGGGACGGGCCTGCCGGGCCTGTTCGGAAGATATCAAGATGGCCAACCTGCTGGGGATTGATACCCATGTGGTCATCTCCATCACCTTCGTGCTGGGGGCCACCCTGGCCGCCGTCGCCGGCGTGCTGCTCGGCATGTACTACGGCGTCATCAATCCCTATCTCGGCTTTATGGCCGGGCTGAAAGCCTTCACCGCGGCTGTATTGGGCGGCATCGGCAGCATACCCGGCGCCGTGCTCGGCGGCCTGCTGCTGGGGGTGGTTGAAGCGCTCACCGCTGGCTATCTCAGCACCGAATACAAGGATGTGATGGCCTTCGTCCTGCTGATCGGTGTCTTGCTGTTCATGCCCACCGGCATTCTGGGTCGTCCGGAGGTCGAAAAAGTATGAAACATCAATTTATTCATGCCTGCATCGCCAGCCTGGTGCTGATGGTGCTCTCCTTCTGGTTGCTTGGCTTTCGGCTAGAGACGCAAGGCAGCCAGTTGCTGGTCGTGAGCCGCCTCGACATATCGCTGGCCTGGCTGGTGGGCGGGGCGGCACTGGTGTTCTGGTTCCAGCTGTTGCGTGGCCAGATCGGCAGATTGTTTCAGGCCTCCATCAGCGGCTTCTCCACCGGTTTCACCAAGCTGGTGCTGCCAAGCCCGGAAGAAGCGCCACGGCTCTACAATGTCACCGCCATTCTGGTGCTGCTGTTTGCGGTGAGCTGGCCCTTCATGGCCTCTCGCGGTGCCATCGATCTGGCGACCCTGGCGCTGATTTACATCATGCTGGGGCTGGGGCTCAACGTGGTGGTCGGTCTGGCTGGCCTGCTGGATCTGGGCTACGTGGGCTTTTACGCCGTCGGTGCCTACAGCTATGCCTTGCTCAACACCTATTTCGGCCTGAGCTTCTGGGAGTGCCTGCCCATCGCAGGGCTGATGGCCGCCACCTTCGGCTTTTTGCTCGGCTTTCCGGTATTGCGGCTACGGGGGGACTATCTGGCCATCGTCACCCTGGGGTTTGGCGAGATAATCCGCATCCTGCTCAACAACATGACCAGCCTCACCGGCGGCCCGAACGGCATCTCCGGCATTCCCAAGCCGACCCTGGCTGGACTGGAATTCAACCGTACCGTCAAAGATGGGGGCTTTGGTACCTTCCACGACTTCTTTGGCATCGCCTACAACGCCAACCACAAGGTGATCTTCCTCTATCTGATGGCACTGGTGCTGGTTGTCGCCACCCTGTTCGTCATCAATCGCCTGCTGCGCATGCCGTTGGGCCGAGCCTGGGAAGCGCTGCGGGAAGACGAAATCGCCTGCAAGTCCCTGGGGCTGAACCCCACCATCATCAAGCTGACCGCCTTCACCATAGGTGCCACCTTTGCGGGGTTCGCCGGCAGTTTCTTCGCCTCCCGTCAGGGGTTTATCAGCCCTGAATCCTTCGTCTTCATCGAGTCGGCCATAGTGCTCGCCATCGTCGTGCTGGGCGGCATGGGCTCCCAGATAGGGGTGGTGCTGGCGGCCATCGTCATGACTGTGTTGCCGGAGCTGGCCCGTGAATTCAACGAGTACCGCATGCTGATGTTCGGCCTCTTGATGGTGTTCATGATGATCTGGCGGCCACAAGGACTGCTGCCGATGACCAGACCTCACCTGGAGCTACAGAAATGAGCGCGAATCAGAAGAAGTTGTTGGAAGTCTCTGATCTGTCGATGCGCTTTGGTGGACTGCTCGCAGTCAACGGCGTCAAGCTGGATGTCGACAGGGGGGAGGTCATCTCCATCATAGGACCAAACGGCGCGGGCAAGACCACAGTCTTCAACTGCCTGACCGGCTTCTACCGCCCGAGCGGCGGCACCATCCGCTACAAGGGTGAGGAGATCCAGGGGCTGCCCGGTCACCTCATAGCGCGCAAGGGAATTGTGCGCACCTTCCAGCATGTACGGCTGTTCAAGGAGATGACGGCGGTGGAGAACCTGCTGGTCGCCCAGCACAGGCACCTCAACACCGGCTTTATCGCCGGTCTGTTCAAGACAGCGGCCTTTCGCCGTGCCGAGCAGGAGGGGCTGGAACAGGCCGCCTTCTGGCTGGAGAAGGTTGGGCTCAAGGATCTCGCCAATCGGGCCGCCGGCAACCTGGCTTATGGTCAGCAGCGCCGCCTCGAGATAGCCCGCTGCATGGCGACCCGGCCCGACCTGCTGATGCTGGATGAACCGGCCGCCGGCCTCAACCCGAACGAAACCGATGAGCTGAACGATCTCATCATCAGCTTGCGGGACGAATTCGGCGTCTCAGTGCTGCTGATTGAGCACGACATGAAGCTGGTGATGGGCATCTCCAACCGCATCTTCGTGGTCAATCAGGGGGCGCCGCTGGCCCACGGCAAGCCGGATGAGATCCGCAACAATCCGGCTGTGATCAAGGCCTATCTGGGCGAATCGTAGGACCCAAGGAGTCACGATGTTAGAACTTCGCAACGTATCGACCCACTACGGCAAAATTCAGGCGCTGCACGATGTCAGCGTCGAGGTAAAAGAGGGGGAAATCGTCACCCTGATCGGCGCCAACGGCGCCGGCAAGACCACCTTGTTGATGACGCTGTGCGGCGAGCCCAAGCCCAGCAGCGGCAGCATCTGGTTCGAGGGGGAGCAGATAAGCTCCCTCAGCACGGCTCGCATCATGCGCAAGGATATAGCCGTGGTGCCGGAGGGGCGCCGCATCTTCGCCCGCCTGACGGTGGAGGAGAACCTGCTGATGGGTGCCTTCTTCGTCGACAAGGAAGAGCAGCACGGCCTGCTGGATCAGGTGTTCACCCTGTTCCCCCGCCTGCACGAGCGACTGCAGCAAAGGGCCGGCACCATGTCCGGCGGCGAGCAGCAGATGCTGGCCATAGGTCGCGCCCTGATGAGCAAGCCGCGCCTGCTGCTGCTGGACGAACCCTCGCTGGGGCTGGCCCCCATCGTCATCCAGCAGATCTTCGACACCATAGAGCAGCTGCGCCAGAAAGGGATGACCATTTTTCTGGTGGAGCAGAACGCCAACCAGGCGCTCAAGCTGGCCGACCGGGGCTATGTGCTGGAAAACGGCCATGTGGTGCTGCAAGACTCGGGGGCTGCCCTGCTGGCCAACCCGGCCGTTCGGCAGGCCTATCTGGGTGGTTAACCCATGAGCAGGGCCAGGGCGGAGGCGGATCACCACAGCTTCTGGCGTGACCCTGCCCTGCCGTTCATAGAGGCGCGAGCGGTGCAGGATGGCCGCCGCGTCTGCTATGAAAAACACAGCCACGCCCATTTCTCCATTGGCGCCATCACGGGTGGTCACAGTCACTATCTCAACCAGCAGACAAAACAGGAGGTCAACGCAGGCACCCTGGTACTGATGAATCCGGAAGAGGTACATGCCTGCAACCCCATCGCCGATCACCCCTGGTCTTATCTGATGTTCTACCTCGATACCGACTGGCTGCGCGGCCAGCAGGAGGAAGCCGGGCTGGGGGCCCATTTTCGCCCCTTCGACATGACGGCCAGTCGGGATCCCTTGCTGTATGCAGGTTTGCTACGCCTCTATCGTACTTTGCAAGATGACCAGCAAGATCACCTCGCCAAGGAGGTCGCCTGCCACCTGTTCAGCCACCAGCTGCTGGCAAGGCTCACTCCCACCAGATGGAGCGAGCCACCGCCCCTGCATCTGAGACGCACCGCCGAGCTGATAAAGGACGAGTATGCGACGCCCCTCACTTTGCAGCATCTGAGCACAGTCGCCGGGCTGACCCCGTCCCACTTGGTGCGAGTATTCAGCCGCCATTACGGCATGACCCCGCACGCTTACCTGCTCAACCAGCGGATACGCCAGGCACGAACCCTGCTCGCTCAGGGACGGCCCCTGGTCGAGGTGGCATTGGCGACGGGCTTCTCCGATCAGGCCCACTTCCAGCGCCAGTTCAAGCGGCTGGTCGCCGCGACCCCGGGTCAATACCAGTCGCAGTGCCTTCCTCAAGGTTCCAGAACCAGATAAACGGCACTGAGCAACAGCAACATGGCCATCGCCCGGTTGAACCAGCGCAAGCGGTGAGGCGAGAGCAAAACTGCCTGCAGACAACTGCCGACATAGGCCCAACAAGCGATAGAAACCAGACAGATCACCAGATAGAGGCTGGTAAACCACACTATCTGGCCCACATCGCCCACGGCTCCATAGGCCCCCATCCCCATGCTGGCCGCCAGCCAGGCCTTGGGATTGAGCCACTGCATCAGGGCGCCGTATAAAAAAGCGGGTGGCGTGCCGCCTTCACTCTCTATCTCTCCGCTGTCCATCATCAGCAGCCAGGCCATGTAGCACAGGAAGAGGATGCCTCCCCAGCGGATGCCATCGAGCGCCACTGGCCAGTGCGACAGGGCAGCGCCGAGACCCAGCCCCATCAGCAGCAACAACAGGATGAAACCCAGGGTGGCCCCCACCACATGGCGCAGGCTGGCGCGAAAACCATATTGCGCCCCCGCACTGAGGGCGACCAGATTGACCGGGCCGGGAGAGATGGACATGGCCAGGGCAAACCCGGCCATGGATAACAACAGACTCATTTCCATGGATAATGCTCGTTGAAGATATCGAGATCTCACCCTACCCATGAGCCTGGTTCTGATATTGAAGAAAATTGCGATCTTCCCGACGGGACGACCGGACACATTGCGGGCTTAGCACCAGCGCAGGCTTGCGGTAAACTGGCCTCCAGTTACCTATTCGCAGGACATGCAAATGGACCAGTTTGCCCATATCAGTGCCCATGATGCCCACCAGAAGCTCGCTGCCGGTGAAGCCCGCCTCGTGGATATTCGCGATCCCCAATCCTTCGAGGCAGCTCATGCGGTCGGTGCCTTCCACCTCACCAACGGCACCCTGGTGCGCTTCATGGACGAGGTGGATTTCGACACCCCTGTCATCGTGATCTGCTATCACGGCAACAGCAGCCAGAGCGCTGCCCAGTACCTGCTGCAACAGGGGTATGACGAGGTCTACAGCCTGGATGGCGGCTTCGAGGCGTGGCGCCGGGAGTTTCCCATCGAGGCAGGCGACGCATGATCCAGCTGCTGGTGCTCGACAACGCCCGCATGGCCCAGGCGCTGGTGGACTATCTCGCCACCCTCGGCATCTCTTGCGAGCTGACCCAGTCAGAGCTCGGCGTCTCGGTCTGGCTGGCGGATGAACAGCGCCTCGCCCAGGCCCAGCTGGAGGTGAAGCGCTTTCTGGCCGATCCGTCCCATCCCCGCTACATGGAGGCCTCCTGGCAGTCAGGTCAGGCGGATGCCCGCATCGATTACAGCAAGGGGATGACGGATCCCGTCACCGATTTCCTCCATCAGGCGGGGCCACTGACCCTGGTGGTGATCATCGCCTGTCTGGCCATCTATGCCCTAGATGCCATCGGCCTGCCCATCTTCGACGAGCTGGCGTTCCACCCGACCCTGGCCCAGTTCACCGACTGGCAGGCGTGGCGTTACTTCACCCCGGCCTTTATCCACTTCTCGATACTGCATCTGGTGTTCAACCTGCTCTGGTGGTGGTATCTGGGGGGCCAGATAGAGCAACGCCTCGGCAGCGGCAAGCTGCTGGTCCTGTTGCTGGTGGGGGCTGCCCTGCCCAATATCGCCGAGTTCTTCGTCAGCGGACCGCTGTTTGGCGGCCTCTCCGGTGTTGTCTATGCCCTGCTGGGCTACTGCTGGCTGCGCAGCAAACTGCAGCCGGCCTGCGGTCTCACTCTGCCACCGGCCCTGATGGGTTTCATGCTGTTCTGGCTGGTGCTCGGCTTCTTCGACATGCTTGGCACCAGCACCGCCAACATGGCCCATCTGGTTGGCCTGCTGGTAGGCCTGTTGCAAGGCTGGCTGGACAGACACCACCAGCCTGCCTGACGGCCGGGCCCCGCCCCGCTCGCAGAAACGAGAACGCCGCCCCGAGGGGCGGCGTTTTTTATGGTCTGCAGCGTTATTGCTTGAGCAGAGAACTGTCGGTGACCTGCACCGCAGTACCGCCACTCATAAAGAAGCTGCCGAACTGGGTCTGCATCTCGGTAGTGACGTCGCCGGTCGGATCGAAGTTCTCGTCCGGTGCCAGCAAGGAGCTGTGGCCGCCAGCCACGAAACGAGCAGCATGGTGGTTGGCTGCGCCTGTGGCGGTCAGCGGTTGCAGGGCCAGCAGCTTGAACAGCGGCTCTGTGCCCCCCAGCGGAGCGGACGCTATGCTGTTCGGGATCACCTGATCCGACAGACTCAGGGCACCGTCACCCACTATCTCGGTGGCAAACAGCGGGAAGTCCGCCTTGATGCCGCTGGCGAGGTTGATCGGATCCGCCGAATCCAGTACCGACTGGGCCGCAAAGCTGTAGCTCTGCAGTGTGCTGGCTGCGGTCGCCTGAGTGGTTGCATCCAGGCTAGGCAGGAACTCGTTGACGAAGCAGGTTGGCACTGCTGTCTGGCAGTTGGGCGCATAGGCGGTGAAAGCCGCCTTCAGCTCGGCACTGCCACCGGTCAGCACGCCCATCTTGATGGTTGGGCCGAAGGTCGGCGAGTTCAGCAACAGCGGTGCTATGCCGCCACCCGGCATGGCCAGACCACCGGTATCAAACTTGAACAGGGCATCCGCCGTCGGGTTGCCGATCGGCTGGTTGGCAACCGCCAGCAGGTTGGCTCCCGCAATAGCGCCCAGGGAGTGACCCAGGAAATGTACCTTGAGGTTGCCGGCACTGCCGATGGCGTTCTGGCTATTGGCCAGACCCACCGCCATGCGCAGACCCAGCAGATCCGCCACGCTCTGTTTCAGGTTGTCCCGCGCCACTGTCAGGTAGCTCAGGTTCAGATACGGCGTCGGATTGTCGGAGGTGGTCACCGTATCCATGCTGCCACTCAAGGCGAAGCCACGTTCACCGTGCAGCGGATGATCGATCACCACCAGCGCCACCTTCTTGCTCGCCGCCATACCGGCGCCAATCTGACCCAGTGCCAGTGCATAGGCGTTCTCTTTCACCGAGGTGACGCCGTGCTGATAGATGATCACGTCCGTGATGGTGTTCAGTGCATCCTTGGCGAAGATGCGCATCGGCACGGATTGCACCTCTTCCAGTGCCGGCAACGGATTGAAGCGACCAATGTTCTGCTCGGCATCCAGCGGCTTGCCGCCGGAGGTGAGGGTCACCCCGACCAGCTTGCTCGCCTCGGCCAGCAACTCGCTCTGACGAGTCGGATCGGCCATCAACTCTGCCAGCAGGGCCGGATCCACACCCGCGCCCACCAGACCGGCGATCACTTCGCTGTCAGATGCCTTCAGCGCATTGGCGATGGCGTACAGGCTGGGGATGGCACCGTGCCAGGACTGGGTCTTGGCTTTGTCCCATGAACCGGCGGTCGCCGGTGAGGAGAGGAAATAAGGCAGCTTGACCGTACCTGTGTAGACCTGCGTCATGCCGGCGATGCCGGTCAGCGTCGGGCTGGCGGCGACGGCGGCGGCAATGGCATCCTTCTGCTCCTGCGGCAGGAACTGCTCATTGTCCAGCTGGGTCAGGAAGTCATCGTTGCCGGTCACGGCCAGGGTGTAAGTACCGGGCAGGCTGGTATTGCCCAACGCATCCTGCTTCCATACCTTGGCGGCATCCAGCCCTTGCAACACGACAGATGCGGCGGCGCCTTTCACGGCCACCAGCACATCGGCGCCTGACTGGGTACCGAACCAGTCGGAGAAGATCACGTGATCCGTGGCGATACCCGTTGCCGCCTTGAACAACCCTTCCTGCAGCGCGATCAGACCATTGATGGTCTGCTCCTGCGCATTGCTGCCCGCGTTGTTCTTGTAGTTGCTGTAGTCGCTACCTGCCCGTACCGGGCTGCCGGTGCTGTCTTTCAGCGAATCGGTGGCCACTATCATGTAGTAGGAAGAGGGATTGAGCGGCTTGAGCGGCACCAGATTCAACTTGCCAGCCGATGCGGCCACCACGAAATCCACCCCGTAGGTCAGCACCTTCTTCACGCCATTCGGGCGCAACGCAGCGCTGTCGAAGGCAAGCTCCAGCAGGTAGAGCGGCGCCACTGAGGCACTGAACTCGGCCGCAGTCGGTGCCTGAACCTGAATGCCGGACGAGGTGACGGGCACAATCTGGATAGCCTGGGTCGTGGACCAGCCATCCAGCGTTGACATGGCAGAGACAGGATTGGAGAGATCTGCCGTCTCGGTAGAGAACTTCAGGGTGCCATCGCTGGCCCGTGCCGCCAGGGCACTGGGGCGCACCGCATTGGAACCGGTCAACAGATAGTCGAGATAGCTTGAGGTATCGCCTTTGTTATCGTCACTGCCACCACAGCCAGCCAACAGGGCACTGACAACTGCGGCGTAAATGAGCTTCTTTTTCATATCCTTATCTCTTTTTAGTTGTTATCCATGATGTGCTGACGGGGGAGGGTGAAAACCCGACCGAACCATCTTAACAGCAACGCAACAATTGTTAAGCGTCTGGTCGGTCATCTGATCTGCTTTTTTTGTGTACAACATCAAGGAATTGGAATAGAAACGGGACTCGATAGGTTAACAGCTTCATTCCGGATACCAGACCCGACCAGCACACCCTGTGCTCCTGATGGCAAAAAGCCACCCCGATCTCGGCAAAGGGGATGAATTGTCGGTAGAATGGCGCCATTGCTTAAGGAGAATCACATGATCGACCCGAAGAAACTGGAAGAGATCGCCAAACAGGTGCACAACTCCCTGCCGCCCGGCATTCGCAGCATGGGTGAAGAGGTTGAAAAGAAGATCCGTCAGGTGCTGCAGTCTCAGCTCAACAAGCTGGATCTGGTCAGTCGCGAAGAGTTTGACGTGCAGACCAAGGTGCTGCTGCGCACCCGTGAGAAGCTGACGGCCCTCGAGGCCAAGCTGGCACAGCTGGAACAGCAGTTTGGCGCCAAGGGCGAATAACCCGGCCGTGGCCGCTGGTCCGGACAGCACATAAAGCAAACCCCAGCCTGGCTGGGGTTTGTTGTTTCTGGCTCGCCGAAGAGAAGCCGGCAGGGTCGATTAGCGAAGCGTAATCGGCCGACATGTACGACTGCCGCCGGTTTGATACCTACCGATTCCCATTCCGAACTCAGATGAACTCGTAGGCGTCGCCGAAGATGCGCTCAGGCTCTGCACCGAGGATCTTGAACTCCTCGCGCGCCGCGCCCGCCATCTCGAAACGGCCAGCCACATAGATGTCGTAGTCATGCAGACTGACGAAATCATCCATGATGGCCTTGTGCACCAGCCCGCTCTTGCCGGTCCAGTCGCTTTCCGGCTCTTGCACCACAGGGATGAAGGTCAGCGGCACATAATCGCTCGCCCACTGCTGCATCTGCTCCAGCTCGTAGAGCCAGTGGGCCTGACGCACGCCCCAGTAGAAGAACACAGGACGCTTGCTGCCGGTATCGATCAGATACTCCAGGATGGAGCGGGCATAGGAGAAGCCGGTGCCACCCGCCATCAGGATCAGTGGACGGGGCGACTCTTCCCGCAGGAAGGCCTTGCCTGCCGCCAGTTCAATCTCTATTTCCCCCTGCTCGCGCATACGGGCCAACACCTGGCCTGCGTAGGCGTTCTCCGGGGTTGCACCGATTTGCAGTTCCAGCACACCGGGGCGAGTCGGTGAGTTGGCGATGGAGAAGGGACGCTTGTCCGAATCACTCATCACCACCAGCAGATACTGACCGGGTTTGAAGCTGATCTCTTGCAGCGGCGTCAGAGCCACGTGCCAGATGGTGTCGGCATATTCGCGCAGTTCCTCTACGCGGCACTTGATACGTTGCATTCTTATCCTTGTGACGGGCTCGCTCGGCCCGCTTTCGCTCATTGATTCACTGTGGACTGACGACCAGTGCATCTGGTCAGGTTCCCCGAGCATACCCAATTCCGCCCGGAGATCCTCAACCTTTTGCACCATGGCTGCCGTGTTTAGCCGAGAATATTCAGCTCGGCCCAGATGGAATCCACCTTCTGCTTCACCGTTTCGTCCTGGACTATGGGCTGACCCCATTCACGGTTGGTCTCCCCCGGCCACTTGTTGGTAGCATCCAGCCCCATTTTGGAACCCAGACCCGACACAGGCGAGGCAAAGTCGAGATAGTCGATGGGAGTGTGTTCGATCAGTGTGGTGTCACGGGCAGGGTCCATCCGGGTGGTGATGGCCCAGATCACGTCCTTCCAGTCACGGGCGTTGATGTCGTCGTCACAGACGATAACGAACTTGGTGTACATGAACTGGCGCAGGAAGGACCAGACACCCAGCATCACCCGCTTGGCATGGCCGGGATAACGCTTCTTGATGGTCACCACCGCCATCCGGTAGGAACACCCCTCCGGCGGCAGGTAGAAGTCCACGATTTCGGGGAACTGCTTTTGCAGCAGCGGCACGAACACTTCGTTCAATGCCACCCCCAGCACGGCAGGCTCATCGGGTGGACGGCCAGTGTAGGTGCTGTGATAGATGGCATCGCGACGCATTGTCATGTGGGTGATGGTAAAGACCGGGAACTCGTCCACCTCGTTGTAGTAACCTGTGTGATCCCCATAGGGTCCTTCCGGCGCCAACTCGCCCGGCTCCAGATAACCTTCCAGCACGATTTCAGCGCTGGCGGGTACTTCCAGATCGCAACTGAGGGCCTTTACCACCTCGGTGCGGCTACCACGCAGCAGACCGGCAAACGCATACTCCGAGAGGGAGTCGGGCACAGGGGTCACAGCACCGAGTATGGTCGCAGGATCGGCGCCAAGCGCCACCACCACGGGGAAACGCTCCCCCGGGTGAGCTTCCTGCCACTCGCGAAAATCGATGGCGCCACCGCGATGATCGAGCCAGCGCATGATCAGCTTGTTCTTGCCGATCTTCTGCTGGCGGTAGATACCGAGGTTCTGGCGCTTCTTGTAAGGGCCGCGAGTAATGGTGAGACCCCAGGTGACCAGGGGCGCCACATCACCGGGCCAGCAGTGCTGGATCGGGATCTGGTCCAGATCGACCGCCTCCCCTTCCAGCACCAGTTGCTGGCAAGGGGCGGAGGAGAGCCGCTTGGTCGGCATGTTGAGCACCTGCTTGAAGATGGGCAGCTTCTCCATCAGCTCCTTGAGCCCACGGGGCGGCTCGGGCTCCTTCAGGTAGGAGAGCCAGGTGCCCACCTGGCGCAGGGCGCCGACGTTGGGCTGGCCCATTCCCATGGCGACCCGATCCGGGGTGCCGAACAGGTTGGTCAGCACCGGCATGGAGTAGCCTTTGGGATTCTCGAACAGCAGGGCCGGGCCACCCGCACGCAGGGTGCGATCGCTGATTTCGGTCATCTCCAGATAGGGATCTATCTCGCGAGTGATGCGCTTTAGTTGTCCGTTTTGTTCCAGCTGCGCGATGAAATCACGCAAATCCTTGTATTTCATGCAGGTACCCTACCGGGTTCAGGAGGTGCCGCATTATAACCCTGGCTGGGCAGCGGGTGTACCCGTATCAGGCAGCATCACTGAACTCGAATGACGCTTTTCCTGTCGTGTGAGCCGATCGGCGAACTGGGCAAGCAACCTGGGTTCATCCATCTGCAGCAAGAGGCTGGCGACCTGACCGCTGTAATTGCGATTGCCAAGCTCGGCCAGCAGGAATTGCTGAGCCGCCTCGGGCAAGGGGGAGAGCTGGCTGAGCTGGTACAAGGCTGGCTGTTTCAGGCGACTGTTGCGGCTGGCGGCGATCAGCAGGCTGCTTGCATCCTGACCCTGGTGAAAACGAGCCACGCTTTTCAGGGCGGCCACGCTATCGTGATCCACTGGTTGACGCCACAGCTTTAGATAGAGAGCGCTATCGCCGGTGCGTTCGACCAGTTGTCGCAGCAGCTGGTTATCGGGCAGGAAAATGTTCATGGCGGCAAGTCGATGGGCTTCACGCTGCAAAACAGAAGCAGGCTGCTGATCGAGCACCGCCAGCAGCGCCTCTTGCTGCAAGGCCAGTTCAGGGTTGCGGCTGTTGTATATCTGCTTGAACTGGAAGCTGTCCTGCGCCAGCAACTGGCGATAATTGCCCTGCCAGGCCTGCTGTTGCCAGCGGTTCAGCACCAGCCGCGCCGCAGCGGCAAAATCGTAGGCGGGCAGCTGGACCAGAAAGCCATCCACCTCTTTTTCTACCAGCCATCGGGGTGCCTTGACCGCCTGGGCGCGCACCCAGGCAAGCTGCTCCGGGGTACTGGCCCCGGAAGTCTTGCCGAGGGTGGCAAGCAGCTGGCACAGCAGATATTCGCGCTGGCCCACGGCCAGGGAGTCCAGCAGCGCATCGATGGCGGCAAACTGCCCCTGCTGCAATCGGCCAGCCAGAAAATCGAGATGGCCCTGCAATCCTTCGTCGGCCACCAGCGCAGCCCTGGGTGGGGAAGGAGGCGAGGCATGTGCCGGCAAGGCCATCAACCAGCCCAGCCATATCCAGAATACAAGCTTCATGACGTCCCTATCCTTGTGACATCGAGGTTTCATACTACTCAGGCGACCGGAAAATAGATAAACAAAAACCGCGACATGAGCCGCGGTTTTTCATTTTCCGACCAGATTACTTCTGCTGACGCCGCATGGAGTCGAAGAATTCGTCGTTGGTCTTGGTGGCCGCCAACTTGTCGATCAGGAACTCTATGCTGTCGATCTCACCCATGGGATGAATGATCTTGCGCAGGATCCACATCTTCTGCAGCTCATCACCGGTGGTCAGCAACTCTTCCTTCCGGGTGCCGGAACGGGTGATGTCGATGGCCGGGTAGATGCGCTTCTCGGCAATCTTGCGCGAGAGGTGCAGTTCCATGTTGCCGGTACCCTTGAACTCTTCGTAGATAACCTCGTCCATCTTGGAACCGGTATCCACCAGCGCGGTGGCTATGATGGTCAGGCTGCCGCCTTCCTCAACATTGCGAGCGGCGCCGAAGAAGCGCTTGGGTCTGTGCAGGGCGTTGGCATCCACACCACCTGTCAGTACCTTGCCGGATGACGGGATGACAGTGTTGTAGGCGCGGGCCAGACGGGTGATAGAGTCCAGCAGGATGACCACATCCTTCTTGTGCTCGACCAGACGCTTGGCCTTCTCGATAACCATATCGGCAACCTGAACGTGACGGGAAGCAGGCTCGTCGAAGGTGGAAGCAATCACTTCACCCTTCACCATGCGTTGCATCTCGGTCACTTCTTCCGGACGCTCATCGATCAGCAGGACGATCAGTTCACAGTCCGGGTGGTTGTAGGCAATGCTCTGGGCGATGTTCTGCAGCAGCATTGTCTTACCGGCCTTGGGCGGCGCCACGATCAGACCACGCTGGCCTTTACCGATGGGGGAAGCCAGGTCCAGCACACGGGCTGTGATATCTTCGGTAGAACCGTTACCCCGTTCCATGCGCAGACGTTCGTTGGCATGCAGGGGGGTAAGGTTTTCAAACAGGATCTTGTTGCGGACGTTTTCCGGACGGTCGTAGTTGACCTCGTTGACCTTGAGCAGCGCGAAATAACGTTCGCCCTCTTTCGGTGGCCGGATTTTGCCGGAAACAGTATCGCCGGTTCGCAGGTTGAAACGGCGGATCTGGCTCGGGGAGACATAAATATCGTCCGGGCCAGCCAGATAGGAGCCATCTGCACTACGCAGGAAGCCAAAACCGTCGGTCAGGATTTCCAGCACACCGTCGCCAAAGATATCCTCGCCACCCTTGGCGTGCGCCTTGAGGATTGCGAAAATAATATCTTTCTTGTGCGCCCGAGCCAGATTTTCTAACCCCATGGATTCGCCAAGCTTTACCAGCTCGGACACAGGAGTGTTCTTTAATTCAGTCAGATTCATAGTGGTGAAAGTCTGTAAGCAAGGATTGAAATGAGGAGACAGTCTGCTGGATTGATGCTGATCGGATTTGACTTGCCAGGCTGCTGCTAAGCAAAGAGTCAGGCAAAAAGGTTAGCAAACGAACGATAAGCTAGCACCAATCGGGATGAGCGTCTAGGTGATAAAACACAAGGAGCGCATTATTGCAATGCGCTCCTTTTTGATTATTACAGGTTAACGTCCAGAAACTCTTTCAGCTGAGTCTTGGACAGGGCGCCGACCTTGGTCGCAGCCACTTCGCCATTCTTGAACAGCAAGAGGGTCGGAATACCGCGAATGCCATACTTGGGCGGCGTGTCGGCGTTATGATCGATGTTCAATTTCGCCACTGTCACACGACCGGCATACTCTTGGGCGACTTCGTTCAGGATAGGGGCAATCATCTTGCACGGACCACACCATTCGGCCCAGAAGTCGACCAGAACGGCGCCATCGGCTTTGATTACATCTGCCTCGAAGCTGGCATCGCTCAGCTGAACAATCTTGTCACTCATCTCCAACTCCAGTCAGTAATTAAGGCTTTATTGACGTATCAACAAAGGCAATAGTTGCCCTATTTGAAATGATCCTGTTTATTATTGCAAGCCTAACCTGATAACCTACCGCCATGAGCAAAACACACTTAACGACCGAAAAATTCGCCCAAATGGGCCTCGAACCCGAAGTTCTGGCTGGTCTGGAATCAAAGGGATTTCACTATTGCACGCCCATCCAGGCGCTGTCTCTGCCACTGCTGGTAGAAGGTCATGACCTCGCCGGTCAGGCTCAGACAGGGACCGGCAAGACCATTGCCTTCCTGGCCGCGACATTCAACTATTTGCTGACCCACCCGCTGAGCAATCCCCGTCTGGTTAACCAACCCAGAGCCATCATAATGGCGCCCACCCGGGAACTGGCAGTGCAGATCTACAACGATGCCGACACCATTTCCGCATCCACCGGCCTGAAACTCGGCCTCGCCTACGGTGGCGAAGGTTACGACAAGCAGCTGGCCGTGCTGGAGCAGGGCGTCGACATCCTGATCGGCACCACGGGTCGCATCATCGACTACTTCAAGTCCAAGGTAATCGATCTGAGCAATATTCAGGTCGTGGTGCTGGATGAAGCGGATCGCATGTTCGATCTGGGCTTCATCAAGGACATCCGCTTCCTGTTCCGCCGCATGCCTGCCCCGACCGAGCGTCTGAGCATGCTGTTCTCCGCCACCCTCTCCCTGCGGGTGCAGGAGCTGGCCTATGAACACATGAACCACCCGGAACATGTGCAGATAGAGCCGGAGCAGATGACCGGCATCCGCATTCAGGAGGAGCTGTTCTACCCCTCCAACGAAGACAAGATGCTGCTGTTGCTCTCCCTGATGGAAGAAGAGTGGCCGGAAAAAGCCATCGTCTTCGCCAACACCAAGCATGTCTGTGAAGACGTGCATGCGTGGCTGGAGAATGACGGCCACCGCGTCGGTCTGCTGACCGGTGACGTGCCGCAGAAGAAGCGGATGAAGATCCTGGAAGACTTCACCAAGGGAACCCTGGACATACTGGTCGCTACCGACGTGGCTGCCCGTGGTCTGCACATTCCTGATGTGACCCACGTCTTCAACTACGACTTGCCCGACGATGCCGAAGACTATGTACACCGTATTGGTCGTACCGGTCGTGCCGGCAAGAGCGGTCACTCCATCAGCCTGGCCTGTGAAGACTATGCCTTCAACCTGCCGGCCATCGAGGAGTACATCCACCACCCGATCCCGGTCAGCAAATACGACCGTGAAGCGCTGCTGGATGACGTGACTGCCCCGAAACGGGTCGTTCGCAACCGTCAGCCGGTGAACCGCAACATGCGGGATCGCCAGGGCGGTGGCAACAGCAACAACCGTCGTCGTCCGCCACGCAAGAGCTGAAGGACAGGCCCAGTTGCACAACTCGCCTCTCTATGCCGCCATTGACCTCGGCTCCAACAGCTTTCACATGCTGGTGGTGCGCGAGGTCGCCGGTGCCCTGCGCACCGTCACCAAGGTCAAGCGCAAGGTTCGCCTCGCCGCCGGGCTCGATCCGGAATTTCGTCTCAGCCGTGCCGCCATGGAGCGGGGCTGGGACTGCCTGCGTCTGTTCTCCGAGCAGCTGCAGGACATTCCGGCCGACAATATACGGGTGGTGGGCACGGCCACTCTGCGCCTTGCCACCAACGTCGACGAGTTCCTGAGCGAAGCGGAACGGGTGCTCAACCACAGCATAGAGATCATCTCTGGCGAGGAAGAGGCCAAGACCATCTACGAGGGTGTCTCCTGGACCTCGGCCGGGGAAGGCAACCGGCTGGTAATCGACATCGGCGGCGCCAGCACAGAGCTGGTGATTGGCGAGCACAGCGAAGCGAAACTGCTCAACAGCCTGCACATGGGCTGCGTCACCTGGCTTAACAACCACTTCGGTGATGGCGAGCTGAGTGAAGCCCGCTTTGCGCAGGCGATTGCCGCCGCCAAGGCGGTGCTGGAGAAGGTGGCGGAAGATTACTGCGTCCTTGGCTGGCGCACCTGCGTCGGCGCCTCCGGCACTGTACAGGCGCTGCAGGAGATCATGCTGGCGCAAGGGAAGAGCGAGCGGGTCACCCTGCCCAAGTTGCAGGAGCTGATGGGTCAGGCCATCGCCTGCGGCAGGCTGGACCGGCTACAGCTGGAAGGACTGGCGGCCGAGCGGCTGACCGTGTTCCCCTCCGGTCTCGCCATCCTGATCGCCATCTTCGAAACCCTGAACATAGAGAGCATGACCCTGGCGGGCGGTGCCTTGCGCGAAGGGCTTATCTACGGTCTGCTTGGCAACAATCACGACTGCGATGCCCGGGATCGTACCGCCGACAGCCTCATCAGCCGCTATCAGCTGGATAAAGAGCACGCCGAGCGGGTGCGTGACACCGCCATAGAGGCGTTCAACCAGCTGCAACCGGCCTGGCGCCTCTCCAAACGTTACGGTCGGCCTATCCTGCGTTATGCGGCCCTGCTGCACGAGATTGGCCTCTGTATCGAGTACAAGAAGGCCCCGCAACACGCGGCCTACATCATAGACAATATCGACATGCCGGGTTTTACCCCAGCACAGAAGAAGTTGTTGTCGGCCCTGCTGTTCAACCAGCGGGATGAATTCAAGCTGGAAACCCTGGAAAAACAGGGTGCCGTCACGGGTCGTCAGGCGATCCGGTTGGCCCGCATCCTGCGCATCTCGCTGATCCTCTGCATGCGCCGTACCCAGGGCACAGTACCCAACTTCACCCTGCAGGCCGAGGAAGAGGCGTTGACCCTGACCCTGCCCAAGGGGTGGATGGACGAGCACTACCTGCGCGCCAGCGAATTGCGTCTCGAAGTGGAACGCCAGCAGAAGATGGGCTGGCCTACTCGCTTGCTGGAAGCCTGACCCAGAAACTTGCTTGTTTGGGAGCCGATCATGCCGGATTACCAACCCATCAGCTGCGATCTCTACGACTGGCTTGAAATTGCCGCCAGCTGGCAATTGCCGGTGAGCCTCACCAGCCGTGATGGTTACCAGTGGGATGACAAGATCCGCACCATAGAAGCCAGCGAGGGTGTCGAGTATCTGCTGTTGCACAGTGGCGAGCGGCTCAGCCTGGCAGAGTTGGCGACCTTGCGCCTGAACTGGCAAGGGGAAGAGAAGCTGATCCGCTTCGCTCCAACTCGCTGAATCCAGTAAAAAAAAGGAGGGCCAACATGGTGTTGGCCCTCCTTTTTTACATCCGCGGCTCACACTGGCTGTTAACCCGCCGCCAACGCCGCCATGACATAGACATCGAAGCGGTTGCTCTTGGTCTCGATGGCCATGCTGGGCTTGTGCTCATTGAGCCAGCCTGCGTAGTCGGGGCGCTTCACCACCACCCGCTTCTCCGCCATCTTGAGGGCCGCCGGCAACAGGGCATCCGCATCGAGATCTGGCCCCACCAGCGACTGGAACACCCGCATCTCTTTTTTCACCAACGCCGACTTCTGCTTGTGGGGGAACATGGGATCGAGGTAGATGACATCAGGCCGTTCTGGCAGCGCCAGCAGGTTATCCACCGCGGGGCCTTGCAGCAGCTGCATCCGCTCGCTGACCCAAGGGCCTATCTCGGGATCCTGCGCCGCCCGTATCAATCCATCCTGCAACAGAGCCGCCACCACAGGGCTGCGCTCAATCAAGGTCACCTTGCAGCCGAGGGAAGCCAGCACGAAGGCGTCGCGGCCGAGCCCGGCAGTGGCATCCACCACGGTAGGCATTGCACCGGCCTTGAGCCCGACCGCCTTGGCAATGGACTGGCCGCGCCCGCCGCCGAACTTGCGTCTGTGGGCTACGGCTCCTTCCACAAAGTCCACATAGACGGCCCCCAGCTTGGGTTCGTCCAGCTTGCGCAGCTCCAGCCGCTCGGGCGTAAACACCAGCGCGAACTGGGGGTAGTCGGTCTGGTTCAGCTGGCTGGCCAGCGCTTGTGCCTGCGCGGCCTTGGTGGGGTCTTCGAGGAGGATTTGCATGGTCTTTGAAGGCGTTCTAAGTTCAGTAAACCGAGTGTACCACAGCCCCTTTCCATCGCTGTAGGGAGGAAAACCCCATGCACATGCTCATCGCCCTGTTGCTCGCTGCACAGAGCAGTACAGACCTGAAGGTATGCGGGGTAGACTGGCCCCCCTTTTCCTATGCGGAACAGGGACGTCTGACCGAGGGGATATCGGTGGAGATCCATCGGGAGGTTGCCCGACGTCTGGGGATGAATCTCACCCTGATCGAGTTGCCCTGGGGGCGTTGCGAGCAATATGTCAGAACCCGGCTCGCCGACGGCATTCTGGATAATGCCCCGCTGTCAGAGTGTCATCACTCGGATCTCGCTACCGCTTTTTACCCCCTGGCTGCCTATGTGCGCGCCGACAGCCCCTTGCAACGTTTCTCATGGGACTTGGCCAAAGGGATGAAGGTCGGCATGGTCAGGGGCTATGACTACACGGAGAAAATCAAGAACCATACCGGCTGGGTGCCAATCAAGGCGCACTCGGACAAGCAGCTGCTGTTGCTGCTCGAAAAGAGCCGGGTCGACATGATCATCCTGGATTACTTCTCTGCCCCCATCTTGTCGAAGGAGCAAGATGTCCAGATCCGCGCCCTCTCCCCCTTCATCGACTCGACTCCGCTCTACCTCTGCTTTGGCGAGCAGAGGGCAGCACTGCTGCCCGCGTACAACAAGGCCCTCCAGCAAATGCTGGAAGAGGGGATACTGGATCGTATCTATCTGCGTTATCTCGGTGACGACTATCAGACACTGAAGGGCAGGCAGGACAAGCTGAAACCAGTAGAGTGATCATCTGCTAGCTGATCTGCAGGAACATGCTCTTGTCGTTGAGTTGCAGATATTCGACCAGGTCGTCATAGGCAAGCGGGCGGCTGAGCAGGAAACCCTGAGTGAAGGCACACCCCTTCTGGCAGAGGAAGTTGAGCTGCTCGCGGGTCTCCACCCCCTCGATCACCACCTGCATACCGAGGTTGTGCACTATGTTGATGATGCCGTCGAGCAGCAGCCTGTCCTGTTCGTTGAACGGGATATGGCGCACGAAGGCCCTGTCAATCTTGACCAGATCCACAGGGAAGTTGCGCAGGTAGTTGAGGGCCGAATAGCCGGTGCCGAAGTCGTCGATGGCCAGCTTGCAGCCCGCCTCGCGCAGGGCATCGATCCGCACCCTGTGCTGATCGCTGGTCTCCATCAGCAGAGATTCGGTGATCTCGATGACGATGTCGCAAGGGTCGAGTCCGAAGTGGTGGATCACCTTGAGCCACTCGCTCGCCTCCGGATCTATGGTCTGGAACTCCAGGGTGGAGCGGTTGATCGACATCTGCAGGTTCGGGAAGCCGGATTGCTGCAAGCGCGCCAGATCCCGGCATGATTGCCACAGCACCAGCGCACCCAGCCCCTGAATGAGCCCAGCCTCTTCCGCCAGCGGAATGAAGTCCGCCGGTGAGACCTGACCCCAGTGCGGGTGATACCAGCGCACCAGTGCCTCCAGCTTGGCCACCCGGCCGCTGCGGTTGTCCCAGATGGGCTGATAGGCCATGGTCAGCTGCTCGAGCTTGATGGCCTCCGCCAGATCCTGCTGCATCTGGTGGCGCTGGCGCACCTCTTCCCGCATGGAGGCGCAGTAGCTGCCCAGCATCCGCCCCTGGCGCTTGGCGGCAAACAACGCCTGCTCCGCGTTGCGCAGCAGCTCGTCGCTCTCGACACCATCCCCCGGGCAGAGGGTGATGCCTATGGTGGCCGTCACATAGAGGTGCTGGTTGGCCAGCATGAAGGGGCGGGCAAAGCCGCCGATCACCTGTTTGGCAAACACCTCGGCCTGACGGCGGTTGACGATGCCGGGCACCAGAAACGCGAACTCGTCGCCGCCGATACGGGCCACCAGATCTTCGGTGCGCACCCGGCTCACCAGCCGATCCGATACCTCGCGCAGCAGGGCATCACCAGCGTGGTGATCCATGCTGTTGTTGACCGCCTTGAAGTTGTTGAGATCCAGTACCATGAGCGCGAAGCGCTCGCCCCGCTCGCAGAAGCGGCTGAGGCAGCGACCAAACAGCCAGCGGTTGGGCAGGCCGGTGAGGTTGTCGTAGTTGGCCTGGGCGGCAATCTTCTGTTCCGCCAGCTTGGTCTGGGAGAGATCGCTGAAAATGCCTATGTACTGGCTGATCTTGCCCCCTTCCCGCAAGGTGCTGATCATCAACTGCTGGGGGTAGAGCTTGCCATTCTTGCGCTTGTTCCACACCTCCCCCCGCCAGACGCCCACCCGCTCCAGCGCATGGTACATGTCGGCATAGAAGGCCTGATCGTGCAGCCCGGATTTGAGCATGCTGGGACGCTGGCCGCACACCTCCTCCCCGCTGTAACCGGTGATCTGCTCGAACGCCGGATTGACCGAGATGATGCGACTGTCGGCATCACACACCAGAATGGCTTCGGAGAGGTTGTCATAGACCCGGTGGGAGAGCTTGAGCTGCTCGGCATGGCGCTTGAGGGGATCGATATTTTCCAGCACAACCATCAGGTAGTCGGGCTGCAAATGTTCATCCCGCACCAGAGTGACGGTCACCCGACCCCACAGCACCTGGCCATCTCGATGCAGGTAACGCTTCTCCTGGGTGAAGGCGGTGCGCTCGCCACGCTTGAGCTCCGCATAGCAGGAGACGCTGCGCAGCCAGTCTTCCGGGTGGTTAAGCTCGGCGGCGGTACGGTGCAGCAGCTCGCTCTGGCTGTAGCCCAGCATCTTTTCGATGGCCGGGTTGGTCCAGAGGATCTTGCCATCCAGATCCAGCTTGCCGATCCCCACAGGGGCGTGTGACATCATGGTGTGCAGGAAGTGGTGATACTCGGGCTGGCTCTGCACCGGCTGCTGCTGAAGCATCAGCGCCAGCTCACGGCCGGCCAGTGGGGCCAGCAGTCGCAACAGCCCCATCACCTTGTCCATGTTGGCGAGCGGCCGTTTGAATAGCACGCTGCAGATGCCTATGGTCTCGCCCTGGGCATTCTTGAGGGCGGTCCCCGCATAGGCCTGGATATGCCAGGCCTGCAACACAGAAGCATGGGGGAACAACTGCTGGACGCGGTCGCTGAACCAGGCCTCCCCCTCTTGCAGGGTGATTTCCCCCGGGGTGGCGCTGACCGGAAAAGTGAAGCTTGTGGTATCGAGAGATGCGGGATGGGCGGCATGGACCTTGAAAAACAGCCCCGCTTGATCCCTACCTGAAATCAGGACGAAGTCGGCCCCGATCGCTGCTGCGATTTCACTCACAAAGGTATCGAAATATCCCTGACCACTCGAATGAGACAGACTTGAGATGATTTGATAGACAGACTCGAGTGCTCGCCTCATGGCAAGGTTCTTTCTCTCCCTGGAAGGTAGAACCCGACTCTACTCAAGAGGCGGGGACAGTGCAAACATGCACTCCGCAAGATATTAAAAAGCCTTGAGAAAAGGGACCAAAAGGTCCCTTTTTATCTCAAAAATCACGCGGAGATCCCACTATGCCGCAAAAGTGTACCTGCTTGAAGCTCAAGGCCGCCTGGGGCACTGAGTCTCACGCGGCAATCCCGCTATGGCGCAGCAGAGCATCCACTTGGGGCTCGCGGCCACGGAAGGCCCGGAACAGCTCCATCGGCTCCTTGGAACCGCCCTTCTCCAGGATGTTCTTCAGGAAGGATTGGCCTGTGGCCGGATTGAAAATCCCCTCCTCCTCGAAGCGGGAGAAGGCATCTGCCGAGAGCACTTCGGCCCATTTATAGCTGTAGTAACCCGCCGCATAGCCGCCCGCAAAAATGTGGGAGAAGCTGTGCTGGAAACGGTTGAACGCAGGCGGCGTCATCACGGCCACCTGGCTGCGCACCTCGGCCAGCAGGGTCGGGATCTGATCCGGGTTGGTCGGGTCAAACTCCTGGTGCAGACGGAAGTCGAACAGGGCGAATTCCAGCTGACGCAACATCTGCATGGCGGCCTGGAAGTTGCGGGCGGTCAGCATCTTCTCCAGCAGATCGGCAGGCAATGGCTCGCCGGTCTCATGGTGGCCTGAGATAAAGGCCAGCGCCTCGGATTCCCAGCACCAGTTCTCCAGGAATTGACTCGGCAGTTCCACCGCATCCCAGGCCACGCCGTTGATGCCGGCGACACCGGCCACGTCGATCTGGGTCAGCATGTGGTGAATGCCGTGGCCAAACTCGTGGAACAGAGTCACCACCTCGTCGTGGGTAAACAGGGCCGGTTTGCCATCCACAGGGCCGTTGAAGTTGCAGGTCAGGTAGGCCACCGGCTTTTGCAAGGATCCATCCTGACGGTAGCGACGACCCAGGCAGACATCCATCCAGGCGCCGCCCTGCTTGTGCTCACGGGCATAGAGGTCGAGGTAAAAGCTGCCGCGCAGCTCATCCTCGGCATCGAAGATGTCGTAGAAACGCACGTCCGGATGCCAGGTGTCGATGCCGAGACGCTCGCGCACCTTGATGCCGAATACCCGCTTCACCACCTCGAACAGCCCTTTCACTACCTTGTTGGCAGGGAAGTAGGGGCGCAGTTGCTCGTCGGAGATGGAGAACTTGTGCTGCTTGAGCTTCTCGGCGTAATAGGGAAGATCCCAGGCCGCCAGCTCGCGCTGACCGTGATGCTCGGCGGCAAAGGTGCGGATCTCTTCCAGCTCGGCCTTGCCTTGCGGCAGGGATTTGGCTGCGAGATCAGTGAGGAAACCCACTACCTGTTCGGTCTTTTCCGCCATCTTGGTCGCCAGGGAAAGCTCGGCATAGCTGCCAAAGCCCAGCAGCTGGGCCAGCTCGCGACGCAAGGTGAGCAGCTCAGTCATGATGGCGGAGTTATCCCATTTGCCGGCGTTCGGGCCCTGATCCGAGGCGCGAGTCGTGAATACCTCGTACAGCTCGGCACGCAGTTCGCGGTTGTCGGCATACATCATGACCGGCAGATAGGAGGGGATATCCAGGGTGAACAACCAGCCCTGCTGACCCTTCTGCTCCGCCAGCTGACGGGCGGCAGCCAGTACGCTTTGTGGCAGACCGGCCAGTTCGGCCTCGTCGCTCACCAGCTTGGTCCAGCCCTGGGTCGCATCCAGCACGTTGTTGCTGAAGCGGGAGGCGAGCTCGGAGAGACGGGCCTGGATTTCACCGTAGCGCTGCTGCGCCTCGGCGGACAGACCGATACCGGACAGACGAAAATCGCGCAGGGTATTCTGGATCTCCTTGCGCTGGGCACCATCGAGGCGAGGGAAATCATCGCTCTCAAAGAGGCCCAGATAAGCCTGATAGAGGCCTTCATGTTGACCGACATAGGTCTGGAATTCGGACAGCAGCGGCAGGCAGGCGTCGTGGGCCGCGCGCAGCGCTTCGCTGTTGAGGACGGAGTTGAGATGGCTGACCGGCGACCAGACTCGTGCCAGGCGGTCATTCACCTCTTCCAGCGGGGCAATCAGGCTGTCCCAGGTATGGGAATCGCGCTGGGCCAGCACATCGCTGATCTTCTGTTTGCAATCGGCGATGGCCTGCGTCACGGCAGCTTGCACCTGTTCGGGCTGGATCTGGCTGAAGGGGGGCAGCGAGTCCATTGTCAGCAAAGGGTTGTTCATCCTGCGGTACCTCTAAATTCTCTTACAGCCCCTGCCGTCCAGAAGCCTGCTTGGACTACCTAAGATGTAGGCAGGAACCTCATTAATCAAGCCTTTGCCGCCGTGAACCGGGTCAGTTGCCCACTTTTCGCGAAAACATGCTCATTAAAGCAGCGATCCAGCTATCAGAGACGACAATGCCGACCCAGGGGCCGGCATTGTGAGCGAAATGAGACGGCGGACATCAGCGTCTGGCGTCTTCCTGCAGCCACTGGGCAACCCGTTTGGCGAAGTAGGTGAGAATGCCATCGGCACCGGCTCGCTTGAAGCAGAGCAGGGACTCCATGATGCTCTCCTTCTCCTTCAGCCAACCGTTCTGGATCGCCGCCATGTGCATGGCGTACTCGCCGCTCACCTGATAAGCAAAAGTCGGCACGCCGAACTGATCCTTCACCTGACGGATCACGTCCAAGTAGGGCATGCCCGGCTTGACCATGACGCTGTCAGCCCCTTCCTGAATATCAAGCGCCACTTCGTGCAACGCCTCGTTGCTGTTGGCCGGATCCATCTGATAGGTGGCCTTGTTGCTCTTGCCGAGGTTGCCGGCAGAGCCCACCGCATCGCGGAACGGGCCGTAGTAGCAGGAGGCATACTTGGCGGAGTAGGCCATGATCTGGACATTGATGAAGCCGTTCGCTTCCAGTGCGGCGCGAATCGCGCCGATGCGGCCATCCATCATGTCGGACGGCGCAACGATATCGGCCCCGGCGGCGGCGTGGGAGAGCGCCTGCTTCACCAGGATTTCCGTGGTGATGTCGTTCAGCACATAGCCTTCATCATCTATGATGCCGTCCTGACCATGGGTGGTGAAGGGGTCGAGTGCCACATCCGTAATGACCCCCAGCTCGGGGAAACGAGCCTTGAGGGCGCGGGTCGCCCGCTGGGCCAGACCGTCCGGGCTGTAAGCCTCTTCCGCCAACAAGCTCTTGCTCTCCAGCGGGGTCACCGGGAAGAGTGCAATAGCGGGCACGCCGAGGGCGACCAGCTCTTCGGCTTCCGCCAGCAGCAGGTCGATGGAGAGACGATCCACCCCCGGCATGGAGGTGACGGCCTCACGACGGTTCTCCCCCTCCAGCACGAACACGGGATAGATGAGATCGTTGGCGGTCAGTACGTTCTCGCGCACCAGACGACGGCTGAAATCATGTTTGCGCACCCGGCGCAGGCGGCGACCCGGAAAGGCGCCCGGAAGAGTTGTAGCCATGAATCACTCCTGAAGAGGAAGTTGGAAGAACGCGGCGGAGGTGGCCCGGGTATGGGCCAGCAAGGCCTCGGGCGCTTCACCACGGCAGGCCGCCACCACCTTGGCGATATGCGGCAAAAAAGCGGGTTCGTTGCGTTTGGGTCTGGGTTTCAAATCCCGCGGTACCAGATAGGGGGCGTCTGTCTCTATCATCAGCCGACCGGCCGGAATGCGAGCCACCTGCTCGCGCAGCAGCTGACCACGGCGCTCGTCGCAGAGCCAGCCAGTCACCCCGATATGCAGTCCCAGCGCCAGACATTCGTCCAGCTCCTCGTCGGAACCGGTGAAGCAGTGCAGCACGGCCCCCGGCAGTTTGGGTAGCCAGGGACGCAGGATCTCGACAAAACGGGTATGGGCATCGCGGCAATGCAGAAATACCGGCATCCCTAGCTCGGCAGCCAGCGCCAGCTGGGCGTCGAACACCGCATCCTGCACCGGACGGGGGGAGAAATCTCGGTTGTAGTCGAGACCGCACTCGCCGATGGCGACTACCTGTGGCAGGGCTGCCAACTCACGCAGGGCTGGCAGGGTTGCATCATCGACGCTTTTGGCATCGTGAGGATGCACACCGGCGGTGGAGAAACAGTAACCCGGCCACAGCGCAGCCAGGTCAGCGCTTTCGCGGCTACCGGCCAGATCGGTACCGGTCAGGATCAGTGCCTCGACCCCGGCGGCACGGGCGCGTGCCACCAGTTCAGGCTGTTCACCGGCAAACTGGCTGCTGGTGAGGTTGAGACCAATGTCGATCATGGGATGAGACGTTCCAAACAAAAGGAAGACATATCAGGTATTTGAAAACCATCTACTCGATGGGGCATCACCATACGCCTCGAACGGGGGCATGAAAAGAGGAAGGGAGCCTCAGCTCCCCTCGTTCTGCTATTCCTGCGGACTTCGTCATCCTCTCGCCGTCAGGCAAACAGGTGACGAACAGAGCCTCAGCTCTCCACATCCGGTTGTTCCTGTTGCTCTTCATCCTCTTTCTTCACGTAGAAGCGGGCGAAGAACAGACCTATCTCCCACAAAGCCCACATGGGAATGGCGAGCAGGGTCTGGGAGAAGACATCGGGTGGCGTCAGCAACATGCCGACCACGAATACCCCGACGATGACGTAAGGGCGCTTCTCCCGCAGGCTTTGGGGGTTGGTCACCCCGGTCCAGCAGAGCAGTATGGTGGCCACAGGTATCTCGAACGCCACCCCGAACGCGAAGAACAGGGTCAGCACGAAGTCCAGATAACTGGCGATGTCGGTGGCGATGGTCACGCCGGCGGGCGCCGTACTGGTGAAGAAACCGAACACCAGCGGGAACACCACGTAGTAGGCAAACGCCATGCCGGCGTAGAACAGTGCCGCACTGGAGAAGACCAACGGCATGATGAGACGCCGTTCATGCTTGTACAGACCGGGGGCGATGAAGGCCCAGGCCTGATACAGCAGATAAGGTATGGCCAGGAAGAAGGAGACCACTATCGTCAGCTTGATGGGGGTCAGGAAGGGGGTTGCCACATCCGTCGCTATCATGCTGGTGCCTGCCGGCAACTGGCTGAGCAGCGGCTGGGCTACGAAGTCGTAGATATTGTTGGAAAAGTAAACCAGACAGACAAACACCAGCAGGATGGCCGAAATGGCATGCAGCAACCGGGTTCTCAGTTCGATCAGATGACTGATCAGAGGTTGTTCGGCCTGACTCATGGCTTCACCTCCTCTTTTTTGTCGGCAGGGACATCCGTGCTCTGAACGGATGTCGCCATGGGCGCCTCGTCATGAGTCATGGCCGCGGCAGGTTGCGCAGGTTCAACCTTCACCTCGGCAGCAGCCGGGGCAGGATGGATGGTATTTTGCTGTTCATAGGGACGGGTCACCGATTGTGCCGCCGCCTTCAACTGCTCGATAGACTCCTGCAACTCGGGGCTCAGGTTGCTCATCTGCAACTGTTCGGCCTTCTTCAGGTCGTTGTGCAGCTCTTGCAACCTCAGCTCCTGCTCCAGCTCGGACTTGACCGAGTTGGCAGTGCTGCGGATCAGTCTGATCCAGTGGCTGGCGGTACGGATCGCCACGGGCAGCCGCTCGGGACCGAGCACCACCAGGGCGACGATGCCAATGACAACCAGCTCCCAGAAACCGATATCGAACATGGCTTAAGCCTGATCTTTGTCTTTCTGCTTGGCGGCCTCGGCTCTAGTGGCCGCATCGTTCAGCTGTTTCGGATCGAAATCTGCATCCTTCTCGGCCGGCTTGGTCTCGGGTTCGTCAGACATGGCTTTCTTGAAGCCTTTGACGGCCGCGCCCAGATCACCACCGATCCCGCGCAATTTCTTGGTGCCGAACAGCAAGACTACGATGGCCGCGATGATCAACAACTGCCAAATACTGATACCACCCATGATATTTCTCCAAAATTGGCGCCAAGGAGCGCGAGTGTGTTATTGACGAGCACGATACTGATACCAGCACGCAATCTTTTCCAAACTGGCACTTGAGGTGTGCAAGCAGGCAATTAGTGTGAACGGGCCTTGAACCACCCAAGCAGCCAGCATAATCCGGCACCAGCCAGGCTGATTTGTCCCCATTCAATGTGTTGTTTTTGAGTCAGCAAGAATACACCCACCAACAGCAGGCTGGCTCCAACCCCTAAGAGGTAGCGTGCCTGCCCCTGCCGCCGGCTATGACGGCGAAAATCGGCAAACATCTGGTCGAAGTGGCGCTGCTGGTGACGGGTCTGGCGCAGTGTCTCGTAGACCAGCTCGGGCAACTCCGGCAGCTTCTCCGCCCAGAATGGCGCCTTCTCCTTGATGGCATTCCACACCGCTTTGGGCCCGACCTGCTCGTGCATCCAGTTTTCCAGATAAGGCTTGGCGGTCTGCCACAGGTCCAGCTGGGGATAGAGTTGACGACCCAGCCCCTCCACATAAAGCAGAGTCTTTTGCAGCAGCACCAGTTGCGGCTGCACCGCCATGTTGAAGCGACGGGCTGTATTGAACAGGTTGAGCAGCACGTGGCCGAACGAGATCTCGGACAGCGGCTTCTCGAAAATGGGTTCCAGCACTGTGCGAATGGCAAATTCGAATTCATCCACCTTGGTATCGGGTGGTACCCAGCCAGACTCCACATGCAGCTCCGCCACCCTTTGATAGTCGCGGTTGAAGAAGGCGAGGAAGTTCTCGGCCAGGTAGCGCTTGTCTTCCCGATTCAGGGTACCGACTATGCCGCAGTCTATGCCGATCCAGAGCGGATTGTCGGGATGCTCATAGGAGACGAAGATGTTGCCCGGGTGCATGTCGGCGTGGAAGAAACTGTCACGGAACACCTGGGTGAAGAAGACTTCCACACCCCGCTCGGCCAACAGCTTCATGTTGGTGCCGTTGGCTTCCAATGCCGGAATGTCGGAAACCGGTATACCGTAGATGCGCTCCATCACCAGCACATGCTCACGGCAGTGTTCGGTGAACACCTCGGGCACGTAGAGCGCATCGGAACCGGTGAAGTTGCGGCGCAGCTGGATGGCATTGGCCGCTTCTCGCATCAGGTTCAATTCGTCGAGTATGGTCTTGCGATACTCTTCCACCACCTCGATGGGTCGCAGGCGCGCGCTCTGGGGTACGAAACGGGCCACCAGACGGGCCAGGGTCTGCATCAGACGCAGATCGGCCTCGATGACCGGCTCTATATCCGGGCGGATCACCTTGATGACGATCTCGCGGCCATTCTCCTTCAATCGACCGGTATGAACCTGCGCGATGGAGGCCGATGCCAGCGGTGTCTCGTCGAAATCGTCGAACAGCGTCTCGACGGGGCAACCCAGGCTCTCCTCGATCTTGAGACGGGCTGCCTGACCGCAGAAGGGGGGAACCCTGTCCTGCAACATGGCCAGCTCTTCGGCGATATCTGGCGGCAGAAGATCACGCCGGGTAGACAGCATCTGACCGAACTTGATGAAGATGGGGCCGAGAGCCTCGAAGGCGAGGCGAATGCGGGCACCCCGGCTAAGGTCGGGCTGCTTTTTCTTAAGCCAGAACAGGCTGCGACGAGCCAGACGACCTGGCCAGGGTTGATAGCGGGCAGGCACCAGTTCATCTATGCCCTGCTCCAGCAGTATGGTGATGATGCGATAGAGGCGCTTGAACTCCTTCGGGGTCATCAGGCTACCTGCTGTTCGAAGCGTGCCAGTCGCAGCTCGACGGCCTTGAGCTGCTGGGCCAGCACCTCGACATCATCGTTGAAGCTCGCCACCTCCAGCGGACCGGGAGCGAGCCGGATCTCTTCGGTCAGGTATTCGGCCAACTGACGCTGGGAGCGGCACAGCTCGCGCCCCAGCACGCGGCACGCCTGACGGGCACCGCTGAACAGGGTGTGAGCCAGCACGTCGCCGGTATAGCGCGACAGCTCCTCTTCCCAGTCGATATCCAGCTCGCCAAGCAAGACACTGAACGCCTGCACCAGCTGGGGATCGCCGCTCAGATCCAGCTTCTCCTCGCGGATATAACGGGTAAGAGCGGACGGGTCTTTCAGCAGGCCAAGCGCCGTCAGCGACAGGCTGAGCACAGCATCGGCCTCACCCTCATGCTGAGCCAGCACATCGAGCCGGCGATCGGAGAAGACGAACCAGAGCGGTTTGAGCTCACGCAATTCCAGCTTGAGCACTTTGCCCGTCAGCTTGCGCAACCGCTCCGGGCTCTGCTTGTCGAGCGTCAGCAGCTGATTGAGGCTGGTTTCGATCACGGCAGTGACCATGGCATCCATCGGCATAGGCAACCTTAAAACTTGTAACCACGGTGCAGGGCAACCACACCCTGGGTCAGGTTGTAGAACTCAACCTGCTCGAAACCGACATTTTCCATCATCCCCTTCAGGGTCTGCTGGTCCGGGTGCATGCGGATGGATTCTGCCAGATACTTGTAGCTTTCACCGTCGTTCGCGACAAGTTCGCCCATTTTCGGTAACAACTTGAAGGAGTAGAGATCGTAGAGCTTGGCGATCACTTCGCTGGCCGGCTTGGAAAACTCCAGCACCAGCAGACGGCCGCCCGGCTTGAGCACACGGAACATGGAGGCCAGCGCCTTGTCCTTGTCGGTCACATTGCGAAGGCCGAAGCCGATGGTGATGACATCGAAGTGATTGTCCGGGAAGGGCAGTGCCTCGGCGTTGGCCTGCACATAGGATACGTTGTTCGCCACCCCCAGGTTGCGCAGCTTGTCGCGGCCCACCTTGAGCATGGAGTCATTGATATCTGCCAGCACCACCTGACCTGTCTCGCCGACGATGCGGGAGAACTTGGCGGTCAGATCACCGGTACCACCGGCCAGATCCAGCACCTTCTGGCCCTTGCGCACACCGGAACAATCGATGGTGAAGCGCTTCCACAGGCGGTGGATGCCGAACGACATCAGATCGTTCATCAGATCATACTTGGCTGCCACCGAATGGAAGACGCCGGCAACCAGAGTTTCCTTCTCGGTCGCGGCCACGGTTTTAAAGCCAAAATGCGTTGTCGTAGTCTGTTCTGACATCCCTTAAACACCCATAGAGCAAAGAATGGTCGCCAGTTTACCAGAGCCAATGGCGTGCGGACACCTTAAACCCGGCTGGCGACCAACTGCATCCCCAGCAACACCATGGCCAGGCAGAGGGACAGGTTGAGACCCATATTCAGCACCGCCTTCAGGTAGGCCCCCTGCTGCGCCAGCACGACTGTATCCAGCGCGAAGGAAGAGAAGGTAGTCAGGGCCCCGAGAATCCCCACCATCAGCAATGGCTTCACAGGGTGTTCCACCACATGACCGTGACTGATGAGGGCAAAGGCGATACCCATGATGAAAGAGCCCACCACATTGACCACCAGGGTGCCATAGGGGAAATGGCGACCAAGCAATAACGCCATCAGCTCGGATATACCAAAGCGCAGGCAGGCACCGATAGCACCACCGGCTGCAACAAATAACCAGGTTTGCATGGGGCAGACTCCGTAATATCAGGCCGACATTATGCAAAATATCCACAGTAGAGGACAGACAGGCAATTAATCGACACAGCAGTGCCGTCTTAGCGGCGAAAATCGACCGGCTCGACCCGATCCAGATGGAGTGAGGTCTGGGCTGGCCTGGTCTCGGCAATCACCCGACCATGGCGAATGGAGTAACGCACCGGCACCTGACGGCGCACCGCATCAAAGCCATTCTCAGCGGGCAGGATCAGCAGATTGGCTGGCTTGCCCACCGCGATGCCGTAGCGATCCTGCACATTCAGGGTGCGGGCGCTATGGCTGCTGATCAGTTTCAAACTGTCGTTGATCTGCTCATACCCCATGATCTGGCACACATGCAGCCCCATGTGGAGCACCTGCAGCATGTTGGCGGTGCCCATGGGATACCAGGGATCGAACACATCATCGTGGCCGAAGCAGACATTGATGTTGGCCTCAAGCATCTCCTTCACCCGGGTAATGCCACGACGCTTGGGATAGGTATCGAACCGGCCCTGCAGGTGGATGTTCACCAGCGGATTGGCGACGAAGTTGATATCCGCCATCTTGAGCAGACGGAACAGGCGGGAAGCATAGGCCCCGTTGTAGGAGTGCATGGCTGTGGTATGGCTGGCGGTCACCCTATGGCCCATGCCGCGCTCGTAGGCCAGGGTCGCCAGTGTCTCGATAAAGCGGGACTGCTCGTCATCGATCTCGTCACAATGAACATCCACCAGAACCTGATACTTCTCGGCAAGATCGAAGATGTAATGCAGACTTTCGACCCCGTATTCCCGGGTGAACTCGAAATGGGGTATGGCACCAATCACATCGGCTCCCAGCCTGAGCGCCTCTTCCAGCAAGGCCTTGCCGTTGGGATAAGAGAGGATCCCCTCCTGCGGGAAGGCGACGATCTGCAGCTCGACCCACTCCTTCATCTCCTCCCGCACCTCCAGCATGGCTTTCAGGGCCACCAGATTGGGGTCGGAGACATCCACATGGGTGCGGACAAACTGGATGCCGTTGGCCATCTGCCATTTCAGGGTCTGGATGGCCCGCTGCTTCACATCTTCATGAGTCAGCAGCGCCTTGCGCTCGGCCCAGCGCTCTATCCCCTCGAACAGGGTACCGGACAGGTTCCAGCTCGGCTCCCCGGCGGTCTGGGTAGTGTCGAGGTGAATATGAGGTTCGATAAAAGGTGCAATAGCCAGGCCTGCTTCCCCATCCAGCTCCCGGGCAGACAGAATATGAGTGCTCATGGGCGCTATGGTCCGGATCAACCCATCCTGACAGAGGATTTGCCACACCCCCTCCCTGTCAGTCAGACACACATTCTTTATCAGCATGTTTTTCATCCTTTTTCTGACACCTATTACCTTTCCAATCGACAACTTAGCTCGGATCAATTTAATAGAACAGCATTCATGTTGAATACATATGAAGCTGACACTATTGGTAAACGGCAACAATAAAGGGAATTGACCGGAATGAAGGCAGGATTGACCGAAATAGGGGCCTAGGATCAGACCCGTCTCTATCTGGATGCCAGAAAAATCTCAGTAAACTGAGAAACGCAGATGCAAAAAAGCCTCCCGATTGGGAGGCTTTAATATTTACTGGTGCTGATACCCAGAGTCGAACTGGGGACCTCATCCTTACCAAGGATGCGCTCTACCAACTGAGCCATATCAGCACACTAACCGGTAAAGACCGCACTGCGTGCGTTATCTAAATCTCTTGTCCGCAACAACCTTACGTTGTCACACGACCAACCACATCGCTGTGATTGCTTAATTGAAGCCTGGCAGTGTCCTACTCTCGCATGGCGAATGCCACACTACCATCGGCGCTACCGCGTTTCACTTCTGAGTTCGGCATGGGATCAGGTGGTTCCACGGCGCTATGGCCGCCAGGCAAATTCTTCATCGATTTGTCCGGAACAAATCGAAACCGCCGAAGGCGGGCTCGAAGAGTGAGGTTCAGGACGAACCGAATAATCTGAGAAAGCTGACGTGAATAACGATTTNTCACTTCACCAGACATTGAAAATCAACAAAATTGTTTGATGTTCGATGCTGTGAGTGCCCACACAGATTGCTTGATTCAAATTGTTAAAGAGCGTCACGCTTGTCGCGTTGAGGAGGCGCATATTACGCTCCTCACTTCGAAAGTCAAGCGGTTGTTTTCGCTTTTCTTTCGGCGCCGACTTCGCAAGGAAGCTGGCTCATCAGTTCGGCGTGTTCCGCCGTGCTGGTAGGGGCGCATTATAGGGAGCCGCGCCGGGATGACAAGGGCTTTTTGCAAAAATGCTTTCGTTTGCTGAAAAAGCAGGCTGAACCCCCTGAAACCAAGACATAAGCCTCTATTTACGCCGATTTTTTGCTCAATTCTTCGCTTTGGGCCTGAATATAGTTGACCCAGCTGGTTGCCCGCTGTTGCCAGTTATCCTGCTGTTGCAGTTCACGGGCCAGTTTCAGCGCCTGGGTATATTGCTCCTTATTAAGGTATGCCTGCACCAGCAACGCCTTGGCTCTATTACCCTGTTCGCCTTTCACTGACTTGATGGCAGCAAGCTGGGTCATAGCGGCTTCCGTCTTGCCTTGTTGAAGCAGCAGTTCGGCTGCACGCATGGCCGCTTTGGGCTGAGCATGCTGTTTGGCGAGCAACTGCCAGCTATCAACCGCTTTTGGCCATTCACGAGCGCCCTCCCACAACTGGGCCAGCAACTGCCGGTTTTCGGCACTTTGCTTCATCTGTCCCTTGGCCATGGCAGCTTCCAGCAGACGAGCACCACGATAAGGCAGCCCCTGCCAGGCATAAAGACGGATCAACTGATTGCGGGCGGCGGCATCGTCCATCAATTTTCTATCGATGGCTGTCTGCAACAGAGCCAGCGCTTGATCACCACGCTTGGCAGAGAGGTTGAGCGAAACCGCCTGTTGCCACCATTTACTCTCTTTCGGCTCGTGGCGGATCAGCTCGGCGGCCTGATCGGCTGCTACCCCGTAGCGCTGCAAGGCAGTAAGGGCAGAGAGGCGAATGATGGCTGCCTGCTTCTGCCAGCCCTTTTTCAACAGTTGTTCGCTCTGGCTGGCGGCCTCGCCATACTGTTTGTTGTGGTAATAGAGGCCGGCAAGACGAAGGCGCAAGGCATCGTCGGGTTTGATCGCCAGTGCCGCCTTGTAGCTTGCGATGGCGCCAGACCAGTTGGATTGCTGGGCCTGGATATCGCCACGCAGGCGCAGCAGCTGGAGTTGTTGTTGCTCGGGCCACTCTTTATAGGTGAGCGCCTGCTCCACATAGCGGCTTGCCTGGGCGGTTTGCTGCAAATTGGCAGCCAGCGAAGCCTGCAACTGGGCCAGCCAGGCGCGCTCGGCATCGGTGTTTGGCTTGAGTACAGACGCCTTGCTCTGAGCCTGTTGCCACTGGCCGGACTGATAGAGCTTCATCACGGGTTCAAGCTGGCGGGAGAAGTGAGGGCTGACCTCCATGGCCAGACAGGCTTGGCTGACCAAGGCCAGCAGACAGATCCAGATCCGCAACATAGTTATGACTCCAGTTTGAATTTGAGCGTGATGACTTGCACCAGCTTGTCGGCAGCACCCGGTCTTGGTTGATAACGCCACTTGTTGATCGCCTGAATGGCCGCCCGCTCGAACTGACGCTTGGGCTTGGCCTCGATCACTTCCACATCCTGCACTCGCCCTTCTGCATCGACGCTGAAGCGCAGGGTCACGGCGCCTTCGATCCCCGCCTGCTGGGCGCGATAGGGGTAAACCGGTTCGATCCGTTGCAGCGGCATCAACATATCGCCGGCGCCGACACCGGCGCCTTGCTGCTGACCATGAAAGTTACCGCTCAGTACGGGAGCCGTGCTGGTCGCCACACCGGGGGCATAGACCTGCACAGCACTGAGGCTGGAGACCAGATCCAGGCTAGGTTGCACCGAAGGCAGCGGCGCTGCAGCCGGCAACGGCAGGGGAGTCGACGCCAGTGCGGCGGGAGGTTCCGGCAGGGGTTCAGGCTCTTGCGGTACCGGGCGCTCACGCACCTGCACCTCTGTCACTTCATTCTGCATGTTGATGACGATGGATTTTTGCTCACTCGCCACCTTCTCGCCTCGGGGCGGTTCAACCAGCGTGGCCATAAACAGCAGGATCCCCATACTGAGGGCAATTCCCAGTCCCAGACTCATCAACTTGTATTTCATTTCGGTGCCACCGCCACGGCAATATTGGCAATGCCCGCCGCCTTGGCCTCATCCATCACCCGCACTACCTTGCCGTGCGGTACTCGCTCGTCGGCCTGGATCACCAGGCTGGCATCGGGCTGTTCCGCCAACAGGCGGGCAATACTGGCCTGTACCCGCTCCACGTCTATCTGCTTGCGGTCGAGGAAGATCTGGCCCTGGGCACCTATCGCCAGCATGATGCTGGAGGATTTCTGCGCCTTGGCCTGACTGGCCTGGGGCCGATGCACCTCAAGCCCGGCTTCACGCACAAAGGAGGTGGTGACAATAAAGAAGATCAGCATGATGAACACGATATCCAGCATGGGAGTCATGTCGATCTGCACTTCGTCACGCTGACGTTTGGATTGCCGTCTCATTGCATTACCTTCTCTTCTCGCAGGCCGTCCCGGGTCTTGGCCAGCGCACGCTTGGCCTGGCTCTCGAGTCGGCTGAGTAACAAGACGCCGGAGAGGGCCACCACCATGCCTGCCATGGTGGGGATGGTGGCGCGAGAAATACCGCCCGCCATGCTCTCCGGGTTAAAGCGGTTGGCCGCGGCCAACGCATCGAATACGCCTATCATGCCGGTCACTGTACCGAGCAGGCCCAGCATGGGGCAGAGCACCACCAGGGTGCGGATGAAGATCAGATGACGGTTGAGCTCAAGCTCGGCCTGAGCCAGCCAGCGACCACGAATGGCCCTGGCATGCCAGCTGTGGCGCTCACTGCGCGCCTGCCAGCGGCCAAGCAGCTGTTGCTGCAAGGGACCAAAGCCCAGATTGAGGTAGAGCAGCCGCTCGATCATCAGAATCCACATCAGCACCAGCAGGGCCAGAATGACCCAGAGCACGGGGCCGCCACGCCCCATGAAGCTCTGCAACTGTTGCCAGATGTCGAGCATCATGCTGCCCGCTCCATCCCGTTGTTATTGCTCTCGGCGCGCTCGGCCAGGATGCCGGCGACTTGCTGCTCCAGCACATTGGAGAGCTCGGTGAAGCGGGACTGCAGCAGGCTGTGAGCCAGGATCAGCGGAATGGCAGCAACCAGACCCTGAACCGTGGTGATCAGCGCCATTGAGATGCCGCCCGCCATGATCTTGGGATCGCCGGTACCAAACTGGGTGATGGCCTGGAAGGTACCGATCATGCCGGTCACAGTACCGAGCAGACCCAGCATGGGAGCGATAGCCGCGATCACCTTGACCATGCCGATGCCGCGCTCCATGCGGGGCGTCTCCTGCAGGATGGCCTCATCCAGCCTCAGCTCGAGGGTTTCCATGCTCAGCTCGGGATGCTGCTCCGCGACCGTCAGTACCCGACCGAGGGCATTGTCGGCGTGATATTCGCCGCTCTTGAGCTGGCGACGCACCAGAGTCAGCTCGCGGGAGAGGCTCCACAATCGCACTGCGGCGATCCCCAGACCGATGGCGGCCAGCAACACTATGATGGCGCCGACCTGGCCACCCTGTTGAACTTGCTGCCAGAAAGTAGGCGCCTGTGCCAACATCTCCAGCAGGGTGCCGTGGGAAGGATCCAGCGGCAGAGTTTCTCCCTCCTGACCCTGATAGGCCGCGACCTCGGAGAGCACACCACCTGGCAGACCCAGCACAGGGCTCAACCCCTCGGCTGTGGGCTGCAGGAAAGCGTCACCACCAAACAGGGCAAAGCTGCCAACCCGGGTCAGCGACTGCTCGCTGGCAGCGCCCTGGGCATCGAGCACCTTGCCGTCGAATTGGGCAATCCGGCCAGACTCGCGGATCTCTTGCAGCAGAGTCGCAGGCAACAGGGCGAGGGCGGCGCGATCCGGTACCTGCTTCTCCTGCGCCATGGCTTTCAACGGGGCGAGGCGATCGGGATATTGACCCTCGACCGCAGATTCGGCCAGCAGCTTGACCGCATCGCTGGCGCCCTGACGGGTCACGGCAAAAATTTCATTCATGTCGCCGGAGGCTTGCTCCCACTGGCCGTTGAGCTCGACCAGCTGCTTTTCATTGCTGGCGAACTGGCTGGCCAGCTCCTTGCTCAGACGCTGCGCCTCGGCCAGTTTGGCGCGGGCACTATTGAGCTCTTTGGAGACGGTCGCCAGATCCTGCTGAGCCTGCTGTTCGCGAGCCTGCTCCTGCTGCTGCCAGGCCTCATCGGCGACGGCCACATTGGCACCCAGGGAGAGGGCGATAACGAGGGGGAACCATTTCATGACTGAGCCTCCTGGCTACGGCTGACCGACAGGGGCACATGGAGCAATTGCGGGACTTTCTTGTCGGTGGCCATCTCCAGTGCATCGGCGATGGGGGAGAGCCACTGACTGTCGAGGGCTTGCCACTGCTTTGCTTCCGTAGACCAACGCCATGCCTGGCTGCGATCGGCTGTCATGGCCAGCAGGGAGACACGGCCCAGCGCCAACACGTCGACCCGGCGCTGCGCGCCATCCAGCGCCAGCTCGGCGGAATAACTGTCCATCCGGCTGCCGTATTCGGCTTCAATCTGATAGGCCTGCAGCAGCTGACGGAATTTCTCCGCTTCGCTCACATCGGCTCTGGCCAGAGTCGCTTTCAGCTGTTCAACCCGTGCTAGGCGATCTTCTTTGCGCAGCGGCAGATCATCTTGCACCAGCTGTTCCAGATCGGCTTGCATCTGCAGCATCAGCGGGATCAGGCCCTGCCGGGTCTCTTGCACCGCCTCCAGCTGCTGGCTCAACTTGCCCAGCTCATTCTGCTGATCGGCCACCAAAGACTGCATGTAGCGGTTGTAGGCTTCCAGATCACGCAGTTGCAGCTGCGCATTTTGCAGCTCCAGTCTGGCGGCAACGGCCGCATCGGCGGCTTTTTCCACACGCTGCTGGGAGACTTTCCCGGCGGCTATGCTGTTCTTCAGTGCAGGCGCGACCAGATCGTCGGCGCTGGCAGCGAAGTGGACTGACAATGGCAACAAGGCCAAACCCCAAAACTTGTTCATGATATAAATCTTAACAATGATAACTATTCTCATTATCTCAAAGAGTGGGGTCAGTGGCAATCAGATGATTTTCTTGGCCTTCGGTGGAAAAAACAGGATAATTTTTAAGCAAGCACGGGAGTCACTGGCGTTGGTAGTCACAACACCAAATCAATAAATAAAAAATATCTTTTCGATCAATGTGATAGGGATCGAAAAAGGAGATGTACATGTTTAACGATGCGATCTGGGAACACATCGATCGATTCACCAAGGCCAAGAAGACCAGCGAGATCCAGCAGCAACTGGAGCGCTTCAGTCATCAAATGGGCTTTGATTACTTCCGTCTGCTGATTATTTTCCCCATCAGCATGCAGAAATCCCATGTGGCACTGTTCAACAACTGCCCCACCAGCTGGTTCGAAGCCTACAGCGAACGGCACTACCTGACCCAGGATCCAGTGGTGTTCCTGGGCCTGAAGCAGACCCAGCCCATCTTTTGGAACAAGCTCGACTGCGACTCACCCTGGCTACCCAGCGCCAGCCGGGAAGTCATGAATCTGGCAGCCGATTTCGGAGTAAGAAACGGTGTCTCCTTCCCGCTGCATACGCCGCAGGGGGAACACGGCATCCTCTCTTTCATCAGCAAGGAAAAATCCAATTCTGATCTGATGTTTGAAAACGTTCCCTTGCTGTCGTTCTGCGCCAGCTACATCTTCAATTCGGCGTTGCAGCTGATAAAGAGCAGACCGGATTTGATGAAGCACCTCACTGAGCTGTCGGATCGGGAGAAGGAGTGCCTGTTCTGGGCCAGTGAGGGCAAGACCTCCTGGGAGATCGCCACCATACTCGGCATCAGCGAACGCACAGTCAATTTCCACCTCAATCAGGTCACCAACAAGACGGACTCGAAGAACCGCAACCAGGCGATCGCCAAGAGCATCTCCAGCGGCATCATAGTGCCCTCGCTGGACGACGTGACCATCACCAACCTGCGGTTGTCATAACGACTACTCCGCCAGATAACCAAACAAAAAAAGAGCCGCATTGCGGCTCTTTTTTCATTCCGGACCAGGGCTTATTCCACTGTCACGGATTTCGCCAGGTTGCGTGGCTGATCCACGTCCGTGCCCTTGATGAGGGCAACATGATAGGACAGCAGCTGCAACGGCACTGTGTAAACGATGGGGGCAATCATCTCTTCCACGTGGTTCAGGCTCATCACCCGCATGGTGGCATCGCTCTTGAAGCCGGCGTTCGCATCGGCGAACACGTAGAGAATACCGCCACGAGCACGGACCTCTTCCACGTTGGACTTGAGCTTCTCCAGCAGATCGTTGTTCGGCGCCACCACTATGATGGGCATCTCGGCATCGATCAGCGCCAGCGGGCCGTGCTTCAGTTCACCGGCGGCATAGGCTTCGGCATGGATGTAGGAGATCTCTTTGAGCTTGAGCGCCCCCTCCATGGCGATGGGGTACTGACTGCCACGGCCGAGGAACAGGCTGTGGTGCTTGTCGGCGAACTCTTCGGCCAGCGCTTCTATGTCCTTGGCCAGCGCCAGGCTTTCCTTGATGCGCAGTGGCAGTGCTTGCAGCGCCTTGACCAGCTCGGCCTCGGCTTCGGCGCTCAGGTTGCCACGGCAGTGACCAACGGAGGCCACCAGCATCAGCAGACCGGCCAACTGGGTGGTGAATGCCTTGGTGGAAGCCACGCCGATTTCGGCACCGGCACGGGTCATGAAGGCCAGATCCGATTCACGCACCAGAGAGGAACCCGGCACGTTGCAGATGGCCAGCGAGCTCATGTAGCCGGACTGCTTGGCCAGTCGCAGGGCGGCCAGGGTATCGGCGGTCTCGCCACTCTGGGACAGGGTCACCAGCAGGCTGTTGGGACGCACCACGGATTTGCGATAGCGGAACTCGGAGGCGATCTCCACGTCGCAGGAGACGCCGGCTATCTCTTCGAACCAATAGCGAGCGACCATGCCCGAGTTGTAGGAAGTGCCGCAGGCGACAATCTGGACGTGCTCGACCTTGTCAAAAATGGCGCGGGCGCCGTTGCCGAACGACTCGACCACAACGTGATCCGAACCCAGACGACCTTCCAGGGTATTGGTAATCGCTTTGGGCTGCTCGTAGATCTCCTTGAGCATGTAGTGACGGTATTCGCCCTTGTCACCGGCATCGTGAGAAAGTTCGGACTCCAGCTCCTCGCGCACCACGGCGTCACCGTGGGTATCGACGATGTGCACGTCGCGACGGGTCACCTCGGCCACGTCACCCTCTTCCAGGAAGATGAAGCGACGGGTCACCGGCAGCAGCGCCATCTGGTCGGAGGCAATGAAGTTCTCGCCTATGCCACGGCCAATCACCAGCGGGGAGCCGGAGCGAGCCACGACCACGCGGCTGTCATCACGGCTGTCCATCACCACAGTGCCATAAGCACCGCGCAGCTGTTTCACCGCAATCTGCATGGCGGCCAGCAGGCTGTCGGCAGATTTCAGTTCATGGTGCACCAGATGGGCGATCACTTCGGTGTCGGTGTCTGAGCTGAACACATAACCCAGCCCCTGCAGCTCGGCACGCAGCTCTTCGTGGTTCTCTATGATGCCGTTGTGCACAACAACAATATGCTCGGAGACGTGGGGGTGGGCATTGCGCTCGGACGGCTCGCCATGGGTAGCCCAGCGGGTGTGGGCGATACCGGTTCCACCATGGACGGACTGCTCCTCCAGCGCCTTGGCCAGCTCGGCCACCTTGCCCAGACGGCGAACCCGCTGCAGCGGCTGGTTGGCGCTGAACACGGCCACACCGGCCGAGTCGTAGCCGCGATATTCCAGACGGCGCAGGCCTTCTACCAGGATTTCAGCCACATCACGTTGGGCTACGGCCCCGACGATGCCACACATACACTTCTCCTCAAGACGTAATAAACGGAAATTGATTTGGATGGTTCAGATAAAAATGTCAGCCAACAACCGGGGCGCAGATCAGCGTGATCCCCCTGGCTTGAATTTGTTCTCTGGCCGAGGTGGCCAGCCCTTCATCGGTCACCAGGGTATGGATGCTCGACCAGGGCAGCTCCAGATTGGGGATCTTGCGGCCAATCTTCTCCGACTCGACCATGACGATGACCTCCCGCGATACCTCTGCCATCACCCGGGACAGGCCCACCAGCTCGTTGAAGGTGGTGGTGCCTCGCTCGGGATCTATGCCATCGGCACCGATGAACAGCTGGTCAAAGTCATAGGAGCGCAGCACCTGCTCCGCCACCTGACCCTGAAAGGATTCAGAGTGGGGATCCCAGGTACCACCGGTCATCAGCAGAGTGGGTTCGTTCTCCAGCTCGCGCAGGGCACCGGCCACATTGAGGGAGTTGGTCATGACGATGAGGCCGCGCTTGTTGCCCAGCATGGGGATCATGGCGCTGGTGGTGCTGCCGCTGTCGATGATGACGCGATTGTGATCGCGGATCCGTTCGGCGGCGGCACGGGCAATTGATAGCTTTCGTTTCGAAACTTGCTCCGGATTGCTGTCCACCACCATCTCGCTCGGCAGAGGCACGGCACCACCATAACGACGCAACAGCAGACCACCGGTTTCCAGCACAGCGAGATCTTTTCGGATGGTCACTTCCGAGGTGGAGAAGTGCTTGGCGAGGGTATCGACACTCACTTCACCCTGCTCCTGCACCAGATTCACTATAGTGTGACGGCGCTGCTGAGTATTACGTTTGGTCATCATTAAGTTTCGATTCGAAAGAATGACGAAATGTTAGCGCCTTTTTCGGAAAAGTAAAACAGCAAATAGGATCCGATTTGGTTCGATGCCAGAATGGGGCAGCTGATTTGCGACGAGGACGCCATGCAAAAAAAAGTCATCTGGCTGGTGGAAGATGAGGCCAGCATCGCCGACACCCTGATCTATGCGCTGCAAACCGATGGTTTCGAAGTGGAGTGGTTTCCCCTTGGCCAGCCGCTGTTGACGCGACTGAAACAGACGCGACCCGATTTTCTGATCCTGGATGTGGGGCTGCCGGATATCAGCGGCTTCGAGTTATGCAAGCAGGTACGGGCCCGCTGCGACACCCCCCTGATGTTTCTCACCGCCCGCAGCGAGGAGATAGACAGGCTGATCGGGCTGGAAATTGGCGCCGATGATTATGTGGCCAAGCCGTTCTCGCCACGGGAGGTGTGTGCCCGGGTACGAGTGATACTGCGCCGCAGCCAGCCGGCAGCCACCCAACCGAGCCAGTTGCTGGCACTGGATGAGGAGAGGGCCCGCATCAGCTTTCACGGCCAACCGCTGGCCCTCACCCGTTACGAGTACCTGCTGCTCAAGACGCTGATGCAGGCACCTGGGCGGGTCTACTCTCGTCAGCAGTTAATGGATTTGGTGTGGAGCGAGGCGGAAGAGAGCCTGGATCGCACCGTCGACACCCACATCAAGACCATTCGCGCCAAGCTGCGGGAACGTGACGCTGACGCCAACCTGATCCTGACCCATCGCGGGCTGGGCTACAGCCTGGAACTGGCATGAGGATCGGCCTGCAGCAAGCATATGGTCTGGCGCCCGGATACAAACGGATAGAACTGGTATGAGAATAGGACTGCAACTGCTGTGCGGACTGGTGCTGATCTTCGCGCTGGCGGCTTGGTTTGTGCTGGAGATCTTCGTCGAGGAGATAAAACCCGGGGTGCGCAGCGCCACTGAAGATACCCTGGTTGACATGGCCCAGATGCTGGCACCGCTGGCACTGGACGATCTGCAGGAAGGAAAAATGGCCGATGGCAGGCTGGCCAGCGCCTTCGCCCGCCTCAACCAGAGCCCCATCAATGCCCTGATCGACGGGCACCTCAAGCAACAGGCTGAATATCGCATCTATGTGACCGACGCTAAAGGCAAGGTGGTCTATGACTCGGACGGGGTGGATCTGGGCAAGGACTATTCGCGCTGGAACGACGTCTACCGTACCCTGCGCGGCCAGTACGGGGCTCGCAGTACCCGCAGCGATCCGGATGATCCCGCCAGCTCCGTCATGCACGTGGCCGCGCCGCTGCGTGAAGGGGGGAACATACTGGGCTCCCTCACGGTCGCCAAACCCAACCGCACTCTGATGCCAATGATAGAGCGCAGCGAACACCAGCTATTGCAGGCGGCAGCCATGCTGTTGCTCATCTCTCTGCTGATCGGCGCCCTGCTGGTATGGTGGCTCAACCGCGCCATCGGCAAGCTGGTGCACTACGCCGATGCGGTCAGTCACAACCAGCCCGCCACTCTGCCGGGACTCCACAGCCCGGAGCTGGAGCGACTCGGTCGCTCCCTCGAAACCATGCGCCGTCAGCTCGATGGAAAGGCCTATATCGAATCCTATGTACACAGCCTGACCCACGAGCTCAAAAGCCCGCTGGCCGCCATTCGCGGGGCTGGAGAGCTGCTGGCCGAAGCGCCCCCCCCCGAGGTGGCCCGACGTTTCATCGGCAACATCAATCTGGAAACAGCCCGCATGCAACAATTGATAGAACGCATGCTGCAACTGGCCAAGCTGGAATCGGGGCAGGGGCTGGATCGCCAGGCAACCGAACCCGCCAGACTGGGCAAGCGGGTGCTTGATGCCCGCCAGATCATAGCCCAGCGTCGTCAGGTAACCTTGGTGGCCGAACTGGCCGACGCCTCAAAGCAGAAGTGGGATCCCCTGCTGGTAGAGCAAGCCCTCGGCAACCTGCTGGACAACGCCCTCGACTTCTCCCCTGCCGGCAGCACGGTCAGATTGACCGGCGAGATGCATGCAGACGGCTATCGCTTTCAGGTACGGGATCAGGGCCCCGGCATTCCGGACTATGCCCTGCCACGCATCTTCGAGCGTTTCTACTCCCTGCCCAGACCAGACAAGGGCAAGAGCAGCGGTCTGGGGCTCAGCTTTGCCACAGAAGTAGCACGCCAGCATGGCGGTCGGCTGAACCTCTGCAACCAGCCAGAAGGTGGCGTGCTGGCCGAACTCTGGCTGCCAGCTGGCTGATACTTCACATTCGGCACATAAAGCGGCGCTATGCTGCCGCCTCCCGGCCCTTTGTCCCATTCTCCAAGGAGACCCCATGTCCCGGATCCTGTTACCCGGCCTGCTCGCAGCAGGCCTGATATTCTCACTGCCAGCCAGCGCGGCCTCCGGCTGCATGCTGTTTGCCGATGGCACAGGCAAGCCCATCAGCAGCCAGGGGGATTGCTCCAGCCAGTTGCCACCCGCCTCCACCTTCAAGATACCGCTGGCGCTGATGGGTTATGACAGCGGCTTCCTGGTGGATGAAAATCTGCCCGCTCTGCCATTCAAACCCGGCGACGATGACTGGTTGCCAGCCTGGCGCGAGACCACCACCCCGAGCCGCTGGCTCACCTACTCTGTGGTCTGGTACTCCCAGCGTCTCACGGAGTGGCTGGGGACGGAGCGCTTCCAGCAGTATGTCGACCGCTTCGACTACGGCAACCGTGATCTTGCGGGCAATCCCGGCAAGCACGATGGTCTGACCCAGGCCTGGCTCAGTTCGAGCCTCGCCATCAGCCCTCAGGAGCAGGCCCGCTTCCTCGGCAAGATGGTGAGCGGCAAGCTGCCGGTCTCCGCACAGACACTGCAGCACACGGCCAATATCCTGCGCCAGCCCGACATCGATGGCTGGCAGATCCACGGCAAGACCGGCATGGGCTACCCCAAGCTGCTGGATGGCACCCTCAATCGGGATCAGCAGATCGGCTGGTTTGTCGGCTGGGCCAGCAAACCGGGCAAGCAGCTCATCTTTGTCCACACTGTCGTGCAAAAGCCCGGCAAGCAATTCGCCTCGCTCAAGGCGAAGGAAGAGGTGTTTGCCGCCCTGCCTGACCAGCTGAAGAAGCTGTGATCCCAGAACCGGCGCAAGGCGCCGGTTTTTTTATCACCCTTCACTCCCGCTTCACACGGCCCCATCTCCTCTTCACCCAAGCCCGGCACACTTGTTCCCGTCAACAAGGAGACGTGTCATGGTCAAACAGATATTCACCCACAAGATCTTTCTGCTGCTGTTGCTCAGCCTGCTGCTGATGGTGCCGGTGCAATCCATCATGGAGCTGAACCGGGAGCGTCAGGCCTATCGCAGTCAGGCCATCCACAGCATCATGGCCAGCAGCAGCGGACCGCAGCGGCTGCTCGGGCCGGTCGTGGTGCAGCCATACACCCGCACCGTCATCATGGAGCAGGATGGCAAGCGCTTCGAACGCAAGCTGCAGCTCTACCGCTACCTGCTGCCGGAACAGCTGGATGTGCGGGCCAGCATGGAAGTGACCCCCCGCAAGCTCGGCATCTATCAGGCCCAGGTCTACCAGACCCGGATCACCCTCTCCGGGCATCTGCCAACCCGGCTGGAAGGCAAGACACTGGTATCCGGTGATCCCGATCTGAGCGTCGATGGCGCCGATCCGGCATTGGTGGCGGGCAAACCCTATCTGAGCCTGGTGCTGTCCGATGCCCGCGGTATCAACAGCGTCCCCGAACTGCAATTGGGGGAAGCGCGCATTCCGTTTGCCCCTGGTGCCCGGCTGGGTGACGGTCTGGCCGGTATCCATGCCCCCCTCGATACCTTGCCGGACGACAATGGCGTCTTCCATATCGAACTGAATTTGCAGGGCATGAACACCCTCGAAGTGGTGCCGCTCGGCCAGGACAGCAAGCTTCACCTCAGTAGCAACTGGCCTCACCCCAACTTCATCGGCGACTTTCTCCCCGGCAACCGGACCTTGAATCAGCAAGGCTTCGAGGCCAGCTGGCAGACCAGCTGGTTTGCCACCGACATGGAGACCCGCTTCAATCGCATGATGAAGGGAGTCAGCGGCGATCTGCCCGCCTTCAGCGTCAGCCTGGTGCAGACGGTGGATCACTATCAGCTGAACGAGCGGGCGGCCAAGTATGCACTGCTGTTTATCGGCCTCACCTTCATCAGCTTCTTCATGTTCGAACTGCTCAAGGGGTTGCGGGTACACCCGATCCAGTACGCTCTGGTGGGCATGGGGCTGGCAATATTCTATCTGGTGCTGCTGGCACTGACCGAACATCTGGGCTTTGGCTGGGCGTATCTCATCGCCAGTCTCTCCAGCGTGCTGCTCAACGGTTTTTACCTTAGCCATGTGCTGGGCGGGCCTAAACAGGGGCTCGGCTTCGCGGCCTTGCTGGGGCTGGTTTACGCCATACTGTTCGGCCTGTTGCAGGCAGAAGAGATAGCCCTGCTGCTCGGCGCCCTGCTGCTGTTCGCCATACTGGCGCTGGTCATGATGCTGACCCGCAAGCTGGACTGGTATCGCGTGATGGGCAACAACTCACCCACCCGCGAACCATAAGGGATCTGCCAGAAACAAAACCGGCGCCATCAGGCGCCGGTTGCATTTTATTGATCGGGTATCACTTCTTCTTGACCGGACGGGCCCAATTCTTGATGTGGCGCTGGGGCACACGGGTGATGACCAGCTCGTTCTCGGCCACATCCTTGGTGATGGTTGAACCGGCCCCCAGGGTAGCACCCTTGCCGATGCGCACCGGCGCTACCAGCTGGGTATCGGAGCCAACAAACACATCGTCCTCTATGATGGTCTGGAACTTGTTCACACCGTCGTAGTTGCAGGTGATGGTGCCGGCACCGATGTTCACCTTGGCACCCACCTCGGCATCCCCCAGATAAGTGAGGTGACCACACTTGGAACCGACCCCGAGACGGGATTTCTTCATCTCGACGAAGTTGCCGACGTGGGCATCCTGCTCCAGCACGGCGCCAGGACGCAGACGGGCAAACGGGCCGACGGAACACAGATCCGCCACCTGAGCCCCTTCGATGATGGAGTAAGGTTTCACCTCGGTATGATCGCCGATGACGCAATCCTTCAGCACGCTGCCGGCCCCGATGCGCACATGGTTGCCGAGCGTCACCTTGCCTTCGATGATGACGTTGACGTCGATCACCACCTCTTCGCCGATCTCGAGCGACCCACGCAGATCGAAACGAGCGGGGTCGAGCAGGGTCGCACCGGCGATCATCAGCTTCTCGGCCTGCATCTTCTGGTAGCTGCGCTCGAGCGCTGCCAGCTGAACCCGGTTGTTGGCGCCTTCCACTTCCATGGCGCTGTCAGGATGGACGGCGGCGATGGGGCAACCATCGGCATGGGCCATAGCGATCACGTCGGTCAGGTAGAGTTCGCCCTGGGCATTATTGTTGTCCAGGCGCGACAACCAGCCACGCAGGTCGGCGCCGTTGGCTACCAGCACACCCGTGTTCACTTCACGGATGGTCAGCTGCTCGGCATTGGCATCCTTCTGCTCGACGATACCGACCACCTGGCCGTTTTCCCGCACGATACGGCCGTAGCCGGTGGGGTTGTCCAGTACCACTGTCAGCAGCGCCATGCCCTTGTCGGCCTTGGCGGCCAGCAGCCGTTGCAGTGTCTCTGGCTGGATCAGCGGGGTGTCGCCGTACAGCACCAGCACGTCATCTTCATCTTTCCAGAACGGGATCGCCTGGGCGACGGCATGGCCGGTACCCAGTTGCTGCGCCTGCAGCACCCAGTTCAAGTCGGGCGCCAGGATCCGCTCCTTCAACAGCTCGGCACCGTGGCCATACACCAGATGCAACTGCTCGGCACCGACCTGGCGGGCGGTGTCGATCACATGGGAAACCATGGGTTTATTGGCTACCGGATGCAGCACTTTGGGCAGGGCAGAGCGCATGCGAGTACCTTTACCCGCAGCCAGGATCACGACGTTGAGGGACATAATTCGACCTTTGGAACATGAAAAAATACTCGGCGGAGTCTATCCAACGAGCAAAAAAAAAGCGACCAGAAGGTCGCTTTTTACATCACCGCAATTAACGGTAATTCTTTTTGACGATATCGATAACCCGCAGTTGGGCCATCGCCTTGGCCAGCTCGGTGGCGGCCTGGGCGTAGTCGATATCACCATGGGAGCTGTGGATCCGCGCTTCGGCCGCACGTTTGGCTTCCAGGGCTTTCGCCTCATCCAAATCCTTGGCACGAATCGCAGTGTCCGCCAGTACGGTCACAGATTCGGGTTGTACTTCCAGCATACCGCCGGAGATGTACAGCACCTCTTCCGCTCCATTCTGCTTCACCAGACGGACCAGGCCCGGCTTGATGGCAGTCAACAACGGAGCATGACCGTGACGGAGACCCAGCTCACCCTCGAGGCCTGATACCTGAGCAGATTGCACGCGACCGGAAAACAGTTTCCCTTCGGCGCTCACCACATCCAGGTGAAAGGAGATCATCTCAGCCATGGGCCCTCCTATCGAGGCTTACAGTTTCTTGGATTTCTCGACGACTTCGTCGATGCTGCCAACCATGTAAAACGCCTGCTCAGGCAGATCGTCATACTCGCCTTTCAGGATGCCCTGGAAACCACGGATGGTCTCTTTCAGCGGCACGTATTTGCCCGGAGAACCGGTAAACACTTCTGCCACGAAGAACGGCTGGGACAAGAAACGCTCTATCTTACGGGCACGGGCTACGGTCAGTTTGTCTTCTTCTGACAGTTCATCCATACCCAGGATGGCGATGATGTCCTTCAGCTCTTTGTAACGCTGCAGTACTGTCTGAACGCCACGAGCAGTCTCGTAGTGCTCTTTGCCAACGACCAGCGGATCCAGCTGACGGGAGGTGGAGTCCAGCGGGTCAACGGCCGGGTAGATACCCAGTGCCGCGATCTGACGGGACAGAACGACAGTGGCGTCCAGGTGGGCGAAGGTGGTCGCCGGAGACGGGTCGGTCAAGTCATCTGCAGGCACGTAAACGGCCTGGACTGACGTGATGGAACCGGTCCGGGTGGAGGTGATGCGCTCTTGCAGAACACCCATCTCCTCGGCCAGGGTCGGCTGGTAACCTACTGCAGACGGCATACGGCCCAGCAGTGCGGATACCTCGGTGCCCGCGAGCGTGTAACGGTAGATGTTGTCCACGAAGAACAGCACGTCACGACCTTCGTCACGGAACTTCTCGGCCATGGTCAGGCCGGTCAGCGCTACGCGCAGACGGTTTCCGGGCGGCTCGTTCATCTGACCGTAAACCAGAGATACTTTGTCCAGTACGTTGGACTCCATCATCTCGTGGTAGAAGTCGTTACCCTCACGGGTACGCTCACCCACACCGGCGAACACGGAATAACCGCTGTGCTCGATGGCGATGTTACGGATCAGCTCCATCATGTTGACGGTTTTGCCTACACCGGCACCACCGAACAGACCGACTTTACCGCCCTTGGCGAACGGACATACCAGGTCGATAACCTTGATGCCGGTCTCCAGCAGGTCGTTGCTGTTGGACTGATCTTCGTAGCTGGGGGCCGCGCGGTGGATGGACCAACGCTCTTCCTCACCGATCGGACCTTTTTCGTCGATCGGCTCACCCAGTACGTTCATGATCCGACCCAGAGTCGATACACCGACCGGCACCTGGATGGATTTACCGCTATTCATTACTTCCAACCCACGACGCAGACCGTCGGAGGAGCCCATGGTGATGCAACGAACGACGCCGCCACCGATCTGTTGCTGAACTTCCAGCACCAGACCCTGACCTTGACCTTCGCTGACGACCTTGACTGCGTCGTACACCTGGGGCACGGCATCCTGCGGGAACTCGATGTCCACCACAGCGCCGATGATTTGGACGATGAAACCGTTACTCATGTCAAATCCTCTAAACCTTTGATAACCCTTGCCTTACACCGCAGCAGCACCGGATACGATCTCTGTCAGTTCCTGGGTAATACTGGCCTGACGGGCCTTGTTGTACACCAGTTGCAGGTCGTTAATCAGGTTGCCGGCGTTGTCAGTCGCGGCTTGCATGGCAACCATTCGGGCTGCCTGTTCACTTGCCAAGTTTTCTACCACCCCCTGGTATACCTGGGATTCGACATAGCGAATCAGCAGGGTGTCCAGCAGTTGCTTGGGATCCGGCTCATAGATGTAATCCCAGTGGTGTTTCTTGGCGAGCTTGCTGTCTTCAGTTACGGGCAAAGGCAGCAGTTGATCGACCCGTGGTTGCTGCACCATGGTGTTCACGAACTTGTTGTACACCAGATACAGCCTGTCAATCTCACCGTTGTCGTAAGCCTTCAGCATGACCTTGACTGAACCAATCAGGTCATTGACGCTCGGGTTGTCACCCAGTCCTGCGACATGAGCTTGCACCTTGGCGCCGTGCCGTTCAAAGAAGCTGGAGGCCTTGTTGCCGATCAGAGCCAGGTCAACCTTGGCACCTTTCGCGCTCCATTGCTTCATGTCATTGAGGGCAGCCTTGAACAGGTTGATGTTCAAACCGCCACACAGGCCACGGTCGGTGGAGACGACTATGTAACCCACTCGCTTGACCTCACGTTCCATGAGGTAGGGGTGCTTGTATTCCAAGTTCCCCTGGGCGATATGGCCGATCACCTTGCGCATGGTTTCAGCGTACGGACGGCTGGCAGACATGCGTTCCTGCGCACGGCGCATTTTGCTTGCTGCCACCATTTCCATAGCGCCGGTGATCTTCTGAGTGTTTTTCACACTCCCGATCTTGTTACGTATCTCTTTTGCGCCGGCCATCTCTTACTCTCCATCAGGTGGCAGCTCGCGCTGCCACACACGCTTACCAGGTCTGGGTTGCCTTGAAGTCATCCAGCAACGCAGTCAGCTTGCCAACGATCGCGTCGTTGTAATCTGCTTTGGCATTGATTTCAGCCATCAGCTCAGCATGCTGGGTATTGGCGTAAGAGAGCAGAGCGGCTTCGAAGTCGACAATCTTGTTCAGTTCGACATCGGAGAGATAGCCTTTCTCGGCGGCGAACAGCACCAGCGACTGCTGGGCAACGCTCATCGGAGAGTATTGCTTCTGCTTCATCAGCTCGGTCACTTTCACACCGTGATCCAGCTGCTTGCGAGTTGCCTCGTCCAGATCAGAAGAGAACTGGGCGAATGCCGCCAGCTCGCGATACTGGGCCAGTGCGGTACGGATACCACCGGACAGCTTCTTGACGATCTTGGTCTGAGCAGCACCGCCCACACGGGATACGGAGATACCCGGGTCAACCGCCGGACGAATACCGGAGTTGAACAGCTGTGAAGTCAGGAAGATCTGACCATCGGTGATGGAAATCACGTTGGTCGGTACGAATGCAGACACGTCACCGGCCTGGGTTTCGATGATCGGCAGCGCGGTCAGAGAACCGGTCTGGCCTTTCACGGCACCATTGGTGAACTTCTCTACGTACTCGGCGTTGACGCGAGCAGCACGCTCAAGCAGACGGGAGTGCAGATAGAAAACGTCACCCGGGTAAGCTTCACGTCCTGGCGGACGGCGCAGCAGCAGGGAGATCTGGCGATAAGCTACGGCCTGCTTGGACAGGTCATCATAGATGATCAGCGCGTCTTCACCGCGGTCACGGAAGTACTCACCCATGGAGCAACCGGCATACGGAGCCAGGTATTGCAGGGCGGCAGCTTCGGACGCAGAGGCAACCACCACTATGGTGTTGGCCAGGGCGCCGTGCTCTTCCAGCTTGCGTACCACGTTGGCGATGGTGGAGGCCTTCTGGCCAATCGCAACGTAGACACACTTAATACCGGAGTCTTTCTGGTTGATGATGGTATCGATCGCGATGGCGGTCTTGCCCACCTGACGGTCACCGATGATCAGCTCACGCTGGCCACGACCGATAGGGATCATGGCATCGATGGCTTTCAGACCGGTCTGAACCGGCTGATCAACGGACTTGCGCTCGATAACGCCCGGGGCGATCACTTCGATCGGCGAGAAGCCGTCGTTTTCGACCGGACCTTTACCGTCGATCGGCTGACCCAGGGTGTTCAGCACCCGGCCCAACAGACCACGACCTACCGGCACTTCCAGAATACGGCCAGTGCCTTTTACTTTCATTCCTTCTGACAGACCGTCATAGGAACCCATGATCACAGCACCAACGGAGTCACGCTCCAGGTTCAATGCCAGAGCGAAGCGGTTGCCCGGCAGCTCGATCATCTCACCCTGCATGGCATCGGCCAGGCCGTGAATACGAATGATACCGTCGCTCACAGAGACGATGGTACCTTCGTTACGCGCTTCACTTTTGACATCAAACTGCGCGATGCGCTGCTTGATAAGCTCGGCGATTTCAGTGGAATTCAGTTGCATGCTCTAATACCCCAATCAAGATTGCAGCGCGTCGGCCATGCGATCCAGCTTACCGCGGACAGAGCCGTCGATAACCAGATCACCGGCCTTGATGAGCACCCCGGCCATCAAGGACGCATCCATGCTGCAATTCAGCTTCACTTTGCGCGCGAGACGTTTTTCCAGAGAAGCCTGAATATTGGCTTTCTGCTGGTCGGTCAGTTCGATCGCCGAAATCACGTCAGCCTGAACTTCTTTATCCAGTTCAGCCTTGAACGCGACAAATTCAGCAAGGACCGCCGGCAGCACACCCAAGCGACCATTCTCAGCCATTACCCGGATCAGGTTCTGGCCATGCTCGTCGAGTTGCTCACCGCAGACGCCCACAAACAGGTTTGCGAGCTCTTCGGCAGCCACAGAGCCGTGTACCAGGTTGTGAATGGTCTCGTTCTCCGCTACTTGTGCAGCGAAGCCGAGCATCCCCAGCCACTGGTCAACCGCCTTGTGCTCAACGGCAAACTCGAAAGCAGCCTTGGCGTAGGGGCGAGCGATTGTAGTCAGTTCAGACATAGCCCCGTTCCCGTTACAGTTCTGCTACCAGTTTGTCGACGATGTCGCTGTTGGCAGCCTGGTCGATGTGGCGCGCCAGGATCTTCTCTGCGCCCGCAATGGCAAGAGCAGCAACCTGCTTGCGCAGTTCTTCTTTGGCGCGATGACGTTCAGCGTCGATCTCGGCACGGCCCTGAGCCAGGATTTTTTCCCGCTCAGTGTGTGCTCCAACAGCCGCCTCATCAATGATCTGGGCTTTACGTTTGTTAGCCTGTTCAATGATTTGTGCGGCCTGGAGCTTGGCTTCTTTCAGCTGATCGGTGGCGTTGGCCTTGGCCAAATCCAGATCTTTCTTGGCGCGTTCTGCGGAAGAGAGACCATCAGCGATAGCTTTCTGACGAGCCTCGATGGCAGCCATCAGGGGCGGCCATACAAACTTCATGCAGCACCAGACAAAAATGATGAAAGCAAGTGTCTGACCGAGGAGGGTGGCATTGATACTCACAACCAAGACCTCTCTATATGAAATTTAAAAAGAAAGTGATAACAACAGCATCACTTATCAGGCTGCAACCCCGAAAATCAGGTACAGAGCCATACCGACCACGATCATCGGGATTGCGTCGACCAGACCCATTACGATGAAGAAGTTGGTACGCAGGATAGGCATCAGGTCAGGCTGACGAGCAGCACCTTCCAGGAACTTGCCACCCAGCAGAGAGATACCGATAGCGGCACCGACAGCGGCCATACCCAGCATGATTGCAGCGGCGAAGTAAATCATTTCCATCTTTATATTCTCCAAACAGAGCTAGTAAACGTAACAGGATTAATGGTCTTCACTGGCCATCGACAAATAGACAATGGTCAACACCATGAAGATAAAGGCTTGCAGAGTAATTACCAGAATGTGGAACAGCGCCCAAGGCACGCTAAGCAGCCATTGGGACCACCACGGTAGCAGACCGGCGATCAGGATAAATACCAGTTCACCGGCATACATGTTACCGAACAGACGCAGACCCAGAGAGATGGGTTTGGACAGCAGGGTAACCAACTCCAACGCGAGGTTAACAGGGATCAATGCCCAGTGATTGAAAGGGTTGAGGGTCAACTCTTTCACAAAGCCCGAGACACCTTTCATCTTGATACTGTAAATGATGATTAAGGCGAAGACTCCCAGAGCCATGGACATGGTGATGTTAACATCGGCGGAAGGAACTACTCGCAAGTAGGGGATGCCCAGCACTTGTGCCGTGTAGGGCAGGTAGTCAACCGGGATGAGGTCCATCAGGTTCATCAGGAAAACCCAGATGAACACGGTCAGCGCCAGCGGAGCGATCAGCTTGCTCTTACCGTGGAAGATACCCTTGACGGTGTCATCCACAAACTCGACAACCATTTCTACAAAACACTGAAGCTTGCCCGGAACACCGCTGGTCGCAGTCGCGGCCACCTTGCGGAATATCCAGATAAACAGAGCGCCGAGGATAACGGAAAATATCATGGAGTCGATATTTACCGTCCAGAACCCCGAACCCACTTGCAGATGGTGCAGGTGGTGGGAGATGTATCCCTGAGTAGTCAGGGCTTCTCCGGTTGCAGCCATGAGTTTTCCTAGTAGCGGTTATTGAGAACGATCGTGATGACCCATTGGAAAAACAGGGAGAGCGCATAAGTGACATAAAGGGGGAGATGTTCCACCTCGACGTACAGGAGCACTGTCACGAAGAGTGCGACAGTACTTACCAGCTTGATCCCTGCTCCAACACAAAAATCCCACAACACCCAGCCCGCACTCCCGGGGCCAAGCTTCCGGCTCAACGTAAACAGACTGAACAGGAGTTGTGGAATCAGATATACGCCTCCCCCATAGAGGGACGCGTATCCGGCCGGAATACCTCTTAGATGAGCCCAAGTGGCACTCACAGCCAGGATCAGGGTAAGTTGGCAAGCAAGTATAGCCAAGGCCAGTGTCAAACCTTTCCAGGCTAATTTCTGCTCCACCAAATGCCCCCTGAACATTACAGAACTGTAAAAATCGACATGTTGGCACGCACGAATTTACAGCCCCAAAAGCCGGTCAAATTATACCCTTGAAGGCGGTGATTGCAATATGACAAAAACCCTTAATTTTTGCGGCTTTCCGCACAGAATTAAGGTTATGTTCATATCAAAAGGAATGGATGTTTTATTACTACAAAAAGCGTAAAAATCACGATTCCGACAGGCCAAAATAGCCCAAAATACGGTCCAAGTCGGTTAAATCCCCGTAACTTATTACTAACTTTCCGCTATCTTGCTTGCCAACCTGTAACTGAACCTGGTTGCCAATTTTTTCCGACAGCTGGCGCTCGAGATAACCAAACTGTGGATCGCGCACGGGTTCAACCTTGGCTTTTGCCGGTTCCAGCGCTTTTTGCACCAGTTTCTCGGTATCTCGCACTGTCAGTCCCTTCTGCGCGACCAGCTTGGCCAGTTCGGACTGGGCCTGACCACTCAAGGCCAGCAGGGCACGAGCGTGGCCCATGTCGAGATCGCCGTGCTCGACGAAACGCTTCACGTCATCGTTGAGCTGGTTGAGGCGCAACAGGTTGGTGACAGTGGTGCGGGACTTGCCCACCGCCTCGGCCACCTGCTGGTGGGTCAGTTCGAACTCGGTCAGCAGCCGCTGCAGGGCAACCGCCTCCTCGATGGCATTGAGATCTTCGCGCTGGATGTTCTCGATCAGGGCGATGGCGACGGCGGCCTCGTCAGGTACATCCTTGACAATGCAGGGCACAACGTCGAGGCGGGCCAGTTGGGAAGCTCGCCAGCGCCGCTCACCGGCAATGATTTCGAAGGATTGCTCGCCGAGGGGGCGTACCACGATCGGCTGGATCACGCCCTGGGCGCGAATGGAATTGGCCAGATCTTCCAGCGCATCCTGCGACATATCCTTGCGCGGCTGGTACTTGCCGGACTGCAGCCACTCCACCGGCAGCCTGCGCAGTTCCCCCTGATGGGTGGGGGCCATGGCCTCTTCAGTACGCTGGTCGCTCATCACCTGTTTCTGGCGCGCGGCCGTGCTGGTGCTGAGCAGGGCGTCCAGCCCCTTGCCCAGCCCACGTTTTTTCGGCGTCATATGCTCTCTCGGTCTGCGATGGTCACCGGACGTTCCTGCTCCTGGCGGCGCAGCATTTCGCCCGCCAGCGCCAGATAGGCCTTGGCGCCCACCGATGATTTGTCATAGTGCATGGCCGGGGCTCCGAAACTCGGGGCCTCCGCCAGTCTTACGTTGCGGGGGATGATGGTGCGATAGACCTTGTCCCCGAAATGCTGTTTCAGCTGATCGGACACATCATTGGCCAGCCGGTTGCGGTGATCGAACATGGTGCGCAGCACCCCTTCGATCTTCAGCTCCGGATTGACCACGGCTGCCAGCTTGCTGATGGTGTCCACCAGAGCGGTGAGCCCTTCCAGTGCATAGTATTCGCACTGCATGGGCACCAGCACGGAATCGGCGGCGGCCATGGCGTTCACGGTCAGCATGTTGAGAGAAGGCGGGCAGTCGATGAAGATGTAGTCGTATTTGTCCCGTACCGAGGCAATGGCGTTGCGCAGTCGGATCTCGCGGGCGAAGAATTCCATCAGACGGATTTCGGCCGCGGTCACGTCGGCATTGGCGGCGATCAGGTGATAGCCCCCCGAGGTTTCGGGGATGATCACTTCGGCAATGGGGGTATCTTCGATCAGCAGCTCGTAGGCGGTGCGCTCGACTTCGTATTTGTCGACGCCGCTGCCCATGGTGGCATTGCCCTGAGGATCCAGATCGATCACCAGCACCTTGCGCCGGGTAGCGGCCAGGGAGGCGGCCAGATTCACACAGGTGGTGGTTTTACCCACTCCACCCTTCTGGTTGGCTATGGCGATGACTTTTCCCACACTATCCCCTAAATGAAACTGCGACCCTATTCGGGCTGGATATGTTTGAATTCCAGCAGATGACGTTCGCCTTCCAGTTCCGGTACCCGCAATTCATGACAGGCTACCAGACGGATATTGGCAGGCAACTGGGCCAGCTCCTGCTCGGGATATTGCCCCTTGAGCGCCAGGAAGCTGCCCTGTTCGGACGGCAGATGGTGACACCAGCTCAGCATGTCCTCCAGCGAGGCAAAGGCCCGACTGAGCACACAATCAAACCCCACATCAGGCTGATACTCTTCCACCCGGGATTTGACTGGCGTCACATTGGTCAGCCCCAGCTCCTGGATCACCTGGCGGATAAAGTTGATCCGCTTGCCCAGACTGTCGAGCAGCACGAACTGCTTGTCAGGATTGATGATGGCCAGTGGCAAGCCAGGCAGCCCAGGACCAGTCCCCACATCGATGAAGCGCTCACCGTGCAGGTGAGGGCTCACCACCAGGCTGTCGAGGATATGCTTGACCAGCATGGCGTCGGGATCACGCACCGAGGTGAGATTGTAAGCCTTGTTCCACTTGTGCAGCAACTCGACAAGCTGAACCAACTGGGTCTTTTGGGTGTCGGTGATAACAATACCGGCCTGCATGAGCAGGCCGTTCAATCTTTCCAGCATGGGGATCCTCAGGCGGTTTTACGCAGCAGGCCGTGTTTTTTCAGGTGAACCAGCAGGATGGAGATGGCTGCCGGTGTGATGCCGGAGATGCGGGAGGCCTGACCTATGGTCTGCGGCCTGGCATCGCTCAGCTTGGCGATCACCTCGTTGGAGAGACCGTTGACGTCGCGGTAGTTCATGTCCAGCGGCAACAGGGTGTTCTCGTTGCGCAGCTGCTTCTCCACCTCGTCGTGCTGACGTTCGATGTAACCGGCGTACTTGATCTGGATCTCCACCTGATCGGCGGCGGCGCGATCGCTCAGCGCCGGGCCCACGCCTTCGATGGCCATCAGCGCATCGTAGGTTACCTCGGGACGACGCAGCAGCTCTTCCAGACTCTGCTCGCGGGTCAGCGGGGTATTGACCAGGGCGTTGACCGCCTCCAGCGACGGATGTTGCGGGTGGATCCAGGTCGAACGCATGCGCTGCTGCTCCAGCTCCACCTGTTCCAGCTTGACGTTGAACTTGCCCCAGCGCTCGTCATCCACCAGACCCAGCTCGCGGCCGATGGCGGTCAGGCGCAGGTCGGCGTTGTCTTCCCGCAGCAGCAGACGATATTCGGCGCGGCTGGTGAACATGCGGTAGGGCTCGCGGGTCCCCAGGGTGGAGAGATCGTCCATCATCACGCCCATGTAGGCCTGATCCCGACGCGGATGCCAGGGATCCTTGTCCTGGGCACGCAGACCGGCGTTCAAACCGGCCATCAGGCCCTGGGCCGCGGCCTCTTCGTAACCCGTGGTGCCGTTGATCTGGCCGGCGAAGAACAGGTTGCCGATGCACTTGCTCTCCATGTTGGCCTTGAGATCCCGCGGATCGAAGAAGTCATATTCGATGGCGTAGCCGGGGCGGGTAATGTGGGCATTTTCGAAACCACGAATGGAACGCACTATCTGCACCTGCACGTCGAATGGCAGGCTGGTGGAGATCCCGTTCGGATAGAGTTCGTGGGTGGTCAGGCCTTCCGGCTCGACGAAGATCTGGTGCGCCGTTTTGTCCGCGAAGCGGGTGATCTTGTCTTCGATCGACGGGCAGTAACGCGGGCCGATCCCTTCGATCACTCCGGCGTACATGGGACTGCGATCCAGATTGTTGCGGATCACCTCGTGGGTACGCTCGTTGGTGTGAGTGACGTAGCAGGGCACCTGACGGGGGTGCTGGCTGGCGTTGCCGATAAACGAGAAGACCGGGCGTGGATCATCGCCGTACTGGGCCTGCATCACGGAGAGATCAACGCTGCGGGCATCGATCCGTGGCGGTGTACCCGTCTTGAGACGATCAATGCGCAGCGGCATCTCGCGCAGCCGTTGAGCCAGGGCGATCGAGGGAGGATCCCCTGCGCGGCCGCCCTTGTAGTTTTCCATCCCGATGTGGATCAAGCCATTCAGGAAAGTGCCTACGGTCAGTACCACTGTCTTGCTGCTGATGCGGATCCCGCTCTGGGTGACCACTCCGGCAACACGATCCCCGTCCATGATCAGATCGTCACAGGCTTGCTGGAAGATCTTCAGGTTCGGGTAGTTCTCCAGCATCTGGCGAACAACGGCTTTGTAGAGCAGTCGATCTGCCTGAGCACGGGTGGCTCGTACCGCGGGTCCCTTGGAGGAGTTCAGGGTACGAAACTGGATCCCGCCAAGATCTGTGGCTCGCGCCATGATCCCGCCGAGGGCGTCAACTTCCTTGACCAGGTGTCCCTTGCCGATCCCACCGATCGCCGGATTACAGGACATGTGTCCCAACGTATCGATATTGTGGGTCAGCAACAGAGTATTCAGACCCATACGGGCTGCCGCTGTTGCTGCTTCGGTTCCAGCATGACCGCCACCGACGACGATCACATCAAATTGTTCATGGTATTGCATTGGGGATCACCTTGATCTGCACGTCTGAAGATCGTTGTTTGCCTGGGCTGAGGGGCGGAACATTCTATCTGTTTCACGCCCTGAGGGGAACGTCTACTTAACGGTCAGTATGGAGGGAGGATCCACTTAATAGATCTTAAGGATCTTTAGATCGATCTTTTATTGGATCTTTTATTAGGATCCACCATTTCTGTTGATAAGCGCTTTTTGATCATAAAGATCATCTGGTTAAAGGCGATCTCAGCTTGTGGAAAAGCTTGGATCCTGGCCCCGTGAACAGGGGGATAACCAGTGCTTTTATACACAGGCGGCTAGCGGGCTGGATCTCATACATGGATAACTATAGGTTTTGCAGAGCTTTACACTGTAGTTATGCACATTACCCCCGGTCGTTGTGGGTAACCATGTAGAACAAGTCGTCAGGATCAATCTGTTAATAACCTGGTGGATAGCGATCTGGGTATAAACGGGGAGATCAAGGCTTTTCTGCCGGATCTCCCAGACCCTGATCAGGCGATCAACGGCATCCAGCCCTGGATCCAGGCTTCTGCTGCATCTTCCGGGATCTCGTGTTGGGTGACATCTATGTCGAGACGATCCCCGATCCGGCTGGCACCGCACTCGGCCAGCAGCCGATCCAGCGTCTTGCCACCCTGGCAAAAGGTGTCATAACTGCTGTCGCCGAGGGCGATCACGCCATATTTCAAGGCATTAAGATCCGGATGCTGCTCGGCAAGATCCTTGGCGAAGGGTTGCAGGTTGTCGGGCACGTCGCCGGCGCCGTGGGTGGAAGTGACCACCAGCAGGATGGCGTCCGGCTCGGCGAGCACCTCGGCCAGCGTGGCCGGATTGTGGATCTCGGCCTGATGGCCCGCCTGTTCCAGCAGGTTGGCGACGTGGTCTGCGACATATTCGGCGGCGCCCAGCATGGAGCCGACGACGAGATTGAGTTTGGCCATGGAATGGATCCTGAAAAATGCGGAACCCGGATTCTACCGTCAAAGGGTGTGGATAAATATGGATAAAGCTTGGGGATAATGGATCCTCTTTTCTTTTCTTATATAGAGCTGGATCCCTCGCTTTTCTCTTTCCTCCGATCTTTTTAGCAGAGATGTCCCCGTCTGCTCCCCTTCTCTTCTACCCAAAAGCCGTCTGTTTGATACGTTAAGTAACAATGCAGATGCAAATGATTAGCAATTATTGAATCGATTCGATCATGGCTCCTGTAGTAGCATGACGCTGCTTTATTCGCCTGAGGAACCGGGCCGACCGGCATGACCGGGCACCAATAATAAGAAACCAGAAACAACTCATTGATATTTGAGACACTTATATGATTGTGCAAAAAAACACCCCAATCGCAGCGATGCGAAAGAGAGGGGCACAGCATCTGCTGCCGCTCTCCTGCCTGCTGGCAAGCCTGCCAGTGCTGGCTGAACAGCCGAAAGAACTGCCCAAGGCCAGCGAAACCATGGTGGTGACAGGCACTGCCATGAAGGTGGAAGTGCCCATGGCCGAGACGCCTCGCGCCGTCTCCGTGGTCAATCGCGAGGATCTGGATCAGCGCGCCGTGCAGCAGCTTGACGAGTCCCTGCGCTACCGCTCCGGTGTGCTCACCGGCCTCTATGGCTCCGACAACAATACCGACTGGTTCAAGGTACGCGGCTTTGATGCCGCCTCCTATCTGGACGGCAACCGCCTGTTCGGCACCGGTTACTATGTCTGGACACCCGAGCCGTTCGGCCTGGAGAGCGTGGAAGTGCTGAAAGGGCCGGCCTCGATCCTCTACGGCGAGGCGCCTCCCGGCGGCGTGATCAATGCCATCAGCAAGCGGCCGACCGCCACCCCGCAGGGGCTGCTGGATCTGCAGCTGGGCAGCCGGGATCATCGCCAGATCGGGGTGGATGTCTCCGATGCGCTGACCGACAACAGCCGCTACCGCATGGTTGCCCTCTATAAAGAGCGTGATGGCGTGCTGGATGGCACCTACAACGATCGCGTCTATCTGGCGCCGAGCGTGACCTTTGATCTCTCGGATCGCACCAGCCTGACCCTGCTGGCCAGCTTGCTGCACGACGAAGGGGTGCCGACCAACGGCTTCTTCCCGGTTTACGGCACCCTCAATACCAGCGGTGGACAGATCGATCCCTCCACCAACCTGAGCCAGCCGGATTACGATCGCAACCGCAATACCCAGATCTCCACCGGTTACGAGCTGGCCCACCAGCTCAACCAGACCTGGGAGTTCAAGCAGAACGTCCGCTTCAACTACAACGATCTGCTGCTGCGTCAGACCTATATCTTCCCGACCTATGAAGGCACCACCGCCTTCCGCGGTCTGGTCTACCGGGATGGCAACACCAAGAGTGCCACCATGGACAACCAGATGGTGGGTTACTGGAACACCGACAGCACGGAACAGACCCTGCTGCTGGGGCTGGATCTGCAGCGCCATGTCAATGAAGGCCAGGAAGCCGACAACTACGGCATGGGCTCCATCAACACCATGAACCCGGATTACAGCGGCTTCCCCGGTTTTGATGAATCCACCGCGACCCACCAGAAGAGCACCAAGGGCCAGAGCGGCCTCTATGCCCAGCACCAGGTTCGCTGGGACGATCGCTGGTTGCTGACTGGCGGCGGCCGCTTCGACTATGTGGAGACTCACAACATCAGCGAAGTCAAGGGCAAGAACGAGAAGCAGTATGATCACGAGCTCTCCCTCTCCGGCAGCCTGATGTACTTGGCCGACAACGGTCTCTCTCCTTATATTGCCTACGCCGAGTCGTTCGAGGTGTTGCCCGGGATCGACCCCAACACCAGCGAGTCCTACAAGCCGCTCAAGGGCACCCTGTATGAGACAGGCGTCAAGTACGCACCCAGCTTCCTCGACGGCTACATCAACCTGGCGCTGTTCGATCTGGAGCAGACCAATTCGCTCGTTTCTACAGGCTCCGGTCAGCAGACCCAGGCTGGCGAAGTGACCTCCCGGGGGGTCGAGCTGGAAGGGAGCGTGCAGGCCACAGAGGCGCTGCGTCTCACCGCCGCTTACACCTATACCGATGCCATGACCAACGACACCGGCAAGGGCGATCGCCGTGCCAGCCTGATCCCGCGCCATATCGCCTCCTTCTGGGGCAACTACAAGGTGCAGCAGGGGCCGGTTTCTGGTCTGGAACTGGGATCCGGCGTGCGTTATGTCGGCTCCAGTGTCGGCATAGGTGCCGTGAATGCGGACTACACCCCCATTTATGGCTCGGCCCTGGTGCCGGCCCATACCGTGTGGGATGCGATGATCGGGTATGACTTTGCCAAGAACTGGCGAGCCCAGCTCAACGTCAACAACCTGCTGGGTGATACCTATGTGGCGAGCTGTGACTACTACTGCTACTACGGCGAGCCGCGCAGCGTAGTGGGCAGCATCAACTACCGCTGGTAACAGAGGAGGGCGGGAGCCCAGGCTCCCACCCTCCTTTTCCCCTGCACATTGCTTCTGGCATATCTCTAGAATACCGGTCCGTTATGGAACTCTTGTCTCTGGTTTACCGCCAATATCGTTGGCCCTTCATTGCCATTACCCTGCTCAGCCTGCTCAGCGCAGTGAGCGGGATAGGTGTCATTGCCTTTATCAATCACTCTCTTGTCGAATCCGTCGGTGATCCGCTGCCGGTACTTGGCCAACTGCTTGGCCTGATCCTGTTGCTGCTGGTGATCACACTCGGCTCTCAATTGGGCCTGACCACACTCGGTCATCATTTTGTCTACCGGTTGCGGGGCCGTCTGCTCAAGCAACTGCTGGATACCGATGTCGCCCGCATTCGCCAGCTTGGCCAGGGGCCGCTGCTGGCATCCCTCTCCAGCGACATAGGCCAGATCACCATCGCCTTCGTGCGCCTGCCAGAGCTGGTACAGGGGCTGGTGCTCACCCTGGGCTCGGCCCTCTATCTCGGCTGGCTCTCGCCGGCCCTGCTCGGCGTCACCGCCCTCTGGGTCACTGTCACCATGGTGGTGGGCTGGCTGCTGGTGAACCGCGTCTATCACCACCTGTCCCATATGCGTCAGGCGGAGGATCGCCTTTACCAGAACTATCAGGCCATCATAGCCGGCAGCAAGGAGCTGGCGCTCAACCGCGAGCGGGCCCACTTCGTCTACCACCAGCTCTATGAGCAGAACGCCCGTGACTATCGCCAGCAGATCATCCGCGCCGACACCTATCACCTGAGCGCGGTGAACTGGTCGAATATCATGATGCTGGGCGCTATCGGCCTGGTCTTCTTCCTGGCCAATGGCCTCGGCTGGGCCAACACCAATGTGGCCGCCACCTTCGCGCTGACCCTGCTGTTCCTGCGCACGCCCTTGTTGCAGGGGATAGGCGCCCTGCCGACCCTGCTCTCCGCCCAGGTGGCATTCGACAAGATTGCCGCACTGGCGCTGGCCGAGCCGGATCCCGACTTCCCGCTGCCGCCCGCGCCCCGTGCCTGGCAACGCATCGAGCTGGAGCAGGTGAGCTTTCACTATCAGGGGGAGGGCTGCTTCGCCGTGGGCCCCAGCAATCTGGTGATCGAGCGGGGGGAGCAAGTCTTCATCATTGGCGGCAACGGCTCCGGCAAGTCGACCCTGGCCATGCTGCTGACCGGCCTCTATCAGCCTGTGTCTGGCCGGATCCTGCTGGATGGTGAACCCGTCACGGATCGCAACGCCTATCTGGCGCTCTTCTCCGCCATCTTCACCGACTATCACCTGTTCCAGCATTTGCTGGGGCCGGAGCCCAAGGCCGAGCTGGTGGCCGAGTGGCTGGATCGGTTGCAGATGGGCAGCAAGCTCACCATAGAGGACAACTTTATCGCCGATATCGACCTCTCCCAGGGGCAGCGCAAGCGGGTCGCCCTGCTGCTGGCACTGGCCGAGCAGCGCGAGGTGATGCTGTTTGATGAATGGGCTGCGGATCAGGATCCTCAGTTCCGCCGCATCTTCTATCAGCTGCTGCTGCCGCGCCTCAAGGCAATGGGCAAGACGGTGATCGCCATCAGCCATGACGATCACTACTTCCCGCTGGCCGATCGTCTGCTGGAGATGCGCCAGGGCCAGCTTATCGAGCTGACCGGTGAACGGCGCGAGCAGGTCAGCCAGGATGCCGTCGCCCATCTGGATTGCGAGGTGCCGGCTTGATGCCGGCACCGATGAGACTGGCATCAGGCCAGCACAGGAACAGCTTATGTTTGAGATGAAAGCCGCCAGCTTCGCGGTAAACGGCCGCGAGCTGCTGCACCCCACCGACCTGCGTTTCGAGCAGGGACAGGTCTATGGCCTCATAGGCCACAACGGCTCGGGCAAATCCACCCTGCTCAAGCTGCTGGCGCGCCAGCAACCGCTGAGTGAGGGCGAGATCCTGTTCGATGGCAAACCGCTGACCGATTGGGGCAACCGGGACTTCGCCCGTCAGGTGGCCTATCTGCCCCAGCATCTGCCGAGTGCTGAGAACCTGCTCGGCCGGGAGCTGGTGGAGATGGGGCGCTATCCCTGGCGCGGCCTGCTGGGCCGGATGGGAGCAGAGGATCAGCGTCAGGTCGACAGGGCCATTGCTCTCACCCATACCGAAGGTTTTGCCGATCGGCTGGTGGATACCCTTTCCGGCGGTGAGCGGGGGCGGGTCTGGCTGGCCATGTTGCTGGCCCAGGAGAGCCGCTTCATACTGCTGGACGAGCCGTTGGCCGCGCTGGACGTGGCTCATCAGGTGGAGGTGCTGACTTTGGTCAGGCAGCTCAGCCGTCAGCTCAACCTCGGCGTCATCATAGTCATCCACGACATCAACATGGCCTCCCGCTTCTGCGATCGGCTGGTGGCGCTGCACTCGGGTCGTCTGCTTACCCATGGCGAGCCAGAGCGGATCATGACCAGCGAGACCCTGCACGCCATCTATGGCATTCCGATGGAGGTCATGCGCCACCCGGCCCATGCCCATGCCATCGCCATCGTCTAGTCGGGGTTATGCATGTTGAATCGTTTACTGAAGCGCTCAGTTTGTCTCCTTGGTTTGCTGCTGCCACTGGCCTTGCAGGCAGAGCCTGCGTCCACTGCCACTGGTGCTGCTGTGCCCCGTATTGCCACCCTGGACTGGACCATAGCCGAAACGCTGCTGGCGCTGGGGGTGACGCCACTGGCGGTGGGGGATGTCAGCGCCTACCGCGCCTGGGTTGGCGAGCCGATACTGCCAGCGGGGGTGGTGGATATAGGGCTCAGGGTTCAACCCAACCGGGAATTGCTGACTGAGCTCAAGCCTGACCGCATTCTTATCTCACCGATGGCCGCGCTGTTGGCACCCGCGCTTTCCCGTATTGCGCCTGTGCAGTCTATCGATCTCTATGATCCACAAACTGATCTGTGGCAGCGGCTCCATGAGGCGACCCTGACCATAGCGGCGCTGGTGCACAAAACGGCCGAGGCGAACGTGCTGCTGACAGATTTGAATCGGGATCTCGAGCAGATGAAACAGACTCTGCCGGCGGAGCTGCCGCCCCTGCTGGTGGTGCAGTTCATCGATGAGCGCCATGTGCGGGTGTTCGGCCGTCACAGCCTGTACGAAGCAGTCATGACAAGGCTTGGATTGCGCAATGCCTGGCAGGAGGAGACAGATGACTGGGGTCTGTCAGTGGTCAGCATTGAGCAATTTCTGGCGTTGCCCGAGGCGCGGCTGGTAGTGGTGGATCCCATTCCTGTCGGGGTGAGCGAGCGGCTGCAGGAGCCCGGCTTATGGCAGCATCTGCCACTGGTACAGCGTGCCCCTGTCTTGCATCTGCCTGCTGTATGGGGCTTCGGGGGAGTGTTTGCTGCACGCCGTTTTGCCAGTGAGCTGAGTCAGGCCTTGCTCAGTGACGCCCAAACCAGGGAAAAGATCCAATGAAACGCATTTTTGAATCGCCGCTGTTGCGACCGGGTCTTGCCTTGCTGGGGTTGACCCTTTTTCTGGCCTGTTGGGAGCTGGCCCGCCAGTTGCCCGGCGCGCTCTGGTGGCAGACCCTCTTTTCGCCCAATCTGGATGATGCCCGTCAAGCTGTGGTCCATTTCAGCTGGTTGCCCCGCTTGACGGTGACCCTACTGGCCGGTGGTGCCCTTGGTCTTGCCGGTACCCTGATGCAGCAGGTGCTGCGCAATCCTCTTGCGTCACCGACCACACTGGGGGTGGCTTCCGGCGCCCAGCTGGCATTGATGATGGTGACCCTGTTTGCTCCTTCCTGGTTGCTGCTGGGGCGGGAGTGGATCGCCATGGCCGGTGGCAGCCTCGCCATGGCGCTGGTGTTTGCCCTGGCCTGGCGCCGTCAGCTCAATCCCGTCGTCATCGTCTTCGCGGGGCTGGTGATCAACCTCTACCTGGCAGCCATCAGCATGGGGTTGCTGTTGTTCTTTCAGGAGGAGTTGAAAGGATTGATGGTGTGGGGCAGCGGCTCTCTGGCCCAGAACAGCTGGAGTGGGGTGCACTATCTGCTGCCTCGACTGCTGGTTGTTGCATTGGTGGCTGGGGTGTTGGTGCGCCCCCTCAGAGTACTGGAACTGGATGATGCCAGCGCCCGCAGCCTGGGGGTCTCCCTTCAGCACTTGCGACTGGCGGGGCTTGGCTTGGCGGTATTTGTCACCGCCTGTGTGGTGAGTGTGGTGGGGCTGATCGGTTTTATCGGGTTGGCCGCACCGGCCATGGTGCGGTTGCTGGGGATCCGCCAGCTCGGTCAGCGGCTGCTGTGGGGGCCTGTTCTGGGGGCTCTGCTGCTGGCAGCCACCGATCTGTTGCTGCAATCCGTCAGCCGATTCTGGCCCATGCTGATCCCGACCGGTGCCATGACGGCACTGTTGGGGGCACCGCTCTTGTTCTGGCTGATCCCGCGACTTTCCTTTAAGTCGGGCACACCCAAAGCGAGTGCCGGTTTGCTGGTAGCACGACATCCGGCCCCGACTCGACTGATCACCTTGCTGCTGTTCGGCTTGGGGCTCGCCATCATAGGCTCTCTGCTGTTCGGTCAGGGAATGCACGGCTGGAGCTGGCCGAGCTGGCTCAGGTGGCAGGCCCAGCTGGAGTGGCGCCTGCCACGCACTCTGGCGGCGGGGGCTGCCGGGGTCTTGCTGGCGCTGGCGGGCACCCTGCTGCAGCGGGTCAGCAACAATCCCATGGCGAGTCCGGAACTGCTGGGGGTGAGTGGTGGCACCTTCATGGGAGTGATAGCGACGGCACTGCTGCTGCCTGCCTTGCCATTGCCCATGATGCTGCTTGGGGGCTTGATCGGGGCCTTCGGTTGTCTCTTGCTGCTGGTGCTGGTCAACCGCAAGCATGGCTTCCAGCCTGAGCGGATCCTGCTGTCCGGCATCGCCATCACGGCGCTGTTCGAACCATTGCAGGCCATAGCGCTGGCCAACGGCGACATGCGAGTGCAGCAACTGCTCTCCTGGATGTCCGGCTCCACCTATTACGTCACCCTGCCGGTGGCTTATGGACTGGTGGCTCTGGCGGTATTGATGCTGGCAGCCTGCCTGCTCATCAGCCGCTGGCTCGATCTGTTGCCCATGGGACCGGCACTGGCGACCGCATTGGGGATTCGCCTCAACCGTGCCCAGCTCGCGATACTGCTGCTGGTGGCCGTGCTCACCGCCAGCGCCACCCTGGTGGTGGGGCCGCTCTCCTTCGTTGGTCTGCTGGCCCCGCACATGGCCAAGCTGATGGGGCTGGTACGGGCGCGCTGGCACCTGCTCGGTGCTGCCGCTTCCGGGGCCCTGCTGATGGTGTCGGCGGACTGGGTCGGCCAGCAGATCCTGTTCCCGCAAGAGGTGCCGGTCGGGCTGGTCTCCACCCTGTTAGGGGGCGCTTACTTCATGTGGTGCCTGCGCCGCCTCTAGGTGTGTGGATGACAAATGCACAAACAAAGAGCCCGGGATAATCCCGGGCTCTTTGTTTCAAGGCTGTCGCCGACTCATGTGCCGAGGCAGGCAACCAACTCAGAATGCCAGTGAGGTGGACAAAAGGAAGGTACGTGGAGAACCCAGTCCGCCGGACAGCCCGCTGCCGTCGCCACCGCTCCAGGAACCGAGCCAGTAGGCATGATTGGTGAGGTTTTGCACCGAGGCTCGCACGGTCACCTCCTTGGTGGCAATCTTGGTGGTGTAGCGGGCCCCCAGGTCGAAGGTGGTGTAGGGGGAGAGCGACATGCGGTTGTCATCGGTGACATAGCGCTTGCCGACAAACTGGGTATTGCCGGTCAACGTGAGCCCGGGCAGGGCGGCGAGGTCGTATTCCAGCCCCAGCTTGGCCATCACTTTGGGCACCCCGGTCGCCTGGTTGCCTTCATTGGCCTTGTTGAGGGCCTTGGTCAGTTCGGCCTGGGTATAGGAGGCTCCCCCCAGCAGGCGCAGTTCCGGAGTCAGCTCGCCAAACAGATCCCATTCAATCCCCCGGTTGCGCTGTTCACCGTAGACCCCATAGACATTGCTGACCGGATCCGTGTAGGCACTCGGTTTGGCTATCTGGAACAGACTCAGTGTATGGGCGAACTGACCCAGATCCAGCTTGGCGCCGACCTCATACTGCTTGGTCTGGTAGGGCTTCATGATTTCACCCGCATTGCTGGCAGTGGTGGGCGCCGTGCCCCCCTGGCCCAATCCCTCTATGTAGTTGGTGTAGAGGGAGAGGTCATCCCGTACCTTGACCAGGATGGCGGTGGCTGGCGAGAGCCGGCTCTCGTCATAGTGGGAGGTCTGCGCGCCGCTGGCACCATAGTTGGTGCTCTCCACCATCTGGTGTCTGGCGCCGACTGTCCACTGCAGGTCCCCGTCCAGGAAGGAGAGGGTGTCCACCAAGGCGACACTTTCCAGCTTGGCGTCGCTGCTGGACGTCACTGCGCCAAAACCGCTCTGATCGGGGGCCGAGCCAAAATCGAGGTGGTCATAGTTGGTGATTGTGTGGTTGGGATACATGCGATCCTTGAAGCTGAGCTCCGAGGTGTAGTGCGTGGCGGCCAGTGACCAGGCGTGATCGACAGGGCCCGTGCCGAGGTTGCCGCGCAGACCGGCTTCGCCCGATCGTTGGGTGCCGTCCCGTTCGGAGCGAATGGCCATGGCGTTGATGTCCCCCGCATTGTTGAGCAGGGTATTGCGGGTGATCAGGGCTCTGTATCCCCCCTCTCGCTGGCCCCATGCGGCAAAGGCCGTCAGCGAGTCGGTCAGGTCGTACTCCCCCCGCAATACGGCTGCCCTGGTGTCATTGATGGTGTAGGCCCAGGGTGGAGCCAGTGAATAGTCGCCCTTTTTGGCTGTGGGCTGCTGGGTGACAGTGCTGGCGATGGAGAAGATGCTGAAGTAGTTGACCCCATCCACCTCTTCATGTTGCCGATAGAGATCGAGGGAGGCACGGGCCCGCTCGTTGCGCCAGTCGAGGCCAATGGAAGTCAGCTCCATCTTGTGCTGCTGGTCATTGACCGGGGTGTCACCATCGCGGTAGACGCCATTGAAGCGCACCCCCCACTGTTTTTCTTCCCCGAAACGGCGACCGAGATCCAGATGCACGCCGCCGAGCCCGTCTGATTCATAGGTGGCGGTCACCTTGGCCAGAGGATCCTTGCCGGCGCGTTTGGGCACTATGTTGATGCTGCCCCCCACGCTGCCGTCTGGCGGCATGCCGTTGAGCAACACGGACGGGCCCTTGAGCACGTCGACCCGCTCGGCCATCTCGGTCGAACTGCGCATGTTGGGCGCCATGCCGATCAAACCGTTGAAGGTCATGTCACTGGCCGTGGTGCTGAAGCCACGCATGTAGAAGGTCTCGAAGACGCTGCGTTTGCTCGGCACATAGATGGATGCATTGGTGGCACCGGCGAGGGAGCCGATATCCTGGGCCTGCTCGTTCTCTATGTACTCCTCTGTGTAGCTGACGGTGTTGAACGGGGTATCCATGAAGTGCTTGTTGCCAAGCAGTCCGACCCGACTGTCAGAGGCCACCTGGCCACCGGCATAGGTCTGGCGCCCTTGCACCACCATGACCTCATCGGCACTGACCCCGGCTTGCCGGCGAACCTTGTAGCGTCCCTCTCCCGCAGGCTCGGCCACCAGATCGTGACCACTCAACAAGAGGGCCAGACCCTGGGGGGGACTGTATTGGCCTGCCAGCCCGGGGCTGGTCATCCCTTGCAGGGTTTTATCATCGAGATCCAGGCTGATACCTGTCTCGGACGAGAAGATCTTGAGCGCCTGGGCCAGAGAGCCAGCCGGGATACTAATGTTTTTTGTGGCTGTGACCGACTGCTCCGGGAATTGGGCCTGCGCCGATGGAGCCAGGCCGAGCAGTAGTGTGCCACTGACACTGGCCAGAATGGCCAGACGTGCGGCCACGCCCAGCTTGTTCAAGGAAAAGCGGGAAACGGTTTGTGCCAGAGGGGGATGGGCGAGCGCCGCAGGATGCAACAGATGGGGCTTTAACATTCAGGATTCCTTTCTATTCGAGGAGGTGATTGATTGTCTCCTTCTGTTTTCCGAACGAGACTTTATAATCCTCAAATAAAAATGAATATCATTTGTATCTTTGTGGCCCGGCAGCCTAACGGCCAGTGATTTAGCCGCGACGGCCGGGCAAACAACGTGATCCTGTCAGCTGCGGTAGCCTGTCATCACTTCATCGGCAATGCGGGTCAGACAGGTCACGCTGGCCGTGCAGAGATACCAGGTTTCCGGGTCGACAAAGATGACCTTGCCACTTTTCCACGCCTTGGTCTGGCGCAGCAGGGGGTTATCCAGGCTCTGGGCATTGAGTGCCGCCCGCCGCTCCATCACGGCCGTCCTGTCGATCACATAGAGGATGTCCGGATCCGCCTGCTGGATGAACTCGTTGGAGATGGGCTGCCCATGGGTGCCTGTTTCCCTGTCAGGCCCCGCCGGCTGCACTCCAAGGGTATCGAAGATGAAGCCATACCGTGAGTGTGTGCCGAAGGAGGTAAAGGCGCCGTTATTGTGCAGCACTATCAAGGCTTTTTCCGGTCGGTTCCGGGTCACTTCACGCACCTGGGCTATCTTGTCGTCTATCTGCTGAACCTTTTCACGCGCCAGCTCCTCTTTACCCAGTATCTTCCCGAGGGTGAGCAGGTGAGCCTTGGCGGTTTCCAGTACATGCCCCTGGTGATTGGTCATGTCGATGTCGTAGTGCAGGGTCGGCGCTATCCGGCTCAGCTCCTGATAACTCTGGGCTTGCAGGGGGGAGATCAGGATGAGATCCGGCTTGAGTTTGTGCAGTCGCTCCAGATTGGGTTGTATGGTGGTGCCCACATCCATGACGTTGGGATCGTCTTTGTATTTGCTGAGGAAGTGAGCAACATAGTCTTTGGCGATGCCCGCCACGGGGGCGCCCAGCTGATCCAGGGTATCGAGTTCACTCATGTCGAAGGCCACCACCCGCTCTGGGCGGTGGGTTATCCGGGTCGTACCCAGCTGGTGTTCGACAGTGACAATGGGATCGTTTGCCGAGGGTGTCTGTGCCGCCGATCCTGATGAGGCGTCATCACACCCCATCAGGCCAGCGGCCGCCACCAGCAATATTCCGTGCACTGCATGTGCCTTGTTCATCCTCATAGCGATTCTCCTGACAGGGATGGGTTGAAGTAGTTGCAGACGAAGCCGTTTTGACTCGGCAGTATCTCGAAGTCCAGTTCATAGAGGTCTTGCAGACAGGCACGGGTGACCACCTGGCCGACCGGGCCGCTGTGGGCGATGGCGCCTGCTTTCATCGCGACTATGTGGTCGGAATAGTTGGCGGCAAAGTTGATGTCGTGTACCACCAGAATGACGGTGCGGCCCTGTTCATCACAGAGGCGCCGTATGGCCTGCATGATGTTGACCGCATGCTTCATGTCCAGATTGTTGAGGGGTTCATCCAGCAACAGGCAGTCGGTCTGCTGGGCAATGGTCATGGCCAGAAACGCCATCTGTCGCTGGCCGCCGCTGAGCTCATCCAGATAGGCCTTGCGCAGCGGCGCAAGGGCCAGAAAATCAATGGCGTCATCGATTGCCAGCCGGTCCTGGCGGGTGAGAGCACCCTGGCTGTAGGGGAAGCGCCCGAAAGAGACCAGCTCGTCAACGGTCAGGCGCAGCCCGACGTCCGGTGACTGGCGCAGGGTCGCGACCCGTCTGGCATAGTCGCGGGTGGGGATCTGCTCGATATTGATCCCGTCCATCAGAATTCTGCCCCGGCTGACGGTGAGCAGCCGGGCAATCGACATCAGCAGCGTGCTCTTGCCTGCGCCATTGGGGCCGATCAGCGAGGTGACCTGGCCGGCGGGAAAGGTCAGGGTGACATCGCGCAGCACTGGCTTGTCACCGTAAGTCTTGTGAACATGCTCCAGGGTGATCATGGGGTGCCTTTCGTTTTGACCATGAGGGCGAGAAAGTAGGTGCCGCATACCAGGTTGATGAGGATGCTGACCGTGGTGCGGTAGTTGAACAGCTGCTCCACCAGAAACTGGGCGACGATAAAAATGGCGATGGCAATGGCGCAGCCCAGCGGCAGGGTGACCCTGTGGCGAAAGGTGCGTGCCAGCGCATAGGTGATATTGGCCACGAATACCCCCATGAAGGCCGTTGGGCCCACCAGGCTGGTGGAGACGGCCACCAGCACGGCGATCAGGGCCAGTTGCAGCCGAACTGTGTGCCGGTAATCCACTCCCAGCGAGATTGCCTGGTCACGACCCAGGGAGAGCACATCCAGCACCGCCAGCCGTCGGCGGGTCATGATGCCGACCAGGGTGATCAAGGCGGCGCCGAACAGCAGTTGTCCGGGCTGTACCCGATTGAAGGTGGCGTAGCTGAAGCCTTGCAGGATCGAGAACTCACCCGGGCTGGTCTTGAGCTGGATGAACTGGGTAAAGGTGCCGAGCACCATGGTCAGCACCAGGCCCGCCAGCAGCAGTTGATAGAGATTGGTCTGCCCCTCCCTGAACAGCCAGCGATGGACTATCCAGGAGTAGCCCAGCATGAACAGCAGTGACAGCAGCACGTTTTCCTGCCGGTCCAGCAGGATCAGGCTCTGGCTGCCCAGCGTCAGTACCAGTAAGGCTTGCAGCAGCAAATAGACAGCCTCGTAGCCCATGATGGCGGGAGTCAGGAGCCGGTTGCCCGCCAGTGTCTGAAACGTCACAGCCGATAGTGCGATACAGATGCCCGCCAGCCCGATGGCGGCAAGACGCATCAACCTTTGGGGGATCACATAGTCGAAGTCCAGATCCGACCCCACCAGCAGAAACAGCAAGGCCAGCACTATCACCAGCGCCCAGATGCCATAAGGGATCAACAGGTGCTTCATGCGCGTCTCCACAGGATCATCGACAGGAACAGCACTCCCCCCACGCTGCCGGCGGTCAAGCCTATCGGCACTTCGAAGGGGTAGATCAGCAGGCGGCCGAGAATGTCGCACGCCAGCAGCAGCAGGGCACCGCTCATGGCGACGATGGGCAGGGTTTTCTTCAGGTGCTCACCGTAATGCATGGCCACCAGGTTGGGAATGACCAGACCGACGAAGGGGATGGCCCCCACTGTGATAACGGTGGCGGCTACCGTGACTGCCACCAGCACCAATCCCAATGCCGCCGTTGCCGAATAGCGCAGTCCCAGGCTGGTGGCCGCCTCTTCCCCCATGCCCAGCACTGTGAAGCGATGGGCATAGAGGTAGGTGAGCACGGTAATGGGCAGGATCAGGTAGATGATCTCGTAATTGCCTTCGACCACCTTGGAGAAATCCCCCAGCAGCCAGCCCTGTATGCTTTGCAATATGTTGTGCCGATAGGCATAGAACTCGGCGATGGCGCTGAGCACGCTGCCATACATGAGGCCAATCACGGGGATCAGCACAGTATTCTTGAACTGAATGCGCCGTATGATGGCGATGAACAGCAGGCTGGACAGAAAGCAGAATGCCAGCGCCACCAGCATCCGCCCCGTGGTGCCGGTTGAGGGGAGCTGGGTCAGCGCAATCAGGATGCCGAGTTTGGCGGCATCCAGCCCACCTGAGGTGGCCGGTTCCACAAACTTGTTTTGCACTATCTGCTGCAATATGACCCCGGACACCGACAAGCCGGCCCCGGTGAGCAGGAGTGCCGCCAGTCGGGGCAACCGGCTGGCGGTGAGGGTCAGCCAGCTGTCGCCCGAGAAGGACCAGAGCGCCGCCAGGGATATCTGTTTGACCCCGACCAGCAGGGAGAGGCCACTGAGCAGGATCAAGAGTGTGGGCAGTACCGCTGGTCTCAAGAGGTGGCCTCGTCACGGACGGCGCGGGTGATGCGCCATCCCTTGGCGGCTTGCCGTTGTGCCAGGAAATGGGCATAGGGACCGGACTGGCGGCTGAGTTCGGTATGGGTGCCCTGTTCGCGCACCTTGCCCTCTTCCAGTACCAGTATCTGGTCTGCCATCTCGACCGTCGACAGCTGGTGGGCGATGACAATCAGGGTTCGTTTCCCTCGCAGACGCGCCAGCGCCTCGGCGATGGCGGCCTGGTTTTCCGCATCCAGGGCTGCCGTGGCCTCGTCGACCAGCAGTATGGGGGCATCCTTGATCAGGGCCCGGGCGATGGAGATACGTTGCCGCTCACCGCCAGAGAGGCGGGCACCCCCTTCACCCACCTGGGTTGCCAGACCCTGGGGAAGGCGCTCCAGGATCTCGCTCACCCCGGCTTGCATTGCCGCGATCAACACCTCTTCATCGCTGGCGTTCGGTTTGCCGATGCGGATGTTGTCGGCAATCGAGCCCTGGAACAGGTAGGCATCCTGGAAAATCTGGCTGATCTGGTTGGCCAGTACGTCGCCGGTTATCTCCCTGACATCCACGCCACCCACCTTGACCTCTCCCTGGCTGACATCGAAAAAGCGTGCGATCAGCCTCAGCAAGGTGGTTTTCCCCGAGCCGGATGCCCCGACCAGCGCCGTCATGCTGCCTGGTTCGACTCTCAGGCTGACGTCACTGAGCACGGAGGATTGATTTGCGGCATACCGGAAACTGACGTTGCACAGCTCGACCGAGGCATCGGTCGGGATGCGTGGTGAGTGCGGGGCCGACTGGGGAGTTTGCGCAAAGATGTCTCGCAAGGCATCCAGTTGTCCACGGACGCTGCGCAGGATATCGCTGTAACTGGCCACATCGAGCAAGGGATCGATGAAACGGTTTATCAGCACCAGAGCCACCAGGGCGGCAATCAGACCCTCTTTGTCCACGCCAGCGCCTGCATTTCCCTGCAACCACAGGGTCGCGGCGATCAGCAGGGCGGCAAAGCCGGCTTGCACCGCCCAGAGATTGAGTCCGGATGAGAGTGCGGTGAGCTGGATAAGCTTTTTGGCGGATTGCTGTTGCTGCGAGATGGCCTGCTCGAGGAAGCGGGTACCGCCGCGCTCGCCATTGAAGGCTCGCAGCACGGATTGTGCCTGTGCAAATTCGACCATGCGCTGGCTGGTGGAGGCGGCCTTGTGGTGGAACTTGAGGTCAGCCGCTTGATTGAGGCGGCCAGTGAACCAGAACACCCCCACCATGAGCGGCAGGGCGACCAGCGCCACCAGTCCCAGGGTCAGGTTGATGGCAAACAGAGCCGCCAGCACTACCAAAGGTATGATGGAGCCGGTCAGCAGAGGGGTAAAAACATGGGCCGGGAGCTGGGCTATTTCCATCATCCCCTGTGATGCCGCGTGATTGAGCCGGGCGGTGTTGGCAGGGGTAAACCAGCCGATGGGCAGGCTGCCGACATGCTCGCCCAGCTGATGGCGACCCGTCTGGAGGACGGCAATACCGACCGCTATCCCCGCCTTTTCCACCTTGCGCCTGAGGTACCAGCAGAGCACCACCCCCAGCAGTTGGACGAACAGCCAGCTGGCTGCGCCGTTCACCTCTCCCAGCAACAAGTGCCTGAGCACAGGGATCAGGGTGACTATGGTGAGGCCGCAACAGAGGCTGTAGATCACTGCCAGCCAACCATAGCGACGCAATATTGCAGTGTCATCGTCCAGCAGACGAACAAAGGTCTTCAGCATTGGGGGACCGCCTCTTCATGCTCGGGGGATTGTCTTTTCTCTGCGGGAATGGCCTTGTCATAGCGGCCCTGGGCCCACAAGCGGGCATAACGGCCATTGAGTGCCAGCAGTTCGTCGTGCCTGCCCTGTTCGCAGAGGGTACCGTTGTCGATCACCAGGATTTGATCGGCGTTCATGACGGTGTCGAGTCTGTGTGCGATGACGACCAGGGTACGGCCATGGGCAAAGGCCGAGAGTGCCTGTTGCAGCTTTACCTCGTTGTCGGCATCGGCCGCCGCCGTGGCTTCGTCAAGCACCAGCACAGGCGGGTCGAGCAGCAGGGCACGGGCTATGCTCACCCGTTGCAGTTCCCCACCGGAGAGCTGCGCATCCTCTCCGACCACTGAGTCGTATCCATGCGGCAGCGCCAGAATGCGATCGTGGATATTGGCGAGCCGTGCGACGGCTTCAACCTCTGCCCGGGTGGCGTTCGGACGACCCAGCGCTATGTTGTCGTGCAGACTGGCGTGAATGAGGCGCACATCCTGCAAGACAAAGCCGATGTGTCGATAGAGCCGGGCGCTGTCCATTTGTCTGAGATCGACCCCGCCAAGGGTGATCCTCCCAGCATCCGGATCGAAGAAGCGAAGCAGCAGGCGTGCCAGCGTGGATTTTCCCGAACCGGATGCACCGACAATGGCAGTGACGGTACCAGGCTGCAGAGTGAAGTTGATGTCGGTCAGCACCTGTACCTGATCGTCATAGCCGTAGCTCAGTTGCTCGACCCGGATCTCCCCGTTTGCCGGCTGCCGGGAGTCGGCTGCAGTAGTGGTGTCCAGCACGGGAGTCTGCAGCAAGGCATGCACCCGCTGGGCAGCGCCGGTCGCATTGTTCAGGTCATGGGTGAGGTAGCTCAATAGCAGCAGGGGGGCGCAAAGCCCAGGGGCCACCAGCATGAATGGCAGCACATCGGCTGGCGCTATCCAGCCGGCACTGACCAGCACGACGCCCCCGGCCAGCACGACACCGAGCACGGAGGCTGGCGCCATGATGGCGTTGGCATTGGCCATGGCGCTGACCAGGGGGCGGGTAAACGCCTTGAAGGCATCGGCAAAGGCATCGATGGCTTCGCGGTAGCTGCTGTGGAGCTTGCCCTGAACACCGAATGCCTTCACTACCGGAATGCCGCTGACAAACTCGACCACGGCGTTGTTGATCCGCGCCATGCCGGCACCGAACTGCTGCATGTTGGCGGCGCTGGCGCTGTGCGCCCTGGCGGAGAACAGGAAGAAGAGGGGAAAGGGCAGCAGCGAGATGATAGCCATGCGCCAGTCCATGAAGAACAGGTAGGCAATCGAGATGGCAACGGCCCCGGCACTGCGTCCCATGGTCGTGAAGAAATGGGCCGTCAGGCTGTGCAGTGTGCCTATGTCATCTTGCATCGCCTGTTTCACTTCACCCGATGCCCGGGCCGTGAACCAGCCCAGCGGCACCCTGGCCAGGCGGCGGGTCAGCGCCTGACGCAGATAGCCAGTGATGCGGTTGTCGGCGAGGTGAGCGACCAGATCGCCCGCGGAAATGAGCGTCATGCCCAGAAACAGACTCGCCAGGCTGACACCGACAATCAGCCAGAGTTCTTCAAGCTCCCACCCAGCACCCTCCTGGCCGAGTACCAGCTGTGCAATCCGGGTGATACCCGCCAGGGGAACCAGTGTCAGCATGGAACCAACGGCGGCGAGCAGGGCGGCAGCCAGCAGCCGGCCACGAATGGGTGAAAGGACTCGGGCAATCGGACCCGCGGCTTTGGAATCAAGGATGAACTCGTCGTCTACCTTCATGAATACTTCTCCACTGTGGGGTGATGGCGGCCATGTCCCACCGTCTCGTTTGCATTGGGCTGACACGTCTCTTGTGGTTTTCCGAACGGGCGGATGAAAACCTCAAATGAATCTTTTTACGACAGAAGAAAGTTCAGCGTCCCGCGTCTGGTTCGCACTGGTGACAGGTCTGCAGGCCAAGGGCTATGTACTTCTCAACGGAAGAGACCGAGACCTGCAGTTCGGTTGCTATGTCCTGGTAGCCCATACCATTGAGCCTCGACAGCAGCAGTGCCTGGCGGATCTTGGGTGGCTTGCGCTGCAACGCCATATCAACCGCGCCCAGGGCTTCGCGCATCAGTGCACGGGTCTCTTCGGAAGGTTCCCTGAGTGCAGGTTGCTGGGTTTGGCGTTCGAGATAGCGGGCTTCCAGACTGCGCCGGCGATAGAGATCGATCAGTTTGCCTTTGGCTATTTGCATCAAATAACGGCGCGATTCGCTGGCCGCGGGAATATGGCCCTTATTGATGAGGTGGAGGTAAATATCGTGAGCCAAATCCGCTGCATCGTACGAATTTCCCAGCTTGCGACGGAGCAGGCGACAGAGCCATCCATGATTGTCCCGATATAACGTCTGCCACTGTTCCTGCAAGGAGCAAGCATCCCTCTCCACGGCTCTTTTCTCCCGAATACAGTGTTTTTCTTTTTGATAATGAAAATCTATATGATAATCATTTACAAGATATCCTGTTCGTAGATATCAAGCAATGCTCTTCACTGACTCTGACAGCAGGGGAGCTATCTCAGTGGTTTTTGACAGAAAAACCGGCATAACCCAATGGTCATTATTCACAATTCAGCAAGGAGGCCACTCTTGCCACTATGTTACTCCGAGGTATTGCCCGAAATACCTGTGAGCACTCATGAAGAAAATATCTGGTTGTTGCAACAACAGCATCCGGAGCAAGTCATCAAGCACCTGGAAGTCTGGCGGCTGGATGACAATGTCGATATTTCATTGCTCACTCTGACAATTCAGTCATTAATAACGGCCTTGCCGGATTTGAATTCCCGCTATCTCTTCAGTGATGAAGGGGACCTTTATAAATACAGGGTTGATGGCTGGTATCCCTGTCTGGAATTTATCCGGTTGTCTTCGGGGGACCTCGATACCACCCTTGGCTCCCTTCATACGTCGCCCTGGGATTCTGCCAGCCAGCCGCCGTTCAAGGCATTCATTATCCATGTAGAACAGGGTGTTATGTTCGCATTGATGTCTCATCCCATACTGGGGGAGGTGTGTTGTCTGGGCGAGCTGGTGGCCAGGTTGCGTGATGAGTACGGCGCCCTTGCTCCGCATCTGCCTTCTCTGGAAATGACAAAGCTATCGATAAACTCAGGCGTGTTAGCACCTGAAATTACCAATAACCAGACGGAACACACGGAAAGGGACAAGCTGGCGCTTATTTTACTTGATGAGTTTCGTATTGCTTTATCCAGCCCTGAAATGACGCTTAATGATGACTTCTTTGATTTTGGCGGCCACTCATTGCTGGCTACGCGCATTATTGGCAAGTTGCAGAATCGTCATGGTATTGAGTGCCGTTTCAATGATTTTTTTGAGTCGCCTTCTGCGGCTGCCCTCGCTAAAAAAGTAGTATTGAATAGCCCGCCTCAGCAAATACCTTCACTTGTTGTTGAAAATACCAGCCAGCAGGCACCACTCGCGCTGGCACAAGCGTCATTGTGGCGAGCCTATGCTGCCCATGATTTTGGCACCATCTTCAATCTGCCCTTTGCGCTGGATTTTATTGATGAAGTTGATGAAACGGTTTTTTTGCAGGCATTTACAGACCTGATAAAACGCCACCCCAGTTTGCGAACGACTTTCCATGTGCAAGACGGTCAGGTATTCCAGCGTATTATTCCCGTTGAACATCTGGGCCAATATCGGTGGTTCTGGCACAGCGCTGAAAGCGGAGGTGTCTCCCTGGCCAGTGAGGCGACCTATCAATTCGATCTCTCCTGTGAGTTGCCGATCCGTATCCGTTTCATTCGGGATGTGGCGACTGGCCGTCAGCACCTCTCATTCCTGGTTCATCACATGGTGGTGGATGAGTGGTCCATCAATCTCATGATGGAGGAGCTTGCCAGCGCCTATCTTGCCCGTGCGGCAGATCAGGCGCCGGTATGGGCCACGCCAGCGCTCGATTTTCACGGATTTGCACGGCAGCAGGCAGAGCAGGGCATCAATCCCCGGCACCTGGCGTACTGGACCCGGATGTTGCAAGGTGCTGCCGACGAGCGGCGAAAGCAGCGGCTATGTGCTCCGTCCGATGGCCAGGGTTCTATCGCGGCGCAGTGGCTGGAGCTCAAGCTCGAGCAGGGGAGTCTCGACAGTTTGTATGCCTTCGCCAGAGGCCATGACTCTTCGCTCTTCAATCTGGTGTACACGGCGATTGCAGTATCCCTGCACAAGCTGGATGGCCTGAACGAGATCGTCATAGGGACCTCGGCATCCGGACGTACCGATCCGGCATTCTTTGATACAGTGGGTTACTTCACCACCATGGTGGCGCACAGGGTCGAGTTCGATGAGCAGGAGTCTTTCGGCAGTCTGTTGAGGACGGTTACACATACCATCAATGACTCCATGTCCTACGCAGACATCCCGCTGGAGCAGATCCAGCAAGGGCTTGGCATGACGGCGGCAGAGGGTCTCCTTTTCGATGTCTATGTTCAGATTCACGCCAATAATGCCTTGAACGGGCGCTTGCCAACCCCTGCCGGTGAGGGGATCCGCTACCGACAGATTGATCCTGACAAAACGGAGTCCATGTTCGGGTTGCAGTTCGAAATCATGGAGGATGTGCTGGAAGGGGAGCGCAGATTGCGGCTGGTGATCACCTATAGCGCCGAACGCTACAGCAGGGATTGGGTCGAGGCCCTTTGCGTTGTGCTGAACCGGCTGTTCGGACTGATGACAAGTACCGGTACGAGTGCATGTCGACTGGCTGATCTGGCACTGCAAAAGGAGGCATAAACAGTGTTCTGCCCCCTGTCAGCCGACAGGGGGCAGAACACAGGGCTAGGAGGTTGGCAGCCCGTAGTGCTGGAAGGTGGAGGTTCGGGGCAGGCGATACTGCTCCCGACCAAGCAACTGATTGAGGATATGTGCATTGCGGTTGGGGCCTATGCCCAGATCCGGTGAGCCCACCCCATGCTGAAATATTTCGGCATTCTGAACAAAGATCCGCCCCTGTCCTCTGTCGCAACGACGGGCCGTGAAATCTGGCTGGACTATGCAATCCCCCTGCTCATCAATGGCCAGGACTGTGCCTTTGAGCCGTTCAAACCATGCAGGCCACGCATGGGCATAACCGGTTGCGGCGACGATGGCGTCGGTCTCCAGTGTGCAGTGCTGATCCAGCTGGGTGTGATGGCAGCTCATGCGCAGGGCTCCCTGGCCTTCCAGTGCTTCCACTCCTTCGATGGTGCAATGTGAGTAGAGCACCAGGCCTGGCGTCTCTCCACCGATGGATCTCTCATAGAGCAGATCAAAAATCTCGCCAATGGTCGAGAAGCTGATGCCTTTGTAGAGCAACCCTTGCTCCGCCACTATCTCCCTGCGCCGCTCTCTGGGCAGAGTGTGGAAGTAGTGCATGTAGGCGGGGGTGAAGCACTCCTGTCCCAGCTTCGAATATTCCATGGGGTGAAAACCGGCCGCCCGGGTGATCCACTGAATGGAGGCACCGGCCCGGACCTGTTCCGGGGTCAAGGCGCTAAAGAGCGCCAATACGCATTCGGCGGCACTCTGTCCCGAGCCAATGACGGTCACCCGCTTGCATTGCGAAAGCTGCTCCCTGGCATGCATGAACCGGGCTGAATGCATGACCAGAGGATGTTGGCATTCCCGAGCCCAGTCGGGCAACCAGGGGGTGGTGCCTATGCCGATCACCAGATCGCGGCTGCTGTAGCGCTGCAAGGCTCCGGTTGCGGATGTGCTGTCGATGAGAAACCTCTCCCTGGTGTCGTCATAGCGGACATCGATGACCTCTTCTCCAAAGTGACAGCTCGTTAGCTGCTGCGCGGCCCAGCGGCAGTAGTGGTCATATTCCCGTCTCGGGATCAGGAAGTGATCGTAGTAATAGAAGGGGTAAAGCCGATCCTGCTGGTGCAGGTAGTTGAGATAACTCAGGGGGTGGGTCGGGTCGGCCAGTGTCACCAGATCGGCCAGGAAGGGCACTTGCAGTGTGGTGCCCGGCAGCAGCAATCCCTCATGCCAGCGAAACGCGGGTTTGCGCTCGAGAAATACCCCCGTCACCTCATTGTGACGGGATAGCAGGGCTGCCAGCCCGAGATTGAAGGGCCCGATGCCAATACCGGTCAGGTCAACGCTTGTGATATCCATAAAAAACTCCGAGGGAATGACAATGAACCCCGGGGTGTGCGCTCTCCCCGAGGCTTGATAGGTCAGGAACCGGGGGACCTGAGCAGGACTTCAACATCCGCTGCATTGCGGCAGTGCAGCAGTTGTCCAGGTGACAGGGTTCTGGAGAAGTGCTCACCCAGGCGTGCCGAGATGACCTTGAGGTGTTGGGGACGCAGCCCCAGGCTGGTGAAGTCGAGCTGACTGCTCATCCCTTCATTCCGGACCTGTCCCAGCACCTCCAGATAGATATCGAGCACGGCGCCGCCATCCGTCGCACCAGCATCCGCTGTGGCTTGTGGTGCCGATCCCCCCTTGTCTGATGAGGTCAACCTGCTGCGTGCTGCGCGCCGATCCGGCTTGCCATTTTGTGTCAGCGGCAGGCTGTCGACCTGGATAAAGCGCGTCGGCACATGGGAGGCTGGCAGGTGTTGCTTTGCATGCTCGCGTAACGAGGTGATGGAAACTGTTTCCCCATGCTTGCCCACATACAGGGCCCCGATACAGAGTTCCCCCTGCTGCTCGGCGCCGTAGTCCACCACCAGTACATGGGCAATGGCCGGGTGCTTGATGAGCTCGATTTCGATATCAGGCAATGAGACGCGCACGCCACGCACCTTGATGTAGCCGTTCACGCGGCTGTCGAACATCAGGGTGCCGTCAGCCCGATAACGGCCCCGATCGCCGGTACGAAACGCCCTTGTCTCCTCACCGGAGCCTGACGCAAGGGTGACAAAGTCCTGCTGTGTCAGCTCGCCATCTTCCAGATAGCCGAGTGCCAGGTTCACCCCTGTGGTATGGATGCGACCGGCAACCCCGGTCGGGCAGTGTTCCCCTCTTTCATTGAGCAACCAGTAGCCGTTGCCCGGCAAGGGCGTACCGTACGGTATCTTGTCCTGAACCCTGACGCCGATCTGGTGCCAGATACTCCAGATGGTGGTTTCGGTCGGTCCGCCCAGTGATGCCAGGCGGGCCGACGGCAGCTGCTTGCGAAGTTCGGCTATGATGCCGGGTTTGATGTAATCCCCCCCTTGCGCGATCAGCCGCAGGCTCGTCAGCCCCGTTGCCTGACAGCAGGAGAGCAACATCTCGAGCATGGCCGGCACAGAGCACCAGAGGGTGACGCCATGCTGCTCCACCAGCTGATTCCAGTGCACCGCATCTTTTTCCGCCCCCGTTTCCGGTTGTACCAGGGTGGCGCCAGCGCTCAGACAACCGAACACATCGAAGACCGACATGTCGTGGTGCAGTGGTGTGACCGAGATGAATACATCGTCAGGGGTGACTTGCCATGCCTTGAGCGTGCTGCCGATAACATTGGCCGTGGCCCTGTTGTTGAGCACCACGCATTTGGGCTTGCCGGTCGTCCCCGAGGTGTAGAGGTAGTAGGCCGGCGCCAGGTGTTGGGAGCGCCAGACCCAGGGGGTGCCGCAGAGATTATCGTGGGGAGACGCCAGCAGCGCCGCTGGTGTGACAGTGGGGTAGTCAGACTCGAGCCCGTCTGCACAGATGATCAGGTCAGGTCGACAGTTCTCCAGCAAGTAGTGCAGCCTCTCGGTGGGGGAGCAGCTGTCTATCGGTACCCAGACCACGCCGCTCAGGGCGCAGGCCAGGGTAGCCATGGTGTGCTCCGGGCTGCGGTGCAGACAGATGGCGACGACCTTGCCTGCCGTGATCCCCGCTCTTTCGAACGCCCCCATGATCCGCCAGACGCTGTCGCCGAGAGTGCGATAGCTGATGCGGCGATCCCCCTGTATCAGGGCAATCTTGTCATTGCCGGCATCGAAAAGGTGCGTCGCTATACGCTCGAGGAAGGGGTCCGTGTCTGCCGCTGTCTCGTCACTGTTATGGCGATAGTGGCCCGTATCAATGATGGCGCTGGCATCAATATCAAACAGGCCGGAGGTGACGATATGGCGGCTTGCCTTGTCCAGCGCCGTGAGGATGTCGCACACCAGATCGCTCTCTATTGCCTCACGGGCATAGTCGATATCCAGTATCAGGGCGCCATCCGCGCGGCTCGAAAAGCGAATGTCCATCGCCACCTGCGGGGTCTGAGTCAGCCCGGCACACAGGGTCATGGTGCTGCTGCCGGTGGCTGTTGGCCAGGAGAGTCCATTGGTGATGACAATGGGTAGCGCCGGGCCTGTACCCCGGGTTTCAAACAGCTGACGGGCAATATCCACCCCGGAGAAGGCCAGATGCTGCAACCCTTCCATCACGTCGTTTTGCAGCTGGTTTGCCCTGTTTACCAAGGTGTCCCTGGCACCACACCACTCGACGGCAATGAAGCTGGATCGGTTGGCAAGCGGGCCTGAGGGCAGGGGGGCGACCGGAATGGCGACACATAGATCCCCCTCGTCGAGCCAGCGGGACAGCACATCCAGGATCAGGGCCATGATGGTGGTGTTTTTGAAAAAGTGCTGTCGGGAGCCCAGTTTGCAAAGCTGGGTGAAGAGGTCAGGGGGGATGATTAGGCTCTGTCGCTCGTAACGGGCGGTAGGGATCTGATCCAGTGGCTGCTTCCATGGCAGCCGGGGGGCCCCGTCCAGCCCGGCGAGTTTATGCGTCCAATACTGGGCATCAGCCTTGCGCAGCTCAGGGCTCACGGGGGCGTCCTGTGCCGCCGTGATGGAGGGCATGTCGGGCTGATGACCCTCGAACAACTCCAGCATCAGTGCCGCGATCGAGCGCCCGTCGAGGATGAGCGCATCGAAGCGAGCGAAAACAACATGCTGGTCATCCGGCAAATGGAACAGGGTCAAGTTCCAGGGGGCATGATCGAGGCTGAGGAGTGCGTGGGTATAGTGGTTGCGATGCAGCTTGAGCCGTTCTTGCGCCGTGCTGGCAGAGAGGTGGCGCAGGTCGATCTCCTCAAGGTTTATCCTCTCCTCGTCACTGACGTACTGGATTACTCTCTCGGGATCGACAAGGGTGCGCAAACTCTCGTGGCGTTTGACCATGGCGTGCAGTCGCTGCCGCAGCGTGGCCGGATCCAGTCGCCCGTGGTATTCGCGAAACTCCTGCATGGCGACTCCCCCGAGTGGGAACTGGGTGGTGCGACCCAGCAGATAGGCTTGCTGCAATGGTGTCAGAGGTGTTTCCATCAGAGGCTTTTGTGGTGTCAGCGCTAGGTCAAGGGTGGCTGGATTGGTGGCCACTGTGCGAACCTGAGTGACGAAATCGTTGAACAACCGGGTGATCCAGGCTTGCGGCAGTGCATCCAGGCGAATGTCCCAGTTGATCAATATACCGCCATCAATACGGACAACTTGCGCATCCAGTGCGACCTGAGGTCCCTGGGAGATGACCCAGTTCATGGAGCCAAACACACGGTGAACCCGTTCGGAAAACAGCTCGCCGCCATCCAGATCCAGCGCTGCCGTGAACACCACAGGGGCTAGCTGGGCTGCACCATGGTGGCGGGAGAGATCGCGCATCAGGCTGACACCTGAGTAGCTGCCGTGACTGAGTCGTTCGGCCATCTGGCTTGCCAGTTGATGGCAGAGCCCTGCGAGGGTATTGGCAGAGGTCATGTCGACATCAAGGATGGTCAGATTGGCGAACTCCCCGACGATTTGTTCTGTCCCCTCAATCACGGGTTGGCGCCAGAAGAAGGGCAGATTGAGACGAAATCTCTTGTCGCCCGTGGCCATGCCGAGCTGATGCGCAAACAGCCCCAACATCAGGCTGGAAGGCGTCATTCGTCTGTGTCGGGCCAACTGGATCAGGGTTTGACGCTCATCGGGGGAGAGCCATGCACTGAGGCGGTGGCTATCGGGGGATGAAGCAACATGTGCTGGCGCTGGCAGTGAGGGGGCTGGCGCTATCTGAGACAGCCTGCTGCGCCACCAGGATCTGTCAGCCATTCTGGCTGCTTGCTGCACGGGATCCCGATTGATGGCATCGCACCAGTCGAAGAAGGCTGGAGGGGTTTGCCGTGGCGAGTCCGGGCATTCATAGAACAGCGCCAGGTCTTCCATCAGCACACGGAAGCTGGAGGGATCGACCGCTATCATGTCGGTATCGATATGCAGCCTGCATGCATCCTCCCCCAGAATTGATACCGAGAAACGTGCAGCTTGCCCCCGGGCCAGGTCAAGGCGTTGATGTGTCCACTCCTGGCGCTTGCGCCTCAGTGCTTCCACCCGTTCTGCATCACCCAACGCCTTGAAGTCATCAACCTCAAGGCGTTGTGATGGAGTCATTTCAGCCACTGTCTGCATGCCGTCATGGGTTATCCGAAGTCGCAGCATGGGGTGTGATCGATACACATGTTCAAGGGCGCGGCCCAAGCGTTGCAAGTCGAGGGCATGGCAATCGAACTCGGCGTAAAGATGCGCAGAAACCTCACCCAGTGATGAGTGATTGCCTCGGCCAATCCAGCAAGCCGCCTGCATGGAAGTCAGTTCTCTCATATCTCGCTCGTAATGTTGACAAGGCCATTCATTTGGTTCTTTATATATTTACAGGTGAGAATGGTTTTCATTACAAGTTTATTTTATTGAGTCAACCTGTATGGGGGGAAGCAAGATAGTCTGCAACGGATCTACTGCGGAATGGTTTATGGTGTGCGCTGAAATGCGGGACAAGTATTTTTCAACTCTATTATCCTGGGCGAAAAATTGTCATGACAGATGGCAGGCTTATATCCCTGCTCAATGTGTGGAGGCGTTAGGCCCATAGTTATGATGTGGGTATTTGAGTCTGCTGTTATTTACAATGACATCAACAATATGAGGCTGGTTTCACATGACCAATCCAGAAATGATTAGCCATGAATGGCTACAAGAGCGCGTACAGCAACTTATTGAAGACAATGAAACTGAGCTGGATCTGGAAGAGAGCCTTATTTTATATGGGCTAGACTCTTTGCGAGTGATGCGATTTGCTGCTGAACTTAAAGAACGCAACATCCATGTCAGTTTTGAAGATCTGATAAAATCACCAACATTGGCTAGCTGGCGGGAGTTGATTGCCAATCGACAAGCCATTGCAAGATAACCGTAAATTATAGTTTTGACAGCAAGAGTCCGCGTGATTTTATTAATGGTTGTTTCACCGCCATCCCTTACGATTAATCATCGGCAACTTGATAAATCAAGATGCGGATTGCCAAACTACACCACCAAATGTGCAGGCATGCCTGCATAGCGCTAGCCATGGGTATGATAATGGGTTTGTCATCAGAAGATGCCGGGAAAATAGAGTCGTTTTGGCGGTATTGTGTGCAGCATCAATATTTCAATATCGGTTATCCAGAGGCGGCTGACTTTGACTACTCCGCTTTGAACCGTTTTCTAAACTTCTCTATCAACAACTGTGGTGATTGGAGCCAGCAGAGCAACTACCTTCTCAACTCCTTTGATTTTGAAAGAGAGGTGATGCAATTCTTTGCAACCCTGTTCTGCATTCCTTTTGAGCAAAGTTGGGGTTATGTGACCAACGGTGGTACTGAGGGGAATATGTTCGGATGCTATCTGGCCCGCGAGTTATTTCCTGAGGCAACATTATATTACTCAAAAGATACGCATTATTCGGTTGCAAAGATCATCCGACTGTTGAGAGTAAAGTCATGTATGGTCGATTCACAGCCTAATGGCGAGATGGATTATGATGACCTGATCAATCGGATTCGACTGGATGGAGAGCGCCACCCTATTATATTTGCCAACATAGGGACGACGATGACAGGGGCGACAGACAACATTGCCACCATTCAAAGACGCTTGAAAAAAATAGGAATCACCAGGGGGGACTATTACCTGCATGCCGATGCGGCATTGAGTGGCATGATCTTGCCTTTCATCGACAACCCTCAACCTTTCTCTTTCGCCGATGGCGTCGACTCGATAAGTGTATCGGGTCATAAAATGATCGGTTCTCCCATTCCCTGCGGGATTGTCCTGGCCAGACGCAAGCATGTCGAGCATGTCTCGGTTGAAATAGATTATATCTCGGCATGTGACCAGACAATCAGTGGCTCGCGTAATGGCTATACCCCGCTACTGCTATGGATGGCAATAAAAAGCCGATCATTTTCAGACTGGCGTCAGCGAACGCAGCACTGTCTTGATATGGCCCAATATGTCATCGAGCGTTTTCACGCCAAAGGTATTCATGCCTGGCGCAATCCAAATTCGATCACTGTGGTTTTCCCAAAGCCTGCTGACCATATATGGAAAAAGCACTGTCTGGCCACATCAGGAAAAATATCACATATCATCACCATGCCTCATCACACCGGGAAGGAAACCCTGGACAGGGTGATCAATGACATTGCTCTGGATGGAGAACCTGGCCGCGGTTTGGCGCATGCGTTGACTGTCTGATAGCACCAGAGTTGACGGCCTTGCCATGATGGACACGGTTGCAGGGCGAGAGCCAGCTCTCGCCCTGTTTGCTTGCGTTACTCTGGCTGCTTCTCGCTAGATTATTTGCCGATGCAGAAGCTGGAGAAGATGCGACCGAGCAGATCGTCGGAGCTGAACTCGCCGGTGATCTCGGACAGAGACTCCTGCGCCAGACGCAGCTCTTCGGCCACCAGTTCACCGGCGACATAGATTTCCAGCTGATCTTTGGCCACCAGCAACCGCTCGGCGGCGCGCTCCAGCGCATCCAGGTGGCGGCGGCGGGCCATGAAGCCCCCCTCGGTGTTGCCCTGGAAGCCCATGCAGGCTTTCAGGTGCTCGCGCAGGGCGGGCAGCCCCAGTTCTGTCTTGGCTGAGATGCGGTAGACGGCGTGGCCTAGTTCCTGGCTTGGAGCGAGATCCTCGCCGGTCAGGTCAGCCTTGTTGCGCACTACCGTGAGGCCGATGTTTTTTGGCAACCGATCAACAAATTCCGGCCAGATTTCCCGCGGGTCGATCGCATCGGTCGTTGTGCCATCCACCATAAAGAGCACACGGTCGGCTTGCTCTATCTCGGCCCAGGCACGCTCGATGCCGATCTGCTCTACCTTGTCCAGGGTATCGCGCAGGCCGGCAGTATCTATGATGTGCAGCGGCATGCCATCCAGGTGGATGTGCTCGCGCAGCACGTCGCGGGTGGTGCCGGCAATCTCGGTGACGATGGCTGACTCGCGTCCGGCCAGGGCGTTGAGCAGGCTCGATTTGCCTGCGTTGGGACGACCGGCGATCACCACCTTCATCCCTTCCCGCAGCAGGGCGCCCTGTTTGGCTTCACTGCGCACGCCGTCCAGCTCAGCCATGATGGCGTAGAGATCGCCTGCCACCTTGCCGTCGGAGAGAAAGTCGATCTCCTCGTCCGGGAAGTCGATGGCGGCTTCCACATAGATGCGCAGCCGGATCAGGCTCTCCACCAGTTGCTGGATTTTGCTGGAGAACTGCCCCTGCAGGGAGTGCATGGCGCTGCGGGCGGCCTGCTCGCTGGAGGCTTCAATCAGATCGGCGATGGCTTCGGCCTGGGCCAGATCCAGTTTGTCGTTCATGAAGGCGCGTTCGCTGAACTCGCCGGGACGGGCAGGGCGCAGCCCTTTTATCTGCAGGATACGGCGCACCAGCATGTCCATGATGACGGGGCCACCGTGACCTTGCAGCTCCAGCACATCTTCGCCGGTGAAGCTGTTGGGGGCCTTGAACAGCAAAGCTATGCCCTGATCCTGCGGTTGGCCTTGCTCATCCTTGAACGGCAGATATTCGGCATAACGGACCCGGGGAAGCTTGCCGAGCACTATCTCGGCGACCTGTTCGGCGGCGGGGCCTGAGACCCGGACTATGCCAACGCCGCCACGGCCGGGCGCGGTGGCCTGGGCCACGATCGTATCTGTTGTCATCTTGCTTGGCTCGTATGTTCGGTAATTGGGGACATTGTAATAAAAAAGGCGGCCCGAAGGCCGCCTCTTTTGTCATCAGGGGGAAGATCAGGTGCGGGTATGCAGCCCTTTCTTCTCCAGCTGACGATAGATGATGGTCTGCTGGGTAATGGAGATGACGTTGCTCACCAACCAGTACAGGGTCAGGCCAGCCGGGAACCAGAGGAACATGAAAGTGAAGATGATCGGCATGAACTGCATCACTTTCTGCTGCATCGGGTCGGTAATGGTGGTCGGACTCATCTTCTGCAGATACCACATGGAAGCACCCATGAGGATTGGCAGTACGAAGAAGGGGTCCTTCACTGACAGGTCGGTGATCCACAGCGCGAACGGTGCGTGACGCAGCTCAACGGATTCCATCAGTGCCCAGTACAGAGCGATGAAGATAGGCATCTGGACCAGGATAGGCAGACAGCCACCCAGCGGGTTGACCTTCTCCTTCTTGTACAGCTCCATCATGCCCTGGGACATCTTCTGGCGATCGTCACCGAAGCGTTCCTTGAGCGCGGCCAGCTTGGGCTGGAGCATGCGCATCTTGGCCATGGAGGTGTACTGGGCCTTGGTCAGCGGGAACATGATACCGCGCACCAGCAGGGTCAGCATTATGATGGCCACACCCCAGTTATGCACAAAGCCCTGGAACACGGTCAGCAACCAGTGCAGCGGTTGGGCGATGAACCACAGCCAGCCGTAGTCGACGGTCAGGTCGAGGTGGTTTGCCACCTTGGCCATCTGGTCTTGCAGCTTGGGACCCACCCACAGCTTGCTGGTCACTTCGGCCTGCTGGCCGGCAGCCACGTCTACCAGCGGCGCCTTGTAGCCAATGATGGCCTGGTCTTTACCAGGGATCACGCGGCTGTAGAAGCTGTTGGTATCGTCGGCATTCGGTGCCCAGGCAGAGACGAAGTAGTGTTGCAGCATGGCGACCCAACCACCCTTGGTGGTCTTGTTCAGGTCGGCATCCTTCATCTCGTCGAAGGTGTACTTCTTGTAGCGACTCTCTTCACTGGAGAAGGCGCCACCACGGTAAGCACTGGCTACCATGGCGTGACCTTCCTGATCCTTGGGTGTGGTCACGGTCTGCTTCAGCTGACCGTAGAACTGCACCTGGACCGGCTCGGCAGATTTGTTGTCGATCTTGTAATCGACGCCAATTGCATAGTCACCGCGCTTGAGCACGAACTCTTTGGTGAAGACCACACCCTTGCTGTCGGTCCAGGTCATCGGAACGACGACTTGATCCTGACCATCGGCCAGCTGGTAGCTGGTCTGGGCGGCTTCATAGGTGGGACGACCCTGGGCCTGGCTGTCAGGACCATCGCGACCCACCAGGCCGCTTTGGGCGACATAGAGGCGGTCAGGCTGACTGGTCAGCAGGACGAAGGATTGATCCTTGCCCTCTTCCAGTTTGTGAGCCAGCAGCTCGGCAGAAACAATGTCACCGCCCTGGGTATCCAGGGTCAACTTGAGCACGTCGGAGGAGACGGTGATCAGCTTGCGTGCGGCGTTTGCGTTGGCTTGCTCGGAAACCTGAGGAATATCACCGGTCTGACCGGCTTCAGGTACGAAATGTTCGGTTTGGGCCACGGTAGTCGGGGCCGGCTTCGGAGCCTTGTCGGACTCCCACTGTTGCCAGAGCAGAAAGCTCACGAACAGCAAACCGATCAGGATAAGATTGCGTTGTGATTCCATAGTCTTCAGTTTCTTCGCTTTGGTTGCGGAACCGGGTCATAACCACCCTCGGATAAGGGATGGCATTTTAATAGACGTTTGCTGGCTAACCAAACGCCTTTTATGAAACCGTGAAGTCGGATGGCTTCTATCGCAAATTGGGAACAAGTTGGCGTGAAACGGCAGCGCGGCCCCAGCAGGGGACTAATGATTAGCTGATACAGGCGTATCAGTTTGACAGCTACCCATTGCAACGGCGTGACAGAGTGCGCCATAGCTTTTCCAGTAACTTGAACAGCTCCTCGTTATCCATCTCTTTGACGCCGCCCTTGGCGATCACGACTATGTCGATAGCGGGCAGGCTGGCTTGATTGAGACGGAAGCTTTCCCGGACCACTCGTTTGACACGATTACGCCAGACGGCACGCTTGAGTGCTTTTTTGGGCACAGCGAGGCCAAGACGGGGATGTTCGAGAGTATTGGGACAGGCGAGAAGAGTAATTTGCGGAGAAGCGGCCCGGACAGGCTCGGCGAAAACGCGTTTGAAGTGTTCGGGAGTTAACAGACGTAACTCCCGAGAGAAGGTGTGCGGCGTTGGCATTAAACTACCAGACGGGCACGACCCTTGGCACGACGAGCGGCCAGAACTTTACGACCGTTGGCAGTTGCCATGCGGGCGCGGAAACCGTGAGAGCGCTTGCGCTTCAGGTTGGACGGTTGAAAAGTACGTTTCATGATTCGATTCCGTATTTCTGTACAGTTTTGATTGTCACACTTAGCCGACGCGCCAGCTATAGCGTGTGACGACTAGCAAAAGAGGCCGAATTCTAAACAGAGTTCGGCTTTTAGTCAATCCGCCGTTCCCTCTCATCTTGCCCTGACTCATCAATAAGCAGGAGAAGCTGACAGGATCCGGAGGATCAAGGGCTCCGGATTATACTGGCAACCTGGGGTTAAACAAGGATCCTCCAATAAAAAAGGCGGCCAGGCCGCCAAAGAGAGAGCTATTTAAGTACTTTTCGCAAGAACTCCCGGGTGCGAGGATCCTTGGGATCGACCAATATCTGATCCGGCGGGCCCTGTTCCACGATCCGGCCCCCCTCCATGAAGATCACCCGATCGGCAACATCACGAGCAAATTCAATCTCATGGGTCACCACCACCATGGTCTGGTGCTGGCGTGCGAGCTCCTTCATCAGGCCAAGTACCTCGTCGACCCACTCGGGGTCGAGGGCCGAGGTGGGCTCATCGAACAGAATGACCTTGGAGTGAGCCGCCATGGCGCGGCCGATGCCGACCCGTTGCTGCTGGCCGCCGGAGAGAGATGCCGGGTAGGCATCCTGCTTGTCGGCAAGCCCTATGTCCTTGAGGATGCCGAGAGCTGTGGCGCGGGCCTCTGCCTTTGGCTGCTTCCAGACGGTGATCAGCCCTTCGGCTATGTTGTCGAGCGCCGTCTTGTTGGCGAACAGGGCGTAGTTCTGGAACACGAAGGAGGCGCGCTTGCGCAGCTCTATGGCCTGCTGCTCGCTGGCATTGGCCAGATCCAGCTGCAGATCATCGATGGCAAGGGTGCCTGCATCCGGTGTCTCAAGCAGATTCAGGCAGCGCAGTAGCGTCGACTTGCCGGTACCGGAGGGGCCGATAATGACCACTATCTCCCCCTTCCTGACCTCCAGATCTATGCTGTTGAGCACCTTGTTGCCGTGAAATGCCTTGGAGAGGCCTGTTAATTTGATCATCGCAGACTTCCTTTAATAGGCACGGTTCAGGCGCACTTCCAGCAGGTGCTGCAAGCGGGTGAAGATGATGACCACCACCCAGTAGACCAGGGCCACCGCCATGAAGCTCTCGAAGAACTTGAAGGAGGAGGAGGCTTCCATCTGCGCCTTGCCCATGATCTCGGCCACTCCCAGGGTGAACGCCAGCGAGGTGCTCTTGATCATGTCGATGAAGTAGTTCATCAGCGACGGGGTCGCTATGCGTGCCGCCTGCGGCAATATGATCCGCCGCATAGCCTGATAGCGGCTCATGCCGATACTGAGCGCCGCTTCCATCTGACTCTTGTGAATACCCAGGATGGCGGCACGGATCGACTCTGCCATGTAGGCGGCGAAGTGCAGGGTCAGGCCGACGATGGCGGCGGTAAAGGCATCCATTCCCACGAAGACGGGGAACAGTTGCGGCAGTCCGTAGTAGAGCAGGAACAGCTGGACGAGCAGTGGCGTACCTCGAAAGAACGAGATATAGAGCATCGCCAGCCAGTGGATCACGGGGATGCGAAACACCCGTACTATCGCCAGGGTCAGCGACAGTACGAGTGCCAAGACGAATCCCCACAGGGCCATTTCCATCGTGGTGCCCAGGTATTTGAGCAGGATGGGGAACAGCCCTAGGGTGTACTCGAGGTCAAATTCCATCATTTATTTGTCGGTGATGTCAGCTGCGAACCATTTCTCGGAGATTTGACGCAGGGAACCATCTTTGCGCATGGCGGTCAGGGCGTCGTCGACTTTCTTCAGCAGAGCCTGCTTTTCAGGCGTCTTCAGGAAGGGCAGGGCGTTCTCAATAGTCTCGAACGGTGCGCCAGCCTGTTGCAGCGGCAGCTTGGATTCCTTGATCAGCTGGGCGGTGGAGACGCGGTCCATCACGAAAGCATCGATGCGACCCAGGGCGACATCCTGCTCGAAGCTGGAGTCATAGGTGCGGATATCGATCTTCTTGTTCGGGTCGTTCTTGCGCAGCAGTTCTTCGAAGTTGGAACCCAGGTTAACAGCAACCGTCTTGCCTTCCAGATCCTTGATGCCGTGGATGGTGCTGTTGCCCTTGCGGACCACTATCTGGGCACCGTCATAGACGTAGGGTTGGGAGAAGGCGTACTTGGCCTTGCGCTCGTCGGTGATGGTGATCTGGTTGGAGATGGTATCGACGCGGCCGGTTTCCAGCATGCCAAACAGGCCGGAGAAGCTGGCGGTCACGAACTCGACCTTGTAGCCGGTGCGCTCACCGATCTGGTTCCACATATCCACCTCGAAGCCCTGCAGCTTGTCCTGCTTGACGAAGGTGAACGGGAAATATTTGCCGGACATGCCGACCTTGATGGTTTCCTGGGCGATGGCTTGACCGGACAGGGCGGCCAGCAGAATGGCGGCACCGGAGACCAGCTTGATGGATGATGTCATGGGGATTCCTCTCTCTGTTGTTCTGTATTTTTAGTTGTAATGACTGGATTTTCGTTGATGTTATTGGAATAAAACCCAAAGAATAAATGATATTTGGTTATATAAAATAACCGGTTAAGGTCAGGATCCCCGGGGCCGTCCGGGTGGGATCAGGCTGTGGGTAACTTTGGGGATGAAATTGGATTCATCGGTGCTGGATCCTTGAAAGTCAAGGATCTTATTTGCCGGATCCACGAGGTGGCGGCTAGAGATCCAGCCGCTAAAAACGTAGAATAGCCGGTCTTTAGTTAATCAATTGACGGGAGTTTAGAGTGACTGCTTCGCTATGGCAGCAGTGCCTTAACCGGCTGCAAGATGAGTTGCCCTCGGCAGAATTCAGCATGTGGATCCGGCCGCTTCAAGCGGAGTTGAGTGACAATACTCTGACCCTGTATGCACCGAATCGCTTTGTTCTGGACTGGGTACGAGACAAGTATCTCATCCGGGTTAACGGCATCATCAATGAACTCTGTGGGGTCGATGGCCCCACCCTGCGTTTTGATATAGGTAATCGTCCCCATCCCGTTGCGATCGCAAGAGCGCCGGCGCGGGGTGCTGCGCCTGTGAATAACTTGCAGAAGAGCTGGGAAAGCAAGGCTGACGCCAAGCCTGAGCCGAACCACAAGAGCAACACCAACGTGAACTATACCTTCGAGAACTTCGTCGAGGGTAAGTCCAACCAGTTGGCCCGTGCGGCTGCCCGTCAGGTAGCCGACAACCCGGGTGGCGCTTACAATCCTCTGTTCCTATATGGCGGTACCGGTCTGGGCAAAACCCACCTGCTGCATGCCGTTGGCAACGCCATCAAGGAGCGCAAGAAGGACGCCAAAGTCATCTATATGCACTCCGAGCGGTTTGTGCAGGATATGGTGAAGGCGCTGCAGAATAACGCCATTGAAGAGTTCAAGCGTTATTACCGTAGCGTCGATGCCCTGCTCATCGATGACATCCAGTTCTTCGCCAACAAGGAGCGCTCCCAGGAGGAGTTCTTCCATACCTTCAATGCGTTGCTTGAAGGTAACCAGCAGATCATCCTGACCTCGGATCGCTATCCGAAGGAGATCAACGGTGTCGAGGATCGTCTCAAGTCCCGCTTCGGCTGGGGCCTGACGGTAGCGATCGAGCCGCCGGAGCTGGAGACCCGCGTCGCCATCCTGATGCGCAAGGCGGATGAGAACCAGATCCACCTGCCGGACGAAGTGGCCTTCTTCATCGCCAAGCGTCTGCGATCCAACGTTCGTGAACTGGAAGGCGCCCTCAACCGGGTGATCGCCAACGCCAACTTTACCGGCCGTGCCATCAATATCGATTTCGTGCGCGAAGCGCTGCGCGACCTCTTGGCATTGCAGGAGAAGCTGGTCACCATCGACAACATCCAGAAGACGGTGGCTGAGTATTACAAGATCAAGCTGGCGGATCTGCTGTCCAAGCGCCGCTCACGCTCCGTTGCCCGTCCGCGTCAGCTGGCGATGGCACTGGCCAAGGAGCTGACCAACCACAGTTTGCCGGAGATAGGTGATGCCTTTGGTGGCCGTGACCACACTACCGTTCTTCATGCCTGCCGCAAGATAGAGCAGCTGAAGGAGGAGAGTCACGACATCAAGGAGGACTATTCCAACCTGATCCGAACCCTCTCTTCCTGATATGACGGTGAGTGGACAGATGCAGCGCGAATATTCCAACCTGATCCGAAACCTTTCGTCCTGATAACAACGGAGAGCACAGATGCAGCTCGAAATTAGCCGTGAGGCCCTGTTACGTCCTCTGCAACTGGTGTCCGGTGCCCTGGGTGGCCGGCCGACCCTGCCGATCCTCGGCAATGTCCTGCTTGATGTCAGCCAGGGTCTGCTGTCGCTGACCGGGACTGACCTGGAAGTCGAGATGATAGGTCAGGTCTATCTCAATAATGAAAGCCAGGATGGCCGCACCACTGTGCCGGCGCGCAAGCTGCTGGATATCTGCCGTGGCCTGCCGGAAGGGGCGGACATTCGCCTCAATACCGAAGGCGAGCGTCTGATCATTCGTTCCGGCCGTTCCCGTTTCAACCTGTCGACCCTGCCTGCCAGCGAATATCCGAATATCGAGGATTGGGAATCCGTGCTCGAATTCGACATTGGCCAGCTGGAGCTGAAGAAGCTGATCGATGCCACCCAGTTCTCCATGGCCAGCCAGGACGTGCGTTACTACCTGAACGGCATGCTGTTCGAGAGCGAGGGCCACGGCCTGCGTACCGTGGCGACCGACGGTCACCGTCTGGCGACCTGTCGTCGTGAGGTAGTGGAAGAATCGCTGCCCGATCATCAGGTTATCCTGCCCCGTAAAGGTGTGCTTGAGCTGGTGCGCCTGCTGGAAGCGGAAGACAAGCCGGTACGGCTGCAGATTGGTCGCAGCAACCTGCGCGCTGCGCTGGACGGCTTTATCTTCACCTCCAAGCTGGTAGATGGTCGCTTCCCGGATTGGCGTCGGGTGATCCCGCGCAACAGCGACAAGGCCCTGATCGCCGGTCGTGAGGATCTGCGTCAGGCGTTTGCCCGCGCCGCTATCCTCTCCAATGAGAAATTCCGTGGGGTGCGTCTCAATCTGCAGGAAAACCTGCTGCGCATTACCGCCAACAACCCGGAACAGGAAGAAGCCGAAGAGCTGCTTGACGTACAATACGAAGCCAGCGAGATGGAGATCGGCTTTAACGTCTCTTATGTGCTGGACGTGCTGAATACGTTAAAATGTGACCAAATTCGGATTAGCCTGAGCGATTCCATCAGCAGTGCCATTATTGAGGATTTTGATCATCAGGATGCTCAGTACGTGGTGATGCCGATGCGGATCTAGTCGTGTCCCTGGTCAAACTCCAGCTCAGCGACTTTCGCAATATCCAGCAGGCCAGTCTCAAGCTGTCCCCCGGTCTCAATATCCTGGTCGGGTGCAATGGCAGCGGCAAGACCAGCGTGCTGGAAGCCATTCACTATCTTGGTCTCGGTCGCTCCTTTCGTACTCACCTGACCGGGCGGGTTATCCGCCAGGGGGAGCGGGCCTTTACCCTGTTTGCCCAATGTGAACTGGAGGGGCGTCAGGTGCCCATCGGGCTCGCCAAGGACAAGAGTGGCGAGACCCAGCTCAAGATCGCCGGGGCCCAGGCCCAGCGACTGGCCGATCTGGCCGAGCTGCTGCCGGTGCAGTTGATCCATCCCGATGGCTTCAACCTGCTGACGGGCGGGCCCCAGGCTCGCCGGGCCTGGCTGGATTGGGGCGTTTTCCATCAGGAACCGACCTTTTTCTCCTTGTGGGGACGAGTGCGGCGTCTGTTGAAACAGCGCAATGCGCTGTTGCGCCAGAGCACCCAGTATCGCCAGTTGGCGTTCTGGGATCAGGAGCTGGTGCGGCTCGGGGGTGAACTGGCCGAGTTTCGCGCCAGTTATTGTCAGGCCATTACGCCCCTGATCAAGGAGATGACGGCAGATTTTCTGCCCGAATTCGACATCAGTCTCGGTTTCTATCGGGGCTGGGAGAAAGATACCCCCCTCGGCGACTTGCTGGAGGCGGGGTTTGAGCGGGATCGTACGCTGGGTTACACAGGGGTAGGCCCACAGAAGGCCGATGTGCGACTCAAGGCGAACGGTGTGCCTGCTCAGGATATTTTGTCCAGGGGTCAGCTGAAGTTGTTGGTCTGTGCCATGCGACTGGCCCAAGGGCTCTATTTGAATCAACATAGCAGCCGTGGCTGTATTTTTTTAATTGACGATTTTGCCTCTGAACTGGATGTCGACAAGCGCCGTTTGCTGGCCACAAGGCTGAAGCAGTGCGGTTCTCAGGTGTTTATCACCGCCATCGACACCGGTCAGCTCGCAGACATGATGGATGCGAATGACTGCAAGTTGTTCCACGTGGAACAAGGCAAGATCTCCGAAACGTTAGAGAAGGCAGAGAGTAAGCTATGAGTGAAAATACTTACGACTCCTCGAATATCAAAGTACTGAAGGGCCTGGATGCGGTCCGGAAGCGCCCGGGGATGTACATCGGCGATACGGATGATGGCTCAGGTCTGCACCACATGGTGTTTGAGGTCGTCGATAACTCCATTGACGAGGCTCTTGCTGGCTACTGCTCCGATATTCTGGTCAAGATCCATTCCGACTGTTCCGTATCCGTGCGTGACAATGGCCGGGGTATCCCGGTAGACATGCACGAGGAGGAGGGCCGCTCCGCCGCAGAAGTCATCATGACCGTGCTGCACGCCGGCGGTAAATTCGATGACAACTCCTACAAGGTGTCAGGCGGCCTGCACGGCGTGGGCGTCTCAGTTGTTAACGCCCTCTCTGACAAGCTGTTGCTGACCATACGTCGCAACGGCCATGTCTATGAGCAGACCTATCACCTGGGTGAGCCTGTGGCGCCGCTCAAGCAGATTGGCGACAGCAGCAGCGGCACGGGTACCGAAGTGCGCTTCTGGCCGAGCCCGACCATCTTTACCGATACCTTGTATCACTACGAGATCCTGGCCAAGCGTCTGCGCGAGCTCTCCTTCCTCAACTCCGGTGTCTCCATCCGTCTGCAGGACGAGCGTGATGGCCGCGAGGTGCATTTCTGCTATGAGGGCGGTATCAAGGCGTTCGTTGAATACCTGAACCAGAACAAGACCCCGATCCATCCCAAGGTGTTCCACTTCTCCACAGAGCAGGACGGCATCGGTGTCGAAGTCGCCATGCAGTGGAACGATGCCTATCAGGAAGGGGTTTACTGCTTCACCAACAACATCCCGCAGCGGGATGGCGGTACTCACCTGGTGGGTTTCCGTACCGCGCTGACCCGTACCCTCAATACCTATATGGACAAAGAGGATTACAGCAAGAAGGCCAAGTCGGCCGCCAGCGGCGACGACGTGCGTGAAGGTCTGATTGCGGTCATCTCGGTCAAGGTACCGGATCCCAAGTTCTCCTCCCAGACCAAGGACAAACTGGTCTCTTCTGAAGTGAAGACCGCCGTTGAACAGGCGATGGGTGAGAAGCTCGGCGAGTTCCTGCTGGAAAACCCGGGCGATGCCAAGATAGTGGTCAACAAGATCATCGATGCGGCCCGTGCCCGTGAAGCGGCCCGCAAGGCCCGCGAGCTGACTCGTCGCAAGGGTGCGCTGGATATCGCCGGTCTGCCCGGCAAGCTGGCCGACTGCCAGGAGAAAGACCCGGCCCTCTCCGAACTCTACATAGTGGAAGGGGACTCTGCTGGCGGTTCCGCCAAGCAGGGTCGCAACCGGAAGAACCAGGCCATACTGCCGCTCAAGGGCAAGATCCTGAACGTAGAGAAGGCCCGTTTCGACAAGATGATCTCCTCGCAAGAGGTGGGCACCCTGATCACAGCCCTGGGCTGTGGTATCGGTCGTGACGAGTACAACCCGGACAAGCTGCGTTACCACAACATCATCATCATGACGGATGCGGACGTCGATGGTGCGCACATCCGTACCCTGCTGCTGACCTTCTTCTATCGTCAGATGCCGGAAATCATCGAGCGTGGCTACATCTACATAGCCCAGCCACCGTTGTACAAGGTCAAGAAGGGCAAACAGGAGCAGTATCTGAAAGACGAAGATGCGCTGCTGCAGTACCAGACTGCCATGGCACTGGATGGTGCGACCCTGCACGTCAACGAGTCTGCGCCGGCTATCGGTGGCGAGGCACTGGAGCGTCTGGTCAATCAGCACCGCGCCGTGTCTCACCTGATCACCCGCATGTCCCGCCGGGCACCGGATGCCGTGCTGACCCAGCTGATCTATCAGCCTGAGTTGAACGAAACCCTGCTGGCCAGCGAAAGCGATCTGCTGGCCTGGTGCCAGGGGATGGAAGCCGTGCTCAACGAGAGCAACCACGGTATTCAGTACCAGATCCAGGTGCGTCGTGACGAAGAACGCAGCCTGTTCGTGCCGCACGCCGTCGTGCGTCAGCACGGGGTCGACCGTGAATATGCGATCAGCTACGACTTCCTGCAGTCCTCCGAGTACCGTCAACTGGTCTCGCTGGGCAAAGAGATTGCGAACCTGATCGAGGACGGTGGTTTCATCAAGCGTGGCGAGAAGGTCAAGCCGATCGCCAACTTCGTGGAAGCGGTCGACTGGCTGATGGGCGAAGGCAAGCGTGGCATCTACATCCAGCGCTATAAAGGGCTGGGCGAGATGAACCCGGATCAGCTGTGGGAAACCACCATGGATCCGGAAGCCCGTCGCATGCTGCGCGTCACCATCGACGATGCCGTCGGTGCTGACCAGCTCTTCTCCACCCTGATGGGTGATGCTGTTGAGCCCCGTCGTGACTTCATCGAGACCAACGCCCTGCGCGTAGCCAACCTCGACGTCTAATCGACGCAGTCAGACAGCAAAAAGCCGCTCCTTGTGAGCGGCTTTTTTACATCTGCAGTCAGCGGGATCAGAGCAGTTTGCTCATGATGACCAGATTATGGGGAAGCTCGGTACCATCCTTTGTCGTGCGGTGACGTAACGCAGGCACTATGTGGTGAATGGCCCTGAATCCTAACCTGGTATAAAAAGGCTCGGCGGTCTGGGTGCCCAGATTGATTTCGCAAACCCTTTGCAGGCTCAGGTACTCCAGCACTGTATTGGCCAGCAGTGTGCCGGTTCCCGCGGGTTGCCCCGGTTGCACAACGACAGTGCCAATATAGGCATAACGACGCTCTTCTTTAGTCCAGATTGACCCGGACATGCCACCCTGCAGCTTGCCATGCTCATCGCGCAACATCAGCACAAACGTTGGCCGGATCTTTGGGTCCTGCTCATTGACGACTTCGACATAGAGGGTCTTGCCAGCCGGGTGAGTGCCACACTGCCATCTGAAGATAGCGGTATGGTCGGGGCCTGCTGGCATATGAACCGCTTCATGCTGATAACCGGCTTGCATGAGTGGGGAGCTCAATACCTGATAGGTGGTGAGGATAACCACCTGATTGATGAAGTAGCCCAGTTGCAACTGTTCGCCAATCAGCTGATTCAGATAACCGATCGGCGAGCCGAGAAAGCCGGCTTCCGGGTAATGGACGATCACATTCGGGTTGAAGCCAAACTCCTGCTCACGCAGTTGGAGCAGGGTGAACAGTGCCAGTTGTTGCTCTGTCAGTTCATCCGGGGTGCTGTTGGTCGGCTGGTAAAGTCTGAGGGAGTTATGTCGAGAGGTCATTGTTTTTCCAGATAATCAGGCTTGAGGATGATAACACAGGCAATGCAGCTGGTTAGCGAGGCGCCTCCCGATGTTCCACGTGAAACACTGGCAGTTGAAAGGATGATAGTGTCACTGTCGGCCGGGTTGAAATAACGAAAATGCCGAACGCCTGATTAGCGTTCGGCATTTTTCCTGATGTACAGATGTGGATACCTGAAGATCTAGGTTGGCTCGGCACCCGGGCAGTAGAGGCGCAGGCGATGGCCATCCGGATCGAGCGCCATGCCGGTGTAGCCAAACTCCATCTTGGTTGGCTGCTGGAGTATGGTCAGGCCGCGAGCCTGCCACTCGGCCAAGCCCGTATCGACACTGGCTTCATCAGGCAGAGGGAAGGCCAGCTCCATGGCGCCTGCACTCTGGGTAACGGCGGGTTCTACTGTGGCACTGGACCAGAGCGCCAGCCTGGCGCCCGACTCGAACACGAACATGGCAAAGGTGGGAGACTCTTCGACTGGCGGATGGCCAAACAGCTCGCGATAGAAGAGGGCGCTGCGAGCCGGATTCGCGACATAGAGAATGGTGAACTGCGGGACTAACAACATGGTAACGCTCCTTGATTCGGTGGAGGGCGCATTTGCGCCGACCCCGTCAGCATGGCGCTACCTGCTGTCAGTTTCTGTCAGCAATGAATTTTGGTTGCGGGATCTGCTGGGTAGCACGCCACTCTTTCAGCAGGCTCTCTCTGCTCTTGGGATAGCGGTTATCTTCCAGCTGCATCCGGGCGATGCGATCTACCCGAAAGTGGCGAAAGCCCTGCCGCAGTTCGCACCAGGCGACCAGTACCCGCACCTGCTCGAAGTAGCCGAGAGCAAATGGCCAGACGGTGCGCTCAGATAGCTCCTCTTTCAGATCGCGATAGCTCAGGGTCACCTTGCGCTGCTGGCGGATGGCGCTGCGCAGGGGAGCCTCATCGACAGGGCTGTCGCTGCGGGAGGTGCCGATCAGCAGGGCATTGGCCTGGAGCTGTTGGCGGTATTCGGCGGGCAGCACGGCCTCTATCTTGGCCAGTGCACTGCTGGCAGATGCACTCAAGGCTTCATCACAGTGCGCGACGACCCAGCGTGAACCCAGCACCAGGGCTTCCAGCTCCTCTTCGCTGAACATCAGCGGTGGCAGCATGAAGCCAGGGCGCAGCACATAGCCGATACCGGGCTCACCTTCGATATGGGCACCTTGAGCCTGCAGGGTGGCGATATCCCGATAGAGGGTGCGCAGGCTGATGCCGAGCTGGCTGGCCAGCTCTGTGCCTGTGATGGCGTAACGGTGACCGCGCAACAGCTGGAGCAGGGCCAGCAGGCGTTCGGAACGGGACATGGCATGGCACCTTGGGATCTGCGGTTAGGGTGCCATGTTTGGGCGAGCCGGGACAAGGTGGGGGATTATGCTCACCTCTTTTATTATCACTAGAAGATGCCAAGGGAGGCTAAGAGCCACATCTGATGTTTCAGAAAACTTTTCATTTTTAGCCCTTGAAAGCAAAAAGCTGGCCCCTATATAGGTAACAAGGCCGGAACGCTCGACAGAGGTTTCGACCAGGAGCCCGTCCGACAGGAGGGCAAATAATCCGTTATCGCTCACAAGAGGGTAATACTATGCGTTCTATCGATTTTTCCCCGCTCTATCGTTCTGCCATCGGTTTCGATCGTCTGGCCAATCTCATCGAATCTGCGGCCAGCAATGGCAATGCCGGTTATCCTCCCTACAACATCGAGCAGCTGAGTGACAACGACTACCGTATCAGCATGGCGGTGGCTGGCTTTACCCAGGAAGAGCTGGAGCTGAGCTTCCAGGAAAATCTGCTGACGGTGAAGGGCAACAAGCAGGCAGAGTCCGATCGCAACTATCTGTATCAGGGCATAGCCGAGCGAGGCTTCGAGCGTCGTTTCCAACTGGCCGACTATGTGCGGGTGAAAGGGGCTGATCTGAAAAATGGCCTGCTGCACATCGAGCTGATGCGAGAAGTACCCGAGGCGATGAAGCCGCGCAAGATTGAGATCAACGGCTAACGCCTGATTTGAATCCATTTTTACCAAGCTTCCCGGGTGCCGATGACGGGCCTGTGGAAATGAAAACCTGTTGCTTATTAGAAGGATAGGATTATGCGTAACCTCGATTTTTCTCATCTCTATTCCAATGCCGTCGGCTTTGAGCGGATGGCCCGTGAGCTGGAAGGTCTGTTCGATCAGAAGACCACCGCTTACCCCCCGTACAACATTGAGAAGCGCGATCAGGATGGCTATCGCATCACGGTCGCCGTGGCTGGCTTTGAGCGCGAAGAGCTGGAGCTGGAAACCGAAAACGGCACCCTCAAGGTGAAGGGGCGCAAGGCAGCTGCCGGTGAGCGTCAGTTCCTCCATCAGGGTATCGCAGAGCGTGACTTCGAGCTCGCCTTCAAGCTGAGTCAGCACGTTGAGGTGCAGGGCGCCAAACTGGAACATGGCCTCTTGACCATAGATCTGGCTCGCGAGCTGCCCGAGGCGCTCAAGCCTCGTGCCATCGAGATCGGCAAACCCGATCAGCTGGTGCTGCCCAACTAAGTGACAAGAGATGAAAAAGGCCTGCGATTGCAGGCCTTTTTGTTTTTGGCAGGCTTGATCAGCGAGCGTAGAGAGCATTGATTTCGTCCGCAAGGATGGCAATGCCACGGCGCACCAGCTCCTCGCTCTGGGAGTAGTTGAGGCGGATGCACTCCTGGCTGTGGCGCCACTCTGGGTCGTCGATGCCGGGGAAGAAGTAGTGACCAGGCACGATCAGCAGGTTCTTGGCTTTCAACCGTTCATACAGCTCCTGGCTGTGGATCGGCAAGCCTTCGAACCAGAGCCAGAGGAAGAGGGCGCCTTCCGGCTTGTGGATATGGAAGCGCGGGTCCGGGATAGCGTCTCGCAGCAGTTGCACGGCGAAGTCGGCCTTCTGCTTGTAGAAGGGTTTCACCACTTGTTCGCTAAGGGCAATGATCTCGCCGCTCTCGATCATGGGGATTGTGATGGCGGGCCCCAGGCTGCCCGGCGCCAGGTTGATGATGCCGCTCAGGTTGGTGATGGCCTGGATGATCTTCTCATCGGCGATGACGATGCCACAGCGGGTGCCTGGCAGTCCCAGCTTGGAGAGGCTCATGCAGAGGATGGTGTTGGCGTTCCAGAACGGCTTGGCCTCGCTGAAGATGATGCCGGGAAAGGGCACACCGTAGGCATTGTCGATCAGCAGCGGTATGCCCCTGTCGCGGGCGATTTGATCGAGGTGTTCAATCTCCTCGTCGGTCAACACGTTGCCGGTCGGGTTGGTCGGCCGAGAGACGCAGATCACGCCGATATCGTCGCCCACCTGCAGACTTTCGAAATCCACATGGTATTTGAACTGGCCATCGGGCAGTTTCTCTATGGTGGGTTTGTACGCTACGAAATAGTCATCGGCCAGTGCCGAGTCGGCATAGCCAATGTATTCGGGCGCCAGGGGGAAGAGCACCTTCTTCTTGCGGCCATCTGCGAACTCACCGGCCAACAGGTTGAACAGGTAGAAGAAGGCATTCTGGCTGCCGTTGGTCAGGGCGATATTGCGGGACGTGATATTCCAGCCGAGCTCCTTGCTGAGCAGGGTGGCCAGTGCCTTGGTGAACCTGTCTTTGCCTTGGGGGCCGTCGTAGTTGGCCATGGCTTTGACCAGTTCGCCATTGTCGAGCAGGTTTCTGGCTTCGGTTTGAAAGCGCTCCAGCATGGCGGGGATCGGAGCCGGATTGCCGCCACCCAGCATGATGGCGTCCGGATTGGTCAGCCCCTGATTAAGGTCATCCATGAGTTGGGTAATGCCGGCGTGGCGAGTGAACTTCTCGCCGAACAAAGAAAATTCCATTCGGTGACGGATCCAGAGTCAGTTACGGGGATGTAGCACCATAGCTCAGTTTAAAAGCGGGTGTCGATCAAAATAACGGGACGTTCCACGTGGAACATGACTCAATAATCGAGCATGGTAAAAAATACCATTAATGGGTTTAAAAATGACCACTCATGATGTTTTGTGCGACGTACCTTGGTGTCATAAGAAGATAAATTTAAACAAATTCATAATCTTATGTATTTTTTGAGGATTGGCACGACTATTGGAATAGCTATCTGGTCATCTCAACCATACCGGAGCAAGCCAGATGAAAACCCTGATCGCCACCCTGATAATGAGCACCCTCAGCCTGAATGTCATGGCAACTGAAAACCCCAGACCCGAACTGGATACCGCCAAACTGGGACAGGAGATGCTGGCCCAGCAGCAGGAAGCATCCCGGGCTGTGGTGCTGGATGCCCTCAGCAATTTGAAGCCACTGGCGCTGGATACGCTGGTGGTGGAAGCTAGCTCGGCCGATGCGACTCACCCCGAGAGTTGAGATAACGCAGGGGAGTTTGCCCCGTGTGCTGCTTGAAGAAGCTGATGAAGGCGCTGTCGCTGGAGAACTCCAGCGAAGCCGCTACCCGACTGATGGGCACAGCCTCGGCCAGCAGCTCCATGGCACGCAACAGACGCCACTGCTGGCGCCATGCTTGATAGCTCATGCCGGTTTCCCGCATGAAGATACGACCTATGGTCTTGTCACTGGCACCCACCCGTTCGGCCAGCCGGTTGAGCCGATCGGGCAGGGTGTCCCCCCGTTTTACCTCCTGCAACCAGACTGCCAGGCGCGGGTCTGCCGGTAGCGGCAGTTGCCAGGATTCCCGCGGCGCTTGCGCCAGCTCCTCCATGAACAAGGCCCGCGTCCGGCTCTGCTCCACTTCCGGTTTCTCCCATGGCCAGAGTGCCATTCGTTCTATGATCTCCCGCAGCAGCGGGTTGACAGCGATCACCTGCACACTGGTTGGCAGCTCTGGTTGTGGCATGAAGTAGAGGGATCGGTAGGCCACCACGCCGCGCATCAAGACCCTGTGGGGCGTACCCGCCGGCAGCCAGGCTGCCCGACTGGGTGGCAGCAGGCATACCCGATTGGCCAGCTCTATGCTCATGCAGCCAGCCTGGGCGAACAACAGCTGATGGCGTTGATGCTGATGTAGGCCTGAGTCGTGCCAACCCAGTGCAGAGGCTATGCCGATCACGCTGCCAGTCAGGCGGTCGGGATCAAAAGGGTGATCGGGAAGAATAAAGGCCATATGTCTGATTGTTGATGTTTATAGTCTTGCTTATTGTAATCAGACATTTCGTATCTCTCTAGACTGGCAACCTCTCGTCAAGGAGGTTTGTCATGAACAACAAGTTGCCACCGCTCTGGCTGGTGGTCGGATTGATGATGTTTCCCCAGATAGTGGAGACCATCTACAGCCCTGTGCTGACGCATATTGCCAGTCAGTTCAGGGTGAGTGACGGGCAGGCGTCCCAGACACTGTCAGTCTATTTTCTGGCGTTTGCGGTAGGGGTTGTCTGTTGGGGTCGCCTCTGCGATCTGATCGGGCGGCGTCCGGCCATGCTGGCCGGTCTGCTGACCTACGGGGCTGGCAGTCTGCTGGCATTGCTGGCCAACCAGTTTGAAACCCTGCTGCTGGCCCGGATCATCTCGGCCTTTGGCGCCGCCGTGGGATCTGTCGTGACCCAGACCATGCTGCGTGACAGTTATCAGGGCAGCGATCTGGCCCGTGTCTTCTCCGTGATGGGGGTGGCTCTGTCCATCAGCCCTGTGTTGGGGCTGGTGAGCGGCGGTCTGTTGGCCGAGCAGTTAGGCTATCTCGGTGTCTTCAGCGGCTTGCTGGTGCTGGCCCTGGGATTGACGGTGATCGCCAGCTGGCGTCTGCCGGAAACCCGTCCTGCCATCACTACCAGGGTGGCTCTCTGGCCACTGGCGTGCCGGATGGCAAGGGATGGCGGGCTCTGGCGCAGCGCCCTGCTGGTCGCTCTGTTCAATACCATGCTGTTTGGCTACTACAGCCTGGCACCGTTTCTGTTTGCCGGATTGGGATTGAATGCCAGCGAGTTCGGCTATTCCGGCCTGGTGTTGGCGCTAGGGACTCTGATCGGCAGCCTGCTGAACAAGCGCTTGCTGGGCAAGGGCTGGCAGTCGATGTCGCTCATCCGGTTGGCCACGTCGCTGGCGCTGGGGGC
>NZ_CAWRFG010000002.1:0-5648 GCF_963900955.1 Aeromonas sp. 9A
CTAATGTGGATTGAGACGATAGAGCGAGAAGAGGCCCCATAATGTGGGCCTCTTCTGCTTTTGGGTGCGGAGAACGCCAAGATGAAGCTCATTTGCTATGACTGCTTCGGTTAACCATCACAACTCAAGGTTTTTCAAAATTTCAGTTATCAGATCAGCCCTCATCACACCTAACCATTTGAAACATAACACCTTCTCGTTATTCCTCCGTAGCAAACGAGATCCTCCCCGATCATTTAAATTCCCACGAAAAGTACAACCATCCCAATACATTCAATGAGTTACGCTTTCACCTTCGTTATCCAGCCCCCCGCTAAACTGTAAAACCCTGCAATTCCTTTCGATCCTTTCAGATCCTCTCCAAGTCGCAGATCCTTTATCTGGCGCGGCCTGGGCCTGTGGTTTTGCGGTAATCCACTTTTGCAAAAAATTTTATTGATGCGGCGCGCAGGCGGGAGCGGAAGAGCGCGGATTCCGTGACGCAGACGCGGCGGTAGGCGTCGCCAGCCTGCACGGTGAGACTGTGAGCGCGCTCAGGATTCACGTAAGATGCAACACTGCCTGATGGCTCTATAGGATGCGGCGCCTTTCCCTGGCCATCTTTGGGCTGTCAGGCAGCCTGTCCGTTCGGTCACCCCTTGTCGTATAGCTGTTCATTTTGAGACTCGGTTCTTAACTTTCGGTTTAGAACTTTGACCAAGCTTCTAGTGACTCCTTACAGTATTCTGTTCTTGAATCACAGAATGGGGACACGCTATGGGTAATGCGGCTAAGGTCGGAGATATTGGAACCGACCATGACGGGTTTCCACCCACCAAGATTATCTCCGGTTCGGCAGATGTATTTATTGATGGCCTCCCTGCGGCTCGACTCGGTGACCCTCTTGAACCTCATGACAAACCAAATAACCCACCACATCCCAGATTCATCGCTGCGGGTTCTTCAACCGTCTTAGTGAATGGTCAACCACTTGCGTTCACAGGGAAGGGGGTTTCTTGTGGGGGTGTAATCATTGGTGGGGGAACTGTCACGGTTGGCGATGGAGCTCCATCTGCCCGTGCCGCCGCGATTGCTCCAGCCCCTAGCCCAGTGGAAATTCCCGCATTATCTCCCGGTTTTTGGCCTCCTTATAACCCTCTGACTGGTGAGTACCTTGATGTCGTTTACACACAGCCGGCACAAACCGTCGCTGTACTGACATTTGAAGAGCTCCAGGAACTTTGGAAAGAGCTCAACGCCAAAGACAACTTGGGGAATGCAAAATCTATCAAAGACGCTGGTGAGCGAATTCGGCTGGCTCAATCTACCGCTAAAGCATTAGGTGGTATGGGGGTAATTGCTTACACCAAAGTGATCAATGGCGAGCCCTATACGATCATCAAGAACTACAAACAGGTTCACAAAACGATCCCAGGTAATATCTGGAAGGCCAGCAATCCCAAAATCCTTCGGTTGGGTATAGGTGCAAAGGCAAATGCCCACTTGGTAAAGATGGGGTTCTTGGCTGATTTTGTCTTTTCTGTATCTATCAACGTTATTGATTACATCTTGAAAGATGAAGTCACGATGGTCGATCTCTTCAGCAATGTGGGTGTCGATCTTGTTAAAGGTACGCTTGCCAATGGCGTAGGCATCATTGCAGCAGGTGTTGTGGCTACAGTCTTTGGGCCTGGAATACTGTTAACTGGGACAGTATTTGCTTTGGCAACGATTGTTGCTGGTAAACTTATCGACTTTGCCGACGAAGAAGCAGAGCTCTCTGAGATGATGAAACAAGCGGTTAAGGCGAAGTTTGAATGACGACTGTGCATGTCTCATGGCAGATGCGGGCCAGTGGATTGGTTGTCGCGTTACTCGGGATCGGTGGCGTGTGGATGGCCATAATATTTGGTGCTGAATTCTTGGATTTGCTTGCACTGACACCTGCAGATCCATTGCGAATGAATGACTGGCGGGGCTGGTTTGCCATCTTCATCGGCTTACTTGCGACCCCCTTCATGCTGTACGCCGGTGGGAGATTGATGTTTTCCATAGCCATACCGGAGCCAGACCTTTCTTCAACGGCCGTTAAGCGACGGGGGATCATTGTCATTTCTCTGATTGTTGTTGCTGCTGCTCTAGGACTACTGACGCAAAAAGTCAGTATGTCGACTATTGAGCGTTTGGGATGGGAACAGTGTTACGTCAAACAGACGAGCTGGCGTTTTGGCAAAGAGCTCTACTCCCAAAATTGTGGTGCGCAAGGTCTCATGAAACTGGATCAGGCTTTAGACAAGCTCTCTCTGGAAGCACTGAAAGAGAAGCTTAACAAAGAGATGTTTGAGCAAAAATGAGTAAGGGCCTTAAAGGCCCTTCGTTTTACTCGATGATGGGGGATAGCTGGCTGGCCAGCTGCTTGGCCTGTTGGCCCTGTCCGGCCATGGCCTCGCTGTTACCAGGGGCTGGCCCGCTGCCGTGGGTGTGGCTGGCAGTGGTAGCCGCCAGCTGCTCCACTACCTTCATCAGCTGCAGCAGCAGTCGGAAGATGTTCACGCTGTCAGTCCCCATCCACGAACGGGGCGCCTCCAGGTGTTGCAGTTCGCCGGCAACCGCCCGGCGCAGTTGCCCCACCACCTCGATCAGATCCCCCGCAGTGGTCTGGCTCATGTTGCCCAGGCTCCCCATGGTGAGATCATCGCCGGCCAACAGCTCAATGGCCCCCAGTGCCTCGATGAGCTTTAACCCGCCCACCTCCTCAATGCTGTGTTGCGCCACCTGCAGCTGATGCTGGCCATGCTCCCCCAGGTAGTCGTCACTCTGGTGGTGCATCTGCAGGGCCTGGTCGTGCAGGCGGCGGTCAGTTTGGCGGCTCTGGTTGCCCACGGTATCGGTGCGGCTGAATACCTCGGACCGCTGCTGTTGCAGTTGCTCCCCCGGGGTGATGTCCGGCAGGGCCCAGCCACTGCCGAGCACGGTGCGGATAAAGGGCCGGTCGGCCCGCCCAAAGGCAAAGCCCAGCTCAACCAGAGTCCCTTCGAGGGGGAACTGCAGCAGCCCTTGCTCTTGCCCGCCGAACTGCACCGGCAGCGGTACCGCCCGATAAAGGGGCGCGGCCTTGTCCGGCTGGGCATCTTCGCCCAGCAGTTGCACGTCCACCGCATAGCGGGGGCGAAAGGGATCATTGAGCTGGCCAGCGCTGGCTTGGTCGCTGATGGCCTCGACTCGCCCGAACTTGGGCAGGTGCATCTTGTCGGCCAGCTCCGGGAACTCCCCCTCTATCTTGCGCCGCTCTGGCGACTTGCTGGTCTTGCCCGGGGTGGCGGTGGTCAGGGTCATCTCGTCACCCTTGAGTCGCACCCGCATCACCCGCTTGCTATTGAGGAGGGTACCGGGCCGGATGGCCGGCACCGGTGACAGGGTCAGGGTGTCGCCCGCCTGACGGCCAGACCAGGCCGGATCGAGTGTCACCTCCTTGTCATGCCAGCGGCTGTGGGCGTGGCTTCCTACAAAGATGGCGCCATCGGGTTGCTGGTACCAGACAAAGTCCGGCACCTCAAAGGCGCGGCCGGCGTTATCGAGCAGCTGATAGCCGGTGCCGGCGCTGGTGAAGTTGGGGATCGGCCGGTCAGTGTAATCGCAGCCCTGGGGTAGCAGAAAGGTCAGCCCGGTCTGGTCGGTCAGCCAGGCCAACAGGCCGCGCAGGGTGGCGTGTTGTTGGCTGACCGGCAGCCGAGTGCCCAAGGCGCCGGCCAGCTCGCGGCACAGCAGCTTGCTGGCGCCATTGGCGGCGCGCTGTACATCGTACACGTAGCCGGTGAACCAGCGGCGCAGGTCGCCGTTGTAGCCGGTGTCCAGGGTAAAGAGCTGCCCCTTGCTGGCCGTCCCCTCAATGGTCAGGGCAGCGCGGCCGCCGGCGTTGAGGTCCAGCACCAGATCGTGATCGACCAGGTGCACCGGCTGGCCGGCGAGGGTCAGGGAAGTCGATAGTTTCATGCCAGTACGTCATCCATCGGTTTGAGCACATAGCGCTCGAAGCTGCTGAGATCCGGTTCTCCTTCCCCCTTGCCACCGCCCTTGGCTGCGCTGGTGTTGTCGGTGCCCTGGCCCACGGTCGGGGCTTGTTTGGGCAAGCGTTGTTCGCGCTTCTCCGGTACCGAGTTGAACTCTTTCAAGGTGAACTGCACCTGCCAGGCCAGCAGGCCTTCTTGTTCGCTGGCGGTGATGCGTCCGGCAAACTTGGCCTGGCGCACTTTCACCGACTTGGCCAACAGCGACCCGACCCGGTAGACGTGGCGCTTGCCGCCGTTCCCTTTGGCATCGGCCAGCTCAAACAGCCGGCTCAGCATGCGTTCCTCTTTGAACGGGATAAGGCCGGAGACATCGAGCTCCTTGCCCTTGGCCCCCTGTTCGGCGCTGCTGGTCGAGCTGGTCTGGCCGCTCTGGTCCTTGTCCTGAAACTGCATCGATGCGGAGACCCGCATCGACTTCATGATGATGGGTTCGCCATCCAGGGTCAGCATGGCTTGGCTCATGGGGTTAACTCCTGCCAGAAGGTGAGCGGGGAAGGGGAGAGCAGCAGGGCGCCAACCGTCATGCTCTGGCTGTGGTCGGGTGGGGCGCTTTGGCCAAGCTGGGTGGCGAGGCTGGCCGCATCTCCCTGGCCTTGCCAGTGCCAGAGCGAACCGGACAGCTTACCCAGTTTGGTCAGTGTCTCGGCGAGTTGTACCAGGCGGTCAGCACGGCGGCTGGCCAGGGCCTGCAATTTGGCCATCGGGGTCTGGCTATCCCGAGCCAGGCTTTCGAGTTGGGCCAGCTCGGCCCCCAGCGCCATGCGGGCCGGGCGCAGCGGTGCCCAGGTCAGCGGCTCGTCGGCGCGCCAGCGTGGCACCTTGGCCGCCGTGGGCTGGCTCATGGTGTCGTTGTTAGCGGTGAGGCGGCGCAGGGCCGCGCACCACTCGGGCAGTGGCAGCAGGGCACAGAGGATTGCCAGCTGCTGGGCCAGGTCATCGGCGCTGTTGCCGGTCACCAGCCAGGCGAGGGCGTGCAGCTGGCCGGCGGGTAAACGCGGGTCGGCGCCGTCTTGTAGCTTGGCGGCCAGGGTGGCCACCGCCTTGGGGGCGGACAGGTGGTACTGGTTGCCCTGCTGCTCGCCCACCCCGTGCTGGTAGGGGGTGACGGCGAGGCAGCGGCCGGTCACCAGCAGCCGGTCGAGATCGCTGCGCAGGCTCGCCAGTGCGGCGGCCGCTTCGCTTAGCGGGTGGCGCTGGTACTGGGCACGGGCCGCAAGCCCCTGCAGTCGACCCATGGCGCTGGCTTGGGTGGCGGGCAGTTGGCCAAGTACGCCCTGGGCGCGGCTGTGCAGGCTGGCGGCACTGGCGGGCCAACGCAGCTGCCCTTGCGTCCAGCTCATTGCGGCGCCTCTGGCCAGCTGACCTCGGTGGGCCAGCCGTCGCTTTGCGGCAGGCGGTAGAGGGTGACCCGGTAGCGCTGCCAGGCGGTGAGCTGCTCGCGCTCCGCCTCGTTGATGACGCCCAGGGTGTCGGCATCCTCCAGCGGCGCCATGGCGCGGGCCGCCTGTTGCAGCTTATCCGTCAGGATGGCCTGTTGCTGGGCCTCGGTCGGCGGTGGCGGGGTGATCACCTCAATGGGACCAAACTCGCCAAACATGG
>NZ_CAWRFG010000003.1:0-1061 GCF_963900955.1 Aeromonas sp. 9A
CTGCAAGAACACATCAACATCCTGCTCGGCAAGGTGCGCAAAGGGGTGTCCGCTTATGTGTCGAACGCCACCATGAAGGTAGTGCGCGAGCGTAAACGGGCCATGATGCGCTGGCTGGCCGAATCGGAGGTGATGAACACCAAGCATGATCTGGTGATCTCGATGAAGGATTGCTGGGAGGCCAGCAATGCTAACCCAGTCAACCGCCGCAACGAGATGATGGTGCGTGCTCGGGGGTTCAGCGACTACGCCGAGGAGCAGGGCCATGTGGGCGTCTTCTTCACCTGGACAGCCCCTTCCCGCTTCCATGCCTGGAAGACTGGTCGCAATGGCAAGACCGTCGAAAATGAGAAATACGAGGGCGCCACACCACGCGAAACCTGCGCCTACCTGGCCAAATTGTGGAGCCTGACCCGCGCGGCCCTCAAACGGGGCGATGCACCTGTTTATGGCTTTCGCGTTTGCGAGGCTCACCACGACGGCACCCCACACTGGCACTTGCTGCTATTTATGCGCCCTGTCGACAAATGGCGGGTGATCAGTACTTTGCAGCGGTATGCCTTGAGCCATGACCGTGCAGAGTTGATCCGTGATCCCAAGGGTCTCCCCTCTCATACCGACTTCACTCCGCGCTTTGACTGGAAGGAGATCGATCAAACCAAAGGCGATGCGGCAGGCTATATCGCCAAGTACATCGCCAAAAACATTGATGGTGCCTATTTGGATGATGACGAAGAAGCTGATGCCCCCGCAAATGAAGCCGCCATGCATGCGGTTGCCTGGGCGAGTTGGTGGGGGATCCGTACCTTCCAGCAAATAGGCGGCGCCCCGGTCGGGGTATGGCGCGAGCTGCGCCGCATCAGCAACGCCAAGAAGCACGGCGATCTGGTGGGGCCACCCAAGCCAGTGCTGCAAGACCCGCGTTTTGAGGCGGCCCGTTACGCCGCGGATAACGGCATCTTTCGCTGTTACCTCCACGCCATGGGTGGCGCCCTGGCCACCCGGGCCGAGCACCCCATCAAACTGGCCCACCTCATTGAGGAGCAGGCCAACTGCTACGG
>NZ_CAWRFG010000004.1:0-10622 GCF_963900955.1 Aeromonas sp. 9A
CCCGTTACGCCGCGGATAACGGCATCTTTCGCTGTTACCTCCACGCCATGGGTGGCGCCCTGGCCACCCGGGCCGAGCACCCCATCAAACTGGCCCACCTCATTGAGGAGCAGGCCAACTGCTACGGTGAAGACATCAAGCGCCTGATGGGACTACACACCGCCCGCTTAGGGATCAAGACCCGCCTGCAAGGGTGGGAAGTGGTTCCCGCAGGCACCCATGAAGCCACCAAGGCCGCCGGGGCGTCGGGCTGGGGTGTTGGGGTTCAGTCGGGCGACAGCCCGGCTCCTTGGAGCTCTGACAATAACTGTACGCAGCCGGATCCAGCGGCGTTTGCGGATCAGTTAATGGCAGAGCAATGGGGTTTATCTCCCTTCTCTATCAGCCGTTTGCGCTCAGGTGCCAGCGTCAGCATGGACGGCTTCACCCTCTGGCTGGAGAACGGCCAGCTGCAGTCGTGCCGAGCGATACCTAATGAACCTGATTGGATACCAGATGGCCAGCAGCCGACAGCGCAGGCCCAGCCAGATGAATACGCAATCCCAGCCGATGACCAGGACTGGCCGATGCTAGTTGAGCTCTGTAGCGAGGTCTACCAGGTGCAGGGCCATGCTGGTACCCGCAGCTGGATCGAGATGCTGCCCGAGCCCTACCAGTCGGAGATGTGGCGGGTATTGGAGGGGCTGGATACGCCGCAGTGGTTGCAAGAGCAGGACGACTACAGCGAGGAGTGGATATGAACGGGAAAAGCAAGCAGACCGTCAGCCGAGAAGAGTACCGCCGCCTGGATAACCTAGTGACCAGAACCCTACCTACAGCTTCACTTGCTAATCAATCATCACATTAAAGAGGTACAGGCCGTATAACGACTATTTTTAATTCGTCCATGGTATCGATACAATCTATATAATTCTCGGGGATAGATTTTCCATCTATCCCCGAGCATCAAGTGAACATCTATCTCGGTTTTTTAATAACGCTCATGGTCGTTTTTTGACTCGAGCATTTCTTTATTTAACTCTTCTAAAAAATCAATTGACACTTGATTTCTAATATATTGAATCACACCATCCTTAATTTTTTCAGTTAACGCTTCTTTCACTTTTCCTTCGTACACCTCGGGAGTATCCAGCAGAGCATTCTTGTATACATAAATTGCTCCCTTCCATTTCCCATCCTCTATTTTCGCACCAATGAAGCGACCATTTTTCCCACTGCAATTTGGGAGCGACATACGGTGGTAATAAAATGAATCAACTCGAAAAGGCTCCTGTTCACCTTCAAAAAACTCAGGAAGTAAAAATGGAATCTCTTTAGAGACCAAATCATGCTCTATATTTTCAGTTTGCAACTCTGCGTCTATTAAAAATACATACCATGCATGTATGTTCTCTTTAGGAAGATTTTTAATTTGAAATGACACCTCAATTTTTGTTTCTGTTTCTGGATGAGAGAAAAAATATGAATTCACCAACCGTCTTATTAAAACGCTAGAATTTACCCCATCAAGTTCACATAGTTTTTTTAATCTAGCCTCAACATCACTATCAATTCTTACTCGGATAGAGGCATCTTTGTTGCTTTTCATAGAACACCTTGTGCTACATTTTGATTGTGTCACACACCATAGCACTCCCCTTGAGAATGTTCCACACTTTAGTTTTGTGTGACGCGCGAATTCTACGAGATCTGACCGTTTCCCAGTGTCATATCACTTATCAATCTCACTCCTTTGGTTGAAGTTAAGCTAACTTAACCACCGGCAATTCTCCAAGCGCGGTGGTGTAGCGGGGGCTTAACTGCTCCCGCTTCATCATCCACTCCCGGGTGTCGCGACCGCGGGCCGCGAAATAGACCTTCCCCAGCCTCCCCTGATTGATCTTGTCGATAACCTGCATCAGCGCCTCGCTACGCAGGGATTGCTGCTGGGCGGCGAACAGGTCGCCCTGCTGCATACTGGCGGGCGTGAAATCGGCCAGCATCACGCCCCCTTTCTGGTATCGCTGCTCGTCTCGCCAGATGAGGGGGAGCAGCTCGGGGATCAGGGTCAACAGCGCCCGGGTGTCATGGGTGGGTATCGCCAGCTTGGTGCTCACCTGGTTGCCGTAATAGGGCTCCCGGTCGCTGAACGGGCTGGTGCGAATGAACAAGGTGACATGGCGGCAGCACATCCCCTCCCCCCGCAGCTTTTCGGCGGCACGCTCCATGTAACCGGCCAGCGTCTGGTGCATGGGACCGATCTGGGTGATGCGCTCGCCGAAAGAGCGCGAGCAGATGATCTGCTGCTTGGCCTGGGCTTCCTGCTCCAGCTCTGCGCAGGGGATCCCCCGCAGCTCCTGTACTGTGCGCTCGACCACCACGCCATAGCGGCGCCGCAGCGCCTTGGGATCGGCGGCGACCAGGTCGGCCACGGTCTTGATGCCCTGCGCCTCCAGCTTGGCCGACAGCCGCCGGCCAATGCCCCATATCTCGTCCACCGGGGTGATCGCCATCAGCCTGGCGCGCCGCGCTTCATCCCGCAGATCCACCACGCCGCCTGTGGCCGGCCATTTCTTAGCGGCATAGTTGGCGAGCTTAGCGAGCGTCTTGGTGGGGCCGATGCCGACCCCCACGGTCAGCCCGGTCCACTGCTGCACCCGCTCGCGGACTTGGCGCCCGTACGCCACCAGGTCACCGGCCCAGGATTCGCTCAGCTGGATAAATGCCTCGTCGATGCTGTAGACCTCCACCGCCGGGGCCATCCCCTCCAGAATGGTCATCACCCGGTTCGACATGTCGCCATAGAGGGCGTAGTTGCTGGAAAACCAGACCCCGCCCATGGCTTCGAAGAACTGGCGGATCTGAAAGTAGGGCCCCCCCATCTTGATGCCAAGCGCCTTGGCCTCTGCAGAGCGTGCCACCACGCAGCCATCGTTGTTGGAGAGCACGACGATAGGCCGCCCTTTCAAATCAGGGCGAAACAGCCGCTCGCAACTGGCGTAGAAGTTGTTTACATCGACCAGGGCGACGGCACAGTGCTTGTTCATGGGATATCCATCTTGTGCACGACAAAAGCCACTACCCCGAAAATTTCAAGCTCCTGCCCATCGTTGAAATGGATGGGGAGATAGGCCGGGTTGCCAGGGAGCAGAGCCACCGTCGGCACAAGTTGCAGCTTCTTCACGGTGAACTCACCATCTACTGCCGCTACCACCACGCAACCGTGTCGTGGCTTGAGGCTGCGATCCACAACCAGCAGGTCGCCATCGCGGATCCCGTGGTCGACCATGCTGTCACCGGCCGCCCACACGAAGTAGGTGGCCGCTGGGTGGGTAACACACAACTGATTGAGGTCAATGGTCTGCTCGGTGTAGTCCTGCGCTGGCGACGGAAAGCCGCAAGCCACCGGGGAGAGGAACAATGGCAGCTCCAACAAGGGAGCATCTGGGGTGGGTTGAGCAAACATGCTGGCAATCTCATTTAAACTGTATAAAAAAACAGTATAGCAAACCACCAAAAGCGGATCACTGTTCGACGTTTGGCTTCTCGTGCATTAAGAGCTGGTTATCCGACCTTTCGCCCAGCAGTTCCTGACAGCCAACAACGGTGACCACAGCTGATGTTACCTGATATGATGTACCAACTCATTTAATCTACTTTTCACTAGGTTACTTAAACTGAGCGATATATATAAGTTTAATAAAAGTCAACTGAAGCAGTTATTTAAACAACCATTTTAAAAATATAACTAACAACGACTCTATCCAAGGTATAAATAAAAATGGAATTTGGGAAAGAATATATATTGATTTTAGGTCCAATAACTGCCGCCATGATCGCTGGTGGAATATCATTCATCGCAACAATTCTATCGAAAGATCAAAAAACCTCTGAATTCAGACAGGCATGGATTGATTCATTCCGTAGTGAGATATCTGAATTGCTTGCGTTGGCCGGAACCTATGTGGTGATGGTGAATAGATTTCGAGCAGAGAAAAAATCTTCAGACGAAATTATAAAATTTCTTTCTGACAACAAGGATGACATGACAAAAGTTGACACTTTAATTATTAAAACAAAACTAAGATTAAATCCTACTGAACATTCAAAATTACTATACATGATTAACTTCCTTGAAAAAGAGTCTCTTAAACAAGAGAGCAAAGAGCACTCTAAAATAATCGAAAACTTAACCAATGAAAGTCAGAAAATACTTAAAATGGAATGGGGCAGGGTAAAAAGAGGAGAGGTTTCATTTATTGCCTTAAAATGGGCATCTCTAGTGTCATTTATTTTATCAATGATTTTTATCACCCTGTATTTAAGCAATCATTTAAATATTGAGTTTATTCAATAGATAAGTTTTATTGAGGTGATATCCATCTATTCAACGGTTTGAAAAATGCAGACAGGTGAGACGGGGACACTATTGCGCCCCTAGTCCTTTCAGTACCAGCTGTCGCCCCTCTGGCGTCAGCGAGCCCATCAAGCTCAGCACCAGCTGGTTCGTAGTCTTAGCCGAGGGGCTTAGGGTGTGGGCGAACGACAAGGTGGCCACCCAGCTGTGGCCACACTCGGCGTCCGTGCACTGGCAGTAGAGATCCGAGACATCATCGCTCAGTCGGTTGGTTTTGGTAATGCGGCCCCGCTGGCCACACTCTTTGCAATAAACCCGCATTACGCCCCCTTTTCTATCCAAATCAACAGCCTATCTTGCCACAGCAAACACTGTTTGTTTATACAGTTGAACCGATATTCTCCCGAAAATCGACCCAGAGGGAGCGAGGGAGTCCCGCACTGTTGATGGCATCCTGGATTAGCTCACAGAGCGGCAGCACCTCGTTGCGAGCATAGGTGGCATCGTACTTCTCGGGATCCCCGAGCCCGCCCCCGCCATTGGTCGGGATGATGCCGGCCAGCGCCGCAGGGAAACGGTGGGAGGTCAATACGTCCTGGGCGGTGATCCCCTTGATGGCGGCAAACTCGTCCTTGGTCGCGATATCCCCCACCGGAATAAGCTTGATGCCATCGGGCTTACCGTCCGGGATGTTCACAAACATGGAGCGAAAATTCCCCACCCCCTTACTGTTGGCGATTTTGTCTTTCATCTCCTGCTCGGTGTCGTCGTCCATGTTCGGGTCGGTAGCGTAGAAGATGAAGCCCATGTGGGCGCCGTTGAGGAAGTATTTGCGCCGAAACAAGGTGGCGTCCTGATTGAGCAGGGCCGACTGCAGGCCACCCAGGTAATCGGGCATGCCGTAGACTTGCTGCTCGGGGTCGTACTGGGCCAGCCAAATCACATCCTCTGGCCGGTAAATCAGGTTCGGCTTGCCCTGCTGCTGCAGGTAAACAAAGCAGCCATCCTCACGCCGGCGCAGGTAGACGCTCGACAGCGGGTGCAGCCCCACCACCTGGCCGAACCCATTGCGAATTTTAAGCAGTCCCGCGTCCCCGAACTGCAGGTAGTTGTGGGCAAAGGCGGTGACCGTGGTGCGCTGGTTGGTAAAGCGCCCTGCCACCATGTTGCGCCGCGCCATCAAGATGGCCCCGTGATGGGCATTGGCCCGCACCACCTTGGCCAGCCCCTTGCGCTCGATGGGCGGCTGGTAATATTCGCCATAGGGGTTGTAGAACACCCCGGTGTAATCGGTCATCCAGGCGGTGGGGTCGACCGCTTCCGGCATGCTGAACACCACAGAAGAACGGGTGGAAGGGGTGGCCGTCTTGGCCGGTGCTTGCTGTCGTTTGGTCATGCTGCCTTTCTCTCCTGGCTGGTGACCCAGCTGGATTTGCGTTTGCGGTTGGTATCGAGTGGCTCGTTGGCCACGGCGTGGGCGATGGCAAAAAATACGTCTGCGTGTCCGGTCACATTGTCTCTGGCAGCCCTGAATGTCATCTGGCCGCCGCCAGTGGTGCTGCGTTTGATGGCAAGGAACGCCAGCGGAATATCCCGATCCGAGCTGTCCCACTCGATGCGGTTGGCCTCCACCACGTCGATCATCTTGAGCACCAGCCGCGACTTGCTCTCGATGCTGTAGTTGATGGGGTGGCACACCCCTTTGAACACGGGTTTCAACAGGTCAAACACCCCGGCGCCGATGCCGGAGACATCGACCCCCAGATACGTGACCCGAAACTTCTTGGCGATGCGCTCAATCTCTTGTGCCTGGAACTGGAAGTTGAGCCCGCGCCAGTAGTGCTTTTCCAGCACCCGGAATCGCTCGCCGGCGACGGTGGGCGGGGCGACCACCACCAGGGTGGCGTTGTCGCGGGTGCGGCTCGGGTCATACCCCAGCCACACCTCCCGCCGGCCAAACGGGTCGGGCCGCCCTGGCTTGTAGTCCTCCCACCGGGTCGGGTCCACCCCCGCCCGCTCCATATCCTGGAACTTGAACACCGACAGAGCATCGTCGATAAAGCGACACAGATAGAGGCGCTCAAACACCTCCTCCGGGTACTCGTCTTTGAGCTCCTCGATGTCGATGAGGTTGCAGCCCAGACGTATGGCATCCTCAATGGTGATGACGTAGCGCCATTGCCTATCCGGGCAGACGCGGCCCCCATCGCGCAGGTCATCTTCACCAGGGAAGTCGATAGCCTGCCGACTGGGGCGAGTACCCTTCCAGCGATCCCCGGTCCAGAACCGGTACGCTTCGTGCACCTTGCTTGATGGCGTGGAGAAGTAGGTTTTGCGCCAGTGGCTCTGGGTGGCCATGGCGCTGGAGACATCGGAGAGCCGCTCGAAGTTGGGGATCCAGAAATACTCATCGATGTAGACGTTGCCGGAACGAGACTGGGCGCTGTTGGAGTTGGTGGAGCAAAAGATAAGCTCGGCCCCGTTCGACAAGACGATGGGGTTGCCGGTCAGGGTGACGCCAAGGAAGGTCTGAGCAATCTTGCAGATGTAGGAGCGAAACACCTCCGCCTGGGCGCGGGTGGCCGACAGGAATATCTGGTTGCCACCGGTCAGAATGGCATCTTCCAGCGCCTCGCCGGCAAAGTAGTAGGTCATGCCTATCTGGCGAGATTTGAGGATATTGCGGGTACGCGGCAAGGCCGGGTCGTTCTTGGCCTCCCGGCAGCGCAGCTGGTAGCCAAACAGGGTCCCCAGCCACTCTGCAAAGTCATCGGCTGTCAGATGGCCTACCTGGTTCTTGCCCTTCTTGCCGCCTTTGCCTTTGCTGCCGCTATCTTGGCCGCCTCGGCCACGGCGCGGCCGCTCGGCAGCCGGTTCCTCGCCACCCTCGCGGCGAGCAGTGAGCGCCTGCTGGCGTTCGGCCCACTTGAGCGCCTTTTCTTTGAGGCTGACATGGTGGCCGATGAGCCGGTCCAGCTCCTCCTGTTCGCCCGGGGTTTTCTTCTCGCGATCCAGCAGCACATTGACCCGGCGGGCAATGGCATCCTCCACCGCCTCGTCGGTCAGCAGCTCGCGCCAGCCGAGCTTTTCAGCCCAGTAGTAGACAATGCGGCAGGAGTTCAGCCCCAGTTCGTCCTTGATCTCCTGGGGGGTCCATCGCTTAAGGTAGAGTCCCTTTGCTGCCTTGCGGATCTCTTCGGGATACGCCACGGCGCCTCCATCGATATGAATGATGGCGCCATCATAGCCAGCCCCCTCCCCTCGCTTATCCCACTGATGTTCTGAGCAATTCGGATATCCCGCTGGATCCGAATCTCCCCGAACACAACAGGGTGAAACCCCCTTGCCGACCCGATAGCCTGAGCCCGCATCTATTGGGAGCAGGCATGAGCGCAACAACCTTAAGAACAGATTGGGTCTGTATCGCCACCGAAGGCAAAGCGGTGGATGGGCGGGATATTACCCGCGACTGGCTCACCGACATGGCCGAGACCTACGACCCCGATTTCTACACGGCGTTGCTGTGGCCCGAGCACGATCGCTGGTCAAACTTCGGGGTGGTACAGGCGCTCAAAACGGTGGAAGTCGATGGCAAGCTCAAGCTGTTCGCCATCCTCTGCCCGAATCGCGATCTCATCTACTACAACCAGAGCGGCCAGTATCAGTTCTGCTCCATCGAACCCTTCGAGAACTTCGCCGACACCGGGCGCACCTACCTGTTGGGCCTCGGCGTCACCGATGAGCCGGCAAGCCTCGGTACCACGCGCCTCAAATTCAGCACCAAGCACAAAGGCCACACCATCGGCGCCAGCGAACAGCTGGATCTCTCCACCTTCAAGCTACCCAAGCACGAGAAGGCCGATGGCCTGATCGCCAAGTTTTTCAGCTTCCTGGCAAGCCACGGCGACCCTGACCCCACACCAACCCCCAGCCAACCCGAGGATGAGGAAATGAAACCAGAACAGTTCGATCAGATGCTGGGGGCCCTGACCGGCCTTGGCACCAAGATCGATGCCTTCAGCGCCAAGCTGGAAGTCAAGCCGGCCAATGAGCAACCCGCCGCCCCGGTCATCGAGCCAGCCACCGAAGAAAAGCCCGGCATCACTGCCGAGCAGTTCACCAAGCTGGAGCAGACCTTGACCGGTCTGACCGACAAGTTCGGCGAGCTGCAAGGCCAGATCGAGAAGTTCTCCGTTGAAGTGCCGGGCCAGCGCCCGGGTGCGCTCGGCGGTGACGATACCCCCACCGTATATTAAGGACGGCCCATGAGTCAGACCCTCACCGTCCAGGCCATGCAGCGCCTGGATCAATACAACAACGCCCTGGCCAAGTCCTACGGCATCCCCGTTAATGCCCTGGCCAAACAGTTCAGCGTCACCGGTCCGGTGGAAACCGGCCTGCGCGCCGCCCTGCTCGCCTCGGTCGAGTTCCTCGGCCTCGTTACCTGCCTGGACGTGGACCAGATCAAGGGCCAGGTGGTGCAGGTGGGCATCGGCAAGCTGTTCACCGGCCGCAAGAAAAACGGCCGCTTCAACGGCAAGATCGGCGTGGATGGCAACACCTACGAGCTGACCGAGACCGATTCGTGCGCTTCGCTGGACTGGGCGACCCTGTGCGTCTGGGCCAACGCCGGCAGCGAGGGCGAGTTCCTGCGCCTGGTGGGCGACTTCATCAACAAGGCGTTTGCCCTGGACATGCTGCGAGTCGGCTGGAACGGCATCGACGCGGCCGCCGATACCGATCCCGCCAAGCACCCGCTCGGTGAAGACGTCAACAAGGGCTGGCACCAAATCGCCCGCGAGTGGAACGACGGCAGCCAGATCATCAAGGCCAAGGCCGGCGAGAAGATCCGCTTCGACCCGGACGGCCATGGCGATTACAAGACCCTGGACGAGATGGCCTCCGACCTCATCAACACCACCATCGACCCGCTGTTTCGCCAGGACCCGCGTTTGGTGGTGCTGGTCGGTACCGACCTGATTGCCGCCGCCCAGGCCAAGCTCTACAGCGAAGCCACCAAGCCGAGCGAACAGATCGCCGCCCAAAAGCTGGCCGAGTCCATCGCTGGGCGCCGCGCCTACATCCCGCCCTTCTTCCCGGGCAAGCGGATGGTGGTCACCACCCTGGACAACCTGCACATCTACACCCAGCGTGGCACCCGCAAGCGCAAGGCCGACGATAACCAGGACAAGAAGTGCTTCGATAACCAGTACTGGCGCATGGAAGGCTATGCCCTCGGCGAGCACCTGGCCTATGGCGGCTTTGAAGAGGCCGATATCGAGATTGGTGCCGCCAAGCCTGCCGAGGCGCCCACCACCGAGCCGCAGGACTAAGCCATGAGCTCACCCGGTCAACGTCACAAGCAGCGCCTGATCGCCAGGCAAGGGACCGAGCAGGCCGCCAGCTCTGGCATGGCCACCGGCGCGGTGGCTGACAGCCTGCACCTGCAGCTGATTGCGCTGGAGCAGGACATAGTCCGGCTGCGCAAGCTGGCGCGCATCGGCGATCGGGTGAACATGAAACGCGATGAGCTGATGCCCAAGTACCGCCCCTATGTGGAGCGCTATCTGGCAGCGGTCGCGGAGTCCGGCCAGCCCTACCAGAACGAGCTGTTTCAGCGCCTCATCATCTGGGCCTTTGACGTCGGGGACTTTGATGCCGGCATTGCCTGGGCAGAGCTCGCCATTGCCCAGGGCCAGCGCACCCCGAACAACATCAAGCGCGACTGGGCCCACTTTGTGGCCGACACCGTGCTGGAGTGGTCCGAGAAACAGGCGGCCGAGGGCCACGCCGTAGAGCCCTGGTTTTCCCGGGTGTTTGACAAGGTGCGCACCGACTGGCGCCTCAACGAGCGGTTGACCGCCAAGTGGTTCAAGGCCGCCGGTTGCCTGCTGCTGCGTGACCACGACGGCCAACCCCGCCCCAGCGCCGTGGGCGACAGCGCCACTCTGGAGCAAGCCGATCACTGGCTGGCCCAGGCCGACCAACTGCACGGCAAGGTGGGCGTCGGCACCTTGCGCCAAAAGATTGCCATGCGCCTGCGGGCGCTTAACCCAGAGCAGTAACCGACTCTCCGCGCCACCGCACCCCGGCGCGAAGGCCATGGGCAGCTTATGGCTAACCCAGCGGCCATTGCGTGGCTTCAGGGGTGCTCCATTTAACCAACCAGCGAGGCCAGCCATGTTTGCAGGCAAGGACATCGACTACAGCGCCGCCACTATCCGCAATGACGGCTTCTGGCCGGATGTGGCCGTGAGCGATTTTGAACGTCGCCGCGCCCTGCCTG
>NZ_CAWRFG010000005.1:0-1015 GCF_963900955.1 Aeromonas sp. 9A
GCGCCCAGGAACGGGCGGGCAGGGAGCGTTATCTCCCAGTGGGTTTTCACCGGTTCATCCTTGAGCTTCTTGATAAGCAGGCCGGCCTGGGCCGCGTTGAGGTTGCCGGTGATCCAGCCCAAGGAGGCCGAGCGGTAGGCGCGCTTGCGCTTGCCCGGGCGCTTGAAGCCCAATTCCCGCAGCTTGCGGGCTTGGGCCTTGCTGGCCGGTTTGTGCTTGCCGCCTTCGCTGGGGGCAATGCGGCGCCGGCTGGCGGCGGTGACCAGGAAGGTGTGACCCTTCTGGTGGGTGCCCGCGATGACCCCTGCGTGAGCGCTCATGGTGCCTTTCTTGAAACCCAACTCGGCCACGTCCTGGCGGGGGGCGTGGATCTCCAACAGCTTGGGCAGGCCGCGCAGCATCTTGCGCTTGCCCCGTTTGCGCGGGGCCCAGGCACTGCCGTTGGGGTCTTGCTGTTGGCGTACGTTGCGGGCGGCCAGCTTCTTGAGCTCGGCGGCCGCCCGCCACACCAGGCGCTTGCGCTGCTTGGGTGATAGGGCCAGCAGCTTGAGCTGTTCCTGGGTGCGGCGACTGTCCAGGGTGATGCTGATCATGGTTGGCCGCCTACCTGGTGATGGCCGGTGTTGCCCACATTCAGGTCAATCTGCTCGGCGTTCCAGATGTCATAGGGGGCCACGTTCCAGCGCTTGCCGAGCCAGTTGATGGGGCCTTGCTTGTGTTCCACCAGGCGCAGCGGCTCGGTAAAGGCGAGCTGGATCTCAAGGTCGGCCGTCTTCTCATCGTTCGGGGTGACGGCGTACTCGGGGTCCGGCAACTCGAACTGCTCGCGGAACTCGTCATGCTCCTGCACCCAGGCGGCAACCGTGGCCAGCGCGATGGCCGGATCCTGCTCGCGAAACGGCAGTTGCTCGATGGTGAACACCGCCTGATAGGTGAGCCAGGCCACGTCCACCCCGGTGGGGCCCATGTTTTTGGGCGCCAGCCGGATGGTGCCGTTCTCCATCCAGCTATCCAG
>NZ_CAWRFG010000006.1:0-10769 GCF_963900955.1 Aeromonas sp. 9A
GATGTCGATACTCATGAGATGTCCCTTAGCTGATGCGGATCCAGGTTGAGTTATTCCAGCCACCGTCCTTGCCATCCCCGACGATATAGCCGAGCAGTTTCCAGGTGCCGGGCAAGGTGGCCCCTCGCCCCGCCCATTGGTCAGAGCCGCAGGCCAGTTTCAAGTTGCTGCCGGCAATGACGTAGCCGGCCGTTTTTGCCCCAACGTAGGCGATGCAGCAAGCCATGGCATATGAGCCCACCTGTCCCCAGCCACTGGCCACAATATCGGCGTTGCCTTGAGCCGCGGTGTGGGTGTGTGCACTCGGCGGCATGGTGGCAGGCTTGCCGGTGACTTCGCCCCAAGCGGGCCAGCGGGTGGCCGTGGCCGGCGCACCGGTCACTTGCGCCCAGGGATGGGTGTGCGCCGCCGGTGGCATGGTGGCGGGCTTGCTGCTGACCTCTGCCCAAGTGGGCCAGCGGGTGGCGTGCACCGGTACCCCGGTTATTTGGGACCAGGGGTGGGCGTGACTGGCCGCCGCGGCCCCCAGCTCGGCCAGCGTGGGCTTGTTGCCGGTGTTGTAATCCCGGGTCCAGGGAGTCCAGGCACCGGTGCTGTATTGGGCCCGGCGCCAGACTCTGCTCGAGTTGTAAACCAGGTAGGTCTGCTGGGGACCGGCGCCACTGCTGACAATCAGCGCCCCTGCGCTGTTCTCCGGGTAGTGGCGCGCGGCCGAGGTGTTGGCGTTGGCATGCTGGGCATACACCTTGGGCTCTTTGAGGGTGTCGAGGTCCTCCGTGCTCAAGTTGATGGGATTGAGCCAGGAGCCGGGGTGGGTGTGGTTGGCCGCCGCGAGGTCCGGCTTGCTGGTCACCTCTGCCCAGCTGGGCCAGCGGCTGGCAGTGGCCGGTACCTGGTCGAGCTCGCCCCACTTGTGGCGGTGGCTGCCGTCCTTTATCTCCACCGCGATGGTGACGCCCTGGGCATCTTCCAGGATGCCCTTGCCGGTCACATCCCCGGTCAGCTCAATGGTGCGCTTGCGGCGCACGTCAGTGACGCTGCCATTGGCATTGATGATGGCCACCTTGGCCACATGGTGCTGATGGCCGTTGGCATCCCGGTAATCCACCAGGTCTGGCACGCTCAAGGTCAGGGTAAAGTGATTCACCCAGGCATCGAGCAGGGAGCCTGCCCGGTAGATATCGAGCCAGAGCCCCACCGGCTTGGCGCCCGGGGTCACCTTCTTGACCTCGTTGAGCTCTGCCCGCAGGCCGCCCACGTAGGCCACCCCGGGCTGCACCTTGTAGACCCCCGATTCGTTGACCAAGTTGAAGCCGTTGCCGTAGAAGGTGGCCGGCCCGAAGAACTGCAGCGCCTGCAAGCGCAGGTCGTCGTCCATCCCGCGCAGGCGGGCGGCATAGTCAATCTGCCAGGTGCTGGCGTCCACGTGGGTGGCGGTGGCATCCGGCGCGAGGTCGTACTCCATCAGCATGGATTTGACCAGGCTGTTGCCGGTCTGGCCGGTGGCCTCATTGGTCTTGAGCTTGGTCTCCAGCCCCTTGTGCACAATCATCCCCACCACACCAGCGGCCTTGTTGATGAGGTAGAGAGCGTTGAAGCTGAAATCGCCGACCGTGGTGTCCATCACGATGGTGTAGGCCACCGCATCGTTGTTGATGCGCCCGCGCTGGTCCACCGCGCGCCGGTGCACAATCTGGTTCGCCGGCGGCAATCCCTGGGTGGGGCTGATGGGTTTGCTCGGGTCAAGGTTTGGGATATTGGCCAGCACGAACTCATCGAGCACCACCGGCGCTTGGGTAGTCAGGCACGCCTGCAGGTAGTTGGCAAAGGCGTTGGTAATGATTTGGCTCATGCTGTCCTCTTGAGGGTTGCGCCGAACACCTGCTGGCTCATGTCGATGCGACCGGTGCGCAGAGTGCCGGTGACCGGGTACACCACCTGGAAGCGGTAGCGGCGGCAGGTGCGGCCATAGTGTTGAATCAGGGTTTCCATCAGCTGCTGGTTGTTGGCGATGGCGCTGTCGGTCACCTCGATGGTGATAACGTCCCAGGGCGTGCCGGCCTGGCGCTCGTGAATGTCACACCAGCCGATGCCAAGGCGCTCGAAGATGCGCTTAAAGCCCGCTACCTCGCCGGCGTCCCGGGCGTTCACAAAGGCGAACCTGACCCGTTTGCGAAAGAGCGCGATGGGCTCGCCGTTAAAGCGGGCGATGTCCCGCTCCCAGGCAAGCAAGGAGAGCAGAGATTCAGAGCAGGTCAGCGGGTCTTGCTGGGCCAGTGGCAGCAACAGCCACCCCTTGAGCCGCTGCCAGAAGGCGTTGATGCCCCGGGCCAAGAACCCGGGCTCGGCGTGGGCGGGGCTGATGGTGTAACCGTCCTCCCACCAGGGGGCGCTGGCATCGGGTAGCACCGGCGCCTGCCGGCCGTGTTCAAGCGGGGTCGGCTTAGTCATGCAGGGTTACCACCAGTTTGCCAAGGCGCGGGATGGCCAGCCCCGACACGATGTCACTTTCACCAAAGCGCAGGCTCTGCAGCTGCGGGAACTGGCTGTGCAGCTCGCGGGCAAGTTGGGAGAGCGAGAAGCGCGATCGCGGCCAGGTGCGGGTCACGCTCGGAAAATCCGCCGACTGACGAAACGCCGCCTTGACCAGGTTCTCGGCACCGGCCTTGAGTGCGGCCTTCTGCTCGGCGCTGAGGTTGGGCTGGGGCCAGAGCGCCAGGGTGAGGCTGTGCTGGGTCTCGGGGATGCTCATCACAAACAGGTCATCGCCGTGGCCATGGTTGCCCTGGCGGCCCACGTAGTCGTTGAGCTGGTCAATCAGGCTGGCCGGGGTGGCACCCACCTCCAGCAGGATGTAGGCATTGGCGGTACCCGGACCGCGGGGGGCTTCGTGCTCGAAGAAGATGTGGTCGGCCCGAATGCCGGCGACGCTGGCCAGCATGGAGCGGTAAATGGCGTCGATGTGATAACGCCCCACTGCCGAGAACTGGTTCTGGATGCGCAGGCCCAAGGCGTCGTTGCCCTCGGCATCGGCGCCCTGGGTGGTTATCCACTCCCTGTCATCGTTGCGTGCCGACAGGATGCCGGTCACCGGTTCGCTCAGCAGGTTGTAATAGCCCGGCGCCAGATTCCAGGCGGCGCCCGCGAACTCTGCTTCGCACACCACCCGGGCCACCGCTTCGCCGGCCGGGCTCACCACCGCCTGCAGGGGTCGCAAGCGGTAGATGGTGCCGTTGATGCGCTCGGTGGTGACCCAGATATCGGCCGGGATGGTGACCGCTTCGCTGGGATTGGCTTTGATGAAGTTGACCAGGCCCCGGGTGGTCTGGGCGGGTTTGCGGGTCAGGTCCACGTCCCAGGCCTTGAGGTCGAGATAGGCATCGGTGGCGGTGGCCGCAAAGGTGTTGGGCAGCACATGACCGGCCAGCAGGGTGCGGACCAGCCAGAGCGCCGGCGTGATGACTACTCCGCGCACCAGCCGCCAGAAGGGTGATACATCGCTGTCATTGGTGATAAGGGAGCCGGCGGCCACCACCTCCTGTTTTAGCTCGGCCTCCATGGCCTGCTCGGTGGTCGGGACGCCGGTCTCGGCCAGCAGGGCCATAAAGTCCACGGTCGGGCGCAGGTTCACAGGGTTACCTCCAGTTCGCCGAATTCATAGGTGCGGGCGGTGACCAGTATCCGGTCGGGGGCCTCTTCACGGATGAGGATGGTGCCGGGCACCAGCCGCTCATCGTCTTCAACCAGCAATTCAATCTCGGTCATCACGTCGCTGCGCAGGGTCGGGCTGCGCTCGCCGATGAGCTTGCGAGCAAGCCCCGATTCCATGATGCGGTGCTTGATGTCCTGGCCGATGCTGTGGCGGTCCTGGGTGGTGCGGGGCTGGCCGCCGGCATCGAGCTGCCAGGCGCCGTTCACCACCAGGATGTCGATGTACTTGGGGTTGTGGGTCAGGTGCTCATTCATCACTTGGTCTCCAGCCAGGCGTTTTCGGCCATCTGCTCCGGCGTCATCGGGTTTTGGTTGTGCATGTGCACCTCGCCGATGTGCAGGGCCTTGGCCGGTTTCTGGTTGGCCGTGGTCGCGGCCGCGTTGGCCTGGATCAACTGCTGGCCAAGTCCACCGGTGGGCACCGCGCTCTGGTCTTGCTGGCGGTAGCGCGCAAGCGGGGCGTTGATGCGTTCTGTCTGCGGTTGGGCCAGCAGTTGGGCGCTCATGGGCAGGCTCAGGTCCGGCATCACCAGCTTGCTGGTGTCGATATCGATGCCCGGGATCATCCCCATCAAGTCGAGGGCGTAGCGAATGGCCTTGATGATCCACTGCCAGGGGGTGAGCAGCGCCTCGAACACCGCGCCAAGGACGGACCCCAGACGCCGGCCGGCATCGGTCACGCTATCGACCCCGAGGCTGGCGCGCTCGGTGGCCCCGAAGAAGGAACCGAGCCAGTCCCAGGCTTGGCCGAGCAAGGTCACGATGATCCCCAAAGTGTCAGCAATGGGGACCAGTGCCTGGGAGGCGAGGGGGCCAAAGGTCTCGGCCAGCCCACTGAAGAAGGCGCCCAGCAGCTCAAAGCTGGTCAGCACCGAGAAGGCGGCATAGAGCTCGTCCCAGTAGACGATGGCCAGCGCCACGGCCGCGACCAGGGCGAGGATGCCGCCCACGATCAGCAACACCGGATTGGCGTACATGGCGAGGTTCACCAACAAGACGGTGGTGCGCATCAGTGCCATGGCGCCGCGCAGCAGTTTGAGCGGGGCGAGCAGCCCCGTCATGACAATGCCCCAGCCCAGGGTCACCAGCTTGGCCAGGCCCGCCAGCAGCAACCAGGTACCGGTCACCATGCCAAGGCCGACGATGGCCAGGATGGCGTAACTGACCGCCTTGGTCAGATGGGGAAAGAGCCGGGTCCAGCGCAGCACGGTGTCGGCGCCATCGGCAAAGGCGCCCACCACCTGGTTGATGGCAGGGAGCACCGCCCCGAACGCGGCGGCCCGAATAGCAAACCAGGCCGACTCGACCCGCTGCCATTGGTCAGTCATGGCGGCGGCCATCTGCTCGGCCTTGCCCATGCCGTGGGTGTTGCCCAGGGCATTGATACTGCTCGAGAGCGCCTTGGTGTTGCTCATCAAGAGTTTCACCATCGACACCGCTTCATCCGAGCCAAATGCCTTTTTCAGCTCATCACTGCCGGCGACGGTCAGGGTCTCGCCATAACGGGCCTTGAGTTTGTCCAGCACGTCGAGCACCGGCAGCATGTTGCCTGCCGAGTCGGTGAACTGCAGGCCGAGCGCCTTCTGGGCGCTGCCAATCCCGGCCAGGAACGACTTGAACTTGGTACCGGCTTCACCGCCACCCATGGTGGCCTGCAGGTGACCGAGTACCGCGAACTGCTCATCCATCGAAATGCCGGCGGCGGTGGCGTTGGCGCCGATGCCCTTGAAGGCGTCGGTCATGCCCTGGCCGGTGGTCTTGAACATCTGGACCGCGGTGGCGGTTTTGCCGGCCACATCCTCTACCCAGTTGGCTTTGCCCATGCGCACGGCCTGCTGCTCAAAGATGCCGTACATGGTGCCCATGTAGTTGGTAATGGTGGCGGTGTCGGCCTTGGTGGCCTTGGCCAGCACGCCGGAGGCGCGGGCAAAGGTGGGCAACTCGTTGCCCTCCAGCCCTGCGATGGCGGATTGAATATCGTAGGAGGCACTGACAAACGCGCTGGCCGATTCGCCATAGTCCACCGAGAACTGCAGGGCGGTGTCGGAGAGTTGCTTGAGGGTCTTCTCATGCACGTCGAGCGAGGCCACCTCGGCCAGCGCCCGATCCATTTCGATAGCCGGGCCCAGCACGTTCTGGATCGCCATGGCACCGGCCACTACGGTGGTGGTGCCCATGGCCATGTTGGTCCACCCCTGCCGACCCGCTTTGCTGATCTGGTCGATCTGGGTGTTGATGCCCGCCAGCGGCTTGGTGGCATTGTCCACCAGTGCCACCTGCATCATCAGTTTTTCCATCCAGGCCATAGGGGTCTCTTATCCGTTGAAGGCTTTGGCTATCCCCTGCGCGACGGCAAAGGCGAGCGTGTCCCGGGCGTGCTTATCAAACCAGAGGGCGCGGGCCAGGCTGTCGAGGTCATCCTCCTCGTGGGGCAGGTAGTGGCGCCGCAGCGCCAGTACCTGTTCCAGCTGGTTGCGCTCGATGGCCTCGGCGCGCCCGGTCAGTTTTTTACGGTGATATCCAGCGCCGGCGCGAACTCCTCGTTGATCTTGGCGGTCAGCTGCAGGGCAGCGCCCGGCAGGGCCAGCAGATCGCTCAGTGCCTCCTTGTGCTCGGCGCTGACAATCTTGCGCAGGTAGTTGTGGGCCGGTGCCACCTTGTCGTTCATGGCCAGGTCGTTGATGTAGCTGTTGTAGGCCACCAGGGTGGGCTCAAAGCAGATGTCGGTACCGGCGATGGTCAGGGTGATGGTTTGCTTGCTCATGGGGTGGTTTCCTCTTGTTCAATCCACTGATTCAGGGTGTCGAGTTGGGTTTGGCAGCGGCGCAGGGCCGTCTGCAGGGTGGGAATAAAGGCCACGGCCTCGCCCCAGGTAGTGCCGTTAAATTCAGGCTCCGGGCAGTGGGGCACCAGCCCCGGCGGTGGCAGCCGCTTGACCACCTGGGTGCGCACCAGTGCCCTTGGCTGGCTGGAGCAGGCGCAGAGCGCCAACAGGCAGAGGCTCGCGAGCGCAGTCCGGGCGGCCCGCCGGCGGCGTGGCCAGGGCGTGTTGCAGGTCATCGGCAGTTTTCCTCTGTTGTTGGTCGAGCTCGGTCAGGGCGGCGTTCTGGTGAGTGAGCAACTTGCGCAGCCCCCTCTCTTCGCGCTGCAGCGTCTTGAACTCGGTGGCCATTTGGTCGTTGGCGGTCTGCAGGGTGGTGATGGTCTCGTTGGCGGTGGCCAGCGCCTGAGCGCGACGGGTGAGCAGCTCCCCCTGGACATACAGCAGGGTGCCAATCACCAGCCCGATAAGGGTCGGCAACAGCCGGATGAACGTGCTCATGCCAGCACCCCGCCAAACTCGGTGAACTTGGCCAGCAGGTCGGCAAGCCGATGTTCGCGCTGGCCATAACCCGCGCCCGGCAGGCTGGCCCAGATGTTGGCGCATTTGGCGATTGCCTGGGGGATGCGGCCATCGACCACATCGGCCAGCGCCTTGCGCTCGCGGATAAGCTGGATGGCCCAGGTGTCTTGCGACTCGGGGCCAAAGTCCGGCAGCGCCAGCAACATCTGATAGTGGCGCCAGTGTCGTGACAGGTGCTGGTAACGCCCAGCTGCGGTGCTGACCAAGCCAGGCCTGACGATGACGGACACATTCGGGTGGGTACGGTAGTCGGTGAAGAACCCCGCCGGGTTGACCAGCTTGTCGTATCCGTCATCGCCGAGCCCTTTGGTGCCTTCGGCATAGGCCAGCATGTCCAGAAAGGCGGCCACTTGCGGGTGGCAGTTACTGCGCGCCATGGTGGGTATCCTCCTGGCTGACCAGGGTCTGAAATTCCTGGCAGGTCTGGGTAAACCGAGGGGCTTCGAGCTCCACCCCGATAAAGCGGCGGCCGAGGCGCCAGGCGGCTTTGCCCGTTGCACCAGAGCCCATGAAGAAATCCCCCACCACGTCACCCGGCCGGCTGCTGGTGCGCACGATGTGCTCCATCATGGCGGCGGGCTTTTCGCAGGGGTGTTTGCCCGGGTAGGCCTGCACCGAGGGATAGGTCCACACATCGGTAAAGGGCACCTCTTTGGTGACGCTGAACGGGCGGCGCAGCTGCTCGTACTCGGCCTTGAGCTGGTCATAACTGGCGACCAGGGTCTGATAGGTGCGATGCAGTCCCTGGTACGTCTCTTTGAGCTCGCGGTGGGGCCGGCTCAGGGCTTGGGCTTTGCGGGCGAACAGGGCTTGCAGGCGGGCATATTGCGCTTCGCTTGGCAGGCTCCACTGACTGCGGCCAAACCAGTGGCCCGCCATTTGGCAGCCCAGGGCCTGATCGATCTCTTTGTTGGAGATGCCGCAGGCGGCCTTGGCCTGCTGGAAGTAGTCGATCAGTGGCTGCATCACCTGGCCACGCAAGGCCTGACAGGCTTGGCGATAACCGCTGGCTTGCGCACTGCCGTGAGCCCCCAGCTGCTCGGCAAAGATGATGCGTTCACTGGCGGGCCAGAAGTTGCGCAAGGCCGACTTGTCCGCCCGGTTCCACACGCCCGAGGGCTTGGCCCAGACGATGTGGCTCAGCACGTTGAAGTGCTTGCGCACCAGCAGCTCGATGTCGGCATTGAGGCTGGGGCTGCAAAACAGATAGAGCGAGCCGTTGGGCTTGAGGATGCGGGCAAACTCAATCACGCACGCTTCCAGCCAATCCAGATAGGCCTCGACGTTGGGCCATTGGTTGTCCCAGTCCAGATCTTTGACCCGGTAGTAAGGGGGATCGACGGCCACCAGGTCCAGGCTGTGGGACGGCAAGGTGGTGAGGTAGGCCAGCGAGTCGGCGTTGACCAGCTTGAGGCGCTCGTTGATTTTGTGGATCTGCATTTGATCAGTCATCACGTCTGTTCACTCCTTGGGTAATTTGGTGTTGAGCCAGCGTTCGGCAATACCGCGAATGGTCTCCACACCGATAAGGCCGACCATGCCACCGACAAAGCCGGCCGCTTCCCCCGGGATCCCGAACCAGCCAAAGGCACTGATAAATGCCAAGGTGATCGCCCCACACAGGACGGATTCCAGCAGCCGGCGGCGGCCACTGCCCCCGCCATAGGTGATGCGCAGCCAGGCGGTTAACACGGCCAGGGCGGTGCCATAGACGGTGGGCAGGTTGTCCATCAACCAGGCCAGCAGCATGGCACCGATGACGGGGTCTTTATGAGGCATGGCGTTCATGTCCGTTGCTCGGGTTAGCGGGCCAGCCGTTCAAGGCGGGTCTGGCAGGGGACGCACAGGCGCACCCCCGGCACATGGTGGCGACGGGCCGCGGGGATCGGGTCGTCGCACTCCTCGCACTGATGCAGGCTCATGCCCTGGTAGCGCCCTTTGCCCACTTGTTTGGCCAGGTTGGCGGCCAGCATGCGGGCGGCGTGTTGGTTGGCGCGGTCGATATCGTCCACTGTTCCCCCTTAACCCAGCAGGTGGCGGGTGTCGTCCTTGGAGAGGTACGGCACGCCATTGAGGTGAACAAAATCGGGGGAGGTCACAAAGCCTTTCACCTTGTGCACGCTCTTGCTGCCGCCCTTGGGATCGACGTCGAGCAGGTCGGAGACCAAGAGCTTGACGCCAAAGGCCTCCACCTTCATCTGGTCGCTGCCGGTGTCGGCGTAGAACAGCACATCGTCCGGCTCCATCCCGCGCCAGCTGCCCGCCCGTTTGGCTGCATCGGCCAGCAGCTTGAGGTTCTTGGTGTCGAGCTCGAACTCCAGCTCCGCCGAGACGTCCCCGTCCACATAGCCATCCGGCACGCCCCGGGTCTGAGCCACGGCGCTGTTGTCGGTGATGGAGAGGCTGGCCTTTTCGACGTGGACCATGGCCCCCATCAGGGTGGTGTCAAAGCTGGCACCGGAAATACGGCGGGTCATTGCTTAGCCCTCCCCGTTGTTGAGGCTCAAATCGAGCATGATGTTGACGGTGATCCCCTTGGGGCAGTCCACGGTGCGCACCACCACATAGACAGAGACCAGGTTCTTGGCAGTCCACTGGATGCTGATGTCGCCCTCTTTGGGGGAGGCGATGTCGCCCGGGAACGGCTGGCCGTTGATGGTGGTGGCCTTGGCCATCTCGCGCAGGTCCTTGCCAAAGTAGGTGATGGCGGCGGCGGTGCTGCCCGGGGTGGAGTTGAACGAGCGATCCCCGATGCGGGCGATGGCGCGGATACGGGTCCGGCGCGCCACCTTGTAAGCAATGCGCAGGTTCTCGATCACCTGGTAGTCGCCGCCTTCGGCATCGAGCTGGCGCCCGTCTGCCCAATAGAGGCCGTCATAGTCCGGGTACCACATCGGCACCGAGTAGCGGTTCTGCTCCAGGGTCTGCAGGGTGGCCAGCGGTAGCGGGATCCCGTCCTTGTCCACCGGCTTGTTGCCAAGGCCGACCAGGGCGCCGGTCTTCACCCGGCACGGGCTGTCGGCGATGCTCACCGCCCGGTTGCACAAGCGTCCGGCATAGACCCCGATGAGGTTTGGCCAGAGCATCGGCACCAGGCCAATCGAATCGGCCTTGATGCCCTCCTGTAGGGCAGCCAGGGTGGCCTCGTACTCGGGCCAGTCTTGGGCGCCTTCGCCGGCTGCATTGATACCCGGCACCGCCAGCAGCATGAACTGCCAGCGCCCCCACTTGGCGATCAGTTCCTGGTTGAGGGCGTGGGCGGCGTTGATGCTGGCGGCGTCCCATGCTTGCCCCAGTACCACGACACCTTCAAAGGATTGGGTCTGCTGCGCGCCCCGCACTGCATCCAGCCAGGATTGGTCGGTTGGCAGCACGTATGCGGCGGCGGTCCAGTTCTGGCCGGCGTTGTCGCGTGCGGCCAACAGGTTGGCCTTGAGCTCGCTGTCAGCGGCGCCCAGCAGCTGGTCAAAATCGGACTGGGTATTGAGGGAGAGCAGCTTGCCGGTGTTGCTGGCGGCGCTGCCGATAAACAGCAGGTGGCGCTCGACTTCGGTCACCGGCCCCTGCATCTGGTTCAAGTTGTTGATCTGTACATAAGGCCACATGGCGTTAGTTCCCCTTCAGGTCTTGTTTGTTGACGTCCCAGCCGTAGTCG
>NZ_CAWRFG010000007.1:0-1015 GCF_963900955.1 Aeromonas sp. 9A
GCGCCCAGGAACGGGCGGGCAGGGAGCGTTATCTCCCAGTGGGTTTTCACCGGTTCATCCTTGAGCTTCTTGATAAGCAGGCCGGCCTGGGCCGCGTTGAGGTTGCCGGTGATCCAGCCCAAGGAGGTCGAGCGGTAGGAGCGCTTGCGCTTGCCCGGGCGCTTGAAGCCCAATTCGCGCAGCTTGCGGGCCTGCGCCTTGCTGGCCGGTTTATGCTTGCCGCCTTCACTGGGCGCAATGCGGCGCCGGCTGGCGGCAGTGACCAGGAAGGTGTGACCCTTCTGGTGGGTGCCCGCGATAACCCCTGCGTGGGCACTCATAGTGCCTTTCTTGAAACCCAGCTCGGCCACGTCCTGGCGGGTGGCGTGGATCTCCAGCAGCTTGGGCAGGCCGCGCAGCATCTTGCGCTTGCCCCGTTTGCGCGGGGCCCAGGGCTGACCGTTGGGGTCTTGCTGGCCCCGCACGTTGCGGGCGGCCAGCTTCTTGAGCTCGGCGGCTGCCCGCCACACCAGGCGCTTGCGCTGCTTGGGTGATAGGGCCAGCAGCTTGAGCTGTTCCTGGGTGCGGCGACTGTCCAGAGTGATGCTGATCATGGCTGGCCACCTATCGGGTGATGGCCGGTGTTGCCCACATTCAGGTCAATCTGCTCGGCCACCCAGATGTCATAGGGGGCCACGTTCCAGCGCTTGCCGAGCCAATTGATGGGGCCCTGCTCGTGTTCCACCAGGCGCAGCGGCTCGGTAAAGGCGAGCTGGATCTCAAGGTCGGCGGTCTTCTCATCGTTCGGGGTGACGGCGTACTCGGGATCGGGCAACTCGAACTGCTCGCGGAACTCGTCATGCTCCTGCACCCAGGCGGCAACCGTGGCCAGCGCGATGGCCGGATCCAGCTCGCGAAACGGCAGTTGCTCGATGGTGAACACCGCCTGATAGGTGAGCCAGGCCACGTCCACCCCGGTGGGGCCCATGTTTTTGGGCGCCAGCCGGATGGTGCCGTTCTCCATCCAGCTATCCAG
>NZ_CAWRFG010000008.1:0-10114 GCF_963900955.1 Aeromonas sp. 9A
TGCTCCAACACCAGTCGAACCGCCTCTGCCCGAAACTCTGGTGAATAGTGTTCTCTCGATTTCATTCAATACCCCCGATTGTCTCATCGTAACAATCGGGACTGTCTGTGAAAATCAGGATACCTCAATCGGCAGGTTAGTCAGATTGGATACATGGGGATACCCCCCGACGGAGGCTTATTTGCAAGCAAGGGGGACGCCGTGGCATCCCCCCCTTTTTATTGCACAAGTACAACTCATACGCGGCGACGCAACCAAGCCAAGGGAACCAACAACAGCCCCGCCAGACCGAAGGCACCACCGCCGCCGCCACCGTTACCACCACTCGAGGCTGCTGCCGGTTGCGGTGCCGGCTGGGAGATTGGTTGCTCCGGTTGAGGTACGGGCTCGACGCTGGGCGGCTGCACCGGTTGAGAGGGGGTAACGGGCTCTGCCTTGAGCGTCGTACCAATCAGGTAGGCTTCCAGTGGGGTGGTGACGCCAGCTATGGTGCTGTTAAGAGTCAGCTTCTCACTTCTGACGGTACCTACGGTATATTTCCCATCAAAGCGGACCCGGATGGTGCATTCAGCACCGGCAGCCAAGTTGCCTGGGCACTGGTTATCCAATCCCGGCGCTGTAGCGTTCACGTCACTCAGCACTGCCATGTTGCCGGAGCGGTTAACCACCTTGAAGTCGCGCCAGCCATATGAGTTGTCGGGAACCTTGATGCCGAGCAGCGAAGTGATGCTCACCTCTTTCTGCTGTTTTTGAAGCCACTCATTCACCATAAAGGTACTGGTGAAGGCAAGTTGTTGATGCTCGACATTTTTATTACAGGTCTTTTCACGATTGCTGGCGATCCCGACTAACCACTGACCTTCCAAGGAGGCATCGGAAGCAAGACCACGCAAGATTGGGCCACCTTCATCCCCATCGCCAAAACAAGAATATGGATTTACAGATAATAATATGGTGCTATTGGTAGCATCATCGAGACTCTCCGCTTGCTCTTTATATCCGCTGTCATCGTTAAGTCGACTGAAAGGTATACGTGGAAAACCAGCGTCTACTCTTGGCATTGGGCCATAGCTAAAAAAATCGAAGGTATTAAGGCCGCTATGCCAATTCCATGGGGCGACTGTATCCATAGCTATTGGTTGCTGGCTGGCTGGGCTGGCCAGATGGAGCAAAGCGACATCATTGGAAAACAAGTTAATCTTGCTACCCAATGTATCGATACGATGCTCCAGATAGTCTGGGTGCAGCAACACCTGATCGACGGCGACCGGCGTGTGAGGCAGGGTCAAGTTATCGACGCCTATAGCCACTTTCACCGATTGGAACAGTCGGTTATCGAAGCAATGAGCTGCAGTGATGACCCACTCCTTATCAATTAAGGCACCACTACAGTAGTAGTTATTTTCTCCCTCTTGGCTCATTTCACCTATCGCGGCCATCCAGTCTTTATGATCAGACGGAACTCTAATAGCAAAGGCCGGACTGGAAAGCCCCGACAAGAGGACAAGCACCACTGTGCTACATTTAATAAATGACACGCAAACTCCTAACTACACATAAAACTAAAGAATAAAAAAATCATTTAATAAAATCATTCTTATTTGGCTAAACTCCGCGTGAACCTGAAACCTCACACGCAGGCTTTATTCCTGTCACTCTCATGCATGATAAAGTCCAAAGGCATGCATTGCTATAACCAAAACAACGCAAATTCTTATTAAAAACCACCTTATGCCTTTATGAGAAAATGTCGACCGCGATAATCATCGTGGCCGACATGGGATTTCCCCCAAAATATAGCACCGCAACATAACCATGAGAAAGTGAATGGCGATAAAAGCTCTTAAGCAATTAACATGAATGACATTTATTATCCAGTTTCAAGCTCTTAAAAACACCACTCAACATGCTCGATTAAAATCAACCTTATTACTCAACTCTTGTGACCTTTATCTTTGCTACCTTTTTAGTATTAAAACGCAGAGAATCCGGGTAAGCATCATCATAAGGTAACTGACCATCAGTATTTTTTATTACCCCAGAGTGAAGGGTGACGATGGATGCGCTATCATTGCGCTCGGGATTAAACCCCTCCCCTCCCAAACCCGGTACCGTCTCTTTATTTTCTGCGTTTAGCTCAGTACCGGCATCATACGGTGAACTATATACCGTCATGGATTGACCGACCACCAAGCTTCCTAATGCCAGGCTGTCAACACCGGTAAAACCATCATTGGTTTTTGCCAGCATTTGAGCTGTACTCAAATAAACGCTCTTGGGGTCTTTGATAATTGCCTCAATTTTAAACTGAGTGGTTTCACCAGGAGAAACAGCATCAAACGTCTGAGATGCGCCACCTGAGAACGAAGTTTCAACTAATGGATTGGGATCACCACCTTCGGCCAACCGCTCCAGAGGAACCGAGGCACTCTGGCCCAATTTCCATAAATGAAAACCACCATCTTGATTGATAGCTGCCGCACCATGAGAAAGCGGTTGCCCCGGAGTCAGATTGGTAATTTCAACACTGTAGACAACCTTAGCCTCGATGGCATTGGGCGTATCTGAACCATTGCAAGCGGACAGCAACAGCGGTGCAATTGCGAGCCCTATATATCCCATTGCTCTCATGCCAACTCCTTATTCACTGACAGTGATGGTTATCAGACCGACCTGACCGTCATTGAAACGTTGCTTGGCGATGTCAAGATCACTGGCAGAGTTGGCTCCGGGTGACACACTGCCCAGCACGCCACGATGAGGATGAACAAAACCTTCGGCTTGAGTCGGTAGCACATCAGGATGCCCCGTCGCGGCTTGGGCAGGCATTCCGATGCGACTCAAGCCAGGAACCTGACCGGTGAACCGCTCATTGTTGCCTTCGGTGCCATCATCCCAGGGTTCAAGCGGCAGCATATATACCCCATTTTCTCTCGGCACCGTCCACCCTTCTAATGTCGCAAATCCGTCATTGGTAATACCTAACATAGCTGCATAGGAGAGAGTATCCCCTACATTAACATTAGAAATTGTATACAGAGCAGAAGTCTGACCGATTGACACTGGATCTATTTCCTTCGCATTGGCCACGTTGGAGTAATAGTTTATTAATGGTTCCGCATTACCGTATTGCGACAGATCTGCCAAGCCTCGTCCCAAATCGGGTTTCCCCGGAATAAATAATGGGTCAACATCGCTATTACTGGAATCATATGCAACCAGAATACCGTGACTAAACGGTTGGCCCTCCGTTAGATTACTAACCTGAACATTAATCGTTTTTGCCATTGCACTGGAAGATACTAACACCAAAAGCGCAGTCATCTTAGATAAGTATGAAAGGTTCATTTTTTTCTCCATTATATTGCTCAACAACTTTAAAAGTAAAGTCATCTAACTCGTAAAAGGCCATCACAATCAAAAAATAATATAAGATCATGACAGCCATAATATCTAACGGCATGAAACAATAGAAACCGTAGCTTGTTGGCCATTAATAACAGAAGGCAATATATCCGACCTTAAACCAACTTAAAACTTGTATTTGATCCCGGCGAGAACACTATCCAAGTGGTAGTCCCCTTTTTCAAATGAGTGCATATACGCCAGATTAGCCTGCCAGTGTGAAGTAAAATTATAGCCTATACCGACTCCAGCAGTGGGGGTCCATAGTTTATTACGCTCGTCACTTGGCAAATCATGCGTATCAAACGCTTCACCGATAGCATCAGACAATTTATGTGTCTCTGTCTTATAAGATACGCCCGCTTTGGCAAAAACGTCGATGTATGAGGTCAATTGGTATGTCAACACTCCCAGAGCATCTATATTATAATATCGCGTTTTCACTTCTGCGGAGCTTCCATTTCCGGAATATGTCAAATCATTACCACCAAAATAAATTGCGCTAATTTCTGGCGAGATTGTCCATTGCTCGGCGATAGGAAGGTCGTAACCAAGACTGATAGAAATAGCTTTGTTTTGATTGGGGTTTTCACTACCAAACAGTTCTTTGAACGCAGCTTTTTCGTCACCACTATAGGTCACTTTACCATAGCCAAAACCAGCACCGATATACAAACCACTGTGCGGTGCCGCTTGCACCGGAACAACAAAAACCACACCCGACGCAAGAATAACAGAGCTAATCAAAAATTTTTTCACTTAATCACCCTTAATACCAATTGGACGTAAAATGTTAAATATTCCAAGATAATAATCACTGACTATATAACTTCGCACCTCCATGAAACATCAAGAATAAAAGTTTGAGGCTAAGCCCCATATAAACAACAACTTACTAACAATGCAATATAACAAATCACCTTGATACAAAACTATTTGTCATTCCATTGGTATATATGGCCAGCACACTATTCATGGCTAAAGACACTCCATCAATCTTGCGCGCACCACCAAAGTTTGCAATCAATCTCATTCCGTTAGAAAACGTGGTTTCCTGCACATAACCTTTAGGCTCTAACCATCTGAACCCTGTAATCTCTTGATTGTAAAGAGTTTCATGCAGAGGGCGAAAAAAATTATCCAACTGAACAAGGTATGGAATTCTTTCTTTAGCACTATCAAGGCTGATATTAAGCAGCGGAGGCATATTATACAGCTGCTGTAATAACTCAGAGACTTGACGCACCTCCTTGAATTTTAAGCTATCCGCCATCCAGTGATAGCTGGTAACTATACTGTCATGAAATGCGGCCTGATAAAGTGGCAGCCGGATTGACGGATCATAATACAATGCTTGAAAACGTGGTTTTAGCTTACTCTGTTTAAAGAAAAATGCTGGCTGATATCCAGGGTACCAGGCACCCAAAAAATAGGGTGATGAGCGATTTTCACGCATGTCGTCATCATCCCAACCGAAGAAGCCACCAGGCTGAGTACCATGAGCAAATGCTGCGGTACGGTTGACCACGGCGCCGCCTTGTTCTGATCCTAACAATACCCCCTGGCTTTTTGATATCCAAGCCATCCCAGCCATGCGATTCTCTGCATCTTTTTCCTGGCTGGTTAATTTAGTCGGATCAAAATCATCGAAAACCATGCCTGTCGCGTCAACATCAAGAAACCAGCTATTATAGTGATTCTTTTTCTGTAACCACTTTATTCGCTTTTCCATAATAGGTCGCACGCATGTTGGATTGGTATAAACCCCATGCCCCTGAAACCCTTTAACTCGCTCACCAGATTCCAACATCACACCACATTTTTGATAGATGTCATTGCCCATCTGGGCGGTCAGCCACTCCCCTTGCTGGTTGCCTTCAGGCAACGCTGTATCATAAGAGTCGTAAGGGGCAATCAAATAACCCGCCTTTCTTGCTGAAATAACGCCTTCAGGTGATGCAAACCCCTCGCTCCATTGGGGAAGCCCCAACCAAAGTCTCGGTAACCCCGCTTTTTTCAGCGCAGCTATCATCTTCGTTGAGCCACTATCCCCCCAGCTTGCTGGTTCATTCAGCGCGGCTCCAACGTGCTTTGTCGCGATGAGCTTTCGAGCGCTGAAATCGGCGGGGTTCTGACCTGGATGAAGGACAAAAAGTGCCTGCTCAATCCCAGTCAATACGCTCTCCTGCGAATAACGGTTATGTGCAAGATCGGGTGCATTGAGAGCCGTTTTGCTCTCTCCCTTAAGCCAACCAACTGGCATCAGCCGACGCAACTCATCCCAGCTTTTCACATCCTGCGGAACTAATAATCGATCTCCCCATAGATAGAGATGAGACGCTCCGATCAACTTTTCTCCATCCTTTACCGATGCCAATTTCTCATCGAGAGAAACCCACTCTCCTCGCTCTTGTAACCAGCGTCTATATGCCTTTGCTGGCGCCAGCCAATTCTGTCCCGATGTCAATGAAACCTGCACCTCATAAGGCTTGGTCACATTAAGGCGATTGACCGTATGAGTAGCATTTAACCCAATCCCTTGCGGATTAAGAGCAAAGTGAAGACGATTATTAAAGGGGTTAGCAAACAGAACTGACAGTTGATGAGCGCCATAGTCAAACCCAACAACAGGAAGGGTGAGGCCCTCCGTGGTGTTAATATCTTGATATGCGTCGACCAACTCTTTTCGCCACAATTTATGGTCTGTCGGGATCCGGAATCCTTCCTGTATCGGTATCAATAGTGCTTTGGCACCGGAAGGTACACGTGGCCATACCAGCTCCCCGCTCTTATTTTTGCTTAGTGTCAAGATCAGACGATCACCGTCAAGGCGCACTGAGGTATGCACGCCGGCATCCATACCAGATAACCAACTGGCACTCTTTCCATCCTGCTGCAAGTGTGTAACCGGCTGGCTCGGACCAGGGGAAGAGATAACAAAATTATCACCAGAGGAAAGTATGGCTTCGGCAGCTAATGTGGCGGGGTCCAGCACGATGCGCCACTGCTCATTGGCAAGAGTTAATGCCTCTGCAGGCAAAACAAATAGAGAACCTAATAGCAGCAACCGGCGCATAAGGTACATAGTTGCGTCGGGACGAATCATGGTCTGCGACTCCTGATAATAAAAAAGAAGCGCTATTAAATCAGTGTGGTTGACCGTGATTGTCAGGCCAATGTCAGGATTAAGAATCGCGAGCACCCACACCAATACCCGAAAGCCCGCTGGGCTACGTCCTGTGCCAGCGGGCTGGACGCAGGCAACACTTGCAGCGCCGGGCCATTCGCTCGATCTCGGCGGGAGCGAGAAGTTGATTGAGACAGTGATTGACGTGGATAATGGTCATAGCTTCGGGCGTGGCGGTTTTGTTTGGCGATAAAACCAGGTCACAAACAAAGCATTTTTTATATCTATTTCAGTTTGTTACCGCTAAATATCCTGTTCATGAGGGCGCCCTAACGCCTATTGTCCAATCGGCCCAGCTTGAGTATGCCTGCGCTGCAACGTCAGTTCACCACGCTGATCACTCTGCACCAACGTGAGAGTTTGCCAGCCATAGAGTATGCTAGCTGGCCAGTTTATCTCGCCCTCAAGAGGCAGGCGATGCCACCAGAGCAGAGAGTAATCGGAGGGCGACAACACCGTCTGCTCGAGCCAAAGCGGATCGCACGAGGCTGGATGATCCGGCGTATTGGCCACTTTCAAAGGTGAACGGGAAAGCCACTCCAGATCCTGGAGTGCCGGGAGTGGAACCGTTGCTCGCCAGGACTTAGCCGCTACTTCCAGTCGCAGCTCATAGAGCCCGGCAGGCAGGGCAGCCTGAACAGTACTCCCCACCACCCTGACCCCCGATTTCCCCTCCAACTCCCACTGGGCACTCCCCAGCCAATTGTATCCACTTGAGTCAATCAGCTCGGCAGCGGTAATGGGTCCCTCTCCCTCCAAAATCACCCGATAGTTCCTTACCAGAGGTACATCACGCTGGATCAGTTGCAGCGTCAGCTTGCTGACCTCATCGGGCAACGTCAGTGGAAAATCCTTGCCGCAATGCAATTTGTTCAGGACCGCCTGCATCCCCTGCCAAGCACGACGTTCAGCATGGCTGCCAAGTTCAGGCCAAGCCTGAAGCAAGGATTTCCAGGCGTGCAGGTTGTCGCCCAGCAGTAACGACAAGGTGGGGGGTTGTAACGACTCATCCCCCTCTGCAGCCGTGACACGCTCGCCTGCCGTCGCGTTGCCCACAACCAAAGTGAGCAGTAGTGCCACCAAATGTACGCCGCTCACTCTGCTCCCTCCAACCGGTAGCCAATACCGCGCACCGTCTCTATGACCAACCCGGGCAGCTTCTGACGCAACTGTAGAATATGGGTATCTACGGTACGGGTGGAAGGAAACGCCTGGTAGCCCCACACCCGGTTGAGGATCTCCTCCCGACTCAGCACTCGCCCCACCATCCGCGCCAGCAGAGTGAGCAGTGCAAATTCAGTAGGAGTAAAGCTCACCATCTCCCCATGCCAACTCGCCTGCATCCTGGCAGGATAAAGCTGCAGGCCGCCGACCGTCTGGGCGCCATCACCCAGCTGACGCAGCTGAGCCCGGACCCGCGCCAGCAGTTCGTCGTGGGAGAAAGGCTTGGTCAGATAGTCACGCGCCCCCGCATCGAGACCAGCCACTCGATCGCTCACTTCCACCCGTGCGGTAAGCACGATCACCGGCAGCGCCTTGCGGGCCAGCCACTGGGGCAACCTATCGAGGCTATCTCCCTCTGGCATAGTACGGTCCAACAGCACCAGATCCGCCGCCAACCATTGCGCTTCTGCAGCCACCAAGGTTTTGCACCAGAGGCAGCGATACCCCTCGCGGCTCAGATAACGTTGCAGGTTCTCAGCCAGCGATACCTCGTCCTCGATGAGTAAGATGGTCTTCATGATTCGTGGTCGCTCCAGCGCTGACAAGGCAGCATCAGGGTAAAGGTGGTGGGAGGGCCAGAAAGGAGAAGCCGCCCGCCGAGGCGACGCAGCAGGTGGCGAACGATAGCAAGACCCAACCCCAATCCGTCGGCCCGAGCCCCCCTGCGCAGCAGGGGCGCGAGCCGGTAACTAGGCAATTCACCGCCATCACTGACCGATAGGAACAACCGTCCTGACTGCCAGCAGGCACTCACTCTGACCGGCCCAGTGCCATGCTGGCGGGCGTTACGCAATAGATTATCGAGTGCGAGATCGAGCCAATAGAAGGGAAGTGCAAGGGTGATCTCTCGCTCGAGACAAAACAGCGCACCATGTCGCTCGCAGACCATGGTAAGCCACTCGGTCAGCATAACTGGCACCCGCTCATCCTTGATGGTCTCTACAGCCAGGTAGTGACGACTGGCCTGTGCTAACTGGTGCAGGCGAGCAATGCTTCCCAGTAATTGGCCCACACTCTGTTGGGCTGAAGAAGGCAGCTGGTCGAAATCGTGGCGTAGCTCCTCGCCGATACCCGAAAGCGCCATGATCGGTGTTCGCAGCTCGTGCGTCAGCATCTGTAGTGCAACACGACGCTCCCGCTGCAAACGCCAGCGCTGCCAAATGGCCCCCCCTAAAAGCAGAAAGAACCCGAGCATACTGGTCTGTGCCAACCACTGCCAGTTAACCGCAGGCCTAACGCTGAGGCAGAGGGCTCCAAGACTCTCCTGGCATGGCGCGCCACTACCACTGTCCAGCATCATGCCCAGACGTAAGGTCAGTGGCTGCCACTGCCCATCACCATAACGATGCAATCGATCGTCGGCGAGCAACCAGAGCTGGCCTGATTGCAACAGCCAACGCTCGCCCCGCAACAGGGCCTCGAGATTATCGTTATCCAGTTCGCCGAGCAGAGCCAGATCGTCACGACGCTCACGTACATGGAGCAACCGCTCGAGCTCGGGTACAGGATGACGAGCCAACCAACGAGCAGCGCTTGACCCCCCCAGAGGATATATGGGGTGGGAGGTAAACCAGATGAACGAAGGCGCCTGCGCCTGGCCGCATAAAGCGTGTAGCAATGGTTTCCACTCGTCCGGCAACTCACTGTCCCCCGTGCACTCCTGCTCATAGCGATACATCGCCTGTAGTTGGGACAGCGGGTACTCTTGCCACGCGGGATAGAGGGAGTCGGGCTCTATCAAGCGACGATCGAGGCGCTGCACGCTGTCGAGAGATATCTCACGCTCCGGCGTTAACCTCTTCAACTCACCGGCCAAGCGATCGGCAAGCGGACCAGCCAGCGCAGGGCGAACGCTCATGCCGTAGCAGAGTAAACAACAGAGTAACAGGCTCAGGCGCATGAATTCGGCTCGGCAGGCGTTCATGTTGAGTCGACGTTATAAAAGGTTAACGCCATTTTTCAACTACTCCGGCATCCGGTCAAGAGGAGTTATGGTCATTTCTGGTGTACGGAGGGATAGAAGAGGTGGCGTATCCTGCTGATTGATTCCCGCGAAGAATCTCAATCAACAGAGGTGACACGCCATGACCAATTCTACCCTCAGAGCCCTACCACAACCAGAGGTCAAGTCAACAGACCCGCTCACCGACCTGCTGCGTGCAGGAGCTAGATGTGATCTCTCTGTAGGTTGTTCACTCGGGGCATTCCCGGAAAACTGGAGGCGCCAACCAAACCAATCATCCGAGGTGCCCCAGTGAACAACCATAAAAATGCCCGATTAACCGTCTTTGGTCGACA
>NZ_CAWRFG010000009.1:0-10934 GCF_963900955.1 Aeromonas sp. 9A
CCCGTTACGCCGCGGATAACGGCATCTTTCGCTGTTACCTCCACGCCATGGGTGGCGCCCTGGCCACCCGGGCCGAGCACCCCATCAAACTGGCCCACCTCATTGAGGAGCAGGCCAACTGCTACGGCGAAGACATCAAGCGCCTGATGGGACTGCACACCGCCAGCTTGGGTATCAAGACCCGCCTGCAAGGGTGGGAAGTGGTTCCCGCAGGCACCCATGAGGCCACCAAGGCCGCCGGGGCGTCGGGCTGGGGTGTTGGGGTTCAGTCGGGCGACAGCCCGGCTCCTTGGAGCTCTGACAATAACTGTACGCAGCCGGATCCAGCGGCGTTCGCGGATCAGTTAATGGCAGAGCAATGGGGGTTATCGCCCTTCTCCATTGACCGTTTGCGCTCTGGCGCCAGCGTCACAGCTGACAGTTTCACCCTCTGGCTTGAGAACGGCCAACTGCAATCGTGCCGAGCGATACCCAATGAACCGGACTGGATGCCAGAGGGCCCGTCGCCAGCCGAGCCAAACCAACCGGATGAGTACGCAGTACCGGAAGGCGATCAGGACTGGCCGATGCTGGTTGAGCTCTGCGGCAAGGTCTACCAGGCACAGGGCCATACCGGTACCAGCAGCTGGATAGAGATGCTGCCGGAGCCCTATCAGTCAGAGATGTGGCGGGTACTGGAGGGGCTGGATACGCCGGAGTGGTTGCAGGAACAGGACGACTACAGCGAGGAGTGGGCATAAACATGAACAGCAAACAGACCGTCAGCCGGGAAGAGTACCGCCGCCTAGATAATCGGGTGACCTGCGTTCTCCAGCAGCGCTGGCCAGCCAACGAGATCAGCCAATGGGTGGAAATGCTACAGGACAAACAGCAGGCCGTGGCCTGCGCCATCCTGCGCCGCCGCCACCCTCGCCCAGCGCAGCTGGCTCTGCCGGCCATCACCACCGAGCTGCCGAATCCGTTTCAGGCCAAGTCAAACCGCCCCACCGTGCCGGTGCTCACAGCGGATGGCCGCACTGTTGGTCGCCGCCATATCGTGGACGGGCTCACCCCAGTGGCCATCGACCAGAACGGCACCATCCGCTGCGCCGTCACCGGCCGTACCCTCTTTATCGCCCCGGGCAGCCCGACTGACCGAGCCAACCCGGGCGCCGCCGAACAGCTCAACCCAACATACCAGCCAGCCCTGCACCAGATAGTGGCTTGCCAGAGTCAACATGGAATCGTCACCAAAACACTTTAAGTAAATAACGCTCAGAGACTGCTGGTAAGACCACCAGAAATCCAATTATTATCCCTTCTCGTTCGTTCCGCGTCCCTACATCCTAGTCAGCAACACCATGTGATACCGGTCGCCCCGACCACAATCCTAGTTTGTTCACAAAGATGACGCTTGCTGGAGCTATTTTTTTGCACGGCAGCAGAGGCAGCGCCAAAAGATGGGGACAAGCGAATAGACCTAGACAGTAATAGGTTGGTAATATTATGATTTAAAGGTTATGTTTCTGTGCCGCTTGTGAGAGTAACGTTTAATTGTACAGCAAACTATCTTAAAAAATTAAGACCGCCTTCCATTCAATCACTGTTAGCACTATCAAGGGGTACCGCGTGATATCAAAGAAAGAGATAAAAGATCTAGTCATAGCTCTTGGAAAAAAATATTTTTTTCCAGATTTCACAAACAAGCTGACATGGTTTGTTGTAACTGTTGGTGGAGCAGTGATTTTGACTCCAACGGTTTTTAAACAAATATTCTACAATTGGCTCGTTGCTACATTCAACTTAAATTCAGGTATTCAATTCACATTTGCAGAACTGGAATCAAGCACCGCGGACTATACCATAGGTTGTTCACTCATCGCATTAGCATTGCTCCATAACATCATGAATCGATATTTTATTTATAAAGTCGGAGATATTGTAGCAGCCAACGAAAAGGAGCTAGAAGCTGTTGACCGCAATCTATTTGAAAGATTTTTATCCGAGTTCCCCTCCGACTCTCAATCGGTAACTCTTTTAAAAGAGCATGACTTCGGTAACTCTTATCATGACAACAACACCAATGAAATAGATCACTTCGTAGACACATGGAATACAGCAGAAAGAGAGTTCTTAGATCTAGAGCTTGAAGCTGCTCGCAAGAAGCTTCACGAAAAAATGCATGATTTTATATATAAGTTAGCCCAGAGCTCTGGGTTTATTCATACGGGCCCCATGATGTCCGCTGTCCCAGATGCCTACCGTGGTGCTTGGAACTGGCCTGAGCATGTCGATATACGAATCAAAGAGCTCAATGAGAAGAGCGCTGAGTGCTATAAGCTGCATCAACAATTCGTCATGCTTGGGCGGCGTAAACTAAAGTGTTAACAAGGCGTTTCTGTCGGAAAAATTCTTCACTGTGTTCCCAATTTTCTGCAGAACGCGACGTTATGCGCCCATGCATTATTAAATTATGGAGTAATAATGTTTTTTCAATCTGAGCAAAATTTAAAGGCTGTAAATGCTTTTGTTAGTCGAACCGAACATATAGTGATCCCTGACAATATCATCCAAATGAGACTTAACAATGCAAGGGAGATAATTGCTTCAATTGGCAGTTCCCCTGAGGGTTGGGATAAAAGATGTGACTTTAACATCCATCACTTGGGCGATCGTTTCATTGATAGCTTACGTATATTCTCAACAGAAGAAAAAGGCGATAGTAAAATAAATTTTATTTATGTGACAGCTTTTCGCCTTTTGTGTGAATTTGACTTCTTTCTTGGGTCTGAATTGGAATTGAATTTTGACCTTGAGTCCGTTAAAAAAACAATAACAGATGATGCTCTAACGAACAAGTCAGAAGTGAGCGGCCAGATCATATATGCCTTATATGTAATGCCTGCAAATATAGTAAAGCGACACCTTAACAACAAAAATTTAGTAGCAGTTACAGAGTTTAGCGCTAAATTAGATGAAGCAGAGAGGTTAAGAGTAGATTGGGATCAGGAAATTATTGCAAAGCAGGATTTTGTTAGAGAATTAGATGCAAAACTCGATGAAATAAAAGCAGGATTTAATTTTGTAGGTTTATATAAAGGTTTCTCAGACCTAGCTCTTAAAAAAACTAATGAGTTGAAATGGTTGTTTTATTCTCTTGTCGGCATGTCAGTATTAATACTTGCTCCATTAGCCTATGAGTTTATTACGCTTACGACAGAAAGCCATAAAGCTGGCGTTCAGATTGCTGAGTTATTTAAATTAATACCGTTAGTCTCTATAGAATTTATCTTGATTTACTTTTTCAGGATTGTATTGGTGAATTATCGTTCTACCAAGGCACAAATTATGCAAATCGAACTACGTCAAACACTTTGTCAATTCATCCAGAGTTATGCTGACTATGCATCGGAAATAAAAGCAAAAGATGCTAGTTCGTTAGAGAAGTTTGAGAGTTTAATTTTCAGTGGTATTTTGGCTGATGCAGAAAAACTACCAAGTACATTTGATGGCATTGAACAAATTGGAACAATGTTGAAAAATTTGAGAAGCTCATAACAAACAGCTAATGAGGGAATGTCAACGCGTGGAGATTCCAGTTCCACTGAACAGTGGTGGTTATGGCTGTTGTGATTGAGTTTAGTGAGCACCTTAGCCGGACGTTAGGTCACGATAAGCTCACATGAAACATGTGACTTTGTCGAGTATATTAGGAATAACAACTGGGGGCGCTATTACGACCCCAGTCCTTTCAATACCAGCTGCCGGCCTTCTGGCGTGAGTGACCCCATTAAGCTCAGCACCAGCTGGTTCGTGGTCTTGGCCGAGGGGCTTAAGGTGCGAGCAAACGACAAGGTGGGCACCCGGCTATGGCCACACTCAGCATCTGTACACTGGCAAAAGCGCACTGAACTGGACGACAACTTCTAAGCTGGCTGCAGAACAAATCCTGGAGCCGCGATTCCTGGCCATAGTTCGTAAAGCACTGCTGCTTGCGCTAGCCCACCATTTCTCGGACTTGATGGTATCCCAATGGCCTTGGCTGCTGCGATGCTTAACTCCCCAATTTTTCCACTTGGACCTCTATCCGCTACAACACAATCTACCGACTGTTGGTTATACGTGACACGTGCGAGACAACCACAAACGATACCTTTTGTTTTTTGGATAATCAGAGGAGGAACTACAATGTATGGGATGGTTTCGGAGTCAACATACGCCGTTGGATCGTCTATGTCTTTCCCTGGATAGCGGTACCATGTCATTGAAGCAATAACGCCGCCCGGAAAGACTTTTGGTTCATTGTCATCATCAAGAATAACAATAGAACGCGCCCAATTATGGGCACATACCACCTTGCCATTTTTGATTTTCATCCCACCATTCGCCAGATATTCTGTTCCCGAATCGTCCACTTTGTACGCAGCAGGGCCACCACTTTGGCCATTTGCACCGTCCGCATCAATATCTGCATCGGCAATAAAATGCACCCGCCCATCAGCATCTTCAATGATGATCGATTGGAAACCTTCGCCGCTAATAATGCCAAGCTGAGCCATAAATCCCCCTTCATCTTGCATGGGAAATAATCAAATCTGGTGCTCAACAACTCAGCATCAGCGCCTACAGATAGACAGGTTAGAACCGTATGACTACTCCAGCAAGCATAGGTCGACTCAGTGAGTGAGGGGGCATATTCAGTGAATAGTCTCTACTAAAAAATTGGGGGCGCTATTGCGCCCCCAGTCCTTTGAGTACCAACTGCCGCCCCTCTGGCGTCAGCGACCCCATCAGGCTCAGTACCAGCTGGTTGGTGGTCTTGGCCGAGGGGCTTAGGGTATGGGCGAACGACAAGGTGGCCACCCAGCTGTGGCCACACTCCGCATCAGTACACTGGCAGTAGAGATCCGAGACATCATCGCTCAGTCGGTTGGTTTTGGTAATGCGGCCCCGCTGGCCACACACTTTGCAATAAACCCGCATTACGCCCCCTTTTCTATCCAAATCAACAGCCTATCTTGCCACAGCAAACACTGTTTGTTTATACAGTTGAACCGATATTCTCCCGAAAATCGACCCAGAGGGAGCGAGGGAGTCCCGCGCTGTTGATGGCATCCTGGATAAGCTCACAGAGCGGCAACACCTCGTTTCGGGCATAGGTGGCATCGTATTTCTCGGGATCCCCGAGCCCGCCCCCGCCATTGGTCGGAATGATGCCGGCCAGCGCCGCCGGGAAGCGGTGGCTGGTCAGTACATCCTGGGCAGTGATCCCCTTGATGGCCGCAAACTCGTCCTTGGTGGCAATATCCCCCACCGGAATAAGCTTGATGCCATCGGGCTTGCCATTGGGGATGTTGACGAACATGGAGCGAAAATTCCCTACCCCCTTGCTGCTCGCGATCATCTCCTTCATCTCTTTTTCAGTGTCGTCGTCCATGTCCGGGTCGGTGGCGTAGAAGATGAATCCCATGTGGGCGCCGTTGAGGAAGTATTTGCGCCGAAACAGGGTGGCGTCCTGGTTGAGCAGGGCCGACTGCAGGCCCCCCAGGTAATCGGGCATGCCATAGACCTGCTGCTCAGGATCGTACTGCGCCAGCCAGATGACATCCTCCGGCCGGTAAATCAGGTTCGGCTTGCCCTGCTGCTGCAGGTAAACAAAGCAGCCATCCTCACGCCGGCGCAGGTAGACGCTCGAGAGCGGATGCAGCCCCACCACCTGGCCAAAGCCGTTACGAATTTTAAGCAGTCCCGCATCCCCGAACTGCAGGTAGTTGTGGGCAAAGGCGGTGACGGTGGTGCGCTGGTTGGTAAAGCGACCCGCTACCATGTTGCGCCGCGCCATCAAGATGGCCCCGTGGTGGGCGTTGGCCCGCACCACCTTGGCCAACCCCTTGCGCTCGATGGGCGGCTGGTAGTACTCGCCGTAGGGGTTGTAGAACACCCCGGTGTAATCGGTCATCCAGGCGGTGGGGTCGACCACTTCCGGCATGCTGAATACCACAGAAGAGCGGGTGGAAGGGGTGGCCGTCTTGGCCGGTTGTTGTTGTCGTTTGGTCATGCTGCCTTTCTCTCCTGACTGGTGACCCAGCTGGATTTGCGTTTGCGGTTAGTATCGAGTGGCTCGTTGGCCACGGCGTGGGCGATGGCAAAGAACACGTCGGCGTGGCCGGTCACGTTGTCGCGGGCGGCCCGAAACGTCATCTGACCGCCGCCGGTGGTGCTGCGCTTGATGGCCAAGAACGCAAGCGGAATATCCCGGTCTGAGCTGTCCCACTCGATGCGGTTGGCCTCCACCACGTCGATCATCTTGAGCACCAGCCGCGACTTGCTCTCGATGCTGTAGTTGATGGGGTGGCACACCCCTTTGAACACGGGTTTTAACAGGTCAAACACCCCGGCGCCGATGCCGGAGACATCGACCCCCAGATAGGTGACCCGAAACTTCTTGGCGATGCGCTCTATCTCCTGTGCCTGGTACTGGAAGTTGAGGCCCCGCCAGTAGTGTTTCTCCAGCACCCGGAACCGCTCGCCGGCGACGGTGGGCGGGGCGACCACCACCAGGGTGGCGTTGTCGCGGGTGCGGCTCGGGTCATAGCCCAGCCACACCTCCCGCCGGGCGAACGGGTCGGGCCGCCCGGGCTTGTAATCCTCCCACCGGGTCGGGTCCACCCCGGCCCGCTCCATGTCCTGGAACTTGAACACTGACAGCGCATCGTCGATAAAGCGGCAAAGGTAGAGGCGCTCAAACACCTCCTCCGGGTACTCGTCCTTGAGCTCCTCGATGTCGATGAGGTTACAGCCAAGGCGTATGGCATCCTCAATGGTGATGACATAGCGCCACTGCCGATCGGGACAGATGCGGCCCCCGTCGCGCAGGTCATCTTCACCAGGAAAGTCGATAGCCTGCCGACTTGGGCGAGTACCTTTCCAGCGATCCCCGGTCCAGAACCGGTACGCTTCGTGCACCTTGCTCGATGGCGTGGAGAAGTAGGTTTTGCGCCAGTGGCTCTGGGTGGCCATGGCGCTGGAGACATCGGAGAGCCGCTCGAAGTTGGGGATCCAGAAATACTCATCGATGTAGACGTTGCCGGAACGAGACTGGGCGCTGTTGGAGTTGGTGGAGCAAAAGATAAGCTCGGCCCCGTTCGACAAGACGATGGGGTTGCCGGTCAGGGTCAGCCCGAGGAAGGTCTGGGCAATCTTGCAGATGTAGGAGCGAAACACCTCCGCCTGGGCGCGGGTGGCTGAGAGAAATATCTGGTTACCACCGGTCAGAATGGCATCTTCCAGCGCCTCGCCGGCGAAGTAGTAGGTCATGCCTATCTGGCGGGACTTGAGGATATTGCGGGTACGCGGCAGGGCCGGATCGTTCTTGGCCTCCCGGCAGCGCAGCTGATAGCCAAACAGGGTACCCAGCCACTCGCTAAAGTCGGCCTCTGTCAGGTGGCCTACCTGGTTCTTACCCTTCTTGCCACCTTTGCCCTTGCTGCTGCCGCTATCCTGGCCGCCCCGGCCACGGCGCGGCCGCTCGGCAGTGGGCTCATCACCACTCTCGCGGCGAGCGGTGAGTGCCTGCTGGCGTTCGGCCCACTTGAGCGCTTTCTCTTTGAGGCTGACATGGTGGCCGATGAGCCGGTCCAGCTCCTCCTGTTCGCCCGGGGTTTTCTTCTCGCGATCCAGCAGCACATTGACCCGACGGGCAATGGCATCCTCCACCGCCTCATCGGTCAGCAGCTCTCGCCAGCCGAGCTTTTCGGCCCAGTAGTAGACAATGCGACACGAGTTGAGCCCCAGTTCGTCCTTGATCTCCTGGGGGGTCCATCGCTTAAGGTAGAGTCCCTTTGCTGCCTTGCGGATCTCTTCGGGATACGCCACGGCGCCTCCTTCAATATGAATGATGGCGCCATCATAGCCAGCCCCCTCCCCTCGCTTATCCCACTGATGTTCTGAGCAATTCGGATATCCCGCTGGATCCGAATCCCCCCGAACACAACAGGATGAAACCCCCTTGCCGACCCGATAGCCTGAGCCCGCATCTATTGGGAGCAGGCATGAGCGCAACAACCTTGAGAACAGATTGGGTCTGTATCGCCACCGAAGGCAAAGCGGTGGACGGGCGGGATATTACCCGCGACTGGCTCACCGACATGGCCGAAACCTACGACCCCGATTTCTACACGGCGTTGCTGTGGCCAGAGCACGATCGCTGGTCAAACTTCGGTGTGGTGCAGGCGCTCAAAACGGTGGAAGTCGATGGCAAGCTCAAGCTGTTCGCCATCCTCTGCCCGAATCGCGATCTCATCTACTACAACCAGAACGGCCAGTATCAGTTCTGCTCCATCGAGCCCTTCGAGAACTTCGCCGACACCGGGCGCACCTACCTGCTGGGCCTCGGCGTCACCGACGAGCCGGCAAGCCTCGGTACCACGCGCCTCAAATTCAGCACCAAGCACAAAGGCCACACCATCGGCGCCAGCGAACAGCTGGATCTCTCCACCTTCAAGCTACCCAAGCACGAAAAGGCTGATGGCCTGATCGCCAAGTTTTTCAGCTTCCTGGCAAGCCACGGCGACCCTGACCCCAAACCTACCCCCAGCCAACCCGAGGATGAGGAAATGAAACCAGAACAGTTCGATCAGATGCTGGGGGCCCTGACCGGCCTTGGCACCAAGATCGATGCCTTCAGCGCCAAGCTGGAAGCCAAACCCACCGATGAGCAACCCGCCGCCCCGGTCACCGATCCCGTCATCGTTGACGACAAGCCCGGCATCACCGCCGAGCAGTTCACCAAGCTGGAGCAGACCTTGACCGGTCTGACCGACAAGGTCGGCGAGCTGCAAGGCCAGATCGAGAAGTTCTCCGTTGAAGTGCCGGGCCAGCGCCCGGGCGCGCTCGGCGGTGACGATACCCCCACCGTATATTAAGGACGGCCCATGAGTCAGACCCTCACCGTCCAGGCCATGCAGCGCCTGGACCAATACAGCAACGCCCTGGCCAAGTCCTACGGCATCCCCGTTAACGCCCTGGCCAAACAGTTCAGCGTCACCGGTCCGGTGGAAACCGGCCTGCGCGCTGCCCTGCTCGCCTCGGTCGAGTTCCTTGGCCTCGTCACTTGCCTGGACGTGGACCAGATCAAGGGCCAGGTGGTGCAAGTGGGCATCGGCAAGCTGTTCACCGGCCGCAAGAAAAACGGCCGCTTCAACGGCAAGATCGGCGTCGATGGCAACACCTACGAGCTGACCGAGACCGATTCGTGCGCCTCCCTTGACTGGGCGACCCTGTGCGTCTGGGCCAACGCCGGCAGCGAGGGCGAGTTCCTGCGCCTGGTGGGCGACTTCATCAACAAGGCGTTTGCCCTGGACATGCTGCGGGTCGGCTGGAACGGCATCGACGCGGCCGCCGATACCGATCCTGCCGAGCACCCGCTGGGAGAGGACGTCAACAAGGGCTGGCACCAGATTGCCCGCGAGTGGAACGACGGCAGCCAGATCATCAAGGCCAAGGCTGGCGAGAAGATCCGCTTCGACCCGGACGGCCACGGCGATTACAAGACCCTGGACGAGATGGCCTCCGACCTTATCAACACCACCATCGATCCGCTGTTTCGCCAGGACCCGCGTTTGGTGGTGCTGGTCGGTACCGACCTGATTGCCGCCGCCCAGGCCAAGCTCTACAGCGAAGCCACCAAGCCGAGCGAGCAGATCGCCGCCCAGAAGCTGGCCGAATCCATCGCCGGGCGCCGGGCCTACATCCCGCCCTTCTTCCCGGGCAAGCGGATGGTGGTCACCACCCTGGACAACCTGCACATCTACACCCAGCGCGGCACCCGCAAGCGCAAGGCCGACGATAACCAGGACAAGAAGTGCTTCGATAACCAGTACTGGCGCATGGAAGGCTATGCCCTCGGCGAACACCTGGCCTATGGCGGCTTTGAGGAGGCTGATATCGAGATTGGCGCCGCCAAGCCGACCGAGGCGCCCACCACCGAGCCGCAGGACTAAGCCATGAGCTCACCCGGTCAACGCCACAAGCAGCGCCTGATCGCCAGGCAAGGGGCCGAGCAGGCCGCTTGCTCTGGCATGGCCACCGGCGCGGTGGCCGACAGCCTGCACCTGCAGCTGATTGCGCTGGAGCAGGACATGGTCCGGCTGCGCAAGCTGGCGCGCATTGGGGATCGGGTGAACATGAAACGCGATGAGCTGATGCCCAGGTACCGCCCCTATGTGGAGCGCTATCTGGCCACGGTCGCGGAGTCCGGCCAGCCCTACCAGAACGAGCTGTTTCAGCGCCTTATCATTTGGGCCTTTGACGTTGGGGATTTTGACGCCGGCATTGCCTGGGCGGAGCTCGCCATTGCCCAGGGGCAGCGCACCCCGAACAACATCAAGCGCGACTGGGCCCACTTTGTGGCCGACACCGTGCTGGAGTGGGCCGAGAAACAGGCGGCCGAAGGCCATGCCGTCGAGCCCTGGTTCTCCCGGGTGTTCGACAAGGTGCGCACCGACTGGCGCCTCAACGAGCGGTTGACCGCCAAGTGGTTCAAGGCCGCCGGTTGCCTGCTGCTGCGCGACCACGACGGCCTGCCCCGCCCCAGCGCCGTGGGCGACAGCGCCACCCTGGAGCAAGCCGATCACTGGCTGGCCCAGGCCGACCAGCTGCACGGCAAAGTGGGCGTCGGCACCTTGCGCCAAAAGATTGCCATGCGCCTGCGGGCGCTTAACACAGAGCAGTAACCGACTCTCCGCGCCACCGCACCCCGGCGCGAAGGCCATGGGCAGCTTATGGCTAACCCAGCGGCCATTGCGTGGCTTCAGGGGTGCTCCATTTCAACCAACCAGCGAGGCCAGCCATGTTTGCAGGCAAGGACATCGACTACAGCGCCGCCACTATCCGCAATGACGGCTTCTGGCCGGATGTGGCCGTGAGCGATTTTGAACGTCGCCGCGCCCTGCCTG
>NZ_CAWRFG010000010.1:0-6524 GCF_963900955.1 Aeromonas sp. 9A
GTATAAGATTGAAAATTATCTATTAAATAGAGATCAGAGATTTAGTTGCTTACTTGATAGAAATATTGTTTCATATCTCATTGATCTGGTGAAAGGTATCGAGTTGCAACCAGATTCTGAACGCAATAAATGCCATAGACTTGCCGCTGCATTACAAGCTTTCTTTAACGCTGCAGATATTAAATCTGAACCGGGCCTTTCATATCATGAGTATATTGAAAATGCCTCAATAGAGAAGGCGGATAAAGAGTTGAGTTTTTTTCGATCTGCGGATAACTTGAATGCAAATATTTATCTTGATATCGCATTAGAAAAAATCCATTCAATTCCTAGTGATCTAGTCCCAAAATTTGATTCTGGAGAGTTATTGAATTTTGATCCTGAGTACCGCGTAAAAGAATTTGAGTTTAACATTGTCGTAATTAAAAAAGGTTTAAGCATTCGTTCAAAATGCACAAGTGATTACGAGGCAATGATATTGTTGTTAGAGTGGATGTTTGAGGAATATGTATTTTGCATACCAGCATTTTATTTTATGGCGATATATTTTAGTCGTCATAGGATACCAAAGATGATTAAGTCTAATTCTTTGAAAAGTGTTAGAAATGCAGCTTGGGATTTAGCATTATTACAGCACTGGATATCATTGGTTAATAATGATAGAGAGCAGATCTGGTTGTTGGCAAGTATGGATAAAGCTATCGCTAAAACTGCAAATCTTATGCTTACTCGTTCAACAGAAAGTTCAGATGACTACCTAGATAGGATTGAGAACACATTTTCTTCTATGTGGGGTAAGAAATTCGGTCATGGGCGTAAACTATTTCAAAGATTTCTCTACTGGCAAAAAAATATAGATAGTCCGTTGAGAAGATTTAACCACCCTGAAAATAGAACTTCTGAGTATATGTTGGCAGTGAGAGCGTCGGTACATGATGAATATATGCGTATGTTAGTTGTCTAGACCGTAGGTTCGATTAGCAGATGGGCATAATCGGACGCTCGTGGTGAAATTCCATGTCAATGCGGCAATAACGTCACGACCGATGCCAGTTCGAGAGTGAGTTTTTTGGGGGAAGTGCGAAGTGGCAATCAGAGAGGGTTTTGGTGAGTTAGAGAGACATATTAGAGAAAGACTGCGAACGTCCGATTACGCTTCGCTAATCAAATCTTCGGCCTTTGTCAGAAGGACATAATAAAGATGAATTGGATGCCAGGTAATACTAAGCAGGGTACATTTACCATTGTGGTTGCTATCCTGTTATTAGTATGTGCCCGAGTTGGATTTTATATAAATAACCCCGCGGAGTATTTTTCGACTAATCTTTTGCCGGAACTAACCGGAATGCTAATTGAATTATGCATTATACTTTTCATTGTTGATCGTTGGCAAGAGCAAAACAGAGTTCAACTTTTAATCATCAAAGAGAAACGCCTAAGAGAGTATCTGATTTTTTTCTTACGGCACGGGTTTAAAACATTGCCCCGTAAGTACCGTGTTGGTAATTTTTATGGTGAAGAGCATGAACAGAACATTGAGTACCTAGATAGTCTATTTGATTTTATTAAGGATGGTGGATTGGCTACACAAGAAATTGATGCCATTCGTGGTCAATGTGATATTGATTTAAATACATTTGGAAACTTGCTTCCGGTTGCGTCGGAGTTAACGGATGATCATTTCAAGGCATGGTCTCGAATTATTTATTTTATGGTGCGCATATCAAAAGGGTTAGGTGATGATGTAGAAAGTATTAAGTATATAATCATAAATATTAAGAGGTATGAGAGCGCATCCCATGCAAGTGGCATATATGTTGGTTCGGAGAATGTGTGAAAATATTAAAAATGATTCTTGGTGTGTGGTGCTTAATATTTTTTGAGTCCTTATTTGCAATGTAGTAGGCCTGCCAGTAGTTGTTAATATTTAGGATCGTTTAACTGCAAATACTATAGCTCGTAGGTTCGATTAGCCGGTAGGCGTAATCGGACGATCGCGGTGACACTCCCCGCCAATGTGGCAAGTACGTCCCGACCTGTGTCAGCTAGAGAGTGAATGTCGGGGCGCAGAAGTGGCCATATGAGCGTTTTGGCGAGTTAAAAGAAAGGCCGCGAACGTCCGATTACGCTTCGCTAATCGAACCTACGGTGCTGAGTTAGCTGACAGAATACGGGTGGTATTCAAACCAAAAGTTGTGCAGCCCCTGCCGAAAGCCATGTTTACGGCAAAAAATCAGGGAGCCATAGCTCCCTAATCGCGACACACGGGGTAATAAATCAGCCGATGGCTGGCGTTTGTTGCCAGTTGGCTTGCTGCGGACGGCCTTGAGATCGGCGCTGATAGCGCCAGGCCAGCAGTAGCGGCATACCGAGCAGCAGCTGGGCGGCCAGCGGGATCTCCTCGATGGGGGCGGCCAGTGCACCTTCCGGAATAATGCCCCCCTCAATTTCGGCCGCCAGTTTGAGCTCCAGCGCATTGCCAAAGTCGGCGAAGGTGGTGGCATTGATCACAAACGCATCCTGACCGCCCGCCACGTTCTCCACATACCACTCTTGCAGTACCCCATCGGCATAGTCCTGACCTATGGTGATGCCGTTGATGGTATCGATGCCGGAGGCGAGCAGTTGATCCCGCACGGTGGCGGTATCCAGCCCTGCGTTCTGGATCCCGTCACCCGACACATCCATCACCTGGCGGGCGGCGGTGAAGTCGTTGGTATCAAATTGCAAGCCACCAAAGGCCATGGCCGAACCGGGGGCCGTCATCCCCGCATAGGGGCGTACCAGGGCATCCAGGGTGGCGGCGAAGTTGTTGATGGAGGTCATGTCGTAGAGGTGGAACCAGTCAGTCATCACGCTCTGCTGGGTCGAGCCGCTCCACATGATCATCTGCACGGCGATGGAGCCCAGCTTACCGCCGCTGGTGTCGAGGATGGCGCTTTGTACCTCCTGACTGTAAAAGGCGTCCACATAGCCCTGTAACTGCAAATTGAATTCCGATGAACTGACGCTGCCCGACACATCCATCAGCAGTTGCAGTTCGGTATCGACTTCGGTCAAGGCGTATGCGGGGGAGGTTACCAACAACATCCCCAGCAGCCCTGCCAACGGTTTGAGTTTCATTGCTCACTCCTTCTCCCTGGCGCTAGTGCCAGAAGGGGGAATGAATAAAGCGTGCCAGCTTTGTTGCATCCTCTGACTTGGCTTGGTCCGGGTGAGAGCGGGCAGGCATGGAACTTGCGAGAACTTGCGTCAGCGGTCAAAAGCGCTGATAACCGGCAGGAGTTGCGATGGAGATCCGTCCCTGGCAGTGGGCACCCAACTGGCTGCTACTTGGTTTGGCCAATCAGTGGGGCATGGTATGGCTCAATATGGGTCACTTCAACCTGCTGGTGGTGTTGCTGATTGCTATCTGGTGGCAAATTGCATCGCGGGTTGCACCGAGCTGGCGTCCGCATCCACTGGCGCTCGCCCTCTTTATCCTGCTGATCCTGATCCCCAGCGCCAGTTGCAAGGCGCTGGCCTGTCTGCTGTTGGTGGCCTCGCTATGGCGCCGTCATCAGAGTGGCGATGAGCGGGCGGTGTTGCAGATTGTGCTCGCCTTTACCGTGGCGGTGTTGTGGGGGCAGCAGGTGTTTGCCCTGCTCTCCGGCCCTGTGCTGGCGCTCGATGCCTGGGGGGTGGGCCAGTGGCTGCAACTGCTGGGGTGGGACATTCGGCTGGATGGTAATCGCATCGAACGACTGGGGGGCCACGCCCTCATCGTGCTCAAGGGGTGCTCCTCGTTTTCTCAACTCTATCTGGTGGTGCTCTCCTGGCTGGTCTCCTGCTGCTGGCTGGCGCCGGAGCGCCCCCTGTACCGACAGTTGCCCATGTTGCTATTAGTCTGCCTGCTCTATATCGGGGCCAATCAGTTACGGCTGGTGTTGATGAGCCTGGATCTGCGCTGGTATGAGTGGCTGCACACCGGCAGTTGGGCACAGCTCTACCAGTGGGCCATCATGCTGCTGGTGATGACGCTTCTTTTCGTCAGGGGGCGCCATGATGCAGCTCTCTAGGAGATACCTGCTGCTGGCGCTATCAGAACCGGCAGCTGGTAATGATGACAATGCGGTTTATCAGGGGGCGCCATGATGCAACTCTCCAGGGGATATCTGCTGCTGTTGCTGGTGGCGCTGCTCAGTGCTGTCGCCATGGGCTGGCGTTATCAGAACCGGGTGGTCAATGAAGGGGCCAAACCCATGCTGATGGAGCTGGTCCAGCTGGGGTGGCGCTTGCGACTGGCCACGCCGGTATTGGGCGGCACCTATGTCAGCTATCAGCTGGCCCATCCCCGCTGTGATGGCCTGTTGCAGGCCATGTTGGTGGCACCTGATAGCGAGGCGATGTCTGTGACGCTGGCGGGTGCCGGGATGAGTCAGGGGGTGATGTTTTTAGGCGAGCTGCACCAGCGCCCGCCGCTGCTCTCTTACCGCCTCACCCAGGGTTGGCGCAAATTGTGGGGACTGGCTCCTTATCCGCTCTATCGGGTGGCCTTGCCGACCTCCTGCCTTGGCCTTATTGCACCGCCGATGGGGTGACAGGCGACTGTGTTCCGCTTGGCAGAATGCGGATCAGCAAGGTATTGGGGGCCAGCATGGGGTCATAGCGGGGCTCCAGCTCAATGGCGCGAGACCCCAGCAAGCGGGTCAGGGCCGTCAGCCGTGCGCTCGCCATCCGCGCACTCTCCAGCATGTCTGTTTGCAGTCCGGGGCCGCTCACCAGCGCAATCTGGGCCGGGTCCTTGCGTCCCAAAAACTGATGCAGCAGCTGCTCCTGATCGGCCGCAAGTTGCGTCTCCTCTTGCTGGTATTGCAGTTGCAGCTGGGGCTGTTCGGCCAGCTGCTGATCCCGTAATTGGTTGAGGATCGGCAGGGTCTCATTGACCGGCTCCTGACGGGCGCAACCGGTGAGGATCAGCAGCGGCAGCATAAAGGGCAACAGACGGCGCAGAGCGCTGTCTTTGGCTGTGGAGTGGGGAGTCTGGTTGGCCATACGCAGTCACTTCAGGAGGAGGAGTTAGCACCAGTTTGCAATGTTTTCAATTGCTTGGCCAGTTGTTCAATCTCGCGGCGCCACTGGATCCAGGTGGCAGAGGGCAATTGTTCTGCCACCTGCCAGCGGGTCGGCAGTTGTTCGTGCAGGCGTTCCAGCAGCAGGGCGGCTTCCACCTGATAGCGGGCCTCCTGCTCCAGCCAGGCGAGCCAGCGCAGATCTTCGATGGCTTGCTGCAACAGCAGCAGATCGTGAGAGAGGCGGTGCGCCTCGCAGGCTTGTGGGCCGAGCAGCATAAAGTCGCTCTCCCGCCCGTCGGTGGGGTCATAGGGCAGGGCGGTGGGCATGCGGCCATGCCACTGCAAATAGCCTTCGGCGCCGCTTTGCCACAGATAGAACCCGGCGGCTCTCGGGGTGCCCAGATTGTAAAACCAGGGGGTGACCTTGTGCTGGCGTACCCGCGCCACATCGGCCTTGTCGGCGCCAAAGCCTGCGTTGATCAAGGCAATCTCCACCTCTGCCAGCAGACCAGCCTGACCCGGATGATTGAAGTGACCTGCGCGGAGCACCGCCGGATCCCGCCGTTTCATCTCCCGCGCCAGGCTGGTAATGGCGGGCAGAGTGGCAAGATCCGGCTCATCAAACAGGCTCCATGCCAGCGGGGGCAAGCCGCTGGCGGTCAGCCCCTGTTGCCGCGCTTGCCACTGATCAAGCTGGCTGGCAGGGTCGCCCCCCCAGCGTTTGAGCGGGGTATAGGCCAGCAGGGGGGGCACAAAGCCGAGCCCGGCCGCTTCTCCCATGATCTCCCGCATCCCTGCTTCATCTTGTGGCAGGGCGGGCGAGAGGCCGCTGATCCCCAGCTTGGCGAGCCGCTCCAGATCGCAGCGACTGGCCGTGGCGATCTGCTCTTTTAGCGCCTCGGGGTTTGGGCTTAGCCAGTTCAGATAGGGGGGCGCTTCGACATAGATGCCGACCGGCTTGCTGGCCGCGGGCAGGGTCAACGGCAGCACCTCGATAGTCAGTGGCAGCTGCACCAGTTGCTGTTGGCTGAGCAGCTGAATATTGCCGAGATAGTGACCGGCAGGCGCATCGCGAGGGACGGTGATCTGCAGCACCAGACGCCGTGGCACCCCTGCCAGTAGGGTGAGCCCGGCGATCCCCTCGACCAGCTCCTGATCCGAGGGGGCCAACAGGGTGCCGCTCGCCTGCGGGCGAACCAGATGCCACTTGCCGTAATAGGGGATCAGCGCCAGCGGTGATCCTGCCTGTTCGGGGGGCTGGATCACCAGCAAGGGGGCCGGATCGTCGGTGGCGGCGTGTATGGCAAACTCCAGCAACAGCTGGCTGCCACGGGCCGCCAGCACCGGTTGTGAAGCCTGCTGCAACGCATCGGCCGCAGATAGCGGGGCGATCTGCAGGGTTGGGGCGGCATCTGTAATCGGCGTGAGGCTCAGTTGCTGCGAAGCAGGGGCTGGGGTTGGGGAATAGGG
>NZ_CAWRFG010000011.1:0-9680 GCF_963900955.1 Aeromonas sp. 9A
GATGTCGATACTCATGAGATGTCCCTTAGCTGATGCGGATCCAGGTTGAGTTATTCCAGCCACCGTCCTTGCCATCCCCGACGATATAGCCGAGCAGTTTCCAGGTGCCGGGCAAGGTGGCCCCTCGACCCGCCCATTGGTCAGAGCCGCAGGCCAGTTTCAAGTTGCTGCCGGCAATGACGTAGCCGGCCGTTTTTGCCCCTACGTAGGCGATGCAGCAGGCCATGGCATACGAGCCAACCTGTCCCCAGCCACTGGCCACAATATCGGCGTTGCCTTGAGCCGCGGTGTGGGTGTGTGCACTCGGCGGCATGGTGGTCGGTTTGCCGCTCACTTCGCCCCAAGCGGGCCAGCGGGTGGCCGTGGCCGGCGCCCCGGTCACTTGCGCCCAGGGATGAGTGTGCGCGGCCGGTGGCATGGTGGCGGGCTTGCTGCTGACCTCAGCCCAAGTGGGCCAGCGGGTGGCATGCACCGGTACCCCGGTGATTTGGGACCAGGGGTGGGCGTGACTGGCCGCCGCGGCCCCCAGCTCGGCCAGCGTGGGTTTGTTGCCGGTGTTGTAATCCCGAGTCCAGGGTGTCCAGGCTCCGGTGCTGTATTGGGCCCGGCGCCAGACCCGGCTCGAGTTGTAGACCCGGTAGGTTTGCTGGGGACCGGCGCCACTGCTGACAATCAGCGACCCTGCGCTGTTCTCCGGGTAGTGGCGTGCCGCCGAGGCGTTGGCGCTCGCGTGCTGGGCATACACCTTGGGTGCTTTGAGGGTGTCGAGGTCCTCCGTGCTCAAGTTGATGGGATTGAGCCAGGAGCCCGGGTGGGTGTGGTTGGCTGCCGCGAGGTCCGGCTTGCTGGTCACCTCTGCCCAGCTGGGCCAGCGGCTGGCGGTGGCAGGTACCTGGTCGAGCTCGCCCCACTTGTGGCGGTGGCTGCCGTCCTTTATCTCCACCGCGATGCTGACACCCTGGGCATCTTCCAGGATGCCCTTGCCAGTCACATCCCCGGTCAGCTCGATGGTGCGCTTGCGGCGCACGTCAGTGACACTGCCATTGGCATTGATGATGGCCACCTTGGCCACGTGGTGTTGATGGCCGTTGGCGTCCCGGTAATCCACCAGGTCTGGCACGCTCAAGGTCAGGGTGAAGTGGTTCACCCAGGCATCGAGCAGGGAGCCAGCCCGGTAGATATCGAGCCAGAGCCCCACCGGCTTGGCGCCCGGGGTCACCTTCTTGACCTCATCGAGCTGGGCGCGCAGGCCGCCCACGTAGGCCACCCCGGGCTGCACCTTGTAGACCCCTGATTCATTGACCAGATTAAAGCCGTTGCCGTAGAAAGTGGCCGGCCCGAAGAACTGCAGCGCCTGCAGGCGCAGGTCATCGTCCATCCCGCGCAGGCGGGCGGCATAGTCAATCTGCCAGGTGCTGGCATCCACATGGGTGGCGGTGGCATCCGGCGCGCGGTCGTACTCCATCAGCATGGATTTGACCAGGCTGTTGCCGGTCTGGCCGGTGGCCTCATGGGTCTTGAGTTTGGTCTCCAGTCCCTTGTGGACAATCATCCCCACCACACCGGCGGCCTTGTTGATGAGGTAGAGGGCGTTGAAGCTGAAATCGCCGACCGTGGTGTCCATGACTATGGTGTAGGCCACCGCGTCGTTGTTGATGCGCCCGCGCTGGTCCACTGCGCGCCGATGCACAATCTGGTTGGCTGGCGGCAAGCCCTGGTCAGGGCTGATGGGTTTGCTGGGGTCAAGGCCCGGGATATTGGCCAGCACGAACTCATCGAGCACCACCGGCACTTGGGTTGCTAGGCACGCCTGCAGGTAGTTGGCAAAGGCGTTGGTAATGATTTGGCTCATGCTGTCCTCTTGAGGGTTGCGCCGAACACCTGCTGGCTCATGTCGATGCGACCGGTGCGCAGAGTGCCGGTGACCGGGTACACCACCTGGAAACGGTAGCGGCGGCAGGTGCGGCCATAGTGTTGAATGAGGGTTTCCATCAGCTGCTGGTTGCCGGCGATGGCGCTGTCGGTCACCTCGATGGTGATGACGTCCCAGGGCGTGCCGGCCTGGCGTTCGTGAATGTCACACCAGCCGATACCAAGGCGCTCGAAGATGCGCTTAAAGCCGGCCACTTCGCCGGCGTCCCGGGCGTTCACAAAGGCGAACTTGACCCGCTTGCGAAACAGCGCGATGGGCTCGCCGTTAAAACGGGCGATGTCCCGCTCCCAGGCAAGCAACGAGAGCAGAGATTCCGAGCAGGTCAGCGGGTCTTGCTGGGCCAGCGGCAGCAGCAACCAGCCCTTGAGCCGCTGCCAGAAGGCATTGATGCCCCGCGCCAGAAACCCCGGCTCGGCGTGGGCGGGGCTGATGGTGTAGCCATCCTCCCACCAGGGGGCACTGGCATCGGGCAGCACCGGCGCCTGCCGGTTGTGTTCAAGCGGGGTCGGCTTAGTCATGCAGGGTCACCACCAGTTTGCTCAATCGCGGGATGGCCAACCCAGACACGATGTCACTCTCACCAAAGCGCAGGCTCTGCAGCTGCGGAAACTGGCTGTGCAGCTCGCGGCCGAGCTGAGAGAGCGAGAAGCGCGAGCGCGGCCAGGTACGGGTCACACTCGGAAAATCCGCCGACTGACGAAACGCCGCCTTGACCAGGTTCTCGGCGCCAGCTTTAAGGGCGGCACGCTGCTCATCAGTGAGGTTGGCTTGTGGCCAGAGCGACAGCGTAAGGTTGTGCTGGGTCTCGGGGATGCTCATCACGAACAGGTCATCGCCATGACCATGGTTGCCCTGGCGGCCCACGTAGTCGTTGAGCTGGTCAATCAGGCTGGCCGGGGTGGCGCCCACCTCCAGCAGGATATAGGCGTTGGCGGTCCCCGGCCCCCGCGGGGCTTCGTGTTCGAAGAAGATGTGGTCGGCCCGAATGCCGGCGACGCTGGCCAGCATAGAGCGGTAAATGGCGTCGATGTGATAACGCCCCACTGCCGAGAACTGGTTCTGGATGCGCAAGCCCAAGGCGTCGTTGCCCTCGGCATCGGCCCCCTGGGTGGTTATCCACTCCCTGTCATCGTTGCGGGCCGACAAGATGCCGGTGACCGGTTCGCTCAGCAGGTTGTAATAGCCCGGCGCCAGATTCCAGGCAGCCCCGGCGAACTCTGCTTCGCACACCACTTTAGCCACCGCTTCGCCGGCTGGGCTCACCACCGCCTGCAAGGGCCGCAAGCGGTAGATGGTGCCGTTGATACGCTCGGTGGTGACCCAGATATCGGCCGGGATGGTGGCCGCTTCGCTGGGGTTGGCTTTGACGAAGTTGACCAGGCCCCGGGTGGTCTGGGCGGGTTTGCGGGTCAGGTCCACGTCCCAGGCCTTGAGGTCGAGATAGGCATCGGTGGCGGTGGCCGCGAAGGTGTTGGGCAGCACATGACCGGCCAAGAGCGTGCGGATAAGCCACAGCGCCGGCGTTATCACCACCCCGCGCACCAGCCGCCAGAAGGGTGATACATCGCTGTCATTGGTGATGAGGGAGCCGGCGGCCACCACCTCCTGTTTGAGCTCGGTCTCCATGGCCTGCTCAGTGGTCGGGACGCCGGTCTCGGCCAGCAGGGCCATAAAGTCCACGGTCGGGCGCAGGTTCACAGGGTTACCTCCAGTTCGCCGAATTCATAGGTGCGGGCAGCGACCAGTATCCGGTCGGGGGCCTCTTCACGGAGGAGGATGGTGCCGGGCACCAGCCGCTCGTCGTCTTCTACCAGCAGTTCAATCTCGGTCATCACATCGCTGCGCAGGGTCGGGCTGCGCTCGCCGATGAGCTTGCGGGCGAGCCCGGATTCCATGATGCGGTGCTTGATGTCCTGACCGATGCTGTGGCGGTCCTGGGTGGTGCGGGGCTGGCCGCCGGCATCGAGCTGCCAGGCGCCGTTCACCACTAGGATGTCGATGTACTTGGGTTCGTGGATCAGGGGCTCACTCATCATTTGGTCTCCAGCCAGGCGTTCTCGGCCATCTGTTCCGGGGTCATCGGGTTTTGGTTGTGCATGTGCACCTCGCCGATGTGCAGGGCCTTGGCCGGTTTCTGGTTGGCCGTGGTTGCGGCCGCGTTGGCCTGGATCAACTGCTGGCCCAGGCCACCCGAGGGCACCGCGCTCTGGTCTTGCTGGCGGTAGCGCGCAAGCGGAGCGTTGATGCGCGCCATCGGCGCCGGGGCCTGCAGCTGGCGGGTCAGGGGCAGGCTCAGGTCCGGCATCACCAGCTTGCTGGTGTCGATGTCGATGCCCGGGATCATTCCCATCAAGTCGAGGGCGTAGCGAATGGCCTTGATGATCCACTGCCAGGGGGTGAGCAGGGCCTCGAACACGGCGCCAAGGACGGACCCCAGACGCCGGCCGGCATCGGTCACCCCATCGACCCCGAGGCTGGCGCGCTCGGTGGCCCCAAAGAAGGAACCGAGCCAGTCCCAGGCTTGGCCGAGCAAGGTCACGATGATCCCCAGGGTGTCTGCAATGGGGATCAGTGCCTGGGAGGCGAGGGGGCCAAAGGTCTCGGCCAGCCCACTGAAGAAGGCGCCCAGCAGCTCAAAGCTGGTCAGTACCGAAAAGGCGGCATAGAGCTCGTCCCAGTAGACGATGGCCAGCGCCACGGCGGCGACCAGGGCGAGGATGCCGCCCACGATCAGCAGCACCGGGTTGGCGTACATGGCGAGGTTCACCAACAAGACGGTGGTGCGCATCAGCGCCATGGCGCCGCGCAGCAGCTTGAGCGGGGCGAGCAGCCCCGTCATGACGATGCCCCAGCCCAGGGTCACCAGCTTGGCCAGGCCTGCCAGCAGTAACCAGCTACCGGTCACCATGCCAAGCCCGACGATGGCCAGGATGGCGTAACTGATCGCCTTGGTCAGGTGGGGAAACAGCCGGGTCCAGCGCAGCACGGTGTCGGCACCATCGGCAAAGGCGCCCACTACCTGATTGATGGCCGGCAGTACCGCACCGAACGCGGCGGCTCGAATAGCAAACCAGGCCGATTCGACCCGCTGCCACTGGTCAGTCATGGCGGCGGCCATCTGCTCGGCCTTGCCCATGCCGTGGGTGTTGCCCAGGGCATTGATGCTGCTCGAGAGCGCCTTGGTGTTGCTCATCAAGAGTTTGATCATCGACACCGCTTCATCGGAGCCAAACGCCTTTTTCAGCTCATCACTGCCGGCGACTGTCAGGGTCTCGCCATAGCGGGCCTTGAGCTTTTCCAGCACATCGAGCACCGGCAGCATGTTGCCCGCCGCATCGGTGAACTGCAGGCCCAGCGCCTTCTGGGCGTTGCCGACCCCGGCCAGGAAGGATTTGAACTTGGTACCGGCTTCGCCGCCGCCCATGGTGGCCTGCAGGTGGCCGAGCACGGCGAACTGCTCATCCATCGAAATGCCGGCGGCGGTGGCGTTGGCACCGATGCCCTTAAAGGCGTCGGTCATGCCCTGGCCGGTGGTCTTGAACATCTGCACCGCGGTGGCGGTCTTGCCGGCCACGTCCTCCACCCAGTTGGCTTTACCCATGCGCACGGCCTGCTGCTCAAAGATGCCGTACATGGTGCCCATGTAGTTGGTGATGGTGGCGGTGTCGGCCTTGGTGGCCTTGGCCAGCACCCCGGAGGCGCGTGCAAAGGCGGGCAGCTCGTTGCCCTCCAGTCCGGCGATGGCGGATTGAATATCGTAGGAGGCGCGCACGAACTCACTGGCTGACTCGCCATAGTCCAGCGAGAACTGCAGGGCGGTGTCGGAGAGTTGCTTGAGGGTCTTCTCATGCACGTCGAGCGAGGCCACCTCGGCCAGCGCCCGATCCATTTCGATAGCCGGGCCCAGCACGTTCTGGATCGCCATGGCGCCGGCCACCACTGTGGTGGTGCCCATGGCCATGTTGGTCCACCCCTGCCGACCGGCTTTGCTGATCTGGTCGATCTGGGTGTTGATGCCCGCCAGCGGCTTGGTGGCATTGTCCACCAGTGCCACCTGCATCATGAGTTTTTCCATCCAGGCCATAGGGGTCTCTTATCCGTTGAAGGCTTTGGCTATCCCCTGCGCGACGGCAAAGGCGAGCGTGTCCCGTGAGTGCTTATCAAACCAGAGGGCGCGGGCCAGGCTGTCGAGGTCATCCTCTTCATGGGGCAGGTAGTGGCGCCGCAGCGCCAGTACCTGTTCCAGCTGGTTGCGCTCGATGGCCTCGGCGCGCCCGGTCAGTTTTTTACAGTGATATCCAGCGCCGGCGCGAACTCCTCGTTGACCTTGGCGGTCAGCTGCAGGGCAGCGCCCGGCAGGGCCAGCAGATCGCTCAGGGCCTCCTTGTGCTCGGCGCTGACAATCTTACGCAGGTAGTTGTGGGCCGGTGCCACCTTGTCGTTCATGGCCAGGTCGTTGATGTAGCTGTTGTAGGCCACCAGGGTGGGCTCAAAGCAGATGTCGGTGCCGGCGATGGTCAGGGTGATGGTTTGCTTGCTCATGGGGTGGTTTCCTCTTGTTCAATCCACTGATTCAGGGTGTCGAGTTGGGTTTGGCAGCGGCGCAGCGCGCCCTGCAGGGTGGGGATAAAGGCCACGGCCTCGCCCCAGGTCGCGGCGTTAAATTCAGGCTCCGGGCAGTGGGGCACCAGCCCCGGCGGTGGCAGCCGCTTCACTACCTGGGTGTGCACCAGGGCCCTTGGCTGGCTGGAGCAGGCGCAGAGCGCCAACAGGCAGAGGCTCGCGAGCACAATTCGGGCGGCCCGTCGGCGGCGTGGCCAGTGCGTGTTGCAGGTCATCGGCAGTTTTCCTCTGTTGTTGGTCAAGCTCGGTCAGGGCGGCGTTCTGGTGAGTGAGCAGCGAGCGCAGCCCGGCAGCATCGCGTTGCAGCGTCGCCAGCTGGCTGGCCTGCTGCTCGTTGGTGGTCTGCAGGGTGGTGATGGTCTCGTTGGCGGTGGCCAGTGCCTGGGCGCGACGGGTGAGCAGCTCCCCCTGGACATACAGCACGGTGCCAATCACCAGCCCGATAAGGGTCGGCAACAGCCGGATGAACGTGCTCATGCCAGCACCCCGCCGAACTCGGTGAACTTGACCAGCAGGTCGGCGAGCTTGTGTTCACGCTGGCCATAACCGGCACCGGGCAGGCTGGCCCAGATGTTGGCGCATTTGGCGATTGCCTGGGGGATGCGGCCATCGACCACATCGGCCAGCGCCTTGCGCTCGCGGATAAGCTGGATGGCCCAGGTGTCTTGCGACTCGGGGCCAAAGTCCGGCAGGCCGAGCCGGTCACGGTAGTGGGGCCAGTGCCTGGACAAGAACTGATAGCGGCCGGCGGCCGTGCTGACCAGGCGCGGGTTCACCTGCACCTTGACGTTGGGGTGAGTGCGGTAGTCGGTGAAGAACCCCGCCGGGTTGACCAGTTTGTCGTATCCGTCATCGCCCCGGCCCTTGGTGCCTTCGGCATAGGCCAGCATGTCCAGAAAGGCGGCCACCTGCGGGTGGCAATTACTGCGCGGCATTGTTGTCCTCCTTCTTGTTGAAGAGCCGTGCGGCCCGGTCGCGGATGATGTCGATCCCAAGCAGCCCCACCACGCCGCCGAGGAACGGAGTGGCCTCTTGGGGGATACCCAACAGGTGGGTACCGGTGGCGGCCGCCAGGGTGATGAGGCCGCACAGCAGGGATTCGATCAGTCGGCGGCGACCCCGACCACCGGCATAGGTGATCCGCAGGAACGCGATGGCAAGTGCCAGCAGGGCGCCATAGACGGCGGGCCAGTTGTCCATCAGCCAGGCCAGCAGGGCGGTGGCGAGGGGCGGATCTTTGTGAGGCATGTGGTTCATGTCCGTTGCTCGGGTTAGCGGGCCAGCCGTTCAAGGCGGGACTGGCAGGGGACGCACAGGCGCACCCCCGGCACATGGTGGCGACGGGCCTCTGGGATGGGGTCGTCGCACTCCTCGCACTGATGCAGGCTCATGCCCTGGTAGCGCCCTTTGCCCACCTGTTTGGCCAGTTGGGCCGCCAGCATGCGGGCGGCGTGTTGGTTGGCGCGGTCGATATCGTCCACTGTTCCCCCTTAACCCAGCAGGTGGCGGGTGTCGTCCTTGGAGAGGTACGGCACGCCATTGAGGTGAACAAAATCGGGGGAGGTCACAAAGCCTTTCACCTTGTGCACGCTCTTGCTGCCGCCCTTGGGATCGACGTCGAGCAGGTCGGAGACCAACAGCTTCACGCCAAAGGCCTCCACCTTCATCTGGTCGCTGCCGGTGTCGGCGTAGAACAGCACATCGTCCGGCTCCATCCCGCGCCAGCTGCCCGCCCGTTTGGCGGCATCGGCCAGTAACTTGAGGTTCTTGGTGTCGAGCTCGAATTCCAGCTCCGCCGAGACGTCCCCATCCACATAGCCATCCGGGACGCCCCGGGTCTGGGCCACGGCGCTGTTGTCGCTGATGGAGAGGCTGGCCTTCTCGATGTGGACCATGGCCCCCATCAGGGTGGTGTCAAAGCTGGCACCGGAAATACGACGGGTCATTGCTTAGCCCTCCCCGTTGTTGAGGCTCAAATCGAGCATGATGTTGACGGTGATCCCCTTGGGGCAGTCCACGGTGCGCACCACCACATAGACAGAGACCAGGTTCTTGGCAGTCCACTGGATGCTGATGTCGCCATCTTTGGGGGAGGCGATGTCGCCCGGGAACGGCTGGCCGTTGATGGTGGCGGCCTTGGCCATCTCGCGCAGGTCCTTGCCAAAGTAGGTGATGGCGGCGGCGGTGCTGCCCGGGGTGGAGTTGAACGAGCGGTCACCGATGCGGGCGATAGCGCGGATACGGGTCCGGCGCGCCACCTTGTAAGCAATGCGCAGGTTCTCGATCACCTGGTAGTCGCCGCCCTCGGCATCGAGCTGGCGCCCGTCTGCCCAATAGAGGCCGTCATAATCCGGGTACCACATCGGCACCGAGTAGCGGTTTTGCTCCAGGGTCTGCAGGGTGGCCAGCGGCAGCGGGATCCCGTCCTTGTCCACCGGCTTGTTGCCAAGGCCGACCAGGGCGCCGGTCTTCACTCGACAGGGGCTGTCGGCGATGCTCACTGCCCGGTTGCACAGACGGCCCGCATAAACCCCGATGAGGTTGGGCCAGAGCATCGGCACCAGGCCAATCGAGTCGGCCTTGATGCCCTCCTGCAGGGCGGCCAGGGTGGCCTCGTACTCGGGCCAGTCTTGGGCGCCTTCGCCGGTGGCATTGATACCCGGCACCGCCAGCAGCATGAACTGCCAGCGTCCCCACTTGGCGATCAGCTCCTGGTTGAGGGCGTGGGCGGCGTTGATGCTGGCGGCGTCCCATGCTTGCCCCAATACCACGACACCTTCAAAGGATTGGGTCTGCTGCGCTTCGCGTACCGCATCCAGCCAGGATTGGTCGGTGGGCAGCACGTATGCGGCGGCGGTCCAGTTCTGGCCGGCGTTATCGCGGGCGGCCAGCAGGTTGGCCTTGAGCTCGCTGTCAGCGGCGCCCAGCAGCTGGTCAAAGTCGGACTGGGTATTGAGGGAGAGCAGCTTGCCGGTGTTGCTGGCGGCGCTGCCAATGAACAGCAGGTGGCGCTCGACTTCGGTCACCGGCCCCTGCATCTGGTTCAAGTTGTTGATCTGTACATAAGGCCACATGGCGTTAGTTCCCCTTCAGGTCTTGTTTGTTGACGTCCCAGCCGTAGTCG